>NZ_GL501404.1:537573-648497 GCF_000152145.1 Oscillochloris trichoides DG-6
CCAAACACACAAAAAGATCTTCGGGGGCGGCGAAGCCGCCCCCGAACCCCCACCGAAGGTGACTTTGCACATGCCCTGTTCCCACCTACGATGCAAGGCCGTTGAGTATGCGTTATAATGCACAATGTTCATGTAGCGATGCAGAGATCGGCAGGATAACAATAATAGGAGAGAGACTCGCAATGTCAGATATCTTGCAGGGGGAGGCAGGGGGGATAGGGGGTATCCCATTTACGGGCTACACCATCCCAGAGGGTGCCCGACTGACAGAGGTTCACATCTTCGCTGATCAGTTTGTCAACGCGCTCCAGTTTGTCTACACCGATGCGAATGGGGATCGGGTTGAGATGGCCCGTATTGGTGGTGAGGGCGGCCAGCATGATGCCTTCATCCTCGGTGCAGATGAGCATATCACGATGATTAGTGGCCTAGCAGACTGGTATATTGATCAGATTCGCTTCCATACCAACTTGCGTGTCTCGGAGAACTATGGCAGCAACGGCACGGCGATGGATTTTTGCCTTGAAGTGCCGCGTGGCCATGCCCTGGTTGGGCTGTATGGCCGTGCCGATTGGTTCATTGATAGTTTGGGTATCGTGTGCCGCAAGGCTGAACATGCCTTGGAGCCAGAGCCGGAGCCAGCCCCGGAGCCAGAGCCAGAGCCAGAGCCAGCCCCGGAGCCGGAGCCAGAGCCGGAGCCAGCCCCGGAGCCGGAGCCAGAGCCAGCCCCGGTTGCTGAGGTGTCCCGTGAGGCACGCCCCAAGGATTTGGAGAAGATCGAGGGCATCGGCCCCAAGATCGCGGCCCTGCTGGTCAACAGTGGTATCCTCGATCTGAACGATCTGGCTGCGACGCCGGTGGAGCGCATCAAGGCCATCCTGAGTGCAGCCGGTTCGCGCTACTCCATCGCTGATCCGACGACATGGCCGGAACAGGCTGCCTACGGGGCACGCGGCGATTGGGATGGGATGCTCGCCTTCCAGAAGCAACTCAAGGGCGGGCGGCGCGTCGGGTAGATCCGGCCCTCACCTCCCTCGCCCGCATGCGGGCGAGGGAGGTATTCACTATCTAACCCAGCCGAGCGTTATAGACCAATGCACCACTGGCCGCAAACTCCTGGTAGACCGCAATAGCCTCGGCATGCAGCACATCTTCCACCAACTCGATGCCCCGGCGTTCCAATTCATGCCGCCACTCTGGGTGTATTGGCCCCTCATCAAAGCCGGTTAGAGCTTCCAACTCTGGCCCGGCCCCCGCAATCACCACCGAACGCACACCCGACCAGAGCAGTGCCCCAAAACACATCGCACATGGACGCCAGTTGATCACGATCTGGTGGGTGGGTAAGCCTGCGGCTCCGAGATCATAGGTACCCAGCCGGTGTTGGGCCAAGGATAGGGCCATAATCTCGGCGTGGGCCGATGAGCAGTGGCACGGCACAACCCGATTCACCCCGATGACAACCAGGCGGCCTGAGTCGCGCTCGAAGATACCCGCCGCAAAGGGGCCACCCGTCTGCTGCTGGAAGTTCAGGCGGGCGAAGCGGATGACTTGCGCCATACGCTCTTCATTGCTGGGGAAGTGGGTGGGCAGATCATTGAGTGCTGCAACCGCCCAATCGGGCAGATCTAAAATAAAAGCGTTGGGGTTGTTTCGCATCGCGGCACCTCTCTACTTCCCAATACAAAAACGGGTAAAGATCGTATCGAGCAGATCTTCACCCACCGCTTCCCCCGTTATTTCGCCCAGCGCATTGAGTGCCACCGTCAGATCGCCAGCCACGAGATCCACCGTGACCCCCTGCGCACAACTGGCCAGCACTGCCCGCAAGTGGTCTGCGGCGCGTTGGAGGGCATCGCGGTGGCGCGGGCTACTCACCAGATGTGCGGCCCCCGCACCTAGCGGCGCTCCCCCCAAGAGGGCGCGGCTGATAGAGTGGCTGAGGGTATCAATCCCAGCCCCGGTGGTTGCCGTGGTGGCCACGACTCCCAGGAGATGCGGATGCTCAAAGGGGCTAGGCGCAACTAGATCGGGATTATGCACCACATCCTGCTTATTCCAGATCAGGATGGTTGGCTTGTCGTAGGTCAGTTCGGCAATGACCCGATCTGCCGGGCCGGGGGGGACGGTGGCATCGAGCACTAAGAGGGCCAGATCGGCCCCGGCGAGCGCTTGGCGCGAGCGTTCTACCCCCAACTGCTCAACTGGATCGTGGCTTTCGCGGATACCGGCAGTGTCAATCAGCACCACGGGAATCCCGTCCAGATTGGCCGTCTCTTCGAGCGTGTCGCGGGTCGTGCCAGGGATGGGTGTCACGATGGCGCGCTGAACGCGCAGCAGGGCATTGAGCAGCGAGGACTTGCCCACATTGGGCCGCCCGACGAGCGCAGCGCGGGCACCCTGGCGATAGACAATACCTTGCGCTGCACCGGCTAGGAGGCGTTCGACACCTTCCAGACTCGTCTGGAGAGCCGGGAGATACTCTTGGTGTGGCACCTCATCTTCGGGGAAATCAATCAGCGCGGTGAGGTAGGCCAGCGGCTCTAACAACTGCGCCCGCAGATCGCGCACCTCCTGGGCCAACCAGCCGCCCAACTGCGCCTGCGCAAGCGCCAAGCCCGCCGTGGTCTGGGCACGGATGACATCGAGGGTCGCTTCGGCCTGGGTAAGATCGATCCGCCCGTTGAGGAAGGCGCGCAGGGTAAATTCGCCCGGACGAGCCAGGCGTGCGCCAGCGGCCAAGACGCGGGCAAGCGTCATTTGTACCGGCAGCGCCCCACCGTGGCAAGAGATCTCCACGACATCCTCGCGGGTGAAGCTGCGCGGGGCGCGCATGTAGGTACACAGCGCCTCATCAATCGGTGCGCCGCTGGCATCCACCACATACCCGTAGCGTAAGCGGTGGGGGCGCAACGGGCCAGGGTGCAGTGGACGAAAGACCGCCTGGGCAATCGTGTATGCCTGGGGGCCACTCAGACGTACCACACCTATACCACCCTCACCGGGTGGGGTTGCAATTGCGGCGATTGTATCATCATGCATGTGGTAAATTATACACGATGCAACGAGTAGCAAACTATTTTATTCGGCTTGCCACGTGGCTCGGCCTCCTCGATACCCTCGCCCACCAGACGGGGTTGCACGGATTATCCTGGGGGCGTGGGATCGGCGGGCCGTTGCTGAGTCTGCTTGGCCTTGCCGGGCGGCCACGCTTCCGCGATCTGATGCGCAGTTTGCCGCTGGCACTACCGATCCAGATCGGGCTGGCATGTCTGGCCAACCCCAATCTTGATCCGAAACGCCAACTTCTCCCTGGGGATTATGCCAACCGCAAGATCGAACGCCTCGACATTCCCGGTGAGTACGGGCCGATTCCGGCGCTCCACATCAGCCCGACCAAAGGGGCACGGGCGGCAGTGTGTATTGCCCACGGCTCCGGGGCGGATAAGACCTTCTACGCATGGCGCTTGTGTGCGGCATTGCTAGAGACGGGGCTGGCCGTTCTGCTGATAGACATGGATGGGCATGGCGAAAGCCCGCGCCCGCAGAGTTACCCAGCCATGATGGCGAGTGTTGGTGGTGCGGCACGCTGGTTGCGCGAGCGTTATGATCGGGTGGGGCTACTTGGCATGAGCCTTGGTGGTGCGGTTACGGCGAATGCGGTGGCACACGGGGCCACCTGCGATGCCCTGGTTATCTGGGAGAGTCCGCCGCGCTTACGGGTAGATAGAGCGGGCTACCGACGCATGCAGATCAAAGAGATTCTGCGTATAGCGCGGCCACCGCTCATCCACCTGTTTCGTGATGGCACGCTCTACCACATCATCATGGCGTGGCAGACGAGCGGGATTCGGGCGCAGATTGGGACGTGGGATCTCTTCGATGTGTTGGATCTGGTAGGCAGTTTGGAGCGCATCAAGCGCGACCCGCAGCGCCCACCATTGTTGCTGGTGTATGCGGGGCGCGACGCGGTTCTGCCGCCGGGGAGTGCGCAGGAGGTGGCCCGCACGAGTGCGGGGTGGGGCGAATTTCACCTTTTGCCGCGTGCCAGTCACCTGAGCCTCCCGCTGGAGCCAGAGGCGATTGCGTTGAGTCGGGCATGGCTGGGGCGGGTGTTAGGCCACGGGGATGTGTAGGGGCGCGTCACGACGCGCCCCATACGCAATGTTCTTTTAACGCGAGCTATTGGGTTCGAGGATCGAATCGATCAAGCCATACTCAATTGCCTGTTGGGCGGTGAGATAGGCATCACGACTAAAATCCTGTTCGATGCGCTCAATCGGCTGGCCAGAATGTTCGGCCATAATCTCGCGCAGCATGCGTTGCAGGCGCAGCATCTCATTGACCGCAATCTCTACATCGGGGGCATAGCCCTCGGCACCACCGCCCGCCGGGTGGGAGTGGATGGTCGCATTGGGCAAGGCGAAGCGCTTGCCCTTGGCCCCACCACACAGGAGCACCGTGGCCATGCTCGCGGCGCGCCCGACACAGACGGTACAGACATCGGGGGAGATGAGTTGCATGGTATCGTAGATCGCCAGACCAGCACGCACAACCCCACCGGGGCTATTGATATAGAGCCAAATATCGCGTTCAGGATCTTGATGCTGGAGCACCAACAACTGGGCGACAACGACCGCAGCCATATCATCATCAATCGGCGTGCCGATCATAATCACGCGTTCTTGGAGCAAGCGCGAGAAGATGTCCCAGCTACGCTCGCCACGGGCGGTACGCTCGATAATTGTTGGAATGGGAACGGACGGCATAGAGCCACCTCATCAAAGACAGATTGCGGGTTTGCTGGTTCAGTATAGCACAGCTTTTTTGACGCTGCCTAGCACCTCGGCTATAATAGGGCGCGTGAGGGCCGGTAGCTCAGTGGTAGAGCACCTGACTTTTAATCAGAGGGTCGTGGGTTCGACTCCCACCCGGCTCACCAAATTATTACAGCATCAGAACGGGATATATGCACCCTCACGCTGCGGCACTTGTGCCGAATGGTCGTGAGGGTGTTTGCGTGAATCTTATGCTGACGACACCCGCTCACCCCCCGGCACCACCCGCTCCAACCAGATGATCGCCGCTACCCCTGCGGCTACCAACCCACCCGCCACCAGATACGCCTCGTGCATGCGGGCTTGGGTCAGGTAGATGCCCACGAGGCCACATGCGCCCGCGATCAGGTAGCAGGTCAGTACCGCCTCGCGTTTGCTCATGCCGAGTGCCACGAAGCGATGCGAGAGGTGGTCTTTGCCGGGGGTGGTGAAGGGGTTGCGCCCACGCCGCAGCCGCGAGACAAAGACGAGGCTGGTGTCGAGGATGGGCAGCCCCAGTACGGCCAGCGGTACCATCCATGTCACCACGGGCGTATTGGCCAAGAAGCGCAGCTTAATGCCGAGCGCGGCTAGGATGAAGCCGATAAAGAGGCTGCCCGTGTCGCCCATGAAGATGGTGGCTGGGTTGAGGTTGTAGCGCAAAAAGCCGATACAGCCGCCCATCAGGGCGGCGGCCATCGCTCCCACCAGCACTTGGCGCGGCTCGTTCATGGCGGCGAGGAGCAGAAAGAAGGCCGCCGCAATCGTGGCCACCCCGCCGGATAGCCCGTCCATATTGTCGAGGAGGTTCAGCGCGTTGGTGATCCCGACCACCCAGAAGAGGGTGATGGCCCAGTTGAGCCATGCCTGCTCGAAGAGCCAGATCTGGGTACCGCCCAGGATCAGGATGCCCCCGGCCAGCAGTTGGCCGAGGAGCTTGATCGAGGCGCGCAGTCCCCAACGATCATCTACGAGGCCAAAGAGGGAGATGAGGGTTGCCCCCAGCAGAATCGCCACTAGCTCGCGGATATGCCGCTGATCGCCGAAGAGGAGCAGCGCCACCACGAAGCCGCCGTAGATGGCCGTGCCACCCAGGAGTGGCACTGGGGCGAGGTGTAAATCGCGCACGCGGGGGATAGCGACTACCCCGGTGCGCAGGGCTGTGCGGCGTGCTAGTGGCGTGGTTACCACCGAGAAGGTCAGGGCCACGAGCAGAATGAGCGCAATTTGGAGCATGTACGTACTGAATACACTTGGGGGTGGTTTGTGGCGGTTCTGCCGCCACAAACTACCTCCAAGTGATATTAGCCCCGAATAATCGCCAACACCTCGTCGCGCTTCTGCTCCATATCCTCGCGGGAGACAATCGATTCGAGGTTGAGCCGTATCAGTGGCTCGGTGTTGGAGGTGCGCACATTGAAGTGCCAGGTATCGTAACTGATCGAGATACCATCAATGCGCTCGATCTTGGCATCGGCGTAGCGCTCGGCCAAGGCAGCTAGGCGGCCCTGGGCATCGTCCACCTTGGAATTGATCTCGCCAGAGATGAAGTACTTGGCCTCCAACTCATCGAGCAACTGCGACATCTTAATGCCGCGTTTGGCGAGGAGTTCCATGATGTAGAGCGAAGGAATCAGGCCCGAGTCGGCATAGTTGAACGACTTGAAGTAGTAGTGACCCGATACCTCACCAGCAAAGATCGCGCCCTCATCGGCCATGCGCCGCTTGATGAAGGCGTGGCCGACGCGCTCGATCAGGGGGATACCGCCATCGGCCTTGATGCCATCGGGCACGGCCCACGAGGCGCGCACATCGTAGAGGGTCTTCGATTCCGGCTCCTTCTCCAACAGATAGCGCCCCAGAATGGCGGTTAAGAAGTCGCCGGAGATAAATTCGCCGCGATCATCAATCGCAAAGAAGCGGTCGCCGTCGCCATCGAAGGCAAAGCCAATATCCGCCCCCTCGTCCTTGACGCGCTGCTGCAACTCGGCGCGGTTTTCGGGCTGGAGCGGATCGAGGCCGTGGTTGGGCAGCGTGCCATCTGGGTCGAGATAGAGGCCGATCAGATCAATCGGCAGGTGCTCATAGACCGTCTTGAGGATGGGGCCAACCATACCATTGCCGGTATCGGCCACCACCTTGAGCCGCCGCCCCTTGAGCGATTCGACATCAATCAGTGAAAGAACCTTCGCCACAAACTGATCCTGGAAGTCGAAGGGATTGACGCTACCGTGGCGATGCGGGATCGGGAAAGCTTCACTCTCGACGAGGCGGCGCAGATCCTGAATGCCCTCATCGCCACTAAGCAGGTAGGGCATCTGACGTACCATCTTGAAGCCGTTGTACTCCTTGGGGTTATGCGAAGCCGTGACCATCATGCCTGGCCAGCCGAGTTGGGTACAGGCAAAGTAGTACTGATCGGTACTGACCATGCCAATATCGGCCACATCGGCCCCTTGCTCGGTGATTCCGCGAACCACCGCCTCGAAGATACCCGGCCCCGATGTGCGCATATCGCGCCCAACGATCACATGCTGGGCACCCAGGAAGGTGACAAAGGCGCGCCCGATCAGGTAGGCAATCTCCTCGTTCAGATCGGTTGGATAGATCCCCCGGATGTCATACGCCTTAAAGATGCTCGGATTGACCTGCATACAGAGAACTCCTTATACGCTACAACGCTTCTTCATCACCCTCGACGTAGTCATACTGTCGGAGGGTACCGCCATGTGTTGCCACCACCCGTGGGTAGGTTCCGGGAGGAGCCTTGGGATTGATCTTCTTCACCTGAATATCGAAGAGATGGTTATCACCAAAGTCGAAGAGGTAGAGAAACTTCTTATTGGTGCGTAGATTGTGATCAGCAAGTGTGACTTGATCGGCTTCCTGATCACAATCACTCATAGGTGCGCCGATTTCGGTTTTCGAATCGTAGGGGCGTTTACCCATATAGAAGGCGTAGAGATGATCATTATCCCAATCAAAGGCCTGCTGAATAGCGAGGTGCAGATCATGGAAGGTCTGATCATCGGCGATCTCGATCTCACGCCAGTACTCGCTGTCGTAGCGGTAGGCTACGCGGAGGATCAGGGTACGGCTGGCAGTTGTGCGCTCCTCTGGCTCACTGATCACCATGAAAGGGGCATCAAATTTCTCTTCCACCATGGCGATGTACGCATCGTCCAGATTCACCATACCCAACTCGGCCCCGTGTTCGATCCAATCGAGGATATCATCGCTATCCCCAAAGAGTTGCACCAATTCACTCGCTTGGTAGGAGTGGCCAGTGGGTGATGGTAGTGCCAGGGCGGCAAAGATGCGCTTGATGGCGGGCAGGAAGGGGTCATCGGGTGGGATGGGTTGGTTGGTGTCAACCAGGAAGGCATCAATCCGGGCCTGAAGTTGGGCCGCGTCTACCCCCAGTTCACCTTGGTAGGTACCGTATTCGCCCACAGTAAAGATCGGCCCTTCACCAGCGACAACCTCGTTGAGATCGGTTTCCTGATCAAAGATCTCGCCACTGAGCATCTGATTGATTTCACTCAGAACATCATAGCCACCTAAGCTATAGGGCGAGACATCATAGCGATCCACGATTGGCCCCCACACCTCTGGCGTCCAGATAACCTCAAAGGGAGGCGGGGCGGGCAGTTGGTGGAAGACGCCACTTGCATTGAGGTAACTGGCCATGTCGGGGAGATAGACGCGGCCTTGGCGATCATGCACGAACGTGAGCGCCGCTTCGAGTAACTGGCTGCCCCGTTCTGCAACGGCTTGGTCATCGCATACGGCTAACGGCTCATAACTGAGCGCATAACGGCGCGCATCGGCATCAATCACCCGCAGCAAGAGGCTGTCACCCGGTTCGGCACCCTGGGCTGCCAACCATGTCCAGAAACTCTCTGGTAGACTCAAAATATCGTCATCATGGGCCTGGGGGATCGCACCGACTTCAATGGTTGGCCCACTTTCAAGTTCGAGTTTGGGTAAGCCCTGGACGCCATATTTATGATGCCCAGGGCCATTGGGTTGGAACAGGTCACGCTGAAAGTCATCAATGAGAAGTTCACGTTCAGCCAGATCGACATCATCCAAGACGATGCGTTGCACCGCACCATTGATCAGGTGGCTCTTCCAGCCATAACCACGATCAGCGATGTAGATGACAGCGTGGCTCTGTCTAAGAGCTTGGCGTACTGTAGATTTGAGATCCTTGGTCGTTTCACCCGCAGAGAGCAGCCGCACCCCCTCGACAATCGCCTCAAGACTGAGCGGCCCGGCAGCCTCGCGGATAACCTGATGAGCAAGTTCACTAAAATTGGTCTTTGGTTTGGCCATAGGGATTTCTCCTGCTCCAACAGGGCTTGTTGCGTGAACTATACCACAAAGCGTACAATACCTTCATGCTCCATACACATCTTCCTACCAAACCAGAAATCATGAGTCCTGCTGGATATTGGCCGCAGCTTCAGGCGGCCATCGAGGCTGGGGCTGATGCGGTCTATTTTGGACTACAGCACTTTTCGGCGCGGGCGAAGGTCGGTTTTACCCTCGCCGAACTGCCCGATGTCTTGCGTACCCTGCACCGACGCGGGGTGCGGGGCTATGTCACCTTCAACACGCTGGTCTTTGATCACGAACTGGATGTTGCAGCGCGCAACCTCGAACAGATCGCGGCTGCCGGGGCCGATGCGATCATTGTGCAGGATGTTGGCGTGGCCCACATGGCGCACCAGATTATTCCGGGGGTGCCGATTCATGCCAGTACCCAGATGAGCATCACCAGTGCCGAGGGTGTGGCCCTCGCGCAGCGCTTCGGGGTCAGCCGGGTGATTCTGGCGCGCGAACTAGCGCTCGATGATCTGCGGGCAATTCGCGCCGCCACCGATCTGGAGTTGGAGATCTTTGCCCACGGGGCGCTGTGTGTCTCCTACTCTGGGCAGTGCTTCTCCTCGGAGGCGTGGGGCGGGCGTAGCGCCAACCGGGGCCAGTGCGCCCAGACCTGCCGCATGCCCTATACGCTCTTGGTGAATGATCGCCCTGTGCCGCTGGGTGATGCGCGCTATCTGCTCTCGCCCGGCGATCTCTATGTGCTTGATCATCTTCCCGCAATCATGCAGATTGGGATTACCGCGCTCAAGATCGAGGGCCGCTATAAAGATGCCCAGTATGTGGCGCTCACCACCAATGCCTACCGCAAGGCGGTGGATGCGGCCTGGGAGGGGTTACCCCACCAACCAAGCCCGGTTGAGTCGTTGCAGCTTGAGCAGGTCTTTTCGCGTGGTTTGGGCGATTATTTTATTACGGGAACCAACCATCAACGGGTGGTGCGCGGCCGCTCACCGCGCCACCGGGGGGTACTGGCTGGCCGGGTGGTACGGGTCTTGTCCGAGCGGGTGCTGATCGAGGCCAACCCGGAGCTTGCGGCTGCTCCGCTCAAACCGGGCGATGGGGTGGTCTTTGATGCTGCCGACTGGCGCAGCCCGCAGGAGCCGGAGGAGGGCGGGCGGCTCTACCACGTTATCCCGACCCGCGATGGGTTGTTGGGTTTGGAGTTTGCCAACGGGGCGCTCGATTTTACCCGCATTCGCCCCGGCGATCTGCTCTGGCGTACCCACGATCCCGATCTGGATCGGGCGGCGCGTCCCTTCTTGGCCCCAGCCGCTCCACTGCGGCGGCAACCCCTTGTGGCCAAGGTGGTGGCCCACGAGGATGCGCCGCTCCAACTCAGCTTCGCCCTGCGCGATCAGCGTGATGTCTGTGTGACGGTCACGTCGCCGCAGCCGCTTGGCAGCGCCCAACGCCGCGCCGTAGATGTGGCCTATCTCCGCGACCAGTTGGGGCGCTTGGGCACGACACCCTACGAGTTGGTCGAGCTTGAACTAGATATTTGCGGCAATCCCTTTGCACCCTCTTCGCTGCTCAACACGTTGCGCCGCGAGGCGGTAGATCTGTTGGTGCAGCAGCAGGAGCAGTTGCATCGTGTAGGTACTAACGTAGCTCCGGCTTCTCGCCGATCTGTGCGGCCTTATGACCGGCGAGAAGTCGGGGTTAGCATTGCGCCCCATCTGCACCTGCTCGTGCGCACCCCCGAACAGCTCGCCGCTGCCCTGGAGTTGGCTCCGGCCACGATTACCCTCGACTACCTCGATCTCTACGGCCTAGAACCGGCCCTCAACCAGATCCGGCAGGCCGGGATCGTGGCCCGCGTGGCCAGTCCGCGTATTCTCAAGCCCCACGAGCAGCGCATCGTCCACTTCCTGCGCCGCCTTGATTGCCCCATTCTGGTGCGTTCGGGTGGGCTACTCCACGCCCTCTTGGCCGATGAGCATCCGCCACTGCTCGGTGATTTTAGTCTCAACACCGCCAACGCACTGAGCGCCGAGATCTTCTTGGGGCTGGGCCTGGATCGTATCACCCCCACCTACGACCTGAACGCGGCCCAGATTAGCGCCTTGGCTCAGGCCATTGGCCCGGAGCGTATCGAGACCGTAGCCTACCAACATCTACCCGTCTTTCATACCGAGCACTGTGTCTTCTGCCGCTTCCTCTCCGATGGCACCAGTTCGCAGGACTGCGGGCAGCCCTGCGAGCGTGAGCGCGTGGCTCTGCGCGACGAACGCGGACGTGCCCACCCGGTCATGGCCGATGTAGGTTGTCGCAACACCGTCTTTGGGGCCGAGGCGCAGGAGGCCAGCCGCCACCTCGACGCATGGCGCAGTGCGGGCTTGGTTCACTACCGGCTCGAATTTGTCCACGAGACGCGTAACGAAGTACTCCAGGTGGTGGATCGCTTCAATGCCTACTTTGCAGGCCAGATCAGCGCCACGGATCTCCAGCGCCAATTAGCGACGCTGGCCCCCGGCGGGACGACCGAGGGGAGTTTGTTTGTGCCGGTGTAGCCTTGGGGCTGCGCCGCATGGCTTCGACAAGCTCGGCTTCGACAAGCTCGGCTTCGGCAAGCTCAGCCCCCGCCAGTGGCGCGGTGGCTGAGCTTGTCGAAGCCACCACGCCACACTACGGCCCGATCTCCACCATCCCCAAGGTAAGCATATCCCCACCACTGCTCACCCCCCAACGCACCCCGGTACTCGGATCATACACACCAACCACCAACTGATACGTTCCGGGCCGTGCCTCGGCACTGATGCGTAGCGGAATATCCTGCCAGATCTGCATGCCGGGGTGCCACGCCCCACTTGGGTACCAGTCCCCCCCGACGTGGCCATCCCACTGCGCCACCTTCTCCGCGTTCGGGCCAAGCAACTGCACAAAGACCAGTGGGTTATTGGCTGGGACGCCCAGTGCTTCCCACAAGATCCCTACGTCCAGATTGGCACCGGGACGCAGGCTGGTGCTACTCAGGCTGTAGCTGTTCAGGCCGATGCTCGTGCCGATGGTTGCCCCAACCGGCGTGGCTTCACGCGTAAGTGGGACGAGAACCGCATTGTCGTCGAGTGGCTCCACGTTGCGGATCTGGCCATCCTGCTGCTCGAAACGGGCAATCGGGATCTGGCGGCGCACCGCTTCGCCCTGGTAGATCCAGAGTGCCGCGAAGTAGCGTCCATCGGTGCGCTCGAAGGGCTGGATGCTGATCGGGGTTTCGTTGAGGCTGGCGCTGAGTTGTTGCAGATCGAGGCTGATCGGGTGGGTGCCATCATCTGGGAGGGGCACGATCCCCCCCGCGTAGTGACCGGCTGGCGTGGTGTAGCCGGAGACCTCGGCGTAGATTTCGATGGCCATGCGCAATGCCTGCGGGCTATGGTTCAGACTACGCAGATCGAGGTTGAGTAGCGTCCCGTCAGCACGTACACGCGTTTGGAGCAGCAGCAGATCGTCTATTTCATACTGTGTAGCGGACGCGCTTGGCGCTTCCAGACTAGCCCAGCGCAAGAGTACTGCATCCTGCTGCGGGCGCAGGCGGATGCTGATCGGCAGCGCAAGCGCTTCGGTCTGGTAGATCTGAAGGCCGGGGCGCAGCGCGATCTGGCGGGTGGTGCCACCCAGATCCAGATCGAGGCTCTGACTACTGAACGCGATCAGTGCCAACTGGATCGAGCCGGTTGTTGGGTTGGTGGAGGGTAGTGGAGCCAAACTGAGCGTATCAGCATTGGCATAGAGATCGAGCGCGGCATCGGGGCGCGCCGACAGATAGTTGCCCAGGCCCAGATTGGTGCGGTGCAGATTGGTCGAGGCGTGGTTGCATGCTGGGGGCACCAGATAGCGATCCAGCCCCGCCAGCCATGCGCGCTGGGTGGGTGCAACCGGGTAGATCCGCACCTGGCGCTCCTGCCAGATCGGCGCAGTGTTGAGGCCATGCGCAGCCGGATCTTCATCATTGCTCAACACCGCATAGGCAAGCGCTCCCTGGCGTGCCTGTACACTCTCCGCAAAGCTGCCGCGCAGATACCCCTGCAAGGGGTGTTCGCGCAACCAATAGCCCCAGGCACTCTGGCGCACCCCACACAGCCTATCTGCCGCTGCCGAAGAGAAGAAGATCGCGCCGGGGCGCTCAAGTAGGCTGGGCAGTGCGGCCAGTTGGTTACTCTCGTCGGTATAGACCGGCGGGATCGTACTGTAGCTGCGCAGCGTCAAGCTACTCGCACTGCCTGCCGCCGCCAGGATGCTCAATCCCAACAGCCCAGTAACGATCCGCTGTGGCCGCCCAGTCTGCCAGAGGAGCGCCAGACCCGCACCACTCACCCCCAGCAGAATGGGTAGGACGTAGCTTACCCCTCGGAAATAGCCATACGGATAACCGACCACCCAGCGCAGCCCCAGGATGTAGAGCAGCGCAAAGATGACCAAGCTGCGTAGCGCCAGCGACGAACTGCGCCACACGCCCCACGTCAGCCCCAGGCCCAGCGCGAGCAGCCCCACATTGGCCAGATGCTGCTCCCACGCTGCGAGACGCACATGCTCTAGGTGGGTAAAGCGTAGCATGCCCCCCAGCACCTGCGGGGCGACAAAATCACCGATCCTCATGTAGGCAGTACTAGCCGCAAACAGCCCCGGAAAGGTGTGGGGCGAACGCAGATTGGGCAGCCACCCCACCAGTGCCCCTAGCCCCAACAAGAGCAGACCGCGCCTAATCACCGCGCCGCGCTGCGGATTCAACCAGAGCGCCGCCAGCCCCAACCCGGCCCCTAGTGCGCCAAAGGCGGTCAGCATGGGCCAGTAGAGACACGCCAGCCCCCCGATCAGGATGGCCCCGATCAGTAAGGCGGCATGATCGCCCTCGTGGAGCGCGGGCCAGGTGACGGCCAGTGCCGCCAGCACCACCACCAACCCGGCCAGACTCGCACTAAAGTTGTTGTAGGTGAGCCAGAGCAGCAGGCTGTTGATGCCACACAGCGCAGTGCCGATCAGTGCGCCTGGCGCGGGTATCTGGAGGCTGCCGCGCAGCAGCGCATAGAGCGCCAGCAGCGCCATAACGCGCAGGTTGGCCTGCATGGGTACCCATGTGTGCCACGCCTCCCAGCCACCTAAGAGATCGGCCATACCCTGCACGTAGGCCGCCCCAAAGGCGATCTGCCCGATGTAGGGGTTGCTGATCAGTGCCTGCATCGGGCTGCTCGGTGCATGGATTAAGTTGACATAACTATAATCTTTGAGATAGGCCGCCAAGCCCATATAGAACTCAACATCCATCCCAAAGCCAAGCGGCATAAGGCTACCTTTGGCCAGCGCCGGGGCCACACTGAGGCCCCAGGTGCCGAGGAGGATGAGGCTCAGCCCAATCGGTGGGGGTTCGGGGGCAGCCCCTCGTTTTAGGCGTAGGCCCAGCAGCGCGAACGCCAACACCAACGCCAACGGCAAGATCTGGCGCAGCGTGAGGCCCGCGACCGTCCCATAGAAGCCCAGGATCGCCAAGAGCGCCAGCCCAATAGCTGGCGCGAGGAGCAGTTGGACGTTGCGGAGCGTGGTGGGTAAGAAGAGTGCCAACCCCAAACCCGCCAGGAAGCAGAGGAGGAGGTGCGCAGCACTCATCATGAGTGCGTGGAAGAGCAGCATACTGATGTCTAATAGTGTATCTGCACGGTCGTTCCCACATCGGCCCATTCATAGAGCCACTGCGCATCATCAATGCGCAGGTTGATACAGCCGTGTGACATGCGTACCCCTGTGCCGTGGGCATCGTGCCAATAGGTGCCGTGCAGTGCCACCCCACCGACCACATACTGTACCCAGGGGATATGCGGCACATACCAACTTTCACCGCCCATATTGCCCACCATATCCTGCATGGGGAGGCGGTAGTAGATCGCATAGTCGCCCACCGGGGTATTGAAGCCATCGCGCCCAGTGGCAATCGGAGCCGTCCAGACGGCCAAATCGCCCTCGTAGGCGGTGAGGTACTGGTTGGTGAGATCAACATCAATATGGCGATCCCAGAGTGCCGGACTCCAGATCGGTGTACCGGGCAGTTGGGCAACCGGCTCGGTCTTGATGCCGCGTGCTGCGGCCAAGCGCCGCCCAAGATCGCTCACCCGCACCTCATAGAGCGTACTCAGGTTGAAGCCGGTAGCAGCCTCCTGGTTACGGAAGAACGAGTCCACATCTTCGGGCCACCACTCTAGGCGCGTGCGCTCGAAGTATTGCACCACCCGGCCATCCTGTTCAAACTCGGTACTGATCGGGAAGCCGAAGATCGCGATTCCGCCGTGACGCTCCCAGAAGCGGCGCAGTTCTCCGCTCAGGCTGTGGCCTGTTTCGGGGAAGACACTACTATCCACTGCCCCGGTTGGGGTAAACGCGGCTCCCAAACTGCTACTCAACCCTGTTTCACGCACCAGTTCACTGCCGATCAACCCCAACTGGACAGAGGCTTGCGGGGATGCTGGGTTGAACTCAAAGCGGGCGCGCTCGAAGTATTGCACGATCCGGCCATTTTCGACCAACTCCTCGCTGATCGGATAGCCAAAGATGACCTTCTGCCCATTGGCACGCCAGAAGGTAAGAAAGCCGCTGCGATCACTCAGGTGATGCCCAGTCTCCGCAAAATAGACCGTGGGGCTGAAGGGCAACTGTTTGGGATCGAGCATGCCCAACTGGCGGCGTAGCTGCATCTGCTGGGCCTGGGCCGCGACTAGTGCCGCTTGGGCTTCGCTCTTACTCATCGGAGCCACAAAATCGGCATTGCCGATGCGGGCTTGGGCCGGGCGCATCCATAAGAGGCTGATCACGATCAGCAGGGTGATCAGGGTGAGTAGGCTGTATGAGATCGTTCGGCGTCGCATTCTTGTATCCCTCTGGGCATGTCGCGGGGCCTTGGTCTCATTATAGACGAGAGTTGTACGAATAAAACGCAGGCTATGGGCAAAGTTGTTTTCAAGAAAAATTGGTATAACATAGACAAGGCAGTTTTTTATGCGCTACGATTCGAGGTGTATGATGATCACACTGATTGGGGGCTTACTCGGTCTGGTTGTATTTTTTATCGCCACCATCGTATTCGGTCGTCGGCTTCGGCAACAACCAAGCAAGATAGCCGCCGAAGAGACCAGTCGTATCATGCATTTTCTTTTCTTTGCTGGGTTAGGTTTGCCCTTTATGATCAGCATCTTCTACCCAGGCATTAACAAACTCGATCTTCTGGTTGGTCTCTCTCCTCTTCCAATGCGCCCACTCTTCATCCTATTTGGACTGATCATCGCCATTCCAGGACTCTATTTTCTGAGTATCTCTAATCGTAAACTGCGTGCCCTTGGCAGTGGGGCAAATGCGTTTCGTCTGACTCAACGGGTCGTTGTGCAAGATGTCTATCGTATGACTCGTAATCCCATGTCGCTCGGCTACTATCTGTCTGCCCTGAGTCTCTCGTTGATCACAGGCTCAACTCTTTTGACCCTCTATACCCTCTTGGGAATCATCCCCGTACACATCTTCTTCTTGAAATACTTTGAAGAATACGAACTCGCATTGCGCCTTGGTGATTCATATCGTACCTATAAAACGCAGGTGCCATTCCTTCTTCCCTCTATCGGACGCCGCTAAAAGTCAGGTAGAGCCTTGGAGGGATGCAGTCACTCTAGTTATCTTACACCTTCCCTTAACAGGTATGCTATACTCATCAAACCAGCCGCAAGCGGAATCCCTCCACAGGAGTAGGGCACTATGAAGCGTGTTCTCAGTATCAGCCTGGGCTCATCAACACGAGATTATCGGTTTACCGCAATCATTCTTGGCCAGCGCATCGAAATCCAGCGCATCGGCACGAATGGGAACAGCGAACGTGCCGCTGAGCTTATCCGCGAGTATGACGGGCGGGTTGATGTGATTGGATTGGGCGGCTTAACGCCGATCTTCCGGGTGGGTGCGGCGCGCTATCCCCATCAGGAAGCCATCCACATTGCCAGCCAGGCTCGCCGCACTCCTGTGGTAGATGGCGGGGTGATCAAGAGTACCCTGGAGCGTTGGTCTATTGCACAGGCAGCGCGGCGCGCTCCTGATCTCTTCCGCTACAAAAAGATCTTGCTCACCAGCGGTATTGAACGCTATCAGATGGCGGCTGCCCTTGCCCAGTATGATGCCGAGTTGCGCTTTGCTGATCCGATCATCCATAGTGGGCTGCGCTTCCTGCCCCTGCCACACAGTCTGGCCCAACTCGAACTCTATGCCGCAACCACCCTCCCGATCACCGCGCTCCTGCCCTACCGCATGATCCACCCGATTGCGCTTGGTCAGGAAGGGCATGATCCGCGTGCCGAACGGGCTTTTGGCTGGGCGCATGTGATCGCGGGCGATTTTGCTTTCATCCGCCGCTTTGCGCCCAAGGATCTCAAGGGTAAGGTGATTGTCACCGATGATCCTTCGCCCCAGGAGATTGAGGATCTGCGCCAACGTGGGGTGGTAACACTCGTCACCATGCACCCGCCCTTGACCGATGAGGGTGGCGTGGCCTGCCCGCGTCCGTTTGTATCGAGTGATGTGCTAGAAGCGGTTGTAGCCGCAATTCAGGAGACGGGCCGCCAGCCGAATGAGGCTGAGGTGCTCGATTTTATTGCTGCGGCGCACTGGGGGCCGACGATACAGGATCTCAATCCGCGCCCTAAGCCCAAGTTTGCATTTGTCATCCATCCGCTGCGTACTAACATGATCTCCAAGCACCCCAGCTTCCGCTGGACGCGCTTTCTCCCGCAACGTCTGGTTGAGTTGATAGCGGCCCAGATGCCGCCCATGTACCTCTCGCGCATCCGGGGTATCCGCTCCAAGGCGACGGGCGAAGAGGCCGAGGGCATCTTGATCACCCTCGCAGCGACTCCGCGTGAGATGATGCGCCGCCCCCCCGATTTCACCTACCGCCGCCTCATTCGGGCAGCGCGTATGTCCGAACGTATGGGGGCGCGCCTGATGGGCCTCGGTGCCTTTACCTCGGTGGTGGGTGATGCCGGGATTACCGTAGCCCAAAAGACTGAGATCGGCATCACTTCTGGCAACTCGCTCACGGTTGCGGCGACCCTCGAAGCGGCCAAGCAGGCCGTCACGCTGATGAAGGGCGGGCGGCCTGAGCATGTTCGGGCGGTGGTGATCGGGGCCACCGGCTCGATTGGTGCCGTCTGTGCCCGCCTGCTGGCCCAGGCGGTTGGCGATGTCGTGCTGATTGCCCCGCGTGCCGAGCGCTTGTTGGCGCTCAAGCAGCAGATTGAGCAGGAGACTCCAGGGGCTAGAGTGACAGCCGCCACGACCCCCGATCCTTTTGTGAGCGATGCCGATCTGATCATTACCACTACCAGTGCTCTAACTGGCAAGGTGATCAACGTAGATAAACTGAAGCCCGGTGCGGTGGTGTGTGATGTGGCGCGCCCACCCGACGTGAAGAAAGAAGATGCCGCCCGTCGTCCTGATGTCTTGATCATCGAGAGCGGCGAGATTGTGCTGCCCGGTGAACCCGACTTCGGTTTCGATATTGACATGCCGCCCGGTACTGCCTACGCATGCCTCTCGGAGACGGCGCTGTTGGCTATGGAGGGCTTGTTTGGCGACTACACCTTGGGGCGCAACATCGAACTGGATCGGGTCAAGGAGATGTACCGTCTCTGGCAGAAGCACGGCCTACAACTGGCTGGCCTGCGCTCGTTTGGAGTCTACATTACCGACGAGATGATCGCCGAAAAGCGGCGTTTAGCCGAAGAGCGGCGCAAACGGTTGGGTCTCTCTTCTGATGTTGTGGTCAAATAGCTATGGATCTCGAACACATTATTGCCTACCCCACCCAGCGCCGCTATGCCCGTCCGCTGCTGCTTATCCACGGGGCGTGGCACGCGGCATGGTGCTGGGAAGTAGCCCAACCCGACTTGGCGGCACGCGGCTTTGAGGTGCATGCGATCAGCCTGCGTGGCCACGGCAACAGCCCACGTCCGGCCAACTTCCGCCGTAGCACAGTGGTACAGTACGCCAGCGATGTTCGCGCCGCGATTAACGCGATTGGTGACCGACCCATTGTGGTGGCCCACAGCTTGGGCGGGCTGCTGCTGCAACTGCTCATCACCGGCGTCCTCGGCCCAGTCCCCGACATTGCCGGGGCGATCATGCTCTGTACCTCCCCCGTCAGCCTGCGCGACTACTTCACCCCGCGCCAGTCGGAGGAGCCGATTTCGCTCTCCGAGATGCTGCGTTTTGAACCCAAGGCGATGCGGGCCACCCTCTTTCGGCGCGACATCAACGAGGCCGATCTGTTGCGCCATGTGGCGCGCTTGGTGCCCGAACCCCCCATGATGACGATGAGCAGCATGTTCCTACGCCCGCGCCCAACGCGCTGCCGCACTCCCATGCTGGTCATCGCCGCCGAAAAAGATGCTGTCTATGGGTTGCCCACCCAGCGCTCAACCGCCGCCGCCTACCGCTGCGGCCTAGTCGTCGTTCCCGAATCGGCGCACAACATCATGCTTGATCCGGCCTGGCCGGTAGCCGCCGAGGCTATCGAGCGCTTTGCGGCTAACCTTTGATGGGGTGAAGGAACCTCCACCTACAGAATCTGACTCAAGAAGAGCTTAGTGCGCTCGTGCTGCGGCGCAGTAAAGATCTGTTCGGGGGTTCCCTCTTCCATGATCTGGCCGCGATCCATAAAGACGATCCGATCCGCCACTTCACGCGCAAAGCCCATCTCGTGGGTGACACACAGCATAGTCATACCGCCACGAGCCAACTCTTTCATCACATCCAGCACCTCCTTGACCATCTCCGGGTCAAGGGCAGAAGTCGGCTCATCAAAGAGCATGATGCGCGGCTCCATGGCCAATGCCCGCGCAATGGCAACGCGCTGTTGCTGTCCACCAGAGAGTTGACCGGGGAATTTCTGGGCCTGTTCCACAATCCCTACCCGTTCGAGCAACTCTTTGGCCTTGGCTTCACTCTCTTTGCGCGTCTTTTTGCGTACCCAAATCGGCGCTAGGGTGATATTCTGCATCACCGTGAGGTGCGGAAAGAGATTAAACTGCTGGAAGACCATACCCGTCTCGCGGCGGATGGCGTCAATGTTGCGAATATCGTTGGTCATCTCGATACCATCAACAATGATTGTGCCGCGTTGATGTTCTTCTAAGCGGTTAATTGTGCGGATGAAGGTACTCTTGCCGCTCCCCGATGGGCCACAGATAACGACTACTTCACCGCGCCGCACCCGGATCGTCACATCGCGCAGGGCGTGAAATTCACCATACCACTTGTTCACGCCCTCGCAGATGATAATCGGTTCTTGATTCGTATGTTCAGCCATAATGTATGCGCTTTCTGCCTCAAGAATCGCTAACGGTAGCCAACACTCATCTTCTCCTCGATCTTCTTGCTGGTACGCGACATCGTAAAGCTGAAGATCCAGTAGATGAGCGCCACCACCAAGAGGGTTTCACGCCAGACCCCGCCGGTAAAATCCTTCCACTCGGCCTGCGAGTAGATTGTGCGGGCGATGCCCAAGAGATCGATCAGTCCGACGATCACCACCAGCGACGTATCCTTGAAGAGCGAGATAAATTGCCCTACCAGTACTGGAATGACCGCCCGTAAGGCTTGGGGCAGGGTGATCAACAAGGTTGTCTGTACGGGATTCAGCCCCAATGCCCGCGCCGCTTCGGTTTGCCCACGCGGCAAGGATTGCAGCCCACCACGCACATTTTCGGCCAAGTAGGCGGCACTGAAGAGGGTCACGGCGACCATAGCACGCAGCACCGAGTCGATCCGTACCTGATCGGGCAGGAAGAGCGGCAGCATCAGTTGGGCCATAAAGAGCACCGTGACGAGTGGCACGCCACGGATCAGTTCGATATAGGCCACGCAGAAGCCTTTGATGATCGGCAGATTGCTGCGCCGCCCCAGCGCCAGCAGCACCCCTAACGGAAACGAGAGGATAATACCGCTGCTGGAAAGGATCATGGTGAGCAGCAGACCACCCCACAGGTTCGTCTCCACAATCGGGAGACCCACACCACCCCGAATGATCAGAATCGCTATTGGGTAGAGCAACACCCAACTGATCAGCAATGGAATGCGGGCGGCTTCAGCTAGGCGGCTGCCACCCCATACCCCAAGGGCAACGAGCGCCGCACTGCCCAAGAGGAAGATCGGCGGCGTGATGAATGGATTGAGTCCATCGTTGGGAAAGGTGAAGGCGAGCAGCCCTAGCACGGAAAGGATGAGGCCGAAACCCGTCGCTAAGTTGCGCACAATCCCCTTCCAGACGCCACCACTCAGGCCAACCAGCAGCGCGATCATCGCAACAACTAGCTCGATCCGCCAGACCTGATCGGCTGGATAACGTCCGACAAAGAGCAGCCGCAGGTTCTTGAGTACGGCCACCCAACCCTGAGTGGTGAGCAACCAGCCCAAAAAGGTACTCAGCAACTGAAAGAGCAGCGCAACAATGAGCACCGAGATGATCGAGTTGTACCAGGTATTAAAGAGATTCTGGCGTAACCAATCCCAGATCACCATCGCTGGGTTGGTTGGGCGTGCATGCGCGGACTCAGTTGTCATCGAATCACCCCTCTTCCTAGCGCTCTACTAACTGAATCCGCTTGTTATACCAGTTCATCAGCAGCGAAGTGACCAGACTGACACTCAGGTAACTCAACATCACAATCAGCATCACCGGCACCGTCTGGCCTGTCTGGTTGAGCGTCGTACCTGCTACCGAGAAGAGATCGGGGAAGCCAATCGCCACCGCCAGACTGCTATTCTTGGTCAGATTGAGATATTGGCTGGTCATCGGGGGGATCATAATCCGCAGGGCTTGCGGAAAGATGACCAATCGCAGCGTCTGGCCGGGTGTCAGCCCCAGGGCGCGAGCAGCTTCACGCTGGCCCTTGTTGACCGCCTGGATGCCACTGCGCACAATCTCACCAATATAGACCGCTGTGTAGATGACTAAGCCCATAATCAGGGCGGCAAAGTTGGTGGTGATGGTAATACCACCCTGGAAACTAAAGCGCTGCAACTCTGGAATATCGAGCGCCAGCGGCCACGTACCACTACTGATGCGTAAAATAATAAAGCCGACCAGCGCTACTCCGGCGGCCAGCAGCAAGGCCCAGGGCAATGCCACCCCCGGACGGTCACGGCGGACAAACTGAATGCGGCGGGCGATATAGAGGATCACCCCGGCCAGCCCGCCAATCCCGATCCAGATCAACCAGGCACCAAAACTAGAACCCTCGCGCATCCATGTCAGGGTGACACCTCGGTTGTGCAGGTAGAGTAACCCACCGAGATTGATCGAATCCTGAATACGCGGGAATGCCTGACTCATGATCATCCAGAAGAAGAGTTGCAGCAACAACGGAATGTTGCGTACTAGTTCGACATAGCCGGTTGCGACACTGCGCAACAGCCAGTTACTTGAGAGACGGCTAATCCCAATAATGACTCCCAAGATAGTGGCCAAAACCACACCAATCACGGATACCCGTAGAGTATTGAGCACACCAATAATGAAGGCATAGCCATAGGTGCGCCCCGGATCATAGGGAATCGGACTCTCGCTAATCGGGAAACCAGCCGGTTGAGAGAGAAAAGAATAGTTCGGGAGCAGATTACTACGCCGCAACCCGGCCATCATATTGCTATAGAGAAACCAGATAAAACCCACTACCACAAAAAGAAAGATGATCTGGAGCAACACCGCAATGATGCGGGTATCACGGTAGAAGGGAATACGGGCCTGCTGCTGCGATGGGGGAGCAACGCTCATAGAGGCACCATTTCAGATTGCAGATCACTGATTGCGCCTAACCTTCGGAGGGGGTGGCGCTATGTTTAGGGCTGCCGCCCTAAAACCCACGCTTGGGGCGTAGCCCCAGACCCGCTTTTTTCTTTGATTGTGGCGGCGAAGTCGCCACAATCAAAGAAAAAAAGTTCTTCAGGGGAGGTTCTACACTGCTATCGCTAACGGAACGGTGGCGAGTAGAGCAACCCACCCTCGGTGTAGAGCGTGTTGAGGCCACGCGGCAGATTGAAGGGCGTATCGGGGCCAAGGTTGCGGTTGTAGATCTCCTGGTAGTTGCCGACATGCTTGATCACACGAGCAGCAAAGTCGTTGGGCAGGCCAATTCCAGCCCCCAACTCACCCTCAACGCCCAGGAAGCGGCGGATGTTGGGATCTTCGGTGGCCGCAAAGTCACCGATATTGGCCGAGGTAATGCCAAGCTCTTCGGCCTCAATGGTGGCATAGACGACCCAACGCACCGCATCGGCCCACTGCGCATCACCCTGAAGCACCGCCGGAGCCAGCGGCTCCTTGGACATGGTCACATCGAGGATCATGTGATCATCCGGGTTGGTCGCCTTGGTCTGGTAGCTCACCAAGCCCGACTTATCGGTAGTGAAGCCATCACACTGGCCACTATCGTAGGCTTGGAAGGTGGGATCTGCCTCTTGGAAGATAACCGCCTCGAAGTTGATGTTGCGCGAGCGGAACTGATCGGCTAGGTTCAACTCGGTGGTGGTGCCGCTCTGCACACAGATGCGCGCCCCCTCCATGTCCTCAAGCGACTCGATGCCGCTATCCTTGCGCACCATCATGCCCTGGCCATCGTAGAAGGTGACGGGGGCAAAATCGAGACCGACCGAGCCATCGCGGGTGAGGGTGGCGGTGGTGTTGCGCGAGAGGACATCAACCTCGCCACTTTGAAGCGCGGTGAAGCGCTCCTGCGCATTCAGTGGGCGGAACTCAACTTTGGTGGGGTCATCGAAGAGCGCCGCCGCAATCGCACGGCAGAACTCCACATCAAAGCCGCTAAAGTTGCCGGTGCTATCCACGTTGCCGAAACCGGGCAGCACACTGTTCACCCCACAGATCAGATTGCCACGCGAAATAATCGTCTGGATGCGCCCACCGGGGCTGGGTTGGGCCGCTGGTGATGCTGCGGGAGCCTGAGTCGCCGGGGCAGCCGTATCCGCAACCGCCGCTGGGGCGCTGGTCGCCGGAGCAGGGGTGTTTGCAGCCTGGGGCGTCTGTCCACCACACGCGGTGAGAGCTAGGGCCAAGGCGGTCGCCAAGGCGGGGAGAACCTGCCGTCTCATCTGCACGCTCCTTCCAAAATATGCTGTTACGCGACACGCTGGCTATACCAAACCATATCGGTATAGACGCGCCGCAGCGAACCCTTGGGGAGTATTTATCCTTTATAGGATAACTTGCCTAGCACGATAGACCCATGGTGTGGGTTAGTGTAAAGGGTTTCTCTGCCCGCTGATGAGCGCATCTGCAAGGGCAACGCTACACTGCGTCATATTTCTTCAACTGGGATTCGTGAGAATTGTACCACAATCTTAAAGGGGGCGCAATTGGAGTATTGCTACACATGTGCTATAATGGCTGCGCTGGGGCTGTGCCCCCGAACCCCCGCCATGAGGCGTAACTTTATATCAATGGGGCCGTTCATGTACCTCAAACGTCTCGATATTTTGGGCTTTAAGACCTTTGCAACCCGGACAAGTGTTGAGTTTCAACCCGGCATTACCGCGATTGTGGGGCCGAATGGTTCGGGAAAGAGCAATATTGCTGATGCGGTGCGCTGGGTGTTGGGGGAACAGAGCCTCTCCACCCTGCGTTGTAAACGTTCTGAAGAGCTGATCTATTCGGGTGGGGGGCGGCGGGCCGCTGCCGGGTTGGCCGAGGTCTCGCTGACGATTGATAATAGCGACCGCCTCTTGCCACTCGATTTTGATGAGGTGACGATTACTCGCCGCGCTACCCGTGCGGGCGAGAATGAGTATTTTATCAACCGCAACCGCGTGCGGTTGCGCGATCTTCAGGCCGCTACCGAGCCGCTCGGCGGTTCCTATACGATCATCAATCAGGGTTTGGTAGATGCCGCACTGACCCTACGCCCTGAAGAGCGCCGCCGTCTGTTTGAAGACGCGGCAGAGATTGGCGGCTTCGATCTGCGCCGCGCTGAGGCGCTGCGCCGCCTGCGCGAGACTGATGCCAATCTGCAACGGGTCGCCGATCTGCTAGAGGAGCTTGAGCCACGCCTGCGGGTGCTCAAACGCCAAGCGGGGCAGGCACGCCAGTACCGCGAGTTGCAGGCCGAGTTGCGCACGCTGCTGGAGCGCCACTTTGCCAGCCAGTGGGCACAGGCTAGTGCTGAAACTGCACGTACCCGTGCCGAGGTAGAGCGCATGCAGCACCTTCTCGATCACGCCCGCACCGCACAGCTCGCCGCCAGCCATGAACTGCGGGGTTTGCGCGAGAGCCTGCGTGAACGCCGCGAGGCGCTCGGTTTGCTGCATCAGCGTAGCAGCGACCTGCATCGCCGCGCTGAGACGTTGCAGCGCGAATTAGCCATAGATGGCGAGCGCTTGAGTGCGTTGAGTCGCCGTGGTGAGGATCTGGAGCGCCGCCAGCAGGAGTTGTCTACCCAGCATGCCGAGGATGAGGCACGGCGCACGCAGATGTTAGCCGAGGTGCAGCAGTCCGAGGCGGCGCTGGAAGATCAGCGCCATGCCCAACGGAGCGCCGAGGCGGCCTTAGCCGAGAGTGACCGGGTGCGCCAGATGCTGGGCCGCGAACTGCGTAGCACCCAAGAGGCTGCACTGAAAGCGGCGGCCCGCGTCGCTGAGGTGGCAAGCCGCGCCGAGCAGGTGCGTACTCAGACAGTGCGGCTGGAGCATGACCGTAGCGAGTTGGCGGCACTCGCAACTCATACTGAGACTCAGGTGGCCCAAGCCCAAACCCACCTCGCTGCTACCCAAACCAAACTGGCCGAGGCCGAAGATGTCCGCCGCAGCACCGCCGAGCAGGAACGTAGCGCCCGCAGTGCCCGCGAAGCCCTACGCACGGAACGTGCCCAGCAGGAGGATCAGTGCGCCGCCGCCCGGCGGCGCGTGGCCGATCTTGAGGCCCGTCTTGAGTCGCTGACTCGTCTGGCCCGTTCCTACACCGGCATCTTTGCCGGGGTGCGCGCTGCAATGCAGTGGGCCGAACGTAGCGGGCGGCGCGGGTTTGCTCTGGTGCAGACGATCATCCGCACTCCAGCAGAGATCGAAACTGCAATCGAAGTCGCCCTTGGTTCACGGCTGCAACATGTGGTTGTCGAACAGTGGCAGGATGCCGAAGAGGCGATCAACGAACTGAAGCGCACGGGAGCCGGACGCGCCACCTTTCTGCCCCTCGATACCATCCGTGGCGGTGGGCGTAGCGATCTGGGTGGGGTGAAGATTGATGGCGTGGCAGTGCTGGGCGTAGCCGCTGATCTGGTGCAGTATGATCAAACCTACGCCCCAGTAGTGCAACAGCTTTTGGGCCGGGTCTTGTTGGTGCGCGATCTCGCCACCGCCCGTGCCGAACTGCGGCGCATCAGCGGCGGCTGGACGATAGTCACGCTTCATGGTGAACAGGTGCAGAGCGGTGGTGCGGTGACTGGTGGGGCACAGACAAAAGAGAGCGGGGTGCTGCGCCGCGAGCGCGAGTTGCGCGAACTACCCGATCAGGTGGCGGCTGCTCGCCAACATGGTGCCGAGGCGGAAGCGCGGCGCGCCGAGATCGAGGCGCAGATTCAGGCCCAGACGCAAACGCTACGCAGCATCGAGGTACAGTTGCGCGAGAGCCAACGTACACTAGAGGTGTCGCGTGCAGCAGTAGATCAGGCCACGCGGCGCTTGGCGCAGGCCGAGCAGGAACGCGGCTGGGCAGCGCAGCGCCAGGAACGCTTGGCCCATGATCTGCGGCGGCTCGAAGATGAAGCCGCGAACTTGGCTGAAGTACACACCACCGCCACAAATGCTGTTACCACCGCCGAGGCCCAGCTTGCCGAGGTGCGCAGCCGCCAGGAGACGGCGGCCCATGCCGACCGCCAAGCCCAGGAGCAACTTGCCGAGCTACGCGCAGCAGTGGGGGCGGCTGAGGGCCAGCAGCGGGCGCAGCGCACACTGTTGGCGGCCCACGAGCGGCGGCTGGCCGAAACGCAGCACCAATTGGTGGCCGTGCGTCAGAGCCTAGCCGAACTCGAACAGGAGCGGGCGCAGATTGAGCAGACCCACACCCGCATCAAGGCCGAACACCACGCCTTGGTGGAGGAGATTGATCAGCTACGCAGCGCGATTGATCCAGCCGAGCAGGCTCTTGCCGCCGATGAGACGGCGCAGAATGAGCTTGAGCAGCGCGAACAAGCGGCCACCCAAACCCTGTTGGAACAGGAAGCGGCCTATAGCCGCGCCGCCGTCGAGGCCCAACGCGCCAGCGACCGCCAGGATGCGATCTACGAGCGAGCGGCGGCGGAGGATATTGATGTTGAGGCGCTGCCGATCCCCGAATCTGCTGTGCCGGAAGCGAATTTGCCTGCCACCATTGAGAGTTTACGCAGCAAGATCGTGCGCTTGGGGGCAGTCAACCAATTGGCCTTGGAAGAGTATGAAGAGGCTGCGACTCGCCACCGTTTCTTGAGTGAGCAAGTTGCGGATCTTCGGACTGCCGAGGCATCGCTACAGGAACTGATTACCGAGCTTGAGAGTGCGATGAACCAGCGCTTTACGCGCACCTTCCACGCCGTAGCGAGCGAGTTTGAACAGAGCTTCGTGCGTCTCTTTGGGGGAGGTTCGGCACACCTGCAACTGACCGGGGCCAATAGTGAGAACGGGGCCGACGATTCTGGTAGCGGGCATGATCAGGGCGTCGAGATCATCGTGCGGCCACCGGGCAAGAAGCAACAGAGCATCGCGCTCCTCTCTGGGGGCGAGCGCACCCTGACGGCGGCGGCGCTTCTCTTCGCCATCCTCAAGGTGAACCCTAGCCCGTTCTGTATCCTCGATGAGACCGATGCAGCGCTGGATGAATCGAACGTGGGGCGCTTCCGCGAGGCACTTGCGGCACTGGTTGATCAGACCCAATTCATCCTGATCACCCATAACCGGGGAACAATCGAGGCTGCCGACACCCTCTACGGCGTCACCATGGGGGATGATGGTGCCTCGAAGACCTTTTCGTTACGGGTGGAGGTGGAGATCTAAACCTGAGTTTCCGGGAAGTTAAAAGCTTCCCGGAAACTCAGGTTAGCCTCAAGCCGCATATTTGCTAGGGAAAGAAGGCTGGAGGGGCATATTTGGCCCACAGTAGTAGAGCCGCCCATCCTTCCACTCGGCAAGGCCGGTAGCGCAGAGCCAAGCAGCCACGGTCGCAGCGCGGCGCAGGGCGGTACTTGGTGCGAGCGGAGCAAGCTCCTGGAGCACCGTTGCAATCTCGGCGCGCCGCATACCCTCACTGGAGCGGATGGCCGCGATCACCGAGCGGGTCGGCTCGCGCTGAAGCAGCATCCGGCGCAGAGCGGTGCGCTGCTCAACCTGATTATAGTTCGCAAAGGCGCGCCCAAAGGGTGTGAGTTCGGCAGGTTCGCGGGGCCGACCGGGTTTCACAAAACCTAAAATGCGCGCTGCCTGGGTGTAGTACAACCCCTGGCGCGCAACTTTGGTTCCGATATAGCCTGCAATTTCATCGGGCAGCGTTTTACCCCGGATAATCGCCTCCGGCACCAGCGCCACATCCCAGAGAATATCGGCCTGTGGAATATCAATCGTCTCTTGGCTCATCATCGCCCCCCTACTCGTGCTTGTGTTGTGTGTTCGTGTTTGATGGCCGAACATGAGTTCTTTTATTCTATAATAATGCACCTTTGTCGTTTGTCAAGAGGCAATTTTAACCTAGCAGGGCTTGGGCAATGGTATCGGTATTCTCCCTGCCCTATGCTATAATCTGGCTACGATAAACCTACTTTGGATGATGACTCTATGTCTCGACCCCTGATCGGTATCTCCTGCATGCAGAGCCAAGATGAGCGTGGTTCTACCCTTATGGGTGTGCGTCCGGCCTACCTCAAAGCCCTCGAAGCCGCAGGTAGCGTACCTGTGCCCATCCCGCTCAGTGATGATCTTGAGATTGTGCGAAGCCTTTATCGCCTGTGTGATGGCATCTTGCTGCCCGGTGGCGATGATGTTGACCCGGCGCACTACCATGAAGAACCCCACCCCGATCTGGGCGCGGTTGATCCCCAGCGTGATGTGGTGGAGATCGCCCTTGCCCGCTGGTCGCGTGAAGATCGTAAACCATTGATGGGCATCTGTCGCGGTATTCAGGTCATCAACGTTGCCTTTGGCGGCTCGCTCTATCAGGATCTTGGCGCACAATATGCCAATGCCTTCGACCATCGGTTGAATATCAAGTTACACCAGTATGATATTCTGACCCATAGTATCAGCTTGAACCCTGAAAGTTGGCTTGCTCGGCATCTCGGTGTTGAAGAGGTGATGGGCAACACCATGCATCATCAGGCAGTCAAGGATGTGGCCCCCGGTTTGCGCGTCGTTGGCCACGCTCACGATGGCGTGATCGAGGCAGTAGAGGGTACTGGCGAGCAGTTCGTGGTTGCGGTACAGTGCCATCCCGAACATCTCTGGGCTAACGCAGAGCCGCGTTGGCAGCAGGTCTTTGCCGGTTTTGTGGCGGCGTGTCGGCGCTAAATGACAAGGTGGTCGGTGATACTGGTGTTCCCTTCCACTACATAAGGATCAACGATGATCGGCGTCTTCGATTCGGGCCTGGGTGGCCTTTCGGTGCTACGGGCGATCCGTGAGCGGCTTCCTGATCACGATCTTCTCTACCTCGCTGATAGTGCCTATTGCCCCTATGGGCCGCGCCCGGCTGCTGAGGTGCGCGTGCGGGCGCAGGTGTGTGCCAATTGGTTGCTTCAGCAAGGGGCAGATCTGATCGTTATTGCCTGTAATACCGCTACTTCAGCCGCCGCTGATCAGTTGCGGGCTGAGTTGCCCGTCCCGGTTATCGGCCTAGAACCAGGTCTCAAACCGGCTATAGCAGCCAGCCGCAACGGGCGGGTGGGGGTGTTGGCAACCAGTGGTACGCTGCGTGGTGAGCGCTTCATGAATCTGGTGCGTCGCTTTGCTTCACGCGCCCAGATCTTCACGATGCCTAGCCCCGACTTGGTGGGCTATGTTGAGGCTGGCGATCTGAATGGCCCGGAGGTGCGCGCTGCCCTCACCGGCTACCTCGAACCTCTGCGCTCCCAGGGCGTGGATGCGGTGGTGCTCGGTTGTACCCACTTCCCCTTCCTGCGCCCACTGATTGCCGAACTCGCTGGGCCAGAGATCGAAATTATTGATACAGGCCCCGCTGTTGCCGAACAGGTGAGCCGCATTGTCGAGGTCTATGCGATTGACCCCGATGGTGGCACGCTGCGCTTCGCCACCACCGGCGACCCAGAGGCGGTCGGGCCGCCCTTGGTGCGCATTTGGGGCGAAGAAGTGGCGTTGATCAAGGCGGAGATATAGGTGGGGTATGGGGTGGCCTAGCCGGTGGTACACCATATTAACCGCAGAGGACACAGAGGTACGCAGAGGGATGGATTTTGTGCTACCTGTGGGTACGCCCTATGGTTCTTCCTCTGCGTTCCTCGGCGTCCTCTGCGGTCAAAAACCGGGGCACAGATGAACCGAACGCCTATACGGCGCAGCCGCCCCCGAATTTCCTCCTAATCCGCCAAGGCCGCGATGCGATCATGGGTGCTCGGCATTGCCCCACGCGCAAACCCGACCACATCAATGCGCATGAGCAGCATGATGCAGCCCGCTAACCCCACCGCTTCGAGCAAGAAGACGCTGCCGTAGGCGATGGTATGCGAGTTGGTGGCTGCCAGCACCATGTCGCGGATGACCCCGCCTAAGCCCATGCCTACCCCACGGAAGACCAGTTGCGCTAGTGACCAGAAGCCCAGGTAGGCTCCGGCGTGGCGATCCGAGGTCATGGCCATGAGCAGGCTGATCGTTCCGACGGTCTGGATGCCAAATCCCAGGCCAAAGATGATGATCGTGGGGATCATGGCGGCCTGGATCTTGAGGATCGCCACCACACCGAGCAGCACCATTGCCACCATCGTGGCCCCTAGCCCGATCAGGGTGGTGCCAACCTGCTCGTGTGGGGCGCGTTTGCGCGTGATGATCGTGCCACCCACCATCGAGACCAGCACTGCCAAGCCCCAGAAGGCGTTCCAGCGGGTGGTGGCACCCACATCAAGCCCGAAGACATCGCCGCCGAACGGTTCGAGGAGCGCATCCTGGGCGAAGACGCTGATCATCGCCAGTGACAGGAAGACAAAGAAGGTGCGCGCTCGCGGATCGCCCCAGATCATGCCCATGATCGTGCGTAGCGGGATCTGTTCCTCCTGGGGGTTGGCCTGCGGATCGTGGTGATCCTCGCCCCAGAGCGAGAAGAACCAGAAGGGTATCGCCAAGCCCACTCCAATCAGTACCGCCCGCCACAGGCTGGCCTGATCATAGTTTTTGATCAGCGCACCATAGAGTGCCGGAGCCATCGAGAAGGCGAAGAGCAACATGATCTGGGCGATGCTCAATGCCTGCCCGCGCTTACTCGGCGGCGCACTATCGCGCAGCAGGGCCAGGAAGGGGCTACCCGAAATCAGCGTTCCGGCCCCACACACCACAAAACAGAGCGTCGCTAACCCCCAGCCCATGACCGAACTGGGATCTTCAGCTAAAAAAAGGGTAGAGGGCGGAATAAGCAGCAAGCCCAGCGCCATCATTGCCCGGCCACCCCAGATATAGGGCAGGCGGTACTTTCCAAAGATCGGGTGCCGATCCGAACGATCCCCAGCCCAGATACTCAGTGGGGCCAACAGGTAGCGCAGCGCGGCCAGGATGGCCACTGGCCCCGCCGGTAGACCGAGATTACTGATCAGGATGCGATTCCACACCGCCGAGAGCAGAATATCGGAGAAGGCCGAACCAACGTGAAACGAGCCGATCTTCAGGGTACGCCCCATCTTGAGGCGCTCTGGTTGCGTCGCCATAACTCATGCTCCAGTATGCAGAGATGTTTGAGGAATGGCCGAATTATAGCAGCTATCGCATAATCTCACGTTGTAGCGGCATACTCAACGCCAGCGCCAACGACTCGCCCTGGCGCAGCCGGTAGAGCGGGATGTTCAGTTCGGTGACGCGCCGCAGCAGTGGCTCAACCGCCTGCACCCCACCGAAACTCTGCGGGTCCACGAAGATGACCGCCGCCCGAACCCCGCGCATCAGGTGTTGTTGGAGCGCCTCGATCCAGCGCTCGTCTAGCGCCGAGGTGATGATCAGCAAGGTGGAGTTGCGCCCAAAACGCTGGCTCTCGGCAATCAGCACCTCAGCCAGACTCTGCGTGCCGTGGGCACGCAGCACCGCCAACGATTCAAGGATCTTAAAGAGTTGGCGCGACTCGCGCTCGGCGGGGATGATCTCGCGGTGCTGGCCCCAGGCGATCATGCCCACCACCCGGTTCTGCGCCAACAGAGTCCGCGCCAGTGACGCCGCCGCCATCACCGCATACTCCTCGCTACTCGCCGCCACCATGGTCTGCCCGCGCTGCATGTTGGGTTGCCGCCGCCACCAAGGTGCCTGATCGCGGTCAGTGACCCGCCGCCGCTCGCGCCTATCGCGTACCACCGTGCGCTCCTGCATATCCAGCACAATATAGACATCCGCTGAAGGATCAAGCTCAAATTCCTTCACCATCAACTGGCCCATGCGGGCGGTCGTGCGCCAGTGGATGCGGTTAAAGCTATCCCCCGGCACATAGTCGCGTACTGTCGCCACATTGGGCGTGACATGAAACGTGCGCGCCCGTGTTGCCTGACCACCCGGTAGTTCGGCACTGGGCAACTGAAATCCGGGCAGATCCACCATCTGTGGGTAGACGAGGATCTCATTGGTGGTCGGCACAGTACGGGCGAGCCGCACAATCCCGAAGGGATCGCCACTTACCAGGGTTGCTGGGCCGAGCCGGTAGCGGCCCCGGTGGGTACACAGCGTGCGGGCGATCCAGCGCCCCTGCTGGCCGATCCCCAACGAGGTAACAAAGCCGACACCATGGTGGGGCAGTTCCGACTGATCGAGCAACTCGATCCAGAGCTTGGGCAACCACCAGCGATTATCAATACTGATCCGCTCGCGGGCAAACTCACCCACATGCGCCCGCAGCGTCAAGGTCTCGCGTTCCACGCGCAGCCCGCGCAGATTGACCCAGGCCCATACGAACGAGAGCAGCAATAAGCCCAGTAAGACATAGCTCAGGTGGAAGAAGAGGCGGAGACCCGTGCCCTGCGCAGCCAGGAAACTTGCCCCACTCAGCACGAGGACAATCAGTGGACGTAGCATACGATTAGTGATAATACGGTATCATAATAGCTCAAGTTACGCCTCCCAGCGGGGGTTCGGGGGAGGCGCAGCCTCCCCCGAAGAACTTTTTTCTGTTCTTTTGGCGGCTTCGCCGCCAAAAGAACAGAAAAAAGAGGGTCTAGGGCGCAGTCCTAAAGTCAATATCTATGGGCGGCTGTGCCGCCCCAAACCCCACCGGAGGTGACTTTATGATCTACCACATCGCCACGCGCACCGACTGGGATACCTCACTCGCTACCGGCATCTACATCACCGATAGCTTGCACCGCGAGGGCTTCATCCACTGTTCAACCCACGAACAACTGGCCGCCACAGCGGTGCGCTTCTTTGCTGGGCGTGATGATCTTGTGTTGTTACAGATTGACCCGACCCGACTGGACGTAGATCTGCGCTACGAAGAGGGTGAACCGGGAATCCTCTTTCCGCACCTCTACGGCCCGCTCGATCTCTCCGCCGTGATCGCAGCGCACCCGTTTCAGGTTGCGCCGCCTCCCGGCTCATAATACCTTCTTGCCCGTTTTACGCCGCTGGCTGAGTCTGGTCAATAGCTTCAACTTGTGAGGCTTGTGATTTTTGTGCCACGGCTTTCTCAAAGCGCTCTACGGCGACATTGATCGCTGCCACCTGCTCTTTACTCCGCACAATCTCTTCTAGTGTATCCATCGCGATACGCAGCAGGTAGGCTATATCGCGTGAACTCGCCGTCTCCATATAATTTTCGGGAATACTCCCCTTTTGCCGCAACTCGAAGATGATGATCAAGACAACACCTACTGCCATGTGAATACAAAAAGCAGCAAATGTACTTGCCCCTAGCCCAATGAAGGGGATGGGCATAGCGATTTCACTTACCAACTTGATACCACCACCAATGCCAAGCAGCTTAAACATGAATCCCGTCAATCCGGGAACCGAGGTAAAACCATAGATAGACGCGAGATTGTCAGCCATGACCTTCATGGTCAAGACTTGGGCGTGAATATCTGACATCGGCAGTGGATTGGCAAATTTGACGACGCATGATGCCCCGGCACCAGCCGTAGCTAGGCTCAAGGCGTAATCTATGGCTTCTTGGGTGGACATGGGTACTGCTCCCTGTGTTGATGTATAGAGCCGCTCTCGTTGTCAGTAGTGATAGCGAGCTTGCACAAAGTCAATTCGGGTATTGCTAACGACATATACCAACCGATGCTCTTGGGTAATGCGGCGTGACCAGACGCCTGATCCTAGATATTTTAGTGGCTCAGGCTTGCCAACCCCAGTAAATGGGTCGCGCAAAATGGCTTCGATCAGGGTGAAAATTTTGAGGGCAGTCCGCCGATCTGTTTCAACCCAATACCGTAAATCCTCGCGAAATTCCTGCTGGAATACTGCATCGCGCTCAATAGGCGGCTTAGGAGGCTGATCATTCGTCAGCATCAATTTGAACCTCACGTCGTAATTCTTCGATTGACTGAGGAGTCCCAATTCGCTGTCGTACCCGCCCTAGAGTATTCAAAAGCCGCTCGGCATTGACTGGCGAACGCAGTAGATGTACGGTTTCAAGCAAGCCAACTAACTCATCGGCGGCAATGAGCGCCACATCCTCACCGCCACGGCGCTGGATGATGATGATCTCGCGGTCGTTTGTTACCTGCTCAAGCAATGTGGCGAGTTGTGATCGCGCTTGAGTATAGGTTGTCTGAATAGTCATGTCCCACCTCACCTGACTTGGCTCTGAAGTGTACAGCCTTACTGTACATGTTTGGTGACAAGAAATCAAGCACTATTCGGTTTTTTGGTACAATAGAGCCGCTTATGCCCGCGTCTGTGGGGGAGAATCTGCATGACTGATCTTAGCTCTCTGACGATTACCAGTGCCCGTGCCGCGCTTGATGCGGGCGAACTGACTTCATTGGCGCTCACCGAGGCGCTGTTGGCGCGTATCGAACAGACCGAACCGAGTGTCAAGGCGTTTCTCACCGTTACGGCTGAACTCGCCATCGCCCAGGCCCGCGCCGCCGATGCTACCCGTGGCGCAGCCACGCATAGCCCGCTGCATGGTATCCCGCTGGCGATTAAGGATGTGATCGCCACCGAAGGTGTGCGGACTACCTGCTCTTCGCGCATTCTGGAGAATTTTGCCCCTCCGTATAACGCAACGGTGATGGAGCGTCTGAATGCGGCCGGTGCGGTGATGTTGGGGAAACTCAACTGCGATGAGTTTGCCATGGGTTCCAGTACCGAGTCCAGTGCCTACCAGACAACCGGCAACCCCTGGGATCTTGCGCGTGTCCCCGGTGGGAGTAGCGGCGGTAGCGCTGCTGCCGTCGCGGCGGGGCAGGCGCTCGGTACTCTCGGTACCGATACCGGCGGTTCTATTCGCCAACCGGCTGCCCTGTGTGGTATTAGTGGCCTCAAACCGACCTACGGGCGTGTCAGCCGCTACGGCCTGATCGCCTATGGCTCCTCGCTCGATCAGATCGGCCCGATGGCGTGGACGGTCGCCGATGTGGCGCTCATGCTCCAAGTCCTCGCCGGTCACGATCCGCGTGACGGAACCAGCGCTAATCTGCCTGTCCCCGACTATAGCGCCGCTCTCACCGGCGATCTGCGTGGCCTGCGCGTAGGTGTGCCCAGCGAGTATTTTGTGGAAGGGATGGAGCCGGGGGTAGAGCAGGCCACCCGCACCGCGATTGAGGTGCTGCGTGACCTCGGTGCGGAGATTGTGCCGGTTTCGTTGCCCTATACTAAGTATGCGCTGCCCACCTACTATATCATTGCCCCCGCCGAGGCCAGCGCGAATCTGGCGCGCTTCGATGGGGTGCGCTATGGCCCGCGTGAACCGGGCGAGAGTATGTGGGATCAGATCGAACTTACCCGTGGCCACCGCTTTGGGGCCGAGGTGCGCCGCCGCATTATGCTCGGTACCTATGCCCTCTCGGCGGGGTATTACGATGCCTACTACAAGCGCGCCCAGCAGGTGCGTACCCTGATCAAGCGTGACTTTGAGCAAGCCTTTACCCAGGTGGACATCATTGCGGCCCCGACTTCGCCTAGCGTCGCCTTCCCCATCGGCCAGAAGACCGACGACCCCTTGGCGATGTACCTGAGCGATGTCTGTACGCTGCCGATCAATCTGGCCGGTGTGCCGGGCTTGGTGGTGCCGTGTGGCTTCAGCGAGAACCTGCCGGTGGGCCTGCAACTCATCGGGCGGCCCTTCGATGAGGCAACGCTACTGCGTGCCGGTGATGCCTACCAGCGCAGCACCGATTGGCACACCCGGCGGCCTGCACTGGGGTAGGGTTGCTGGTGCATCGCATCAAGGTAAGGAATATCTTGTAGGGGCGCGTCGCGACGCGCCCCTACGAATTTTGTGAAAAAAAGTAGTAATAATTTCGTAAACCCTAGTCGCGCTATCAATCATTGTGAAATTTGTGCGCGAATGCTAGGCTGCAAGGGTGATTATTACATAATTTATGGCAAAGGAGCCATCCGTGAACCCTCAGCAGCATGCATTCCTCTCACGCTTCGGTGCGCGGGTCTCGTTTGATCCCACCGAGCGCCGTCTGTATGGCCACGACATCGCCGCTATTCCGCGTATGGTGGCCCCCCTGATTGGTGATACGACCCCCGATGCTGTCGTGCAACCGCGTAACGAGCAGGAGTTGATCATGCTGGCGCGTTGGGCTTCGGCGCAGGGGATTGCACTCACACCCCGTGGGAAGTCCTCTTCCGGCTATGGCGGGGCCATCCCGGTGCGGCAGGGTGTGGTGATTGATTTTTATCAGATGCGCCGTCTGTTGCATGTGGATCTTGAGGCACAGACGATTACGGTTGAACCGGGGATTACCTGGGAGCATCTGGATACCTTGTTGGCCGAGCATGATCTGACGCTGCGCCTCTATCCGACCAGTTATCCCTCTTCAACGGTGGGGGGCTGGTTGGCGCAGGGTGGCGCGGGGATCGGCAGTTATGAGTATGGCTACTTCCGCGAGAGTGTGCTGGCGGCACGGCTGGTGTTGCCCGATGGGATGGTGCGTGAGCTGCGCGGGAATGACCTCGATCTGGTAGCCGATGCCGAGGGCATTACGGGCTTGATCAGTCAGGTGACGCTGCGGGTGATGCCGCGCAGTGAGATGCGGGTGGTGGCGGTGGCGACGGCCAGCACCAATAATTTTCAGAACCTCCTGGCGGCGCTGGTTGAGTCGCGGTTGCCGATCTGGTCAACCGTCTTCATCAGTCCCAAGATGGCCGAATTGAAGAACCAGTCGCCGGTGCGTGAGCATAATGGCCACCCGGCTGAACATCACGAACTGTTGCCGAGTGCCTATATCATTACGCTGGCGTTTCGGGCCAGTGATGCCGTGCAGGTACATAGCCGTCTGCCCGCGTTGGCTGCGGCGCACCACGCCCAGATCCTGAGCGACGCGATTGCGCAGCAGGAGTGGACGCAGCGCTTCAAGTTGATGACGATCAAGCGCCTGGGGCCTTCGTTGGTGCCTGCCGAGGTGATCATTCCGCTTGATCAGTTGGCGGCGGTGTTGGATGATTTCACGCTGAAGATCGGTCAACCCCTGGTGAAAGAGGGGGTAGTGGTGCGGCGCGGCTTGGGCGGGCGGCCAGAGGTGGTTATCCTCGGCTTTATTCCGGCTGATCAGCGTAAACTGAGCTACAATTTTGTCTTTGGCTTGGCACTGACGATCATGAAGATTGCCGAGCAGCATGGCGGGCGGCCCTATGCCACGGGCATGTACTTCACCGGCAAGGCTGCGCGTATCTTGGGGGCCGAGCGCGTGGCCAAACTGAAGGCGTTTAAGGCGCGTACCGACCCAACCCAGATCATGAATCCCGGTAAGGTGCTTGATGGCGGTCTGCTCGGTGCGGCCTTGAAGGTGGCGAATCAGGCCGAACCGCTGATCCGTCCCTTTGGTAACTTGGCCCGCAGCGAGGTGGGTGAGCGGCCGACGCAGCCCGTGCGCGACATTCCCGCCGATATTGCCTGGTATGCATACGCTTGTTCGCAGTGTGGCTACTGCGTGGATGAGTGTGACCAGTTCTATGGCCGGGGCTGGGAGAGCCAGAGTCCGCGTGGGAAGTGGTTTTGGTTGCGGGAACACATGGAGGGCCGCGCTGAGTGGGATCAGCGCATGGTAGACACCTTCTTGTCTTGTACGACCTGTGAACTGTGCAACCTGCGCTGTTCGGCCAATCTGCCTATTGAACCCTCCTGGCTTAAGCTGCGCGGCGAACTGATCCACAAGCAGCAGCGCATGACCTTCCCGCCCTTCGAGATGATGTCGGCGGCGCTGGCATCTGAGGGCAACATCTGGGCTGGTTATCGGCGCGACCGTAGTAGTTGGTTCCCCAGCGAACTGAAGGAGCGCCACGGCCCCGGCCATCAGGCTAAGGCGGTCTATTTTGCTGGCTGTACCGCCAGCTATGTGGAGCAGGACATCGGCATTGCGAGTGTGCGCTTGCTCGATGCTGCCGGGGTGGACTTCAGCTATTTGGGTGAGCGTGAGAACTGCTGCGCAACGCCGATGTTGGTGGCGGGGCGCTGGGATCTCTTTGTCGAGACGATGAAGCAGAACATCCAGGCGGTGAAGGATGCTGGAGCCGACACGGTGATCTGCTCATGCCCGGCCTGCGACATGATGTGGCGGCAGGTCTACCCGCAGTGGGCCAAGCGCGAAGGGATAGACTACGGCATCACGGCGCGCCACTACACCGAGATTATTGCCGAGCAGATCGCGGCGGGGCAGTTCCAGTTCCCGCCCAACAACCTCCCAGAGACGACCGTCACCTGGCATGACTCGTGCCACATTGGGCGCGTGTCGGGGGTGTACGAGCCACCCCGCGAGGTGATCCGGGCGATTCCGAACGTGAACTTTGTGGAGATGGCGCATCACCACGAGTGTGCGCACTGTTGCGGTTCGGTGCTGACGCTGCTTAAAGAGCCGGATGTTGCCGCCGGAATCGGCAAGATGCGGCTCGACGAGGCCGTAGCGGCGGGGGCCGAACAGGTGTTAGCGCTCTGCCCATGCTGCGAGTTCCAGTTGCGGGTAAGCGCCGAGGCGACCCAATCGCCGGTGGAAGTGGTGGATCTGGCCCACTTCGCAGCCAAGGCACTAGGCTTCGAGCTACCCGATCCGAACCCGGAGGTACGCGCCCAGTGGGCGGTCTTTGAGGCCATGATCAAGCTGATGACGCCAGAGGGCTTCGCGCAGCTTATGCGCACGATGTTGCCGGAGATGGTTGATGCCATGCCGTTGGGGATGGGGCGTATGATGCGTACCATGGGCAAGGTTGATGGGGCACTCGAAGCGATGCGCCCGATCTTCCCGCTGCTCTTCCCGCGCCTCCTGCCACTGATGATGCCCAAGCTCATGCCGACCATGTTGGAGCGGGTGGGGCGGGTCGTGCCCATGCCCGACTATATGGCGGCGCAGATGCCCGATCTGATGCCCAAGGTGATGGATCGGCTGATGCCGCACATGATCGGTGATGTGGTGCCGCTGGTGACGGAGCCGCTGATCGCCTATCTGCATGACTAGATGCCCTACTATTTGGGATGGATGTGGCAGCTATGCTGCCACATCCATCCCAAACTTATGGTATACTATCCGCCAATGTGTGCCATTTTTGGCGGGCTGCCGTGTCCGTCGGTATAACGGTATAATTAAGGAGTGTCTGTGGAGCGCAACAATCGTACCCGGTCTGCCGGTGGCGCAAGCGGCAACCGCCCGCGTGGTCGCCGCCGCGAGTGTGAGTTCACCAAGCTTGGTATCCTCCCCGACTACAAGGACATCAAGCGCCTTCAGAAGTATGTCACCGCGCAGGGCAAGATTCTGCCCCGCCGCCGCACGGGTGTCACCGCCAAGATGCAGCGCCGCCTCTCGATTGCGATCAAGCGCGCGCGCCATCTCGCCCTGTTGCCAGCGGCTCCTTCGCATACTCGCGGATAGTTTCGGCGACACAACGACACGGCGGCGATGGGCCTGTAATGCTCATCGCCGCCGCGCTGTTTAGATCGCTATCCCCATCTCGCGTAACCGCCCCAGCAACCGCGTTTCGGCCTGCATCAACTGGAGGCGCTGGCGTAGGTATTCTAGATCCAGCGTCTGCCGCCGCAGAATCCCCTCCACATCAACCACATCAAATTTGCCAAAGCTCGTGCCCCGATCAAGGAGCAGTTTATGTACCACCACGTCTTCGGGGGCAACCACAGGTACGGGTGCGCCGAGAAGTGACTGCTTGCGTAGCCGTGCCTGCATGGGTGCGTCGAGGCTCAACGGGTAGTGGGCTCCGTCGCGACGTACCGAGAGATCATCAAAGATCTTGATGCCGCGCCAGATGATGCGCTGGCCATCGAACTGCACCGCCTTGCCACTGCTCTGGAAGAGTTGCACGATAGACGACATCTGCCCCGGCATGATCACAATATCCACGTCCTGAATCGGGCGGCGGTTCCCGTACAGATGCGCGGCGGCTCCGGCAAAGACCGCCCACATCATCTCTTTGCTGTCCAACAGGCGCTGCACAACCGCGAGGTTTCCGGCGATGAGTGACATTGAACGCTCCTTGCAGCGGCTACGGACGGGTACACCAAGTTTCCCGTCCCAGAGTCATCTCGTAAAATTCAACCGTCGTTTCGTAGCGGCCACGCCGGAAGTAGGCTTGGTAGCCCTGGTAGCGTGGATCATCGAGCAAGCGTAGGCTGGCATCGCGGCCAGCGCTGCGCCATTCACTAAAGACATAGCTGAAGCCGAGGCGTTCATAACAACGCACGGCACGGATATTGAACGCGGCCACATCAAGGTGCATGGTCTGGTAGTTGAGTGGCCCAAAGAAGGCATCGAGGAAGGCCGCCAACGCTTCGGTGCCATAACCCTGGCTGACATAATGTGGCGAGAGTGAGATACCGAGGCGGGCACTAGCTTCGTGCAGGTCAATCTCGCGCAGCGAGATGCGCCCGATCATGCGCTGGTACCCATCTTCTATGGCCCATGCGTAGCGTTGGGCACTCCAATTCTGGCGGTGTTGCGGATCGGTGTAGATAGTCCGGGCGATATTCCAGAGCGAACTAAACGGTTCGGTATAACGCGGCCATAGCTCTTGGGCCAAAGTGTCGCGTCGTTGCCATGGGCGCAAACGCACCCGCTCGGCATAGATGACATGGTTGGAAATATCCGCTTTGATCACGCCACCCTCCGGGGAGTTTATGGCTCCAGACGCAGGTAGTTGAGTGACATCCAGCCCTCGTAGCGCTGGCCTGCAACCTCGGTTGAGACGCGCAGCCACGGGATGTTATCCTGCACCACCGGCCCCTCCAGTTTGGTGACGGGGGTGCCGTTTGGAACCACGACGACTATATTCGCAGCATCATGAACGTTGGGTTCGGTGCGCATATTCAGCCCCTCGGCCAGATTGACGATATAGATCTCGTCGCGTTTGACGAATTGGCCTAACCAACTGAACGGCCCTTGGTTGGTATCGGGGCTAGGTAGCCCCGGCACACTGGGCAGGTTGGGCCGTTGGATGCCGTTCATCTGGCTAATCAGGGCATTCACGCCGATGTAGCTGCCAATACCTACCACCAGCAAGAGACTCAGCATGACGATCCAGCCCATCATACTGCGCACGAGGCTCTGTTGGCGTACCATAGCGGTATCTACGCTGGGTGCGCGGCGCATGCTGGCTCCCAGGTTTAGGTTGGTAATCCCGCTACGGATGGCCTGGATACGCGGCTTGACGATGGGAGCGACCGCTTCGGGGATGCGCAGGGGTGCGGTGGCAATGCGTTGCACCGGCGCTGCGGGGCTGGCCGGTTGGGCACTCGGCGCAACTAAGCGTTGGGTGCTGGCTCCCAGATCGCGCCACAGGCCATCAAGGGCGGCGGCAAATTCGGTTGCGTTGCTGTAGCGCTGTTCGGGGATGCGTGCTGTAGCACGGGCCAGTAACTCCTCGGCCTTCGGTAGATAGAGGCTTGGCCGGGCATGCGCGAGCGGCGGTAGGTGTAGGCTCAGGTGCGCCAGCGCGATCTCACGCGCATCACTGCCGCTCGCTGCCCGGCTGCCGGTGAGCAGTTCGTAGAGCAACAGCCCCATACTATAGACCGCACTCGCCGGAGTGGCTGGTTGGCCCTCGCTCAGTTCGGGTGGGCGGTAGGCGGCTTGGTCGGCCAGGATTTCGCTACTGGGCAACAGCCAACTCTCAACCAACTTTACCCGGCCCTCATCTACCAACAGAATGTTGCTGCTACTGATCGGTGGATGGTACAGCCCCTGCGGCATACTCGCATCAGCTTGGCTCTGACAGACCGCAATCGCCCCGGCGATCTGGCGCATGTAGAGTAGCGCCTGCTCGACCGTTAGCACCCCCAGCCCACGCAAGGGCCGCCCGCTCACATACTCGCTGATCATATAGGGGCGGCCAGCGCTCTCCCCACTATCAAAGACCTCCAAGAGCGCTTGGTGCGAACGGCGCGCACTCTGGCTAATCTCGTTCAGAAAGCGCTCACGCGGGCGATCCTGGCCTGCCAACTCCTTGCGTAACAGGTGCAGCAACACCTGCCGACTCAGGCGTTCGTCGGTTGCCGCATAGACAACGGTGAGCCGGGTTTCACCGACCTGCTCACGCACGCGGTAGCGCCCGAAGAGCAGCGGGCTAGGTGTGGGGGTTGCGGTCGCTTCTGCCATTGGATTTATTCTACTGCTGCATGCGCGGCTTTGATTGCCCGCACCAGTTCATAGGCTCCGCTTTGCCAGGGAGTGATTTGGATTGATTCGAGGCCCAGGAGGTGAAGTTGCTGGCGCAGGGCCGGTTCATTCAACGCACGGCCAGGTAAGAACCTGGCCCAATCATCGGTCCACTTACTCAGGATCAGGCTTCCCCCTGGCTGCAACACGCGTACCATTTCGGCCAGCGCTTGGCGCGGACGGGGGAAGTACTCGATGGCTTCTAAACAGCATACCAGATCAAACTGATCATCGGGCCACGCCAATTGACTCGCTTCACCCTGCTGCCAATGAATTGCCGCCTGCGGGCACATCTGGGCCTGTTTCTGGCGGGCAAGATCGAGCATCTGTGCGGTGAGATCGAGCCCAATGATGCTGCCGGTAAACCCACGATCAGACGCGAGTAGGAGCGGCACACGCCCGGTACCAGTGGCAACGTCCAGAACCTGCGGAGCGCTCCGTCCTGCGAGGGCAGCCCGCAACAGCGGTAATAACCGATCTTCGTCCTGGGCATGGGTGGCGCTGCGGATCGTATCGTAGTGGCGTGCGCCCCAACGATAGACCAGCCGTACCGCCCATGGCCCCAGGTAGGTGCCTTCACCAATTACGATCATCCAATAGAGGAGTGCTGCCACTCCTAGCCCAACCAGCAACCAGATCGCACCCATAAAAAGACTCCTACATTACAGGGAGTACACCAACGCCACGGCGCGGGGACTGTCCGTCTTGAGGCGGCAGGGGAAGCGCCGGGCAAGGCTTCCTATTGCGGTAAAGTAGAGTTTATGGTACAATCGTACTAATGGCTGCTTCGGCAGGCCAGTCGCGTCTTCGGACGCCGCACCTGAACAGCAGGATATGGTGCTGGTTGTGTCGCTCAACTCCTGCGGCACGTAAAACATATCAGGTGTTCCTCGTATGGTGCATCATCATGGCTCGGATCGAGCCGTCAGGCGGTAACGTAGCGGGTTGCCGCATGCGTTGCCTGAGAAGCTGTTGTTGAAGCAGTACGGCTTCCAAGAAGCTGTCTGCTTTAGCTGACAGAGTGATCACAATGGCTGATTATAGCACTGCCCGCACCGCGACCGCAAAGCGCTCGGCCACCTCATCCGCCTCGGCCATACTCAGCGTGAGCGGTGGACAGAAACGGATGGTCGAGGCCCCACAGGTGAGCACCAGCAACCCCTTGCGGAAACACATCTCCATCACTGCGTCGGCGAGCTTCCCGTTCGGGTTGCCGCTGGCCGGATCAACAAACTCGGCTCCGATCATCAAGCCGCGCCCGCGCACTACGCTGATCTGCGGCACGTGCGCAGCTACCTCTTGGAGCCGCGCCATCAGGTGTGCCCCGACCTGGGCCGCGTTGGCCATCAACTCCTCTTCGACCATGGTCAGCAACTCGTGCGCCACTGCGCAGGTTAAGCCATTGCCGCCGTAGGTATTGCCGTGCGAACCGGGCTGCCACTGCATCGCAACCTCACTGCGGGCGATCATCGCCCCCAGCGGTAAGCCGCCGCCCAGCCCCTTGGCCGAAGCGATAATGTCCGGCACGACCCCTTCATGCTCAACCCCCCACATCTTGCCAGTGCGGCCCACCCCGCTCTGCACCTCGTCAGCAATCAGCAGGATGCCGTGTTGGTCGCAGATCTGGCGCAACCCCGCCAGAAAGCCGGGGGCCGGAACGACATAGCCGCCCTCACCCTGGATCGGCTCGATCACAATCGCGGCTACCGAGTCGGGCGGGCAGGTGGTCTGGAACAGGGTCTGCTCAATAAAATTGAGGCATGTTTCGGTTACGTGCGCCGGATCACTCTTGAGTGGTGGGCGCTGCGGGTTCGCGTAGAAGGCGTGGAAGGTGCCGGGCAGCAGCGGGAAGAAGCCGCGCCGCTGGCGCGGTTTCGAGGCGGTGAGTGAGAGACTGCCGTAGCTGCGCCCATGAAAGGCGCTGTAGAAGGCGATGATATTCTGGCGGCCAGTCGCATAACGGGCCAGTTTGATGCTGGCTTCGATAGCCTCGGTGCCACTATTGGTGAAGAAGACCCGCCATGCAGGCCCCTGGGGCATCAGAGCGGCCAGCTTCTCGGCGGCGCGGATCATCGGCTCATTATAGAAGTCGGTACCCGCCATGTGCGTAAAACGGGTGAGTTGCTGCTGTGCCACCCTAATCAAGCGCGGGTGGCAATGGCCAGCGGCGAGTACGGCGATCCCGGCTGTGGCATCAAGTAAGCGGTTGCCATCCACATCCCAGACCTCGCAGCCTTGGGCGTGATCAACCACCAGCGGGTAGACCCGGCCCATCGGCACCATGACCTGATTGTCACGCGCCACAAGGGCGCTGGCGTGCTGGCCCGGCAAGGTCTCCGGGAAGACGTAGGGCGTGTTGGTCATCGTAGATCCTTTCGCCGTGATGCGGTACCGACCCTGATTGTAGCCCACGCGGGCATGGCTGCGCAAGTATTTGGGGGTTTGGGGGCTGCTTGCCGCATAGACGTTCGGTTAAGCGTCCTATTGCGCCATGGTTTTTGACCGCAGAGGACGCAGAGGAACGCAGAGGAAGAACTATAGGTAGCGTGAAACCCATCCCTCTGCGTACCTCTGTGTCCTCTGCGGTTGATATGGTGTACCACAAAAATTGGGCTTTGGGGCTACGCTCCACAATACCGTCTATGCTCTGTGTCATCCGACTTTCAGCTAACATAGGACATCACTATGCTATAATCCCGCCACTTCAAATAGAAACAGGAGTACCCCTATGTGCGGTATTGTGGGATATATCGGTCAACGCAACGCCACCGATGTGGTTGTCGGTGGGTTACAGCGCTTGGAGTATCGCGGCTATGATTCGGCGGGCATCGCCATCCTGGGGGCCGAGGGGCTGCAACTGCGGCGCAGCGTGGGCAAACTAGCCAACCTGATCACCCGCTTAGCCAGCGAACCTGCGGCTGGCTCGGTCGGAATGGGGCATACGCGCTGGGCCACCCACGGCGGCGTCACCGAGATCAACGCGCATCCCCACCGCGACGCCAGTGGCGAGATCGTTGTCATCCAGAACGGTATTGTCGAGAACTACCTGGAACTCAAGGGCCGTCTGATGGAGGCGGGCCACACCTTTCTTTCCCAGACCGACACCGAGGTGATCGCGCATCTCGTCGGGGTCTACTTCCAACAGACGGGTTCGCTCGAAACAGCCGTGCGCCACGCCATGGCCGATCTGCGTGGGGGGAACGCGGTGGTGGCGCTCTGCATCCACGCCCCCGACACGCTCGTCGCCGCCCGCCTCGGCAACGCCGGTGGCGTGGTGATCGGCTTGGGCGAGGACGAGACCTTCATCGCCTCCGATATTCCCGCCATCCTCGACTACACCCGCGACCTGATCTTCCTCGAAGACCGCGATCTGGCCGTGATCACCCGCGAGGGTGCCCGCATCACCCGCCTGGATGGCACACCCGTCACCCGTCCGATCACCAACATCAGTTGGGACCCGGTCGCAGCGGCCAAAGGCGACTTCAAACATTTTATGCAGAAGGAGATCGCCGAGCAGCCACGTGCCCTCACCGACGTGCTGCGCGGGCGGATTGACCAGGAGGCGGGCCAGGTCTTCCTTGATGATCTGAAACTCGACACCAACGCACTGCGCCGGATTGACCGCATCTACGCCACGGCATGCGGCACGGCATGGCACGCTGGCCTGATGGCCAAGTTCATGATCGAACATTTCGCCCGCGTGCGGGTCGAAGTGGATTATGCCAGCGAATTTCGCTACCGCGAGCCGGTACTCGGTGCCGACGCACTGCTCTTAGCGATCACCCAGAGCGGCGAGACGGTAGACACCCTGGCGGCCATGGAAGAAGCGCGCACCCAGGGAGTCCCCAGCATCGCGCTGGTGAACGCGATTGGCAGCCAAGCGGCGCGTGTCGCCGACGGCGGGCCGCTCTACCTGCATGCTGGCCCAGAGATCGGCGTCGCTTCGACCAAAGCCTTCACCTCGATGCTGGCGGCCAGCTACCTCTTCGCGCTCTATCTCGGTCAGGCACGCGGCACCCTCACGCCCAACCAGATCCGCCCGCACCTCCAGGCGCTGATCGAACTCCCCGGCAAAGTGGCCCAAGTCCTAGAGAGCGCCGCGCCGATCTGTGTGCAGCTCGCGGATCGCTTCCACCATGCCACCAACGCACTCTTTTTGGGACGGCAGGCCAACTACCCGATTGCGCTCGAAGGCGCACTCAAACTCAAAGAGATCAGCTACATCCACGCCGAAGGCTACCCCGCCGGCGAGATGAAACACGGCCCCGTCGCCCTGATAGACGAGCACATGCCCGTCATCTGCATCGCCCCCCGCGACGGCATCTACGAAAAGATGCTCAGCAACATCGAGCAGGTCAAGGCACGCGGCGGCGAAGTGATTGCGATTGGCAGCCAAGGTGACGACCTCTTAGCCGCGAAGGCCAGCCATGTGATCACCGTCCCCAGCACCCTCCCACTGCTCCAGCCCATCCTGACGGTCATCCCGTTGCAACTGCTCGCCTATGAAGTGGCGGTACGGCGCGGCTGCGATGTGGACCAGCCGCGCAACCTGGCTAAGAGCGTGACGGTGGAGTAGGGGAGTCGCTAATTACCGTTCTACCCAAACCTCAATATCATCAATCTGAAAATTGGCCAGCAGTGGTGCATCGCTGCTGGTCTTCTCAAATTTGGCTAATATCGCCAGACCGAGCAGATTACGCTTGGTTGCGTCAGTTGGTGGGTCACCACCATGGCGCAAGTTGAAGACCAGCGTCTGCCACTGCCCTGGTGTCTGTGGTAGCCCCTCGCAAATATATTCACCACCATCGGGGCGTACACAGAGTACCGCGTATTTGATTTTGACACCCTTGATTTCTGGCCAACGCACACGGGCGATGATCGCGCCAGCAAGAGATCTCTCCGTCTGTTGATCCGCACGCCAGACATGGATCGCATGGAGATCAAACTGCTCGGTTGATGAGATTGGCGCTGAAAAAGTGAGGGCGCTGTTATCACTGAAGCCTGGCCCACTCACTTCAATCTTCTGATTGGGTGATGCGCCTTCTCCTAATGACCAGAGTTCTAGATCTTCTGGTTGATCAAAACTGTAGTAGGCTACTGCGTTCTCTCGGATAGGACGACTAGCTGTATTAGGATTGAGATTGGTGTAGGTAAGCAGAGGTATAGTCGTGATTAGCGCACCGATGATTGCACCCAGAAACGCGAACTGCCACCAGGGTCGGACTACTGTCGTTGTTCCAGGTTGTGTGGATGTGCGTTCGAGTAGTTTGATGATGACTGGCCCGATAATTGCGGTGATTATCCCAGTAATAATTGAACTTCCTAGGCTGATGAGTGCAATGAGAATCGACTCAGACATGAAATCTCTCCACGTATGATTCGCTAATTAAGGCAAGGAGTATGACTGTCCCCGGTGTTCCTCTGCTATTATACCTCTCCTATACCCACCGTACCAAAAGGAACCTTCCGTATGCCCACACCCGCCCTCAGCCTGACTGGCCGCGCATAGCTTAAGGGATTGCTATTTTACATAATCCATTGCTCTATAGCGACTTGCAGGTGATCACAAACATTCTGGTGCCCCAGGTCTTCCTTCTCGTCTTGATGATCTTTATTTCGGTGATCAAGCCATGGAAGCGCAAAAAATTGTGACATCCCTTGTCACAACATGGTGCTAACCTTCATCACATACACTATGTCTGAGTGAAGGAAGCGCCATGCCCATCGTGATCGCCAACCGGCGTACCAGCATAACCACCTTGCAGCAGCGTTTTGGGGCTGCAACGCTGCTTGATGTCACCTCGCAAGGCCCTGCACCATGGGTGCGCTTTAGCCCCTTCTACCCCCATGGCGCAATTCCCGTACCACTCTCACCGGGTATGACGGCGGCGAGTGTCGAGGGGATCTGGCAAGGGCTGAAGGTCTTTACCCATGCCAATATTGATCTCAATACAATGACCAATACCACCATGCGCGGCCTCAAGCGCACCACGCGCCGTTTTGGTGCGGTGCAGGGCCACCGTGCTGGTGTTGCAGGCACAACCCTGCTCGACTATGCTACTGCCCGTCAGCGCATCTACCTACCGGCCTATCGCTGGGTACTTGATCACTGCCTGCAACCAGAACTTGACGATCTGCGCCAACGGGCAAGCCAGGGGTTGGTGGTTCTGCTCGATTATGAGACCAATACCGATCTCGCCGATCTGCGCCGCCCCTTATCGCACGCGGGGCTAATCATACGCTACTTGGATGGTACTTGGCCGGTGAGCTGAGGCCACTGCAAAACACTGCACCACCACCGCCTCCAGCGTCACCGCGCCAAAGGCCCGCGCTACCGAAACGCGGTGGTGCCCGTCGCGCACCAGGTAGAAGTTGCCTACTTGCACCAATTGCACCGGCTCTAGGGCGGTGCCCTCCAACCATGCCAGCGCAACCCGGCACCAGCGCTCGCGGGTATGCCCCTGAAGCGGCGCAAAATTGCAATCAAAGTCCTCGCCGCGATCCTCGCTGCCAATGATCTGGCGCAGCGGAATATGGACTATCCCACTCACCGTAACGGCTAGGGGGATCGTATCCTCCAAAAGATCCGTACTCTGCGGTAGGTGGTATGCGTGGCCACGGAGGCGGCACCAGAAGCCGCGTAGCATCGCCATATGGCGCACCTTCTGGTACATCTGGTCAGCCTCGCGGGCCAGCGTTATTGCCCGTTCACGACGGCGCACCTCGTACTCACGGTGCCGCTCGGTTGCACTAGGGGTCGTGCCCATCTCTCTCTCCCACGTATTACGCTCTCTCTTGTGGCTAGGCGTAGCATACCCACAATGTGTCAGCAATACACGGGTCAATAGGCTAGTTTTGGGGGGGCTATCGGGCGGAGAGAAAGATCGTTCTTAAGGCGGATCAAAGTGGGGGGCGGGGGAGGCGAAGCCTCCCCCGAAGAACTTTTTTTCTGTTCTGTTGGCGGCGAAGCCGCCAACAGAACAGAAAAAAGCAGGTCTGGGGCGTAGCCCCCAAAACTCTACGCCATCTGCAACGCCGGACTGCGGCGGTAGGTCTCCACTGCGGCATGCCCATACTTCCACGAGGCAAACGCGAAGAGTGCCTGGGCGAAGGTCTGGGTGAGTTGTTCAAACCAGATGATCGCCAAGTCGGTGAAAGGTATCTGGGCCATCTGCGACATGATCAACACAATCACGAGGGTGGTGATATAGAATCCGCTCACCATCTTCATGTCGCGCTTCCAGGCCGCAATTGCCAGCATGACGAGCAGGCTGATGTTGGCGACGCTGCTGAGGAGGATCAGCGGCACCCGCCACGGCCCGCCTGCATTGAAGATCGCCCCCGAACCAAGGGCGACGACGCCAATGACAATCCCTGGAACCAGCCATGGCTGGCGCGAAACCGGCTTGCCCTGCATGATCTTGCGTACCTGGAAGAGCGACCAGCCCACCAAGGTAAACCCAGGCGCAATCAGGGGGAAGAGACCCAGATTCAGGAAGGCAATGTTTGGCCCATCCATCGCCATGACCAGCTTGCCGGTTGCCTTCAGTGCGCCACCAGCAATGGTCAGGATGCTACCGATCAGGGCCATTCGTCCCAAGGTGCGATCCATCGCAAACACCATCTTGGTGAGCAGGATCAGCCCGATGCCAGAGAAGATCACGGTTAAGTAATCTTCGAGGGCCAGCTCTACAGGGATCTGCATGGCTCTGCCTTTCTATGGCTAGAAGATTTTTGTATCCTTCTATTGTATATATGTCAGATAATTACGCAAGACGCGCTAGTTCCTCTTCAATCACCTTCTCATCCAGCTTTTTGAAGAGCGGTTTGGGTTCGCGTAGCGCCTGGCCCACCGGCAACGCACTGACCTCCCAGCGGCCCACCCAGGTCTCGTAGTCGCCGGTGAGGACACGGTGGCTGCGCCCGTTAGGCTCGGTATACTCGCGGAACTCTAGCGGCCCGGCGATGTAGCCGTCATAGCCCAGGTACTCGTGCAGGTGCTGGCTGCTGAAGGGGAGGAAGGGGGTGAAGAGGATCTTCAGGGTGTCTACGCAGCGCAACGCCGTATACCAGATCGTCGCCGCCCGCTCACGATCCTGCTTGATTACCTTCCACGGCTCCTGGTCGCTCAGGTAGATATTCACCTGCCCCGCCAGCCGCATGGCCTCGCTGAGTCCCGCCTTGAAGCGCGCTGCGTCGAGTTCCTTGCCGACAGTCTCGATCCCCGCTTCAACCTGGGCGATCAGTGCCTGATCGGCGCTGCTCAGGTCGCCCGGCTGCGGTACACTGCCAAAATTCTTATACACATTGGTGAGCGTGCGGTTGACCAAGTTGCCCCATGTGGCCACTAGTTCATCGTTGTTGCGGCGCACAAACTCGGCCCAGGTGAAGTCGGTGTCCTGGTTCTCTGGGCCTGCGATGGCCAAGAAGTAGCGTAGCGCATCGGCATCGTAGCGGCTCAACACATCGTTCACATAGATCACCACCCCGCGTGAGCTAGAGAACTTCTTGCCCTCCATGGTCAAGAATTCGCTCGACACCACGTTGTAGGGTAACTCCAGTTTAGCGCGCCCCGCGCCATAGTGTCCGCCTGCGCCATAGCCCAGCAGCATCCCTGGCCAGATGACGGTGTGGAAGACGATGTTGTCTTTGCCCATGAAGTAGTAGTGGCGTGCCTGTGGATTCTGCCACCACTCGCGCCATGCGTCGGGCGTCCCGCGATTCTCGGCCCACTCGATACTCGCCGAGAGGTAGCCGATCACCGCGTCAAACCAGACATAGATGCGCTTATCGTCGCGGTCTGCATATTCGGGCAGCGGAATCGGCACGCCCCAGTCCAGATCGCGGGTGATCGAGCGCGGCTTGAGATCCTTAATAAAATTGAGCGAGAAGCTGCGCACGTTCGGCCGCCAATGCTCCTGCGCTTCGATCCAGGTGCGCAGTTGCTCGCCAAAGGCGGGCAGATCGAGCAAAAAGTGCTCGGTCTTTTTGAAGATCGGCGTGCTACCATCCACCTTTGAACGTGGCTCAATCAGGTCAATCGGATCAAGTTGGTTGCCACACTGATCACACTGATCGCCGCGTGCGTCTTTGTAGCCACAGATCGGGCAGGTGCCCTCGACATAACGATCTGGCAGGGTGCGCCCGGTGGTGGCCGAAAAGGCCCCTAGCGTCTCCTGGCGCAGAATGTAGCCCTTGTGGTAGAGGGTTTGGAAGAGATCCTGGGTGACGTGGTAGTGGTTTTGGGTGGTAGTACGGGTAAAGGTGTCATAACTCAGGCCCAGGTTACGCAGATCATCACCGATTACCTCGTTATAGCGATCAGCAATGTCACGCGGGGTGACACCTTCTTTGTCGGCGGCCAGCGTAATCGGCGTTCCGTGCTCATCCGTGCCACTCACCATCAATACATGATTCCCCCGCAGGCGTTGAAAACGGGCAAAAATGTCGGATGGAACGCCGAATCCGGCCACATGGCCAACATGACGGGGGCCATTCGCATACGGCCACGCCACCGCCACGAGAATATGCTCAGGCATAGGAACCTCGTATTCAATCACAATCTGTGAGATAGGCTGAAATTATAGCACATACCCTCTAAATTCGTTACACCCATAGAGTTCTTTCAGCTATCTATCGGCTTGCCAAGCGTCTCTCGTTGGCATATTATATGCTAGATAGTGTTGTGGCCAGACCGTCTCTGAATAAGGAATCTCGCTGGCATGCAAGACCTGCTCAGTCGCCTCAACCCGATGATCGCGATCATCCTGATCGTTGCCGGCGTGATTGCGCTGGTGGTCGTCGTGATTCTGGCCCGTCGTTTGCGGCGCGGACAACCGTCTCTCGATGAGTCGATCAGTGTAGCACCTACCTTGGGGGGGACCGTGGATTATACCTCATTGCCTTTGGATGAAGAGCCGACCGGGTGGCGGGATCGCTTTGCACGTCTTTCGCTGGCGGGTAAGATTCTCCTTATTCTGGTGCCGATTCTGGTTATTCTGGGCTTGCTGGTGCTGATTCTTACCCTGATGGGTGGCAATCAACCGCCTCCGGCTCCGCCAGCGCCTACGGCTACGCCTGAACCGATCTCGATTACACTCACTAAGGCCGATATTATCCGGGTCACGCCGATTACCCTGAGTGTGGTGGGCACGACTACCGGCTTGGCCGATGCAACCGAAGTGACGATTGCATTGCTGGCTGATGGTGCGCCACTTGCCTATTTTGATCCCACGCTGAGTGTTGGGCAGGTGAGTGCGGGGCGAATTGATATTAAGGCCATTAAGTTAGAGAGTGCCGAACCACTCAGAGAGAATGTGAACTATACAGTCCAAGCAACCACGAGTGGTGGTGAGGCGAGTGCCGAGATGCCGCTGGGCATTCCTGCGAGTTATGCACCTGATCTCTTTGGTACTGCTGAGGCTGAGCCGACCCCAACCCTGGAGCCGACCTCGACGCCTAGTACTGTGGAGACGGCCACCCCGGAGGTTTCGCCCACACCCACGATTGGTGTGGTAAGTGGCACCGAAGTGGCGGTGGTGAATGGTGGGAATGTGCGTGCGCTGCCCTTTGTGATGCCCAATAATCGCGTGGGTGGAGTAGACGCAGGTAACCGGGTGCAGATCATTGAGCAGACACCCAATGGCGAGTGGTACCGCATCAGTTTCATCAATACCGATGATGGCCAGCAGAAAGAGGGCTGGATCAGCGCCTCGCTGCTGAGTGTCACGGCAGAGATGAAGGCCCAAGTGCCCGTGGCCACGATTGTGACGGTCTTTGTGGCCGGGAGCGTCTATACTGAGGCCAATACTACCAGTAAGCCGGTGGATCAGGTCAATGTCTACGAGATCGTCAACCTGAAGCAGAAGACCGCCGATGGCACCTGGTACGAGATCGAGACGGTGCGCGGGAATAGTGGCTGGGTCGCCAAGGGGTTGCTCGGTATTCCCGATGATGTGGCGGCCAAGGTGCCGGTAGCACCCTAATTCTCACGTGAAGGCGCGAAGACGCAAAGGTTGCGATTAGCCCACGCTATTCAAAACTTTGCGCCTTGGCGTCTTTGCGTCAACATGTGAGAACATTAACTCAGGAGGCCACGTTTGCCGATTGCGATCTCTGGTGTATTAGACGATCTCCCGCTGGTCTTCTTTGACCTGGAGACGACCGGCCTGGATCTGCGGGCCGGTCATCGGGTGTGTGAACTCGCATTGCTACGCGTGCGAGGCGCGGCTGTCGAGGACTATCTGGGCAGCGCGTTGCGCCCAGATCGACTCCTCGATCCCGAAGCTGCGGCGGTGAATGGCTTTCAGGATGCGGAACTGCGCGGCGCACCGCGCTTTGCCAGCGTGGCTGGGCGTGTGCAACGCATGGCCCACGGGGCGGTGCTGATTGCCCATAACCTGCCCTTTGATATGGCCTTCTTGAATGCCGAACTGGCGCGTATTGGCCAGCCGCCCTTGGCGAGTGTGACGCTCGATACCCTCGTGCTGGCGCGGCGCTTGCTGCGGCGGCCTTCCTACAGTTTGGCCGCGCTGGCCGAACATTTCGGTTTGCCGCGCCCGACCCACCGGGCACTGGCCGATGTCTTGGCGCTGCGGGGCGTCTTTGCACAGCTTCAGTTGGCCATGGCCGAGTTGGGGGTTACGACCTTGCAGGATGTGCTGCGGCTTGAGCGTGGCCTTGCTCCGGGGGTGGCCGAACCCAACGCGCCCGCGATCATTGCCCAGGCATTAGCGGAAGGGCGCGCACTTACCATCCGCTACCGCTCGCGCAGCAGCCCCGAAAGTCTGAGTCGTACCGTGCGCCCGATCTATCTGACCAACGAATCGTATGGGGTTTGCCTGCGCGCCTATTGTGAACTGCGCCAGAATATCCGTACCTTTGTCCTGGATAAGATCGAGGCAGCGGAGATCTGCTAAAGGAATATGTATGGGCCGCGTCATCACCGTTACCAACCTGAAGGGCGGCATTGGCAAGACGACCACCGTGGTCAATCTGAGTGCCGGTTTCGCTCTACGCGGCTCGCGGGTGCTGCTGATAGATACCGATGCCCAAGGCAATCTGGCGATGGCCCTGGGGGTACAGCCGCGCCGCACGCTCTATGACGTGCTAGTGGATGGGGCCAAGTTGCTCGATTGTGTCAGTTCGGCGCGCCCCAACCTTGATCTGATCGCCGCTGATGCCACACTACTCACCGCTCAGACCGAGATTGCCCGCCGCCCCGACTGGGCACGCGTGTTGGATAAGGCACTCGCGCCGGTGCGTTCGCACTATGATGTGATCCTGATCGATTCGGGTGGCTCACTCACGCTGCTCAACGTCAATGCGATCAGCGCCGCCACCGATATTCTCGTACCCACCACCGTCGAACCCTTCGCCCTTAAGGGGCTTGAGGTGCTCTTTCAGCAACTCAAACGCATCAAGGGCAATACCTCTGCTCTGCGCGCTATTGTGCCGACCCTCTACGATACCCGCACACGCCAATCGGTAGAGTTGCTCGATACCCTGCGCGAACGCTATGGTAATCTGGTACTTGACCCCATCCGGGTAAATGTGCGTCTTTCCGAGTGTACCGCAGAGGGTAAGACCATCTACGAGTATGATCCGCGTTCACGCGGGGCGCTCGATTATGCCCAGTTGGTGGAGCAGATGAGTACCCGGATTCAGTTGGGGCCAGCCACGCCGCCCCCAGCACCAATAGCAGCGCCCACCCCGCTGGTTAACGGGGTGAGCGCTGTGAATAATGCTACCTGCCCGAACTGTGGTCGTCCGCTGCAACGGGCCAGCGTCGCGGGCTACCGCATTCTCTATTGTGATCACTGCAAATACCGGCGGCAGGAGTTGGCCGCTGGCGAGCGGCGCTGATTAGGCCGCATCCACCGAGCGATAGCCCCCGCGCCCACGTGGCGTAAAGGCGTCACTCAGGTTGGCGATGATGGCACTGGCCAACTGCATCTCGATCAACAGAATCGTGCGCAGGCCAGTTAGATCGCGTTCGTTCCACTGCTCAAAGAGATCCGAAACCGTCATACTCACCAGTTGGATCGATTCGAGTTGCAATTTCTGACCATCGTTCTGGTAGAGACGGCGCACCTCAACCGTGACCGGCTCCATCTCCATGGCCTCGGCTGGGTAGTAACGGGCAAAGGCACTATGCACCGCGCGCTGGAACATACGCACCAGTTCGCTATCGCTACGCTCCAGATCCTTCCCCAAGGTTGCTGTATATGACCATGTCAGATCGAGCGGTTCGGCAGGTAAGGGCCGCCCCTCGCAGATCAATTGGTGTACCGCAGTCCATGTAAAGCCCAGTTCAAGCCAGGGCGGAATATTCTCAGTTGTGAGTGGTTCATCGTGTTCAGGAAAGAGTTCGACCTTAAAGCTGCGGTCGTGCGTCATCGGAATGACGCTCTCGATGAAGGTATGCTCGTGCAACCCCACCGCACGCCAAGCATCTTCAAGCCCACTCACGAGATCGTCATAGGTCAACATGCGCGCTCCTCAATAGTTGTATCGCGCTATTGTACCGCTAACCTCAGTTGCGGGCAACCATACCCCGTCGGTGGTATGGCATGGGCAAAGTTCTTGGGGCTACGCCCCAAACCCCCGCCAGGGGGCTAAAGCATCTGGTTCAAAAAACGGCGCGTATGCGGCGCAATACGCGGATCAGTATTGGCCAATTCGCGTTGCAGGCGTGATAGTTCTGTCACCGTATCTACATCGTACCAGATGGGGAGTAGTTTACTCTGTAGACCAAGTTCCGCAGCGATAGCCAGCGTATCCTGCAACACCGTTGGTGTACTCATCGTCACATCACGGAGCAGACGTGGTTGGGGTTGGCGCAGACCGATCAGGTAGTAGCCACCATCATCACACGGGCCAAGCACTAGATCGGCACCCGCGTTGAGGTAGTCGAAGGCTAGGTGGAAGTAGGTAAGCGGCAGAGTCGGGCTATCACTATTCACCACTACCGCGCAGGGTGTGCCAGCCTGTAGTGCATCAGTCAGCAGATGATCAAGGCGTTCACCAAGGTTATTCCCCCGCTGAGGGATGAGATCCATATCTGGGGCGATTTCGCGGAAATAGTTCTCAGCATCATGGGGCAGGAAGGCGATACCTCGGCGAACATTGGGGACTTGGCGCATCAATTCTAGTGTATCGCGCAGAAACCCCTCATACAACAACACCGCCGTCTGTGGATTGAGCGGCGGGTAGAGCCGTGTCTTAGTGTAGCCAGCCAGCGGACGTTTGGCAACAACGAAGAGTGCATTGGGCTGCATAGAAGTACTGCTTACTGGTTGCCCCCCACGGGGGCGGTGCCTTTACCCTCAGGTGAAGGTCATCAGTGGGGCTTTGCCGGTGCGGGCGATGGTGTCGAGATTCTGCTTTACCTGCTCAACGGCGCAGGCGAGAGGAAAGATGCTCTTACTCACCAGCATATCCTTATCGGTGGAGAGCGGGTGCCAGAAGATACCATCCACATCCACGGTCAGTTCCGGGGCGAGGTTGAGCATATTCACCTCAACCCCCGTCTCGGCAAAACCGCGTCGCGCCATCGGGCGCACGAAGTGATCAGATTCGGGAATACCTAGCTGTTCATGAAAGGTACAGATCTCGGCGAGGCGGGCCGTGTTGGCGGGAGTCTCGGTGGTCGAGAGGCGTACATGGAACCCGCGCTCCAAAAGCGCCTCAATCCCGGCCACCGTCTTGGCCCACGTCCCCACACCTCGGTACGCATCGTGGTCTGCGGCACAGGCACCATCAAGGCTCACCTGCACGGTCAGATTGGGACTAGCACATTCTACCAGACGCTCCATACGTCGCCCGCGCAGCAACATCGCATTGGTGAGCAGGGTAGTGCGGATGCGCGGCGTTGCATAGGCGATCATAGCGTAGATCTCGTCAAGAATCGTCGGCTCACCGCCAGTCAAGAAGAGATCGCTAAACCCCAACGCAACCGCCTCGTCTACCAAACGCTGGACATTCTCAAGCCCTATCGCCCGGCGCGGAACTTCGGGGCTTGAGCGTGCCAAGCAGTACGAACAGCGCAGGTTGCAGTCGTAGTTGGTGTAGATCCAGAGTTTCCAGTCTTGGGCGGGGGAGGAGGTGTTCATAGGTGTCTTAACCTTTTCGTGCTATCTAACCATAGTGTAGCACACCCTGGCGCACGTATTTGGATTACCTCTTATGTAAGAGGAATCATAGAATCATTGTTTTGCCATTGACAAACAAAAGTTGCGGTTTCATAATTCTTTATACGACGGAATAACTATTCCGCAATTGTAATAGATGGAGCAGCACCATGAGCGATCCAATCCATTCCCATGAGCCTTCGTCTACCCCTAGCTTACCGCTGCTCGCGCTTGAGGGTGTGGTGGTCTTTCCACATACGGTGGTGAGCCTTGCGCTCGATGATGCCATGCTGCCGATGGTGGATGCGGCATTGAAGGGTGATCGGCGTCTGTTGCTCGTGGCGCGCCGCCCTGATAGTGATACTGATGCTGACACCCCTCTGCGGGCGCAGATCTTTGATATTGGTGTGGTGGCTCGCATTGAGCAGTCGGGTGTGTTGCCCAATGGTAGCAACGGAATTGTCGTGCGCGGCATGATCCGGGCTGAAATTGGTGATGCGCTCGATCCCGATCATCCCTGGCGCTTTAGCTTTGCGCTACGCCCCGATCATGTGGTGCCGTCGCCGCAGCTTGAGGCGCTGATTCTGGAGACGCGGGCGGTGATTGATGCGGTGTTGGAGTTGCGGCCAGGGGTGAGCCAGGAGGTGCGCAATTTTGTGCGTTCTATCGAAGATCCCGGCCACCTCGCCGATAATACCGGCTACTCGCCCGATTATACCTTCGCCGAGCGCCAAGATCTGCTCGAAACCTTCGATCTGATTGCCCGGCTGACCAAGGTGCGCGATTTCTACCGTGTCCAGTTGGCCTTGCTGGAGGTGCAGAACCGCATTCGCAACGAGGTGCAAGAGAGTGCCGCCAAGCAGCAGCGCGACTTCTTCTTGCGCCAGCAGATCCGTGCCATCCAGAAGGAACTGGGCGACGATGATGATGAGGTCAGTGACTTGGATGACCTGCGCGCCAAGTTGGCGCGGGCGCAGATGTCTGATGTGGTGCGCAAAGAGGCCGACCGCGAACTCAACCGTTTGCAACGCCTGAATGAGAGTTCGCCCGAATACCAGATGGTGCGTACCTACCTGGAGTGGCTGGCCGAGTTGCCCTGGAATAACCCCACCGGCTCGCCGATTGATATTGGTGTGGCGCGTCAGGTGTTGGATGAAGATCACTATGGGCTGACCAAGATCAAGGAGCGTATCCTGGAGTATCTGGCGGTCAAGCAGCGGCGAGCCGAACTGGGTGATGACCATGGGCGGGCAGGCCGCGAGCCGATCCTGGCCTTTGTGGGGCCGCCGGGGGTGGGCAAGACCAGTCTGGGGCAGAGTATTGCGCGTGCGCTGGGGCGTAACTTCGTGCGTATGAGCCTGGGTGGGGTGCGTGACGAGGCCGAGTTGCGTGGCTTCCGCCGTACCTATATCGGTTCGCAGCCGGGGCGTTTGATCCAAGAACTGCGGCGTGCGGGCAGTTCCGACCCGGTCATTCTGCTCGATGAGATTGATAAGTTGGGCAACGACTACCGTGGTGATCCGGCCTCGGCCTTGTTGGAGGTGCTCGATCCAGAGCAGAACAACACCTTTACCGATCACTACCTGAATCTGCCCTTTGATCTCTCCCAGGTGCTCTTTATTGCCACGGCCAATAGCTGGGACAATGTGCCCCCGGCGCTGCGCGACCGCATGGAGGTGATCGATCTCTCTGGCTACATTGAGGATGAGAAGGTGCAGATTGCCCAGACCCATCTGGTGCCGCGCCAGTTGCGTGCCAACGGGCTGCGCCCCAGCGAGGCCGAGGTGAGCGAGGCGGCGCTGCGGACGATCATCGGCGATTATACCCGTGAGGCGGGGGTGCGCAACTTGGAGCGCCATATTGGTGGGGTGCTGCGCAAAGTGACGCGCCGTCTGGCCGAGCAGAACGAGCCAAGTGAAGCCGCGTTCGTGGTTGATCCGGCCTTTGTGCGCACGGCGCTAGGGCGTCAGCGCTACTACAACGAAGCCAAGGAGCGCATTGATCAGCCCGGAGTTGCCACGGGGATGGTCTGGACCCCGGTGGGGGGCGACATCATCTTTGTGGAGGCGGTGGCGGTGGAGGGGAACCGCGAGTTGAAGATCACCGGCCAGTTGGGCGAGGTGATGTGCGAGAGCGCCGAGGCCGCCCTGACCTACGTGCGTTCGCGGGCACGTGAGTTGGGGATTGATCCGGCCTTCTTCGATCATCATGCCATCCATATCCATGTGCCAGCCGGAGCGGTGCCCAAGGATGGCCCCTCGGCGGGGATCACGATGGCCACCGCCTTAGCCTCGGCAGCCACCGGGCGGCTGGTGCGCGATGACGTGGCTATGACGGGAGAGATCTCGCTGCGCGGGCGGGTGTTACCGATTGGCGGCATCAAGGAGAAGGCGCTGGGGGCGCATCGCGCCGGTATCCGCACCATCATCCTGCCGCGCCGTAACGAGGGCGACCTGGATGATCTGCCGCGTGAGGTCTTTGACGCCTTGACTTTCGTGCCGGTTGATACGCTCGATCAGGTCTTGCAGACGGCGCTGCATCCACCGGCGATGCTTAACGGGCTGCGCAGTAGCCAGCGCGTGGCCGAGCCGCAGTATGTGGAGTGAGTGTTAGGAGGTGGGCTTGGGCCACCTCCTAAGCCCAACCACCTACATCCCCCACACCACCCGCCACAGCGCCCGGCTGAGGTAGCGTAGCGGCGAGGTGCCGCCAAATGCCCCGATGATCGCGTAGAAGGTGTGGGGGGTGAAGTGGCGCTGGTTACTCATGGCGTAGACTGGCTCCCACAGGTGGGGTTGCAGTTTGCTCTTGAAGGCATCGAGGCCGCTGAAGTTGTAGAAGCGCTGCCCATAGACGCGCAGCATGGCCAGAAGCGCACTGATCCAGGCCGGTTGGGGTGTGTCTGCCCAGGGGGTGTGGCAGGCGAGCGGTGAGAGTCCTAAGGTGACATAATCTACGTCGCTGGCGGCGAAGTGGCGCATGGCGGCGTCTACGAGCAGTTCGGCGGTGCCATTGGGGGCGGCGTGGCCGCGTACCAGTTGCTCCACTAGCCAGCCGCGTCGCTGCGGGATGGGCGAGGCAACTAGGAAGCCAATTACCTGTTGCTCGCGGCACGCCACCCAGACGTAGCGGTCATGCAGGTGGCCGAAGGTGTCGGGTTCGACCAGGAAGTGCATGGAGGGCAGGTGGCGCTCCTGGAGCCACTCGGCAAGGCAACGGCGTAGCTCGGTATGCGTGCTGGCCTTCTCGGTCGGCCAGGGGCTGATCGTCACCGCTTTGTTGCGGGCGCGGGCGATCTGGGCGCGTAACGAGGCTTTGTGCGCTAGGATCTCCGTCCACCCGTGCGGGTCCCAGACGGGTTGGGCACCGATGAGCAGCCTCGCCATGGGCGGCTGCGCGGCCATGGCGCTCACGAAGCGATCTTGGACGCCGAAGTAGCAGACCCGCTGCCCGGCGCGGTGCGCCGCGTGGCTGAAGGTGCTGGCCACCGCCGCCAGATCTTCGGCGCGGGCAATCGGCGAACCCGCTACCACCCGGTAGCCTGCGGCGCGCACATAGCCGATCACCGCATCGCCGTTGGGCGCGAACCAGTGTTGGATGCCGGGGTTGAGGATCTGGTAGGCGACGCTGTTCCAGCCGTAGCGGAAGACGAGGCGGCGCGCATGTTCCCATGTCTCCTGTGGTGATGGGGCCGCCGCCGCATAGCTAGGCGCGATCTGCGCAGAGATCATGGTATAGCTCCAGGTTGGCGGCGATCTCCGCTGCCGGGGTATATGTGTGGATGACGCTGGCACGGGCGGCGCTTCCCAGGTGGACACGCAGTGCCTCATCATCCAGCAGGCGCTCGATGGCGGCAATGAGCGGCTCGATCTGGCCGGGTGGCACGAGCAGTCCGTTTGCTTCGTGGCGCAATACGTCGGGGATGCCCCCGGCACAGCTGGCGACGATGGGGCGGGCAGTGGCCATGCCCTCTAGCAGTGCGTTGGGTAGCCCGTCGTGGAGCGAGGGCAGAACGAGCAGATCGATCAGGCGGTAGGCGGCGGGCATCTGCTGATGCTCGCGGGCGGACGTGATCACGAGATCAAGCTGCGGATTTTGGCGTTGGAAGAGTGCCACCAGATCGCTATCCGGGCCGGGGCGCACGCCACCCAGCAGCCAGAGGGTGAGCGGACGGCGCTGCGCGAGTTCGCGGAAGGCCAGCAAGAGCAGCGCTAGCCCCTTTTTGGCGCGTGCCTCCCCGACAAAGGCCAGCACCGGCTGTCCGGCCTTCAGCCCCAAACGTTGGCCGAGCGCAGTATCGGCGGGGCCGGGGCTGAAGAGGTCGCTGGCGACCCCGTTGGGGATGTGGTGGATCGAACGGGCCGGAGCCAGTGCCTGTGCCCGCGCTACCAACTGCTGCGTGTTGGCCGTTACCCGGCTGGCATGATCGAGCGCGTAGCGGATATGCGCCGCCTTGGCCGGGTCAAAGACGGCGCGATCCAGATCATTGCCACGGGCGCTGATGATACTTGGCACCCCCACCGAGCGCCCCGCGTAGACCGCTACAAAGCCACTGCGGGCCACAAAGTAGGCATGGAAGAGGTCGAAGGGTGCCTCGGCATGGCGGGCAAGGAGCAGATCAAACCACTCGGCCAGAGTCGCATCGGGCTTGCGCTGCGCCCCGAAGCGCCACACCTGCACGGCATCCTGGCGAAAGCTGCGCACCTCGCCGGGGGGCAAGTGGCTGGTTGGGGCAAAGACCGCGACCTGGTGGCCGTGGGCGGCAATGCCGTGGGCTAACCGTGCGGCAGAGACGGCCAATCCGCCCGGATCGGGTGGGAAAGTGTCGCTGAGAAGGGCAATATGGTATGGCATAATAGTTGCGGTATCAGCGTCGCATCATCCAACCAAGGAGCCAACCCGTGGAGAAACCCTGCCCTGTATGTGGCCGTATGCTCCCAGCGGGGAGCCGCTTCTGTATATCATGTGGGGCCGCTCTGCAAACCGAAGCCGCTGCACCACCGGCCTATACCGGGGCCACCTCGGTGCTGGGGCAGCACTGCGTGCAGCCGGTGGGTGTGCTGACACCACACCGCTGTGATCAACCCGCAATGGGAAGTTGTCGGATGTGTGGGCAACCATTTTGTGATCAACATCTGCATATTGAACCTGCCGGGCCGATCTGTGCGCGTTGCGCCGATCCAGATCATTCGAACAGCTATGTCGGTGGCTATTACTACTCCAGCAGCAACCTAGACTACTTTGACCGGGTGAGCGAGGAGGATCGCGGCGAGGATTTTTCGGATGTGAGTTAGTACACCGGCTGCAATGCCTGATTGATGGCTATAAAGTTATCGCAACATTGGCATTGTGGCAAGGTGGGTGGGTGCATCATCTGGCGGGCTTGGCTATAGGCTGCGCCCTGCCAGATCTGGCTGAAGCGCTGCTGCGTCAGATCGCCGAGCGGCGGCATATTCTCACGCGTCATACAGCAGAGGTAGACGCGGCCATTAAAGTCTATCAGGCTATGCACCCAGGGGGCGTAGCAGGGGTGCTGCTGGTAGAAGCCGCGTGCATAGTGGCCATTGAGGGCGTGGGCAGAATCGGCATCTTCATTGCCAAAGACATAGACCTGATCAGGATGCTGAATGAGGCCCAGTTGCATACCCCGCTGGGCCAGATGCGGCGCGATGCGTGCGTTATAATCCCGCAGATCGCGCTGCCGTAGCGCAAGGCCGGGGCTATCCTGGGCATCCACCGCGATCAGGTTGATGGCCGCAACCCCCAGATCTGCGGCGAGATCGGGCAACCCCAGTAGGCTGCGGTAGTTCCCCCGGCTGACCACCGTATTCAGACGGATGCTGATCTTCCCGCGTGGGGCGGCGCGCACGATGTGGCGCACCCCGCGTAGCGTGGCCTTCCATGCCCCCGGCACCCCGCGCAGCCGGTCGTGGATCTTGCGGATGGGGGAGTCGAGTGAGATGTTGACCCCACGCAACCCAGCCTCGACCAAGTGGCGGGCCAGCGTCTTTTCCAGCAGGGTGCCGTTGGTGGTGAGGGTGACGCGTATACCGAGGCGGGTGGCCTGCGCTACCAGATCGGGCAGGTAGGGGGCCAGGAGTGGCTCACCGCCAGAGAAGTGGAGTTTGCGGCAACCCAAGGCAGCCAGATCGTCAATCAGGTGCTGCCAGTGGGTGAGGGGCAGGGGCGGAGGGCGCTCCTCGCGCCAGTGGCGACACATCGCGCAGCGCAGGTTGCATGCGAAGGTGAGTTTAATCTTCACATACAACGGGCGGTAGGCGCTGCGTGAGGCTACCGCATGGCGGAATGGGGCCGGATCGTGCTGTATGGGTGCGAGCCACTCCATGACGCTGGTTCTCCGCCGCGACGCGCCGCGCGGGGGTGTGGGGGCCTGCGGCCCCCACGAAAAAGAATATTTTGCTGCTGTGGTTGGCCGCTTTGCGGCCAACCACAGCAGCAAAATCATGCCCCACAGCGAATCTCAATCCTCTTGCTTCCTTCTACGCCCGCGTTTGGCTGGTTCGGCCTTCTCCTCACGCGAACGGAAGACGATTACAATCGGAGTACCCCCGAAGCCGTAGCGATCACGCAGACGGTTCTCCAGGTAGCGCCCGTATGACCAGTGAACCAGATCGCCATCGTTGGCGAAGAAGAGGAAGACTGGCGGCTCGATCTGGGGTTGTACTGCATAGTAGAGGCGCAGGTGGGCACCCTTGCGTACCGCCATGGGGGGCTGATCGAGCACCGCTTGGCGCAGGAAGTTGTTCAGTTCGCCGGTGGGGACGCGCTTCTGGCGCTGATCATAGATCTCCTGGGCCAACTGAATGACGCGACTGACGCGCTGGCCACTCAGTGCCGAGATGAAGAGTACCGGGGCGTAATCAATAAACTTGAAGGCTTGACGCACCTGATCTTCATATTCCTGGAAGGTCTCGTTATCCTTCTCGATCACGTCCCACTTATTGACCAGGATGGCAATACCCTTTTTGGCATCGAGCACCATTCCGGCGATGTGGGTATCTTGGGCGGTGATGCCCTCTTCGGCGTCAATCAGCAGCAACGCCACATCACAGCGCTCAATTGCCCGCAGGGTACGCATCACCGAATACTTCTCGATCCCCTGCTCGATGCGCCCGGAACGGCGAATCCCGGCTGTATCAATCAGCGTCACCCGCTCCCCATGAAAGGTGATCTCGGTGTCAATACTGTCGCGGGTCGTACCGGGTATGGCACTGACGACGCTGCGCTCTTGGCCGAGCAACTTATTGAGCAGCGACGATTTGCCCACATTGGGCCGCCCGACGATAGCAATATGCAGGTGGCGCTCGGTATCGTCAGGGGCTTGGTAGGGTGGGAATGCCTCAACCAGCCGATCCAACACATCCCCCGTGCCCAGGCTATGGAAGGCACTCATCGGGATGGGTTCGCCCAAATTCAGTGCATAGAACTCGACCGCGTCCAGATTGCGTTCGACGCTATCACACTTATTCACCGCCAACACCACCGGCTTGGAGGTACCGCGCAGAACATCGGCAACTTCATTATCAGCGGCGGTCATGCCCTCGCGGCCATCCACCATAAAGATGACCGCATCGGCCTCTTCAATCGCCAAATTGGCCTGCTCACGGGTGCGGCGGCTCATCTCAGCTACCGGCAAGTTGGGATCATCGCCACCAAAGAGCAACCCGGCCGTATCCACCACCGTAAAATCGCGCCCGTTCCAGAACGTATCACCATAGATGCGGTCACGGGTGGTACCGGGCATATCCTCAACAATCGCTCGGCGCTCGCCGATCAGCCGGTTAAAAAAGGTTGACTTACCCACATTGGGGCGGCCAACCAAGGCCACAATGGGCTTGGTCATAACTGTCCTCTCCGGCGAGCCATCCAGCGGGTCGCCATGTATACTCTGGGCCATTATACCAAAAGTCGGGCTAATGCTACTGCCGGTGGGGGGGGGGCGGGTGGCACAGCCACCCCCGAAGAACTTTTTTTCTGTGCTTTTGACGGCGAAGCCGCCAAAAGCACAGAAAAAAGCAGGTTTGGGGCGCAGCCCCAAGCGTGGGTTTTCGGGCTACCGCCCTAAAGTTCATGTCAATGGGCGGCTTCGCCGCCAAAACACCACAAAAATTGGGGCTTAGGGCGCAGCCCCAATCCTGCGAGACGCACTATTTTGTGTCTCGCAGTAATATAATTTCAACTTGAAGCTTCGCATTATCTGGTATAGTCTAGTCTGTGAGAGAAGTCACATTCAAAACCAGCGTGGCCTAGTCTGGCTTGTACCCCGTTGTACCACTCGGTCGCGGGGTGTGGAGTGTGTTCATGGATGCCCTGCTCCTTGCGCGTTGGCAATTTGCCATCACCACGATTTACCACTTCTTCTTCGTTCCGCTCTCAATCGGCTTGGCGCTGATCGTCGCCATTATGGAGACGATCTATGTGCGTACTGGCAACCCGCTCTACAAGACGATGACTAAGTTTTGGGGCAAGTTGCTGGTGATCAACTTTGCGATTGGGGTCGCCACCGGCATTGTGCAGGAGTTCCAGTTTGGTATGAACTGGTCGGACTACTCGCGCTTTGTGGGTGACATCTTCGGCGCACCGTTGGCGATTGAGGCGCTGATGGCCTTCTTCCTCGAATCGACCTTCTTGGGCCTGTGGCTCTTTGGTTGGGAGAAGCTCACTAAGCGCCAGCACTTGGCCAGTATTTGGCTCTTGGCGATTGGCAGTGCGCTCTCTTCTTTCTGGATTCTGGCCGCCAACTCATTTATGCACCAGCCGGTGGGCTATGTGATCAACAATGGGCGTGCCGAGATGGAGAGTTTTACGGCCCTGCTCACCAACGGGCATCTGTGGGTGCAGTGGCCACATACGATGTTTGCGTCCATCGCTACGGCTGCCTTCTTTGTGTTGGGAATCAGTGCCTATCATCTGCGCCGTCCACTTGGCGCTGAGGCCAAAGAGATCTTCTTGCGCTCCTTCCAGATCGGTACCTTTGCGGCAGTGATCGGTTCGTTGGGCGTGGCCATGGCCGGGCATGCCCAATCGCAGTATCTGATCGAGGTGCAACCGATGAAGATGGCGGCGGCGGAAGCGCTCTGGGAGAGTGAAGATCCGGCTGCGTTGTCGCTCTTTACGGTTGCCAGTGAGGCTGAGCAGCGCGATCTCTTTGCGATCAAGATTCCGGGCATGCTCAGTTTCCTCGCCTACAACCGCTTTGAGGGTGAAGTGCGCGGTATCAAGGAACTTCAGGCCGAAGCCGAGGCGCTGTATGGCCCCGGCGATTATACGCCGAGTGTCTTTTTGAACTACTGGGCCTTCCGAGGCATGGTCGGGGCAGGCACCGTGATGCTGGGCTTGGCGGCGATGGCGCTCTATATGTTGGCGCGTGAAAAGGTGGTGCAGTCGCCGCGCTTGCTGCTGCTGCTCATCCCTGCGCTGCTTCTGCCCTACCTCGCTAATGCCACCGGCTGGATCTTCACTGAGATCGGACGTCAACCCTGGATCGTCTATGGGGTGTTACGCACCGAAGATGCGGTTTCACCCACGGTGAGTGCGGGTATGGTGCTCACCACCCTGATCGGCTTCACGCTGATCTATCTGGTGCTGATGGGCGCTACCGCCTACCTCATGTTCAAGTACGCGACGCGGGTGCCGGGTGAATCGGCCACGGTGCATGCTGGATAAGGAGTCGCTCCATGGATCTCAATACCCTCTGGTTTATCCTGATCACGGTACTCTTTGTCGGCTTCTTTATCCTGGAGGGCTTCGACTACGGGGTGGGTATTCTGTTGCCCTTTTTGGGGAAGAATGACACCGAACGGCGCATCATCATCAATACGATTGGCCCGGTGTGGGATGGGAATGAGGTCTGGGTGCTGACGGCGGGTGGGGCCATCTTTGCGGCCTTCCCGCACTGGTATGCCACGCTCTTCAGCGGTTTCTATATGGCGCTCTTCCTGCTCTTGGTGGCGCTGATTGTGCGGGCGGTTGCCTTTGAATACCGCAGTAAGGACGAAAATCCGCGCTGGCGGACGGTTTGGGATTGGGCGATCTTCTTTGGTAGTGCTGTCCCGGCGTTGCTCTGGGGGGTGGCGATTGCCAACATGATCCACGGGGTCAAGATTGATGCCGAGATGAACTATGTCGGTACCTTCTTCGATCTGCTCAACCCGTATGCCCTACTGGGCGGGTTGGCCAGTTTCTCCCTCTTCACGCTGCATGGGGCGATCTACCTCAACCTTAAGACCACCAACACGATGACTGAGCGCGCCTTGCGCACGACCCTGCGGATTGGCCCGGTGGCCACGGTGATCTCGGTGGCGTTTATTGTTTCCACCTACTTTGCCACCGACGCCTTCGAGCATCTAGGGGTTGATCCGGGCTTTGTGCCGATGGGTTCGCTGCTCTCACTCTTTGGTGCGGCCTATTTCGTCAACACCAAGCGCCTCGGCTGGGGCTTCGTGATGACCTGCCTGAACCTGGGGCTGTCGGTGATCACGATCTTTATGCTGCTCTTCCCCCGCGTGTTGGTTTCGAGCCTGAACCCGGAGTGGAGTCTGACGATCTACAATGCCTCGTCTAGCCCCAAGACGCTTACGATCATGTCGTTTGTGGCACTGATCTTCTTGCCGATTGTCTTGGGCTACCAGGCATGGAGCTATTGGGTTTTCCGCCATCGGGTCAGTGCTGAGAGTGAGTTGACGTATTAGGTCTTGACATCCAACCTTCGCCAATTCGTTAATAGAAGTCCCTGGTTCTGGCTCACCGTTGTGGCTGGGGCGCTCGCCACTGCCACGGCGGTGGGCCTCGCGGCGCTGTTGGCGCATGTGATCGGGGCGGTCTTTTTGGCCCAGGCAACCCTGGCCGCTGTGGCGCAGCCCTTGGCCGGGGTGCTGGGCCTGGCCTTGCTGCGCGCTCTGCTCACCTGGCTGGGTGAGGCGAGCGCCCAACGCCTGGCCAGCCAGGTCAAACAGGATCTGCGGGCGCGGCTGGTGGCGGTACTGGTGGCGCGTGGCCCGGCGGCATTGGATGCCGAGCGCAGTGGCGAACTGGCCACGACTATTGTCGAGGGCGTCGAGGCGCTGGATGAGTATCTGAGCCAGTATTTGCCCCAGACCATCCTGGCCGGGCTGGCCCCGCTGATCATTCTGCTCTATGTCTTTCCGCTCGATCCGCTCTCTGGGTTGGTGTTGCTGCTCACTGCGCCACTCATCCCGCTCTTTATGTGGCTGATCAGTAGCCAAGCCCAGGCCCAGACGGCGCAGCGCTGGGGCGATCTGGGGCGTATGAGTGCCCACTTTCTCGATACGCTGCAAGGCATAACGACGCTCAAGATCTTTGGGCGTAGCCGCGAACAACTCGCCGCCGTGGCGACGATCAGCCACCGCTTTGGTGATCTCACCATGGAGGTGCTGCGAGTCGCCTTCCTTTCGGCGCTGATTCTGGAACTGGTGGCCAGTCTGGGTACTGCCATCCTCGCGGTGGAGATCGCGCTGCGCCTGCTCGCCGGGTGGATGGAGTTCATTCCGGCGCTGACGTTGCTCATTCTGGCCCCGGAATTCTATATGCCCCTGCGGCTGCTCGGCCAGCGCCACCACGCAGCCATGGCGGGCAAAGAGGCGTTGGGACGGATTGAGCCGTTGTTACGAACTAAAAGCGTGGCTTCGACAGGCTCAGCCAACGCCAACGCCAGCGGCGCGGTGGCTGAGCTTGTCGAAGCCACGCTATCTCAGGGCGTCGCCATCTCGATCCGCGACCTGCACTACGCCTACAGCGAGGGTACGCGTCCGGCGCTGCGCGGGGTGAGCCTCGATCTTGCCGCCGGGCAGATCGTGGGCCTGACTGGGCCAAACGGGGCGGGCAAGAGTACCCTGACCTGGCTCCTGTTGGGCTTTTTGCAGCCCGACGCGGGTGAAATTTGCATAGACGGTGTTCCCCTGGGCGACCTCGATCCTGATGCGTGGCGGCAGCGGGTCGCCTGGGTGAGCCAGCACCCCGTACTCTTTGCGGGCAGCGTCGCCGAGAATCTGCGTCTCGCCCGGCCCAGCGCCAGCGACGCCGAGGTGCAACGGGCTGCCCAGATGGCTGGCGCACACGACTTTATTCTGGAGCTGCCGCAGGGCTATCAGACCCCGATTGGCGCTGGAGGGGCGCGGCTTTCGGGCGGTCAGCGCCAACGGCTGGCGATTGCACGCGCCCTGCTCAAACCAGCCGATCTGTTGATTCTGGACGAGGCCAGCGCCCACCTAGATCGTGACAGCGAAGCGGCGCTCCAGCAGGCGCTCCCGGCATTGCTGCACGGGCGTAGTGCGCTGATTATTGCGCATAGCCCGCAGTTGTTGCGGGTTGCCGATCATGTGGTGGTGATGGAGGGGGAGAAGATCGGCCCTCACCCCCCTACCCCCCTCTCCCGCGTGCGGGAGAGGGGGGAGGCTTATGCTGCTGATGCTGCACACGCTCTGCGTGTGCAGCATCAGCAGCACATCATCCTCCCTTTCGTGCTGGCCATCCTCCTCGGCTTCGCCACAGTGGGCAGCAGCATCGGCCTGATCGCTACTTCTGCCTACCTACTCGCCATGGCCGCACTGATGCCCAGCATCGCCGTCCTGAACGTGGCGATTGTGGGGGTACGCTTCTTCGGCATCGCCCGTGGCCTCTTCCGCTACGCCGAACGCTACGTTGCCCACCGCGCCACCTTCCACCTGTTGGCGCGGCTGCGCACATGGTTCTTCGCCATGGTCGAACCGCGTGCGCCAGCGGGCCTGATCGATCACCAGGGCGGCGACCTGCTGGCGCGGGCGGTGGGTGATGTGGAGACGCTCGAACAATTCTACCTGCGGGTGATCGCGCCGCCCCTCGTGGCTCTGCTGGTGATGGGGCTGAGTTGTGGGCTGCTCGCGTTCTTCGATCCAAGCCTCGCGTTGACTCTGGGGCTGCTGCAACTGGTGGCGGGACTCATACTCCCCCTGCTCATCCGCCAACTCAGCCGCAGTGCGGCGCGAACCGCTGTAGAGCAGCGCGCTGCACTGCTCACCACCATGGTCGAGGCCATCCAGGGGCTACCCGACCTGCTCGCGTTGGGGGCCAGCGCCACCTTTGCGGCCCGTGTTGCCACACAGAGTGCGGCACTGGCGCAGGCCCAAGAACGGCTGGCCCAGCTCCGTGGCCTGAGCAATGGCCTGTTTGCCATGCTCGGCCAGGTGGCGGCGCTTGCCATGCTCATCCTCGCCATCCCGCTAGTGCGCAGTGACCAGATAGACGGTGTTATGCTGGGCCTGATCGCCCTGAGTGCGCTGGCCAGTTTCGAGGCGCTGATCCCGCTCGGCCCAGCCCTCCAGAGCCTCGAAGTGAGCCGGGCAGCGTGGCGGCGGCTACGCGAAATTGGCGCTACTAAGCCCCAGATCAGCCACGAGCCAGACGCATCGCCCGTGCCCCAGGAGAGTAGCATCGAGTTTGCCGACCTGAGTTTCAGCTACCCCGGAGCGCAACGCCCGGTACTTCAGGGGGTAACGGGGCGGGTGGCGGCGGGGCAGCGTATGCTGATCGTTGGGCCAAGTGGAGCCGGGAAGAGTACGATTGTCAACCTGCTGCTGCGCTTCTGGGAGGGCTACCAGGGTAGCATCCGCATCGGAGGACACGAGCTACGCAGCTACCGCAGCGAGGATATACGCCAGATGATCGGCGTCGTCACGCAGCAGACCCACCTCTTTAACGGGACGGTGGAGGAGAACCTGCGTCTTGCTCGCCCCGACGCCAGCCCCGCCGAGCTAGATCGGGCCTGTCGGCAAGCTGGGTTTGACCAGGTGGTGGCGCGGTTGCCGCAGGGGTATGCGACGTGGCTAGGGGAGCGCGGGATGCGCCTGAGTGGTGGCGAGCGTCAACGACTGGCGATAGCGCGGGCACTGCTCAAAGATGCTCCCATCCTGATCCTGGACGAACCCACCGCCCACCTCGATGCAGCGGCAGAGCGCGAGGTTCTCGTCGCGCTGGAACGGCTCCAACAGGGGCGCACCACCCTGCTGATCAGCCACCGCCCGCAAGCGCAGGTCGGTGCGGATGTGGTGGTGCAGTTGCCATGACGTGAATCGAAATTTTGCTCTGGTTTGCGGATTGTGGTACAGTGGCGCAGCGTTGCGCTTATACGAAAACGCACAAATAACCTCAATCTCTTCGCAAGATCTGTAACATATAACCATAAACCCGCCATGAGTCTCCACTCCGATCTCTATCACGAAGACGATCTTGTCTGGGTAGATCGCAACTACCTCGTTCCGCTGCTCGAAGCCCTGCGGCATGTCGCTGCGGTCGCTGATCTGCGTGCCGGTATCACCGAGGTGCAGACGTGGATCGCCGCCCAACCGCAGCAACCCGCGCTTGATGTTGCTGTACCTGAAGATTTCATCTGTAGCCGTAGCTACTTGCTGGCTGAGTGTGCGCAGATCTTGGGGGCACGGACTCTGGAGCGCGGCTTGCACTACCTAGAGCGGCTGCTAAAGAGTCTCACTGAGATCGCCACCAGCCCGATCAATGATCTCAACCTCAATCGCTGGAAGGAATATGAGGATATTCTGACCGATAGCCTGTGGATGATTGATCGCCGCGATAGTTCGGGGGTGCATACGGCTGGTTATTGGGGCAACTTTATTCCCCAGATTCCCTACCAGATGCTGCGCCGCTATACCAAGCGTGGCGATTGGGTTCTCGATACCTTCGCTGGTTCAGGTACCACGCTGATTGAGGGCCAGCGTTTGGGTCGCCATACGTTGGGTATTGAACTTCAGCCGCGTATGGTCGCGCATGCCAAACAGTTAGTCGCCGCAGAACCCAACAAGCATCAGGTGGTAGTGGATGTGGTGCAGGGTGATAGCGCGACGCTCAACTATGCCGATCTGCTGGCGGCATACAACCAAACGTCCGTGCAGTTGGTGATGATGCACCCGCCCTACTACGATATTATCAAGTTTAGCGAGGATGAACGCGATCTCTCCAATGCTGCCTCGATTGAGCGCTTTTTGGCGCTCATGGGCCAGGTGATCGAGCAGGCGGCGCAGGTGTTGGAGCAGGGCCGCTATCTGGTGATCGTCATTGGTGATAAGTATGCCAAGGGGGATTGGATTCCGCTCGGTTTCCAGACGATGCAGGAGGCGCTCAAACGTGGCTTTGCGCTCAAGAGCATTATTGTAAAGAATTTTGAAGCCACCTCAGGGAAACGCCAGCAGAAGGAGTTGTGGCGCTATCGGGCGCTGGTGGGTGGGTTCTATATTTTTAAGCATGAGTATATTTTTCTGCTCAGGAAGCAGTAGGGGGTTACCGCACGGTTGGTAGCATCCAATTCTCTAAGTCCAGATTTGCGATACGGGCAAAGTGGTGGGTATTGTTTGTTACTAGGGTCAGGTGGTATGTTAATGCAGTGGCTGCAATCAATAGATCGGCATCTTCCAGTAATTGGCCACGTACTCGCAACATTGCTTTCACGTCGCCAAACTGCCGAGCAATGGCAGGATCGATGCTGATGATTGCAAGTCCACTCAGGAACCCGTCAATTGCTTGGTGGTTTGCTGTGGCTTGCGCGGAACAGGATGCACCATAACGCAACTCGGCCACCGTTACAATTGACACTCCTAGTGCCGCTGGTCCGACCTGAGTAACTCGCTGGCGAATGTTTGTGTTGGTTCGGAGCCACGCTACACAGGTGTCTGTGTCGAGGATATATTGAATGCTCATAGAGTAGGCGGCTCTTGCTTTGAATAGCGTTCCGTAACCAATACTTCAAGTGTTGGTTCGCTTGGCGACTGTTTCCATGCACCAAAGGAAGCCCAGAAGGCTGCACGATCTTCCTTATTCTGCGTGGATAGATCATGTTTAGTCGTAGATGTCGCGTAGGTCTCTATATCGCTACGAAGCGCACGGCTGATAGCCTCTAAGAGCAACAACTGCTCACGAGTCGTCAGGCGGGGAATCTTGATGAGGATGTCTTCGAGTATCATGGTCTACCTCGTTGACATGACATATTATACCGATACAGGCTCTGATGGTCATTGTACCACTATCATGTGGCGGGTGGCGTAGCGGCGCACCTTCTGGATCATCGTCTCGAAGTCTATCGGTTTGGTGATCACGTCCTCGCAGCCCATGTTTAGGGCGCGATTGATCTCGTTCTGGGTGACGTGGCCAGTGACGGCGATGACCGGGATGCGGTTGAGTTCAGGATCGGCTTTGAGGTGTCCAGTGGCGCTCCAGCCATCCATCACCGGCATGGCCATGTCCATCATGATCAGGTCGGGGCGTTCGCTGGCGGCAACTTCGAGCGCATGGACGCCGTTGATGGCGCACACAACTTGGAAGCCGCTTATTTTCAGCATCTGGGCGATGATGTTGCGGTTATCGGTGTTATCGTCAACGACGAGAATGGTCTTCATGGTGCCTCCTTAGGCGAGGTTGTAGGCTGCTGAGATGGGTTGTTCGAGGAGATCGCCTGCCGGAAGAACGACGCGGAAGGTTGATCCCTGCCCCACTGCGCTCTCGACGCTGATTTCGCCACCCATGGCGTGGCAGAGTTGGCGGCTGAGGGCTAACCCCAGGCCGGTACCGTCCACACGGCGGGTAACTGATGAATCAACTTGGCTGAAGGGCTGAAAGAGTTTGCCGAGGTGTTCGGCGCTGATGCCGATGCCGGTGTCAATCACCGCAAATTCGATCATCTCCGCCGCTGCACATACATGCAGGCTGATCGTACCGGCCTCGGTGAATTTGGCCGCGTTGGAGAGCAGGTTGACCAGGATCTGGCGCAGCTTGGGGCCATCGGTGAGCATGGTACCGATCTCCGGCTCAATGCTGATGCGTAGCTCATTGTGCTGCTGCTTCACCAGCGGGTGAACAATGTCGGCCACTTCGCGGATCAGTGGCTCTACATCTACCGGCCCCATGTACAGTTCGATCTTCCCCTGTTCAATCTTCGAGAAGTCGAGCACATTACTGATCAGGCTGGTCAGATGGCGTCCGGCCCCCAGGATCGAGTCGAGAAACTCTTGTTGGCTCACAGGGTCATTGTTGGCCACTCCCATCTTCAGCAGTTGGGCGTAGCCCAAAATGGCATTGAGTGGCGTGCGCAGTTCGTGGCTCATGTTGGCCAGGAACATACTCTTGGCCTGGCTGGCCGCTTCGGCTGCCGCCTGGGCGCGTTGAGCCTCCTCCTCGGCCTGTTTGCCGCGCACGAGGTCGGCGGTGAGTTGCTCCTGGCGCATGAGACTGGTATGCAGCTCGGTGTTGCGCTGCTCGAGGATGCCGCGCTGCTCGCGCAGACTCATCACCATCTGGTTGAAGCTCTGCGCCAGGGTGCCCAGTTCATCCCGGCTGACCACCTCGACTTGGCGATCCAGATCCCCGGCGGCGACCTGCGCAGTGGCGCTGGTGAGCCGCCCGATGCGCATTGCGATGCGCCCGGAGAGTACCAAGCCAATGACCGCCGAGATCAGAATGGTCAGCCCGGTGTCACCGATGATCACCGTCTGAGCGCTCAGGTAGGCGGCGCGCACCTCCTCCAAGGCGCTGGTGGCCTGGGCTTGGCCTTCAACTGAGAGCGCGTCCATAGCGACACTCAGATCGCCATACAGCGGGTTCATCCGCGAATAGAAGGGCTGCACGCTGCCCGTGTTGGCCAGCGCCACCGCCGGAATAAAGCGCTCATAGTTGGCCGTTACCACCCGCTGCCAGGCCAGCAACACCGCCTCAAAGCGGTTGCGCTCCTCATCGGAGGTAATCAGCGGCTGATAGTCGGCAAAGTAGCGCTGCATCTCGGCTTCCAGATCGCCCATCTTCTGCCGACTACGATCCTTGTCGTAGGGGTTGCTATAGATCAGATACTCCAACTGCCCGACTTGGTAGCGGTTGATCACACTACTCATGCGCGCAATCGTATCCAGTGACGGGATGGTCTGCTGTTCGACAAACGTAGCGCGTTCGTTCATGCGGCCCATCTGCTGCGAAGCGAACCAGCCCAGTAGAATCATGAGCAGCAGGTCAATTGCGAACCCGGCCAGCAACTTAGCGCGTAGCGATGTGCGCATCTAGTGGCCCCCTTCGAGTTGAAGGATCTCCTCAATTGAGACGCCAATCCGATTCACGTCCTGGAAGAGCGAGCCGGTGCTGCGTTGGGCCAGTCGAGCTTTGAGCAACGGGTAGATCGTGTCTGGCAGCGGGATGTAGCGCGCATCCTGCACCAAAGCCGGGCCATTGGTCAGGTAGAAATCGAGGAAGGCGGTGACCTCCGGGCGATCCAGCGCCGCTGCGTTAACGTAGAGGAAGATCGGGCGCGCGAGGGGTTGGTAACTGCCATCGGCAATACTCGTGACGCTCGGTGCCACGCATCCCGCCCCGTTGTCAATTCCGATAGCCCGCAGGTTCTCGGCATGCTCGACATAATAGGCATAGCCGAAGAAACCCAGCCCATCGGGGTCAGCGCTAAGATCCTGGGCCAGAAGATAATCATCCTCACTCGCGGTATAGTCCTGGCGGCTCGCCCGCGCACTCCCCACAATCGCCTCGGTGAAGTAGTCGTAGGTTCCCGAATCGCCCCCGGCACCATAGAGGTGGATGGCGTTCTCCGGCCACCCGGCGCGGATCTGGCTCCAACGGACGATCACGCCCCCCGACTGGGGTTGCCAGAGGCGACGCAACTCCTCGACCGTCATGCAGGTGGCCCACTGGTTGTCGGGATGCACCACCACCGAGATGCCATCGAAGGCGATGGGTAGCTCGATATACTCGATTCCGGCCTCGGCGCATGTGGCAGACTCTTCAGCCTTGATCGGGCGCGAAGCATCAGCGATGACGATCTCGCCTGCACAAAACTTCTTAAACCCGCCGCCGGTACCACTCACCCCTAGGCTAATCTCCACCTGTGGCACAAAGCGCCGAAAAGTGATCGCCGCCGCCTCGGTGATCGGAAAGACAGTACTCGAACCATCAATACTGATCGTCCCACCCATCGGTTCAACATCATGAACTGGCGGTGTGAGCGGTGGGAAGGTGGGGGTAGTGGTCGTACTAAGGATGCTCGTAGCGGTTACGGCGGTGGGTGTGCGGCCAGTAGCCGGAGACTGGGTGCAGGCGCTGAGGGCGAGACAGAACATGATGAACAGGGACGTACCTAGGGAGCGATACACGTTGATAGCCTCGCGCACACACTAAACCCACCGCTACAGCAACGCATTCCCTAGTGGGATGACCAGTCTGCATTGACGGTGGGTAAATACTTGGTTAACAACTTCCTGGAAAATCCTACACTGGCTGGATTAAGCCGGTATTAAGCCTATGTAAACCGTTGGGGTGGATTGGGCCAACAGTGCAGAATGCCCCTTACGGCCGTATAATACACATGCAACTATTTGCAGTTGATAGAGAGCGAGAATACCTCTATGATGAGTACACATCTCCTGTTGCCCCTCGGCCTGCACATCCCCGACGGCTTCCTCACGGTGCCGGTCGCGTTGGCCTGGTGGGTCTTAACTGTGATTGCGGTGGGGGTCGCGGTACGGAAGGTGGGGGCCAGCCTGAATGAGCGCCAGATCCCCCTGATGGGGGTGATGGCGGCTTTCATCTTTGCGGCGCAGATGCTCAATTTCCCCGTCCTCGGCGGGACATCCGGGCATCTCCTGGGGGGGGCGCTGGCGGCCTTGTTGCTCGGCCCATGGGCGGCGGTGCTGGTGATGGCCTGTGTTGTCGCCCTTCAGGCACTGCTCTTCCAAGATGGTGGCTTGTTGGCACTCGGAGCCAATATCTTCAACATGGGTGTGGCGACTACACTGATCGGAGCCTTTGTGGGTGCGCCGCTCCTGCGCCTCCTCGGCGGCCAGCGCTGGGGCTTGGTGTTGGTTGGCTTTGCCACTGCATGGCTTTCGGTGGTGGCGGCTGCACTGCTCACCAGCATGCAGTTGGTTCTCTCTGGCCTCTCGGCAGCGGTGGTCTTTCCAGCGATGCTCTTCGTGCATCTCTTCATCGGCGTGGGTGAAGGGCTGATCACGGTGGCGGCGCTCGGTTTTGTGCTGACCACGCGCCCCGATCTGGTCACGACCATGGCCAGTTACCTCAACCCGGCCACCTTGCAGCGCCCCCTAAATCGCCGTTCTATCCTCGGTGTCACCGGGGGTGGGCTGATGTTTGCCGTTGGGGCTGCGCTGCTCTCACCACTCGCCTCCGGCGACCCCGACGGTCTGGAGCGTGTTGCCGAGGATCAGGGCTTTATTGATCGCGCCCTCGATCCGTTCTTCAACCTGCTACCCGACTATACCCTGCCCGGTTTGGATGGCCCGATCTCGACGATTATTGCTGGTGTGCTTGGCCTGTTGATCGTCTTTGGTTTGGTGTACGGGCTAACCCTCCTGCTGCGCGGGCGTAACCAGGAGCGCGCCTAAGCTATGCTCTCCTCTAGCACGCTGGATCGCTACATTGCAGGCCAAAGCCCGGTTCACCTGCTTGATGCGCGGGTCAAACTCAGTCTGACGCTGGCCTACATCCTGGCCTTAGCGCTGCTCCCCTCTGGTGCGTGGCTGGTTATGGGGCTATGCGCGGCCATGCTCTGGGTGGCGGTGCGCTGGTCGCAGGTGGGGCTGCGCACGATTCTGCTGCGCGCCTTTGTGGCGCTGCCCTTCGCCCTAGTGGCAGTGACACTCGTCTTTAGTGTTCCGGGCCAGCCCGTCTTTCGCCTACCCCTTGGCCCGTGGGTGCTCACCGCCAGCGATGCCGGGTTGGTACGTTTCGCCTCGATTGTGTTCAAGTCGTGGCTCTCGGTACAAGCGGCGCTACTGCTCACCGCCACCACCCACTTCACCCAGGTACTCTACGCCCTACGCGCACTGCGTTTACCCACCGTTCTGGTGGCGATTCTCTCGTTTGCCTACCGCTACCTCTTTGTGATGATTGACGAGGCCCAACGCATGCTGCGCGCCCGCGAGTGCCGCAGCGCAGAAACACCGGGCCAACACAGCGGCGGCAGCATCGTCTGGCGTGCCCGCGTCGTCGGCCAGATGGTCGGGACGCTCTTTGTGCGCTCCTACGAACGCAGCGAACGTATCTACCTAGCGATGCTGGCACGCGGCTTTACGGGCGAGTTACGCACCCTCAATCCACGCTCACTGACCCAGCGCGAACAGGGCATCTTAATCATCGGTCTGGCCACACTTGCGGGGCTAGTATTGATGACCTATCTCGCTTGAACCTCATATGCTCGAACTTGTTGATCTTCACTACACCTACCCCGACGGCACCAGCGCTCTACGCGGGGTCTCATTACGCATTGACGCGGGCGAAAAAGTCGCCCTGGTGGGGCCGAACGGGGCGGGTAAGAGCACCCTGCTGCTGCATCTGAATGGCGTGTTACGCCCACGCAGCGGCGCGGTACAGATTGCTGCCCAACCGATCAGCGACGCCAACATCCGCCAAGTACGCGCCCAGGTGGGCATGGTCTTCCAAGACCCCGACGACCAACTCTTCTCGCCGACCGTCTTTGAGGATGTTGCTTTTGGCCCATTGCACATGGGGTTAGAAGAAGCCGACGTGCGCGGGCGGGTGACGTTGGCACTCGATCAGGTGGGGATGCGCGGCTTTGAAACGCGCATGCCGCACCACATGAGCCTTGGGCAGCGCAAGCGGGTGGCCATCGCCACGGTACTCTCGATGACCCCCAGCATTCTCGCCTTAGACGAGCCATCAGCGGGGCTAGATCCGCGTGCGCGGCGCGGTCTTATAGAACTGCTGCACAGTCTGCCCCAAGCGATGATCGTCTCCACCCATGACATGCGCATGGTGGCGGAAGTCTTCCCGCGCACCATCGTCTTGGAGCAAGGCCAGATCGCCTTTGATGGGCCAAGCGCCACATTACTGGCCGATGCGGCCATGCTGCTGCGGTATGGGCTGGAGGTATGAGCCTCGCAACCGCTATCCGGCGCGCATGGCTCAAGCTGATCAAGCACACCCTCAACCTGCTACAGGTATGTGGTATGATAATAACCGTAAGCAAAGCGTATTCTAGTTGTATCCTCATCCATCCGTTGTGGGTTGACAGATCTCATGATACAGAACAACATTGGGGAAAGGAGTGTTGAAATGATCACACCAACCATTATCACGCGCAGCCTTGAGGATTATCGCGCTGAGCAACTAATGAATGTTCGTGAGTTTGCCAACTATCTCGGAATCAATGAAGCAACCTACCGACGCTTACTTACTGACCCACAAAAGGTGCAGGCACCCCTACGCCGACGAGTGCGGGATACACTCAAGGTTTCACCATACCTTGTAAAAGAACTCTATCCCTATCCATCGGCACATCTCCAGGCACAAAATGTTGCTGGCTATAACCGTGCGCAGCAAGAGGGTTGGATCGAGGTTGATGATGATCTAGAGCCAACCGGACGCATCTTTGACCATACAGGAAATGAGCGATGAAACCTCTCACCTGGGCACAAGTGGTCTTCTCGCGTGATGCTGATGCAATGCGCCGTTCAATGGATGCAGTCCATCGGGAACGACTCAAGAATATCATTACCGTCATCAAGAATGGGCCGGAAGATGGCCTGTTCGCTGGTCAGGCTGCTGATGGTACGATCCTGCGCCAAATGACTGGCGCAGATACTCATGTAGTATATGCGGTGACATTTTGGCAGATTGGTCGTGTTTTACTCATTGTACGGATCGAAATCCGCGACTGGATACCGCTTGATCACTAATACCGCAATACCGCAGAAACTGCCGACGCTACACCCCACCGCTATCTGTGGTATCATCTCACATCAATCCACTCTCAGCGGAGTTAGCGCGCATGTATCGCCAACATAGCCATTGTTCATTCTGTGGTAGCTCCTTTAACGATGGCCAGCGCTGGCCACGGGTCTGCCCTAACTGTAGTAGTACCACCTATCGTAACCCCCTGCCGGTGGTGATTGTCTTGCAGCCGGTTGATGATGGCCTGCTCCTGATCCGGCGTGGGGCTGCTCCGCGCCAAGGTCAACTCGCGCTACCGGGTGGGTTTATCGAGATGCAAGAGACGTGGCAGCAAGCGGCGGCGCGTGAATTGTATGAAGAAGCTGGGGTGCGTATCTCCCCCGAAGAGGTTGAGACCTTTAGTGTGCGCAGTACTCACGATGGCTACCTGCTCGTCTTTGCCCTTGGCCCGTTGCTGCGCGAGGTTGATCTGCCAGCGTTTATCCCCAATAAAGAGGCCGGCGCACGCGTCCTGATCAATACCCCTACCGAATTGGCCTTCCCACTCCATACCGAAGCGGTGACCCGCTTTTTTACCCAACGCGGGCAGTGGCGCACGTTAACATGAGGTAGTGGCTACCTCGCACGAACCGAAGGCCAATCCCATGGGCTCTGAACCCACCGCACGCGAAGCTGAACTACGTGCGGAGGTAGCGCGTCTCCAAGTAGAGATCGCTGAACTGCGGCGTGTGATTCCGCCCGATCTGCTCCTTGATGGCGATCATACGCAGTGGTACCTCCAAACTGTTCAGTTACGCGAAAATGAACGCCGTGCGCGCCAGATTGCCGAGACGTTGCAGCATGCCAGTATGGCGCTGATCCAGTCGCTCGATTTGAATCAGGTGCTTGAGGCGCTGCTCGACTATCTGCAAAAACTGGTTCCCTATGATAGCGCTAATGTGATGTTGCGTGATGGCTGGATCTTTCAGGTCTATAGCCTGCGCGGCTATGCCCAGATGAGCCAGCAGATGCAGGTGCGCCTGATCCATTTTGATGCACGTGAACACCGTATTACCCGCGAGATTCTTGAAACCCAGCGGAGCCTGATTATTCGCGATACCCACGGCTACCCCGGTTGGGTTGAGGTGGCGAGTGTGGCCGAGGTGCGCAGTTGGATGGGTATCCCGATTATGAGCCACGGGGAGTTGTTGGGTATCTTTTCGGTGAATAAAGAGATCCCCGACTTCTTTACCCCTGAGGCTGTCGAGTTGGCTGAGACCTTGGCAACTATGGCGGCAGCGGCGATCACCAATGCCCAGCTCTATGCGCAGGCCCAACAGGAATTGACCGAGCGCCGCCGCGCTGAGGCTGCTCTAGAGGCCGAACGTGCCCAATTGGCGCGCCGCGTCGAGGAGCGCACCGCCGATCTCATGGTGGCGAATGCCGAACTTGAACGCGCCTCGCGCCTTAAGGACGAGTTCCTGGCCAATATGTCCCACGAACTGCGTACCCCCCTCAATACGATCTTGGGGCGAGCGGAGATTCTTGCTGAGGGCATTTATGGCCCGATCAACCAGGAACAGCACGAGGCAGTACGTAGTATGAGCGAGAGTGGGCGGCACCTTCTGGCACTGATCAACGACATTCTTGATCTCTCTAAAATTGAGGCCGGTAAACTTGAATTGCAACTGAGCCTGGTTGATATGGTGACGCTCTGTGAGGCCAGTATCCGTATGGTGGCGCAGAGTGCGCTCAAAAAAGAGATTCGCTTGCATTCAAGCATCAGCCCGCAGGTTGATGTGATCTATGCCGATGAACGCCGCCTTAAACAGATCCTGGTAAACCTGCTCTCCAATGCGGTGAAGTTCACTCCCGCCGGTGGGCAGGTGGAGTTAGAAGTGCAGACCGATCCCGATCAGCAGTCGGTCTCCTTTACGGTGAGCGATACCGGGATTGGTATTGCCGAGGCCGATATGGCGCGCCTCTTCCAACCGTTTGTGCAGATTGATGCTGGCCTGACGCGCCAACATGATGGCACTGGTCTCGGTTTGGTGTTGGTGCAGCGGCTTACCGAAGCGCATGGGGGCAGTGTGGCTGTGCAGAGCCAAGAGGGGCTGGGTAGCAGCTTTACGGTGCGCTTGCCCTGGTTGCATCCCCAAGCCTCCGCCTCGCTGGATCCCGATGATCTATTGCATACCTTGCGCCAGATGGGGCGTATTGCTGCCGATGTTGCCCCTGTAGCTCCTCCCCAACCTCTACCGCCGCGCTGGCATATTCTCCTCGCCGAAGATAATGAGGATAATATCAGCCTGCTGCTCGATTTTTTGCCCTTCCACGGTTATGCACTGACTATCGCTCGTAATGGCCAAGAAGCGCTCGATCTGGCCCGTGAGTGCCACCCCGATGCTATTCTTATGGACATCCAGATGCCGGTGATGGATGGAATTGAGGCTATCCGTCGCTTGCGTGCTGACCCCGATCCAGGTTTGGCCCACACCCCGGTGATCGCCCTCACCGCACTGGCTATGCCCGGTGATCGGGATCGTTGCCTTGCCGCTGGGGCCGATGCCTATATCGTTAAGCCGCTCGTACTCCACGATCTCCCCGATCAGATAGCGGCTGTGATGCATCAATCCTAGCAAGTAGCATCCCCGTAGGGTATACTACCCCCATTCCACCCGCTTCGTGAAGGTCATCACCTGCTATGTTGACACCACAAACCCTGCTCAACCAACGCTATGAGATCATTCGCTTGATTGGACAAGGTGGCATGGGTGCGGTCTATGAGGCGCTTGACCAGCGCCTGCGGGCGCGTGTGGCCCTAAAGCAGACGACCGTAAGTGGTGAACAACTGAGCCGCGCCTTTGAGCGTGAGGCGCAGTTGTTGGCGGGCCTGCGCCATGCCGCTCTGCCCCGCGTGATTGATCATTTTGTGACTCCTGAGGGACAGTTTCTGGTGATGGATTTTATTCAGGGTGAGGATCTGGCCGCGATGCTCAAGGCGCGTAGTGGCCCCTTCCCGGTTGAGCAGGTTTTGGGTTGGGCCGATCAACTCCTTGATGCGCTCGATTATCTGCATAGCCAGCAGCCGCCCGTGGTTCACCGCGATATTAAGCCCCAGAATCTGAAGCTGACGCCGCGTGGCGAGATTATTCTGCTCGATTTTGGTTTGGCTAAAGGGATTGTGCCGCTGGCTACCCAGGCGGAAGGTGCCGGGGCGAGTATTTTTGGCTATACGCCGCAGTATGCGCCGCTTGAGCAGGTGCAAGGCACTGGAACCGGCCCGCGTAGCGATCTCTATAGCCTCGCCGCTACCCTCTACCACCTGCTCACCGGCCAAGCTCCCCCCGATACCCTCACGCGTGCCGAGGCGGTGTTGAATAACCGTCCTGATCCGCTGCTCGCGGCCCATACACTCAACCCCAACCTCTCGCCACTGGTCTCCGGGGCGATCAGCCAGGCCATGGCTCTACGTGCCGATGAGCGCTTTGCCACAGCAACCGCGATGCGCCACGCACTGCACCAGGCCGCCTCGGCAGCCCCCCCGGCCAATACCGGCCCTACCCTGGTTGCCCGCCAACCCCAGACGCAGGTACCCGTACCCCGCGTGCAAGAGCCAGTCGCACCGATGCCACCTGATCACCCAGCGCAACCGCAACGCCGTGCGAATCGCTTGCCCCTTATCCTGGTCATCCTGCTTCTGCTCGCCGGATCAGCCGCAGCCGCGTGGTTCTTCGGCCTTCAGAAGCGGCCACCTGCGACAACCCCAGCCCAGTTGGCCACCAGTAACCAGATCCAACCCACCCTCGCCATCCCTACGATTGAAGTTAGCCCCCAGATCCAACCGACCACTGCGGCCCAGCCTACCCAAGCTCTGCCTGATGCCCAGTCGATCAGTTTGGATGCCCGCATTACCGATGAGATTATGACCCCTGGCCAGTATCGCGCCTATCGCTTTGAGGCCGAACCGAATAGCCAGATCTTTGTCTGGACGGTCAAGGCGGATGATGGGATGAGCCAGATCAAGGTACGGATCGTAGATGCGCAGGGTGAAGAAGTAGACGATACCTGCCTCGGCTGTGGCAACATGGGTGTGGTGACACTCAAGCAGGGCGGTGTATATACCCTACTCGTCGGCAGTGACCGCGAACCTGCCACGGGAGCTTTTGAGTTGCGGGTCAACCGCATTCCCCCCACCAGCAATTTCAGCGTCCCCATTGATAGCCGCTTGGTCAGTGGGGGGCCGGGGCCAGGCGTGGGCGAGGTGGAGGTGCCGGGGGCGAAAGATGCCTACACCTTCGAGGCCACTCCTGGCCAGCAGGTCTTTGTGTGGACGGCTGAGTATGATGACGGCATGAGTCAGATCAAGCTGTGGCTGCTGGATAGTGTAGGCGATGTGGTTGCCGATACCTGTCTGGGATGTGGCAATATGGGTACGGTAACGCTCAAGAAGGGCGGTACCTACACCTTGCTGATCGGTAGCGACAAAGAACCGGCCATCGGGCTGTATGACGTGCGGCTGAACGCGATCCCGGTTGCAGAGCCGCAGGATCAAACCCTCCCCGCCACACTCACAGGCGAGATCGGTGTCCCCGGAGCGACCCAGATCTACCGCTTTGAAGCCACACCTGAGCAGCAGATCTTCGTTACCACCGTGAACTATGATGACGGCATGAGCCAGATCAAGATCTGGGTGTTGGACAGCCTGGGTGATGTGGTTGATGATACCTGCCTCGGCTGTGGCAACATGGGCGCGGTGACGCTCAGGAAGGGTGGAGTCTATACCTTGGTCGTGGGCAGTACGCGTGAACCGGCGACTGGAGCATATCAAATACGGATTGATCTGCCATGATGCAATTCATACACTATCGAGTAGCGGCTTTTATGCTGATCATAGGTATCTGTTTAGGGCTAGGAGGTCATTGGGCGTTGGCCCAAAATACTACCTATAAAGTTTACCTGCCAGTCGTGATGAAAGCAGGTAAAAATCCCATCTATACTGCCCAAGCAACCTACTACTTTGAGGCTGATGGCAGTGGTAATTGCATGTTTGCTCCCATCCCTGGCGATCTCATGGTTGCTGCGATCAGCTACCTCGACTACAGTAACCCACATCCAGCCGCCTACTGTGGTGCCTACGCGCAAGTTACCGGGCCGAAGGGAACCATTGTCGTGCGCATTGTGGATAAATGCCCCGATGTACCCGACAACCCTACCAACCCGACCACTGGTTGTGGTTATGGTCATCTTGATCTGAGCACGACCGCCTTTGATCTGATCGCGGATCGTCAGCTTGGGCGCGTGCCGATTACATGGCAGATTGTTAGCCCCAACCTGAATGGCCCGATTGTCTACCACTTCAAAGATGGCAGTAACCAATGGTGGACAGCCGTTCAGATACGTAACCACCGCAACCCGATTGCCAAGTTTGAATATCGAAATAGTAACGGCCAGTGGGTGGAAGTGGCCCGTACCGATTACAACTATTTTGTTGTGAGTAGTGGAATGGGGCCTGGGCCGTATACGTTCCGTGTCACCGACACCTACGGTAATGTTCTGGTGGATAGCGGCATTGTGGGCGGCGATAATGTCTCGCGCAACGGTGCAGCCCAATTTCCACCCGGCCCCTAAGATATACACTCCTCTAACATCTATTCGATAGCCATCTAACACTCCTCAGCTATGCTATCACCAAGCCCGCAAGGGGCGTGGAGATAGCAATCAACCAAGCACACATAAAGAAGAACACGATGAGGAGGCATACTATGGCAACCATTACTCGTTGGGACCCCTTCCAGGATGCGATGAGCCTGCGTGAAGCGATGAACCGCTTGTTCGAGGAGAGCATGGTACCCAGCCAACCGGCTGCCCGTGCTGGCAGTTTTGTTCCCGCCCTCGATCTGAGTGAGACCGCCGATGCCTATCACGCGGAGGTAGCCGTACCTGGGATGAAGTCTGAGGATCTCAAACTCACCTTCGAGAATGGCGTCCTCACTATTGCTGGCGAGGTCAAGCAGGAGAGCGAGCAGAAGGAGCGCCAGTATCACCGGGTAGAGCGCCGCTATGGCAGCTTTAGCCGCACCATCTCCTTCCCGACCATGGTCAAGGCGGATGCGATTGAGGCCAAACTGGAGCATGGCGTCCTGCACCTCACCTTGCCCAAGGCTGAAGAGGTCAAGCCACGCCAGATTACCATCAATGTCCAGTAGGAAGATTGGCAAAATAGGGCATGGGCAACGTCCTTAGGGCTGAAGCCCCAAACCCCAATGTGGTATTGTTTGGCGGCGCAGCCGCCAAACAATACCACAAAAGATCTGCGGGGGCGGCGCAGCCGCCCCCAAACCCCCACCGGAGGTGACGTTGCTACACCTTGTACCAATGGGGCGCGCCGCCGCCGAAGAAGTCCTCACATGGCGCTACCCGCCACCTTATGATCTCTACAACCTGAGCGAAGATCCGGGATTGCTACTGGCGATCTTCACCGACCCGACCTACGGTTACTTCGAGCTACGCGCCGGAGCTGCCCTGGTTGGGTTTTGTTGTTTCGGGGCTGAGAGTCAGATCCAGGGCGGCGATTATACTGCCCCGGCCTTGGATGTGGGTATCGCCATCCATCCCGACCAGACCGGGCGTGGCTACGGGCGCGAGTATATGCGGGCGGTTCTCGATTTTGGCTGCCAACACTTCCACCCGCCCGCCTTTCGCCTCACCGTCGCCACCTTCAACCTGCGCGCCCGCCGCCTCTACATCGCCCTCGGCTTTCGCAGCGTCCAGCGTTTCACCTCGCCCATCAGCGGCCAAGAGTATGTGGTGATGCTGGGGCCAGTTACGCCGCCGATGCCTTGCCCCGCAGCGCCAGACTGATCACGATCATCACCCCGGAGACCCCCGCCGCCACCATGTAGGCCAGACTCAGCCCGTCTATCCCACCGCCGCGACTGTCGGCAATTGCGCCCAACACGGCCACGACCAGTAGATTGCCCACCGCGATTCCCATGTTCACCAAGCCCTGGGCAATTCCGCGCTCATTGGCTTGCACTTCCTCCAGCACCACGGTGCGCAACGTGCCACCCACCACCGTTCCCACTCCGGCACCGATCAGCAGCGTGGCGAGCATGTAGAGCCAGAAGTTGCTCCCACCAAGACCGAGTGCTAGCATGCCTGCGGTCAGGATAATAAAGCCCTGGAACATCACCATCCGCGCACCGAGCCGGTTGATCATACGGCCATAGAGCATTGAGGAGGCGGTAGAACAGAGCACCATCGGAATGAGCCAGAAACCGACCTGTTCGGCGGGGGTATTGAAGGCGGCGACCGCCACCGAAGTGATGAAGACCACGCTGCCCATGCCAAACCCGGCTCCGCTACACAGGATGTAGGTGACAACCAGTTGGCGCGTGCTGAAGAGGCGTAGCGGCACGATAGGCGCGGGACTGCGCGACTCGATCCAGATCAGGAGCGGGAGACAGACAAAGGCCAACCCGAAGAGCCAGGGCCACAGCGTCATCCCCAGGGCAGTGTCGAGGACGCGGTTGATGCCCAGGGTCAGGCTACTCAGCATCGTGGCCAGCACCAGCATACCCACATAGTCGAAGGGCGGCAGCTTCTCGGTATGCGGCGCAGTGGGCAGGTTGCGCACACCCAAGGAGAAGATTACCACCGCCACCGGCAGATTCAGCAAGAAGATCCACTGCCAACTCAGCGCGGTCAGAATGAGCGAGGCGACGGGTGGCCCAATCAGGAAGGCCATCCCAAAGGTGGCCCCGATCAGCCCCAGCATCTTCCCGCGCTCTTCGGGGGGAAAGACATCCCCAATCACCGCGCCCGCCGAAGGGGTGATACCGCCCGTGCTGGCCCCCTGGATCGCCCGCCCGATCAGCACCATCAGAAAGTTGGGGGCGACCGCAATCATCAGCGAACCAATTGCAAAGAGCACGATATTCATCAAATAGATCTGCTTATGCCCGTACCGATCACTCAGATTGGCCATGAGCGCGGTACTACTCAGCGTGAAGAGACCAAAAACAATCGTGACAAGCCCAACTTGGCTGTTGTCTACCCCAAAGGCTTTGCGTAACGCCGGGATGGCAGGGGCAATAATGGCCGAGTCGAGTGCGGCCATAAAGACACCCACAAAGAGGACAGTCATGATCCGACGGCGGGCAGTGGTGTCTATTGTGCCGACACTGGTATTTGCGATCATACCACGCGCTGCTTTCTGTATAGTCAGAATTGACTAATAGGTGATTATATGCAGGGCATGGGGATCTGTCAAACGGTGGGAGGGAGGGTTTTTTGGTGGTATTTTGGCGGCGAAGCCGCCAAAATACCACCAAAAATTGGGGCTTGGGGCGCAGCCCTATGGTATATGCTACACTCTAGAACAGCAGCCCTTTCTTGAAGATACGAGGTCTCGCCTGTGTTCCAGCGCCTGCTCCTGCTCGTGGTGGCTCTGGGCTTGGTGGGCTGTAGCACTGCCCCCACCCCTCCGTCCGCTGCGCCGCTCCCCGCTGCCTCCGCCGTCGTCCTGGGGGATGGCCGTACCCCTGATCTGCCCGCCATCCACGCCGAACAGGAGCGCCGCCGCGCTGCTTTGGCCGCTCCGCCCTACCTTGTGCTGCGCCCCGGCCTTGATGCGCGCCTTGATGCTGCCCAGCGGGCGGCGGCGGAGTCCCCTCAGGTGCAGGCCGCGACCCGCCTCACCACCGGCGATCCGCTGCTGGCCGAGGTGATGGCGGTGGGTGCGGCGAGCGCAGGCGACATCCCGCCCGCGCTCGCTGATCGTTGCCCGCCAGGCACCTGTGTGCGGGTGGTCATCTATGGCTACTCCGATAACACCACCCTCACCGTTCTGCTCGATGCCCAGAATCAGGTGCTCGATGTGCAGTCGTTAGTCGCGGCCCAGCCGGAGATCCCGCGTGAACTAGCCGATCTGGCCACCCAGATCGCCATTTCTAGCCCCGTAACCGCAGCCGCACTCGGCCTCACTCCCACCGAGGCGATGGCGCTCGATTATGCTAGTGCCACTAAGACAACGATGATCGGTACCCCCTGCGAGCGTAGCCGCCACCTGTGTGTTAGCCCGGTCTTTGCCTGGGGAACCCAAGCCCTCTGGGTGATCGTTGATCTGACCGATCTGCGCCTGGTGGGTGCTTCTACATGGACTGAGCAGGGGCAACTTTCGCAGCGCCGCGATGTGAGCGAGGCCAGCCTGGAGGACGCCGCCCTTGCCCCGCTGTGCGAAACTCCGCAACTTCTCGAACACCAGGGTTGGCGCGCCAGTTACCTCCTCACCAGCTCCGACGGCCTCGAACTGCGCGACGTGACCTTCCAGGGTCGCCCGGTGGTGCAGTCTATCAAGGTGGTGGATTGGCATGTCGGCTATGCGGCGGGTAGTGATGGGCGGCGGGTGGGCTTCAGCGACACGGTGGGATGCCCGGTCTTTTCGTCGGCGGCGATTATTCCCTATACCCTACCCACGCTGACCACCAATGAAGATGGCAGCCTCCAATTGGGCATGACTTTCCGTTCGCCCAATTGGCCGCAAGCCTGCAACTACCAGTACACGATGCGCGCCACGTTTATGCCCGATGGGACATTAAGTGCCGAGGTCGGCAGTGATGGGCGCGGCTGTGGGATTGATGGCGTCTACCACCCAGTGTTGCGCATTGCCCCGCCTGCTGGGGGGAGCCTGCGGCTGGATGATGGCACTCAAGCAACCCCGATCACCCAAGAGGGCTTCGCCACCTGGCCTGTCGGTGATTCCCGCAGCTTCGTGATCGGTGGCGTGCGCCTCGCGCCGCTGTGGGGCGATGCCCAGCACGCCTATCTCTACTGGAGTCGCCCCAACCCTGCCGAGGGCCAGGGCGATCTGCCCAGCATCGGGACGTGCTGTAACCTCGATCATCAGCAGGGGCCGGAGCAGTTCATTGCAGCGCCGGAGGCGATCAATAGCGAGGCGGTGATCTGGTACGTGCCCAGTATTACCAATGCCGAGCGCGAACGGTGTTGGGCCGATATGGTGTTGAAGGATGGGGTGTTGAGGCCGCAGATCTGGCCGTGTCATAGTGGGGTGCGCCTGACGGCAGTAGGGGAATGAGGTTCTTGGTATTTTTTGGCGGCGCAGCCGCCAAAAAATACCAAAAAAGATCTGTGGGGACGACGAAGCCGCCTACTCCTATCAGAGCCTACGTCTTGGACAGATGCTCGCGCAACTCGCGGATCGCCCGCTTGGAGTTGATCCAGACCGCCCCGATCTTGGAGCTGGAGATCTTATTGTTGAAGACCACCACCAGCAAGAATCGCTGTACCACATCGAAGCAGTAGAGATCATAGTTGACCCCGGCGTGAATATAGACACTCAGCGCGTCCTCTTCACGTAACTGCCGCGAGACCTCACCGGCGGTCGAGAAGCTGGTTGAGAGCAGGGGCAACACGATCATCATCGGCAGATTATCGGTACTTCCCACATCCACCAGCACCATCCCGGCGCGGTCGGTCAACATCACACTCTGGGCACCCAGATCTTTACTCAGATCGATCATCGTTGCCCGAATCGCATTTACATTCTCAGTGGTGACAACCAGCGTCCCTGAGCCACGCCGACCCGGAATATCAATATCAGGGGTTGGCTCGGCCTTTGGTTCAGCCTTGGCCTTTAGCTCCGGCTTACGCTCGGCAGCGGCGCGGGTGCGCGAAGCCAAGCCGCCACGTGCTGGTGGCGGGGTTGGTGCGGCGGCGGCAGCCTGCTCACGCTCGCGGGCCGAGGGTAGCACCACCCGTGCCGGGGTAAAATCGCGTTTCTCTTCGCTCGTCGTGCGCACGGGCGTAGGTGCAGGTGCTACCTGACGTGTCCCCATGCGGCGCGGCTTGACCTCCGGCTCTGGTTCGGGTTCTGGCTCTGGTTCGGGTGGCGCAGCAGCAACCTCTTCGGCGGTCTTGCGCGCATGCTGAAGGGCATCTTCAATTGCTGCCTTCAATGTTCCGGCAGCCTCCGGCCCGTGCAGAAACTTATACACCCCCAAGCCCTCGGCCTGCTTCTTGGCGCTCTCATTCACCGTGGGGCTATAGATCAGCACATTGGTGACGATCTCAAAATTGGGGATGATCTCGGCCAATTCTAGGCCCGACATCTCCGGCATATCGAGTTCGGCAACCACCGCCTCGGGCGGATTTGTCCGTAGTTCCCAAAGAGCATCATTCCCCGACTCACATATCTGAACCTGGACTCCATCACCCAGTAGCGTAGGCAGGGCGCGAAGAGTCTCATTTTGCGCAGTGACAACCATGAGGCGATAGGTCATCGTGGATCTCGATTCTCGATTAGCACAGGACGATACTGTGCAGGAGTATACCCCAAATTAGGCAATCACTTCCACACATGTGCGCGGTACCCAAAGAACTTGGCCATCGCTGGTGATGACCTCAACGGCGGGGACATTCACCCGCGAACTGACCCGACGTGGCCCTGAAGAGATGCTGCGTACTTGGGCGTTCTCACCGAGATGGGCATGGTCAAGCAGGCGCACTTTAGCTCCGGGTTGAAGAATGGAGCGCGAAACTTCCGCCTGGGCACCACTACTCCGGGTAAGCGGGATGACCACACGCGGCCGCCGTAGCGGGCGACGCAGCCGCGTCAACCCCTCGATCAGCCCCTCTTGGCGATCCTGGCTACTCAACAACTCGAAGATGTCCGGGTTCATTGGGCGTACACCAAACCCCTCGGTGACAACGATAGTCAGCTTCGGATCGGCAGCCAAGGTTGGATCGGGCCATTGCCAGGAGTGTTGGCCAGTTTGCCATCCACCGATGCCACTCCACCCAAAGAAATCGCGCAGTTCGGCCTCATCAATCCCACCGACGATGATCCCGCGTACCTGCTCTTGCACCGCCCGGCGCAGCGCCGCCGCCCCGATCCCGGCACCACAGATCAGGATCGCATAGGCACTGCGCGCATCAATTTGCTCCGGGCGTACCACATCGCTGGGATCAGTGGCCAAGAGGCGCAACACGCCACTACGTTCTTCACCTACACCAAAGGCCCCATAGACCTGCGCGGCTGGGGTTTCGATCACTACGCTCTCGTAGGGCACAACCTCCATCACCAAACCGCGTACCGTTGCCTGAAGGCGATACTCGGTCGGATCGGGGGCAATCGTGACATACCCCGTCTCCGAGTCGATGTTGGCGATCATGCCACTCACCGGGGCCAAGCAGTTGCGCCCCAAGAGGCCCGATGAACGTGCCAAGACTTGGCCAGCCTCGACTTTGTTGTGAACCTCGCGGCGCATCGCCCGATACACCTGGTTGGGTGGAATGCCGAGCGCTCGCGCCACGTTGATGATCTGGGGTGGCTCAGGCTTGAGTGCCTGGGCGATGGTATCCTCTGGCTCGACCCTGCTACCTTGGCGCACTAAGATCTCGCCGGGGTAAGGCAGGTGACGCTCAATACGAGCCATCGCATTCGGAATGATGGGCGGCAAGCCCTCTGGGATGTACAGCGACATAGATTGCTTCTCGCTGTGATCACTTTCTGGAGGTGGGGCAGGGATTGGGTTTCAGGGTGATGTGCGGTTGCACCATCTGTGTAGACGTGAATGGAACCTGAAACCACATCTTTTCCTAGTTTGGCTATTCATTATAGCATAGCCATGAATGTCGTGTATCGCTGGTATAATGGGGAATTAGGGCATGTGCAAAGTTCGTACCCAGCCCGTAAACGGGCGGGCTACACGATGCAAAGCCCGCCTACGCGGGCTGGTTCTAGGCCGCGTAGGCGGCCTTCGCCGGATGCTAGCCTGGGGGACGATGTGCTAAGGAAATGCTCGCCTATGGCCGACGAATCATTGGCTTACCGTGTGCGCCAGTTTACCGCCGCGCTGCATGCCCTCGTCTCCGATGAAGAGCGGCACCTTGTGGCGGCGCTCTTGTCTCCATCTGAACAGCGCCTCTTCAACCAGATGCCTACCTACGATCAGCGCCACTGCCTTGATGTCTACTATACATTGGTGGCCGCCAATCATACCGATCCGATCCTCTTGCGTGGCGCGATCATTCATGATTGTGGCAAGGTGGATGACGATGGTCGCCCGATGGGTTTGCTCTGGTATGTTGCGGCCACGATCATCAAGCGCTTGCCAGCCCTCTACCTCGCCTTGGCCAAGGAAGGCTACGGCCCCTTGCGTCCGCTGCGGGTGTATGCCGAACATGCATGGCGCGGGGCGCACATGGCGGCCCAGGCGGGTGCGCCTGCCGAGATGGTGATGATGTTGCGCCACTACCACGATCCTGCCCCCCAGGGTCGGGCGGCGCTCTTGCAGTGGGCTGATGAGCAGCACTGACTCTATGTATACGATTACGCTGCCGACCTTTGCTGGCCCGCTCGATCTCTTGTTGCGCCTGATCGAGCGCGCCGAATTGGATATTACGACGATTGCGCTGGCCCAAGTGGCCGATCAGTACCTGCTGCATGTGCGTGCCCTCGAAGAACCCGATCCGCACGCCCTGGCCGAGTTTGTCAGTATGGCGGCGCGTCTGCTGCTGATCAAGTCACGCGCCCTGTTGCCGCGCCCCAGCCTCCCTGGGCGCAGCAGCAGCACCGATGAGGATGCCGACGCTGAAGCCCTGGCGCGTCAATTGCGCGAGTACCAGCACTATAAGCAGTTGGCGGCAATGTTCCGTGCATGGCAAGAAGAAGAACGACGCACCTTTGTACGCACAGCCCCCCCACTGCTACCCGACCCGCCGCCACCGCCCCCCACCATCAGCCATACCGTCTCGGAGTTGATTGCTGCGCTCCAGCGCCGTTTGCAACTCGTCACGCCCGCGAATGAACCGAGTGGCGTTCACTTACCGCCTCGCCGCAGTGTGGCCGAGGTGGCGGCTGAAGTGCGGCAACGCCTCTCCCAGCAACGCTGGTTCAGTTTTGATGATCTCTTAGCGGAGCCAATCACACGCCAGGATCTGATCGTCACCTTCTGGGCGGTTCTCGAACTGCTCAAACGGCGCGTGATCGTGGTTGAACAGGAACACATCTTCGGTATGATCAGTATTGGGCGCGGTGCAGCGTTGGAGCTTGAGGAAGCAGTGCGCGAGGAGGTGCTTGTATGAGTCCTTCCGGGGCGGCCCGCAATGAAGGCAACCGCCAACTCCCCCTCAGCGATCTGCTAGCCCTGGGCAGCCAGATCCGTACCGATGATACCCCGGAGAGTATTTTGCATGAGGTTGCCGAGACCTTGCGCCGGGTCGTGGCTAGCCCGCAGGTCTACGTGCGGCTGCGCCATGTGGAGAGCGACGCCTTTGAGGCAGCGGCCTTCGCCGGGGTGAGTGCCGAGGTTGAGGCGCGTCTGCGGGCTGAGCCGGTCTTGCCCGGTACCTACCCCTCCCTGCTGCGCCCCGAACTGCGCCTGAGTGACTCCTTCTTACTCCCACCGGGTAGCCCAGCCCCTAATGCTGCTGATGCCGCTGCCGCACCTCCCGATACCGCAACGCTTCTGGTGCCCCTGCGTGGCCGGGGCGACCGCCTGATTGGGGTGATCTATAGTGCCATCTCCAACCCTTCGATCTTGGATCAGGCGGCAGCGCATGTGATGGAGGCGATTGCGCGCCAAGCGGCGCTGGCCGTAGAGAATGTGCGTCTGGCTGAACGCAGCGCACGCTTGTTGGCCAAGGAGCAGTTGCTGGCCGAACTGGGCCGCGATGTGAGCGCGACGCTCGATCTGCATGCCATCCTGAGTCGCACCGTCGAACGGCTGGCGCTGGCCTTCGGGAGTGGCTCGCTCTGCCTGATCGAGCCAGATGGAGCCTTAGTGGTGGCCGCCGCCGCCCCCGATGATGTCAATCTGATCGGGCAACGCCTTGCCGTCGGTCAGGGTATGGTGGGCTGGGTCGCCCAGCAGGGGCGCTCCTTCTTCACCGCTGATGCGGCCAGCGATCCGAGTTTGGCTCCGCTGCATCCGGCGTACCACGCCTGTATTGTCGCCCCGCTGCGTAGTGGGGGGCGCGTCATCGGCACCCTGAATGTGGGTAGCCCGAATAGTGCCGCCTTCTCGTTCGAGGATGTGGATCTCCTGGAGGCGATTGCGGCCCAGGTGGGTGGCCCCATCACCGGCGCGCAACTCTACCACGAGTCGCAGCGCCTGGCTGCCCACATCCAGCGCCATGCCGATCAACTCGCCGTGCTGAATACGATTGCCCGCACTGCCAGCGCCACCCTAGAGCAAGAGACCAGCCTGCCCGAAGTGACCGCGCAGATCCGCAATGGCTTCGGTTATGATCAGGTGGACATCTTCTTGGTGGATGACGAGACGAACGAGTTGGTCATCGCCGCCTCGTGTGGTATCCTGCCCCCCATGGATGGCAACTACCGCCAGCACATCAACCTGGGCCTGATTGGGCGGGCGGCGCGTAGTGGCCAGACGGTGCGGGTGGATGATGTGCATGCCGAACCGGGCTATTTTTCGGTAGCCGAACGTAGCTCCACACGCGCCGAACTGTGCGTACCGATCATGGCGAGTGGCCGCACATTAGGATTGATCAATCTGGAGTCGCCCCATCTGCACGGTTTTCAGGATGAAGATGTCGCTATCTTAGAGACCATTGCCGACGTGCTGGCCGGAACGCTCGAAAATGCGCGCCTCTACCGGCGCGCCCAGGCGGCGGCGGTGTTGGAGGAGCGCAACCGGCTGGCCCGCGAACTGCACGACAGTGTCTCGCAGCAACTCTTTAGCATGACGCTTACCGCCCAAGCGGCCCGCACCCAGTTGGAGAAGAACCCGCAACGCGTGGCGTTGCAACTCGAACGCCTGCAAGAGACGGCCACTGCCGCACTTGCTGAGATGCGCGCCCTGATCTTCCAATTGCGCCCACCGGCACTGCGCGACCAAGGCTTGGTGGCAGCCTTGCAACAGCACGCCCAGGCACTCTCGCGCCGTGAGGGCTTGGCGATTGCGCTGAGAGTGGTGGGTGATGATCGCCTCGCCCGTGGTCTCGAACAGCCACTCTTCCGTATTGTGCAGGAGGCCCTCAACAATGTCGTTAAGCACGCCAATGCCCGCAATGTCGCGGTCGCGCTCGAATTTGGCAGCGAGCGCATCCTGCTGCGCGTCAGCGATGACGGTCAAGGCTTCGATCCCGAAGCTACCCCATCCGGGCGCGGGCGGCATTTGGGGATGATCAGTATGCGTGAACGCGCCGCCGAGATCGGCGGCACCATGGATCTGCGTTCGATGATCGGCGGCGGCACCGAGGTGATTGTGAGTGTGCCGCGTGCGGGGCGGGCCGAGTAGAGCAGGAGGAACCATCAGTGGATACGATTACTGTCATGTTGATTGATGACCACCGCGTCGTGCGCCAGGGGTTGCGCGATTTTCTGGAGTTGCAGGGCGATATTGAAGTGGTGGGTGAGGCCAGCAGCGGTGCCGAGGGGGTGCAACTGGCCCGTGATCTGTTGCCCGATATTGTGCTGATGGATCTGGTCATGCCAGGGATTGATGGCGTCGAGACCACCCGCCAGATCAAGACGGTCAGCCCTAGTAGCAAGGTGATCGTCCTCACCAGTTTCAGCGACGATAACAAGGTCTTTCCGGCCATCAAGGCGGGTGCGATCTCCTATCTGCTCAAGGACATCTCGCCGGAGGAGCTGGCGCATGCCATCCGCGCCGCGCAGCGCAACGAGGCGGTGTTGCACCCAGAGGTGGCCGCCAAGCTGATGCAGGAATTTAGCGCCCCGCGCTCCTCGGAAACGACCGTGGATCAGCTCACCCCACGCGAGATGGACGTGCTGCGCCTGGTGGCCAAGGGCATGTCCAACAAGGAGATCGCCGATACCCTGGTCATCTCCGAAAAGACCACCAAGACCCATCTCTCCAACATTCTCTCCAAACTGCACCTGGCAGATCGCACCCAGGTGGCAATCTACGCGCTACGCAAGCGGCTGGTACCGATGGATGACGGGAACTAAAGGAGCCGTCACATGCCACATATCATCCTTCTCGGTACTGGCACCGGCGTTCCCGATGCCGACCGCGAGAATACCCACATGGTCTGGGATGGGCCGGGTGGCCCGCTCCTGATAGACGCGGGTGGGAGTACCTACCAGCGTCTGTTGCGGGCGGGTCTAAACCCGCAACAGCTACAGGGCATCTTCCTAACCCACACCCACTGCGACCACATCAACGGGCTGGCCGGGTTGCTCTTCAGCATGCGGCTGGCCGGGCGCACCGATCCCTTACCGATCTATGGCTTGGTTCCCACGCTCCAGTTGGTGCAGGCAATTCTCGCCGCGTTTGCGCTAGAGAAGTACCAACCGCCCATCATCTGGAACGAACTCAGCTCCGGCCAGGAGATCGATCTAAGTGAAGGCTGGCGCATCCAGACCGCAATGACCGCGCATAGTCGGCCATGCCTCGCCCTCAAGATCGTAGGGCCGGGGCAGAACGAACAGCTCACCTACTCGGCGGATACCGAGCCATGCGCGGATGTAGCCGCGTTGGCCCAGGGGAGCAGCGTCCTGATCCACGAGGCCACCACACCCACCCCCTTCCCCGGCCACACCTCGCCGCGCCAAGCCGGTGAAGTGGCCCTAGCAGCAGGAGCCAAACGGCTCATCCTCGTCCATTACAGCCCACAGTGGACCATGCCCGAAGACGCGGCCCACGCCGAGATCCGCGCCAGTGGCTATAGCGGCGTCGCCGAGATCGGGCGCGAGTATCAGGTGGTGGAGATCTAGGGCATGTCCGCAACACCAATTCGTATCGCCATTGACGCCAGCCGCATTGCGGTGGCCCAACGCACCGGCACCGAGCGCTACACCTACGAACTGATCGCCGCCTTGGCGCGGATTGATCGCTTCAACACCTACACCCTCTACACCAACGGCCTGCCACCCGCCCTACCCCCACTGGGGCCAAACGTGGCGCTACGCAGCCTGCGGCTCCCCCGCCTCTGGACTCATGCCCGCTTGGGGCCAGCGGTGCTGGCACAGCGCCCGGATCGCTTCTTCGTCCCCGCGCATGTCATCCCGCTCGTGCATCCACCCGCCTCGCTGGTCACCATCCACGACCTGGGCTACCTGGCCTTCCCCCAGGCCCATACCGCCCGCCGTCGCCTCGAACTGCACCTCACCACCCGCTGGAGCCTGCACGCGGCGCGGCTGACGATTGCCATCTCCCAGGCCACCAAGGATGATCTGGTGCGCCACTACCGGGCCGATCCAGATCGCATCCGCGTGGTACATCATGGCCTGAGTACGGCCTTTCAGCCGGTACGCGACTCAGACGTGATCGCGGCAGCACGCACACGCCACGCCATCGGGCAGCGCTACTTCTTCTACGTGGGAACGCTCCAGCCCCGTAAGAACCTAGAACGCCTGATTGACGCTTTTGCCCAGGTGGCGGGGCAGCCCGAATTGGCCGATGTGGAGTTGGTGATCGGTGGCGGGCGCGGCTGGCTGAGTGCAGGCATCGAGCAGCGCGTCGCCCAGCACGGCCTCAGCGGGCGCGTGCGGCTGTGCGGCTACCTCCCCGATGGTGATCTTGCACCGTTGATGAGCGGGGCTTTGGCGTTCACCTTCCCCTCACTCTACGAGGGCTTCGGCATGCCCGTACTAGAGGCTATGGCCTGTGGAACCCCGGTGCTCACCAGCACTACCTCGTCGCTCCCAGAGGTTGCCGGAGATGCGGCGCTGCTGGTTGACCCCACCGATACCGCCGCTATCGCAGCGGGGTTGCTGCGCCTCGCCAGCGATGCCACCCTGCGCGACGAGTTGCGCCAGCGCGGCAGCGCACGGGCGGCCCAATTTACCTGGGAGCGCTGCGCCCGCGAGACATTGGGGGTGTTGTTGGAAGCGTAGGGGCGCATTCCGATGCGCCCCCGCACTCCCAAGACTTCTTCGCGCTAACAACTCTTTTTCTCGTATGTTGGCGGTTTCGCCGCCAACATACGAGAAAAAATAAGATCACCCTAATCCAAATACCCGCGCAGCTTCTTACCCAAGTGTGGGTGGCGCAGCTTGCGTAGCGCCACCGCCTCAATCTGGCGGATACGCTCACGGGTAATACCGAACTCAACCCCGACTTCCTCAAGGGTGCGGTAGCGCCCATCCTTCAGGCCGTAGCGCAGTTGGATGATCTTGCGCTCACGTTCGGGCAACTTCTGCAACACCTCTTCGATCTGCTCACGCAACATCGCAGCGGCGGCGGCCTCGGAGGGTGTCGAGATACGATCATCCTCGATAAAATCGCCCATGCGCCCTTCACCCTCTTGGCCCACCGGCATCTCTAGCGAGAGCGGGTGCATACTGGCCTCCAGGGTGCGGCGCACCTTCCCGGCGGAGATTCCCATCGCTTCGGCGATCTCTTCGGGGGTCGGCTCGCGCTGCATAGATTGTTGGAGCTTATGCGAGGTGCGCTTGACCTGACTGATCGCCTCGCCCATGTGGACTGGCAAGCGGATGGTGCGGCTCTGATCAGCAATGGCGCGGGTAATTGCCTGTCTGATCCACCATGTTGCATACGTCGAAAACTTATGCCCCTTGGTATAATCAAACTTCTCAACGGCGCGCATCAGGCCGATATTGCCCTCCTGCACCAGATCCATCATCGTCAGGCCATAGGAAGTATATTTTTTGGCAATCGAAACCACGAGGCGCAGGTTGGCCTGGATGAGATGCTGGCGTGATTCGCAGCCCAGCGCATAAGCACGCTCAAGCTCCATGCGCTCACGCCCGCTGGTATACTCCTCGCGGTCAATGCGTTGCCGCGCAATATCACCAGCCTCCATACTCTTTGCCAGCTCAACCTCCTTCTCGGCGGTGAGCAGCGGTACCTGGCCAATCTCCTGGAGGTACATACGTACCGGGTCATCGAAAGCAATATCGGTCAAATCGGGCAACTCAGTCAGCGTATCCTCATCAGCAGGATGGGGAGCCTCCAACTCTGCGGCCGATTCGACCACCTTCAGACCCTCAGCCTGCATTGTGGCGTAGAGTTGGTCAACCTCGGCCACATGCAGTTCCGGCTGTGGGAACGCCTCAAGGATGTCATTGTAAGTAAGATAGCCACGCGCACGCGCTATCTCAAGTAAGCGTTCCATCATCGATCCCAACTCCTGTCCGGGCGGTTGAATGAGCGTGGTCATCCCTTGCCTGTCGCAATGATTTGACCATCCCTAGCTATGCTAGATGCAGGTATCTGTTTGCCCACGCGGGGCGAATGCCTGCTACCAGCATACGGGGTGTGTCAAGCCATCTGCTCTTCATGAAGCATCCTGTGGGGGGGACGCGAGCTATACCATCATGCCAGTGGGGCGTACCAACGTTACGATACAGCATCGTATCATGTGCGGAGATGTCGAAAGGCCGGAGCGCAGCTATCCCGCGCTCAGGCCCCTCACGCTACTGTGTGTTGCCATAGCGGCAAGAAGATGGGGTTGAGCATCACCTCAAACCCCAACAATATCCACACAATGGAGGGACGCAAACATGGCACCCCATTGGTCTTTCTTAGGGTACTATAGCATTATGCAATGGTTAAAGTCAACCCCCTAGAAGATTTCGCGGTACAATAGATCATGCTCGTTTCTGCATTCCTCACACCAGCAAGAAAGGCTCTGCTTCATGCTTCTCACCGCTGCCCGCCGTGCCTACCTCGATGAGTTGCACTATGCGGTTATTGCGACCGTGAACGCCAATGCCACTATTCAACAGACGGTGGTCTGGTACCTCCTTGATGGCGACGAGATTCGGTTTAGTGTCGGGGCCAATAGTGTGAAGGTGCGTAACCTTCAGCGTAACCCCACGATTAGTGTGATGATCGCGGATGGCAAACGCTACCTGACTCTCCAAGGTCAAGCTACGGTGGAAACCTTTGATCCAGAGTTGCGGCGGCGCTTGGCGCTGCGTTACCTTGGCCCTGAGGGTGCTGATGCATGGCTCCAGCGCCGCCCGGATGCGCCACGGATGAGTGTGCGGGTGCGGCTCGAAAAAGCGTATGGCCAGGGGGTATAACGGGTTTGATCGGGTACACAGACGTATCCGTTGCGGCGCTGGTGATGCTATACCATAGGGGGATATATGCCGGTCGATCATGCACACATCGTATTGGAGCGCTGCTCAAGATTAGGGGCCATGAGTGAGGAAGAGGGGCGCTTGACGCGGCGTTCCTTTACCCCGGCGATGCGTTCGGCTTATGATCTGGTGACGGGATGGATGCGAGCGGCGGGCATGGTGATCCACGAAGATTGTATTGGTAATTTGGTGGGTACCTATACCGCGAATCGCTCGGCGGCACGCACACTGATCATCGGTTCACACCTGGATACGGTGCGTGATGCCGGTATCTTCGATGGCATCCTGGGGGTGATGATTGGCTTGGCGGTGGTGGAGCGGTTGCACCAGGCCAAGCGCCGTTTGCCCTTTGCGATTGAGGTGGTGGGGTTTATTGATCAGGAGGGTCTGCGTTTTGGCAGCTCTTTCCTGGGTAGCCGCGTCTTGGCGGGCAGTTTTGATCCCGCAGCGCTGCTGCTGCGTGATGACCAAGGTGTTTCGGTGGCTGATGCCGTGCGCGAGTTTGGTGGTCATCCCGACCTGATCGTTCAGGAGGCGCGCCGGGCGCAAACCCTGCTTGGCTACCTAGAGGTGCATATTGAGCAGGGTTCTCAGTTGGAGCGCATGAACCTGCCAGTGGGGGTGGCTAATACTATCGCCGGGATTAGCCGTGCCACCTTAACCTTTATGGGCGTTACGGGCCACGCCGGTACGATGACCATGGATCAGCGCCACGATGCGCTGTGTGGCGCGTCTGAATTTGTAGGCGCGGTTGAGGCGTATGCGCGCGAAATTCCGGGCTTGGTGGCTACGGTAGGTGAACTGTGCGTGGCCCCCGGTGCGCGGAATGTGGTTCCGGGTACCGCGACATTAAGCCTCGATCTGCGCCACCAGGATGATCAGGCGCGCCTGAGTGCCTTGGCTCACCTGCATTGGCGCGCCGGGGCGATTGCCTCTGAACGCGGCCTTAGTCTGCGGTGGGATGAGGCGCAGGTGCAGGCGGGTACGACGATGGCTCCTGAGTTGCGTAACCGTTTGGCTACGGCCATTGGCGCTGCCGGGCATACTCCAGTCGAATTTCCGAGTGGCGCATGCCACGATGCCTCGGTGATGTCTGGGATTACCGATTCTGCGGTGCTCTTTGTGCGCTGTAAGGGTGGCATTAGCCACAATCCTGCCGAGTCGGTCACGCTTGAGGATGTTGCGGCGGCGATTGAGGTGGTTGAGCGGTTTATTAACGAGTTGGCGGGGTAGGGTAACGATTTACACTTGGGGTAAAGGGCGTACCCAGCCCGTAAACGGGCGGGCTAGTACCCGGCGAAGGCCGCCTTCGCGGCCTAAAACCAGCCCGCAGAGGCGGGCTTTGCATCATGTAGCCCGCCCGTTTACGGGCTGGGTGTGGATTTTGCCCATGCCCTGCGCAATGCGAAGCGGAGCGTGACAGACGAGTGGGAGGTTAGGTATGATGCGAATCAATTCGGTTCTTCTCTTCTTCTTGCTCTGGCTCCTCGCCGCCTGTGGCACGGCGACTCCTCCAGTGGCAACTAGCCTTCCACCTACCAGTGCCCCGCCCACAACTGTTCCGCCCACCCCTACCAACATCCCGCCTTCCCCGGTACCGACTCTGGTGCAGAAGCCGACCATCTCGCCCGCGCCTACGTCATCCGCGCCAACCGCGACCGTGGCAGCGGTAACGGGTTTGCCCGCCCCGGTCTATCTGATCAACTACCAGAACCCGAATGAACAGATCGTGCGTTTGGAAACCGATGCCACCACACTGACCCAGATCAGTTTTGAGTCCCAGCCGGTGCGTGATCTGAGTGTGGCGCAGCGCACCGGCACGCTGGTCTACCTCGTGGGGGATGCGCAGCAGCAGACGCTGGTGGCGCTGGATGGCTCCGGGCGGCGCGAGTTACTCAGCGGGCAGTTGCAGGCTCCACGCATCAGCCCCGATGGCCAGACGGTGGCGCTGCGCATCACCGGGCAGCCCGCTGCCCCCGATGGGGTCTGGGCACTGCCGGTGCGCGGCGGGCGGCCTAGCCTCGTCCTTGCCGATGGGCCGGATGCTTCCAGCAGCGATGCGGAGTGGGTCTATACGCCGGTGAGCTATGCGCCCAACGATGCCCGTCTGCTGCTGTGGGCCTACGATGCTGCTGGTCCGGCCATTCCGGGTGGCCAAGCGGTGGTCGTAGAAGGTGGCCAGACGCGCTTGCGTACCTGGACATGCTGCGAATGGCCGGTATGGAGTACGGACGGTACGGCGATCACCGTCACCGGCGGCGGCCCCGGCCCCGATCTGCGCTATGGTTTGGTGAAGATCGATCTGGTGAGTGGCGCGGAACAGCCCATCCTTGAGCAGACCGACGAAGCGGTGCCGCTGGTGACGAGTGCGCGGCAGTTGGCCGATGGCCAGATCTATGCACTCTACCTTGAGGTCTTGGCGGCGGATTTCAGTTGGGAATTTCCCTTCACGCCCCTCCCAGTACGGGTGGCAATGGATGGCAGTATCACACCGCTCTACACCGATCTCTTCCCACTGAGTGATGCGCTCTGGCGCGAGGATGGTAGTGGTGCCTTGCTGACCGTCTGGGACGAGGTGCTGGAGAACCCGATTGCCGGAACTTTGACGTGGGTACCCACGCCCAGCACGTATGGTGCGGCGCTGCGTACCGAGGTGGTCGGTTCGCAGACCTACTGGGCCGACACGGATCAGCCGCTCTATACCGGGGATTGCAGTCTGCTCCCGCAGATCGGCTGGCAACCCCCGGCCAGCCGCGTCTTTTCGGCGGGGGCTGCCGATCTGCAAGCGCGCCTGAATGCCCAGGGCTTTGCTGCCGGTACGCCCGATGGCTATTTTGGTGATCAGACCCGCACGGCGCTCGAAGCGTTCCAGACCAGCCGCAATCTGCCCGTTAGCCCCAATCTGGATTGTGCAACCTGGCAGGCATTGCTGGGGCGGCAATAAGGATCAATCTATGCCCACCAGCAATCGCATGATCACGCTGCTTGTTGGCGACACCATCGCCCTGCTAATCTTCGCCGCCATCGGGCGCAACAGCCACGGCGCGGCGATTGGCCCCGCTGCCTTCGCCCAAGTCTTCACCACCGCGCTGCCCTTCCTGGTCGGCTGGCTGATCAGCGCACCGCTCTTTGGTGCCTACAGCCCCAGCACCACCGCCAACCCGCTCATCATGCTGCGCCACACCAGCATCGCCTGGGTCGCCGCACTCCTGCTGGGGGCGGTGATCCGCGCTACGATGATCGGACGTTTTAGCCCCTTCTCCTTCTACGTTGTCACCTTTATCGTTGCCCTCTTCATCCTGTGCGGCTGGCGCGCCCTGTTTGCCGTCTGGGAAGAACGCGGGTCGCTAGGAAGACGTTAACCTGTGGATTGGCCGATCTTTGATGGACATAATGATACGCTCTTCGAGCTTTACCTGCCCGAAGCGGGCAAGGAGCGCAGCTTCTTCATCCAGAGCGATGTCGGGCACCTCGATCTTCCGCGTGCCCGTGCTGGAGGATTGGGCGGCGGCTTCTTTGCGGTCTACCTCGCCAGTCCGCCCAGCGCCGATCAGCCCGAACGTCCAGCCGAGGGGCCGTTCTGCATGCCCCTGCCCGAAGCGCTCGATCTGGGTTATAGCCAGCGCATCGCCCTGGCGATGAGCGGCCTGCTCTTCCGCCTAGAGGCCGAAGCGCAAGGGGCGCTCAAGGTGGTGCGGGATGCCCGCGAACTGCGCACCTGCTTGGAGCAGGGGGTAGTGGCCGCTATTCTCCATTTTGAAGGTGCCGAAGCGATTGATCCCGGCTTAGAGGCGCTTGATCTCTTCTACCAGGCCGGGTTACGCTCACTCGGCCCGGTCTGGAGCCGCCCCAACGCCTTTGGGCATGGCGTCCCCTTCGCCTACCCCCACAGCCCCGATACTGGCCCCGGCCTGACAGCGGCGGGCCAGGATCTTATTCGTGCCTGCAACCGGCTGGGAATCATGATCGATCTCTCGCATCTGAACGAAGCGGGTTTCTGGGATGTTGCCCGCATCTCAACCGCGCCGCTGGTTGCCACCCACTCCAACGCGCATGCGCTCTGCCCCAGCAGCCGCAACCTGACCGACAAGCAACTCGCCGCCATCCGCGAGTCGGATGGGATGGTCGGGCTGAACTTTGCGGTGAGTTTCCTGCGCCCCGATGGCCGCCAAGATGCAGCCACGCCGATCAGCATCATGGTCGATCATGTCCTCTACCTCGTAGAGCAGCTCGGCATTGATCGCGTCGGCTTCGGCTCCGACTTTGATGGCGCAACCATCCCCCAGGCCATCGGCGATGTGCGCGGCCTCCCCCACCTGATGGCGGCGCTGGCCGAGCATTTCGGCCCGGAGGATCTGCGCAAGTTGGCGTATGCCAACTGGGTACGCGTTTTGGCGAAGACGTGGCGGGAAGGGTAGATGCGAGGTAAGGATCAGATCGTCAATGTTGTTGCACGCAACTCCGTGCCAGCATACATCGGTTCACGCTTCAAGCGCTCAAGCGCCTGCTCTAGCGTCGCATAGGTCACGAGTTGTGGTAACTCAACCCCCAAACTTACCAATGCTTGGGCAACTTCGGGCCTGATTCCAACCAGTGTTGTCTCGGCCCCCAAAAGGCGCGCCGCTTCAGCCGTGCTCAGTAATACCTTAGCCACTTGAGAATCAACGAGTGGCAATCCAGTGACATCGAGAATTAGCGCTCGTGCCCGTTGTGCCTCGATCTGACTTAGTACACGTTGGAGCAGGGTATGGGCGCGTGTACTATCCAGGCTACCCACCAGAGGCACAATCAGTGTGTCATGGCGCACTGGAATTATTGGCAGTGATAGATCAATAATCAGACTATGCAGGCGCTCCTGAGTAGCCAATGCCTCCTGAAGCGCCTGCGCTTGCGCCTCGCGTTCAGCCAAAGTGGCACTGAGGATCGCAGTACGATCAGCGACAAGACGTTCAAGGTCGGCATGGCTTTCGATGAGTGCTTGATTGGCCTGGAGAGTCTCAGCACGTGCAGCGTGTACCTCTTTAAGAGTGCGGGTTGTTGTCGTACTATTTAGAGTCGCAATCATTGTTGCGAAGATCATGAGTAAGACGACATTGGTGATCGTGGTCAAAAGGCTTGGTGAATCTTGGGGAAACTGTTGAGCCAGCACTGCTGTGAGTGTTAAAGCGGCAATGTTGAGTATGAGTACACTCCAGATCATCTTGACAGACAAAACAATTCCGGCAATGAATATATTAATAATAAAATAGTAAGAAATGACTGAAAAATCGGCTGAACCAAAAGCTGGGGTTAGAACGAAACTCACCGTATTGATGGTGAGCATGATCATCGTGACCCAATTAACCCATCCACGATGAGTCATCCAGAGCAAAAGCATGGCGACTGGTAGCGCACTAAACGTGTTAATGAGCGAACCTACACGTCCATGGATGACAGAGGTAGGGATGCTGAGGAGTGTAATGATGATCAGAATCCAAAGGACGGCCAGAAGATTTTGCCCTCTACGTCGCAGATCATCATCGGGGTGCCGCATGATGAAGAGACGCCTCAGGCGCTGATTGGCGAACATGGATATACCTTGACTATATATCTTGAGGATCTAAACGGTAATTATAGCATTAAAACGATACCTAACTCCGTCCTTACCCTAGGTGGGGTAGGGCATGGACAAAGTCTTTGGGGCTGCGCCCCAAGCCCCATTTTTGTTGTTTTTTGGCGGCGTAGCCGCCAAAAAACAAACAAAAAATATCTTCGGGGGCGGCTGTGCCGCCCCCGAACCCCCACCGGCGGTGACTTTCCAAAAACCTTGTTACGCCCTCGGTGGCCCCTGGGCGATGCGTTGGCGCACTGTGGCAAGTCCGGCGGGAGTGTTGGGTATCTCCCACATGGTCTCGATCCACCAGGTCGCTCCGGCTTCGATCCAGGGGGCAACCTGCTCAACTGCTCCCACCTGATCATCGCCCGGTGTTTGGCCTTCAACCACAATATCGAAACGGGTAGGCAAGGTGCGCCGCTCGGCCACGTAGGCTGCCATCTCACGCACCTCTTCTGGGCTGGCTTGGTGCGTCTTGCCATCCAGGCCGAGAACCGAGGGGAGCAGGCCATCATATAGCAGCACCCGCTGCATAGACTTCTCACTCGGCCAGACACCCACGACCCAGATCGGGATTCGCGGTTGTTGGACGGGTGGTGGCGGCGGGTTGAAATTGGTCGGCTTGATGGTATAGTGTTTACCCTGAAACGCGAAGGGCTGCCCAGCCCAAAGCCCGGTTAGAATCGCCAAGCCCTCATCGGTCAACTCGGCGCGCAGCTTGCGATCAATCACCTCGCCGAAGGCAACGTAGCCCGTATCGGGCGCACCGAGGCCCACCGCAAGGTTCACCCGCCCATCGGAGAGATTATCGAGCGTTGCCGTCTCACTCGCCAACTTCCAGGGGCGCATGCGTGCAATTGGCGAGAGCATCGTTCCTAGGCGGATGTGTTGTGTCACCATCGCCGCAGCGGCCAGGGCCACCCAGGCATCTACCCCCCAGACCGGCTCCCAGACAAAGATACCGTCCCAGCCGACTTCTTCAGCCATCAGTGCGGCCTGGGCAATCGTGCGGGCATCGCCAAAAGGCATCACAAAGCCATAGCGCATTGGGTGTTTCCTCTCTGTAAGAATGCGTCGCATCGCCTCCCTACCCATCCAACAGATCCTGGGCACGGTGTGGCCAATCTGGATTGTAGCGTAGCGTATGATCGAGCGCCACCAGATCAATACTTCCATCCCGGATCAGACTATCGGCCACATGGTGATCGCCCTGCACCCCAAAGCCAATCACCGGCACCTCCGGGGTGACACGCTTAATCCCGTTGGCTAACGGTACTGCCCAACCGGGGAAGCGCGCCAGGGTGAGCGCGTCGCCAACCGCCACGGTGACATCGAGAATCTTTACCCCCGCCGCAATCACCCGGCGGGCCACCACGCGGGCATCCTGCATGCCCATACCACCCACACAGAACTCCTCGGCGGGCAGGCGAAACCCGATAATAAAGCGCGGGCCGATCCAGGTGCGAATGCCCTCGATCACCTCTAGGGCCAAACGCATCCGATTGGCCAGATCGCCTCCATAGCTGTCATGGCGATGATTGCGACTAGGTGAAATCAGGCTGTGTAGCACTCCGCCATCGGCAGATGAGAGCAGCACCCCATCGGCTCCGGCGCAGTGGGTGCGCCAAGCCGCCAGAATGAACTGTTCGCGGAGCGCACTGAGCGCCGCGCTCGAAAGGGCCGCATTCTCTGTAGGGCATTCTAGACTCAGGAGTAGTCGGGTATGGTGGGCATGCACCGCACCGACAAGCTGGCGCAGACGCGGAACAAAGGCATCGGCGTAGCCCCCCAGATGGTTGAGGCCCTCGGTATGTGCGGGTGGCACCACGAGCAGCGGCTCGCTCAGGATCAAGCCCACACCGCCTTGGGCGCGACGGGCATAGTAGGCGATCAGATCGGCACTGACAAACCCGTCGGCGCTGGCGAAGCCGCTGGGCGTTGGGGCCATCACCATACGGTTACTAAGCACCTTACCCGCAATCGTCAGCGAGCTGAGAAGATCGGCCATACATCCCCACTTCAGCTATGACATCATGTGTTGATCTAACGCCACTAGTGCCGCCCCAATCGCCTGTGAGAGTTCACCTAGGCTTGCCGGAAGGATGCGCATAGTTGTGCGCTGGCTGGGCCACAGGTAGGGCGCGGCAGCTTCCCAGATGGTGTGCAGGTAGCGTTCGCGGAAGGCGGCACGGGTTGCTTCGGTATCCATCAGCCCGCCACCAATAATCACGATCTGGGGATCGCAGGCCATCGCCAAGTTGGCAATATGAATACCCAAGGCCCGCGCTTGGAAGTCGAAGATGCGCTGGGCAAGTGGATCATCTTGCTGGGCCAGGCCGCGCAGGCTCAATGCCTGCTCCTTGGGGCTAAGTGGAGAATGGGCCAAGGGATGATCGGGGTACTCCGGCAGGTAGGCGGCGATGAGGTAGGGCAACCCCGCCAGACTAGTGTAGAGTTCGATGCAGCCCCATTCGCGCCCGCAACCACACGGGTAGGCCGGTAGCCCCAACAGATGCAGCGGGGCGGGCATGTGGCTGGCCTCCATCCCCGCTAGGGTATCGCCATCCAAGGCATGGCCGCGTGCATCAACAAAGGCACAGCCTAAGCCCGAACCGGGGGCCAGCATCAGCACACTCGCACTGCCCGATCCGCGCACCTGATGCGCCTCGGCCACCCCACCCATGTTGCCATCATTGCCCACCACCAACGGAATATCGCGCCCGGTCTGCATCACCAGGGCCGTGCGATAGGCACTGTAGACATCAAAGCCGACAAAGCTCTCTGGCAGATTGGGGCCACGCTCCAGCACGCCATAGCTGCGGCGCGGGCCGGGGATCGCCACCCCTACCCCCTGCACCGCATCCCAACTCAGATCGTGCTGTGCCAAGTAGATCCCAATCGCCTCGATCCAGCCTTCCACCACCGCCGCCGGGCCGAGGTGCGAGTTGCTGGGCCGCTGTAACAGTTCAGTTGAGATCGGTTGGCCATCAACCCAGATGCCCGCAATTTTGGAGGTAGTGGCACCAAAATCGGTACCGATATAGACAGATGGTGCGATTGCCATGATGTATCCTTCTTCGGTGGGGGTTCGGGGGCGGCTGCGCCGCCCCCGACAATCTTTTTTGTTGGTTTTTGGCGGCTACGCCGCCAAAAACCAACAAAAAATAGGGTTTGGGGCTACGCCCCAAGGACTTTGCATGTACCCTG
>NZ_GL501404.1:649445-714381 GCF_000152145.1 Oscillochloris trichoides DG-6
ATCAAGCATCAGCGATCAAGAATCAAGAATCGAGTACCATCTGTAGGCTGATGTTGCTTACGCGCACACTAATTGGGCGCATATCCCCATTACCCTCCAACGCGTGGCCACTAGTAGGCGGATCGAGACTGCGTAGGCCGATCAGGCTGCGTCCGGCGGGCAGGTGCAGCAGCAAGGTATAGGTGCGAGTCCCAGCGGGCATGGTCACGTCTACTGGGCCAGTCGGCAGATCGAGCTGCATGTGGCGCGGCGCTGCGGCGGGAAGTGCCTCTAGGCTGAGCAGGTAGGTGCCCGCTTGGGGCACAATAAGCCCCAATTCAGCCGCAGTACCCATCCAGCGGAAGGCCGCAGATTCAGCCGGGCGCTCGACCGATCCCCAACCGTCACGGATCTGAACCACCGGCGCAGGTGTGGCCTGCGGCACTTCATACACGATCATCCAGTCGTCTGTATAGATCGGCCCTGGTACGCCCAACCCAGCCTCGACTAACTGGCGGAAGGTGGCTTCTTGTTCGGGTTGCAGGTTGCGCGGGCCAAGCGGGCGCTGTTTGTAGCCGATGATGTAGCGATAGCCAATCGTGCGCAGCCCCGCTGCCCAGCCGCCCGGTTCGGCGGCGATGTCGCTGGCGAGCATGCCCGCCGCCAGATCGCGCAGCGCAGGCAAACCGAGTTGCAGTTGCGGGTAGGGCCGTGAGTGGTAGCCGCCACTGATCGGGCGAGTATGAATGGTCTGAAAGAGCATACGTTCAGCATCACGGTACGCCCCGTCAACATGGAACGGGTACTCAAGCAGTGCGCCATCATCAGTATGGGGAAGTGCGGCGAAGAAGGGTGGCACCGGGGGCGTGCGGGTGATGATCGGGGCGGGCAGGTAGTCGAGGAGGAGTAGGCCCGCTACGAGTAAGAACAGCGGGGTGCGCCAACGTGGCTGGCGGATCTGTGCAGTCAGCCATGTTGCGCCATGGGCTACCAGCATCGCCAACGCCAGCGTCACCAACACATCAAAGCGGTCGGGTTGGCGGGTGAGTCGCACCACCGGCAGGTTGGCGATGAAGGCATAAGGTAAGGGAATACCTGTAGCCACACCATTCACGCGTAGCTCTGCCCCTAGCGCCAGCAGCCCAAAGATGAGCGCCATCAAACCCCAGGGGCGCGCTGCTGGCCGCTTCCAGAGTGCCAGTAGGGCCAAGATGGCCACGCCAACACCCACATAGAAGCGGCGGTTTACCGCAAAAGAGACGCCCCACCCCAATGGGGCACCTCCCCAGAGCGCATGCAGTTGCGCAGGCACCAGAAAACCGAGCAGATCGGCGCTGAGACGCGCCGGATCATCGGGGGGGTAGGTATTCATGTAGGTGTGCTGGCTGGCCTCCCACAGCATCGGCAGCACCAGCGGTGCCGCTCCTACCCCCGCCACTAGCCCCACCCCCACGAGGTGCAGCATCACCCCGCGCAGCCCGGCGGCTTGCCGCTGCTGGAACAGATGCCACAGTACTGCCAGCAGCGTAAAGATGAGCAAGAAGAGCGTGTAGTACCAATCGCTCCACGCACTCAGCGCCAAAAAGCCCCCCGCCCATAGCCAATTGGCGGCGGTTCGGGGGCGGCGCAGCCTCGGCGCAGCCCCATCCTTCAAACTGCGCAACAGAAAATGCACATACCAAGGAATCCACTGAATTGCGAAGATCTGCAACTGCCCATCGCTCACCAAGGCGGCCATGTGGAAGGGGCTGGCGATAAAGACCAATGCGGCCAGCAAGGCGGCACCGTGGCCTACGCGCTGGCGCGCCAAGACCCACATGCCCAAACCACCCAGGGCAAATGAGAGCATTGCCACCGTATTAAACCCGGCAATCGGCCCCCAGAGCGCCGTCACCGGGGCGACCAAGAGCGTATTGATCGGTGCGAGCGTATGGTAGAAGAGATTCGGTGTTTCTGGGAAGAAGAAGCGATCTGTGATCAACAGATGGGCGGGACGTTCAAACGCCTGCACCGTCCACCAGAGATTCCAGACATTCTGGTACGCATCTTCGAGGCCATCTTTATGCGCCCGACCGGGCAGATCGGTGCTAAAGCGGGTAACTAGGGGCCATGTCAGTAGCACACCCAGGCCGAGCGACATGCAGAGGGCGATTGCCCATTCGGGTAGCGTTCGTTTCATGGTTTCTATGATACTCGAAACCCGGTGGGGTGTTTTTTGGGCGGCTGCGCCTCCCCCGAAGATATTTTTTTGTGGTGTTTTGGCGGCGAAGCCGCCAAAACACCACAAAAATGGGTTTGGGGCGAAGCCCCAAGAACTTTGCCCATGCCCTGCAACCTCATGCCCCTCTCGTGCGGTATAGAGCATGAACACGAAGAAAGATCATTCCTATGCCCACCAACAACACCCGTTACTACCTCGGTTTCAACCTCATCCCCGGCTTAGGGCCAGCGCGGCTGGCGCGCCTGATCGAGCAGTGTGGCTCATTGGAAGCCGCGTGGTACGCCGATGAGTTGGCGCTGGTGATGGCCGGGCTGGACAAACGTACCAGCGCGGCGCTGTGTGCCGGTCGCCAACGGATTGACCTCGATCATGAACTGGAGCGCGTGCATCAGGCGGGGGTGTCCCTGCTGAGTATTGATGACCCGGCCTACCCGCATCTGCTGCGCAACATTCCGGCGGCCCCGCCACTGATCTATGTACGTGGCAGTGTTGAGTTTCAGAACACCTGGACCGTGGCAGTGGTTGGAACCCGTTCGCCCACCAGTTATGGCCGCGAAGTCGCCCAGCGCCTCAGCTATGATCTGGCGCAACAGGGGGTGACAGTGGTGAGTGGCCTCGCCATCGGGGTGGATAGCGTTGCCCACCAGGCCGCGCTAGAGGCGCAGGGCCGCACCCTGGCGGTGCTGGGGAGTGGGGTGGATCTGCCTTACCCAGAGCGTAACCGCGATCTGGCGGCGCGCATCAGCGAGCATGGCGCACTGATCAGCGACTACCCCTTAAGTACGCGCCCGGTAGCAACCAACTTCCCGGCGCGTAACCGGCTGATCAGTGGCCTCAGCCTCGCCACCTTGGTGATCGAGGCCGGAGAGCGTAGCGGGGCGCTCATCACCGTAGACTTCGCGCTGGAGCAGGGCCGCGATGTCTTTGCGGTGCCCGGCCACATCTTTTCGCGCCAGAGCATTGGCACTCACCGGCTGATTCGTGACGGGGCCAGCCTCGCTACGTGTGCCGCTGATATTCTAGAGAGCCTCAACCTTACCACCGCCGCTGTGCAGCAAGAGGCGCGCAGCGAACTGCCCAGTGACCCCACCGAGGCCAAGTTGCTCGATCTGCTCAGTTACGAGCCGCAAGCAATTGACGAGATCGGACGGGCCATGGGCATGCGTGCCGGGGAGGTGGCGGCCACCCTGGCCGTACTAGAACTGAAGGGCTTGGTGCGTCAGGCCGGGCCGATGGAGTATGTGCGTCGCTAACGATCAAATGCCGCTTCTGCCCGACCAGAAAGGGCATCGGCCAACATCCGCTTGGTACGGGTCAGCAGCGGTGGGAAGGCATCAGGGCTGAAGAAGCCGATATTTACATTTTCGTGGCCAGCTTGGCGCAGTTCGCCCCCAGTAATGCGGGCAGCAAAGAGGATCGCAATAATCTGCGCCTGATCGCCATTGGGGTAACTCCAATGGAAATCGGGGCCAGCATACACCCCGATCAGATGCTCGGCTTGCAGACTCAGCCCAGTCTCCTCTAAGACCTCACGCGCCAAGCCCTGCACCGGCGTCTCATCAAGGCTGATCGTGCCACCGGGGAGATCCCAGAGCATCACATCGGCACGGCGGCAGAGCAACACCTGGCCACGCTCATTCTGCACAAACCCGCACGAGCGTACCTGCATAATGCGCTGATGGCCAACATAGGTGCGCAGCCAGCGGGTATATTTGATCGTCATCTGATAGCTCCTTCTTGGGGCTACGCCCCAAACCCATAGTTTTGGTGGTGGAGTTGGCCGCAAAGCGGCCAACTCCACCACCAAAAAGAATGTTTCGTGGGGGCCTGCGGCCCCCACACCCCGGCTGTGGGGACGCATCGCGATGCGCCCCTACTTAGACCTGCTCTTTCGCATAGATCCGATCAAGGCGGATCAGTTCCCGACTATAGATCGTCACCGCAAAATGATCAATCTCGCTCACATCGCGCAGGGCACGGTAGCCCTTGAGTAAGAAGGTGTGGCCCGCTTCAAATCCGGCGAGGCGTGCAATCAGGCCCGAACTCTCTAGCGCCATACCTAGCAGGTGCGACCGCGAGAGGCGGTAGACGTTGAGGAGACAATTTCGGATCAACTCCAACTGGTGCATGCGCAAATCATAGTTGTCTGCCTCACGATACACTTGCTCATAGATCTCCTCATCGAAGGTGATCGGTGCGCCAAGCGCAATCAGGCGGCGGGTTAGATCATCATCAAGATCGGCTGTAATGCTGATCAACTCCAAGATTTCCTCAATATCGTGCAGGTGAACCCCCGGCACAATATGCAGGAAGTGTTGCAAACGGCGCGCATCATTATCGCGTTGACTAAAGTCACGCGGGCCATACATCTCTTCAAAGAAGAATTCACCCACCGGCTCGTACATCGGAATTGCGGAGAGATCGCTAAAATCGCGCCGCAACCGGTTCGACTGAAGTGTTTGCAGGGCAATACGATACTGGAGAAAGGTCTTCATACACCTAAATCTATTCGATACGGTTGAGTTGATCGCGGGCACGAGTTGCCCACTCGCCAGTACCATCGGCCAGAATGACGGTCTGGTAGACCCCAATAGCCTCATCACGGCGGTCCAAATCTTCGGCAGCTAGGCCGAGGTAGTAGAGCGCTTCGGTATAGCTCGGATTGAGATCCACAGCACGTTTGAAGGCATCGTGGGCCTGATCATCTTGGTTACGGGCATAGTAGGCGCGCCCCATCCAGTAGTGGGCTTCGGGGAAGTTGGGTTGCAGCGTCACTGCGCGCCGCAGATCGTTGATTGCTTTATCGTACCGCTCGGTGCTGATGAGCAGCAGTGATCGTCGGTAGTAGGTCTCGGCAATCTGGCTACTCGCACGGATGGAGGCATCATAAGCCACCAATGCCTGATCAATGCGGCCATACTCTTGGAGCAACTTGCCCTTAAAGAGCAGCGCTTCGGCGTAGTCGCCGCGCTGCCCAATGCTCTGCTCTACGGTTTGGAGTGCCGTGGCCGGATCGCCCTGGGCATACTGAAGCTGGGCCAGCCCCAAGAGTGCTTCGGGGAAGGTTGGGCGAATCGCCAGCGCTTGTTGGTAGGCGTTCATGGCCCGATCCAGCGCCCCGCTGCGCAACAGCCCCTCAGCCAACCAGAACTGCACGTTGGCGTCCTGCGTTCCCCCCGGCAGATTCGTCGCTGTCTCGAAGTAGCCCAACGCCACTCCCCACTGGCCCTCACCAACCGCAACGCGCCCCATCCCCAATTGGGCGGTGAGCATCTGCGGACTGATCTGGAGCGCCTCGGTGTAGTGTTGGCGTGCCAGTGCCAGATCGGGTTTGCGCAGCGCCACATCGCCCAACAGTACTAACGCTTGCGCCCGCAAATCCGCCACCACCAGATCGGTGGGTGGTTGGGTGCGCTGTAGCACGTTCTGCGCTGAATCTTCTGCTGACTGGAGCCGATTCGTGGCGAGATAGGCCGTTGCCAACTTGAGGTGGGGTAAGGCACTATTCGGATCGAGGCGTACTGCCTTGCTATAGGCATTGATTGCCTGGTTGGGGTTCTGATTGCCCAGGGCGGTATCACCAATCAGGATGAGCGTATTGAGATCATGCACACCCTGATCCAAGGCGATACCATACTCCTTATCGGCGCGATCAGGTTGGCCCATTGGCCCTTCATAGAGGCGTGCCAAGGCCAAGCGGGCGGCGATATTGCGGTCGTCAAAGCGCAGGGCATCACGCAGGGCTGCTTCGGCAGCCTTGAGATCGCCGAGTACTGCCAAGCGTTCACCCAGTTCAAAGGCGGCAGTGCTACTCTGCGGGTCAAGCCGTAGCGCGTCGCGGTAGGCTTGGATCGAAGCTTCAGGGCGACCGGCGTCGTTATACAGGCGACCTAATTCTATTGCCGCTGCCGGATCAGTCACACTAAGCGGCAGGAGCACCTGTTCAGCTTCAACATAACCAGTTGGCCCACTCAGGCGCAACGCCTGGGCCAGCGGAACCGCCGCCGCTGGGCCGGGACGCTGGATACTCACACTGCGCCACTGGCTGATCGCCGCGTTCAGATCGCCGCGCTGCTGCGCAATCTGGGCCAACTCGATCCGTGCCGGGAAGAAGCTGGGGTCACGTTCAATTGCCATCTGGAGCAACTGCATCGCTGTGCCACTATCGCCGCGCTCTTGGGCGACCATCGCCTTGCCAAAATAGCCCTCAGGGCGCTGCGGGATGAGTTGCAACACGCGGTCATAGAGGCGATCCGCCTCGTTCAGCTTCTCAGCGACACGATAGGCGCGTGCCTCGGCGAGCAGAATCGGTGGCCGGTCAGGGGTACGCAGATCGAGTGTCTCAAGCAAGCGCAAGCCCTCATCGGCAGGGTTAGTGCGCCCAAAGAGTGCGGCGAGGCCCCCTGTGGGTCTATCGGCGCGGGTACGTGCCAACTCAATCGCCAGCAGCGCCAAGTGGTAGCGCTGACGACGCGCATCATTCTCGGCGCGCTCGGCCTGCCCGGTAGCCACTTGGCCTGCACTCAGGTCGGTTGCACTATCCGAGGCCGAGCGCTGGTGCCAGCGCGCCGCCACATAATCACTCGCTTCTATGGCACTGCGCAACTGATTGTACTGGCTCTCGACCGCATCTTCGGGCAGGGGTAGCGCTACTTCCAATTCCCATGTCAACGGCCCCTGCGCGGCCAAACTGCGCGCCAGACTCAGCATGGCCCGTTCTTCATTGATCGCCGAGCGTAGGCGTTGTTCGAGCATCACCCGATAGAGTTGGGGCACCCCACGCACATCCAGCTTGATCTGCCGTTCGGCGGCGATCAAGATATCCTCGGCACTTGCCAGACGGCCACTCTCGCGGTAGGCATTGGCGAGAGCCACCAACAGCGGCGCATTGGGCGGCAAGAGATTGCGCGCCTGCTCCAATTCTACCGCCGCATCATTCGGGCGCTGATCCTGAAGCGCGAGCATCCCCAGGTTATAGCGCAGCGCCCCGAGATCCTCACCCTCAAGCAGACTTACCGCATCGGCAAAGGCGTTCAGCACACCCGGATCACCGGCATCAAGCAGAATAGCGCCCAGATTATTGGCCAACAGTGCCTGCTCTGAAGAGGGCAGACTCAAGGCCAGGCGATAGGCATCAGCCGCCGGGCCATAACTGCCGCGTGCCCAGAGCACATTCCCTAGCAGCGCCTGGAGCAGTGGTGTGCGCAGCGCCGGATAATCATTCATCAAACGGTCAAGCGTCGCCGCTGCCCGATCCGGGTAGCCCTGGCTATAGTCGGCGAGCGCCGCCACCAGACCGGGGAGAACCGCTTGGCCATTGATTGGCTCGCTGCTCAGGATCGCCCGTTGGGGCATGGCAAAGCGCCCCTGATAGCTCTCCCAGCCATTGGGGGCATAGATCCGCTGCGGCGTATAGATCAGCCGGGGCGACAACGACTGACTATCGAGCAGGGCACCTGGTTCTACCTGCCCCCAGATTAGGAGATCGCTCTGGGCCGCATTGGCCAAGCCTAATGCCTGCACATCATCAGCAGGGCGCTGTTCAAGCAAGCGCACCTCAATGCGGCCATCAAGCTGTTGGATCATCTGCTGCGCCAACTCAGCCGCCACATAACGTCCGGTCTGGCCATCACTCGCATCATCAAACGGGGCAATCAGCACCACAAACTGGTCGTTATCATCCGGTTGGGCTATGAAGAACCAGCTAACACCGCCAAGCACCAAAATAGAAAGCGCAATCAGCGCGATCCATAGGGGTGGCAAGCGCCGCCATGGCCGTTGATCAGTATCTTTCTTCATACGCCGTGAGCGCATGATAAAGAGCGTAACCACGAACAAACAGAGGATGAGAACGACGAGGAAGAGCAGGAGCGGCTGTGGATCCATGAGAAGACTCCTCCGCTATAGCTCGTACACCAACGCCACGGCGCTTCCCCTGTTCGCCTTTCGGCGACAGGGGAAGCGCCGGACTGGACTTCCTATTGCGGTAAAGCGTGTTTTGTGGTACAATCGTGCTAATGGCTGTTTCGGCAGGCCAGTCGCGTCTTTAGACGCCGCACCTGAAGAGCAGGATAGGTTGCTGGTTGTGTCGCGCAATTCCTGCGGCACGTAAAACATGTCAGGTGTTCCTCGTATGGTGCAATACCATGGCTCGGATCGAGCCGTCAGGCGTTCACGTAGCGGGTTGCCGCATGCGTTGTCTGAGAAGCCGCTGTTGAAGCGGATGGCTGTATTGGTGGCTTTGGCCTTCAAGAAGCCGCCTGCTTTAGCTGGCGGAGTGATCACAAATGGCTCCTCGTAGGCTTGACTAGGCGTGATCCAGATAGCTTATTGTAAGCGATTTTTGATAGAGAGCAAAGTCTAACCCGGCGGGGGGTTGGGGGCGGCACAGCCGCATTGGCGTTCGGTTAAGGAATACCACGTAGGGGCGCGTCGTGACGCGCCCCTACGCAGCCTGAAGGTAGCACCGGCTTCCAGCCGGTCACGATGCGCCGCCACCGGCTGGAAGCCGGTGCTACTCTATGCGGGCGTAGGGGCGCGTCGTGACGCGCCCCTATGACGCAAAAGCATTCTCGATCTCCCCATCAACCACATAGGAGCCATAGGGCAGACTCTTGGCCTGGGCCTTCATTTCAGCCGCTCGTTGGCCAATCTCATCGGGGCCAGCAAACTGCTCGTAACGATTCGTGACCCCACCGATGGAGAAGGTGGTAATCGGAAATTGCCGATAGATCCCGTGGCGATCCACACCTTCGAGGTAGCCACGTTCGAGATCTGCCGGGTCATAGAGTTCCTGCACCTGGAGGCCAAAATCGGTCAGGATTGCGCGACATATTGGCGTGATGTGTTGCGGAGTGGTAATAATCGCAAAATCATCCCCCCCGATATGACCGACAAAGTCATGCTCGCCGATGCGGGCGACACAGGCGACAATCACATCGGCGGCGAGGCGAATGACGCGATCTCCGCGTGCAAAGCCGTAGATGTCGTTAAAGGGCTTAAAGTTGTTCAGATCGGCATAGAGCAGCACAAACGGCTCTTCGCGGCGCAGGCGAAAGCGCAACTCCTCGGCGATCAGCACATTTCCGGCCAACCCGGTGAGCGGGCTACGCACCGGCTTACGGGTTGCGCGCCGCAGTTGGCTGCGCACACGGGCGATCAACTCCACGGTATTAAAGGGCTTGATGACATAATCATCAGCACCGCTATCAAAGCCATGCACCAGATCTTTTGGTTCGCCACGTGCTGTGAGCATAATCGCCGGAATATGGGCGGTACGCGTATCGTTACGCAACTGGCGTAATGCCTCATAGCCGTCCATATCGGGCATCATCACATCAATAAGGAGCAGATGCGGCATAATGACCTGGGCGCGTTGAATGAGATCACTACCATTACCGACCAACTCGATACGGTAGCCAACACTACGCAGCAGGATCATCAACACCTGACGAATCGACTCGTCATCATCAGCGATCAGGATGGTCTGATTCGCAGCCGGGATGTCACTAGAATCCATAGAGTATGCTGACCAGTCAGAAGATGTTGCCTAGAGATGATACGCTACACGTAGCATATAGGTAGCATCCTAATCAGGATGGCGGAGCAACACCTTCATCTGGCCGTGGGCGGCGGCAAAGGCTTGTAGGCCGTCGCGGAGCGGATATTCAGCACTAATCAGGGGGGCGGTTGCAATCAGGCCACGCTCAAGTAGGCGCAGTGCGGGGGCAAATGGGCCACAGCGCGAGCCAATCAGTTGGATCTCGTCAATTACCAGCATGGTCAGGTTGATCTGCGAGGCGGCTTCAAAGGTACTCTTTAGGATCAAGCGCCCACGTGGGCGGACTAACTGGCGTGCGGTAGCCAGACCCTTCGGGTTGCCGGTACAGTCTACCACCACATCAAAGCTTCCCGCCGCAGACTGCACATCCTGGCTGTGTTGGCAGGTAATTCCCTGCTTGGTATAGAGTTCCCAACGCTCAGGATGACGCCCGACTAAGGTGAGATCACAGCCGGTGAGGCGGAGTGTCTGCACGATCATTGCGCCCAGTTTGCCATCACCAACCACCGCCACGCGTTCGGTGGGGCGAATATGGCTCTGGTCAACAATCTCTAGGGCAGCGGCAAGTGGTTCGCTAAAGACCGCCGCTTCATCGGAGACACTCTCCGGGACAGGGTGGAGGCAGCTTATGGGCAACGAGAAGCGTTCAGCCATCACTCCATCCCGGCGATCAATCCCCAGCGTGGTGCGGTTGGGGCAGTGGGTCGGATTACCGCGCAAACAGGTGGGGCAGTTGAGGCATGCGGCATTGATCTCACCCACAACGCGGCGACCAACCCAAGTTTCATCATGACAGGCTACGACCGTCCCAACAAACTCGTGGCCCAGAACCCCACGAAATCCCATATACCCACGGGTAATCTCAATATCGGTATTACACACCCCGGTAAGGTGGGGGCGAATGATCGCCTCGCCGGGGCGTAGTTCGGGCACGGGGTAATCGTGGACAAGTTTGAGGGTTCCATCAAAGATCACAGCCAGCATGGGTCTTCTCCGTTGTAACTCGTGCGCAGCATGCGGGGCGTCACGTGTTATGCGATTATACTATAGTGGTTTGTGGGCATGCAATGCGTTCTTGGTGCCAATGTCGCGCAAAGGAGTTAACGCTTATGCGAATCATATTTATGGGCAGCCCTACCTTTGCGGTGCATCCGTTAGAGGCGCTGGTAGCGGCGGGCCATGAGGTGGTGGCGGTGGTGACGCAGCCAGATCGTCCAGCGGGACGCCAGCGCCACCTCACTGCACCGCCGGTAAAAGTGGCCGCGCAGCGTTTAGGTTTGCCGATCCTTCAGCCGCCTACCCTGCGTGATACGGCGGTGGTCGAAGCGCTCAGCGCCCTCCGGCCCGATGTGGGGGTTGTGGCGGCATACGGCGAGATCTTACGCCCCAACGTGCTGGCTATTCCGCCGCTGGGCTACCTGAATATCCACCCCTCGCTCCTGCCGCTGCATCGTGGGCCAGCCCCGGTAGCTGGGGCGATTCTGGCGGGAGATCGCCAAACAGGGGTGACGATCATGCGCCTAGATCGTGGCATGGATAGTGGGCCAATTGTGCGTCAAGTGCGTACCGATCTCGCCCCCGATGCCTACGCTGGCCCGCTCACGGATGAACTCTTTGTGGTAGGGGCCAAGCTTTTGGTCGAGGCGCTCGCAGAGTACGCCGCCGGGCGGATCGTCCCACAAGCCCAGGAACATGAACGGGCCAGCCTGACCCGCATGTTGAAGAAGGAAGATGGGCTGGTAGATTGGAGTCAATCGGCGATCCAGATCGAGCGCATGATCCGGGCCTACGATCCATGGCCGGGGGTGCAGACCAGTTGGCGCGGGCAGGCGGTACGCTTATTGCGGGCGGCGGTGCTGAATGTGGGTGACGCAACTGCTACGCCGGGGCAACTGATCAGCCAGAGTGGCCAGCGCTACCCGCTGGTAGCGACTGGGAGTGGCGCGTTAGAACTGCGCGAGCTGCAACCGGCTGGCAAGCGCCCGATGGATGGCGCGGCATGGCTGGCGGGGCTACGCGAACGGGAGGGATGTTTTGGAGCATAATGTTGACGCAAGTGTGCCAATACCCGTATAATTCGCCATATTCCGACCGGCACGAAGGGAGAACTTGATGCCCTACTTCAAAGATGAAGCCGAACTGCGATCTATCATTGGTATGCTCTATGATCGCGTCAAAGTGGATGCCAAAATTGCCCCGCGCATCCGTGATGGCAAGATCATTGTGCAGTTCCGCTATACTGAGCCATTTGGGGTGGTGACGATCAATGCTGCTGCTCCGCCTACTCAGCCCAATGCCTTTTACGATGTGGATTGGGGTGAGAATCCCAGCCTAAAGCCGCATGTTGAGATGAGTATGAAGGCGGATGTGGCGCATCAATTCTGGCATGGGAAAGTGAATCTGATGGCGGCACTTACGCGGCGTCAGATTATTGCCAAGGGGCCGATTCCGAAGATTCTTAAGCTGCTTCCCGCCGTCGAACCCGTCTATGCGATCTACCCAGAGCTGCTGCGTGAGATCGGACGGGCTGATCTGATTATCTCCTAATGCCCAGTAATAACGAGATGTACGCGCTTGGTGCCAGTGACGCCGAGCACGACGATCTAAATACCTTCTATTACCAGCACTACTACTACTACCGCAAAGGGTATGACACGGCCCGCCGCCAGCTACGCGGTGGGCTTCTGGTGTCGCGTCCACGCTGGATGTTGCCGCTCTTTTCGTTTGTCGGTGGGGCGATCACGCTCTTGCTGCTGCTGCTGATCATCTCTTGGCTGCGGCCCACCGCGCCGCTGGCTGAGTCGCTGAGCAGTCTGCCCACCCCGGTCAGCACCGTGCTGAGTGTGCCTAGCCCAACCGCTGAACCCACACTATTGCCTACCGTAACTCCAACGCCACTGCCAAGCCTGCGTATTGGGGGCTTCGCCGAGGTGATCAATCTCGATGGTGGTGCCCTGCGGGTACGTGCCAAACCCGGCCTTGATCCGAGCATCCGCGTGCTAGGGCGGGTGCCGCAAGGTAGCCAGGTGCAGATCCTGGAAGGCCCGCGTGAGGTGGATGCCTTGGCTTGGTGGCGCATTCGGGCTGAAGGGGTGGAGGGCTGGGTGCTGGAGCGTGATGCTGAGGGTGTGGTCTTTCTTCAGCCGCAATCGTGATGCATCCGCGTCACGATTGCGGCTAGGGCATGGGGCTACCCTACTGATACGGCCCGCGCCGTTCGGCGGGCAAGAGCGCTGCGATGCGGTGCATCATTTCGGTTGTATATTGCTCCATCACAGTGGCTGGGTACTTCCCCGTTTCGCTGGGTGGAATGTAGAGGGGTGGGCCGATCCGCACCAGTACCGGGCGGCGTAGACATGTTCCCTTGAGGCCATGTTCGGTGCCGGTAATCGCAATCGGCACAATCGGCACCCCCGCTTGGATGGCCATACGCACCGCCCCGCTGCGGCCCTCTTGCAGAACACCATTGCCGCTGCGGTGGCCTTCGGGGAAGACGAGCAAGGTATCTCCGGCACGCAACGCATCAATCGAGGCATTCAGTGCGGCAAGATCGCGCCGCCCACGGTTGATCGGAATGACATGCATGGTGCGGTAGAACCAGGCTGGAATGGGTTTCTCAAAGATCTCGGCTTTGCCCAGCCAGGAGAGCCGGTACGAGAAGGGCAACATCGCACCAATCACCGGGATGTCGAGTCCATTCACATGGTTCATCGCCATCACCATCCCGCCCGACTCTCTGGGGGGCAGGTTCTCCCAACCCTCAACCCGCCAGCGCCACCAACCGATCAGGCGGAAGAAGTGGATGCTGATATAGAGCATGCCATACATCAACGTGCGCACCAACAGCCTCCCTTAGTTTATGATCTTCTCTAGAGCGACAAGGATTATACCAGAGCCTTGGCGGTTGCTCTAAGCCACCATGGTATAATCAGCACATCAGAACGCTGCACTCAGAGGAGAATGTGCATTATGGATCGAATGATTCGCGTCCTCGTTGCTAAGCCCGGCCTTGATGGGCATGACCGTGGTGCTAAGGTGATTGCCCGTGCCCTGCGCGATGCTGGTATGGAGGTGATCTACACTGGCCTTCAGCAGACTCCGCAGATGATCGTTGAGGCTGCACTCCAGGAGGATGTTGACGTGATTGGCCTCTCTATCCTCTCTGGTGCGCACATGACCTTGTTGCCCAAGGTGGCACAGTTGTTGCGTGAACAGCAGATGGATGATGTGCTTGTGGTTGCCGGTGGGATCATCTCCGATGATGACGCCGCGACGCTGAAGAGCCAGCACGGAATTGCCGAGGTCTTTGGGCCAGGTACCAACACCAACGATATTGTTGCTTATATCCGGGCCAATGCCGGGGTGGCCCGCGACTAATATGCACATCCCTGATCTTCTTCCACGCCTGCTCCAAGGTGATCGCCGCGCTTTGGCGCGGGCGATCTCGTTGGCCGAACAGGGCGGCTCGCAGGCCCGCGATCTGTTGGCAGGGGCCTACCCGCATGCGGGCCGCGCCCATACGATTGGGATCACTGGCCCCCCCGGTGCTGGGAAGAGTACGCTGGTGAATGCCCTGGCACTCGAATTGCGCCGCCAGAAACGCACGGTTGGGATTGTTGCGGTTGATCCTACCTCGCCCTTTAGTGGCGGCGCGGTGCTGGGGGATCGCATCCGTATGCAGCCCCTCGGCGGTGATGCAGGGGTCTTCATTCGCAGTATGGGTAGCCGGGGCCGCTTGGGTGGTCTCTCACGCGCCACCGCTGATGCGATTGCGCTGATTGATGCGGCCGGTTTTGATGTGGTGCTGATCGAGACGGTTGGCGCAGGCCAGGGGGAGGTGGACATCGCCCGCACCGCCCAGACGACGATTGTAGTCGAGGTTCCTGGTATGGGCGATGATGTGCAGAGCATCAAGGCTGGGGTGCTGGAGATCGCCGACATCTTTGTGGTCAATAAGGCTGATCGCGAAGGTGCGGATAAGACCTTGCGCCAGTTACGTTCAATGTTACATCTGGGTGGCCCACCAGAGGATGGTTGGGAACCCCCGGTGTTGGCGGCGGTGGCCAGTAGTGGCCAGGGTATCCCGGAGATTATTCTTGATGCGGATCGCCACGCGGCCCACCTGCGCGGTGCGGGCCTCGCTGATGCCCACGCTCGCCGAGCCGCAGAGGGTGAGTTGCGCGCTGCCGTGCAAGAACTGGTCGTCGAACGTCTGCGTGGCCCGGCATGGGATGCGCTCGTTGCCAAGATCGCCGCTCGCCAGGGGAATCCCTATTCGGCTGCGGAGGAGTTGATCAATTCGCTATAACATACGGGGGTTCGGGGGAGGCGCAGCCTCCCCGAAGAACTCTTTTTCTGGTATGTTGGCGACGAAGCCGCCAACATACCAGAAAAAAGCAGGTTTGGGGCGCAGCCCTCACCCCCAGCCCGTAAACAGGCAGGCTACAATAGGCAAAGCCCGCCTTCGCGGGCTGGTGCTAGGCCGCGTAGGCGGCCTTCGCTGGGTGCTAGCCCGCCCGTTTACGGGCTGGGGGAAACAGTCAAGTAGAACAAACGATCAGGAGTGCAGCCTTGAGAAACCTGCGCGGAGAACGGCTAGGCCGCTACGAGATCCAAGATGAGTTGGGGCGTGGTGGTATGGCTCGCGTCTACCGTGCCGAGGATACGCTTCTCCGTCGCCCGGTGGCGATCAAGGTGTTGGCGGCGCAATTGAGTATGGATTCGGAGTTCGTGCGCCGCTTTGAGCGTGAAGCCCGCACGGCGGCTGCGTTGCGCCATCCGAATATCATCACCATTTATGATGTTGGTGAAGCCGAAGGCTTCTACTACATTGCGATGGAGTTGATCAATGGGCGCAGCCTGCATAGTATTCTCACCGAACAGTCGGCGTTGGGCCTCGGTTATGCGATCAGTCTGCTCGATCCGATTGCCCAGGCGCTCGATTTCGCCCACGCCCAAGGTGCGGTTCACCGCGATGTGAAGCCGCATAATATCATGCTGGATCGGCAAGGGCGGGTGGTGCTGGCCGATTTTGGGATTGCCCAAACTCCCGATGCCGATAGCGAGCGCTTGACGCGTACTGGGGTATTTATGGGTACCCCGGAGTATATTTCGCCCGAACAGGCCGAGGCGCGCCGGGTGGATGGGCAGAGTGATCTCTACTCTTTGGGCGTGGTGGCGTATGAGATTATTACCGGGCGGGTGCCCTTCTCCGGCGCAACCCCGCAGTTGATCGTTTCGCATGCCCAGTTGCCGCCCCCGCCGCCCACAAGTGTGGTGGCGCATCTGCCCAGTGAACTCGATCTGGTACTTGCCCGCGCCTTGGCCAAACGTCCCCAGGGGCGCTACCCCAATGGGACGGCAATGGTTGCGGCATTGCGTGAGGTGGCGCAACGCTACCAGACCCCAATTGCTACGCGTGAGCAACTGGCGGCGCTGATTGATCCGCTTGTGGCCACTGATCAGACAATTCCGCAGGCGGTTGGGCCAGCCCCACGCCCGGCCCCGCGCCCCGCCGATCCGGCTCCGGCTCCGCATCCGGCTCCGCGCCTCGCTGATCCGGCTCCCGATCCGCGATCCCCAGAGCCGCGTCCTGTTCCTGTTCCGCGCCCGCTGCCGGAGCATCCTTCTGGGCAGAGTATGAATACCATGCCGGTTCTGGCGATTGGTGGCGTTCTCGTTGTCCTGACACTGCTGATCCTCTTTTTTGTGGCCCAGCGCTTTGCCGGGGGTAGCCCACCTGCGCTTCCCACCGCAACCAGTAACCTTCCTAGCCCGACGATTGCGATCCCTCTGGGTTCACCCACCGTAACGCCGACACCTAGCCCAACCGCCGTACCGACGGCTACGCCTAGCCCCACGCTGACGCCAGAGCCACCGCCCCCTACGCTGCCACCTCCACCGCCGGTCTTCTTCACTGCGGTGCCACCAACTGCGGTGCCGCCGACCGACACGCCGGTACCACCGACCGACACGCCGGTACCACCGACCGACACGCCGGTGCCACCGACCGATACGCCGGTACCACCAACCGACACGCCGGTACCACCGACCGACACGCCGGTGCCACCAACCGACACGCCGGTGCCACCAACCGACACGCCGGTGTCACCGACTGATGTACCCGTGCCGCCGACTGATGTGCCGCCGACTGATGTGCCGCCACCTGTGCCACCGACCGAGGTGCCCACACCGACTGTATAGGTTATGTTCATCTCCTTTCTGATCATTGCCCATGCCCCCTACCTGCGCCGTGCTGGTCGCCAGCCGCATGGCGAAGAGCCACTGCACGAGATGATCGCCCAGGGCTTGATTCCCCTGCTCGATCTGCTCAGCGACTTCCAGCGGAGTGGCCTCAAGCCGCCGGTGGCATTGGCGTGTTCGCCGTTGTTGATCGAGCAACTGGCTGATCCTGTGGTGCAGAAGCACTTCATCCTGTGGATGGAGGAGCGCCTGGAACGTCGTACCGAGGAACTGCATCGCTTTGAGCGCGAGAATGATGCCCATAGTAGCTATCTGGCGCGTTTCTACCTGGAGTGGAGCCGCCAGAAGTTGCAGAGCTTCACTAGCCGCTACAACCGCAACCTAGTGCAGCGCCTACGCGATCTGGTGAGTGCGCAGATGGTGGAACCGCTCACTATGCCAGCTACTCATGCCTATTTGCCGCTCTTGGGGCGCGAAGAGTCGGTGCGGGCGCAGATTGAACAGGGTCTGCTGCATACGGCGCGTACCATTGGGCGGCCCGAAGGTATCTGGCTGCCGGGTGGGGCATGGCGTCCGGGGGTAGAGCAGGTGATCAGTGATGTGGGTATTCGCTACTTGGTGGTTGATCCGAGTTGTTTGCCGAGCGAGACTGAATGCCGCCCGATCAATCTGCCCAAATATCGCCTCGCGGCCATAGCTCCTGATGAGGGGCTGGCGCAACATATCTGGACGCCCGAACTGGGGTATGTGGGTGATCCGCTCTACCGTAGCCCCGATGAGCCGGGGGGGTATGCGGCGATTGGCCTGCGTAGCCCGCAGCCCTACGATCCCTACCACGCGCTGCGGCGGGCGCAGGAGCATGCGACCCACTTTGTGAGCCTTTTGCTGGCCGAGCATGAGCGCCGTTCTTCTGATGACTTAGCGCTGGTGCTGCTCGATACGGCAATGATTGGCTCAACGTGGTTTGAGGGGCCAACCTGGCTTCAGGCGGTGTTGATGCTTTGTGCTACCCATCCGGGGCTGCATCTCACCACACCGTCAGCCTACCTGCGTACCCAACGCACCCGCCAGCAGGCCGATCTTCAGGTTGGTTCGTGGGCTGAGGCGGGTGATGCGAACTGGCAGGCGGGTGCCACGGATGAGTATTGGCGCGCCATCCACCATGCCGAACAGGTGATGGTGGAGATTGCGAGTGAGTTTCCGAGTGCCGAGGAGGATCAGGAACGGGTTCTTAATCAGGCGGCGCGTGAACTCATGTTGGCTCAGACCAGCGATTGGCCGGAGGCGTTGGTTGCAACCGGCGTAGCCGGTGAGCAACGCGAACGCTGGAAGACCTATCTGGGGCGCTTCGAGCGTCTGATCGAGATGGCGCGCCAACCCGCGATTGGCCCGACGGATCTCTTCTTGCTTGATCAGCTTGAGGAGGTGGACGGGCCGTTTCCGAATCTCAATTATCGTATCTTTGCGCCGTAGAGGCGCATCACGATGCGCCGCATGGCGGTGGCTTCGACAGGCTCAGCCACCGCCAGCGGCGCGGTGGCTGAGCCTGTCGAAGCCACCGCGCCGCCCTACACCTGCTCCAACAGTGCCTGAAGCGCCGGGGCGGCGGCGGCAAGTTCGGTGGGTAGGCTCTCGCCGCGCAGAATGGCTTGGCCCAATACCGAACTCTTGAAGAGTAGCAGTTCGCGCTCTATCTCGCTCTGCATCGTCACATCGCGCTCAATCATCCCGTCGCGGATGGTGATGACCCGCTGGGCAGCAGCGGCTACTTCGGTGTTGTGGGTGACGAGTACCAGGGTTAGGCCGCGCTCTTGGTTGAGGCGGCTGAAGAGGGCCATGATCTCGGCGGTATTGACCGTATCGAGGTTGCCGGTGGGTTCATCGGCGAGGACAATGGCCGGTTCGTTGGCTAAAGCCCGCGCAATCGCCACGCGCTGACGTTCGCCACCCGACATCTGGCTGGGGAGGTGATCGGCACGGTTGCCTAGCCCCACCAGGGTCAGCAACTCGACCGCCCGCGCCCGCCGTGCCCGCCCGCGCATGGGTTGCTCGTACATCGGTACTTCCACATTCTCGGCGGCGGTGAGGGTGGGCAGCAGGTTATGGCTCTGAAAGACAAAGCCGATGGTTTTACCGCGAAAGCGATCAATGTTGCGCACTTGGGCGAGCGGTGTGCCATCAATGATCACCTCGCCCGACGTGGGGGTATCGAGGGCACCGATCAGGTTGAGCAGGGTTGATTTGCCCGATCCCGATGGGCCAATGATGGCCAGGATCTCCCCGGCGGCGACCTGAAGATCCACCCCTTTGAGGGCATGCACCGGCACCCGTTCGCCAAAGGTGCGGGTGAGTTTGCGGGTTTCGAGGACAATCGGGTTACTCATAGCGCAATGCCTCCAAGGGGCTGAGTCGTACTGCGCGCAGCGCGGGTACCAGGCTGCCCACGATCCCCAAACCAAACGCCATTCCCGCCCCTAGGATGAAGGTTGCCAGCGTATACTGGGGCACCAGCATATCGCCATAGGCGGGCGCGAGGCCAATCAGCCAGTTGAGCGCCACCCCGATTCCGGCTCCGGCCACACTACTGACGGCACAGAGCGCCAGTGCTTCACCGATCACCGTGGCCAGGATGCGCCGCCGCCCCCAGCCTAGGGCGCGCAGCACCCCGATCTCCTGGGTGCGCTCAAAGACGCTCATCATCATCACGTTCATCATCACGATGCCACCCACCAGAACCATCATGCCGATCAGCCCGTTCATCATGGCGGTAGTAGTAGCGAAATCCTGCATACGCTCGGTCAGATCGGCGGTGGGACTCACCATTACATCGGGGTAGCGTGCCTCTAAGCGTCGTGCCACGACATCGGCTTGGCTGCTGTCGTGCAGCACGATGCCGACGAACGAGACTTGGCGCTGTTTGCCGAAGATGCGTTGGGCTTCGCGTAGCGGGATGACCGCCCCGGCATCCTCAAAGGCGGCCCCGGTTTCATAGATACCGACAATCTCGAAACTGGTGCCACTCAGGCGCAGATCATCACCGATGCCTTTGTCGAGGCTGTTGGCGGCCATCCGGCCCAGGATCATTTCGCCGGGGCGTTGCAGTGGGCGGCCTTCCTGCACTGCGTAGTGTTTGGCGTACTCCTCACGCGGATCGAGGCCATAGACGATGAAGAAGGGCAACCCCGGTACGGTGGTGGTGCCAAAGACGAGGCTGGAGAGGCTCTTTACCGCCGGGTCGAGGCGCAGTTGGCTTACGGTGCGCTCGTCTATTGAGGAGAAGGCGGCATCAGAGACGTTGGCCTGTTCGACGATAATATCGGCCTGCCCCGCACTAAGCAGGTTGGTGATCAGGGCTTTGGAGCCTTCCACAATCCCACTCAGGGCGATGACAAACCCGACTCCCAAGCCGAGTCCGAGTACGCTCATGAGGGTGCGGGCGGGACGCCGCAGCAAGTTGCGCACGGCATTGATACGCACAACCCGGTTGATCAGGCGGGCGATGGGGCCGAGCCGGACTGCCGCGCCACTTTCGGCGCGCATGGCCTCCAATGGGGCGAGGCGCGCTGCCCGCCATGCCGGGTAGCCGCCGCCAACCATACCGAGGATGAGGGCGATCACGAATGCCTGGAGCGCCATATCTGGTTGTAGCCCCTGGGTGACTAGCCCCGCCAGTGCGGTGGATTGACCGGCTAATCCGATCAGGGCCGCGCCGAGTAGCAGCCCTAGTATCCCGCCAATCAGCGACTGGGCCAGTGATTCGCCCAGGATCATGCGCACGACGCGCCGCCGTCGCCAGCCCAGCGCACGCAGCACGCCGATCTCGCGGGTGCGCTCGAAGACACTCATGAGCATCGCATTCATCATGCCCAGGCCACCCACGAGAATCGCAAACAGCCCCAGCACCCAGCCCATGGCGCGATACATATCGAGCATCTGATCCTGCGCGTTGGCCTCACCAGAGCGCGTCACGCCCAGATTCTCCCAGCGCGTCTGGATCGCCTCGCGCACCGGCTCGCGCATGGCCGGGCTGTCCAGTTTCAGTTTGAAGTAGCTGACTTGGCGGCGCTTATCGAAGGTGCGCTGGGCATCCTCTAGGTGAATCACCGCGCCATTATCTTCAATACTCTGGCCGGTCTCATAGATCCCCACCACCCGGTAGCTCATGTCATTGATGCGGAACTTATCGCCGAGGGTCTTCTTCATATTCTCGGCGCTCTGGCGGCCCAGCATCACCTCGCGCTTATTGAGGATCTGACGCCCAGCGATGATCTTATAGCGCTTGATGGCAAAGCCACGCGGCTCTTCACCTGCCACCAGGAAGTAGGGCGAATCGGCCACCTGTACCATGCCCACCGCCGTACCCGCCACTTCGGCCACGCCACGCATCTGGCGGATCTCGATGCCCACCTGTTCATCTATCGTCCCGATCATGATCATGATCGCGTCTTTTTGGCTGACCAGCAGATCGGCATCGGAGGAGGCACTATTGGTGCCGAAGCCTTCGGCCATGCCATTACCGAAGGCCGAGAGCACCACCACTGCCGCCACCCCTACGGCAATGCCGAGGGTGGTGAGGATGGTGCGCAGTTTGCGCCGCCAGAGATTTTTGAGGCTGAGCATAGGGGGGCCTCAATATCTAATCGCCACGGTGGCGGTCATATTCCAGCGCAACCGCGCATCCCAGGTGGTCGGTTTGATCACCACGGTATAGATCACATCGCCCTGGTAGGTACTAGAGAGACTCTTAATCTCCGTCACCGTACCCTCCAGAGTCAGATCGGGGAGCGCATCGAAACTGAGTGTCACCGGCGCACCGACAGCGACATTGACAATATCCAACTCGGTAAGGTCGCTGGTCTCAATCTTCCAGGCGCTGGTATCAGCCAGGATGATGGCGGGTTCGCTGGGTGTGACTTCACCTAACTTCAGATTGATCGCCACCACGGTTGCCGCAAAGGGAGCCTTGAGGATAGCGCGATCCAGCGCCAACTCGGCCTGCTGCACCGCCACCTCAGCGAGTTGCACCTGCGCCGCCGCGACAGCCAGATCCACCTCACGCGGGCCAGCCTGGGCTTGGTTGAGATTGGCCTGGGCCTGCTGAATCACGGCTTGTGCGGCGCTCAGTTCACCAGTGCGCGCCTCGCCAGTGAGCCGCGTAAGGTTGGCCTGTGCCGCCGCCAGACGCGCCCGCGCCCCGGCAATCTGATCAGCATCGGCTCCAGTAAGGAGCAGATCGAGGCTGGCTTGGGCCTGAGCCACCCGCGATTCGGCACTCGCCACCCCACTCTGCTCGGCCTGCTGCGCCTGTTCCAAGGCCAACTGGGCCTGGGCCAACTGGGCCTCAGCACTCTGCACCGCCCGCAAGGCCGCATCCTCGGCGTCGCGCTGGCTCTGCGGCAGATCGGGGTCATCACGTTCCGCCTCGCGGTTCTGCCAGTAGATGCGGCTATAGGAATCCTGAGCGTCGCGCAACTGATTGGCGGCCTGAGTCAGTTGCAGTTCCGCCTGCCCCTTGGCTGCCGAGAGTGCATCGCGCTGGCTCTGAAGATCGGCCTGGGCCTGAGCCAGCGCTGCCTGGGTCTGCGTTACCGCTTCGTTCTTGGGGCCAGCGAGCAACTGGTTCAACTCGGCCTGCGCTTGGGCTACACTCGCCCGCGCCGCCGCCAGATCACTCTGGGTGACACTGCCCGCCACCTGGCGCGCCGTGGCCCGCGCCTGGGCGAGCGTGGCCTGTGCCGCCGCCACGACATCCGGCGACGCGCCCGCAGACAACTGGGCATACAGCGCCTGGGCGTGGCCCAAGGCGGCCTGCGCCTGCTCCACCCCCAACTGCAACTCGGCACTATCGAGGCGCGCCAGCGGCTGCCCCGCCGCCACCGTCTCCCCCTCGTGGACAAGGATCTCAGCAACAAGACCGGGGCTGAGGAAGCGCAGTTCGGCACTCGTGAGCGGCAACACCCGCCCATCGGCAAGCACCTGGGGTGTCTCTGGTTCGAGATCCACCAGCGGCGTGGGGGTCGGTTCGGGGCCACCAAAACCAGCACAGCCACTTAGCAAGAGGCTGGCTAATAGGACGATCCAGAGCCGATTGTGTGGCATGGGAAACATAGGACATGCCTTCTCCGGTGGGGGTTCGGGGGCGGCTTCGCCGCCCCCGAACATCTTTTTTTTGTTGTGTTTTGGCGGCGTAGCCGCCAAAACACAACAAAAATTGACGTTTGGGGCGTAGCCCCAAGAACTTTGCCGATGCCCTTACTATTGTATTGACGCTGGAACGCGGCGCAAGGTTGCAGATGATTTAGGTGAACAAAAATATCTCTTGAGGTTAGCATAAAATTGTGCCTGTGCAGCGCCATCCGGCATTCCCAATGGTATAATACCCCCCGGCAGCGTCGCCCCGACCCACCACCCTCATACCCAAGAAATAGCTATGCGCATCATTTTTGTTCGCCATGGCGAAACGCCGTGGAATGTCACCCTGCAATACCAGGGCCACGTTAATGTGCCGCTGAACGAGCGTGGCCAGACGCAGGCCCGTCTTACCGCCGAGCGCCTTGCCCGCCAGAGCGTGGATGCCCTCTATACCAGCGATATTGCCCGCGCTGCCGAGACGGCGGCAATTATCGGCCAGCACATTGGCAAGTCGCCCATCCCGATGCCCGAACTGCGTGAGATTGATGTGGGTAAGTGGGAAGGTTTGACGCCCGAAGAGCTCTACCGGCGCTACCCCGACCACATGGCGGAGTATCAGCGCGACCCGGCGCGCACGGTGCGTTTGGGTGGCGAGAGCTACGCCCAGCTTCAGGCGCGGTCGTTGGTGGCGCTAGAGAAGATCGCCGCCGCGCATCGCCCTGGTGCGACGATCATTGCCGTCTCGCATGGCGGTACCATCCGCGCCCTGCTCTGCCACATCATTGATCTCGATCTGGGCAACTTTGGCAAAATGTGGCTCGATAATGGCTCGCTTACCGAAATCCGCTACGGCAGCCACGGCTGGCGTCTGGTGCGCCTGAATGACGCGGCCCATCTGGAAGGTCTGGTGGCCGAAGGCGGCGAGTAGCTAGTCTGGAGAACGATACCCATGAGTAGCGAGCGTGACCCACTGGCGACCAACATCCATGCCTTGGGCATGGCGTTGCAGCGCGTGATGACCAATCAGAGCGGGGCCAGGGCGCTGGAATTGGAAGCCCAGGTGCGCCAGATGGCGCATGAGCTACGCGCCCAGCCTAGCCCCGAACTGGCTGATCGCCTTACCAAGCTGATCGCTGCCCGCCCGGTGGCCCAGCTCTATGATCTGGTGAAGGCTTCGACGCTCTATTTCGGGCTGGTCAATCTGGCCGAGAGCGTCGAACGTCTGCGCATGCTGAGTGTGCGCGACCGCCAGCGCTACCCTGCGCCGCGTGCCGAGGGGATTACCGATGCCGTGGCGATGCTGCGCAGCCATGGTGTCAGTGCCGAGGCCATCCAGGCATGGCTCGATCACGCCCTGATTATGCCGGTACTCACCGCGCACCCGACCGAGTCGCGGCGGCGTACCACGCTCAACAAGTTGCGCCGTATCTTCGATACGCTGATCGAGTTGACCCTGCGCACTACGCCGCTATTGCCCCACGAGCATGTCGCCGCAATTACGCAGATCGAGCGCGAAATTGTCGGCCTCTGGCTGAGTGATGATGTGCGCGTCGAAAAGCCCTCGGTGCTGGATGAGGTTGAAAACGGTCTCTACTACTTCCAGCGGGTCATCTGGGATCGCTTGCCCAATCTTGACCGCGAGTTGGCCGAGGCGTTGAGTGAACACTACCCCGAACATGCGTGGCGGCTGCGGCCTATTTTGCGTTTTGGCAGTTGGATGGGCGGCGACCGTGATGGCAATCCGTTTGTCACCGCTGAGGTGACGGTGGACACGGTGCGGCTGATGCGCAGCGCTATGCTGCGCCACCTGATCGCATGTCTGGCCCCGCTCCACACCGACTTGAGCCAGTCGTTACAGCAGGCTCCCGTGAGCCGCGAGGTGCTGGAACGCATTGCCTACTATAGCGACCTCATGCCGGCTGCGGCGCAGAAGATTAGCCCCCACCATAGCCGCGAACCCTACCGCCAGCTAACCGATCTGATCCGTGCGCGGCTCGAACGCACCCTCGATTATACCCTGCATACCCCCATCCACTGGGGCCAAGACCCGCCGCCCCAGCCGCAGCCCGACATCTATTTTCGTAGTGAGGAACTGCTGGCCGATCTGGAGTTGATGCGTACCAGCCTCAACGCCAATGGTGCCGCGCTGGTTGCCGATGGGTTGCTGCGTGATCTGATCGCCAAGGTGGCGATCTTCCGTCTGCATAGCGCCACGCTCGACATTCGCCAGCATAGCGGACGCCACAGCGCGGCGCTGCACGAACTCTTCGCGGCTGCCGGAGTCTGTGATGCCTATCTTCACCTGCCCGAAGCCGAGAAGATCGATATCCTATGCGCCGAGATCGCCAGTCCGCGCCCGCTCTCCGAGACGCGGCTCTCCAACTATAGCCCCGACACTGCCGAGGTGATCCAGACCTTCCGCATGCTGGCGGCGCTGCTGGAGCAGATTGACCCCCAGGTGATCGAGAACTATGTGATCAGCACCACGGCTGATGTGAGCGACATCCTGGCGGTGCTGCTCTTCTGCCACGAAGTCGGCCTCTACGAGCCGGGGCGCTTCAGCCTGCTGAATGTGGTGCCGCTCTTCGAGACCGGCGATGACCTGCTGCATGCCCCACAGATCATGGAGCGCTGTCTGACCCTACCGGCCTACCGCGAGCATCTGCGGCTACGCGGCGATGTGCAGGAGATCATGCTGGGCTACTCGGACAGCAACAAGGAGGGCGGGTTTGTGGCCGCCAACTGGGCGCTCTACCGCGCCCAAGTTGAACTCGACGCGCTGGCGCAGCGCCACGGCATCCAACTGCGCCTCTTCCACGGACGCGGCGGCGCGGTGGGGCGCGGCGGTGGCCCGGCGGGGCAGGCCATCCTGGCGCAACCCCCCGGCACGCTCAGTGGCCAGATCAAGATGACCGATCAGGGCGAAATGATCTCGGATCGTTACCTCGACCCGCGCAGCGCCCACCGCCACTTGGAGCAGGTGGTGCATGCGGTCATGCGCGCCGGGTTCCCCGAAACGCTGCCCGCACCCGACGCGGCCTGGTTGGAGGTGATGGAGCAGATCGCCACGAGTGCGCGGCAGACCTACCGCGACCTGATCTATGCCAACCCGGAGTTTCTGAGCTACTTCCGCGAGGCCACCCCGATTGCCGAGATCAGTCGTTTGCGCATCGGCTCGCGCCCGGCCAGCCGCCGCAATAGCGCCCGCATCGAAGATCTGCGTGCCATCCCGTGGGTCTTCAGTTGGATGCAGAGTCGCCACACCATCCCCGGATGGTACGGGCTGGGATCGGCGCTGGCCGCGTTTGTGCAGCAGCAGGTTGAAAGTGGGGAAGCAGCGAGCCACCACATGCCGCCCGCCGCCTCGGCGCTCAGCCTCTTGCGCACCATGTACCGCCAGTGGCCCTTCTTCACCACCCTGCTCGACAATGCCCAGATGATTATGGCCAAGGCCGATATGGGTATTGCGCGCCAGTATGCCGGATTGGTGGGCGATCAGGAACTAGCGCTGCGCGTCTTCGGCATCATCGAAGCCGAGTTCAACCGCACCCGCGAGATGATCTGTGCGATTGCCGAAGTAGACGATCTCTTGGGGGCAAGCCCAGCCCTGCGCCGCGCCATTCAGCACCGCAACCCGTATATTGATCCACTCAGCTACATCCAGATCGAGTTGCTGCGTCGCCTGCGTAACGAACCCGATCCGGGTGAACAGGAGCAACTCGAAACCACCGTCTTGATGTCCATCAACGGCTTGGCTGCCGGGTTGAAGAATACGGGGTAGTACCTGACCCCAAGAACTATGGTAGCATGCCCCTAGCATGACGACATATAAGGAGCCTTCTGATGACGACCCAGGATCTACGTGCTGATCTCCAAACCTTGCGGGCGCGTTTTGCCGCCATCCGGGGGCATCTTTGACTTAGCCACCAAGCAGGAACAGATTAGCAGTTTAGAAGAACGTGCCGCTGAACCCGACCTCTGGAATGATCCGCGTACTGCCCAGGGCGTGATGCAGCAACTGACGCGCCTGAAGGATGAGGTGGCGCAGTGGACGAATCTTGAGTCCCAGTTGATCAGCCTTGACGAGTTGATCGATCTGACCGAAGCTGAGGGTGATGCGACACTCTATACAGAGATCGCGGCTGAGGTGCGGGCGGCCCAGAAGGAGTTGGCCCAGCGCGAGTTGGCGCTGTTGCTGAGTGGCCCCTACGATGACCGTGATGCTTTCGTCTCGATCCAGGCCGGTATGGGTGGCACCGATGCCCAAGACTGGGCCGACATGATGCTGCGGATGTATCTGCGCTGGGCCGAAACGCGGGGCTATAGTGTCACAATTGTGGACATGAGCGCCGGTGATGAGGCTGGCATCAAGAGCGCCACGCTGGAGTTGCGCGGCCCCTACGCCTACGGCAACATCCGCGCTGAGGCGGGAGTTCACCGCCTGATCCGGCTCTCGCCCTTCAACGCGGCCCACACCCGTCAGACCTCCTTCGCCCGTGTGGAGGTGGTGCCAGAGGTGGATGATGCGCCAGAAGTGACGATCAAGCCCGAAGATCTGCGCATTGATGTCTTCCGTAGTGGTGGCCATGGTGGCCAGGGGGTGAATACGACCGACTCGGCCGTGCGTCTGACCCACCTACCCACCGGGATCGTTGTCACATGCCAGAATGAGCGCTCGCAGCTTCAGAACCGCGAGACAGCCATGCGCGTGCTACGTGGGCGTCTGTTGGAGCGCGAGTTGCAGCGCCAACTTGAGGAGCGGGCACGGCTGCGCGGCGAACACCGCGACGCTGCTTTTGGCAGCCAGATGCGTACCTACTACCTGCACCCTTCGACCTTGGTTAAGGATCATCGTACCGAGCACGAGACCAGCAATGTCTATGCCGTGTTGGATGGTCAACTCGATCCCTTCATCGAAGCCTACCTACGATGGAATGTGAGCCAGTAGGGGGTGATCTATGCGTTATCATTGGCGAGCCGTTTTTAGCATCTTGATGCTGCTCTGTGTTATGGCGAGCAGCCCACTTGCGGCGCAGTCGGATCAGCCTATCCAGGTGATCAGCAGCACTGCGCGCCCCGATTTTCCTACCGAGATCGTCTTTGCGCTCGAAGCCACGAGTAGTGCAGCGGCGATCAGTGGGGTGCAACTGCTCTATGGCCCTACCCGCAGCGATGCGCTGGTGATTGTAGAGCTTGACGTACCGTTGCAACCCCAGGTACGGCTGGAACACCGGCTGGACACGCAGGTCTACTACTACCCGCCCGGTACCGACATGAGCTACCGCTGGATCATCCGTGATGCCAATGGCAACCGCATCGAGACCCCGATCCAGCAGTTTGTCTATACCGACGAGCGTTTTGTGTGGCAAGAGCGCACGGTTGATCAGGTGACGATCTTCTGGTATGAGGGCGGGGATGCCTTTGGTGACGCGGTGGCGGGGACGGTTGAAAGCACCCTGGAGAATCTACGCACCACACTACAAGCGAGTCTGCGCGAGTCGGTGCGCATCTACATCTACTCCAGCACCAGTGATATGTACACAGCCCTCCAGGCCAACTCGGCCGAATGGATCGGGGGGCAGGCCGACACCGGGCTAGGCGTGATCGTAGCCGCGATTGCCCCCGACAACGGGCGCGAGATTCGGCGCATGATTCCGCACGAACTGAGCCACCAGGTACTTCACCAGTATATCGAGAACCCCTACGGGAGTATCCCACGCTGGCTAGACGAGGGCCTCGCGGTACATCACCAAGAGGTGCGCGACCGCGAGTATGATCAGTTGCTGCTCGATGCGGCGCAGGAGAACCGGCTTATTCCGCTCGAAGCCCTGGCGGCGAGTTTCCCGGCTGATCCCGATCAGGCGCGGCTCTCGTATGCGCAGAGCCGCAGCATTGTCGAGTATATCCTTGACATCTACGGCGAAGCGCCGCTCCAGACGATGCTCGCCGCGATTGCCGAGGCTGTTCCGGCGGAGGATGTGGTGCAGCGTGCTTTGGGGATGAGCGTAGATGAACTGGATGCTGCGTGGCGCAGCACATTGCCCGCCCCCATCATGCCCGCCCCCGACCTGAGTGGGCCAAAGGTTGCGCCTGAGGATCGGTTCCGTGAACCGCCGGTGCTACCGGCGGATGTTGCGCCGATCTTACCCACCCCCACGCCAAGTGTCCCCACACTTGGAGATCGTGTGGCCAAACTCCCCGCCTGGGTGACGCTCGGTGGCTCGGCGCTCTTCTGTTTGGTAGGCGTAGTGTTGCTGGCGGTGGTGCTACTGGTGGGGCTACGGCGGATCGGTGTGGACAAACGCGACTAGCAACGAGAAGAAGAACATGGAGACCAAATTCACCCCTTGGCGGATGAACTACATCAAACGCGGCGACAACCCCCAACCGGGTGGGTGCGTCTTTTGTGCGATTGCTGCCGCCGAGCACAGCCACGATGCCGAGAATCTCATCCTCTACCGGGGTGAAACCTGCTTTGTGGTGATGAACCTCTACCCCTACAACACCGCCCACCTGATGGTGCTGCCCTATCAGCACACCTCAGACATGCCGGGGCTGTGTGCTACCGTAGCGCAAGAACTCTTCAGCCTCACCCAGCGCTGCGTGCGTATTCTGGGCGAAGCCTACGCGCCCCACGGTTACAACATCGGCATGAACCTGGGCAGCATTGCGGGGGCGGGGATCGCCGAACACCTACACATGCACATCGTCCCGCGCTGGAGTGGTGACACCAACTTCATGCCGATCATTGGGGGAACCAAACTCATCCCCGAAGATCTAGATGGCACGTACCAGCATTTGTTACCCGCATTTAGGTAAAATCACCTGCGGTGGGGGTTCGGGGGCGGCATAGCCGCCCCCGAAGATCTTTTTTTGGTATGGGTTGGCGGCGTAGCCGCCAACCCATACCAAAAACCTGCATTACCCCAACATCGTATTGATCAACCCGATCAACCGATCCACCTCAAACGGCTTCTGAATAATCACCGCACCTTCGGCTTCGAGATCCGCGAACCAGGGCTTACGATTGAGTGCCGTCATAATAATGATCGGAATACCATCGTCCTGCAAACGCTCTTTTAGATGCTGGAAGGTCTCAACCCCATCCATATTGGGCATCATAATATCGCTAATCACAAGGGTTGGCGCGAGAGTCTCAAGGCGCTTGATCCCCTCCTGACCATCACGGGCAACGACTACATCATATCCGGCATTACGCAGCGCATATTCAAGCACCGTCTGTAGTGCCAGGTCGTCATCCATAATAAAGATGGTGCCTTTATCCTGAGTCATGGGCCACCTTTCGGCCTATCGCAGTACGATCCGAGATCGCCTTCGCGGGCATGGTTCTGTGGTATTGACTGCCTCTGTATGAACGTCCGCCATTATACCAGAATGCTTCGTAGTCAGATACAGCCCGCTTGGGTATGCTATAATCGCCGCGATGCAACGTCTGCGCACACAAGTTGCCCTTGTCTTTTTGGTTGCCCTGCTGCCACGGGTGATCGGTTTAGCCGACTTCCTCACCGCTGATGAGGTGCATCACTGGATCACGCGCACCGAGCGCTTTAGCGCGGCGATTAGTGTGGGACGCTGGGCGGATACCATCCTGACCGGGCACCCTGGGGTGACGCTGATGTGGTTGGCGAGCCTGGGGCTGCATCTAGAGCGCACCGCGCTGGCATGGGGCTGGATCGTCGCCCCGGATCGGCTCGGCCACCTCGCGTGGCTGCGTAGCGGCCCAGTAGTGGCGCATGCCGTTCTGATCAGTGTCGGCTTTTTGCTCCTACAGCGCCTGATGCCGCGCCACGCCCTCCTTGCGGCACTCTTCTGGGCACTCTCGCCCTTTTTGATCGCCCAGGGGCGTCTGATTCATCTTGATGCTCTACTGACCGATTTCTCTACCCTAAGCCTCTTGTCAATGATGCTGGCATGTCGTCAGCCGCACCAACGCCACTGGTTGCCCCTCTCGGCCATCTTTTGTGGATTAGCCCTGCTCACCAAGGGGCCAGCGCTGATCATGCTGCCCAGTATCGGCCTGAGTATGGCCCTTCTCGCCCGCCCACTGCCACCAACATGGACGTGGCGGAGTGGAATGATCTGGGCGTGGCGCAGCATCATGTGGGCCATCCCACGCTACCTGATCTGGCTAGGGTTGGCGTTGCTCGTCGTTTGGGCACTCTGGCCTGCGCTCTGGGTGGTACCTGATCAAGCCCTGGGGCGATACTTCAATGAGATCATCGGTAATGGCGGGCGGCCCAATGGCGATGGCCAGTTCTTTTTGGGGCGCAGTGATGCCGATCCGGGGTTACGCTTCTACCCGTTGGTGGCGGCTTACCGCAGCACCCCGGTTGAACTGCTTGGTCTTCTGCTCATCCCGTTCATCCTTTGGCGCGAACGCGGCAACCTCGCTTGGCGCACGGGCTTAGTGCTGGGTGGCTTTGTCCTCTGCTGGTTCCTGATCATGACCAGTGGGCCAAAGAAATTTGACCGCTACGTGCTACCAGCGTGGCCTGTGCTGCTCATCCTGGCCGCCTGGGGGCTGAATCATGCTATTGCCTGGGCGCGGCAGTGGCACGTTGCTCTGGGATGGCTCACCCCCGCCGTGCTGGCCATACAAGCCGCCACCCTCGTCTCCTACCACCCCTACTACCTGAGCTACTACAACCCGCTGCTTGGCGGCGGACGGGTGGCTCAAGACATCTTCCTGATCGGCTGGGGCGAAGGGATGGATCGGGTCGGAGCGTGGCTCAGTGCCCAGAGCGATATTCATGATGGCCAGGTGCTCTCGGCCTTGCCTCAGACCCTACAACCCTTCCTGCCCGTGCCGGTACAGGCAGTTGAAGCGCTTGAGCGTGCCAACGCCAACTATGCGGTCGTCTACCGCGAGTCGATTCAGCGCGGGGCCAACCCCGCTGTCTATGCGCAGATTCAGGCCACGCATCCACTGACAACCATCACGATCCATGGCATTGACTATGCCTGGATCTACCAATTGCCCAAAGCCTATACCACCCCCCGTCCGGCGCAGTTTGGCCCCAGCCTGCACCTACGCGGTTACAGCCTGAGCCACGCAGCCCAGCAATTGCTCGTGACGCCCTCATGGGATGTGGTCGGGCCAACCGATTCGGATCTGCTGCTCTTCCTGCACCTGTATGACCAGACGGGGATGCGGGTTGCCGGGGTAGACGTAGCTCCGGGTGGGGCGCTCTTCCCGCAGACCAGCACATGGCGTGTGGGGCAACAGATCGCCGTGCCCATCCCGCTCGCACTGCCCGCCGACCTTCCCGCAGGTACTTACACCCTCACCATGGGCCTCTACGATCCGCGCAGTGGAACGCGCCTGCCGCTTAGCGTAGGTGAAGCTGCCAACCCGGCGCTAGCCGGTGCTGATGCGCTCTGGGTCGGGGAGATCGAGCTTCGTAACGAATCATAATGTGGAGAACCGCCGCATGAGCGTCCCCGAAACCGAGTCTGTCGCGCCAGAGGAGCGGCGCAAACGCAACCTGCTGCTTGTCATCCGCTTTTTGGGCAGTGGCGGGCTACTGACCTACCTGATCTGGCAAGCCAACCCGGCCAACATCTGGGCGGCGTGGCAGCGTGCCGATCCATGGCTGATCGGGCTAGCCATTCTTATTCAGTTTCTCTGCATTGGCTTGAGCGCCTTAAAGTGGGGCGTGCTCCTCCACACCCACAACCAGCAACAACCCTACCGTTGGCTACTGGGCACCTACCTGATCGGTCAATTTGCCAACAACTTTCTCCCCACCTCGGTTGGAGGCGACGCAATACGGATCGTCCAACTCGGCCGCCGCATCAACAACTATGCCGAAGCGAGCGCCTCGGTCTTTATGGAGCGGCTGACCGGCTTTCTGGCCCTGAGTCTGATTGCCAACGTAGCTCTCCTCTTCACCTCCACCAACCTTTTTGGGACACGTCTCGTCACCGACGCGACCTTAACCCTATTGGCGCTGGGGTTTGGCCTGGTGGCGATCATGGCAGTCGTGGTCTCCTTTGCAGCCCCGTGGCTCTTGGGCCATGTAGGGCGCTACATCCCCAACGCAGTGCGCAAACCATTACAGAAGATCGCCGACGCCTTTGGTATCTACGCCACCGACCGAGGAACTATGCTGAAGGCGATGGGGCTATCGGTACTCTTCCACCTGCTCTGGATCAGCCTGCACTACATCTGCGGGCGAGCGCTGCACATTGACGCGCCGCTACTGCTCTTCGCGCTCATGGTGCCCCTAACCGACATTGTCGGCTTAGCCCCGATCTTCTTCAACAACCTCGGTGCGCGCGATCTGGTCTTCACGCTCTACCTCAACCAGATCGGAATTGCTACCAGCACCGCGCTGGCGCTGGCCTTTACCGCCTTCAGCATTCGTCTGCTGGTCAGTTCTGTAGGTGGGCTAGTGATCCTGTTTGGAGGGCGGCGCTAAGTTGCAGGCTTAGCCCGAATATGGTACATTTAGTGGCGTGCGGGTGTAGCTCAGTGGTAGAGCATCTGCCTTCCAAGCAGATGGTCGCGCGTTCGAATCGCGTCGCCCGCTCCACGTTAGGACGCGGAATCCTCCTCAGAGGGTTCCGCGTTTTTGTGTGGGTGGGAGTGATGCAGGGAGTGATCTAGCTGAGTGGGGTACAATGAGGCCAGAGTGAAAGGAGAGCCTGGTATGGAACTCAATGCCGTATATGTGCAGGATGGGGAGTGGATTGTGGCATGGCTTGTTGAGATGCCGGGTGTTCACACCCAGGGCAAGACGCTCGAAGAAGCCCGCAAGAACTTGCGCGATGCACTAGAGTTAATGCTCGATGTTCAGCGCGAAGATAGCGAGCGTGAACTTATGGGCAAGACGGTACTGAAGCGTGAGGCACTGGCAGCGTAATGAAACGCACCGATCTGATCCGCTATCTGAAACAGCATGGCTGTGAATTGCGGCGCGAGGGTGGTAGTCATAGCATCTACGAAAACCCAGCGAAGGGGCTCCGCACGCCAGTACCACGCCACCGCGAGATTGCTGATTTACTGGCGAAGAAGATTTGCCGCGATCTAGAAGTCCCTGAACCGTAGTTTTGTTAGCGCGAAGAAGCCTTGGGAAAACGGTAATGTGGTGCGGTGGCTTCGAAAAGCTCAGCCACCGCGCCATATTACCTTTATGTTTCTCAGGAGCGTAGCGAAGCGTCCAGGTAAAATGCCCGACATCCCCGCCGGGACGTTTCACTACGCTCAACGTGACAATGCTCTTTATCCCAAGAGTAAACAGGTACGATCTACCTTATCCATTGACACATCTGAGCGACTTCGTTATACTTGTAACAAATGTTATTGCGACAAATGTTGTGAGGCCGTATGGCAGATCTTACCGATGCTGATATCGCACTGCTTCGTCTCATCGACAAAGTCATGCGTGACAATGGCGGGCAGAATCCTACGCTCGCAGAGATCGCGCTTGCTGCCGGACTCCCAAGCAGTAGCCGTGGCACGATCCAACGCCAGCTCACCCGATTGCGCCCAAACTACGTCGATTGGAGTGGCCAAGCCCGTTCGCTCCATCTTACCCCGTCGGGTCTGGCTGTACTAGGACAAACTGCCCCCGACCTAGCTGTTCAAATCCCAATCAATGACTTGATCGTGCCGCTTTTGGCCGCTGGTCTGACCCGCCTTTCGGTGCGTGTTGAGGCTGGTGAAGCTCTCCGTGCACCTTATGACGAAGCCTGGGAGCGCGGAGCGCGCATGCTCACTTTGGAGTGTCTCACTCGCGGGGTGGCAGCACCGGCGCATTTGGGAGAGGTGATTAATCTATGGTGCCGGATTGCACCTGTAGATTGGCCGCTTCCGCTTGGCCCAGCCGGACGCCTTTATGCCGAGCCACTGTTGGATGAGGGAGATGAACTCACATCCTTGTGCCGCGAATTGGCGCAGAACCTCGTGTCAGGCGACGCTGAGTTAGAGTTGAGTGAGTCACTGATGGCTGGGGTACGTTCACAAGCCCAAGCTCGACGTAACCAGGATGGGTATGTCTCCTTCCGGCGCTACCTGATCGAACACCCAGTGTCTACGCAAGACGATCTCAGCGACGCTGGAGCCAGACGCGAGATCAGTCCTTTCGCCGCCACGCTCCACGAGATGTATGAGCGTATTCCTAGCACTGCCATCCATAACGGCCAGTTGCTCCTCTGTGGTCATTGCGGCTGGACGCTCGAACGGGCTGATAATCGTCTCCGTTGCGGTGGCCCGCGCTGTCGCACGCTCACTGACAACTTTAGTCGTGGAACTTCGACCCGTCCCTACGACTCTGCTGATCCACCGCTTCGCGCCCGTCGGGCTATCCGCCAGTATGTGATCGCCCCTGGTGTATATGAGATCAACCTTGCTCGTCGGATAGAGGCGATGGGCCTGTCGTGTCAGCTCTGGCCATTCTATGACCGCTACGACCTGCGGGTAGTCTTCGAGAACGGTGAGGTGTGGGCTATTGATGTCAAGGACTGGAAACACCCTCACCTGCTTGGTCGGCGCCTTACCACCTTTACCGACGTAGCACCTGATTGGCAGCGTGCATTCTTCGCCATTCCTGACTCTCGCGTCAGGGAAAACCGGTCGTACCTCGCAACACTTCGCAATCTGGTGCGGAGTGATGATTTCGCGATTGTGACCATCAGCGATCTGCTGCATGCGATCGGTCGGCGAAAGGAGGCTGGCCATGCGTGACACCATGACATGGCGGTCGACGCTCACCAAGGAGTTTGAGGCTGCCCGCACTGCCTACGGACGAATCCCAATGCCCGCAGCTGACCTGATCGAGACTGAGTTGATTCTCACACTGCTCACCGAGTATCTTCCTGGCGAGGATCCGGAGCAAGCCTGGGCAATCATGAATGGCTACCCGTTCCCGGCTCGCGCAGCCCTGTCTGATGCGGCCCGTAAGGCGATTACTCGGTCGCGACTGTACCTCCGGGCACCGCTGGGCCGTAGCACATGGACGCGCTGGCTTGCCCAGTACCGTCAGCTTCCCGCACCCTACCCTATCTACTCCCTTCACAATGGAGCAATCGTTACCCAACTCACCACGCTCGCCCCAGAGCGGCAGGCGCTACTACAGGCGGCCCTTGGAACGCCTCCGCCCTGGGAGGTCGAGCGGCCACGCTTTGCACCCGCAGGCGTCTACCGTTTTATGGTGAACCGCGAGCCCTATGAAGTCGAGGTCGACGGACGCTCCGCCGCCTTAGCCTGGCGCTACGTCGCCAACAAACTCACCCCACAGCGTGAGCGCGCTCCAATCAATGTCACTCTGAACGAGCTTGTCGCCACGTCGCGCTGGATGGACCGCTCGCTTAGGAGCGACCGCTGGGAGCGAATCATGCGCGAGATCCAGCTGCGTCTCGTCACCGCCGACGGTTTCGCCGAGACGGACACCCTCTGCCTCGACGGCCTGCACCATATGATCGGAATGCTCGGTAGTGGCAAGTCCACGCTACTCACCGTGCTTTCGACCCACCTGGCCCGGAAGGGGCTCCGCGTCGTGCTCGTCTATGGCGACGTCGCCACCCTACTGCGCGAGCTTGATACCTATGAGCGGCTGCGACGAGATGATGATAAGGTTGTAGCCGTGCCGCTCATCGGGCGCAGTACTCGCCTTGCCCATCTGAATCGGCTGCATGCCGCCGAACGTGATCGCAATGAGATCGGACTCCAGCTTGCTCACCCAGGTTTCACTGCCCTCTCAACGCTCTGCCCGCTCGACGGCCTAAGGCAGGACGCCCGCCCCATTCCGACCGGGCAGGAGCCTTGTACGACCCTGGCCGAGCCGCCCGCCGGCGAGGAGGGTAGTGAGCCGCGCCGCTATGACTGTCCGTTTCTCCCGGTCTGCCCGGTCCACCAGACGAGCCAGGCACTCCTTGATGCCAAAATTTGGCTGGCCACCCCAGCAAGTCTGCTTGCCAGTAGCCCGCAGCGCCCCTTTATCCAGGAGCGGATGCGCTTCATCGAGCTGGTGATGTGGTCGGCCGATGTCGTTCTGGTTGACGAAGCAGACATGGTGCAGGTGCAGTTTGACGACCACTTTGCCCAGACCGAGGTGCTTATTGGTCGCTCAGACTCATGGCTCGACCGGCTCTACACCCAGGTCGCCCGCCAGGTCTACCGCCCAGGTCGCCCGCTCGTCGGACGGTCGCGCGACTTCGACCAATGGCTGACAGCCCAAAACAACGCTCAGCGCGCTGCTGACTGTCTGCTGCGCCTGGTGCGCGACGACGATCGCTTACGTCACTGGCTGCGTACAACCTACTTTAACGGGCGCCGATTGCTCCAACGCATCGCCTATTACCTGGAGCAGACCCATAGCTGCGATACTGCTCGCTTTCTTGAAGCGACCGCGCAGATTGCCGATCGTCCAATGGGTTCGGCACGACGTGGACAGCAGGCTCCGCTTAGCGCTGCCTGGGTTGAGATCATACAGCTGGAGCTACTGGGGAGCGAGCGCGAGGAAGTCCTCGATCTGGTGATTGACTCGCTCTGCACCCTTGTCCCTGAGACCCGCCGCCTAAATCGCCAAGTACGTGACACCATAGCTACACAGTTGCTGACAGCGCTGATGGTAACCGTGCTTGACCAGTCACTCCACTCCCTGATCGCCGCCTGGCCGTCAGCCGAGGAGGTTCTGGATCTCGACAAGGGTGGTGGTGGGCTGTTCTACCCGCCGTCCGAGAGTGTGACCCGGCTGATTCCGGAGGCACCGACTGGGGCGATCTTGGGCTTTCAGTACTACGACCCCCAGGATACTGGACAAGGTGAACTTCGCTTCTTCCGCCTTCGTGGTCTGGGTCGGGCGCTGCTTTACCACATGCACGACGCTTTTGGTGAGAGCGATGGGGTCGTTGGGCCCCATGTGTTGCTCACCAGCGGCACATCCTGGGCACCGGGCTCGTGGCGTTACCACCTTGATAAGGCTCCCGACTATGCTCTGCTGCCGGGACCCCCCGATCAAACTGGGCAGACCCGCTGCCTATTCAACTTTATCCCTGATCCTGATCCGCGCGCCGGTGGCAAATTCCTCCATGTGTCGGGAAAACCCGCACCTCAGGATCGCATTAACGCTTTGATTGCCATGGTGCGGGCTCTTGCCAAGCGCTCGACGATTAGCGGAGTAGCACGCAACCAGTTCGATATCGAGTTTGCAAACCTACCAGCACATCGCCGACGGGCGCTGTTGGTAGTCGGCAGCTACGAGGAGGCTGAATATGTTGAGCATGCGCTTGCCGATGCACTCTGTGTGGATGCCGGTGAGGCCGTCGTTGCACTCATTCCAGACACTGACGGCGATCTGCAACTACGTCGCCCCCATGCGAAGCTGCGCCGAAGTAACCTAGCTCGGCTGCCAGAAATGGAGGGAATACAGTTCCTTATCGCTCCACTACAAGCGATCGAGCGCGGCCACAACATTCTCGTTGGTCAGGAGGCGGCCATAGGCAGCATCTATTTCTTGACTCGTCCAATGCCGGTACCAGGCGATTTGAATGTTGCCATCCAGAAGCTCAATGCTTGGGCCATGCGAGCAGCACCCACATGCGAGGCTGCTACAATCGGCGAAGCTGGGGTGTGGCTAAGGAACGAAGCCGATAAACGCTGGCGCGATGCTTCACCGGCCAATGACCGGCAGGGTACGTACCGCGAGCTTGATGACGTAGAGCGATCAGGTCTGCTCTGGACACAGCTAGTGCTGGTCTGGCAGTGCATCGGGCGGCTGCTGCGTGGCGGCGTACCTGCTCGGGTTCATTTCGTTGACGCCAAGTGGGCTGAGGTACGCACTGGCCTCATGCCTGGTATTGAAGAGACCGAGGCCAGCAGTATGCTAGTAGGTTTCGCCCGGCTGCTCCGTACTGCGATGGCCGACCCCGATCCCGCTCAGGCGGCGGTGGCTCAGGCGCTCTATGGTTCGTTCGCGCAGGCACTCGACCTGCTGCTTAAGTCCTAGCGAAGGAGGTTCTTTCCATGGCTCGCGAGACGATCCAGTCGATTCAGCCGGTTGCGTTCCATCTCATTGAGACGGGTCTGGATCTGCCCCTTGTGGCGATGCACTTTCCCAATGAGTGGCGTGCCCCACTTGATCACCTTGCTGCACTTTCTAGTGAGCGCGGTAGCGAACGCCCTTCCTCGTTTCGTATTCAGTCACTCAATGCGGCGATTACTGCATTCACGCCGCAACTCTTTGTGAGTCCGGGCCAAGCTAATCGCTCCGATGCTCCTTGGCTGATCGCCACCGAGGAAATCCGTTCGGATAAGATCCTTCGCATCGTTCGCGCATGGATGGCTGAACACTACAGCACACGTGCGGAACTTGCCGATGCCTACGATATGGCGTTTGAGGCAATCCGTCACGAGGATCTGATGTGGGAGCCGTTTCAACTATCTCCTATCCAGGAGCCGTACCCGAATAACACCGCTCGGATCGATTCCCTGGGCTACGCAGCGCTACCGGCTTTTGTTGCCAACGCACTGGTCAAGCGCGACGTGCGGATACCGGTAGGCTCGCAGGATCGTCGGCTTGTGCGCGTGCCAGTAGCGCAGGATCGTGCCGAGCTCCAGACTTGGCCACCAGTCTACTACGAAGCAGAGAATGGTCGGCGGGCAGCATACAGCTATGTGATCGGCATCTCGCTCCAGACCTTGACCGGTGTACCGCGACCACGAATCCACCTGACCTATGGGGTACGCCGCTGGCGCCTCGATCCGCTGCGCACGCCGGACAAGCTATTTCTACCCGGCAAAGAGGGCCGGACCGTCTACCTGCGCCATCCACGGGCGCTGACTGGTGTGCCGCAGTCCTCGCACTTCACACGTGCCATGCTCGATGGGGTCTTCGTTGGTGAGAATCAGCGCGTGCCGGTCTGGCGCGATGCGCTGGCAGGGATAGCCAGCCGGATTGGTGTTGCGCTGCCAGTTCCTGACGATCTGACGCTGATGCCCGATCGATTCCTGACCCCGGCGCAGGATGATGCGGTCGTCGCGGCGATCGTGGAGAAGACGCCGCGCAGCCACCCCGTTGGGGCGGGCATGGGGCTAGAGGTGCGGGAGGCGATCACGAGCGCTATTACTGGGGCGCTCGGAGACCTGATCGAGTTGGTTCCGCCGCTGATCCGCTCCACCGTGACGGGCACGCCGCAGCGAAACCAGCCAATGCTGGAGCCAGATCTCCGCGAAATTCCGGCTGATGTGCGGCTACAGGCATTGCGCGACTCGATCGGCCCGGAGGTAGTGGTTGAGATCTGGTACCAGAACCAGGCATGTCGCGACCAGCTTGTGGAGAGTCTTCACGCAATACTGACGGGCGACCGCCCCGCCCTGATGGCGGACGACGAGATGGGGATGCCTACACCGCCAATACAGGTAACGCAGCGCAACCTATTTGCCGGTTCCGAGGGGTCTGTACCCCCGCCAGCGCCTGTCAAGAAGCCCAAGCGCAAGCGGGTTGCCCCCGATCGCCCAGCGGTTGATGTGTCGAGTGACCACGAGATCCTGCTGCCGGGCAGTGGGGTAATCCGCATCCTTCCCCGCCAGATAGGTGCATGGGGTGCGATGCTTCCTGAACCGACTGAGGCGGATCTGAAGAACCGTGGCGAATACAAGCGCCGCGAAACGCAGCGCCGAGCCAATCAGATCGCGCAGGAATTGCCGGCGACAAATGGAGTGCCCACACTGGCATTGATCGAGCTACCGCACTTCCAGGACACACGCGAGCGCCAGCGACGCTACCAGGTTGGCTCGCGCGATCCGAAACGGGCGTTGCGACTGGGTATGGCCCAGGCCGGGCGGGTGACCAAGTTTACCCAGGGCTCGTTTCATGCCGACCAGGACCAGAAGAACGCCGGTCGTTCGCGGATGACACCCGATGAGTTGCTGCGCGAGCGCTGCGAGAATGCCGTACTTGAGGGTCTGCGCCAGATGGGCTATCTGCCGGGTGCGATCAAGGTCACATCGATCGAGGGTCAATCGCTCCCCAATCGCATGGTGGTAGCTGGGGTGCGCATGCTGCGGCTGACGCGGAAGCGGACGGATACCCGAATCTATTTACCCGTCGTGACGGTATTCGACACCAGTCGCCCTGGTGTCTACGCTTGGCTACCAGACGAGTACATCAACGTGCGCCCCTTCCATGAAGCGATGCTGGCGATCACCAGGTTCAAAGATCGGGATGTGGCTCGGTTTCAGCAGGATGCCATGCTTGTCCGACTGGAGCAGTTTCTGACCAAGACGCTTCCCGAGACCTTTGGGAGCGACGTGGTGATCCTGGTCGAGGCGCAGAATATGCGCTGGTTTTGGCCAGGCATCCAGAACGGTGAGATCGTGCAGGACGGGCTGCGCTTCCGCAAGGGCAGTACACCGATGTCCCTGGTCAACCTTGAACATCGCTTTCGGCTCATTCGCCTCCGAACCTCTGATCGCTCCGAGACGCCGAACTGGTATACGCCGGGTGCCAAGCCAGGCAAAGACTACGCGAGCGGCCTGTTCCGAGACAGCGAGGCGGAGCGCACCTTCTACAACATCGCGGTCAAGCCGAAGACTCAGGGTATGGCGCGGCGCGGCAAGCAGGAATCGCCCGGTGAGCAATATGCCATCCCCTCCATGCTTGAAATATTGGTAGCAGCGCAGCAACCCGATGACAGTGACGAGGCTTGGGCGTTGGCAGTCCATACTTGGCGCCGGATGGGCTATCTCGCTGGTGGCGATATGACCCTGCTTCCGATCCCACTCCAGTGGGCGCAGAAGATGGATAGGTATGCTGCCGTGATCGGTCCATGGGTATTCCGTAATCAAGAATATCTTTGGATAGACGACAATGACATTATTGAGGAAGAAGACACCATGAGCGGAGCAGAGCAGCTTTTGCTATTTGGTGAGGAGGATGAATCATGACGAACATCCCTGAATCTTCATGCGTTGCTGGAGTCTCTCAAACATAAGCAACTCAGGGCATTGCTGCTGCGTCTCGCTGAACGTGTCGAAGCCACCGCAAGGTTTTTTCGCGTTACCAAAAACTCTCTACCTGAAACATTATCTACCCCCCCGCCAACACCAACTCCGAACGATACCCGATCAGGTAGTGGCGGTTGCCAGCGCTGGCCACGTCGGCGATGAGGTAGCGCCCCGGTGTATAGCCGATCACCTCGGCGAAGATCGTGTCGGTAAGGCTGCGCCATGCCACGGACGCATCGAGGTCCTCGGCTTGGAGCGCGGTCCAGTCGGCGGGGATCTCGATGGCGATCTGGGCCGCGCCATCCGCAGTGCGCAGCCGCGTTAGCCCGGCATTGAGGATGGCGCAATCAGGGAAGCGGGCGAGGCTGCGGTCGCGGCGCGGGCCTTCGAGCATGCCCGCTCGCCCCCAGGCGGTGTTGGGCATCCAGGTGATGCCGAAGCGCGAAGCACTCACCCGGTTGAGTTGGTTCTTGAAGGGGTAGTAGGCTGGGTAGAATTCGCCCGCGACGGCGCGCAGTTTGTGGAAGTTGAGCGTGGCGTTGGCAAACTGGAGCGGGTCGGCAGTCCAGTGGATAACCTCGATGCCCTTCGCGAGTGCGTCACTGGCCTGGGCGCGCTTGAGTGTGGCGGCTAGTCCGGCGCGGCGTAGCCCTGGATCAACCCCCATCACCTGCGACTCGATACAGAGTGAGGTGTCCATACCGGCCCGTTCTAGCCCTTCTAACCCACCAAAACGGTAGAAACCGAGCAGGAAACCGACCACTCGGCTACCCACTCGCGCCACCAATGAGGTTGCGGGGCCAAACTCGGCACTGTGCAGATCGTCGGGGTACAGCCCGCCCGGCCCCGTGCCCCAGATCTGCATGTGCATCGCCCGGATCGCGGCCACTTCCTCTGGGCCGGGCGCACCGATACTGAACTCGCCAATGCGCTGGTCGGTCGAGTAGTAGCTGCGCGCTCGGCTGGGATGGTGCAGGGTAATGCTAGGCGCGATCTGCTGGCTGCCCAGGATCTCGCTCAGGCGCGGGGTAATGTGGGCCGGTTCGGACGCATCGGCGTCGCTGTCGGTGCGCGCCAGGGTGTAGCGCAGCGTGTAGCTACTGCGGCTGCCCTCGGTGCCACGCGGAAAGAGCAGCGCCGCTCCACGTAGACCGCGCTCATCGCGTAGGCGCAGCACGCGCCCACCCATCTTGACGAAGGTGGTCTGAACAAAATGATCGGGCAGCAGTTCGGGGTTGTGCGGCGCACCCAGGTGATGCCAGAGGCTGGCCAGTTCGTTTGGCCAGGATGGGGCATGATGATCGATGAGATCTACATGCCAACTTGCACGCGGAGAAAGATCTTGTCGTATCATACACAGTGCCTCCAGATTGTTCATTTGCACACGCCGATCTACACCGGGGTTGCTCAACATTGAACAATCGCGCAGCACTGCCCTCTAAGCATAGCATATCTTTGTGAAAAGAGGAGTACCACATGACAGAGTCTCTGCCCGCCCATCTCGTCGGTTTCCCCTTCATCCATTGGCTTGAGGTGCGTTTCCGCGATCTTGATGTCCTCGGTCATGTCAATAACTCGGTCTATGCGACCTACTTGGAGTCAACCCGGATCGAGTTCTACCACCACCTGACCGGCTTGCCCTTAGAGAAGCTGAACATCATTCTGGCCGAGTTGACGATCAAGTATAAGGCTCCCGCCTTCTACAAGGATACATTGGGCGTGGGGATCAAGGTGGCCTCGTTTGGGAGCAAGAGCTTTGCGATGGAGTATGCGATTGTGCGCCCCGCTGATGATATGGTGGTGGCGACGGCGCGCAGTGTCTTGGTGATGTATGACTACACCCTCAATAAGACGGTGCATATTCCCGATGAGTTTAAGCGCCGGGTAGAAGAGGTGCAGGGGCCGGTAGGGAAGCATTAGAGATCTGGTACAATCGCAGCGCTGCTACGCTCTGGGCGGGCAGAGGGGTTCTTTTGATACAGAAGTAATCGCATGGCTCTCTCTCACCGTGCCCCGGCCCGCGCGCGGCTGCCGGGCTGGTTCACACCGCATGTGGCGCTGGTGGCGCTGCTCATCGCTGCGAGTAGCGCCCTGATCGCTGGGGCGGCGTTTAAGTATTCGCGCTGGGGCCAGGGGTTCGATATGGTGGATTTCCACCTGCCGGTCTGGGGTACCCTGCACGGCAAGTTCCTGCTGGTCTCGCGCTACAACTTCACCGATACGTTTATGGGTTTGGATGTGGCGCTCGGTTTCTTACCTGCGCTGCCCTTCTATGCACTCATCCCTTCCGCCTATACGCTGATTGTGCTGCAAGCTGTCCTGATGGTCTCGGCGGCCATCCCGGTCTTCCTGATCGCCCGTGAGCGCATCGGTAATCCGTGGGCGGGTGTGGCCTTCTCGGCGGCCTATCTGCTCTACCCAACTACCCAGTTCATGACGCTGGCTGGCCCGTTTCAGCCGCGTATTCCGGGCTTGGTGCTCTTCTTCTGGGCCTTCTTCTTTTTGATCCGTAAGCAACTCTGGCCCTATCTGATCTGTCTCTTTTTGGCCATGCTCTCGCGTAGTGATGCGGCGCTGGTGGTGGTGGCGTTTGGCATGGTGGCGGCGCTGCGCCGCGAACGCTGGCCCTTTGCGGTTTGGCCACTGCTGGTGGGCTTGGTCTATTTTTATGCTGCGCTGACCTACATTACGCCGCGTTTCTATGATCCGAGTTTCCAACCCGCGCAGGTTTCTCTGCCCTTCGACCTGCATCGGGACTATAACGATCTCTGGCCGTGTGGCTTGAGTCCGCAGGCGTGTTACTACATTCATCTGGGCGGCAGTTTGCCGGAGATTGCCAAGAATATCCTCACCCATCCAGTCGAGATCTTCTTTTTTGTCTTCCAACCAGCTAAACTGGTCTATCTGGCGCTGATGTTGGGGACGCTGCTCTTTCTGCCGCTCTTGGCCCCCCGCGAGTTGTTGCTGGTCGCGCCGATCTTTGCCATCAACCTGCTCTCGGATCGGGTCTACCAGTATGTGATTACCGAGCAGTATCAGATTCTCGCTATCCCCGGCGTGGTGATCGCGGCCATCTATGGTGGCGCGTGGCTGTGGGAGCGCCCGTGGCTGCGCCGGTTTGATGGGAAGTGGCTCTTGCTGGGGATGCTGCTGGTGATCGGGTTGCTCAACATTCCGCTCAAGAACCCGGTCATCTCCGCCTTCCGTAACCCGGAGTCGGCGGCGCGGGTGGCGATTATGGAGCGTATGAAGGCCGAAATTCCGCCCGATGCGGTAGTGGCGGCAACCTCGTTCTTGGGGCCGCATCTGCTCCCGCGTGAGGAACTCTACTATATCCCTGGTGGCAAGATGCACCACCAGATAGATGAGGCTGAGTATGCCTTTCTTGATACGCGGGCGAGTGCGATCCAGGGGCGTGGCATTGTGGAGGCGTTGCAGAACGATCCGCGCTGGCAGTTGATTGATGCTGAGGATGATCTGTTACTCTTCCGACGAATAGAGTAGGGCAGAACATGGGTAAAGTTGTGACTGCCCCCACCCCAACCCGCCCCCGCTGGGGGCGGGAGCCGGGTTCCTCCCCCCATTGGGGGGAGGTTAGGAGGGGGGCGAACGTGGTACATACCCTATATGAATAGGGGCGGGAGGCTCTATATGGCCTACGAGGCACTTTCTGAACTTGAGCAGGCGATTGAGCCGTGGCTGCAACACATGACGTGGCGGCGCGATTATGCACGTTGGCGCGAGCGACGCATCAATCAGGAACTCTACCAGGATGAGCGCCTAGCGATGCTGAGTGGGGTGGCCGGGGAGCTTCGGGGGCTGCGGGTGCTCGATCTGGGTGCGGGGATGGGCGGCTTTGCCGTGGCGGCGGCGCTGCGTGGGGCGCGGGTGGTTGCGTCTGAGTACAATCCGGCCTACTGCGAGATCGTGCGCCTGCGGGCGGAGCGCCATAACCTGCGCTTGCCGGTCTTTAATGCGGCGGGGGAGACGCTGCCCTTCGCTGATGCCAGCTTTGATGTGGTGGTGGCCTGGGATGTGATCGAGCATGTGCAGTCGCCCACGGCCATGCTGCGCGAGATTGCGCGGGTTCTGCGCCCCAAGGGCCACTGCCTGATCACGGCGATCAACCGGCGCGCCTGGATCGATCCGCACTACCATTTGCCGGGCATCAACTGGCTGCCGCGCCCGCTGGCCGAGTTGCTGATTGCGCGCCGTGGGCGTACCAAGGCCGGGGCGGCCTTCCGCGACATGCAGCGCCTGAGTGAGATGCACTACTTCCACTATGGCCAGTTTATCCGCCTGTGTAAGCGCCACGGCTTCCGGGCTAAGGATCTCCGCCAGGAGCAACTACGGCGCGGGACGCTGCGTAGCCCCAAACCGACCCGCCGCGCCATCCGGCGCGTGTTGCGCGGTTTTGGGCTAGAAGGGCTGGCCTACCGGGTGCAGCGGCGTTGGTATGTGGGCATGTTTGAACTCGCTTTGGAGAAGATGTAGGGAAGTAGCTGTGCCACCCGAATCAACGCCGCGCCCCTCTCTCTCCACACAGGTCTCGCGGGCCGTCATCTGGAATACGCTCTTTGTCCCGCTGCGGCTGGTAGCCGAGGTGCTTTCGACCCTGGTGAAGATCAATCAGCTTTCGCAGGCGGGTTTCGGGTTGGTGTCGCTGGTGCGCGGCGCGAGTAACCTTTTTGGTACGGGGATCGATCTGGGAACGGCGCGATCCTTACCCAAGTACATCCCAGAGCAGGATCACGCCGGGGGCGCACGGGCGGTGTTGCGGCTGCTGGTGGCCGTCTTTGCGCTTCAGATGGCGGTGTTGTTGCTGGTAGCGCTCGGCTTGGCGCTGGCGCAACCTCAAATTGGCGACTACTTGCAGGGGCTACTCAGCAGCAATACGCGGGTGGAAGCAGAAGCGCGTGCCGAACTCTCGCTCTTCGTTGCCGACTACACCTGGCTGATCGTGCTGGTTGTGCTGGCGCTGCTCTTTCTGGGCACCTGCTACGACATGCTCATGGCCTTTCTGAGCAGCTTTTTTCGTCAGAAGGCGTGGAACAGCATCGCGCTGGCGGCGGGCCTATTGCCGCAGTTCCTCACCGTGGCGGCGATTCTGGCGCTGCCCACATCGCTCGACATCCTGGGGGTGCTGGGAGCCATGGTGCTGGCTCCGGCCATTGCGGTGGCACTCGCAGCCTGGCAGGTACTCGGTTCCCAACGTGATGAACAGGGCCAGCCGATTCGACTCGTGGATGAGGTACGTACCACACTGCGCGATCTACGTGCCGCACTCCCGCCGGGGTTCGTGCGCTACAGTGCCGTCTCCTACCTCATGACCGTGACCGATTTTGTGGCCAGTTTCGAGTTTGTCAATTTCTTTAGCCAGGATATTCAGGGGGTGGCGTTGCTCTCGGCGGGGGCGCTGCTGGTGCGCATGTCGCTGGGCTACCTCTACACGCCGATGGTGGGGGTACAGGTGCCGCTCTTTACCCGCGTGCGCCAGGGTGAAGGTGGCACGCTCAACGGGGCGTACCAATCGCTCGTGCGGCTGCAACTGCTGCTGCTGGTACCGGGCGGCGTCGGGCTGATGCTGCTCGCCGAACCGGCGCTGCTCGTGCTCAACCCGGCCTACCTGCCCGCCGCGCCGATTGTGTGGGTGCTGGTACCATGTCTCTTCATCGAATGTCTGCTCACCACCGCCCACAACGCCCTGATTGTCCACGAGCGCCTAGGGACGATCATCATCTCACGCCTGATTACGCTGCTGGTGGTGGTGCCGCTGGCGATCCTCCTACCCCCGTGGGCGGGGTTAGTGGGCATGGCGCTGGCCTTCGGCGTGGCGCGGCTGGCGTCGGGCTTCTGGGTGACGGCGAGCGGGGTACGCTTGCTGGGGCTGCGCTGGCCGTGGCGCTTCAGCCTGCGGGTGGTGCTCGCCTCCGCTGCGATGGCACTGATCATCCTGGGGGTACGCAGCTTCATGCCGCCGCTGCCCACCGATGTCACCCTGGCCGACAAGCTACGCGAGGCGGTGTTGATGTTGGGCATGGCCGGGATTGGCGCGGTGGCCTTTTTTGCTGCGCTGCGCCTACTCGGTGGGATTGATGCCCAGGACAAGGCGCAGTTGGCTAAGACGAAGTTGCCGTTGAAGAAGTGGTTGTTGCGGGTGTTGTAGATTAGCAGAAGAAAGCTCCCTCATGCGTATCGCGCTTTACAACCTCACCACCACCACCAAGTTTGGCGGAGTGGAGAGTTTTGTCTGGGATCTCGCCCGCGAACTGGCCGGGCGCGGCCATGCGGTGAGCATCATCGGCGGGGTGGGGAGCCGCCGCGAAGCTGCACCGGGGGTGCGCGTACTGACCTTCCCGTTCATCAGCCGCCGTTTCTGGCAGGCCATCCCCCCGCTGCGGCGCGCCTATGCCGAGGCCAAGTTGCTGGAACGGCTGACGCTGGCGGTTCCGGCCTTAGCCCACTTGGCACGCGGCGGCTACGATATTATCCACATCCAAAAGCCCTACGATCTTGCTCCGGCGCTGTTGGCGCGCCGCTTGGGCGGGGCGAAGGTGGTGCTGGGGTGTCACGGCGAGGATTTCTACCGGGGCGATACGCTGCTGGCGCGCCATGTGGATGCCTCGGTCTCGTGTTCGCACTTCAACGCGGCCACGATTGAGGCCCACTATGGCTTCCGCCCGCAGGTGGTCTTTAACGGCATTGATACCAGCCTCTTCCGCCCGCTAGAGCCAGCCGAGCGCCGCAACCGCCCGGCGCAACTGCTCTTTGTGGGGCGTTTGCAGCCCTGGAAGGGGGTTGAGACCGCCATCCGGGCGTTGGCGCTCATTCCCGATGCCGAGTTGCTGATTGCCGGGGCGGGGGAAGACCGGGTGCGGCTGGAAGGGATTGTCGCCGAATTGAAGCTGGAACAGCGCGTGCGCTTCCTGGGCGGGCTGGAACGCCAGACCTTGCCGCAACTCTACAGCCGCTGCGATCTGCTGCTGGCCACCAGCCATGCCAGTGAGACCTTTGGGATTGGGCCGGTGGAAGCGCAGGCGTGCGGCTTGCCGGTGGTTGCCAGCAACTTCGGCGGCTTCCCGGAGGTGATTGACGCGGGCCGCACCGGGCTACTCGTCCCCCCGCGTGATCCCCAGGCATTGGCCGAGGCGGTCACGAGGCTGCTCGCCGACCCGGCGCGGCGCGCAGCGATGGCAGCGGCGGCTCCGACGTGGGCGGCGCAGTTTGCTTGGCCCGCAGTGACAGATCGCATAGAGGCGGTGTATCGTTCACTATGAAAATCCTCATTGTCACCACCTACGGCTTCGACCCGGCCTTTCCGAGCCGCCCAGAGCAACTCCAGGCACGGGCGTTAGTCCAGCGCGGGCATCAGGTTGTTGCCCATGAATACTACGACCCGCGCTACCCCGGCCAATCCACCCGCCACGCGTGGCTGGATGGGGTGGCGGTGCATCGTGCTGCCACACTCGGCTTCTTCGCCCCGGAAGCGCTGCTGCGGCTGCTCATCGCCGAGCGCCCGCAGGTGATCCACATCCACCACTTGCGGAACCTACTCGCCTACCAGACCGTGCAGCTTGCGCGTCGCCTCGGTATCCCCACCGTCATGACGCCCCACGGCCTGCTGCACGATGGCGATCTGGTGGTGGATCGGGAGCGCCCGCTGGATGCGCCGTTGCGCTACGATAACCTGCTGCGTACCCCCGGCCAACTGCTGGCGCGGCTGGCACGCGGCGCACACCCGCGCCGCGCCGTGCGCAACTACTGTATCCACGCCCCCCTGGGCATGCTCAACCACGCGATTGCGCTCTCGCAGCACGAAGCGGGGTTACTGGCCAGTTTGGGTCTGCGCCCGGAGCAGATCAGTGTGCTGCCCAACGCGGTTGACCTCTCCGGCTTTGTGCAGGACAGCCCCGCGCCGCCGCGTGACCCGCGCTTAGTCCTCTTCATCGGCCAGTTGGTGCCGCGCAAAGCCTACGATCTGCTGGCACGCGCCATCCCGATGGTGCTGCGTGTCATCCCCGATGCACGGTTTGTCTTTGTCAGCCACAACCGCCAGGACGAGGCCGAGTTGCGGCGGCTGGTACAAGCGGGCAACGCCGAGGCGCAAGTGGAGCTACACGGACGCGTGGACGAGGTGGAGAAGATCGCCCTGTTGCGCCGCGCCGCCGTAGTTGCCGCGCCCAGCCGCTACGAGGGCTTCGGGATACCGCTGATCGAGGCGCAGGCGGCGGGAGCGGCGTTGATCACCAGTGATGTCCCGGCGTGCAACGAGATTATTCGTGACGGCGAGAATGGGCTGCTCAGTGGCTATAACGATCCGACCTCGCTGGCAGACGGCATCATCCGGCTGTTGCAGGATCGGGAACTGGCGCAGCGTCTGGGCCAAACCGGGCGCAGCGAAGTCTTTGCGCGCTACAGTGCCGAACGGTTGGCGGCGGATCTGGAGCGAGTCTATGCAACCCTTATTTGAAGCCAGCGAATCGCCGCTGGCGGGCGAAGCCCCCGCCGAGCCGTGGTGGCAGCATGGTTTGATCTTCCTCGGCTACCTGCTCCTGGGCATCATCTTCACCTGGCCACTGGTTCTACACATGGGCGACGGCGTGATCCAGAAGGGTGGGGTGCCGATTGATGCGGGCCAAGGCGTATGGAACCTCTGGTGGGCGCGTTCAAGCCTGCTGAATGGCCAAAATCCCTACCTGACGCGGCACATCTTCTACCCCTTACCGATCAACCTCTTCTTTCAGACCCTCAGCCTACCCAATGCGCTGCTGGTTCTCCCGATCCTGATCGGCCTAGGGCCGGTGGTGGCCTTCAACAGTGTGACGTTGCTCTCGTTTGGGTTGGGCGGCTACTTCACCTACCGGCTAGCGCTGGCACTGATCAAAGATCGGCCTGCGGCGTTCGTGGCCGGGTTCCTGTTTGCGTGTGGCCCCTACCATATCCAGCGCATCTGGAGCGGGCCAATGGAACTGATCGCCATCCAGTGGATACCGCTCTACCTCTTCTGTTTCGTACAGGCACTGGCTCGCCCCAGCCCGTTGCGGCTGCTAGGAGCCGCCATGGCTCTGCTCATCACCACCCTGGCCAGCCAGTACTACGGCCTCTACACCGCAGTCTACACGGCGGGTCACGGGCTACTCGCAACGCTGCTGGCCGCACCAACATACCGCTGGCGCACGCTGGGGGCCAGTGCTGCTGTGGGCATCCTCTGGCTGCTCGGTCTGGTACCGATCATCCTGCGGGTGGGGGGCGTTGGCGATGCGGTACTCGAAGATTGGCAAGTGCGCCAAGTCTTCCACTCGGTGGCCCTGGTTGATCTGATCAGCCCCAACATTCAGCATCCGCTCTGGGGCCAGGCACTTGCCGCATGGCAGGATCAGTCGCACCCGTTTGGGCTGGAGAATGGAGCCGGACTCAGTGTGGCTATGCTCCTTCTCGTTGGCATCGCGCTAGTGCGCCGCTGGAAGCAAAGCTGGCCGTGGGCCGTCTTAGTTCTCGGCACCTACCTCTTGGCGATGGGGCCACAACTGCGTTTTGACGCGGCGCAAAGCCCCATTCCCGGCCCCTTCCTCCTGCTCGATCTGATTACCCCCTTCCGCAACAGCAGTCGGCCCAGCATCTTCATTGCCCTGAGCGCGATTGCGCTGGCGGTACTGTGTGCGCAGGGCTTTGTACTGCTGAATCAACGCCCGCGTTGGGGCTTGGGGCTGCTACTCGTGGCCGAGTTGCTGGTCAGCCCGTGGCCAATCACCCCGTTGCGCGTCGCCCCCGCCTACCAGGCACTCAACGCCGATCCACTTCCCGGCGCGGTGTTGGAGTTGCCCCCACGCAACGACGACAGCCTCTACCTGCTCAACCAGATCTGTCATGGGCGGCCGTTAATGGGCGGCTACCTGGCGCGCCTCCCCGACCTCGATCTGACCGTCTACCCCTCGGCGATTAAGCGAATCTGGGACGCCGACCCGCCGCCGTCGGACATCCTCGATCTCAACGCGCCCACCGAATTGGCCGCGTTGGGGGTACGCTACGTCACGATTGACCTAACCGCATTGCCGGAGTTCCAGATCAACCGTATTCGCCGCCAACTGGCCGGGCCACACACGAGTCTGGTGTATGCCGATGCGAGTTTGGAGATCTACGCGATCAGTGGTGATGTGGATCAACCGGCTGCCACCCTCGGCCCCGGCTGGTACGGCATCGAGCGCGACGGTGAGCGGCGCTGGCGTTGGATGCGGGATCGGGCAATGATCAGCCTCCACGTCCGCCAGCAGAGCATGGTGCGGGTAGAATTTCTCGCCACCGCCTACGGCGAAGCGCGCCCGCTAATCATCTGGAACCGCCAAGACCAACTGACCAAGCTAGAGATTCCCGCTGCGCCCTATGAGCAGTGGGTAACACTCGATCTGATGCTGCCACCGGGGCGTAGCGATCTGATCCTTGAGAGCGCAATGGTACCGAATGCTGATGGGCGCATGGTGAGCCTCGCCATCCAACAGATGCGCATCACCCCGATTGCCTTCCGCCCAGAGGTGCGCCGCGAACCTGGAACCTTTATTCCGGCCACGCTTCCGCAGGGAGGTAGCGGGCTATGCCAGTAAGTGCGGCACGTGCATGGCGTAGCGCCCTGCTGCTACTCCTGCCCTTGTTCGCCGTGATCATCCTCTGGCAGATCGCCCACCCCGTGCGAATCGATCCGCGCCACCTAGACAACCCCGACATCAGTGCCGGGTTTGGTGCAGCCGAAAGCGGGGCAGCGGGCGACCTACGCTGGGCCGGAGCCAGCGCACAGATCTACATGCCGGGGCCAAGCGGCATTCTGGTGCTGCGCGGCGTGGTTGCGCCGGGTGCCCAGGTCGATCTCGTGTTGAACGACAGCCCGCCGCTGCGCCTCGCCGCCCCGGCTGCGGCCCCGCAACTGCGCACCTACCAGATACTGCTTGCGGCGCAGCCCGACGCCCTGGGTTGGATGGGGCTACAAGTACGCGGCAACCCGGCAGCCCAGATTGAGGGCCGCGAGCTGAGTCTGGCGCTGCACACACTCCAGATCATGCCCGTGCGCCACGAGCTACGCCTACCCCCCAGCCTGATCATGCTGCTACTCGGCAGCTTCCCACTGCTGCTGGCCTTGGTATTGAGCCTCGCGGGCATACCGCGCCCCTGGGCAATGCGCAGCGCCAGCATCGTCGGGATTGGCCTCGTGGGATATTGGGCGAGTAATCCGGGGGCGGTGTACGGGCTACTGCTCGACATCCAGACCTTCTTCAGCACCACAGAGATCTGGATCTGGTGGCTATGGCTGCAACTCGTTGGCTGGCTGGCATGGCCACTCACCAGCCGCATCATGGGGCCGCTGCCACTCCACGGCTACCCACTCGCCAAACTGATTGGGCTACTGGCCTGCGGCTGGATCGCCTGGGTCGGATCGTTGCTCGGCATCGCCGCCTTTGGCCCCCTCAGCCTAGGGGTAGCCGGGGCGCTCGTGGCGGCAGCGGGCTGGATCGGGCCACGCCCGCGCCTGCGGGTGGGGTGGCAAGGAATCGTTGCCTACGAACTGCTCCTCATTGGCGGCCTCTTCCTGGGCATCTGGCTGCGCTGGCACGGTGCCACCGGCCCGGCCCTCACCGGCACCGAAAAACCGATGGAGATCGCCATCCTCAACGCGATCATGCGCGATCCCCACTTCCCGCCCCTTGACCCGTGGATGGCCGGGTTTGGGCTGAATTATTACTACCTCGGCTATGTCATACTGGCCGGGATAGCCCTGTTGAGCCACACCCCGGCGACTGTCGCCTTCAACCTCGGCTTTGGGTTGGTGGTCGCCCTAACCGTGGTGAGCGTGGCTTATGTAGGCCACGCGCTGGCGGCGCATACGCCGGGAGCGCAGCGCCGGAGCACCCGCGTCGGCTTGGCCGGGCTGGCGCTGCTCCTCTGCTTGGGGCTTGGCAGCCAGAGTAGCGCCCTCCAGGTGCTGATCGGTTCGCCATTGGTACGCGCTTTAGACGGCGGGCAACTGCTGGAAGCGATGGGGCAACGCATCAGTGGGGCCGAGGTGATCCAACTCAGCCGGGCGACCCCGGCGAGCTGGGATGGCCCAGCATTCAGCCAGATCACCCCGGCACAGACGATCAGCTTCGACTGGTTCGGAGTGACGCGCAGCCTGTATGATGACATAATCATGCCGAATGGTGCAATCGAGCGTCGCTACGCAATCACCGAATTTCCGGCCTTCAGCTTCTACCTGGGCGATCTGCACCCACACATCATCGCCATGCCCTTCAACCTGCTGGCCATCGGCATCGCCCTGGCCCTGCTGATCGGCCCAACAAGTTGGCTGCGCATCATCAGTTACGGTCTTGTAGTTGGAGCACTCTACTGCATCAACTCGTGGGACGCGCCGAGCTACGCGCTCTTGGGCGCAGGGATCGTCGTACTCCGGCTAAGTAACTTCAACTGGCAACGTTTTATGAGCGAAGGCATGGCGATGGGACTAGGCGCACTGACTGCGGCACTCCCCTTCCTGCTCACCTTCCGCCCACCGGCAGGGCCAGTGGAAGGCTGGGTGGCCCAAGTGCCACTCATCAACCGCCTCGCAGGCAGCTTCGGCCTTGCAACGCAACGCACCCACCTGCACAGCTTCGTGATCATCTTCGGCCTCTTCATCCTCTTCGCGCTGGTGCAGCTACGGGAAACAAGGCGCACCACCATCAGCATCCTCGTAGCCAGCCTACTCATCGGCAGCCTGATCGGCTTCCCGCTGCTGATACTCCTACCCCTCGCGCTCATCTTCGGCTGGCGCGCATGGCAGCAGCCAGAACGTTCCAGCCCGGCCTTCATCCAATGGATCGCCGCACTCAGCAGCCTCGCCCTGCTCGTCCCGGAACTGATCTACATCCGTGATCATCTCGAAGGCGAGATGAGCCGGATGATCACCATCTTCAAATTCTACTTTCAGGCATGGCTCCTGTTGGGACTTGTTGCAGCGTATGGATTATGGCAGATCCTACGCGGGGCATACGGACGCCGTGCCTACCTGTGGCTCCTTCCAACGGGGCTGCTCCTGTTTGGTGGCCTGATCTACCCGTGGGGGCTGCTGCATTGGGCCACGCCATGGCAGGCCAGCCAGCGCAGCCTCGATGGCCTTGCCTGGATGGAGCAAACCGACCCCGATGGCTTGGCGGCAGCGCGTTGGTTAGCCACACACCTAGGACGCGAAGAGGTATTGGTGAGCGGGTACTGTGGTTGCAAATACGAGGAAGAGAGCCGCATCGCGGCCATCAGCGGCGTGCAGAGCGTTTTAGGCTGGATGGACGGGCACGAACGGGTATGGCGCAGTGGCTACCCAGCACAACTAGCCGAGATCGCGGCGCGTGAGCGCGACATTGGAGCAATCTACCGAGCCGAAAGCCGAGCAGTAGCGCAGCCACTGCTTGAGCGCTACGGCATAGACTACCTCTACCTTGGGCCATTAGAGCGCGAGATCTACGGGCCGCAGGCGGCGCAGTATGCAGATGAACTCGCAGTCGCCTTCAGGCAGGGCGGAGTCACCATCTACCGGGTAACAGAACCCTAATTGCGCCACTTGCGGCAAGTAATCGTCGTCCCCACATTCTCCTGAGAACGGATGAGAAACTCATCCATGAGGCGCTTGGCACCAGGGAGACCCATACCCATACCCCGCGAGGTCGAGTAACCATCCTGCATCACCAGATCGATATTGGGGATACCCGGCCCCTGATCCTCACACACAATCTCGATGCCCTTGCGTGTCCCCTTCTCAATTTCGCGCACCGAAACATTCCCGGTACCGGCATAGAGAAAGATATTGCGCGCCAACTCACTCACAGCCGTCGCAATACGCGCCTGATCAATCGCCCCGAAGCCCAGCGTCTTAGCGACATCACGGGCCATAGTACGAGCGATGACAATATCAAGATCACTGCGAATCACCGCAGTCTTAGACTGCCCCATCGTCGCTCTCCTCAGTCATGCGCTGCATCACCTTGAGACCCTTCTCAAGATTGAGCGCGGTGAGTACGCGGGGCAACTCCAGACCCAACTCGACCAAGGTAATCGCCACCGCCGGTTGGAGGCCAGTGAGCACCACGCGTGTGCCCATAAGACCGGCCATTGCGGCAATGTCAGCGATCAAGCGCCCGATGAAGCTATCCACCACATCAAGAGCCGTAAGGTCAATAATGACCCCCTTGGCGCGGGTATCGTGGATCTTCTGAAGCAGGTCATCCTTAAACTGCACGGCAGAAGCATCGTGCAAGGCAACCTGGATCGATGCGATCAGGATGTCTCCGATCTTAAGAATCGGGATACGGAGGCTATCCAATCAATCCTCCCTCTGCCGGTGGCGGCTTGAGGGCCGCATACAGCAGGGCATCAAAGATCCGAACCAGCGGATCACTCTCTTAAACGTAGACGTAGACCCATATTACCCAAAGAGCATTACCGTTGCATAGAGCGAGACACCGGCAAGCAGCGGGACACTGATATTATCCATACCGTGGGGCGAAATACCCTCAGCCAGCGTCACAACCATGGCGGTAACCAAGGCTGCGCCGAGGCTCAGGCCCAAGCCGAGCGGCTGAGCCATAGGGCTAAGGAAGGAACCGGGGATGAGCAGGAGCGCGAGGAACATCGCCGTCCCGCTGACCAGGAACATGACCAACGACCCCTCGTAGGAACGTGTGCCACCAACGACCGTATAGCGATGTTTCCCGATACGTTTGCCAATAATAGCGGCGAGCGCATCGCCCCAGGTCATCGCCATCGCCGCCGCAACGGCGAGGTAGCCCAAATCGGTGGGCAACTGTGGCCGCCAGAGGAGACTGAAGAGGATAGAGATCGAGAGGGCGAAATAGACCGTACCGGGGGTACTATCACTCGCATCAACGGCATCAAGGATCTTATAGCGCCAGAAGACATAATTGAGGAAGATAAAGGTGACGAACGGCAAGACACCGATATACCAGGTATCAAAGAGGCCAACCACGAGAAAGACCGACATCCCAGCCCCAATATGGACAAACTTGCGTGTAAAATCCTGGGGATAGCCTCGCCGACGACGGATCAACTCAGCGATCACAATAAGGCTTGCCGCATAACCAAACGTAGAGACGAGGCCAATCACATCACGTGTTGTCATGAGCGTATTGTCGCAAAAGGGGGGGGGCGGCTTCACTGCTGCAATTTTAGCGCGTTCATGCCATCGCGTCAAACTTGACAGGCCGGGCCGAAGCGTGTATACTCAACGCCGTCTGTGGTGCCTGTAGCTCAATGGTTAGAGCGCCTGACTGTGGATCAGGAGGCTGTGGGTTCGAAACCCATCAGGCACCCCACCTTTGATGTATGTAAAACCGTCCCTTCCAAAACGGAAGGGACGGTTTTTTTCGTATCCACTCAAGCGATCAGTTCCCACACATCCGCATCAGGCCGATACTGTTTTGAAGATGTACCGGCCAGACCATGATCAGCAATCAAACCCGCGTGGGTCAAGATGCGCTTGTACTGCATATAGATGGTTGTTCGATAATGCTGCGCCTGTACTTTACGCCATACAATATATCCCTGATCGTCAATCACGTTGGCGATGACCTTGGGAAAAAAGAAAACCACCGGAGTTAATGCTTTATCAATCTGGCTAGCCTGCTCAACCAATGTCGTCATAGAGATCGCTTGGGAGCGGCCAAAGTACGCCAAGACACTAACGATGAATTGTGCAATCGGTTCGTAGTGTAGCAAGATGCGCAGCACAGCGCCAGTCTGTGGGCAGAGAGAAGCGAGAGGTTGCTTTAATGCCTGTTGGTGAAGAATAGTCAATTGGTGTGGCGATGGCAATAAAGGCGCACAGGAGCGCCCAAGTTGGGTAAACTCGACCATATTACCTTTGATCGCGACTAATCCTAGCTTTTCCGCGCCTTTTAGGGCAGGTCGGAAATCGCGTGGCATGGCTGGATAGAGAATTTGTACGAATGGTGCAATTTCGGCAATGAGTGCGGATGATGTCCCAAAACGCTGCTCCCAGATCTGAAAGCAAGCAGCACACGCCAGGTAGTGGGTCGGTAGGTTGTAGTAGAACTGCCTCAGTAGCGTATGACTCGCCGTAAATTGCCTGCGGATGTTCTCGGCAAGATCGAGCTGTGGGAGGTGTAATGGTGCTGGTTCCAGGATCGCTACCCCCTGCGGGCGCACCTCAAGCACCCCGATTCCACGCTGCCGCGCAAATGAGAGCATATCTCCTGAAGGGGTTCCTGCGACTGCGATCATCGCCGCATGGAATCCCTGGCGATAGGTATCAGCCTGGGCGATGCCTTTGAGCCAATCATCTTCACCCTTGGCTTCAACTGCAAATGTTGTCCCACCATCATCCAACCGCCCTACCAGATCCGGATGGGTGGCGAATGAGTCAAACTGGAGGGTGAAGCGTTGGAATGGTTCAAGTTTCGCATCACCTAAAAGGCTTGGGTGTGCATCAGTGTAGAGATCGAGTACGCGCTTCCCGAAGAGACCCTGCTGCTGTAGGAAGTTTCTGGTGTGTCGGACAACGTCAATCTCTTGCATGGGGCTGTCCAGTGGGGGCTATGGAGCGTAGGGATGTGATAGTGATTATAGCATTTTGTAGGGTAGCACCGGCTTCCAGCCGGTCGGTGGCGCATCGTGAGTGCTACCCTATGCGTGTGTAGGGGCGCGTCGTGACGTGCCCACGGGATGCACGGGTCGGGCGCGTCGCGATGCGTCCACGGGATGCACGGGTCGGGCGCATTACGACGCGCCATCTGGAATGATCCTATCGCCAGCAACGCGCCACTTCGACAATACTCTGGGCAAGGTCGGATGGAAGCGTCGGTTGTGACAGACGCTCCGAGAGCGCGATGATCCAGGGGGACAATGCAGCGAGATCGCTGAGCATTGCTGGGCGGCCGTGTTGAGCAAGGGTGCGCACGGTAGGGGCGAAGAGGTAATCGTTGGCGGGGGTAGTGGCGAGTAAGGGGGCAAGCGCCCCCATAGCTCCGTGACGGTCATATTCAATCATGATGGTGCGGGCAGCGACGAGAGCCTGCTGGTAGACGGCGGGTTGTTGCTCCGGCGGCAGGTGGAGAGCCAGCGCCTCTAGCGCCTTGGCGCGGGCAGTGGCATCCGTGATGGCGCGTGCGGCGACGAGAGCCTGCTGGTAGACGGCAGGTTGCTGCTCCGGCAGCAGGTGGGGAGGCAGCGCCGTGAGCACACTGGCGCGGGCAGTGGCATCCATGATGGCGCATGCGGCGACGAGAGCCTGCTGGTAGACGGCGGGTTGTTGCTCCGGCGGCAGGTGGGGAGCCAGCACCGCGAGCACCTTGGCGCGGGCAGTGGCATCCGTGATGGCTTGGGCAACGTCCAGAGCCTCGGCCAGCAGATCGGGCGGCAGGTAGGGGGCGAGATCGGCCAGCGCCCTGGCGCGGGCAGTGGCATCCGTGATGGCGCGTGCGGCGGCAAGAGCCTGCTGGTAGACGGCGGGTTGTTGCTCCGGCGGCAGGTGGAAAGCCAGCGCCTCTAGTGCCCTGGCGCGGGCAGTGGCATCCGTGATGGCGCGTGCAACAGCAAGGGCATCGGGCAGCAGAGCGGGCAGCAGGTGGGGAGCCAGTTCCCGCAGCGCACTGGCACTCTTCTCATTGGCGAGTGTCCGTGCAGCGGCAAGAGCCTGCTTGTAGGCAGCGGGTTGTTGCTCCGGCGGCAGGTGGAGGGCCAGCGCCCCTAGCGCCTCGACACGTTTTCCGGCATCCGTAATGGCTTGGGCGTCAGCAAGGGCGGCGTTCAACATATCGGGCGGCAGATGTGGAGCTAACACCGCTAACGCTTTGGCGCGGCTCCATCCATCCGCGATAGCACGGGTGGCGGCGAGGGCCTGCTGGTAGGCAGCGGGTTGTTGCTCCGGCGGCAGGTGCGGAGCCAGCATCCCCAGCGCCTCGGCGCGGTATCGTGCATCCGCGATGGAGCGTGCGACAGCTATGCCGACGGACAGTAATTCGGACTGCAGATAAGGTGCCAGCGCCCCCAGCGCCTCGGCGCGGTAAAATTCACTCTCGATAGTACGGGCGGCGGCGAGGGCGACGGGTAGCAGTTTGGGCTGCAAATGCGGCACCAGTGCTTGCAGCACCTCGGCGCGGCTCCATCCATCCGCGATAGCACGGGCGGCAGCGAGAGCCTGCTGGTAGACGGCGGGTTGTTGCTCCGGCGGCAGGTGCGGAGCCAGCGCCTTTAGCGCCTTGGCGCGGTCTTGGGCATCCGTGATGGCGCGTGCAGCAGCGAGGGACTGTTGATAGGCAGCGGGTTGTTGCTCCGACGGCAGGTGCGGAGCCAGCGCCCCTAGCGCCTTGACACGTTTTCCGGCATCCGTGATGGCTTGGGCGGCGGCGAGGGCATCGGAAAGCAGGGCGAGCGGCAGGTGGGGAGCCAGCTTCTCCAGAGCCTCAGTACGATACGATTCATCCGCGATGGCTTGGGCGGCGGTGAAGACATCAGACAACAGGGCGGGCGGCAGGTGGGGGGCGAGCGCCCCCAACACATTGGCACAGCACTGTGGATCAGCGATAGCCTGGGCAGCGGCGAGTGCCTCGGAAAGCAGATCGGACGGCAGGTAGAGAGCCAGCGCCCCCAGAGCCTTGGCGCGGGCATGAACATAATCAGGAGTTTTGCGGGCAATAGTGAGTGCTTTCTGTAGCAACTCAAGCGGCAGATAGGGGGCAACAGTGCTAAGTGCATCAGAACGCTCGCGTGGATGCCTAATAGCATGAATGGCATCAAGTGCCTTTTGCCAGACGTCAGGTCTGATTGGTATGTGGGGAGCCAGCGCCTTTAGCGCGCTGGCACGATCTTGGGCATCCGTAATGGCTTGAGCGTCAGCAAGGGCGGCGTTCAACGTATCGGGCGGCAGATGTGGAGCTAACACCGCTCACCTGGGCACGGTCTTGGGCATCCGTAATGGCTTGGGCGTCAGCAAGGGCGGCGTTCAACATATCGGGCGGCAGATGTGGAGCTAACACCGCTAACGCTTTGGCGCGGCTCCATCCATCCGCGATAGCACGGGTGGCGGCGAGGGCCTGCTGGTAGGCAGCGGGTTGTTGCTCCGGCGGCAGATGGAATGCCAGCGCCCCTAGTGCATCAGCACGTTTTCGGACATCCGTAATGGCTTTGGCGGCGGCGAATGCCTGCTGGTAGGCAGCGGGTTGTTGCTCCGGCGGCAGGTGGGGGGCAAGCGCCTTTAGTGACGCGGCACGATACAATGCACTCGTAATGGCTTGGGCGGCGGCGAGAGCCTGGTGCAGCAGGACATGAGGCAGGTGGGGGGACAGAACCACCAGCGCCCTTGCGCGAGCATACTCATCCGTGATGGCGAGGGCCTGCTTGTAGGCAGTAGGTTGTTGCTCCGACGGCAGATGTGGGGCCAGTGCCCCTAGCACCTTGGCGCGGGCAGTGGCATCCGTGATGGCTTGGGCAACGTCCAGAGCCTCGGCCAGCAGATCGGGCGGCAGGTGGGGGGCGAGAGCGGCCAGCGCATGGGCGCGCCTACCCTCATAGATGTTGGCGCATGCAACTTCCATTGCCCGTGCCCAGGGCAGGTCGATGCCAGCCTCCACTAGCGCTGCGATACAATCATCCTGCTGCCCAACACCCGGCATCTGCGCAATCGTCTCCAAAGCCGCTACAGCACTCCACTTCCCTTCCGGTGTGCCGACAGTGACTAACTGCACCAGCAACTCCGGGGTCAGGTTGCCGCTGCGGCTGCGCAGGCTCGCCGCGATCAGTGCGCAGCGTAGCGCCAACGCCAAGTCGTTGGTGGCCTCGGCATGGCTCCATAGGGTGTCCAGGTCGCTCAGATAGCCGCTGTCGCTCCCTTCAGCGGCGTAGCGTGCCGTTTGCCAGGGCTGGATAGTGTGTTCGCCACGCGGTACCATTTCGGTCAACACCTGCCGTATGCTCTCCCATTCCCCCGCCGCTTTGAGATGCGCGATCCAGAACTGCCGCACGTAGTCTGGGAGGGGTTGTGTACGGTCGGCATACCACTGATGCCCGTAGGCGATCAGGCATTGCTGGAGGCGTTCCCGATCCTTCGCCGGGTAGATCTGCTCTAAAAAGACTTCGCGCAGCCGTTGGTGGCTGAAGACGTAGGTGTGCTCGCCGACGGTGATGATGAAGCGGGCGACCTGATCGTTGTGTACGGCATCAACAATGTCGGCCTGTTCGGGAAAAGCCTCTGGAGCCATGGCTTGCAGATCGTCGCTGCTCAGCGGGCCGTAGGCTGCGGCACAGAGCGCCAGCAGTTCGCGGATGCTGCGGCTGGATTGACGCTGTTTCCTCAGCGTCTCTACCCAACCTTTGAGGAAGGCTTCAAGTCCGGGTGGTCGCTGGGATAAGGATTCTGGCGTGAGGTTGCCGCCGATCAGGGCTTTGACGAGGAGATTGCAGGTGAGCGGATCGCCCGCGCTGACGCGGTAGAACTGGGTAACGAAGTCGGGATCGGTGGCTCGCGCCGGGGCGCTCTGCCGGAGCAATGCCGCAACGGAGGGAAGATCGAGTGCCTGAAGATTAAGGTGCGCTACGGGCGCGTTCGTCCAGCCAAGCTGGTGCTGATAGTCGTCACGAATGGCATTCGCCCGCTGGCGTGCCGCAACCACGATCTTCAATCCTGGCTGTGGCGGGGCAGCGCACAACGGGCCAACCATCCAGCCGGTGGCTTCATCAATGCCATCGAGGACAAGCAGCAGGCGCACGCCATCCGGCAACGGGCGGCGCAGGTAGTCGGTGATCAGCGCACGCAGGCTGTGCGGCGACTGGTCGTAGTTGTTGAACTGATCGAGGTCATGGTGAAATTCGGCCAGGCTATGCGCCAACAAGCCCAGCACCACCTGCTCGCTGGCGGTCTGGTAACGAATGCTGACCGGCGCAAAGATGATCCGCCACTGCGGGTGCTGTTGCTGCACTCGTGCGATCCAGTGGACGAGCAGCGCCGTCTTCCCCATGCCGGTCGAGGCCACGAGCAGACCGAATGGGTGCTGGGGATCGGCCAGGAACGTATCGAGCGCAGCTAGTTCCGCATCGCGCCCACCGAAGACGGCGGTGTAGTGTTCGATGAGTGGCCGCACCAGCGCACTATACTTCACCGGCAGCGGGCGCAAGATCTGTTGGTAAAGATGCGTAATCTTATCGCCAGCAACAGAATCACCAGCAATCTGGTTGACATTTCCACCTGCCAGAATCGTATCGCGCTGGGATTGGATTAGCTTATCCACGCTCATCCCTCACCCTCCCCGCCACCTTGTGCGCCACAGTCGCAAAGGCCGCCTGTGGCCCACTCAGCGCGGCTACCGTCACCGCAAAGATGTCCTCGGCCATCTCGGCAAGGTTGCGCAGCCAGCGGGTCAGCTTGGTTTCGTTCGCCTGCTCGCCCTTCTGCGCCTCCTGCTGAATATTTTTGACCGTAGTGGTCACTTCGTCCTTGTCCACATCCGGGTCTTCAGGGCGCGACTTGATCGTAGCGTAGATCTGCGCAAATGCACGCGCAAACGCTTCCTGATCGCCACCGCCCTGCTGCACATGAGCCTGGGCACCACGCCCAATGGCGATCCCCGTGCCGCTGATGTCGCCGACGTGGATCTTATCGCCACCGACATAATCGCCGCCAACCTGGGTGACACTACCTCCCGCATGAATGGTGTCGCGCCCCGACTGAATGACGGTGTTGTTATTCCCAGTGGTGATCGGACTGTTGCTGATCGACTGCTGGAAGGCCCACTGGCTACGAGCCGGACTCACCTCGCGCCATGCGGTATCTTCCGGTGGCATATGATCGGCTGGGAAATCACCGAGCGTAGTTGAGCCGTGATAAAGCGCCATCGCGAATGGGCCAACCCCCTTGAGTACGGTAAGTTCTGGCTCCTGGGTATGGCCGTAACGCTGCTTCATTGCCGCAGAGATATGTTTTTCGACCGCAGTACCAACGGTGAAATAAAGGTGGGTATAGAGGTCGAAGGCACTAATATACCCCGTCCGCCCCATCAGCCCCTGCCCGCGCAGCCCATCGGTCAGGGCTTGGGCGAAGATGGTCATCCGTCCGGTGCCGATGAAGGAGACCTGGTTCTCGCGGCAGGCCGTGATGATGATCCGCCCACTGCCGGTGGCAAGCAGCGCATCGGCGGTATGCTGAGGCAACGGTTGCCCCGTAAAGGGCTGCTGGTCATCACCCAGAACCGGTGCGAGCTCACCAGCATGGCATGCGTTCATCAACAGGATGAGCCGCTTAGCCGGAATAGTTCGCAGTTTGTCGAGGAGATCGGCCTGACTTATGCCCGTCCCTGCCACAACCTTGTGCTGCACCATCCGTGTATCGTGGGTGGTCAGGTGGTAGGCACCATCGGCGCTGTACTCACCGTGGCCGCTGTAGAAGAGCAGCACCGTATCATCGGGTTTGGTGCGCGTGGCAAGGTCGGAGAGCGCGGCGAGGATACCAGCACGGGTCGCATCGGCATTGGAGATCTGTGTAACCTGCGCCTCAGGGTAGCCGCAGTAGTGCGGATCACGCAGCACCGCCGCAACCGCCTGTGCATCGGCAACGGTGATCGGCACATTCAGATTAGGTACGTGTTGGTAACTGCCAACCCCGATGATGAGTGCATGGCCGTGGGTGAAGGACATGATGTTGCCTCACAGTCTATTGATAATCTCTAGACAGATCGGGCAATGGGGGTATTATATCGTATTATTTCTTAATCCCAGATGGTTTGAACTAACGCAGCGCGTTGAATCATATGGTCACGAGTAATCAGTTCCTACCCAGCCCGTAAACGGGCGGGCTAGCACCCGGCGAAGGCCGCCTGCGCGGCCTAGA
>NZ_GL501404.1:714606-717278 GCF_000152145.1 Oscillochloris trichoides DG-6
TGTCTGGTAACTGTTCACACTTGGGGTAAAGGGCATTGTCACGCTGCGTGGAAATGCGGCGCGGGGCTTCGGCAGGCTCAGCTACCGCCACTGCGGCGTTGGTGGGGGCTGAGCCTGCCGAAGCCACGTATTCCACCAATCCCCCCCCCATTTGCTATAATACCTTTAGATCCAAACCCGTTGTGTATGTGCAGGATGTGTGTATGGCCGACAATCCCGATCATTCCTCGCAATCCGATGCAATCAACACCGGCCACATCCGTGGAACGGGTATCGCGGTGGGGCCGGGGGCGTATGCCAGTGTCACGATCACCGAAGAATCCTCCTACACCGTCGCTGGTCTGCCCAACCCCTATTTGGGCCTCGCTGCCTTTACCTATGCGGATCGGGCCAAATATGCCGGGCGCGAGCAGCAGGTTGAGGCGGCGCTGGCGATACTGACCGACCCGGCACGGGTGGTGCTGGTGGTGACTGGGGCGAGTGGGAGTGGTAAGTCCTCGTTTGTGCGCGCAGGGGTGCTGCCGCGCCTGCACGATCACTATGCGCCGGGTATCCAGGTGCGGATGGTGGAAGAGGTGCGCCCCGCGCAGCGCCCGTTGGATCGCCTGTTGGACGCGCTCCAGCGGAAAGCGGGTTTGCCGACCCAGATGATTGATCGCTCGGCGTTGCCCCATGCCTTCTATACCTTCCTTGCCAGTCAGACACCGCCCGATCACGTCAATCTGCTCGTGATTGATCAGTTTGAGGAGGTCTTTACCCAAGCCGAAGCCGATCAGCGCGAGGCGCTCTTCCGTCTGCTTGTGGATGTGCCGCCCTTCCACGCGATTCGTACCCATATCCTGATCACGGTGCGCTCCGATTATCTGCCGGAGGTCTTTGCGATCCCCACGCTCTATGCGCAGGTGAAGGCGGGGCTGGAACTACGCGCCATGACCGAGGCGGAACTGCGTGTCGCCATCAAACGCCCGATCCAGTGCCTTTCCGTGGCCGACCAGAAGCGCTTTGAGCCAGCCCTGCTCGACCGCCTAGCTGCCGATGCGGCCCCCGATGCGACCTACCTGCCGCTGCTCCAGGTGAGTCTCGAAGATCTCTGGCAGCGGGGGGCGCTCAAGTTGGCCGCCTATCGCACCCTGACCGATGCGATTCGGGATCGGGCCGAGCAGTTCTTTGCCCAGGATGCGCATGGCCAACCCCGCCCACCCGCCGCGCAGCAGATGATCCTCCAGATCCTCATCGCGCTGGTGGATGGCTCCCTGGATGATGATGCCCGCCGTGATGTGCGCCGCCGCCAGACACTTACCGTACTCGCCGGGGGTGATCCTGCCCGCCAGGAACTGATTGACGCATTGGTGCATGCCCGCCTGCTGAGCAAGGATCTGGAACACCGCGATGGGCGGGATGTGGAGGTGGTGGACATCATCCACGTGAGTCTGATCCACAATTGGGCACGCCTCCAGGCCGAGATTACCGCCCAACGCGCCACACTCCAGCGGCGTGCCCGATTCCGCTTGGCGCTGCAAGAGTGGCGCGACCAGCAGCACCACCGCGACTATCTCCTCGCTGGGGTGCGCTTAGCCGAAGCGGAGAGCCTCGCAACCCAGGATGATACCGTCTTGCGCGAAGAGGGCGCAGCGGAGTTCTACACCCAGAGCATCCAGCAACGCGATGCCGAACAGCAGCGGGCATTGGCCCAAGCCCAAAAGCTGGCGCAAGAAGCCGAAGCACGGGCCGAGGCCGAGCAACGGGCACGCCGGGAAGCCGATGCGCGAGCCGAGGATCAGCGCAAGGCCAAGCAACAGATCCAGCGACGATCCCAGTGGATCGCCCTCGCTGCCGTACTCGCCATAGTGCTGGCTGGGGTAGTGGGTTGGCTCGGTTGGGTCGCCCAGCAACGTGAGGCTACCGCCGTGCGTAATGCGGCGCTGGCTGAATCACGCCGCCTCGCTGCTGAAGCGACGAACGAAATCACCCAGGGCGAGACCGAACTTGCCCTCCTCCTGTCCATCGAGGCCATCCACCATTCCGACAACCCAAGTAGTCGTAGTCCATTGCAAGCCGCCATTGCGGCACGCCCGTATCAAGTCCAACCCCTAAGCGGCCATACCGATAGGATCACCAGTGCCATCTTTAGCCCGGATGGACAGCACATTCTCACCGCATCCGCTGATGGCACTGCCCGGCTGTGGGATGCCAATGGCCTACCGCTCGCAACCCTGGAAGGACATACCAGCGGTGTCACTAGCGCGGTCTTCAGCCCGGACGGCCAGCGCATCCTCACCGCATCTTACGATGACGATGACACCGCCCGGCTGTGGAATGCCAGCGGCCAACCCCTCGCTATCCTCGAAGGCCATACCAGTTGGGTCAATAGCGCGGTCTTCAGCCCGGATGGCCAGCGCATCCTCACTGCGTCCGATGACCGCACCGCCCGCCTGTGGGACGCCAACGGCCAGCCCCTCGTCACCCTCACAGGCCATACCGATGATGTCAATAGCGCGGTCTTCAGCCCGGACGGCCAGCGCATCCTCACTGCGTCCGATGACCGCACCGCACGGCTGTGGGACGCTAACGGCCACCCTATTGCCACCCTAGAAGGCCATACCGGTTGGGTCAATAGCGCAATCTTCAGCCCGGATGGACAGCGCATCCTCACTGCGTCTTGGAACGACACT
>NZ_GL501404.1:717542-729367 GCF_000152145.1 Oscillochloris trichoides DG-6
GCCCGACTCTGGGATGTTAGCGGCCAACCCCTCGCCATCCTGGAAGGCCATACCGACACTGTCTGGAGCGCCGTCTTCAGCCCGGACGGCCAGCGCATCCTTACTGCGTCTTGGGACAACACCGCCCGCCTGTGGGATGCTAACAGCCAGCCGCTTGCCACCTTCGCAGGCCATACTGATGATGTCACTAGCGCGGTCTTCAGCCCGGACGGCCAGCGCATCCTCACCGCATCTGGGGACAAGACCGCCCGGCTGTGGGACGCCACGGGACAGCCCCTCAATAACCTCGTAGGTCATACCATCTGGGTTGTAAGTGCAGTCTTCAGCCCGGACGGCCAGCGCATTCTCACCGCGTCTAGGGATCGCACCGCCCGGCTGTGGGACGCCACGGGACAACCACTTGTCATCCTGGAAGGCCATACCAACTCGGTCACGAGCGCGGTCTTCAGCCCGGACGGCCAGCGCATCCTTACAGTGTCCGATGACCACACCGCCCGCCTGTGGGACATTAGTGGCCAGCCACTTGCCATTCTGGAAGGCCATATTTGGGGCTGGGGCACGAGCGCAGTCTTCAGCCCGGACGGCCAGCGCATCCTCACTGCGTCTTGGAACGACACTGCACGGCTGTGGGACACCATGGGTCAGCCCCTTGCTACCCTCGCAAGCCATACCAGTTGGGTTAATAGCGCGGTCTTCAGCCCGGACGGCCAGCGCATCCTCACCGCATCCGATGACGGCACCGCCCGGCTGTGGGACGCTAACGGCCAACTTCTCGCCACCTTCACCGGCCATACCGACGGGGTCAGGTACGCGGTCTTCAGCCCAGACGGCCAGTACATCCTCACCGCATCTTCCGACAACACCGCCCGGCTGTGGGACGCCAGCGGCCAACTCATTACCATCCTCGCAGGCCATACTGACGAGGTTACGAGTGCGGTCTTTAGCCCGGACGGCACACGTATCCTCACCGCATCTTCGGACGACACCGCTCGGCTCTGGCCAGTCGAACTTGCCGATTGGCTGGCAGCAGCACAGTGCCGTGTCGGGCGGGTGCTGACTGAGGAGGAGATCCGTACCTACGCCGTGCCAACTCCGCTCTTCTTCGATGCGTCCGCGCTCGCTAATCGTCAGTGTCCACCCGTCTATAGTTGGGAGCAGTAACCTATGCCCTTCTCTACCGCTCACGCCCTGGTTATCGGTGTTGGTACGTATGCCCATACGCCGCGCTTCAACGTAGCGATCACCGCTACGGATGCCACGAGTGTGGCGACGGTGCTGCGCGATCCGCAGTTGTGTGGCTACCCCCCGGCGCAGGTGGCGCTGCTCAGTCATGCCGCCGCGAGCCGTGCGGGGATCATGGCCGCGTTGGATGCGTTGGCACGGGTTGGTACGGACGATACGGTCTTCATCTTCTATGCGGGCCATGGCGCGTATGGCGATGATGGCTACTACTTGACCACCCACGATACCCGCATGGACGGGAAGAAGGTTGTGGTCGGTACGGGGCTGCGCGAAGCCGAGTTGATCGCAAAGCTGCGGGCCATCCCGGCCAAACGGCTGGTGCTGATCCTCAATGCCTGCCACGCCGGTGCCATCTCACCCGTCCTGGCCGCCGAGGAGGCCGCCCCAACCGGCACCCCCATGCCGCCGCCGGTCGCTGCGGCGCTGCTGGGCACCGGCGAGGGGCGGGTAATCATCAGTGCGTGCCGTGAGAACCAGTATGCCTTCATCGGCCCCGGCCCGCTCACGCTCTTTACCCAGGCGCTGGTGGATGGCCTCCAGGGCAAGGGCATCGCCAGCAACCATGGCTATATCAGTATTTTCGATCTTTACACCCATCTCTACTTCACGCTTGAAGAGACTGTCACGCGCCAGATCCCTGCGGCCACGCGCAAGCACTATGGTGAGAAGCAAGAGCCGGAACTGACCATCCTCAAAGGCGTGGGGCCGTTCGCGGTGGCGCTCTACCGAGGCACAAGTACTCTCGGCACATTCGCCGCCTCCAGCCCGCCCCCCGCAGGCACCGCCGTGCGCGAGGTCAACCCGGCCTACAGTCAGGCCATGCTGCGCCAGCACCAGCAACACATCAGTGGGAACGCCCAGGTCGGCGCGGCGATTGCCGGTGATGTTCACGGCAACGTCAACGTGGATCAGCGCAGCCAGCATGGCGGGGTACGTTTTGGTGATGGCGGGCAGTATGGCGACATCTCGATTGGTGATGTGGTGGGCGGCGATAAAATTACCACCGGCGATATTTCGGGCACGGAGATCGCCATTGGGCGCGGGGCGCAGAGCAGCGTGCGCCACATCTCGACCGGGGGCGGCGATTATGCCGAGGGGAGTATTGATAAGCGCCGGGGCACCTTTGTGAGCGGCGATCAGTTCACCATGTCCGGCAACTTCAGCGGCGCACTGCTGAATATCAAGTCCACGCTGAGCAACGTAACCCAGAGCATCGCGGCTGCCCCGCACGCCGATGCAACGACCAAGGCCCAATTGCAGACGCTGGTGGAACAACTGAGCACCGAACTCCAGCGAGTACCCGCCACGCACGCGGCGGCGGCGGAGCAGACGGCCAAGCGGGTTGAGCAGAGCATTGCCGAGGCCAGCAAGCCCCACCCCGACCGCGAGGATGTGGCTTACAGCCTGAAGCGGCTCGCGCAAGCCGCCGAGCAGATTGCCCAGGTGCTACCAAGCGTCTTGCCGATCAGCATACAGATCGGTGAGGTGGTGCGGAGGATGATCGGGGGATAGTCTATATGTCAATCCGAGCATTTGTTACCCAACTCCGTGAGCTACTTTCAGATCCAGATCAGCAATCGCGTCTGGAACAGATCATTGCCGACATGGAAGGATCACAGATACATGCACAGCACGTTTGTGATGAGGCGCAGCTTGGTGTGGCCGTGGCAGGCGATAGTCACGGTGCTATCAATGTCAATCAATCCACACGGCAGACCCAGGGTGGTGATTATGCCGAGGGTGGTATTGATAAGCGTATCATCAATATTTTCTTTGCGGGTGGGCATCCTGAAGCTATCATTGCTGCGCTTGCGGGCGCTGGTGGTATAACTGACTTCAAGTCGCTCCTGGAATCTTCACGCAAACAGCGCGCTAGCGATCTTTTGGCGCTCTTATCACCGCTCTCGTTTTCTGCAACCGTGCTTCGGCATGCGTTTCGGAAGATGGCTCCTTTCCATGATGTGCCAGAACTAGCTGGTGGCTCGTTACTTCATGCGATATTTCGGGAATTAATGCACAACATTGTCAGTGAGACCGATCCTATTGACCGATTTGCCCACACTCTTCTTGCTGAACCTGACCTTCAACCTGCACAAAAGGCAGTACTGTGTCAATGGTTGGGGCTGCCAGAGCAACCCCAGACAACGAGTGAGAAATTGGGATTACTGATTGCTATTGATAGAGTACCGCAGTATGACCATCTCTATCATATTCTTGCTTGGAGTTGGCCAGATCGGCGTAAACTCTGGCCACCAGTTGGTGAGGAGATGGGGGCTTTTTCTGTATTTGAACTGCCCCAAGCGATACACCATCTTTATCAGAGAGTTTATACAGATATTGCTCGCTCTGGTGAGGATCTGCGAGTCGAGTTGATGTTGCACCATAGTCTGCTGGTTGAACCCACTCATGAGTGGAAAGTGGCTGTCTGGTTCGATGAGGATGATCCCGATGATATGGTTGAGCAGCCACTATACATGAGGCATCCCGTAGTTGTGCGTTCGGTTGAGCGCGCACTTTCGCCTAAGTTGGCGATGGTTGATGCACGCGCTCGTTGGCGTACCCGGTGGGGGCAAATACGAGATGCTTGTACATGCAGTTGGCACCGCCCACACCAGATCGGTGCGCCTCAGCAGCCACCCCTCTTCTGTCCAACGCGAGCCGAAGAGTTTGATGGCGATCTGTTCAATCAACTTGTGGGCGATGATTATCTCTGTTTTGTAGAGACCGTTGCCCCCCCTGAAGGTCTAGATTTTATTAAGCGGGTGTTGTTGCGCATCGTCCGCGCAGGTGTCCCGCTTGGGCTCTGGTTTGCGCACAATGCAGATCGTAACGTATCAACCTACCAGTTTCTCGAAGGTCTCCTCGATCCCCGCCACCTCTCCAACCTTCCCCATCGGTTACAGCAATATTGGAAGCAGACCTACCTCGCAAGACCGTTACTCTTCTTTGATGATCCCAACCGACTGCCGTATGATCCTGATACTGCTGCATTCGAGGCACCGAATGTCGCTTGAAATGGGAATGTCGTGATGAGCAATTGGAAAATATATACGGGTCAGGGGCGTAACGCAGGCGATGATCCCATCACGCGGTTGCCTTCAGCCCCGCCGTGGCGTGACTTTGCCGATCCTGAGCGCGATAAACGCCGGGGACAAGTCTTTCGTCCAAGTGACCACGCTATCGAGATGGTCAATGCAGCCCTCTATTTGCGGCGGCCGCTCTTAGTAACAGGCAAACCCGGTATTGGTAAATCCACCCTCGCTCGTGCCGTTGCCGAAGAGCTCAATCTGACCCTCTACGAGTGGCCAATCAATACCCGAACCGTGCTTCAGGATGGCCTCTATCGCTATGATGCACTCGCACGTCTGCGTGATGCCCAAGGGCGGGCTGTGATGACCAATACCGCCCAGGAGGTTGGTCAATACATTACGCTTGGGCCATTAGGTATGGCCTTGTTGCCCGTAGAGAGGCCGTCTGTTCTTCTCATAGACGAGATTGATAAGGGAGATATTGACCTCCCAAATGACTTATTGCACGTCTTTGAAGAAGGGGAGTTCTTTATTACCGAGATCACCCGGTTACTCCAAAGGAACTCGACGGTCGAACCGTCACACATGGTGGCGGTATGCCGCCCTGATGGCAGCCAAGTGAACATTCCCGATGGTCGGGTACGCTGCCGAACGTTTCCGCTAGTGATCATGACCAGCAATGGTGAACGGGATTTCCCTCCAGCTTTCCTGCGCCGCTGCCTCCGCCTCGATATTGAGCCACCCAGAGAAGTAGATGAGCTTGAGGCTATTGTACGTGCCCACCTGGGGGAAAAGGTATTTGCCCAGGCCGAAGCAATGATCAAGCAGTATGTGGCTGAATTCCTACGCGAACGTGATCGCCCGGATGTTCGCGGGCATATTGCCACGGATCAACTGCTCAATCTTATCTATATGGCAACCCAAGAGCAACGACCCGATGCCGCGACAGAACAGGTATTGCGTAAGGAACTCTTACGTCGGTTAGGATCGGAATAATGAGCATCAATAGCCTGCTACAACTGATCGTTGAGCGTAACCCTGAAACCACTGGATACCACATCGCAGAGGCACTCTGGCTCATGCTGACGATCAAAGAAGCAGGCATTCCTACCGATGGCAAGCCATTGCAACAGCCACCGGAGCAACCCACGTCCAAACCCGCATCTGCGTCATTGAATGCGGAACACCAGCAGGCTGATCTCTATCCTCTTGGGGCGAGCGATTCTGAAGCGACCTCGGCCCAGACCACACCATTACGCATCTCCTCGGTTGGCACCCTACCGCATGCCGCATCTATTGCCCGTGCCTTGCGTCCATTGCGGCGACGTGTGCCATCACGCCATAGGCTACGCCTCAACGAGAAGCTGACCGCCGAACGCAGCGCCGAGGAAAACACCCTTGTCCCCGTTATGCTTCCCGTCCCAAGCCGTTGGCTTGCGCTGCATCTGGTAGTCGATCACGGACGCTCTTCCATGATCTGGCAAGAGACTATTCAGGAGCTACACCGCCTCCTGATACGTCAAGGAGCTTTTCGTGATGTGCGTCTCTGGCACTTCAATAGTGATACTGATGATAACGAACTGCGCCTCTTTGCGGGCCGCACCTCAACCATTCCGCGTCGCGCACGCGAGTTATCTGATCCAGAAGGCCGCCATCTTATCCTCATCGTCAGTGACGGTGTTGGAAGGGCGTGGCACGATGGACGGCTCACCACCGCAATGAGTCTCTGGAGTGCAAGTGGCCCAGTGGCACTATGCCAACTCATGCCACCGCAACTATGGAACCGCACGGCATTGGGGCGCGAAATAGAAGTGCGCTTACAAGCAAAGACTGCCGGTATCCCCAACACCCAATTAACCGCTCTTCCTGCCGATGATTGGGGCGATGCGATGCCTACGCATAACACCCTCCTCCCTGTTGTCACCCTCACGCCAGAATCAATCAAGACGTGGGTAGGTTTGCTGATTGGGCGACCAGAGAGCATCGTCGGTGGTTACGCTTTAGATCGCGTTACGAAGCCTACCGCACCCCAGCGCCCCACTGATGTGATGCCCAGCCCTCAACAACGTCTCCAGCGTTTTCTAAGTTTGAGTACGCCTACAGCACAACGACTGGCTCTCTTGGCATCGGCAACCCCAGTGACACTGCCCATCCTCCATCTGCTATGCAGAACATTTCTCCCAATGGCCGATCAGAGCCACATCGCCGAGGTGTTACTGAGCGGGTTGCTCTACCAAACTTCCTCTGATGCAATAGACCCGGCCGCAGATGCGATAGTGTACGAGTTTCATACAGGCGTTCGTGAACTCCTACTCGAACTTGCACCATTCAAACAATCGAGCGAGGTCATCGCAAGCGTTTCGGCCTACCTTGAAGAGCATGCCGAGCATGAACACGACATGCGTGTTGATCTCGCCTTGCCGGATCATTCTGCCACTCGTTCAAGAATAAGCCCGTTCGCTCATATTCGCGCAACCATACTGCGTAGGTTGGGGTATGAGCATCTTGCCAGAATGGTTGAGCAAGTGGAGGCAAGATGTGAGGAAAATGCAAAATCGGATGAACATTTTATCGAATTTAACCAACAACAAGTACAAGAAAATGCCATAAAAAACTATCAGTTGGGTCTTGTGGCTGAAGAGCAGTTGTATTGGAATCAAGCTGAGATCTACTACCAGCAGGCTCTAGCAATCTCGTCTGAGATTGGCGACCGCCAAATCCAAGCACGCACATTACATCAGTTGGGCATCTTGGCTCAAAAACAGCTCCAGTGGGATCAAGCTGAGATCTACTACCAGCAGGCTCTAGCAATCTCTTACGAGATCGGCGACCTTCAAAGCCAAGCTCGCATATTACATCAGTTGGGCATCGTGGCCCAAAAACAGCTCCAGTGGAATCAAGCTGAGATCTACTACCAGCAGGCTCTAGCAATCTCGTCTGAGATTGGCGACCGCCAAAGCCAATCTCACACATTACATCAGTTCGGCATCGTGGCCCAAGAACAGCGCCAGTGGGATCAAGCTGAGATCTACTACCAGCAGGCTCTAGCAATCTCGTCTGAGATTGGCGACCGCTTAAGCCAAGCTCGCACATTACATCAGTTGGGCCTTATGGCCCAAGAACAGCGCCAGTGGGATCAAGCTGAGATCTACTACCAGCAGGCTCTAGCAATCTCGTCTGAGATTAGCGACCTCTTTAGCCAAGCTCACACATTACATCAGTTGGGCCTTATGGCTCAAGAACAGCGCCAGTGGAATCAAGCTGAGATCTACTACCAGCAGGCTCTAGCAATCTCGTCTAATATTGGCAGCCGCTTAAGCCAAGCTCGCACATTACATCAGTTGGGCCTTATGGCTCAAGAACAGCGCCAGTGGAATCAAGCTGAGATCTACTACCAGCAGGCTCTAGCAATCTCGTCTGAGATTGGAGACCGCTTAAGCCAAGCTCGCATATTACATCAGTTGGGCATCGTGGCTCAAAAACAGCGCCAGTGGAATCGAGCTGAGAGCTACTACCATAGGGTACTAGATATTTGCATTGAGAACAATGATCAATACAATCAGGCTCATACATTCCACCAGTTGGGGATTGTGGCACAGGAGCAGCACCATTGGAACCAAGCCGAACACTACTACCAGCAGGCCCTAGCGATCAAGATCGAGTTCAATGACCGTTACAGCCAAGCCAGCACCTACCACCAGTTGGGTATTGCGGCACAGGAGCAGCACCATTGGAACCAAGCCGAACACTACTACCAGCAGGCCCTAGCGATCAAGATCGAGTTCAATGACCGCTACAGTCAAGCCAGTACCTACCACAACTTAGGCACTATTGCGCAGGAGCAACGTCAATGGAACCAAGCCCAATACTATTACCAGCAGGCCCTAACGATCAAGATCGAGTTCAATGACCGCTACAGTCAAGCCAGCACCTATGGTCAGCTTGGTTTGTTGGCAGAAGCACAAGAACAGTGGGATAAGGCGCGCAACTACTTACTTCAGGCATTATTAATATTTACCGAATTTGGTGATCAATACAATATCGATTTTGAATTAGAAAACCTAGCTCGTATAAAAACTTCCAGCAACGATCCAACCCTGATAATAGCAATGGCAAAGGTTCTTCGTGTAAGTGTGGAGGAGGCGGAGCAGATGTTACGGTTGGCCGCATCAAAAAGTCAGTGAAATAGATACATAAAAATGATCAAAAAATAACAATTAATACATTGTTTTTTTATTTACCTAAATAACAATCATATTTTATATCATAAATTCACTATTATATATTAATGAATTCTATTCATATAATAAATAACAATTCATGTTATCATACCTGTAGATACTCGTGTTGATCGAACCCGAAAGCTATGCCACTCACCACGCTCAACCTGATGATCCGCAGGCATACCGATGGCTCCCGCTGGGTGGATATGGAGTTGCGCAGCGATCAGAGTGCGGCTGCGAGCCAACTGGCGTCGCAGTGCCCATCTTCATCCTGCATAGCTGGCGCGAGCAGCGCCTCTTCGCGAGCCACCCGCAGCTTGGGGTAGAACTGGTGGCGGCAATTGAGCGGGTCGGGTGGGAATGGCGATAACGGGGCGCATTGCGATGCGCCCTACTAAATGGCTGTGCTTTTGTAGGTAAAGATGACCCTTGGTATGCTACAATTCTCCTTGTGTCCTCGCATAGCCGCCCCGTTGCGGCAAGGTGGGATGATCGCCCATGAACCAGCCAGATCCGCAGATTGACCAGTCGCAGCAGCAGGGCGGGGTAAACCTGGGTGCCTTCAACGAGTATAAACATGTCGAGATCGGTGATGTGATCGCGGGGGATAAGATCACCATCCAGAAGGTGGAGATCATCGTCTATACCGGCGATGCGCACCCCACCACCCCGGAGATGCGGGCGGCTCTGCTGCGCGCCTACCGCAGTGAGGTCGCGGTGCGCTATATGGTCTGGCGGCAACGCTACGCCACCTTGCCGATGGTGGCGCAAACCGTGGCAGCGCCGCGCTCAACTGGGCCGCTTTACGAGCGTGAGGAGCTGACCTTTGTGGCGCTGCGGCGCTCGTATGCGGCAGAACCTACGGAGCATGTGGCATACACCTTCACCGATCTGCGCGAGGCGTTGGCGCGTGACGATCACCTCATGCTGCTCGGCCCTCCCGGTGGCGGGAAGACCACCGCGCTCTGGCGGCTGGCGCTCGACCTGGCCGAGGCTGGGTCGGGCGGGGATGACTCGGCGCGTGTGCCGGTCTTTGTGCGTCTGGGTGGCATCCAGCCGGGGCACTCCTTACGCGATCTGATCAGCGCCGAACTGCAATCCGCCGCCCTAGAAGATGCCCACCGGCGGCGCTTCCCGCTCACCGCCCACCGCAACCTGGTCAACCTGCTCGATACGCTGCTCGCCGAGGGGCGGCTCGTTCTCTTCTGGGATGGGCTGAACGAGGTGCCGCGCAGTGAGTTTGTGCTGCGTGCGCAGGCACTCGAAACGTTCCGGCGCACGCACCCCGGTCGGCTCGGTAGCCTCACCCAGAGCATCACCACCTGCCGCGCCGATGACCACGCACAGTTGGTGGCGGAGGCGGGTGGTACAGACCCGTACCCGGTGCAGCCGGTGGTCATCCAAGGGCTGGATCAGGCGACGATTCGCCAGGTGGTGCTGGGGCGGCTGGGAGACACCAAGGGGAGTGCGCTGCTCGATGCGCTGCACCAGCCCGCACACCGCACCCTGGCGGATCTGGCGCGCACGCCGTTGCTGCTCACCATGCTCTGCACGGTGTATGACACAGCCGGAACCCTGCCGCGCAACCGAGGCCAACTGCTCCAAGCGTTTGTGCGTGAACGCTGGGCGTGGGAAGCAGCACGCCGCCCGCAGGGCTGGATTCCCCCGGAGGTGCAGGAACCTGCGTTGGCCCACCTGGCCTACACGATGACCAAGAGTGAAGGTCGTGGCACCAGCGTCGCCCGTCACTTTGCCGAGCGCCAGATCCGCCCGCTGGTGTCCTCCCACGACAGTGCCGAACTGCTGCGCCAAGCGCGCGATGCCGACCTGATCGAGCTCCTCGGTGCGGGTGCGCAGGTACGCTTCAGCCACCAACTGGTGCAGGAGTATTTTGCGGCGGTGGCGCTACAGAGAGAACTGTTGGCGACAACCAAGCTCAATCAGGGATCTTGGTTGCACAAACGTATCCTGGCTCGTTATATCAAGCCGGGTGAGCGTACTGGCTGGGAGGAGACGCTGCTGCTGTTGGCGGGTATTGAGGAAGAGGGGAGTATTGCCCAAACACTTATTCGTAGCTTTGCTTCACGACCACTTCAGGCGGCACGTCTGCTAGAGGCAGAAGGGGCGAACAGTGATCCCCTCTTGCGCGATGAGGTATGCAAGGAGGCACTACGCCAAATTACAGATCGTGCTATAGCTTGGCAGCGGCGATTCGATGCTGGACGGGCATTATCTCTCCTCGGTGACCCGCGCTTTCCGGTGACGCTCGAAGCGTGGCAGGCTAGCATTGCGCAGCGCGGCGACACCTTCACCCCCACCGGCGAGTACTACTGGCGCTACCTGCCCGCCGGGCGCTACCATATTGGCGGCTGGAAGGAAAAAAGATCGGTAGTAGAACATGATCTCGCCGCCTTCTGGGTGGCACGGCTACCCATTACCGTGGCCCAGTTTGCTCGCTTTGTGGCCGAGGGCTACCGCGAGGATCGCCATTGGACAGCGCATGGGCTGAAGTGGAGGAGAGATCGTACCAGTCCATATCTGTGGAATGATCCACGCTTCAATGGAGCCAACCAGGCAGTCATTGGGGTGACGTGGTACGAAGCAACCGCCTTCTGCCGCTGGCTCACAGCGCACCTGAGCCTGCCCGCTGGCTACGTGCTGCGCCTACCCACCGAGGCCGAGTGGGAGGTCGCCGCAGCCTATGATGGCTCCGCGACACCACGCACTTATCCGTGGGGTAAAGAACCACCCACCCCGGAGCGAGCGGTCTACAAGGATTGGAAGCTGGATGCCCCCGCACCCGTCGGGCTCTGCCCAGCGGGGATGGCGGCCTGCGGGGCGTTGGATCTGGCCGGGAATGTCTGGGAGTGGTGTAGTAGCCACTATAACCGATACCCTGAAGCGGCGTATACGCTTGAGAAAGACTTTACACCTAGGGGTGATAGTGTGCCGCTACGAGGAGGTGCGTATTACAGGGATGGAACAAATGTTCGCTGCGGGGCGCGCGACGGGGATCATCCCGACCTCTGGAACTTCCTCAGCGGTTTTCGGGTGGTGGTGTCCCCTCCGCTCGCACATACGTCCTGATTTCTTCTTTCTGAATCCTGATTTCTGCATTGCTGAATCCTTACGGGTGTCAAGCGTTTCTGGTGGTTGGGGAATAGCCCCTCACCCCCCTAGCCCCCCTCTCCCGTTCGCTGCGCGAACAGGCGAGGGGGGGACACATTCCGGGATGCCCCATCCAAGTGCCCCCCTCGCCTGTGGGCGAAGCCCACGGGAGAGGGGTTGGGGGTGAGGGCTGTCCGGCAGCGCCGTAGGCGCGAATCGGGGT
>NZ_GL501404.1:729762-734467 GCF_000152145.1 Oscillochloris trichoides DG-6
CTGCGTCCTCGGCGGTGAAACACATCTCCGATTCTTCAACCGCAGAGGACGCAGAGGGACGCAGAGGGGGGCGGGAGCCGGATTCCTCCCCCCAATGGGGGGAGGTCAGGAGGGGGGAAGGGGAATCCTCTGCGCACCTCGGCGTCCTCGGCGGTAGATATAGACACTCCATACACAATGAGGTATACGATGCCCTTAGAACGACCTGATGAACGCAAGCTGCTCTTCGGAGCGCTCTTGGTGGGGGCGAGTGCGCTCCCGGCGGGGGCGGTGGTCTCCGGGTTGCTGGCCGGGGTGGGTGGGAATTGGCTGGCCGAGGCGGTGGGTGGGGTGATCGGGGCGGGGCCGCCGCCGGGGGTGGCGCTCACGCGGGCGTTTGCGCGTGCGGTGCAGACGGCTGCCTCCGATCTGCGCAAGGCGTATGGGCTAGAACGGGTGCGCCACGAGGGGGAGGATGGCTTCGATCTGCTGCGTCAGAGTGCGCGGGAGATCACGCTGGTCGAGGCTCCGGCGGGGGTGGCGGATATGCCAGCGGTGCAGCAGCACGTGGGGGCTGCGCTCGCTCAGGTGTTGCACGGCTTCCCCGATGCGCAGGTGCGGCTCTTGCGCGAGCAGTTGCTCCCCGCAACGGCACGCGCCTTCCAGGAGGAGTTGGCGCGTGAGCCGGAGGCGTGGCGGCTCTACCACGGGTGGGTGTTGGAGCGCCTTGCGACCCAGAGTGCGGCGATCCAGGCGGCGCTCGCGGCCCAGCCGCAGGCGCGGGCGGCCCTTGGGGATGCGGCGCTGCTGGAGGATCGCCTCGATGATTTTGGCGCACGCCTCGATGCGCTGCTGGAGGAGGTGCGGGCGCAGCTTCGTGCTGCGGCTGGGGGGGATCTGGACATTGATCAGTCGGAGCTATCAGAGGGTATCAGTTATGGCGCACTGAACCGCTTCGGCGGTAGTCCAGCCCCAACAATCCCAGCGGGGAAGCTCCGCATTAACCAATCCAGGCAGCGGGGAGGAATCAGTTGGGGGGCGTTGAATAGCTTCCCAACGCCGCCGCCTGCGCAGGATGAGGATGAGTAGGGGCGCATCGTGATGCGCCCGCGTTGGTCAACCGCAGAGGACACCGAGGGACGCAGAGGAGGGATGTTGGTGTGTTGCAGAATCCTCTGCGCACCTCCGCGTCCTCGGCGGTAGATCACATCTCCGATTCATCAACCGCAGAGAACACAGAGAACGCAGAGGGGGATGTTGATGTGGGATGTTCGGTTGGTGTGTTGTAGAATCCTCTGCGCACCTCGGCGTCCTCTGCGGTGGTAAATCGGGGTCATGTTTTTTTACCGCAGAGGACACAGAGGGACGCAGAGGGGGATGTTGATGTGGGATGTTCGGTTGGTGTGTTGCAGAATCCTCTGCGCACCTCGGCGTCCTCTGCGGTGGTAAATCGGGGTCATGTTTTTTTACCGCAGAGAACACAGAGAACGCAGAGGGGGATGTTTGAAGGCATACACCGTCCGGTGGGGCGGCATGATGAATGAGGTTGGCTTGTATGACGGCAGAAGACGCTCCCGCCGCACGCATTGCCGCGCTGCGTGCCGAGATTGCTGAGGTGGAGGAAGAATTGGCCGCAACGGATCGCCCGCGTACCCGTGCGCACCTCGAAGATGTTCTGGCGCACCTGCGTGCCGAGTTGGCCAACATGGAGGCGGGTGTTGCCCCAGAGATGGAGGGTATCCACATTGACCAATCCGGCCACTCCGGTGGCAATACCGCCGGGGCGGCGAATACCTATGGCGACCACGCCCAGATTGGGGACGATGTTCACGGCCCGAAGGTTGCGGGCGGACTCCACCCACTTCGGGATGCCTTTGTTGCCACCGAGCAGACGATCCAGTACTTCTTTGGTGCGCAACCTCCTGCTGATGCGGCGGCATTGTTGCGTGAGTACCTCGAACGCTTCGCAACCGAGTGCGATTCCTTGCGCCTCCAGCGCATCACCGGCCAGCGCCAGACGGTGCGCGAGCAGCCTGCGGTTCCCGAATTGCGCCTCCAGGCGGTCTATACGAGCCTGACGACCGATGGGCCGCCGAGGGTGCGGTTGCGCACCCGTGCCACGGTTGCGCGGGTGCGCCGCTTTCTGGAGCGCTTGGAGCAGGCTGAGCGTTCGCCGGATGCTGTGTCCCCGGAGCGCGTGATCACGGTGACGTTGACCGATGGGCAATCGGGTGATCCGGGGCGTGCCGATGCGCGTATGCTTCGGAGTGTTCTTTCCCACATGGGTCTCGATCAACTAACAGATACGACCGAGATTGGTCTGCAACTGGAACGCCCCGAATTGGCGATTGAAGCCATTGCCCACCATCGCCGCTTGGTGCTGCTTGGCGAGCCAGGTTCGGGGAAGAGTACGGTGTTGCGCTACCTTGGGCATATTCTGGCTCAACGTGCGGGTGGTGCCGCCATCCCTCTGAAGGGCTGGCCCGCTGAGGAGACGCCGCTGCCCATCCTCATCCCGTTAGCCCAGGTTGCCGAGCAGTTGACCAAGACTCCCGATCCTGACCAGGCGCTCTGGCAGACTATTGGCAGCATCCTTGATGGCCCGCAAGGATTGAGTCGTGGGCTGCGCGACTCGCTGCACGAGGCGCTGCGGCGCGGTGGCGTGATTCTGCTCTGTGACGGGCTTGATGAACTCTCGGCTGAGGGCGACGCCCACAGCCCGCGCACCCGTGTCTCCGAAGCCCTCCAGCGCCTGATCCACCAAACACGGGCGCGGGTGGTGGTGACGAGCCGCGTGCTGCCCTACCAGAGTGCAGCGAGTTGGCACCTACCCGCCACCGAGGGGTGGCATGTGCGCACGCTCACCGCGTTGGCCTTCGGCCAAGTGCGCACCTTCGTGCAGTCCTGGTTCCACGCCTTGACCTTCCTTGACACGGATGTGACCCCCACAGTGGCGCAGGAGCGGGCGGAGGCGTTGCTGACGCAGATAGCCGATCACCCGGCGCTGGAGCCACTGGTGCGCTCGCCGCTGCTGCTCACCATGCTCACCTTGCTGCACGATAACGACCGTGTTCCTGAAAACGAGGTGATGTTGTATGAACAGTGTGTCCTGCTGTTGTTAGAACGCTGGGAACCCGTGCGCCAGCCCGGGATGAAGCGCCCCGGCCTGATCGAGCGCCTGGGCAACCCGCCAGGGCTGACGCTGGCGCGCCTGCGCGACCCGCTGCACCAACTGGCGTATGAGGCGCATCGGGATGCACGCGGCGACGAGGGGCGCGGGGTGATCAGCGATGATCTGATCCGGGGGCGGTTGACCAAGTTCTTTGAGCGCCTGGGCATCGCCGACCAAGTGCGGGCCTACAAGACCTTCCAGCAGGTACTGGCCGAAGATGCCGGACTGCTCGTTGCGCGGGGTGACGAGGCATTCGCCTTTCCGCACCTCTCCTTCCAGGAATACCTGGCGGCATGTTACCTCGCTGGGCAGCCCAACATGCGCGACCTCGCCTACAGCGCGTGGCAGGGCGCGGATCGTGAGCGCTGGCGGAAGGTGCTCGTCCTGCTGGCAGGGCGGCTGGCCGAGCAAGACAAGGCCAAAGATCAGGGGTTACTCTGGCTCAAGCGGCTGTGGGCCGCCGCACGCGGCGCAACCGCCAAGCCCGCCGCGCAACGCAACCAGGATGTGCGCCTCGCCGCCCTGACCTACCAGAGCATGGGCGGGCGGGCGGCATTTGCCGCCAGCGACGAACTAGATCTCGACATGGAAGTCGAACAGCCGCTACGCGGGGCAGTAGCCCAGCTTCTGAACACGCCCGACGCAGCAATCCCCGCCAACGACCGGCTGATCGCCGGGACGATCCTGGCCGACCTCGACGACCCGCGCTTCCCGGTGACGCACGACGAGTGGCAGGCCAGCCTCGCGCAGCGCGGCGACACCTTCACCCCCACCGGCGAGCACTACTGGCGCTACCTGCCCGCTGGGCGTTACCGTATTGGTGGGAAGGTAGACCATGACATTGCCGCCTTCTGGGTAGCGCGGCTACCCATTACCGTGGCCCAGTTTGCCCGCTTTGTGGCCGAGGGCTACCGCGAGGATCGCCACTGGACAGAGAATGGGCTGAAGTGGCGGGGAGATCGTACCAGTCCGTATCAGTGGAATGACCCGCAGTACAGTGGCTCCAACCAGCCAGTTGTCCTCACATGGTACGAAGCAACCGCCTTCTGCGATTGGCTCACGAGACAACTGAAACTTCCATCCGGCTACGCGCTGCGCCTACCCACCGAGGCCGAGTGTGAGGTCGCCGCAGCCTATGATGGCTCCGCGAGGCCGCGCACCTATCCGTGGGGTGAAGAACCACCCACCCCGGAGCGAGCGGTCTACAAGGATTGGAAGCTGGATGCCCCCGCACCGGTCGGGCTCTGCCCAGCGGGGATGGCGGCCTGCGGGGCGATGGATCTGGCCGGGAATGTCTGGGAGTGGTGTAGCAGCCACTTTGAGCAGTACCCTGAGGCGGCGTATACGGTACAAAAAGACTTTACATCTGGTGAGTGGGTTGTGCCATTACGGGGAGGTGCGTATTATATGGGTAGTACAAATGTTCGCTGCGGGGCGCGCGACGGGTATCATCCCGACATCTGGAACTACTACTTCGGTTTTCGGGTGGTGGTGTCCCCTCCGCTCGCACATACGTCCTGATTTCTTCTTTCTGAATCCTGATTTCTGCATTGC
>NZ_GL501404.1:735014-738184 GCF_000152145.1 Oscillochloris trichoides DG-6
GCGCCGTGACGTGCGCCGATATAAAGTGAGGAGCCATGAGCGATAGCAACGACGATCTCCAACGCCAGCTACAATCGCTTTCACCAGAGGAGTTGGCGCGATTGCTGACCAGCCTCGGTGTGCCACCGCCCGCACCCACCATCGCGGTTGACCAATCCGGCCACTCCGGTGGCCCCAGCGCCGGGGCGGCGAATACCTATGGCGACCACGCCCAGATTGGGGATACCGTTCACGGCCCGAAGATCGAGGGTGGGGTGAAAAGCGATGAGGGTGTCAACATCGCGGGGCGGGATCAGATCATCACCAACTTTTATGGTGGCGAGCCGCCGGAGCAGGGAGCCGACCTGCTTGCCGATTACCTGAACGCGCTTTGGAACCACTATGCCGCCCTGGGGCTGACCGGCATCGGTACCAAGCGCAAGGGTGGCGATGGCCAGTCGCGTATTCCGCTGTTGCAACTTGCCGATGTCTTTACCAATCTGACGACCGATGGCGATGCGGTGGTATTGCACGAGGAAGTAGTATTGGCGGGTGTGGCTAAAGAGCGTCTGAAACAACCCGACGTTGCCCAGCATAGCCCGAAGGATGTGCCACCGGAAGACGTGCGCCAACTCGACTGGATGTTCCGGGAGCAGCCCGATGCCGCCTTCTTCCAGCGTAGCGGGAAGCGAGAGGAGGATCTCTCCCTCGCCGATCTCCCGGCTGAGATGCCGCTTCGCTTGCGACTGACTCGCCCGCCTCTCGCGCAGGAGGTGATTGCCCAGCATCCCCGCCTCGTGTTGCTGGGAGCGCCGGGGAGTGGAAAGAGTACCGTGCTGCGCTATGTGGTGCTGCAATTGGCGGCTGGCCGTCTCCCCTTTGGTTGGCCGAAGCAGATGGTGCCGATCTTTTGCCCCCTTGGGCATGTTGCCAGTGCGCTGGAGCGTAAGCGCCCCGATCAGAGCGATGCGAGTGTGCTGTGGGATATTCTCCATGGGTTACTCGATGGTGAGGGTGGTCTCCGCACGGGGCTGCATCGTCACTTGCGCCCGGCGTTGCGCCGGGGAGGGGTCGTCTTCCTCTTTGATGGCCTCGATGAGATTAGCAGTACGCCGGGATCGCATGGAATCAGCCTGCGCACCCGGGTCAGCCGTGCCGTTCAAGCCGTGGCCCGCGAGCTCCCAGCAACGCCGATCACGCTCACCTGTCGCGTGCTGCCCTACGAACAACCTGCCTCCACCCCGGCCAACGACTGGAAGTTGCCCGCTGATTGGGTGATCCAGCGCATCCAGCCGCTCCAGTTTGGGCAGGTGCGCCAGTTTGTTGCTAACTGGTACAGCGCCGCATGCCATGCGAAGGATGCCATCTATTGCATGGATGAGGGGACGGATCGGAGTACCAAACTGCTCGATCAACTCGCGGGCAACAAGCGCCTGCGCAAACTGATTGAATCGCCGCTGCTGCTCACCATGCTGGCGCTCTTGCACTATAACAAGGAGACCGGCAATCTCCCCCGTGACCGCGCCAAACTCTACGATGAGTGTGTGGATCTGTTGCTGGATCGCTGGGAGCCGGTGCGCCAGCCTGGAGTGCGCATCCCCGGTATGCTCGAACGCTTGGGCATTGATCAGATCGCCAAACCCGAAGACCTGCGTGCCGTGATGCACCGGGTGGCGCTGCATGCCCACAACCGCCCGCCCGATCCTGGCGATGGGCGCGGGCGATTGCGTGGCATTGAGATCGAAGGCGAGTTGAGCCGCTTTCTGCGTAACCTGCGCTGCGACCGCATTGAGGATCGCCTCGCGGCCTTTGAACAGGCACTACGCGACGAGACCGGGTTGCTGCACGAGATCGGTGACGATGTCTATGCCTTCCCGCACCTAACCTTCCAGGAATACCTCGCGGCCTGCGCCTTGGCCGAGGAGCGCGATGTCGTGCAGCGGGCGTATGCGTTCTGGAGCGGAACAGATAGTGGCCGCTGGCGGGAGGTGCTGCTGCTGATGGTTGGGAAGCTGCGCCAGCAAGGGGCGATTGACCGCCAAGGGATGGAGTGGCTGCGGGTATTACTGAACGTGCATACACCAGATGGGCGTACCAAGTCCGTGCCCCAACGCGGTGCTGATGCCTTGCTGGCCGCAGACAGCTACCGCGAATGGGAAGGCCGCGCCGCGCTGCGCAGCTACGAAGTCGAGGAGATTGACCAGATCGAGCAGCGCATCGCCCATACCCTGCGGGTCGCCCTCGATCCGCAGACGACGCTCTCCCCGGATGATCGCCTACGGCTCGGCAAACACCTGGCCGACCTCGGCGACCCGCGCTTCCCGGTGACGCACGAAGCGTGGCAGGCCAGCCTCGCGCAGCGCGGCGACACCTTCACCCCCACCGGCGAGCACTACTGGCGCTACCTGCCCGCAGGGCGTTACCGTATTGGAGGCTGGGAAGAAGGGGAGAAGGTGGTAGACCATGAGATTGCCGCCTTCTGGGTGGCACGGCTGCCGATCACCGTGGCCCAGTTTGCCCGCTTTGTGGCCGAGGGCTACCGCGAGGATCGCCACTGGACAGAGAACGGGCTGAAGTGGCGGGGAGATCGTACCAGCCCATATCGGTGGAATGATCCACGCTTCAATGGAGCCAACCAGGCAGTCATTGGGGTGACGTGGTATGAGGCAACCGCCTTCTGCCACTGGCTCACGGCGCACCTGAGCCTGCCCTCCGGCTACGTGCTGCGCCTGCCCACCGAGGCCGAGTGGGAGGTCGCCGCAGCCTATGATGGCTCCGCGACGCCGCGTTGGTATCCGTGGGGTGGGAATGAAGATGAACCCACCCCGGAGCGAGCCGTCTATGACGCATGGAAGCTGGATGCCCCCGCGCCGGTCGGGCTCTGCCCAGCCGGGATGGCGGCCTGCGGGGCGTTGGATCTGGCCGGGAATGTCTGGGAGTGGTGTAGCAGCCACTACCAGCAGTACCCTGAGGCGGCGTATACGTTGCAAGAAGACTTTATACCTAGTGATTTTGTGGTGCCATTACGGGGAGGTGCGCATTATACTGATAGTGCAGATGTTCGCTGCGGGGCGCGCGACGGGGATCGTCCCGACGGCGGGGTCAACGGCGACGGATTTCGGGTGGTGGTGGCCCCTCCGCTCGCACATACGTCCTGATTTCTGGCTTCTGAATCCTGATTTCTGCATTCC
>NZ_GL501404.1:738875-741163 GCF_000152145.1 Oscillochloris trichoides DG-6
CAAATCTACCATTGCTAACTACGTGGCACTCTGCTTGGCCCAGGCGCGGTTGGAGGGGAGTGGGAAGCCCCTCGATGCCCTCGGCTCGGCATGGACGCACGGGGCGGTGTTGCCGATCCGGGTGGTGCTGCGCGAATTGGCCGCGTGGCTGAGTAGCCAACCGCCAGGGCCGGGGTCGCTGGAGTTGCTCTGGGTCTTTCTCACCGAGCGCAAACGCTACCCCGATCTGTTGGTGCGCCGGTTGCGCCGCGAACTGGCCAGCGGGCAGGCGCTGGTGCTGCTCGATGGCCTCGATGAAGTCCCCGCTGCGGCTAGGGGCAACCTCTTGGCCGCGATCCAGGAGATGATCCGCGATCTCGCGGCGGTGGCGCAGCAGAGCCGCGTGCTGGTGACCTGCCGCGAACTCGACTACCGCGCCCCTGGGCGGGCGCTGGTGGCGTGGCCGGAGGAGACGATCATTGCGCTCTCGCCACAGTTGCGGGTCGCCTTTGTGCAACGCTGGTTTGCCGCGCTCACCCGGCTGAGTCGCCCGCTCAACGGCGACCCGGACGAGTTACGTGAGCGCCTCGCCAGTGAGGTGCAGTCGCGCCCCGAACTGCGCCGCTTGGCGGGCAACCCCTTGCTGCTGACGATGATGACGCTGGTGCATGCCTATGAGGGGCAGTTGCCCGATCAGCGGGTGCGCTTGTATGAGATAGAGTATCGAGTTTCTGCTGCTGCGCTGGCGTCCAGCGCGGGATCAGCAACCGCTGCGGGTGCAGTTGGGGCTGACGGATTGGAGCGAGCGCGACATGCACACGCTCCTCAATCGGCTGGGGTTTGCTGCCCACGAGCGCGGGGTGAGTGCCGATGGTGAGGCGGGCGCGGATCTGCCCGAAGAGCGGCTGATCGCGGTGGCGCGCGCCTTCTTCCGCGCCTATGGCGAAGGAGCCTATCATCGCGCCGAGGTCTTTGCCCGCTACATCAGCCAGCACAGCAACGGGGTCATCCAACCCTTCGGGCCAGAGATCTACCGCTTCCCACACCGCACCTTCCAGGAGTACCTGGCAGCGCGGCGCTTGGTGAGCAGTGGCGGTTGGGATGATGATGAACGCCTCTTCTGGCAGCGCGCCCTGCGCCGCGCCGATTCTGGCCCGCAATGGCGCGAGGTGCTGCTGCTGGCGGTGAGCCAACTCGCAGTGGTGAACCAGGACATCAGTCCGGCGATTGAGTTGCTGCACCAACTCATCACCCGCAGCACGGGAGTCCACGTGGATCGCGCCCGCGACCTTGCGCTCGCCGGGGAACTCCTGGCGGAGATCGGGCTACCCTTGTTGCGCCAGCAATCTGCGCTGGCAGCCGGGTTATGGGAACAGGCACGGCACGCCCTGACCGCCCTGATCGCTGGCTTCGACCAGCCGGGAGCCTCCGCCATTGCCCCCGCCGCACGAGGACGCGCCGGGCATGCCCTGGGTCTCCTCGGCGACCCGCGCTTCCCGGTGACGCACGAAGCGTGGCAGGCCAGCCTCGCGCAGCGCGGCGACACCTTCACCGCCACCGGCGAGCACTACTGGCGCTACCTGCCCACAGGGCGTTACCGTATCGGATGGATGTTAGAGCATGACATTGCCACCTTCTGGGTAGCGCGGCTACCGATTACCGTGGCCCAGTTTGCCCGCTTTGTGGCCGAGGGCTACCGCGAGGATGGCCACTGGACAGCGCATGGGCTGAAGTGGCGGGGAGATCGTACTAGCCCATATCGGTGGAATGATCCGCAGTACAGTGGAGCCAACCAGCCAGTCATTGGGGTAACATGGTACGAAGCAACCGCCTTCTGCGATTGGCTCACGAGACAACTGAAACTTCCATCCGGCTACGCGCTGCGCCTACCCACCGAGGCCGAGTGGGAGGTCGCCGCAGCCTATGATGGCTCCGCGAGGCCGCGCACCTATTCGTGGGGTAAAGAACCACCCACCCCGGAGCAAGCCGTCTATGACGCATGGAAGCTGGATGCCCCCGCACCCGTCGGACTCTGCCCAGCGGGGATGGCGGCCTGCGGGGCGATGGATCTGGCCGGGAATGTCTGGGAGTTGTGTAGCAGCCACTTTGAGCAGTACCCTGAGGCGGCGTATACGGTACAGAAAGACTTTACACCTGGTGATTTTGTGGTGCCGCGACGAGGAGGTTCGTTTTGGAGTGGTAGTACATCTGTTCGCTGCGGGGCGCGCGGCTGGAATCCTCCCGACGGCTGGAACAACATCAACGGATTTCGGGTGGTGGTGGCCCCTCCGGGCGGATGATCGGGGGGG
>NZ_GL501404.1:741756-742701 GCF_000152145.1 Oscillochloris trichoides DG-6
TGATGCGCCCACGGGAAGCGGCGATATGGTTGGGGGCGTTGGTATCCCCAATGGGGCGTAGGGGCGCGACGCGCCGCACCCACGGGATGCGGCGATACGCTTGGGGGCGTTGGTATCCCCAATGGGGCGTAGGGGCGCGTCGTGACGCGCCCACGGGATGCGGCGATACGCTTGGGGGCGTTGGTATCCCCAATGGGGCGTAGGGCCGCGTCGTGACGCGCCCACGGGAAGCGGCGATATGGTTGGGATTCCACGGAATGGGTAGGGCCGCGTCGTGACGCGCCCACGGGAAGCGGCGATATGGTTGGGATTCCACGGGATGGGTAGGGGCGCACGGGCAGGGCGCATCACGATGCGCCCCTACGATGGGGTGATGCGGATGTATCTTTATGATGTAGGGAGACGGTATAGATGGTAATATCCGATTACCTGCCTACAACCACGGTATACTATGTCTTATGATCCATCTCGTCACCATCGTCGCTCGATTCGTCTGCCCGGCTTTGATTATCGCTCACCTGGTGCTTACTATGTTACCATTTGTACCCGTGAAAGGGGATTACTTTTTGGGGATGTGATTGATCATACTGTTCGCTTGAACCCATTAGGTCTGATCGTGGCTGATACGTGGCTTTCGTTATCAAATCGTTACCCCTATGTCTCTCTGGATGCATGGATTGTTATGCCCGATCATCTGCATGGTATCATCATTATCAGCCATACTTCTGATGCTATGCACATCAAACCCCTCGGTCAAATCATTGCTGCATTTAAGACGATCTCTACCCGATCTATCAATGATCTTCGGGGTATGCATGGGGTATCTGTCTGGCAGCGCAATTTCTGGGAGCATGTGGTGCGTGATTCCCTTGATCTTGACCGTGTTCGTGCGTATATTCAAAATAATCCGCGCCGGTGGGTTGCACAATCATGATCCGCACGGAT
>NZ_GL501404.1:743356-745893 GCF_000152145.1 Oscillochloris trichoides DG-6
TAAATCTACCATTGCTAACTACGTGGCACTCTGCTTGGCCCAGGCGCGGTTGGCGGGGAGTGGGAAGCCCCTCGATGCCCTCGGCTCGGCATGGACGCACGGGGCGGTGTTGCCGATTCGGGTGGTGCTGCGCGAATTGGCCGCGTGGCTGAGTAGCCAACCGCCAGGGCCGGGGTCGCTGGAGTTGCTCTGGGTCTTTCTCACCGAGCGCAAACGCTACCCCGATCTGCTGGTGCGCCGGCTGCGCCGCGAACTGGCCAGCGGGCAGGCACTGGTGCTGCTCGATGGCCTCGATGAAGTCCCCGCTGCGGCTAGGGGCAACCTCTTGGCCGCGATCCAGGAGATGATCCGCGATCTCGCGGCGGTGGCGCAGCAGAGCCGCGTGCTGGTGACCTGCCGCGAACTCGACTACCGCGCCCCTGGGCGGGCGCTGGTGGCGTGGCCGGAAGAGACGATCATCGCGCTCTCGCCGGAGTTGCGGGTCGCCTTTGTGCAACGCTGGTTTGCCGCGCTCACCCGGCTGAGTCGCCCGCTCAACGGCGACCCGGACGAGTTACGTGAGCGCCTCGCCAGTGAGGTGCAATCGCGCCCCGAACTGCGCCGCTTGGCGGGCAACCCCTTGCTGCTGACGATGATGACGCTGGTGCATGCCTATGAGGGGCAGTTGCCCGGTCAACGGGTGCGCTTGTATGAGAAGAGTATCGAGTTTCTGCTACTACGCTGGCGTCCAGCGCGGGATCAACAGCCCCTGCGGGTGCAGTTGGGGCTGACGGATTGGAGCGAGCGCGACATGCACACGCTCCTCAACCGGCTGGGGTTTGCTGCCCACGAGCGCGGGGTGAGTGCCGATGGTGAGGCGGGCGCGGATCTGCCCGAAGAGCGGCTGATCGCGGTTGCCCGCGCCTTCTTCCGCGCCTATGGCGAAGGAGCCTATCATCGCGCCGAGGTCTTTGCCGGCTACATCAGCCAGCACAGCAACGGGGTCATCCAGCCCTTCGGGCCAGAGATCTACCGCTTCCCACACCGCACCTTCCAGGAGTACCTGGCAGCGCGGCGCTTGGTGAGCAGTGGCGGTTGGGATGATGATGAACACCTCTTCTGGCAGCGCGCCCTGCGCCGCGCCGATGCTGGCCCGCAATGGCGCGAGGTGCTGCTGCTGGCGGTGAGCCAACTGGCAGTGGTGAACCAGGACATCAGCCCGGCGATTGAACTGCTGCACCAACTCATCACCCGCAGCACAGGAGTCCACGTGGATCGCGCCCGTGACCTTGTTTTAGCGAGTGAACTCCTGGCGGAGATCGGGCTACCCTTACTGCGCCAGCAATCCGCGCTGGCAGCCGGGCTGTGGGAACAGGCACGGCACGCCCTGAGCGCCCTGATCACCGGCTTCGACCAGCCGGGATCTGCTCCTATTGCCCCAGCCGAGCGGCTACGCGCCGGGCATGCCCTGGGCATCCTCGGCGACCCGCGCTTCCCGGTGACGCACGAAGCGTGGCAGGCCAGCCTCGCGCAGCGCGGCGACACCTTCACCCCCACCGGCGAGCACTACTGGCGCTACCTGCCCGCCGGGCGTTACCGTATTGGTGGGAAGGTAGAGCATGACATTGCCGCCTTCTGGGTGGCGCGGCTACCCATTACCGTGGCCCAGTTTGCCCGCTTTGTGGCCGAGGGCTACCGCGAGGATGGCCATTGGACGAAGAATGGGCTGGCGTGGCGAAAAAATCGCCGTACCCCAGTCTCTTGGGGTGAGCTGGGCTTCAGCAGACCAAATCAGCCAATGACGATCATCACTTGGTACGAGGTAACCGCCTTTTGCAATTGGCTCACAAGGCAACTGAAACTGCCCTCCGGCTACGTGCTGCGCCTGCCCACCGAGGCCGAGTGGGAGGTGGCCGCAGCCTATGATGGCTCCGCAACGCCGCGCACTTATCCGTGGGGTGGGAATGAAGATGAACCCACCCCGGAGCGAGCCGTCTATGACGCATGGAAGCTGGATGCCCCCGCACCCGTCGGGCTCTGCCCAGCGGGGATGGCAGCCTGCGGGGCGATAGATCTGGCCGGGAATGTTTGGGAGTGGTGTAGCAGTTATTCTGAACAGTACCCTGAGGTAGCATATACCCTACAGAAAGACTTTACAACTTATGATTTTGTTGTGCCGCTACGGGGAGGTGCGTATTATATAAATAAGACGGATGTTCGCTGTGGTATGCAGTTTAGGTATCTTCCTTCTTCCGATGGAAGCCATTATATTGGTTTTCGGGTAGTGCTAGCTCCTTCGTTCGTACATACGTCCTGATTTCTTGCTTCTGATTCCTGATTTCTGCATTGCTGAATTCTTGCGGGTGTCAAGAGTTTCTGGTGGTTGAGGGTGGGTACCGAGGGTGGGGTTTGGGGAGGGTATCCCTCCCCAACGCGCCGTTGGCTTCGACAAGCTCAGCCAACGCCAACGCCAACGTGCACCTCGGCGTCCTCTGCGGTGGATCACATCTCCGATTCTTCAACCGCAGAGGAGGCAGAGGGACGCAGAGGAAGGATGG
>NZ_GL501404.1:746536-791931 GCF_000152145.1 Oscillochloris trichoides DG-6
CACGGGCAGGGCGCATCGCGATGCGCCCCTACGGATGGGGTGGTGAGACACATCCCCATACAGCGAGGCTCCATGAACGACAAGAAGATTGATCAATCCCACCACTCCGAGGGCAACAGCGCCGGGGCGGGCAACCACTTCGCTGGCCCGGTGCAGATCGGCAATACCGTGCATGGCCCGGTGATCCACGGTGGTGTCCACAGTGGGCGCGATACGCACATCGCCGGGGGCGACCAGATCATCACCAACGCGCCGGAGGCTACAGATTCCCCACTGACCCCGCCGCCCCTGCGCCTCTGGCTCAGCGATCCCCAGGGGGTTGCACGTGGCCACCTCGCGGTGGGTGAGGAGGCGCTGTTGCGCCTCGAACTCGCCGCCGAAACCGAACTGCCCGCGCTGACCCTACTGGCCCGTGCCGATGGTGTGACCTGGCTGGCGGGGACGCGGGTCGAATTGCGCCCCCGCCCTGGCCAGCCACTGCGCCTGCCACAGTGGGCCTTTGTGGCCGACGTGGCTGGCCCGCTCACCCTGACGGTGCTGGTGTTAGCTGGGAGCACGCTCCTTCAGTCGCTGAGCCTGAGTCTCCCGGTGGGGGATGCGCCGCAGCACCTGGGGGGCAGCGCGGGCAGTGCGCCCGCACCGCAGCGCCATGCGGAGGTGATCTACGATCTCCGGGTGGCTCCGAGTCTCCCCACCAACGAGGACGCGATCACCCTCTTCTTCGCCCGTGGCGGTGAGACGCTGCGCCTCGTGCTGCTCGAACGCGGCCAGAGTTGGGATGTGCCTCTGCCCCTCACCGATCACGATCTGGCCAGCCTCACCCAGCGCGCCCATACGACGTTGCGCGACCTCATTTTGCACCAACCAGGACGTGCGCTGAGCGGGACGCTGCGGGTTGCGCCTGCGGTGCGGGATGTGACATTGCGCCGCTTGGCCGACCTGGGGGCCGGACTGTGGACGGGGCTGTTCAACCCGCATGGCGCGTCGAGCGACCTGCACGATCTGCGGGCGCACCTTGCGGCGCGCAGCCAGCGCAGTTCGCTCCAGATCACCATTGTCGGCCACCGCGTGGCCTTGCCCTGGCAGCTCCTCTCCGTTGGGCAGCCCGATCCGGACATCCGCGCCGACTCGTTCTGGGGCTTGCGCCACGAGATCGCCGTGCAACCGCTCCCGGGGCGAAAGCGGGCGAGCACGGTTCACGCCGCCGCGCCCGCGCCGCGCAGCGCCCTGCTCGCCTTCAACCTTGGCATTGACCAGGAGGTGAAGATGCCGGTGATCGCCCCGCAGCGTGCGGCGCTGGCGGCACTGGGTCTCTCCATCCACGAAGTCACGACCGAGGCCAGGTTGCGGGACGCGCTCATCAGCGGCAGCGACGCCGCGCTGCTCTACCTCTACGGCCACATGCGCAGCCCACTGCGGCGACCGAGTGGGCCAACGGTGGACATGGATCAGATGGTGATCGAGTTGACCACCCCAGCCCAGGCGATCAGCCTAGAGGAGCTACGGCGCGTGGCACCGGTGGAGCGCGAACCGCGCCTACGGGCTGGCCCGCTTGTCCTGATCAACGCCTGTAGCAGTGGCGAACAGACCCCACTGAGCTTTGGGGGGCTTGTGCCCTACCTGCTCGATCTGGGGGCGCAGGCGGTCATCGGCACCGCCGTGGAGACCCCCATCCACTTCGCGGCGGCCTTTGGCCCGGATGTGATCGGGCGGGTCTTTGGCGCGGGCCAACCCGTGGGCGCGGCGCTGTTGGCGGCGCGTATCAGCGCCCTCGCGCAGCACGACAACCCGTTGGGGTTGCTCTACGAACTCTTCGGGAATGCGATGGTGTGGTGAGAATGAGAACGGAATACGAACCGTCGCGACCCCTCGTGTGCTATTGCGCAGCAGCCGGACATCGGGACTGCCTGCTCCACCTTCACAAAGGAGAAGATTCACAGGCATAGTGCCCCTCCTGGCAGGCGATAGATATCGTAGGGACTAATGACATCGGTCACGGCAGTTGAATGGGTCGTCAGCAAAAATTGATTCATTGGGCCAATCATGGGAATCTGACTGATCAAATTCTGGGCGACCGGGAGGTGGAGGTTGAGATCGACTTCATCAATGAGTACGACAGAATAGCCGATATGCGAACGGACGCACTCGTACAGGAACGGGAAAACGGATTGTTCCCCTCCCGACATCTCGATGATGTCATAGGTACGACTGCCGTCGTTCAGCAGGAAGAAGAAATCATCGGCGGTTGGGGTCTCATGCCCAGGCATGACTTCGACCCCAGCAAATGAGCGACCGGGAAAGATGAGGCCATACAAGCGTTCAAGGTCACGCAGATAATCATAGGGTTGTTTGACCCCGGCACGCTGTTGCAGCATCCACCCATTGAGGTAGCGTCGAAGGCGGGCCACACCAAAATCATACGACTCGCGCCGCGCAGTGGTCGCATCCCCGTGCTGTCGTTCGGAAGGATAGATGCTCGAACCTAAGTTGCGGAACTGATCAAACCAGAATACGCCGGGAAGCTTGGCAAAGAGTTCGCGCACGGTTGAGTCGGTACGTAAGAGCGACATCACATGGGAGCGTCCGCGAAACTGAAAGAACTCTTCCACGTCCTGCTGATGTGACGATCACACTCCCCCCTTACGAGATCCCAGTGATCATCCCTCCCTCCACCATCCTTCACCCTCCCCCCTTCACCACCCCGCGCCCCGCCAACTCAGCCGCGATGCGCTCGTAGTAGGCCGCAAATTCCCGGTGGCGGCGTGTGTCGTAGTCGGGGATGGCCCGTACTATGGCGGTTTTGGTGTGGCCTAGCGCGATGCGTGCGCCAATGATGGCGATCTCCGTCGGGGGGAGGGTGAGGCTTGTTTCATTAGGGGTCTCGGTCTCCTGTTGGGGGATCGGCTCAACTGGCACTTCAGCTTGTGGCCGATCTTGGATGTTGCTTAGCCAGCGCCGCCGCTCGCTGTCGCTGAGGTAGGGCGCACGCACGGTTACGCACTGCTCGCCACTAACGACGGTGAAGACGCCGGCACCTGTGGGCGGGGGCGGCAGGAGGTTTGGTGGCACTGCGCCAGATGCCGCAATCTGCTTCGCGGTCTTCCCGGTATTGGGCTTGACCTGGGATTCGTCGGGTTGGTAGCCGCCCATGAATACTCCGATCTGCGAACGCCATACCATCTCCATGCCGGTTACGGTTTGTATCCCGATCAGGTAGCGCATGCCGAAGGCGCGTCCGGTGGTCAGTTCGGTGTTTAGCCATGCGTCGAGATCGAGGTCGAGGGTGCGGTCACGATCTTTTTGCAGCCGCTCGCGCTTGAGTGCGGTATCGAGTAGGCTCAGTTCTGAGATGAAGATGACGAGTAGTGGGAGATCATTGCCTTGGTAGTGCTCCCATTTGCTCACGCCTGCTGTGGCCAGAATGTCGCGTCGGCGCTGGCGCTTGGCACTGAGGGCACGCATGGTGGTCGGGATGGCTTCCGGGTCGGTTGCGAGTGCCCAGGTTTGTGCCTTGTTTTGCCATGGCTGGAAGTCGAGACCTTTGCCGTCAATAATGCCGATCTGGAGGTGCTTGGGGTCGGGCTGCATGAGGGCTAACGCGAGCAGCATCCACCAGGCGAGATTGTCTTTGCCGCTGTCGCTTGCTCCGCTGATCAGGATGTGGTTGGTCTCGCCCACGAGCGCGGTGTGTACGAGGTCGGGGCGTTGCTGCTGGGTGAGGTGCCAGCCGAGGGGGAGAAGGTAGCGGTCGTTGGGGGATACGCGCTGCATGTAGGCGAGAGAGGCTTCGATGCCTGGGGGTTGCGCCAGGGCGCGACCCGCACCAGGCAGGGTAGCCGGGATTGTGGCTGTGGGTGTTGTTGGGCGTAGGCCAAGCCGGGTGAGAACGGATGTGGTGGTGGTGGTGGCGCTCATCGCAATGATCCTTGGTGGGGTGTTCTGCTGAAACCAGGTGAGGAGACATCGAGCGGTGCGGCCAGAAGTCCAGGGATCTCGCGCTCTAGCCCGGACAACTCCAACCCAGCGGCGTCTGCACCGAGTAGCAGTAGTGCGCGGGTGGCCGGATTCACCGGGCCAACCTGATCAATCATCGCTCGCAGATCGGTGCTGACCCGCACAGGTAAGAGGCGTAGGCGGGTGCTCATTGCCCACCTACTGCGCCGCGCCTAGCCGACGGGCTAGGCGGGCATAGCCACGGGCAATCGCTGTCTGGGGTTGTTCCACCGGCCGGGCGTGGGTGAAGCGCCGCTGGATGGCGGTCACGAGTGGGGCCAACTCGGCTCCGCCTCTGCCAATCAGGATCGTCTCGAACTGTGCGCCACTGCCCCAGGCTTCAACCAGGCGCGCTACGATGGCCTCGCCATTCTGGAGCAGCGGGCGATCCCATTCGCGTGGGAGTGGGCGTGGCTGTCCGGCTACGAGGAGCGCCTGTGCTCGCACCGCTTGGTCGGCTTCGTACAGACTTAACTCTCGCTCGAAGGCCGCGCTCAGTTGCCCGCTGATCTGCTGCAATGGACGGGCGGTTCCCAGGTGATAGGTGGCCAAGCCGGTGGGTACCGGTACCATCCGCCGTAGCACCGCCACATCCACCGTATGATGACCGAGATCCACGACTGCTACGTTGCTTTCGAGGAGCGCCGGGTCGCCCACCACCTGGCCATGCGCATCCAATGTCGCCGCGTAGATCAAGCCGAGGGGTTCAGGAATCACCCGGATGCCACGATAGCCACTGTGGGCCTCGCGCAGATGAACACCGAGCGCCCGATCCTTTCTGTATCGGCGAGATATGGTGATCACATTCATGGCGCATCCTCACGCACCGGGGTATTACGGCTTCTGTGCTGATCGTGTCAGTTTGGTGGTTACAAACATTGCGAACACGGCAATTCCTTCCAATTCAGGGTCGAAGGCGGCCCAACCCTCAACAACCAGCGCATCATCGGGGTTCGCCAGTGCTTCGGCCACCCGTGCCCACTGCGCATGTGCGATGTAGACCATGTAGCTCGTGGGGGTTTCGGGAATGGCTGGCAGACCACGCGGCAGGCTCGGCCCTCCCGGATGTTGCTGGTGAAGACCGTCGGGAGTTGTTCGTTATAGCGATAGTTCACGAGTTGGTAGAGTTTCTCCTTCGCCCAGGGCGTACTGCTCTCGGTGTGTGAGCCACCACCTGCCCAATGTTCCAACTCGCGCAGAGTGGGCGGATCAATCCCTCGCCGCAACTGCGACGCCGCGAATGCAACCGGATCATCAAACCGAACCGCCATCCCTGGATGCGCCAATGCCACCTGCCACACCTGCATCCGATCCAGCGGCACATGGGCCAAGGTGTGCTGCTGGCGAATACCCATCGCGGTCAATACCTGCGCTCGCTCCGGGTCAAGCGCCGCCGGGCGAAACGATTCCGCCGACATGCGAATCACCCGCCCCCGCATGCGAGTCGAGTCCTCCACTTTGGGGGTGGGGGACTCATGTCCTTCTATCCTTCTATCCTTCTATCCTTCTATCCCATCCATCCCATGCGGCAACGGTGGCAGAATGTTCAGCCTGCGTTTCTTCTCGTTCTACTGCGCTCGAAGCCACCTGCTCAGGGGTGTCTTCCCATGATCCGTTCGGTGATCCATTCGGTGATCCGCTGCATGATCCATTAGGTGATCCATAACGTCGGCCTAGCCGTTCATATCCCTGAAGACTCAGCGCCACCGGAGGAGCAATCTGACCATCAGCGACAGCAACCAGAACGTCCATCTCGCTCGCGGCCTGGTAACGAATGCGCACCGGCGCAAAGATGATGCGCTACTGCATGTAGAGACCAAGGACGACAAAGGATGATATAGGTTGCCCTCAAGGCCGGGGTGGTTTATAATTGTCATGCCCTATCCTGCACCAAAACGGACACCCGCGTGGGTGAAGAGAACGAAAAACCCCGTTTGTATCGGTACGTGCAAGGATGGCAGGAGGAAGTGTCAGCATGTTTGGTAGTAGAAAACCTCAGACCACCCCCACCACAATCAGCAGTAAGCCGGAAACGGTCATTGGTGCCAATACCCGCTTTCAGGGTTCGTTGACTTCCGATGGTAATATCCGCATTGATGGGTCGGTCGAAGGTGATATAGAAGTGCTCGGTAATCTCATTGTGGGTGAGACCGGGCGGGTGATTGCATCGGTAAAAGCCCAGAACGTCCATGTCTCCGGGGCGGTCAAGGGTGAGATTACCGCCATGGAACAACTTGAGATCTCGCCTACCGGTAAGGTGTGGGGAGATATTACCGCTGCGGCTCTGCATATCGAGCCAGGTGGCCTCTTCCGTGGTCAGAGCGCGATGACGACCACGATAGATGAGCCGCTCTTGCTTGAGGCACCTCGCCCCAGCAATGGGTAGTAGCCGATGAACCCCAAACGCCCCCACGCTACACGCCGTATCTTGCCCAACTGGAGCCGGGTTGTGCGGCGGCGCTCTGCGGTTGAGGGCCATACGATCTTTGCGCGTTTGGCTGCTCTGGCGCGTTCTGGTGGACGTGGGCTGGCTTCGCTTTTGGTGGGTGCGGTTATGCTGACCCTGATTGGGTTGCTTATCGCCAACTTTATTGGCCAGGTGATGCTGAGTGCGCGCCTAGAGGCGCAACGCGCCGCTCTTGCCGCCGAGGTGGATCAGATCCGCGCCGCTAATCGCCAGCTTGAGGCTGCCGTTGCCTTTGCTGAGTCAGATGCGAATGTTGAGCGGATTGCCCGTGAGCAGTTGGGCTATGCCCGCGATGGTGATACGGTGCTGATGATTCAGACGCCGCCACCGCCGCCTCCTACCGCTACCCCTCCCGATGCGCCGGTGCTCAATCCGGCTCCGCCTGTGCTGCCAGCATCCAATTGGCAGCGTTGGTGGGAGGCGTTCTTCCCGGTTTCGTAGGTGTTGTGTATGGGGCGCGTCGCAACGCGCCCCTACATCGTTCACCCTACTTGATCAGCCCCTGGCTAACCAGGAACTCCCGTGCCACCACGGAGATCTCCTTCTTCTCCGGCCCGTCCACTTGCCAGTTCAATCCCGCCATGATTTCGCTGGTCAGAACGGGGGCCATCGTGTTGAGGATCTCGGCGATCTGCGGGTTGGCGTTGAGGGCATCCTGGCGGATCACCGGCGCGATCTGGTAGATCGGGTAGGCGTTCTTGTCGTCTTGGAGTACCGTGAGACCCAATCCGGCGATCTGGCCGTCGGTGCCGAAGGCGACCACCACATCCACATCACCCCGCGTGAGGGCTTCGTAGCGCAGGCTGCCCGAATCGAGCTGAACGTAGTTGTCGCCACTGAACTTGGGATCGAAGCCGTACATAGCCAGGATCGCCTTGTTGTCCTCGCGCTCCGGGAATTCTGGCGGCCCACCTAGGCGCAACTCGCCTGAGAGCGGCACCAGATCGGAGAAGGTGGTTACCCCCAACTCCTCAGCCTTTGCTTTGGTCATCGCAAAGACGTTGGTGTTGTTGAAGGGTGAAGGGTTGAGCCACGTCACCTGGAACTGCTCCTCGTAGCCCTTGCGCAACGCGGCCATAATCGCTGCCTCGTCGGGGAGCGCGGGCTGCTTCAACACCACCTGCAAGCCGGTGGAGGTGTATTCTGGGTAGAGGTCAATGTCGCCACCGACTAATGCCTCGTGGGCAATCGCGGTCGCACCCAAGCTGAACTTGCGCTCAACCGTAAAGCCGTTCTCTTCCAACATTAGGGCGTACATCTCGGCCACCAAGATCGCCTCGGTGAAGTGCTTGGAGCCGATGCGGATGGTTGCACCACTAGGTACAGCCGTTGGCTCGGCGGCGGCGGTCGGACTTTCGGCGGGAGTCGTCGCGTCCGTCGTTGGGCTTTCGGCAGGCGTGGTCGGGTTCGCGGCCGCCGGTGAGGCGGCGGGGGCGGTTGTCGGTGCGGCGGGTGCCGTTTGCCCACACGCAGCCAGAAGCACGACCAGGGCCAGTGTCATCAACTGGATCGATCTGCGAAGCATACGTCTTCTCCTTGTTCCTATACGGGGACACCTATGGTAGACGGCGGTGGGAAGGCTTACCTTGGTGGGGTAAACCAGCGTTCCACGCGGCCGAGAACCACCTCACTCAGAAGGGCGAGTGCAGCAACCGGGATGGCACCCAGAAGCATAATGCGAGGCTCAAAGAGGGCAAAGCCACGGGTGACGAAGATGCCCAATCCGCCTGCCCCAATGAAGGCGGCTAGGGTGGCGCTGGCGATTACCTCGACGGTGGCGGTGCGGATGCCAGCGATCATGACCGGCAGGGCCAGGGGAATTTCGACTTGGATCAGGCGTTGGCGGCTGGTCATGCCCATGGCGGACGCAGCCTCAATGACAGCCGGTTCGACCCCGCGTAGCCCGGTGTAGACATTGATCAGGATCGAGGGCATGGCCAGGATGCTTAACGCGGTGATGGCCGGGGTGGAGCCGGTGCCGAGGTAGGGCATGACCAGGAAGAGGATGGCGAGGCTGGGAATGAGCCGCAGCGAGCCAACAGCGGTGATCAGATATTGGGCCGCCCGGACATGACGGGCGGCCCAGATTCCGAGTGGGATGCAGAGCAGTAGGCTGATGGCTAACGCGGTACCACTGAGGCTCAGATGGCGTCCGAGTTCGAGCCAGAAGCGGCTCTGGTTGTCGAGGAAGTAGGCGTAGGTTTGATTGAGTAGGTTGATCATTCCGACGCCCTACCTCAATACGGCACGGTGGCTTCGACAAGGCGGTGGCTGAGCTTGTCGAAGCCACCGCGACTAAATCTCCGCCAGACGTTCGCGCAGGCTGGCCAGCGCTGCCCGTGCCGTTTCGAGGCTGTCCCGTTCGCGCTGTACCACATTCGCCGGGGCTTTGCCCACAAAGCTGGGGTTGTCGAGTTTGGCTTCGCGGCGCGCCACATCGGCTTCGGCCTGCTCTAGCTCTTTACGCAGGCGCACCCGTTCCGCTTCGAGATCAATCAGGCCCGCCAGCGGCAGGTAGGCTTCCACTCCGCCCAACACAATCGCCGCCGACTGGGTCGGTTTGGCGGCGATGCTCTCGACGATCTCTAAGCGCTGGAGATCCACCCGTCCGAGACGCGCAATCAGGGCTGCTTGCTCGCGCAGCATGGTCACGCGCTCACCCCCGACGACGGTGGCTGCCACCCACTTGGCCGGTTCGACCTTGTACTCGCTGCGGATGTTGCGAATGGCCACGATCAGCGTCTGTACCAGATCCCAATCGGTTTCGGCCTGCGGATTGAGCAGCGCCGCATCCCCGCTGGGGTAGGCTGCCAGCATAATGCTGTGGCTCGCAGCCGCCTCTTGGCCCTCCACCCGCGTCAGGTATTGCCACACCTCCTCGGTGATGAAGGGGATGTAGGGGTGCAACAGGCGCAGCGTGCCTTCCAGCACGGTGTAGAGGACAGCGCGGGTCGTCGCTTGCTGCTCGGCACTGCCTTCAAGCTGCACCTTGGCAATCTCGACATACCAGTCGGCAAACTCGCCCCATAGGAAATCGTGCATCTGGCGGCCCGCCTCGCCAAAGTTGTAGCCCTCCAGCAGTCGGTCGCTATCGAGGCACAGGCGGTGGTAGCGCGAAAGAATCCAGCGATCCGCGAGGCTGAGCATGGTCAACGGATTATTGGCGTCGCTGCTGCGCACCCCCTTGCTGATCACGAAACGGGTGATGTTCCAGATCTTATTGGCAAAGTTGCGCGCCGCCTCAATGCGCTGCGGATTGAGGTTGAGATCCTGGCCGGGGGTGCCAGAGGTCGCCAAGGTGTAGCGCAGCGCATCGGTTCCCTGGGCATCCATCACTTCCAGCGGGTTGACCACGTTGCCATAGGACTTGGACATCTTGCGCCCGTGCTCGTCGCGCACCAGACCATGCAGGTAGATCGTGTGGAACGGCTCGGTGCCGGTCAGGTAGCAGCCCAGCATCATCATGCGCGCCACCCAGAAGAAGATGATGTCGTAGCCGGTCTCCATCACACTGGTGGGGTAGTAGGTGGCCAGATCGGGCGTCTGCTCTGGCCAACCGAGCGTCGAGAAGGGCCACAGACCCGATGAGAACCAGGTATCGAGCACATCCGGGTCTTGCACCGCGCCCTCAGGTGGGGTCTCATCGGGGCCGAGCACCAGCATCGTGCCATCGGGCATGTACCAGACCGGGATGCGGTGGCCCCACCAGAGTTGACGCGAGATGCACCAATCCTCGATATTCTCCATCCAGTGGTAATAGACCTTCTCGAAGCGTTCGGGAATGATCTTGGTGCGCCCCTCACGCACGGCAGCCAGAGCCAGATCGGCCAGCGGGCGGGTCTTGACGAACCACTGTTCAGAGAGCAGCGGTTCGATGATCTCGCCGCTGCGCTGGCTGATCCCGACACTCATCGTGTGGGGATCAACCTTGACCAACAGCCCCTCGCGCTCCAGATCCTGCACGATGGCCTTACGAGCGGCAAAGCGCTCCATTCCCTGGTAAGGGCCACCCTCAGCATTGATCGTCGCATCTTTGTTGAGGATATTGATCTGGGGCAGATTGTGGCGCTTCCCGACCTCGTAGTCATTCTTGTCGTGGGCAGGCGTAATCTTGACCGCGCCGGAGCCAAATTCGGGGTCCACATACTCATCGGCGATGATCGGGATGTGACGCGCCAGTGCGGGCAGCACCGCCGAGCGACCGAGCAGATCGCTGAAGCGCGGGTCGCCGGGGGGGGTAGCAACAGCCGTATCCCCCAGGATCGTTTCGGGGCGCGTCGTAGCCACCGTGATCCACTGCGTCGCCCCTTCGGCCCAGCGGCCACTCCCCCAGGGGTGCTGCGGCCCCGCCCAATCGGCGTTAATGACCGGGTAGCGCACATGCCAGATCGAGACCTGGCGGGTCTCAAACTCCACCTCCAGGTCACTCACCGCCGTCTGGAGGTTGGGCGACCAGTTGACGAGGTAGGTACCCTTATAGATCAGGCCATCATCATAGAGGCGCTTAAAGGCGGTCTGGACCGAACGGGAAAGCCCCTCATCAAGCGTAAAGCGCTCGCGCTCCCAATCGCAGGAGGCACCGAGGCGGCGCAACTGATTCTGGATCTCACCGCCATACTTCGCCTTCCACTCCCAGGTGCGGCGCAAAAACTCCTCACGCCCAACCTGCTCACGCGAAGTTCCCTCACTACGCAGCAACTTCTCAACCAGGGTTTGGGTCGCAATACCGGCGTGATCCGTACCCGGCACCCAGAGCGTCTGATAGCCCTGCATACGCCGCCAGCGGATCATCAGATCCTCAATCGTGACAAACATGGCGTGGCCGAGGTGCAGTTCGCCGGTGACATTGGGAGGCGGGATGGAGATAACAAATGGCGGTTTAGGCGCATCAGGACGCGGAGCAAAGAAACCGCTCTGCTCCCACCATGTATACAGAGGCCGTTCCACCGGCTGGTGCTCGTAGGCTTTGGCCATCTCGTCTGGACGAATAGGCGGGGTTGCTGCGTTGGTCATATCTTCCCTCAAAAACAGATGAGTGCTGGGGGGTATTATAGTATACCTTTGCTAAGGTAACGCTACTATCCCACCCCCTGCCGCTCCAACGCAAACAAGAGAATCGTCACATCGGCGGGGGTGATGCCCGCGAGACGCCCGGCTTGGCCCAGGGTAGCGGGCCGAAAGCGCAGCAACACCTGGCGCGCCTCGTTGCGTAACCCCGGCAAACTCGTGTAGTCCAGCGTGGCCGGAATGCGGCGCGACTCCATCTTACGCAGGCGATCCACCTCGCGCTGCTGGCGTTCAATATAGCCCCCATACTTCGCACTAATCTCAAGCTGCTCGATCACTCCCGCGTCAGCAACGGGCAGATCGAGCAGGGCTTGGAGTTGCGGATACTTGACGTGGGGGCGCGCCAGCAGATCAATCACGCTCATCGGCTGGCTGAGCGGATCCACGCCCACCTCGGTCAGCGCCGTATTAAAGGCCAGCGTCGGGAAGAGCCGCTGCCCCGCCAACTGGCCATAGAGCTGCGCCACCGCCTCACGCTTCTGTTCTACCGCCGCCAAGCGCTCCGCACCCACCAAGCCCAACTCGTAGGCCAAGGGCGTCAGGCGCAGATCGGCATTATCGCCACGCAGCAAGAGGCGATGTTCGGCGCGGGAGGTGAACATGCGATAGGGTTCGGTAATCTCCTTCGTCACCAGATCATCAATCAGTACCCCAATATAGGCTTGGTCGCGCCCCAAGATCACCGCCGGTTGCCGCCGCACATAGCGCACCGCATTGATCCCGGCTATCAAGCCCTGCGCCGCCGCCTCCTCATAGCCGGTGGTGCCATTCACCTGGCCCGCGAGGAACAGCCCCGCCATGCGCCGCGCTTGCAGATCGGCCCCGATCTCGCCGCTCGCCACCGCGTCATACTCGATGGCATAGCCGATCCGCATCAATTCGGCGTTGCGCAACGCGGGGATACTGCGCAGCATCGCCCACTGCACATCCTCTGGCAATGAGGTATTGCAGCCCTGCACATAGACCTCGCTGGTCGTCCAGCCTTCGGGTTCGAGGAAGAGGCCGTGGCGATCCTTATCGGCGAAGCGCACGATCTTATCCTCAATGCTGGGGCAGTAGCGCGGGCCAACTCCGGCAATCACGCCGCTAAAGAGCGGCGCACGGTGCAGGTTGTCGCGGATGATGGCATGGAACTGCGGGGTGGTATGCACGAGGTAGCAGGGCAGTTGCGGTCGCCAGCCATCCCGTTGGGGGTTGGGGAAATAGGGGCAGGGCGGGCCTGTAAAGGGGTTGGGCAGGCGCTCCTGCGGCCCATAGTGGCCAAACGCCACCGGCACGCGGCTACCTTGCTGTATATCAGTCTGGCTAAAATCAATCGAGGCCGCATGGACACGCGGTGGCGTGCCGGTCTTCAAGCGCACCAACGGGAACCCCAGCGCAGCCAGATTCTCCCCTAGCGCCACCGCCGGAGCCTCCCCGGCGCGCCCAGCTGGCCAGGTAGCCTCGCCGGTGATGACCCGCCCCCGCAAAAAGGTACCGACCGTCAGCACAAGGGCGCGGGCCTGGTAGGTGTAGCCCGTGTGAGTCTGAACCTGGAAGGCGTAGGGCGTGAGGTCTGAATCGACCTCAGCCGCGAGCATCCGAATCTGCTCGACCATCGCCTGGCGCACATCCAGATTAGGTACCTGCTCCAGTGTCTCCTTCATCACCTGGGCATAGTGGCGCTTATCCGCCTGCGCCCGCAGCGATTGGACGGCTGGCCCCTTACTCTCATTCAATACCCGAATCTGAATGGCGCTCTGATCCGTCACCCGTGCCATCAAACCGCCCAGTGCATCAATCTCGCGCACCAGATGGCCCTTGGCCGGGCCGCCGATGCTGGGGTTACAGGGCATATACCCGATCTTGTCCAGATCAATCGTGAGCAACAACGTGCGGCACCCCATACGCGCCGCCGCGTTCGCCGCCTCACATCCGGCATGGCCAGCCCCCACCACAATGATGTCATACAAATAGTGCATAGCTTTAAGAATGGTATAATAGGCAATCAGTAGGTCTATTATACGGCGAGGTTGCAGGTTGCCGTTGAAGCGACACTCCTGCACCTAACCCATCTGCTACCTTGCCTGATCATGGAGCGTTGCTTTGGCCCTGATTCAGATTATTGACGATGACGTGATCCTGCTGGCTAGCTTAGGTTTTCTGCTAGAAGAAGCAGGTTATCGTGTGCAGAAGAGCAGCGATCTTACCCATGCCGAGCAAGCATACCAGGAAGAACCGCCCGATCTGCTCATCATTGAGGTGCGCAGCGAGCGCGAGCGCGGATGGGATCTCTTAGCCCGGATTGCCCCGCGAACCCCGGTCATGGTTGTCAGTGCGGCCGCACGCGAAGAGGACATGGTGCGTGGCTTTGCAGCCGGAGCGATTGACTATATCGCCAAGCCCTATCGTTCGTCCGAGTTGCTGGCGCGAGTACGCAGCCGCTTACCAGTTGTACAGACCACAGCACCAGCAGAGGGCTACACTGCCATCCCGGAACGCCTAGGGCCACATCTTCCACCACCGCCACGCCCAGCCAAGCGCCGGGCCAGTGATGATGATGCGGTCTTTATGAGCGAGGCGGAAGAGATGGCGTTGCTGCGCATCCCACCACCCAGCCAACTCCATGTAGCACCCGCCGAGCCTGCCCCCTTCGAGCATAGTGATCGCATTGGCCCTCGGTTACGTCAGGCACGCATGCGCCGCCACCTGACCTTAGTGCAGGTCGAAAATGAACTGAAGGTACGCATCTCCTACCTTCAGGCGATTGAGGACGAGAAGTTTACGCTGCTCCCACGCGGTGCGGCTGCTCTCGACATGTTCAGTCGCTATGTCACCTTCTTGGGCCTAGAGGCTGAACCGCTGATTGCCGAGTTCCGGGCGCAACACTATGTTGAAGAGAATGCTCCGATGCCCGCTCTCGGTGGGCCACGCATGCCGCGTAGTATGCCGCGTTGGCCGATCTGGATGATGGCGGTGCTGTTAGCGTTGGTGGTCGCAGTAGGGACGATCTTCTACTTTGATCCGGCCTTCTTCCAGCAGATTCAGCAGTTGTTGCCAGCGGCAGCGTAATATCCATTGGTGAGGTTTTGGGGCAGCGTAGCCGCCCCAAAACCCCACTACCCAATCAACAACCGGCGCGCCTGTTCCGCATCCTGGCGAATCTGCGCGATGAGTGCCTCAATCCCAGCAAACTTCTGCTCACTGCGTAGCCGGTGCAGAAAGGTGATCTGGAGCGTGCGCCCATAGATGTCCCCGCTCCAATCGAGCAGGTGCGCCTCGACTGTGCGCTGGATCATGCCGAAGGTAGGCCGCAGGCCCACATTGGTCACCGCTGGCAGACTCATGCCATCAAGCAGAACCCGACACGCATAGACTCCATCGGCGGGCATGACGTGGTTGGGGCTGATCTCCAGATTTGCCGTTGGGAAGCCGATTACCCGCCCACGCTGATCCCCCGGCACGACGGTGCCCCGCAGCCCAAAGGGGCGGCCAAGTAACATCGCGGCGCGCTCCACGTGGCCCGTGGCGAGCAGTTCACGCACCCGCGAGGCACTCACCACCTCACCATCAATCTCCACCTTGGAGGCTGTGCCAACCGCAAAACCGCGCTCTTGGCCAATTGACATAAGGTTCGGTACATCCCCCTCACGGTCGCGTCCCATCGCAAAGCCCGCACCCACCCAGAGTTCTCGCAGCGGCAACGCCGCACAGATCTGGGCCAGATAGGCATCGGCGGAGGTCGTCTTGGTGGCTTCGGTAAACGGGGCAATGATCAGCAGATCAGGATCGAACGAACCGATCAACTCGATCTTCTCTTCCAGATTGCTCAGTAACTGGGGCGGCGTGCCAGGACGCAGAATCAGATTGGGATGCGGTTCCCACGTCAGCACCGCACTCAAAAACCCCAGACTACGCGCATGCCGCACCGCCGTGCTGATCAACTGGCGATGCCCCAGATGCAGCCCGTCAAATTTACCCATCGTAAGCACGGTGGGTCGCTGCGCAAGACCTGGCGCAAGCGAGTGGACAATTTCCACAACCTTCTCCCTATTGTTCACCGTTGATTGGCGCTCAGTGTACCATAACTGGAGTTTGAGGGATAGTTTATACTGTAGCACCAGCGTTATACTAGATAGAAAGATCACGAATGATCACCCGCCTTGTCACCCTCTTCATGCTGACCATGCTGCTAATCGCATGTGGCCAGCCGGCAGCAACACCAACCCCGACGCTCACCGCAGTGCCATCTGCGTCACCTGTGCCAACAACAGCGGCTGCCCCCAACACCATGATGGTTCCTGTTCTGGCGATCTCCGAACTTAACACCGGCCCGAATCGTATCGCCCTGGGTATCTTGCAGAATGGTACCCCCATCCGCGATACCGAGCTACAGGTTGGGTTGCGCTTCTTCTACCTCGACGGCGCTAATGCGACCCAGGTGCAGAGCGAGTCCACGGCGGTTTACCGGGGTGAAGGCTTGCCTTTTGGCCTCTATGTGGGCTATGCCAACTTCGATCAGCCAGGGGCGTGGAACATGGAACTTACGATTCCCCAGGCAGGCGGCGAACCACTCACCTTTAAGATGCGCCTTGATGTCTTGGCGACGCCGCATGTGCCCACTATTGGCCAACCGGCCATCCCCAGTAACAACCTGACCATCCGCGACAACCCCGATCTGAGCCAGATCACCTCCGACCCTAGCCCCGACCCCGACTTCTACCAGATGACGATTGCCGAGGCGATTGCCGCCAAGAAGCCGTTTGTGGTGGGCTTTCTCACCCCAACTTTCTGCCAAACGGCTGTCTGCGGCCCGAATATGGCTGTTTTTAAGAAGCTGAAAGAGGAGTACAAAGATCGGGTCAACTTCATTCATGTTGAGGTGTACCCCTATCCCTTTGGCGATGCGTTCCTTCAGCAGAAGCTGGTTGAACCCATGCGCGAATGGAACTTGGTTACTGAACCGTGGACCTTCTTGGTGGATGCGAATGGGATCATTCAGTACCGTTATGAGGGCGGAATTACCTTTGATGAGATGGAGGCGGCATTGGCCCAACTTGCCGCAGGTGAGCCAGTAACGCCGCTGGTACCGTAGTATTCGGCTACGCCGCCTGGTGGGGGTTCGGGGGCGGCAGCGCCGCCAAAACATCACAAAAATGAGGGTTTGGGGCTTCTGCGCCAATGACTTTGCACATACCCTGAACCCCGAACTGATACCCTTAGAGGGTATCATGGTATAATACCCAGAGAGAAGAATTGGCAGACACAATACCTATTGGGGAGGCTGAGATATGGCACAGGTCGAACTAACGTGGATTGAGCGCCAGCGTTACCTCGCGGTTGATAGCGGTGGGCATAGCGCCGTTTTTTCAGGTAAGGACGATGTGGGCGTCAAGCCCTCCGAAGCGCTGCTCCTCTCGCTGGCTGGTTGCTCGGCCCATGATGTGGTTGAGATCATCGGCAAGCGTAAGCTCACCCTCGATGCCCTGAAAGTGACCGTCTCCGCCGAGCAGAAGGAGAAGGCTCCCTGGCCCTTTACCCGCATCCACCTGCGCTACACTGCTTCCGCCGAGGGGCTTGATCTTGAACAGTTGAACCGAGCCATTGATCTTTCACTCAACAAGTATTGTTCGGTACGCGCATCGCTCTCCCCCGATGTCCAGGTTACGTATGAGGCGGTGCTTGAATAGGTACTAAGCCCCCTTCGACAAGCTCAGGGGGCGCGTACCCTGAGCTTGTCGAAGGGTACGCGCCCCCTGATAAGGCGCTAGCATGATCCTCTGGTTACTCGAATCGCAGCGGCGTTGGCGTATCTTCGCTACCCTTGTGCTGCTCCTGAGTGCGGGGTGGATGTGGCTGGCACGGGTGCCCGATGCGGCTAATGGCGCACGTATCCCTAGCCCCCGCGTAGACTTTCCCGCCCCCGATTTTAGCCTTCCAACCCTTGATGGCGACAGTATCCGCCTGAGTGATATGCGTGGTCAGGTGGTGTTGCTGAATGTCTGGGCCACATGGTGCGGCCCGTGTCGGGCTGAGATGCCCGCCATTCAGCGTCTGTATAGCGAATCCCAGCCAGGACTCGTCATTCTAGCGCTGAATAGCACCGTCCAAGATGACGCTGCCGCCGTCCGGGGCTTTGCCGACGAGTTGGGGCTGAGTTTCCCCATCCTGCTCGATACCACCGGGGCGGTGACGCATACCTACCGAGTGCAGGCGCTCCCCACCACCTTTGTGCTGGATCGCCAAGGGGTGATCCGCAAGATCTTTTATGGCGGGCCACTCAACGAGGCCACCCTGCGTGCCGCGCTTGACCCGTTGCTCCAGGAGGCTCCCTGATGTTGCCCTTCATCCAGCTTGGGCCACTGGCGATCAATACCCCTGGCTTGCTGCTCCTGATCGGCTTCTGGCTGGCGGTTTGGCTGGTGGAACGCGAGGGTGATCGGCTGGGGTTACGCGGGACGGCGCTCTCCGGGGCATTGATGGTGGGCCTCGTCGGTGGGCTGATTGCGGCGCGCTTCGCGTTTGCGGCTGCGGCTCCGGCGGCTTATATCGCGGAGCCATGGGCGTTGCTGGCACCTACCCTGAGTGCGCTCGATCTACCCTTTGGGCTCTTCATTGGGGCTATCTTGTTCTTCTTCGACACCCAGCGTCGCCAGATCGCCCTGCTCCCCGCACTTGATGCCCTTGCTCCCACCTTGCCTCTGATGGCGTTTGCGCTGGCGCTGGCCCAACTGGCAGGTGGTGACGCTTATGGTGCCCCGGCGAACCTACCGTGGAGCATCTATCTGTGGGATGAGTGGCGTCACCCTACCCAGATCTATGCCGCCTTGGCAGCATTGGCCACCCTGGCTCTCTGGTGGCGTACCCGCAATACCCCACTCGCCCCCGCTACCCGGCTGCCGCTGCTCATCGGGGCGTTGGCACTGGCCCAGATCGGGATTGAGGGGCTACGCGGCGATAGTGCTTTGCTCGTGGCGGGTCTGCGCACCGGCCAGATCGTTGGGTTGGTGCTGCTGGCGGGCTGTCTGTGGGTCATCCCCAAGTTGCAGCCTGCCGAAAAGTAGCACCGGCGAGAAGCCGGTGCTACTTTTCGTTTTGCTGGTGTGGTTGGCCGCGAAGTGGCCAACCACACCAGCAAAACACTCTTTTTCGCGGGGGCCTGCGGCCCCCACACCCCCGCCGGGAGGCTTAACTTGCGTCCCTACCCAACCCTAATGCCCGTTCCAATGCGCTGCGCATCTTCTGGATGCGGCGCAGCAGTTTCGCATCATCATCGCTAAACTCGGCGAAGGCACTGGCACGGCGATCTACCAATTTGCCCTCGTGTTCGGCCAGATCAGCGATGAGTAACGCTAGACGAGCCGGGATGTCGCCCAGCGGCCCCGCCGGTACAGGTGGAGCAGCATCCGGGCTGGCCCCGAAGATCTCGATCTGTGCGAGTGCCCCTTCAGCGGCGGCACATGCCTCTCGGTAGGATTTGTCGCCTTCGGGGTAGATGTGGTACTCCGGGTGTAGATCGCCCTTCATGGCGAGGTGGTAGTAGACCGCGCCTACCACATTATCGGGCAGGGGGGGCCAGCCTTCACCACCATGTACCAGCTTGGCATAGCGGATACCCTTTTCATGCTTGGGTACCTGCTTAGTATCGTTGATCCCATACTCGGTAATGTACCAGGGTTTTTCCGGGAAGAACTGCTTATGCAGTTCAATCGCATCACGCAGTTCGCCTTTGGTGGCTGGCGCACCATCGGGTGCGAAGGCGTAATACTCGTAGAAATGCACACCAATCATATCGAAAAGACGGATCTGCTGATTGGCAATCTCATAGAAACGGCGCATATTGCCGCTCTTATCCATCATAAAGCCGGGTGAAATGAAGGTCGCCTGCGGGAAGACCTTCTTACAATGCTTGATGGACTGTTCGAGCCAATAGGCCCAGGCCCAGATAAACTCATCATCTTGGTTGAAGACATTGGGTTCATTGCCAATCTCAACCATAATATCGGGGCGGATAGAGTACCATTCCTGAATCTCGCGTTCGCAGAGATCCGGCTTGGGGAAGTCGTAATCCCAGTATTGGGCATTCGGCCCCTTGGCTCCTGGGCGTGGCTTGCCCGATAGCGGATCGAAGGGACGGGCATAGCTAGGATCGCCACTCACGGTGCGCACGATCACATTGGGTACCATATTCAGTACCCGTTTGCGTGCTTCAGGGTTCCAGCCGCTCGCCAAACCCCAACCCGTTACCACTTTTACGGTATCGTACTCGCCGATCCGAATACAGTCTTCGAGGGTCTCCAACTTGTCCACATAGGTCAGCACGACGCCCCGTTGCCTGGCTGCCATAGATCCGCCTCCCTGCTAGTATGCGGCACTCCGTATGATGGATTGTAACGCAGCGATGTTACGGCTGTTGGCCGCGTTCGTAGGCTGCGACTGCCATACCTGAAGCAACCCCGGTAAAGACATCCATCTCTTGGAGTTTATCTGCGCCGAACTTAGCGTTCAGCATACGCACAAAGCGCGGGATGCGCGAGGAGCCACCTGTTCGCAACACCACATCTATCTGGTTGGGGCGCAGATCGGCAGCGGCGAGGGCACGATCAATACACGCCTCAACCGCCCGTACATCGGGGCCGATCAGGCGCTCAAAGTCCCAGCGCGGGATGGACTCATCGAAATCAATTTCCCCCATGTGCATGCCCAAGATCGTCTGCTCACGTTCCGAGAGTTCAACCTTGGCCCGCTCCACCGCTTCATACATCGGTAGCCCATAGTTCTGACGCACCAGAGAACGTAGCGCCTTGAGTTCGCGCTTGCGATCCCCAATCGCCACCGCCTCATCAATAATCTCCAGGTACTTAGGCTGAGTCATCTCGCTAATCATCTGCCACTCGCTGAGATGCTCAAGGATGTGGGTTGGGAAGGGCAACCGCCGTGGCCCCAGGGTCGCACCAGCCCCAAAGTGGGGCAACAGCCGCCCCATCACCAGCCGCTGTTCGAGCAGATCGCCACCTACTGGCACGCCATCGGTGGCCAGGAACTCGCGCTTGCCACGGCCATCAAGGCGCATAATCGTCACATCAAGTGTGCCACCGCCAAAGTCGAAAATCAGCACATGCTCTTCGTGGCGCACCGTGCGCGCATACGCGAGCGCCGCGCCGGTAGGTTCCTCAAGGAAGGTGACATTGGGCAACTCGGCAAGTTGACATGCCGCCTGCATACGCGTAAAGGCCAACGCGTCGGCTTGGGGATGGGCGGCATAGTGGACTGGCCGCCCGATCACCAAGCCCGTCACGGGCTGGCCGATACTGGCCTCGATGCGCTCGTAGATCAGGCGTAGGACAATCGCAATCAGGGCTTCGAGTGTATAGGCAGTGCCAAAGACATTCGTGTGGCTGAAGGCACGGTCGCGCAGCCCGCTCTTCATAGACTGAAAGAGGCGTCCGGGTGCGTTCGCATCCACCTTGGCGTAGAGCGCCTGCTGACGAGTACCGAGACCCGCAAACGTCACCTCGGCATCGCCAATATACTTCCAGGCATATTCCACTTCACGGCCCACATTACCTTCAGTAAAGCGGTTGATCGCTTCGCGGCCAATATAGGCGGCCCCTTCGCGGGTCATGAAGAGGGTGGAACGGAGGATACTGGGGTTACGATTGACTGGATCGAGAGGCAGAAGAGTTAGCTGCTGCCCATCATAGATTGCGGCACTCGAATTGGTGGTGCCAAAGTCGAGTCCTACCCACATTGTTGATGACTCCTAAAGATGAGGTTTCCCCCTCTCCCACACTGTGGGAGAGGGGGGCTAGGGGGGTGAGGGCAATGATCACCCCTCAGTGACTGGGGGCTGTGGATCCACCGGCGGCTGCGGATCGGCTGGAGGCTGAGTTGGTTCCACCGGGGGCTGGGTTGGCTCCACCGGGGGCTGCGGGTCGGCTGGGGGCTGGGTTGGTTCCACCGGCGGCTGGTTCGGGTCTACCGGCGGCTGATTCGGATCGACCGTAGGAGTCGGCTCGGCGGTAGGCCGGGGCTTCCCATCTGCACCCAGATCAGCCGGATTGACCTCATAGATATTCGGCCACGGACGGAACTTGGTCATAAAGTTGCGCCGCTCGATCACTTGGCCATCCTGGGAGACGATACGCACGAAGTCAATCTGCATCCCACCACGGGCGGTATCGGTCTGACGCCGCCGACCAGGAGCAACCTCATTTGAGGCCACAAAGACCGGCTCGGTAGGCGCGGGCACCCGATTAGAGGTGGTGGGGCCTTCGAGTGTGACTTGGCGGCCAGTATCGGTGCCATAGATGCGCACCTCAGCCACACGGGTTGAGGTATTCACCGCTGTCTGGAGCAACAACCAGTGGCCCGTATCGTTGAGGAACTTCAGATCCGGCCCACCCGTAAAGATCGTCGCGTCCATTCCAGGGCCGTGCTTATTCTCACCAAAGGCATACTTATCGTACCAACTAATATAGAAGGAGTGGCCCCAGCGCTCGGTGATCGGCAACCCCGCCCAAAAGGCAGCGCGGAAGACGGTCGTCGAGTCCTGGCAGATACCGCCGCCCCACTCAAGCTGAGTACGATTCTGAACAATCGCGTAGCCCTCGACAAAGCCGTTCGAGGCATCAATCCGGCCAACCGTATTGTTGAACGAGAACTCATCACCAGGGGCGATCAGGACACCATGCAGCAGGCGCATCCCCGCCTGAATGTTGGTGATGCGATAGGCCGCTGAACCTGTAAAGTCACTCTTCCCTACGGCGAGAAGTTCATTAATGCCCAGATCCTGAAGATTCTCAGCCGTTACTGGCGGAGGAATGGTCACAAAACTGAGCGCTACCTGCCGCTCTGGGTCGCCACCCTGGAGCGCAGCCATAATCTGCTGGTATGCGCTCTGCTCATCAATGCGCGAGCCAGAGGTGCCTTCACGGATAATGCGCAACTCACCGCCATTCCACTCGACACGTGGGTAGACCCCCTGCACCTCAGTGGCATGGCCAATAGCCGCAATCTTTTCTTGGATCTGTGCAGTGTCCAGGCTTACCACCAGCGTATCGCCAGCTTCGTCTGCCACCTGATTTACGCGCACAAGGCGCGCAAGATCATCAATAGACCAGACAAACTCCTTCTTACCCACCGTAATCGTCAGCGGTTGCGCAATGAGGGCATTGATCTGGCGTTGCGCATCCTGCACAGCAGCATTGCTCAGGCGCGGTTGCAGTTCGCGGGTGCGCAGGGCGATCTGCTGAGGCGCAAGATCCTGGATTGCCGCCATGATCTCTTGCAGACTCTCCCCGATCAACAACTGCTGCCCGGTAGCCGCCGGTTGAGTCTGGATCAATGTGCCATCAAGTTCAAGCTGGGCATCAATCGCGGGCTGATCAATTGCCGACACGCGATCTGTGAGATACTGCTGCATAATCTCCTGATTGATCGTCAGGTGCAGCGGTAACTCTAAGCCATTCTGCCAGATCGCCCAGACTTGACCCGCGTTTGCAAACAGGCCATTCTCGCGCCCAGTGGCATAGGCGGCGGCAACCGCGTTGTCAATCTCTAGCCGCACACCAATCTCGGCTACCGTAGGTGTCCAGACCTGATCACCATAGGTCAGCGTCAATGGTTGGGCGAGAAAGGGCGAAAACTTGGCTTGCAGCACCTGCCGCGCCTCATCAGGCGTCATCTCGCCGACGGCCACTCCCCGAATGCTCACATTAGGGTAGATGCGCCCAGCATAGCTGCGATCAAACAAGAACAGACCCGTGCCGATGCCACCGAGCAGCAGCAAAAATAGCCCCGTCAGAATAAGCCACACCCGGCGGCTAATATGACGTGGCGCACGGATCTCTGGGAAGGATGTTGTACCGACCGGGGAGGTTTGCTCAACCGACACCAGCGCCTCCTAGAGCGAGAAATGAGACAATAAGAAACAGAACACACGATGTGCCTGGAATAACTATACCTGTCAGGTTGAGGCGTGTCAATGAGGAGAAGGTGAGATGCTAGGACATCACCAGACCCGCCGCAATTGCGGCCACAAAACCATCAAAGGAACTGAAATCGCTGGCCACCACGGATGGTTCGAGGCCCATCCGGCGCGCATTGGCGGCGGTGTAGGGGCCAAAGCAGCAGATCGCTGGGCCATCTGTTGGCGGCTCGATCATTGACAGGAACCCGGCCACCTCACCGGCGCTGCTAAAGGCAATCGCATCCACCACGCCACGCCGGATCAGATCAAGTTCAAGTTGGTAGCGCTGCGCCTCTAAGACACGAGTACGGTAGGCCGGAACCCGCACCGGGATCATATTAATCTCCTCCAACCCGGCGACAAAGTTGGGGATGACATCAGGCTCCTCTAGTCCCTCCACGGCGGGTGCAGGCACAAGGATGCGCTGACCTCGACTGGCTGGGCGCTGGGCCAATTCGGCCACGATCCCATGTGGGCTGGGTTCACACGGCAAGAGGCTCACCCGCAAGCCCACCTCGCGCAGCCGCTCGGCATCACGGCCAATTGCCGCGAGGTGGCAATGATGTAGATCCTTCAGCGCAAGCCCCAAGGCATCGCAGCGGTGTAAAACACTCTCGATCCCGTTGCGGCTAGTAAAGCCGATCCAGTCTAGCTGCTGGTGCTGGCGCAAGGCCGCATCAAGTTCGGTATAGTCGGGGAGTAGATCGGTCTCAATCGTGGGCATCAAAATAGGTAGGCCACCCTGGCGAAGTACGGCCTGGGCAAAACGCAGGGCATAATTACGCGGGGCCGTAATCAGAATGCGCCGTCCAAAGAGGGCTTGCTGTTCGGAAGAAACGAGCATTGACGTATCGGCGATAGGCATAGGAATCTCCTACCAAGCAAACACAAAGGCCAGATCATTGACGTTGGTCTGGGTCGGGCCAGTATGGATCAGATCGCCTAAAGCGGCAAAGAAGGTGTAGGCATCGTTGCGTGCCAGATAGTCGCTCGGATCAAGCCCCAACGCCTGCGCCCGCTGAAGCGTAGTACCCGTCACGACTGCCCCGGCCGCATCGGTTGGCCCGTCCACCCCATCGGTGGCTAGTGTCACCAGGGCGATGTTGGGCAAATCGGCCAAATCGCGCACCGCCGCCAAGGCCAGTTCCTGGTTGCGCCCACCGCGCCCAGCGCCACGCAGCGTCACGGTGGTCTCGCCACCCACGATCAGGCATGCGGGGCGCGGCAGGGGATGCTGGCCCTGCGCCAACTCGCGCCCAATCGCGGCCAGAAAGCGGCCCACATCGCGGGCCTCGCCTTGCAGATGGGTGGTGAGGATCAGACTGTGGAACCCGGCTACCTGCGCGGCGTGTTGCGCTGCCTGCGCCGCCTGTAGGTTACTGCCCACCAGCAGGGTTGTCGTGTGGGCAAAGCATGGATGATCGGGGCCGGGGGTGTCGGCCACCTGGCCAACCAAGCCGCGTTGGAGATGCTCGCGGATGGTGCTGGGCAGCGTGGCTTGCAGACCGTAACGCTCCACCACCGCCCAAGCATCGGCAAAGGTGGTGGGATCGGGCACCGTCGGGCCAGAGGCGATCACATCGAGCGGATTACCGACCACATCGGAGAGGATGAGCGCGGCCACATGGGCCGGGGCGGCCATACGAGCCATGCCGCCGCCCTTGATCTGATCAAGGTGCTTGCGCAGGCAGTTGATCGCCTGGATCGGTGCGCCACAGGCGAGTAACTGCGTCGTCAGCGTTTGCAGATCGGCCAGGGCCACCCCCGGCACCGGCAGACTCAGCAGCGCCGAGCCGCCCCCGGAGATGAGCACCAGCACCAGATCGTTGCTGCCGGTTTGGGCTAAGAGCGCCGCTACCTGTTGCGCGGCAGCTACGCTGGCGGCATTGGGGATGGGGTGCCCTGCGGCAAGTACGCACATCCCCGCAATCGGATCAGCCACCTGTGGAGCCACGATAACCCCGGCGTGGAGCCGTTGCCCCAGCACCGCCGCCGCCGCTGCCGCCATTGGATGCGCCGCCTTCCCCACCGCCACCACCCAGATACGTCCGATCTGGGTGAGATTGTAGTGCTGCGTACCCACCCGCAACTGCTCCGCCTGAAGCTGCAGCCCCGCCCGCACTGCAGCCCCTGGCTCCACCGCTGCCAGCGCTGCCGCGATCAGCGTTGCGGCGACATCTGCGTGGTTCATCATTGGGGTAAACGGAATCCTTGTGTTGACGCCAAGGCGCAAAGGGGTTGATGGGTACACCACCCAGCCCGTAAACGGGCGGGCTAACACCCGGCGAAGGCCGCCTGCGCGGCCTAGAACCAGCCCGCGAAGGCGGGCTTTGCAATGTGTAGCCCGCCCGTTTACGGGCTGGGTACGCAACATTGGCGTAGCACCAAAACCTGCATACTAAGATGACGTGCGCGCCTTGAAGATCGAGAGTTGCAATTGCGGATCGTGGCCACATGTCTCGCACAATCCATCTTTCATACCAACAATACGCACCGTCTCATTGGTGCGCGTAATCAGCGTTGCCTGACATGCCGGGCAGCGGGTGGTCTGGCTGGCCTCGGAGGTGTAGATATAGTGCAGGCCATTCTCGTGGCCAATCCGGCGCGCCCGCACCACCGACGAGGCCGTCGCACTACCGGCATCGCCGGGGAGGACATGCCAGGGTGTGTAGGGGCCAAGCGTGGTGGTGATCCACTCGACCAACTCGCGCAACTCATCGGGGCTATCATTCACCCCGTGGTGGATGCGTGTTGTCACTTCAATATGGCAATGCCAACGGTTGTGGGCCTCGGCAATCAGCGTGAGCGTATCGCGCCAGTTGGGGAGACCGCCCAAACGGGCGTAGGACGCATCGCTAAAGCCGCGCAGATCAAAACTGATCGCATCGAGGTAGGGGCCAAGCTCCTCTAGGGCTTCGGGCGTAATCACCCCGGTGGTCAGCAACGCCGTTACCCGGCTCGAAGCACGGCTGAGTTGGAGCAGCGCCAACACATACTCGTGAGCCACCGCCGGTTCGCCATACGCCCACACCACTCCCCGGCAGAGCCGTTCGAGGGCAAAATTGGCCGCTCGTTCGGCATCGAGGCGACGCTGTTTGGCCGGATCTTCGGGGATGGTTGCATAGGGGCCGCGCTGCTGATCAACCGTTGACGCATAACCCCAACTGCCGATGGAGAGCATCATGGTATCGGGGAAGAAGTGCCACAAACGGTGATCCTCGACCGGGCAGATCGTCGCCCCACTGATCATGCCATAGCCCAACAGGCTAATTCCCTCTTCGGTGGCTACCCGCACTAGGCAACGCCCGGTTTCACCCGGCCGCAATACGCAGCGCCATTGACATGCTGCACAGTGGAAGGCACCATCATCACTGGGGGTGAGAAGTTCGGCAAGCGGTGTACTCATAATGTATGTTCATGCTCCTCGTGTGCCCGACCCTAGCGCTTTGCCCACCCTTCGGGTATAATGCGGGCGAGTTGGGCGACTTGGCCCCTGACAAGTCTGGATTACCACGCTCTGTAGCAGATAGTGTAGCATAGTATCAAGCTGCTGCGCCAAGGATACCATGGATCAGACACCTCCACGTCGCCAGATCGGAATTGATGTGTCGGCCCCGCCTCCACCCGAACCTCCAAGCGTTAATACGACATGGGAACACATGGCTGATGGTGTTGCGCTCGATCAGCCACGGGTGCGGGTGCGTTCGTTTGTGCGCGAATTGCTGGAAACAGCGATCTTTATTCTGCTAATCTTCTTTATTGTGCGTGGCATCGTGCAGAATTTTAAGATCGAAGGTACCAGTATGGAGCCTACGATGCACACGGGGGAGTATATTCTTGTTAATAAGTTGATCTACTTCCATTTTGATATTAATGCACCTCTGCGCCTGCTACCCGGCCAAGAGGCACTGCCCCAGAAGATTATCTATCCCTTCCACCAACCACGGCGCGGCGATATTGTGGTCTTTGAATATCCGCGTGATGTGAGTAAGGACTATATTAAGCGCGTGATTGGCCTGCCAGGCGATACCCTAGAGATCCGTGATGGCAAGGTCTTTCTGAATGGCATCGAACTGATCGAACCCTATCTCGATAGCTCAACGGCATGTATGGGCAGTCGGGTGTGTAGTAATGGGCCGTTTGTTATTCCTTCAGGAACCATCTTTGTGATGGGGGATAATCGCAACAATAGTAGTGATTCACGCGAATGGGATTCGCTCCCCCTCGACCGTGTCGTGGGACAAGCGTGGCTGATCTACTACCCGATCAATCAGTGGGGTCTCGTGCCTCACCACGAATACTAAGCTATGCGTATTGCTGTTAATGCCCACCTACTGGCCCATACCCGCTCTTTCCGCCGCGCTGGGGTCTCGCACTATATCGAACAGACGCTGCTGCATCTGGCCAAGATTGACCTGCACAATCAGTACGATATCTATACCACGCGGGGCCTCGATAACGCCGCACTGGGTCTACCGGCCAATTTCCGCGTGCGCCCCAGCCGTCTGCCGACGATCAACCCGCGCATCCGCATTCCTTGGGAGCAGTTTCTGGCTCCTGTGCTGCTGCGCATGACCAAGGCCGATCTCTACCACGGGGCGCTGAATGTGGTGCCGTTCAATTGCCCGGTACCGAGCGTCGTTACGGTGCATGATCTGGCCTTCATCCGCTTCCCGCAGACCTTCCGTGCCTACAACCGTACCTACCTCGATTTTGCGACCCGTCTGAGTGTGCGCCGCGCCGCCCGTATTCTGGCGGTCTCCGAGCATACCAAGCGCGAGGTGGTGGGTATTCTGGGCATCCCCGCCGAACGGGTGGTGGTGACACCGAATGCCGCTCGTGCCCACTTCCGCCCACCAACGCCCGCCGCCCTGGATGCTTTCCGCATCCGCCATGGCTTGCCGGAGCGTTTTGTACTCTATGTGGGAACATTGGAGCCACGCAAGAATCTGACCACCCTACTCGATGCCTACGCCGAAGTTGCACGGCGCTTCCCATCTGTGCCGCTGCTGGTAGGTGGGGGCAAGGGCTGGCTCTATGATACGATCTTTGAGCGCCTCGAACAGCTTGGCCTGCGCGAGCAGGTGAAGTTTGTCGGCTATCTGGACGAGGAGGAATTGCCGCTCTGGTACGCAGCGGCGACAGTCTTCGCCTTCCCGTCAATCTACGAGGGCTTTGGTATGCCGCCGCTGGAAGCGATGGCCTGTGGCACCCCAGTGGTGACCTCGAACACCTCTAGCCTGCCCGAAGTCGTCGCCGATGCCGGGCTGATGGTTGATCCGCGTAGTGCCGAGGCTTTGGCCGATGCGCTGTGCCGCATCCTGGGTGATGCGGAGCTGCATGCCGATCTGGTGGCACGCGGATTGCAGCGTGCCACCCACTTCACCTGGGCAACAACAGCCGAGCGTACCCTACGGGCGTATGAGCAAGCTGTATTGACACCCCCCCCCACTAAGGTATAATGCGCGTAGATTTCCCGTCAAGGCGGGTACAACCTCAGGTGTGAAGGAGAGCCATAATGCCTATTCCTGGACCATGGGAATTATTGATTATCCTCATTATTGTGATCGCCGTCTTCGGCGCAAGTCGTCTAGCTGGAATTGGCGGTGCGCTTGGCAGCAGCATCCGCGAGTTCAAGAAGGCCGTGCGCGATGATGACGCACCAAAGGCCGATGAGAAGAAGGTCTAAGACCCCACCGTTGGTGGGTGATCGGGGGTGGCCGACCGCCCCCGTTTTTTTATGGGTAGGGTATGGCACAAGATTTTTTTGATCGCGCTACTATTACGGTGCGGGCAGGCAATGGGGGCAATGGCGCGGCCACCTTCCGCCGCGAGAAGTTTGTTCCACGTGGCGGCCCGAATGGCGGCGATGGTGGTCGCGGGGGGCATGTCTATCTGGTGGCTGACCCGGAGTTGAATACGTTACTCCACTTCAGCTACCAGCGTAAGTTTGTGGCCGAGCATGGCGGCAACGGCCAGAAGAATCGTATGTTTGGGCCGCAAGGTGCCGATCTGGAGGTGCGGGTTCCGCCCGGAACGGTGGCACGTACCGTGATTGATGGCGTCGAGTATGAGATCGATCTGGCTGTTCCCGGCCAGCGCCTGCTCGCGGCGCGTGGCGGCAAGGGTGGGCTGGGGAATGTTCACTTTACCACCTCAACCCGCCAGGCACCGCGCATCGCTGAGTATGGCGAACCGGGCCAGGAGTTGCAGATCGATCTGGAACTCAAGATGATCGCTGATGTGGGTCTGGTGGGGTTCCCCAATGCCGGCAAGAGTACGCTGCTCTCGGTGATCAGTGCCGCGCAGCCCAAGATCGCCAACTACCCCTTCACTACCCTGCAACCCAACCTGGGTATGGTGACGGTGGGTGATTATGAGCGCTTTGTGGTAGCCGACATCCCTGGGCTGATTGAGGGCGCACACGCTGGGGTGGGCCTGGGCCACGATTTCCTGCGCCATATTGAGCGTACCCGTGTGATCATCCATGTGGTTGATTGTGCTGGCGTGGATGGCCGCGATCCGCTGGATGACTACGCCCAGATCAATGCCGAGTTGCGCCAATACCGCCCCGAACTGGCCAAGCGCCCCCAAGTCGTCGCGCTGAACAAGCAGGATCTGCCGGAGGCGGCGGAGAACCTGGAGCGGCTGCAACGTGAGTTGCCGGTTGCCCCAGAGGATCTGGTGCCGATTGCCGCCGCTACCCGCGAGGGGCTTGATGCCCTGTTGCGGCGCGTAACTGAGGTGTTGCACAGTCTCCCGGTTGCACCACAGGTTACCAGCGATGCCGACGAGCTACCCGATCTGGATTGGGGTGTCCCCGAAGTTGACCCGAATACCTTTACGGTGGAGCGCGAGGGTGGACGCTGGCGGGTGCGCGGCGTCAAGATCGAGCGCCTCGTGGCCATGACCAACTTCGATCAGCCGGAGGCGGTGGATCGTGTCCAGCGCGTCCTTGATGCCATGAAGGTCAGCGATGCGCTGCTCAAGGCCGGGCTGCAAGAGGGCGATACGGTAGTGATCGGACGCCAGGAGTTGCTCTGGTCGGATGCGGAGCGGTTTTTGTAGGTTTCAGGGATAGAAGACATCCAACCGTATCTCTTCAAGCCCCAAGCTCATGCACGGAGCCAGAATGATCTCGGCCAGTAGATCATCTGAAGGGGCAGCGGGGAGGTAGAAGAGGTGCGATCGGCAACTGGTGTCGCTGGCTCCAAAGCCGAGCACGGGGATGCTCAGGCGGGGATGCTGGCGACACGCCGCGCACCAGTGGCACTCTAGCCGCTGCGGGCTGGTGACGGCCCAGATGGCCAGGAGATCGGTATGGGCGCGCAGGTAATCAATGTGCCAGTGCAGACGCGGCTTGTCGCGGCGCTCGTGGTGGCGCAGCCGCGCCGATAGCCCGCCGGGGCCAAAGGCGCTGCCCACATAGAGGTAGTAGCCGGGGGCAAAGGTGTAGCGCCCCAACCGCCCCAACTGAAGATCGGTGAGCGTTGCCATCAGGTGGAGGAGAAGAATATAGCTGCCCATCAGTAGCTGATCCGTAATAGACGCGTATGGCTATACATTCCCGCCGCCTCCAAGGTCTGCTTGGAGCGGTGGTTATGGTACCAACACCCCGCAATTGGCTGGCGGCCAATCCGGCGACACTCGGTAATCAGGCCGCAGATGGTGGCAGTGCCAATCCCACGCCGTCGGAAGACGGGTAGGGTGAACATGCCCACACTTGCAATATGTGGCAAGAGCATGCTGCGCTCAATCACCCCAAACCCCACACACGCCCCCTGCTGCTCAGTAAGGTAGAGCTTCCCCTGGGCCAGATTATCCTCTAGACGATCAAAGAACCCCGCCGCTCCGGCGCGGATGACCTCGACATCATCCATGGTTGCCACACGCAGGTGGATGTCGGGCGGCAATGGCGGTGTGCCATCCAGGGTCTGGAAGAAGTAGGCTTGCCGATCAACCTGGCGGCTATCATCAAGCGCGTGGGCCAAGAAGAGTTCGTCGCAGGTGGGGACGAAGGCGGCATGCACATTTTCGAGGTGGCGCACGCCATAGAAGATCGTCCGGCCATAGCGCCGATAAGGCAGATCCAACCCGAATTGGGTGATCAGAGTCTCGGCATGAATAGCACAAAACCCAGCCTTGACTCCATTCACCTCAATGCGATAGTGATTCGACTCAAGAATATGTTCCTCAAGAAAAGAGTCGACTGGCGAGGGTAGACTGGCGGCATGCTGGCGCAGTTCAGCTACCATCTCACCAAAGGGAACGTGGATATAGGTAATTGCGACCATCTTCCTAGCCTATTTTAATCTTTTGCTGCTATGCTCACCATTTGGATATTCTACCCGATCAATCTGAGGAGTGATTACGTGACACCTAGCCCTGCGCCCCAAGCATCATTCATTCGCCGCCTGCTGACCCCACGCAACATCGCCATTACGGTGATCGGTCTCTTGGTCTTTATTCAACTCATCCCGGTTTGGGCCTTTCAGAATAACCCCCCCGTGCTGGATGAGCCAGCCTGGGATAGCCCGCAGACCCGCGCCTTAGCGGTACGGGCCTGTTTCGATTGCCACAGTAACGAGACGGTGTGGCCCTGGTACAGCAAGATCGCCCCGGTCTCCTGGCTGGTGACGCGCCATGTGAGCGAGGGGCGCGAGCACATGAACTTCTCGGAGTGGAGCCGGATGCGCGAGCCGTATGAGGCGGCTGAGGAGTCGGCGGAACTGATCCGCGAGGCTGAGATGCCGACCAAGGACTACTTGCTGATGCACCCCGAAGCGCGTCTGACGCCGGAGGAGCAGCAGCAGTTGATCCAGGGCTTGGCCGCTTCGCTACGTTAAGGTAACCAACATCTCTACCATACGGGCCACAATTGGGTGGTGGCGGTAGGGCGGCGGGGTACGGTAGGGGTAAGTACAGTTGGTGAGCAACACCAGCGCGGCTTGCGCCTGTGGGCAGATCACGATGACGGTGCCGGTGAAGCCGGTATGGCCAATCGTGCCCACAGGTACTTGGCCCATAAAGGTGTGGCGATCCCTAGCCCAGCCTAGCCCACTGGCCAGTGGCAGGCCAGTGGGAGTACGCATGTGGCTGGTGTAGTCGCGGCAGGCCAGAGCCACCGTAGCTTCATGCAGGATCTGGCGCTCGCCGCACGCCCCGCCCTGCAGCCAGAGCGTGGCAAAACGGGCCATATCGGTGGCGGTACTGAAGAGTCCGGCATGGCCCGCCACCCCGCCCAGCGCATACGAACTCTCGTCATGCACCACGCCATGCACCACCCCCCCGCGCCAACTCGTATCCCACTCGGTGGGGGCGATGCGCTCACGCAAATGCGGCGCGGGGCAGAAGGTGGTGTCGCGCATGCCCAGGGGGGCCAGGATCAGATTGTGGATGGCTGCATCCAACCTGGCCCCAAAGACCTCTGCTACAACCTCGCCTAAGAGCAGGGTGTTGATATTCGCATACGAGAGATACGTGCCGGGTGGGTGCAGTGGCTCTAGTTGCTGAATGGCGTCCCGAATCCCCGCCGCCCCCGCCGCACGCAAACTGGAAAGCCGGATCTCTAACCCGGCGCTATGCGTGAAGAGATGGCGCAACGTGACCCCATGCGCCCGCATGTGGGGCAGAAAGCGCTGTAACGGATCATCAAGCCGTAGCAACCCGGCATCCATCAGGATGAGCGCCGCAGTTGCGGTGAAGGGCTTGGTTAGCGAGGCGATGTCATAGATCATGTCGCGGAATACCGGCTGGCTGCCGGGATCGGCATACATGGTGCTGCCGTAAGCCGCCGTGTGGAGCGTCTCGCCACCACGTTGGGCATGCACAACCGCACCAGGGAACATGTGAGCGTGGATGGCCTCGGTAACGAGGGTGTCTATATGCGTAGCGAACATACAATGAAAACCTCAAACAAGAGCGGGCAGATATGATTTTAACGCCAAGGCGCAGAGGCGCAAAGATTTCAATAGAAACTCCAATTAAAACCTTTGCGGTTTAGCGCCTTGGCGTTAAAAATAAATTCGGCAAAAACCCTCGGCGCAACGCAATCTCCACCACCCAGAGCAGTAGCGCCAGACTTACCAGCAGCGGCCACAGGTTGAAGACTCCCGCCCCCACCGGGGTCGGCTGTGTTTCTCCCACCACCACCGGGCTGAGTTGCCCACCACTAGCTGCGGCCAATGCTTGCAGCAGCGGCATCCCGTCGCTGGGAGTGGTGCCTAGCTGGTACTCCTCGGCTATAGGTTGCACATAGCCGATGCTCTGTTCTTGGCGCTGGCCATCATGCACAACCACGACCGCAACCCGATAGGCACCGGGGCTAGGCAGCAGCAGATCTTGGCGGTAGCGCCCCGGCGCACTCTGGCGCAGATCAACATTGCGAGTCGTACCGTCGGGGAGGGTGATGAGCGCGTTTACCGTGGCCAGATTGATCGGGTTACCCCCCGGTTGGGCCGCATCCACAATCAGAGTCGCGCCACCCGGTTGGGGATCGAGACGCACCTGTACCAGCCCGCTCTCCGGGTCGGGGAGGGTGTAGCGCACCAACTGGGCCAGGAAGCGGCTGGTGCCGCCCCAACTCTGCCACTGGCGCATCCAGGCCGGATCGAGGCCGGGTAGCCACGCCACCGCCCGCCCTAGCCCGTACTGCCACGCCGCCAGCAGCGGATCAGCATCGGGCGAGTGGAGCACCACTTCGCTCTGCGGGCGCTGGGTGACAGCCACGTAGCCACCCAGTTCGGGCAGATCAGCCGGGGCGATGTCGCGCATCAGCGGGTGGGATTGGGTCAATTCGGCGCGCAACGCCTGCTCCACTGCTGGATCGGAGCCAGCAATTTTGCTCTCTAGCAGTGTCAGGCGCGGGATGTCGGCGGGCTGATCGGCGTAGTAGTAGCGCCCGCCGCCCCACGCGGCAAGCTGCTTGAGCAGCGCGGTGTCCGAGTCGAGGCCAATCGCAATGGTCGAGAGGGTGATCTGTTGGCTGCGCGCAGTCTCGACCAGACGTTGATAGAGGGCATTGTCGTTCATGAACGAACGCCCATCGGTGAGCAGAACAGCGTGGCGTACCTTGGTCGGCTGTTCGGCCAAGGCGGGCAGTCCCACCTCTAGGGCGCGTTCGATGCGCGTACCGCCGCCACTGGGCAGACTGGCGATCTGTTCCTGGATCTGGGCTACGCTCAACCCGCCACTAATCAGTTGGAACGGCACCACCCAGAGCGTCTCGGTATCAAAGGCGAGCAGACCGATGCGATCCTCTGGTTGCAGGCTCTCAGTTGCCAGTTGAGCCGCCTCTTTGGCCATATCAAACTTACTCACCCCAAACGAGGCCAGCATACTCGCCGAGCGATCCATGATCAGCAGGAGCGCCACATCACTACGCTGCGGGCGCGGGGGCGGCTCCATCAGCACCGGCAACACATCGGCCAGCGGGGTATTCTGGTACGAACCGAGGGTAAACGAGGTATGCCCGCCCATGGCCAGCAAGCCGCGCCCTTCACTGCGCACAAACTCACGCACGGTGGCCATTTGATCGAGCGAAAGCGCGGTAGCGGGCACATCTAGCAGGATCATACCATCATAGGCGGCCATATCCGAGATGCGCGAGGGCATACGCTCTGGAACGATCTGGCTGGTATGCAAGCCCTCGCGCTCTAAGATCTGAGCCAACCAGCCGCCCAATTCGGGCTGATTCGCCACGATCAGGATGGTTGGCGGCGGCACCACTGTGGCCGTCGCGCCGCCCCGGTTATTGGCAATGAAGGTGTCGCCCGTGGTGATGCTCAGTTCAGCCTGAACCTGGAGAATCCCCGGCGCTGCGGCACGTTGGCGAAAGGTGAACTGAGTATCGCCGGGGTTCAACACCACCTCTTGGTCGCCAATGAGTCGCCCATCCACCCAGAGCCGCAGGTGCGCCGGGAGGCTCGTAGCAGCATCGCCGGGGGCATAGCGCAGCGTCACCACCAGCGGAAACTCCTCGTCGGGGCGCAGCAGACGCGGCACCTCCACGCCAATGATCGCCGCATCCGGCTGTTGCGCTGCTGCCACCGGGAAGGCATCAAGCGTAATCCCAGCGTTAGCTAGTCGCCGCGCCTCGGCCAGCGCATCGCCACGGGTCTGCACGCCATCCGAAAAGAGCCAGATGCGCCCGCCGTTGGGCAAGAGCGCACTCGCGGTACGCAGCGCAGTGGCGAGGTCACTCGCCGCCGGATCAAGCGGCGTGTCTGATCCTTCCGCCACCACCTGTGCGCCGAAGAAGAGCAGCCGTACCTCACCGGGCACCGAGCGCAGCACCTCGTCTGCACGCTGGCGGGCGAGTGCCTGCCCTGTTGGCCCCAAACTATCCGACTGATCCACCAACACAATCAGCGGCCCATCGGCAGCCGCTTCCACCCCCAACACCGGGTCAGCCAGCGCCAACACCAGCAGTGCCACGCTGCCCAAGCGCAGCGCCAACACTGACACACCCACCCGCAAGCCGCGCCATCGCCAGAAGAGTACGACGCTGGGGAGCAGGAGGAGGAGCCAGAGCAGTTGTGGGGAACGCAGAAGCATGGTCATCACCGCCGCGCATGCAGATAGATCCATTCGCCCAAGACAACCGCCAACCCCAACCCGATCAGCCACGGCCAGAGCGGATGCGCATCGGGTTGGCGTGTCGCTGCCGCCGCCGGGGCGCTGCGATCTGGTGGGAGGGGCTGCGAAGCCAGATTGGATTCCCGTGCTGCGCCGCTGTTGACCCCGATCCACCCCCGGAAAAGCTCGCGCTCACCCGCCAACTCACGCACTTCGTACCACCCCGGCTGATCAAGGGTGAGGATCGGCGGCGCATCGGGTTGCACCGCGATCTGTTGCAGTATACCTTGTGCATCACGGATCTCGATCAGATCGGCACGCAGATCGGGGTGCAGCACGAGGCGTTGCCCGGTTAAGATCGAAGCCGGGAGATCGGCGGGAGTCAGAGCGCGGATGGTGCGGGTGAGCAGCAGCGGAAAGACCAACCGGGTGGTGAGGTTGCTCTGGCCCAGATCCATATTCCAGACCACCACCTCGCTCGGCCCCACCCGCCCGCGCAGCATCAGCGGCACCGCGTCAATACTCAGGAGTACCTCGGCCCACGCAGGCACCGCGATTGGCCGGATCGATTCCAGCACCACGCCACCCAGACTCAGTCCGTTAAAGAGATCAGCTTGGTTATGGATCTGCAAAACGCTGCTGGTTTCAACGCGCCGCGCTGGCCCCACATCCAGCAAGAGCGAGCCAGTCGGCGGGTTGAAGACCAGTACCGCCCCGGCGGGCCACTGGTTAGGGAGAAAACCATCGAGAATGGTCAGATCGGCCTCGGATTCTTCAACCAACGCCCCTGGATCGAACACCTGGAGTTGCAGCCCCGGAATGGCCCGCAAGGCCCGTTCCAGCAGCGCCGGAGTCGCACTGACCAGCCGCACCCGCAGGGGGCGCGGTGTCAGGCTCAGGTAGGCCACATCATCCGCAGGTAGCTGGTCATTCCCCTCCAAATCGGCACGCAGACTGCGCACACCGGGCGGAATCGTCCACACCTGCTCCACCTCGCCCTGGGGTGGGAAATCGAGGACACGCGTATCCAGTAGGCGATCATCGGCGAAGAGCCGCACCAGACTGCGCTGCGAAGCCGTGCTATAGTTGGCGGCCCGCAGATAGACCTGAAGCATCCCGCCATGACTCTGCGGCCGAGCGGCCAGGGTTAGAATAGCGCGGTTGGGCAGTTCGTGGCCGATGTGCTCCCAGCGCAGCGCCATATTAGTGGGGGCGTCACGCAGGAGCGTGGCGAGTTCAGGGAGCGCCGCATCGGTTAGCACCAGCACCTGCCCACTCGGATCTTGCTCCAGATCACTGGCCGCCAACAGCAAGGCACTGGCCAGATCTGTCCCCACGCCAACGGGCTGCAACGCCTCAGCCGCCACCAAAAGGCGACTCATCCCCGCCGCACCGGCACGATCCACCATAAGCGCCTCGGCCCCCGCACTGATCACGGTCAGGGTCGCCTGGCCGCGCACCCCCGCCGCCAACTCGCGCAGCCGCGCCCGCGCCGCATCCAAGCGGCTGCCCGATCCTTCTGGGGCGGCCATGCTCGCCGAGGTATCCACGATCACCACGAGGTGTTGGGGCTGCCCAAAGAAGTTGCTCAACCATTGCGGCTGGGCCAGCGCCAACGCGAGGAAGAGCGCCGCCAACAGGTGCAGCATGAGCAGCAACGTCAGGGGCAGGCGGCGACGACTGAGCGCATCATAGCGGCGCGGCAGGTTTTGCCAGAGTAGCAGCGCGGGCACCACCACCCGCCGTCGCCGCTCGCGGATCAGGTGCAGCAGCAGGATCAGCGGGAGACTGAGCAGCGCCAGTAGCCCTAGTGGAAAGAGAAGGTTCATGGGTTAGGTGAACACTCGGCGCAAGCGCAGGTAGGGTACCACCTGTTGTTCGAGTGGCCAATCGCTCATGATCGGGGCATAGATCGCTCCGCGCCGAGCGCAGGTATCAGCCAGAGCGGTGCGCCATGCCCGCACTTCACGTTGATAGGCGGCCAGAGTCGGGTCATCCAGCACCAGTTCGAGGCGTTGGCCACTCTCGCTATCCTCCAACTCAAGTGCGCCGTGCAGTTCGGGTTGCAGATCATGGCGATCCAGTAGGTGGAGCACCAACACCTGCCAACGGGGAGGACTGAGCAGGCGTAGCACTTCAGCCAACCCATGCGCATCGAGCAGATCGGAACAGAGTACCAGCAGCCCGCCATGGGGGTAGCTACGCACATGCTGCCGCACCGTGGCGACCAGATCGGTACGTGGTTGGGGTTCGAGCGCCTCGATAAAACGCAGCATCTCGATACTGCGCGCCTTGCCCTGTGCGGGGCCAAAGGCAGGCAACGGACGGGTAGCAAACGGCACAATCAGCAGGCGGTCGCTATGTGCGAGCGCGACATAGCCCAGCGCAGCCACCAACTGCTGCCCTTGGCGCAAGCGCGATGGCCCACCCACCACCATACTGCGCGAGGTATCCAGGAGCAGATGGACATACACATCCTGTTCGGCCTCGCCCAAGCGCAGCAACACATGATCATGGCGCGCATAGGCATGCCAATCCACATAGCGCAGATCATCACCGTGGCTGTAGGGGCGATGATCGCTCAGGATGCTCGACGGCAACTGATGGCGACTCAGATGTTCGCCACTGGCCGGGTTGCCACGTAGCGTGCGCTGGGCTTGCAAGCTCAGACGCTCCATGCGCCGAAGGAACGCCTCATCAAAGACGGGGCGTTCGGTAGGCGTATCGGTTTTAGGGCGAAAAATAGTCTTGAACCACATCGCGTAAATCCGCCGGAATACGCAGCGGATCATCACCTGCCTGTACCGGATCGGTACTCAGTTGAGGATCACCCTGCACGGGCGTTCCGCCCATTTCGCCACTCTGCACTGGCACATCCGCACTGGCCTGTGTCGGGAGCGAACCATCACCCTCGGTTGTCAACTCTAGCGGCACGCCATCCACCCCCAAGCGCGGAGCCGACTGGGAGCGCTGGGTACCAGGGAGAGCGCTATCTCCGGCTCCGCCTGCCTGCGGCATCCCATTCTGTGCAGATTGATCAGCCTGCCCCAGATCGGCGATCATATCGGCCAGTTGCTCCAACGCCTGCGCTGCCTGATCATCACGTCCCGACTGCAAGCCATCAGCCTGCTGCCGCAACTGATTGGCCAGATCGGGGTTACCCGCCTCCACCCGATTGGCAGCGCGGCGCAGCGCGTTACCCAGATCATTGCGTGATGCCTGCCCGATCTGCCCGGCCTGATCAGCCAACTCGCGTAACTGGCGCGCCGCCGCTTCCAGATCACCGCGATCCAGCGCCTCGGCAGCCGGGCGGGTCAGGCTCTGATCGCGTAGCGCATCGGCCAGCGCCTGCGCTACCGCCGGATCAACCATGCCCGGCGCACTCCCCGGCGCAGCGGCGGGTTGTTCAGCCAAGGGATCGGGAGGTGGTGGCGACGCGGGATCAGGAGGCTGCACCAGCGGCGGCAACGGCTGAGCCGAGCCAAGTGGCAGCGACGGGGCAACATCGGTGATCAGCAGCATCCCACCCAGCGCCAGCCCCAGAGTCGCGGTCAGTGCCACCTCAGACCAAGGGAAGGAGCGGTGGTGTGCGACGAAGCGCACGATCTGGATCACGTTCTGATCGGCCTGTCCGCGCAGATGCGCGGCGACCCCCACCGGGTTGGAATCGAGTTCGAGTGCCGTCGCAAGCTGCTCGTGCAGATTGAAGCGCCGATCCAGACGGCGCGCCACGGCCACTGGTGTAAGCGGCGGGCGCAGGAGCAACAACGCTGCACCGGCCAGAGAGACCAGGATCAACGCTACCAGCCACTCCCAGCGGAGTGGCAGATCAACAAGTAGCGCCGCACCGAGCAGACAACAGGCCAACGCCAAACCCAACCATAACCCACGCAACAACAGCCGCACCCCGTGCCGCGCCCAGCGGTCACTGGCCAATCGCGCAAGCTGGATGTGCAGGGGATCATCATGCATGCGGGCATTGTACCCGTCGCATGGTGCAGATGCAAGGTGGTTCCCAATCTAGAAGGTTTGACACCCCTTATTGGGCTGTGCTATGATCACGCCCAATTCACTTGTTCCCCGTCAAGAAATGAACAGGCCCTTCTCTATGAGCATCCAGAAGTTGCGTGCGGCCCAGATCCGTGAGACATATCTGAAGTTCTTTGAGCGCCACGGGCATACGATTGTGCCTAGTACCTCGCTTGTTGTGGCGGATGATCCGACCTTGCTCTTTGTCAATTCGGGCATGGTGCCCTTTAAGGATGTCTTTTTGGGCCTTGAACAGCGCCCTTATAGCCGTGCTACGACCGCGCAGAAGTGTCTGCGGGTTTCGGGTAAACATAATGATCTTGAGGAGGTCGGGCCGTCACCGCGCCACCAGACCTTCTTCGAGATGCTGGGCAACTTCTCGTTTGGAGATTACTTTAAGGCCGATGCGATTGCAATGGCATGGAAGTTGCTCGTTGAGGAGTTTAAGCTGCCCGTCGAGCGGCTCTGGTTTACTGTTTTTGCCGGTGATGATGAGGTGCCCGCTGATGAGGAGGCCGCCCAGCTCTGGATCGCTCAGGGTGCTGATCCGGCACGCGTGCTGCGCTTTGGGCGTAAAGATAACTTCTGGGTGATGGGTGATACCGGGCCGTGTGGGCCGTGTTCCGAAATCACCATGTATATTGGGGATGATCTCGCCAAGATGAGTGCGGCGGGGGTCAATAGCGATGACCCCGATTATGTTGAAATCTGGAACAACGTCTTTATGCAGTATGAGCGCTCGACCATGCGCCCGCTGCCGCGTCAGTCGGTGGATACGGGCATGGGGCTGGAGCGCATGACGATGGTGATGCAGGGGGTACATAGTAACTATGATACTGACCTGTTTGTGCCGATCATCAATCGGATCATCACGGAACTGGGCAGCGACGAGGCGCACTACCGGGCGAACTTGGCCCCCTACCGGGCGATTGCCGATCATAGCCGGGCGATTGCGTTCCTGATCGCCGATGGCGTGCTGCCAGGGAATAACGGGCGCTCCTACGTGTTGCGCCGTATCCTGCGCCGCGCCGCCTACCAGGGGCGTAGCATCGGCTTTACCCGCCCCTTCTTGGCCGAGGTGATTTCGACCGTGATTGGTGAAATGGCTCCGGCCTACCCGCAACTGGCCGAGCGGCATGCCTTTATTCTGGAGTCGGCTAATGCCGAGGAGCAGCAGTTCTTGCGCACGCTCTCCGGCGGTATCTCCCGCCTCTCCACGATTATTGAGCAGGTACAGTCCAGTGGCGGCAATGCGGTTCCCGGGAACGACGCCTTTGTGCTCAAAGATACCTACGGCTTCCCGCTCGATCTGACCCAGCGCATCGCCGGGGAGGCCGGGCTGACGGTGGATGAGGCGGGCTATACCGCTGCGATGAATGAGCAGCGCGAGCGTTCGCGTGCAGCGGCGCAGTTCAAGCGTGGCGCGGATGCCGAGATCTGGGCCGATAAGGGGCTGCCCAGTACTGAGTTCCTGGGCTATACCCAGGTGGCCGCGTCGGGCCAGATCCTGGCGCTGGTGGCCAATGGCGATGATGTGAGTAGCGCCACGACGGGTAGCCCGGTCGAGATCGTGCTGGATCGCACCCCCTTCTATGCCGAGAGCGGCGGCCAGGTGGGCGATAGTGGGCGGCTGGTTGGCCCCCACGGTACAGTACGCGTGGACGATACGCTCCGGCCTGCCCCCGGTCTGATCGTTCATTACGGGGTGGTCGAGTCGGGCCAGGTGACGGTCGGGGAGGCGGTGCAGGCCGAGGTGGCGGTGACGCGGCGCGCCGATATTGAGCGCAACCACACCGCGACCCACATGCTCCAACGCGCTCTGCGCGATGTGGTGGGTGAACATGCCGCCCAGGCTGGGTCGCTGGTGGCCCCGGATCGTCTACGCTTCGACTTCACCCATAACCGGGCGCTCGATACTGCCCAGTTACGCGAGATCGAGAGCCGCCTGAATGCCTGGGTGCGCGCCGATGGGGCTGTCGCGTGGCAGGTGATGGATTACCAAGCTGCACTTGATGCCGGGGCGATTGCGCTCTTTGGTGAGAAGTATGGCGATCAGGTGCGCATGGTGACGATTGAGCGCAATGGAACCACGAGTATGGAATTTGCCTCCCGCGATTCGCGTGAGTTGTGTGGTGGCACCCATGTCAAACGCACCGGCGAGATCGGCTATGTGCGGCTGGTGGGCGAAAGCAGCATCGGCAGCGGCATTCGGCGTATCGAGGCTCTCACCGGGCGCGGTGCTGAAGTGTGGGCCGAGCAGCAGGCCGAAGTGCTGCGCGACCTCGCCGGACGCCTGGGGGTTTCGGTGGCCCAAGTCAGCGAGCGGGTTGAACAGTTGGTGAGCGAGAATCGTCAGCGCCAGCAAGAACTGGACGCCCTGCGCGGCAAGATGGCGCGTGCCTCGATAGAGTCGCTGCTCGATACCGTCAATCGTGATGGTGCAGTACCTGTGCTGGCGGCCCAAGTAGAGGCCGAAGATGCCAACCGGTTGCGCGAAATGGGTGACTGGCTGCGCGATAAGTTGGGCAGTGGCGTGATTGTCCTGGGGACGGTGATTGCCGAGAAGCCCCAGATCCTCACAATGGTCACCCCTGATCTCGTCAAGGCGGGCTACCATGCCGGGAACCTCGTGAAAGCCTTGGCCCAGATCGTTGGTGGTGGTGGTGGCGGACGCCCTGAGATGGCCCAGGCTGGTGGCCGCGATGTGCGGAAACTGGCCGAGGTGATCGCCCGTGCGCCCGAACTGGTTGCGGAGCAGAAGAAGTAGATGAGATGGCCGGGGCGGGCATAGCCCACCCCGGCCCCGCTCCTACCCGGAGGTGCTATGGTCGCCGATGAGACCGCTCTGATCCTGGCGCTGCCCAACGACACCGCTGATACCTTGCAGCGGAAGATCGGGCAGTCGGGGGCGCGCCGGGTGCAACTGTTGGTGCCGGAAGGGGTGCCCGGTCTGCAACTGCCAGACCAGCTTGAACGGCTGCACACCCTCATACAACGTGCTGGTGTGGAGTTGGTACTGATTACTTCAGACCAACAGACGCTCCAGGCGGCGCGTTTTGCGCGTATCGAGACGCTAGAGGTAGACGATGCGCGTGTGGTTGCGCCCACACCGGGGCCAGCGCGGGCCGTACCGCCCGCTTCACCAGCGCCACCCGCCCGCCCCAGTACTCCCGATCTGAGCGCGAGTGATGCGGCCTTTCTTGATGCGCTCGATGATCTCGATGCGTTGCCGCCATCCAGTCGCACCGGGCTTTCACCCGCCGATGAGGATCTCTTCGCCGCGCTCGAAGATCTCTCGCCACCGGCGCGTGGGCGGGCAACCTCGGACGATGACGACTTCGCCGATGCCCTCGACAGCATTGACATGGACGAGGCCGATCTGCGCTCCGCCGCGCCGCGTGGCCCGGTGGCTCCGCCGCCACCCAAGCGCATCCGCCCAGAGGACATTGAACTATCGGCCTCCGAGAAGGCGCGTGCCAACCAAACTGGACGCCGCACACCACCACCGCCACCACCTCGGCCCAGCCGCCCGGAACCCAAGCCCGCACCCCGGCAGCGGCCCAATTATGATGAAGAGGCCGTACTCCTGCCACCCCGGCGTCAGAATCTGCTCATTCCCATCCTCATCGCGCTCATCCTGCTGATCGCCTTTGGACTGAGTGCCTTCTTCTTCTTGGGCAAGAGCGTCACCGTTCAGGTCGCGCCACCGATTCGCTCCGACCAGATCGAGCCAATCACGGCCATGATGATGCCTCTCGCCGCACCTGGTATGGGTGGCGGTACCGCCGTTGAAGTCCAGACGATTAGTAGCGATGTGGCAGTCAGTGTCGCGGGCCAAGTCACCGAGTCGGTTATGGCCGCATCAGGCAGCGCCCAGGGCACGATCACGATCTATAACAGTAGCCCCCAGACGATCAGCCTCCCGGCGGGCAGTGAGTTCATCGCCGTCAAGCCCGATGGCCAAGAGGTGCCCTTCATTAACAATGTGGATGTGACGATTCCTCCCTCGGTGACGGTTGATCAGGGGGCGCAGATCATCACCACACGCGGCACCGCAACCATTGACCTGATTGCACGTTCAGCGGGCAGCGCCTCGAACGTGGAACCGAATAGCCTGCGCCGGATCGTGCTTCCGGGTGGCCAGACCTTCAACATTAACAGTGGGGCCTTGATCGTTCAACATGGGCCACTTACCGGCGGCAGTGAAGCGCCGGTCTGGATCGTCAAGGAGCAGGATGTCCAGGCGGTACTCGGCCAAGCCTTGGCGCAGTTAGAAGTTGCCGCCCAGCAGCAACTTCAGGGGCTGGCACTTGCTGGAGGCATGGAGCTTGAACCGACGACCATCAGCCCCCGACGCGTAGATCTGGAGCAACTGCAAGGCTTCACCTACACACCCTCGCCTGGGATTGGTGAGACGGTAGACCCACAAAATCCCACCTTCACCGTGATTGTCCAGGCGCGCTATAGCGCCCTGGTCAGTGCGCCGGGGGTACAGATCGAAAACCAACTCAGCAGCGCCCTGACCGAGATGTTGCGGCAGTCGGGGGCGTTGAAACCGGGCGACTGTAAGGCAGCGGCGATCACCAATTGGACGTGGGACGGTGAGCGGCTGACGGTGGATGGCCAGATCACGCCCAACACCCAAGACCCGGCCTGTGGCCCTGGGCTGAGTAGTGCAGTGCTGGATCAGGTGCGTGCCGCCATCCGTGGCAAGTCACGGGCTGATGCCGAAGCGGCACTGATCCAGATGCAGCAGCAGGGCTTAATCGGCACCTACGTGCTGCCCAACGTCGCCGAACTCCCCGGTTGGGACTTCCAGCTACGGATTGAGAGTCGTTAAGACATGGCGGAACAACGTCTGCTCGGCCTTGATGTTGGTGATCGGCGCATTGGCGTGGCCCTCAGCGATGCGTTAGGGATGCTGGCCAGCCCGCTCACCACCATCAATGCCAACCCGCGTTCCCAGGCGATTACGATGATCGCCCGCTTAGTACGCGAGCATGAAGTCCAAGGGATCGTGGTGGGGTTGCCGCTCACCCTACGTGGGGAGATCGGGCCACAAGCCGAGCAGACGCGCAGCTTCGCCCAGGAGCTTGAGCGTCAAGTGGGGTTGCCGGTCATGCTGTTTGACGAGCGCTACACCACCACCGTCGCCGAGCAACTCCTTCGCGAGATGGGCGTGAAGCCAGAGAAGCGCAAGCAGCAGATCGATCAGGTGGCGGCCTCGATCATTCTGCAAGACTACCTCGATCATATCCGCAACGGGGGAGCGGGCGGCTATCAAGAATAGATATATCCCCAGCCCGTAAACGG
>NZ_GL501404.1:792000-803873 GCF_000152145.1 Oscillochloris trichoides DG-6
TGTAGGCCGCGCAGGCGGCCTTCGCCGGGTGATAGCCCGCCCGTTTACGGGCTGGGCGACTCTACAACCGCGTAGCGCCCCAGAGCCGCCGTTAACGCCGCCTGCTCGGCAGGATGCCATGCACTTGGCTCTAGGTTGATCTGCTGCTGATCACGCAGACTCTCCGCAAACGCGGCCATGATCGCCGTGGGGGTGGGAAGCTGCGGCAAGCATGCATCCAGCCCCACCACCCGCTCGTGCATCTGGTGTACCAGATCTGCTGCTTCCTCTGGACTGAGGGCCAGTAGTTGGGCCAGTGCCGCTCCCGACCAGCGCAGATACAGGCCCACTTGGAGCAATATCCCCTGGCGGCGGCGTATCTGCGAAAAGCCGATCACCTTGCGCTCGCCACTCAGCACCTCGTATGGCGAACGCCCCGCAAAACAGACGCGTCGCAACAAGATCGGTAGGGTCTGGCGATCCTCACGCGCCGCACTGATACTTACAATGTTTGCCGCCACCCCCAGACGGGCCAGCGTCGCCACCCACGCCTCGCCCAGCCAACGATACGACTCGCTCACATCCATGATGGCTAACGGGTGCCCCGCAGGCAACGCAATGTCCTGCATGAGCAGATCGGGGCCGAAGAGAACCGCGCTGCCCCCACTGGCGCGCCGGTGTACGCCTACCCCCGCCGCTCCGCAGGCGGACGGATTGATCTCGTGCAGAGCCTGCCCTGATCCAAGCACCAGCGCCGGAGTTGGTGCCTGATACCAGCGCACCACGGGTTGTCGGACTTCACTCAGCCCCACTAACAGCGCCTCAGCAGCGGCCAGTTCCGCTTGCGCCGACCCGGCAGTAGGGGGCAATAGTCGCCATGTTTGCATCAGCTACTCCTCATCACGGCCACATCTGGGCCGCCAAGCGCTCCGCCGCTGCCCCCCGGCCAAAGACGAGCAGAATGGGGGTATGCCCGTCGGGTTCGTAGGGTTGGTGGGGAAGCATACGTCCATCTGGGCCTACATCTGCTAACGCTTGGGCTTGGGCGGCGGGCGAGGCATTGGCAGGCAACAGCAACAGCAGCGGGCCAGCGCTAGGCAGGGGGCGTGCGCCTGTATAGCCGTAGGTCGCGATCCCATAGGTTAGGAAGCGCACGCTATCACTCACCCGGTATTTCTCCGGCAGATAGACGCGCACTGCCTGAAGTTCGGGATCATCGCTGTACGACGGAGCCTGCGCCGCTTGGCCAAGGGCCGTCTCGACTAGATCAAACTCGCCATACACACGCGGATCAATCCGCATCTGCCCAAAGTAGAGCCAGCCATTCAGCCCAAAACTGAAGAGCAACACGAGGGCTGCGCTCAGGTATGTCTGCCATCCACGCCCATGAACAACCAGCCGATCCAAGGCCAAACCCGCCAGCATACATGCCGGAGCGAGCATGCCCAAGGCGCGCATGGCATGCGGGGCATCGGTACTCAAGACGGCAGGAATGAGGTAGACCGCTGGAATCACAAGCAGCGCCAACCGTGCTGGCTGGTACGGGCGACGCAGTGCAAGGCCCAGGCCCAGCAAGAGCAACAATCCAACCAGGGGGTCAACCATGGGCACAGCGGGCATGTGGTGGCGGCCATTGGGTTCACCCTGAACATGCCACATCAAGAGGTAGCGCCCAGCATTCTCTACCACCAAGCCCAAGGGAGTATGGGTATCCAGATAGTTCGACTTGAGGATCGCAACCTGACTCACGCGCCGGTTATAGTCGGCATAGTTATGCAGAATATAGTTGAGTAGCGGTGCCATGGTCAATAGACCGACCAGCGCTGCCACCAGCAACCCTGGTGCTGTCCGCAGCCATGCGCGACGATCCAGCCCCAAGCGTACCAGCACCAGCAGTGCCAGCGCAATCGGGGCTACGCGCCCGGTGTGGTAGGCGTAGGTGGCCAACCCGGCGCACAACCCGGCAGCGCCCAACATGAGGCTGGATCGCCGCATATTGGCGGCGGCATCGAGGCCACGCCAGGCCAAGCCTACCGCCGTCAGCGTCAGAAGATGATCGAGCGTGGCCGGGAAGGCCCAGCGACTCATACTGATGGCCCAGGATGAAACGGCCAACAGCGCAGCCGCAAGCAGGGCTGGGCGTTGCCCGATGAGTGGCCGGGCCGCCCAATAGAGCGCCAGCGGCGTCAGCCCGCCGATCAATGCCGACACCAGCCGCACACTCCAGACGTGGGGGCCAAACAGCCCCAGCACGGGGGTCATCAGGTAGAAGAGGAGCGCCGGGAGATCGGCACCCTCAGCGATATAGACCGGGCGATAGGTAGGATCGTTCCAGATCTTGAGGGCCAGAAACCCATGGCGCGCCTCGTCGCGCCAGAGTGCCAGCGGTTGCCCATCAAGGTTGACGAGGCGCAAGCCCAAGGCCAAGCCGACGATTAGTGCCAGGATGATCGGCGTGGCGCGAAGTTGCGATTCCTCCTCGTGCAAGAGGCTACTCCCCGCCCAGACGCCCAGCGCCACCCCAGCCATAGCGAGGGGCCAGGGCAGCCCCGCCCGGATGGCCATGAGGCTGCCTAGGGCCACGCCAAGCCCCGCCCAAGCCACGCCGGGGCGAGCGGCAATCCAGGTGTTGCTGGCGCGTAGGCCCAGGGAGATCTGGGGAGTAAAGATCAGACCGAGGAGCGGCAGCAGCGGCCACCACGGCCAGCCCAGGGTAGGGAGCAGGTAGCCCGCCGGAGTTGGGTTCGCACTTGCCCAGCCCACTAGGAGGGCTGCAAGTAGCCCAACACCCCAAGCCCAGATTTGCCGCTTGGTAAGGCGCAGCAGCAGCAACCAGAGCAGCAACGGGAGCGTAAGCAGGAAGATGCTGCGTTGCAAGGGTGGGAATAGGCTGGTTGGAATACTCGCCCGTACCTGAACATCAGTCAGTACCACCCCCAATTGACGCGAGTCATTGGGTAGGCTAAACGGTGCCACCTGGAAGCGCAGCACCGACTCCCCCACCGTCTCTGTTGGTACCAGTATGTGGTAACGCAACCAGACAGGATCTTTCGATAATTGACCAAGATCGCTCTGGAGGGTAGGTGAGAAGAGGTGCGCAGGAAGAGCATCAGCAGGGCGCGGTGATGTAAGACGGAGCGAGACAAGTGCAGGGCGACCCTCAAACCCGTAGAGATAGATCCCAAAGCTCTCCTGCGACCAACGGTAGGTCGTGTTGGCATGCTCTTCTACCTCAAAGAAGCGCACCAAATAGCGCAGATCACCCGTATCACCGCTACGGAAAGCAAAACCCGGAACTGCCTGGGTTGCTCCCAGCAGTAGCGCAAGCAGCGTCATCAGGAGCAACAGAGCCGGGGCAAACAGCGCCACCCAGCGGCGCTGTTGCCACCCCGGCCCTCCGGCAAAGAACAGAGGCATGCCAGATCCCGTACTTCAATCCGTTAGGATACTATTCCTTGGTCGAGATATTGAAGAAGATATAGGCTGGGCAGAGGCCAGTCGAGGCGGTGCCAAGCGCAACGATACCCACCAACACAAAGAAGACCTGCCAGGCCCCACTCATAAAGATGAGTGCGCTGCCAAGAAAACAGACCCCCAAGACCAATCGCAGTACCCGATCCAACGACCCCATTTTAAACAGATGATCCATACCGATCTGCCCTCCTCGCAGATACCATCGGCAACACAACACTCTTGCGCCTATGATGCAGTGGCGTCACAGCGGGGTACATTATACACGCCATCACAACAATCCTGGTCAAAGAGTTCTCGACAAGCAAAGCGCAGCGGATTATGCTAAACTACCAGCATCAACAAACTACGGGTCTCTATCGGGCGGTATACAATGGTGTAGAAGATAATCTGCAACACGATTATCTGGCAACCGGCCAAAGGAGGTACTCCGATGACGCACGCAGTAGTAGGGGTTTTTCAGTCCGATGCCGATGCGGAACATGCCCTGACCGATCTTCTAGAAAAGGGCTTCCCCCGCGAAAAAATTAGCCTCATCTCCCCCAAGGGCGAACATGCCGAGCATATCAAGATTGATGGGGTTGAGGTTGAGCATGGCGAGGATATTGCCATCGGCGCAGTGGGGGGCAGCTTAGTCGGCGGGATGCTCGGTGCGCTGGTGGGTATGCTGATCGTCGGTATCCCCGGTATTGGGCCGGTGCTGGTTGCGGGGCCAGTTGCTGCTGCTATCGCCGGAGCCGGTGCGGGCGCAGTCGGGGGCGGGGTGCTGGGTGGTCTGACCTGGGCCGGGATCACCAAGGACGAGGCCCACGTCTATGAGAACCTGCTCCACGAGGGCAAGACGATCCTTATGGTGCAGACGAGTGCCGATAAGCGCGATGAGGCCGTGGCCATCCTGCACCGTGACGGAGCCGCCGACGCGGTGGATCTTGAGGGTGAGTGGCACCACGAGAAGTTAATTTAGGATGTCTATTGTGCTGATTTGGCGGCTTGCCGCCAAATCAGCACAATAGACAAATGCAGGGGCGGCTCTACTCTCGCGCAAGCAGATCGCGCAACCCATCGCCCAGCAGATTGAATCCCATCACACTCAGCGTGAAGGCCATACCGGGTGCCAGCGCCAGCCACCATGCAGTATCAAGGTGATCGCGGCCAGCCGCAAGCAGTGCGCCCCACTCTGGCAGGGGTGGTTGCGCACCCAGCCCGATGAAACTGAGTCCACCGGCGGCCAGCAGCATTGTGCCAATACGCATGGTGAGCAGAACGATCAAGGGCGAGGCCAGGTTGGGCAGAATGTGGCGCAAGAGGATGCGCGTACTGCCCAAACCAGAGGCGCGGGCGGCTTCAACATAGAGCATGTGGCTGGTTGAGATCGTGCCGCTGCGTGCCATACGGTAGAACGAGGGAATCCCCACCACCCCTAGGGCGATCACGGTTGTGTTGAGGGATGGCCCCAAACGCGCCACAAAGACAATCGCCAAGAGCAACCCCGGAAAGGCCATCCACGCGTCCATGATGCGCGAGAGGACGCGTTCGCCCCAACCCCGGTGGTAACCTGCGAGCAAGCCCATCCAAACGCCGGGAATAGCGGCTAACAAGACCGAAAGAATGGACATACGCAAGGCGATACGCGACCCATAGAGGATGCGGCTATACATATCGCGCCCGAAGATGTCGGTGCCGAAGGGGTGGGCAAGGCTCGGCGGTTGCAAACGAATCGCCGGTTTCATCTGATCGGGTGGGTAGAGGCTAAGTACAGGTGCAAAGGTGGCCCCCAGAATGAGCAGCAGCACCAAAAAGCCACCGATGACCAGATTGGGGCGCAGCCTGATCCGTCGCCGCGAACGCGGCTGACGCTCAAGGATCGTGGCAACTGCGCTGGTCACTTCTGCCTGAACCGCCATCAGCTACATCGCCTCCGTGCCTACACGTGGATCGAGCCATGCGTGGGCCAGATCAACCAAGATATTCAATACCTGATAAATGAGGGCAATGAACAGCACCGCCCCGATCACGACCGGGAAGTCGCGGTCAAAGATCGCCTGCACCACCAGACGCCCCAAACCGGGCCAGGCAAAGATCGTCTCGATAATAAATGCCCCACCGAGCAGATTACCCAGGTAGAGGCCGAGCATGGTGATCACCGGCAGGATGGCGTTGCGGAAGATATGTTCGCGCCAGACGGCCAATTGGCTCAGACCCTTGGCATGTGCGGTGCGCACAAAATCAGCGCTCTTGACATCAAGAAGGCAACCGCGCACCATACGCGCAATCAGGGCAATGGCGGGTAGGGCCAACGAGATAGCGGGCAGTACGAGGTGCGCCAACGTACCCGCACCAAGCACGGGCAGCCAACCCAGGTGCAAGGCAAAGAATTGGATCAGCAGCAACGAGAACCAGAACGAGGGGAGAGATTCACCCAGCGTGGTAAACATCATCACCAGCAGATCCACATAGCCCCCGGCGCGCACCGCCGCGATTGTTCCCGCCAGCAAGCCGAAGAATATGGCTACCACCAATGCCGCCAGTGCCAGATTCACGGTTGCCGCGAAGCGCTCCATGAGCAACTGGCTCACCGGGCGGCCAGAGATAGCCGACTTACCCAGATCGCCTTGTACCACCCCCTGCGCAAACTCCAGGTAGCGCACCGGCAATGGGCGATCCAGACCCAACTCGCGGCGTTTGGCAGCGATCTGTTCTTGCGACGCCGAATCACCCGCTAATGTCTGAGCAACATCACCAGGAATGACATTGAGCAGGGCAAAGACGAGCATGCTGACCGCGATCAACACCAAGCCCGCGCTGAGGAGTCGTTTGAGGAGATAACCGATCATAGTGGAGGTGTGAGCGATCAGGCGCAGTGCCGCGTCTGATCGCCCACAATGGGGTTTTACGGTGCGACCACCTGGGCTTCATTGAGCAGAATGCGGCCCATCGAAGCCAAATGGAAGCCCTCGACGCGCTTGCTGATGGCCAGCACATCCACCGGGATGTAGAGCGGCTGCCACGGCGCATCGGGCATGATCAACTTCTGCGCCTCGACATACAGCGCAGCCCGCTTGGTCTCGTCCAGTTCCTGAGCGGCCTGATCGAGCAGCGCATCAACCTCAGGGTTGCTGTAGCCAAAGCGGTTGGAGCTACCGATGCGATCCGAGTGCAGGTTGACGTTCAGCACATCGGCATCGTTGCGATCATAGCGCCAAAGAATCAGGTGGAACTGGCCCTCGGTAGCGGCCTTCGCGGCGGTCGCGGTGTCGAACTGCTGGATCTCGACATTGACCCCAATCGCCTTGAGCTGATTCTGGATCAGGGTAGCAACATCCTCGTTGGGCGCACGCGCAAAGGTGAGCAGCACCAGATTGAGCGCCTGATCATCCTTGGTCATCGTGCCGTCCGGCCCCGGCGCAAAACCGGCCTCGGTCAGCAACTCGGTCGCCTTGGCCGGATCGTAGCCCAGTTCCAGATCCTTCAGGCTGGCATCAAAGCCGGGCAGGGTGGGAGCCATCGGGGCAAAGGCCACCTGGCCCATCCCGTTCAGCGCCGCAAGGAGGATCTCATCCTTGTTGATAGCGTGCGAAAGCGCCTGACGCACCTTCACATCATCAAACGGAGCCTTGGCACAGTTGAAGCCCAGGTAGACCATGCTGTTCAGTTGGGTTTCGATCAACTGGACAGTGCTATCTTCCGTGAGCTTGCTAATATGATTGGGCGAATTGACGAAGATCAGGTCAACCTCACCCGCCTGGAGTGCGGCCAACTGAGTAGCGGCATCAGGAATGACCTTGAAGACCACATTATCAATATAGGGCGCACCCGGATTGCTGATCGTCTCTGGCGACCACTTGTAGTCGGGGTTGCGCTCCAGCACGACCGCTGTCCCCTGCTGCCACTCGGCGATCTTGAAGGGACCGCTACCCACCGGCTGCTGGCCGAACGCATCGCCCTCGGCCTCAACAGCGGTTGGGCTGACAATCCCGGCGTAGGGAGTGACGAGGGTGCTAAAGAAGACCGCCGAAGGAGCGCTAAAGGTGAAGCGCACGGTGTAGGCATCCACCGCCTCAACCCCAGTCATCATAGCCAGACCCTCACCAGACGAGGTCTTGGCGTCCTTAAAGCGGTTGAAGGTGAAGACGACCGCATCGGCATTCAGCGGCGTCCCGTCATGGAACGTAACATCATCACGCAGGGTGAAGGTGACGGTTAGACCATCCTCACTGATCTCCCAACTCTTGGCGAGGTAGGGCTTATAGGTATTGTCCATGTCGCGGAAGATCAGGGTATCGAAGATGTAGGGCAGGATGATATTCTGCCCCGAACCGGGGGCCGCGTGGGGATCAAGGCTAGTCGGTTCAGCCGTAATCGCCCGCGTCACCGTACCACCCATAACCGGCTCAGTGGCAGCGGTAGTGGGTTCAGTCGTGGCTTCGGTCGTCGCCGCAGCCGTAGCCTCAGGTGTGGCCTCGGTCGTTGCCGCGCTAGTAGCGGCGGGAGCCTCTGCGGCAGTGGTCGGCTGAACAATTGGGGTCGCGGCTGTCTGCGGGGCAGCGCCACACCCGGCGATGATCAGCACCAGCGCGAGCAGGGCAAGGTAGCGTAATGTACGCATGTGCTTCCAATACCTCCTTAAACGAGCATCTACTATCCGTGGTTAAAACCACGTTATTGGGCAGCCTATCCTAACACAGAATCGAAAAGTTTCAAACACGGTGGGGGGTGATGCCGATAGAGGCCGAAGTTCTTCTGACCTGATCACTCCGAGATTTTTGCTCTGTGCATAAAAATTAGGTACGTTCCATGCAGGGTATTCTTTCTGTTTTTTGACAAATCAGGCTATGTTTTTTATAATTTTTGCGCGTGTACTAAACCGGCCTAATCTAAGGCGCATTTAACATAACAACCAAATACGAGCCAAGGCAGTGGGGATTGAAATTTCTTCCACATTGCTGAGTGGTCGGTCAGATCTATATATAGATTAATTGAGATCGACAATTCAGCAAGAATTATGATCACAAACCACGCTCATCAGAAAGATGGCTCCCTGACGCCTCGTTGGCTATTGCTCCGTCGGCAAAATTTCTCGGAAGGCGTTGTGGATGTAAGGAATCCCCCACCGCGCTGGCTCGCACCGTTCTTGCTGTGCATACTTACCGCCCTGACCTTTGCCGCAACCACGATCCCTTCGAGAATCGGCTTTAGCATAAACAGTGGCGATGATGGACATGAGTCACTGTGGCGACAATTCTTCCCGACTGAGCACAATAGCGAGCATATCTACCATTGGTCTACATCAAACTTCACCTTGGGTCTTGAGCAATTTGTTGGACAGACGGTTCTTCTCGATCTGTCTATGACCTCGCCGCGTCCGCCCTCCGTTCCTGCTGCTAGCGCCAGTATCCAGGGCGGCGGCTGGGAGAGCGGCCCATTTCGCATCGGCGGTGAGTGGCGGCACTACAGGCTTCTCGTGCCTCTGACCAATGACTCCCATCGTATTACATTCCATGTGACACCATTTACTCCGGGTTCTGCTGACCTCCGGCGGTTGGGAGTTGCTCTGAGCGAACTTCAGATTACGCCGGTCGGAACAACGGCTTGGGTTGGGCCGTTGTACATGCTAGACAGGGAACAACTCGGATTCTTAGCGCTGCTGCCCCTCTCCACTTATTGGGCCTCCCTCCTACTCTTGGGAAGTATTCGGCCCCGATACGGTTGGAAAGGGATGCCGCATGCGAGATTGATCAGCTTTGGGCTTGGCGCTGGCACCCTCATCATCGTGGGAAGCACCGCTTTTTACCCGATGACGATGGTAACATCGGTGCCCAACCTCTGGGGACTTTTGCCGTGGGCAGTTCTGGGCGGGCTACCGACACTGTATTGTAACTACTTCCGCATCCGAGCATACTTCATCTGCCACCCCAAGGTGCTTATCACCACCGTGTTCGCCTTCTCGCGGGTTGTGACCTATGCCATCGGGGTTAGGTATGATGGGACGAGTCTGGACGGATTCTGGCAGTACATCAGCCCGTCTCTTCTCAAAACCGACTTTCTCCGTAGCCTCTTCTACATGCACAGCCAGCCGCCACTATTCAACCTCTTCCTTGGTCTGGTCGTGAATCTATTCCCCGGTAGCGAGGTGATCGTCTTTCATGTGGTGTTCATAGCGATCAGCCTTGTCTTGGCACTCGCCCTCAATGCTCTGATGGAGCGACTGGGGATGCGGCGACAGATGTCATTGCTGCTGACCATCCTCTTTGTGGTTAGCCCCACGGCCATTCTGTACGAGAACTGGCTAATGTACAACTACCCGGTGACATCCGTTCTCTGTGTTGCGGCTGTCTTTCTACACCGCTTCCTGAGCGACTGGAATCTGCGTGATGGGCTGGTCTTCTTTGGTGCCCTAGCCATCGCCTGTGGCACAATCAGCACGTTTCATCTGCTGTGGCTAGTGATGTTTGTGATCATGCTACTTTGGACTTGCCGCCACGCCTGGAAGAAGGTGTTGATCGCCTGTAGCTTGCCACTCCTGCTGGTCGGCGCACTCTATGGGAAGAACCTGGTACTCTACGGAAGCCCTACCAGCAGCACTTGGTTTGGGATGAGCCTCTGGCGCGTGGTGGCGAACGGCTTGTCCACGGATGAGATCAACGCTGCAATCACTGCGGGACGGTTATCGCCAACCGCACGGATTATGCCCTTTCAGCAACTCTCAACATACCGAGGCGTGGTATCGTCGGCACCACCCACCGGCATTCCGATCCTGGATGCGAAGAATAGCTACCACCATCTGGCGTATGTAGGGATCTCAAAACAGTATCTCATTGATTCAATTACTATACTGCGAACAAACCCCACACTCTACATCCCTGGCATCAAGCAATCTTGGTACTTCTTCTTCACACCTTCCAGCGACCAGCCTTGGTTCTACGCGAATACCAACCGTGCCAAGTTGGGCTACCTTGATCGGGCTTATAATCTTGTACTACTCGGTCAGATGGACTACCCAACCAGTCCAATCGTCTTTAATTTGCCAAACGAGGCATTCCAGGGGCGTCTGCTAATGGTCTGGTATGGAATCGCGCTGCTTTATGGGCTAGGCGTAACAGCTCCGACCATTCTGTTGCGCTTCCCGCGCTCACGGCCCTTTGCCATTACGGTGGCCTTTCTCTGGCTCAACGTGGTCTACGTCTCGCTTGTCGGAACCCTCTTCGAGGTCGGCGAGAATAGCCGTTTCCGCCTGATGATTGATCCATTCCTGCTGGTGCTGGTGGGACTTGCGTTCACGGAAGTCTTGCGCCGGATTCGCCGAGCCTAGAACGAAAAGTGTCAAGTACCTTGTTTCTTACATTTTTCTCGTTTTGCGTAACCATTGGCGAATCCGGCGGGCATCGTCGCCGCGATCCGCAGCCAGCCGTTTCGCCCGACGCCGTGCCTGCGGGCGAACTTGTGGGAGCGCAACCTGTTCCATGATCGCTTCGTCCTCTGTCGCTTCGTGTGCTTGTCCAGGGATGATTCGTGCGTCAAGCAGTATTCCATTGCGATCCGTCAGGAGGTGAATCTTGGTCAAGAAGCCGCCAACCGAGCGACCGAGGGCGTGGTGAATCGGTTCTTTTCCGTCGTCAGAACCCCTTTTTTCCGCGCTTCTGCGGCAGCGCGGTGGGCACGGATGACGGTTCCATCAAGTCCCCATTGCGCGTAGTCGATTTTTGCGACCTGGCCCCGAACCTACCCCGGCGAAAAACATCGCCGAACAGGGTGTGAAGTGTGCCAGGGTGCCCGATCCCAAAAGAGGAGGATAAGGTGATCGGGATGCGCATCAAGGATCGCCTGGAGATGCACGATCGTGGCGTCCGAATCCATCGTCTCGGTGCGCGTGATGATTTCCTGGCCGGTGCGGAGATTGAGCGTCCCGTAGACACGTACGAGGTGGGGCTATCATAGGTCACCCCATACCACTCCGTCACTCCTCGGCGCAGATCCGCCAGCGTCCAGAACTTGCCGGTCGCTGATGCCGCCTCGGTCCCGAACAGGCTGTGCGGGGTGTACTGGCGGAGCATATCCCGCAAATCCGCCCGTTGGCTGGCCGTCAGTTTCTGGTTGTTTCCCCCGGCACGCTGATCGGTGAGGGCCAGCATCCCGCCCTGCTGATAGGCGCGATACCATTCTCACGCTGTTCACCATTGATGAATACGACGCGGATACGCGGCGTTTCCAACGGATGAGGCGTGGCATGGGTGCTTTCCCCTTATGTAAGCGGGGATACGGCCCGCCTGTGGACTCGTGCATAGAGCATAGCATAGCCCTGACTGGTAGTGGCTTATCGGGTTGCAGGCCGCCCAACGCTGGGCTTCAACTGCGTCGCTGGCACACGTCCCGTGATCCGCACGAAGTTTGCCCAAGAAAGAAGTTCCCAGAATCCACCCAGGTTC
>NZ_GL501404.1:804628-806277 GCF_000152145.1 Oscillochloris trichoides DG-6
ACCATTTTTGATGTCAATATGAAAGAGACATCCATGATGATACGGGATTGATTGCTGGTACGGCGCACTCCCGGCTGCTCTCTCTGGCACGGCACTGCTCACCAGGAATCGGGCATGCGATCCCTTGGCCATGGTTCATCGCACGGACTCATCAGCACCATTGGTATGCCCCATCGCTGCGGGCTAAGAAGGCCCAACGCCGGGCTTCAGCGGCGCCGCTGGCAGCTTCCCGTGATCCGAGCGAGGTTTGCCCAAGAAGGACATTCCCAGAAACCACCCGATTTGCAGGCCGCGCCAGCGGTGTCATCTGCGAGGCGATGTTGGGCCGGGGCTTTGGTGTAGATAAAATTGGCGTATCTTTTCCGGGATTTGGACAAGATTTTCCTGGCAGAGACGAAATGTTTTCTGGACTTCCCACGATGGGCAACAGAGTCCATCTCCAGCTTGGTGAATAACCGCAACAATCGTAATATCTCCATGAACAATCGTCACATGCTTGATGATATCCCGGTCGCCGAAGTATATCGTTGCCACATTGTTCGGTTCTGGTTGATGATTAAGAATGACGGCAAGTTCTCGCCGTATTCCTGAACCACCATACCGAGTCTGAAGCATCACGACCGCATCTTCGCCGCCATCACGGTCGATATCACCATACAAGACGGGAGCAACGAGACGCGTTCCGACCTCATCATGTGCTGGTGGTGCGGTGAACGTGCGAGCAAGCACCGGATCAAGGTAATACCCTTCGTGGAGTTGGATTATGTGAAAAGCATCGGCACTCAAATAGTGAATATTTTCTAGGAGTGATAGCGATAAGTGATGGGAAAATAAAGGTTTTTGTGAGGATATGGCACCTTTATTACAGAGAGGATGGTTGCGTGGTTCGGAAAATGAGGTAAAATGCTCAGGAATTCTTGTGTAAAGTTCAGGTTGTGTGGTGATGTTTGTGGTGTTTGTAAGGATTTGTGGGGTATTAATGGGTGATACTATGACAGGGGTCGTGTGTCTATCATCTTGTCGTGTTTCAGGTGAGATCACGTTGGTTTGAGCGAGTGATAGGTAATTTGGTGTTGATTCGGGGGATCTCGTTGGTGTCTCAGAGTGAGATACGGAAGAAAAAGAACAACCCATCACGGTGCTTATGAACATAATCATGAGGATACAGTGACGCATCGGAAATGCACCTCCCATCACGATGAACGAAAGAGAGCGTTTCAAAGACTGTTCAATCTTCATTGGTGCGATACTGGCCGGACCTCCTGGCACCGCGCTGCTTGATTGGCACGGCGTTCTTGATGCGATCTTTTGACCCACAAACGCCATGGTTTTCGATACGGCAGTGATGGTGATGCGATCTATTGATACACGAACCGTATCTATCGGTGGCACGGGATTGATCGTGGGCACGGCGCACTTCCGGTCACTCCCCCTGGCACGGCAACGCTCATACGGAATCGGGCATGCGTTCTATCCATACAGGAGGTGCAACACCGTTCTCCCACGAACCGGAATCTCGATGGTGAAAACGCCTCGGCACTGTGGGCGGAGACGGCTCAACGCCAGCCTTCAGGTGCGCCGCTGGCAGATTCCCGTGATCCGAAAGAGGCTTGCCCAAGAAGGACATACCCAGAATCCACCCGGTTCGC
>NZ_GL501404.1:806635-809010 GCF_000152145.1 Oscillochloris trichoides DG-6
ACCATTTTTGATGTCAATATGAAAGAGACATCCATGAATACGCTCGTAGCCATTCCAGCCCACACTGAGCAGTTGATAATGGTCATGGGTCGAGTCGCTAATCGCCTCAACTTCAACTTGTCCATAGGATGGACGATAGTGACAATATTCTTGAAGTAATTCTTGAATATACTGCCGATATTGGGTTACTTTATCCATTGCGCAACCTCCTTTCGATCAGGATAATAAATCAGCAGCTTGATGTTATACTGTTGGATAATGCCTTGGGTGAATACAAGGGTAAAAAAGGTATGATAAATATCAATAGGTACGGCTAAAAACAAGCTCCGATGCGGTTCTTTTTGCTGTAAAGCGAAACGATAATTCAAAAACTGACCCAGTGCGGTATGAAATTCGCTGACGAGTGAAGCCCCTAAGAAACTTTTCACTTCAACCGCAATACATTCGCCTTCCTTCTCGGCCGCGATGAGCTTCTCTGCCCCCAAATCAATATACAGATCCACGCCGCCGAATTGGACAACCAGCGGATCGTCGGTAATCGTCCATCCATCGGCGCAGAGTGCCTGTTTTACGGCGTGATGAAAAAGATCCCGTGCGGACATCGTGTCTTGCTCCTCGCTCGTCGCGTGAGTACGCAGAGAGAGTATACCATACGGGGGCGCACAGGATCGAGCAGACGGGGGGGATCATCAGGGCCATTGCATCTTAAATTGCGCTGGAGCACGAAATGCGGCATGATGAGGAAACCCCTATCCGCTGAGACACGGAGGTTTCGCATGCCCCCAGTTCGTAGCCTTGCTCTGGAGTCCTATTTCACCACGGTGGATGACCCACGGATCGAGCGCACCAAGGCACACCCGTTGATCGATATCATCGTCATCACGATTTGTGCGGTGATCTGCGGTGCCGATGACTGGGTCGGGGTTGCGGAGTTCGGTACCAGCAAAGCGGCGTGGCTGAAGGACTTCCTGGAACTCCCCAATGGCATTCCTTCGCACGACACGTTTGGGCGTGTGTTTGCGCGCATTAATCCGGATCAGTTCCAGCAGAGCTTCCTTCAGTGGATCCAGGCCGTCCAAACGGTGCGTGCGGACATCATTGCCATTGATGGGAAGACCCATCGGGGCAGTCACGACCGCCCAAACGGGAAGACCGCCCTGCACCTCGTCAGCGCCTGGGCCGCAGAAAACCGGTTGGTGTTGGGCCAGATTGCGGTGGACAGCACATCGAATGAGATTACGGCGATCCCCCAATTACTTGACCTGCTTGATCTGCGGGGCTGTACCGTCACCATTGATGCGATGGGCTGTCAGACGGCCATTGCGGCAAAGATTCGTGACGGAGAAGGGCACGACGTGCTGGCCTTGAAAGCTAATCAAACCACGTTCCATGCCGATGTTCAGGCGCTCTTCGCCGATGCGCGGGCGGCCAAACAGCCGGAATATGGGATGACCTGTGCGACCGAGACGACTAGTGGCCACGGGCGAGTGGAAACCCGCACCGCGTATGTCATCAGTGACCCAGCGGTGATCGCGTACCTGAATCCCGGCAACCGCTGGCGCGATCTCGCCAGTATCGCCTTGGTCGAAGCCCAGCGCACCGTTGACGGGAAGACCACCACCGAACAGCGCTAGTATCTGTTGGATCAGGTACAGACACCGCGTGAGGTGAATACGCTCGTGCGAGGCCATTGGGGCATCGAAAACCGCGTGCATTGGGTGCTCGACGTCATCTTTCACGAAGATGCGAGCCGTATTCGGACGGGCAATGCGCCGCAGAATATGGGCGTGGTACGCCACATCGCCCTCAATCTCTTACGCCAGGAGCCGAGCAAAGGCAGTGTGAAGACCAAACGCTTTCGGGCCGCGCTCAATGATGACTACCTCAAACAAGTCCTCGGAATATAAGATGCAATCGCCCTGCGAAGGCAGTCTACTTTTGCCACAAAAAGTTCGTTGTACTGTTCGACATAGGCGTTTCGGGTTGAGGTGCCGCCCAACGCCAGCCTTCAGGTGCGCCGCTGGCAGATTCCCGTGATCCGTATGGCGTTTGCCTAGAAGGAATGCCAGACATGGCACCTAGGTTCAGGCCGCGCCAGCGGCGTCACCTGCGAGGCGATGTTGGGCGGCGGTTGATAGAATTAAGCAGACGCTCTCTCCTGACGGTTTACAATCAATCACAATTTTTTAACATCATTTAGATGAGATTTCTCCAATCATTGTCAAATTCTTCATAGCAATCAGTGCATATAGGCTGAGCAAAACTGGTCTGTTTGCTACACTTCTTACAGTTTGAAATTTCACCAGTGAATTTTCTTTGAACCCATTCATCAATAACAGGAAAAGAATGAGCATAAGTATTACTATGCGGCGAGA
>NZ_GL501404.1:809757-811350 GCF_000152145.1 Oscillochloris trichoides DG-6
CATATACCTGAGCATGGCACAGTTCCGGGAAAGTGAATAGCTGTTCCCGCTCCTATTTGTTCCGGAATATAAGTAATTATAATAGGGTTATTATAAGTTCCTCTTGGAGATGGCAACACAGCTTTATCGCCATATGTAATAGCAAAACGTACTATTTCCTCTAAATTTGCTAATCCATTATAATCAAAAGATGCATTATATACTGACCTGAAATCTACTTGTATTGCACGTCCTTGAAGAAGATCTGTATGTTTATTCCACTTTCTAATTTGAAAATCGGTTGTTCCTTTACCTGTAAGAGCATCCAAGTTAAAACCACAATGAGGACATGTTGAAGGGAATGGCCCCGGAAGTTGAAAATCGCAACTCGGACAAATGCTCTTGATTCCGCTTAAGTCGTAAACCATACATTATCCCCTTCTACTTCAACTTGAGATCTGCGTACAACCTCTGAAAGAGTTCCTTTCCGAAGGAAACCAAGTACTCACAATAGTCATAGGTTGGAGCTATGTAAAATCCGCTCTCAGAAACGAACATATTGTGTCTTCTTAAATATTGGTATAATGCTTCTTCTATTTGTACATAATACTCTTCATCGTTTATATTTACAGTAGTATACTTTATATTCGGCTTACTTGGTTTATTGCCAAACTGACTAAATTGTATGTTGCCATGTGCAATATGATTTCGTAATCGATTAATTTCCACTAGTTCCGTCCAATGCTTCGTATCTATTTCATAATCTTTGCCGTATTTTAGGAAATTCTTCGCACGATATATTCCCTTTCCTAAATCTTTTTGGTCTTGTACCCTCAAAGTTGCTACGGCTTTTGTTGCTTTACATACCTGTATTAGTTCGTATTCTACGAATGAATACCAACTTGCAACGAAACTTAAATGCAATTGACGTGGTATGTCCGTTTTTAAACTCTGATATTCTTCACTTTTATACTCATAAAAATCCTCTCTGTCTTCTTCTGAAAGAGATTCTGCAAAATCATCTGTCTCTTTCTCAAACTGCTGAAGATGTACGGTGAGCAATTGGTGGACATGTGAGATATAACTGCTCATTCTGTTAAGATCATATTTAATTAACCAAAGGCGATTTCCGAAAGGCATGATATACTCCTAATAACGAATACACTCTTCGTGGCTACTTTTGACATTACAGCTAATTTACATTGTAGCGTTATTGTCAATAGCTGCCGCTCAACATTTGCCTATGCGACATGTCCGGCGAAGCATTCATCTAGCACAGGTATGCTTACGCCGCCCAACGCCAGCCTTCAGGTGCGCCGCTGGCAGCTTCCCGTGATCCGCACGAGGCTTGCCCAGAAGGAACGCCAGACATGGCACCCGGTTCGCAGGCCGCGCCAGCGGCGTCACCTGCGAGGCGATGTTGGGCGCGGGGCTGGCCATGACCCGGTGAGCATACTCTTGTTGACTCCGTGATGGGCGCTGATCGGGGCTGATTCCTCGACGGGCGCTGATCGGAACTGATACCTCAACGGGCGCTGATCGGAACTGATACCTCAACGGGCGTTGATCGGAACTGATACCTCAACGGGCGTTGATCGGGGCTGATTCCTCGAC
>NZ_GL501404.1:812292-814137 GCF_000152145.1 Oscillochloris trichoides DG-6
GGGCAGCTTCCCGTGATCCCAATGATGTTTGCCCTCGCAGGAACTATCCAGAAGGCACCTGGTTCACAGGCCGCGCCAGCGGCGTCACCTGCGAGGCGATGTTGGGCGGCAAGTTAACAGGGGTAATAACACGTGAACGTCAAGTCCCGAAGGCGTAATTCAACTTCCTAACCGACACCTCCACCTATACCTCAGATTGCTCCTCCTTCCAATGGAAAAAGAGTATTTCTGTGGGATACAAGTTGTAATGAAGTTGTCTTTCAACCTTGTATCCAATAGAGGTTTCTAGTTGAACGTAGTGTACTGGATCTGCGGTATCTACGATGTGGATATACGCATGACCATCTTCATAAACATGTAGCTTAAAAAAAGTAATAGCATGTTCCTGCCCCCATTGTGGCGTATACAACCAACCGCTTCTTACAAAACGTTTTTCTCCATAAGATACCCAATTTGCAGCAACGGTAAGAAGGTTCACTCCTAAATACCATTCACTAATAGTTATACCATAACCTAGGTTCCCATTTTCAACGAGAGAAAAGGACAAATCTAACGTTTCTTTGGTAGTAGTAACTTCACTCTTTAAGTAAGGCAGGTGTTGTTCATAACGAATTGGGCTTGCTTGTTTTGCCCAGTCAAAAATGATTTCCATCCGAAGTCGTTGATATCCGCGATCAATGATAGCCCGTACCAAATCGTTTTTTGTTTGATTTGGTGGACGGTTAGAATATATGAAACGAAAATCCTCAAAATCAAAGCAGAATGTTAGCAGTTCTTCCATATCAAACCCTTCCATAAGAAGGTTGCGAATGTTTTGGAAGTTGTAATACTCTGTCATGATTTCCTCCATTTCCTTCTATAGCAATCCTACACCAGTCGTAAAGTCATTGCCAACTGATTACGGCTATGCCGCACCAAGGCGCGGCAGTCAATCAAGTGCCTTCACAACTCCAGTAGGATTGCTATATATGCTACGAAATATTTGGGCGCAAATGCCATACTAATCGAACTAAGTCTTGAAAGTAGTTATGTCGTTCTGTGTATGCAATCAGTTCGCGTGCTTTACCTGATTTACTCGTTCCAGAAAGATTCTCATAATCAATACCCATAGCGAAAGCAACATTTCGTAACTCTTCGTCATTGAAGTAAGTGATTAAGATTTCCCGCAAGCGTACACGATAAATTTGCGGAGAAGGAGAATATTCCGATTGTGCTGTATTAGGTGAATTGATCTCACTAATATCATCAGGAGAATCCTCCACCACAACATTCCAATTCCTCAATATTTGCTTAATTTTTTGTATATTGCTTCTAGATTCTGCAATACCATGTGTAATCCCTGGAGGTGCATACGCTTCGCCCAAAGTTGCTTGTTGTTGTAAGTAGTGTCTAAGAGTTCGACGATGTGTATTTAGTAAAATTTGCTGGTGAACAACTTCTTCATTAGTAGGCATAATATAGCCTCGCATTTATTATCCGTAATCTTAGCTAACCGTTATCAGTATACCATTACTGTGAGTATTTGCCAATGCAGGTAAGGGGTACTTCTATAATTTATAGATAGCCTAAATACTGCATTACAAGTTGATGGGTTTAATAATTATGAGATCGGAAATCGATGTTCAAATCGATGTAGATATTACTAACTGAGAGCCGCCCAACGCCAGCCTTCAGGTGCGCTGCTGGCAATGTCTCGTGATCCGAACGAGGTTTGCCCTGAAGGAAGTTTCCAGAATCCCCCCGGTTCGCAGGCCGCGCCAGCGGCGTCACCTGCGAGGCGATGTTGGGCGCGGGGCTGGCCATGACCCTGGTTGCCCTACCCATAGATACCTCCATGACGGGGGG
>NZ_GL501404.1:814421-822331 GCF_000152145.1 Oscillochloris trichoides DG-6
CTCGTCAACGGGCGGTGAACGTGGCCGACTCGTCAACGGGCGTGGATTGTGGCCGATTCGTCAACGGGCGCTGCGCGTGGCCGACTCCTCGACGGGCATTGACCGAAGCGGAATCTTCGACGGGCGTGGATGGAACCCGACTCCACGACGGGCGTTGCTCGAAGCCGACTTGCCAACGGGCGTTGCTCGAAGCGGACTCGCCAATGGGCGCTGTTCGTAGCCGATCTCCAACGGGCATTGGCCGAAGGTGATTCTTCAACGGACGCTCATCGAACCGAAATCGCCGAGAGACGCTGATGCGTTACTGACAGACAACCACGTGGTGGCGGAGCCACATGACGAGATCGTCGCGATCCAAGGTTCCGGCAGCAAGTTGAAGGATCAGATCTTCTTGGGCATCAACCGAGGCGACGATCTCCCACCCATTGAGAATCAGAAAGAGTTCCATTGCGGCATGCCCAATCCGCTTATTGCCATCCACAAAGGGGTGATTGCGAATCAACGCAAACCCCAGTGCCGCCGTTTTCTCGATCAGGGACGGATAGAGATCCTGCTGATCAAAGGTGGCTTGGGGTTGCGCCAACGCGGACTCTAGCATGCCCCGGTTCACGAGGCCGATCAATCCGCCCGAATCGGCCATCACAGCCTCATAGAGCGCCAAGAGATCGGTGAGAGTGAGATAGCGAGTCATGCAAGTCGCCGATACAGGTCGCGATGTTTTTCGATCACATAGGTAATGGCGTGCTGCACGTCTGCGGTTGGGCGACGAACAAGGTCGGCAATGCTTAACTGAATGAGATCTTCGGGGGTGATGCCTAAGCCTTTGGCGCGTTCGACGAGGAGGCGTAACCGCTCTTCCGGAATATCAAGGGTGATTGTGGTCATCATGTCCTCCATCGGTTGCCTATCCTGAGGAGAGTATAGCATATCGTCCTCCCATACCGGGCGTTGAGGCGTTGATCGATGCTGACGGGTGTGATAGGCATGGGTCGAAGCCGATTCCCCAACGGGCAGAGGCCGAAGTGGATGCACTAACGGGCGATGAAGGTCGCTGATTCGTGCGATGGGCGTTGGTCGTGGCCGATTCTTCAACCGGCGTTGATTGCGGCTGATTCTCCGACGGGCGTTGGTCGTGGCCGACTCGCCGACGGGTGCTGATCGCGGCTGACTCGCCAACGGGCGGTGCTCGTGGCCGATCTCCGACGGGCGTTACTCGTGGCGGATTCTCCAACGGGCATGGAAGGTCGCTGACTCTGCGACGGGCAGAGAAGTTCGCAACGATTCCTCGGCCCCCGGAGCGCTGGAGGCCGCCCCGACGCCCAACGCCAGCCTTCAGGTGCGCCGCTGGCAGATTCCCGTGATCCGAAAGAGGCTTGCCCAAGAAGGACATACCCAGAATCCACCTGGTTCGCAGGCCGCGCCAGCGGCGTCACCTGCGAGGCGATGTTGGGCGGCGAGGTAGGAGCTTTATGGCATATCAACGGGTAAATTTGTATGCGAGCCTTCCGGGGGTTAGCCATTTACACTTGTTCCTCTTGTAACCATAACCAATCCTTCGACTCAGTTACAAGATCTCTTTCTCCTTGTGCGATCTTTTCTTCCATCTCGATAACCACTTTTAGATTTTCCAGTTCATTCACGAAATTCCTACCTGAATTTGTGATCATATTTGTGTCCGTCTTCGTGTCGTAATCAGTATAACCGAGACCGTATAATTTTAACATATAGTGCCTTTTGAATTGGTTAAAGTCCACCCCTGCAAAAGACTGTTTACTTGCAAAGCGCGAAAATAAATCTCTAGTAGTTATTGAATGTTTAAGTAAATTTAGCTCTATTAATATATCGTAAAATCCAATTGTGTCAATATATGTCTTCAAGAACGGTATGATATTAAAATATTGATCTTTGTCAGGGCATATTCTAATATTACAAGGCACTCTTACTTCTCTTTGATACTCTCTTCTTTGCGAAATCAAGTATTGTTTTGTTGACTTTCCTGTAAGTTGAGCCATAGCTAACAACGAAAAACCAATAGCGTTAGTGCCTCCTGTAAGGTTACACCAAATCTCCTTCCCTTGTTTCTCTGGAGGACAAAACCGATAGGTAAGTTTAATAATCTTATCGAAGCAGTCTTGGTAGTTGTCGATATCTACTTCGCACCAGAAGATCTTTCTGCCTTCATCTGGATCTGCTCTCTTCCAAACTTTCCTCAAATTTTGTACAATCTCTTCCCGAACGGATCCAGGATCATTATTACCTGTATAGGGAAACGCATGAATTCTTTCTCTAATAACTTCACTACTAGTAAAAAGTACGAGTGCTTCAATTTTACCTGGGTCAGATTCAAGATGATTAATACCACCACTGCTCTGAAACAGACGAATGATCTCTGGGTTCATCTGATTATTGGCAATCTTGTCAAGAGCTTTCTCGATGTAATCGACAGCACAGGTTACTGTTCCTACGGATCGTCCCACTCCCATAAAGTGGTATGTGCCCATGCATTACCTCTTAATGTCATACTCTTCTGAAAACATATACTACCATGAGATGCCCGTCTTAGCCACTGCGTATCCCGGTGTTGCGCTGCCCAACGCCCCGCGTCACCTGCGAGCGGATGTTGGGCGGCAGCGATGACAATGGAGCGTGGCTTTGCTAGAATAAACAGCTTTTTTGTGGGTATTACGCTCGTGTGTGCTGCCGCCCAACGCCAGCCTTCAGGTGCGCCGCTGGCACACGTCCCGTGATCTGCATAGCGTTTGCCCAGAAGAAATGCCAGATATGGCACCCGATTCGCAGGCCGCGCCAGCGGCGTCACCTGCGAGGCGATGTTGGGCGGCGGACATGAAAAGTACAGTGATTTTGAATATATAGTATGATCGATAATATTTTATATGATTTATGTATTTAGTATGTATTTATCGTTATGAAAATATATACATGTATCCTTGTGCATATTATTTACATCTATTGCTTCATTCATCGCTATAAAAAATTCTACGTAAATTTTCTTGTATATGTTTTACATATTTTTATTTATTCCTCGTTGCAAAAAACTCTACTCGCATCTTTACAAACTATACGCTCTTATTCTTGTCATTTGTTTTGGTGATCACATCAGTTTTTAGATCAATAGGCTCATATAATTTTTGTTGACTTCTTTGCGCTGGATGCTTGGCACAATACGCTTTGTAGTGGCCAATTAGTTGTCGTACTCCATCATATCGGCGGATTTTCAGGTAATTTTGAATGACTTCCGGAAAGTTTGACGGTTTGCGATCCGTCTCTTCCGATAGAATTTCTAACCAATACCCCAAATACGGATGAAGATCGCTATACTTGATTAGCCCGAACACCTGAATGTAGTGATTAAAATTCGAAAGGTAAAAGAAGAAGGTATTAAAAGTATCTCGTATAAGTCCTTCTTCTTTAGTGATCGATCTATTTTGTAAGTAATAAGTCAAAGTTGACAGGATCATTTCATCAGAAACAACAACTGTAACTAATCTTTCGTCGCCATCTACTTTATTTATAAATTGCGTCACAAAGGTAATAGGGCGTCGATTAGCTTCAAGCATAAATATTGCATTTTGGACATCTCTACTTGAGATAAATTCTTTCATTTCACCCGATATGAATTCTAATGCTTTCCAGCGTTGCGCTTGCCGGTACTGAAAAAGACCAGCAATAAAGGCAACAGATGTCACGAAAAGGCCAATGATTGTAATCCAGTCACTTGGTACTAAAATCATATCACGCCTCACAGTTCGCGCTTATTGCTCACACTGGAGTATATTCTATACCTGGATTTCGTATTCAGTCAAGTAATTTGTGAATTTATTTTTGTAGCTGTTTTGCGAGCGCATTTCGGGCTGAGGAGCCACCCAACGACAATTATGTAGCTTTGCAAGTAACGTAAACCGTAGTTTTGATATGGCACAACGGGCGATGGCGCGAGCAGCCTTGAACTGAGTCAGCACTTGATAGGCCGCCCAACGCTGGGCTTCAGCGGCGCCGCTGGCAGGTCTGTAGATCGAGGCGAGCATGAGCACGAGACGGCGCGATAAAAAACCGCCAGCTCACGGGCCGCGCCAGCGGCGTCCGCTGCGAGCCATGTTGGGCGGCGAGTTGACAGTGATGCGTAAAATATGGCTTTACTGCAAGCTATACTCATTTAATCTGTCAATAAATTACGGCTTGTTGCTTACTGATTGATCGACTCTGTATGTTTCCCAAGATAGGTTCAGGTGGTTTCGCATATTTTTCCATAACCATGTAGGTATTACAGGCGATGTTCTACGTGCAATTTGATAGTCATGCCAAAGATTGATTGCCTCGGTTTCTGTTAAACTAGTTGATCGCAGTAAGTCCTGTGCACTTCTTTCGGTATTACTAGCCTTTATATTATAGCGATAATACCCATAAGCAAACTTTGCCAATCCAAGCGAGAAAACAACCACTAGAATTGAAGTTGCTAGTCTCCCGATATTCGATAATGTATTGAGGTTTTGAATCATTTCAATACTAATAACTAAAAGCCAAATCGACCCAACAGTAAGCAAAACTGTAGCAATCGAGTAGAGCATGCTCATCCTAAGAGCAAGATGCTTTGTAAACCATGAGGATTCTTGAAGGTTTTCGAGTGCCTTTTTTGCTCCTACAGGATTTTGACTCGCGAAATAGGGCTCAATATTGTTTGTAGCGAGAGATTCTTTTCTCTCTCTTTCTGATAATTGAACAACTATATCTGACATTTCGTTTCGGGAAATACTCCAACCAAAGGATTCTTGCATATCTAGCTTACGATGAAGATCTTCTGCTGATCCGCGATAATTATCTGCACGCCAATTACAGACCTCCACGATGATGGACAGAAAAGCAATAATAAAAGGTGTGGCTTGATTTAGAAATGACAATATAATTGATAGTATACCAAACGTAAAGACGATGATTCGCAGAACGAATCCCATCCTAGCCCATCTCGCAGCCGTTCGAAACAATATTCGCTCAATTATCCGAGGATTATGTTGATACATTATTATGATCCGTATGACGGAAAGCTTGAGCCAAATACACGACCCCACCAGTATATAGCAGTTTTCTCATCTTGAACATTAGATGCGATTGATGCATTATATATGAAACCAGTTGCTTCGCGCATTGCGTCTGACACTTTTTGCTTGGCCTGCTGGTCGATATTTAAGTCTAAATTTGGGCCAAGGCCTTTTGGGTCTGGACAACTTATATTCAAATATAGTGGGCAGTTATCGAAGAAGTATTTGACTGCACTATGATATTCGTTAATGGGGGTTGCGTATTGAAAAACCTTAATAGCGAGTGTCTCGATGTAATACGACATAAGCCTCGGCTTATGAGTTCGCGCATTCCAATACTTTAACAGACGCACTGTAGGTATGAATTTGCTATTATGAGTAGTATTGAAAGATGTAATAATATCGCTGTCTTTTCGCGGATCGGTTCTTATCCATTTTCCAAGCCCATTCGGTATCAAATAGTAGCCTATTCCTCCTTGCCCATCGTTGATTGGCACTGCAGGCACAATATCAAAAACCCACGGATAGGATGTGAGCTTTAGAGTGACTGCATTTAACTTTTTATGAATCTCCGCTTTACTATAATTACTAATTGTCTTGAGCAGATCGCGAATACGATACATTACTTTGTTTGAGTCAACATATCCATAAGCATCAGGAAACGTTGCTAGTGATGCATTTTCATCATTGATTTTCAACCAGTAGGTAAACGGATCAGAGGGTGATATCGATGACACTGTTCCTTTACCATTAAGTAGTACTAGAATGTCAATATCGTCAAGCGGCTGAATTTTGGTTTTCCGAGCAAATGAACCAAATTTAAGATATCCACCTGATAAACGAGGAAAAGAATTGTTATTTTGTGCGAGAGCTTTTATTTGATCGAACAGATAATCTCTGCTCGCAATGGCTGTCTTTGTAGATGTGTCGGAAAGATCAATACAGTCTTTCCGGAACTTATCGAACGCTCCCCACACAGTGTACGGCATGTAAAAACTCCATAGTATCTGTTTACTTACTCTTGAGAGTATAGCAGATATAGAAGGATTTGTACAGGTAGATTTGCGTTGGCGAATTACCAAATACTATCACGCATTCATATGTTGTGACCTGGGCTTTACGGATTGCGGGCCGCCCAACGCCTGCCTTCAGGTGCGCCGCTGGCACGTTCCCTGGATCGGAACGAAGCTCGACTGAGAAGAACATCCATAAAAAGCACCCAGGTTCAGGCCGCGCCAGCGGCGTCACCTGCGAGGCGATGTTGGGCCGGGGGGGTGGCACCATGACCGGATACAGGAAAGCCAAAGAAGACCATCCACGTTTTTGATGATCGCCCCTTGGCACGATGCTGCCCACTGCGACGGCGCTGCCCCTTGGCACGATGCTGCCCCTTGGCACGATGCTGTCCCTTGGCACGATGCTGTCCCTTGGCACGATGCTGTCCCTTGGCACGATGCTGCCCCTTGGCGTGATCTGTCCCTTGGCACGGCACGATGCTGCCCCTGGCGTGATCTGACCATTGGCACGATGCTGCTCATTGGCACGATTTGTCCATTGCGACGGCGCTGACCATTGGCTCGATGCTGCTTACTGCGACGGCGTTTCCCATCGGCATGATGCTGCCCCTGGCACGATGCTGCCCCTGGCACGATGCTGCCCCTTGGCGTGATCTGTCCCTTGGCACGGCACGATGCTGCCCCTGGCGTGATCTGACCATTGGCACGATCTGACCATTGGCACCCGTGCTGGCTCGTGGCGCACTCCTATCCACTGCTTCGACGCTGCCCACTGGCTCAATGCTGTCCACTGCTTCGACGCTGCCCACCGGCACGATGCTGCCATTGGCACGATGCTGCCCATTGGCACGATGCTGGCTCCTGGCACGATCTGTCCCCTGGCACGATCTGTCCATTGCGATGGCGCTGACCATTAGCTCGATGCTGCCCACTGCGACGGCGTTGCCCACTGGCACCTACTGTCCACTGCCTTGGCATTGTCCACTGGCTCGATGCTGCCACTGGCTCGATGCGGTCATTGGCGCGATCTGCCCACCGGCACGATCTGCCCATTGCGACGGTGCGAACCATTGGTGCGATGCTGCCCACGGCCTTGATGCTGTCCCCTAGCACGATCTGACCATTGGCACACGGTTGGCCACGGCCGTGATACGGTCCCCTGGCACGATCTGACGACCGGCACGATCTTTGCTCTGGCACCCGCGCTGGCTCCTGGCACGATGCTGGCTCCTGGCACGATGCTACCTCTTGATGATCTGAATCTGATGGGGCTGCATGGTTCCATGTTTGGCACGGACTCCGATCCCCGCCCCGCGCCCACCCAGAATGCCAGGAAGCAGCAGGCCCAACGCCAGCCTTCAGGTGCGCCGCTGGCACACGTCCCGTGATCCGAACGAAGCTTGCCCAGTAAGGAAAGCCAGAGATGGCACCCGGTTTGCAGGCCGCGCCAGCGGCGTCACCTGCGAGGCGATGTTGGGCCATACTGTTGATGACGAAGGGTTACGTATGCTCCCGGCATTGCGGACAAAAAGCGGTCTTCCACATCCTGGCATGTTCTACCTGAACTGATACACAAAAGAGCCTCAGCTTTTTTATTGTCTGATGATGAATAACATTTAAGACTTGTCTTGCTTTCTGTAATTCAACCATGATGTACTAAGCTCATTCCATATACTTTGAAATTCGTTGTAAAAACCGTTTAATTTATCTATACTTGATTCTTCAGGTGTAATGCCAGCTAAATAGAACTCTAATTTATCGCGAAGTCGGTAAAATTTCCAAAGTGCCATCTCATGCTCTACCCATAATGCCCTAAAATTAAAAAATGGCTCTAATGCAC
>NZ_GL501404.1:823273-824890 GCF_000152145.1 Oscillochloris trichoides DG-6
AGAGTTGTTACTAATGCTGTAAGGATAAAAGCAACGCTTTTAAACAGAGAGTCTAGATTTGGTACCTGCAATCCAAGTAAAATTGTTGCAATTGCAGAAAATAAGGTAACAACTACTTTGATATAAGATGCTTTTCGTCGATTATCTCGTCGATTATCTCGTACACGCGTAATAGACTCCTCGATTTTCTTTTTTAGTAACTCAATTTTCTCGGTATTCGAGTTTTTGCTTGATGTAGTAATTGGTGTTACAGGATTATTTTCGATCATAATTCCCTCCTTCATTTATGTGTCTTAATTATTTCGCGGCTGCCTGGGTGTTGGGGTGCATTATGTTGACAATGGTAAAAATAGTTAAAATCAAGAGGGTGGTCTATATTGGACGTGAATGATTCGTACTAAACGCTCTAGCTCAATATCGATGAAAGAATCCTCAACATCCAAATAGTAATCATCGTCATCAAACCAATCTCTATCACGATACCAATGTATTTGTAATGGTGAAGACTTGAAATAGGCAATAATAAGCATTTGAATTGTTAGAAGAATTATTCTTGAACTCGTATTAAAGAGCGTGCTGTCCAGTGATTTTTTACCAGTCCACTTTTCTGGTTCCGGAATATTTAACGTCCCATGTGCAAATTTATTGCGAATTCTTCTAACTATGTGAATTCCGATGCTCGAAGAGTCATTATACGTACCTACCTTAAAGTCTTCTTCCGTAATCCCATATTGTTTGTCGATAAGCAGGAGGTTTCTGAGATCAAACACGGTCTCCTCATAGTGCTGTACATGAGACATTGACTCAAAGGCACGATTTAGGTAATGGCAAGCTGCATCGACAATGCTATTGCTCTTTGGAACACTTGGAAGACTCATAATTTTTACAACAGTTTCGAATGCACCCCAAATAAAATTGAAAACTGACAATTCTCGCACGAGTTCGGCATGTAGCTCGCTGCGTGCAAAATGATAATCTGATGCTGATGAACACCAGGCAACAGATTCATCAAAACGAGCAGTATCCAAATTAACACCTGTAATAGAACTTGCAAGTTTAAGTAATGCGGAAGCATGAGACCAATTCAAGGACTCATTTGATTTGGTAGTGATTGTACGGAAAGTGCTTTTAGAAAGGCAGAGATTGCCAAAGAGTTGTGATAGTTTGTCGCTATGCAAGGGAAGTTCAAGAAGCGAATAGGGTATCATTAAGTAATCCTACGATATATTCACATTAGTGCCTGAATAAATTGTAGCACAACAATACTGATGTAGGCTATGGATTGAGCCGGCCCAACGCCAGCCTTCAGGTGCGCCGCTGGCGACTTCCCGTGATCCGAAAGAGGTTTGCCCAGAAGGAACGCCAGACATGGCACCCAGGTTCAGGCCGCGCTAGCGGCGTCACCTGCGAGGCGATGTTGGGCGCGGGGCTGGCCATGACCCGGTGCGCATACTCTTGTTGACTCCGTGATGGGCGCTGATCGGGGCTGATTCCTCGACGGGCACTGATCGAAGCCGACTCCCCAACGGGCACTGATCGAAGCCGACTCCCCAACGGGCACTGATCGAAGCCGACTCTCCAACGGGCGCTGATCGAAGCCGACTCCCCAACGGGCAC
>NZ_GL501404.1:825483-828970 GCF_000152145.1 Oscillochloris trichoides DG-6
TGGCAGGTTTTCTTGATCGGAGCGAAGTTCAGCACACGACAATGGTATAGAAAGCACCTAGTTTCGGGCCGCGCCAGCGGCGTCACCTGCGAGGCAATGTTGGGCCATGTAGTTGAAGTGAGATCTGTTTGTGTGATCACACCCTAGATGTGGATAGTTACACCTTCTGCGATTCGATGTACATCCGAAGAATATGATTGATGGCTTGTGTGGCATGGTGTTCGTGACTTCTTAACCATGTCATGATATCTGCATCAATTTGTATGGTTCGATCAATCATTTCTCGTGGAATGAGTAATTTTGCTCGACCAAAGAACGCATCTGTGAGGATAGGGATGTCGCTGGTATCAATGTCGTCATCCGTTTGTTGTATAAGCCTTGACCAATCAGTACGGGTAGGCTTGTTCATAGCGTTGTCGCTCATATTTTGTCGCCTTTCGTGCAGAGATAATCCGAATACGATGTTCTCCGCGCTCGGTATAGATAACCACCGCAATGATCATATGGAATGGCCCGATGCCAATCCATCGTTCTTCGCCATACTCGGTACGATCATCAAGGTCAACAAGCATGGGGGATTGAAACATAACCGGGACATCGGCAAAATCAATGCCATGTTTGCGGATATTTATGTCGTTCTTTGCGTCATCCCACTCGAACTGCACATCTCGCCTCGTCTCTCCCTGCCCCATAGATAATTCTCTGATCGCTATTCTACCATATTCGCGTGGTAGGGAGAACGGAACAATGATGCATGGCTTTGGTACGGCACTGATCGCTGGCAGCCATGCCAGAGGCAATATCGTCCGTGCCCCTGGCACGGCGCTGAATGTGCGACTCCGCCTCCATTGTTGGTGGCAGGACAGTGATTAGGGTGGCACGGCGTTCGTGACGCGATCTGGTGACGGACAACCCAAACCCATTGCTGGTACGCCATTGATGGGTTGGTACGGCGTTCGTGGCGCGATCTGGTGACGGACAACCCAAACCCATTGCTGGCACGGCAGTGATGGGCGGCACGGCGTTCTTGACGCGATCTGGTGAGACAAAAACGGCATCAATCGCTGGCACGGCAGTGATGGGTTGGCACGGCGTTCGTGACGCGATCTGGTGACGTGCAAATCACACCCATTGCTGGTTCGGCATTGATCGTTTGTATCGCGTTCGTGACGCGATCTGGTGACGAATACCCCCCATCTATACGATGGCACGGCGCTAATCACTGGCTCGGCGCACTCCCGGTTGCTCCCCCTGGCACGACATCGCTCGTGAGGGAACGGGGATGCGATCCATCTCCAATGAAGGTTGTAACTGATCGGATTTCAGATCCTTACACCACCCCGAAGGTGTGAGGTGCAAAGGCCCAACGCTGGGCTTCAGCGGCGCCGCTGGCAGCTTCGATAGAGGGCAGCGCGCGATGGCACGAGGCCACATTGTAAAAAACCGCCAGCTCACGAGACGCGCCAGCGGCGTCCGCTGCGAGCCATGTTGGGCGGCGGGTTTACAAGAAGCCTCTGTTTCTTGCTGTTATTCTGTATTAATTGATCGGCTTCCACTTAATCCCGACCAAGTAATAATCTTATTTGTTAATTCTTGTGGATTTTTAATACCCGAAAACGTAGTAAACTCCACTGATTTCACGATTGGAGCTTCTACAACAGCATTAGAAACCAGCGCCAAGCGTATATTAGTTTCCGGATTTAGCTCTCTTATCCATTGAGAATGCTGTATTGCATTGGAAGTCACTACACTAGGAAGCATACTCGAACTTGATCTCTTAAACTCACAGACATGAACTGTTCCAGCATAAGGGCCTGAACTGGGAATGAACACTAAATCTGCTGTGCCGCCTGTGGAATGCGTGGTAAGACGGCTTGTTATTTGCTCAAGATAGGCATTCCCATATCGTTGAAGGTTATCTACCACTTTATAAAGAATCTCTTGCTTATTTGTATCGGTTCTATCAGACATGTTTAGGCTCCTTCGTCAACTGTCCATGAAACCTTTGTTCGTACACTAACCCAGTTAATAATGGCAAGAAAAAAATAACCAATAAGTACCGAAAAACCGAGAGGTGCGACTTTTTGTGGAAACCCCTGAATTAATGTCTGAACTGTGAAAGGTTGAATAACTGAAATAACTGCACCTAGTGCTGTTGCTACAAAAGGTATTAATGATTGTAATACATTTTGGTCAAAGAAAGACTTCAGTAAACTAGGTGGTTTTGCCAGTATAATACGACTTTGCTGTCTATTGAGCATTATCTCTGTATGATAAGAAAACCCACTTGGTAGCTTCCATTTTCTCGCAGCACGTACTGTTTTTAATACTGCATCCTTTGTCTCTTTTGCAACCTGAATATGATCTGGTTGCACTTTAAAGCAACTAACACAGAGTCCTAGACTTACTTCGTATATACCTTGTCCTGCTTTATACATTGTAGCCCAACGAGTTCTTCCTTCATACACCTGATCAGCAGGGAAAGGTATACCACCTTTCTCACGTTTAAATAGGAGTATGTTTTTCTCGGCAATATTTGACCAATCTTGTGATTTATCTTGAGAGCATCCTGTCCATCGTTTCAAGAATTGGTTCATTTCCTCTTCATTCAAATCGCCATTTGCTTTGACAACCATAATAATATATGGTGTCAATAGCACATCTTCAACTGGCTTGATATTTAGTCTCATAACTGCTGTGGTACTGCTGCTTGATATTCTTGTTTGTAAGTATATCAAATCTCTGGCTCTTCGGCAAGAGCGAACACACCACGAACGTGAGTAGAAGGAGCCTCGCACAACTTTGGAGCGTGACGACGTTGTTTGGTCGCCCAACCCTGTAGTTAACTGCCGGGCGAGGACATTTCGGGTTGAGGGCCGCCCAACGCCAGCCTTCAGGTGCGCCGCTGGCACACGTCCCGTGATCCGAAAGAGGTTTGCCCCGTAGGAAGTATCCAGAATCCACCCGGCTCCCAGGCCGCGCCAGCGGCGTCACCTGCGAGGCGATGTTGGGCGGCATGGCACGGTATAAAGAACTACAGGTAGTTCTACTTTGTCTTCTTCGAAGCCTTTGCTGCATCTTCATAACGAATGACTGTCATTTTTAGACGATCCGAAAACTTATATAAATCGTCGATACTTTCGATTGCTATTTTATCTTCTTTCTGGCCATCCTTCATACTTTCTCTTTCACCATCGAAAAAGCTAATGTATTTCTGCGCACTATTAAAATAGAGCCGACAGATAGGTTTACGATTGGTGTCGTCCAGGATAATACCGCAGTATGATAGCACGTCACGCATTGACACGCGCTTCACGTCTACGATCTCTCGGAGGATAGCACGTATGACGTGATAGCCCTCAATTTCTTCTTCTGTGGTATGAACACCATTTGTGGGAGCCGCAGGTACGTCCATCGCCGTAGGTGTTGCTTCTCCGGGCGTTGTTGTCTCTGCTGGAGCCGTAGCCATAGTACCCGTTTCTGATGC
>NZ_GL501404.1:829805-831663 GCF_000152145.1 Oscillochloris trichoides DG-6
TTTTTAAGCGTTCGCTAATTTGATCACTCAAAATCTGCTTAAACGCTTGCCGTATGAGTTGTGAAAACTGCTCACGCACGACTTGTGTAACCCGCCCCGTATACACTTGTGCGACAATGAACTTTACAAAATCGTCTGACGGATCTTGCATGAGGTCAAGAAGAATGCGTCTAATTTCACGTGTATACTTTAATTCACTAGCGCTTGTCAGGATGTTGTTCACATCAAAACTTGACTTTGTAAACTTCTTCAATTGATCGACAGCAGCCTCTCGAATATCGAGTAAGCTAAACTCAAAAAACGGCTTGCTGTCCATTTTATTCGGTGCTTCTAAATCCGTATAAAACCAGTAGACAAGACCATTTGTTAAGACGCTGAAACGTGCTTCTGTAACACTAAAGTATCGGTAGAGTTGTGATGCATGAACCTTGCCAAGATCAGCCGCGTGATGTTTGCACTCAAAGAGAATGACTGGCTTTCCGTCTCTTAGGATGGCATAATCAACTTTTTCGCCTTTCTTAATTCCAATATCGGCGTTGAGTTCAGGAGTTACCTCAGTCGGATCAAATACATTACATCCTAATGCAGCAATGAATGGCATAATAAGTGCGTTTTTCGTTGCTTCTTCTGTCTGAATATAATCAAGTTGCTTAGGGACACGGGCAGCGAGTTCTCGGATTTTGTCGATGAAGTCCATGCTATCTCCTTAAGGATGTTGAATGGCGAGAGTAAGAACTTATTTCAAATATACTCGCAAATGTACGATTTGTAAAGACGTGAAATCATAGCCGTTACCTCGGTGTGTGCGAATATGTGTTTGGTATCACTTCGATTGGCAATCAAGGTGATCTTCACTAGGCACAACGAGCGCGGTTCCTGAACAGCCTTGCACTCGTGGCAGCTTTACTTATGCTGCCCAACATGCTCGTCAGTAGACGGTCGTTACACGTATACACCAGGATCTATCGGTAGATATAGCTGTTCATCCTGCCCGGCAGCGGCCATTTCGGGTTGAGGTGCCGCCCAACGCCAGCCTTCAGGTGCGCCGCTGGCGGTGTTCCCGTGATCCGCATGGCGTTTGCCTAGAAGGAACGCCAGACATGGCACCCAGGTTCAGGCCGCGCCAGCGGCGTCACCTGCGAGGCGATGTTGGGCGGCGGGCAGTGTGTTTATTGATCTATTTCTGTTGCTTTATTACTGCTCCGAAACCCTGGCATTATACGTCCTATCACCTTCAAGTTTTTTGTGCCATGCAAGGAAGCTAGTCTTATCAAGATCGACTTCGAGATAATTTATTCTCAAAATTTGTATTAAGGAAGCGAACGTAGTTGCAAGCAAATCACGATCAGTCTCAAGTTTACTCCACACGCTTTCCAAGTCATCACTAGGTGAAATACTAAATACAGATCTTTTTCCGGTGGACTCTGTTAGGTAGTAAGTTCCAGATGACAAGCATTTATCCCAGGCATCATGGAAATCTAAAAGGGCAGTTCGGGTCTTTTCATCATAGACATGAAATAGCGAACTTGTCACCCGTTCGTTAAATTCCTCCCAGAATAGGAAAACTTCCATACTTATATAATGTGGAAGTGAATGTAGCGCTTCGTCAAGTGTTGGTAAGTGGACTGCGGACATTACCCATGTGATATTCGCAACATCCCGTTGCCGTTGTATTATCTCAGACGATTGCTGAATTTGTGCGAATGGCTTTATAGGTTGCTGTACAACAATAGCTTGAATCGCCTCTTTCATCATGCGCGTAAGCGATTGGGAGCCATTTCTATTTTCTGGGTCGCTCGGTGATAGTCGATAAGAAGAGGTGCGCTGATTGCTAAAGTCAAACGGAACATCTCTCTGA
>NZ_GL501404.1:832424-832987 GCF_000152145.1 Oscillochloris trichoides DG-6
TTAACGTAGTGTTTCAATGAGCATTTCTAATCGACGCATCTCCTTTTGATAGTTATCTATTGCATCAACAACAAAATGCCTTCTTTGTTTGTTGTTCCATGTCTTCTGACCTCGCACTGAGAATGGCAATACAATGTTATGCGCAAAAGCAATAGCACTCTTGAAAGAAGAATTTACTTGTTGACATTCATAAGGTGCAAGTTCCATTTCTGATGATCTCAAATATACAGCAGTGACTTGTGGCTCCAGTTGTTTCATGCGATCCTCATATTCTTCTTCTGCTATTATGCTGGCTTCTAGGCTATTTGTCAGTCTAAGGATTTCTTGAATCAAGGTCTGTAGATTCGTTAAAAGCCCACGGAGTTGGTGTAAGTAATTTTCTTTTGTTGCAGTATTCTCTTGGTAAAATCTCTTACGAGCAGTGTAATTCTCTGACCACCGGACTATTATTCCATCCCCAACCTCTTCACCTATAAGTTTCACTGGTGAAAACTGTGGTGCTAAGGATGGATCTACCCATTGGCTTTGGCAAATCCAATTTGCATGTTGCATATCTTCTGTAG
>NZ_GL501404.1:834115-835191 GCF_000152145.1 Oscillochloris trichoides DG-6
TGATATATGAAGAGGAAAACAACATGGGCTTGATGTCCATTCCATCGATTTTTGATAATATCATTGCGGTAATACTCTCTATTTCGTATGTTTTGCGTCGCAATTTTAACTACCTGCTCAATTTGATCTGGTGTAGACCTTGCATTGAGGAGGATATTCGCCGAATAACGCTTTGCAGCGTTATGGCTTACGTCACGTAAAGCTGATATCGAATAGTAATTCATGTCGATAGTTACTCCAGCGATCTTACGCAAGTAATCCTTACAGCTTTTATCTATTTTTTGATTAAAAGGGATTATAATTTTCCACCCCTTACCAGTGGATTGTGTCGTTTCAGATGTCACTATCTGCCAGTAGGCTATGCTTTTCTCGATATCATACAGCACAATTATTACCGGAAGAGACGAGTTTAGCCAATAGTTAAGATGTTCTCTCTTTCCTCTATAAATAACTCCTTCTTTGATTTGCTTTTTAAACCAACTTTTGCCTCCTTTAATTTGCGCTGCAATTAATCGTCCAGTAGCTTGATTATTCTCAATAATTTCTATATGTGCATCAATACCAAAATCGCTAGTAGGTTGTTCGCGAAAGCTGTAACCGATATGTTCAACCTGGAACTGAACACCAGCTATACCTATACGTCCTATATTCGCAGTAGGTTTTGCTTTCATCGTTATCCTCGAAGTTCATTAGCTTTATGGAAGCACTTCAGTAAGAAATATACCATAAAAATTGTCAATTGTATAACTGAAATCACTATGGCACAACGGGCGCTGGTGAGCGGAGCCTTGAAGTGGTGGAGGTTATTCTTAGGCCGCCCAACGCCAGCCTTCAGGTGCGCCGCTGGCGGTGTTCCCGTGATCTGCATGGCGTTTGCCTAGAAGGAACGCCAGACATGGAATCCAGGTTCAGGCCGCGCCAGCGGCGTCACCTGCGAGGCGATGTTGGGCGGCGGGTTAACAAATGAGAGTATATAGTAGGCGCTACAATAGGATATATGAGGCAGGAGTGTTATTATTTTAATGTGCACAAATCTGAATATGTAGTTATTTTTTTGCTTATAATTCATAGTATTA
>NZ_GL501404.1:836159-838958 GCF_000152145.1 Oscillochloris trichoides DG-6
GAAATAGGCAGCCTTTTTCGTTGGCAGTGCATTGGGGTATGCTGCCGCCCAACGCCAGCCTTCAGGTGTGCCGCTGGCAGCTTCTCGTGATCCCCATGATGTTTGCCCTTGCAGGAACTCTCCAGAATGCACCCGGTTCGCAGGCCGCGCCAGCGGCGTCACCTGCGAGGCGATGTTGGGCCATGCCGTTGGTGTGAGATACCTACGTATTAGCAGACCAAATTAGCGTAGAGTAAGCGGCAGAAAGACTTGATAGGTTGACGCATTGCATACACTAGTCGCTACTTCAATCCAGCCAGAGGTATTTGACTCACCGCTACTATTGTATGCTTTGACTTCATAGTAATACGTTGATGCGCAGGTCAAAGCCGTGTCAGTATACTGTGTTGTATTCGCTCCAATATTTGCCACAAGTATCCAGTTGCCCGCGATACCATCCCATTTGTAGAGCTTATATCCCTCTTCATTCGTTGCATTGTCCTGCCAGTGGAGCGTGATGCTCGTCTGGCTTGTTGTTCCGGTTCGCAGATTACTTGGTGTGGCGGGGACGCGATTGATTGGTTCCCAGCGGAATTGGGCACGAGCCGCACCTTCGAGGTCATAATACTCAACCTTGATATCATGCGCTCCGGCGGTCATAGTGCGACTGACACGATATTCAGTAGATGAGATCTCCCAGCGATCAATGATGAGATTGCCGTCTATCCACACCCGAATACCATCATCCGCAGTTGTGATGAAGGTATAATCCCCGGCTACAAAGGAAAATTGTCCTGTCCAGCGCACGGAGAAATGATCGCCCCATACCCCCCACTTCCCGCTTCCTGGTGTGTTCGTTCCCCAATCATAGTTGATACTCGTCTCGTTGCGCACCCATGTTGGATAGGAATGGAGGTTTGCTTGTCCTCCGTTCCGATATTCAGCCCGCCACTGTCCTTGTATTGGCTCAGGCCATGGCACAATTTGCGGGTTTCCATTGTTCCACACGATATATCCATTACGAAAGTTACTCTGTGCTTGCCCTGCGGCATTTTGAAATTCATCACTCGTTACCGGTCCAAGCCATGATTGCCACCCGCCTAAGTTCAGATATGTTTGCCAGATACCCCCATGAATGACATAGGCGGGAACAGAATTGATGGGAGTATCCCGTTTCTCGTCATGAATAATCGCACCATTCCCAACAGTGCCACCTTGAAAATCCTGCTTGATAACCGTATGTTCACTGCCATCCCCCCACCAATGCGCACTGTTTGTTGGGTAGCCAAAGATCGGCGTTCCTCCCTTACGATTATAGGCATCACGGAACAATTGCGCTCTGCTGCTGCCTTCACCGACAGGGTAGGTGACATGTATCTGGAACGAGATTGCACCATCTGCGGGCTGAGAAAACCATGTGACACTTTCTTGAAGAAAGCCAAACTGAAGGTTGTAGTGTCCTGGTGTTGAGGGGGCGCGGAGTACAAATTCGAATACCTTGGTTTGTCCTGGTGCGACACTACCTGCTGACATAATACGTGTGGTACTTTGCCATGTGGCAGGATCATAAAAGGGACTTGCTTGGTCACGTGGAACCGGCGCAATCCTTGTACTGCTATCCCAAGTCGCAGTACCGATATTTTTCACTTGAACCTGTACGGTCTGAGTCGAACCTGCCATCATCGTATTTTGATAGCTCTGTGCGACAGACTGCCCTGCAAATGGAGAGGGTGGCAATTGATGCTCAACAATCAAACCGTAGGGAGAACTTACCGCTAACACGGCATCCTTGAAAACATCATAGGGCCATGTCTTAGTCGCACCACCCGGGACACGCCATCCTGTTAGATTTCGGTTATCAGGATCATGTACATAGACACTTTGCCCATCGCCAGAGAAGCCAATGACGACAATGGCATGCCCATCATAGCCTCGTCCTAAGGTTCTTCCATTAACTCGTGCAATAACCGGTTTGTACTGAGCAAGAGCAACCTTTATTTCACTGAGAGGATCAGAACCAGTTATTGCCGTAGAATTAATACCGTAAGCTGCTAAGGATACAATACGATCATTATTGCTGGTTGCTCCAGAGGATTTACTCATTTTTTTACGAATATCTTCGATGAATAATTTGTTTGATAATATTGTTGGTGGTCTTTTGTTGTAAGCATCGAGAACCATTGCAACTGAAGATGGGCCACAGTCATCATTTTCCGTGGTAGCACCAGTATATTGACTCATATATGGTACTGGCAAAGTTTGGATGATAGACGCATGTACTTCTTGTGTGAATAAGCTCAGGGAATTGAGAATTAATGAAAGTATAATAAAAAATAAAAACACGCGCTTTGAATAATTCATGATAGTACTCTCCTCTACATGCTTAAAGAACGTTCTATAGGATTAGTAACCAAAATTCACTAAAACGCTTACCTTGCTTTTTTGGCTGCTCCTCTTGGCACGACACCGCTTGTCAGGTATCGGCCATGCAATCCATTCCCAATCGTGCATCGCACGTCTTCCTCAGCGGCATGGGCATGCCCCGGCGCTGCGGGCTAAGAAGGCCCAACGCCAGCCTTCAGGTGCGCCGCTGGCAGGTTCCCGTGATCCGAACGACGTTTGCCCAGAAGAAGCGCCAGACATGGCACCCGGTTCGCAGGCCGCGCCAGCGGCGTCACCTGCGAGGCGATGTTGGGCGGCGGGTTAACAAATGAGAGTATATAGTAGGCGCTACAATAGGATATATGAGGCAGGAGTGTTACTATTTTAAGGTGTGCAAATCCGAATATGTAGTTTTTTTGCTTATAATTCAGAGTATTG
>NZ_GL501404.1:839926-855731 GCF_000152145.1 Oscillochloris trichoides DG-6
GGAATAGGCAGCCTTTTTCGTTGGCAGTGCATTGGGGTATGCTGCCGCCCAACGCCAGCCTTCAGGTGCGCCGCTGGCGACTTCCCGTGATCCCGAAAGAGGTTTGCCCAGAAGGAACGCCAGACATGGCACCCAGGTTCAGGCCGCGCCAGCGGCCTGAACCTGCGAGGCGATGTTGGGCGGCACAGGGTTACTATCGACGATGTTTACTAATATGAATTCCTTTAATAATGATGTCTTGAACTCGACGATATTTGTATGTCTCTAATAAATGAGCGTCTTTAGAAGCACTTACCGCTAATGCTGGTTTTGTTGTGTCATTGTGAAGAATATCCTTAATAGTTGATTTGGCTTTGATTAAACGGTTTTCCATCTCTTTTCGACTCTCTGGTCGTAATTGATAGCCTCCGGCTATTGCCTGTATTTCATCTTTATGAAGCGCATATCGATAATCTTTATTTCCCCAATGACTTGCAACGGGTTGTAATCCGAGTAAAAGGGTTATAGCTGCTCCAGTGCTTTCTTCTACTGCAAATGGGCGTAAACCTGGAAGATGTTGCCATGATTTACCATGAGGGTCGCCATATCGTAAAGCTATCCATGGTTCAGGTGGATCACAGACAGGAATGGTCTCCGACCCAAGCATTTCTACTTCTTCACTGTAAAATATACGCTCAAATAATAGAATTTTCGGCGCAATTGTATCAGCAATACGCTCAAGTTCACTTCGATCAAAAGGGGTGTTTACTACTACTATGTAAGAATTTGTCCAATTATGGCGTTGTAATTGTTTCTTTATTTGTATTCGATATACCCCCATTTTGTACTCTCTTTTTTAATCTTATCCTGATTTATGAAAGACGCGCTCGCAAAGCTGCTTCTAATGCCTCTGCTCGTGATGTAAATGCACCTACAAGCGATGCACCATTCCAACTATACGCCCACGTTGTCCTGTCACGCTGTTTTAATTCAAGTCCAAGATTACGAAGAACAATCCATGTAGCTTGATATGCTTCTAAAATAATATCATAATGTTCAATCTCAGACTGCAAATCTTCCTTTGCATGTTCTAATATAGGAATCCAAGATTGACCCTTTGCTACCCATCTATTCTGTTGTGTACGAGGATGATCGAGGAAATACTGAATATCTTTAATCATTGTCTCTAGATCTGCAAGAGTACGTTTACTCGGATGTTCTGGCATGGTGATACTTTCTTATCTTACAGAATATTGTTGCCAGTGGTAATTATAACATAACTCAGGAATTAGTTAGTATGGTCTCATCCAATACTCCGTTCTGTGGCTCGGCATGGGCATCGTGGGGTGCGAGCCGCCCAACATCCGGAATATGCAGCGTTTTTCGCTGGCAGTGCATTGGGGTGTGTACTGCCGCCCAACGCCTGCCTTCAGGTGCGCCGCTGGCCACGTCCCGTGATCCGCATGAAGTGTACCACAGCAATACCGCCAAAGATGGCACCACGTTCACAGGTCGCGCCAGCGGCGTCACCTGCGAGGCAATGTTGGGCCAGGCTATGGTGATGCCGTATGCTTGCTTTTGCTCCCGGCACTGCGAAAAAAAGAAGTCTTCCACGTTCCTGGCATGTCCCGCTGGTACGGCATGGAAGGGTGGGCACGGCACGCTGCGTGCGATTCCGGCGTTGCCCCTGGCACGGCGCTCTTCGTGCGACTCCGGCGTTCCCTCTGGCACGGCATTGATAGGTGGGCACGGCGCGGTCGGTACGACTCCGGCGTTGCCCCTAGCACGGCATTGATAGGTTGGCACGGCGTTCGTGATGCGATCTATTGACGGACAACCCACACCGATTGCTGGTATGGCGCTGATAGGTTGGTACGGCGTCCTTGGCGCGATCTATTGATACAAAAACGGCATCAATCTCTGGCACGGCATTGAAGGTTGGCACGGGGCTGAACGTGTGACTCCGGCCTTCCCTTTGGCACGGCCGTGATAGGGTGGCACGGCGTTCTTGACGCGATCTGTTGACGTACAACCCACATCCCTTGCTGGTACGGCATTGATAGGTTGGCACGACGTTCTTGGCGCGATCTATTGACGAACAACCCACACCTATTGCTGGTACGACATTGATGGGTTGGCACGGCGTTCTTGACGCGATCTGGTGACGAACAACCCACACCCATTGCTTGCACGACATTGAAGGTTGGCACGGCGTTCTTAGCGCGATCTTGTGACGAACAACCCTCATCCCTTGCTGACCCGGCGCTGATCACTGACCCGGCGCACGCCCGGCTGCTCCCCCTGGCACGGCATCGCTCGTCCAGAATCGGGTATGGGATCCATCCCCAACACCCAGAGCTACGGATCGGAACGCAGATCGTTGACACGCCCCGACGCTGCGGGCTGAGAAGGCCCAACGCCAGCCTTCAGGTGCGCCGCTGGCAGATTCCCGTGATCCGCATGGCGTTTGCCCTGAAGGAAGTTTCCAGAATCCACCCGGTTCGCAGGCCGCGCCAGCGGCGTCACCTGCGAGGCGATGTTGGGCCAGACCAGGGACGACGAAGGGGTGCCGGTGCTTCCGGTACGACGGACAAAAAGACGTCTTCCACGTTTTCCTGGCATGTTCCCGTGGTCGCGCCGTGAAGGGTGGGCACGGCGCTGTTGGTGCGACTCCAGCCTTGCCCATGGCACGGACTGATTGGTGGGCACGGCGCTGCATGGGCGATTCCAGCCTTCCCGCTGGCACGGCGCTGAACGGGCGACTCCAGCCTTCCCGCTGGCACATCGCGGAACGGGCGACTCCAGCCTTCCCGCTGGCACGGCACGGAGCGGTGGGCACGGCGTGTCCTCAGCGACTCCGCCTCCGTTGTTGCGGGCACGGCAGTGATCGGTGGGCACGGCGCTGTTGACGCGATCGGGTGACGAACACCCCACACCCATTGCTGGTACGGCATTGAGCGGTGGGCACAGCGTTCGTGACGCGATCTTTTGACGAACACCCCACACGCATCGCTGGTACGGCGTTGATAGGTTGGCACGGCGTTTGTGACGCGATCTTTTCACGTACAACCCACACCTATTGCTGGCACGGCATTGATGGGTGGTACCTCGTTCTTGGCGCGATCTTTTGACGAACACCCCACACGCATCGCTGGTACGGCGTTGATCGGTTGGCACGGCGTTCTTGGCGCGACTCCTGCGTTGCCCAGAGTACGGCGGTGATGGGTGGCACGGCGTTCGTGACGCGATCACGTGACGAACACCCCACATCTCTCCTCTGGCACGGCGCTGATCCCTGATACGGCGCACTCCCGGCTGCTCCCCCTGGCACGACACCGCTCGTTCGGAATCGGGCATGCGATCCCTTCCCAACACCCAGAGCTCCGGATCGGAATACCGATCCTTGAAACGCCCCGACGCTGCGGACTAAGAAGGCCCAACGCCAGCCTTCAGGTGCGCCGCTGGCAGGTTTCCCGTGATCCGCACGAGGCTTGCCCAGAAGGAAACCCACAGAATGCACCCAGTTCGCAGGCCGCGCCAGCGGCGTCACCTGCGAGGCGATGTTGGGCCACTGGTCGGCATGGTAAGTTTATTACTTTAAGACATTGTCAGCCCTGTTTAGCGCCGGATGAGGGGAATGTAAACTTTCTGATTTGAGGTTGCCGCTTGCATTATAGTTGACCAGAGCGCACTTCGATTAAGAGAGATGCCCTGACTGGTTACAGTTGCATTGATCACCGCACTATAGACGCCATATGTTTGAGGGGTAAGGGTATAACCATAGACTCCATCACTTGGATCGCCATCGCCATGTTGACCGTCATCTAGAAGGGTTACTAATGTAGAAACGCCTCCTGGTAGGTTCATATATGCCTGTAATGTTGCGCCTGATACCGGAGAACCGCTTTGATCAAGGCGTGCTGTAATATAAAGTGGCTGATTGAGCGGTGGATTTACGGGTAACGCTGGGACAATCAACCGGAGATCGCTTCGCAACATAGACATTGCAGCTACAACTGTTCCAGTCACAGGTGTTTGACTCGTTGACGCTACGATGACGGTCCAATCACCAACAAGCGGGTTACTTATAACATAGGTTGTGAGCGGCATTACCTCCGGGGGCAGATGACCATAGAGTATCCCTGGTTCGTTGGTGGAAGAAGTGATAATTCTCCCGTCTGGGGAGCGTAAACTGACCGTGATCTCGCTCGTTGCGCCATAGACAGCAAATGAGACGCTATCTCCGCCTTCTGATCTCATAGGGAAAGCAACAGATTGTGCTGGATAGACCGTGCCAGTTTGGACACTTGTATACTGTAGATCATCTATTGTAGCCGCTAGGTTCACTGATGGATGATCTGGATAGCTAGTGACATCTGCTGTAGATGCTGGGAGACTTCCTTGAAGCAGCGGTTTGACGTACTGGTAGAAAACAAGAGCACCACCCTGAGTGTAATTCCCATTTAAAGTCGTAGATTTAAACATATTGAGATGAAAGGTATCTTGTAAAAGGGGGTTGATACTTCGATAAGGATCAAGTGACCCAAATTCAACCCATTCTCCGTCAAGATAACTCAAACCGAATGCGCTGCCCAGGGATACGATGGAATCATTTGGCCATGGTTCAACTGGGTTACACGGTGTATCTAATGAAGATTGAAGAGTGGGTATACCACAATATCCAGCTATAACATAAAAATCGGTACCATTTTTAACGGTGTTTTCACGATTGAAAGACTTTACGCTAGATACCGTTAACTCGAGAGTTGCTGGATATCGAAGTCCTCCCTCGATTGGCTTTCTCAACGTTGAATTAAGAAGCGAGTAAGCTCGTGTACCTAGTTCAGCAGTAACTGAGCCAAGATTCGGTGTGGCAATCATTATTAACTGCCGTACTTTAACCCCTCCTGTTTTCATGTATTTCGATATATATCGTCGAGAAATAAGCCCGCCCATACTATGGGCGACAATATCAATTTCCTCGGCACGAATCTTACCATCCGATGGCAAGCCCAATATGTTGTGTATGTACACATCCATAACCATTGCGTTTGTGTCAATCGTATTTGTTCGCCACCCGAAGCCGTCGTTATCACCGCCTCCTGTGAGCATTTTATGGACAGCGAAACCCTGTAACCCAATGGATGGCAAAAATGAGTTTTCGTAATCGTCCCATGACTCGGCTGTATCACCCCACCCATGAACCAATATCACTGGACGTGGTTGAATCGTAAGTGCAAAACTACTAGATTCTATCAGACTCATCCCTGTACCTGATGGCTCGAAGCGGGCCAACAGCATAACATCAGTACGCGCTTGCCCAACCTGTGCCATGCCATCACTTGAAAATGTAAGCCAGTCAAAACTATCGCCAACGGGTATAGTTATATCTTTATAATCACTCACCATCCGACCTGCGCTGTTTACGATCATTAGTCTTCCACTAACAGGGGTGTTGCTGGTATTTTTTAGCTGAATCTGAGCTGTAAGTTGATTGCCCTCTCCAATTAATTCATTCTCAGGAATCGAACCATAGCTATCTCGTAGATTATTGATAGTAAGAAAAATCGTATCCGTATTTACAACACGCTCTCGGATGAAAATATCCATTTTTCCATTCGTGTCCCCACTAACCAGATTATTGGCTTCAGACGAGAAGGCGACAAAGCGCCCATCGGCAGAGATAGAAGCGAAGCCAGATACGCCATTGCCCCAATAAGGGGGAGCAACCGAGATGATGTCTGTGCTTACCATCTGTCGGTCACGGATGAAAACATCGCCTACTGCGTTCGTATCACCGCCAACCAAACTGCTCGCTAGAGAGTGGAAGGTCACAAAGCGTCCATCCGCTGATATGTCGGGGTAATTAGAATCCTCATTTGCTTGCGTCCCTATAGCAGAAACTGAGATACGCTCGGTTGTCGCTGTCTGGCGGTCGTAGACAAAGACGTCAATTTTCCCATTCGTATCGTTACTGACTAGATTGGTCGCAGCTGATATGAAAGCTACAAAGCGCCCATCGGCGGAGATAGCAGGGAAGTCGGAATAGTTATTTCCTTGTTCCCCATCGGAGGCAATAGAAACCCGCTCTGTTACGCCTGTCTGGCGGTCACGGACAAAGATGTCCGACTTCCCATTTGTATCACCGCTAACCAAATTACTCGCACCGGAATCAAATGCCACATAGCGTCCATCAGCGGAGATAGAAGATTGGTCAGACCAGTCATTCGATTGTGCCCCGCCGGTCGCAACGGAGATGCGCTCGGTTATCACCGTTTGGCGGTCATGGATAAAGATGTCTGGTCTTCCATTTGTATCCCCGCTAACGAGATTGCTGGAGTGGGAGACAAATGTCACGTAGCGCCCATCACCGGAAATGGCGGGAAAGAAGTCCGCAGAACCAAAGCCAGATGGGTCATTGCCCTGCTGTCCGCCAGTCGCAACTGAGACACGGGTGGTTATCACGGACTGACGGTCATAGACAAAGATGTCCCCTTTCCGATTCGTATCGCTGCTAACAAGGTTGCTGGCATCGGATTCGAAGGCGATGAAACGTCCATCGGTGGAGATGGCGGGATTGGAAGAAGCATTATTCGCCTGGATGTTGCCAGTTGCAACCGAGACACGGATGGTCGCGGCGGTCTGGAGATCACGGACAAAGATGTCCGATTTCCCATTCGTATCGCCGCTGACCATGTTACTTGCTTCAGACCCGAATACCACATAACGCCCATCGCCAGAGATCGAGCGACCAAAAACAAAAGAACGGTTATTCCCTTGCCCTCCGCTAGCAGTGATCGAGACGCGAGTGGTATTGCCGGGAGCGGCCATGATTACAGGAAGTGTAAGTAAGTTTCCAATTACAATCACCAGCATGAAAATTGAAAAGAAAATGATAGTGAAAATACGTCTGTTAGTCATGCTTTTACTCCAGTAAAAAACACATATATCGCTGTGTATTACGCTGTTACATATAACTTAGTAGCCAAAAGTCACAAAAGTGATTACCTTACTTCTGAAAAACTGGTAGTACTATTGTCCTGACTTGATTTAGTACATCCTCAGTGAGTTATCCCCTGGTATAGCTTTATTTATGTCGTCCAACGGGCTTAGATCGTGGTCGAGTCCTTGACGGGTGCTGAAGGTCGCAACGATTCCTTGGCCCCCGATGGTTGGAGGAGCGAAGGCCCAACGCCAGCCTTCAGGTGCGCCGCTGGCGACGTCTCGTGATCCGCACGAGGCTTGCCCAAGAAAGACATTTCCAGAATCCCCCCGGTTCGCAGGCCGCGCCAGCGGCGTCACCTGCGAGGCGATGTTGGGCGCGGGGCTGGCCATGACCTCTTGCCTCCCATGGGGTACTCCCTGACGGGCGCTGCGCGTAGCCGACTCGGTGACGGGTCTTCGTCGTGGCCGACTCCCCAACGGGCGGTGTACGAAGCGGACACTTCAACGGGCGGTGCACGAAGCGGACTCTTTGACGGGCGCTGGTCGTGGCCGATCTCCGACGGGCGTTGGTCGTGGCCGACTCCCCAACGGGCGGTGAACGTGGCCAACTCCTCAACGGGCGGTGAACGTGGCCAACTCCTCAACGGGCGGTGAACGTGGCCGATCTCCGACGGGCGCTGCACGAAGCGGATTCCCCAACGGGTAGTGGCCGAAGCTGACTCTGCAACGGGCGCTGCTCGTGGCGGATCTCCAACGGGCGCTGCTCGTGGCGGATTCTCCAACGGGCATGGAAGGTCGCGGATTCGGTGACGGGCGCTGATCGAAGCCGACTCCCCAACGGGCGTTGATCGTGGCCGATCTCCGACGGGCGTTGGTCGTGGCGGATTCTCCAACGGGCCTGGAAGGTCGCTGACTCTGCGACGGGCGCTGAAGGTCGCAACGATTCCTCGGCTCCCGGCGAGTTGGAGGCCGCCCCGACGCCCAACGCCAGCCTTCAGGTGCGCCGCTGGCCGCGTCCCGTGATCCGCATGGCGTTTGCCCAAAAAGCACATTTCCAGAATGCACCCGGTTCACCGGCCGCGCCAGCGGCGTCACCTGCGAGGCGATGTTGGGCCAGGCTGTGGTGATGCCGTAGGCTTGCTTGTGCTTCCGGCACTGCGGACAAAAGAAGTCTTCCCCGTTTTCCTGGCATGTGCCCGTGGTCGCACCGTGAAGGGTGGGCACGGCGCTGAATGGGCGATTCCGGCCTTGCCCCTGGCACGGCGCTGAACGGGCGATTCCGGCCTTGCCCCTGACACGGCTTTGCGAGGTGCGCACGCCTGCTTTTCCCGCTGGTACGGCATGGAAGGTTGGGTCCGGCGCGTCCTCGGCGATTCTGCCTCCGTTGTTGCTGGCACGGCAGTGAAGGGTGGCACGGCGTTCTTGGCACGATCTTTTGACGGACAACCCACATCCTTTGCTGGTACGGCATTGAAGGGTTGGCACGACGTTCTTGGCGCGATCTGGTGAGACAACAACGGCATCAATCTTTGGTACGACAGTGAAGGGTGGCACGGCGTTCTTGGCGCGACTCCTGCGTTGTCCCTGGCACGGTAGTGATGGGTGGCCCATCGTTCTTGGCGCGATCTGGTGAGACACCAACGGCATCAATTACTGGTACGACAGTGAAGGGTGGCACGGCGTTCTTGGCGCGATCTGGTAACAAACAACTCACATCAATTACTGGTACGACATTGATGGGGTGGCACGGCGTTCGTGACGCGATCTGGTGAGACAACAACGGCATCAATCTCTGGCACGGCATTGAAGGGTGGCACGGCGTTCGTGACGCGATCTGGTGACGACACCCCACATTCGTTACTGGTACGACATTGATGGGCTGGCACGGCGTTCGTGCTGCGATCTGGTGACGGATACCCCCCCCATCTATCGGTGGCACGGCGCAGATCACTGACTCGGCGCACTTCCGGCTGCTCCCCCGGGTACGGCATCACTCGTCAGGCAACGGAGAGGCGATCTATCCCCTCACATTCAACGCTGTTCTCGACGGATCGGAACACAGATCGTTGATACGCCCCGATGGTTGGAGGAGCGAAGGCCCAACGCCAGCCTTCAGGTGCGCCGCTGGCAGTTTTCTGGATCGAAACGAAGCTTGACCCAAAAGGATATTTATAGAAAGCACCCAGGTTCAGGCCGCGCCAGCGGCGTCACCTGCGAGGCGATGTTGGGCCGGGAAGATGCCACCATGCCAACAACTAGTGAACGATGGCATGAAGATCGGTTGGTATCGCCTGAAGCGCAGTGCGGAGATCGGCGGCATGCATCCACCCCACAAAACCGCCAAAATGGACGACACCAAACGCATCGACGACAAACACATGATCGACACCCACGGGATTTTTCCAGAGACGCAGCGTCGTGCCCTCGTGAAAAGTCATCGTGATGCGTGCGTGGACAACATCACGCGGATGGGCATCAGTCATCCCAGGAATGGTGCGTAAGCGCGTGATGAGTTGCTGAATGAACGGCAGTTCGCGATGATCGTCCCAGAATTGTCGAATAATGGGAGCGACTGTTTGGGGGTCACGTAAGGCGTTATGGTGTATCCCACGGAGCTGAAGGTGTCTCGCCCCGTGAACCTGGGTCGAACCAACGGGAATGACGTGATCGCTCCCACCATCATGATCCCCACTGATGATGAGGATTGGGACATGCTGGGCAAGTTGTTCGGCGAGATGGCGACGATCTTTCCCTAAATCACGCGCAATGGTGGGAAGGATGCCCAACGGGTCAAGGATACGAGCAAGATCTGATCCGCCAATGGGAGAACCTAACAGTACCACAGAGTCGATAGTTGTCCAAATATGGGGGTGTCTGTGCAAGACTTCTAACCAAATAAGCCCTCCGAGTGAGTGCGCAATAATGCGGAGTGCTGCGTTGGGATGCCAGTGTCGTGCAGTCGTGAGGTGCTGGTGTACGGTGGTGATCAGGGGGTCAATGGCTATCCATGTGTTCAATATGCCGAGGTTCGGGGTAAAGATACGGGTATCGTGGGTCGCAAGCGCCATGGCAAGGGGTTCGATGTTGCGATGGGTATCGTTCCATCCATGTTGCGCAAAGAGCAGAAACTTGGGTTGGTGGACGGGAGGCATTGGAGGGATATCTTTCAACTCACATCGATTTAATAGCTCGTTCATTATGCCATACATACTTGCCAAATAGGGTCAATCATTCATCTTTGTTTGAGGGAACATTGGGTATTTCTGGGAGAGGATGGCGGAACGTTCGCCTTCATAGACGCTACGAGAATCATGCATTGTATCCTGCCATGTGCGGCCCCATGGGGTGGAACACGAGCTTCTGGCACGCCTCGGCGCTTCAAGGAAGGACGGCCCAACGCCAGCCTTCAGGTGCGCCGCTGGCGACGTCTCGTGATCCGCACGAGGCTTGCCCAAGAAAGACATTTCCAGAATCCCCCCGGTTCGCAGGCCGCGCCAGCGGCGTCACCTGCGAGGCGATGTTGGGCCATACGGTTGATGACGAAGGGTTGCGTATGCTCCCGGCACGGCGGAAAAAAGGAGAATCTTCCACTTCCGGGTGTTTTCTGTTGGTTCTGCACTGAAAGTTGGGTACGGTGTTTGCTTGGAGACTCCGCTGTTTGGCTCATGATCCGGCGTTGTGTGGGAGACTCTTCCGACCTTGCCTTTGGTACGGCGCTGATTGGAGTCTCTCTATGCCGCACGCAGCAGCGCTTCTTGAATACTGGGCGCAAAATCAACCGGGATGAAATACGTGCTAGGATACAAATACTCCTCGCCGGATTCGTCGATCACCCGGAGTAAGTGATGCGTTGCGGCGTGTTCATCTGGGATGACTTGATAGATCTTTCTGCGCTCAAGAGCAACGGGATAGGCGGTATTGTCAATACAAATCACAAAGCGTAATGCCCAAGGTTCGTTCATCATCACCTTCCTCCTTGATGAATTATGAATATGACTGTTTAATCGAAGAGGTACTTGATTTTGACTTCTTTCCGCCCAAATCCCGTGGCTTCATACCAGTGGATTTCTGCGAGATGCATGGTTCCATCATCAAGTCGAATCATAGCTCTTCCCTTTTTCTTTCGCCACCGCGCTTTTCCATACACTTTCCGTAATCGCTCGACTTCCCGAATGTTGGTATTCGTGGCAATGGTCTCAATGTCGCTGATATCGCTGGTAAGCGTAAAGTGCATGGCGGATATCCCTTGACCCTCCTGATTCTGCTCCCACAAGTATACCACACCACATGGCACGGATCGTCCCTCCTGCATGCGTGGTGTATGGGTGTTTGCGCATGCGCACGGTTACCCGCATCTGACCTTGTCGCTGGCACGGCGTTTGGGCGCGATCTGATGACACAACAACAACATCAATTGCTGGCACGGCGTTCTCGGCGCGATCTGCGGGTACGCGAACGGCATCAATTGCTGGCACGGCGCTGATCGTCAGGCACAGCATTGATGGGTCATCACCAGCGTTGATGGTGGCCCAGCGCACTCCCGGCTGATCCCCTGGGCACGGTATCGCTCGTCAGGGAATGGGCATGCGATCCATCCCCAACGCTCGCAGTTCTCGGCTACTCCCCCTGGCACGGCATCGCTCGTCCGGTATCGGACATGCGATCCATTCCCAACACCCATAGCTACGGATCGGAACACATATCGTTGACACGCCCCGATGGTTGGAGGGGCGAAGGCCCAACATGAAATTATCCCCAATACATCTCGTTACGAGACATAATATATGGAAGGTTCGGATCTATGTATATATTCGATATATGATTATAGCATGTCTACTCAGGGTATGGCAACTCTTATTCGTTGCATTCGTGGTCAATAATGCGGTCTGTAAGCCCTAGTTCGAGTACGTGATCGTAGCGGAGTTGCCATACCTGTTGCTTGTATTTCCAGATCCCGCCCGCGTTGCGCACGCTGTTTTGTATTTCACGCTCGTGTGTGCCGATGTGGAGGCTCACGATGCTCTCTGGGTTCATCGGTGGCTCCCATGCTGTGCTTTCGATGATCAGTTCGATGGTTTTGTGGCGCTGTTTGCTGCGCTCATCGTAGCGGTAGCGCACGCAGATCAGCCGCTCGCCGTATTGTTCCACGAGTTCTTTTGTCCCTGGTTGCCCCGGTCGCCGTACAAGTCGTGTGCGCATTGCTCTTCGCTCCTTTCTGTGTCCAGAATACCCCTTTACGGATAAGAATTTACGTGCTATCATAACACAAGTGTTCCGTATTGGCTACCCGACTTGCTTAAGGAGGGTCTTATGCCCGAATCTCAGCGTCCGCTCTTGGAGCAGTTGCGCGATCTTTTGCGTAGTCGCCACTATTCGTTGCGTACCGAGGAGACTTACCTTGATTGGGTGCGCCGGTATGTGTTGTTTCATCAGAAGCGCCATCCGCGTGAGTTGGGTGCTGATGCGGTGGTGGCGTTTCTTAATCATTTGGCGACGGAGTTGAATGTTGCTGCTTCGACCCAGAATCAGGCCCGTGCAGCTCTGCTCTTTCTCTATCGTGAGTTGTTGGGGCGCGATCTTGGTGATCTTGCGGCGATTACTGCTGCTAAGCAGCCCCGCCGGTTGCCGACGGTGCTTACTCGTGCGGAGGTGCGCGCTGTTATGGCGCATCTGTCAGGGGTCTATCTGTTGATGGCGCAGTTGCTTTATGGGAGTGGCTTGCGCCTCATGGAGTGTTTGCGTCTGCGGGTGAAGGATCTCGATTTTCAGATGCTTCAGGTGGTGGTGCGCGATGGTAAGGGGATGCGCGATCGTTTGACGATGTTGCCTGCGACTCTGGTGGAGCCGCTGCGTGCTCATTTGGTGCAGGTGAAGCAGATTTTTGAGCAGGATTTGGCTGATGGTTATGGTGAGGTGTATCTGCCGTTTGCGTTGGTGCGTAAGTCGCCCGATGCTGCCCGCTCTTGGGCATGGCAGTATCTCTTTCCTGCGGAGCAGCGTTCACGTGATCCGCGTAGTGGTGCGATCCGCCGCCACCATGTCCACGAGGGTTCTTTGCAACGGGCGGTGCATGATGCGGTGCGGGCTAGTGGTATTACGAAGCATGCGAGTTGTCATACGTTTCGGCATAGTTTTGCTACGCATCTGATTGAGAATGGGTATGATATTCGTACTGTGCAGGAGTTGTTGGGGCATTCTGATGTGAAGACGACGATGATTTATACCCATGTGCTGAATCGCGGTGGCCGTGGGGTGCGTAGCCCCCTTGATGAGTAGGGCGTGAATTGCCGCTTGGCCCTCCGTTTTATCGGGTGCATATCTCGCGATGATGGAGGGCAGTACGATGTCGAAGCCGAAGAAGAAGGCACTGGTTCTCTCCGGCGGTGGGGCGCGGGGGGCCTATCATATTGGGGTGCTTGAGGCGCTGGTTGAGGTTGGTTGGATGCGCGATGGTCAGGGGCCGGATATTATTGCCGGTACTTCGATTGGGGCGATTAATGCGGCGGCGCTCGCTTCTGGGTTGGGGGTGGCCCGTCTGCGCCAGATCTGGATGCAGATGCACACTGAGGATGTCCACCGCCTCTCGGATGATTTGCCGCCGCTTAGCCGCCCGTTGGTGCGCTTTCTTATGCGCAGTGTCTTGACCTCCCAGGCTCACGGTGGGAGTGCAGGTTATACTCTGCCCGCCTCCGAGCGCGCTCAGAGTGCGCAGAAGGTGTTTGGCTATCTTGCTGATCTCTTCCGTGCGCGGCCTTTTCGCTCGTTGCTCGATACGAGTCCCTGGCGCACGACCCTGGCGGGTTGGATGGATTTTGCCCGTATCAATGGCCCCGCTGCTCCGGCACTGCTGATTGCGGCCACGGATCTTCAGTCTGGACGCCTAGAGGTGTTTTGTAATCGCTCTCTCGCCGGTCGCCCTGCACAGCAGATTACGATGGAGCATCTGATGGCTTCATCGAGTATTCCGATTGTCTACCCTTGGACGGAGATTGAGGGTGGGAAGTATTGGGATGGGGCAGTTTTGGCCAATACGCCGCTTGATCCCGTGATTGATCTGGCAGGTGATGATGATCTGGATATTCTGGTGGTGATGATGACGCCCTGGAATGCTGATCCTGCGTTGTTGCGTGAAGGGGCTGGAATAATGCCCCAGGATCTTGTGCAGGCGCTGACGTTGACGCTCGATTGGGCGCTCTTGGCTTCGTACCATGTGGCGTTTGAGGCGCTAGAGCAGCATAATCGCCTTGCCGATGCCCTGACGCGCCTCGCCGATGCGGCGCAGCGTTTGGGTGATCCAAACCTGCTTCCGCCCGGTCGTTTGCCCCAGCCGGTTGCGCTGCCAACCGTGATTGCGCCTGAGCAGTTAATGCCGCTGGATTGGATTATTGATTATGAGGAGGAGACCCATCAGCGCCTCTTTGCGCTGGGGCGTGCCGATGCGCTGCGGGCGTTGGCTGCACGCGGCTAAATTATTGACCTAACACTATTCCGGCGAGGTAGTCGGCGGTGGCGATGCTGTTGGTGCCTTCGTTGTTGCTCAGGACGATCACGGTCAGTTCAGCGTCTGGGTAGCGCCCCAGGTAGGTGACGGCTCCGCTCATGAGGCCGGGATGGTAGATGACGGTATTGCCGTAGCGCTGTTCGATCTTCCATCCATAGCCGTAGTTGAAAAAGTTGGGGGTGTACATCTGCTGAAAGAGTTCGGGGCTGAGAAGGTTGCCTTCGTCGAGGGCTTGGGCTAGGAGGTAGAGATCGTCTACGGTGGAGTAGAGTCCGCCTGCCGCATACAGGTTGCTGGTGTCTATGGCAATTGAAGCGCTGCCAATGCCGATATAGCCTCGCGTTCCGCCCAGGATTGAGGCATCACCTGGATCATAGCCGCTGTTGAACATGCCTAAGGGGATGAAGAGATGATCGCGCATGTAGTCGGGGTAGCTCTGGCCGGAGATCTCTTCGATCATGCGCCCTAAGATGACATAGTTGGAGTTGGTGTAGTGGTAGGCGGCTCCCGGTACAAATTCTAAGGGGAGGTTGCGAAAGCGGGCAACCAGATCACTAGGGCTGACGGGTTTGGTCTCTACTTGGTTGAAGTCTGTGAAGTCGGTGTAGTTCTGTAACCCGGAGGTATGGGCGAGAAGATCATGGGCGGTGATTGGCCCCCACGCTGCTGGGCAGTCGCTTAGGTAGGTGCAGATTGATGTGCGTAGGTTGAGTTTGCCCGCCTGGACGAGTTGCATTACGCCAATGGCCGTAAGTGGTTTGCTGACCGAGGCGAGCCGCATGCGCGTCTGTGCTTCGGCGGGGATGTTCTCTTCTTGGTTGGCTAGGCCGTAGCCGCGTCGCACGAGGATCTGATCTTTATAGGCCACCAAGACTGATCCACTAAAACTGCCCTGTTCGGTGAGTAGGTTGATGTAGGAGTCCATCTCGTTGGCGATGGCCTGAAGTTCCGGGGTGAGCGCGGGTGCTGTCGCTGGGGCGAGAACGGCCACCAGTGGCGCGGTGGTGGCAACACTCGGCATGCTCGCGCCTGCCGGAAAGGGTGTCACCGAAGGTAACACGGTCGGCTGGGCAACCGAGGTGACCACATAGGGGTTGCTCGTGCTGCGCGAGACGCTACATGTGGTGAGCAACACCAATAAACAGGCGGCGAGCCCGATCAGATGGGCTTTTGAGCGGATCGGCACAGCTCCTCCCTGGGGGTAGTGAATGGTTGACGGGCGCATTGTACCATGATCGTGTAAGAGTATAGTACAATGAGTATGAGCAAAGCAGGGCATGGGCAAAGTCACTTTCGGTGGGGGTTCGGGGGCGGCTTCGCCGCCCCCGAAGATCTTTTTTGGTGGTATGTGGCGGCTTCGCCGCCACATACCACCAAAAA
>NZ_GL501404.1:855751-870917 GCF_000152145.1 Oscillochloris trichoides DG-6
TGGGGGATTGGGGCTACGCCCCAATCCCCCGCCGGTGGTGTAGGTGAGGAATCGATGCAGATTCTTTCTATTAGCGATGAAGTTGTGCCCGCGATCTATAGCCTGAATGTTAAGCAGCGCTTTGTAGGGGTTGATCTGCTCCTCGGTTGCGGCGATCTGCCGATCTATTACCTCGATTTTGTGATCACGACGCTGGGGGTGCCCTGTTTCTATGTGTGGGGCAACCATGATGGCCCGGAGATCCAAGCCGATGGTCGGGTGGTGGATACCGTGCCGGGTGGGGTGTGTCTGGAGGATGATTCGGTTGCGTATGGTGGGCTGACGATTGCAGGGTTGGGGGGATCGCTGCGCTATAAGCGCGAGGGTGAACATCTCTATACGCAGGCGGAAATGATGCGCCGTGCATGGCGCTTGGTGCCGCGCCTCTTGTTCAATCGGCTACGCTACGGGCGCTATCTGGATGTCTTGATGACCCATGCGCCACCGCATGGCATCCATAATGGCCCCGATTATCCGCACCACGGCTTCCGCGCCTTCCTCTGGCTGATGGATCATTTTCGCCCGCGCTATCTGATCCACGGTCATATCCATCTTTCGTATGGCTATGATGTGGCGACCGAGACGCAGTACCATGAAACGACGGTGATTAACACGGCGGGCTATCGCTTGCTACAGATCGCTCCAGTGTCGCCCTAGCCCGGTTGGCTGTTCGGCAACGGCTCGTTCCATAGAGATTTCTTGCCGATTCAAGAAGTTGGTGATGAGCGGAGTCTGGGCGGCGAAGTCTACTAGGAATGAGTCATGACCGGCCTCGGAGTGTAGGACGTGATGCTCGGCGTAGCGCCCGTTGCGGTGCAGCGCCTTGGCGATGGCCTCTGATTCGCTGGGTGGGTAGAGCCAGTCGCTATCGAATGAAATCAGTAGGAAGTCGGCGTTGCTGCGCTCCATGGCGGCTTCTAACGAACCATAACGCCCCGGCAGATCCCAGTAGTCCATGGCCTTGGTAATATAGAGGTAGGAGTTGGCGTCAAAGCGCGCATTGAAGGTGTCGCCCTGGTATTCCAGGTAGCTCTCGACGGCAAATTCCGACTCTAGGCTGAAGGCGCGCTCGGTGTTGTGCTGGAGGCGTCGGCTGAAGCGGTTTTCGAGCGACTCTTCACTTAAATAGGTGACATGGCCGATCATCCGGGCAACTGCGAGGCCATCGGTGGGTGGCTCGTGGCCGTAGTAGTCGCCACAGCGCCAGCGCGGATCGCTCATGATCGCCCGCCGCCCAATGCTGTTCCAGGCAATGGTCTGGGTGGCCGAACGCGCACTGCTGGCGATGACGATCACACTGCGTACCCGTTCGGGCATGGCGGTGGCCCACTCCAGCGCCTGAAAGCCGCCCATCGAACCACCGGCAACCGCGAAGAGTTGCTCGATCCCCAAGGCGTCAACCAAGCGCGCTTGGGCGCGCACCATATCGCCGATGGTGAGTACCGGGAATTCGGCAGCGTAGGGCCGCCCGGTGGCCGGGTTGCGCGAGGATGGCCCGGTGGAGCCTTGGCATCCGCCGATGATGTTCGAGCAGATCAGGAAGTAGCGGTCGGTATCGAAGGCGCGGCCCGGCCCGACCATCTCGTCCCACCAGCCCGGTTTGCGGTCATTGGGGCTGTGACGCCCGGCCGCATGTGCGTCGCCAGAGAGGGCATGCAGCAGCAGAATCGCATTCGAGCGCTCGGCATTCAGGGTGCCGTAGGTCTCGTAAGCCAATGTGTAGTGCGCAAGCGAACCGCCGCCCTCAAGAGGCAGCGGGGTGGTCCAACTCATCTGTTGGCGGCTCACAAGGCCAATGCCGGTATGGGTATCGCGCTGGTAGGCAATCATAGACGTTGTGTTGCGCCGCAGGTTGCCGAGGCAACCTGCGGCCGCATTCCTTTACTTGCTCAAGGCTTGCTCCAGATCAGCAATGATGTCGTCAATCGTCTCGATGCCAATCGAGAGCCGAATGTAGTCATCGGTGACCCCGGTGAGGCGCTGTTCTTCGGGGGTGAGCTGGCTGTGAGTGGTCGAGGCGGGATGAATGGCGAGGCTCTTGGCATCGCCAATGTTGGCGAGGTGCGAGAAGAGCTTCAGGTTGTTGATGAAGGTCTTGCCCGCTTCGCGCCCGCCCTTGATGCCGAAGCCAAGAATGCCGCTCTGGCCCTTGGGTAGATACTTCTTGGCCAGTTCGTAGCTGGGGTGGTTGGGTAGACCAGGGTAGTTGACCCAGGCAACCTTGGGATGTTCGCTCAGGTAGTTTGCCACGGCAAGGGCGTTACTGCAATGGCGCTCCATACGGAGGGGTAGCGTCTCTAGCCCCTGCAAGAAGAGGAACGAGTTGAAGGGACTTACCGCAGCCCCGATATCGCGCAGCCCCTGCACGCGCAACTTGAGGATGTAGGCCAAGTTGCCGAAGGCTTGGGTATAGACCAGCCCATGGTAGGACTCGTCGGGTTCGGTGAGGCCCGGAAAGCGCCCTTGCGTCCAGTCGAAGTTGCCGCCGTCTACCACGACGCCGCCGATGCTGGTGCCATGGCCGCCGATATATTTGGTGGCCGAGTGGATGACGATGTTGGCCCCGTGCTTGAGCGGCTGCCAGAGGTAGGGCGTGACGGTGGTGGCATCCACGATGACTGGCACACCGGCTGCGTGGGCAATCGCCGCGATGCGTTCGAGATCGAGGATGTCGAGACGCGGGTTGCCGACCAGTTCGAGGAAGAAGGCTTTGGTATGCTCATCAATCGCGGCGGCAAAGCCGTCATAATCACGCGCATCAACAAAGCGGGTGGTAATGCCGACCTTGCTCAACGTGTGGCGGAAGAGGTTGTAGGTTCCACCATACAGATCGCTGGAAGCCACGATATTGTCACCTGCACCGGCAATGTTGAGCAGCGCCAGCGTAATTGCTGCCTGCCCCGACGCCACACCGAGCGCCGCCACACCACCTTCGAGCGCCGCCATACGCTGCTCGAAGACATCGGTGGTTGGGTTCATAATGCGGGTGTAGATGTTGCCAAACTCTTGGAGACCGAAGAGCCGAGCGGCATGATCGGTGTCCTTAAACTGATAGGATGTCGTTGCATAGATTGGCACCGCGCGCGCCCCTGTCGTCGGATCAGCGACTTGACCGGCGTGAAGGGCGAGGGTCTCAAAGCCATTGAACTGTGGTTCGGACATCGGGCTGCTCCTTAACTGTCTCAGGTGGGGGCAACACAAACGCCCCCATCGGCGACGATGAGGGCGTTACGTTAGGTACGTTGTATGGCTCGACACAAGCTGCGCGGCCAGCCTCTCATCTTCCAGATTGCACTGCCGGAATTGCCACCATACGTAGGGAGTGAATGTCATTCGCTCATGGCGAAATGTTCACCATACCTAGTGGTTGGCGCGGTATCGTCGGGCCGGTCCCTCCACCGCTCTGGATGAGTTGCACTCTTTAGTTGTGCGGGTACTTGTGAGATAGTAACAAAGTTACGTCACATTGTCAAGGAGATTTTTGGGTTTACCCCAACACACATAGCCCGCGCCGGTAGTCGAGGCTGACGCGTTCAAAGCGCGCTAACAATCGGTTGCCGATATTCACTCGTCCTGAGCGACCGAGATCGCCCGGCCCCGCCATCGGGGCGTCTATTTCGATAGTGTGGAGCATGAAGGGGCCAAGCTGAAGATCGGCGTGTGCGCCGGTGAGGACGGCGGTGGCACTCGTAAAGCCCTGGCCATCCTGGGTGATACTCGAATCGGCATCGGGGTAGAGGCCAATACAGGTGGCGACATCGCGCCCCAGGGTCAGTGCGCCGTTGGAGCCGGTGTCAAGCGTGGCCAGTGGCAATAGGTGACGCTGCTGCCCACAGAGAAGTTCGAGGTTGGTTAGTGCCGGGAAGTGGTCGGCAAAGTGTAGAGGAAGGATTGCGCCGTGTGGCCCCGGTTCGGGCGGCTCGATGTCGGGGTGGCGCAGATTGATGTATGAATTGACATAATCAATATGTAACGTCAATTGCGAGAGGACGTTATAGCCCAGCACCAGATCGACTTTGAAGGGTGCCCGACTCAGATCCATCGCCACCGCGTAGAGGTCACGCAGACTCAGATCGCCCAGCCGCAGCCAGGGCAACACGGTCTCGGTGAAGGGGACACTATCACTGGCGGCGTCGCTGCCCAGCGCAAACTCGCCCAGGCGCAGATCGAGGCGCCGTGCCAAGCCAAGGTCAATCGCCGAGGGATCAGTCCCCGTATCGAGCAGCACGGTTAAGGGATGCCCACCCGGCCCTGCGGCCATGCAGCGCAGAACCTGGGGCGTCAGTAGGAGGGGCAGACTGACCTCACCACTGGCGGGGAAGATGATGCGGGTTGCGTCGTCGAGCATGAGGCCATGATACCATAGAGGAGCGATGTATAGAGAGGAGTAACGATGATGACTCATGATCCAGCGAGTTTACGCACAACAGTCCGCCGCCAAGACCGAGCCGTACAGGATGATGCCTGGATTGCTGCGCTGTTGACTCAGGCTTCGGTCGCGTATCTGGCGATGGCGCATGCTGAACAGCCCTTTATCAACAGCAATCTCTTTGTCTATGATCCAACCCGTGCGGCGATCTACTTCCACACTGCCCGCGATGGACGCACCCGCACGACAATAGAGGCTAATCCCCGCGTGTGCCTGAGTGTGGGTGAGATGGGACGGTTACTTCCTGCCGCCACAGCGCTAGAGTTTAGTGTGGAGTATGCCGGTGTCACGGTCTTTGGTACCGCGCATGTGGTGATTGATGCCGAGGAAGCGGCCTATGGTCTGCAACTCCTGCTTGACAAATATTTCCCACACATGCATCCCGGCCAAGATTACCGCCCCATCATGGCGCAGGAGTTAGCATACACGAGCGTCTACCGTATAGATATCGAAGAGTGGAGTGGAAAGCGCAAAACGGCGTCTGGTGATCCAGAGGGAGCCTTCTTCTACCCCTATCGTGGCGAATAATCAATGCCCTAGATTCTTTGACATTTCGTTCTCAGCGCAGTATAGTTCCAGAGGTCTTTGCAATCTGCCACGAGCTACAGGAGGCTTTCCGATGGCGAAGAAGTGGGTCTACCTTTTCCGTGAGGGTGATGCGTCTATGCGCGATCTACTCGGCGGAAAGGGCGCAGGCGTGGCCGAAATGACGCGTACTGGTGTGCCGGTACCCCCTGGGTTTACGATTACCACCGAGGCGTGTAACGCCTACTACGAGAGCGATAAGCAGTTCCCCGAAGGGATGTGGGATCAGGTGCTTGTGGCGCTCAAAGAGGTTGAGCAGCAGACGGGTAAGACGTTTGGTGACCCAAATAATCCGTTGTTGGTGTCGGTACGTTCGGGAGCCAAGTTCTCCATGCCCGGTATGATGGACACGGTACTCAATCTGGGCTTGAACCAGTCTACCCGTGAGGGTCTGGCCAAGCTCACCGAGAACCCACGCTTTGCTGCTGATGCCTATCGCCGCTTCATTCAGCTCTTTGGCAAGATTGTGCTGGGTGTCGAGGGCAATCGCTTTGAGCATCTGATGGATGAGGCCAAGGGTCATGGTGAGCGCCTGGATACCGATCTCAGCGCCGAAGAGTTGCTGGCGATTGCCGAGCAGTTCAAGCAGGTGATCAAGGAGGATGTGGGGGTTGAGTTCCCCGAAGATCCGCTCGATCAGTTGCGCGCCGCGATTGGGGCGGTCTTCAGTTCTTGGAATGGCCGCCGTGCCGTTGATTATCGCCGTATCAATAAGATCGCCGATAACCTGGGCACTGCCGTTAATGTGCAGTCCATGGTCTTCGGGAATATGGGTGATGATAGCGCCACCGGCGTGGCCTTTACCCGCAGCCCCAGCACCGGCGAGGCCGAGATCTTCGGTGAGTACCTGGTGAATGCCCAGGGTGAGGATGTGGTTGCAGGTGTCCGCACGCCCCAGCCCATCGCGCAGCTCAAGGAGACGATGCCTGCCGTCTATGATCAGTTCCACACGATTGCCAAGCAGCTTGAGGCCCACTACAAGGATGTGCAGGACGTTGAGTTCACCATCGAGCGCGGCAAGTTGTGGATGTTGCAGACTCGTAATGGCAAGCGCACGGCCGCCGCTGCATTGAAGATTGCGGTGGATCTGGTGCGCGAGGGCGTGATTGATAAGGCGACGGCGGTGCAGCGTATTGAGCCGCACACCCTCGATCAGTTGCTGCACCCCATGATTGACCCGGCGGCACGGGCAACGGCCACGGTACTCACCACGGGTCTACCTGCATCTCCAGGTGCCGCGAGCGGCACGGCGGTCTTCGATCCTGATGAGGCCGAGCACATGGCTGCCGATGGCCATAAGGTCATCCTGATCCGTGTCGAGACGGCCCCTGAGGATTTCCACGGTATGGTGGCAGCCCAGGCCATCCTGACCGCTCGTGGCGGCATGACCAGCCACGCGGCGGTGGTGGCGCGTGGTATGGGTAAGCCGTGTGTGGCTGGTGCCGGTGATCTGCGCGTCAGCTATGCCGATCAGTCGGTTTCGGTGGGTGAGCAGAAGATCGCTAAGGGCGACTGGGTGACGCTGGATGGCAGTACCGGCGAGGTCTTTGTCGGTAAGATGCCGACGGTGGAGCCGGAGCTTTCGGGCGATTTTGCCGAGTTCATCGCCTGGGCCGACGAGTTCCGCACCATTGGGGTGCGTGCCAATGCCGACATCCCGCGTGACGCCAAGGTGGCACGTGCGTTCGGTGCCGAGGGCATCGGGCTGTGCCGCACCGAGCACATGTTCTTCGAGGGTGATCGCATTGATGCGGTGCGCGAGATGATCCTTGCTGATACGCTCGAAGATCGCCGTGCCGCGCTGGCCAAGATCGAGCCGCTCCAGCAGGGCGACTTCGAGGGGCTTTTCCGCGAGATGGCCGGGCTGCCCGTGACCATCCGTACCCTCGATCCACCGCTGCACGAGTTCCTGCCCCACGAGGATCATGAGATCGAGGCGCTGGCTGCCAAGCTCGGCGTCGAGTTCGCCAAGGTCAAGTCGCGGGTTGAGAACCTGCGCGAAGCCAACCCGATGCTCGGTTTCCGTGGCTGCCGCTTGGGGATCATCTACCCGGAGATCACCGAGATGCAGGCCAACGCGATCTTCAAGGCGGCGGTGGCGGTCAAGGCCGAGGGGATCGAGGTGCATCCTGAGGTTATGATCCCGCTGGTCGGCAACATCACCGAGTTGAAGATCCAGGAAGAACTGGTACGTAAGGTGGCCGCCGAGGTCTTTGCGGCGGCGGGGGTGGAGCTCCCCTACCTGGTCGGTACGATGATCGAGTTGCCGCGTGCGGCGCTCACCGCCGACGAGATCGCCCAGACGGCTGAGTTCTTCAGCTTTGGGACGAACGACCTGACCCAGACCACGCTGGGGCTGAGCCGCGATGATGCGGGGCGCTTCTTGCCCTCGTATGTCGAGAAGAAGCTGATGCCAGACGATCCCTTCCAGTCTATTGATCAGCGTGGCGTGGGCCAGTTGGTGCAGATCGGCACCGAGCGTGGCCGTAGTACCCGCCCCAACCTCAAGGTGGGGGTATGTGGTGAGCATGGCGGTGATCCGGCCAGTGTGGAGTTCTTCTACCGCGCTGGTTTGAACTATGTCAGTTGCTCGCCTTACCGCGTCCCGATTGCGCGCCTCGCGGCGGCTCAGGCTGCTCTAGGGGATGGCAAGCGCGATAAGTAAATAGACATACCATATTGATGGTGGGAGCCGCAGGCTCCCACCATCAATATGGTATTTTTCGTGGGGGCCGCAGGCCCCACACCCCTGCTATGCACTCCATCCTTGCTGCCACGCTTGCCCACGCCACCCATACCCCGCAGCGCACCTGCATGATCTGGCATGGCCAGTCGCTGAGTTATGCCGCGTTGGTGGCGGCTGCCCGCACGTGGGCCTCCTTCTACCGCGCTCTCGGTCTGGTTCAGGGGGATCGCGTGGCGCTCTACCTCGGCAATACGCCCGCGTTTCTGGCCGCGTATCTCGGTACGCATCTGGCTGGGGGCGCAGCGGTGTTGATCAATACCCAGTATCGCCAGATCGAACTCGAACATATTCTGAGCGATAGTGCGCCGCATATTGCCGTCGGTGATACAACAACGGCCCTCGAACTGCGCATCACTTTGGGCAAGTTGCGCCAAGCCGGGCATGCGATCACCCAGATCACCAGCGACGGCTCGTGGTCTGGAATGCCGGTGCATGAACATGGCTCCCTGGATCTGCCGCTGCCCCAACCCGATGATTTGGCTATTCTGGCCTATACCTCTGGTACGACTGGACGCTCCAAAGGTGCGATGCTCACCCATGCCAATCTGCTGGCGAATAGCCGGGCGGTGCTGGAAGCATGGCAGTGGACGGAGCATGACCGGCTGTTACTCACGCTGCCACTCTTCCACATCCACGGCTTAGGGGTGGGCGTGCATGGCAGCCTGTTGACTGGGGCGAGTATTGATCTGCGGCCCCAATTTGAACCAGACTCGGTGTTGCTGACCCTGGCAAGTGGCGCGGTGAGTATGTTCTTTGGTGTCCCGACCATGTATGGGCGCTTACTTCAGGCGGCAAGTGGTGCCGAATATGCTGCCATCCGCAGCGCGATTATGCAGCGCATGCGCCTCTTTGTCTCCGGCTCGGCGGCGTTGCCGCCCCAGATCTTCGCTCAGTTCCGCGATCTCTTCGGCCATACCATCCTCGAACGCTACGGCATGACCGAGACGATCATGAATCTGACCAACCCTTACCATGGCGAACGGCGCGCCGGTACGGTGGGCATGCCCTTCCCTGGCCAAGAGGCACGTATTGTGGATCTGCACAGCCGCGCCACGCTGCCTGATGGCGAGGTGGGCGAGATCCAGGTGCGTGGCCCGCATGTCTGTGCGGGCTATTGGCGCAACCCCCAAGCCAGTGCCGAGGTCTTCGATGCGGATGGCTGGTTCAGTACTGGCGACCTAGGGCGGCGCGAGGCTGACGGCTACTATGTGATTACCGGGCGCGCCAGGGAGTTGATCATCAGTGGCGGCTACAACATCTACCCGCGTGAGGTGGAAGAGCGTCTCCTTAGCCACCCGGCGGTGCTGGAGTGTGCCGTGCGGGGCCTGCCCGACCCCGATTTTGGTGAGCAGGTGGCGGCGTGGATCGTGCCCAGCAGCTTCCCGCTCGATGCTGCGGCAAGCAACACCCTCAGTAGCGAACTGATCGCCTTCTGCCGCGCCGGATTGGCCGCCTACAAACGCCCGCGCCAGATCTTCTTTGTGGCTGCGCTACCGCGTAATGCCTTGGGGAAGGTGCAGAAGCATCTGCTTACGCAGTATCCCGTTCCGTAAAACAATCCCACACAAACTGTACGCCTAACCCCAGCACTGCCGTATCTACCAGGGCCTCGATCATCACCGGGCGCACGCCGAAGAGCGGCGTGGTGACAAAGGCGAGGCCGGTGGCGACGAGGAAGAGTAGGCAGATGAGCCCTTCTTGGAGGCGTTGGCTGCGGCTCAGGTTAACACTCAGCAGCGCGTAGCCACTCACCGCAGCCCCTAGCACCCCACCGAGCGCGGCCCCTAAGCGCCAGATCTGCGATTCCTCGCCGGAGAGCACGGCAATCAGCGCGATCAGCCCCGGCGCGACGAAGTGCATCGAGGCCGCATAAGCGACCCGTCGCCGCGCCGGGGTGGACATCCACAGCTCATACTTCATCTGCACCACCACCCACCAGAGGCCCAGCAGGGTGAAGGCGATTCCGGCAAGGGTGGCGTAGAAGTCGGCCATGGAACGCTCCTATTCCCAACTCCAATCCTTGAATTTGTCGCGCAGTTGGGTCTTGAGGAACTTGCCGGTGGAGGTACGCGGGATCTCCGTGACAAAGACAAAGGCATCGGGAATCCAGAACTTGGCGACCTTCGGCTCCAAGAAGGCGTGTAACTCTTCGGGGGTGACGCTGGCCCCCTCTTTGAGCACGATAGCCGCAAGGGGGCGCTCGTCCCAGCGCGGGTGGGCCACGGCGATGACGGCAGCCTCGCGTACCGCTGGGTGGCCCATAAGGATGTTCTCAAGATCGAGCGAACTGATCCACTCACCACCCGACTTGATCAGATCCTTGGTGCGATCCGTGATCTTGACATACCCATCCGGGTCAATTGTCACCACATCGCCGGTGCGGAACCAACCGTCGCGGCTCCAGCGATCCTTCTCGCTTTCCAGCTTAAAGTAGCTCTCGGCCACCCACGGCCCGCGCACTTCAAGCTCCCCCATCGTCTTACCGTCCCAGGGGGCTGCGCCGCCCTCATGGGCTGCACGTACCTCCACTAGTGGCATCGAAACCCCCTGGGTGGCGCGCAGCGCATAGAGGGTGTCCGCGTCGGCACTGGTGGCCTCTTGCAGCTTGGGCCGCGAGACGGTGCCGAGTGGGCTGAGTTCGGTCATGCCCCAGGCATGCACCACCTTCAGGTTGTGCTGATCGAAGGCGCGGATCATCGCTTCGGGTGCGGCGGCTCCACCCACTACCATCTCCATGGGTTGCAGATTCCAGCGCTGCGGCTCTTTTTGCAATGCCTGAAGCACCCCCATCCAGATCGTGGGCACCCCGGCGGTCTTGGTCACTTGCTCCGATTCATAGAGATCGAGCAGGCTTACGGGATCGAGGAAGGGGCCGGGCATCGCGATCTTGCAGCCGACCATCACCCCGGTGAAGGGTAGCCCCCAGGCATTGACGTGGAACATCGGTACGACCGGGGTCAGCGCATCATGCTGGTTGAGGTTGAGGGCATCGGGCAGCGCCGAGCAGAGCGAGTGGAGGATGGTGGAGCGGTGCGAATAGACTACGCCTTTGGGCTTGCCGGTCGTCCCAGAGGTATAGCACATTCCCAAGGGGGTGTTCTCATCAAGATCGAGGTACTGGAATTTACCCTCGGCAGTGGCCAGAAAATCCTCATAGCTCGTCAGGCCATCGGGGACGGGTTGGCCACTCAACGGCACAACCAGCACCTTCTCGACCTTGATATGATCCTTGATCGCCTCATAGAGCTTGAGCAGCACATCATCAACGATCAAGAAACGATCCTCGGCGTGATTGATGATATAGATAATATCGCTGGGATGCAGGCGCAGATTGAGCGTATGCAGCACCCCACCCGCCACGGGTACGCCAAAATAGGCTTCGAGGTGAGCAGAGGTATTCCAACTCAGCGTTGCGACGCGATCACCTGGTTGCAACCCTGCCTTTTGGAGCGCCTCAGCAAGTGCCCGTGAACGGCGGTAGAAATCGGCATAGGTGTAGCGGTGCAGCGACTTGTCGGGCATACGGGTGACGATTTCGCTCTTGGGGAAGAGCGTTCCAGCCCGTTCCAGTAGATGGTTCAGGGTCAGGGGGAAGCTCATCATCGTTGATCGCATGAAGTTCTCCACTATATCCGCAGCAGCGCGGATCTTTTCGCTTCTCCACTCCGGCGGAGTAGGCTGCGCCGCCTCCGAAGATCTTTGTTTGGTGTTTTTTGGCGGCTTCGCCGCCAAAAAACACCAAACATTAGGGTTTGGGGCGTAGCCCCACAGATTATGCACCAACCCAATGGATAGAGGTATGATAGCAAGAGGAGTGCAAGGGAGTCAAATATATCATTGTAGTAGAGAAATTGATCCACCAAACTAGCGTTGCACTTGGTACAATATATCTAACTATTTTTTTACGTTCCAGGAGCACCGCTATGAGCGAGTCATCTTATCAGCCAATAGGAACGCTTCAGGCATCCTATCTCCACGCCCTCGTCGCTGGTAGCGGGCGCGAGGCGGATCGGGTGGTGACCGAAGCCCTGGATCTGGCGGTGACGCCCCAGCAGATCTATCTCGATATTTTTCAGCCCACGGCCTATCAGATCGGGCAACTCTGGCAGCGCAACAAGGTAAGTGTCGCCCAGGAGCACCTGGCCACCGCGATTGTGGAGCGCCAGATGGGCGAGATGCACCCGATGTTTCGGGCCAAGCAGCCGCGTTCGCGCACGATGGTGCTGGGTTGTGTGCCCGAAGAGTGGCATCGGGTGGGGTTGCGCATGGTGGCCGACTTCTTCGAGGCTGATGGCTGGGAGGTTCACTACCTAGGCGCAAATGTGCCCGTCAAGGAGTTGGTCGGGCTGGCCCGCGAGAGCCATGCCGATCTTGTTGGTCTCTCCGCCGAGATGATCTTCAATGTGCCACGGGTCTCGGAGTTTGTGCAGGCACTCGATCAGGCCGGGCTGAGTGGTATCCCGGTGATTGCCGGGGGCATGCCCTTCATTGTGCAGCATGATCTGGCCCACGCACTCAACCTGCGCGGTAGTGCGCCGAATGCCGAAGAGGCAGTCCATTTGGCCAACGAGATTGTTGGCACCCCCTCCTCTCCGCCTAGCCCGTTGGTGTTGGCGGCGACGGTGTTGGCGCTGCGGGCCAATTACGACAAGATCTTGGCCAAGGCGATTGATCATTGTCTCGAAGCTGGAGATAGTGACGCGCTGATCCGTGCCGGGTACCAGTATGTGTTGCGTATGCTCGATGCGGCACTGGTGGCGGGTAGCCCGGAGCTTCTGGATGGCCAGATCTCGTGGGCCAACGACCGCCAGCCCCATGATGGGGTGGCTCCAGAGGCGTTGTTCGAGCGCCTGATCCGTATGGCTGATACGCTGCGCGAGACGTTGCCTAGCCCGCACGGTGCGATTGCGGCCAGTTATGTGGATCGCTTGATTGAGCAGCAGCAGGCGTATTTGGTATAGACCGTCCCGAAGATCTGGTTGGGTGGTGTTTGGTGGCTACGCCACCAAACACCACCCAATTCTTACCCCACCGGCAACACGATCCGCGCTGTCGTGCCCTGGCCGGGGCTACTCTGAAACTCCAACTTCCCGCCGTGACGCTCGATAATCCCCCGGCTGATGGCGATGCCTAGCCCGGTGCCCGTTCCTACGGCACGCGTGGTGAAGAATGGCTCGCCGAGGTGCGCCAGGGTCGCGGCGTCCATTCCTACTCCCGTGTCCACAACGCAGATCTCGACCTGCTGATCATGCTGCTGGCTGCTGATGTGGATCTCGCCGCTGCCCTGAACAGCCTGGATGGCGTTGGTGAGGAGGTTCAACACTACCTGGTTGATCTGGCTGGGGTTGCAGACCACCTTGGGCAATGGGCCATACTCCTCGTAGATCTTGAGTCCCACTGGGGCACTCGAACGCGCAATGCGTACTGTACTCGTCAGCCCACTGTTCAGATCGGCGGCGATGATGCCCGTCTCGTCGGGGCGGGCGAAGGTGCGCAGCGCCTTGACAATCGTGGCAATGCGCGTCACCCCCTCGCGGCTCTCTGGCAGAATGTCGTCCAGATCGGCCCAGATCTGTTCGGCTTCGGCCTGGGCGTCTAGATCCTGCTGCTGACGGACAAGATCGGGGTTGTGGGCCAGCAGATCATGGTAGGATTGATGAAGTTGACGTAATGTTTCAAGGCTGCTCTGCAAAAACTCCAGATTGTTGGCCACAAACGCCAGCGGCGTATTCACCTCATGGGCCACTCCGGCCACCAACTGGCCGAGGGCGCGCATCTTCTCCGAGCGCACCAGTTGCACCTGGGTCTCTTTGAGGGCCGCGTGGGTACGTTCAAGCTGAAGCAGTGCGCCCTCAAGTTGCTGGTTGGTGGAAGCCAACTGGCTGGCGAGCGAGAGTGCGGCATCGAGAGGGCGACCAATCAGGGCCACCCCCGGTGCAGCGGCGGGGCTGGTGTGCCACACCCAGGCGGTGTAGGTAACGAGCGTCGGTGCCGCATTGGGGCGCGGATGGTTAAGTTCCCAATCGTAGGTTATCCCCTCAGTAAGCGTCTCTTCGACCAGAATGCTGGCCTTCTCTTGGCTATAGGCATCTACCACCTCGGCGAAGGGGTGACCGAGCAATGCGCTGGTGGGTTGGGCAAAGAGCGCCTCGGCGGCTGGATTGAGGTAGACAAAACAGCCCTGGGCATCAAGCAGCAGGAAGGGTAGCCGCGTCTGGGTGATGGCCGGATCAATCAGGGTGCTACTCATAGTTCTGCGGGGGGCGAAGGCGTGCGCGGCGGCGCGAGGCGTGGCCCAAGCCGCATCGCCGCCAACCAGCCACGGTAGAAGAGTACCAGATCGCCCATCAGTTCGGGCAGGAGCATGCGCGCCTCTTCACTATAGGCGGCAGCGCGCACCACCGGGACATCAGTGGTGCAGCGGTTCAGCCCCGACAGATGGATCTCGACCACATCGCGGGGCGTCGCCCAGACGGAACCAAGATGCTCGCTGAGGGTATGCAGTTGCTCTGAGACATGCGACTCGCTACCGTGGGCACGCGCATTCAGGGCATCCTCCAGGATGGTTGCGTAGGTAGCGACCATCTCGGCGAAGCGGTTGGGCATGCGTTGGGCGAGGCGCTGATTATCAGCGGGTGGCCCCGCAAAGAAGGAGAGTTGCGATGCGGTGGGGCTTGGTTCGGAACGAATGCGCTCCCACTCCGCAAAGAGGGCGTCGGTATTGCCCTCGACCAAGGCATCGAGGGTGCGTTGGATCTCGCTAATCTGATCACGCGCTTCGGTGGCCGCATTCGCCGCTCGGTGCAGCACCGACGGATCAAGAAAGCCCACCTGATAGCTGTGTAGCGCCTCGTCGAGCTGGTGACGCAACTGCTGAATGTCCCACGGCTTGGGAATGAAGCCGCGCACATTGCCCAGGTTGAGCGCATCAACCAGGGCCGAAACATCAGTATAGCCAGAGATTAAGATACCTACCGCCTGTGGGCGTAGGTCGCGGGCCTTCTCTAAGAGTTGCACACCCGAAAGATCGGGCATGCGCTGATCAGTCAGAATGACCGCAATCGGCTCACGCGCAATAATCTCCAATGCCTCATCGGCGGTTGTCGCGGTAAAGACGGTAAAGCGGTCGCGCAGGCTGCGGACTAAACTGCGGGTGATAGCTGGTTCATCATCAACTACCAGAATAGCAGGTCGCCCTGCTGGTTCGCCCGGTTTGAGAGTTGTCATGACAAACTCCTACATACTGGCGAACACGTCCGCCATGTGGGTGGTGCTGATAGTCGGATACCGAAGGGCTTTTCACTCTATTATAGCGTATCACGTTACTCTCCAAGGGAGGGGTATAAAGGCTGCGCTGCCCCCACCCC
>NZ_GL501404.1:871837-876299 GCF_000152145.1 Oscillochloris trichoides DG-6
CATCACCATGATTGGTCTGCCGGTCATCCTGATCGGTACCTTCATCTTCATGCCCTTTTTTGGCATCACGATCAACATGATCAGCCTTCTGGCACTCTCGTTGTGTGTCGGTCTGGTGATTGATGACGCGATTGTGGTGCGTGAAAATATCTTCCGCCACTTGGAGCGCGGTGATAGCGCACGTGTGGCCTCCTCCAAGGGTACCTGGGAGGTGGGGCTTTCGGTGCTGGCCATGACCCTGACGATTGTGGCGGTCTTTGTGCCGGTCACCTTTGCTGAGGGTACGGCTGGTATCGTCTTCCGCTCCTTCGGCCTGATCGTGGCGATTGCGATTCTGCTCTCGCTGGTGGAAGCCTTCACCTTTGCGCCGATGATGTCGGCCAACCTCTTCCCCAACATCAAGACCAAGGCCAAGAAGCATAAGGGGCCACACCACGATGTGGTGCCGGATCTCAAGTTTGTTTCGCCTGATGCCGAACTGAGCGAGCGCGATGCTGGTTTGATCGAGGAAGCCCACGAAGATCCCGGACGCTTGGGGTTGATGTATGGCAATCTGCTGGCCTGGAGCCTGAAGTCGCTCACCAACCGTATGATTGTGGTGGCGGTAGCGGTGAGTATCTTGTTGCTCAGTGGTTGGGTGGCGAGTGGCTTGAAGTTTACCTTCTTCCCGGAGCAGGATAACCACGAGTTTGTGCTGGGCTTTGAGTTGCCGCCCGGTACGGCGCTTGAAGAGACGGATCGACTCGCACGCCAAGCTGAGGCGATCTTGATGGCTGATCCCAATTTTGAGTCGGTCATCTCGACGGTTGGCTTTAGTGGTAATCCCGAACGGGCTGAGTTCTCGGTGAAGTTGACGAAAGCCGATCCGACGGTTGAGGTGCAGAATCGCTTGCGCCCGCAGATGGCATTCTTGCCCCGTGTCTCCTTTACCATTCCCACGATGCAGTCTACCGCCGCCGGTATTACCGGGCGCGATCTGCAAGTGAGTCTTCAGACGACCCGCCCGCTGCATGAGTTGGCCCCGGTCATTCAGGCGGTACATGCCACCATGGATGAAGTCGAGGGCTTGGTAGATATTGACTCGAACTATAACGAGGGTAAGCCCGAACTACAGTTTATTGCCGATCCGGCCCGCATTGGCAATATCGGCATCACCAACGATGATATTGCCACTTCGGTGCGTGCCTTGATCAACGGTAGCCGCGCTACGGTGCTGCGCCAGAACGGGGTAGATACCGATATTGTGGTGCGCCTGCGCCCCAATGACCGCGATAGTGTGCAGGATCTGAGCGCGATTACCATTCCGACCCGTTCTGGTTCGGTACCGCTCAGTTCGTTGGGCACGGTGAGTCTCGACTCAAGCCCGACCACGATCCGCCGCTATGATCGGCTCAACCAGATCTTGATCGGTGCGAACTTGGAGGAGACCAACCTGACCGATGCCTCCAATGCGCTCAAACCGAAGATTGAGGCACTCGGTATTCCGGCTGATATTGTGGTCAGTTATCAGGGAACACTCCAACAAACCTCTGAGGGCTTCGATTCGCTCATCTTGGCGATGGTGCTCTCGGTGATCTTCGTCTATATGGTGCTGGCCTCGCAGTTCGGCTCCTTCACCCAACCCATCGTGATCATGATGGCGATGCCCTTCAGCTTTATCGGAGCCTTCTTGGCGCTGCGTATCGCTGGTATTGACCTCGACATCACCGGGATGATCGGTCTGATCATGCTCCTCGGTGTGGTGGTGAAGAACTCGATCCTTTTGGTGGACTTCACCAACCGCCTGCGGCGGGTGGGGATTGAACGCCACCATGCGCTGCGCCTCGCGGGTGCCATCCGGCTGCGCCCCATCCTGATGACCTCTGCGGCCCTGATTGCGGGTGCCATCCCCACGGCAATGGGCCTGCATATCTTTGGTGGTGGCGAGGGCAGCGAGTTCCGGCGCGGTCTGGCCTGGGTGATCATCGGTGGTATTACCACGTCTACCCTGCTTACCCTACTGGTCGTTCCAACCGTGTATAGCCTGCTCGATTCGGTCGTCAGCCGCTTTATGGGCCTCTTTAAGGGCAACCAGCCGCAGGATGCGGTCGCCGCGCCTGCGCCCAAGCCGGTAGTGCCGCCCAAGACGGAAGAGCCGCTCGCCGAAGAGGAGCCAGCCGCCCAGCCTGAAGCGTCGGCCCCGGTTGGTGCGGATGCGTAATGCAACGATTGACATACCATATAAGGAATCAAAGGACTACTATGCGCAAGAAGAATATCATCGCCACTGGAGCGCTCATCTTGGCTCTGAGCGCCTGTGCATCCAACGAGACACCGGCGGCTGTGCCGACCAGTGCGGTACCGACGATGGTGCTGGCGACGAGCGATAGCGGCCAACCGACGCCAGCGGCGGAGGCGAGTGGCCCAGCGGCGGCTCCTACCAGTGCGGCTCCGGCGATCAGTGTGGGGGTAGTGGCGACGGGTGAAGTGGCGGCGCGTCAGATTGCCGATCTGGGCTTCCGGGTTCCCGGTACGGTGGATCAGGTGTTGGTGGAAGAAGGCTCGGTGGTGACTGAGGGCCAAGAGTTGGCACGGCTGGATCTGCGCGAACTCGATCTGCAAGTGGCGCAGGCCGAGGCGCAGGTGGCTTCGGCCAAGGCCAACTATCAGCGCGTGATTGACGGGGCCACCCCGCAGCAGATCGCGGCGGCGCGTGCGCAGGTGGCGCAAGCATCGGCGGGGTTGCGCCAGACCCAAGGCGCGGTGACGGATCAGGATATTGCGGCGGCGGAGGCCAATGTGCAGCAGGCGTTGGCGCGGCAGGCCGACATCCTGGCTGGCCCGAAGGCGACCGACATGCAGCAGGCGCAGGCGGCGGTGCAGCAGGCCCAGGCCAATCTCGACATCCAGCGCACCAACCTTTCGGCGGGTAAGGAGCGCGCCCGCTTGCAGATGGAGTCGGCGGCGAATGCGCTACGCAACGCCCAGGATGCCTACTCGCGCATCTATTGGAGCAACCGCGAACTTGAGGACAAGGGCCGCGATGTGCCCCAGGCGCTCAAGGATCAGGAGGCCCAGGCGCGGCGCATGGTTGATGATGCCGGGATCGCCTTTGAGAATGCCAAGTTGGCCTACGAGCAGTCTATCCAGAACGAGATTGATGGAATTGCCGCAGCCGAGGGCCAAGTTTCCCAGGCTCAAGCTACGCTCCAGAAGCTGATTGATGGAGCTACCGATGACCAGCGGGCGGCGGCGGCGGCGGCGGTGGCCCAGGCGCAGGCCAATCTCAACAAGCTCAAGGGTGAGCAGCGGGCTGGCCAAGTGGCCCAAGCCCAGGCCGGGCTTGCGGCGGCGCAGGCCAACTTGAGCCAACTCACTGCCGATCCTACCGAGGCGACAGTAGCGGGAGCTTTGGCCCAGGTGCAGGCGGCTGAGGCCGCACGTGATGCGGCTAAACTCAACCGTGATAAGGCATCGCTGGTTGCGCCCTTTGCTGGGATTGTCTCGATTGTCAATATCGATCCCGGTGATCTTGCCACTGGTACGGGCATGATGGTCATTCAGGTGGTGGATGTCAGCGAGTTGCGCATCGAGGTCAACATCAGCGATACCGATGTGGCCAAGGTGCATGAGGGTCAGACGGCAACGATTGAAGTTGACGCCATTCCCGGCCAAACCTTCACCGGCAAGGTGGATTATGTGGCCCCCACGGCGACTGTCAGCGGAACGATTCGTACCTATGCGGTACGGATTGTACTGGATAGCCAAGAGGGGTTACGGGCCGGTATGAGTGCGCGAGTAACGATTAAGGTCTAGCAGAAAGGCAGCCTGATGACGAGCAGCCTGCGCGAACGTCGTCGCCAACACTTGCGTGACGAGATCCTAGCAGCCGCTCAGGCGCTCATTGCCGAACGGGGCTATGCCGCGATGTCCATGGAGGAGTTGGCTGCCCAGGTCGGGATCTCAAAACCGACTCTCTACAGCCACTTCTCTGCTAAAGAAGAGCTGGTCATCGCCATGGCCACCCAGGCGATGGAGCGGCTCTTCGCGGTCGTAGATGACGGTGATCCCCCGCGCCGTTCGGCATTGGAGCGGCTCGCCGATCTGTTGCGCACGGGCGTCCAGGTACAGATGGATCGTCAAGTCACCGCGATGCACCTCTGGATGCCAGAGATCGTGCAGATGATGAAGAGCCGTGATGAGTCGCTCACCCAGTTGTGTCGGATTGATGCCGTGGTGGTGGATCTGGTGCGCCAAGCCCATCTCCATGGCGAAATCGCGGCTGGATTGGATGAGTCGGTTGTGGTACGTATCTTCTATGCGCTCTTCATGTCGCCCAATGTCGCACGGCTGAGTCTGGTCAATTCGCCTGACCCAGAGACGATGCCGGATGCGGTGGCGCATTTCTTTTTGCGTGGGGTGGCGGCGGGGAAGGCTTAGGGCTATTGCAGTTGGGGCTACGCCCCAAACCCTAATTTTTGTT
>NZ_GL501404.1:876464-922478 GCF_000152145.1 Oscillochloris trichoides DG-6
TTTTTTGGCGGCGCAGCCGCCAAAAAACCAACAAAAAAGATCTTCGGGGGTGGCAAAGCCACCCCCGAACCCCCACCCTTACCGTAGGTATGGTATCATAAGCACCTCATTCGCCCGCTGATGTCTGGTAGGTATCATGGCTCTGCGTTTCCGCGATCATCTCGCTACGAGTGTCGCGCTTCTTCATGCAATGACCGCCCACGCCGAGGCGGTTGATGCTATCACGGATCGGGTGGTTGCCGCTCTTCTGGCGGGGCAGACGCTCTTTACCTGCGGCAATGGCGGCAGTGCCACCGATGCCATGCACCTCGCCGAAGAGTTGGTGGGGCGCTATCGGGCCTCGCGGCGGCCCTTTCCGGCCATCTGCTTGAATAGTGATGTCGGGGCGATCACCTGTATCGCCAACGACTTTGGCTATGAGCAGGTCTTTGCGCGCCAACTTCAGGCGCTCGCTCGTCCTGGTGATCTGCTGATCATCTTTAGTACCAGTGGCAATTCGCCCAACCTTCTGGCTGCCCTGCACACCGCCCGCACCTGCGGCGTAACCAGCATTGCTATGCTAGGGAAGGGTGGTGGAGACGCAGGCCAACTTGCGGACTACGCGCTGGTGGTGCCGAGTGATGAGAGTGCGCGCATCCAAGAGGTGCATACGCTCTTGTTGCATACTATCTGCGAGGCGTTAGAAGCGCAGGTACTTGGCTAAAGGCAGCCCTTCACCCGTTCATCTATTCCTTGGTCGCCCAATCGAAGTACCCATTGTGAGGAGCACACCTGTGGATCGTATTCTTGTGACGGAAAAGATCGCTGAAGAGGGTCTGGATGTCCTGCGGCGCAATGCCCAGGTTGATGTCAATCTGACGCTGGACAAGGCTGGCCTGTTGGCCGTCATTGGGGAGTATGACGCGCTGGTAGTACGTTCTGCGACCAAGGTGACAGCCGAGGTGATCGAGGCGGGTACCAAGCTGCGCGTGATCGGCCGTGCCGGTACCGGGGTGGACAACATTGATGTTGAGGCTGCTACCCGCCAGGGTATCGTCGTGGTGAATGCGCCCGCCTCCAACAATGTGGCGGTGGCCGAGTTGACCATCGGGCTGATCCTGAGCATGGCACGCAACATTCCCCAGGCGCATGCCTCGCTCCAGGGTGGGAAGTGGGAGCGCACCAAGTTTTCGGGTTGGGAAGTGCGCGGCAAGACGCTGGGCCTAGTCGGCTTGGGCCGCATCGGTTCGGAGGTTGCCCACCGCGCCCGTGCGATGGAGATGACTATTCTCGCCTTCGACCCGGTGGTCTCCTTCGACCGCGCCGAGCAGATGGGTGTCGAGTTGGTGACGATGGATGAGTTGGTGCAGCGTGCCGATATCGTCTCGATCCACGTTCCGCTCACCGACGGCACGCGCAACCTCTTCAGTGCTGCTCGCATCGCCCAGATGAAGCCCGGTTCGTTCTTGATCAACGCCTCGCGTGGTGGCATCGTGGATGAGGCGGCGCTGGCCGAGGCGATCAATGCTGGCCGCATGGGTGGCGCGGCACTCGATGTCTTTAACAGCGAGCCGCCCGCCGCTGATAGCCCGGTGCTTGGCAACCCCAAGATCATCACCGTGCCACACATCGGCGCTTCGACGGCTGAAGCGCAGACCTCTGCCGGAACCGAGGTCGCCGAGGGGGTGGCCACTGCCCTCACCGGCGCAACCCCGCGCTACGCGGTCAACGCGCCCTTTGTGGCCCCCGAATCGTGGGCCGTCCTCCAGCCCTACCTCAGCTTGGCACGCAACATGGGTTCGCTGATCATGCAGATGATCCAGGAGCCGGTGCGCAGCTACGAGTTGGAGTATTGTGGCGAGTTGGCCGATGTGGATACGCAGCCGGTGCGTCTGGCCGTCCTTGAAGGGCTGCTCTCGGCCAATAGCTCCGAGCGTGTCACCCCGGTCAATGCCCCGGTGATCGCCCGCAACCGTGGGATGCGCATCAGCGAGCGCACCTTGCCCGATGCCGAGAACTATGCCGGTCTGCTGGTGATCAAGGTACAGACCGCCAATAGCTCGCATACCTTCAGCGGTAGCGTGCTGCGTGGCGAGCCGCACATCGTGCAGGCCGATGGCTACTTCGTAGACTTCGTGCCCCAGGGGTCACTGCTCATCACCTACCACCGCGACCGCCCCGGCATGATTGGCCGCGTCGGGACGCTGCTAGGTGAGAATGATGTCAACATTTCGGGCATGTATGTGGGTCGCCTCTCGCCGCGTGATCGTGCTATGATGGTGCTGACGCTCGATGAGCCTGCCTCGGAGGAGGTACTGAATCTGGTGCGGGCGCTTGATGATATTGATCAAGCCTATTGTGTCACACTCTAGGGTGTAACGTCACCTGGGGCTGCGCCCCAAACTCGCTTTTTTCTCTTCTTTTGGCGGCGAAGCCGCCAAAAGAAGAGAAAAAAGTTCTTCGGGGAGGCTTTGCCTCCCCCGAACCCCCACTATCGCCTATGCAACGCGATTCACTCTTCATCCGCCTCGCCAACTACTGGGCCTTCCCGCTCATTGTCGGTAGTGTGCTGATCATCCTGTTGGGGACGCTCTACCCATTCACCATGCAGTGGGATCTGCTTCTTCACGCCGACAAGTCGCGTACCCTCCGCGACTTTCTCTTTCAGCGTAGCGGTGCCGAGGATAGTTTCGATAACATCCTGCTCTTCATCCCGCTGGGCTTTGGGCTGGCCAGCGCCAAACTGGTACGGCGCATCCCGTTCTGGCCGTTGCTGGTGGTGATCGCTTGCACCGGCCTCTCCGCCAGTGTCGAGTTCATCCAGATCGCCCTGCCTTCACGTACTCCCACCGCGATGGATGTGCTGACCAACACCCTCGGTGGCGGCGTGGGCGTATTCGCCTTCCTTGTGGCGCAACTGCTCTGCTTCCAGCGGCTCAGCTTTGCCTTTGTGGTCAGTGCCGCAACAGTGGGACTCTTCTTCCTCAACATTCCGCTGCAACGGACGGCGCGCTTCACCAACTGGGAATACCCCTTCACCCTGAACCTGGGCAGCCAAGAGCAGGAGTGGCGCGCTTGGACAGGAACGATCCGCACGCTGGCCTTTAGCCCGGTGGCGGCCAGCCCCGAAGAATTGCAGGCGCTGACGAGTCAGCCCGCTGCTGATCCGCGTTACCCCTGGAACGCGCATTATGATCTAGCGGCCAGCAATCCGCTTGTGGATCAGACCGGGGCGCAGGCGGCCTTTAGCCCGCTGCGCATGGCGACGATCCAGAACGGGCCAGAGGGCATGCAGTTCGGGCTTGGTCAGGCATTGACGATCAACTCGGATGGCTTGGCTCCCATTATTTCTCCGATCCAGGTTGCCGACCAGATCACCATGCTGATCGCGCTCACCCCTGGCAACCGCGATCAGTATGGCCAGATCGTGCGCATCGGTGATGCCGAGAACTACCTCAACCTGATGCTGACCCAACGCGGGAGTGATCTGATCGTGCAACTGCGCACGCCTGCCACTGGCGAACATACAGATCGGATGATCTCGTTGGTCTTGGATCACGTCTTTGATCAAGCAACGCCCCAGGTGATCGCGCTCAGCTACCAACGCGGGGTGCTCCAAGTTGCCATTAACGGCACATTGCGCCCAGAGCGCCTCGACATCACCCCTGCGCTGGCCTTCTTCTCGCTGATGCTGCCCTTCAAGGCCAACAACGTGTTGGCGCGGTACGACTGGTTCCCAATCCTGTATGCCCTCCTCTACGCGACCATGCTCTTTGTGCCGGTGGGACTCGCCAGTGCCCTCTGGGCCAACCCGCGCTGGCATCTGGCGCTGCGCATGCTCCTGGGGCTAGGCGTGGCTCTGCTGGCCAGTTGGGCCTATGCGTGGCTCACCAGCTACGCCGGGGGCCACTGGTCTACCCCGGCGTTGATGCTGTTTCAAGTCGGGGTAGCCCTGGCCGCCTGGGGTGTCAGTGGCGTGTTGATTGGGCGTGATCCGCCCGCATAACCACCACACCTCCCAACCCCACCATCACCAACGTGCAGGTAAGCATCGCCGCCACCATAAACGGTGGCCCGTAGCTGGTGAGCAGCAGGCCGATCATGGCGGGGAGTACCATCCCGCCACTGTTGCCCAGGCCCATAGACATGCCGGCGAGGCTGCTGTTGCCATGGGAGAGCTTGTTGATCATGGCGATGGTGGTAGGAAAGACGGGGCCACAGGCCAGCCCGAAGAGCAACGCACCGGCGAGCGAGCCTGCGGGTATGCCCACGCTCACCACCAGCATGCCGGTTCCGGCCACCAAGCCGCTCAGAGCAACCAGCAACAAGTGCTGGGCCTTGAGCCGCATCCCCAAGCCTGCCGCCAATAAGCGCCCCGCACTCAGCGCCAGCCAGAAGGCTGAAGCAACCAGTGTGGCTTCGCTGAGCGCCATCCCCGCACTCTTCTGCATATAGAACGTCACCCAGCCACTAAACCCGACCTCAGTGCCGGTATAGATCATCAGCACCAAGCCGAGCAACCAGACCGGCCAAGCGCGGATGGGTTGGTGGGTTGCGCTGCTATGACTCTGGCTCAGCGTGTTGCCGGAGTGCGGAGCCACCTGCGTGATGAACGGGGCCAGCCCGATCAGGATCGCGCCCCCGATCCAGATCGCGGTCTGGGGACGATCTAGCCGCGTCCCGATCTGGCCAACGATCAGTGGCCCCAGGATCGCCCCTAAGCCGAAGAAGAGGTTGACGCCATTGAGGGCGCTGGCGCTATGCTGCTGGAAGATGCGGGCGATCAGGATGTTGCCCGCACCGATAATCCCACCAAACCCGATGCCGCTGAGTGTAGCGGCGAGCAGGAGTAGGGCCAGATTGGGCGCAACGGTAATCCCCAACATACCGACACCCATCAGGGCCATACCCAGCGCCTGCACCCCGGCCAGCCCCAAGCGCGTACTTAGAAGACCCAGTTGGGACTGCATCACCACAACTCCGGCGGAGAAGCAGGTGAAGATCCAACTGAGCAGAGCCAACTCGGTGTCAGTACGTTTGGCCAGCCACGCCAAATTGGGGCCGAGACTCGCTAACCCGATTCCGGCACCCAAAAAAGCCGCGCATGAGAGGATGAAGAGGGTGGTGCGTTGGTTTTTCTCGTTGCGCATTCCTACGATGGTCATGATTACTCCTGTTTTCTGTGCGGGGATTCGCGGGAGGTGCAGCCTCCCTCGAAGATCTTTTTTGTTCTGTTTTGGCGGCGAAGCCGCCAAAACAGAACAGAATTGGGGTTTGGGGCGTAGCCCCAAGAACTTTGCCCATGCCCTGAAGACGATGCCCCTATGGTATCATCTTCGCAAGAAGAGATCGCACTGCTGTATGAAGGTGATCCCCATGCCTGATGTACGCAATTGTCCTTCATGTGGAGCGCAGGTCAGCGCAAGTGAACGCTTCTGTGGGAACTGTGGTTCGCGAATGGATGCGCCGCCTGCGGCGGCCCCAACCATTCCTGTGGGTGGTGGCCCGACCCAAGTCTTGCCACGTGAACCCACCGCGTTTGGTGTACCACCGGGATCAACCGCGCTGCCCCCCAAGCGCGGGTTGCCGGTGTGGGCCATCGTGCTGCTGGCGGTAGGTGGGCTGTTGGTGGTCGGTTGTCTGGCCCTCTTTGGGCTAGTAGCAGTCTTTGGTGATCAGATCAGCGCAACCCCAACCCCGCGCCCGACAACAACCGGGTCGGGTGGCATTGTTCCGCCACCGTTGCGCCCAAGTAGTGAACCAACTCCTACGACTCCTCCGCCAACGCCAACTTCGGTAAATACGACGGGGGGGATTATTGGTGGTATCAGTGCTGATGCCTCGGTTGTGCGCACCGCTGAAGCCGCGACGGCGCAGGCGCTGAGTGCCTCGGCCCAGGTTGAGGCCGAAGTTGCGGCCCTGCTCGCCTCGGCCAAACTGATCTTTAGCGATGCCTTCGATGATAACCGCAACGCCTGGTTCACCGGCGTTTTTGAGGAGATCGAGACGGATAAGATCGAGGGCGGTGTCTTTAAGGTGCAGTGGACAGCGCGGGGTACTTCCTACGAACTGTACGAAGTACGCAAATTCACCAACTTTATTGCCGAGGTGGACTGTTTGGTCTATCAGGGTGGGGGGGATGGTAGTTGTAGCCTCGTCTTTGATCAGGAGACCGATGTTGGGTTCTACAAGTACGAGGTGTTTGATGACTACTACCGGCTCTTTATGGTGGGGTCGAGTGGCGATCCGACCATGCTGAGTGAGGGCGATCCAGTCGGAATCGTTAATGCTGGCGGCGTCAACCGCCTGCGCGTGATCCGCCAAGGCCCCCAGATCCGCATCTTCCTCAACGGGACGCTGCTCGACACCCTGAATGATAGCACCTACCAGGGCGGGAAGATCGGGGTCTCGACCAACTGCTACAACGAGAGTGGCGGGGTTGAGGTTTGGTTTGATAATTTCTCGATCTGGGAGTTGCCCTAAGCATGTGCAACGTTCTTGGGGTGGCGAAGCCGCATAAGCATTCGGTTAAACCCGAAGGTAGCACCGGCTTCCAGCCGGTCGGCGGTGCATCGTAACCGGCTGGAAGCCGGTGCTACCTTCGGTATGCGTAGGGGCGCGTCGTGACGCGCCCTCCGGCGCGATGATCGCGGCGACATCCGGCGTGGGGACGCCCTGGGGCGCGTCACGACGCGCCCCTACGCAACATTCCTTAACCAGACGCCTATGCGGCACAGCCACCCCCGAACCCCCACCGAACAGGGCATGTGCAAAGTCGCTTTTGCCCCCACCCCAACCCGCCCCCGCTGGGGGCGGGAGCCGGATTCCTCCCCCCAACGGGGGGAGGTTGTGCAAAGTCGCTTTTGCCCCCACCCCAACCCGCCCCCGCTGGGGGCGGGAGCCGGATTCCTCCCCCCAACGGGGGGAGGTTAGGAGGGGGGAAACGGACTTTGCACATGCCCTGCCACCTGAGAGACAGATCTTGACGAATGCCACGCGCATCGTTATCCTTAGTACTACGGAACATACGCATGATTCCTTCGCTGCATTGCTGAAAGTTGATCGTTATGGCTACCTCTGGCTTCGCCGATCTGGAGATTGGCCTCTATCGGCGTGACGCAGAGAGTTTTACGGTTGAATTGCGCTACACCCGCCCTGATGACGCTGCTGATATTCGCCTCAGTACAGATCGCCCCGCATTGGCAAGTTTCGATCTCCCCGCACTGATCGCGCTACACATGGATCACGAGGCGTATGGGAAGGCGTTGAGTGGGATGCTCTTCGCCCAACCCGAAGTGCTGGCCGCCTTCGCCGAGGCCCGCGCTACGACTGCCGCTCAGGATGGGGTGTTGCGCATCCGCCTCTTTCTCGATCCGAGTGCGCCTGAACTCCAGTCTATCCGCTGGGAATTGCTGCGTGATCCCAAGGATGGTGCGCCCCTCTTCACTGGCGAGCGGGTGCTTTTTTCACGCTTCCTCAGTAGTAACGATTGGGGGCCGGTGCGGCTGCGGCCACAGAGCGATCTGCGCGCCTTGGTGGTGGTGGCCAATCCGGCTAATCTGGAGAGTAAGTTTCGCTTGCACCCGGTTGATGTGGCTGCTGAGGTGGCACGCGCCCGCGCCGGGATGGGTGAGGCGATCAGTGTGACAGCACTGGCTAGCGATGGGGCGACGCGGGCGAGTCTCGATGCGATCATTACGGCGCTGCGCGATAACTACGATCTCCTCTATATCGTGGCTCATGGTGTGCTGACCCCCAAGGGCAAGCCGATGCTCTTTCTGGAGGATGGCAACGGCCAAACAGCCCCGACCGATGGTATCGATCTGGTTACGCGCATCAATGAGTTGCGCGAGCGCCCGCGCCTGATTGTGCTGGCCTCCTGCGAGAGCGCCGCTGAACCCAACCCGAATGATGGTGGCCCGCTGACTGCGCTTGGCCCCCGGCTGGCACGCGCCGGGATTCCGGCGGTGCTGGCGATGCAGGGTAAGATCTCGATGCAGACCGTCGAGCGCTTTATGCCGGTCTTCTTCCGCGAGTTGCGCAAGGACGGCATGATTGACCGGGCGATGGCGGTGGCGCGCGGAACGGTGCGCGATGCCGCTGATCATTGGATGCCGGTGCTCTATATGCGCCTGCGCAATGGCCAGATCTGGTATGTGCCGAGTTTTAGTGGCGATAGTAACCTGGAGAAGTGGCCCGCGCTGATCGGGAATATCCGCGATGGCCTGTGTACGCCCATCCTTGGCCCGCAGATGAACGAGTCCCTGGTGGGGCCGCCGCGCCACGCCGCTGAGGTGCTGGCCGAAAAGTACCGTTTCCCCATGGCTCCTGATCAGCGTGACCAACTGCCCCAGGTGGCCGAGTTCCTCACCGTGAATCAGGATGCCCAGTTGCCGCGCCGCGAACTCAATACCTATATGCGGAATGAGTTACTTTTGCGCTTTGGTGATCAGTTGGCCGATCTGAAGCCCGATGCGAGCCTTGAGGATACCTTCGCTGCGGTGGGTAAGTTGCGGCGTAACCAGAATCCGGCCGATCCCTACAAGGTGTTGGCTGATTTGCCCTTCCGTATCTATATTAGTGCCGGTACCGATAATCTCTTGGTTGAGGCGTTGCGCGCCGCTGGGAAAGATCCTAAAGTCGAGATCTGCCGCTGGAATGAGCGTCTGATGCGCTTCCCTTCGGTGCTGGATAACCCCAACTATACGCCTAGCCCGGAACAGCCGCTCATCTTCTACCTCTTTGGTGTCACCAAGGTGCCCGATTCGCTGGTGCTGACTGAGGATGATTATTTCGATTATCTGATCGGGGTTACGCGCAACAAGAAGTGGATTCCGCCGGTGGTGAGCGATGCCCTGGCGGATAGTGGCCTGCTCTTCCTCGGTTTCCGCCTGGAAGATTGGAGTTTTCGCGTCCTCTTTCGCAGTATCATTAGCCCCGAAGGGCGGCAACGCCGCTCGCGCTATGCCAATATCGCCGGTCAGATTCTGCCCGAAGAGGGTCTCTTCCTCGATCCCGAACGCGCCCGCCGCTATATGGAGAGCTACCTGCGCGGGTCTGAGATTAGTCTCTTCTGGGGCAGTATTGAGGATTTTATGCAGGAATTGCACCGCAAATGGTCTGAAGCTGGCCCGGCCCCGGTTGCCGCTGCGGATGAGAATCCCTTCTTTTGAGATAGATTATGCGCACGTCTAGCGATCCTGCGACTCTGCCACCCTACATTGGTGCGCGCCCCTTTCGTCGTAACGAGACGATCTATGGTCGTGCCCGTGAATCCCGCGACTTGCTCAGTCTTTTGGTGGGCGACCGCATTGTGTTGCTCAATTCGCCTTCTGGGGCGGGGAAGACCTCGCTCATCCAAGCGGCACTCATCCCCCGCCTTGAGCAGCGCCGCTTTCTGGTGCGCCCGACCATCCGCGTGGGTGTACCCGCGCCACTCGCGGGGGCCAATCGCTACGTGCTGAGTGTGATGCAGAGTCTGGAGGAGGCGCGCCCCGCCAACGAGCAGTTGCCGCCCTCCACCTTGGCCAGCCTGAGCCTCGATGCCTACCTCAGCCAACATACGCCCGCTACGGCTACCAATGGCCAGGTGCTGATCTTCGATCAGTTTGAAGAGGTTCTCACCCTCGATCCGAGTGGCGAAGAGGAGCGGCTGCAATTCTTCACCCAACTGGGCGATGCGCTGGCCGATCCATGGCGCTGGGCGCTGTTTGCTATCCGCGAGGAGTATGTGGCGGCGCTGCTTGAACAGTATGCCCACCTCGTGCCGACCCGCTTTAGCAACAGTTTTCGGCTCAACCTGCTGGGGGTCGAGGCCGCCAGCGAGGCGATCCGTGGCCCCGCAGGGAGCCAGGGGGTCGAATTTGAAGCTGGAGTAGCCGAGGCGCTCGCCCGCGACCTGGCCATGATTGTGGTGCAGGATAGCAGCGGTCAGGCGGTGGAGCGCGTCGGGTTGAGTGTGGAACCCGTGCAGTTGCAGGTGGTCTGCTACCGCCTGTGGGAGCGCCGCTTTCCGGCGGGTGCTGTCGCACAGCAGGTGATTAGTGCGGCGGATGTGGCGGCGCTGGGCAGTATTGATAATGCACTAGAGGAGTATTATGCCAGTGGGGTGGCGCGCGCCGCTGCCGCCGGGCAGGTGCCTGAACGACTCGTGCGGGCCTGGGTAGATACCCAGTTGATCACCCGCCAAGGCTTCCGCAGCCAGGTTTTGGCTGGCAACGAGAGCAGTTTTGGTCTGAACGATGCCACCGTTGATGCGCTCACCAATGCCTATCTGGTGCGCGAAGAGCGCCGCCGTGGGGTGACGTGGCTAGAACTGGCCCATGACCGCCTCATCGCGCCGCTGCGAGCCAACAATGCGCGCTGGTTTGCCGAAAACCTCAGCCCGTTGCAGCGCCAGGCCGAGATCTGGATGGCCCAGGGCCAACCCGAAAGCCTGCTCTTCCGCGAGGCCGAATTGGCCACCGCTGAGACTTGGGCCAGTACACATCAGGATGAACTGACCAGCCAAGAGACGCTCTTCCTCGAAAATTGCCGCGAAGAGCAGCGCCGCCTAGAGGAGCGCGCCCGCACGGCCCGCCGCATGCGCACTCTGGCAATTGGGGCTTCGATTGCGGCCGGTTTGGCCATGGTTGCCTTTCTGGTGGCCTTCAACTTCTACACCCAGGCCAATGCGAGTTACCAGCGCGCCGAAATGGCGCGCATGACCGCCGAAAGCTCCTCGCGCATGAGCCGCGCCCGCGAACTGGCCGCCGGAGCGCACACGCAGATCCAGAGTAACCCGCAGCGTGCGCTCTTGCTGGCGCTGCGCGCCGTAAACACGACCGAACCGGGCGATCCCGACTTGCCCGAAATCCGTCAGATTCTCCAACAAACCGTGCAGGAAGCGCGGCTGCGCTGGGTGATGGAGACCCCCGATCTGGTAGATGTGGCCCTCAGCCCCGATGGGGAGAGTATTGTGGGTACGACCTTTGATGGCGAGGTGCTGCGCTGGCCTAACGATGGCAGCAATCTGCCGCTCCAGCGCACCGCCACCCATACCGGCAGCACCAATGGGATCGCCTTCAGCCCGGATGGCCGCTTCGTGGCCACCAGTGGGGGCGATAGCGCCATCCGGCTGTGGAGCTTCCCAGAGATGACCCTGCTGCGCACGAGCATGGTCTATAGCCCAACGCTGCTGGCCCAGATCCGTTTTAGCCCCGATGGGCAGTTACTGAGTGCCAATAGTTATGATGACAGTACGATCTACCTGCTCAAGACTGCCGATCTTAGCCTGGCCACTCCGCCCCTCGTTCACCCCGATCTGGTGAATGCGCTCGATTTTAGCCCCGATGGGCGCTGGTTGGCGACGGCGGGGAATGATGGGGTGGCGCGGATCTGGGAGACAAGCAGCGGTGCGCTGGTGGCGGAATTGGAGCAACGGCGCAACCTGGATGGTACGAGTTACCCGCTGTATAGCATCGCGTTTAGCCCCACCCAAAGCAATCTGCTCGTCACGAGCGGCCAAGATGCGCTCATCCATGTCTGGGATGTGGCGAGTGGCCGTGAAGAGCGCACCCTGTTTGGGCATAGTAACTCGATCTTGCAACTTGCCTTTGCGCCCAATGGGGCTTTTTTGGCTTCGGCAAGTAGCGACACCTCGATTCGGATCTGGGATGTTGCCGCTGGCCAGGAATTGTTCAGCCTACACGATCATAGCGGGGCGGTCTTTCGGATCGCCTTTACACCCGATAGCGCCGGGCTGATCAGTGCCGGGTATGATCGCAGTATCCGCCGCTGGGATCTGCCTATGGTGCATGGGCAAGCCGTCTATGGCGTGGCCTATAGCCCCGATGGGCGCATGATCGTCAGTACTGCTAACGGCAAGGATCTGAAGGTGTGGGACGCCACCAGCCAAGCCCTGTTGCACACCTTCACTACCGACGAATACTACCTGATTAACCCCACCTTCAGCCCCGATGGGCAGAGTATCGCCGCTGCCGGAGCGAGTGGCAGCGCCTACCTCTGGTCGCTGGCAGATATGCAGGCAGCCCCGCGCACGATCATGGCCCACCCCGGTGGCTGCTATGCAGTCGCATGGAGTCCTGATGGCAACTTCGTGGCTACCAGTGGGGTGGACACGAGCGTGCGGGTGTGGGCAGTTGCGGATCTCGCCATCCAGCGCGAGTTGACGGCTGAAGCCGGGCAGATCACCAGCGTCAGTTGGAGTGCCGATGGTCAGTTTCTGGCTGCCGCCAGCCAGAATGATCTGCTGATCTGGAATGTGACGGCGGGAATACTCATTCCCAAGCCCGACACCTTCACCAATGCGAAGGCCGTCGCTTGGAGTCCCCATGGATTACGCCTCGCGGTCGTCTGGCAAAATCAGCCGCCGACTGTGTACAATATAGAAGATGAAACCAAGGTCGTGTTGGAGCAGAATCCGAGTGGTGCGGAGCGGATTCACTTTTCGGCGGATGGGAATCGGGTCGTGTTGCCCAACACCGATGGTAGTGTACGGGTATGGGAGAGTCACACTGGGCAATTGGTACTCGCCATCATGGGTAGCCGCAGCCCCAATGATGCCCGCTTCAGCCCCGATGGGAACCAGGTCATTATTGCTGATGCGGGTGGCTTTGTGCGGCTCGCGCTGCTCGATGCCAACCAACTCAAGGAACGCGCCAGCCAGCGGGCGATGCGTGATTTTACGGTTGATGAGTGCAGCACCTATGCCATTGATCCATGCACCTGGAATCCGGGGTTGAACCTGCGGAGTTCATCAGGTCGGGAGTAACCCCATGAAACCTCGTCTCCTACTCACAGACCAGCCACGCTGGCTGCGCCGTATCGGCATCTTTGGCCTGATCAGTATGCTGCTTGCGCTGCTCCCCGCACTCATCCCCGCCCCTGTGCAGGCAAACACTTCCCCGCTCAGCTTGACGTGGCTGGCCGCCACCTCACAGCAGAGCCGTGCTGTCGCCTGGGGCGATGTGGATGGTGATGGCGATCTCGATCTGGCGGTGGCCAACTACGGTCAACCCAGCCGGGTCTACCGCAACTGTAGTATCCGTAGCGGCTTGCCCGATGATCCATGCAGTACCAGCAGCACCATGAGTAACAGCCTGATCTGGGAGGCACCGGCAGCCGCCACTAGCGTGGCGGTGGCCCTGGTTGATGTGGATGGTGATGGCGACCTCGATCTGAGTCTGGCTAATCAGGGAGCCGCGAGCCAGGTTTACCGTAACTGTAGTGTGCGCAGCGGCGCTCCGGGCGATCCGTGTGGCACGGCCACCAGCCTGACTCAACAGACCATCTGGCAGGCCAGCGACACCCCGAACACCACGAGCATGGCCTGGGGCGATGTGGATGGTGATGGTGATCTCGATCTGGTGCTGGGCAACCAGGGGGTGGCGAGCCAGATCTACCGCAACGATGGCCTGGGGGGTATGGGCAGCCCGATCACATGGCAAAGCGCGCCCTTCCCCGCCACCCAGAGCCTCGCCCTGGCCGATGTGGATGGCGATGGCGACCTCGATCTGACCCTGGGCTATGTGGGTGCGCCCGCGCAGCTCTACCTGAATAGCTGCAACCCCAGCGCTGGGGTGTGCAGTACCTCATTTGGCTTGAGTCTGCATTCTTGGGTTCCCACTACAGGCGCAGCCAATGCCGCCGCCCTCGCCTGGGCTGATGTGGATGGCGATGGCGATCTTGATCTGGCGGTTGGGAATAATGGGGCCAGTCATGCCATCTTCGTGAATACCTGTAACCCGGTGGGTGGGAGTTGTAGTGGGCCAGTTGGGTTGCCCAATACGCCCAGCCAGAGCATCAGTAATAGCAGCGGCACCACCAGCCTCGCCTGGGGCGATCTGGATGGTGATGGCGATAGCGATCTGGTGGTCGGGAATCTGGAGAGCCGCAGCCAAGTCTACCGCAACACCAGCGGTACGCTGACGCTCGAATCAACCTGGCTGCCCTCAGCCTCACTCAAGACCAAGGGCGTTGCCTGGGGCGATCTCGACAATGATGGTAGCCTTGATCTGGTGCTTGTGAATGAAGATCAGCCGTTGCTGATCTATCGCAATACCCTCAGTAGCGGCTTCAATCTGGCCAACGGCTGGAATGTGCCCGCCTTGGCAAGCCGCGCCGTCGCGTGGGGTGATGTGGATGGTGATGGAGATCTTGATCTGGCCATTGCCAGCAACACCAATAGCCAGGTCTTGCGCAATACGTGTAACCCTACTCCGACAGGGGTGTGTAGCCAAGCACCCGCTTTTGATCCCGTTCCATTCTGGCAAGATACGAGCAACCTGAATGCGAATGCCATTGCCTGGGGTGATCTGAACCATGACGGACGACTCGATCTGGCCATCGGTGGCGCAGGCAGTGTGCTGCTGCTGCAAAATAACGGCAGCGGCTTCACATCGAGCAGCATCACGATCAGTAGTGGCACCGTGCGCAGCCTTGCATGGGGGGATGTGAATGGCGATGGCGACCTCGATCTGGCCGTCGGGGTTGATCCAGGTAGCGTACTCTACCAGAACAACTGCAACCCCAATGCCGCTGGAACTTGTACGGGCAGCGGCTTCAGTGTGAGTACGGATCTGGCTGCGAGCGCAACATCCGACACCTACGCCTTGGCCTGGGGCGATATGGATGGTGATGGTGATCTTGATCTGGCGCTGGCCAATTCGAGTAGCGCTGGTCAGTTCTACCGCAACACCAATGGCCAATTGAGCCTTGATGCGAGTGTGTGGCAAGCCACCAGCAACAGTCAGGCGCGTGCGCTCGCCTGGGGCGATGTGGATGCCGATGGCGACCTCGATCTGGTGATTGGGGCGCTCAATCAGCCCAACCAACTCTACCGCAATCTCAAGGGTACCCTGGTTCTCGACACCACATGGATTTCCGAATTGACCGCTACTAGCGCTCTTGCCTGGGGTGATGTAGATGCTGATGGCGATCTCGATCTCCTCGTGGCTAATCGGGATAACCAAGCCAGTCAACTCTATCGCAACAGTGCCGGAACCCTGACTCTGGATGCTAACTGGCAACCAGCGGGTGCGGATGCGCGCGGTATCGCGCTCGCCGATGCTGATCTTGATGGAGATCTGGATGTCGCGCTCGCGGTCTTTAATGCTGCTGGCCAGATCTATCACAATGGTCTGGCTGGTGTTGCTACCCCCAATGATACCCCGCCCCAGGTGCGTATTCAGGCCCCGGACACCCCGGCGGGCAATCTGTTGGCTACGGCGCGCTATATTCAGACCAGCAGCATGACGCTGCCGGTCAGTATCAGTGATCCCCAATCCAACCATGTGGGGGCGCTGCGCGCCTTCTACTCGCTTGATGGTGGTGGAACGTGGCAACCCGCGCTCATGAGTAATTCGGATCTCCAAGCTATTCCGGCACCAGCCAGTGGAAACCGCATTGATCTGAGTTGGGATACCTTCACGAGTGGCTTCTTTGGTAGCTCCGACACGGTCATGATCCGCCTGCAAGCGGCGGTAACGTCTGGCCCCGGTACGGGTTCGAGCGGCACTTATCGCTACACCAGCCAGACCGCCGGGAGTGTGGCGCGTGCCATGGGTGCGAGTAGCACCATGCTCTTCCGGGTACGCGGCACGCAGATCCGGGTGCTGCTTGATGGTGCCCCGGTCGCAGATGCACTGGTTTATCGGCTAGGGGCGACCCAGAATCGTGGTGGAATTGCGCTGCGTGACAATACCGGCACAACCCTGACCACCAACGCGCAGGGCTACCTGATGGGGCGCGGCGTGGTTGCTGAAGGCGACTACTTGGCGGCGCTGGCACCTGCTCCCAGCCAGCCGAGTGGGCTGCGTGATGCGCGGCTCTTCTATACCAGCCCGATCAATACCAACACTGGCCAACCTACCTACCAGGTGGCGCGCCAAGTGACGAGTGTGCAGACCCTCAATGCCACGACGGGTAATCCGCTCTATCTCTTTGATCTGCCGGTCTATGTTGAGTGGGATGTGCGCAATGATCCGGCCTTCTTGTTGCGCTTACAGAGTGATCTCGAACGTGCCAGTGAGTTGCTGTATGACTGGACCGACGGCCAAGCTGCGCTTGGAGCCTTGCGTATTGTGGCTGATGGGAGTAATCCACCCCTCGCAGGTATCCATGTCTATGCGACCAACCGCCTGCGCCCGTATGCCGATCTGGGCGGAATTGCTGAGTCTTCGATTGTTGATGATCCGATTACCCAACGTACCTATACCCCCGGTAGTGTCTCGATGGGCAGTGTCTGGAGTCGCTATGGTGGACATAATGGATCGGTGGCCGAAGATTGGGCGCGGGCTTTGGCCCACGAGATTGGTCACTATGCCTTCTTCTTAGATGATAACTATATTGGCCGTGATAGCAGTGGCACTATGATCAGCATCAGTACCTGCCCCGGTGCCATGAGCGACCCCTACCGCGACGACTATAGCGAGTTTCATCCGCGTACTGCCGCCTGGGATGCCAACTGTAGCCGTACCTTCTCACAACTCGAACTGCAACGCGCCGACTGGGAGACGATCAAGCGCTTCTATCCCACCATGAATGATCCGGCCAGCTTCAATGCGGTTCCCGGCCCTTCGGCGCTGCGGCTTGCGCTGACGAGCGTTGCGATTCAAGGGAGTCTGCCACAGACCGCACTCACAACCCCGATCATTGCCCTACAGTACGAGAATGGCAGCCGCTACACCTACATGCCGGGTTCACGTGCTCGCGCCTTCCTCTTCAAACAGGATGGAAGTAAGGCGCTAGATCTGGGCGCACCAACCCGTGATCAGGTGACTGCCTATGGCGCAGCGGCAGGTGATACGCTGTGTGTCTATGATCCACCCGCCGACCTCGTTGGCTGTACGATCATCAGCGCGAGTACGAGCCTCATCACCCTGAATAGCCGCCCCAACTGGCATCCCGATGTGATCATGACCCCGGTGGGCAACGATGCCCTGACTATCTCCATCCCGGCGGCGGGGGTAGCCGCAGCGCGCCCGAACCTGACTCTGGAAGCGCGTATCTTCCCCTTGGTGGGCAACCCAGTAGGGGCTACCCTGGTTCTCAGCCCCGATAAGACCACCTATACGGCAACGCTCAGTGTTGCTGATGTCCAATATGCCAAGGTGCTGGTGCGAGAACCGCCTAGCCCCGGTCAAGCCCCGGATCTGATGGTGGTGGCCGACTATGTGCGGGTGGGCAGTGTCCCGGCTGCCAGCCCGGCTGGGCCACCCAATAACCAACCATGTAACAATCCCCAGTGCCGCAATGCCCCGGTCGCCATCTCAACCGATGGTCAGTTGATGATCTATAGCAATCAACTGGGAGACGATCAGTACTACTCGATCCAGAGCAGCACCCAGATTCCTACTCCTCCGCCGTGGATGGTCGTGGTCGGCCAAGCCTACCGCGTCATTTCTAACCTGAATGCCACCCAGATGGCTGATAACCAGATGGCGGTGACGATTGCCTACCTAGAGCATGAGATGCCCGCCGGGACGGAAGGCGGTTTGGCCCTCTACTATTGGAGTGCCGGGACGGGCTGGCGTCAACTCAGAACCACCCATAATGATACCGATCATAATGAGATCGCGGCCATGGCGGTTGGCCCCGGTATCTATGCGCTCATGACCCAACTGGATGTACGTGAGGGCTGGAACCTGATCTCCTACCCCTGGCCAAACAGCGAGAGTATCAGTGCGGCCACCTCGCGTCTGAATGCTCAAGCTGGGCTTCACTACACCACCATCCATGGCCATACGCCCACCGATAGTGCCAATCCGTGGAAGGTGTATGACTACGCCGTGCCAGAATGGGTGAATGATCTCAACCAGCTTGCGTATGGTAATGGCTACTGGTTCATCGTGCCGCCTAACGGTGCCCCGCCACAGCTTAACGCCAGCCTCGATACGGTACCGCAACCCCCGGCGACCTTCTATGCGACTCTGGTGAGTGCTGCAAGTGTGGGCCAAGTGGTGGAGGCGCGTAGTGGTACGACCGTCTGTGCCACCAGCCAGATGACACATCCCTCCCAGATGAAGATCAAGGTGCCCGCCACCAGCCTGACAACCCCACTAGGCTGCGGGATACCCGGTCAAACGCTCACCTTCTATGTGGCGGGCCAAGAAGTTGGTACCGCAATCTGGGAGAATAGCCGCCCGATTGAGATCATGCAGTATGGAGTCTATCTGCCCTGGGTGAGCCGATAGGGTATTGTTATGCAACCCACTCCACCAATCAGTCTGGTCATTTTTGGTGCTTCGGGCGACCTGACGCAGCGCAAGCTGATTCCGGCGCTCTTTCAACTCTGCCGCGAGGGCTTATTGCCGGGTAGCCTGCGCATTATCGGCTATGCACGCCGCGCCAAGAGCGATGCCCAGTTCCGCGCTGAACAGCGGGCGGGGGTGGTTGCGCATGGGCGGGTGCAACCAATAGATGCCGAGGCATGGGAGGGCTTCGCGGCCAATCTCTTCTACCACGCGGCCAACTTCGATGACCCGCAGGGCTTCATCAGCCTGCGCGAACGTATCGAACACCTCGAAACTGAAGCGGGGGTAGCGGCGGGGCATGGCCACCGCCTCTTCTACCTGGCAACGCCGCCCGAAGCCTACCCTGGCATCGTGAGCCACCTAGGGGCGGCGGGTCTGCAAGGGGCTACGCTGGCCCAAGCGGGCAGCCACGGCTGGACACGCATCGTGATCGAGAAGCCCTTCGGGCATGATCTGGCTAGTGCCGAGGCACTCAATGCGCATGTACTGAGTATCTTTCACGAGCGCCAGGTCTACCGCATTGATCACTACCTGGGCAAAGAGACGGTGCAGAACATCCTGGCCTTCCGCTTGGGTAATAGCATCTTCGAGCCGCTCTGGAAACGCGGCTACATTGACCATGTGCAGATCACGGTGGCCGAGGCGATTGGTGTGGAGGGGCGCGGGGGCTACTATGAGAGTGCCGGGGCGATCCGCGACATGCTCCAGAACCACATGTTGCAGGTGTTGGCCCTGATTGCGATGGAGCCGCCCGCGACCTTCAGTGCCGAAGCGGTGCGTAACGAGAAGGTGAAGGTGTTGCAAGCCATTCGCTCGCTGGCCCACGCGCCACTCGATCAACTTGTGGTACGTGGCCAGTATGCGGGTTACCACGCGGAACCCGGTGTGGCTCCGACATCAAACACCGAGACCTTTGTTGCGCTGCGGCTTCAGATTGACAACTGGCGCTGGGCGGGGGTACCCTTCTACCTGCGTACCGGCAAGGCGTTGCAGCAGCGCTTGACCGAGGTGGCGATCCAGTTTCGCCAACCGCCGCTCGCGCTCTTCAGCCACGCCGATCATGATGACCACGTTGGCCCCGCCGATGAGATGGAGCCAAATATGCTGGTGCTGCGCATCCAACCCGACGAGGCCATCACCCTCCAGATCGGACTCAAGCCCCCCGGCCCAGAGATGGCGCTGCGCCCGGTGGCGCTCGATTTCCGCTATGCAGCCGGCTTTACCGATCCGCATCCCGAAGCCTACGAGCGCCTGTTGCTCGATGTCCTCTTGGGTGATGCGACGCTCTTCATCCGCCGCGATGAGGTCGAGGCGGCATGGGCGCTCATCACGCCCATCCTGGAGCATTGGGCCAACCCGGAGACGCCGCCACCAGCGCTCTACCCGCCCGGCAGTTGGGGGCCAGACGCGGCGCACGAGCTGATCGGGCGCGAGGGGCGCAGGTGGCGTTCATGACCCTCACCCCCCTAGCCCCCCTCTCCCGCACGCGGGAGAGGGGGGGATACTGTTCTGCTGCTGAAGTGCACGCCTTGCGTGCACTTCAGCAGCAGAACCACCCCGTCTCACCGCACCACCAACGGCATATACTCCCAATAGAACGCAACCGGCCCACCCACACTCAACTCACCACCCGTGATAGTTGTGCGATCCCGTACCAAGAGGTAACTATAGATCTCATCCTCTGGGGCCATCCAGAGTTCATTTGTGCCATCCGGGCCGTAGGTGCGGTAGGCATGATTCAGCACTGTACCAAGGGCGGCCTCGTTATTCCCATGGGTTAGGGTGTTGAACCAGAAATGCTTTGTTGGCCCCGCATTGGTCGCCATCCAGTCGAAGGTCTGGATGGCGGATGTGTCCCTTCCTATTGAGGTATCCCGCCCAAGGTTGTAGTCTGCCGAACTGACCCCCACTGCTGTCACCTCACCGACAGTGACATCGGTACCGTCCACATTCATCAAGGCGGGTGAGCCAGAACCTAGCTCGTTGACGAGGAGGGTGGTGGTGCCATCGCGCAGGGCATCGAAGATCGGCACATAATCCGTATCGAAGCAGGGTGCAGCAAACGAGATGACCACCCGTTCCTGGTGCGCACTGGCGGCCACAGCGCGTTCGACTACCGCCTGACCATCAATAACCTCGGCAGCACTCGCGCTACCATAGCAGGCGTGCGACCAAGAGTGGTTGCCGATGTTCCAGCCTGCATTGATCAGTTCGACTAAACCGGGTTGATCAATGATCCAATCGGGTTCGTTGCGTGTCTCCGAGACCGCCTCGCCGATCATAAACAGGGTCGCCCGCCAGCCTTTGGCCCGAATCAGATCGATCTGGGCCTGGAGGTTGGTGTTGTCGTCCATGCCGTGTGACCATGCCCAGGCTTTGTTGTCCTTGAGCGACGCTTTTTGCACGCTGATGTTGGTTGGGGTGCTGGCGCTGATAAAGTTAATCTGAGCCAAACCGACCTGATTGCTAGAGAAGATGAAAATGCCGCTACTGGGTTGGTAGCTACTGCGTAACGCCGGGATGCCGTTCACGCTCGCAACCGGGTTGAACACTGTGCCGAGGCGCACGATGTATGTCATTTCGGTGTAGGTTAGTGCGGGGAGTTGCTCGCGGCTGATGGTGAAGCTGTAGGTGTAGCTGGTGGCCTGGGTGGGGGTTGTAGACTGGCTGCCTTCGGTTATTCCCGTGGTTTGTACCGCATAGGCGCGGGCCAGTTGACCGAGGAGGACGAAGCTGATGAGTAGGCCAACGGTCAGAATGGCAATACGGGTACGTGATCGCCTTAATACCATATTGCTCGTTTCTAAGAGCGTTTTTAACCATTATTATACATTCACAAACGCTCTTTTTATTATAGCACAGAATCTTTTAATGTTGAGTACATGTCTACATCAAAATTCTTGGGGCTACGCCCCAAACCCTATATTTTGTGATGTTTTGGCGGCGAAGCCGCCAAAACATCACAAAAATAGATCTTCGGGGGCGGCGAAACAGGCTCAGTCGGCGCCAGTGGCGCGGTGGCTGAGCTTGTCGAAGCCACCCACAATCTGCAACTCGCGGCCCATCTGGGTGAGGCTGCGCGCACCTTCGGGGGTAATCAGCATGTCATCCTCGATGCGCACACCCAGGTTTCCGGGTAGATAAATCCCCGGTTCGATGGTGAAGGTCGTACCGGGTACCAGGGGCGTATTGTTGCCATCGAGAATGTTGGGCAACTCATGCACCTCGATTCCGATCCCGTGGCCTGTCCGATGAATGAACGCATCGCCATAACCAGCAGCGGCGATCACCTGGCGGGTAGCGGCATCAATCTGGCTGGGGGTTGCGCCAGGGCGGGCGGCGGCGCGTCCGGCGGCATTGGCCGCACGCACCAATTCATAGATCTGGCGCGCCGCAGCGCTCGGCTCGCCTACGGCGACGGTGCGGGTGGTGTCGGAGATGTAGCCCTGGTAGCGCGCCCCACAGTCGAGGATGATCAGATCCCCCGGCTGTATGACGCGATCACCGTTACTATGGTGCGGGTTGGCCCCGTTTGGCCCCGATGCGACCATATTCTCAAAGCTCTCGCCCTCGGCACCGGCAGCGATAATTGCGGCACTCAGCATGCGCGAGATCTGGCGCTCCGTCATCCCCACCCGGATCTGGCGTATCGTTTCGGCCAGCCCGGTCTCGACGATCTGGGCGGCACGCTCCATGATCGCCACTTCCTCGGCATCCTTCACCATGCGCAGTTCGGCCATGAGATCGGTCGCATCCACCACCTGTAGCCCCGGCCATGCCGCTTCTAGTGCCCGCAACTCCATCACCCGCAGGGCGCTATATTCCACTGCCAGCACTAGATCGCGCTGTGGGCCAAAGGCAGCCGCGAGCGCCAAACGGGTGGCTTCGGTTGGCCCTTCTGCATCACTCCAGGGGAAGAGGCGCAACGGCACGCGGCTAGTAGCGGCCACCCGGTTCGCTTCGAGCGCCGGAACGATCATGCAGGCCGGGCCAGTAGTTGGAATCAGCGCGAGGGTGAGACGCTTGCCGGGGTGGAAGGTCAGGCTGCTCAGGTAGGTCAGATTAGCGGCGGGCATCAGTACCAAGCCTGCCACGCCATAGCGCTGAAGGGCGCTTGTCAGGCGATCAAGACGCGTAGGGTTCATGCGTCCTCCAAGGGATCAGCACTAAACTGATCATGCACTTCTTGTAACTGGACATCGCGGTAGGCGGCGTAGTAGCTGCGTGTGACTTCGACACTATGGTGGCGCAGGATCTGCGAGACCTCAGCCAAGGCGACGCCTTCGTTCAGCAGGTGGTAGCCGACAAAGTGGCGGAAGGTGTGGGGCGAGGTGGTACGCAGCAGGGCGGCCTCATCCACCTTACCTTCAAGCGTCAACTGTGCGGCGAGTACCTCCGCAGCGTGGTGAACCACCCGCCACCCGGTGGTGCGGGTGAGACGGGTACCGGCGGTGCGCCGATCCAGCGACTCGAAGAGGGCGCTGGTGGCGGGGGGCCAGTTGCGGGCTTCTAGGTAGCGCTGCAAGGCGCGTTCTGCTGCCCGTCGGATGAAGAGCCGCCCTTCTTTGCGCCCCTTGCCATAGATCGTTGCCTGCTGCAAGATCTTGCGATCCCGGCACACATCACCCACATCTAGCCCCAAGCACTCGGAGATGCGCGCACCAGAGGAGAAGAGTAGATGTACGAGCGCCGCGTTGCGCAGCCGAATCAGCACGAGGCGCTCGGTACGGTCATCATCGGGGCTACGCGGGCGGTCATAGTAGGTGACGAGGCGGCGCAGATCGGGCGGTGTGGGGGCCACAGGCTCTGGCAGACGTGGCAACACGCGCTTGATCTCGTCCTGAATGGCAGCGACGCGAAAATTGAGTGCCCCGTAGGAATCTACCAGAGCCAGGAAGCCCACCAAGGGCCGCACATAGCCATGGATGGTACGCGCCGAGAGGCGTTCGAGCGGCTCACCCGCCGCTTGCGCCTGCTGGGCACGCTGGGAGAGATCGTAGTTGCGGCGGCGCAGACTGCGTGCGTAAGTGGTCAGATCATCAAGGCGCAGATCACCGAGGCGGCTGCGCCCGTGGCGTTCCGCCCAGCGTACAAAGAGATTGAGCGCTACCAAGTAGGTCTCAATCGTGCGGCGGGCAAGGTGGCGCTGCGCATCGCGCAGCCGCAACTCATCGGCATCAAGGTCGGCCTCGTCCTCATCAGGATCGAGTCCGGCACTCTTTAGGCGCGCTGCCCAGTGTTGGGCCGCTGTCGCCAGGGTATCATCTGGGCTGAGCGGTTGGTCTTGCATAGAAACTATTGTACCATTCTCTTTGTGGTAGTATCTAGGGAAACGAAAGGATACGCTGCATGAGCCACCACCACCATGATCATGGCCACGGCCATCACCACCACCACCACGCCCCTACCCACTTTGATCGTGCCTTTGCGATTGGGGTGGGCCTTAACCTGACCTTCGTGGTGATCGAATTTGGTTTCGGTATTGTTGCCGGATCGCTGGCGTTGCTGAGCGACGCATGGCACAACCTGAGCGATGTTCTGGGCCTGCTCTTGGCCTGGGGCGCACTGGCGCTCTCGCGTCGCCTACCCACAGTGCGCCACACCTACGGCTTGCGCCGCTCGACGATTCTGGCCGCGCTGGCCAATGCGGCCCTGTTGCTGATCGCCATCGGTGGGATTGCATGGGAAGCTGTTCAGCGCCTCGTTACCCCCGATGATGTACCCGGCATGACTCTGGTGATCGTAGCGGGGATCGGAATTGCGATCAATGCGCTGACGGCGTGGCTCTTTGCGCGGGGCGGCCAGGAAGATCTCAACATCCGGGGCGCGTTTCTGCACATGGTCGCCGACGCACTCATCTCGCTGGGTGTGGTCGTGGCGGGCCTGCTGATCATGTTTACCGGCTGGGCCTGGATAGACCCATTGGTGAGCCTGATCATTGTGGTGGTGATCGGCTGGGGCACCTGGGGCTTGGCGCGGGATTCGGTCGATCTGGCGCTGGATGGCGTACCCGGTTCGGTTGATCCCGTGGCCGTGCGCAATTACCTGAACACCCTACCGGGGGTGCGTGAGGTGCATGATCTGCACATCTGGGCGCTCAGTACCACCGAGCCTGCCCTGACGGTGCATCTCGTGGTAGAGCCACAGATCGCCGGGGATGCGCTACTCGCGCAGGTACGTACCCACCTGCACGACACGTTTGGCATCGAACATGTGACGATCCAGTTGGAAGTGGGCGATCCCAACTACCCGTGCCAACATTGCCCGGAAGAGGTACGTCTGGCTCACAAGATCGGCATCTGAACCAGATCGCTGGCCTGCTTGCCATCCGAGGCAAAGACGATCCCGGCATCAGCGTCACCACGGGTGATACACGCCATCACCTCGTTGACGCTGCTCCCATAGTAGACCACGTTGCGCAGCACGCCAGCGTAGCCCGCGCTGCCCAGCATGCCGCGTTCAGCAAGTTGGTGGAGGAGATCGCGGGTATACTTGCCCACAGCGGTCTGATCGGAACCCAACGCCAGTCGCAGACCGGGCCGGGTCAGATCTTCGGGTTGGCGCAGTTGCACCGGGGCAGTCGGCGCACTTACCAGCACCAACTGGTTGGAGGCGAAGGGGTAGACACTCTCTGGCCATACGCGCCCGGCGTGGATAGCTAGATCCATGGCTTGACGATGGGCGGGCGCAAAGACATCGGCGGGTGCGCCACGGGTGAGTTGGGCGCTCAGGTGGTACGAGCCACCAAAGGTGAAGCGCAGATCTACCCCGGCGTGGTGCGCCGTGAAGTCGGCGGCGATGGTGTGAAAGGCACTCGCAAGTGAGGCGGCAGCGAAGATGTGCAGGCTCCGCGCCGGGGTTGGCGGTGCATCCAGCATGGCCGGGGCTTCACTCGGCAAGGCCGGGACAGTGGCGAAGCCGGCATGCACCAAGCGAGACTGGCCCAACGGCGAACGCACATAGTCCACAAAGGCGGCTGCGAGATCGGGGAGGTGGCTATCAGCAACCACGGCAATACTATAGGTGACGGGGGGCATCTCCCGCAGCGGCGCAAAGGGATGATCGAGCCAGCGCAACAGGCTCTCCATCTGGCGCACCCGCAGTTGGATGAAGAGACCGGCATCGGGCTGATCAGCGCGTTGGATGAGTTGGCGGCGCAGATGATCGCGCCACGCCCGCACCACTGCGCGCTGGTTGCTCAGGAGGCGCTGGACAGCCTCTGGCCCGGTTTGTTGGGCAAAGTAGAGGCGTGCGAGCAGATCGATCCGCAGTTGATCGGGATCAGTGACGGGGCCACGCAGCCAGTCGGTGAAAGCGGCCCGCCCGGCCTTGGTGAGCATCAGCAACTTACGCGGGGCAGCTTCGTGCTGATCATCCTCACTCACCACGTAGCCCGCCTGAATGAGCTTGCCCACCAGCGCATAGAAGTGGCTCAACTTAACATACCAGATCTGCCCCAGCGCATCCGGCGCACTCAGTTCTTGGTGCAGCGCATAGGCATGCAGCGGGCGCTCCTGCAAGAAGCCCAGGATGGCATGCTCAATAGTGAGTGGAGATTGACGCCGTGGACTCATGGTTGCGTTCCTCGACAGGCTCAGCCGGCGGTACGGTGGCTGAGCCTGTCGAAGCCACCGAAAGGATTATAGCCGATGCCAATGCAAAAACAACCACTCAATTTTGAACTCGGTCTACTCGGTTTTGTCTCCCAAGCGCCGCTGCATGGCTACGAGATCTACCGACGCATGCAAGCAACCGAAGCCTTGGGCTTGGCCTGGGGCCTGAAGCAGAACCAACTCTATGCTGAACTGAGCCGCTTTGAGGATGAAGGCTACCTGAGTAGTAGCCTCGAAGAACAGGGGGCGCGCCCGCCACGCAAGATCTTCCAACTGACTGCCCATGGCGTGCTGCGCTATAAGGTGTGGCTCAATAGCCCGGTGCTATCGGGACGCCATTTTCAGCGCGAATTCCCGATCAAGCTCTACTTTGCCCAACAAGCCGGGCGCGAGGTGGCCCAACGCCTGATCGCGGCCCAGCAGGGTGTCTGCCGGGATTGGCTGGCGGCGCTGCCAGCACGTGATGAGTCCGATCTCATCCACGAATTTCGCCACAACCAAATCGATACGATGCTGGCCTGGTTGGAGACATGTGCCGAATTAATATGAACTAAACCCATACGTGTTCAGAATGGCCTGACCTTCCGCCGAACGCACAAACTCCACAAACGCCTGTGCCACTTCAGGGGCGGCACTCTTAGTGAGCGGCGCAATCGGGTAGGTGGCAATCGAGTTGATCGCCTCCGGGATGCTGATCTGCACCAACGCATCAGCCGCCAAGGCCGCATCGGTGGTATAGACAACCCCGGCATCAGCCTCGCCCAAGCGAACTTTGACCAAAACACTCCGTACATCATCCTCATACGAGACCACATTGGCCAACACGGCCTCTGCATAGGTGGCACCATATTCGGGTAGTGCGCTCGCCTTGGTGAGAAAATCGAGCGTATACTGCCCAACCGGTACTGCCTTATCGGCGAGAATCAACTTCAGCCCCGGTTTGGCCAGATCGGCCAGCGTCTGCAAATCAGCCGGATTCTCCTTCGGCACGATCAGTACCAACTGGTTCTGGGCAAAGTTCTGTACTTGCTCGCTCCTGACCATTCCCCCATCAATCACCACATCCATCTGCTTACGGTTTGCCGAGGCAAAGACATCCGCAGGCGCACCCTCGTTGATCTGGGTGGCTAGTTGTTGGGAGGCAGCGAAATTGCAGACCACCGTGACACCGGGGTTAGCGGCTTCAAACGCCGTAGCGATCTCCTGAAAGGCATCGGTGAGTGAGGCTGCCGCAAAGACGTTGAGGGTGATGGCGGGGGCATCCGTGGGAGAAGGATCAACCTCGGTTGCTGGTACGGTCGTAGGTGCAGCAACCACCGCCGTTGGGCTGGGAGCAGGCGTTGTGGCTTGGCCACAGCCACTCAGCAACAGGGCGAACAGGGCCATGAGCACAGACAGGGTGCGCCGTTGGGACATACGAACCTCCCTTGTGAGAGCTACAAACTACACGCGCTGACGCAAGATCGCCTTGACCAGCCAGAGAACCCCAAACGAGACCACCAGCATGATCAGGGCCAGGGTCAACGCCAGATGAAGATCGAGTTCAAACCCCAGGTAGATGGCGAGGGGCATGGTTTGAGTCCGCCCCGGAAAATTACCCGCAAAGATCATCGTGGCCCCAAACTCACCGAGCGCCCGCGCCCAACTCATCACCAAACCGCCGAGCAGGATAGGCCAGGCGAGCGGCAGCGTCATATAGCGAAAGACCTGCCAGGGGCTGGCACCATCAATCGCAGCCGCCTGTTCGAGTTCGCGCTCGATCCCGGCAAACGCTGCGGTCGCCGTCTTGATGTAGAAGGGAGCCGCCACAAAGACCTGTGCCAAAACCACGGCGGCGCTCGTGAAGGCCAGGCTAATCCCAGCATCGTTGAGCCAGGAACCGAGCATGCCGCGCCGACCGAAGGCCATGAGCAGGGCGATCCCGGCAACCGAAGGTGGCAACACCATGGGCAGATCGATCAGCGTATCCACCAAGCTGCGACCCCGAAACTGCCGCCGCGCCAACAGGTAGGCCAGCGGCGTCCCGAAGAGGAGACTCAGCGCGGTACTCCACGCCGAGGTGATCACACTCAGGCTGATGGCTTGGCCCACCTCGCGGGCAACGAGGTGTTCAAGCATGGCACTCAGATCCACACGGAAGATGATCGCCAGAATGGGGAAGAGCAGATAGGCCAGAATCGGCAGGCTGGCCAGCATCAGACCGAGCGGCGCAAGATTGGGTAGACGCCATGTTGGGCGAGCAGTGAGGCGGAAGGTGGTGCTGCGTGCCATATATTCACCTTTTGATTACTCATTTAATGAATATACGATACAAGAGAAAAGAGGGGATGTCAAGAGGGGGGGAGAAGATTTTTTTTGGTATGTTTTGGCGGCGAAGCCGCCAAAACATACCATCTACCCCCATAACCCCCGTTGGGCTAACACCTGCTGCAAGGCAGGCTCGATCTGGGCGCGGATGCTGGGGTTAGCGTAGCCAATCCAGCCCACATCACTCGTAGTATCCAGCGGAGCATCCAGATCCGCCTCGCGCTCATCGGTGAGGATGACTCCGGCTTTGTGGGCCAGCATGATCGTCGCCAGATCGTAGGGGTGGCAGCAGATCCCCAGCGCTTCACCACGTTGGGCGAGGTGCTGATCGAGGAGCGGGCGCAGATCGGCGACGAAGCGATCATGTCCGGCGATCAGTTCGTAGATCTGGCCTGCACTGGAGATGTACTGGTCCTCGAAGCAGTGCGCCTTACCCGCTTGGGGTGGGCCGAGCGTGGCACGGATGAGCGCCTCGTCAATCGCGGCCAGTTCCTCGCGTGCCCCAGGGAAGAAGCGGCTGATCATGGCGAAGCCGTGGGCGATGCTGTTCGCCCGCGAGGGGCGCAACCGCAGGGGACTCTGGGTATCGGTGAGGCGGTTGTAGCGCACCGCATGCAGCGGGCCATCGGCAAAGGCCCAGAGTTGATCGCTCAGGTGCTGCTTCACCAGGGGGATCTCGGTCTGCACCGCCAATGCGATGTCGGCGAGGCGGGTCGTGGGTCCACGGTTGGGCGCGATGCCGGTGAGAATCCAGGCGCTGCGTTTCTGGTACATGAGGCCACGAGTGCCATCAATCGGGTCTACCAGCACCCGGATCTGGGCCGCAGCCGCAGCCGAGCCGTGGGGCAACACCACCTGACCGCCGGGGAGGCCCTCGGCGATCAGCACCAGCGGCCAGGTGGGGGCAACGTGGCGGGCGAAGAAATCTACCAGCAACTCCTCACTGACGCGATCAATTGCGTAGATGGTGTCACCGGCCTGATCATCCTCAACCACATCGGCCAGATCATCTACCGCACTCGCTTCGCACGAGGCGATCACGGCGCTCCGAATCTGGGCGTGCAGATCGAGGATGAGCGCCAAGAGGCGCTCAGGGTTGTGGATTGGCATGCTCCCTCCCTAGCCCAGCCGTTCCACCCGGCCTTCAACCTGAAGCGGGGTGGTGAGCGCCAACAAGACCGGGCAGAGGCGGGCAATTTCTTGCTGAATAAAGGCGATCTCTTCCTCGTCCACAGCTCCGGCGAAGCGCAGCGTATAGCCGATATTGCTTGGTGGCACCAGCGCCTGCGGGGTGACATCAAGGGTGCCCCGATAGTCGAGTTGGCCGGTCACTTCTACCTCAAACTGCTCAAAGACCACCCCCCGGTCGGCAGCGATCACCAGGGCAGAATGGGCCAGACAGCTTGCCAGTGCGCCCAGCAGCAGTTCGGGCGCACTCGGCCCCAGCCCGTAGCCCCCTAACACCGCCCCGGCGTCCGTAACCACCATGTGGTCACGGATACGGATCGGGCGTACCCCGGAGCCTGCCGCCACCGTCACCGAGGCGCGCAGGGGTGTCGGGCCAGCATCGGAGGTTCGCAGTTGTTCGCGGTAGGCATCAACCAATTCGCGCTTACGTTCCAAGTATTCGGGGAGAGACCAAGTAGCAGGCATCGGGGTGGCTCCTTGTAGAGATACGGCACATGTTGGGGTTGATTGTAGCCCAAGCGGGGGGGATGAGCAACGTTCTTGGGGCACAGCCCACCACCACCCAGCCCGTAAACGGGCGGGCTAGCATCCGGCGAAGGGCCGCCTACGCGGCCTCGAACCAGCCCGCGTAGGCGGGCTTTGCGTCGTGTAGCCCGCCCGTTTACGGGCTGGGTACGGAATGTTGATGTGGCCCATGCCCTATGTTCGCCCCTATGTGCTATAATGGCCAAAATAAAATCAAAAGGATACCTACACATGAGCAGCAAAGATACTGGCCCCGGCGTTGTCGCCGACAACCGTAAAGCGCGCCATGACTATCTCATTGAAGAGACCTACGAGGCAGGTATTGTGCTGACCGGCAGCGAGATCAAGTCGGTGCGGGCCGGGCGGATCAACCTGCGCGGCAGTTTTGCGCGCATCTTTAACGATGAGATCTTTCTTTACGATAGCCACATCTCACCCTACGAGCAGTCGGGTACCTACTTCAACCATGTCCCGACGCGCCCGCGCAAGCTGCTGTTGCACCGGCGCGAGATTAGCCGCCTCGATGGCCTAATTCGGCAAAAGGGGCTGACGATTGTGCCCTTAAAGGTCTACTTCAAAGGGCGGCGTGCGAAGGTGGAACTGGGTGTGGCGCGGGGCAAGAAGAACTACGACAAGCGCGAGGATATTGCCAAGCGCGATGCCGAGCGTGACATCGAGCGGGTAATGAAGTCGCGGGATCGCGATTGATGGGTGTGCTGAGGAGCAACCATGGCCGAGGAGCGACTGCTCAACCCCAGTGCTGATAGCGACGACCAGCAGGTCGAGAAGAGCCTGCGCCCGCGCAACTTGGCCGAATTTATCGGCCAGGAGAAGACGGTTGATCAGTTGAAGATTGCGATCACCGCCGCCAAAGCGCGGGCGGAGCCGCTCGATCATACCCTCTTCTATGGCCCGCCCGGTTTGGGCAAAACCTCACTGGCTGGCGTCATCGCCCAGGAGATGGGGGTGAAGATCAAGATCACCAGCGGCCCGGCGATAGAGCGCGCTGGAGATCTCGCCGCAGTTCTCACCAACCTGCAAAAAGACGATGTGCTCTTTATTGATGAGGTTCACCGTCTCAATCGTGCCGTTGAAGAGGTGCTCTACCCGGCGATGGAGGACTTCGCCCTTGATCTGATGGTGGGCAAGGGGCCGAGTGCGCGCAGTCTGCGCCTGAACCTACCGCGCTTTACCGTGGTGGGTGCCACCACCCGGCTAGCGCTGCTCACGTCCCCCCTGCGCGACCGTTTTGTCTCGGTGCATCGCCTGATCTTCTACAGCGACGAGGCCATGTGCGAGATCGTCACCCGTTCGGCGCGTATCTTGGGCATGCCGATCAGTAACGAAGGGGCGCTCGAAATTGGTCGCCGGGCGCGCGGCACGCCGCGTATCGCCAACCGCCTGTTGCGCCGCGTGCGCGACTACGCCCAGGTGATTGGTGATGGCGTGATTGATGTGCCGGTGGCGCGGGCCGCCTTGGCCCAACTTGAAGTGGACGATCTGGGGCTTGATGAGAATGACCGTCGCCTGCTGCATGCGATCATCGAACTCTTCAACGGTGGCCCGGTGGGCCTGAGTACCCTCGCCGCCGCGCTGGCCGAAGAGGTAGACGCAGTGGAAGATGTCTACGAGCCGTTCTTGCTGCAACTCGGCTTCTTGCAGCGCACCCCACGCGGGCGGATTGCCACCCGTCGCGCCTATGAGCACCTGGGCATCCCCGTTCCGAACAGCGATGAGACCCAGCAGACACGGCTGTGGTGAGGTTTGGGCTGTGTTAGAATAGCTCGGTGGTGGGGGTTTGGGGGGCGGCTTCGCCTCCCCCGAAAAACTCTTTTTCTTGTATGTTGGCGGCTTCGCCGCCAACATACAAGAAAAGAAGAGAGTCTGGGGCGCAGCCCCGACCATGAGTTTTAGGTAGGTAAAGACGGTAGCAACTATACACATGACGCACGCTCTTTCCGTGGCGATTATTGCGCGTGATGAGGCCCGACATATCACGGCGTGTTTAGATAGCCTGAATGGCCTTGCCACTGAGGTGGTGGTGCTGGTAGATAATCGCACCAGCGACACCACCGCCTCGCTCTGTGCGGCGCATGGCGCTCGCGTCTTTATTGAGCCGTGGCGTGGCTTTCCGGCGCAGCGCAACCGCGCCCTCGATCTGTGCCACTACCCGTGGGTACTCTTTATTGACGCTGATGAGCGTGTCGAACCCGATCTAGCCAGCGAGATCCGCGCCTTGCTCTCGGCAACCCCACTTGCGGTGGGCTACTGGATTCCGCGTCATAACCGCTTCTTTGGCCAGACGCTGCGTGGTGGCGGGTGGTACCCGGATCGCCAACTGCGCCTGCTGCGCCGCGATGTGGCGCGCTACGATGAGGCACGTTTAATCCACGAGTTTGCCGATCTCCACGGTGAGTTGGCGACGCTGCGGGGCCACTTTACCCACGAGAATATCGAGACGCTGAACGAGTTCTGGGACAAGCAGACGAGCTATGCCTTGGCGCAGGCGCGTACCATGGCGCTGGAGGGGCGGCGCGTGCGGTTGCGCAACTTCTTTGGCGCACCGGCGCGTGAATTTGTGCGCCGCTATATCCAGTTGGGTGGCTGGCGTGATGGTGCGCTGGGACTCTTTTTGTGTGGCGCGTTGGCCTGGTTTGAGTTGGTGGCGTATGCCTTTTTGCTGCATATTCAAGTGAAAAAGTGATGACTGATCTGCGCAGCTATGCAACATTCCTCCAAGGTCTGTTGATTGATCAGGTGGTAGTCGCGGCTCCGCTTACTGATCCGGCCCGCTTGGAACACCTGCTGACTCAGCCAGCACCGGCCTTCTACGATCTGCTTACGGCGCATGTGGATGCGCTACTCGATACATGGCCGAATGGGGCGACGTTACGCCCGGAGAGTATCTCCACTATGGCGCTCTGGCTGGGGGTGGCGCTCTATCATCTGGCGAGGTTGCATGAGCATCCTGATGAGGATTTATTCACCCTTACCCAGCGCATGATTGCCGTTCTGCCGGTGGCCGATGATCTGGCTACCCAGATCGGCTACCATAGCCTGATCTGGGCATGGATTCGGGCGCAGCGCTACCTCCTCGCTACCTCCCTGCAACCATTGCTGCGCGATCTGTTTGCGCGTAGCCCGCTCAGTGCGGTATGGTTCTTGCATCTTGAGGTGCTGCCATCCCCGCAGATGCTGAGTTCTCTGCTTACCTATGTGCCGGTGCGGTCAGTATTGCACGACCATTGGCTCGATCTTGGGTTACGTCCCGCTGAGGTGCGGCGCGGGCTTAGCCCGGAGCGCGTGGCGGCGAGTGCGGCGGTGGGGAGATTGCTGGACCAGATGTTGGCACTGGATGTGGTGTGGCGGCCAAGGGTGTTGGTATTTTATGAGGTGGAGTGTATGCTTTTGCGGCAAGGCAGCGAGGAGCACCCGCAGTGGCCGCTCTTGGAGCAGTTGCGCCTCGCCCGCATGCATGGCGATGCCCGCCAGCGCCGCTTGGTTGAGCGTGCTCTGGAGCGTTACCGCCCCTTGCGCACCATCATGATGACCGATGCGGCCAGTTTACGCCCGTACATCTATTTGGATGTCCGCTTTCTCGAACAGATAGCGCGTCTGTATGCCAAATCTACCCCGTGAGTACCATCTGCGCCGAGCGGTGCAGTGTTATGAGCAGAGTGGCGAGTATCGGGCGGCGGCGGAGTTGTTGGCGGCGTTCGGGACGCCCACGGCGAGTGCCGAGGCTGCGCGGCGGTTGCTGATCCTTGATGATCTCCCCGCAGCGGGCGAGGCATTTCTGGCTGCGCAGCAGCCGCGTGCAGCGCTCGAATGTTTCCGTCGCGCTGCGCTGCCCGCCCGTGAGTTGGCGTGCCTCCAAGCACTCGGTGATGATCTGGCGGTGGGAACGCTGCTCTTAGATCTGGGGCGTCCGGCTGAGGCGGTTGCGCCGCTGCAACGGGCGCTGGCTCAAGCCGAAGATCGGGTCATTCAGGCGCGGTTGCACTTCCAGGTGGCGCACGCCCTGGGTGATCCGGCTGGTCAGACGGATTACCGGGCTGGCTTGGCGTTGTTGCCGCTGCTGCCCCACAGCGCCGAGAGCGCCCCGGTCTGGTTGGCGCTGGCCGCCTGGGGTGAGGCGGTCGGGCGGATGGATCGGGTGCAGGAGGGGTATGCCGAGGCGCTCCGCTTGCTCGATCATCCCAGTACGGCGGCGGCGCACCAAGCCGCGCTGCGGCGCTATCGTGCGGTGGCTGAGCGCATGGGTAATCGGGGGTTAGTGGAGAAATATCATGACCGATAGCAGATATCCACGTAGCGCAGTTCCTCGGATCGAGGAACTCTCAGTCAAAAACTACCGTGCCTTGCGCGATCTTCAACTGCGTCCATTAACACCGTTGACCGTCTTACTTGGTCCAAATGGTAGTGGTAAATCAACCGTTTTTGATGTTTTTGCCTTTCTTGCTGAATGTTTTTCGGTGGGTTTGCGTAAAGCGGTAGATAAGCGTAATCGTTTCCGTGAATTGCGTAGCCGTGGTACTGATGGGCCGATTGTGATCGAGCTTAAATACCGAGAGCGCCCCAATACCCCGGTGATTACCTATCACTTAGCTATTGACGAAAACCTGCGTGGCCCTTTTGTTGCCGAAGAGTGGCTTCAATGGCGACGAGGACAGCAGGGTAAGCCGTTTCGTTTTCTCGATTTTCGCAATGGTGCTGGCCAAGTAACTAGCGGTGAGGCTCCTGACGAATCTGATGCACGTATCGAGGAGCGCTTAACCTCGCCGGAGTTATTGGCGGTTAATACACTTGGTCAACTTGCCAGTCATCCTCGCGTCAGTGCCCTCCGTCGCTTCATCACCGGCTGGTATCTCTCCTACCTCACGGCCGATAATGCGCGCACTACACCAGAGGCTGGCCCGCAAGAGCGTCTTTCAGAGACTGGTGATAATTTGCCAAATGTGATTCAGTACCTTAAAGAGCAACATCCAGAGCGGCTCGATACCATCCTGCGTGTGTTGACCCGACGAGTGCCGCGTTTAGAGAGTGTGCAAGCGAATCTGATGGAAGATGGGCGTTTGCTGCTTCAGATCAAAGATGCCCCCTTTGATCGCCCCATCCTCTCGCGCTTTGCCTCCGACGGTACTCTCAAACTGCTTGCCTACCTCACCGTACTCTATGATCCTGATCCACCCCAATTGATCGGTATCGAGGAGCCAGAAAATCATTTACATCCCCGCTTACTTCCTGAATTGGCCGAAGAGAGTCGTGCCGCGTCGGCATATACCCAACTCATGGTAACAACCCACTCGCCCTTTTTTGTGAATGAGTTACGCCCAGAAGAACTCTGGATACTCTACCGCAATGAACAGGGTTATACTCAGGCACGCCGCGCTATTGATATGCGTGGCATTTCTCAAGCAGTCCAGGCAGGTGGAAAACTAGGGCACCTCTGGATGGAAGGAGCCTTTGAGGTTGGTGATCCGCTTACAGCGGCAGGTGGGCCGAAACGACGACTATCATAGCCACATTTGGTATTCTATGTATATCCAGTTTTATACCGAAGAGCTATCAGCCGAAGCCGCCCTTCGCGAATTACTTCCGCGTATCCTGGGTTCTGAGATAGATTTCGATATTCATGTCTTTCAGGGCAAGACCGATTTGCTTGACAAACTTCCTATGCGTCTGCATGCTCTGGCAAATTGGATGCCCAACGACTGGCGTATCGTAGTTGTGGTTGATCGTGATGATGATGATTGTCTGCTGCTTAAGCAGCACCTTAACCAAATTGCGGCTGATGCTGGTTTGACTCTGCGGAATACCAGTGTAACAAGCCAACCTTTCCAGGTGATCAATCGCATTGCTGTTGAAGAGTTAGAAGCTTGGTTCTTTGGTGATATTCCGGCGCTTCGGGCTGCCTATCCACGCCTCAGTGATAGTTTGGGTGAACGTAGACAGTATCGCGATCCTGATGCAATTACAGGCGGTACCTGGGAGGCATTGGAGCGTGAACTTCAGCGTATGGGCTACCATAAAGGTGGCCTCCAGAAGATTGTGCTTGCACGTGATGTAGCTAGATACATGATACCAGAGCGCAATCGTTCCCGAAGTTTTCAAACCTTCTATAGTGCCCTCAAAGAGATTATCTGTATTGAATGAGTAAGACTAGCCGATGCTGCATGTAAATTCTCCCACCGGCCGCGCTCTTTCCTGGCAGCAGCGCGCCGCCAGCCTCGCCCCGGCCTTGCCGTTGGGTCTCGTGGCTGATCTGGGGATGCTGCTGGTTGCCGAACAGCCGCTGCCCACTGGCACTGATGCCTATACGCTCTTTCTGCGTGAGGTAGCCCAGTTGCCGGTCGTGGCCACCGCCCGCAGCCTCGGGCTGAATGATCTGGCCGTGGCTGCCATGTTGGCCCATCTTGCGGCTGGGGTACCCGCCACTGATGATCTGCCGCCCCTGCTTGACCACCTCGCTACCCGGCTGCGCACCTTGGCCCCGGCGGATGTGCGCTTCCTCCACGCGGTGGCTACGCAGACACCGGGGGTGGCCAAGGTGGCCGATCTGCGCGGGTTGCGCGAGTTGCTGGGGGTGGCCGATTTTCAGCATGCGCTCTTCGATGAGGTGCTGGCCTTCACGCCCGCGTTGGCTGATGTTGACCCCGGTGCGAGCATGCAGACCTATACTGCCGATGGGTATGGTGGTCTGGCGCGCAGTGGCTCGCTTGATGCGATTGTGCCTAGTGAGTGGGCTTTGCCGAGCGATCTGGTGGCGTACCGCTTTCTGAATGGCGAGTTGCTCTACTATGGCCACGAGCGCCCCCCAGAGCGCCGCCCGCGCCTGTTGTTGCTGCTGGTACAGTTGGGCGATGCGATGGCGGGGGATCTGGAGATCTTGGCCAAGGCGGGGGCTTTGGCCCTGGCGCGTTCGGGCTTGGCGCATGGTATGGCGGTGCAGGTGATCAGTTTTGATGCTGCGGTACATCCCCCGCAGGGTTTGGCCCGCCCTACCGAGGTTGCGGCGCTGGTGCGGCGCAGCGGCCAGGGGCGGCCCGATCTGTTGCGGGTGGTGGGGCATGTGGCGGCGCATCTGCGTGCCCAGGCCAGTACCTACAGCCAGATCGAGGTGTGTTGGTGTGTGCATGCGCAGTTTGGCCGCGATGAGCGTGCGGCGCTGGCCCAGATCAGTCCCGATCTGCGCCGTCAGGCACGTAGCCGGGTGCTTTTTCTCAGCCCCGGTGCGCCCATCGCCCAGCCGGGGGTGGCCGATCTGCTGGCTGACCAGTGGGTGAGTGTGGGGAGCGCGGCGCTCTACGATGCGGAAGAGCAGGCGCGGGCGATCCAGGCGCTGCGTGATCTGGCCCAGCCGCGCCGCCGGGTACCGCCCAAGGCGGCGGCGTCAGCGCCGCAGCGGCGGGTGGTGGTGGCTGCGCCACGGGGTGATCCCGTTCAGCCGCTGTTGGAACAGGGAGCCTGGGAAGCCGCCTTCGATCTGCTCGAACCTCGTGCCCGCAGCGGTGATGCGGCGGCGCGACGTTGGCTGGCGTTGCTGATCGAGGGCGAACGGGGCGCAACGACCTTCGCGCCGCTGGGGTTGCGCCTGCGGGCAGCCGGTCTGTTGGGGGTGATGGGTGATCCCCGGTTGCTCGATCCGCAGCGTGGGGATGCGCCGCTCGGCGGTTATTGGTGCCACCTCCCGGCGGGCAGTTTCTGGTTTGGCGATGCGCAGGTGGGTCAGTTGGAGCGCCAGAGTCTGCCCTATGCCTTCAGTATTGGGCGCTATTTGGTGACGAATAGCGAATATCGGCGCTTCTTGAATGCGGGCGGCTATCAGCAGCGTGAATGGTGGAGCGCCAACGGCTGGCCCTTCTTGCAGGCCAGTGAGAGCCGCTTTAAGTCCAATGGACGCCAAATTACCCACCCTTGGTACTGGGCCGACCCGGAGTATAACCAGCCTAACCAACCCCTGGTGGGCATCAGTTGGTGGGAGGCGGCGGCCTACTGTGCATGGCTGACCGCTCAGGGGCGGGCGGCGGGTTGGCTGGGGGCGAACGATCTGATTCGTCTGCCCACCGCGCTGGAGTGGGAGTATGCGGCGCGCGGCGATCAGGCGCGGCGCTACCCGTGGGGTGATGCGGCTCCGAGTGCGGCGCACGCCAATTTCGATCAGACCCAGATTGGGCGCACGACGCCGGTGGGGTGCTTCCCGCAGGGGGCGGCGGCCTGTGGGGCGCTCGATCTGGCCGGGAATGTGATGGAGTGGCTGGCGACCCCGGAAGATGCACCCAGCCACCCAACGCCGCTCAGTGACGTAGACCCGGATGCTCAGGTCTTGCTTTCCCATGCTGCCTTTGATGATGATGCGAGTGCGTTGCGCTGCGGGGCGCACAGTGAGAGTGGCCCCTTTGCGCGCTATTTGGATCGTGGCTTCAGGATGGTGCTTATCCGGGGGTAACCGATGTACGAACTGCGCCTCGATTTTGCCGAACATAAGACCGCTGCCTTGATCGAGGCCGGGCGTACCCCGACCTTGCATCTGCGCGACTTCTTACAGCGCTTTCCAGCGCGGGCGGCGGCTCCGATTCCTCCGGCTTGGCTCGATCTGCCGTTACGTTCGTTTCGGCTTATTCCCGTAAGCCTTGGCCCGCTTGCGGTGCAGGCGTTCAGTGCGCAGCCCCAACCGGCTCCCGTACCTCCCAAGCCTGTTGCCGTGCCTGCCTATAGCCCGCACGCCTTCCCGGCGACGCTCACCGATAGTGAGGCGGTGGCGCGGGCCTATGCGACTGAGATTGGGAAAATCGGGCGCTATCTGAGTAACGATCTCTCGGTACTCGTCGTCTGCGACAAGGTGCTGGCAGAATATATCTACCGCCACGCGGTGGCGCAATCCAATAAGCGCCCCTTGCTAGAGAGCGATACCGAGAGTAGTGACCAGGTGCTTCTTCAGCGCGATATGCTCACGCCTGCGGTGCGGATTGCTGGTCTGAGCCGTCTGCTGGCTGGAATCAAGAGTGATCAGGTCTTGGTGCTGCGCCACCTTGATACCCTCGCTGGCAGTGGCGAAGGGGCGTTGAGTACCGATGCGCGCATGCTGACCGAGGTGCTCTACCGTAGCCAGGAGAGCATCCCCACTCTGCTGGGCTTCATTGATCCCTCGCTCGGTCTGCCCAAGGTGCTTATTGACCGCTTTGCGGTGCGGGTGGAGTTGGCCGGTCTGAGCCGCGATGCCATCCCCTACCTGCTCACCCGTGCCGAGCGTGAGCGTTTTGCCCATTTTGAAGCCGAGACGCTCTTTAAGAATGTGTCGGGCTACAATGCCATCCAACTGCGCAATGTGATGCGCTACCTGCTGGCCAACAGCCAGCCGGCTACCCCTACCCCACGTCTGATGGCGCTCATCCGCGAGTTTAAGCGCGGCAGCGGCGATGATGTGGAGATTCCCGATGTTACCTTTGCTGACATTGGTGGCTACGAGGAGGTGAAGGCCGAACTTTTCGAGGCCATCGAGCTGATCACCGGCAAACGCCCGCCCTTCAGCCTAGAAGGCGAAGCCGAAGAGAACCTGCTCCCGGTTGTCGAAACCGACGCCGAGCGCACACGGCGACGCAAACTCGCTCCGCGTGGCTTCATCTTCCACGGGCCGCCCGGTACCGGCAAGACGCTCTTTGCCAAGGCGATAGCCAACGCCATGAATGCGACGATTCAGGTGGTGAGTGGCCCCGAAATTATGGATATGTGGGTGGGGAAGAGCGAGAGTAATCTGCGCCGTCTCTTCAGTATTGCGCGCCGCAATGCCCCGGCGGTGATCTTCTTCGATGAGTTTGATAGCATTGCTACCCAGCGTAGCGGGCTGGGTGAGGGTGGTAACCGGGCCTCAAATGCGGTCGTAGCGCAGTTGTTAAGTGAAATTGACGGCTTCCGCCCCGATCAGGATCTGCTGGTGATCGGGACTACCAACCGGCTCGATATTATTGACGAGGCGCTGCTGCGGCCCTCGCGGCTGCAACCCATCCACATCGCCCTCCCCGACCAAGCCACGCGGCGCAAAATTGCCGCGATCCATGCGCGGGGTTTCGAGGCCCCACTGCTCAGCCCCGATCTGTTCGATCTGATCGCGGCGCAGAGCGAGGGCTTTAATGGCGACGAGATCCGCGCCATTTTTCAGGAGATCGCCCGCCAGATCCGGCGCGGGGTAACGATTACCACCGAGGTCTATACGCAGCAGATCGAGGCCATCCGGCGGAGAAGACGGTAGAGTTGTCTAAGGAGCAAGCATGTCCCTCAGTGATCTCATCAGCCTACTGCGCTTTAATGTCAGCGACCGGCTGAAGCAGGATTTTGTCGGCAAGGATCAGGTCATTGATCTGATGCTGATCAGTGCGATTGCCCGCGAACATCTCTTGTTGGTTGGGCCGCCCGGTACGGCCAAATCTGAGTTGGTGAAACGCTTTGTCTTGCTCCTGGGCGCACGCAAAGAGGCCGGGGATCTCTTTGAATATCTGCTCACCCGCTTTACCGAACCGAACGAGATCTTTGGCCCGGTCAACATTCGAGAGTTCCAGCAGGGCACCTTCACCCGCACGATTGAGCGCGCCTTGCCGCAGGCCAAGATCGCCTTTTTGGATGAGGTCTTTAAGGCCAATAGCGCCATCCTGAATGCGCTGCTTACCATCCTCAACGAGCGCTTCTTCTATAACGGCTTGGAACAGGTGGCCGTGCCGCTGATCAGCCTCTACGGAGCCACCAATGAGGTTCCCGAAGGCGATGAACTGGGGGCGATCTTCGACCGCTTCTTGCTGCGGGTACGCACCGACCATGTGGATGAGCGCTACTTCCCCGATCTGTTGGCCAAGGGCTGGAGCTTGGAACGCGAACGTATCCGCTTGGGGCGGAGCGAGGCGCTCGTGCCGGTTCTCGATAGTCTCGATCATCTCCAGATCGCCTACGATGCCCTCGAACAGATCGCGCTGGCCCCGATCTTCGATGACTACCGCGAGGTGGTACGCCAAATCCGCGCCGAGGGCATCACCCTGAGTGACCGCCGGGCGGTCAAGTTGCTCAAGCTGATCGCCGCAGCGGCCCTGTTGCGCGGCTCCAACACAGCCAGCCCGGCCGATTTCTGGGTCTTGCTGCATGTCTGGAATCGCCCCGAACAGATCTCGGCGCTTCAGGCGATTGTCGGCCCGCTGATCGAACGTGCCGGTGGCCAGGCGCTCACTGCCGAGCGTGATCTTGCCACACTGAGCCAGGAAGTGGCGCGTTTGGCGTTGCGCGTGCATGATCAGAGTGAAGGGCGCACCTATACCCCCACCTACTTCGGTACGCTGTTGCACGATCTCGAACGGCTGCGCCAGGAGATCCTCGGCCATAGTGCTGGCCGCATGAGCGCTACCCAGCCACAATGGCAAGCGCTTGTCACCGAGGTGGAGCGTCTGATTGATGCCGCTCTGGATCGCTTGGAGGCGTGATGCAGCAGCCCAACTACCGTCCGCTTGGCCCCGATGAACTGCCAACCTGTGCGGCGCTGTGGCGCGATGCACGCGGCATACTGGTGGGAGCGCAGGCATACATCCGCGTGCAGGCTCCCCAGCGGCTGGCGGCGCTGCTCGCGGCGCTGGCGCAGCGTTTCGATCTGAGCTGTGGCGTGGACGTGGAGGCGCTGGAAGATGGCACGATCCTGGTGCGTATTCAGCCCCCAGCAGCGGCTGATGCACCGCCCTCGCTGCACTACGACGCGGTACAGTCGGCGCTGGGGGCGGCGCACCTCAGCACCGTGGCGCGCCTCTTCGTCGGTGACGGAGAGATCGGGGTGCCCTACGCCAATGCGCATGCCCCCCACGGCTATGATCTGGAGGGATCTGGTGTGCCGTGGCCTGCCGGTACGCCGCTGGATCTGTGTGCGTATGTGCTGGGGGCAACCCCCGCGCTGCTGCCCCGTACCACTCAACCCCACACCCTGACCCTACTCACCGAGCGGCGCTTGGCGGGCCTCATCGCCGACTATGCGCAGCGCCACGGGTTGGCCTACGCGGTGCGCTTTGTGCACTGGGATGTGGCCGGAACGCGGCGTGAAGCGGCGCTCTTCGATCTGGTGCATGCCGCAGAAATCCGCCCGATCCCCGGTTTTGTCTGCGACTTTCTGCGCCGTCTGCCGCGCACCACACTGCTCGAAGATCTGCTCGGCAGTGTTGATCTCGACCAAGAGCCAGCCCGGCGCATGCTGGTGCCGTGGGGCTACCACCCCCAAGCCTACCCGCCCCACATCCAGCATCTCTTCCCACCCCACAGCATCGTGGTGCTGGGGGGCAGTGCATGGGGCGCAGCGGTACTGACGGCTCCGCCACCGCGTAGCCGCATGCAGGATCTCATCATGGTCGATCTGCCCGATCTGGCCCAGGTGGCGGCGAGTAGCCCACCCGCAGGGCCGCTCCAGATCCAGATCGAACTCGTTCCCACGGAGAGAAGCAGTGGCCCCATCCACGCCCTGCTCCTTGATGCCTCCGCTCTGACGCGCCTGCAACGCATCGTGCGCCACCTTCCCGCGCCCTTCTTCGCCCAGGCACGTATCGCCTTGGGCGATGGCGTGGCCCTGATCATTGCCGCCGACCACGCAGAGGTGACGGGGCTACCATTAGGCTTGGCACTCACCCGCAGCGAACCGCCGCACCTGCTCTTGCCACGCGGCACCCACCTACGCCCCAGCCTACCCCAAGATCTGCTGGTCGAGGCGCTCAACCTGCAACCCGACACCCTCACCGTCTTGGGGCCACACGGGCGGCTGGATGTGCCAATCGCGGCCTTCAAGCCGCTCACCAGCCTCTTGGCGCTGGCTATGCCGAGGCAGCGGATTGCGCTGCGCCCGACGCCTCTACCCACGCTCGATCTGCGCGATCTGGCCCCGGCAGCCGCGCCGACCCCGGCAACAACGCCCGCCTCACCGGCAGCGCCGCTGGCTACCCCAAGTGGGCCGGAGCAGCGCGGGATCTTCCAGCGCCTGATCGGGGGCAAGCCTGCCCCAAGTGGAGTCGGGGTGCCCTTCGAGCAAGAACTGCGCCAACGCGCCACGGCCCTAGAGCAGCGTGGTGACTATGAGTTGGCGGCGGCCTTCTACACCTACCTAGGCGATAGTAAACGCGCTGCGGCATGTTATCGGCGTATCGCCGAAATGCGTTAACCTGTAACTCGATTACAACCGGGACGTGTTACAATCTTCCCCACCAATTGGATATGATCTGTTGAGAAGGAGCGAATGGTATGACCCTCTCCCCCATCGGCACCATGGCCGACCGGCTCGTCCCTGCGCGTGGCCCCTTGGCCAGCGCCGTCGTTCGTGATGGCCTGCTCGTTGTTGCTGGTACGATCTTCATGGCGCTGTTAGCGCGGATCAGCCTGCCGCTGCCCTTCACCCCGGTTCCGATCACCGGCCAGACCCTGGGTGTGATCCTGATCGGTGCCCTGTATGGGCCGCGTCTGGGTGCGTTGACGATGCTGGCCTACCTGTTGGAAGGTCTGATGGGCCTGCCGGTCTTCTCGATGGGCGCAAGCGCCTGGAGCCCCAGCCGCTTCCCCGGTCTGCCGCTGATCTTCGGTCCCACCGCTGGCTACCTGATCGCCTTCCCCTTCGCCGCTTGGCTGGTGGGCCGCTTGGCCAGCCGGGGCTGGGATCGCCATGTTGCTACCGCCATCCCGGCGATGCTCGTGGGTGAGTTGGTGATTCTGGCGGTTGGGTTTAGCTGGCTGGTCGCCGCTACCGCCCTGCTAACCGGCAGCGCCAATCTGGTGCTGCTCTTCACGGCTGCGGTGCTGCCCTTCCTCCCCGGTACTGCACTCAAGATCGCTCTGGCCGCGCTGGCTTTGCCGGGTGGCTGGCAGTTGCTCGGTAAGCGGTAAACATTTTTTTGCGTAGGTTGGCGGCTTTGCCGCCAACCTACGCAAAAAATCTTCGGGGGAGGCAGAGCCTCCCCCGCCCCCCCGCGTAGGGGACGCGTTGTGACGCGCCCCGCATATTCCCCCACAGGCTACCTATGAGCATGATCGTCGCAGAGCGCCTCACCAAGCAATTTCCGGGTGAGTCGCGCATGGCCGTCGCTCAGGTCAGTTTCCAGGTTGAACCCGGTGAACTGGTGGTGCTGCTTGGCCCATCAGGGTGCGGCAAAACGACACTCCTCAAGCTCGTCAACCGCCTCTACGAACCGAGCGCTGGGACGCTGCTGATCGAGGGAGTTGATGTGCGTAGCATGCCTGCCACCGCCCTGCGGCGGCGCATCGGTTATGCGATACAGCAGACCGGCCTCTTCCCCCATTTGCGTATCGAACAGAATATCGCCGTGGTGCCGCGTCTCTTAGGCTGGGAACGCCAGCGGATTGAGGCGCGGATTGACGAACTACTCGATCTGGTAGGGCTGCCACGCAGCTACCGTCGCCGCTACCCGCGCCAACTCTCCGGCGGGGAACAGCAGCGCATCGGGTTGGCGCGTGCCCTCGCCGCCGACCCGGCCATCATGCTGATGGACGAGCCGTTCGGGGCGCTCGATGCCCTGACCCGTACCCGCCTTCAGGATGAGTTGCTGGCTATTCAGCGCCAACTGCGCAAGACGATCCTCTTTGTCACCCATGATGTCGAGGAGGCGTTGCGCCTTGCTGATCGCATCATCGTGATGCGCGAGGGGCGGATCGTACAGTTTGATACCCCCTTGAATCTGCTCACCCGCCCCCATGACGCCTTTGTGCGCCAACTGACCGGCGCGGACGATCTCTTGCGTCATCTCAGCCTGATGACAGTCGCCATGGCGCTGACACCAGGTACCCCACCGGCGAGTATCGCCAACTTGCCGCCGCTTGCGCCCCAGGATGATCTGCGTACCGCGCTGGTGCGTCTCTTAGCCACTAAGGCCGAGGGCTTGCCTGTGGGAAGTAACGGGCAAGCGCAGGGCTGGCTCAGTTTGGCCGTACTCCGCCAGATGCTGGGCGAGATCTAGTATGCGCTACCTGATCGCCAACTGGCCCTATGTGGGCGAACTCTTCCTCGAACACCTTTGGCTGACCCTCTCGGCGTTGCTGATCGCCACTGCAATAGCCTTGCCGGTTGGGGTCATTCTGAGCCGGGTGGCGTGGTTGCGCACGCCCGTACTCGGCATCTTAGGCATCATCTACACCATCCCCAGCCTCTCGCTCTTGGTGCTACTCATCCCCTTCTTACGTCTCGGTTACCGGCCTGCCCTCGTGACGCTGATCGCCTATGCACAACTGGTACTGGTACGCAGTGTGGTCGTAGGCATCAACGGGATTGAACCCGCCATCATTGAGGCCGCCAAGGGCATGGGCATGAATAGCTGGCAGCGCCTGCTACGTGTTGAGCTACCCCTAGCTCTGCCCGTGATGATTGCCGGATTGCGCGTTGCCACCCTCTCCACAATTGCGATTGCCACGGTGGCTGCATTTGTCAACGCGGGCGGCTTAGGAACACTGCTCTTCGACGGAGTACGCAGCAGTAATAGTGAGAAGATTATCGCCGGGGCTATCAGCGTCTCGCTGCTGGCAGTCGCAGCCAACATCCTGTTTCGCCGCGCCGAGATCTGGGCCACGCGCAGCCGGGGGCCAACATGAAACCGCGCACACTTCTGTTTATCTGTACCGGGAACTATTACCGCAGCCGCTATGCGGAATTGCTCTTCAATGCCCTAGTTCCAACCCAACTTGGCTGGTGCGCCGACTCTCGCGGCTTTGCGCCTGGCCCATGGAACAATGGCCCAGTAGCCCCGGTGGTGTTGGAGCGCCTGCGGGCGGCGGCGTTACCCATCCCCGACGCGCTGCGGGAACCTCTGCGCCTCAGTCGCGCCGATCTCGAAGCTGCCAATCTGCTCATCGCGCTTGACGAACGCGAACACCGACCCTATGTGGAGGGACTTGGATCGGCATGGGTGGCCCGCTTCATTTTTTGGCAGATCCCCGATCTGCACGAGTGGCCTGCGAGTCGGGCGCTGGATGCGATAGAGGATGCGGTAGTGGGGTTGATTGCACAGATTAGGTGAGGCTGATATTTGAGGCTAGAATGCCCGAAAGAGGGCTTTTACACCCTCTTTCTTAAACAGGGGTATTTGCCATAGGGAATAATACGCATTTATGAGTGGAGGGTAGAGCCGAACATAACTCTA
>NZ_GL501404.1:923408-946647 GCF_000152145.1 Oscillochloris trichoides DG-6
CTCGGTTTCGCGGAAGGGTGCATCGGTTGTCCAGGTTGGCCCCTCAATCACCCCTTCACCTAGCGCAGTGGCAAAATCGGCACTCAGAGCTGCATCTGGCTCCACCAGTGGGTTCGGGTCGTCCAGATAGTGGTGCGACACCCCCTCATCGCGGTAGGCGGCGCTACACAGGGTGAGGTCGCCAATTCCCAGTTGTGGGTTCAGGCCACCAGCAGTGCCGATGCTGATGAATCGGCGTACTCCCATCGCGATCAACAGCTCGATCAGCATGCCCGCTGCCGGAGCGCCAATGCCGAAGTCGGCCGCTACCGCCACCCGACCATCAGTTGAGGGCAGTGGGTAGAGCCGTCCCAACACGCAGAGCGTCGGGGTGATCGCCTCTTCGCGCATGATCCGATATGCCAAACTGCGCTGGTAACACAGGATCACGCCCTCAGGTGCGGGGCCATCGGGGGCTAAACCTTCGCGGCGGAAATAATCGAGTTGTTCCAGCGGCTCGAAACGGGCTGGTGAGTGGTATTTGTTGCGCTGTTGGGGTAGGGGCATGGCACGGTCTCTGTGCTATACTTCAATTCTCATGTTCTATGCTGTTTGATGCCGATCAAGCATTGAAAAATAGGAGAAGTCCATGAAACCCGCACTTCTCATCCTTGTGGCCGCTGCATTGCTCTTTGGTTTCGCGCCGCACCTTGCCGCAGCCCAATCCACCACCACGCTGAGTGGAGTGATCTATCTGAGCGGTGGTGAACCGTTACCTAGTAGCGCGATTGTGACCATTCAGTTGGCCGATGTGAGTGTGATTAACGAGCCACCTGTGGTGATCACTGAGCGTATCTTCAGCACCAGCGGGGCGCAGTCGCCCTTCTCGTTTAGTTTGCCCTATGATCCGACCAAAATCAATAGTGGACGGCGCTATATCCTCCAGGGCAATATCCGCGTTGCAGGCCAGATTCTCTACCGCACTAGTGTCGCGTATCCAGTACTCACCTTCAGCAATCCTACCAGCAATCTTCAGATGACCATGTACAAGCTGAATGTGCCTGGCGTGCCCCAAGCTAGTGCCGGGACGTTGCCACTGTTGATCGCGCTAGGGTTGTTGGGGTTGGGGGTCGGGGCTGGGGTCGTGCGTAGACGGTGGATGTAGTTTTTTGGTTGGCGCGAAAAAATCTAGGATGCGGTGCGGTGGCTGAGCCTGTCGAAGCCACCGCACCGCATTTCTGTTTTATCGCTGCTCTAGCGGCACATAATCACGCCGGGCGGCACCGAGGTAGACTTGGCGCGGGCGCATGATCTTCTGCTCCGGGTCGTCGAGCATCTCTAGCCACTGCGTCAGCCAGCCGGCCGCACGCGGTATCGCGAAGAGGAACGGGAAGTACTCGATGGGGAAACCGAGCGCTTGGTAGATCAGGCCGCTGTAGAAGTCTACGTTGGGGTAGAGCTTGCGCGCAATGAAGTACTCGTCCTGCAAGGCGATGCGCTCAAGCTCAACGGCGATCTCTAGCAGCGGGTTGCTGGCCGTTGCCTCAAAGACCTCGTAGGCCACCTTGCGGATGATCTTGGCACGCGGATCGTAGTTCTTATAGACGCGATGCCCAAAGCCCATCAGGCGGCCCTCGCCCTTCTTGACCCGATCAATAAAGTCGGGCACGTTCTTGACGTTGCCGATCTGCTGGAGCATACGTAGCACGGCCTCGTTGGCACCGCCATGCAGCGGGCCGTAGAGTGCCGCAGTCGCCGCTGAGAGCGACGAGTAGGGGTCAACCCGGCTTGATCCTACCCCACGCATCGTCGCCGTCGAACAGTTCTGCTCGTGGTCGGCGTGCAGGATGAAGAGAACATCAAGCGCCTTCGCCAGCACAGGATTCACCTGATAGTCCCGCTGGTTCATGTAGTCCATCATGTAGAGCAGGTTGGCGGTGTAGCTGAGCGAGTTGTCGGGCTGGTTGAAGGGGCGGCCGATGCGGTTGCGGTAGGCATAGGCGGCAATTGTGGGTACCTGGCCGATAATGCGCCAGATCTGCTTTTCTCGTACTGCCGGATCATCTACGTCCTTGGCTTCGGGGAAGAGCGTGGACATCGCTGAGACACAACTGATCAGTATCCCCATCGGGTGGGCATCGTAGCGGAAGGCTTGGATCAGTTCGACCAGATTGTTGTGGATGAAGGTGTGGCGGCTGATGCGGTTGCGCCACCAATCCAGGCGCTCCTTGTTGGGCAGATCGCCGTAGATGAGCAAGTAGGCCACCTCAAGGTAGCTGCTATGCTCGGCCAACTGCTCAATCGGGTAGCCTCGATACTCCAAGATGCCCTTGTCGCCATCAATATACGTAATGGTGCTTTTGCACTCGGCGGTGTTCATGTAGGCTGGGTCGTATGACATCAGCCCAAAGTCATCGGCATCAGCCTTGATCTGACGCAGATCGGTGGCACGGATCGTCCCGTGCTCAATCGGCAATTCGTAGGTTTTGCCGGTGCGGTTATCGGTGACGGTCAGGGTCTCATTCCCCATAAGGCCTTGCTCCTTAAGTATGCTACACGGTCTCGAACTTGGTCATTGGAGACGGTCTCGGGTGATGTCGGTAGTATACTCGAAGTCAGTTACGGATGATGCCACTACGGATGATGCCACCGTGATTCTTTCACCCGCGTAACGCCAAGGCAAAGATCGGCGGCAGCCGTAGCAGATGAGGATCAACGGCCAGCGCCGTAACTAATCGGGCGGTGCGGCATGCAGTACGGTTGGTGACGAACCAGGGTGGCTTGGGCGAGATGTTGAAGTCGCCGTGTAGCCAACTGCGCGGGAAGGGATAGAACGAACCGTGCACAACCGTCTTTTGCGGACGATCCAGCATGAGCGCGTTGCGGACTACGCCGGTGCCGCTCTGGATATTGTCCTCGGTATGGCCGGGGAATGCCCCCCAGGTGCCTTCGGCAATCAGGAAGGCCGCCGCAGCCCAGATGTTGACTCCGATGGCTCCGTAACGTAGATCGGCGATGGCTTGATCAAGTTGGGTTTTAAGTTGACGTAATGTACGGGGGTGGCCAAGAATCGAAGCTCCCAGGGTTCCCATTAGCCGCTGGTTACAGAACTCGACCGCGTTGCGCAGGAACGTTGCCGCATCCTCTCCCGGCAAGCTGGTTTGGGCAAAGACCGGGCCAAAGAGTTCGTTCTGGAAGCAGTAGTCGTCTTGGGTAGGATTGATATTGGCGATCAGGGTGCGTGGTACCTCACCACCGAAGGTCTCGGCATGTGGGTGGGCGGCGATGGCCGCACGTTGGCGCTCGGCAGCACCGGGGTAGTAGGCGGGGCGCTGGGGGAGTTCGCGCATCACCTGACGCACCGCCGCCATAAACTCGTCTTTTTGCTCCCAACAGTCGGCTAGTACGATCAACTGGCTGGCTACGCAGTTGAAGCCGTTGTTATGCAGCTTCATCGTCACGGCATGCTCGGCGTGGTAGCGAATGTCCTCGGCACTCCAGCGCCCCGGTAGCACAATCAGTGGCCCCACCCCGCCCAACTCACTCGTCATCGGCTTGGTGATGAGTGGCTGATTGTGGATGCGCCGTGCAGTCCCTTCCGGCCCCGTTCCATACACAATCGCATCGTGGGTACGCGCACTCCCCGTCAGATGGATCTCATCCACATCGGGGTGCTGGGTGAGGTATTCACCCACCTCGGCTCCACCCGATACGACGCGTAAAAAGCCGGTGCGGATGAAGGGCGCAAAGATGGCCTCGATCAACGGATCAAGGTAATCGTTGACCGGGTTCATCTTGAGCATGGCTACATGGCCGCGCACGATCATGTGGTAGAGCACGTCTAATGGTGGGATGCTGTTCAGATTGCCCGCGCCCAGCACCAGTACCACCACACCCTCGTGGGTCGGTTTGCGGTAGAGCGTCCCGATCTCGTTATAGAGCGTCTCTTCGGTGACATCGGGCTGCATCCAGACATCAGCGGTGATCCCATTCAGGATTAGGCGGTCGTAGAGAGTACGTGGGAAGACCTGCACCATCACCTGGCCATCGGGGCGAGTACGGATGCGTGGCAGGTGCGGCAGGCGGCCCTCAGCAATCGCCTTGAGGGTCTCGATATAGCCGTTGATCACCTCGGCAATCGCCCATGGGCCAGTCACCCACTCCTCACCGATCCAGGGCGAACTCGGATCAAGCCCCTTGGCCTCAATCGAGCGGCGTACCCATTCGGCGGCATAATGGCCGAGCAGGTAGCGCGTTTCGAGCAGCATTTCGATCTTCTTATCAACCGCCAGCACCTCCCAGATCTGCTTCTGCTGCTGAAGTGTGCGCAAGGCACGGTCGAGGGCAACCGTATCGAAAGCAACGCTGCTTGTCATAATGTTCCCTTCAATCCAAGTGTTCCAGCGCCAAATTGCGCTCCAACACCTTCATAACGCTCCGCCCACATCGCGGCGGAGCAGCAGACGGTAGGCAGTCCAGTAGAAGAAGCCGGAATAGACAAGAATGACCAGTGTGGCCTGGAGCGGTGAGGGGAGGTGGGTGAGATCGAGGCCACTGATGAGGACGCTCTGATCGAGGCCGAAGAGTTGGCTATTCAGGACGATCAGGGTATTGATGTTGGGCTGAAGCAGGAGGTTGATCAGCATCTGGACGCGAGGATCAACCCCGGCCAGCGTATTGAGCGAACCAGCACTCATGTCGAGGGCCAGAAACATGAGGCCACCACCCACCCCGGCCAGCACCGAGCGCCCCAAGATGGCGCTGGTTATGGTCAACATGACATAAGGCAGAATGACGAAGAGTGAACGCGCTACCCCTAGTGGTAACACGAGGAGATCGCGCAGGTGCATGGTGCTGGGCAAATCAAGAATAAGTTGACATAATGCAGCGGCGAAACTGCCTAGCACGAGCGCAACTACAATCGCCCCTAGCAGCCCTAGCAAGAGCGTAAGCAGCTTCGCGAGGAGCAAGGCCCCTCGCTGCGGGACACGCGTGAGCAGCAGGCGCAGCGTGCCCCAGCCATACTCGCTACCCACAAACCCGGCTGCCAGAATGATCGCGCAGATACCGCCGGTACTATTCACCTGCCCCAGCACCGCCCCGAAGATACCCGGAAAGCTGAGTTGACGTTTCAGTTCGGCAATTTGCGGATCGGTAAGTACCATAATGCGGTTCATCCCGCCACTTAACGCCCCGGTATGTAATGCTACAACCAATGCCCAGGTGGCGAGGTAGAGTAGCAGTAGACCCAAAAAGGTGGCCAACACAATCCATGCCATCGGGCGACGGCGTAGTTTGAGCCACTCAGCGGCGATGAGAGGGCGAAGCTCAGCGATCACCAGTCACCTCAAGGAAGAAGGTTTCAAGCGAGCGTTCACGCAGACCAATTTCGGCTACCGCAATGTCGTTACGGGCTAGGTAGGTATTCAGTTCGGCCACCCGTTGGCTCGGTGCATCCACAAAGATGACCGTGCCCTCCTGAGTCAGCCCCGTTACCCATGGGAGTGCGTGCAGCAGCGCGATTGCTGCTGCAGGGTCGCCCTCAACGCGCAGCCGGATACCCTGTTCGCGCTGGAGCAGATCGGCCACATTCCCCTGGGCAATCAGTCGCCCCTCCTTCAGAATCGCCACGCGCTGGCAGAGCTGCTCCACCTCGTGGAGTACGTGGCTACACAACAGAATCGTGCGTCCCTCAGCGGCAAGGTGACGAATCAGATCGCGAATCTCGACCATCCCGGCTGGATCGAGACCATTGGTTGGCTCATCCAGAATGATCAGTTCTGGATCGGGTAGCAGAGCAGCGGCAATTGCAAGCCGTTGGCGCATCCCCTGCGAGTAGGTACGTGCCGCTTCCTTGGCACGCTCCTGCAAGCCAACAATCTGGAGAACCCGATCCACCCGTTGCGGATCAATCCGCCCCGCACGGGCCAGCACGAGCAGATTTTCGGCACCGTTCAAATAGGGGTAGATCGCGGGGGTCTCGATCATCACCCCGACTTTACGTAATGCAACGGCGAGTTGTGGCCCAAGCGGCGTGCCGAGCAATGCTGCATGACCAGAAGTTGGGGCAACTAGCCCCAGGAGCATCGCAATTGTGGTCGTCTTCCCGGCTCCATTTGGCCCTAGCAAGCCAAAAACTTCGCCCCGTTGAACCTGAATGCTCAGGTTCTCCACGGCCATACGCGAAGCATAACGCTTACTGAGGCTCTCGGTTACAATGGCTGGTGTCATGGCGCATGGGGGATAGATACTATTCTGTGCCGCACTGCGTCAATTATAGCATGGGCAACCCTACAAGGGTAGAGCAAAATTTTGCGTCTCTTAGGAGGAACGATTCGCGTGTCACAGCAACTCAAGGGCTACATCACAGCACTCATCGGCATCATCGTCTGGTCTACTACGGGTATCTTTATGAGTCACCTCATCACGGTGTACCATATTCCAGCCTTCGTCTTAGCCCTCTGGCGCAATTTACTGGTCTGTATTGTGCTATTTCCAATACTCTTGTTCATGAATAGAACATTATTGCGGATCAAACGAAACGATCTGAGCCTCTATCATTGGTACGGATTTGTTCTTGCCCTACTCAATACCCTCTGGGCGCTCTCGGTACAGGCAAATGGGGCAGCGGTTGCTACTGTTCTGGTCTACAGTTCAGCCGGGTTTACCGCCATCTTTGCGATCTGGGTCTTCAAAGAGCGACTGGGGATCATCAAGGGAATCGCCATTCTGCTCAGTCTCACCGGCTGTGTAATGGTCTCCAACGCGTATGACGGTGCGGTATGGAGCCTCAATCCACTGGGGGTTATCACCGGCATTCTCTCTGGAGTGGTCTTTGCCATCTATACGTTAATGGGCAAGGAGACCGCCAGACGTGGGATCAACACCTGGAATGCGCTCTTCTACTCCTTCACACTAGGTTCGATCTGGATCACACTCTTCAATTTGTGGCCCGGTATGCCAGGCAGTACGGGATCATATATGCGCCTGTGGCCCGAACTACCCCTGAATGGCTGGCTCATTCTGTTCATGCTATCCTTTGTGCCCACCTTGCTCGGCTTCGGCCTCTACAACACCTCGATGAACTACCTCTCGGCCAGTATCGCCAATCTGCTGGCCACACTCGAACCGGCCATGACCGCAGTCCAGGCCTATATTTTCCTTGACGAACGAATGAGCGTAGTTCAAATCATTGGCAGTTGTATCATCATCCTGGCAGTGTTTGTTGTCCAGGTCGAAAAAGAGCCGAAATTAGAACATAAGCAGCAACCAGCATAAGAATCTGTTCGATATAGAATATATGTACGGATCAATGAACATGCGTTCGGATCGGGTATATGTGCAACATAGCATACGATATGTTACACATAGTTTATGCTTATAGTCGGGAGAGAGCTGGCTTCGACAAGCTCAGCCAGCGATGCGTTGCTGGCTGAGCTTGTCGAAGCCAGCTCTTGGGGTGTTTTGGCGGCTTCGTTTCCTCCAGCTCCCCCCACTGGGGGAAGAATACCCTTCATTCGCAATACCTTTCTGGTATACTGACGCCAAGAGGCTCTTTTTTATTGTTTTCAATTATTTGTGATAATTCTCACGATGAATTGAAAGGCGCGTCCTATGCGTATATCTACGCTCAAACCCCGTACCCACGCCATCAGCTTGGAGCAAGAGGCCCCCAGCGAGATGCGCCGCTACTACTACCAGATGCTCCTGCTGCGCCGCTTTGAGGAACGCACCAGTGAGATGTATGTGAAGGCCAAGATCGGTGGTTATTGCCACCTCAATCTGGGTGAGGAGGCCACGATTGTGGGCCTGAATGCCGCGCTTACGCCGGATGATTATGTCTACACGAATTACCGCGAGCATGGCTATATCCTCGCCCGTGGCGCTGATCCCCGACGGGTGATGGCCGAGCTCTTCGGGAAAGAGACGGGCGTCTCTGGCGGGCGGGGTGGCTCGATGCACCTCTTTGACGCCGAACGCCACTTTATGGGCGGCTACGCGATTGTGGGCGGCCAGGCGCCCCTCGCCGTCGGTGCAGCCTACGCGCTAAAGTACCAGAGTCGTCCAGGAGTGGTGATCGCCCAAATGGGTGACGCGACAACCAATATCGGCGCATTCTACGAGTCGCTCAATTTGGCGAAGTTATGGCAACTTCCCGTGCTCTTCTTCATTGTGAATAATGGCTATGGGATGGGTACCGCTGTTGAACGCGGCTCGTCAGAGCCAAATCTGGCCAAGAAGGGCGCTGCGTTCCGTATCCATGGTGAACGGGTGGATGGTACCGATGTGATTGCAGTGCGCGATGCCGTGCGCCGCCTGCGTGAGAAGGCCGAGCAACACCACGAACCCGCTATCCTCGATGTGGTCTCATTCCGCTTCCGGGGCCATTCGGTGATTGATGCCGACCGTTACCGCGACGCTGGAGCGGTGCGCCGGGGCCGCGAGAAGTTTGATCCGCTCACCAGCTTTGCTACCCGGTTGCTCGATCAGCAGATCGTCGATCAAGCCTTCTTGGATACGACTGCGCAGCAGGTGGATGCGGAGGTACAGGCGGCGATAGATTTCGCCAACAGCAGCCCTGATCCGCAGCCTGCGGATCTCTATACCTACATGTACGCCACCCCGGTTGCCAATACGCCCAGTGCTGATGATGCACTACGGGCAGTAGGTATCAATCGAGGCGCGCAATAATTATGTCAACTACAGCTTGTTAAAAAATCGCGGAGGCGATTATGTCAACTATAACCTATCGTCAAGCCCTAAATCGTACCCTAGCCGAAGAACTCACCCGTGATGAACAGGTGGTGCTGATGGGTGAAGAGATTGGTCTTTTCCAAGGCTCGTACCGCATCACTGAGGGCTTGCTAGAGCAATTTGGCCCGCGCCGAGTGGTTGATACGCCGATTGCCGAAGAGGGCTTTGTGGGCGTAGCCATTGGCGCAGCGATGCTGGGGATGCGCCCGGTTGTGGAGATCATGACGATCAACTTTATCCTGGTAGCGATTGATCAGGTGGTCAACCATGCCTCGAAGATTCACTATATGTTCGGTGGCCAGGCCCGTGTCCCCATGGTGATCCGTACTCCATCGGGAGGCACCGGCCAGCTCGCCGCTACCCACTCGCAGAGCTTCGAGAACTGGTTCGCTTACTGCCCCGGTCTGAAAGTGGTAGCCCCGGCAACTCCTTATGATGCACGTGGCCTCCTGCGTGCCGCCATCCGCGATGATGACCCGGTGATCTTTATTGAGAGTCTCGCACTTTACGATACGAAGGGTGAGGTTCCCGATAACGATTATGTCATCCCGATTGGCAAGGCCGAGGTGAAGCGCCACGGGCGTGATGTGACGGTAGTTTCCTACTCGCGCATGACCGCCGTGGCTCTCCAGGTGGCCCAGCAACTTGAGGCCGAGGGTATTAGTGTCGAGGTGGTTGATCTGCGATCATTACGTCCACTAGATCGCCCCACGATCATCGAGTCGGTCAAGCGCACCAACCGCGCCGTAGTTATCGCTGAGGATTGGTACTCTTATGGGGTCACGGCTGAAATTGCGGCGACCATTCAGGAAGAGGCATTCGACTACCTCGATGCCCCGGTTGTGCGTGTGGCCGGATTAGAAGTACCATTACCCTACGCTAAGGATCTCTCCGCTGCCGCCAAACCGAGTGCGCACAGCCTCATACATGCGATACGCAGCATTGTCAGATAAGGAGCCTGTTATGGCCGAAGTAACGATGCCGCGCCTCTCCGATACGATGTCTGAGGGAACGGTGGGACGCTGGCTGAAACAACTTGGCGAGCCGGTCGCGGTGGGCGAGATTATCGCCGAAATCGAGACTGACAAGGCGACGATGGAGCTTGAGTCATTCGATGCGGGTAAACTCCAGCAGATCGTGGTACCCGCCGGACAGACCGTACCCATCGGGACGGTGATTGCCTATATTGGCGAAGGCGAGGTAGTCGCAACACCGCCTCCTGCACCAACCGCACCAACCGTGGCCACAGCTACGCCACGCATAGCCCCAAGCACTGCCAGCCACAACGGGGTTAGCCACGAACGGGTTAAAGCCTCGCCCCTAGCACGCCAGATCGCCAAGCAGAAGGGAATCGATCTGCATACCATTAGTGGCAGCGGGCCGGGTGGACGCGTGGTCAAGCAGGATGTGGAACAGTACGTAGCCCCAGCCGAGCAGCAAGTCCCCAGTAGCGGCGCACCGATGTCGCGCATGCGCCAGGCAATTGCGCGCACCATGAGCGCGAGCAAACCGGGTATCCCGCACATGTACCTGACCATGGAGATCGCCATGGATGCGGCGGTAGCGCTACGCGAGCAGATCCGCACTACCGGGGTCAAAGTCTCGCTGAACGATATGGTGGTGAAGGCCGCTGCCCTCGCGCTACGCACCGTCCCGGCACTAAATGCGAGTTACCAGAACGACGCGAACGGACAGCCCGCGATCCTGAGTCACACGGCGATCAATATCGGGGTGGCGGTAGCTCTCACCGACGGACTGGTGGCCCCGGTGGTGCGCGATGCCGACAGTAAGCCACTGAGTGTGGTGAGTAGCGAAATCCATACAATGGCCCATCGTGCCCGTGAGGGGAAGATCAAACAGCACGAACTTGAAGGTGCGACCTTCCAAGTAACCAGCCTAGGGATGTACGGGATCAGTGAATTTGGCTCGATCATCACCCCACCCCAAGCGGCATCGTTGGCAGTGGCAGCGGTGCGTAAAGTGCCGGTGGTGCGCCACGACCAGATCGTGATCGGGCAGGTAATGAATGTAACCCTGAGTGCCGATCACCGCGTGGTAGATGGAGCAATCGGGGCCGCCTACCTCAAGGAACTGAAGCGGCTGCTGGAGGCTCCTCTCAGCATTATCGTCTAAGTAGCACCAGCTTCTAGCCGATTATGACCGATCAGCTAGAAACTGGTGCTACCCTTGATCAAGCTCTGCAAGAGCCGTTCAACCTCATAGGCATAGAACGCCGCCACATCACCGATCAAGGGCTGGAGATGGTGATCAAGCTCCAGCCCCACCAAGCCATGCCCCACCGCCCAGACACGTAGGGTTCCCACCAGAACAGCAAGCGGGAAATCGGCAAGACCTGCGGCATAACTCGCAATCTGGGGAGGCAGAGGAGACTGCTCAAGCCCCACATCAAGCCGCCCCTGGGCAAAGAACTGAGACAAGCAGGCCGCAAAGACGGCAAACACCGCTTGGGCTTCAGGTTTGGTTATGTCAACAGGAGCCACATAACCAGGGATTGGAGTACCAAAGAGCAGCGCATACTCAGACGGATGGGCCACAGCCCATGTGCGATACATGAGCATCAATACCCGCAACTGAGCAACCAGATCCTGGGTTGGCTCAGCCTCAATTTCATGGCGCAGAGCAGCGGCAAGGCTACGATAGGCATCAACAATAAGATCGGTAATCAAGGCATCGCGATTGGCATAGTAGTAATAGATCGCCGCAGAACTCAGCCCCATCTCACTAGCAACTGCACGCAGCGACAGCGCCGCAGCACCATCACGTGCCATATGCGCACGAGCAATCGTCTTTATCTCATCGCGGATGGCGGCATGTTGGCGCGAGCGGCGTTGTTCTTTCATAACCACCTAGTCTGTTTCTTGGCGATACCAATCCAGTGTGTGTTGAATGCCCTCTGCTAACGGCAGCGGCATTAGGCCAAAGGTCTGTTCCGTGGGCGAGCTATCTACCACAAAGGGACGCTCAAACTCATAGAGCATCTCAACCCCCTCACGCGCCATAGGAATGAAGAGGCCCGCGATCAGCATAAGAGGACGCCCCAGAAGGTTCACCTTTACCGGTTTGCCCAAGGCATCAAAGATGAGACGCATGACCGCAGCCTGGGTGCATGCTGGCGCATTAGGTACATGCCAGTGCCGACCCAGCGCGTCGTCACGTTCGCCCAACAGAGGTCAGCTGCGACATGCTCAAGCGTAGTGGGGAGTTTCACCTAACCACTGCGCGACACCATCCGCACATGATGGCCACGCCGCAACAAGGCGTAGGCGGTTGCTCTACCTAAAGGGCCAATACCCAAAACAACATGTAGTTGGGGCGTTGCCATGATGATAACCTTCCATATAAGATGTACGTCCTATGCAGAATTTTATCACCGATAAAATTTTTGTCAATCGATAAATTCGTTCAAAAAGAGATTCTCAGCATCAAGCAGCGTGGCGTTATGGTACGATACCCGCACGGATTCATCTATACCGACAGGAGAGAACGGTGACTGACCCGCACTCCAGCGACGCGCATGATTCGCGCCTAGCTGAGCCAGATGAGCAGAACGCATCCGATAGTGGAGACTATCGTAATGAGCCAGTACGGAGCGGCGCTGCAAGTAACCGCCGCACCCTCACGTTGATCGGCTCACTCCTCCTCTTACTCGCCATTGGTGGTGGTGTGGTAGCGAGTATTATGCCACCCGCAGCTACCACACCAACAACAACCAGTAGCCCTGCCGCCAACGTCCCCACATCTAATCTACCCACCGCCCTACCGTTGCCCCAAGCTATTGGCGATGTGACGAGTACCGAACCGATAACCCAAGTCGGTGATGCGGTGATTACACGTGGCGAATTTGTACGCGCCTACCAGCCGGGTGATGAGGTCAGCGCCGTTCTGAAGCAACTGATTCAGGTGGAGTTGCTACTTCAGCAGGCCGGAGTTGAAGGGGTAACAGTCGAAGCCAGCGAACTGGATGCCGAAATTGCCGCCATTAAGAGCAGCTTTGGCACTCCAGAGGAGTTCACCGCAATGCTCGCCGCCAATCAGATCGAATCTGAAGAGGCGATGCGCAGCATTATTGAACGTAACATGCTGATTGACAAGATGGTACTCAGCCACACCACAATGGAGCAGGTGCATGCCCGCCACATCCTGCTGGCAACAACGGCTGAGACGGTTGATGCTCGTAAGGCCGAAGCCGAGGCCATCCTTGCCCAAATCCAGGGCGGTGCCGACTTCGCCCAACTTGCGGCAGAGAAGTCCGAAGACCCCGGCTCGAAGGATAAAGGTGGCGATCTGGGTTGGGCCGGGCGCGGCATGTTCGTTGGCCCCTTCGATGAGGCGGTCTTTAGTATGCAGAAGGACGAAGTACGCCTCGTCCAAACCGATTTCGGCTGGCACATCATCCAGGTACTCGATCCCTCCACCGTGCGCTCACTCGATAGCGCCGATCTGCTCCAGACCATGGCGGGGCAGCAGGCGTTTACCGAGACGTTTATGGTCTGGCTCGATCAGCTCTATACCGATGCAGAGCAGAAGAAAACTATCACCATTCTGATGACGGACGATCAGTTGGTAAGCCAACCGTAGGGAGATGCTTTTGGTATTTTTGGCGGCTACGCCGCCAAAAATACCAAAAAACAAATCTTTGGGGGAGACTACGCCTCCCCCAAACCCTCACCAAACATGTGGCGGCTGCACCACCAAATATGGTATGATACTCATACCCATGACGCATCGCATCTAAAATCAATCCTGATCAACGGTCAAGGAGGACCCGATGCCCTATCAGATCAAGCGGGTGGCAGTGATTGGCGCTGGTACGATGGGCGCGTCAATCGCGGCGCTCGTCGCTGGAACTGGCCTGCCGGTGTTGTTGCTCGATGTTCCGCCGAGTAAGCTGACGCCTGAAGAGGAGGCGAAGGGCTTGAGCCTGAGCCATCCGAGTGTGCGTAATCGGTTTGTCCAGGGTGGCTTTGAGCGCATGCGTAAGGCGCGTCCGGCCAATCTCTACAATGAGCGCAGTGCGAGCCTGATTACGCTTGGCAATACCGAGGATGATTTTGCCAAGCTGGCGGAGTGTGACTGGATTGTGGAGGTGATCATCGAGCAGCTTGGCCCCAAACAGGCGCTTATGGAGCGGCTGGAGGCGGTACGCAAGCCCGATGCGATTGTGACTACCAATACGTCGGGTATCCCCATCGCGCAGATCGCCGAGGGCCGCAGCGCTGAGTTCAAGGCCCACTTCTTCGGTACCCACTTCTTTAACCCACCGCGCTACCTTAAGTTGCTCGAACTTATCCCCGGTGATGATGTTGATCCGACGGTCTTTGCCAACTTCCGCGCCTTTGCCGATGATCATCTGGGCAAGGGTGTGGTGGTGTGTAAGGATCGCCCCAACTTCATCGGTAATCGTATCATCGCCTTTGCCGCGATGAGCGACTTGGGGTTCATTCTTCAGCATGGCTATACCATTGAAGAGGTAGATGCGCTGACTGGCCCGGTGGTGGGGCGGCCCAATACGGCGACCTTCCGCCTGCTCGATGTGGTCGGTACTGACATTATGGCCCACGTGGCCAATAACCTCTACCCGGCGGTGCCCGATGATGAGAGCCGCGAGACGTTGCGCAGTACCGATCTGCTCGACCGTATGGTGGCTGCCGGGAAGTTGGGGCGCAAGTCGGGCGGTGGCTTCTATAAGGAGTTTAAGGAGGGTGGCAAGCGTGAGTTCCGCCCCCTCGATCTGACCACCCTCGATTATGTGCCGCTCCAGGGTAGCGCGAGTGTGGATGGCTTTATTAACGAGGCCAAAAAGATCAAGAGCCTGCCCGACCGGCTGCGCTGGATGATCAAGCGCCATGTTGAGCAGCCCGATGACCGCGCCGCCGCGCTGGTGGTACAAACCCTGCTGCCCACGATGGCCTACGCCGCTCGCCGCCTGCCCGAAATTGCCGATAGCGTCGAGGATGTAGATAACGCCATGCGCTGGGGCTTCGCCCACGAACTGGGGCCGTTCCAGATGTGGGACGCGCTGGGCGTGGCCGAAACGGCTGATCTGATGCAGAGCCGGGGTATTGCGCTGCCCACCTGGGTCACTGATCTAATTGCCAGTGGGGATGCGCGTTTCTACCGCGATGGTGCCGCCTTTAACGTGGCCCAGGGCTGCCACGTCACCCGCCCGCGTGATGAGCGCGCCATCAGTCTGGCCGCACTCAAGGCACAGGGCCAGCGCATCCACGGCAACGACTCGGCCAGTCTGGTGGATCTGGGCGATGGAGTGCTCTGCTTCGAGATCCATTCCAAGGCTAACTCGCTGGGTGGCCCGGTGATCGAGATGCTACTGGCCGCCGTCGAAGAACTCAAGCAGGATCGCTGGGTCGGTATGGTGGTCGGCAACCAGGGTGCCCGCTTCTCGGCAGGCATGGATCTGAATGACTTTGGCGGCGCGGTGATGGCCGAAGCCTGGGACGACATCAACGAACTGGTGGAGTTGGTGCAGAATGCCTTCCTCAGTCTGCGCCGCAACCCCAAGCCGGTAGTCACGGCGCTCTTCGCCCATGCGCTGGGCGGCGGCTGTGAACTAGGCATGCACGGCGCTGCCTCGGTCGCTTCTGCCGAAACCTACATGGGTTTGGTTGAAGTGGGTGTGGGCGTCATCCCGGCATGGGGCGGCTGCAAAGAACTGAACCGGCGCTTTATTGCCGAGGCCGCGCGCAATGGCGGCGATGTAGCCAAGGCGCTCCAGCGCGCCTTCGAGAATATCGGGCTGGCCAAGGTGGCTACGAGTGCCCACGAAGCCAAGGATCTGGGCTACCTGCGCCCCACGGATCGGATCGTCTTCAACCAGGAGTACCTGATCGGTGAGGCCAAGCGCGAGGTGTTACGCCTCGTTGCTGCCGGGTACGAACCACCACCCAGTGAGAAGCAGTGCTACGCCCTGGGCCGGGATGGTCTGGCCATGCTGCGCGTAGGACTCTACCAACTCGCCGAAGCCGGGTACGCCAGCCCCTACGATCAGGTGATCGCCGACAAGCTGGCCTACGTGCTGTGCGGCGGAGACCTGAGTAGCCCGCAGTGGGTGGATGAAGAGTACATCATGGCGCTGGAGCGCGAGCAGATCTTGCAACTCGCCCGCGACCCACGCACCCTGGCACGTGGCAAGCACATGCTGGAGACCGGCAAGCCGCTACGGAATTAGTGAGCCCCCACCCCAACCCGCCCCCGCTGGGGGCGGGAGTCGGATTCCTCCGCCCAACGGGGGGAGGTTAGGAGGGGGGGGAAGAACCTACAAACCATTTACCCTGAATGTCGTAGGGGCGCAACCGCGCCCCTACCAATACATAACAATGGAGTGAACAATGCACGAAGCAGTGATCGTCTCCGCTGTGCGCACGGCCGTAGGCAAAGCCCCCAAAGGCAGCCTGCGCACCGTTCGCCCTGATGAACTGGCTGCCAGTGTGGTACGCGAGGCGATAGCGCGCACCCCCGGCCTTGATCCACGTGAGGTTGAGGACGTGATTATGGGCTGCGCGATGCCCGAAGCCGAACAGGGACTCAATCTGGCCCGCATCGCCGCGCAGCGCGCCGGGATGCCCGATAGTGTCTGTGGGGTCACGGTCAACCGATTCTGCTCCTCCGGCCTCCAGACCATTGCGATGGCGGCGCAGCAGATCATGACCGGGCAGAGTGAAGTGGTGGTGGCAGGTGGCGCGGAGAGCATGAGCATGGTGCCGATGACGGGCAACAAGTTTTCGCCCAACCCGCACCTGGCCCAGCACGATCCGGCGGTCTATTTGGGGATGGGCCTCACTGCCGAGAATGTCGCCAAGCGCCACAGCGTCAGCCGCGCCGACCAGGACGCCTTTGCGCTACGTTCCCACCAGCGCGCACTGGCTGCCCAGGCGGCAGGCCGCTTTGCCACCAGCATTGTCCCAATCGAGGTCGAGTTGGTGGAGATGGGCAGCAACGGCAAGTTGGTGCGGCGCAGCGTCAGTTTTGCGCAAGACGAGGGGCCTCGCGCTGACACGTCCCTGGAGGCGCTAGGCAAATTGAAACCAGCCTTTGCCGCAACTGGCAGCGTCACCGCCGGGAACAGCTCGCAGACCAGCGACGGTGCCGCCGCACTGGTGCTGATGAACCGCAGCAAAGCCGAGGCGTTGGGGCTGAAGCCAAGGGCGCGCTTCATCAGCTTTGCCGTGGGTGGGGTGGAGCCGGAGGTGATGGGCATCGGCCCGGTGGTGGCCATTCCCAAGGCGCTCAAGCAGGCGGGCCTGACTCTAGCCGACATTGACCTGTTCGAGCTAAACGAAGCCTTCGCCGCCCAAGCACTAGCGGTCATCCGCGAGCTAGGGATAGATGAGGAGAAGGTCAACGTCAATGGCGGAGCCATTGCGCTAGGGCACCCGCTGGGGTGTACGGGGGCCAAACTGACCGTCCAGATCCTTGATGAGCTAGAGCAGCGCGGCGGGCGCTACGGCCTCGTCACGATGTGTATCGGCGGGGGTATGGGCGCAGCGGGGATCTTCGAGCGGTTATAAATAATGTAATAGTGGTGTGTGGCGGCTGCGTCGCCACACACCACTATTACATTTACGGCATCGCCACTGGGAAACCGGCGGCCTTCCAGGCGATCATCCCACCAGAGACATTGATCGCCGTATAGCCGCGTGCGCGCAGATCGTTACACGCACTGGTACTGCGATTCCCCGAACGGCAGATACAGTAGATCGGCGTATTGCTGGGTAACTCGCCCAAGCGCGAGGCGAGTTGATCAAGCGGTATCAGCGTGGCCTGCGCAACATGCCCATCCTGGGTAAACTCAGCCGGAGTACGCACATCAACCAAAAAGAGCGCCTCATTGGCATCAAGCTTGACTTTGAGATCAGCGACACTAATCTCAGTCAGCGTCCCCGACTGAGCGGCGGGCGGAGCTGATGAGATCGTGGTTGCGGGAGTGGTCGTGCCACAGGCAGCCAGCAGCAGGATGGCTACGAACAGCACAAGAAGTCTGCGTATCATGGGGATAGCTCCATCTAGGTCGCAATACTACTTCGGCCCACGTTTCACCGGCAACCCGGAGCGCATCCATGCCCCCATCCCACCCACCACATTGGTCACATTAGTAAAGCCTTGGCGGTGCAGGAGATCACACGCCACATGGCTGCGGCTCCCCGACAAGCAGATACAGAAGATCGGATCATCCTTACCGAGTTCGCCCAGCCGATTGGCGAGTACGGGTAAGGGTATCAGGCGTGCCCCAGCAATATGGCCATCACCAGTAAACTCCTGGGGATCGCGTACATCAAGCAGCACCATCGTCTCACGGGCATCAAGCTTGGCCTTCAGGTCGTGGACACTGATCTGGGGGATAGGGTTGCCACGAAACAGATTGCGGAACATCGGTCGGCTGTCCTTCCTCGGTCATTGCGGTATCGTTAGTATAGAGTATGCCATAGCCTTGGGTGGCGATGCAAGGTTGCCGCAGCCCTACCCCTTCAGATATGACAACTGCTCACAGATCAGGCCATGACGCACCTGAAAGATGTCTAGCCCACGCAGATGGTGGACAGCACCATCAGCAGCGAGCCAGTGCAAGCGCCAGCGCAGCAGACTGCGGTTGCCCAACCCCGACACCTCCTCAATCTCCAAGCGTGCCTGGGGCAGCGCCGCAAAGTGCTGCTGCCAAAACTGTTGGATCGCGGCATGGCCACGATAGCAGGTGCCATCCGGCGCGGGGCTGGCGCACTCCAAGCGGCAATCGGCGCTGACGAGATCCATGATCGCGGCCAGATCGTGGCGGTTATAGGCCGCGTGAAAGGCCATGATCGTGCGCATGCCAGCTTCGGCGCGATCCATACGGGCGGGACTCATAACTGCTCCACATACTCGCGTAGTTCTTCAACCCGCTCGGCAACTCCCACCAGGGTCTCATCATCGGGATCGAGATTGTCTGTATAGATCGCCAGGGCGCGTTTATAGTAGGGCAATGCGGCAGCATAGTCTTCGAGGTTATCGAGAGCGATAGCCAGATTGTGCAACACCATAGCGAGATTGGGATGGGTAGGCTCCAAGAGCTTGGTATTGATCGCCAGCGCCCGCTCAAGCAACGGACGGGCGGCAGCATACTCCTCCATATTCAAGAGAAGCGCACCAAGATTGTTGAGACTCCAGGCCGTATAGGGATGCTCGCCCAATGCCTGCTCGCGCACCGCCAACACCCGCTCGTAGAGCGGGCGGGCTTGTGCATACTCCCCCTGCTGATCAAGCATCTCGGCGAGGTTATTGATACTGATCGCTGTTTCGGGATGCTCAGGGCCGTAGACCTGCTCGGAGATTGCGATCACCTCGGCATAGAGTTGGCGGGCGGCATCAATCTGCCCTTGGTTCTGCAAGACAACGGCGATATTGTTGAGGACATCAACGGTATAGGGATCGTTGCGCCCAAGTGTGCGCTCACAAATAGCACGCGCCTGCTCATAGTAGAGCATGGCTTGATCATATTCACCCTGCTCCATGAGGGCCACACCAATACAGTTGATGCTCTCGGTGGTATCACGATGATCGCGACCAAGCACCTTCTCGCGGATAGCAAGCGCCCGCTGGAAGAGTGGCAATGCTGCGGCGTAATCATTTTGGGTGCGCAGTAACCAGCCGAGATTGTTGAGACTAGTGGCAGTATCGGCATGGTTAGGGCCAAGCACCTGTTCGCGGATCGCCAGTGCCCGCGCATAGAACTTGCGGGACTGCGGGTAGTCGCCTTGGTTCTCAAACATCCCGGCGAGGGTATCAAGGCTGGTAGCGGTATCGGGATGTTGGGGGCCAAGCAGACGTTCGCGCAGCGCCAGGGCGCGTTCGAGGTAGGGCTGAGCCTCGTGATACATACTCAGCCAGTTAAGGTTCGCACCCAACAAGTGCGCCAAGGTCGCAGCCTCGGCATCCTCACGCAGCAACGCCGCATCAGCAACGCCGCGCAGGATGGGCTGGAAGGCGAGCAGTGCCGAACGATTCGGGGCCTGCATCATTTGGGTAGCAGCCGCAATCACCGCCCGCTCAACAGCCACTTGGGCACTGGCATCCTGGCTCACCTGGCGCACATAACTCCCCACCAGACGATGAATACGCAACCCCTCCTCACCTACCTGCTCCAACAAACCCAGGTTGATCAGACGCTCAATGCCGGTCTCAACCTCCAACACCAGATCGAGATCGTCGGTAGCAGTCTCTAGGCTGGCACGTAACAGACTCCCTGGCACCACCTCACCCGGCACAAGGTAGGCAGCACGCGCCAGCAGCCGCAAGGCCTGGGCATCCTCGGCATCGTGGGGGTCGAGTTGTTCGTAACTGAGCGCAAAGGTACGCGCAACATCCAGATTATGCCCAGTTGGCAGATTACCATCGTCGCTACGCAACGCCATACGATCAAAGATCTTGGGGCTGCGCAGATCAGCGAGGTAACGCTCGACCGTCACCTGCTTGCCAACCTTCTGCAAGAAGCGAGCGGCCAAGTAGAGTGCTAAGGGCAGATCACCCAACTCGGTAGCTAAGGTAGCTGCATCGGCATCAGAGAGATTAGGGACTTGTTGGCGCAAGAGCGCCACACTCTCGGCACGTTCCAGCGTACCCACCGTGTGGCGCTGGAGCGCAACATCGTGGGGCCACTCCGGGCTACGGCTGGTAATCAGTACACGCACGGCTCCCCCCGGATCATAGGTACGCACAATATCGGGATCTTCGCACTGATCGAAGATGAGCACATAGGGAAGGCCGCAACTCCAGCGCGCCCGCACCAGATTGACTTGCTCCTCGATTTTAAGTCCGGCTGCCTCGGTGTAGAGTTGAAGTTGCCCAGCCCCACCACAGCGAGCGATCTCATTAGGAATGTTGGCCGATTGAGTGCAGTTGATCCAGAAGACCCCGGCAAAATAGCGCCCATAGCGGTAGGCCAATTCAATAGCCAGTTGGGTCTTCCCAACCCCACCCATACCACTCAGCAAGGTGAGGCGATTCTGCGCCCCCGATGCCGCTTTCAGGTAGCCCGCAAGGGTCTGAAGATCGCGGTCACGCCCGACAAAATGCTGGTTGCGGCGCAGTTGATTCATCCACGAGCCGGGGGGCAGGTTGTCATCAGGGGAGGGCAGGCTCGTGGTGGGCAGGCTTGCCAGGGTCTGCTGGGCCGCACTGATCTCTTCGGGACTGACACTGGTTGAGCGCAACGGCATGATCTGTGCGGACGGAGCGGGAGCAGGAACCTGTTCCTCCCAAATCATGCCATGAGCCAAGCGCGTATAGAGCACCGGCATCCACCAATCAGGCTCATCTTCAACGGCGAGACGCGCACTATTTACCGCACGATCAATCATACCGTCGTGGAGCAGTTCCGCAAAGAGCACCGGAGCCATCCGCTTGTTGGTGGCAATACGCAGTTTGCCCTGCATTGCCAACACCGCCGGTACGCCCGCCTGGGCAAGTTGCGGGCCAAGCGCAGCCAACATATCGGCATAGCCATCACCGGCACTCTCACAACTTGCCAGCACCATCAGGCGCGGGCGGCGGCTGGCATCCAAGCTGCGCAACAGATCGGCAAGTGCCCCACCCCGGCGGCGGTCGGCATTTCCCTGATCATCAACCAGAAAGAGCCAGGGCTGGCCACTCTTCACCATGCCATGGGCGACGAGGTAGCAGATATCATAACCATCGCGCAATGACTGACTGAGGGCATCCCAGGTGGCCGCAATAACCGTCGGCTTAAGATCACCCAAACCGGCCATAATCTGCTCGGTTTCGGCTTGGGTATCAATCAAAGCCAGGCCATAATCTGCGGCATCGGTGGGTGCAGCAAGCGCCACCAAGGCGCGCAACTGGGCTTTGGGCCGCAATTGAAGGGGAGTATAGTCATCACCACTCAGGTAGCGTGAAAGTAGCAGATCGCCATCACGCGCCAGTGCCCGCCCACTCTGCGGATCAAGCAGCGACTCCCAACGTACCGTCTGCAACTCCGGCGGGAGCAGCATACGCACCCGCAAGCGGCGACCAGCCCCCAAACCTGCAGCCCGAATGGCCAAAAAGGCATCTCGCGCCTTACTCTCTTTGAAGAGCATATCGCGCAGCGCCGCACCATAAGCATGCATATCATTCGAGGTTGCCAACAGCGCCGCGCTATCCCATGCCATTGGGAAGGGGCCATGGCGAATATCGGGGGTCATCAGGCGCAGACTGAGGCCGAAACCATCTCCAAGGGGGGCGATACTAAGCTCAAGATCGGCAATTGTCGGAGGCATACTCTCCTCGTGAGCTACCAGAAGCGGTTTTTTTCTAGGTCATAGTATACATCGGGGCGCAGCACAATGCGCCGCGCCCCAACCGAAGCTACTACTTCAGACCAAAATAGGCAAAGCCCTTATGGTGACTATCCACACCCTCAAAGGTGAAGACATAGATCCCCGTCGGGAAATTGGCTTGGGTACGGAAAGTCACCCCTGAAGTGGTTCCATCGCGCTCCGCCCGCACCTGGAAAGGTGCCCCGATCACACTCTGGTCGGGGGCAGTGAGGTAGACACCCACCCACTCACCAGGGGTAAAGCCCATCCCATACGAGCTAAAAATTGTCCCCGCTGGCCCACAGTGTGGATTGACGAAGGCACTGACACTTGCGGGTACCTGATCACAAAGATCGGTGGGTGGAAGTGGCGTTTGGGTTGGCGAGGGGGTTGCGGGGGTAAAGTTGAGCACCTCGCGCCCCAACAGTCCCAACATCACCTGGCTACCGTGCAGTTCAAAGCGGCGGCGCTCGAAATACTGCACCGTATAGGTCTGACCCTCGATGGTCTCCTGCATTTCGCCCGTCACCGGGTAGCCCAACCGGACAAGCCCACCATTCTCGTTCCAGAACTTGGCAAAGGCACCGCAGATCTGGTGGCCAGTGGGGAAGTTGGCCAGACAGCCCGCATCGGGCGAGATCTTGTTGCCCGGTTGCCAGGGGCGACCCTGCAAAGCAAGTAGTTCAACCCCTAAGCGCCCGGTGGTAACGGTTCCATCAGCCTGGATCTCTAAGCGATCTCGCTCAAACCATTGCACCTGTAACTGCCGCCCCTCAACGGTTTCGAGACGTTGCGGAGTAATGGGGAAACCAAAAATTGGTAAGCCACCGCGCTGCTCCCAATAGGTACGAATCGGGCCAGAGATACACTGATTCGTTTCGGGAAAACAGCGCTGATCCTGGGCTGAGACCTGCTGGACACTGAAGAGCGTGAGTACGAGCATGAGACCGACCAACAGACTGGCAAGCATGGATGTTCGGCGTAGCATAACCAAGCCCTCCTTAATTTATACCCTATCATCGGGAACGAGAAAGAATAGAATATAAAAGTGCATTTGGTTGCTATATCATACCATGTTTTCTTTGTTTATGAATGTGTATATAAGGTAAAAAAAGAGGACATAGGCATACGTCCCAAACTCCTTTTTCGTCGTGTTTTGGCGGCGAAGCCGCCAAAACACG
>NZ_GL501404.1:946818-969178 GCF_000152145.1 Oscillochloris trichoides DG-6
CGAGTAAAAAGTCTACTTCTTCAGATCGGGAAAATCCTCTTCAGAGAACTCGGTATTTGGCTTACCCCCACCATGAATCTCCTCCTCGTGGGCACGTAGCTCGACGCGGCGGATCTTGCCGGAGATGGTCTTGGGCAGTTCACCAAACTCGATGCGGCGGATGCGCTTGTAGGGCGCGAGGCGATCCCGGCAGAAGCGCAGGATGGTCTCGGCAGTGGCCGCGTTAGGCTCCCAGCCCGCCGCCAGCACCACATACGCCTTGGGAACCGCGAGGCGGATCGGGTCGGGTGAGGGCACGACCGCCGCCTCGGCCACCGCCTCGTGTTCGAGCAGCACACTCTCCAACTCGAACGGCGAGATGCGGTAATCCGAGGCTTTAAAGACATCATCGGTGCGCCCGATGAAGGTGATGTAGCCATCAGCATCCCGCGAGGCGATGTCGCCGGTGTGGTAGTAGCCGTTGCGCATGGCGCTACTGGTGCGCATGTTGTCGTCCAAGTAGCCAACCATCAAGCCCAACGGGCGCGCCGAGAGATCGAGGCAGATTTCGCCCTCGTCACCCGCCGCTTCAGAGAGCGGGTCAATCAGGGCGATCTTGTAGCCCGGTAACGGGCGACCCATCGAACCGGCCTTGATCGGTTGGCCGGGCGGATTCCCGATCTGGGCGGTGGTCTCCGTCTGGCCGAAGCCATCGCGGATGGTGAGGCCCCAACTGCGCTGCACCTGCTCGATCACCTCCGGGTTGAGCGGCTCGCCCGCGCCCACCAACTCGCGCATCGCCACCTTCCAGACACTCAGATCCTCTTGGATCAGCATGCGCCAGACCGTGGGCGGGGCACAGAAGGTGGTGACTTGGCAGCGTACTAGTTGCTCCAACAGCGCGGTGGCGTGGAAGCGGCTGTAGTTGTAGATAAAGACCGTTGCCTCGGCATTCCAGGGCGCAAAGACGTTGCTCCAGGCATGCTTGGCCCAACCGGGCGAGGAGATATTCAGGTGGATGTCGCCCGGCTGCAACCCGATCCAATACATGGTCGAGAGGTGCCCGACCGGGTAGGAGGTGTAGGTATGCTGCACCAACTTGGGGCGGGCAGTCGTGCCAGAGGTGAAGTAGAGCAGCAGCGGATCATTGCCCTGGGTCACGCCATCGGGGGTGAAGTCGGCATCCGCACTATAGGCAGCGCTAAAGTTGTGCCAGCCCTCAACCGGGTCACCAACCGCAATACGGGTATAGTCACCGGGAACCTCGGCAAACTTCGGCGCATCTACCGCCCGTGCCACGACATGGCGCACCGCGCCGCGCTCGACGCGATCTTGCAGATCAGCGGAGGCTAGTAGGGTAGCCGAGGGAATGATCACCGCACCGAGCTTCATGGCTGCCAGCACGGTCTCCCACAATTCAACCTGGTTGCCCAGCATCAGAATAATGCGATCTCCCCGGCGCACACCGAGTTGGCGCAGCCAATTAGCTACGCGGTTGGTCTGTTGCGACATCTCGGCGTAGGTGCGGCGCGTCTCGCGGCCATCCTCCTCAACGATCCAGAGGGCCAGACGATCATTGCCTTGGGCGATCACATCGAACCAATCGATGGCCCAGTTAAACTGCTCAAACTGGGGCCAAGTAAAATCGCGCAACGCGGTTGCATAATCTTCGCGATGCGTGATCAAAAAGTCTCGCATGGCCCGAAAGCGCTCGGTGACGGGTGCCACGACATCGTTGGGCATAGGATCTTGTCCTTTCGACAGCAGTATCGATTCAGGTCATCATCGGAACCTCAGACGGCGCTATTGTACAATGTTTGGGGAAATGTGGCGGTAAAGCCGCCACATTTCCCCAAAAACTGGGGTCTGGGGGCGCAGCCCCCAAACCGTGAAGTTTGTCACGATTTAACCTACAATGGACAAACCTTACCTCGGCACGCCCCCAAACACGAACTGCGGATGCTACCATTACAGCCGATGACCCACCTTGTTGGAGGGAGGAACGGCGATGGCTACCCCACACCCCACCCACGACGCTGCGGCGGCAGCGGGGGACAACCGCCTCAAGATTCTTGAGGCGACGATGAAGCGCAACCAGTACCGGCCCGATGCTCTGATCGAGGTGCTGCATAAGGCCCAGGAGATCTACGGCTTCCTGTCGCCCGATCTCCTCGTGCGGATTGCCCGCAGCCTCCATTTGCCCCCCAGCCGCGTCTATGGTGTCGCCACCTTTTACCACTTCTTCTCGTTGGCCCCTCAGGGTACCCACACCTGTACGATCTGCCTCGGTACTGCCTGCTATGTGCGCGGTGCTGCCGAGTTGATGGCGCGTGCTGAACATGCAGCGGGCATTGCGGCTGGCCACACCACACCCGATGGGCATCTTTCGCTGGCGAGTGTGCGCTGTATCGGTGCCTGCGGCATCGCCCCGGCGGTGGTCATAGATGGCAATGTGACTGGCCACATGACGCCAGATGATATTGCGGCCCAAGTTACGGCTCTGTTGTCCGCACCTGAGCTTCCCCAAAGCTGAAAAAGGTGGATCTATGGAACTACACGATCTGCAATTGATCGCCCGCCGCGAACGTGAGCGGCGACGGCGTATCCGTATTCATTGTTGTACCTCTTCAGGGTGCCTAGCCTCGCAGGGGTTAGAGATCCAAAAACGCCTCGAAGCCGCCGTCGCTGAGGCCGGGTTGGAGGGCGAGGTCGAGGTGGTTGGGGTCGGGTGTATCGGCAGTTGTGGCCAAGGCCCGATGGTCGAGATTGCCCCTGAAGGGACACTCTATGAGTATGTGCGCCCCGAAGATGCCGATGCGATTGTCGCCGCTATCAATGGCGGCGAATGTTCGGTGCAACGCGGCGATCCACTGCGCCCCTTCTTTACGCGCCAGTTTCCGATTGTGCGCAAGAATGCGGGCAAGATCGATCCAGAACGGATCGAGGAGTATATTGCCGCCGGGGGCTACCGCTCACTCTACCGCGCCATCAATGAGATGACCCCCGCTGAGGTGATTGATGAGATTACCCGCAGTGGGCTGCGCGGACGGGGTGGCGCGGGCTACCCGACTGGCCTCAAGTGGTCTACGGTGGCCAAGAGCCGTGGCGAGCGTAAGTATGTGGTCTGTAATGGCGACGAGGGCGATCCGGGGGCCTTTATGGATCGCAGCGTCCTCGAAAGTGATCCGCATCTGGTGCTCGAAGGTATGTGTATCGCTGCGTATGCGATTGGAGCCGATCAGGGCTATATCTATGTGCGCGGTGAGTATCCCTTTGCCATCCAACGGCTCCAAAAGGCGATCAATCAGGCCAAGAAGTTCGGCTTACTCGGCAGCCAGATCTTCGATAGCACCTTCGACTTCCGCGTAGATATTCGCGTTGGGGCCGGGGCGTTTGTGTGTGGGGAAGAGACTGCCTTGCTGGCAAGTATCGAGGGCCGTCGCGGCCAACCGCGCCCGCGTCCACCCTACCCCGCCGAGAGTGGCCTGTGGGGTAAACCGACACTGATCAACAATGTCGAGACCTTCGCCAATATCGCTTCGATCATTGAGCATGGCCCCGATTGGTATGCCAGTATCGGGACGGAGACGAGTCGCGGAACCAAGGTCTTTGCCCTCACCGGGAAGATCCATAACACCGGCTTGATCGAGGTGCCCATGGGCATCACGCTACGCGAGATTGTGCATCAGTTGGGTGGCGGCGGGCATAGTGGTAGCGAGGTCAAGGCGGTACAAACGGGTGGCCCTTCGGGCGGCTGCATCCCGGCCAGCCTCTTTGATACCCCGGTGGATTATGAATCGTTGGCCCAAGTCGGCTCGATCATGGGCTCCGGCGGTATGGTGGTGATGGACAACTCGACCAATATGGTCGAACTGGCCAAGTTCTATATGGAGTTCTGCAAGGATGAATCGTGCGGCAAGTGTGTGCCCTGCCGTGTCGGAACGGTGCAGATCCATCGCCTGCTTGAGAAGATCACGGCTGGGCAGGGGAGCCAAGCCGATATTGATCAGCTCCAGGAGTTATGTCAACTCCTTCGTAACACCAGCCTGTGTGGTCTAGGCCAATCAGCCCCCAATCCAGTCATGAGCACACTCAAGTACTTTACTGAGGAATACGAGCACCTCATTGAACGCTAGGATCAGCCATGGCAGCAAAAACCTTACTCATCAACGGCACCATGGTCAGCGCCCGTGAGGGTGAGACGATCCTGGAAGCCGCCCGTGATGCGGGGGTGAAGATCCCCACCCTCTGCCACCTCGATGGCCTCTCTGATGTGGGCGCGTGTCGCCTCTGTTTGGTAGAAGTAGGCGGACGGCTGCGCCCCGCCTGTACCACTACTGTCAGTGAGGGGATGGATGTCCACACGCATACCGATGCGCTCAAGGCGTACCGACGCCAGATCATCGAGTTACTCTTCGCCGAACGCGGCCATGTCTGTGCGGTATGTGTGGCCAGTGGCCACTGCGAGTTGCAGGATATGGCGGTGACGCTGGGCATGGATCATGTGCGCTACGCATACCTCGCGCCGACATGTAGCGTGGATATTAGCCACGAGCGCTTCGGGCTTGATCATAACCGCTGCATCCTGTGTAGCCGCTGTGTGCGTGCCTGCGATGAGGTGGAAGGTGTGCATACTTGGGATATTGCCGGACGTGGCACCTCGGCGCGGGTGATCACGGATATGAATCAGCCCTGGGGCGAATCGGAGACCTGCACCGCCTGTGGCAAGTGCCTGCTCGCATGCCCCACCGGGGCACTCTTCAAGCGCGGGGCGACGGTAGCCGAGATGGAACATGCACCCGCCCGTATCGCCATGATTGTCGAGTCGCGCCGGGTGCGCGGCTAGAGGGGCAGAATGATGAATCCCAAACTACGCCTCGCAACGGTCTGGCTGGGTGGATGCTCTGGTTGTCACATGTCGCTCCTCGATCTCGATGAGTGGCTGATTGACCTCGCCGCCCATGTCGATCTGGTCTATAGCCCCATCGCCGATACCAAGATCTTTCCGAGCGCGGTTGATCTGGCATTGGTAGAAGGGGCCATCGCCAATAATGAACACCTCGAACTGATTCACACCATCCGGCGCAATAGCCGCATTCTCGTCTCGTTGGGCGACTGCGCGGTGACGGGGAATGTGACCGCGCTGCGCAACCCGCTAGGTGCCGCCGCGCCAACCCTCCAGCAGATCTATGTGGATCATGGCGATCCACGCGGGATCATCCCATCCGAGCCGGGGATTGTGCCGGTGCTGCTCGATACGGTGGTGCCGGTGCATGCGGTGGTGCCGGTAGATCACTTCTTGCCCGGTTGCCCGCCACCCGCTCCGCGCATTCGGGCCATGCTAGAGGCACTCCTCGAAGGACGTACCCCCGATGCGCAGGGGCCAGAGATGTTGCGCTTCGGGTGAGATAGAGGACTGACTATGAGCCAACGTATTGTGATTGATCCCGTGACCCGTATTGAAGGCCACGCCAAGATCAGTATTTACCTTGATGACATGGGTGAGGTAAGCGATGCCCGCTTCCATGTCACCGAGTTTCGCGGCTTTGAGCGCTTCTGTGAGGGGCGGCCCTTCTGGGAGATGCCCGCGATTACGGCGCGTATCTGTGGCATCTGCCCAGTAAGCCACCTGTTGGCCTCGGCTAAGGCGGGTGATGGCATTCTGGCGGTGGATATTCCACCCGCCGCCGATAAGCTGCGCCGCATGATGAACCTGGCCCAGATCGTGCAGTCACACGCGCTCAGTTTCTTCCACCTGAGTGGCCCGGACTTCATCCTCGGTTTCGATAGCGACCCGGCAACGCGCAACGTCTTTGGGCTGATCGCGGCCAACCCCGAACTGGCCCGCAGCGGAATCCGGCTGCGCCAGTTTGGCCAAGAGGTGATCGAACATCTCGGTGGGCGCAAGATCCACCCAGCCTGGGCGGTGCCGGGTGGGGTGCGCTCCGGCTTGCCCGATCAGGCGCGGCAGGCCATCCGCGAGAAGTTGCCCGAAGCCTTCTCGATCACCCGCGCCGCGATTGGCCACATGAAGACCTTCCTCGATACCTACCGCGATGAGGCGGCCAGTTTTGGTACCTTCGAGAGCCTCTTCATGGGGCTGGTGGCTGATGATGGAACCTGGGAACACTATGGCGGGGCGCTGCGTGTGGTGGATGCGACCGGGGCCATTCTGGAGGATCACGTCGAGGCGCGCCGCTATGCCGAGATCATCGGCGAGGCGGTGGAGCCGTGGAGCTACCTCAAGTTCCCCTACTACCAGCCGCGTGGCTACCCCGATGGGATGTACCGCGTCGGGCCGCTGGCGCGCATCAATGTCTGTCGCTCCTTCGGGACACCGCAGGCCGATGATGAGCTGATCGAGTTGCGTCAGCGCGGCGGAGCCACGATCAAGTCGAGTTTCTTCTACCACTATGCGCGGCTGGTCGAGATCCTGGGGGCGCTGGAGCGCATTGCGCGCCTGCTCGATGACCCCGATCTGGCTTCGCGCCGCCTCCGCGCCGATGCGGGGGTCAACCGGCTGGAGTCGGTGGGCATCAGCGAGGCACCGCGTGGCTCGCTCATTCACCACTACAAAGTGGATGAACACGGCCTGATCACCCAGGTGAACCTGATCATCGCCACGGGCCAGAACAATCTGGCCATGAACCGCACTGTGGCCCAGATTGCGCGCCGCTTTGTGCGCGGTAACACCATTCCCGAAGGCATGCTTAACCGGGTTGAAGCCGGAATCCGCGCCTTTGACCCGTGTCTGAGTTGTTCGACCCACGCCGCCGGACAGATGGCGCTCGATGTGCGCCTGATTGGCCCGGATGGACAGGAGTTGGATCGGGTGGTGCGGTGAAGCGGGTAGGCACCAGCCTGATCATTGGGTATGGCAACCCCCTGTTGGGCGATGATGCGGCGGGCCATCATGTGGTCGCCGCACTCGCCCGACGGGGTTTGGCGCGTACCACGCTGCTGACGGTTCACCAATTGACGCCGGAGTTGGCCACAATGATCGCCGAGGTGGATCGGGTGATCTTTGTGGATGCACGCGTCGGGCGGGGTGGGGTGCGGTGGGAGGCCATTTCTGGGAGTGAGGGCGTCCCACCCTCGACTAGAGCAATGCAGGCGGGACGCGTGCGCTCCCAGGCTGGCCTCACCATGCACCTGAGCGAACCTAGCGCCCTGCTCGCCCTAGCCCACGTACTCTATGCGCACGCCCCACGCGCCTACCTCGTCACCCTACCGGCGCACGACTTTAGCCTGGGTGCGCCGCTCTCATCTGTGACACGCCGCGCCGTACCGCTGGCTTGTCGGTTGATAAGGACACACCTATGTCACGCCTCCGCATCCTCTCGATCTTCCTCATTTTGGCCCTCCTCCTCACCGCCTGTACCGATGAAGAAGAGGCGTTAAGCCCCACATCCGCGCCGAGTCGTCCGGCCTCAAGCTCTGCATCCTCCGATACATGGCTGGTGATGCTCTACTCCGATGCCGATGATCAGGTGTTGGAGCAGGACATGGTAATTGACCTAAACGAAGCCGAACGCGCCGGTTCGTCCGAGCAGGTGACGATTGTGGCCCAAGTAGATCGCTATCGCGGTGGGTTCAAGGGCGATGACAACTGGCACTCAGCGCGCCGGATCGAGATTCAGCAGGATGATGATCTCGATCAACTCAACTCGCATGTGGTTGAAGATCTGGGCGAAGTGAACATGGCCGATGGCCAGACCCTAATTGATTTTGTGGTCTGGGCGACCGAGACTTACCCCGCCGATCACCACGTCCTCATTCTTTCTGACCACGGCATGGGCTGGCCGGGCGGCTGGAGCGACGCTTCGCACACCGATCCTGGCCCCGATGGCCTGGGCCTGACGGCCGATGGGGATATGTTGCTGCTTGACGAGATTGATGCTGCACTCGAAGAGATCCGCAGCCAAACCGGCATCGCCGCCTTTGAACTGATCGGCTTCGATGCCTGCCTTATGGGCCAGATCGAAGTAGTGACGGCGATGGCTCCCCATGCCAATTATGTGGTGGCCTCAGAAGAACTCGAACCGGCGCTCGGCTGGGCTTATGCCAGCTTCCTGGGCGAGTTGGTGGCCGATCCCGGCATGGACGGAGCCACACTGGCCACCCTGATCGTAGACAGCTACATCCACCGTGATGAGCGCATCGTAGATGATCGGGCACGCGCCATGTTTGTGGAGGAGAACTTCGACACCCGCGCCAAGATGAGTGCCGAAGAAGTGGCCGCCGATATGAGCCTCGATGTCACGCTGGCCGCCTACGATACCGCTGCATTGCCCGATCTGCTCGCGGCGCTGGATGAACTCAGCCTGGCCATGAGCGAGAGCGCGAAGAAACCGATTGCCTCGGCGCGTACCTACGCCCAACGCTTCGAGAACACCTTTGGCGACGGCCCCTCGCCCTATATTGATCTGGGCAACTTTGCCGCGCTGCTCAAGCAAAAGACCGATGACGAGAATGTGCAGGCTGCCGCCGATCAACTGCTGGATGCCCTCCAGGCCGTCGTCATCGCCGAAACCCACGGCGAGGCGCGCCCCGGTGCGACTGGGCTTTCGATCTACTTCCCGACCTCCAAGCTCTACAAGTCGCGTGACGCCGGGCGCAAGGTCTATGCCCAGGTAGCCAGCCGCTTCGCCGACGAAGCCGCGTGGGAAAACTACCTCGATTTCTACTACTACGACGTGGCCATGGAGGCACCGCGCCCATCTGACGTGCGCAGCCTCGTCGCCCCCGGCGCGAGCGAGCTTACCCTTGCCGATCTGGTACTCTCAGCGAGTGAGATCAACCAAGCCGAGGCGGTCACGGTAGACATCAGTGTGGATGGGGAGCAGATCGGCTTCATCTACTTTTTCACTGGTTTCTACAACCCAGAGGATGACAGCATCCTGGTGGCCGACGTAGACTACATTGACGCCGGGGCCAGCCTGACGATCAATGGAGTCTCGTACCCGGATTGGGGTGAAGAGCGCCCGGTAGAGTTCAGTTACGACTGGGAGCCGGTGCGTTATGGTATCAACGACGGCAACCAGACCATCTTCGCCCTGTTTGAGCCGTGGGACTATGGCGACGAGGTGGCGACCTACGTGGTGCGCGGCACCTACACCTTCAGCGATGGCAATTCGCGCCCAGCGCAACTCTTCTTCAAGGATTACGAACTGATCAAGGTACTCGGTTTCAGCCCGCAGGGTGAAGCCAGCGCCCCCAGTGAGATCCGCCCCCAAGATGGTGACACCTTTACGGTAGAGAACCAGATCATCCTGCTGCATAGCGATGATCCTGATGCCGAAGAGGAGTACATCACCGTCCCCGGATCGAGCGTTACCTTTGGTACGCAGCCCCTCAGCATGGAGGAGATGATCGCCCCGGCAGGTGATTATGTGCTGGGCGTACAGGCCGAGGATATGGACGGCAACATCTACGAGACCTACACGAGCGTGTTTGTGAATGAGTAGGATGCTATACTGAAGCCACGTACCCTTATGGTTACGAGGTCAGTGCAATGCCCCACTGGTTCAACATTGCCGGGCCATGCCAGCCCGATATTCACTACATGTTACCTGCGGCTGCGCGGCTACCAGAAGTTGCCGATCTGGTAGCCCAGCGCAGCTACTTTGTCCTGCACGCCCCGCGCCAGAGCGGCAAGACGACGGCGATGCTGGCGTTGGCGCAGGAATTGACCGCAGCCGGAACCTATACGGCGGTGTTGCTGACGATGGAGGTCGGCGCAGCCTTTCAGGATGATCTGGGCGCAGCCGAGTTAGCCATCCTCAATGATTGGCATGATGCTGCGACATGGCAGTTACCCGCCGCATTACATCCCCCACCCTGGCCTACTGCGGAGCCGGGTACCCGCATCGGATCGGCGCTGCGCGCCTGGGCAAACGCCTCACCCCGCCCCTTGGTGGTCTTCCTCGATGAAATTGATGCGCTTCAGGATGCGGCGCTCATCTCGGTGCTGCGGCAACTCCGCGCCGGATTTCCTCGCCGTCCACAGGCATTCCCATGGGCACTCGCCCTGATTGGGCTGCGCGATGTGCGTGATTACAAAGTCGCCTCTGGAGGTAGCCCGCGCCTCGTTACCGCTAGTCCCTTCAACATCAAGACCCGCTCACTGACCCTGGCGACGTTTGATCAGGCCGATGTGGCCGCGCTCTATGGCCAACATACCGCCGCAACCGGCCAAATCTTCACCCCCGAAGCTATCGCGCATGCCTTCACACTCACCCAGGGGCACCCCTGGCTCGTCAATGCGCTGGCCAAAGTCACGGTTGAGCAACTCGCCCCCGACCGCACCCAGGTCATCACACCAGCGCTGATAGATCAGGCAAAGGAGAGCCTGATCATGCGCCAGGACACGCACCTCGACAGCCTTGCCGAGCGGTTGCGGGAGCCACGGGTACGGGCGATTATCGAACCGATGCTGGCGGGGCAATCCTTGGGTAACGTTCCGCCCGATGATCTGCGCTTCGTGCAGGATCTGGGTCTCGTGCGCCTCGACCCTACCGATGGCCTGGTTGTTGCCAACCCGATCTACCACGAGGTGCTGCCACGAGTACTGGCCAGCACAACCATCGCCTCGCTCCCCAAGATCACCCCCACATGGCTCACCTCCGAGGGGCGGATTGCAGCCCCTCGGCTCCTTGATGCCTTCCTAGCCTTCTGGCAGCAGCATGGTGAACCCCTACTCAGCACGTCGCCGTATGCAGAAATTGCCCCCCACCTCGTGCTGATGGCCTTCTTGCACCGTGTCGCAAACGGTGGTGGGACGATAGAGCGCGAGTACGCCATCGGGCGTGGCCGGATGGATCTCTGCCTTCGTTATGGCGCGGATGTCTTTGGCATAGAGGTGAAGGTCTGGCGCGACCAGCGTCCCGACCCGCTGCCGGATGGACTGACCCAGCTTGATGGCTACCTAGCGCGGCTCAATCTTGCAACCGGCTGGCTCATCATCTTTGACCAGCGCCGTGGCCAGCCCGCGATTGCCGAGCGCACCCGGACAGAGGCGGCGGTGACGGCCAGCGGACGCATAGTTACGGTTATTCGGGCATAGCCCCCCCTACCGCATCCACTCCCCATGTGCCGCATCCCACTGCCACGTCAATGTACGGATCTGGGGCGTATCGGTGGCGTTGGCCTGGAGTGAATAGGTGAACGGAACCAGATCGATCTGCAATTGATCACCCACCAGGCGCAACTTACGCGCCCGTTCTTGGGGTGTGGCCCCAGCTTGGCTCAGATCGATCAGGGGCTGCGCGGAGCCACGTGGCTGGCCATGGGCATCGAGGGGCAACGCCAGCACCAGCGGGCGACGCGCTAACCCGGCATAGAGCGTGTAGCCCGTTCCTTGGCGCACCACCAAGACACTCATCACATCGGTGTTGGGCAACACTACCTGCTGGCTCTGATCAGCAAGACCGACCGCCACCACCCCGCCATGCTCGCTACTCGGCGTGGAACCCAACACCGTCCCGGCATAGAGCATATCCAGATCGCAGGCATAGGCCAGCCCCAAAATCCCGAAGGGGTTGCGCTCACTCGCCGCGCCAGACAGGGTGGTGAAGGGGCGCATCACCCCACTCACCGAATCGACGCGCCAGATCGTTGCCGCCCCAGCGAGCGGATTGTCGGCCAGGGAGAGACGCGGCGTCGGTGCGACATAGACATCGCCGCGCCAATCATAGGCCAGTGGCCCCAGATAGCCCGCATCGTCCCAGGTGGGGAGTTGGTAGTCACCCGTACTGCTGCGCAACACCAAGCCCATTGCTGCGCCATCGGTGGCCAAGGCCATGTCCGGGGTGGGGTTGAAGGCGGCGAGGAACTGCGGGCTGCTGCGGCAAGTATCGAGGGGCTGCGGAGCGGACATAGGCGCGGCGTAACCCAGCGTCGCCACGAGCAGAATGAGACTGAACACCAGCCCCAACAGGGCCAGGGTGACGGGCAGGATGGATGGGGCGGGGCGGGGCATAGTCGCTCCTTCGGGTACGGTGTTTGCTCCAATACACCGTGAGAGCAGGCCAAAAAGTTACGGCGGACACTCACCCACCCCTACCGCAACACACCCTGGACACAACCCAAAGATCTCCACCAGGTGCGCACTGATCCGAAACCCGGTGCGCGCCTCGAGTTCACGCAGCAACGGCTGCAAGCCACACTCATCAAACTGCACCATCGCGCCACACTTGGTACACACAATATGGTGGCCGTGGCCATCACCGAGGCTATAACGATGGCACTCATCCAAGCCGTGGATGCGCTGCATCATGTTCAGATCGCAGAGCAGCCGGATGGTACGGAAAATACTGGCGATCCCCGGCGATTCGCCGCGTGCCACCAACCACTGTTCGAGTTCCTGCACACTGAAGGCCCCGACATGCGCGGTGGCAGCGCGTAACACCGCGAGGCGCGGGCCAGTTACCTTGTAGCCCGCTTGGGCCAACTGCTCGGCGAGGTCAGTCACCGCAGGGGTTAGAGTTTCACGGCGGGCATCAAGGTAGCGGCTCATCGGGCATCTCCATCATCACACACAGCATAGCGGTTCTCTGGCTCATTCTACCATACCCGTATTGATAGTAACTCGCATGTATTGACAGGATTCTTGTTTGATGATAGTCTGTATCAAATAGGACATGAGAGCCGTGTTTCAGTCTTGATACAGAATCAGGAGCCTACCCCATGCGTCATCCGTTCGCCCGTTCGTTCTCGGTTTTGGCCCTTTTGAGCCTGTTGGGGCTGCTCGTTGCCTGTGGTAATACCCCAGCCGCGCAGACAACACCAAGTGCCACCACACTTCCAGCAACCGCTGAGTCGGCTGCCGCCACCACAGTACCGACTACCGATTCGAGTGCTGCCGCTGCACCGATCAAGGTCGTCGCAACCTTCAGCATTCTGGGCGAGTTTGTGCAGCATGTCGGCGGTGAGCATATTGCCCTGACAACCCTGGTTGGCCCCGGCGGGGATGCCCATACCTACGAACCCACCCCACGTGATAGTGCGGCCCTAGCAGAAGCCGCGCTGGTCATTGAGAATGGGCTGCTCTTTGAGAGTTGGATTGATGATCTCTATACGGCATCGGGTTCGCGGGCTACCCGTGTTGCGGTGAGCGCGCAGATTACGCCCCTACCAACTCCAGAGGGGTCGGCGCATACCGAGGCAGAGGATACGCACGCCGAGGATGCCGAGGATCATGGTGAGTACGATCCGCATGTCTGGCATGATGTTGGCAATGCCCAACTGATGGTCGCGGCCATCCGTGATGCGCTGGTGGCTGCTGATCCAGCCAATGCCGCCGTCTATAGCGCTAATGCCGAGAGCTACATCGCACAACTGAAGGAACTGGACAGCTTCATTCAGATTGAAGTTGCCAAGTTGCCCGCAGATCAGCGCAAGCTCATCACGACCCATGATACATTGGGATACCTTGCCCATGCGTATGGGTTTGAGGTGATCGGTACGGCCCTAGGGGTGACAACTGAGAGTTCCGATCCCTCCGCAGGCGAGATTGCCCAACTGGTTAATGCAATTCGTTCCGCCGGGGTGCGTGCCATCTTCGCCGAGAATGTGGCCAATCCGAGTCTGATGCAGAGCATCGCCGATGAGGCGGGCGTCACCTTGGCCCCCACGCTCTATACCGATGCCCTTGGTACATCCGATAGCCCTGGTGCGAGCTATATCGAGATGATGCGGTACAATGTGACTACGATTGTGCAATCGTTAGCAAGTTAGTCGCTTCATGATCACCATTGCCTATAGTGGGCGGGGCTTTACCCCCGCCCAAGCTCACGCGCCAGCCCTGGCTTTGGAAGGGCTGACGGTCATGTACCCCGGAGCATCCCGCCCTGCACTCCGCGAGGTCAGCCTGAGTGTGCCCACTGGCCGCCGGGTGGCGCTGGTCGGCGCGAATGGCTCCGGCAAGTCCACACTGCTCAAGGCAGTGGCCGGGTTGCTGTATCCCCAGGCAGGGAGTATCCGCATCTACGGTCGCCCAGTCGGAGCGTGCCACCACCGTGTCGCTTACCTGCCTCAGCGCGGCGAGATTGATTGGGACTTCCCGGTGACGGTGGAGCGTATGGTGCTGGCCGGGCGCTATGTGCATTTGGGTTGGCTGCGTAGCCCCAACCAGAGCGATCAGCAACGGGTGTTGCAGGTGCTTGAGCAGTTAGGGCTGGCCGATCTCGCTCAACGCCAGATTAGCCAACTCTCCGGCGGTCAGCAGCAACGCGCCCTGCTCGCCCGCGCCCTCGTACAAGATGCCGATCTGCTCCTGCTTGATGAGCCGCTCAGTGCCGTAGATGCCGCCAGCCGGGCGATTATTGCAGCCGTCTTGGAGCGCCTTGGCCAGCAGGGGAAGACCGCTCTGGTTGCCACGCACCATCTTGATCGCCTGGAAGAAGAATTTGATCATATCTTCGGTCTGGAACAGGGCGCATTGACCCAAGTCCAGAATCTCCATGCCAGCCTGGAGGTGGCATGATTGACTGGCTCTTGGCTCCCTTTCGCTACAGTTTTATGCAAACCGGCCTGATTGCGGCGACACTAGTCGGAATCACCTGCGCCGTCTTGGGCACCTATGTGGTACTGCGCCGCATGGCCTTTATTGGCGATGCCCTGGCCCATACCGTCCTTCCGGGCCTCGTCGTCGCCTACCTGGGGGGCTGGAGCCTCTTTGGTGGCGCGATCATCGCCGGGTTGCTCACCGCCCTCGGTATCGGCTGGGTTTCGCGACGCGGTACGGTGCGCGAAGATACCGCCATTGGGGTGCTCTTCACCGCAATGTTTGCGCTGGGCATCCTGCTTATGAGTAAGGTGCGCAGTTTCCGCGATCTGAGCCACATCCTCTTTGGTAACATCCTGGGCGTGCGCCCCGAAGATCTGATCCAGATTAGCCTCATCTCCGCCGGGGTACTGGGTACCCTCTGGCTGCTGCATAAAGAACTCGAACTGACCAGTTACGACCCCACCTATGCCGAGGTGATTGGCCTCAAGGCCGACCGCATGCGCATGCTGTTACTCATCCTGCTTGCCCTCACGGTGGTCACATGCATCCAGGTGGTGGGGGTCATCCTCACCTCGGCGCTGCTCGTCACCCCGGCGGCGGCGGCGGCCCTACTCACCACCCGCCTCCCCCGGATGATGTTCATCGCCGCAATGATCGCGGTCGGTTCAGCCCTCGTCGGACTCTACGCATCCTACTATGCTGATGTTGCCTCTGGGGCTGCGATTGTGCTGACATGCACGACATGTTTTGGAATCGCATGGGGCTTCAATGCGCTACGTACCCGCCAGAGTAGGGTTTGAACGATGGAACAGTTGACCTTTCAAGTACCACACATGGACTGCCCCGCCGAGGAGCAGTTGATCCGTATGCAGTTGGCCGAGCGCACAGGTATCCGCCGCATGGAGTTTGATCTGCCCGGTCGCACCTTGCTGATCACCCATAGCGATGATGCCGCACTGATCGAGCGCTTATTGATCGAGTTGAACCTGGGGGCAGTGCTGGTGGGCCGCACGGAGGTGGCCGCCATCGAAGCTACCGACGAGAGCGATCTGCAACGTCGGGTGTTGATCACCGTATTGGTGATCAACGCAGCCCTATTTGTCATCGAACTCATCACCGGCCTGATCGCGCAGTCCATGGGTCTCATCGCCGACAGCCTCGACATGTTAGCCGACGCGATTGTGTATGGCCTGAGCCTCTACGCCGTTGGGCGGGCTGCCAGCCACAAGCAGCAGGTAGCGAAGATCAGCGGCTACTTCCAACTCTGCCTGGGTATCCTCGGTATGGCCGAAGTGGTTCGACGCTTCCTCGGTGCCGGGGATGAACCGGGCTTCATGCTGATGATCGGGATTTCGCTGTTGGCTCTGAGTGGCAATGCCGCCTCACTATTCGTGCTGCAACGCGCCCGCAGCCAAGAAGTCCACATGAAGGCCAGTTGGATCTTCACCAGTAATGATGTCCTCGTCAATATCGGGGTGATTATCGCCGGGGTGTTGGTCTTTCTCACTGGTTCGCACCTCCCCGACCTGGTGATCGGTTCGGTGGTGTTTGCGATGGTCTGTTATGGGGCATTTCGGATCTTGCGTATGGCGCGGTAGAACGATTCGATGCGTAAACACCTGCCGCTGCTCTGCATCCTGCTCCTAGCCCTGGCATGGCGGCTGCTGCTCTGGGCGCAGCCGCTACACCTGCCCGCCAACGATGAGCAAGAGTACATCCAGGTGGCGCGTGATCTGCTGGCGGGGCGCGGCTGGGTCTACTATGAGACGTGGCGCTGGCTACGCGCCCCGCTCTACCCGCTCTTCCTTGCTGCATCGCTCTGGCTCAGCGGCGGCGACCTGCACCTCGCCGCGTTGCCCAATATCGGCCTCAGCCTAGGTGTGGTGGTAGTGGTGTATGCGCTCACCCGCGCCCTGACCGAACGCCCCTGCCCGCCCCTGTTAGCCGCCAGCATTGCCGCCCTGCTCCAAACCTATGCCACCTTCGCCAGCCTCTATATGAGCGAGACACTCTTTAGTCTGCTCTTTGGCCTGGGCCTGTTGGCCACACACCACTGGCAACGCCAACGCAACCCAATGCTGGCGCTCCTCGCCGGGGTACTCTTCGGCCTCGCCTGCCTAACCCGTTCGGCAGGGTTGGTGGTGCTGCCCCTGGTGGCCGGGTGGATGGTGGGGGTAGTAGGTATGGCCCTCACCCCCCTAGCCCCCCTCGCCCGTTCGCTGCGCGAACAGGCGAGGGGGGGGATACCTCAGCCATGTACACCCCTCGCCTGTGGGAGAAGCCCACGGGAGAGGGGCTGGGGGTGAGGGCCGTTCGGCGGCAATAAAAGGTTTCGCGTCCATTATCCTCCTCGCCCTCGGTGCAGGTGCCGTCATCGCCCCATGGACGCTGCGCAACTGCGATGTGTATGGCCACTGCATCCTGATCGAGACCGGCGGCTCCTACAACATGTGGGCCTTCTACGAGCCGCGTGAGGATATAGAGACGATCAACCAAGCATTAGAAGCCGTCGCCAACCCGGCTGAACGTGCCGATCTGGCCAATGCACGCGGAATGGCGCGTCTACAGGAAGATCCCAGCATCATTCTGCGCAAGATCCCCGCCGAATGGCGGCGCATCTGGGCGGTCAACCCCATCGAAGATCGCTTCCTCATGGCCGACTACTACAGCGATCCGCCCCCGGCACTCTTCCTCGCAGCGCTCATCCTTGATGATCTACTTTACCTGCTCATCCTCGTTGCCGCCCCGTTGGGGCTACTCGTGGTGCGCCGCCACCCCTTGGCGTGGCTCTTCGTATTATGGATCGCCACCTTCTGTGCCGCCACGCTCGTCACCCACGCCGAAGGCCGCTACCGCCACTTTCTGTTTCTGGCGCTCATCCCGCTGGCGGCATGTGTGTATCGGCCCTCACCCCAACCCCTCTCCCATCTTGGGAGAGGGGTTGGGGTGAGGGCCGTAAGCATCCTCGCCCTCCTTCTCGCCCTCCTCCCTGGGCTGCGCTACTACCCGTGGGACTGGGCCAGCAGCGGGGTGGTGCGCAGCCTCTACCGGGCCTACGGCGATCATCTGCTGGCTCGTGCCGAGTATGACGCGGCGGAAGATGCCTACCGCAACGCCCTTGCGGCCAACCCCACCCCCGATGGCTGGATCGCCCTCGGCGATCTCCAGCACCAAGTAGGAGATAACGCAGCCGCCCTGGATTCCTACCAGCAAGCCCACAAGTTGCGCCCGCCCTACGTGGGCGCGAGTGTCGCCTGGGGCAGCCTGCTGCGTGATCTGGGCCAGAACGAAGCCGCCCGCACGGCCTTCCTGGGACGCTACCTCGATCTGCAACACCTGGTAGACTGGAGCGACCGTATACGACCGTCGCCCCCGACGACCCAGATCGATCTCGGTAATGGCCTCGACTACGGTTGGGTGGGTGGCGTCTACCCCGCTGAAACCCAGGGCGACACGACCCTGCGCTGGACACACGGGCATGCCCGGTTGCGCCTGCGCAGCTCCACAACAGGCCCGGTCATCCTGCGGCTGCGCCTCGCCGCTCCCCGCCCAGACGGGCAACCCGTGCTGATGCGCATCTGTGCCGATGCTACGTGTCACAGCGTGAGCATCGGCGGGGCATGGCAAACCCTCCAGATCCTGCTCCCCGCCGCGCCGCGTAGCCCGATTGAGCTACGCAGCCCCATCTTCACCGCCCCCGATGGGCGCGAGTTGGGGGTGATGCTGGATTGGGTGGGACTCTAGAGACTCAGGAGAGGTAGAGACGGCGAAGCCACAATCTCACCCACCCCCTCCTCCGTCACCACCAGATCGAGGCGGCGATCATGTGGCTCGTGGGGGATGAAGGGACACTCCTGGGCCTGAAAGGCCAAACCCACCGCGTAGGTCGTCGCCGCACCCAGCAACTGATCGTAATACCCCTTGCCATACCCAATGCGGTAGCCTTGGCGATCAAAGCCGAGTAGTGGCACAAAGGTCAGATCCCAATCACCGGGGAGGGCGGGAATGATCCGGCGCGGGATGAGCGTACCGTGGCTACCAGTGGTAAAGTCGGCCATGTCAATATCACGAATCCAGGAGTGGCGCAGCCGACCATCATCAGTCACCACCGGCACCACCACCGCCTTGCCCTGGGTAAGCGCCGCGCTGATCAGGTAGGCCGTCTCCACCTCACTACCAATGGCGAGGTAGCAATGAATCGCGTAGGCCGCTTGAAAGGCGGGAAGGGCAAGAACATGGTGCGCAATCTGGGCGCTGCGCACGGCCCGATCTTCAACCTGGGCACGCCGCGCCAATAGCTCGCGGCGCAAATAGCGCTTCGTTGCTCGAATATCCATAAGCAATCACAAGTGGGGGGCGTGGATCTTCTTGATCACCTCGACCAAGGGCGGAGCCGGTTTGGGGCGTGGGTTACGGCGGAACCAGCCCAGATCAGCACGCACCGCCTGCTCCTTCATCTCGGTCGCCCCCCAAATACACGAGGCTCCAGTAATACCGAGCAGTGCCGACCAGATCGGGCTAACAAAGAGTGACGCGATTATGAGGATGATACCGAGCAATAACGGGTAGGGCCACCAGAGGTAGCCCAGGTAGTATTCACCCCGAATCACCCATACAAAGCCGAAACCAATGATGAAAAAGCTGAAGAGGCCGAGTCCAAGGCCAATGATATTCATACATGCCGCCTCATTTAGATCTTTCTGACTCTTGATTTCTGATTTTTGATGTTGGCAGCCTGCCAACTATGCGTCTGTGCCGTGGGATCAGAGGGTTCGCGATCTAAGAGATCTTCGGTTGTGGCATGGCTATTGGCCGCAGCAAGATAGGCAGCATGGCGCGGGTTGTTCGGATTGGCCGGAGCATGGCCTTTGATGACCCGTTTCTGTTGTCGGTAGAGTTCAAAGGCATCCCAGAGAAGCGTGATGCCAACAATGCTCGACACCCCAGAGAGGGTGAGGTTGCTCGCGAAGAGACTCACGATTTGTAGCGCAATGCCGATGACAATCAGGATGAGGGCGGGTGGGCGGATGTCTGCGCTGTGCGCTTCGAGCCAACGAACCCCGACATGGCCCCACCAAATCCCTAGGAAGGTCGCGACGGCCATCCACAGGCCGGTCAACTGTAGCATTACGATCCTTTCAGAACATGGCTATCCTTGGGGGCATTGTACAAGTCAGGGAGGGAAGAGTCAACACATAGTGGGGATTTGGCAGAGCATATACAAAGTCCTTGGGGCTGCGCCCCAAGCCCCAATTTTTGTTATGTTTTGGCGGCTACGCCGCCAAAACATAACAAAAATATCTTCGGGGGAGGCTGCGCCTCCCCCGAACCTCCACTATACTACCGCAGTTCGTATGTCACCTGCACCTGGGCAGTATAGCTCTGCTCACCGGCCTGCACGGGGACAGGGCTTCCGGCCCCATTGGCCCGCTCCATCATCGGCATCGGCACGATTGGGCCGGAGCCAACAATCTCGGTGATGACCAGCACCTGGCCAATCGAGGCCCCTGCCTGACGCGCCATCTGCTCGGCACGCGCCTTGGCATCCACGATGGCGTTGTCGCGGGCTTGGGACAGAACACTGTTGCTGTCGGCCACGCTGAAGTTGATGCCATAGATACGGTTGGCACCCGCCTGCACCACGTTGTCGAGCAGGCTACCGGCGTCGGCGAGGTTACGGATGGTCACACTGACCTGATTACTGACGGTATAGCCGGTCACTTGGCGACCATCATTGTTGTAGGTCGGGTAGATGTTGAAGCCACTGGTCTGAATATCCTTCTCGGCAATCCCCAGCGCCTTGATCTGCTCGATAATCGCATTGGCCTGGGCGGTATTCTGGGCTAGTGCCTCCTGAGTCGTGGCGGCAGTGGTCTCAACCCCGATCTGGACGGTGGCGGTATCGGGGGCGATGCGAACTTCACCCGTGCCGATCACGGTGATCTGGCGCATACCCGTAACACCCGGTTGGGCCTGGGCGGTAGTGGGGCGGATGAGGAGGGATGCACCAGCGGCTCCGAGGGCGAGAATGGCGATGAGGAGGGCACCAATGACGGCACTGTTGAGGCTTGGGCTACGCTTTTCCATGGGATAACTCACTTTCCTAACTGGTGCGGGTTGGTTACCCGCGAGGCATCTACGTTATGCCCTTAGGACGTGAGTAGCCCAAAAATGGTTCCCAAGAAAAAAGGGGCCGGTGGCAAATTTGCCACCGGCCCCTTTTTTCTTGTTCCTACTTCGGCTCGCCGGGAAGAACGACCCAGCAGGTAATGAGGGCAACGAACATCAGTGAGGCGATGATCAGTTCCATTGCATGGCTCCTTCTTGACTAAATCTGGTAGGCAGTTTCACCGTGCTGCGAAGCATCCAAGCCGCGTGCCTCTTCCTCAGGGCTGACACGGATACCGACAATGGCATTGATAATGAACAGGAGACCCCAGGTAATCAGCGCGGCGTAGGCAGCCACCACCACTACAGCAATGATCTGAGTCACCAACTGGCCGGGGTTGCCATACAGCAGGCCATCAGCGCCGAACTCATTGATGGACTTGGTGGCGAAGATGCCGGTAGCAATCGCGCCGATGATGCCGCCCACCCCATGGACACCGAAGACATCGAGCGAGTCATCAACACGGCCCCGCACCAACATCTCGACTGCCATAAAGCAGCCCACACCAGCCAGGAACCCGATGATGATCGCGGCCAGCGGGGTGACGAAACCTGCCGCCGGGGTGATACCGACCAGACCAGCAACCGCACCAGCCGAGGCACCCAGGACGCTGGGGCGGCGGTGGCGGATCCAGCTCGCGGTCATCCAGGTAATTGCGCCCATCGAGGCACCCAGGTGAGTGTTGACGAAGGCCGAGGCCGCCAGGGCACCACTCCCCAGAGAACTACCCGCGTTGAAGCCGAACCAACCGAACCAGAGCATACCCGTACCCAGAATGCTCAACGTGGCATTGTGCGGTTCCATCGGCTCACTGCCATAGCCGGTGCGCTTGCCCAGCACCAAGGCACAGACGAGAGCCGAGACACCCGACGTGATGTGGACAACCGTGCCACCAGCGAAGTCCAGGGCACCCATGGTGCGGATCCAGCCGCCCACGCCCCACACCCAGTGCGCAACCGGCACATAGACCAGTAGCAGCCAGAAGAGCGAGAAGATAACGAATGCCTTGAAGCGCTTGCGCTCGGCAAAGGCACCCGAAATCAGCGCCGGGGTGATCACGGCAAACATCATCTGGAAGACCATGAATGCCTGGTGGGGGATAGTCGCTGCATAATCAGGATTAGGCTCAACCCCTACCCCATTCAGACCCACCCAACTCAGACCACCAATGAAGCCGCCGATGGTAGGACTAAAAGCGAGGCTATACCCAACTAGTGCCCAGATCACGCTCACAAAACCGAGCATGAAGAAACTGTGCATAATGGTCGAGAGGGCATTCTTTTGGCGTACAAGACCACCATAGAAAAAGCCCAGAGCCGGTGTCATCAACATGACCAATGCACTCGACAAGAGAACCCATGCGGTATCCGCGCCATTAATTGCGTCCAAAGCCTCGCTCCTTCCCTTCAGAACACTCCAAGGCAGCACAAAAACCCTGACGATAGTACTATACCGTCAGGGCTTCATCGCCAGAATCGGTTGTAAACACCCGAAAACCACAGATTGACACGGCGTCATTACCGTGCAACGCAGAAAACCGTCAGCCGAGGACTTCTTTCAATTACTGAACCATGAAGATTTGCTATGTCTTCAGTATAGACACAAAGTACCAATAGACAATTGGCCATTTTTTACAGGCTTGGGGGTTTCTACATGGATATATGATCCAAGTCCTCCGAGGCAGGGCATGTGCAAAGTTCTTA
>NZ_GL501404.1:969372-994700 GCF_000152145.1 Oscillochloris trichoides DG-6
GCCCATGCCCTGTCCCCCGAGGGCAAGATGCCCTCGCTCCCAGGAGAAGTGTGCTACAGTATGGTCATGATGCTCTCATTCATCACTCCAGCGGCGCTCTGGGCGCTTCTCCTCCTCCCACTCATGTGGGGCATGGCCTGGCTCACCCGCCGGGTCAATCTGGCCCGCCTGGGAAGCGGGCGTTATGCGCTGCTGCTCATCCTGCGCAGCCTTATGCTGCTGGCGCTGATTTTGGCCCTAGCTGGCACCCAGGTGGTGCGGGCCGTCGAGGAGACGGCGGTCGTCTTTCTGGTGGATGGAAGTGACTCGTTTGCGCCAGCGTTGCGCCAACAGGCACTCGACTATATCAATACGGCATACACTACCGCCCAGCCCGGCGACCAAGCCGGGGTGGTGGTTTTTGGTGGGAGTGCAGCGGTGGAACGTGCGCCTGCTGCCGCTACGCCACTAACTCGTTTTACCTCGTTGGTGCCCGGCGGCCGCACCGATATTGCCGCCGCCATTCAGTTGGGGTTGGCGCTGCTTCCCGCTGATGCCCAGAAGCGCTTGGTGCTGCTCTCCGATGGCGGTGAGAATATGGGCCGCGCCGCCGATGCGGCGCGCCTCGCCGCACTGCGCGGTGTCCCCATTGAAGTAGTGCCGCTCAGTGGTCAGGAGGGTGCCGATGTCATCCTGACGGCGCTCCTGACTCCCGCCACCGCTAGTGAGAACCAGCGCATCCCACTGCGGCTGCGCATCCAGAGTAGTGTCGCTGGCCCCGCAACGGTAACGATCTTTGCCGATGGGCAACTCATCGTGAACCAGGAGATCGATCTACCGGTTGGATCCAGCGAGTTTGTGGTAGATATTGATGCTGGTCAAAGCGGCTTCCGCCGCTTTGAGTCGCGCATCGAGGCTCCCGCCGACACCCAGCCGCTCAATAACCGCGCTGCTGCGTTTACGATTGTTGAGGGGCCACCCCTTATTCTGCTGGTTGCGGGGGTGCCTGAACGCGCCGCGCCACTCCAAGCGGCGCTGCGCGCCGCCGGGCTGCGCGTCGAGGTGATCGCGCCTACCCAGATCCCTGCCGATCAAACGAAACTGCGTAACTATGCGGCTGTGGTGTTGGTGGATGTGCCAGCTTTGCAGGTGAGTAGCCCTGTACAGCAAGCACTGCATAGCTATGTGCAGGATAACGGTGGTAGCCTCGCCATGATCGGCGGTAGCGAGTCGTTTGGCGCGGGGGGCTGGCGGCGCTCTCCACTCGCCCCCGCTCTACCCGTGGAACTCGAACCGCCTAACCGTGAGGAGCGCCCCGATCTCGGCCTCGCACTGGTGATAGATCGGAGCGGCAGCATGTCGGATGTGGTGAGTGGCACCCGCACGCGCCTCGATCTGGCCAAAGAGGCGGTCTATCAGGCCACACTGGGTCTCGATACCCAAGACCAACTGGGCATCTTTGTCTTTGATGATGTGGCCCAAACGGTGCTGGAGATGCAGAAACTGCCCGATATTGCCCAAATTGAGACGGTGTTGAGTGGGGTAAGTGAGGGCGGCGGCACCGATATTCGCAGCGGTATTGCCCTGGCTACTGAGGCGATGCGCACCGTTGATGCGAAGATCCGCCACGTCATCCTGCTTACCGATGGCCAAGCCGATGATAACTATGCCGATCTGATTGACCAGATGCGCGCCGATGGGGTGACGATCACGATTGTGGCGGTGGGTGATCAGACCAATCCGCTGCTCCAATCGATTGCCCAACGCGGTGGCGGTGCCTACTACCGGGTGTCTGGGGCGGCTGATGTGCCCCAGATCTTCCTGGCTGAGACGGTGCGGGTGGCCAAGCGCGATATTGTGGAAGAGACCTTTACCCCGGCGGTGGCGTTGGCGGTGCCGCCGGTGCGCGATCTGCGCGGGTTGCCCGCGCTGTATGGTTATAACGCCACGACCCCGCGTGATGCAGCGCGCACGTTGCTGGTGGCCCCCGACGGCGCACCCATCCTGGCCGTCTGGCAGTATGGGTTAGGGCGCAGCCTCGCCTGGACGAGTGACCTGAAGGGGCAGTGGGCCAAGGATCTGATCGCCTGGGACGGGTTTCCGCAACTGGCGGCGGGGATGATTGATGCCCTCTTGCCGCCCATGAGTAGTGAGGTGGTGTTAGAGAGCCAGAGCGATGGGCCACAGGCCATCCTGAACCTGTATGTCAGTGGTGGTGATGGCGTACCGCAGAGTGCGGCCCAGGTTGAGGGCCAGTTGGTTGATCCGAATGGTGGCGCAACGAGTCTGAGCTTTACCCAGGTTGGCCCCGGCCACTACCGCGCCGTCAGCCCCGCCGAGATCCCCGGTGCGTACTTAGCCAGTGTGGTGGCGCTGGACGCCGCTGGCCAGCCGTTGGGCGCGGCCCAAGGCGGAGTGGTGGTGAGCTACTCGCCGGAGTACGGGCTACGCCGCAGCGATCCGGCACTGCTGGCCGATCTGGCCGCACTGACCGGGGGGCGCGTGAATCCCATGGCGGAGAGCCTCTTTACGCCCACTGGGCAGCGGGTGGGCCAGGTGCGCGAGATCGCCCTGCCGCTGATCTGGTTGGCGCTGGCTCTGTTACCCTTCGACATTGCTCTACGGCGAATCTTCCTGCGCCGTGAGTATCTGCCGCGTATCGCCCGTCAACCCGCCCCGGTGCCTGTCCAAGATGTGGGTATGGCGCGTCTGCAAGCGGCACGCGCCCGCACGCGCCGCCCCACCAGCCCGCCACCATCCATACCGCCCGTCGTCGCCCCGCCGCCACCGGCGCAGCCACCACCATCACCGGCCCCGTCTGCGCCGCCATCCGTCGATTCGATAGAGAACCTCCTAGCCGCCAAACGGCGGCGTGGGAAGTGAGCCGCTTGTGGCGTGTCTTGCGATCTGCCAGCAGAAGGAACGATCATGAATACGGACTACTACATCAACCGCCTGGAACTGAGTGCCCCGTTGGTTATCGCGATGATCCAAGACATGAGTGCCGAGCAACTGCGCTGGCGTCCCGGCCCCGATGCGTGGTCGGCATTAGAGGTGCTCTGCCACCTGTATGACGAGGAGTGTGAGGATTTTCGGGTACGTATTGACTATACCCTGCACCGTCCGGGCGAGGCGTTGCCGAAAATTGACCCGCAGGGCTGGGTGATGGAGCGCCACTACCAGGATCGTAACCCCGAAGAGGTGCTCGAAGCCTGGCTGACCGAACGCCGCCGCTCGATTGAGTGGCTGCGTGGCCTCAATACGCCTGCCTGGGGATTGCGCTGTAGCGACCCGCATCTGCATGATCTGCGCGCCGGGGATTTCCTCACCGCCTGGGCCGGCCACGATCTGTTGCACCTGCGCCAACTCGCCGAGCTTCAGTGGGCCTACCAAGCCTTCCAGGCTGCACCCTACTTCCCCGATTATGCTGGCGATTGGTAGGAAAGTATGGGGGGTGTTGGCGGCGCTGCCGCCAACACCCCCCATATCGTTATGGTTACGCCCCGCCCCTCTCACTAGGGTGAATTTTTCTCCCCTATCTTTTTTCAGATCAAGGTTGTATAATACAGTTCATCGCTCTACAACGTCGCCATCACATACATTTTTGACACACAGCGTCATAAAGCTGACATAGAATCGAACCTTGACAAACCGCCAGGAATCAAGAGGAGGTGTGTGGTGGCAACGTATGAAGAACTCCGCCGCGAAATGTGCCAACTTCCCGCTGTTCAGCAGATCCAGTTGATCCAGGAACTACTCCAAGAACTTCGGTTGGACTATCACATCACGACTGAAGAACCAGCGTCTATCAGTGCCCCGCCGCCCATTAGTCGGCTAAATCACCTGGCCTCGGATTTCTGGTCGGTGCATGAGATCGTTGAAGAGCCGAATAACTGCTTTGTTCCGAGCCGTAAGCGCGTGCTTAAGGAGCGGGCAGTGGGTTCATAATCTATAGGATACCCCATGCCCCCGGCAACATTCCATATCACCGCCTCGGCCATTAAGTCCCATTTCAAACATCGCTGCGAACGCCATTTTCGTTGGGAGGCCGTTCCTACTCCGCTCCGTGGAAAGCCGGGTATTGGCTGGGATGTCCCGAAGGTGGTGCGTACCCAGACCCGCCCTGGTATCGGGTTGTTGCTGCAAGCGGGTAATCGTTTTGAGTTGCAGCAACTAGCCGCGCTTGAGGCTGAGTTGGCCCAGGATGTGGCGGTGCAGGGGGTAGAGCCACGCCTGTACCACGCCGGGCTGGATGGTGAGGAGGTGCGGCCCACCCCGGTCGCTGATGCCTTGCGCCTCTTCTCTCAGCCCCAGGCTCCGCGCTTTATTGCGCAGGTTGAGATCAATCCGGCGGCCTTTCCGAGTGCCACTACGCGCCTCTTGCGCCAGTTCGGGCTTGATCCGACTATGGTTGAGCTTGGCCCGGCGAAACCCGATCTGCTCGAATTGCTCCCCGCTGATGCCGAGCATCCCCTGCGCCGCATCCGCATCTGGGATGTGAAGGCCAGCCAGGTGGCCCAGCACGAGCATTTTATCCAGGTGGCCTACTATGCCCTGCTCCTCGAACTGGCCCGCGAGGAGTTGGGGATGCGCGATCTGGTGATTGATCACGAGGAGGCCGTCATCGCGGCGCGCCAGGAACGAACCAGCTTCGCCCTGCGCCCCTATATCCTCGGTGTCAGCGACTTCCTGCACCACCAGATGCCCGCCCTGCTCGCCCTGCCCGCTGCCGAGGCCCATTTTCATGTCTGTGCCACTTGTGGCCTGTGTGAGTATGTCGAGGAGTGCCGCGCACGCGCCAATGCGGCTCGCGATCTTTCGCGCATTCCGTTTCTCTCTTCGACCTCTAAACGCCACTTGCTCAAGGCTGGATTGCGTAGCCACGCCGATCTGGTACACCTCGATCCCGATCAGATCCAGAATCTGCGTGCGCAAAGCCACGATCTGATGAGTAATATGGTGCGCTACTTGGCGCTCGCGCATGCCTTGCATGATGGGCAGGAACGCCTCCTCGATACGCATACCTTCCAGATGCCGCAGTATGAGGATGTGCGGGTTGTACTCTCGGCAGAACAGGATGCAGTCACCGGCACCTGCTTCGCGCTGGGGATCAAGATCGTTGGCTGGGATCGCGCCACCCGCGCACCGCAGAACCAAGAGTATGTCTTTGTGGCCGAGCAGCACGATGATGAGATCAGCACCCTCCTGCTGCCCTTTCTGCAAACCCTCAACCGCTTTTTGGAGCAGGTAGATGCCGAAAATGCCGCCATCCGCGCCACGCCCATCGAGCAGAATCCGCAACTCGCAGCGGCCCAACAGCAGATTGAAGATCTACAAACCCAACTCGACACCTTCAAACTGACCCATGCTGAGGCGATGCGCAAGCGTAACCCGGAGGCTAAGGCGCTACGCGAGGAGCGGGATCGTATCGCGGGTACGCTGAAACTCGCCCAGGAGGGCTATAAGGCTGCCGAGAAGCAGGCCCGCGCCGAACTGCGCCGCCAGCAGCGCCGCCTCCATTTCTACTTCTATGATACGCTCGACCTGCTCACGCTCAAAGCCCTGATCGAACGCCATCTCTTCAGCACCAGCCACCCGACGTTGCAACTCGAACTGCATAACCTCGTGCGCCTCTTTCCGCCCGCCTCGCTCCTCCCCGATGCCGAGACTTTCCGTACCATCCCGGCCACGGTGGTGGTGGCGATGCTGCGCCGTTTGGTGGCCCTGCCGGTGCCCTACGACTATGATCTGCGCACGGTGGCGGAGCGCTACCAACCCGATCAGGGTGGCTACCGCTTCAGTACGCCCTACGGCTTTAGTTGGGAGTACTCGAATCAAATCGCCTTCGAGCGTATCCACGATGTCTGGAATGGCCAATCCTTCACCTATAAGGCGCGTGATGGCGAACGAACCCTCGAACCAGCCGCTATCCTAGAGACGCTCAAGAAAGTGGTACTGAATAAACTGCGTGCCACCGATTCGGTCATCCAGCGGCTGAAACAGGACATGGGCGAGCGCCTGCGCTTGCGCAAGGAACCCTTCCAACTGCTCGGTTCCCATAGCCTTAACGCGCCAACCCTGGAACAACTGCGCATCTTCACGACCCTAGAGGTCTCGCTGGATGAGTTGGAGGTCAAACAGCGCCATACCCAGCCCATCGCGGATCGGGTGGCCAGCTTTGTCTGTATCCACGGCCTGTGCGCCGAGAGCGAAGGGCTGGATGAAGCAGGAACGCTCTGGTTCCGTTTCGATCCAGCCGCGAGCGACGCCAAGTTCGAGGTCGGTGACTTCAACCTCGTGCTGACCCCGGAGGATGCGCCCGATATTCTGCTCTCGGAGATTGATGGCGATCTCTTCACCAGTAGTGCGCGCTGGCGCTTTGACCCCTACAAGGTGAGTCTGGTGACCTACGATCTCCAAAGCCAGCCGCCGCGCCTCCAGATCAAGCCCGACAACCCCAGAGCCTTTGTGAAGCAGTTTGATCCCCAACGGCGCTATCTGCTGGATCGCCTCTTTATGGATTACAACTCCAGCAAGGTGTTTGAGGTACTGAATCGACTGGGCCAAGGCGATGCCCGCACGGCACATATCGCGGCGCTCTTGGCAAGCGGCCAGATTCCCGATTGGCAACCCTTTGTGCAAGATAGCACGGGCATCGAAGCCGAGCTGCGCCAGCGCATCCGGGCGGCTGGGTATGACCCAGAGCGACTCTTGAACCATGGGCAGTGGCGGGCATGGCGCGGGGTGCTGCACGCGCCGCTCAGCCTCGTGTGGGGGCCGCCCGGTACCGGCAAGACCCACACCATCGCCCATATATTGATCGGCTATGCGCTGGCTGCCCGCCACACGCAGCGACCTTTGCGCCTCTTGGTGACAGCCTTTACCCACCATGCGATCAATCATGTCTTACGTAAAGTCGAAGAACTGGCGCGTGTGTATGGTCTGGGCGAACACGAACTGGCGATCTGCAAACTCCAACGCGATGCGGCCCACGAAGAGTCGCTGCCAGAGACGGTTCAGGCGCTCGACCCCAAGCATTTGGCGGGCCACCTAGAGAATCCCGTTGCCTGTCAGGTGATCGGCTCGACCGTCTGGGGGGTGCATCGGGCCATGGATGCGGCGGGAGATGTGGCACAACACTGGTTCGATCTGATCCTGGTGGATGAAGCCTCGCAGCTCAAGCTGCCCGATGCGCTGATCGCCCTGGCCGCCAGCCGCCCGGAGGGGAGCGTCATTCTCGCCGGGGATGACCGCCAACTCCCGCCGATTATTCGCGGCGATTACCCGGCCACCCACGCTCACCTGCTCACCTCGGTCTTTGCCTTTGTGCGCCAGCATATCGAATCGGGCCAGCACCCCGATCTGGAGGCGCGTATCCTCTTCCAGCTTGAAGACAACTTCCGTATGAATGATCTGCTCACCGCCTACCCGCGTGAGCGGCTCTACAATGGACGTTTCTTCGCCACCAAGCCCGATATTCGCATCGTCTCGGCACTTCCGCTGGATCGAGCCAGTAATGATCTGATCGAGTTCCTGCTCTACCCGGATCGCCCAGTGGTGCTGGTGCGCTACCAACCACCACGCAGCTACACCGCCCGCAACCCGTTGGAAGCCGAACTGGCCACCCAGATCGTCAACCGGCTGCGCGGCCTGCTGATAGACCAGCGCAGCGGCAAACGCTACAGCGCGGCCGACTTTGCCAGCGAGGGCGTCGCCGTTCTAGCCCCGCACCGCGCCCAGAATAGCAGCATCCGCCAGATGCTGCGCGAGCATGGCTTTGGCCAAGCGGGCCAGCCCATGCCGCTGGTGGATACGGTAGACAAGCTCCAAGGCCAAGAGCGCGATGTGGTGATTATGTCCTATGGCGTGGCCGACCAGGAATATGCCGAAACTGAAGCCGAATTCCTCCTCAGCAGCAACCGCTTCAATGTCGCCGCCACTCGTGCGCGCCACAAACTGATCGTCTTCTGTGCCGATACGGTGCTAGATCTCATCCCACGCGATCAACAGGTACTCCTTGATGCCCTGATGCTGAAAGAGTTTCGCAACTACTGTGACAGTGGGCAACGCGAGATGCGCTGGAGCAGCCAGGAAGGCACCGAGGTACAGTTCGTGGTGCAGTGGAAGGACTTTGCGGGGCAAGATTAGTGCATGAGGCGATCCAAGGTGGAATTCCACGCCTTCATCCGATCTGGATTACCACCCACATCGGGATGATGCAGACGCGCCATTGCCTTACGGATGGCATTGATCTCATCTTCGCTGATCTGCCCAGCCAGCCCGGTGAGATTAAGCTGCGGCGCATACTCTGGATCGGCTGTCAGACCAGCAGCGAGGCGCTGGGCACGATGCTGCCACATATCGCGGTCATTGGTAAGTAGCATATTCTCGCGCATCGTCTCAGAGAGGGTTTGCACCATCTTGGCGTGCGCACGCTGGGCCTCGGCAACCGCAGATAGCGCCTTCTCAAGTTGGCGGCGCAGGCTACGGTTCTGGACGTGGGCCTCGTTCAGTTCGTGGCGGAGCAGCGCGTATTCGCGCTGACTCACGCCCCCATCAGGTGGGAGATCACTCAATGGTTGCACTCGGAACCTCCTCTCATGTCGGCATCTCGACGGCAAAGCGCGAACGCAACGCCAACAGATCCTCACGCATCTGCGCACAAACCATCAAAAATTGATCTTGACGCCCAGCAACGTCTTTTAAGGCTCCTAGTTGCACCAGATGCTCAATCTCGGCACTCAGGTTCGCCAGTTGGGTGGCTCCCACCGTTGCCGCACTCGACTTGATCGTATGCACAGCCCGTTTGACTAACATCACATCACCTGTCTGGATACCATCCTGAAAGGTTTGGATCTGAAGTGGCAGGTCTTCGAGGAAGAGATCAATCAGATCGGCAACAATACTGGGACTGCCATCACCCAGGCTGGCTTGGAGTTGATCGAGAACCTGCACATCAATCGCATTACTGCGCACCGGCTGGGCGGGGGTACTCGTTTGGGGTTGGAGCATCGCCCGTCCGCGACTCAGCGCCGCCACCAACTCTTCGATCCGCACCGGCTTACTGATATAGTCATCCATCCCCGCTGCGATACAGAGATCACGATCACTCTGCATGGCATTGGCCGTCATGGCAATAATGCGCGGCTGGCGCACGGTGGCAATCTCGTTGCGGATACGCCGTGAAGCCTCCAAGCCGTCCAGTTCAGGCATTTGCACATCCATCAACACCACATCATAACGCTGCCGCGCCAACGCATCGAGCACCTCAAGGCCATTGGCCGCCACATCAGCCCGGTAGCCGAGTTTAGCCAAGGTCTTCGTCGCAACCTTCTGGTTAACGACATTATCTTCGGCTAACAGAATACGCAATGGCAGACGTTCTGCCATGGTTGTATCATACGCCGTCACTAAGGGCAAGGAGGGTTGCCGTTCTCCCTCTTGTTTCCCCAGGATCGCCAGCAAGGTTTGATAGAGTTGGGCCGCCTTAATCGGCTTGGTGAGGCTAGTGACAAAGTTACCTTGCACCAAATCCTCAACCCGGCGACCCAGCGAGGTGAGCAGAACGAGTGGAATGTCGGCAGTTGCGGGCGTGGTATGGATCACCTCAGCCAATTGCGAGCCATCCATCCCTGGCATCTGCATATCCAGAATGGCAATATCCACTGGATCGTCCTGGGTATGCAACCAATCCAGAACTTCAGGGCCAGAGGCAAAGACATGGACGCGCATGCCCCACGACTCGGCCTGATTCGTGAGGATACGGCGATTGGTCTCGTTATCATCCACTACGAGCAGGTGCTTGCCGGTCAGTTCGGGCACCACACCGCGCTGATCGTGGCGTTGCGGAGATTCGGCAGCCGGGGCAATAATGGTGAAGTGGAAGGTACTCCCCACCCCTACGGTACTCTCCACCCACATGCGGCCACCCATCAGCGCACACAGGCGTTGGCTGATCGCCAAGCCGAGGCCTGTTCCACCATACTGACGGGTCGTCGAAGCATCAACCTGGCTGAAGGCTTTGAAGAGCCGATTCAGACGGTCGGCGGGAATACCGATCCCCGTATCGCGCACGGCGATATGCACCTCGAAGAGCTGATCACGGATGCGACGGCCCTCGATCATCACCACGACCTCACCGGCGGGGGTAAACTTGACCGCGTTGGCCAGCAGGTTGACCAGGATCTGGCGCACGCGGGTCACATCGCCCTCTATCGCCTGGGGTACGTTGCGGGCAATCATATAGGCCAGATCGATCTGCTTTTCGGCGGCACGCGCCGAAACCAGATCGAGTGCAGCTTCGAGGCAATCGCGCAGATCAAAAGGTTGCTGTTCGAGTTCAAATTTGCCCGACTCGATCTTCGAGAAGTCGAGGATGTCATTGATGATCGTCAAGAGTGCATCGCCACTGTTGCGGATCGTCTCGACAAAGTCACGCTGCTCGGCATTCAAGGGCGTATCGAGCAGCAAGCCAGTCATGCCGATCACCGCATTCATGGGGGTACGGATCTCATGGCTCATGGTCGCCAGAAAATCGGATTTGGCCCGCGTGGCAGCTTCGGCGGCCTCCTTCGCCTCCACCAACTCCATGTGCGTATGCTTCTGCGCGGTAATGTCACGCAGATAGATCGCCAAACCATCGGGCGAAGGGTAATCCCGTACTTCAAACCAGCGCTCATACTGAGGCGTATAGGTCTCAAACTGGAGCGTCGTTTGGGTCTTGAGCGCGTAGCGATGATTCGGCTCCATGTCCACGCCCAAGGGTTTGGGGAAGATAGACCAAAAATCCTGGCCAATCAGTTGCTCACGCGGCTTACCGAGGAGGCGTTCCGATTCTTGATTGACGTAGGTGAAGCGCCAATTGGAGTCTACAGCAAAGAAAGCATCGGTAATACTCTCTAGGATGCGCGAAATCTGGGTGGTACTCTCACGCAGTGCGGCCTCGGTACGCGAACGTTCGGCCAACTCTTGCTGGAGCGCATTGGTGAGTTGCACATTGGCCAACGCCTGCCCCGCCGCCCAGATGACCGCCTGGGCCAGATCAATCTCTTCAGGCGTGAAGGTGCGCGGTTCAAGCGCATCAATCCCGATGGTTCCCACCACCGCATCACGAATCAGCACCGGCAAAACCAGAATGGCGGCGGTACCCCGGCGCTCAAAGAGATCGGCACTGGCCAGCGCACGTTGGTCGGTGTGTGTATTACTAATCTGTATCGGCGAACGGGTGCTAAAGACCTCTTCAACCAGCGCATTACCAACCTTCGGAATGATCGCCCCCATCCCAGAGGGGCGACCCGGAATACAGAACTCACTCACCACAGTCAAATTCTGTTCGTCATCATCAAGCAGCGCACAGGCCACCTGCGGCACATTAAAGGCTCCCGCCAACTCACGACAGACCACATTCAGTACTGTGGCGACATCGTTAGACATGGTGGCCGAAATGACTCGGTTGAGCAGAAGCGTCTCGCTAACCGTGCGTTGCTGCTCTTGGTAGAGTTGGGCGCGCTCCATCATCACCGCGAGGTGATCGGCGAGCGCACTCAGAAGATCATAATCGGCATTGCCCAACTTCCCCGGCCGCGTCGACTCAACATTGATCACCCCTAAAACCTGATCGAGTGAGCGAATAGGCACACAGATCTGGGCTTTAGTATGGCCATCATCAACATCTGGGCGCGCATTGAGCAAGAAGAGCGGCGACCCGACCCGCACCACCTGGCCCATCCCACCCTCACCGATCGAGACACGGGTATTCTGGTGGGCTACACCCGCTTGATACTCCAAGATCAGTTCGTCTTCATGGCACAAATAGATGCTGATATGGTCATAGTCGAAGGCTTCATAACTCGCCGAGACAATCGTCCGAATAGCGGCTCCGACATCCATCTCGTGGGCCACGGCGGTACGCACATGATCGAGCAGCGCCAACATGCGGGCCTGTTGTTGCGCCTCGGACGCTAGGCGTTGCGCACGCTCCTCGCTCATGATCCGCGCCTGGATCATCTCGTTGAGGGTACGAATCTGACGCCGCTGCTCCAACTGCATCACCACCTGATGGGCCAGCACCTGCAACGTCTGATACTGCGTCACACTCAGTTGGCGCGGCACATAATCGAGGACACAGAGCGTTCCGAGAGCCAAGCCCTCATCTGTCACCAGCGGAACACCCACATAGAAGCGAATATGCGGCTCTTGTGTCACCAAGGGGTTATCCACAAAGCGTGGATCTTGCTGCATATCTGCGATCACCAGTGTCGTCTTGGGATCAGCAATCGTGAAGGAGCAGAAGCCGATTTCCCGCGCACACTCAGGATCAGCAATACCAATCCGGGCCTTGAACCACACCCGTTGCGCATCAACCAATGTCACCAACGACATCGGCGTCTCACAGATCGCTGCGGCTAGGCGCACAATCTCATCGAAGGCATCCTCTGCGGGCGTATCAAGGATCTGATAGCTCGCCAGCGCCGCTTGGCGCTCAGGCTCATTGGGGATATGAGGCGGTAAAGTCGGCATAACGGACTCCTTCGGTGCGCGGCAGATCTAGCGGGTCTTACGAGCATAACTGGACTGGGCAACCCGTTGCCATGCCGGCGTGGGGGCCGCTGGGCGTTGGGTACGCTGTTCCTCACGGCTCAGATGAAAGGCCCAGCGTTCCAGGATCGCCCCTAACGGCTTACTCGGTTGATCGAACACTGGGGGCACCCCCCGATTGAGCGCACTCAGGTAGATTTCAGACGCATAGGGCAGAGCTTGGGCAATCGGGCGATGCAACGCCAACTCAATATCCTTACGCACCAAACCGCCCTGTTCAACCGTACTATTCAGCAAGAGCAGCAGCTTATCCGGCGCATACTCCAGCTTGGCAAAGACATCCAAGGCACACGCAGTGGCCCGCACCGAGGCAATTTCGGGAGCCAGCACCAAGAGTACCGTATTGGCGCTATCCAAGCCTGCCAAGGTGGTGTCGCTAAAATCGTGGGGCAGATCGAGCACCACATAGGCGTAGTGCTGCCGCAGCAGGCGTAGGACATGCGCCACCTTCTCGCCAGTAATCAACTCACTCTGCTCCGGGCGGGCCGCCGAGGCCAAGACATGCACCCCACTCGTGTGGGGCATCAACACCTGCTGCAAGAGATCATAGTCTATCTCGTGGAGCGCAGGATTGGCCAGATCGCCCCATGTGGTACGCAGCGGCAAGTTGAGCATCAGCGCACTCTGGCCACTAATAAAGGCCAGATCCACCAGCGCCACCGGCTGGCCCCAGATCTGGGCCAATCCAACCGCCAAGTTGGTCGCTAACGTCGAGACCCCCACCCCGCCACGTAGCGAAAAGAAGGCCAGCGTCTCATTCTGGATCGCCGCCTGGGGTTGGATGGCAGGTAGGGGCACGCGCCGCAAGAGTGCCTTTACCCGTGCTTGAAGTTCGATAGGCTGGAAGGGCTTACTCATATAGTCATCAGCCCCGGCCTCTAAGCCGCGCACCCGCTCTTCAAGGGTATCATTGGCGGTCAGCATCAGGATGGGATGCTGGGCAAACGTCGTCATGCGGCGCAGGCGGCGACACACCTCATAGCCATCAATATCGGGCATCATCACATCAAGAATGAAGAGATCAGGGCGAAATGTGACGGCCCGATCCAACGCCATGTGGCCAGTCGTCGCCGTCTCAATCTGATAGCCACCCGATGCTAAAGCCGCACTGACCATCTTCAGATTGAGCGGGGTATCATCAACTATCAGAATGCGATAGGCTGTAGTAGTCATAGGAGCATCTCCAAGGCCAGCAGGACAGCAACGATTCTGCTGGGTCAGCAATCACCCACAGTCTCGCTCACGACATGTGAGTAGCGTGGAGCGCAGATAATCTGGTTACGACCGGCACGTTTGGCAGTATAGAGCGCATCATCGGCAATTGCCAGCAACGTGCGCGGGTCATCGCCGCGCCGCAAGGCAGCGATGCCCCCACTAAACGTGATCGTAACTTCTTTTTGACCAAATTGATGGCTGATCATAGCAAAGCGAGCGCGGGCATCATCGAGTACACGTAAGGCTGTTGGCCCATCGGTTTGGGGAAAGATGAGCAGAAATTCTTCCCCCCCCATAGCGGCCAATGGTATCGCTCATGCGCAGGCGTTGATGAAGCAGGCGCGCCAAGCCCTTCAGCACACGATCACCAGCGGCATGGCCATACTGATCATTGATCTGCTTAAAATGATCAATATCAATCATGGCCACCGACAAGACCTGTTCATAGCGTTGGGCACGCATAATCTCGCGTACCAGTTGCTCCTTGATCGAGGCATGGGTAAAGAGGCCCGTAAGGCCATCACGGGTGAGTTGCGCCCGCATGGCGCGGCCCCGGCGGGCGCGGCTCGTCACCGCCGAGACGAGTTGCGGTGCGGTGATCGGCTTGGTCAGGAAGTCATCGCCACCCTGATCGAGTGCCGCAAGTTGGTGATCACGATCCTGCTCACCCGAAAGGAAGACGATGGGCAGGCTCACAAACTCGGTCTGCTGGCGGATGATAGCCGCAATCTCCGGGCCAGTACAGATCGGCATATACATGTCTAGCAGCAGCAGATCGGGCTGAAACTCCTGGAGCGCCAGCATCACCTCTGCCGGATCATTCAGCGCCATCGTGAGCATACCCGCCTCCTCCAGCATCGTCGCATAGAGGCTACTCATCAGACGCGAGTCATCAAGAATCAGCACTCGGTAGGGTTCAGGAACAAAAGCCCCAGTGAGGCCATCGAGCACACCCACCAACGCATCCACATCCGAGGGCTTGGTGAGGTAGGCGCGGCCACCGGCACGCAAGGCCCACAAGCGGGCCTCAAAATCGCTGCGCTGCGAGACGAAGAGAACTGGCACCTGCATCTCTGGATTGAGCAGCGTCGCAATCCGCTGCGGCCCGGCCAGATCACCTTCAGGAAAGACAATATCCAGAATGATCGCCGCCGGATGATGGGTATGCACCGCCACTTCAAGATCGTCAAGCTGTTGCACCACAATCGCTCGGTAGCCAAAATGCTCCAACTGAAGGGCAAGATGCTCACCAGTGACCGCATCATCCTCAACGATCAGCACTGGCGTCTGATCCTGTTTGCGTGCCGGTATAGACATGGGCAACGGATCTTCAACATCAATAGGAAGATCGCCGACCTGATACGCCACTAGAACGAGCTGGCTTATCGTCGCAGTGATCAACTCCTGCATCTCAGGTGTAAGATTCTGGCCGCCCGCAACATTCAGATGGGCAAAGAGATCCTCAAGTTGGGTCGCAATGTCGCGAACCTTCGGTAGATTAAAACTTCCGGCTGATCCAGCCAGTGTATGCGCTTGGGCATAGAGTGATGCAATCTGCTCGGTCGAAAGTCCATCAGCGCTGCCCTGCTGCCACAGAGCTGCGATAGCCTGGGCGCGATCTGCGAGTTGCTGGATATAGCGCATCCGAATAGCTGCTATTTGTGGTGAGATCGAAAGGGCATGCAAAGGCATCACGAAGCTCCCTACTTGACAACGTCACCTCAGGTGGGGGTTCGGGGGCGGCTACGCTGCCCCCGAAGATCTTTAATTGTTGTTTTGTTGGCGGCGACGCCGCCAACAAAACAACAAACATTGGGGTTTGGGGTGTAGCCCCAAGGACGTTGCACATACCCTCTTCCCAATAGCTAGAAAGTGTGAATCATAAGTATAACACTAATGGCGTAATGCCTCGATCTGTGCAACCAGCCGATGGTACGTTACTGGTTTACTAACATACCCATTAGCTCCCGATTCAACACAACGTTCAAGATCACCCTCAATCGTCAGGGCCGTCATAGCAATAATTGGTGTCATATTGATACTGCGTTCGGCCCGAATCTTACGGATTGCCTCACACCCATCCATCATCGGCATGTGCAAATCCATCAGAATACAGTGGGGACGCAACTTACGGGCCATATCCAACGCTTCCAGACCATTGCGCGCCACATGCACTCGATAGCCGTATGCCATCAGGTAATGCATCATGGTATGCAGAATGACCTCATGATCATCAGCCAACAAAAGCGTGGGGCGATCAGGACGATCTAGGCCGAAGAGGGGTTGAATGCTGCTCAATGCTGGCAGATTCCAGGGCAACATGATCGTGAAACAACTCCCCGTACCTGGCGTACTCTGAATACGCACCCCACCATTGTGCAGTTCCGTCAGATGCGCCACCAAAGCCAACCCTAGCCCAGTTCCTTCGTGGCGACGACTCAGACGGGCATCAAGTTGGACAAAGGGGCGGAAGAGGCGCGGCAGATCGGTATGTGCAATGCCGATACCCGTATCTTCCACACTCAGATAGACCAACTGGGCCTCGGCATCACCACGTACCACCAAGGTCACCCGCCCACCTTCGGGGGTAAATTTAACGGCATTGGAGAGCAAATTCACCAAGATCTGCTTCAGGCGGCGAGGATCAGCCTCTATCAAGTCCACCTGATGATCGATCTGACTAGCGATCTGGATACGTTTGGCATAGGCGATCTGGCGTACCATGCGCATACTCGCCGCACAGATACTCTCGATCTCTACCGGCTCGATCAGCAACTCGATCTTCCCGGCTTCGATCTTGATCATATCCAAAATATCATTCACGATCCCCAACAGATGTTGGCCACTCTCTGTGACCACATCGAGTACCTGCTGTTGGCGATCATTGAGCAGGCCATAGACCCCCTCACTCACCGCCTCGGTGAGCGACAAGATCGTATTGAGGGGAGTACGCAGTTCGTGGGACATATTGGCCAAGAACTCATTTTTGAGTTGGGCAACCCGTTCCAACTCGGTACTGGCCTCAATGGTGCGCAGGGCAGCCTGATTCTGCTGGCGCTCGGTAACATCACGTACCACACAGGTAAAGTATTCCCCCTGCAACGAACGCCATGCAGCCAAACCAAACTCAGATGGAAACTCACTCCCATCACGGCGACGCGCATGAACTTCTATCGTCGCATCCAATGTCGGGCCTTGACGCTGATCAGCGATCAGACTGAAATAGGTATGTGCATCACGAGCAGCGATCAAGCGTGTGATGGGCAGACCCAGCGCCTCTGCGGCGGGGTAACCAAACATCCGCTCGGCGGCGGCATTCCACACCAACACATGCTCATCGCCGTCAGCGATCAGCATCGCATCGGGTGCCGCATCAAGCATCAGGTGTAAGAGACGTTCACGTTCAGCAATCGCGGCTTGCTGTTGGAGACGTTTCAATGCCGCCCCCACCTGAGCAGTTGCCATGCCGATCAGGTGCAGAAGCGCAGCGTCGAGAGGTTGCACCTCACGCCCGAAGAGTACCAGCAGGGCGATGGGTTGTTCATGCAGCCTAATCGGCAACAAGAGGGCCGAAGATAACCCAACCTGCTGGAAGGTAGTGACATCCTGCTCTACAGCAGCCAGATCGGGGAGCCAGAGATTATGCTGGTTCTGCCATGCCCAACCCAGCAAACCCTCACCCGGCGTAATCCGCAACACGGCGCGGAGGGTGGCAAAGGCCAGCAACGTATGCGCCTCACGCGGCCAACTCGCCACCCGATATAACGTACCGCCTTCACTATGGGGTTGCCACACCTCGCCATAAGACCAACGCCCAGTCGCGGCAATCAATTCTAACGCCCTGATCAGCGCAGTCTGCATATCAGGCGCTTCGGTGGTGCTACGGGTGAGGGCCAGCAGCGCGGTCATCTGTTGTTCACGGAGTGGCGACAGCGCTACCGCATCTATTCGTCCATGATCGTTCATTATTGCCATACCAGAACCCAAGGGCACACCACATTACCTGGGAAGCAACGTGGCTGCCTCAGGATCAACATCTAACGGTAATTCCAATTCGACCGCGATTCCGGGGCCGTCGGGACGATTGTGGATGCGGCAGCGACCACCTACCGAGAGGCAGATCTGGTTGATCGTCGGTAAGCCCAGCCCCACACCGGGAACCTGGCCGGTAAAGTCTTCGTCAATCTGATGGTAGGGCTGCCAGATTGATCGTAGTTGGCTTGGTGAGAGGTTGACCCCATCATCAGTCACGCGGATGATCAGCCGATCATGCTGACGCTGGAGAAGTATTTCAACCTGCGGCTGCTTGTGGGGGTGGAATTTGTGCGCATTCTCTAGTAGCTCGGTCAATAATAGTTCTACGGTGCTACGACTCATCCGTAACACGGCCCCACCGTTCCCCAAATCCGTAACCAGATGCAGCTTCACACCCCCCACCGCCTGCCCCAACGGCATCACAATGTTCGGCAGTTCGGTGAGTGGTATGCCCAGCCCATGGTTCAGCATAAGGGGCGCATCAAGATAGCGGAAAATATCATCCACCACCTGCTTCAGTTGCTGCACTCCTCCATAAGCCGTCGTCACCAACATCGCCATTTCTGGGTCAAGCTGATCAAGCCGCTGATGAATGAGCCACATCCCACCCAGTAAACTGGTGAGCGGAGTACGCAGTTTATGCGACACAAAGCTGTGGAATGTCCAGGTATGGCGCTGAAGATTGATCTTCAGAGTTACATCACGCATGTGAACCAAGCGGCTCCCCGGCATGCCCTCTGGCAGATCGAGCAGATCCACTTGGAGCCAGAGCGCGGCATATTGGCCTTCAGGACGCACAAGGTAGCGCACCTGCTTCACTGGCGCGGGCCAACTCGCCCAACTCTCGGCTGGTTCACACTGGTAGAGGCGCTGAATGGTCTCGATAAATGGTGCGTGTGGCCCCGCCTGCGGGCGTTCATCAAACCCCAGGTACCGCCACGCCTGCACGTTGCCATCAAGCGGGCAGCCATTATGATCAAGCAGCATATAGCCATCTTCGGAACGTTCAATTGCCCAGAGGAACTGGGCGCGTTCACTATTGACGATACGCTGTTCATCGAGAAGCGTGCGAAAACGGTTGAGCCGCGTAATCGTGCGGATACGCGCCCGCAGTTCAGTGCGGTTGAACGGTTTGGTCACAAAATCATCCGCCCCAGAGCGAATACCCCGCAATAACGACTCTTGGTCGTCCAGCGCAGTCACCATCACCACCGGGATCGTCGCAAAGGCCGGATCGGCCCGGATACGCTCACAGACCTCAAAGCCGTCCATGTCGGGCATCATCACATCGAGCAGAATGAGATCCGGCGCAATCAGACGCATCTGCGCCAGCGCCTCCGGCCCAGATGAGGCAAAGGCCAAACGGTACCCCTCCGGCTCAAGCAGGCTAGAGAGCGCCATCTGGCTGCGGGGTTGGTCATCCACTACTAAAATGAGGCTTTGCGCTTCCACGGAACACCTCGTTTATGCGCACTATGCTGATCGTATTGTACACCTTGCGCCGCCTAACCAACATCCTCATAGTAGCAGAAGATCGCTATGTGTTGGGGTTAAATTGGAGTAAGGTTGCATGGTATCATGGTGCTACCGTCGGCACCTCCTGAAGCGAGAGGAGAGTCACTCCCAATGAGCAAGATCTTGCTAGTTGAAGATAACGAGATGAACCGCGATATGCTCTCGCGGCGGCTCCAGCGCAAGGGCTACGAGGTGGTGATCGCCACCGACGGCGAACAGGGTGTCGCCATGGCCCAGTCCGAACTTCCTGATCTCATCCTGATGGATATGAGTCTCCCCGTTTTGGATGGCTGGCAAGCGACCCGGATGATCAAAGCCCAACCCACCATTGCCTCCGTGCCGATCATTGCCCTGACTGCCCACGCTATGGCGGGCGACCAGGAGAAGTGTTTTGCGGCTGGTTGCGATGATTATGATACTAAGCCGGTTGATCTGCCCCGTTTACTGGCCAAAATTGAGGCTCTGCTCGCACCATAATTGCAGCCCAAGGAGTACATCCTTATGTCAAGCCCCTCCCACGAGCAGCTTCGCACCGCCATTCTCGATCTGTTCTACGAGACGGTGAGTCGTTATCCGCCGCCCTACGCTCCCGGCCCCGAACCGGCTGGTGATCCGCCCTACCGCCTCGGCGATTACCTGATCTATCAGGGCTATCTCTCGCCGCGCAGCCTGACCTCGGCGATCAATGAGGCCCAAGCCCAGCCTACACCTACCCGCAAAACCTCGCCCCTGGGGGTCACGTTAGTCAACCGCTACAACATCCCCGGCCCGGTGTTGGCGGTAACGCTCTTGCTCCAAACCCTAGATCGCCTCGAACAGACACCGAATCTGCCCCCGCACTTTATGGGCGAACAGTTGCTGCGTGAAGCTGCGCTCTCCCCCGAACAGCTCGCGGTGGTACTGGAAGAACAGGTCGAGGATTATGGACAGGGGCAGTGGCGTCGCCTCGGCGATCTGATCGCCAACCACGGGTGGCTTGATGCCGAGACGCTGAGCGCTGCGGTGCAGGCGGTACGCCACGCTGAGTAGCGACAAAATCTTATGTTGTTTGGCGGCTGCGCCGCCAAACAACAACAAGAACAGAAATGACATCATCCTTCCCGATTACAACCGTCCTCGATCTGATTGAAGCAACCTTGCCCAGTTTCAACCAGCCGCTGATTGACCAGATGAGCGCCGAGCAGCAGACACCCTTTCGTATTCTGGTGGCAACGCTGCTCAGCCTGCGCACTAAAGACACGCTCACTGCCGTTGTTGCGCCACGTCTCTTTGCCCATGCCGACACGCCCGCAGCTATGTTGGCCCTTGGTGAGCAGCGCATCGCCGAACTGATCTACCCGGTCGGCTTCTACCACAACAAGGCACGGAGCCTGATCGCCATCGCTCACATGCTCCTCGAACGCTACAATGGCGCGGTGCCCTCCGATCTTGAGGCGCTACTGACACTACCGGGGGTTGGGCGCAAGACCGCCAACCTCGTGCGTACCGCCGGGTTTGGCCTACCCGGAATCTGTGTAGATATCCACGTCCACCGCATTACGAACCGCTGGGGCTATGTGGCCACCAAAGACCCCGATGCGACGGAGATGGCATTGCGCACGATGCTGCCCGCCCAGTACTGGATACCGATCAACCGCCTGTTGGTTACTTGGGGCCAGAATATCTGTCACCCCACCTCGCCACGTTGTAGTACCTGCCCGGTGGCCACCTATTGCGCCCGCATTGGGGTGACACGTAGCCGGTGAGTCTTTGTTAGTGCGAAAAAAATCGCGGTGGCTTCGACAGGCTCAGCCACCGCGCCGCTGGCTGAGCCTGTCGAAGCCATGCGGACTCTACTTCCGCCGCTCCAATTCCGCCAAGATCTCCGCATGGCGCTGCTTCGTCAGCGGGTAGCGCGCCACCAGCACCATGCCGATCAGCAAGATTACGGTGGGCAGCGGCCCAATCATCCAGCGCAGCGCAGTAAGAGCGCTGGCCGGTTGTTGGCCCGGTAGCAGATCGCCATTAAAACCATACCACTGGAGTGCCTGGAGAGTGAGCGCGATCCCTAAGCCCACACATGTCTTCTGGGTAAAGGTCATCACGCCATAGAAGATCCCCTCGCGCCTCTGCCCGGTCTCTAGTTCGTCCAGATCAATCACATCGGGCAACATACTCCACGGGATCAGATAGGCCGTAGCGATACCCATCCCCGCCAACCCGGCCAGCACCACCGCCAGCATAGCCTGATCCTCGCGCAAAAAGAAGAGGCCCGCCATCACCACGATCCATAACGACATCCCGGCATAATACGTATTCTGCTTGCCGATCTTGCGGCTGACGGCGCTCCACACAAACAGAAAGACCATGGCCGAGCCTTGCACGGCGAAGAGTACCAACGGAAAGAGATCAGCCCTTCTCAGGTAAAATGTAAGGTAAAAACCGATCACATTCTGTGTCACCTGCAAGGCCATCCAAGAGCAGAGATAGATCCCGATCACAAAGATGAAGGGCCGATTGCCGACTGCAATGCGCAGTTGGGTAAGGATCGAAGCAGATGCAGAATCATCGTCGGGTGGGGTGTAACGTTCGCGTGTTCCTGCCACGCACCAGAAGAAGGGCAGGATCATCAGGACGCCGAAGATCGCCGCCGAGAACAGATAGCCGGTGCGCGATTCATTTGGCAAGCAGGCATTCGCATCGGCACAGAAGCGGGTGATCAATACGCCATGCACAACCCCGGCCAAGAGGCTACCAGCAATACTGAAGGCAAAGCGGAAAGAGTTAAGGCTGGTGCGCTCATCATAGTCGCTGGTGAGTTCGGCAGTCAGTGAGGTATACGGCACATTCACCATTGTATAGGCCATATCGAAGAGTATAATCACCACCAGATAGTAGAAGAAGAGGCCGGTTGGGCCAAAGGGCGGCACCACCCAGAGCAGCGCATACACAATCCCGAATGGCACCGCTCCCACCAAGATCCAGAAGCGGCGGCGACCAAAACGCGAACGGGTACGGTCGCTGATCAACCCCATCCACGGGTCGGTGAAGGCATCCCAGACGCGCCCGATCAACAAAATCAGCCCCACCGCCCCCGGACTCAGACCCGCTACCGTGGTCAAAAAAAGTGCCTGAAAGAAACCAACAATCAGGGCCGCCATTCCAGGGGCAAGATCACCGGCACCAAAGGCAAGTTTACTCGTGAGGGGGAGACGCTGCGACGTAACAGATGCAGAAGCCATAGGTGTGCCTTTCTGAGAAGTTCTACACCGAATCCGCCCTTGATGTAAGGAGAAGCGTTATTGTAACACGTAGCCAGTAGAGATGCTGGTATAATCACGCCGATGAAGACGCAACCCGCCACCACACAGATCGGCTGGCTCGGCATCGTGCTGCTCCTCTTTTTAGCTGCCTGTGCCGCCCCGCCCAACTCGCCCACCCCATCGCCCGTTGTACCGACTCAGGCTCCCAGCCCTACCCCTAGCCCCCTGCCCAGCCCGACTCCCGTGGCGCGCAGCCTGCGCCTCTGGGTGGGTGAAGACGCCGCCGCCCTTCCCGCCATCCAAGCCGTAATCACCAACTTTACCCAGGCCAGTGGCACCCCGATCACGGTCATCCCCAAGCCGCCCGATGCGCTCCGGCTGAGTGTTGCTGGGTTGAGTCTGAGTGGCGAGGCTCCCCCCGATCTGATCTGGGCCGACCAGGAGATCCTCGCTGGGTTGCTCGCCGATGGCTACTTGCAACCAGTCCGTGCGAGTGGCGATGCGCTGCCGGGGCTACAGACCGCCGCGACCAGCCAGAGCCAACTCTGGGGTATCCCAATCACCGCCCAGAATCAGTTGCTGCTGCTCTACAACCGCAGCCGCATCAGCAGCCCCCCCACAAGCAGCGACGACCTGATCACCAGTTCGCGGGCCGCCCAAGGTGGCCTCGTTATGGTATGGGACGAACCATACTGGCTGGTGCCCTGGCTCTACGGGTTTGGCGGCAGCCTCACCGCCGGAGCCGACGGCCCACCCAGCCTGAATACCCCGGCCATGCTCGCTGCACTCAACCTCTTTGGCGAACTGGCCGTCGCGGCTCCCGCCGAGGTCAAGACCTACCGGGGCGGCCAGCGCTGGTTTGGTGAGGGTGAGGTAGGCTTGATGGTTGATGGTGAATGGGCCTTGAGCGAATATCGCAGCCTCACCGAAACGCTCGATCTGGGTATCGCACCACTGCCGCGCATCCCGGCCACCAACCAGGCCGCGTTACCACTCATCAGCGGCAGTTTCCTGATGTTTGCCCGCGATCTGAGCCGTGATGACCTGAAACCAGCCGAGGAGTTGGCGCACTACTTGGAGCAACCAACCACCCAGATCGAGTTAGCCCTGGCCCTCGGACGGCTCCCGGCGAGCATGGAAGCCCTGGCTGATCCACGTCTCCAAGCCGATCCAGGTCGTGCTGCCGCCGCCAACCAAGCCCGGCAAGCCCCCGGCCTTCCACCCACCAAGGCGGCGCGCTGCGCCCTCTTTGGCATTGATGTCTGGTTGCCCAGCCTGCTAAAAGGTAACCTAGATCAAGCTGAAACCGCCGAGGCTATGCAGGCCGAAGCTGAGGCATGTGTAACACAATAGGACATTGCAGCGTACAATCATAGTGGGGGTTTGGGGCGCAGCCCCAAGCGTGGTTTTTCGGGCGGTAGCCCAGTTCATGTCTATGGGCGTAGCCCTACCCCCTTCCGGCAAACTTAGGAGAGGAGGCTACGATGCGCTGCCCATCATGCCAAGCCGAACTTCCCGATGATGCCCACTTCTGTATTGAGTGTGGGATCGTCATTGATACTGCTGCCACTGGCCCCACCCACCAACTCCAACCCAAGACCAGTGCGCAGATCAGTTGTGCCAACTGTGGTGCGGCCAACCCGGCCCATGCCATCTTCTGTGTGCGCTGCGGGCGGCGCATGGGCGATACGGGCACCCCAACCGCACCAGCACCCATCCTGAGTGGCAATGTGATCGGCACACCCGACTTGACGCGCCAACAACCAGCCAACCCAGCCCCCTTTGGCCGCCCCAGCGACTGGAACATGGCAAGTGGGATCGTCTTTTTGATCGGGTTGGGAACGCTGATGATCTTCTTTCCCAAGCTGGTCTGGCCGGGTATCCTCGTGATCATCGGCATCACCAACTTCATTCGCGCCAGTGGCCACGGCGATGTGGTCGGTGGAACGCGCAGCGTCTTGTGGCTCTTCGGGATGGCACTGCTCTTCCTCATGCCACGTCTATTGGTGCCGGGCATCTTCGTCCTGATCGCACTCAGCGCGATCTTTGAGGCTAGTGTGCGCAGGTTAAGGTAGCGCAGCACTGTATTGCGTCGCTACTTGTGGTATGCTTATGTAGGCAGATACCCTTAACGAAGCCAAAGGAAGTACGATGAAGATCTACACCAAAACCGGCGATGCAGGTGAGACGGGAATGTGGGGTGGGGGGCGAATCCGCAAAGACTCATTACGTGTACATGCCTATGGAAATGTTGATGAGTGTAATGCAGCCATTGGCATCGCCCGCGCCAGTGGGATTGATGCCGGACTTGATGAACTCCTCAACCAGATCCAATCCCAGCTCTTTGTCGTTGGTGCAGATCTCGCCACTCCAGGCGATGGTGGGGCGACTATTCCGCGTGTGGGCGCGAAGGAGATCGAGTATCTTGAGAACCAGATTGATGCGCTAGAGGCCGAACTAGAGCCGCTCAAGCAGTTCATTCTGCCCGGTGGCACCGCCGCCGCTTCGCATCTGCATTTGGCTCGCACCATCTGCCGCCGCGCCGAGCGCTGGTCAGTCAGCCTGGCCCACGAGGAAGAACTAAGCGCCGATGTGCTGCGCTACCTCAACCGCCTCTCGGATCTCCTCTTTGTGGTAGCCCGCGTCGCCAATGCCCGCGCCGCCACCCCCGATGTGCCATGGGTTAGCCCGCGCTTTGAGTAGAGATCTTTTGGTAGTGTTTGGCAGCAGAGCCGCCAAACACTA
>NZ_GL501404.1:994836-1008827 GCF_000152145.1 Oscillochloris trichoides DG-6
AAGATTCTGTACCGGGCTTACTTCTTGCCACCCGGAATGTTGACATCCTTGAGCGCCTTGTCAACTTCCTGCGAAGCCGTGTTGACCCCACTGACGACCGCCTTGAGGATGCTCAGGTGCAGGTTGCCGACCGCATTGATCATACCACCAGCAGCGTTGGTGGCATCAACACGTACCTGCTCCGGCAGCATGTTCAGCGGAGCCGAAACGAGGGCAACACCCGTGCGGGTAAGGGTTGCCACAAGATTGGTGGTTGCGTCAACAATGTTGTTCGTGGTAGCGTTGGTATTAACCGGCGGAGTTGCCATACAGTTACCTCCTTGTATCAAAACAGGGCACCATTGAGGTGTATGCCCATTATAGTCGCATGCAATGGCTTTGTCTATATGTCATTTTATATCAAAAAACTTTCATAATGTGATGGGTAGCGCAGGAATGTCACCATCTGCGCCCAATTGCGTATACAATGACAGGACACGGCAACGTCCTGGAAGCCTTGTGCATGACTGAAAGGAGCGTCACAGCCTATGACTGCCGTAGGATTAGGTATCATTGCCGGGTTTATCGGCTGGTTCCTCGTTCGCTACATCGTCTTTAGTTTCTACACCGTTGATCAGAATGAGCGGGCGGTCAAGACGATCTTCGGTCGCGCTGAACGCTTACCCGCCTCCGCCGCTGATGACCCCTTCATCGAGTATCTGCGCCCCGATGAGCGTGAACGCTACAAATATCCGCAGGTGCGCGTCATTCCGCCCGGTGGCCCCTACTTCAAGTGGCCCTGGGAGAAGATCTATAAGGTCTCGGTAGCCACCCAGACGGTGAATATGGCGCTCGACCTCGAAGATCCGCGTGCGAATAATGGCGGTACGATCCTCGAAGCCGTCACCAAAGACCAACTAAATGTCGGGCTGAAGGGTCAAATCCGTTACCGTATCTCCGAGCGCCATCTGTATGCGTTCCTCTTCGGGGTCAAGAACCCGATTGTGCATGTGATGGGCTACTTCATCTCGATCCTGCGCGAGCGTATCGCCAATTTCGAGGCTCCCCCCAGCGTGGCGGTGGGCTTGGCCTCGCAGCCCACCGATGCCAGCGCCGTGTCGGGGGTCTCGATCAATGATCTGCGCAAGAACCTGCGCGATCTGAATGAGCACATGGATCGCGAGAGTCTCTCTTCACCGGCACGCTATGGGATCATTCTCGATGCCTCGCTGATTACCGAGATTGATGCGCCCCCCGATGTTGAATCAGCAATGGCGGCGATCAATACCGCGCATAACCAGGTCTCCTCGGATATTAGTCTGGCCCAAGCATCAGCCGATCAGACCATCGTGCAGTCCAAGCGCGCCGTCGAGATCGAGACTCTCAAGGCCCAGACCGAGGTTGAACCGCTGCTGGCTCTGGCTGAACAGTTGCACGCGCTACGCAAGAGTGGCCCCGGTGCCCTCTCATCCTACCTACGCAATGTGCGCCTGAATCTCTTCCGCCAAGCAGAGCGGGTGATTATGGAGGTGGAAAAATGAGAGAACTCACCCTCTTTCTGATGTCGGCGGGGATCACCTTCATCGCCTGTTTCATCCTGGTTCCGTTTATTATTGGGCTGGGCCAACTCTTCGGCCTCTATACCATTGTGCGCGAGGGAACCTGCCACGTCTATACGCTCTTCGGCAATGTCGTGGGCGTGTTACATGAGCCGGGGTTGCATATTCTGCCCTCCTCGCTGGGCCTCTCCTCGCTGATCATCAACTTCTTTGGGCGGCGCTATATCCTCGATATGCGCCTCGATCAGTTCTACCTGCGCAGTCAGCCGGTCAATTCGGAAGAGGGCGCACCGATGGGTATCGGCGCTTGGTATGAGATGAAGATCAGCGACCCGATGGCCTATCTCTTCAAGAATGCCGACCCGCAAGGCTCGCTGGCGGCGAACGTCAGCAACGCGGTGGTACGTACCCTCAGCAACCTGCCGTTGGCCGAGATGCTAGAGAATCGCCACGCGATGAGCCAATCGGTACGTGCCGAGGTCTCGCCCAAATCTATGGAATGGGGCTACCAACTCGGCTCGGTCTATATTCGTAAGGTTCACTTCCGCGACATCGGGATGATCCGCCAGATCGAGGCCAAGGTGGTCAACCGATTACGTCAAGTCACCTCAGCAATCAAGCAGGATGGGGCCAATCAGGTGAGTATCATCACCAGTACGGCCGAGCGCCAAGCGGCGATTGAGTTTGCCAAGGCGCAAGCGATCCGCCCGCGCATCCTCGGTCAAGCCCTGAACAAGATCGGGGCCGATCAGGAGGTGGCCGAGACGCTCTTCTCGATTCTGGAGATGCAAAATATCACCGAGAGTAAGGCGCGGGTGACGTTCGTGCCCGCCGGAAAACCCTTACTCGCCGATCTGTTAGTTGCTGAAGAGAAGCCCAGTGGGCGATAAGTGTGTTATGGCCCTCACCCCCCCTCTCCCGTTCGATCCGCGAACAGGCGAGGGGGGGAATACGCTCCGGGCTACCCAGGAATGTGCCCCCCTCGCCTGTGGGCGAAGCCCACGGGAGAGGGGCTGGGGGTGAGGGCCATGAAGAGACGAGAACGTAGGAGGTCTGGATCTCATGCCTGAGCGGATTGGATTTATTGGTTTGGGGATTATGGGCCGCAGCATGGCGGCCCATATCCTGCGTGCTGGCTTCCCACTGACGGTCTGGAACCGCACGAGTAGCCGGATGGAGGAACTTGTCGCCCAGGGGGCCAACGCCGCCACTAGCCCCGCCGATGTGGCCGCGCAGAGCGACATCATCATCACCTGTGTGAGTGATACGCCCGATGTGCGGGCGGTAACGTTGGGTGAGGCGGGCATCATCCACGGGGTGCACGCTGGTGCGCTGGTGATTGATATGAGTACCGCCAGCCCGCAGGCCGAACGCGAGATTGCCGCTACCCTCGCCGCCCACGGCGTCGCCCACTTGGACGCCCCGATCAGTGGCGGGAGTGAAGGTGCCGCCAAGGCGACGCTCTCGATCATGATCGGTGGCGCTGCCGCCGATGTCGAACGCGCCATGCCCGTCTTTCAGGTCATGGGCAAGACGATCACCCATGTCGGCGATCACGGCGCGGGCCAGACGGTCAAGCTGGTCAACCAGATCCTGGTGGTCGGGACGATGCGGGCGGTGAGTGAGGCGCTCATCTTCGCCCAGGCCAGTGGGGTGGATCTGGAGAAGACTCTGGCAGCGGTCTCGTCGGGGGCGGCGGGGAGCTGGACGCTCTCGAACCGTGGGCCACAGGTGCTGCGCCGCGACTGGCGACCCGGTTTCACGATTGATCTTCAGCAGAAGGATCTGCGCCTCGTGCTGGAGGCCGCCGATCAGGTCGGCGCACCCCTGGAGAATACCGCCGCCATCTTCCAGATGTACCGCGCCCTGCAAGCGGCTGGGCTGGGCAGCGAGGGCAACCACGCCCTGATCAAAGCCATCGAGCGCATGTGCGGAATTGAGGTCGGAAGCAACGCATGAACCTTGAGTACCTGAAGCGCATCCTCACCAGTCGCGTCTATGATGTTGCCCGCGAGACCCCATTGCAACCCGCGCCGCTGCTCTCGGCGCGGTTGGGCAACACGGTGCTACTCAAGCGCGAAGATCTGCAACCGATCTTCTCCTTCAAACTACGCGGAGCCTACAACCGCATGGCCCACATGAGCGACACCGAACGCGAACGGGCCGTGATCACCGCCTCGGCAGGCAACCACGCCCAGGGCGTCGCCTACGCCGGGCAACACCTGGGGCTGCGCACCGTCATCGTGATGCCCGCCACCACCCCGGAGATCAAGGTCAATGCCTGCCGCGCACGCGGGGCCGAGGTGGTGCTGCATGGCGACAGCTACAGCGATGCGGAGGCGCATGCCTACCGTTTGCAGGCCGAGAATGGCATGACCTTCGTGCATCCCTACGATGACCCGCTCGTCATCGCCGGACAGGGCACCATCGGCCTAGAGATCTCGCAACAGATCCCCACCCGCAGCTACAAGGTCTTTGTGCCGGTGGGCGGGGGCGGCCTGATCGCCGGGATTGCCGTCTTCCTCAAAAGCATCAGCCCGGAGATCGAGATCATCGGCGTGGAGCCGGACGACGCCGACGCGATGTACCAGAGTCTCAACGCGGGCGAACGCATCACCCTGAGCCAGGTGGGGATCTTCGTGGATGGCGTGGCGGTACGGCGGGTGGGCGAGCACACCTTCCGGCTGGCGCAGCAGTATGTAGACCACATCGTGCGCGTGAGTACCGACGAGGTGTGCGCGGCGATCAAGGATGTCTTCGACGACACACGCGCCATTCAGGAGCCAGCCGGGGCGCTCGCCGTGGCCGGAATGAAGCGTTATGTCGAGCAGCATGGCACGCGTGGTGAGACACTGGTTGCCCTGACATGCGGAGCCAACATGAACTTCAGCCGCCTGAAGCATGTGGCCGAGCGCGCCGAGATCGGCGAGCACCGCGAGGCATTGTTGGCCGTCACCATCCCAGAGCAGCCGGGGGCCTTCAAACGCTTCTGCCGCATCGTAGGCGGGCGCAACATCACCGAGTTCAACTACCGCTACGCGCCACGCGCTGAGGCCCACATCTTTGTCGGTATTCAGCTTGAACGTGCCGAACAGCGCGCCACCCTGCTGACAGATCTATCCAGTGCAGGCTACGAGGCGCTCGACCTGACCAACGACGAGTTGGCGGTGGTGCATCTGCGCCACATGGTGGGCGGGCGCGCCCCCGAAGCCGAGCACGAGCGGCTCTACAGCTTCGAGTTTCCCGAACGGCCAGGGGCACTCCTACAGTTCCTCGAATCGCTCGACGCGGCCTGGAACATCAGCCTCTTCCACTACCGCAATCACGGCAGCGCCCACGGGCGCGTGTTGGCGGGCATTCAGGTGCCCCCAACCGACCTAGAGCGCTTCCGGGCTTCGCTCCAGCGGCTCGGTTACCGCCACACCGACCAGAGCGAGAACCCAGCGTATCAGGTCTTTCTCAAATAAATGGTATCGGGTTGATTGACGGCAAGGCCGCCAACCAACCCGATACCCTATTATCCACGCTTCGCAATCGCATCCTCGGCAACCATAGCCGCAATCGGCAGGATCGGCACCATCGAAAGGTTATACACCTCGGAGGCATGGCCCTGAAGGCGCAACACCTTCTGGCCAAAGAAGATGATCAACGGCAATGCAGCCGGCATGGCCGCCAACACGACCCCACGCGCCAGCCAGCGCTCACGCGGTAAACGACCGATCAGCGCTTGGAAGACGGTGACAACCCCCAGCGTATTGAAGAGCAGGCGGGCATGTTCGCCGGTGCTCTCATCCTTCAGGCTGAGATAGGGGATTTTCGGCCAAAATTGTTTGCTATTGCCATGCAAAATGACCATCACAAACATATTTGCCAGTACAAAACCGACCTTACCCAAAACTGTCTTCACCACAACTGACCTCGCTTCACTTCTACGCCAACACCCATTGTTGGCGTCTACTCGTGGAGTTCCGTTATTATACACGAGACAAAGAAAGTAGCGCTGCCATGTTCATGTTCTTCCTCGTGCTGACGCTCACTTTAGCCCTAGCCGGTATCATCACGGCGATCATTGCGTGGCGTGGCGAAAGCCACATCATCGCCATGCGCGAAACCGAGACGCTCTACATTGCCCAGGTGATCGAGCAACACCGCCAAGGTCGTTTGGGCCAGACGGTTGAGGTGGTGGGGACGAGCGAGTGCGATGTTCCGCTGCGTGCGCCCTACAGTTCGGAGCTGTGTTTAGCCTTCGAGTACACCGTCAATGAAGAGCACGAACGTACCGAACGCGTGCGTTCGCTGGCACCAACGCATCGTTTCGATCTTGGGCATGCTGCTGGGCGCGAGATCAGTAGCCACCACCTCAACATCCATGCCGAACGGGTACCGCGCTTCTATGTCCACGACGCCAGTGGGCGCATTGCCGTGGAGACGCAGGGGGCGAAGATTGATCTGATCGAGGGTATGGCGCGCTTTGAGTCCTACACGGGCACGCTAAACGATGTGGAGCGCGAGATCTGGCGCGAGGAGTACAACCTGCCGGTGGGGAACCGCGTCTATGTGCTAGCCACCCTGGGTGATGTGAATGGTGAGCCGGTGCTGATGCGCCACCCGGTTGATCCCAAGCGCAGTTTCCTCATCAGCCACCGCGACGAGCAGAGCTACATCAAGCATACCAGCATCCGCACCTATGGGCTGTACATCCTGAGTGGGGTCTTGATCAGTGCGGCGGTGATCAGTGGGTTGCTGCTGATGTGGAAGGGGTAGGGGGGGGCGCATTGCGATGCGGTGAACCTCATTTGACCGTAGAGGACACAGAGGGGAAATCCGATCCTGAAGCTACCGAAGGGAATGAGGATTGTCCACGAATCGAGACCTAAGTGCTCTTTTGCGCTAACCGCTGCTCAATAGCCGCGAGACTTCGCCGTGAATCCTGCGTATAAGGGTGCTGCAAGCCAAGCCGTTGCTCACGAATGGACAGGGCACGCCGCATCAGATCGGCAGCTTGCTCAAACTTACCCTGATAGCAGTAGTTGATCGCGAGGTTGTTGAGGCTCCCAGCTGTTTCAAGATGTAATGAACCATATATTTTCTCGCGTATTTCTAGCGACTTTTCAAGTTGTTTTTGTGCATTGGTAAGATCTAACATTTCAAGAGCTATAGTACCCAATTCAAATAAACTTGCAGCAACATCTGGGTGTACATTGCCGAATGTATTTTGTCGAATCATAAGGGCAGCAGTATGAAAGCGATGAGCTTGACTAAAATTTCTCCTACTGTAGCTGATAGCACCAAGCTGATGGTAGCTTGCAGCGATATGAATATGATGTTTACCAAGCTCCCGTTTACGGATTTTCAGTACCTGCTTTTGTAATCTCCAAGCCTCATCCAAATTTCCCTGAAGATAGGTAATGGCCCCCATCTCAAACAAGCTGGCTGCCACTTCTAAACTCTGCTCTCCCCAGATATGTTTTCGAATATTAAAAGCTTCAATTTGGCATCTATATGCATAATTTAGATCATTTTGTCGAAAAGCCAAAGCACCTGTATAATGAAGAACAGTTGCTATAAAATCGGGGTTATCTTCCTGTAGTCGCTTGCTCTCCCTAAGTACCATTTCAAAAGTATCGCGGGCTCTAGGGTAATCCCCTAACACGGTCAAAACACGCCCAGTTAATAGCATAATCGCAATAGTTTGATCTGTCGGTTGGTTAATAAATTGTTGGGTCAAAAATTCAAGATGTACAATTATTTTTTGAATAATTATTATATCTAAATAATCATCTATATAAGAAATTGTAAATTTTTCAATTCCCCGTATAACTGCGTTTTGTTTTTGATTATCTACTATGGATCGTTCTATGAACATAGTTACTAATCGGTGCAGACTTATTGCCCCATCGGCATCGATATCCACCAACCCTACATCCACAACCCGCCGCAACCCACGCTCTGCCTGACGCAAAGCCGCCCGATCATCTTCGGCCAGTTCGAGGGTGGCGAAAAGCAGATCGCGGGGGATTGTCTCGCCAGGAGCGAGGCAGGCGGCGCGGGCAAGGATGCGGCGCGCAAGCGCATCTACTGGGTCGCTGGGGGAGAGTTGGTTGGTACTGAGCGCAAAGGTACGCGCAACGTGTAGCTCATGATTGGTGGGCGAGGGGGTGACATCAATACCCTGGAGCGCATCATGGTCGAGTAATCGTTGGTCGCGCAATTCGGCGAAAAAATTGGCTGGATTGCCAAAGGTGGGACTCTGCCGATAGGTCTCCAGAAAGCTCCCAGCCAAATGGAGCGCAAGCGGCAGATCACCCAACTCCTCGGCAATGGCGGCGAGCCACGGATCATCGGCGGCGAGATCGGGGCGATGCTTGTGCAGCAGGGCGATGCTCTCCTCCCGACTGAGGATGCCCAATGGGTGGCTCGCCACCGCGAGGCTGCGGCTCCATATTGCCCTACGACTCGTCACCAGCACCCGGCACCCGCCCGTCGTCGGTCGCCACTGGGCCAGCAGCGCTTCGTCTTCGCAGTTATCGAAGATCAACAGGCGCGGTAGCGCTTCCTGCCACGCGGCCATCACCCGCCGCACCTGATCGTCAATTTTGAGGTCGGCGAAGCCGGGTAGGTTGAGCGCCATCCCGCAGGCGGCGATCTCGGCCGTGATGACCTGGGGGTCGGCGAAGCTGAGCCAGAAGACACCCCCGGCGAAGAACTGGCCGTAACGGTGGGCAAACTCGGTGGCCAAGTTGGTCTTGCCGACACCACCCAACCCGGTGGCGGCGGCAATCTGGCCAATCGCGGCGGTCGCGCCCCCCTTGAGTGTCGCCGCCAGCCAGCGCAGATCGTCGCCACGCCCCACAAAGTGCGGGTTGCGGCTGAAGGGCATGCGGTGGGGCGTGGGGAGCGGCGCATGGGGCGGCGGGTCGTCCAGCGGCATGGCCGCCAGTAGCTCCAGGGCGGATGCGAGGTCGCGATACGTCCCCACCGGCGGGAGTTGGATGCTGATCGCGGTGCCGATAATCTGGTGGACATAGCCACCGGAGATCGTGATCTCTTGGAGCGTCCCGATCTGGTGGCGGGCGAACTGTAAGGGCGCTCCAGCAACCGCGATGGTCTGCCCAGCGAGACTGGCTAGTGCGACGGCCAGCACCGGGCGTGCGGCTATTTCGGTTGCGATGGCCGCTGGATCACGGGAGAGCAGCGCGGCGAGATCGCCCGCATGCCCGGCCAGTTCGGTGGGGAGTGCGGCGGCAAGAGCGGTGATGATGGCGTCTTGCTGGCTCATAGGGTGTCATCGGGGAGATCTTCAACCATAACCCCCAGCGTGCGCAGCGCCGCTTTGGCGCGGGCGATCCCGGTCCGTGCCTCTGTGGCTCCGTGCATGATATGCGGGGGAGCATAGGCCGTACCGAAGACCGCAAGCTGTTGCAGGTAGTGGCCAAGTGTGCGCCGATGAGTCGCCAAGAGGGTGTGCTGGTGGGTGATGGCTTCGGATTGTGCCCCTGCCGGGGCGGGCGGGTTGCCAGAGTTCGTGCCGATGATGCTGCCCACGCTGCCGCCGTTGATCGTGATCTGCTGCACCGTACCGATAGTGATGTTTGGCGTGGGTGCTGCGACAGGCACCTCCGCCCGCCACAACGCCCCGTCCCGCACCGCCATCCAGAGCGTCGGCATCCACCAATCGGGGTGCTGGTGCAGCGCGGCACGCGCCGCCGCCAGGGCACGGTCAATCTGGCCGTCGCGGCGCAGCTCGGTGAAGAGGCGTGGTGTTAGTTGGGCCACCAGTTCCATCGGCACATTGCCCTGCATGGCGATCACCGCGCCAATGCCAACACGCGCCAACTGCGGGCCAAGCGCGGCCAACATTTCGTAGGTGTTGCCCGCCCCCTGGCACGAAGCGAGGACGACCAACAGCGGGCGGCGGGTCAGCGCGGTGATCTGCTGCACCAGCGCCGCCCCAGCGGTAGGCTGGTACGCCCCACTGCCATCCATCTCCAAGAAGAGGTACGGCTCGTCCTTGGCCAATGTGCCGTGGCACACCAGGTAGAGGATGCTGGTCTCCTCGCGTAGCGCGGCCGCGATGGTGGCCAGACTCGCCAGCGGGCGACCTTCCCGGCCATCCAGGATCGTGGCGGCCAGATCGCCCAGGCCGCGCTGGGCACGTTCTACCTCAGCGGCAACATCCACCGGGGACAATCGGTAGCTGGGCGGCAGCTCCGGGTTGGCCACCGCGATGACCGCGTGCAGGGTAGGTTTGGCCGGAGCCTGCACTTCGGCCAAACTCGTAGTGACCATGAAGCGCGAGAAGGGCGTGTGCTCACTGGCGGCCAGTGGCGCATTGCTCACCGGGTCACGCAGCAACTCCCAGCGGAGAGCGTGCAGCCCATCATCGCCCATCAGCACGAGGCGCACCCGCACGGCGTGGCCACCCTCGGCAAAGCCGCGCACCCGCTGCCAGCCCTCGCGCAGCGCCGGCGTAAAGATCATCGCGGTCAGGGCAGCTCCGTAGGCATCGGAATGGCTCGTGAGGGCGCACAGTGCCGTGGCATCAAGGGAGATCGGTTCGGGTGGCCACTCCGCCCGGCGGGTGGGCAACTCAACCCGCAGGGCGGCGGTGGTGGTTCCATCGGCGGCACGGGTGATCGTGAGTTCAAGATCAGCAGTGGGCATGGGGGTGCTCGCTCTGGTAGGCTTGGATGGTTTATTCTAGCACGAATGGGGGTGAGTTTGGGGCGCATCGTGATGCGCCCCAAACTCACCCCTCTGCGAACTCTGCATCCTCTGCGACCAATAACCAAGTCCCCTACACCACTGCATCAAGCCGACGGGCACGGATGATCGAGGCCACCACCGCCACCACCAGGGTCGTCACAATCACCCCCAGCGAGAGCGTATTGGAGACGTGGTAGTGCTCATGCACCACCAAATAGCTAATCTCCGGCCAGAGCATCTTGATACCCACAAACGAGAGAATAAAGGCCAAGCCGGTCTTGAGGTAGTGGAACATGCCCATCACCCCGGCGAGGAGGAAGTAGAGCGAACGCAGACCGAGGATAGCGCAGATATTCGAGGTGTAAACGATAAAGGCATCCTGAGTAATACCGAAGATCGCCGGGATCGAGTCAATCGCAAAGATCAGATCGGTACTCTCCACAATCAACAACACCAAAAAGAGCGGCGTAGCCATCAGTTTACCCTGCTCGCGCACAAAGAAGTGTGGCCCGCGCATCTCCTTCGTCACCGGGATGAAGCGCCGCACGACCCGCACCAGGATGTTGCCTTCAGGGTGGATCTCCTCTTCTTCCTCTTTACTAAAGAACATGCGCAGGCCAGTAAAGAGCAGAAAAGCTCCGAAGATATAGATGATCCAGTCAAAGCGTTCGAGCAACGCCGCGCCGAGCAGGATCATCGTGCCACGCATCAGTAGTGCGCCCAAGATGCCCCAGAAGAGTACCCGATGCTGATATGCACTCGGCACGCGGAAGAAGGAAAAGAGCAATACGAAGATAAAGATATTATCTACGCTAAGTGAGTATTCGATCAGATACCCAGTAAGAAAATCCAGTGCCGGTTTTGAACCGAGCCAGAAGTATAGCCCTAGGTTGAAGAGCAGCGAGAGCGTAATCCAAACCACCGTCCAGATCGCCGCTTCACGGATCGAGACCGCATGGGCGCTGCGATGAAAAACGCCCAGATCAAGCGCAAGCACAAAAAAGACCACGGCGTGGAAGCCCACCCAGGCCCAGATACTTATATCCACTGTTCCTCCAAGACGCGCAAACTATTCTTCTTCAATGATCGTCCGTTGTGGGAAGCGCACCTGCGCACACATCCACTCGCCATTCTCTTCGCGGAAGAGTTGAAAACGCCCACCCAGATCCTCATTAACCAGGGTCTCGATAATTTGTAGCCCCAGGCCGCTGCTGTGGCTAATCGGTGGTGGCGGATGCGAAGGCCCATCATCACGCACATTCACCATCACCATATCCTCCACCAACTGCGCTGAGATCTCCACCTTGCCACCCTCAGCGGCGAGGCCGTGGGTGAGCGAGTTGCTGATCAGTTCGTTGATCACCAATGCCAGTACCGTCGCATCGCGTGATCCAACCCGTACCGCATCGCCGGTAATCGCAAACTTGATCGGGAAATCGTTGCCCACCAGCGTTGCCTTGGTGCTATCCACCACCTGACGCGCAACCGCATTGACCGTCGTGACGCCCAGATCTTCGCGTGAGAGCAGGTTATGAATGGCGGCAATGGACTGAATGCGCGAGGCACTTTCGCGCAGCGCCTTGGCCCCCTGGCTGTTCGGTTCGACGCGCCGCAACTGCATGGCCAGCAGCGCCGAAATCGTCTGGAGGTTGTTGCGCACGCGGTGGTGCATCTCTTGCAGCAGCGCCGACTTGATCATCAAGGCGCGCTGGCTCTCGTCGTACAACCGCGCATTCTCGATGGCAATCGCGGCCTCATCGGCGAAGGTGCTGAGCAGCCGTACCTGCTCGTAATCAAAAAGGTGCGGCTCGGACTTATACAGGCAGATGCCGCCAATCGTGCGCTCACGCGCCCGCAAGGGCATACAGAAGAGCGAGTGGAAGTTCTCGCGCACGGCTACCTGCGCCAACTCTGGGAAGCGCGCATCCTGGTAGGCATTCATCACCGCCATCGGGCGACTATCGCGCACGGTCTGGATGATGAAATCGCGTACCCCATCGCCTGCCCCGCCATGGCTCGACACCAACTGAAGTTTGCCATCATCCATCTGGAAGATCGCGGCGCGATCCGCCTGGGCCAGTTCGACCGCCTTCTCACTGATCAGGTTCAGCACGTCGCGCAAGCCGATCTGCTCGGCAATACTCTTACTCACCTGCTGAAGCGTCGTCAACTCACGCAACTTCTGATGCAACCGTTCATCAGTCTGTTGGTAGAGCTGCGCATTAGCAATAAAGAAGGCCAACTCCCCGGCGGCCACCTCCACAAAACTGATCTCCTCCTGGGTAAAATCGCGTGGCCCAGTCGTCTGGACACTGATCACCCCTTGGAGCTTATCGGCACTAAACTGGAAGCGCTCGGCACTAAAGAGCACAATTGGCACCGCCAACACCGAGTGGAAGATCTGATCCCCAAGCTGCGGCTCAACCGTAAAGCGCGTCTCCTGGCACACATCGCGCACCGCCACCGGGTGCCCCAACTGCGCCGCCCAGCCCGTCACCCCGGTGCCTAACTTCGTCACCACCTGGCCCACAGCAGCAAAATTGAGCCCACGGGCGGCACGCAACACCAGTTCGTCACGATGCTTATCGTAGAGGTAGACCGAGCATGCCTGCACATGCACCACCTCCGCGACCGTCTCCACCACAGTTTGAAGCGAGGTATCCAGATCAAGCGTCGAGTTCGCCGCCGAAATGATACGATGCAGACCATCCAACTCCGAGGCCCGCGCCAGCAGCCGCGCCTCCCACTCACGGGTACGCTGCTCCTCCTGCGCGGCACCAAAGGCGAGCATCAATTCACTCACCACCAACCCCTGGGGCATAGACAAGCGCGACGCCACCGCCAACCCCAGTTCAGCCAACACCTCAGCCGCCCCTCCCTGCGCATACCAGAGCGAGGCAATATGACGCAACTGATCAACCCGCCCTTCAACCGCCTGTTCGGCCATCAGGGTCACCAAGACCTCAGCGAGCCACGGCCATTGTTCAGACAGAGCGGCAATCAGATCGCGAGGTTGTGCGGTAACGGTTTCATATATAGACATAGGCATGATCCTCTATTCTACGCTCTGCCATTATAAAGACGATAGGATTCAGGCGCAACCGTGAGAACGGGTATAATAGCGCCACGCAAACGTGCATTAGAAGCCCGGAGGTTGTATGTCCAACCAGGATCTTGCCGACCTGATTCGCAACGTGCCCGACTTTCCGCTGCCCGGTATCATGTTCAAGGACATCACCACACTGATTGGCAATGGCCCGGCCTTCAAGAAGGTGATTGATCTGCTTGTCGAGCGTTACCGCGACCAGAACATCACCGCAGTGGCCGGAATTGAGTCACGCGGGTTCATCTTCGGTGCCCCCATCGCCCTGGAGTTGGGTGTAGGCTTGGTGCCGGTACGCAAGCCGGGCAAACTGCCTGCCGAGACCTACCAGATCGAGTATAGCCTGGAATATGGCACCAACAAGCTAGAGATCCACCGCGATGCCTTCGAGCCGGGGGCACGCGTGCTAGTGATTGACGATCTGCTGGCTACGGGTGGCACGATTGCCGCCGCCAGTAAGCTGATCGAGCAGGCGGGTGGAACGGTGGTTGAGTTGGCGTTCGTAGTTGAGTTGGGTTTCCTCAACGGGCGCGAGAAGTTGGCTCCCTACTCCGTCCATTCGCTGATTCAGTACTAGCTTTGTTGGGGTATTTTTGGCGGCACAGCCGCCAAAAATACCCCAACAAGCAACGTTTTTTCGGGGC
>NZ_GL501404.1:1008932-1049824 GCF_000152145.1 Oscillochloris trichoides DG-6
CGCCCGGCCCCCGAAGCCCCCGCTACGGCGGCTGGGGCGCAGTCCCATCACTATGCTCACCATCAACCAGATCCACAAATCATTTGCAGGCCAGCGCGTTCTACGCGGGGTCAGCCTGAATCTCGCTACCGGAACGATCCTGGCGCTCCTCGGCCCATCGGGGTGTGGCAAAACCACATTACTGCGTATTGTCGCTGGGCTTGAACATGCCGATCAGGGTGAAGTCCATCTCGATACCACCCGCATTGATGCGCTCCCGGCCCATCAACGCGGCATCGGGATGATGTTTCAGGACTACGCGCTCTTCCCGCACATGGATGTGGCAGCCAACGTGGCTTTTGGGTTGCGCATGCAGCGCCTTGCTCCAACTGAAGTCGCCACACGGGTGACGGCAATGCTCGATCTGGTAGGCATGGCCGGGTATGGGCAACGACGTGTCTTCGAGCTATCAGGAGGGGAACGCCAGCGCGTGGCGCTGGCGCGTGCTCTGGCCCCGCGCCCGCGTCTACTGCTGCTCGATGAGCCACTGGCGGCCCTCGACCGAGCGCTGCGCGAGCATCTCCAAGAAGAGTTGGGGCAGGTACTCCGGCGGGTGGGAGTCACCGCGATCTACGTCACCCACGACCAAGAAGAAGCCTTCGCCCTGGCCGATCAGGTCGCGTTACTAAATGCCGGTCATCTCGAACAGATCGGATCTGCCGAGGCGATCTACCACCAACCAGCCAGCCTATGGGTGGCGCGTTTCCTAGGGCTGCGCAACCATATCCCTGGCTCCTACCAGGGCAACGGGCGTATTCGCACCGCGCTCGGCGAACTCCACGGCACCCCGCTGCATGATCTGGCTCCCGGCAGTAGTGCAGTGGCCGTGGTTGCCCTCGATGCGGTTGAACTGGAAGCCACGCGGGCCATCAATCTGCTCCAGGGCCACATCCGCGCCACCCAGTTCCGGGGCCGCCACTACCGAGTCCACTTCCAGGTGGGTGACGCGTCCGCATTGGATCTCGATCTGCACACGCCCCCCGCAGCCGTGGGCAGCCCCACCGATCTCTGGCTCAACCCGGCGCGCATCTTTATTTACCATTCTAGCATGTGAGCAAAAGCACCTCTGGTGGGGGTTCGGGGGCGGCTTCGCCGCCCCCGAAGATCTTTTTTTGTTGTGGTTTGGGGCGCAGCCCCAAGGGTTTTACCCTATTGCCCGCAAAACCCGTAGCAACGGCACAGCTTCGGGTGGGATGCTGGACTGAGCAAACTCAGCTCGGTAGGTACGCCCTCCCAAACGGGCCACAACTTCATAGATATAGCCATCGGCAGGGCTGCGCAAGCGTGGGCGGGCGCGGGCAAGGCGGGCACGCAGGGCGAGGTGGGCGATATGCGCGAGCTTAGTATGGGTGATGTGGCGCATCCGGGTCGCCTCATCGTGCTGCACCACCCACCCATTCCGATAGATCACATACGCACGGCTGCGAAAGCGCAACCCGCCACTGCTGCGAAACGCGATCAGTGTACCCGGCGGTAACTCTAGCTCGTCAGCAGCGTTTTCCGGGGTGAGGCTCGTATCATAATCCCCCGTACTCAAGCCGCCCAAGACATAGTTATTTTGATCACTCATGGCAGTTGAATGCTTGCGGCCACCCGTGTAAAGACCGGGCTGACCTGGCTGAAGGCATCGGCGGGTGCGGCCATTGTGATGATGTAGGCGCGATCCTGGGCAATCACGAGGTAGTCACGCGCATGCACCACCACCGGCAATGAGGCACGGCGGGGGGTATCTATCGGCTGCACCACATAGGCATATTCGAGCATAATAGCACGTTCACCATCAAGGCTAGTCTCACTGTCGGCGAGCAGGTGGTAGCCGGTGAGGAGCGTGCGATCCTCGATGCGGCGGTCGAGCAGAGTTTGCAGGGTTGGTGGATTGGCCGGATCGAGATCGCGGCGTTCAATACTCAGGGTAGTCTTGAAGGCCGAATCGGTGAGTGGATCTTCGAGCTTGATCAACAGATCCTGAAGCGAATCAACGCTATTCCAAGTGGCCGGGTAGAGCATCTGAATGCCGCCATCGGCTTCGTGGAAGGTGCGGGTACGGTTTTGGGTCTGGAACATGAGCAACCAACCCAGCGCCAGCGCCACCAGCACCACCAATGCCACCCCCAGATCTTTGGGCAGCAGGCTAGGGCGATAGATCGTCGCCGGTGTCGTACTCATGAGTGCCTCCCAGATCCTCTGCGCTCTCTGCGTCCTCTGCGGCTAATGACCGAGAGCCTCGCCGGTGTCGTACTCATGAGTGCCTCCCGCTCTGCCGCAGCGTCACCTCGGTACTACGCCGCATCAGCCCAACCAGGGTAAAGAAGGCTGCCAGCGCCACCCCCAAGCCCAACAAGAGTGAGCGCCAATAGACCACACTCAGCCCCGCCGCGCTCACCTCGCCAATCAGCCAGGTAAAGAGGCCATTCAGCCCCGCCGCCAGCGCAAAGCCGAGCGGCACCCACCACGCCGGGCGGTGGGTAAATTTGGCCTCGGCCATAAAGTAGCCCATTAGGCCCCCAAACGATGCCTGGGCCAATGATAAGGTGACAACATTGATCACCCCCGGAGCCAACGCCACGCCACCATTATCCAGCACATAGCGCAGATTGATCAGCGTCGCCACCCCCAACCCCGCCACCGTACCGTAGACGATGCCATCCATACGCTCGTCAAACTCCGGCGTGGCATAGACCAGCAGCCGCACCGCTAGGTAGGCGATGGCTTGCCACGTGATGCCAACAATCAGGATCGCAGCAGCCAGTGAGGTGAAGGTATCCGACGAGGCCCACACGCGCACCTGAAACCACTCGTGCAACAGACGCCGCCCAATCACATCGGCAAGCAGCAACGCCAGCAGAAAGACCGCCGCGATGCGGTGTTTCGGTTCGGGTTCGAGGCGATCCTGTTGGTAGAAGAAGACCAGCCAGATCAACGATGGTACCAGCGCCAAGAGCAGGCCCACCGCCAACAGCGCCATGCCATCGAGTGGCCCCAAGAACCCGGCCAAGAAGGCCACCAGCGCACTGAACAGGCCCATCGCAACAATCTGCACCACCCCCGCCCGCCAGAAACCAACATGCGGCTTGTTGACGAGGGCAAAGTGATGGGCACAGTAGGCACGCTGCCCCAAGATGGTGTATGGCGGATCTAATGGCGTCTCACAAATACAGCAGACGATGGTTGGTTTCTGTGTCATAGTGATCCTACCGACTACGCCGGATCTGCGCATCAACCTTGAAGGGATTACCCGCATTCGCCGGAATAACCACCTGACCATCGGCCACAATCGGGCGGTAGCCGCGTGCAAAAACGATCACCCCGTAGGTTTGGCCACGTGGCACTGCCTCGTTGGTACGGAAGAGACCGTTATCATCGGTGACACCCATCGTCAGCACCTCATCGGCACCGAGGGTATCATCAGCGGCGGCCTGGCTGGCGCTTACCCCCGGCTTGATCACAAAGAACTGCACCCCACCCACACCGCGCCCGGTATCGGCATTAGTGATCGTGCCACTCACATAGACCAGATCGCCACTACTCGTGGGCGGTGCGGATGGCGCTTGGCCACCCGTACACACCACCAACCGCACCTCGTCTACAAACATACTCGACACATTCCCACGCGGGTTCTCGGCTGCAAAGACTAGCCGCAGCGGCTTGCCCGCATAGTGCGAGAGATCGGCGTTCATCTCGGCCCAGGTATCATCCGCCTCTGAAGAGGGAACTTCCTCTACCGCTTCAAGAATATCGCCTTTGGTATTGGCCAGCAGCACACCAAACGTCGCATCCTCCGCCAGCAACCCCAGCAGACCACTAAACTCCTCGTGAATAAGCCGCGAGTAGGCCAGGGTAATGCTGGTTGCGTTGGCGGGCAAGCGCACATCCTGGTAGATGTACTGCAACGGCTCTTGGTCGGTGCCACCCAGCCACGCGCTGCGCTTCCCACTGAGGGGCAACTGGGGGTCAATCAGTGACGCATCGCCCCGCGAGACCTGCGTCCAGCCGCCCTCCTGTTCAAACCCGCCATTCAGGATGACATCGCTACACCCAGAGGGCAACGCCTCAACCACCGGCGGAACGGTACCCCCACCGCCACTGGGCAGATTCGTTTCGGGCGTCACCGGGGGCGTCGTGGGCGTGGTAGTGCCGGTGCTAATCCCCACCTGGGCAAAGGCAGCCCGCACCGCCTCGGCCTCGTTCTCGCCATACAGATCTGCCGCTGCCTGGGCAGACGCATCAGCCGCATCTTGAAAATCGGAACCGGGGGTAAGGTACTGCGTCAGGGTACGGTAGGCGATCTGGCCCATCTCCTCGCGCCCCAGAGCTTGCGCCACAAGGTAAGCGGCACGGTTGGGAATGCCGCTATTCACATGCACCCCGCCATTATCCGAGCGGCGCGTATTGGGCAGGTTGGCATATTCACGCATCGTGGTGGGCTGGCCGATACTCGCCAGTGGCTTGCGCGGGTTATAGTTGCCCCCAATGCCCGGATCTTGCATACTGCGCAAGTAGGGTACCGGGTAGGGCGGCGACTTCACCACATCCTCACCCACCGTCCAATCATCATCATCAATCAGCACCCCAAACACATCCGCATAGGATTCGTTAAGCGCCCCCGACTGGTTCTCATAGATCAAACCGGCACTTGCGTCAATCACTCCATGCGTAAACTCGTGGCTGATCACATCCAAGGCATACGGCAACGGCTCAAAGATCGTCCCGCCATCACCATAGATCATCTGGCCATACTCACTGATCCATGCCGCATTTTCCGCATCCTCTGGATCACTCCCATAATGCACCGTCGAGATCATCGGGCTACCTTGGCCATCGTAGGAATCGCGGCCAAACTGCTGCATATAGTAGTCATAGACCACTCCAGCCCCATCGTGAGCCGCCTGAGCCACCGGGTCACTACTGCGCTCGCCCTCATCAATCAGCAAACGCCCCGGAATACTCGTCTTATTGCGCGCTGTATAGGTCTTGCGGCGCTTAATCGGCATCACCTCATCAATCGCGTGGACAACCACCGGGCGTCCGGCATTGACAAAGAAACGCCACTGACTAAGCGGGCGTTCGGTGAGAATCGTCACCTCCCAGACCAGCGTCGCCTGGCCAGTGGGATCAACATAGACCGCCAGACGCGTCGCTTCAGGCAGCGGATCGATCTGCACCGTAGATAGCTCGCTCGGCAAAAGTTGCCTCGCCCACAGATAATCGAGCGCCGTCGCATCAGCCTGAGCCGCCGTGATCGTCGGCTGGGTGGCCAGATTCAAGGCCGGGGCAAACTCGCCATTCACCGCCACCACCTGGCCATCAGGATCGAGATGCACCACCAACTGATGCCCCAACACCGGCAACCCGGCGTAGCGCTGATCGAGACGCACATGGGCATAGCCGCGTTGCAGATCCGGCTCGACACGCAGCAGCGCCAGATCCTCGGCTACAGCACGAATCCCAAACAGACTACGGTTCTGATCGAGAAAGCCATGCGCAATCGCCACGGGATTCCCAACTTCTAGCGCCGTCGGCTGGTAGGGCAAACGGCCCGTCAGATCGCGGCTGTGAAGGAAATCGGGGATGCCATGCTGGGCATTCCAACGCACCGTCAAGGGCGTTGCGCTGCGTGCCTGAAGTGCGGCAAACGCCTCCGCCGGTGAAACATCACCGACCAGAGGCGTTTGGGTTGCGGCGGGCAATGCGGGTGCCTGCACCACAAGATCGGGGGCAATACGCAGATTCGGCGGTGCCTGATCGATCCAGAGCACGGGCACAGCAGTCACCAGCAATGCCAACAGCAGTAGCAGCGGCATGGGCTGGAGACGGAGTGATGCGCGGTCGTTCATCCTTTACACCACATGCTCACGAGCTAAATAGTAGGTCATACTATGCAGAACCGCAACCGGATCAATATAGCGCACCCAGACATGATCGGGTGTCTGAAGAATAATCGGTGCATAACAAAGAATCGCCCGCACCCCGGCATCAATCAGCATATCAGCGACCGGCTGGGCATCAGCGGCGGGCACCGAAATGATCGCCAGGCGCGTCCCCGTCTCACGGATGACACGTGGCATCTCGGCATAATCGCTAATCTGTACCCCAGAGACCTCCTGACCAATCTTGGCCGGATCGGTATCGAAGAGGCCCACAATCCGCAAGCCCTGGGAATGGAAGCCATCGTAGCGTGCAATTGCCTGACCAAGATGGCCCACACCCACCAACACCACCGGCCAACTCTGGGTCAGGCCCAGGATGCGCTCAATATGATTGAGCAACTTTTCGACATCATAGCCGATGCCCTGCTTGCCAAACTCACCAAAGTAGGAGAGATCTTTACGGATCTGTGCGGCGGTGACGTTGATACGCTCGCCGAGTTCCTGCGATGAGACCGAGTGGACACCCTCATCGAGCAGATAACGCAAGCTGCGTGCATAGAGTGGTAGCCGACGGATAACCACGTCCGGCGGATCATCGAGACGTTCCACAGATCTCCTCCCCAGAAAAGTATGCTTGATTTCGTGAAGTGTAGCACTAATTTTTAATCTGTGTCAAGAGAAAAAAGGGGGGATTGATCTCCCCCATGTTTTTGTTGTGTTTTGGCGTCGCAGCCGCCAAAACACAACAAAAACATATCTTCGGGGCGGCAAGCCGCCCCCGAACCCCCACCGGCAGAAGCTAAGAACTTGCCTCCACCAACCCACGGTACAACTCCAGCGTGCGCTCCGCGATGGCATCCCAACTGAAATGCTGCTCGACGCGCTGGCGTCCAGCCGCCCCGAAGCGCGCTTGCAGTGCCGGGTCACGCGCCACCCGGTTGATCGCCGCTGCCAGATCCGCCTCGAACGCGGCCGCATCCAGTGGGGTGAAGGTACCGGATTGAAGCTCCAGCGGCACCAGGATTCCAGTCTCCTCTGGCACCACCACCTCCTTGATCCCGCCCACTGCCGATGCTACTACGGCGGTCTCGCAGGCCATCGCCTCCAGGTTGATGATTCCAAATGGCTCATAGACACTGGGGCAACAGAAGACCGCCGCGTGCGAGTAGAGCTGGATCACATCCGGGCGCGCCAGCATCTCCTGAATCCAGATCACACCGGGGCGGTTGGCACTCACTGCCGCCACACCCTCTTGCATCTCACGCGCAATCTCTGGCGTATCGGGCGCACCCGCACACAGCACCACTTGCAGTTCGGGATCAATCTGGGGAATAGCATTGACCAGATGGATAATCCCCTTCTGACGCGTGATGCGACCCACAAACAGCACGAAGGGCCGCTGGGGATCAATACCGTAACGGGTCAACGCCGCAGTAGACTCGGCTTTGCGATACTCAGCCAGATCAATCCCGTTGTAGATCACATGCACCTTCTCCGGCGCGATCTGGAAGTGGCGCAACACGTCCTCACGGGTTTCCTTCGAGACCGCAATGATCGCGTCGGCCTGCTCTATCGCGGTGCGCTCCATCCACGAACTGAGGTGGTAGCCATGCCCCAGTTGCTCCACCTTCCATGGTCGTAGCGGTTCGAGCGAGTGAATCGTCAACACATACGGGATACCCCACAATTTGCCCGCCAGCAGACCGCCCATGTCGGTATACCAGGTGTGGCAATGTACTACCTGGGCATCCAAGGTATCCTTGGCCATCATCAGCGAGCGATTAAACGCATCAACCGCGCCGACATAGCGTGGATCGGTGTTGCGCTTCACCTCTTCCCAAAGCGGGTAGCCCTGCACACGCAGATGCTCATCTTCCACCTGCTGGGTACCAAAACAGCGTACCTCCACATCCACCAGTTTGGCCAACGCACGACTCAGGTATTCGACATGCACCCCAGCGCCACCATAGACATTCGGCGGGTACTCGTTGGTGAAGAGGGCCACCTTGTTCAGTTCGGTCATGCAACACCTCATGGCTGAGAGAATCACGCCACTTCAGTATAAACTATCCCACCAGACTCCCTAACGCCACCAGTCCAAACGCGAGAATGATCAGCCCCGCCAACACATTCACCCCGCGTAAAACCCGTGGAGTAACGCGGCTGCGCAGCAGGCTTACCCCACTACTCAGCAGCAGCCACCAGAGCGCCGAGCCACTAAATACCCCCAACACCAACATGATCCCATCGGCATAGCCCGCCACACCACTTGCCGCCCCCATCCCCGCAAAGACCGCCGCAAACGAGAGAATAGTTGCCGGATTGGTGATGGTTAGGGCGAAGGTGGAGAGATACGCCCCCCACAAGCCGCGTGCGTTCGCCGCCGCCGGACGTTCGGCGGGGCGTTCGCGCAGGGTGTGCAAGCCCAAGTAACAGAGGAAGATCCCTCCCACCAGACGCGTCCAGAAACTCACCCCAGTAAGCAGATTCGCCACCGCCGTCAAACCGAGGGCCGCAATCGCGCCATAGATCATATCGGCGGTTGCCGCGCCCATTCCCGACACAAACCCAACAGATCGGCCATCGGCCAGCGTGCGCCGAATACACAACACCCCAATTGGCCCCACCGGGGCCGCAATCGCAAACCCGATCAACATGCCGCGTAACAAAAAATCCAACATGCGCTCCTCCTTGCATAAGCACACAAAAACACCCGCCGGGAGTGCCCCAGCGGGTGTGAGATCAGCGAACTGCACTGCGTCAGACCGCCCTACCTCCCAACCACCGGGAGAGGCGCTGCTGCTGGCAATGGCGGATCATGGCGTGTCGCATAGCGCGGAGTATAGCACACTTTCTACGAACTAAAGCGAATAGCGTAGGTAGTCGGAGCGGCATCGGTATTGATCAGCACCAGATAGTAGCGCGACCAGTCGCTATCATAGACGCCACATCCAGTGGAACCCAAGCTACTACAGATCAGCCGCCCATCCTCGCGGTAGAGCAGGGCTGCGCTATTACTCGATGGGCTACTGAAATTCAACTGACGCTGCTGGACATTCGTATTGGTGTTGTTGATGCGGTAGAGTTGGGCCGTGTTGGCGGCAAGTGATACGCCCACGAGATTGAGCGAATCGAAGGTACTCTGCATGCCTTGATTGATCAATAACGTAAAGAGCACCGCACTGCCAGAATGCTCCATACTCACCAGCACCTCGCCACTCGTGCCCGTAGCAAACTGGGGGCTACAGGTCACCATTCCACCTGCGCCGAGGCTATTGAGCAGGTTGCTTCCCCCCGATTTGGTTGGGCAACGAATGCTCAGACGCGGGAAAGTGTCGAGTCTCAATGGATTACTCTGAACAGCCCCGGCTAACAGCATATCCCCACTGGTGAGGTTGAGGCGATACTGTCCCCCCTCTTCACTACTCAACCCTACCTGGCCAGGATAGAGACTCTCAGTCACTGCAAGATCGCGCTGCCTCGTCTGGGGCTGGATATGCGCGATGCTGTTCCCTAAATGCTTGATGAGCGGTTCGGTACTGGGTGGTGGCGGAGCAGCACCCGCACATCCCCAGAGGAGCGTCAGCATGCCGATCAGCAGCATGCGTTGAATGCTGTGCATAGCAACCACCCCACAACCAATCCACTATGGCTCAACGAACTCCACGTCATAGGTATAACCGACATCACCAGCATTCATGATGACCAAATAGTAGTCGAGATAGTCCCCGTCCTGATCATAGATCTGGCATGTCTGAGGGGATAGGGTACCACACATCAAGCTACCATCGGCACGGTAGAGCAACGCCACTGCCCGATAACTGCTTGAGGGCGTGAAGACCAGATTACGCTGCGTGAGTGAGTTGTCGCTATTCGACATGAAGAAGGTTTGAATATGGCGCGCTGTAGAATTCAAACCTACATAGCGCAGACTCCTAAAGGTTGTACCCATTGAGGAGTCTAAACGATGCACAAAGAGCGCATAACTCACCGCTGAGGTCGCACTACTCGCACCCTTCAATGCAATGGTCACCGTCACATCGGTACCGGCAGATGACGTGGGCCGACAGTAGACCACCCGATTATTCTGGGCCGTCATAACCTGGGTGCCACTTGTGGTTGGGCAGGTGACGGTTACTTCAGGTGGTGCGGCTGCACCAGCAAGAACCTGAATGGCATCAACATTGATCGCCCCAACGATGATCTGTTTGCCACTCGGCACGGCAACGGTATAGGTAATAATCTGGTTGGGGTCAATATCGCCCTTCGTCACCCGACCAAGATCCAGATTCGGTTCATAAACAGCACTACGTTGTGCTGCAACGCCATTTGGAATAATAACAGCGAGGGTACAGAGCAACAGGACAATACTTCCACGTAACCAGGGTTTGAGGCTAGAATATGAAGCCATTGCTGTACCCCTTTCGTTCGCATCTATTCGCATCTATGCGAGATATTGTAGCATATCAGTAGTACCATTTACATTAGAAATTGGGGTCATAAGTCACCTCCGGTGGGGGTTTGGGGGCGGCTATGCCGCCCCAAAGACTTTGCCCATGCCCTGGAAGGTATCAAACATCTGTTGCAGCATCCCCCCGGAGAATGCTATACTCTACCCATGGTCTACCCCTACTCACGAGGAGTTTTCCCATGGTTGAGCGTATCTGCCCGGCATGTCAGCACGGTAATCCTTTAGACAACCGTTACTGCGGTGCGTGTGGTGGGCCGCTTCAGCCCGATGCCCTGGCACGTACTGATACCACCTCGATTGTGATCGCTGGCCAACAGGTGCCGGTGGCCCAGATCAAACAGGTGGGCAAGGTCGTTGCGGTCAGCCTCGCCACCATCGCCGCCGAGGTGGGTGTGGCATGGCTGCGCCGCCGCGCCGATGCTGCCAGCCATCCCCCGGCGGTGCGGCCCCAAACGACCGCTCTCGCTGCCCCCCAGAATGATCTGGTGCGCAATACCGTCACGATTGTCAGTCAGCGCGTGGTTGAGGTCTGGGAACAAGGCAACTTGGCGCGGCAAGTGGTCGAAAAGCATGTCTGGCGGAAGGAAGAGTAGCCTGTGGCGCTCCCATCGCACCATGCGGATTCGCCGCTGCATCGCCACCTCGGCCCGCTCGGCTGGCGCTTGCGCCTGACCGATGCGCTCTGGTTGATCAGCCGCACCTTCTGGATCGCTACGCTGGTGATGCTCCTCGTTGCCCTGCTGGGGCGGCTCATTCCGATTGCCAACCTGCGCCTCTGGGTGGTAGCACCGCTGCCCCTCTGGCTCCTCATCACCCTCGGCGTGGCCCTCTTGCGCCCCCAGCCACCCCGCCGGGTGGCCCAGCGCCTCGATCAGATCCTCGATCTGCGTGAACGCCTCGCCACTGCCGTCGAGTTGCACCAGCAGCAGGCGGATGATCCGACCAGCCGCATGCAGCAGGCCGATGCACATAGTGTCGCCCAGACGCTGCGCCCCGCCCAGATTCCGTGGCGGTTGGATCGCCCTTGGTTCCTGGGTGGCTTCCTGCCTTTGGCCCTCGCTACCACGCTGCTCTTCCTGCCCAATCCCCAAGATGCGGTGCTGGCGGAACGCCAAGCGACGCAGGCGGCACTTCAGCAGGTAGAACAGCAGTTGGCCCAACTTGAAGAGCAGATTGCGCAGAATAGCGAGTTGAGTCAGGCCGACCGTGAACGTTTGGAGCAGGAGCTACAAGCCTTGCGCGAGGCACTCGCCCAGAATCCCGGCGACCGCGAGGAGGCACTGGCTGAGTTGTCAGCCAGCGAGGCGCGCTTACAGCAAGAACTCGATCCCAACGCCGATGCCCAGCGCGCCGCGCTCGAACAGATGGCGCGCAACCTTGAGACGCTCTCTGGGCGGCAGCCGAGCCAGCGCCCGAATCTTGATCAGGCGGCCCAGGATCTGCAACAACTTGCCGATCAGTTGGCCCAGATGAGTGCCGAGGAGCGCCAGCAACTCGCCGATCAGTTGGAGCAGCAGGCGAATCAAGTGGGGAACAGTAGCCCCCAGACTGCCCAGCAGCTCGCTGAGGCAGCCAGCGCCTTGCGCAGTGGTGATACCCAAGCGGCAGCCGAGAGTCTCGATCAGGCGGCCCAGAGTGTGCAGCAGGCCCAGCAAGATCTCGCCAACCAGCAGGCCACCGAGCAGACCCTGGCAGAACTCCAAGAGGCGCGTCAAGCCACGGCAGGGACGCCGAGTCAGTCAACTGCCCAGCAGGGGCAACAAGGCCAGCAAGGGCAACAAGGCCAGCAAGGGCAAGGCCAGCAGGGGCAAGGCCAGCAGGGTCAAGGCCAGCAGGGTCAAGGCCAGCAGGGTCAAGGCCAGCAAGGTCAAGGCCAGCAGGGTCAAGGCCAGCAGGGTCAAGGCCAGCAAGGTCAAGGCCAGCAAGGTCAAGGCCAGCAGGGTCAAGGCCAGCAGGGTCAAGGCCAGCAGGGTCAAGGCCAGCAGGGTCAAGGCCAGCAGGGTCAAGGCCAGCAGGGCCAGCAAGGGCAAGGCCAGCAGGGGCAAGGCCAAGGCACCGGCAGTGCCGGGATGGTCTATCAGCCCTTTACCCCCAGCGGGGCAACGGGTAACACCGACTTCGTTCCGGGCCAAACCGGGTCGGGCGGGCAGGTACAGACACAGCCGGGGCAGAACAACCAACCCGGTGCAAGTGGGCCAGTTACGGTACCCTACGAACAGATCTACCCGGAGTATTCCCAGACCGCCAGCGAAGCGCTGGAGCGCGGCTATATTCCGCCCCATCTGAAGGATTTTGTGCGTCGTTATTTTTCGCAACTTGAACCGAGCCAGTGAGGCAATTGTTTACACTCAGGTTTTGACGCAAAGACGCGAAGGCGCAAAGCCTGCGCTATAGACCTTCGCGCCTTCGCGTTAAAAACACAACGGAGCGACTATGACCACCCCGCCCCGCGAGATTCCCCACATCAGCCCGGACGAGTTCCGCAAACGTGCCACGATGATCGAGGCGGAAGTTGGCACGGTGATTGTCGGGCAGCGTGATCTCATCCGCCAAGTGATTGTCACCTTGTTGGCGGGCGGCAATGCGCTCCTTGAGGGTGTGCCCGGTCTGGCCAAGACGACGCTGGTTCGCACGCTGGCCGATGTGATTGATTGCCGTTTCTCGCGCATTCAGTTTACGCCCGACCTGATGCCCGCCGATATTATCGGTACCACCCTGATTAGCGAAGATGCCCAGGGGCGCAAGGGGTTCCGCTTTGAGCCGGGGCCGATCTTTGCCAACCTCGTACTGGCCGATGAGATCAACCGCGCTACCCCCAAGACCCAGAGTGCGCTGCTCGAAGCCATGCAGGAACGCACCGTCTCGGTGGCCAAGACGATCCATAAACTCGATCAGCCCTTCTTCGTGCTTGCCACCCAAAACCCACTGGAGATGGAAGGCACCTACCCGCTGCCCGAAGCCCAACTGGATCGCTTCTTCTTCAAGGTGAATGTCACGTTTCCTAGTGCCGATGAGTTGGTCGAGATCGCCCAGCGCACCACCGGGGCGCGTACTCCCCAGACACGCAAGGTCGCCAATGGGGCGATGATCGTCGAGATGCAGGAACTCGCCCGCACCGTCCCCATCGCCAGCCACGTCCTCAACTACGCGGCGCGCCTGATCACCGCCACCCACCCCGACAGCAAAGACGCCCCGGCGATCACCCGGCAGTATGTCCGCTACGGCGCTTCGCCGCGTGGCATGCAGGGGCTTATCCTGGCGGGCAAGATCCTGGCCCTACTGGATGGCCGCCTCAATGTCGCCTTCAGCGACCTCAAGGCAGCAGCACTCCCCACCCTGCGCCACCGTGTTGTACTCAACTTCGAGGCCCAGGCTGAAGGCATCGCGTCGGACGAGGTGGTCAAGGGGGTTTTGGAGGCGGTGAAGGAGGAGTAGGAGATGCTCGATCCCTCCTTCCTACGCAAACTGGATCGCCTCAGCCTGATCACGCGGCGGGCGATGCGCGGCGAACTCCAGGGCGAACGGCGCAGCCCGCGCCGGGGAGCCTCGGTCGAGTTTGCCGACTTCCGCCCCTACGCTTCCGGCGACGACATCCGCCAGATTGATTGGAACCTCTACGCCCGTGCCGAACGCTTCTACCTCAAGCTCTTCGTCGCCGAAGAGGAACTCAACCTGCACCTGCTGATTGACACCAGCGCGAGCATGGATTGGGGTGAACCCAACAAACTGCGCTACGCCCAGCAACTCGCCGCCGCCCTCGGCTACATCGCCCTGAGCAACCTTGATCGGGTCAGCGTGCATGCCATTGGCACCGGCAGCGCACAGAGTCTCAGTGGCGTGCGCGGCAAACGCGGAGCCATTCCACTCTTCAACTTTATGCAGAACCTCCAAGCCGGTGGCACGACCCAACTCGCCCAACGTTGCCGCCAGTATGTGATGAACGTGCGCAACCCCGGCCCGCTCCTGCTCTGCTCCGATCTGCTCGATCCCAACTGGCGCGAGGCCCTCACCGCCCTCACCACCCGCCCCTTCGAGGTAACGGTGATGCACATCCTGGCTCCGCAGGAACTTAACCCGGAGCTAGAGGGCGAATTCAAACTGAACGACGCCGAAGGCGGGCCGAGCATTGAGGTGAGTGCCGACAGTAGCCTCCTCGAACGCTACCGCGCCAACCTCGCCGCTTGGCAGCGCGAAGTCGAAAGCTACTGTAATGGACGTAACATGACCTACGTCGCCATTGACACCGCCCTCCCCGTCGAGGAGTTGGTGATCAGCCAATTACGCAGTCGCCGGGTGGTACGCTAGAAAGGCCCCGCATGTCGCTGATCAGCCCCCTGGCCCTCCTGGCTGCCGCCATCATCGGCCCGATCATCGTGGCCATGTACCTGCTCAAGCTGCGCCGCGAGGAGCGCACCGTCTCCTCCACCTTCCTGTGGCAACAGGTCATCCGCGACGTGGAAGCCAATGCACCGTGGCAAAAACTGCGCTACAACCTGCTGTTGCTGCTCCAAATCTTGCTCATGCTGCTGCTCGTCTTCGCCCTAGCGCGGCCCTTTTTCGCCACTCAGGGCATCAGCGGGCGCAACCTGATCATCATCCTGGATCGCTCGGCCAGTATGGCCGCCAGCGACACCCCACCTTCGCGCCTCGATACTGCCAAGGCGACTGCGCTACAACTGATTGACCAGCTCCCCGATGGGGGGCGAGCAACCCTGATCCTGGTGGGCGGCACACTCGAAGTGCCCGCCGCCGCCAGTGGCGACCGGCGCGAACTACGCGCCGCGATCCAAGCCGTGGCGCTGGCCAACGGTGGCGGCAGCGATCTGGCCCAGGCACTCAGCCTCGCTGCCGCCCTCGCAGCGCGTGACGAACAGAGCGAAGTGGCGATCATCTCCGATGGCAACCTGAGTCTCCCCAACGACATCCGCGTACCGGCACGGGTGAGCTACTTCCCCATCGGCAACAGCAGCGAGAATAGCGGCATCAGCGCCATTGCGCTCGAAGCGGGACAAAACTCACAGACCCTCTTTGTGCAAGTGAGCAACTACGGCAGCCAAGCCGTTGAACGCCGCCTCAATCTCTACCTTGATGGTGCGCTCTTCAACGCCTACACCCTCAACCTCGCCCCCGACCTCAACCAGAGCCAGAACATTGTCGTTGACGTACCGCCAACCGTACAACAGGTCGAGGCACGCCTTGCCGGAAGCGACGTGCTCCCCGCTGATGATCGCGCCTTTGCGATCAGCACCTTTGGCTCGCAACTGAATGTCCGCCTCCTCAGCAGCGGCAACCACTTCCTTGAAACCGGCCTCAGCCTACTCCCCAACATCAGCCTGAACAACCCCAACGCCAGCGCTGCCCCGTTGAGCATCATAGATGGCGCGATCCCGGACAGCTTCCCGGCGGGCAACCTCCTCTTCATTGGGCCACTACGCAGCACCGACTACTTCTCGGTCACGGGGCAGATAGACTTCCCCAGCCTGCGGGCGGTGAGCAACAGCGATCCCGTCCTAAAGAACATCAGCCTCAGCGAAGTGAGCGTGCTCAAAGCGGCGCGGATCGTCCCTGGCAGTTGGGCACGCGTCCTAGTGACGAGTGACGGTGCGCCGATGCTGATGGTAGGCGAACGCGACGGACGGCGTATTGCGGTGCTGGCCTTTGATCTGCACAACTCGGATCTGCCCTTACAGATCGCCTTCCCGTTGCTCCTCTCCAACCTGATCGAATATCTGGCCCCCGGCGGCAGCGGGGCGCAACTCAGCCCCAGCCAAACCCTCGCATTACCGCTCGACCCCAGCATCACCGAGGTACGCATCAGCCGCCCCGATAGGAGCCAAGCCAGTTCGGGTAGCGGAGCGATCCAGATCCGGGCGGGGCAAGCGATCTACGCCGACACCGACATGCTCGGCATCTACCACCTCGAAGCGCTACGCGATGGCAGCGTCGTACAGCGGCGCAGCTACGCCGTCAACGCCGATCCCCAAGAGTCGCCGATCCGCCCGCAAGCCGATCTACGCATCCCCCAGACCAGCGGAGCCGAGAGCACCACTGCCCGCAACCGCGACGGACGCCAGGAGATTTGGCGCTGGTTAGCACTGGCAGCACTGATCGTCCTAGTGATCGAATGGCTGGTCTACCAGCGGAACGGGTTAGTATTGTTACGGCAGCGGTGGATGCGATGATAGTTGTGTTATGATCGATTATAGATTCTGGTATCTCCCCGCAGGATCGTTCAAACAACACCCAAGGAGTTTTGTGTGCAAGCCCAGATGAACCCCGGCATGGGTCGGGCGACGCGCCAGCCCGCAGCGCCGCGTGGGGCGCTGCTACGGGCGATTGGCTACCTCGGTGACCATCGCCGTAATGTGGCGATTACCTATGGTACCCTCGCTCTCGCCACCTTCGCCCAGTTAATGGTGCCCCAGATCGTGCAGAATATGATTGATGCGGTGACGGAAAGCCTGGCTCCCAATGCCGATCCGGCAACTGGTGAGCGGGTGATCTGGTATGCGGCGTTGCTTATTCTGCTCTTTGCGATTATGCGCGGCCTCTTCTCGTTTATTCAGGCGTTTATGTCGCAAAAGACCTCGCAGGATGTCGCGTATGACATGCGAAATGCGATTTTTGCGCGGATTCAGCGGCTTTCGTTTAGTTATTATGATCAGACCCAGACTGGACAGTTGATGATTCGGGCCACGGATGATGTGGAACGCTTGCGCACGTTTGTGGCTCAGGGTTTGGTGATGGCGGCCCAGTCGTTTATGTTGCTGTTCGGGGCGCTGCTGATGCTCATCTTCACCAATTGGTCGCTGACGTTGGTGATGCTGCCGCTACTGCCGATTGCGCTGGCGCTCTTTATGGGTTTTGGTAAGGTGGCGCAGCCGCTCTTTATGGCGATTCAGGCCAAGTTGGCTACGCTGAATACGATCCTGCAAGAGAACCTGGCCGGGATGAAGGTGGTGAAGTCGTTTGCCCGCGAGCCACACGAGGTGCAGCGCTTTGATGCGGCGGCCTCGGATCTGATGGCGCAACAACTACGGGTTAATCGAGTCTTTTCGTTCCTCTTCCCGGTGGTCTTTTTGGTTGCACAGTTGGGTCAGGCCGCGATCCTCTATTTTGGTGGGGTGCAGATCCTCAATGGGACGCTCAATCTGGGTGAGTATCAGAAGTTTAGCCTCTTTCTGATCTATGTCTTCTTCCCGCTGGGTCAGTTGGGTATGATCGTCTCGATGATGGCCCAGGCTTCAGCGTCGGCGAAGCGCATCTTTGAGGTGCTCGATGCCGAAAGTGAGATCCGCGACATGCCGGGGGCCACAGCCCTGCCGCCGATTCGGGGCCATGTTGAGTTCCGTGATGTCACCTTCCGCTACCTCGGTAGTGGTGAGCCGGTGCTGAAACAGGTGAGTTTCGTGGCCCAACCCGGCCAGACGATTGCGCTGCTGGGCGCAACGGGCAGTGGGAAGACGACGATCATCAATCTGTTGCCGCGCTTTTATGATGCTTCCGAGGGGAGTATTCTGATTGATGGCCACGATGTGCGTCAGGTGACAATTGATAGTCTGCGTTCGCAGATCGGGATTGTACTGCAAGAGACGAATCTTTTTAGTGGCACAATTCGTGAAAATATCGCCTTCGGTCGGCCTGAGGCGAGCGATGCCGAGATTATGGCGGCGGCCCAGGCGGCGGCGGCGCACGACTTTATTATGGGTTTTCCCGATGGCTACCAGACCTATGTCGGTGAGCGCGGGATTACGCTTTCGGGCGGGCAGAAGCAGCGCGTGGCGATTGCACGCGCCTTGTTGCTCGATCCGCGTCTGTTGATTCTGGATGATAGTACCAGTAGTGTTGATCTCCAGACCGAGTATCACATCCAGCAGGCTCTTGATCAGTTGATGCGTGGGCGTACCAGCTTTGTGATCGCGCAACGCGTAAGCACGGTACTGAGTGCGGATCAGATTTTGGTACTGGATAAGGGTGAAATAGTTGCTCAGGGTACTCACGCTGATCTGCTAGAGAATAGCCCGATCTATGCGGAGATCTATAGCTCGCAGCTTGTTGATGCGTGATCGTTAAGGAACCTTCATTATGATGATGGGACATGGCGGCCCTGGCCGCATGCTCAATACTGAGACGAGTAAGCCCAAGCATGCGCTGGCGACGCTGGCGCGCTTTTGGTACTACTTCAAGCCCTACTGGTTCGCGCTGGTCGCTACCGTTGTGCTGATCGTGGTTAGCACGGTGTTGCAGGTGGTGGCTCCGTTGCTGATCGGCCAAGCGGTGGATTGTTACCTCTTGCCGCATCCAGAGGCGTGTTGGTACGCGACGGTGCAGCCCAATGCGGAGATTGCCGCCCGCACTGGGGCGCTGGGGTGGCTGACGCTGATCCTCACGTTGGTCTTTGTGATCGGTTCGTTTATGCAAGGGCTGGCCTTCTACAGTATGAACTGGGCGGGCCAGTATGCGCTGCGGGCTATCCGCAAGGATACGTTTGACCAGATCCATCGCCTCTCGCTCGGCTTTTATGCGCGCAATGAGGCCGGGAATATTATGAGCCGCATCACCAGCGATACGGATACGATCCAGCAGGTGTTGGGGTTTGCGTTGCTGAGTGTGGTGGCCGGGATTTTGCAGGTGGTGTTTACGATTATTGCCATGTTGGCGGCGAATGTGCCCTATGCACTGATCAGCTTGACGGTGGTACCGGCCATGGCCTGGGCAACGATCTATTTCTCCAATCAGGCACGCAAGGCGTTCCGTGCCACCCGCCAGCAGATGGGCAGTGTGAATGCCGGGTTGCAGGAGAGTATCGCCGGGGTGCGCGAGGTGCAGGCGTTTAATCGTGAGCAGGAGAGTATTGAGCAGTTTCGGCGAACGAATGCGGCTAACCGCGATGCGAATGTGCGCGCTGCGAGTTATACCAGTGCGCTCAACCCGGTGCTAGAGGCGCTCGGCTATGTGGCGATTGCACTCGTGGTGGTCGTGGGGGCGATGAGTGCGCTGCGCAATCAGCCGCTCTTTGGTACCAGTGTCATCTCGCTGGGTACGATAGTGATCTTTATTCAGTTTGTGCAGCGCTTTAACCAGCCGATCCAGCAGATTGCGACGCTCTGGACCAACTTGCAGAGTGCGGTGGCGGGGGGTGAGCGCATCTTCGAACTGTTGGACGAGCCGCCGGAGATCAAGGATCGCCCCGCTGCGCGTGAGTTGCCCACGATACGTGGCCACGTCGCCTTTGAGCAGGTGTGCGCCGAGTATCTGCCGGGGCAACCCGTCCTGCGCGGGGTGGATTTTGTGGCCCAGCCGGGGCAGGTGGTGGCGATTGTGGGGCCGACCGGGGCCGGGAAGAGTACGATCATCAATATGATCCCGCGCTTCTATGATGTGAGCCACGGGCGGGTGCTGATTGATGGGGTGGATGTGCGTGAGGTGACGAGTGCTAGTCTGCGCCGCCAGATCGGGATTGTGTTGCAGGACTCGTTCCTGTTCGCGGATACGGTGTTGCATAATATCCGCTACGGGCGCTTGGAGGCGACGGATGATGAGGTGATCGCGGCAGCCAAACTGGCCTCGGCGGATGGGTTTATCGAGCGTTTGCCGCAGGGCTACCAGACGGTGTTGGGGGAGCGTGGGAGTGGCTTGAGCCAGGGCCAACGCCAACTGATCGCGATTGCACGGGCGGCGCTGGCGAACCCGCGCATCCTGATTCTGGACGAGGCGACATCGAGTGTGGATACGCGCACCGAGCGCCTGATTCAGAAAGCGTTTGACCAGTTGCTCCAGGGGCGCACCAGCTTTGTGATCGCCCACCGGCTGAGTACCATCCGCAATGCCGATCTGGTTCTGATGGTACGTGATGGGCAGATTGTTGAGCGCGGTACGCATACTGAACTGCTGGCGCAGCGCGGAGCCTACTACGAACTGTATATGAGCCAGTTCCGGCGCGAGGAAGAAGCGGAGCAGCACGCAGCTAAGGAGTAGCCGATGGAGAGCCAATCAGGCCAGATCACGATCTCACGCAACGATGAGCGCGACATCGGCATTCGCGAGGTGCGAGTCTGGATTGATGCCGAGTTGGTGGCGACGCTCAAATACCGCGAGCAGGTGACGCGCAGTGTTGCACCGGGAACGCATACGGTACGAGTGCATAATACGCTCTTCGGGAAGCAGATGGAGGTGGATGTAGCGGCGGGTGCGCATGTCCACTTTAGTACGGCGAATCGTTCGGGATGCGCCACCTCAATGATCTTTTTGTTGGGTGCGGGGCCGATCTACATTGCATTGGAACGCAAGGAAGCCTAAATGTCACAGCACACCTTTGGTCTCTGGCCAAGCCCAATCAGCCCACGCAGCCTCGCCGGAGATATTCGGCTCTCTGATGTGCAGTGGGACAGTGACGGGCAGCACGTCGTTTGGTTGGAGGGACGGGGTGGACGGGGGGTTCTCGTCTGTGCGGAGGTGGGCAGTGCGGATGCCCCGCGTGATCTGACCCCGACCGAGTTTTCGGTACGCGCCAAGATCGGCTATGGGGGTGGCGATTTCTGTGTTGGCCATGGCACGGTCTTCTTTGTGGATGGCGGATCGGGGCGCATCTGGCGTCAGTCTATTGCGGGTGGGTCGGCCACTCCCGTCACACCTGCGTTTGGCCATGCCGCTGCCCCGGCGATCTCGCCTGATGGGCGCTGGTTGATCTATGTGCATAGCGATGCGGGTGTTGATTGCCTCGCGGTTGTGCCTGCTGATGGCAGTCAGTGGCCACAGCGCCTCATCGCCGGGCATGACTTCTTTATGCAGCCATGCTGGCACCCCAGCGGCAAGCAGGTAGCCTATGTGGCCTGGGATTTTCCCAATATGCCTTGGGATGGTAGCGGGCTGTATCTCGCCGACTTGGAGGTGAGTGAGCGCATGCCGGTGGCGCGCATGCCGAACCTGATAGCAGGTGGTACAGAGGTCGCCATCTTTCAGCCATGCTTCGCACCCGATGGCCGCTACTTGGCTTATGTGAGTGATGAGTCGGGGTGGGGGCATGTTTATGTACGGGATCTGGAGCAAAATCATGTACACCAGATCAGTAGCGGCGAGGTTGAACATGGCCACCCCGCATGGATTCAGGGCATGCGCAACCTGAGTTGGTCGAGTGACAGTCGGCGCATCTATGCGTTACGCAGCCAACATGGTCTGGTTGAGATGTGCAGCTACGGTCTTGATGGCAGCAGCGTTGAGCAAGTGCAACTCGGTGCCGACTACCAGTGGCTAGGGCAACCCAGCACCAACCCCAAGGGCGATGGCGTGGCATGTTTGGCGGCTTCTAGCACGATACCGTCACGTATTGTGGTGCAGCAGGCTGAACAGACCCGGATATTGCGCCGCAGTGCGGGGGAACTCGTTCACCCGGCCCAACTCGCCTCGGCGCAGCCGGTGACGTGGGAGAGCAGCGGGGGGGCACGCGTCCACGGGATGCTCTACTTGCCGATTGGCTACAGCCCTGGGCAGAGTGGCCCGCGTCCACCGGCGATTGTGCGGATTCATGGCGGGCCAACCGGGCAAGCCACGGCCAGCTACAGCGGCGCAACCCAGTTCTTCACCAGCCGGGGCTATACGGTGCTGGATGTGAACTACCGGGGTAGCACCGGCTATGGTCGGGAGTATATGTTGGCGCTGCGCGATGCGTGGGGGGTGTGCGATATTGAGGATGCGATCAGCGCGGTTGGTTATTTGGCCGCATCGGGAGCGGCAGATCCAGAGCGGGTGGTGATCTATGGGGGCAGTTCGGGCGGTTACACGGTGCTGGAAGCATTATGTCGCGCTCCGGGCACCTTCCGAGCGGGGATCTGCCTGTATGGGGTGAGTAACCTCTTCACCCTCGCCGCCGATACGCACAAATTCGAGGCGCGCTACCTGGATCTGATTGTGGGGCAGTTGCCGGAGCATGCCGAGCGCTACCGCGAGCGCTCGCCGATCTTCCACGCCGATCTGATCCGTGACCCAGTGGCGATCTTCCAGGGAGCCGAGGATACGATTGTACCGCCGAGCCAATCCGAGGAGATCGTGGCGGCGTTGCGGCGGCGCGAGGTGCCCCATATCTACCACCTTTACCCCGGCGAGGGGCACGGGTGGCGCAAGCCGGAGACTATCGAGGCGTTTTATTCGCATGTGGAGCGTTTTTTACAGCAGTATGTGTTGTTTGGGTAGGGTATTTTTCTCTGCTGTTGGCGGCTTCGCCGCCAACAGCAGAGAAAACGAGTTCTTCGGGGCGGCTATACCGCACTTGACTCCCACTCCAAGCATTGCTATACTTCCACACGAATAGCGATGACGGGGACGAGTAACGCTTCAGACCCCCTCCAGCGAGTCCGGGATGGTGTGAGCCGGGCGGTTGGGTGGAGTGCCAAGATCACCCCTGAGCTGGTGGGTGAAAGCAGGCCGCGCCTGTGAGTAACTTGTACCCGGTGTTGTGCGCCGTTAGCAGCACAGAGCGTTGTTGGACGCTCGCTGAGTGCAATGTTGTGATCACGGATCACGCATTGAATTGGGGTGGTACCACGGGGCAGTTTCGCCTCGTCCCCTGTCGGTTGGCCGTTGGCCACCACAGTGGGGCGGGGTTTTTTGTTGTTGTCTTGGAGGAGGATGCGCTTATGTTTACTCCAGTAGGTACGCATGTCGCCTTCCCGCAGCTTGAGGAGCAGATCCTGGAGTGGTGGGAGAAGAATGAGATTGTCGCTAAGTCGCTGGCGTCGGGTAGCAAGCCGTTTGTCTTCTATGAGGGGCCACCGACGGCCAACGGGCGTCCGGGGTTACACCATGTCATCAGCCGTATCTTTAAGGATGTGATCTGTCGCTACCGGGCGATGCAGGGCTATAAGATCGTGGGTCGCCGCGAGGGCTGGGATACCCACGGTCTACCGGTGGAGATTGAGGTTGAGAAGAAGCTTGGTTTTAATGGGAAACCCGATATTGAGAAGTATGGGATTGCCGAATTTAATGCTCGCTGCCGCGAGAGTGTCTGGGAGTATATCCAGGAGTGGCAGACCTTCACCAAGCGCATTGCCTACTGGGTGAGCGATGATGGCTACTATACCTACGACAATAAATATATCGAGTCGCTCTGGTGGATCTTCCGCCAACTCTGGGATCGCGGGCTACTCTTCCGCGACTATAAGGTGACGATGCACTGTCCGCGCTGCGGCACCGGCCTGAGTGACCACGAGGTCAGTCTGGGGGCGCGTGACGATGTGGATGATCCGAGTGTCTTTATTAAGTTCCGGGTCTGTGGCGATGGGGTGCCACGCGCCGGGGCAAATGGGGAGACCCTGGTGGGTGCGTTCCTCGTCGCTTGGACGACGACTCCCTGGACGCTGGCGGCAAATGTGGCGCTGGCGGTGAAGCACGAGGCGACCTACGCGGAGGTGGAGTATCAGGGCGAGCGGCTGGTGCTGGCCGAGGCGCTGCTGAACTCCGTGCTGGGTGAGGAGTATACCGTTCTGCGCACCTTCAAGGGCAATGATCTGGTGGGGTTGCGCTACGAGAAGCTCTTTACGGGGGTGCCCGGTGCGGGGGATACGGTCGATCTTGAGACGGCCTACCGCGTCATCGCCGATGAGATGGTGTCGCTCGATGATGGTACCGGCATCGTGCATATCGCTCCGGCATACGGTGACTTGGAGGTGGGGAAGAAGCACGGCCTGCCGACGCTCTTCTCGGTTGATCTGAATGGCATGGTGATGCCGGAATTTGCCGAGTTGGGCTTTGCGGGCAAGTTCTTCAAGCAGGCCGATCCCGACATCACCCGCAACCTGCGCGAGCGCGGGCTGTTGCTGAAGAGTGGCCGCGTGCGCCACTACTACCCCTTCTGCTGGCGCTGTGACTCGCCGCTGCTCTTCTATGCCAAGCGTTCGTGGTATATCAAGACGACCGCCTTTAAGCCCGATCTGGTCGCCAATAACCAGCAGATCCACTGGGTGCCGGAGCATATCCGCGATGGCCGCTTCGGCAATTGGTTGGAGAACAACATTGACTGGGCGATCAGCCGCGAGCGCTACTGGGGTACGCCGCTGCCGATCTGGGTCAGTGCCGATGGCAACCACATGGAGTGTATCGGCTCGCTCGAAGAGTTGGAGCAGAAGGTGGGGCGTTCGCTCCAGGATCTCGATCTGCACCGTCCTTATGTGGATGACCTGACCTGGGAGCACCCCGACCATGGCACCATGCGCCGCATCCCTGATGTGGCCGACTGTTGGTACGATAGTGGCTCGATGCCGGTGGCGCAGTGGCACTACCCCTTCGAGAACCAGGAGGTCTTTGAGGCTGCGCACCCCGCCGACTATATCTGCGAGGCGGTGGATCAGACGCGGGGTTGGTTCTACACGCTGCACGCTGTCAGTACGCTACTCTTCGACCGCCCGGCCTTCAATAATGTGATCTGTCTGGGCCACATTCTGGATGAGCAGGGCCTGAAGATGAGTAAGAGCCGGGGCAATGTGATCACGCCCCAGGAGGTAATCACGCAGTACGGGGTGGATGCGCTGCGCTGGTATCTCTTCACCGCTGCCCCTCCCGGCAACCCGCGCCGCTTCAGTGGTGCGCTGGTGAATGAGAGTCTGCGCAAGTTCATGCTGACGCTCTGGAATACCTATAGCTTCTTTGTCACCTATGCCAATCTGGATGGCTGGCAGCCGGGGATGACGGAGAGTGTGGAACTCCAGCCGATTGACCGCTGGGCCTTGGCGCGGCTCAATGGCCTGGTGCGTGATGTCACCGCCAGCCTGGAGGAGTATGAGGTCTACCCGGCGGGACGCGCCATTGAGCATTTTGTAGACGAGCTTTCCAACTGGTATGTGCGGCGCAACCGGCGGCGCTTCTGGAAGAGCGAGACCGATGGGGATAAGCAGGCCGCCTACCAGACGCTCTACACCGCGCTGCTCACCGTCTCCAAGCTGATGTCGCCCTTCGCGCCCTTTATGGCCGAGGCGATCTACCGCAACCTGAGCAGCGGCCAGCCCGATGCTGCCGAGAGCGTCCACTTGGCGGCGTGGCCACAGGTGGATGCCGCGCTCCTGGATGACCAACTCGTCGCCGATACCGAAGCGCTATTGGCAGCGGTCTCGCTGGGACGGGCGGCGCGCAAGAGTGCCAACCTGAAGGTGCGCCAACCCCTGAGCGAGTTGTGGGTGCGCGGCCAGACCCCGGCAGCTACCGAGGGCGTGCGGCGCTTCGAGTCGGATCTGCGCGATGAACTGAACGTTAAGGCGGTGCGCTACCTGGAAGCGGGATCAGAGATTGTCGAGTACCGCTTCAAGCCCAACCTGCGCCTCGTGGGCAAGAAGTATGGCAAGCAGGTACCCGCGCTGACGGCGGCACTGAAGGCACTCGATGGCAGCGCCGCCCGTGCCGCAGCCCACGCCGTGGAGGCCGGGCAGTCCGTGGTGCTGAACGTGGAGGGCCAGGAGTTGAGCATCCTCCCCGAAGAGCTACTGGTCGAGAGCAGCGCCCCAGAGGGCTACGCGGTCGCCGATGCGGATGGCATGCTAGTGGCGCTCAACACCAGCGTGACGGACGAATTGCGCATGGAAGGGGCGGCGCGCGATCTGGTGCGCAGCGTGCAGGATGCGCGCAAGCAGGCCGGGTTGGCGATCTCGGATCGCATCAGCCTGAGTCTGGAGGCGAGCGACACGGCCACCGCCGAGATGCTCCGCCAGACCCTAGCGGTGTGGGGCGAGTATGTGGGCAGCGAGACGCTCGCCACGAGCCTCGTGGTGGGGGCCGCGCCTGCCGAGGCGCATGTAGAGACGGTGGAGTTGGGCGAAGGGACGGTACGCATGGGCATCGTGCGGACTGAATAACGTCATGCTATGTTGACGCAAAGGCGCAAAGACGCAAAGGGTTTATTGAAGACTTTGCGCCTCTGCGTCTTGGCGTCAAAACCGGGATGCTACGATGAACACAATCCGTGACATTCTAGCCTGCCATGCCCCCTGGGGCATCTACGAGGCGGGGGAGGGGCGGGTGGCGGCCAGCCCGGCGGGGCTGCGCATGACCACCCGTAACGTCACGGCGCGTTGCTACAGCGACGCCCAGATCCACGACTATCGCCTGCGCGGGCTACACCTTCCGCGCAGGCCGCCACTGCGCATCAGCCTGCGGGCGCGCTTCTCGCACCCGGCTCACACCCTACGGGGCACAGCCGGGTTCGGGTTGTGGAACTACCCCAACCTGACGCACCCGGTATTCCCCCAGACGCTCTGGTTCTTCTTCGCCTCGCCGCCCGCAGCGATGGAGCTGGCGCTAGGAGTGCCGGGGTATGGCTGGAAGGCGGCGACAATGGACACCGGGCGACCGCAGGCGTTAGCGCTGCTGCCCTTGGCCCCACTGGCAGTGCCGCTGATGCGCAGCTACGCGGGCTACCGCCTACTCTGGCCGGGAATCCAGCGCTGCGTGGGGGTACACGAAGCCCCAATCCACACGAGCATGACCGAGTGGCACGACTATGAGATCGTGTGGGGAGAACGCTTCAGCAGCCTGTTGATGGATGGAGTCGCCCTGCTAGATCGGGTACCCTCACCACGCGGGCCGCTCTGTTTTGTGGCTTGGGTAGACAACCAATACCTGGTAGTGACGCCGCAGGGGCGCTTTGGGTGGGGCTTGTTGGATGCGCCAGAGGAGCAATGGTTGGAGATCAGCGATCTGGTGATCAACTAAACACGTATGGTGCTGATTTGGGCGGCACAGTCGCCCAAATCAGCACCATACGTGTTTTTACCAATCTAGACTCATCATCGAACAATTCAGCCCCGACCCGATCCCCAACAAGGCCACATGATCCCCCTCCTTCAGCCGCGTCTCCGCCGCTTGGGCGAGGCTGATTGGCAGCGCGGCTGGCCCGATGTTGCCCAACTCCGGGAAGTTGAGTTGCATCTTCTCGGCACTGATACCCAGCGCCTCTACCACTGCCGCCGTGTGGCGCGCACTGACCTGGTGGGGAGCGTAGCAGGCGATCTGATCGTCGTTCCAGTTGGGTAGGATGCCCGCCGCAATATCCCATGTCTCGCGCACCAACTGTACTCCGGCGAGCAGTAGCGCTCCCGCATCGGTCTTCATGTAGTCGGGCTGGCCGACACACAGATCGTTATGTTGAGTTGCCGCCACCGTCACCACCCCGTTAAGGCGGTGGTTGGTGCGCGAGACGCTACTGTGCGCCAACACCATCGCGGCCGCGCCAGAGCCGAGGGTGAGGGTAGCGAAGTTATCGCGGAAGGCTTCCATGCTCACGTCGGAAGACTGAAGGCGGCGCACGGTAGACATGACCGCTTCTTGCGAACCTTCACCATTCACCACCAGCGCGTACTTAATATCGCCATTCTCGATCATCAAGCCAGCCGTATACATGCCATTGAGAAAGCCTAGGCATGCGTTGCGCAGATCGAAGTTGATACAGCGCGGTGAAAGACCGAGGTTGGCGTGAACATAGACCGCCGTTGAGGGTTCGAGATAGTCCTGCGAGACCGAGGTATTGATGACCAAACCGATCTCAGTCGGATCGATCCCCGCCGCCGCAATCGCCTTCTGCGCCGCCATGGTAGCCACCGCACTTGGGCGCGTCCCGTGATCCCAGAACCGACGCTCACGAATGCCAGAAAGTGCCTCTAGGCGACCGCGTGGAATGCGCAGGCGTTCCAGGGTCTCACCGATCTGATCCTCAAGCCAATCTGAAGTCACCCGATGCGGGGCCAATTCATACCCAAGTGATTCGATGGCTACATTCTTAAACAGCACGCCAACCTCCAGTCCTCACACAAAAACACGAGAGCTTTCGATACTGTACCACAACCTACCCCATTGTTCTGCGCAGCCCCTCTTCAATGGTGATGCGTGGCCCATAACCAAAATCGCGCTGGGCGGCGCTATGATCGAACCAGTGCGAGCAACTCATCTGGTGAACCATCATGCGGGTGAGCGGCGGTTCGCGGGTGATACCGAGGCGAGTATAGGCCATCTCGAAGAGGGTTGCGAGGCGCATCGCCGTCTGGGCCGAGATTTGACGCCGCAACGGGGCACACCCGGCGCTGGTGATCACACGATCTATGAACTCCCACAGATTGACCGGCTGCTCCTGACCGATGAAGTAGGCTCGCCCACGTAGCGGCGAGGTCTGGCCGAGGGCGTCGGCAGCGCGGATATGCGCTTCGGCCACATTTTCAACATAGGTAATGTCTGCCCGATTAGTACCGTCGCCAATGCGTACCAGCCGCCCCTTACGCGCCCGCGCAATCAGGCGCGGGAAGATGTGCGGGTCACGCGGCCCCCAGATCAGGTGCGGGCGGATGGCGGTGGTGGCGATGTCGCTACGGGCCAGAATGAAGCGCTCGGCCAGTGACTTGGTGTGCGGGTAGTGGGCCAAGAAGTGTTCAGGATAGGGCGTCGTCTCGTCGGCCCCCTCCAGATCCTGCATCCCTATTGCTACCGAGGGCGAAGAGGTGTAGACCAGCTTGGGTACCCCAGCACGCACCGCCGCCCGGACTACGCGCTGGGTGGCAGTAACATTATTGCGGTAGAAGTCGTCAAATTGGCCCCAGATGTCGGCTTTGGCCGCCACATGAAAGACGACCTCGACCCCAGCCATTGCGCGCCCCAAGCCCACCCCAGCATCGGGGTTGCTCAGATCCACCTGGATGCACTGGGCACCTAGGGCTTCAAGTTCGGGGTAGGGCTTGCGCCCCACCACTCGCACGCGGTCGCCACGTGCGAGGAGCATTTCGACAATATAGCGGCCGACAAAGCCGTTGCCACCTGTTACCAAGGCGATCATGTGGTGACTCCGTACCTTTAACAAGATTCATACCGCCGGACAGCCCTCACCCCCAACCCCTCTCCCGTGGGCTACGCCCACAGGAGAGGGGGGCACTATCTGAGGTGTCTGTGACATATTCCCCCCTCGCCTGTTCGCGCAGCGAACGGGAGAGATACCAGGGCGGCTAGGGGGGTAAGGACTTTTACTTCGCCGCCCACACCGCAAGTTTCTCCCGAAAGATCTTTGCATTATGGCGAATATCTACTGGAAAAGCGGGATGAATCATAAAGCGGGTGATGCCGGATGTCATCGGGTAGGCCGCTGCGAGGCTGCGCAGTTCGGCGAGTAGGCGCTCCTGGTCTGGGGGTGTCTGGGTGGGGCATAGCTCCACCACCACCACCGGCTCATTGTTCACCCCCACCAGCGCCGAGCGGAAGACGGCAGGGTGCTGGTTGAAGATCAACTCGACTGGCTCGGTGTAGAGCGGGCCGTTGCGCGTCTCGACGCGCTGCGACTTGCGTCCGTAGAACCAGATCCGTCCCTCGGCATCCTGGTAGCCCAGATCGCCCATACGGTGCCAGATGGTGTCGCCGTCATGAATCTTGGCCTGCGCCGTCGAGTGCGGGCGGTTCACATAGGCTTTGGTGACTGACGGCCCCTTAACACAGATCTCGCCTACTTCACCCGGCGGCAGTACTAGCGACTCATCCCAGGTTGGGATGGGCGCGTCACTAATCCGAATAATGCGCAGCGTCACCTCCGGCACCGGCCAGCCGATACAGGTTCCGGCGGTTGGATCGGGCTGTGTGCCGCGTGCCGCCAGCACCTGTCGGCCACTCGCCGAAGCAATCGGTAGCGCCTCGGTAGCCCCGTAGGGGGTGTGGGTATCGGCGGAGGGCGCGAGAATAGAACGGAAACGCTCGTGGATGTGGGGCGGCACCGGGGCACCCGCCATCAGCACGCGGCGCAGGCTGGGCAACCTGATGCCGTGCGCAACACAGTGGGCGGTCACCTTCTCCCAGATCGCGGGCGACCCGAAGGTCGAAGTCACCTGCTGATCCTGGATGAACTCCACCACCGCCGCCGGGTCACACGCCGCCGGACGAGTGGGGTCAATCGGCGGGATGGCCGAGGTGACACCTAGAGCAACGTTGAAGAGCGCGAAGAGCGGGAAGGCGGGCATCTCCACTTCACCCGGTTCGATCTGGTAGATCTGGCCCAGCAGCCGGATCTGGGCCTCGAACATGCCATACTCGTAGAGGACGCCCTTGGGCACCCCAGTACTGCCGGTGGTAAAGAGGATCGCCGCCGTATCACTAGCCGCCACCACCTCGGTGGGGAAGGGCGTCTTGAGCGGGATGCTGAGGGCATCCAGGTTGATGTCGCCCAGAGGCAGGAAGCGCGAGCCAACCAGAACGCTGCGCTGTACCGTGCGAAAGGCGTGGCGGAAGACCAGCCGCGCCAGATGGGCAGCGGGCACCCCGATCATGGCATCGGGGGCACACTCGTCAATACACTGCGCCAGATTGCGCCGCCCCATGGCCGGATCGATCAGGATCGGGATCGCCCCGACCTTGAAGAGCGCAAAGGTGAGGCTGATCAGCGGCAGACCAGCCGGAACCAGCAACAGCACGCGCACGCCACGCCCGATCCCGGCCCCGGCCAAACCCCAGGCATAGCGGTCGCTGGTCTGGTTCAACTCGGCAAAACTGAGGTGACGGTAGCGCACCTTCCCCGCCCGGTCGCGTCCGTCCCCCGCGACCACCGCGACCTGTTCGGGGCGCTCGGCGGCCATACGCGGCAAGTAGCGGGCGATATTGGCATTCTCGACAACCTGCGTGGTACTCATCACTCTGCCCCCAAGAAGCGCACGACCCGTGGCACGATCTCCGCGTGGGCATCCTCCAACACATAGTGGCCCGCGTGATCAAAACGGGTTGCCTGAGCCTCTGGAAAGCGCTCCAACCACCCGGCCAAGAAGTAGTCGCTAAAGCACCAATCCTTGCCGCCCCAAAGGATCTGCATCGGCTTCCCCCGCAAGCGCCACAACTCACGGTCAATCCCGTCTACCACGGCCCATGTTGGATGGCTCGGCTGCATCGGGATGTCCTGCACAAAACGCAGTTGGGCAATACGATTCTGCCAGGTGTTGTAGGGCAGCAGGTATGCCTGGCGCACATCAGCCGCCATGGGGCGTTCAACCGCCATAAACGTCGCCATCCCGGCAAAGGCATTCAGGCCGCGCAGAGCCAGATCGCCAAAGAGCGGGGTGCGGCACACGGCGATACGCAGGGGCAAGCGCGGCGAGAGGAAGGCGGCGGTATTCAGCACCACCAGCCGCCGCACCAGATCGGGATGCTGGGTGGCCCAGCCCATGCCAATCGCACCACCCCAATCATGCACGATCAGATCCACCGGGCCGAGATTCAGATGCTCCAGCAGGTGGGTCAGGTTCTCGATATGATTGGCGAGGCGGTACGGGTAGTCTTGGGGCTTATCCGAGAGACCGCAGCCGATATGATCGGGCACGATCACCCGATAGTGTGGCGAGAGGGCAGCGATCAGATGGCGAAAGTAGAACGACCAGGTAGGATTCCCATGCACCATCACTACCGGCGGGCCGCTGCCCTCATCCACATAGCTCAACACACCGCCGGGCACTGCCAGCCGAGCCGTATGGAAGGGGTAGAGATGGCGGATGGGCGTCAAATCGTAGGCCATAGGATACCTTTACAGTGGTGATTGTCAGGCAAGTATAGCATGACCGAAGGTGGAACGTTTAGGGTATACTATTCTAAAAGAACAGAGAAAGGCATCCCTATGCGTGCTGTACGCTTCGCATCATTTGGTGACCCAGCCAAGGTATTGCGGGTCGAAGATTGCCCGCTCACCGCGCCGGGGCCAGGTCAGGTATTGTTGCGGATGCTGGTACGCCCGATCAACCCCTCGGATCTCTTCACCATCCGTGGGCAGTATGGGCGTCTACCGCGCCTGCCCGCCACACCGGGGATGGAGGGTGCTGGGCGGATCGAATCACTGGGGCCGGGGGTACACGGGTTTGAGGTGGGGCAGTTGGTAGTTCCACTAGGTGTGGGCGGGACATGGCAGGAGTATCTGGTTGCCAACGCAGCAGCCCTCATTCCCGTTCCCGCAGGCTTTAGTGAGCGTGACGCCGCCATGCTGATCGTCAATCCCACCAGTGCGTGGCTGCTGCTACACGAAGTGCTGTGTATTGATCCCGGCGCGTGGCTCGTACAGAATGCCGCCAACTCAGCGGTGGGCCGCTTCATCATCCGCTTGGCGCGGCGCAGTGGGGTACACACGATCAATATCGTTCGCCGCCGCGAACTGAGCGAGGAACTGCTGGCGGAAGGGGCCGATGTGGTACTCTGCGAGCGCGATCCCGATCTGCTCGACCAGATCGCCCAGATTGTTGGCGCACGCGGGGTACGCTACGCGCTCGACTCGGTGGCCGGGGTAAGCGGATCGCGCCTCATCCAAGCTCTGGGGCAAGGTGGCCAGATGGTGGTCTTTGGCGCTATCAGCCGCCAACCGCTCAGTATTGATCCTAGTGCGCTGATCTTCCGCAACATCAAACTGCACGGCTGGTGGCTTGCCGAGTGGTTCCAGAACGCCAACCCTAGCCAAGTCATGGATCTGTTGGCCACACTCCAACCGCTGGTTGCGGACGGCACGCTCCGTGCGCCCATCGCTGCCGAGTATGGGCTTGAAGAGGTACACCAAGCCATCGCCGCCGCCGAACAGAGCGAGCGCAATGGAAAGATCCTACTAGTGAACTGAAATCACGACGGTTTGGAGCATAGCTTCAATGTGGTACCATAACACATGGCTCAACACCCTCTCCCTCAGTGAAGAAGGAGTACCACATGTCGCTACCAATCAGTCGGATCACCATCTACAAACACGGAGTCGGCTACTTTGAACGCCGTGGCCCCCTGACGGGTGAGAAACTCCAACTTACCTTTGCCCGCGAGGCCATGGACGATGTGCTCAAGAGTCTCGTGGCGCTTGATCTCGGTGCTGGCCAGGTGCAGAGTATTGATTTCGAGACCCCGGAGGATCGGGCGACAATTCTGGAGCGCGGCAGCATCCACCTCTCCGACAATCAGAGCCTGCTCGATCTGTTGCGTGATCTGCGTGGGCGTAAGGTAGCGCTGGTACTTGATGTTGAGGGTGAAATTCGGGTGGAGGGGTTGGTGGTGGGGGTGGATTATGAGACCGATGAGCCGCTGCGGCGGGCGTTGGTCTCGATCTATGACATGGAGACCCACCATGTGCGGGCGTTGCCGGTTGCCGAACTGGCCCAAGTGGATCTACTTGATGCGGCGGCTGTAGCCGATCTGAACTTCTTCTTACGCGCCGCCCAGAGCGAAGAGGATCGTCGCAGTGCGACCATCCACCTCAGCCCCGGCGAGCATGATCTGCTCGTGGGATATATCGCGCCTGCCCCGGCGTGGCGTGTCAGTTACCGTTTGCTCTACGAGGAACCCAAGGAGGAGCAGGCCAAGGGCGGGTGTCTGCTTCAGGGGTGGGGCATCTTCGACAATCAGTTGGATGAAGATCTGGAGGGTGTTGAACTGACTCTGGTAGCCGGGATGCCAATCTCATTCCGCTACCGCCTCTACGAGCCGCACACCCCCGAACGCCCGCTGGTCGAAGATGAGGAGCGCACCGTTGGCGCGCCGATCTTCTTCGATGCTGCGCCCGAACCGGCCCCGATGGTGGCGATGGATGCCTTTGGCATGGCCCCACCTGCTCCGGCAATGGCTCCTGCACCTGCGGGAGCTATGCGCGCTATGGCCGCACCACAAGAGCGCTTTTCGGCGAAAGAGATGGAGGAGTCGGTAGAGATCAGCGCCAAGGGCGATGAGCGCGGTGCTCTGTTTGCCTATAAGGTCGGGCATCCAGTCAGTGTCGCCCGTGGCCAATCGGCGATGGTACCAATTGTGAGTAAGCGTCTGCCCGCCAGCCGCGATCTGCTCTACAACCAGGCGAAGTTGCCCGATCACCCGGTGGCCTCGCTGCGCCTGATCAATGAAACGGGCCTGACCCTAGAGCGCGGCCCGGTGACGGTGCTGGATGATGGTGACTATGCTGGTGAGGCGGTGTTGCCCTTCACCCGTGCCGGGGGCGAACTGATCGTACCCTACGCGGTTGAGTTGGGCGTCAAGGTGCGTGAGCAGAGTAAGAATGAACGCCGTATCCACGCCATTCATATCCGAGGCGAATACGCGGTGTATGAGGAATATGACCTGCGCCTCCGCCAGTATGATGTGATCAGTGGGCTGGATAAACCAGTTGAGGTGATGATCGAGCATCCCCGTCTGGCCCATTACGATCTAGCCGATACGCGCAGCCCCGATGAAGAAAGCCCCGGTTTTGCGCGATGGCGCGTGCCCTGCGCTGCGCACGGTCAGAGCAAGTTTACGGTGACGGAACGCCGCTTGGTGAGCCGCCAAGAGCATGTGCGCAGCCTGAGTGCGGGCCGCTTGAAGGTGCTGCTCAAGGACGGCCTGCTCGATGCCAAGACGGTAAAACTCCTAGAGGGTATCCTTGATCTCTATCGCCAGATCGAAGAGACCCAGATCCAGATCAAGAAGGTGGAGCAGGAGCGCGAGGCGATCTATAAGCAACAGCGCCAGATCCAGGGCAACTTGCAGCCCCTGGGCCGTGAGGGTGATGAGGGTGCCTTGCGGCAACGCTATGTCACTACGCTCAACCAACTTGAAGATGGGCTAATCAACCTGAGTAAGCGCGAAGAGGCGCTGAATCAACAGATCGCCACGCTTGAGGCGAAGATCAAGCAACAACTAAGCGCGTAACACCCTGTTGCGTTTGGGCAGCGAAGCTACCCAAACGCAACAAGAACATTCTCTTATGCTGCAACGTATTGACTACAAAACCCTGGCCGCGATGATTCTCGCACTAGTGCTCGGATTGGCCTGGGCCACCTACAACCTCAACCTCGCCGGAGCTGTACGCAGCGACGCCACGGTGCGCCCGCTGATCTGGGCGGTCTTTGCTGGGCCATTCGCCCTCTTTGTCGGCTGGCTCATTGCCCGCCGCCACGAACTGGCCCTGGCAGCCGCATGTTGCTTCGGACTCTATTTCTTCAGTTTCTTCGTTGCCCAACGCATCGAGACACTCTTGGTTGATCCGCAACAGATCACCGCCAGTGGCCACGCGTTCTACTTCCAGACAATGCTGGTGCTGCACGCGCTGGTCGGGGTGGCGCTTACCACCTGGCGGGCGCTGCGCTAGAGGTGCGGAGGTACCCATGACGATCCGTGAGCAGCGCGAAGACCTCGAAGCGCAGACTCTCTCGCCGCTGGCGGCACTGAGTAGTGCGGCGGTGCGCGAACGCACCGAACCACTCTGCCCAATTCGCCCCGCCTACCAGATTGACCGCGACCGTATTCTGCACTCTAAGCCCTTTCGGCGGCTCAAACATAAGACGCAGGTCTTTATTGCGCCGCTCGGCGATCACTACCGCACGCGGTTGACCCATACGCTCGAAGTGACCCAGATTTCGCGCACGGTGGCACGTGCCTTGCGCCTGAATGAAGATCTGGTTGAGGCGATTGGCCTGGGCCACGATATTGGCCACACCCCCTTCGGGCATGCCGGTGAGGCCGCGCTGGCACGGCTCTACCAGGAACATTTCCGGCATAACGAGCAGAGTCGCCGGATTGTGGAGGTGTTGGAACGGGGTGGCGCGGGCATGAATCTGACCTACGCGGTGCGCGAGGGGATCTACCTGCACTCCAAGGCGCGCAGCGATATTATGGGTACTGCCTGGGGTACCGCCAGCACGCTGGAGGGCCAGATCGTCAAGGTTTGTGATAGCGTGGCCTACATCAACCACGATATTGATGATGCCATCCGCGCTGGGGTGCTGCATCCCAATGATTTGCCGTCCGATTGCCTCGCCATCCTGGGCCATACCCATGGCAGCCGCATCAATACGATGGTCACCGATCTGATTACTCACAACTGGTGGGCTACCGGCGCGGAAATAGCTCCCGATCCGCCCGTATTAGGGATGAGTGCGGAGATTTTGGCTGCCACCAACGCCCTGCGTGACTTCATGTTTCGTCATGTGTATGTCACGCCGAGTGCCAAACAGGAAGATGCGAAAGTCCGCTTTGTCATCGCCACGCTCTATGAACACTTCTGCCAGCATCCCGATCAACTGCCCGAAGATCTGTTAGAGATTAACGCCCAACGCCAAGAGCCGATGGAACGTGCCGTGGTAGACTATATCTCCGGCATGACTGACCGCTATGCGTTAGAGATTTTTGGGCAGATCTTCATTCCGAAGATGTGGGATGTATGAATGCCATTGACGAAGTCCGCGCCAAAACTGATATTGTCGAGGTGATCAGTGCCTCTGGGGTGAACCTGCGCAAGACGGGGCGTAGCTTTATGGGCTTTTGTCCCTTCCACCCCAACACGCGCACCCCCGCCTTTGCGGTCTATCCCGATTCGCAGAGCTTCTACTGTTTTGGTTGCCACGCCTCTGGCTCGGTCTTCGATTATGTGATGCGTAAACAGGGACTCGATTTTAAGGATGCCTTGGAACAACTCGCCGCCCGTGCTGGGGTGCGCCTGGAGCCAAAGAGCGACCAGGAGCGCCAAGAGGACACCCAACGCACCCGCCTGCTCGAAATCAATGCGGCAGCGGCCAAGTACTTCAACTATGTGCTGCTCAGCCACTCGCGTGGCGCACCTGGGCGTGCCTATATTGAAAAGCGCGGCATCAGCCCGGAGATGGTCGAAGCCTTCCAACTCGGCTATAGCCTGGATGATTGGACCCACCTCTTCAACTACCTTACCCAGAAGAAGGGCTTCGATCCCGCCGATGTGATCACGGCCGGTTTAGCGATAGATCACGCCACCTACGGCCCCTATGATCGCTTCCGCGCACGGGTGGTCTTTCCCATCCGCGATGCCAAGGGCCAGATCGTTGGCTTTGGCGGGCGCGCCTTAGAGAACGAGGTGCAGCCCAAATACCTCAACTCGCCCGAAACGCCGCTCTTCCACAAGAGCGATCTGCTCTACGGCCTCGATCTCGCCCGCGAGGCTATCCGCAGCGAAGATCGTGCCGTGCTGGTCGAGGGCTATGTAGATGTGATCACCGCGCATCAGCACGGATTCCGCAACGTCGTCGCGCCACTTGGTACCGCCATCACCAAGAATCAGGTTGGGCTACTCAAACGCCTCTCGCACAACGTCTATATGGCCCTCGACGCCGACAGTGCCGGGCAGAAGGCGACGGTGAAGGGGCTGAGTGTGCTACGCGAGAGTGCCGAGGAGGGCGAAGGCGGGCGCGTAGTGGTGACGGCCCAGGGGGCGGTGCGCTTGGAGAGCGATGTCAGTCTGCGCATCATCCGTATGCCCGCAGGCCGCGACCCCGACGAGGTGATTAAGAGCGACCCGGAACTGTGGCGGCATCTGCTCGACAGCGCCGTGCCGGTGATGGAGTTCTATATCGAGGTCTTTACGGCGGGCCTAGAGATGAGCGAACCACAGAATCAGCGCCTTGCCCTAGAGAAGTTGCTGCCGCTCCTGGCCGAACTAGATGGGGTGCAACAGCGCATCTACATCAGCCGCTTGGAGCAGGTGGTGGGCATCCGTGCCGACCTGATTGCCGACATGCTGCGTGGTGGGATCGGGCGGATCGAGCCAGAACGGCGTCGCCCCGGTGTGCCCCGGAGTGAGTCGCGCCCGCCCGTGCCCGCGCCGGTGGCCCCGTCCATGCCCGCCAACACCGCCCGCAACATGGAGCAACACCTGATCGTGCTGGCGCTGCGCTACAGCACCGTGGTGCCCGCCGCGATTGAGGCGCTGCTCGAACAGGGGCTAGAGCGCTTCCCGCACCTGCGCGGGCTACTCGGCGGGGGCCTCGAAGATCTGCTCGAAGACCCGGCCAACCAACAGATCTGGGCCACCTTCAGTACCCTGCCGATCACCCAGCGCCCCGCCAATGAAGCCGAGTTGCTGATCTGGGCCGAACATCTGGCGCAGCCGCTCCGCGAACACATCACTAGCCTGCTCAAACAGGCGCAACGCAAACCCCAAGACTTCCGCTACCGCCGCGAGGCCGAAGACTGCGCCCGTATCATCCGCCAAGAACAGGCGCGCCGCCTGCACCGCATGATGCTGCAACGCATCGCCAGCATGAATGCGGAGGAGGTGGAGTATAGCGCCGAGCGCCAATTAACGGCGTTAGCCCAGTTCATTGCCGACACGAGCGCCCCGCGCCGTAGCACCACCTTCCCCGATCTGCGCGATAGTATAAGGCGGTAGGCGCAGCTACATCTGCCGAAACAGACTGCCGCGCTGCGCCCAAGCCCAGGCATTATTGGGGTCAATCTCTACCGCACGAGTAAGATCAATAAACGCCTCCTCAAAGATCTTGAGCGACTGATAGGCCGCACCACGGCGGCTATAGGCCCACGAATCTTGCGGATTGAGTTCTATTGCCTTACTCAGATCGGTGATCGCCTCTTCATAGCGGCGCAGCAGACGCAGCGTCTCGCCGCGCTCGGCAACGATCCAGGCTTCATCGGGGCGCAACTCAGCAGCGCGGGTAAAATCCTCCAGCGCCTCGCTGTTGCGATTCAAGGCCCGCAACGCCTGGCCCCGGCTCCCAATCGCCCAGGCATAATCGGATTTAGCCTCAATCGCACGGCTAAAATCGGCTATCGCCTCCTCGTAGCGCTTATGCAGGCGGTGGATCTCGCCGCGTTCGGCCAACGCACTCACATGGCTCGGATTGAGATCAATCACACGGCTAAAATCGGCCAATGCCTCATCATAGCGGCGCAGACTGCGGTAGAGCGTAGCGCGCTGGCTCAACGCCCAGATATAGCCGGGGTCAAGATCTATCGCCCGTGACAGATCCTCCAGCGCCTCGTCGGTCTGGCCCATGGTGCGGCGGGCTGCACCACGGCTGGCCAAAGCCCAGGCATAGTTAGGGTCAAGGTCTATTGCCCGCGACAAATCTTCGAGCGCCTCATCAAGATTCCCGCTCAGGCGTTGCGCCTCGCCGCGCTCGGCATAGAGCCACGCTTGCGAAGAATCAAGCTGAATCGCAGCCTCCAGATCAGCCAACGCCTCGGTATAGCGCTCCTGCTCACGGTACGCAATCGCCCGATGCCCCAACGCCCACACATAATCGGGCTGAATCGTCACTGCCTGCGTAAAATCACTAATTGCCTCATCGGTACGGCCCAGAGTACGCAGCAACTCGCCGCGCTCGGCAATCACCCAACTCATACTCGGACGCAACTCAATTGCCCGGCTCAGATCGGCCAGCGCCTCGTCATAACGCCGCAGACTACGGTAAACTTGGCCACGACTCCCCAATGCCCAGGCATAATCGGAATCGAGCGCAATCGCCTGCGAAAAATCGGTCAACGCCTCATCATAGCGCCGCATCACCCGATAAGTCTCGCCGCGTTCAGCCAGAAAGGCCGCATCATCGGGGGCCAACTCTATCGCCCGCGAAAAATCCTCCAGCGCATCATCATGGCGACCCATATCGCGGTAGATCTGGCCGCGCTGATAACGCGCCCATGCATAATTAGGATCTATCGCAATTGCCCGCGAGAAGTCGGAGAGTGCAGCCTCATGGCGATCTTTGCGCAGGTCGTCGAGCGACATAGTGACTCCTTATGTATATGACACCCTCGTTCGATTAGAAGCATAGCATACTCTCATGGTACCATACCGGCACTATGCCTTGTATATTGAACGGGCTACATCAAGATCATTGAGGCGCTGCCTCAAGCCCCTGTTTGTGTTCTGTTCTGGCGGCAAGCCGCCCCAAACCCCCACCAAAGGAGTATCTATGCCCACACCTGTGCCCCGCGAACGTGGCCTACGCGACGCCTTCATTGGTGGTCTCGGCATCACCCTCATCGCGATCCTGCTGGGGGCTGCCTACCTCTTCTGGTTCCTCAGCGCCCAACGCGCCGCCAGCCCCGCCGCCCTGCTGCCCCCCGACACCCAGATCTATGTCACCATGCCCCCGGCGATCAGCAACCTGCCCGAAGTTGCCCGTGTGGATGCGGGGCTACGTGACCAGATCGGCGTTGCCGATCCCGAACGGGTGCGTACCGCGATGGTGACGCTGCTCGGCGTAGACTACTATGAGGCCATCGCCACCTGGATCGGCGGCAGTATGGCGCTGGCAGTGCGCGATATGAACAGCAGCGACCCTAGTCATCTGCTTGAAGCGGGTGAGTTCGTCGCCATCATCGGTTCGCGCAACGATCCCCAGGCGCAAGCATTTATCGAAAAACACCACGCCGCCCGCATTGCCCGTGGCGAACGCATCACCAGCCAGCAGGTGGGCAGCACAACGATCTATGTGCAGGAAGATGGCCCCGCCAGCCCGATCCGCGCCTTCACCCTCTTCGAGCATTATGTCATCTTCTCCAACCGTACCGAGGCCATCAGCGCCATGATCAACCAGCTTGAACAGGGCACACCCAGCCTCGAACAACTGCCCGCCTTTACCCAATTCAGTGCCGGGTTGAATAACCAAGGCGCGGGGCGCTACACAAATGGTGCGGCGAACGCCGAAGTAGCCCTGAGTGGGCTGCGGGAGTTGCTGACTAGGCTAGGTGAGTAGTCCGTATCCAGCCCGTAAACGGGCGGGCTAGCACCCGGCGAAGGCCGCCTACGCGGCCTAGAACCAGCCCGC
>NZ_GL501404.1:1050055-1054725 GCF_000152145.1 Oscillochloris trichoides DG-6
AAGTAGCACCCCAAACCCCTTGCCGAAGCCACTATTTTCTGGTAACGTATATCACATAGTATTACGCAACTATGCAAGGAGTAACCAGTCAATGACCAGTGAGATTGGAATCGGACAGATCACCACCACGCCCGCCCCCGACATTGGCCTGAGCGAAGCCAACATCCAGGGGGTCGCCACGATCCTGAGCCGTGTCCTTGCCGACGAGCACGTTCTCTATATGCGGATGCGCAACTACCACTGGAACCTCGTCGGGATGGCCTTTGGCCCCCTGCACGAACTCTTCCAGGTTCAGTACGAGGCGCTCGCCACCGAGATTGATGATATTGCCGAGCGCATTCGTATGCTTGGCCCGGCGGTTCCGGGCACCCTCACCGAGATACTCCAGTTGGCCAGCATCGCCGAGCAGCCCGGCGTATTGCCCGATGCTGCCGGTATGGTAGCGAACTTGGTAGCGGGGCACGAGGCGATCATCCGCCATCTGCGCCAGGATGTGCGTGCCACCGACGAGCAGTATGACGACATGGGCACCAGCGACTTCCTCACCGGCCTGATGGAGCGCCACGAGAAGCAGGCATGGCTGCTGCGGGCGCACATCGAGCAGCGCGGCTAAGTAGGGGTTTAGGGGCGGCTATGCCGCCCCTAAATGTTAATTCACATACTTCCCGGCACGGGGCGTAACGGTAAGTGGGCGGTAGCCCAGCCCCAACGGGGAGTGCGGTTGGCGGCAGAGCGGCTGGCCTAGCTCATCGGACGCGGCCATTACCATTGCGGTGAGGCTACGCAGGTCGTCGCGGCTCAACGCCAAGCCGGTACCGTTCAACCAGAGCTGGATCTGGCCATCGGCACTATGCACGAGCCGGTAGTAGCCCCGGCGTAAGAAGGGCAATTCTTCTTCCATGGCCCACGTCTCAAGCAGTGTGGCGAGGTGGGAAAGATCGAACATCGGCAAGCGAATCGCCGCGTTATCCCAAATCAGACGCATATCCCCATCCTCCGCCAACCCGATCAACCGCCCCGGCGCAACCTGCACAATCGTCGCAATCGGCCCCATATAGGCTCCCCACTCCTCTTCGCGAATGACCCGTTACTCGCAATACCGCATAAGTAACGCTGTGAGACATCTTGTCACTCCGAGCGTAGCGAGGAATCCCGTCCGGGACGCTTCGCTTCGCTCAGCGTGACAGCGTTACTTCTACTCTGCTGCCGTTATTCCGTACCCCGCTCCAAGCGCCGCCGCCAACGCCGGGGCAACAGATCCGCTACCGGCACCCCATCACGGATGTGCGAGGTGACGATTGGACGCATATCCTGCGAACGCATATTCAAGTAGGGGTACCCCCCCGGCACTACCGTCACCACTGGGCCATCCTCACACTGATCCTGGCAGCGGGTCAGAACGATGCGGGTGCTGGAATCCAAACCCACCTCTTGCAAGGCGGTTTGGGCCGCGTGCAGAATAAGGGTTGAGCCAGCTTTGGCGCACTTCTTCCCGGCACAAATGGCAAGGCAGCGCTGTTCCTCATGGCGGAGATCGCCCAGATTGGGCAGATCGCTGGTGTCTTGTTTCCCCATCAGTCATTCCTATTTTTGCTACCTTCGGGCGTGCGTAGGGGCGCGTCGTGACGCGCCCTCCGGCGCGATGACCGAGCCAACGCATGATCCCCTCTACCTATAGCATACAGGTTAAAACCGCGTTGTATAGTTGTGAATTTCCGAACTACTCAAATTGGCATTCGGTTAAGCCTCCTCTTGCACCTCGGTTGTTGACCGCAGTCATCCATGCGCTGTGCGCACACCGCGCCATGAAAATGCTAGGATCTCATACGACACGGTTGGTAGCAACGTCCCTGACCCAGCCCGTAAACGGGCGGGCTACACGACGCAAAGCCCGCCTACGCGGGCTGGTTCTAGGCCGCGTAGGCGGCCTTCGCCAAGGACTAGCCCGCCCGTTTACGGGCTGGGTGACGGTTGCCCACCCTATTTTCACCGCAGTCATCCATGCGCTGTGCACACACCGCGCTATGAAAATGCTCTGATCTCACACGACACGGTTGGGAGCAACGTCCCTGACCCAGCCCGTAAACGGGCGGGCTACACGACGCAAAGCCCGCCTACGCGGGCTGGCGCTAGGCCGCGTAGGCGGCCTTCGCCAAGGACTAGCCCGCCCGTTTACGGGCTGGGTGACGGTTGCCCACCCTATTTTCACCTCAGAGGACGCAGAGGTACGCAGAGGAAGAACCAGAGGTCGTTCCATCCCCATCCCTCTGCGTACCTCTGTCTCCTCTGCGGTTGCTATGGTTTAGCCGCACGTCAATGCGTAGCCGTCTCCATACCCTCCTCGTGTTGGCTTCGGCAAGCTCAGTCAACGACGGGTTACATCACACCCGGTTACCCAAAAACTTGCATCTCATAGGAATTTTTGCTACCCTCTACACATACCAAAATCCAACCCATTCCCTGAGGAGCGCCGTATGCCCCCCGCTTCCCCACCGCTCGCCACCGCCCGTGCCGGAGTTCGTCACGCCCGTTGGCCCGCGCTGCTCGCCGGAATGGGTGGGGCGGCGACCGTAGGGCTGCTGGGTGCAGCAGGGTTCGCGCCACTCCTCGCGGGCATGGGCGCGGGGATCCTCGCCACTGGCCCCGTTATGGAGTGGCTCACCAGTATGGGCATGAATGCCCTCGCGGGCTGGGTGGGCAACCTCGCCACCGACGGGATGCAGGCCGCACTGGCCGATGATGCACCCGACCCGGTATGGCTCGCGGCGTTGGCCGCGCGCCTTGATGCTGCCGCCGCCAGCGACCGGGCGCTCGCCACGGAGTTGGCTACGTTCCTGAAGGATCTCGATGCCGTGCCGCTGGCGCTCGATGCGATTGCCGAGGAGCAGGGGGCGCAGAGTGATCTGCTGTTGGTGCAGCACGATCTGTTGCGGAGCCTCAGCGCCGATATGGAGCGCCTCAAGCTCGCGGGCGGTGCGTTGGGGCCGGTGGTGGTGGCCGAGGCCGACCGGGTGATTGCCGCTGTGACGGCCCGCAACGATACGCGCTCTGACCAACTCCTCGCGGCGATCACTGCGCTTAGGGATGCACAACGCCAATCGCTCATCACCATCAATGGCTCGCAAACGGGCGATGTGATCTTTCGGGGGGATGTGGTAGGCCGCGATCTCTACAAGTACACGGTTGTCCAACACCCCTTCACCCCGCGCTCCACGCAAGCCACCCCCGCAGAGTTGGCAGCGGCCCAGGAGGCGCTCGCCGCGCTGCCCACGGCAACCATTCCCGAACCGCAGGATGGGCTACCCGCTGGCTCGTGGCTGGGCGGGCTGCGCCGCAACCACCAGTTTGTTGGCCGCGAAGCCGACTTCTTGGCGCTGGCGACGCTGCTCAAAGGCGGCCAGAGCGTCGCGGTGAACCAGGGGCCAGCGGCGGTGGCCAGCGGCTTGGGCGGAATCGGCAAGACCCAGTTGGCAATTGAGTTTGCCTATCGCTACGGCCAGCACTTCGCTGGTGTCTTCTGGCTCTCCTTCGCCCAGCCCGGTGCCATCCCCGCCGAGTTTGCCCGTCTGGGTGGGGCGGGGTATCTGCAACTCTTCACCGAGGCGGCGGGTCTCAAACTCGATGAGCAGGTGAACCTGGTGCGCTCCCGCTTGGCCTGTGGGCTGCCCTACCTACTCATCTTCGACAACTGCGAAGAGCCGCAACTGGTGCGCGACCACCACCCTGGCGGCGCAACACGTGTGCTGATCACCAGCCGCAACCCCGAATGGCCGGGCGACCTGGGGGTGCAGCGCCACGCCTTGGGCGTATTGCGCCGTGTCGAGAGCATCGCCCTCCTCCGTCAGCACCGCCCCGAACTGCGTGACACCGAGGCTGACGCACTGGCTGGCGAGTTGGGCGACCTGCCATTGGCGCTGCATTTGGCCGGGCGCTTCTTGGCGGGTTTGGCCAAACGCTGGAGCGTAGAGCGTTACCTGGAAGAACTCCGCAGCCCGCGCCTCTTCGAGCGGCTGCCGCTACGCGAACGGGACGGCACCCTACCCACCGGCCACAACCGCGACGTAGCGCGCAGCTTCGCCCTGAGCTACGAGCGCCTTGAGCCACAGGTAGAAGAGGACACCCTGGCGCTGCGCCTCCTCGCCCGTGCGGCCCATCTCGTGCCGGGGGAGGTGCTTCCCACCGCGCTACTGCTGGCCACCTTGGGGCAAGCCGCCGCCGCCGACGCCGAACTCCTAACCGAAGCCGCACTTGATCGCCTCGTCGCCCTGGGCCTGATCGAACGCGAAGGCGACGCGGAGCTACGCATGCACCGCCTGGTAGGAGCCTACGTGCGCCAAGTCAGCACCGATGGCGCGGCGCAGGAAGCGGTGGAGCGGGTAGTCATGCGTGTGGCAGGGAACATGGTAGACGCCCCAACCCTCGCACCGATCAACGCCTTCCTCCCCATCCTACGCGGCATCACCGACGCGGCGCTGGGGCGCGAGGATGAACGAGCGGCGGATCTCTGCCTCTGGATAGGGCAGCATTTGTACCAACTTGGCAGTTATGCCTCCGCCCAGCCCTACATGGAACGCGCCCTGGCGATCCGCGAGCGGGTGTTGGGGGTCGAGCATCCCGACACCGCCACCAGCCTCAACAACCTCGCCGCGCTGTACTACGCGCAGGGGAAC
>NZ_GL501404.1:1055296-1056284 GCF_000152145.1 Oscillochloris trichoides DG-6
CGCGGCGGCGCTGCCGCTCGCCGCACGCGCCCTGGCGATCCGCGAGCGGGTGTTGGGGGCCGAGCATCCCGATACCGCCCAAAGCCTCAACAACCTCGCCGGGCTGTACTACGCGCAGGGGAACTACACGGCGGCGCTGCCGCTCTACGCACGCGCCCTGGCGATCCGCGAGCGGGTGTTGGAGGCCGAGCATCCCGATACCGCCACCAGCCTCAACAACTTGGCGTTCAATCACTACTACCAAGGCGATCTGGCTACCGCCGAGCGGCTGATGAGCCGGGCGCTGCGGATCTGCGAAGCGCGGCTTGGCTCTAACCATCCAAATACGCAGGGTTCGCGCCGGAGTCTGGCTGCTATTCGGCAGCGCATGGGTGGAACCGCATCTTCACCTTCCAGTGATTCCCTCGAACACTTTGCCCCCCTCATCGCCGCCATAGCCGCCATCGCCAACGGCGATGAAACGCCGCGCCAAAACGTCACCCAGGCGCTGGCCCAACTGGAACAGAATGGCTGGATGTTGCGCGAACCGGTCGAGCGTATCTGGGCGGGCGAGCGCGATCACGCGGCGCTGGTGGCGGGTCTCGATGCGCAGGACACGGTACTGATTGAGCGGGTGCTGGCGTTGCTTTAGCCATAGGGTAGCACCGGCTTCCAGCCGGTCGCTGGCGCATCGTGACCGGCGGGAAGCCGGGGCTACCTTGGCCGTGGCTTCGACAGGCTCAGCCACCGGAGAATCGTGCGCACACCTCGGTTGTTGACCGCAGAGGACGCAGAGGACGCAGAGGAACGCAGAGAAACAACCAGAGGGCGTAAGGTCACGCAAAACCCATCCCTCTGCGTACCTCTGTGTCCTCTGCGGTTGCTAGGATATACCACCGAGGATGGGCATCCATAACCGAATACCGATAGGAATCCGGCTCCCGCCCCCAGCGGGGGCGGGTTGGGGTGGGGGCAAAAGCGACGTTGCCCATGCCCTGGTTTTTCGCTG
>NZ_GL501404.1:1057064-1085043 GCF_000152145.1 Oscillochloris trichoides DG-6
CTGTCGAAGCCAGCGCGAGGCGGTAGGGTAGCCCCGGCTTCCAGCCGGTCGCTGGCGCATCGTGACCGGCTGGAAGCCGGGGCTACCGTTCCTGGGAGCGAGGGCATCTTGCCCTCGCTCCTAGGCAGGTCACAGAGCGATTTCACCAGCAGTATAGACTTTACGTCACACCCTAGATCGTTGGCTGCACAGCAAGAAAATGAAGAAAATGCTAGAATGCTAGACTAACAGGTAGCAGACCCGAAATAACGATAAGGTAAGAGCAATGAGCGAGGTAGTAAGCTACTCCGATTCTGTGCAGCGTGATCTCCAACGGGCAATCACTATTTTGAAGGAGGGCGGCTGCAAATCAATTTTTCTATTTGGATCGGCATCCACAGGGAATATGCACACGAAATCAGATCTAGACTTTGCAGTTCATGGATGTCCACCGCAGAACTTCTTTGCGCTGCTTGCCCACCTGCTCACCGATCTGGAACATCCTGTCGATCTGGTTGATCTCGATCTGCCTAGTCCTTTTGTTGAAGCCTTACTGCGTAGCGACAAACTGGTGCAACTTGGCTAATACGCTTGCACAATCACTTGGTGCAAGAACTTCCGAGCTTACACGCAGCGTTGCGGGAGGAGATCGTAGCCTTTGTGGCATTTCTCACCACAACGCCTGATGCCCCATAGCGGAGAATCTCGCTGCCTGAGCTTGTCGAAGCCCTGAACACCCCCCCACTCCAATTGCATCCCAATGCCCCATGTGCTACAATCAAGCCACGAGCCACGGCGGGAACCGATGGCGGGCGCTACGGCGGCCCGTAGGTTCTATGACGCGGCTTTTTCTATTATTGGAACAACCTACCCTAAGGAGCGCCGAGCATAATGGAAAAGACCGATCTTCTGCACACGACGGTTGAACATCTCGACATTAAGGCCGTTAATGTGGTTCCGCTGATTGAGATGATGGGCCGCACGGCCTTCCAAGCTCGCAATCTGGCGCGTGCCGCCCAGATCGCTGATGCGATGGTTGCTGATACCCAGGCTACCGTCATTCTGACCCTCGCGGGTAGTCTGATCTCGGCGGGCCAGAAGGGCGTCATCCTCGATCTGCTGCGCTGCAATGCGGTGGATGTGATCGTCTCCACCGGGGCGAACATTGTGGATCAGGACTTCTTTGAGGCACTCGGCTACCGCCACTACCAGGGCACCCCCTTCGTAGACGATAACGATCTGCGCGAGCGCATGATTGACCGCATCTACGATACCTATATTGATGAGGAAGAATTGCGCGTCTGTGATGATACGACCCGCCTGATTGCCGATGGGATGGCTCCGGGGGCTTACTCCAGCCGCGAGTTCATCCGCGCAATGGGCGCGTACCTCGATCAGCACCACCCAGAGGCGGAGAGTATCGTGCTGGAGTGCTACCGCCGCGATGTGCCGATCTTCGTGCCCGCCTTCTCCGACTGCTCGGCTGGCTTTGGTCTGGTGGCGCATCAGGTGAGTAATCCCCAGGGTCACGTCAGCATTGATAGTGTCAAGGATTTCCGCGAATTGACCGCGATTAAGGTCTGGGCGGGAACGACGGGCTTGCTCATGCTGGGTGGTGGTGTGCCCAAGAACTTTGTGCAGGATATTGTGGTGTCGGCGGAGTTCCTCGGCTATGAGGCTCCGATGCACCAGTATGCGGTGCAGCTCACCGTCGCCGATGAGCGCGATGGTGCCCTCTCTGGCTCGACGCTCAAGGAGGCCAATTCGTGGGGTAAGGTCAGCCTTGCCCAGGAGCAGATGGTCTTTGGTGAGGCCACCGTCACCTTCCCGCTCTTGGCTGGCTATGTCTACCACAAGGGCAACTGGCAAAACCGCAGCGCCCGCGCTTGGGGCCGCGTGTTGAGCGAGGGCCGCGAGTTGCACATGGCCGAGGCACAGGTGTAGGTTCTCTTTTGGGAGTGGTTACACCACATAGGCGTTCGGTTACGGAAGGTATAATCCTCGGTGGTACGCCATATCAACCGCAGAGGACACCGAGGTGCGCAGAGGGATGGGGTTCCGCACTACCTGTGGGTACGACCTCTGGTTTTTCCTCTGCGTTCCTCGGCGTCCTCTGCGGTCAAAAACCGAGGCGCAAGGGGTCGCTTAACCGAACGCCAATGTGGTTACACCATCCCAACCACCCCAAAAAACAACAGCGAGATCTCCTATGAGCTTCCGAGTCCAAGCGCCCTATCAACCCACCGGCGATCAGCCCCAGGCGATTGCGCAGTTGGTGGCTGGGTTGCAGGCTGGCTATCGCCACCAGACGTTGCTGGGTGCGACGGGTACCGGCAAGACGTTTGTGATGGCCCAGATCTTTGAGCAGGCCCAGCGCCCCACGTTGGTGCTGGCCCACAATAAGACGCTGGTCTCGCAGTTGTGGGCCGAGTTCCGCGATTTCTTGCCCGATGCGGCGGTTGAGATGTTCATCTCCTACTACGATGAGTATACCCCTGAGGCGTATGTGCCCAGTAAGGATCTCTATATCGAGAAGGAGGCGAGTATCAATGAGGAGATTGACCGCCTACGCCACGCGGCAACGCAGGCGCTCTTTACGCGCCGCGATGTGTTGATTGTGGCCTCGGTCTCGGCGATCTTTGGCCTCGGTTCGCCCCAGGATTACGGGCAGGTGGTGATTCCGATCCGTAGTGGTGAGGTGCGTAACCGCGATAAGCTGCTGCGTCAGTTGATCGATCTTCAGTTTGAGCGGAATGATATTGATTTCCATCGCGGTACCTTCCGGGTGCGTGGCGATACGCTCGATATTCTGCCCGCCAATAGCGAAACAGCGGTGCGTATCGAGTTCTGGGGCGATGAGATCGAGCGCATTGTGGAGATTGATCCGCTCACCGGCGAGATTCTGCTTACCCGCACGGCGGTAGACATCTACCCGGCCAAGCACTTTGTCACCACGAAGGATAAACTGGCGGCGGCGGTGCTGAGTATTCAGGACGAACTGGGCGAGCGGCTGCGCGATCTCGAAGCCGCAGGCAAGAATCTGGAAGCGGCGCGCCTCAAGCAGCGCACCATGTACGATCTGGAGATGCTCGGCGAGGTTGGCTATTGCTCCGGCATCGAGAACTATTCGCGCCACATGGATGGGCGTAGCCCCGGCCAAACGCCCTGGACGCTGCTCGACTACTTCCCCGATGATTTCTTGCTCTTTATTGATGAGAGCCATATTAGTCTGCCGCAGGTGCGCGGCATGTACAAGGGCGACCGCTCGCGGAAAGAGACGCTGGTTGATTTTGGCTTCCGCCTGCCTTCGGCGCTCGACAACCGGCCCTTGCAGTTTGATGAGTTTGCCGAGCATGTCTACCAGGCCATCTATGTTTCGGCTACCCCCGGCCCCTACGAGCGCGAGCAGAGCCAACAGATCGTTGAGCAGATCATCCGCCCCACCGGGCTGGTTGATCCGATCATCGAGGTGCGCCCAAGTAAGGGCCAGATTGATGATCTGGTGGCCGAAATCCGCCTGCGGGTCACCAAGGGGCAGCGCGCCCTCGTCACTACCCTCACCAAACGCATGGCCGAGGATCTGGCCGATTATCTCAAAGAGGTCGGGGTGCGCACCATGTACCTGCACGCCGACATTGATACCCTCGAACGGGTCGAGATTCTGCGCGATCTGCGGCTAGGGGTTTACGATACGGTGGTGGGCATCAACCTGCTGCGCGAGGGGCTGGATCTGCCCGAAGTGAGCCTGATCGCCATTCTGGACGCGGACAAAGAGGGCTACTTGCGCTCAGAAACCTCGCTCATCCAGATCATCGGGCGGGCAGCGCGCCACCTGGAGGGCCGCGTGATCATGTATGCGGACACGATCACCAAATCTATGGACGCGGCGATCAGGGAGACCCAGCGCCGCCGTGACATCCAGATCGCCCATAATATGCGCCACAACATTACCCCGGTGGGCATCTCCAAGGGGGTGCGCGATCTCTCCGACCGGCTGCGCAAGATGGCCGAGGAGCGCGGCGAATATCAGGTGCAGAGCCGCGATGATACGGCGCACGCGATTGTCCACGAGCTGCCCCGCGAGGAGATCCACAAACTGATCAAGGATCTGGAGAAGCAGATGAAGCAGGCCGCTAAAGATCTGGCCTTTGAGAAGGCGGCGGCACTACGCGATCAGATCATGGAGTTGCGCAAGACCTTAGCACTTGATTCGTAACGCATCATGGCAGTTCAAGTCTGGATCGGGGACAAACCCGAACACCCCAACGAGCGGCGTGCCATCATGGCCCTGGCCAACGGGCTGGATCGGCTTGATGGCATGCACTTCATCCTGGCCAACTTTAGTGTGGGTGGGCGCACGATAGATCTGGTCATTATCAAGCGCGATGCGGTCTTTATTATTGAACTGAAGCACTGCGATGGGCGGGTACTGGGTACCGTCAACGGGCCATGGTTTGTTGAAGGCCGCAACGGCGAGCAGAAACGGCTCAATCCGGGGCGCAAGAATCCCTACAACCAGGTCATCTCCTACTTCCACGCGCTGACCAACTTCCTCAACGAGCATCGCCGCGAGTTCCTTTCGGAGCAGAAGGCGAGCAATGTGGATTTCCGCACCTGTAAGCGCGTGGTGGTGATTGCGCCAACACTCGAACCCGATTCGGAAATCGAACTCGACTGGAAGGTGCAACTCAAAGGGCTGGACGAACTGCCCGCCTACCTGATTACCGAGCGCTCCTCGGAGATCGAGCTGAGTGAGGATGAGATGCGCGCCATCCCGGTGTTGCTGCACTGTACCCCCTGGGATGAGATCAACACCGTTCTGCGCGGTGTTTTTCAAGAGCCAGAAGCCGCACCACCATCCGCTCCGCCCGATACGGCCCCCATTCCACCCAGCCAGCGCTGGCGGATCGCCATCGGCCTAGGGGTGGCCCTACTCACCCTGCTGATCGCCCTACTCATTCGCCCCAACAATACGCCACTGCCACGTGCCGATCAGTTCTTCCTCCCGCTTGCCGAAGTGACCGGGGTACCAACCGGCGGAGTTGCATTGCGCAGTGCCGCCCTCGATGCAAGTTGTCTGTGGCCCAGTTACCAACTGGTCGGCAAGCGCTGGGAGCCAGGCCAGGGCTGGGTGAGTGTGGCCAACAACAGCCCCAACCTGCCACCAGATGTGGTCGTGATCTTAGAAGAGATCAACACATGCCACGAACAGATCGCGCTTACCTGGTACCTCCAAAACCAGAGTGAACAGACGATCAGCTTTCCGCTGCGTAACGACAACATTCAGATCAGCGACAATCTGGGCAACCAATACCTACTCGACGAGGCCAGCGCACAGCCCGCCCGCCTACGCCTCGCCCCCGGCGACAAAGAGCGTGCGCGTGTGCATACAGATCGCCCCCTCAGTCGCAATGCCTCTTCACTAGTGGTGCGGATCAAACAATACCCCTTTGGCGAGGCCAGTTTTGTGGTGGCTCTGCCGCGTTGAGTAGCCAAATACGCACCCCATTTTGCGTTATGCTATACTACACATCTCTGCCTGCAACATAAGGACACGTCCTATGACCGCACAAATTGTCGAATACCTCCGTCGGGTCGTCATCTTTGGCGGACTCACCGATGAAGACATCTTGCAACTCGCTAGCCTGTGTCGTGTACAGAAGATGGCTCCCAACCAGGTGGTCTTCAATGAAGGCGATGATGGCGATGAGATGATGGTCATCATTGAGGGGTGTGTGCGCGTTTCACTCATGACCCGCACGGCACAAGGTACGATGACGCCGAGTACGATCAACATGCTCTACAGCGGTCAGAGTTTTGGTGAAATGGTATTGCTAGGTGGAGCGACCCGTTCTGCGACCGTCATCTGTGTTGATCCGTGTGTCTTTTTGGTGATCCGCGAACGCGATTTTGCCGCCCTCTGCGAGAAGAGTCCGCGTATCGGCTACAAGGTCATGCGTAATTTGGCCTCGGATCTCTCCTATAAACTGCGCTCCTCCAACCTGCTGCTACGCGGCAACATCCGTTGGCAGGGTGGCGAGTTGGGGAAACGCACCTAATCTATGCAGCGCCTGTTGATTGTTGATGACGAACCGGCCATTGTCACGGTCATCCGCGAGCGCCTTGAGCGTGAGGGGTTGCACGTCCAGACGGTGGGGAGCGGCGAGGCTGCCCTGCATCTGCTCAACCAGCAGCCGATAGATCTGGTACTGCTCGATGTGGGCCTCCCCGATATTGATGGCTTTGAGGTTCTGCGCCGCCTGCGTGCCCACGACCTCGATACCCCCGTTCTGCTCCTCACCGCCCGTGGTGATGAGATTGATCGCGTGGTGGGCCTCGAACTCGGTGCCGATGACTATGTGGTCAAGCCCTTCTCGGTACGCGAGTTGGTGGCTCGTGCGCGTGCCCTCCTGCGCCGCGCCACGCTGCGTACCCGCCCGGCTGAACCTAGCGTCCCTCCCTCCCCCCTCCAGATCGATCAGCCGCGCCGCCGCGCAACCTTCCAGAACCACATGCTCGATCTGCGCCCCCGCGAGTTTGATCTGCTCGCCTTCCTCGCCCGGCATCCCGGTCAGGTCTTTAGTCGCGACACCCTCTTACGTCAAGTCTGGGGCCAGGATGGCTTCCTCGATGAGCGCACCGTAGATGTGCATGTGCGCCGCCTACGTGCCAAACTGGCCGAGGTAGATCCAGAGGCCGATCTGATTCAGACCGAGTGGGGGATTGGGTATCGTTTTGCTGAAGCATAGTTCAGCCCCCCGCTGGTTCAGCAATCGTGATCAAGCGGTGCGACATCTCCACCCCGGTTTCCCCCACCACCTTATCCCCAATACAGGAAACCAGCGTCACCATCTCGCGCCCCTGGGGCATAATATACTCCACCTGATCGGGTGTCACCCACACTTGCCGCGTTACGACATAGTGGCGTGATGCGCCAGTGGCATCCGAGAGCATGATCGTATCGCCAAGTTCAAGCTCCTTAATCCGCGCAAAGGGGGCGGGAATATCGGGTGCCGAGCGGAAACGCAGCACGTGGCCCCAGAGAACGATATTCTCGTTTTGACCAAGCCATGCGCTCAGGTTGTACCAACCCACATCGTGGTTCGGCACAATCGGGATGTGCTGGCTATCCAAGCCAACCGAGACCAGTGGCCGATCCAGATCAATTGCCGCAATCTGAATGCGAGTCGGTTGCGCTATGGGCACTGGGCTAGGGGTAATGGTCGGGCTAGGCAGAAGAGTAGGGCTAGGCGTAGCCGTGGCGGGTGGTGGCGGGGTTGCACTAGGTGTTAGTGTCGGAGTTGAGGTAGCCGTCGGGCTGGCGGTTGCTTCAGGCAGTACGGCAGCAGTAGGCTGTGCGCCGCAGGCGCTTAGGAAGATGATCACAAGCAGCAGAATGACGTATTGCATAGATACCTGATACAATAGAATCACGATGCGGAAGCAGAAGGCAACATCTCTATGAGTGACGATCTACGCGACTGGTGGGAAGAACTACTCCAAGTTCATGAGTTTGCGCTCTACCAAGACTATGCCGAAAACCTGACTCGCCAGGAGGTGGATTTTCTCGCTCAGGCACTCAGCCTACGCGGAGTTGAGACGATCCTGGATCTGGCATGTGGGGGCGGGCGACACAGTATCGAGTTGGCCCAACGCGGGCTAACCGTTATCGGGCTGGATGCCTCGCCACGAGTGTTGGCGCATGCGCGCAGCCGCGCCAGCGAACTGGATCTCAATGCTACCTTTGTGCAGGGTGACATGCGCCACCTGACGGATGTTGGGCGTTTCGATACCATCCTGATCATGAATAGTAGCCTGGGCTTCTTTGATGATGCGACCAACCGCCAGGTACTTGCCGGAGCAGCGCGGGCGTTAGCTCCGGGTGGCAAGCTACTCCTTCAGTGTATCAATCCGTACCAGATTGACGCCTACATGCGCGAGTTCCGCAATGGATGGTATCAACTTGGTAGCGGCTATGTATTGCGTGAAGCCCGCTTTGAGCCACGTGAAGCCACGCTCTCTATTGATTATCGCTACATTGATCCCAGCCAGAGCCTCGATCTGACCCACCCTGGAGATCGGATTCGCCTCTATGGGTTTCCCGAATTAGCAAGTATGTTAGCCGAGGCAGGCTTACGGCCACTCAGCGTCTTTGGTGATGCGATCCTCCCCCCCGTCCCCTTTGGAGAAACGAGTCTGTGGCAAGTGCTCGTTGCGGTACGCGATCTGGGTGAGGAGTGATCTCTGTTTGTTGGTGTTTGGCGGCTTCGCCGCCAAACACCAACAAAAAACCCCCACATCATCGGAATGGGGGCGAAGCCAACACCCCACCTGCCCCTAGATTCCATGCCTTATTGGGGCCGCGATCCATCGCAAATGGTGTAGTTGGCCCCAGGTTGCGGTTGTAGATGTCGGCATAGTTGCCCACCAAGCGAATGATCTGGTAGCCAAAGTCGTTATTGAGTCCCAAACTCGTACCAAAATCACCCTCTAGGCCCAGCAGACGCCGGACACGTGGATCGGTACTGTTGGCCTTCATCTGCTCCACATTGGTCTGATCCACCCGCAACTCTTCGGCATACATCGTCGCAAAAACGACCCACGTGACCACATCGCGCCACTGCTCATCATGCTCGATGAAGGCGGGGCCAAGTGGCTCGCGGGAGATGCGTTCACCCAGGATGGTATGATCTTCGGGACGCTCCAGAGTCTGGCGCTTAGAGGCAAGCTGCGAACTATCGCTCGTCACCGCATCACATGCGCCCTGATCATAGGCCGGATAGAGCTGGTTTTCGTCATCATAAAGCACCTGCTCGAAGACGATACCACGGGCAGCAAAATCATCGCTGAGATTCTGGGCGCTGGTGGTGCCCCGCGAAACACAGATCTTCTTGCCCGCCAAGTCGTTCAGGCTCGTGATCTGAGAAGCTGTGCGCACCATAAAGGTCTGGCCATCGTGGAACGTCGTCGGGCCAAAGGCTAACTGTGAAAGATCGCGGCCCAGAGTCCAGGTCGTATTACGGAAGAGGACATCCACCTTACCGCTGCGCACCGACTCAAAACGCTCGTTCTGGCCTGAGGTATTGAGGGCCACAAACTCGACCGCATCAGCATCAGCAAAGATCGCGGCTGCCAATGCGCGGCAGAAATCCACATCAAAGCCACTCCACCGCCCGCGCACATTGTCATAGAACCCAAAACCGGGCAGATCGGCGTTGGTGCCACAGATGAGTTTGCCACGTGCCTTAACGCGCTCCAATAGGCCACTCGATGCGGGTGTTGGGGTTGCTTCAGCCACCACCGTTAGGGTTGGATCGAGTGTCGCGGTTGCAGCCCCCACCGGCGTGGCGACGGGCACCCCGGTCGGCTGGCCACGCGGATCAGGCGTAGCGGTGACAATCACGATCACTGGCTCTGGAGTAGCTTGTTGCCCAAACGGCATGCTACATGCCGCCAACAACAAGACGCTGGCCAACGCGGCAAAACGAACCGCCAAGAGGTGTGGGCGAAACATGAAAGCCCTCCTTAGCAAAAAAGTTACACTCTCCAGTGATGATACACCTAATTGACATTCAGACCTGATATGAGTAATATGGCCTCAACACGCCCCCGTAGCTCAGAGGATAGAGCAGCAGTTTCCTAAACTGCGTGTCAGCCGTTCGAGTCGGCTCGGGGGCGCCAATCTACTTCTCGCCCCCTCCTCCGCGAATCGCGCCACGAACTTCTAACGTAACCGCTTGGCAGTATAGATGTATGTCGGTCTCCTCTGTGAACCTGTGACTGGATAGAAGCCGGTTTCTCCTTCACGCTCTTCTTCAAATACCATACCTTTGAGATCATAATAGGTTTCGATCTGGTCACAGCAGTAGTTACCCTTGGAATCAAGGATGATGGTACTAAAGAATTGTTGCTCTATCGCATTCTGTAGTGAATGTGATAGTAGGATGTTCCCTTCACTCTGCTCTGTGCCGCGACGAACATCCCAAATCGCCGCATGATGGGCATAGCTCTCTTTTCCAGCTAATGTTGAAATATAGCCGTGATCCACAAGATAGACCGGGCCTTCGGTTTCTTCTAACAATCGAATGAATTTCAGACCATATTCCATATCTAATGGCGAGGGTATTTGTGTAATTGGATTGTAGAATATCATAAATAATTGCAACACCCCGACCGTATAGATTATCCCATGAAACCTATTTTTGTGTTCTGCTGATATTTTTAGTATTTTATAAATACTAAAACCAAAAAGAATACTTATAACAGCAACAATGGGCAATAGAACATTATCGTAGCCACCTACTTTAATCCGAGTCAAGAAAGAACCAGCCAATGCCCCAACACATATCACCAGCCAATCAATCCGAGCGTCATTTTTTTGAATCGGTGTGTAGGTTGAAGCTATGATGATACAGACAATGGCTAATGGAAAGTTGGCTAGGAGATCTTCACCCCAAAAGGTAAAGAAAGCTCTTGGAAACCACTCGGTCTGTTGTGATAATAAGTGGTAGGTGTAATAGAGATACCATCCATCACTCTGTTGCTGTAATACAATAGTCGTTGTTCCAATAATCAAAAGTGCGCTTACAAGAAGAATAATACTGTATTTTGGTGTTTGGAAAAAGAGCCATAGAATAATCGGGATACTGATAACTAGCATTGTCTGTTTGGAGAGATAGGCCATAGCCAAGAGTATTCCCGCCAGAATCGCATGGGTAGCAGTCTTATTTCCGCGTATAATAAAGATAAAGAATAAAAATAAGGCTAAGAAAAGGGAATCTACTCTTGCGATATCCATCCATACACCAGTAATACGGAATGTTGCCGCGAAGAGTCCTGTTGCGACAATAGCAGCAAGTAAATTTTTGGTTTCTCGGTACACGATGAAAAAGATAGCAACAAATGAGACTAACGATGCAACAAATGAAACTAATCTTAACGGAAACAACCCTCCGCCCAGTAGAGGTGAAATAAGTGATGAGAGACTGAAGTAGAGTGGTGTGTACAGAAACGGAACAAATTCAATACTCGGAGCAACATATATGGGCTTCTTTTCAACAATTCTTTGGACTTGATCATGAATACCACCCTCGATCCATTCCAGTTCAAAAGGATATTGCAAACGATAATATACTGTATAAACATACAAAAAAATATAGAGACACGAAACAATAATGAGAAGCATCTTTAGGAAACGAACAGTTCTTTCACTTTTCACATAATCAAGTACCTTATTGAGCCAGAGCGGATAGTTGGTCTTGAGATGCATAACGGCTCCAAGATGTCAGATCGGGTATACTGCTGGCAAGGCTCGGTTATACTGATGAGGTGATGTCATGTGGACTGCGTATCTGCTCTTTGCGGTTGCTGGCCTGTTGTTGATTCTGTTAGTTGCGCTGGTTTGGCGTTTTTGGCAGAATGTGGCCCAGGTCTCCCCCGAAGAGGAAGAACTGGATCGCACGATGGCCTCGCTGAATGATTCCCAGGCCAACCGCGTGAGCGATGAACAGATTGTACGCCAGATGGATGCCGAGACGGGGTGGCAGATTATGGTACAGCGTGGCCAACAATCTGCACCCCGGCGACGGCGACGCTAACTACCCATGCGCCGGAGCCGTGTTCCCCGCTTCTAGCGCGGCTTTACGCACGTCAACCCGAGTCAGGATGATTAACCCGGCAATGAAGAAGACCATCAATGAGACGATGGCGATGCGGTAGCTGCCAGTAAATTGCAGTGCGAGGCCGAAGAAGAGCGGGGCCAGCCAACTGGTGCCACGTTCACTCACTTCGTACAGGCTAAAGTATTCGGCCTCTTGCCCCGCCGGAATCATCAGCGAGAAGACCGAGCGACTGATGGCTTGGCTGCCTCCCAGCACAACCGCAATGATCGCCCCCAATACGAAGAAGAGCGGCACGTTGTTGGCCGGGATGAAGTAGCCAAAGATCACCGCCCCCACCCAGACCACCAAGCTCACCATGATCGCCAGTTTGCTGCCAATGCGCCGCGCCAGCCAGCCGAAGGCGAGTGCGCCGCCGAAGGCGACGAATTGTACCATGAGGATGGTGGCGATCAGGTAGGTTTGTGGGATGCCCAACTCGGCTGCACCAAAGACGGAGGCCAGCGCAATCACCGCCTGAATGCCGTCATTGTAGAGCAGGTACGCCGCTAAAAAGGTGAGTGTCTGGGGGTAGTGGCGCATCTGGCTGAAGGTGTGGGCCAGTTGCTTGAAGCCCACCGTCACATAATGTTGCCCAGCAGGCAAGGCTTTGCGCTGCGCCCGCACGCGTAGGTTGAGCATCGGAATGATGGTGAAGATGGCCCACCACATGCCCGCTGAGGCCAGACAGATGCGTACTGCCAAGCCTTCACTTAACCCAAAGGACTTGGCGTTTAGGAAGAGGATCAGGTTGAGAACGAGCAGTAACCCGCCCCCCAGGTAGCCGGTGGCCCAGCCTTGCGAGGAGACCGCGTCACGCCGATCTGGGCTGGCAATTTCAGGGAGGTAGGCGTTATAAAAGACCATCGCCGCCCCAAAGGCAAGGTTGGCGATCAGGAATAGCCCGCCCCCCAACATGTAGTTGCTACCCTGCACAAAAAAGAGGCCCATCGTTGCGAAGGCCCCAATGTAGGCGAAGATGCCGAGCAGTTGTTTCTTAATGTTGGAGTAGTCGGCAATCGCCCCCAAAATCGGCAGAAAGAGCACTTGCAGCAAGACCGAGAGCGAGACGATGTAGGGGAAGAAGGAACCATAGGCGATGGGGATACCCAAGGGGTAGATCAGACCAGCGGAATCGGCTGCGGCTTTGCTGACACCTTCAAGGTAGGGGCCGAGAAAAAGGGTGACAACAGTGGTTGAAAAGGCCGAGTTGGCCCAGTCGTAGAAGTACCAACTGATCTGTTCCTTGCGGTCGTCAGTCACGGTCATGAGGTCTTCCTTTATGGCTTGGTATTGGGCGGCTTTGCTGCCCCCACAGATCGTTCTTTTGGTAGGTTTTGGCGGCGAAGCCGCCAAAACCTACCAAAAACTGGGTTTGGGATGCAGCCCAAAAGACGTTACTCATGCCCAGGATTCTTCGTGCCTATAACACCCGCACAGGCATCAACAAGCCCGGTTGTTCGCGGTTGGCCGCCTCAACCGCATCTGCCGATCCGACCACCGTAATGATCCCGTGCTCGCGCACGGCATCCACCGCATCGGCAAAAGCCCGGATGTCGGCGGGGCTGGTGTCGAGGATCTCTTCACGCAACTGCTGGCGATAGGCATCGTTGGCCCCCAAGATGTAGCGCCACATGGCCGTACCGCCCTTGGCATCGGGGAGTTGGTAGCTGTCCACGTCGCTGATGGTGCCAATAATGGCTCGCTCTAGCCCGGTCTGATCGAGGGCCAGGTTGCGCAGGAAGTCGCCGGTACGATCATAGATGTCAAGCGTCGCCAAGAGGTTGGGGTCGCGGTAGGAGGTGTAGGTGAAAACACCATTGTTGCGGTTGAAGCCGCAGAAGCCGCCATACGCCCCCCCTTGCACGCGCACCTTGTCCCATAGCCATGCCGTGTTGAGCAGCTTCACCACCACCGAGGCGCTACCGTTGGGTCTGAGGCCATGCTGGTAGAGGTTGGCCCCTTTGGCCACATAGTTCACCTTGGCGGGGATCGTTAAGCCCTCGGCAGGACCAGCCGCGCTCACCCCCCACGCAGCGGGGCTATAATCGGCATCGGGCAACTGCTCCACGAACGCGGCCAACTGTGGGGCCACGTTCTGGTAGTTGCTGGCATCGAGGGTGACATTCACCAACAGGCCGCGCCGGTTGACAAGGTGCGCCCGCACATGCTCTAGGTTGGCCAGCACCGTCGGCCAATCCTGCTCAATCTGCTGCTCCAGCTCGCGGATGAAGAAGAGACCCTCAATGCCCCCCATCTGTTCGTCTACCCACTCGGCAGGGCTGAGGCGTGCCGCGAGGCGCTGACGGGCGTAGCTGTGGCCACTCGGCACCAGGCTCGACTCGCGTCCGGCCTTGGAGCGCAGCACCATCTGCTTGAAGCGCTCGCGGTTGTCAAGATTTACCGTCAGCAGGATGTCGCGCATAATCGCCAACATCGCCCCGGTCTTCTCCAATGTAGACTTACCCGACAGCATCAGGAAGGCCACCGCCTCCTCGCCACCGACCTTGGTAGCCGTACTGGCTCCCGCACCCACACCGCCTGTCTCGCGCCCAATGCGCTGGAGCAGCTTCACAAAGTCCTCGCTCTGGGTACCCATCTCGGTCAGGGCGCGCCCGAAGAGCGGCACATAGGGCAGCAGGTTCGTGGGTAGCATCTTCAGGTCAAAGGCCAGACTCAGGTAGACAATCCCATTGGTGAAGAGATCGTGCTGCAACACGGTGGTTGCGCCGATCTGCTCGACGTTGGTGGGGATATTCTTGCCCTGACGTTCGATATTGGCCAAGGTGAGGGTCGGAATCTTGGCCAATTCCTCCGGCGCATCGGCGCGCTCCTGCATCTCCTTGAGCGCCTGGGTCTCGGCAACGATGCGTTCGAGATCCGCATCGCTCATGGTGGCACGTGCCGCATCGAGGCGTACCCGCTCTTCCTCCGCCTCACGCTCGGCCTGAGTCGGATCGGGCTGGAGCAGCACGCGGGTACGGTGGGGGTTATCGAGCAGCATCTGGCGGATGCGATCCTCAAAGATGCGCTCGCCACGCTCCAAGGCAGCGCGGATGTTGGCCATCGGCTGCTCAAAACGCAGGGGGGCAATCGGATCACCATCGTAGAGCCAGGTGTTGAGGGAGCGCAACATCAGGCTCAAGCCACGCGGGAAGGAGCCGGTATTGTTCTCGCGCAGGCTAAACTCGAAGGTATTGAGCGCGGCAGCGACGGTCTCTGGATCAATGCCCTCCTCGGCCAATTTCGCCAGCGTATCCAGGATAAGCCGCTCCACCTGCTCCTCATCAGCCGGGTCAATGCCCTTCAAACCTACCGAGAAGGTGTGCTGGAGTAGCCCATCGTGGTAGCCACTGCTAGTGAGATCTTCACCCAAGCCAGAATCGATCAGTGCCTTGCGCAGTGGGGCGGCTGCATTTCCGATCAGAATATAGCTAAGGAGATCCATACACAAGATACGCTCAACATCCTGTTCGGCATCGAGCATCCAATTAAGCGCCACCATCCCCTTCTTACCGCTGGTATCATCGGCGGGGTAGGTATGCGCAAAGGTGCGCGGGGCCGCAAAGCGGGGCTGAAGGGCGATCTGCGAGGGTGGGGTAATCGGCTCAAACTCGCTCAAACAGGCATCCAACAGGCGCAACCGCTCCTCCTCTGGGTCATCACCATAGAAGAAGATACGCGCATTGGAGGGGTGGTAGAGCGTGGTGTGGAAGCGCTTAAACTGCTCGTAGGTCAGATCGGGCATGACCTTAGGATCGCCACCCGATGAGTACCCATAGGTCGTATCGGGGAAGAGCGACTGCTGGATGAACCGCCACAGCACGCCTTCGGGCGAGGAGTAGGCCCCCTTCATCTCGTTAAAGACCACACCTTTATAGATGAGCGGGTCGTTCTTGTCTTCAAGCTCGTAGTGCCAACCCTCTTGCTTCAAAATCTCTGGCGTGATGCGCGGGAAAAAGACCGCATCAAGGTAGACATCTACGAGGTTGTAGAAGTCTTGCAGGTTGGTCGAGGCGACCGGGTAGCAGGTCTTATCCGCGTAGGTAAAGGCATTCAGGAAGGTTTTGAGCGAACTCTTGAGCAGTTCGACAAATGGCTCCTTGACGGGATATTTGCGCGATCCACACAGCACCGAATGTTCGAGAATATGCGCAATGCCGGTCGAATCTTCGGGTGGTGTGCGGAAGGTGACACCAAAACACTTATTCTCGTCATCATTACTGAGGGCGAGTAATTCTGCGCCCGTCTTGATATGGCGATAGATGCGTGCTTGGGTATTGAGTTCTGGGATCGCTTCATCGCGAATCAGGGTAAAGCCATGCAGCGGCGTCATTGGGTTCTCTTTCTATGTGCCATGATGTACCATAGTTATTGTACCAATTTTTGGATGTTCGGGGGGGGGGGGATGGGCTGCGCCCCAAACTCCAGTTTTTGTTCTGATTTGGCGGCTTCGCCGCCAAATCAGAACAAAAATAATATCTTCGGGGGCGGCAAAGCCACCCCCGAACCCCCACCAGAGGTAGTGCAACCTTCGTAATACTTACTGCGTATTGAAAGAGGGAACATCAAAAGAAGGGGACATGAACGATGCAGATGCAACGCGCCTATTCGGCCCTGCTCACCCTCGCAGCATTGGGGTTCGTACTCTGGTTGATCTGGTCGCGGCTGCGGATTGTGGTCTGGGTCTCCATGCCGTGGTGGGGGTTATTGCTGGTGGGGCTTATCCTATTTCTGAGCATTGATTACTTGCTTCACCGCGCTTTAGGCGGCAAAAAGTAGAGACGGCCCGCAGGCCGTCTCATACATCGTTATAAGCGGGTCTGTTGCATCCACTCGGCCAACCAGCGGCCCTGTTCGAGCACCTCGATATGGTAATCTGGCTCGGCCTCGGCGGTGGTGAGTACCCGCCGCAGGTTACCTTGCAGCCAGAGTACCTCCATCAGCATCGGCAGGGCGCTACACTCGCCCTTGGTGAGCGGGCTGATGGTGTCGTAGCTGTCGAGCAGCATGCGTGCGCGTTCGGTATCCAGCGGGCCAGCATAGACTCCCCAGGGCGACCAGTTCTGGGGCGGTTTACCCTGGGCAAAATCTACCAGTGCATCGGCCACATCCACAATGCGGGCGTCTATCACCACCTGATCAAAGTCGAGCAAGGCCGAAACATCATCGCCCAAGAAGAGCATATTGTCGCGGTGAACATCGCCGTGGATGAGGACGTGGGGCAACTTGGCGTAATCGGCATCGGTGAGGCGAGCATGCAACTCGGCGGCGCGGCGATCATACCAGGAGAGTTGCAGCGTCAGATCTCCCAGCACATCGCGCTGAAGCAGCCGCTCGGTCAGACCAAGGAGGATCGAGGGGTTGTAGCGCGGGGGTTGGGGTGAGGGTTGGCCGGGGAAGCCCTGCACCGCCTCGTGGTAATCGGCCAGCACCGCGCCCACACTCGCCGACTGAGCAGGCCGAGTCGGGCAGTAGTCCTCGCCACTCAGGAAGGTAGCGACTTCAAAGATCCGGCCATCAATCTCAACCGAAGTCTCGCCATTAATCGCCGGGATAATGCGTGGGCATGGAATCTCATGGGAACTCAACCACGCGTGGAGTTGGTGGCGTAAAGTGAGCGAGGCGCGCCCTAAACGGCGCTGGTTGCGCCGAATCACATAACGCCCGGTACTCGTTTCGGCGAAGGCGGTCTCATTGACTAGTCCGTGGGCCGCCGCACAGACCGAGCGCAGTTCGCCAAGATTGTAGAGCGAGAGTGCGCGTTTGACATCATAATGGGTAAGCATGGGTTGTATCTATCGTAGGCAGCGACGCTGCTGCGGGTACCAAGGGTAACGCAACGCATCACAACCGTATCACGCACAGTAACACTAAGGTTACATGATACTACGTTAGTTGTTTGTTGGCGGCATAGTCGCCCCAGAACCCCCACCGAAGATAACGGGGCGCATCGCAATGCCCCCCTACAGACTCGTCACCACACCGGCGGTGATCGTCGCATTGCGCCAGCTTTGTACCCCATCGGCACGGGTAATGGCGATGATATACTCACCGGGGGGTAACTCGACCGCACCAAACCAGCCGTCAGCCGAAGCGTAAATATCGCGCAGCCAGACTCCGTTATGGATGAGGCTGATCTTTGCCCCTGGCACAACCTGCTCTTCAACCGTGGCAATGCCTTGCAAGTGGCCGCCTGTCGGGTTGACGATCCAGGGCCAATCGGGGACACGTGCTGGTTGGGCAAAGACGCCATTGCGCAGTTCATCCATGAAGGCGCGGCGAGCGTTGAAGTTAGAGCCATTGAAGGGGACGGCGTAGGAGTAGAAGGCGACACCCGATAGGGTGTGGCCCTGTTCGTTGGGGCTAAGGGCACGCTGCACCTGGCCGATATTCTGCACCGAGGTGTTCAGCCACGCGCCGATACCGGGCACAATCGCCCGTCGCCCGGTGTGGGTATGGTCGAAGGCCAACCAGCCATCATACCAGGCGCGTGAACGCGGCACGCCCTCTTCAAAATAGTGCATAGGCACGGCAAAATCAATGATCCCCTCTTCAAGCCAGGCGGGCCAATCCTGGAAGACCTGGCGATAGGCCGATGATGCGGCCCAATCGCCGGTGCTACCCAGCCCACCCCAGGTGATCGTGGCAGCGCTAATCTGGATGCGCGGGTTGATCGCCTTGGCGCGAATATAGAGCCGCCGCACCAGTTCAGTAACGCGATCCCGTCGCCACTGGCTCCAGAGCGCATCACCCGGATCGGGACGATAGTCTAGCGGGTTGCCGTAGGTGCGGTTGAAGCGCTCCAGGCTCACCTGGTTATAACCGTAGCTCATCCCAGAGAGGCGAATATAATCCCAATGCAGGCCATCAAGGCTGGGGTAGGCTTGCAGCAGATGCTGCACCACGCGCTCCATGTAGCTGATCGACTCGGGATGCCCGAAATCCAAATCACCCACCTGGGTTCCATTGAAGGTCGCGGTTGTCCAACGTTCTGCACCCTGGGCATTCGGGCCGTGGGTGGTGCAGATATGATTGGGATGCCCCCAGAGCGGATCGGTGGGGCGGCACGTCACCGAGACTACCACCCAGGCATGCACTTGGATACCCATGCTGTGGGCCTTCTCGATCAGGTAGCCCAGCGGATCAAACTCAGCGGCGGGAGCAAGCTGGGGTAGGGCCGCACGCGGCTCAAAACTGTTGTTATACCAAGCATCGCCGTGACGACGCACCTGAACAATGATCGTATTGGCATTGGCGCGCACCACATTATTCACCAACTCATCCACCTGGGGATGGTTGTAGAAACCAGGGTGTAGCGCATCTACCCAGAAGGCGCGCATCTGTTGAATCGGTTCTTGGGCTTGGGTTGAGCTAGGCAGATTGCCAACGATGATGCCGAGCAGGAGCAGAATCAGGAGTATGCCACGTCGCATCGTAGTTCCTTTCGGTGATTGCATCCAATCGCTGTCTAGGATAAGGAATTGTGCGTGAAGAGTCAAACGAACGATTCGGTGGAGGTTCGGAGGCGGCTGCGCCGCCTCCGAAGATCTTTTTTTTGTGTGTTTTGGCGGCCAAGCCGCCAAAAACACACAAAAAATGAGCGTTTGGGGTGCAGCCTCAAGAGCATGGCCCATGCCCTGCATAGGGCATGGCCCCGCTTGACAAGAGATCATTGCCTGCGTATAGTGCTATAACGGTTCCGGGCGCAATTATAGCTATTCAGAAAGATGGTATGGGCGATAAACTTGTTATCGTCGAGTCGCCAGCCAAGGCGAAGACGATCCAAAAATATCTCGGACGCGGGTATCGAGTCACTTCGAGTATGGGCCACGTCCGTGACTTGCCGAAGAAGGATCTCTCCATCGATCTGGAGAATAACTTTGCGCCGGTCTATGAAGTGACGAAGCAGAAGGTGGTCAGCGAACTGCGCCAAGCAGTGCGCGGGGCTGAGGCGATCTACTTGGCGACTGACCCCGACCGCGAGGGGGAGGCGATTGCGTGGCACATTACCCAGGCGGTGAATGTGCCCAAGCGTACTCCCATCTTTCGGGTGGTCTTTCAGGAGATTACCCGCAACGCGGTGCAGCAGGCGATCAATAACCCACGCCAGATCGATTCTAACTTGGTGGATGCCCAACAGGCGCGCCGCGTGCTTGACCGGCTGGTAGGCTACCAACTCAGTCCGCTGCTGTGGGACAAGGTGAAGCGTGGGCTATCCGCCGGGCGGGTGCAGTCGGTGGCGGTGCGCCTGATTGTCGAGCGCGAGCAGGCGATAGAAGCCTTTGTGGCCCAGGAGTATTGGACGATAGAAGCCGATCTCTCCAAGCAGGGCAGCGATCTGAAGCGTGACTCGTTCCGTGCGGTGCTGATCGAGCGCGATGGGAAGAAGCTCGATAAGTTTGCGGTGACGAAGCAGGATCAGGCCGAGTCTATCGTGGCTGATCTGCGCGATGCACGCTATCGGGTGCAGAAGATCGTGCGCCGCGATAAGCGCCGCAGTGCCGCACCGCCCTTCACCACCAGCACACTCCAGCAGGAAGCGGGTCGCAAACTTGGCTTTGGAGCCAAAAAGACGATGATGCTGGCCCAGCGCCTCTATGAAGGGGTGGATATTGGTGGCGATGAGGGTACGGTGGGTCTGATTACCTATATGCGTACCGATAGCACCAATGTGGCCGCTGAGGCCCAGCAGGAGGCGCGTCAGGTGATTGCGGCCATGTATGGCGATACCTACCTACCAGAGAAGCCGCCAACCTATAAGACCCGCGCTAAGGCGGCCCAGGAGGCCCACGAGGCGATCCGTCCCACCAGTAGCGCCCGCCACCCTGATGCGGTTGCATCTAAGCTTGAGCGCGATCTGTTGCGCCTCTATGACCTGATCTGGAAGCGGTTCCTGGCCAGCCAGATGGCTCCGGCAGTCTTTGACAGCACCACGGTGGACATTGGAGCCTTCACCAACCCGCAGGCTACCAGTGCCCCCTATACCTTCCGGGCCACCGGGAGTGTGCTCAAGTTCCCCGGTTTCCTGGCGGTGTATAACGTGAGCCTGGATGAGGGTGAAGAGGACGAGGATAGCGAACGGCGCTTGCCGCCTCTGGACGAGGCCGAGGTGCTGAATCTGTTGGCGCTGCTGCCCATCCAGCACTTTACCGAACCACCGCCACGCTTCACCGAGGCCAGTCTGGTCAAGGATCTGGAGCAGTTGGGGATCGGGCGGCCTTCCACGTATGCCTCGATCATCTCCACCATCCAGGAACGTGAGTATGTGGAACTGGCCGAAAAGAAACTGGTACCGACCACCTTGGGGCGGGTCGTCACCGATCTGCTGGTGCAGCACTTCCCCAAGATCGTGGACTACGACTTCACCTCGGCACTGGAGCAGCAGCTTGATGATATTGCCGAGGGCAGTAAGCGGTGGGTGCCGGTGCTGCATGAGTTCTACGGGCCGTTCCAGAACACGCTTCAGAATGCCAAGAACGAGATGCGCAACGTCAAGCGCGAGGAAATTCTGAGCGATATTGTCTGCCCAAAGTGTGGGCAGGCCAATCTGGCGATCAAGTTTGGGCGCAACGGCGAGTTTCTGGCCTGTTCGCGCTACAGCAAGACGGCCAGTGAGGATTCGTGTGACTTCACCAGCGACTTCCACCGCGACTCAGACGGTAAGATCGTTCTCGACAAGGCTAGTGCGCCCGAAACGAGTGACGTGATGTGCAATCTGTGCGGGCGGCCCATGGTGATCAAGAAGAGCCGCTTTGGCCCCTTCCTGGGCTGTTCGGGCTACCCAGAGTGTGCCAACACGCGCCGCATCGGTAAGGATGGCAAGCCCGTGCCGTTGCCCGTGCCCACCGGCGTGGCCTGCCCGAAGTGCCACGAGGGCGAACTGATGAGTCGGCGCGGCAAGTTTGGGCGGCCCTTCTATGGCTGTTCGCGCTACCCCAAGTGCGATTATGCCAGTAATAGCCTAGAGCAACTCGCCCCGGTCGAGGCCAGCGCGCCCCCACCAGAGAAGCCCGAACCAGTGAAGAAGCCCGAACCGGCGAAAAAGCCGAGTACGAGGAAGAAGAAGTAGGAGATCTTTTTTGGGTGTTTTGTGGCGGCTGCGCCGCCACAAAACACCCAAATTGGGATGGGGTATAGGTGTGCGTCGTGACGCACACGCTACTTAAACAACGGCGAATCCGGGTACTTGGCGTGCAAGATCTTATCCAACCCGAACCACTGCCCAGAAGGCGTGGTCATAAACAGGACAGCCGCAACCAAGAAGGGCGGCATGCTGGGGTTGAAGAAGGCCCCGGCGCTGATATTGAGCAGCAGAAAGAGCGAGAGTCCAGCGGTGGGACGTACCGCAAGCCCCAAGAGCATCCCGGTGGCCACAATCATCTGCCCAATGGTGAGCACAATCGAGACGGGCCGGTACCAGGGGATGGCGAAGTGGCGCAGGTAGCAGGCTGAGAAGGACTCAGGATCGAGTTCACTGAGCCGCTGGGCAAAATGCTCACGCATGATCGGGCTGGTCATCCAGCCGCGTACCGTCTTGTGGTACGCACCATAGAGGAAGAAGGCTCCGAAGCCATAACGTAGGGCGACGACCGCATTGCGCCCAATGCGGCCCCAATCGCGCTGTGGTGCTGCTTCCATTCGCTGTTCCTGTTCCATTGATCACGGCTCCACCAATTCAAGCTCTCCGTCTACCCCAACCTCCTTCGGCACTCCGGCCTGATCGCGTGTGGGTAGCGGCAGCCAGATCGCAAAGGTGCTCCCCCGACCGGGGATACTCGCCACCGTGACAGAGCCACGGTGGGCCTCGGCAACCCAGCGCACAATCGAGAGCCCTAGCCCGGCTCCGCCACTGTGGCGCGAGCGCGAGCGGTCGGCGCGGAAGAAGCGGTCGAAGATGTGGGGCAGATCCTCATCGGCGATACCCTCGCCCGTATCGGCCACACTCAAGCACGCAAAGCCCTCGCGCCGCTCCAGCCCCATAGTAACATAGCCGCCGGGGGGCGTGTGTTGAATGGCATTCACCCCCAGGTTTAAGAGGGCCTGTTTGAGCCGATCCCGATCTCCTTGGACAAGGACTTGGTCTTCTTCCCCAATACGTAGCGTGACTTCACCGGCCAGCGTGCGCAGCTCGCGGTAGACTTCGAGTAGCAACGTGTCGAGTTCGACTGGCTCGGTGCGAATTTGACGCCGCGATTCGCTCTGTGCCAGCACCAGCAGGTCGTTGACCATGCGGATCAGGCGGGCGGTCTCGCGACGCATGTCGCCGATCACTTCCTCAAAGATCTCTGGGTTATTGGCGGCTCCGCGTGCGAGCAGTTCAAGATTGCCCTGCATCGCCGCGAGGGGGGTGCGCAGTTCGTGGCTTACATCGGCAACAAAACGCTGTTGGGTGTTGAAGAGGGCTTCCATACGCCCCAGCAGATCGTTGATTGTCACGGTTAGGCGGTGTAGTTCATCCTGTTGAGGCGGCACCGGCACGCGCTGACCGAGGTCTTCGGCGCGTACAATCCCCTGGGCCGTCTGTGTCACCATATCTATGGGCAACAAGGCGCGCCAAGAGAGCAGCGTCGTCCCCATCGCGGTGATCAGAATGGCGATAGCGCTCCCCCCTAGCAGGATGACGGTCAGCATGCGCAGGGTAAGCTCAACATCCCTGAGTGAGCGCGAGATCTGCAAGATGCCGACGACCTGGCCATTCTTGAGGACGAGCGGAGTGACGAGTGACTGGATGCGGATGTCGTTAATCTCACGCAGAGACATGATCCCGGTGTTGATCTGGTCGGGGCCGAGGTTGAGCGAGCCTGCCGGGAGTGCAAGGTCTTGGCCGTCGAGGTTGGGGGTATTATCGAGCAGATCGCCGGTTGGACTGAAGACCTGGGCAGTCAGATTAGGATTGTTGAAGATCTGAATGAACTCGCCCTTGAGAAAGAGCGAGATTTCACCGCTAGGGGTACGAATCGGTTCGAGGCCCCCGGCATTGAAGATAGCACGCACCTGCTGGGTCGCAGCCCACAGATCGCGCTCGACACCACCATAGAGGGACTGGCGCACCGAAAAGTAGATGCCCAATCCTAAGAGGAAGAGGGCAAGCGCAAAGAAGCCACTATAGGCGAGGGTTAGACGGGTGCGGAAGGACATGGTGGCACATCCGATCCTCTGATTGATAGTGGGTGTAGTGTAGCGGTAGCGTAGGAAACGCGCAAGGGCTGGAGTGTTCGCAGCGGCGAACACCCCAGCCCTCTTGAACACTCATATCCGACGCGACTTAGCGCACAACCACCTCAAAGGGCGGGCCAACGATGCGCAACACCTCGTGGGCAATATCCTCTTCGCGGCTACTGCTGACCGGGATCGTCACCATGGGGCGCTTGGGCGCTTCGTTGTTGGCAAGCGAGTTGCGCAGCCACTTCACCGCTCCCATTGAAGCCAGCAAGCCACCCAGAAAGCCAGAGATGCCACCAAAGACTGCCAAGCCAGCCGTGAACATGACAAGTGAAGACAGGGCCGGGCCAATGCTATAGATGTTGCCCATCCCGCGCACATCGGGGGTATCCATCGAGAACATACCGAGCAAGAAGCCGAACGCGCCCAAGGCAACCGCCCCAGCAAGTGCCGAGCCGATGATGATCATGTTACGGAAACTATACTCAGTTGCCCCCAAGCCAACCAGATCGCCTGCATCGCCAGCAGACGTTCCGACCTTTGCCCCGGTGAAACCATTCTCGCGCAGGGCCGCTGCGGCGCGGTTGGCGTCACGCTGGTCGGTAAATGTCGCCATAATCACGGCCATCGTCGCAACTCCTTCATCTCATACATCAGGGATTTGGCCTATTGTACCACTGGTTTGGTTTAGTTGGTGCAGGAATATGGTGGCTGCGCCGATGTGTATAGGGCTACGCCCCAAACCCCAGTTTTTGGTGTGTTTTGGTGGCTGCGCCGCCCCCGAACCCCCACCAAACGTATGCTACAATCAGCGACAGTGATAGGCGCTACGAGCAGAAGGATGTACTATGGCGAAGCCCGCCAAGACCAAAAAACTGGGCCGCAATGACCCCTGCCATTGTGGGAGCGGCCGTAAATACAAGGAGTGCCACCTAATTATTGAGGAGGCGGCACGTAGTGAGCAGTTGTTGTTACGTCAAGCGCAGGATAGCCTGTTGCCCAAGATCATCGAGGCGGCTCAGAGCGTACCCGAACAGTTCCCCGAAGCCTTTGCGCGTTTCTGGGAGAATAAGTATACCTTTGAGCAGATGAGCGATCTGGACTCGGTTGAAGATCGTGGGGCTGAGCGCTTCTTGACGTGGTTCGCCTTCGACTTCCGCCAGCAGGATGGCCAGACTCTGATTGAGCAACTCAACACCGCCGCCGACGCAGGCACTTTTGAGGTTGATCCCTATGAGCGGCGGCTACTCGAACAATGGCGCACGGTGCGTCTGCGGCCCTATATTGTGACTGAGATCCGTAAGGGGAAGGGCATGCTCCTGCGTGATCTGCTAGGGGAGCAGGAGTTTGATGTCACCGACTACAACGCCGCCAAGCGCCTTGAGGTGGGCGAAGTGGTAGTGGGGCACCTGACCCCGGCGGATACGCCACTGGATGCGAGTAGCCCCAACTACTACCTGGGTGGTGCGGCAGCCCACTTGACGAACGATACGCCAGAGAAGTTGGTCGAGTTTGCCGAGTTGCACCTGGCCGCTATGCGCCGCGAGCGCCCCGAAGTCACCTGGAGCGATCTGCTGGAGGAGCGCAGCGAGGTACTCAACCACTTCGTGATCGCCTTACCGCGTGAGGAACCCGATCCGAGTGTGATGGAGCGGCTGGTCGCTGATGGGCGTATCGCACTTCAACTGACCAAAGAGAGCGTGGCTTCGCTGTTGGGTCGGGTGTTGCCCAAAGAGGAAGAGCCTACAACGGACGACTCGGAAGAAAAACCGGCCTAGTATGCGCATCTCACTCATCTGTACGGTACGTGACGAGGCCGATAATATCGCCACGTTGCTCGATTCAATCCTTGCGCAGACGCGGCTGCCCGACGAGATCGTGGTAAACGATTGTGGCAGCCGCGATGCCACGGCAATGATTGTGCGTGAGTATGCCAGCCGTGAGCCACGTATTCGTCTGGTACAGGGTGGCCACAACATCTCATCGGGGCGCAACAGTGCTATCAGCCATGCACGCGGCGACCTGATCGCCTGTACCGATGCGGGCTTGCGACTCGATCCGGGTTGGTTGGCCGCTATCATCGCGCCACTGGAGGGCAACCGCGCCGATCTGGTGGCCGGATTCTTTACCCCAGACCCGCAGAGCCTCTTTGAGTTGACGTTGGGCGCGGTGAACTACCGTAATGTGGAGGAGATTGATCCAGCCACCTTCCTGCCCTTCGGCAAATCTATGGCCTTCCGCCGCGAACTGTGGGCCACGGTCGGCGGATTCCCAGAGTGGGCCAGTCACTGCGAGGATCTCATCTTCGCCCGCGCCGCCGAACGCGCCGGGTACCGCCGTACCTTCGCTCCCACCGCTATCGTCCACTTCCGCCCGCGTGAGTCGCTGCGTGCCTTTGCGCGCCAATACTTCCTCTACGCACGCGGTGATGGGGTGGCCGGTCTCTGGACGACGCGGCATATCATCCGCTATGCGACCTACAAAGGCTTATTGATCCTACTCTGGGCGCTGTGGCGCTGGCCCTCCCTGCGCCCACTGGGCATGCTCTTGCTCGCCCTGGGCGCAGGGGGCTACACCTACAAACCCTACCGGCGGCTCTGGCCGCGCCTACGCGGGCGTCGCCCCACCGAACGGCTGATCGCCCTGCTCCTGGTACCGATCATCCGCGTGGTCGGCGATGCCGCCAAGATGATCGGCTATCCAGTGGGGATCGGGCGACGTATATAGGGCGCATCGTGATGCGCCCTTACTTCCCCTTCGTCGCATAATAATCGCGGCAATACTGCTCCAATGTCTGCATCTTGCCCAAGCGCAAGATGCGACTCGTCTCGCGCATATCACAAGACATCTCATCGTAGCTAAATTCGAGCAACTCCATGATACCGGGAGCCGAAGGCTGAATAGGCTTGAGCAACGCACCAATGCCATTCATCAACCAGACCGGCAGGTGCAGCACCGGGATCTTGGTACCGAGTACCTGTGACCAGATCGCCACCATCTCATCGAAGGTAAGGTGCTGGGGGCCACCCAATTCAAAGGTACGATTCAGTGCCTCCGGGTTGTCAATCGCATTGACATAGGCACGGGCCACATCAATCATACCCAGCATTTGGGTACGCTTGGGCGTCATACCAACGACGGGGAAGAAACCGAACTTCTCGACAATCGGCTCACCACGTTGGACAATCTCGTAGTAGAGACCACAGGGGCGGAAGATCGTATAGGGAATACCGCTCTTCTGAATCGCCTCTTCGGCCATAAGTTTGGCCCAGCAGAAGCGATACCCGACCGGGTTTTTGGGGAAGAGCGTACTAGTAAAGATATAGTGCTGCACCCCAGCCGCCTTAGCCGCCTCCAACAGATTGATCGGCCCCTGGAACTCGGCCATGCGCCGCGACTCCTCGCGGCGATCCGCCCCGGCACTGGTCGCCGAAATGACCACCTTAGCCCCTCGGCATCCCACCTCTAGGCTGGCGGGATCGCGCATATCCCCGCCGATCAACTCGGCCCCCAACGCCCGTAGCGGTTCGGCCTTCGCAACCGAACCGGGACGCACCAGCACGCGTACCGGCTTGCCCTGCTCACGCAGCATACGCACCAACGTCTGCCCAAGTGTGCCTGTCCCACCGACAATAAAGATCATAGGTGTTCCTTTATTAAGGTTACGGTTCGGGGCGGCTACACTGCCCTCCCGCCCCCACCAGGGCGTGAATTGCGCTACAATGCAACCAGTATAATCCTGATTGCCGATGGTAGCGACCGCATGGTTCGTGTTGTGTATTGCATTATATGCCTGTTCGTGTTGGCCGCGTGTGCGCCTGCGTCAGCGCCTGCCACCGCCACACCCGCCCCCACCGCAACGCAGCGGCCTACCTCGACGCCCCGGCCTACGGCCACGCAAGTACCCACGGCCACGCCGGTGCCCACGCTCAATACGCGTCCCGATCCAGAGACACAGGCCCTGTTGTTGGCCGGGGTCGAGGCGGCGGCGGCAGCGCAACGCTACCGCGCTACGGTGCAGATGCTTGGTTATGGTGCTGTGGGTGCGGTGACGCTCGGCCAACCCCAAGAGCCAACTGAAGTCATGGGGATGCAGGCCGATTTTGTGGGCAATGATTATGCTTTTACCCTGACCGGCGTCATTACGGCGATCTATGGCCATGCCAGCGAGGGTGGTT
>NZ_GL501404.1:1085221-1086934 GCF_000152145.1 Oscillochloris trichoides DG-6
GCGTAGCTGGCCAATACTATGTCTATGGCCCCGTGCCAATCATCGGGGCGTTGCAGTCAACCTGGTACCGCTTGCCTAAGGTGCGGGTGGCCTTCGCCTCGCCCCCGCTCTACCCGGCAGGTCTGTTGGCACTCGTGGCCGAAAGTGGGGTTGAACCAGCCGGGTTTGCGCCCGCCGATACCATGCCGCTTGATGGCATGACCTGCCGCCGTTTTGTGGCTGATCGCCCGTCCGCGCTGGCGGTGTTGCGCAGTTTGGGAGAAAGTGGCCTCACGGTGGATACCAACCCAGATCATATTGATAGTGTCGGTGCAGATCTGTGGGTCTGTCCCGATGGCTATCTGCACCGGGTAGAAGTACGATTTGCTGGTACTACCCCGGCTGATCCGCCCCAGTCCTTCGATTTCAAACTTACCCTGCACATGTATGATTTTTTGGCGAATGTGGAGGTCGTTGCGCCCCAAGGTGCCACCGATCTGATCGTGGCCCCACGGTAGAGATGGAGGAGGTATGATCCGCGTTCTATTGCGTTTGGTGGCCGCAGCCTTCCTGCTGCTACTCCTAGCCACACCGGCACTGGCTCAGGGCCGCTTGGTGATCACCGATCCAGATAGTCTTTTGGATCGTGCCGCCCTGGAGCGCGCCGCAGCCCCACTGCTGCGGCGTGACGCTGAAGTGGCGATCTATCTGGTGGATGAGGGCGGGGCGAGTGATTTTCAGAACCGCCTCACCCGTGATGGTCTCTTGACTAATGGTGCCCATCGCACCAAGATGATTGCGATCTATGTCTCAACCAATCCACGCTATAGCGCCATTCGTTATGGTGATGGGTGGAATGCGGCGCTTGATGTCTCGTTGGGCGGCACCAAGAACTATGAACTGATCCGTACTCAGTCGCTCAACCCCGGTTTGTCAGACGGCAAGTATACGACCTCTTTTGCAACCGCACTGGGTGCGATAGAGGCGGCGATTGCCAGTCCGCCATCACCCAACGCCAGCATCAATGTGGATACGGTGCCGATTGCGGCGGGTGGCCTCACGCTGGCAGCAGCGGCTGCTGGGGGTGTGGTGTTGGTGCGCCGCCGCCGTGCCGCCAAGACCCGCGCCGAGGCGGAGCGCCAGCACAAGGAGGCGCGTGAGGGTGTGGCAACCATGATCACGAGCCTGGGTCAGCGTTTCCGCAACGCCGATGAGAAGGCACGCTTTGATGCGGTCTCGTATGCGCCTGTGGATGTGGAGCGCCTCAAACGTGCGCAGGCCGCCGCGCAGGCGCGCTTTGCCCAGGTGCAGACCCAGTTTGATGATGTGGGTGAGCAGTTTCAGCGCTATGCCAAGCCCGAACTGGCGCAGATCAATGCTAGTACAGCAGCCTATGATCAGGTACGCGCCTTGGCCGATGCAGTCGCCCAAGAACTGAGCGCGGTTGAGCAGATGCGTCTCGACCTCGATGCCTTAGCGCGCCAAGCGCCAGAGGAGATCGCCCGCGCAAAAAAATCCTAACCGACGCCGCCGACCGGCTGCTCGGCTTGGGGAATGAGATTGCCGACCATGCGGCAACCCTCGCCCCGGCCCAGCAGCAGGTTGATCAGGCCGAGCAGGTGTTGGCGGGCTATGATGCCCGCAACGCGATTGCTCTGGCTCAGGCGGCGTCGGAGACGGCGACTCTTTTGCTGGCGACGCTGGATCGCTATACCGCTCTCCGCAGCGGGATTG
>NZ_GL501404.1:1087125-1105898 GCF_000152145.1 Oscillochloris trichoides DG-6
ATGATGCTGAACAGTTAAATGCCGAAGGCTATCGCATGGAGGCTTCGCAGGCGGCGATTGATGGTGCGCGTACTGCGCTGAGTGAGGCGGGGCGGGTATTGCAGACGCAAGGCCCAACCGCAGCGGCGATCAAGTTGGAAGTGGCCCAGACGATGCTGACTGAGGCAATTGCTAACGGTACCGATCTGCCCACCCTGCGTGCCGAGAATGACGAGCGCCTGAAGGTGATCGAGGCGGCGGGTGTTCGCGCTGCCGATCTGATCGCCGAGGGTCGGCGCGCCTTCGATCTGGTAGATGAGTTTGCCCCTAGTACGTGGAGCGACATTCGTGGTAATGGCAGCGAGGCCGAAGCGGCCGCCGCACGCGCCCACGAGCATTGGCAGAGTGCCCAGCAGCGCAACACCATGGAGGTGCAGGCGTTCCACGCTGCCAAGGAGGATCTGGATGCTGCGAGTGAGGAACTGACCTATGTGCAGCAACTGATTGATGCGATCACCAATCGGTTGCGCGATCTGGAGCAGGCACGCGCAACGGCACGCGAAATTCTTGCTGAGGCCGAGCGCAGTATTGGGGTTGGCTGGCAGTTTGTGCGCAGTAACGATGCCGATGTGGGCAAAGATCCAGAAGCCCAGTTGCAGCGTGCCCAGGATCTCTTGAAACGTGCCCAGAGCGAGGCGGCTAATGCGCAGCCCAACTGGCTCATCCTCGTGCGCGATGCCCAAGAAGCGGATCAACTGGCCGATGCGGCCCTGGTTGGGGCACGCAGCGAGGCCGAAACGATGGCCAAGTTGCGCCAGCAGGTGGAAGCCTCGCGCCAGCTTGCCGAGGCCGAAGTGACGAAGCTGCTCAAGTTTGCCGAGTTGCACCGTGAGGATCTGCAAGCTGCGAGCAGCAAGGCTGTCGCCGATCTGGGCGGGCGGTTAGAGCAGGCCCATGCCAGCCGCCAACGCGCCGAGCAGTTGGAGGAAGGCCAACGCCAACAAGCGCTCAACCAGAGCCTAGACGCCTACCGCAAGGTGCATGAGCAGACCAGTTCGGTCTATGCGGCGGCCCAGGCGGATTTCCAACGCCTTGAGCAACTGCGTACCCAGTTGAATGACGAACTGACCAAGGCGCGTCAGGCATTGCAGGAGGCCGAGAGCCTCTATGCAAGCTATGGGAAGAAAATTCCCAATGGGCGCAGCCTCGGTCAACGCCTCCAGAGTGCGCGGCGCAGTTTTGACCAGATCCGCCTCCCGATCCGGGGTGAAGAGCAACTCAATAAGACCATCAAGATCGCCCAAGCGATCACGGGTGAGTCCCGTGATGTGGCGCGTGAACTGCGTGACTACGCCAACCGCCACAGTGGCGGCAGTGGTGGCAGTGGCGATCGTGTTGCTGATGTCATCGGCGGGATGATCCTCAACGAAGTGCTGAATAGCGGGCGACGCCATGGCGGCTGGGGCGGCAGTGGCGGTTGGTCGGGCGGTGGCGGCGGTGGCTGGTCGAGTGGTGGTGGCGGTGGTGGCGGCGGAATCTTCGGTGGTGGTGGCGGTGGCGGCTCCTTCGGTGGCGGAGGAGGCGGAGGCGGGTGGTAAACTAGGGAACGAAGCTATCTATACCAACGGAGCATTGATTCTATGGGTGCGTTGCGCTGGAGTTATGTCAGTGGCCCAAGCGAGAAGCCACTGTTGGGAATGACAATTGGCGACATGTTCGACCAGACGGTGGCGAAGTACCCCGACAACGAGGCACTCGTCGTGTGTCAGCAGGGGCTACGCTACACCTACACCCAACTCAAGGTCGAGGTGGATCGTTGTGCGCGGGCCTTGATGGCGCATGGGATTGCCAAAGGGGATCGGATCGGTATTTGGGCACCTAACCGTGCCGAGTGGGCGATCACCCAGTTTGCTACGAGCAAAATCGGGGCCATCCTGGTCAACATCAACCCCGCCTACCGCCTGCACGAAGTCGAGTACGCCCTGCACCATTCGGGCTGTTCGCTGCTGATCATGTCGCCCCAGTTCAAAAGCTCCAACTATGCCCAGATGATGGCCGAGTTGGTACCCGAACTGATTCAGGGGGATCGTTCGCCGCGTTTGCCGCGTCTACGCGGCCTGATCCTCCTGGGTGACACGCCCGCCCCCGGCATGATGACCTGGGAGACAATGCTGGCCGAGGCCGAAAAGGTTGATCATGAAGATCTCGTGCAGCGCCAAGCCGAGCAGCAGTTTGACGACCCGATCAACATTCAATACACCTCTGGCACCACCGGCTACCCCAAAGGGGCCACGCTCAGCCACCACAACATCATCAACAATGGCTACTTCGTGGCCGAACTGATGAACTTCACGCATCAGGATCGGCTGATCATCCCGGTGCCGCTCTACCACTGCTTCGGCATGGTTATGGGCAACCTGGGCTGTATCACCCACGGCGCAACCATGATCTACCCCAGCGAGGGCTTTGATGCCCTGGCTGTCCTCCAGGCGGTCGAGGCGGAACGGGCAACTGCACTCTACGGGGTGCCCACGATGTTCATCGCCGAGCTGGAGCACCCGGAGTTTGCCAACTTCGACCTTAAGAGCCTACGCACCGGCGTCATGGCCGGTTCGCCCTGCCCGATTGAGGTGATGAAGCGCGTCCAGTCGCAGATGCACATGCGTGATGTTGAGATCTGCTATGGCATGACCGAAACCAGCCCGGTGAGTACCCAGACCCGTATGGGCACGCCGCTAGATAAACAGGTGGGCACGGTGGGCCAAGTGCATCCGCATGTGGAGGTCAAGATCATCAACCCGCTCACCGGGCGGATGGTGCCGGTGGGTGAGACGGGCGAACTCTGCACGCGGGGCTACAGTGTGATGCTGGGCTACTGGGACAACGAGTCGGCGACACGCGGCGCGATTGATCCGGGGCGCTGGATGCATACGGGCGATCTGGCAACCATGGACGACGAGGGCTATGTCAATATCGTCGGGCGCATCAAGGATATGATCATCCGGGGCGGCGAGAATGTCTACCCACGCGAGATCGAAGAGTTCCTCTACAGCCATCCCAAGGTGAGTGATGTGCAGGTGATCGGTGTCCCCGACATCAAGTACGGTGAGGAGATCATGGCCTGGATCAAACTCAAGCCGGGCGAGAGCGCCGACGATGAGGAGATCCGCACCTTCTGCCGGGGCCAGATCGCCCACTACAAGATCCCGCGCTACATCAAGTTTGTAGACGCCTTCCCCATGACCGTGACCGGCAAGATCCAGAAGTTCCTGATGCGCCAGCAGAGCATCCAGGATCTGGGATTGGATGCGGCTGCCCATGTAGAGACGGCCTAAGTGTTGATATGTTTGGGCGGCCTAGCCGCCCAAACATATCAATAAGGATCGCACCGATGCCCAAAAACCCGCTTGCAATGGCACTTGCCAAAGTCATCATCGCCGCTGCCTGGGCCGATGGGCATCTGGCACGCGATGAGGTCAATAGTCTGAAGAATATCCTTGCCGAACTCGGCCAGACGGGTGGCTCTGGCGAGATGGCGCTGACGGTCAATGAGTGGGCTGAATTGGAGATCTACCTGCATTCGCCGGTGGAAAGCGCGGAGCGGGCGCGCTTGGTGGATGAACTAGGGGCCGCACTACGTGGCCCCGGTGATCGGGCCTTGGTATTGGCTGCGCTCGATCAGATGTTGCGTGCGGATCGCGTGGTGACACGCGAGGAACGCGAAGCGGCGGCTGAAATTCGGGCCGCACTTGAACACCTCAACCTAGGCATGTTTGCCCAACTTGGGCGGCTGTTGCGTGGCTCGATGCGCTCCAAAGCGCCCAACCGCGAACTCTACCTGGAAGAGTTTCTGCATAACCGCATCTACTATGCGGTACGCCAGCGCCTCGGTAAGCCCCCCGAAGAAGATCTGGGTATCCCATCCGATGAGGCCCACATCCTCGCGCTCGCCGGGGGCTTGTTGGCGCGGGTCGCCCAACTCGATCATACCGTCACCGATGCCGAACATACCCGGATTGTCGAAGCGCTCCAGTCTGGCTGGGGCATCAGCCATGAACGTGCGGCCCTCGTTGCGGAGGTGGCGCTGGCCGAGTCGGTGGCTGATCTCGACTACTTCCAACTGACGAAGGAGTTTGCCGATACCGCGCCGGTGGATGAGCGCATCCGCTTCCTTGATGCCCTCTTTGCCGTAGCCATGGCCGATGGAAGCCTGACCAGTGAACTGAGCGACGAGATTAGCCGCATCACTGCTAGTATCAATCTGACCCACGACCACTTTGTGGCTGCCAAGCGGCGCGCTAGGGGGGAATAGTAGCGTAGTAGAAACGTCAGTTTTTGTTATTCTTTGGCGGCTGCGCCGCCAAAGAATAACAAAAAAAGATTTTCGGGGGCGGCTACGCCACCCCCAATCCCCCATCGGAATAAATGCATGAATTTTTTGCTTACGTTTACCTTGATTGCATCCATACTCTTCACACCCACTGCGCAGGCTGCGCCAGCCATCCGCGAATTTACGTTGGGCCTCTCGGCGCAGGGTCGCCCGATAGATGTCGTGCAGATCGGGGATGGCCCGCGCAAGTTGGTGGTGGTGGGGGCCACCCATGGTGCGCCGGAGGCCAATACGTACCGCCTGACCCTCGAACTGCTCGACTATTTCCGCGCTAACCCGCAGGCTGTGCCGCCCAGTGTGCGACTCTATTTCATCCCCGTCCTTAACCCCGATGGCCTCGCTCTTGGTACACGTTTCGATGCGCTTGGGATTGACCTCAACCGCAACATGAATACCACCCTCGACGCATGCGCCGAGAATGATTGGAGCATCACCGTCCAAGGTGCGCGTGGCCTCGTCTCGGATACGGGCGGCCCCTACCCCGATTCGCAGATCGAGAGTCGCCTCATTCGCGCCTTCCTGCTCGATGCGTCCGGGGTGATCTTCATCCATTCTAATGCCGGGTTGGTCTTCCCTGCCTTCTGCGAACACACCCCCTCACTGGCCATGGCCGAGACCTACGCAGGCGCGGCGGGCTATGTCTATAGCCGCTACTGGCCCAACTACAATATCACTGGCTCCATGACCGATTGGGCGGGCAGTATGGGCATTGCCGCGATCACCCCCGAACTGATCACGGGTGACCAGAGCGAGTTTCCCCAGAATCTGGCCGGGTTGCAGGCGGTGTTGGCCAACGCCGAGACGCTCTTGCCCCTCCCCGCCGATAGCGAGATAGACGGAATCCCCGTCCCTGCCGCGATCTTCCGTTACTGGCGGGCGCTGGGAGGCAGCGAACGCTTCGGTTCGCCCTTGGCTCCGGCCTTCAGAGTGGGCAATGATCTGCACCAACCCTTCACCAAAGCGGTACTTGTCCAGCGTGCCGCCTACGCCGATACCCCCTACTATGTTCAGCCCGCCCCGCTGGGCCAGGAGGCGGCGCAAGCCGTGGCCTTTGCCGGTGCGGATGCCTTTGGGGTTGGTGATCCGGCCAGTAACCCGCTCTTCTTTGAAGAGACCGGCCACGGCCTCAAATTGGCCTTCCTCGATTTTTGGCAACGCGGTGGCGGCGTAGATGTCTTTGGGTTGCCGCTCTCAGAGGAATTTGTCGCCCGCGCCGCTGACGGTCACATCCGCGAAATGCAATACTTTGAACGGGCTATCTTGGCCTACTACCCAGAGGATGGAGGTGTGCGGCTGGAACCGCTTGGGGTGCGGTACCAGACCCTTGCGGCGCTACAACAGCCCCTGGCGGCCCAGATGGCGCGTTGATCATTGCGAAGGAGTAGCATATTGCACCACGACATTTCTCTCCTCACCAACATTACCGTCGCAATTGTCACCGCTTTTGCCGGTGGGTTTATCGCCCGCCGCGTGGGCTTGCCCACAATTGTCGGTTATCTCATTGCCGGAATGGCGATTGGCCCGTTTACGCCCGGCTTTGTAGGTGACATTGTTGACATTAGTCAACTGGCCGAGATCGGGGTCATCTTTCTGATGTTTGGGGTTGGCCTGCACTTCTCGTTGAAGGATCTGTGGGCGGTACGCTCGGTTGCCGTACCGGGGGCAGTCTTACAGATGCTGATCGCCACGCTACTCGGTTTCTTGCTCACCCGGCTGTGGGGTTGGTCGGTTGGGGCGGGATTGATCCTCGGCTTTTCGCTCTCGATTGCCAGTACGGTGGTGCTGCTGCGCGGCCTCATGGACAATGGCTTACTCAACACCAACGCCGGGCGGGTGGCAGTGGGCTGGTTGGTGTTGGAAGATCTGGCCACGGTGGGCATTCTGGTGCTCTTGCCGGTACTCTTCGCCCCGGCAACCGAGAATCCCTGGATGGGCGCGGGCTTGGCGATCTTCAAGGTGGCGCTCTTTGTGGGCTTCATGCTCATCATCGGTACGCGTGTCCTACGCTGGATACTCGACTCGATCATCCACTCGCGCTCGCGTGAACTCTTCATCCTCGCGGCAGTCGCGGCGGCCCTGGGAACCGCCTTCGCTTCGGCGCTACTCTTTGGGGTCTCGTTGGCGCTCGGAGCCTTCTTGGCGGGCGTGGTGCTGGGCGAATCCGAGGCCAGCCACCAGATCGGCAACGACGTTCTGCCCTTCCGCGAAACCTTCGCGGTGATCTTCTTTGTCTCAGTAGGAATGCTGGTCAACCCGGTCTATCTGTGGGAGAATGCCGGACAGGTTCTCGCACTGATGGCGCTGATCGTGATTGGCAAAGCGATCTTCACCCAGTTCCTCGGCTTCGTACTCCCGGCGAGTGGCCGCACGATGCTGGTGGTCTCGGCGGGGCTGAGCCAGATCGGTGAATTCTCGTTCATCGTGGGGCAGAGCGGGGTCTATCTTGGGGTCTTGAGTCAGGATCAATACTCCCTCATTCTGGCCGGGGCGCTCCTCTCGATCATGGTCAACCCGCTCATGTTTCGCGGCATCCCCCATGCTGAGCGCTGGTTACGCCGCTTCCCCTGGCTCTGGTCGCGCTTGGATCGCCACCCACCCCTCAGCCATGATCTGGCGCTGCCACAGGCTGATCATGTCGTCGTCGTCGGCTATGGGCGCGTGGGCCAACACATCGTCACCGTGCTTGAACAGTTAAACATCCCGCGCTTAGTGGTAGAGATTGATGCGCGGCGGGCGGCGGAGTTTGTGGCCCAGGGCGTACCCACCCTGTATGGTGATGCAGCCAACTCAGAAGTGCTGCTCTATGCCGGGTTGCCCCAAGCGCAGGCATTGGTGGTCACCCTACCCGATGAGACCGCGACTGAAGTAGTAGTTGCGGCAGCGCAGAGTCTTGCGCCCAATCTCCCCGTGATTGCACGTGCCAGCACGACGTCTGGGGTCGGGCGCATCACCAAACTCGGCGCAGATGCGGTTATTCACCCCGAATTGGAGGGCGGGCTTGAGATTGTGCGCCATACCCTGCTTACCCTTGGCTTTCCGGCCACTCAGGTGCAGAGCTACACCGATGCGGTGCGCCACGATCAGTACGACACCACGGTGACGACGCGGCTTGAGCACCAACTGCTCGTACAACTCATGCAGACAGCGCGGGGTATGCAGATTGCTTGGCGCACGCTCCCCGAAACCAGCCCCTTGATTGGGCGTAGCCTCGCCGAAGTCAACCTGCGCGCCTGTACGGGAGCCTCGATCATCGCCATCATCCGTGACCAACAGATGTTGGCCAACCCGAAATCGAGTACCATCTTCCGCACCAACGATATGATCGGCCTGATTGGTGACGGCCATGATGTTGCGGCTGCCGAGCAGATGATCACGGACGCATAAAAAGAACCGCCACGCGGCCCCATTGCAGCGTGGCGGTTACGGGCCGGGGAACACCTCATCGTATCCCCCACGAGAATGTTCTGAGTTACTCGACCGTCAGCACCGTGTGCATCCCGGCCTGGTAGTGACCAACCAGATTGCAGAGCAGAATATAGGTACCGGGGGCCAAATCGAGGGTGACTTCACCATTGGTGTTGCCTTCGATTTCGGGCACTTCCCCCATGCTCGTCAAGCCATCCTCGGAAAGCCGCGAGGTGAGGGCGTTGTAGGGCAACTCGATGTTCGCATCGGCAACTGGAATGACTAACATTTCATGGTTGACAACATCAGTATTTGTGGCTTTGAAGGTAACATTTCCGGCAGGAACGGTCAATTTATCGGCAACAATTTCAAACGAGTGCAGCGTGACATGGACTTCATTGTCGGGAATGACGTGCTTGGCACTGACATTCCCACTACACCCGACCAGCATCATGGCGAGAAGACCGAGCGCCGACATTGAGAGGAGCACTTTAAGCATCTTCATGGTCTACATCCCCCTAAAGTTGATCCAACACATCCCTGGGCGTTGCATGCCTATACGTTTGCTCAAACGTGATTCACGGCTGCCCGATCACGTACACACATGAGCCACAGAAGGCGGGATCTTCGGAGACTCGACGGGAAATGCGACCGATGAATCACTCATAGATTTGGGATATGCGTATAATACACCAAGTTATATGATTTGATGCAGCTTTGGGCTATTGTTGTCAGATCTTAACCAAAAAACACAAGGATTTGTGTCTTTTCTAACGATTTTCCAAGAAATACATGCTATGGGGATAACGTTTTGAGGATCAAAAACCAATATAATAGTTGTTTTGGTGTTTTTACTACCAAAACAACTATTATATTGGGTAATTCTCGTCTTTAGTGGGGGTTGGCTAGGGCATGTGCGCCAAAAAACCGAGTAGCAACCCGTGCAAGGGGCGCGCCTTTTCGATCTGGGGGAAGTGGCCACAGTGGGGGAAGATGACGAGGCGGGTGTTGGGGATCTCGGACGCCGCAATATGGGCCTGGCTCACCGGGAAGATCTGGTCGCCCTCACCCCAGATGAGCAGAACGGGCAGACGCAGCTCCTTTAGGCGGGCGCGCATGCCGGTCAAGGTCAGGTCGGTGGCATCGTAACATTGGCTAATCGCCGTCAGGGCGCGCCGGTTATCCCAGCCCAAGAAGGCGTCGCCCGACACCTTTACAAACTCTTCGGTGACAAACTCGGCTGGATTATGGAAGGCGGCCCCCATCATTGCCCGCACTAGGGGCGGTTGGCCAGAGAGCCACAGAATAGACCAACACAGTGGCGGGATCTTGCCCACTCGGTTCATCGGCGCGGGTTCACCAAAGCCGTCAGGGTCAACCAACAAGAGACCGTTCACCCGTTGCGGGTAGATGAGGGCGGTGGCCAGCGCATATTTGCCACCCATCGAGTGGGCCACAATCGTACACTGGTCCACCCCTAATTGGTTGAGGGCCTCTACATACAACCCGGAGATCAGTTCTAACGAATAGGGTGCATCACCAGGCTTTTCCGAGCGCCCAAAGCCTAAGCAATCGAAGGCCAGGGCGCGATAGCCAGCACGCGCCAACACCGCACCCGTCTGACGCCAATCCTCAGCCGAGCGACCAAATCCGTGGAGCAGGAGCACTACCGGGCCACTTCCGGCTTCGAGGTAGTGCAGTCGGTATCCCTGAACGCTGATCTCGCGACTGTGCATCATTGGATCTGCCTCTACGTTTAGTGTGTATATTGCATACGGGCGTTTTAGTATAACATAGCAGGGCATGGACACATCGTCCCCCAGCCCGTAAACGGGCGGGCTAGTATCCGGCGAAGGCCGCCTACGCGGCCTCGGTTCAGCCCGCGAAGGCGGGCTTTGCGTGGTGTAGGTTTACGGGCTGGGTACGGACGTTGCCCATACCCTGGGTTACGGGCTGGGTACGGACGTTGCCCATACCCTGGTATGCTACAATAGACCCCTACGCCATTCTGGGGTCTGTGCAAACGATCAACCATGGCTACCGATATTCTTGAGGTGCTCCACAACCTAGCCCGGCAGCGCAGTCGCGGTGAAATCAACCCGCTCTTGGCGTTGCGCCATCTGCCCCAACGCCCCGGAACGCGGATTAGCCACTTGTCCATCAATCAGCCGCTGGCGCAAGCCTGGATCGCACTGACTGGCCAGCCCTTTCGTCAGCATCAGTCGCTCTCGATAGCCGCCTTGCGGCGCGGCGAGCCTTTTGTGTTGGTGGGGGGCGGGGTGAATCTGCGCCAGACTCTGCACCTGTTGGCGCTTGACGTGCTGCTTAGTGATCAGTCGGCTACGGCACTGTTGCTGGTTCCCGATGCTGATGCAGCCGCCCTCCACCTTGCCGAACTGCAACGCCTGACGGCGACGCTCACGCCACCCTTGGCGGTTGCGTCCGTGCAGGGTGAGCAGGTGCGGGCGGCTTTTCATGCGCGCTTGGTGGTGGCGACGCCTACGGCACTGCATGAACGCATGCTGCGCTACCACGACCGGGCATGGCAGGGATTCTGGTCGCGCTTGCAGGTGGTCTTTCTGGCCGATGTGCATCGCTATACCGGGGTGGCAGCGGCACATCTCACCAGCCTCTTGCTGCGTCTCCAGCGCCTTGCATCTGCACCGCTCTTCTTTGGCGCATCGGTGGTCGAGACCGAGCAGGCGCATACGGTGCTCGAACTCTGTTTGGGGCGGCAATGGCGCTCCTTCCCGGTGGATGATGTGCCGCGTCCACGGGTGAGTCTGGCGCTCTGGCGGGTGGGTGCGGATCGCCTGCGCGAGACGCTGGCGCTGGCGTTGGGGTTGCAGCGCGCCGGTTTGACGGTGCATCTGTTGGCTTCGGATCTGGAGACGCCACTTTTGCGCTCGCTCTTGGGCAGTGATGTGCGTGGGGTGAGTGTTGGGCGTAGCCTTCAGGATGCCCAGGTGGTCATCCTCGCCGGGGTGATGGTGGGGCCATCTGCGCTGCGCGAGGCGATAGAGTGCGGTGCGCACGTGGTGGTGCAGATTCTGGCCGATGATCCTACTGAACGCACGATGCTGCGGCTGGCTCTGCGCGAACCAGCGCACCTCCCCTGGCTTGATGATCGTGCGCCAACGTGGTTGGCAGCCCCAGCGAATGCGTATGTGTTGGCCCAGCATCTGGTGTGTGCCGCGAGTGAACGCCCAATTACCGCCACCGAGGTGGAGACTTGGCAGGTGGCCTCGATCATCAATCGCTTGGAGGCACATCAGCAATTGATGCTGCTTCCCGATCATGAAGCGACATGGCAACCGTTGCCGAGTGTCAGCGATCCCTACCCCGGCTTTGATCTGTATGCGGCGGGGGTTCCGGCTACCCATGGTGTTGATGAACGCGGTCAACTCTTGGCGACGCTCGATTCGGCGGCCTTTGATCGCTGGGCCTTCCCTGATGCGGCCTTGCCACCGTTGCGTGGGGGCTACCGGGTGATGGCGCGTGATGATCAGGATCTGCAACTGACCCTGCGGCTGGCGCTTGATGATCGGCGTACCTTCCCGCTGCGGCAGTGCCACGTGCGGGTGCGCGATTGTCGGGCGCGGCGGATGTTGCACGGTTGTGAGGTGGCCTGGGGTCGGGTGGTGATTGATGAGGAGATCTATGCCTACCGCGAAACGGTGGGTGCGGCTGCGGCCCAGGAGGTGCATCTGCATGCGCCACTGGCGACCAGTTGGGGTGCTCCGGCGCTCTGGGTTGATCTCCCCTTCGCCATCAAGCCACTGGGGCAGATGATCGGTTGGTCGCTGGCCTCGGCGCTCTGCCTGCGCACGCTCCTAGGGCTGACCGATCTCGTACCGGCCTATGACGCGGAGGCCCAGCGGATCTATCTGGTGGATGCGCAGCCGGGTGGGAATGGTCTGGCGCTCTGGCTCTATACGCAGCTTGAAGAATTGCTGCCACTGGCCTATGACATTGCGCTCGACTCGCGCAGCGATGCGTTGTTGGAGCCGCTGGCGCGGGTGGATATGGATTGGATGTTGGCGCTGCTGGGTGGTTGGCGCGATCATGTGCCGCCGCCCGTGGTGGTGCTGCCTGAAGTTCCGCCGCCGCCCGTGGTGGTGCTTCCCGATCCACCACCCGTTATGGTGCTGCCCGAAGCCCCGCCACCTGTGGTAATGGCTCCCGAAGCCCCACCGCCCGCCCCCAAGCGCCCGGCCAAGCCACGCGGGCGGCGCGTTCCCGACCCCGAACCTCCGGCGGAGCCGCCCGCCCCCCCCAAGCCACGCGGGCGGCGCGTTCCCGACCCCGAACCTCCGGCGGAGCCACCCGCCCCACCTAAGCCACGCGGGCGACACGTTCCCGACCCCGAACCTCCGGCGGAGCCGCCTGCACCGTCCCCACCTGAGCCACTTCCTGATGCGGCGGCGATGGTGGCGCGGCTGCGGCGGATGCGCGAGCAACGCGAAAAGCGTGACAATCAATCGAAGCAAGAGAGCTAGGATAGGAGTTGAAACGATGCACGCAACGAGTTATGAGCAACTGACGCTGGAGATCGCCGATCATATTGCGCTCATCACCCTGAACCGCCCGGAGCGCATGAATGCGATGGGGGTGCAACTGACACGTGAGTTGCAGATAGCGCTCAATGAGGTCGCTAGCAACCCAGAGGCGCGGGTACTGATTCTGACCGGGGCAGGTGGGCGCGCCTTTTGCACCGGGGCTGATCTGAAGGAACGTGCCAGCCTCGATGCGGCTGGGCGCTGGGCGCATAACCGCGCTATCAATGATTGTGGCAACACCCTAGCGCGCATGGCCATCCCGACGATTGCGGCGGTTAATGGTATGGCGTTGGGTGGCGGTTGTGAAATCTCGCTGGCCTGTGACTTCCGCTTGGCCGCCGATCATGTTGAGTTTGGCTTGCCCGAAGTGGGCCTGGGGGTCATTCCGGGGGCCGGTGGTACCCAACGACTGCCGCGCCTGATCGGGGCGACACGCGCTAAAGAGTTGATCTTCACCGGGCGGCGCATCGGGGCTGATGTGGCCCTGGAGTGGGGCTTGGTCAGCCAAGTGACCTCCGCCGACCGGCTGCTCTCGACGGCTCAGGAGTTCGCCGCGCTGATCGCTCGCCGCAGCCCGCTCGCCGTCACCTATGCCAAGGCGGCGATAGATATTGGCCTCGAAAGCTCATTGGAGCAGGGGCAGCGCTACGAGACCAGCGCGATGCGGGCGGTGATCACCTCTGAGGATTATCAGATCGGCTTGGCCGCCTTTGCGGCCAAGGAGGAGCCGGTCTTTCCTCCGCTCCCGGCGCAGCGGATTGTTTAGGCGGTGGGTGGCTTGAGGTACTGACGATCTTGGGCCAACAGTTCGTTCTGGTTGGCGATCTCCTCATCGGTCGAGAGTTCATAGTGGGCGTGGAGCAGTTCGAGCATGGCATGCATTTCGCTACACAGCTCCTCAAAGACCACGGCCAGCAGTTCGGGATCATAGAGGGCATCATCAACGCTCCAGACCCGCACCGCATGGACACTCTCGACCTTGGGGGTACGCCCAACCAGAAACGTGATTTGGCTATTGACCCGCATCGTATCTTCCGAGATCGCTAAGGCTGCATAGATTTCGTGGAGGGTATTGGCCAGATTGGGCAGCGCATTGACATCGCGCTGCTGCTCTTGGGTCAAGGGAATGTGGTAGGTTACCTCAACATCAAGCGAGGGGCCATTGTAGGTATTGGCATAGAGACGTTCATCTACAAAACGCTCGATATTATCGAGGGAAGTGCTGCCGCGTAGTGAGAAGATGGTGAATTCTGGCGACCAGCGGAAGGCCACCACGGCCCGCAATCCAGGTTCAATCGGCTCTTGATGATCCTGGACACCATCGGGGAGACAGGTAATACTCAGACTGCGCCCAAGGGCGTGGGTGTCTATCAGCTCTTGAGTATAGGCGATGTTGATCCCGGCCTCCTCAATGCTGGCGAGCAAGATGGACACAAAGTTCTCATACGTGAGCATGCGCTATTCCTCTATTGTGTATGCTACTCTCCATTATACACATACACACGCTTCTGTACGTAGGGTATAGGGCGGCCCATTTACGGGCTGGGGACGGAACTTCGCCCCTACTTGTCGTGCAGATACTGATACGTTACAATTCAGAAAGATATATCAATACCCATGCACCATCTTTGCGCTGCACCTGCCCTGTCTTCGGAGTAATCTTGTGTTATATCCCGATCTGCCTTTTCAGGTGCCTGAGGCTGGCCAACTGGTACGGGTGCGCTCCCGCACATGGTTGGTAGATCAGGTCATCCCCCCCGCGCTGCCCGGTCAGTCTTGCCGTGTGGTACTCTCCTGTGCTGATGATGATGCGCAGGGCCAATCGCTGGAGCTGCTCTGGGAGTATGAACTGGATCGCCAGATCCTTCAGGCTGAGGGCTGGGCGCATGTGGCCAAGCGTGGCTTTGATCCGCCGGATCGCTTTGCTGCCTTTCTGCATACACTGCGCTGGAATTGTGTCACGGCAACTGATCCCAATCTCTTTCAGGCTCCCTTCCGCGCTGGGATCAAGATTGATGCCTACCAAATGGAGCCGTTGCGTAAGGCGCTGCGCTTGCCACGGGTCAATCTCTTTATTGCTGATGATACCGGCCTGGGGAAGACGATTGAGGCGGGCCTGATTCTGCGTGAGCTTTTGCTGCGTAAGAAGGTGCGCACGGTGGTAGTGGCCGCGCCGCCTTCGGTGCTCGAACAGTGGCAGGCTGAACTCGAAGATCGCTTCGGTCTCATCTTTGTGTTGCTCGACCGGGCCTATTTTGCGCGGATGCGCCGCGAACGCGGCTTTGGCATCAATCCGTGGCGTACCCATAGCCGCTTCTTGGTGTCGCACCATCTGTTGAGTGACCCCGCCTATGCCGATCCGCTGCGCGAGTGGCTGGGTTCGTTCCTGCCGGGGAGCCTCTTGGTGCTTGATGAGGCCCACCATGCCGCGCCTTCTTCGGGCGGCCGCTATGGGATCGAGTCGGGTTTTACTCGGTCGGTGCGCGATCTGGCGGCGCGTTTTGAACATCGCCTCTTTCTCTCCGCAACCCCGCATAATGGCCACTCGAATAGTTTTTCTACCCTGCTCGAACTGCTTGACCCAGTGCGCTTTACCCGTGGGGTGAAGGTGCGGAAAAAGGCGCTCGATCAGGTGATGGTGCGGCGTATTAAGGAGGATATTCGCGCTGTGCAGGGCGGTTTCCCCTTGCGCCGGGTGGTGCGGGTGGAGTTGGCGCATCTGCCGCCCGATGCCCCGGAGTTGGTGTTGTCGCAGTTGCTCGATCAGTATTGTGATCTGCGTGATGAGCGCTTCGCTACCGCGTCGCGCCGCGCTCAGACGGCAGCCGGTTTGTTGACGGTGGGTTTGCAGCAGCGTTTGCTCTCTTCGATTGAGGCGTTTGCGCGCAGTTTGAAGGTGCATCGGGCGACGGTGGAGCGGCAATGGGCGGCCCAAGATGCCTCGGCCCTCGCCCACGCCCAGGACGCGGCGTTGCTCTTTACCCAAGCGCCTGATGCCGATGATGAGCGGAGTCTGTTGGCGGCTGATGAGGCGGAAGCGGACGAGGCCGAGGAGGTGGCGGCGGTTACGGCGAGTAGCGAGGCGGAGGCTCCGCATTCGGCGCAGGCTGAGGCGTTGCGCCAGAAGGAACGCGTCTTGCTCGATCAGATGGAGAAGGTTGCCAATCAGCATCGTGATCAGCTCGATGCGAAGCTGACCTATCTGATTGACTGGATTCGCACCCACATGTGCCCCGATCTGCCGCCCTTTGGCCAAGCGCCCACTGGCCCGCCCGCGCAATGGAATGCGCGCCGCGTGCTCATCTTTACCGAGAACCGCGAGGGAACCAAGCGCTACCTCTTCACGATGCTCTCCCAGGCAATTGAAGGCACGCAGCAGGCTGATGATCGGATTGCGGTGATTGATGGCCTGACGAGTAGCACCAATCGGCAGGAGATCCAGCGCCGCTTTAATGCCGATCCAGCGGAGGAGCCGTTGCGGATTCTGCTGGCTACCGATGCGGCGCGTGAAGGGCTGAATTTCCAGGCCCATTGTGCCGATCTGTTCCATTTTGATCTGCCCTGGAACCCCGGACGGATTGAGCAGCGCAATGGCCGCATTGATCGCAAACTTCAACCTGCGCCTGAGGTGCGCTGCCACTACTTTGTGCTGCCGCAACGGGTCGAGGATCGCGTCTTGGAGGTATTGGTCAAGAAGACCGAGACGATTAAGCGCGAGTTGGGTAGCCTCTCGAATGTGATTGATGATAATATTGAGCAACGCTTGCGCCAGGGTATCCGCCACCGTGATGCCGAGGCGTTGGTAGATGAGTTGGAACAGATGGATCTGGCGGCGCTCACCCGCCAAACCGTCACCGAGGAGTTGGAAGCGGCGCGTGAACGTGAGATCGATCTTCAACGCCAAATTCGGCGCTGTCAAGACCTATTGGAGCGCTCGCAGCGCTGGGTGAAGTTTGATGCGGCCCACTTCCGTCAGGCGCTGTCGTGCGCGTTGCAGATGCTGCACGCGCCACCGCTGCAACATACGACCGATGCGCAGGGGAAGGAGCTTTGGCAGTTGCCCTCGCTCCAATCGCGGGCGGCGGCAGACCCCAGTTGGCATACAACGCTCGATACGCTGCGTGCGCCGCGCCCCGCCAAGCAGAGTCTGAGCGATTGGCGGCGCGAAGCCCCCATCCGCCCGGTGGTCTTTGCTGATGCCGGGGTGCTGAGTGATGCGACGGTGCATCTGCACCTTGAGCATCGGGTCGCCCAACGTTTGTTGGCGCGTTTCCGTGCCCAGGGCTTTACCGATGATCTCTCACGTGCCTGTCTCTTCCAGTCGAGTGATGCGATTCCGCGCATTATCCTGTATGGGCGCTTGTCGCTCTATGGGCAGGGGGCGGAACGGCTGCATGAGGAGTTGGTAGCGGTAACGGCGCGTTGGATCGATCCCGGCCAGCGCACTGGCCCGCTGACACCCTATGGCCGCGATGGTGAGCAGCGCACATTGCAGGTGTTGGATGCGGCGTTGGCCCAGGTGGCGCACCAGATGCCCAGCCAGGTGACACAAGAGCGGCTGTTAGCATCCGCCGCCGCCGATGTGGCTGATCTCGAACCCCACTTGCGCCCACGGGCAGAGCAGGCGGTGGCTGAGGCGGTTGCGCAGTTGCGCCAGCGTGGTGCGCAGGAGGCGCAGGATCTGCGCACACTGATTGAGGAGCAGCAACAGCGCGTGCGCGAGCAGTTGGCGCATAGTTTGCAGGACTATCAGCAACTTACGCTCGATTATACCCCGGAGGAGAAGCGGCAGTTTGAGTTGGATCGGAGCGCCTGGAAGCAGCGCTTGGAGGTGTTTGAGCGTGAGTTGGCACGCGAGCCGCAGCGTGTGCGCACCTTCTATGAGGTGCGTGCGCAGCGGATTGAGCCGGTTGGGTTGATCTATCTGTGGCCGCAGAGTAATTAGTCGCTGCATTATGTCAAAACCCCATGACCCCAACATCTCCGCGCACCTCGAATGGCTCGGCTTTGTGCGCCCGACCGGCCTCGTGGTCTCGGCCCCGGCGCTGGTACGTGCCGGGGCGATCCTGCCCCGTGCCGATGCCGAGGGCCAACGCCTGCTGATCGAGTCGCTGGCGTCGGATCGCCCGGACACCATCGCTGATTTTCATCAGTTTGCGCGCACCGTGCTCGGTTGGAGCTTCGCCCCCCAGGGCTATGCCGGGGTGCATGTCTCGCCCATCCCCCCGGAGTTGTGCATCCCCCTGCCAGAGTACGGCGAGATCCTGGCCCCCGATCTCGCCGTGCGCGAACGCGACCCCGCACCCCATGCGTTGCCCTGGCAACTGCTCGTCACCCTCCTGCCGACGGGCCAGGATTTTGATACGGTGGTGCGTGCCCATGGCAAGCTGGATGCTTCGCCCCACGGGCGGATGGAGCGCCTCTTGCGCATGACCGGGGTGGGTGCGGGGTTGCTCTTTAATGGTGTGGCGCTGCGCCTCATCTCTGCGCCGCGTGGCGAGAGTTCGGGCTGGTTCGATGTGCGCGTGGCCGATATGCTGCGCACTGCGGGCCGCCCGATGGTGGCCGCGCTGCGCCTCTTGCTGTCTGAGCAACGCTTGCTGGCGTTGCCGCGTGAGCAGCGCCTAGCCGCCTTGCTCACCACCAGCCGCGCCTTCCAGAATGAGGTCAGCGAACGCCTGGCCGAGCAGGTGCTGCATGCGCTCTATGCGCTGCTGCGCGGGTTCCAAGCCGCGCATGAGGAGTCGCACGGGCGTTTGTTGGATACCGTGCTGCGCACTACCCCGGATCGGGTCTACCACGGGTTGTTGACGGTGATCTTGCGCCTGATCTTTCTGCTCTATGCCGAAGAGCGCGAGATGCTGCCCAATGATGCGCTGTGGCAGCAGGGCTACGGGCTCTCCGGCGTGTATGAGCGGCTGCGTGAGGATGCGGCGCTCTCCCCCGATACGATGCCGCAGCGCTATGGGGCCTGGGCGCAACTGCTCGTCCTCTTCCGCCTGATCTTCGATGGTGCGCCGGAGTTCGATCTGCCCCGCCGCCACGGGGTGCTTTTCGACCCCGACCGCTTCCCCTTCCTGGAGGGGCGCACCGATGGGGTGCCGCGTCAAAAACATCAGGCGTTGGTGCCACCCCGCGTGCCCGATGGGACGATTTTGGCGGTGTTGGAGCAGTTGCTGGTGCTCGATGGCGAACGCATCTCCTACCGCACGCTCGATGTGGAGCAGATTGGCTCGGTCTATGAGACGATGATGGGCTTTAGTTTGCAGGCAGCGCAGGGCCAGACCTTGGCGATCCGCGCAGCCAAGCGGGGTGGTGCGCCAACACCGCTCAATCTCGATGCCCTTTTGGCGCTGGCTCCCGCCAAACGCGCCGCGTGGCTCCACGAACAGACCGACCGCAAACCCGCCGCTGGGGTGCGCAGCGCCCTACTGACGGCG
>NZ_GL501404.1:1106217-1107076 GCF_000152145.1 Oscillochloris trichoides DG-6
AGACAAGAACCCCACGGCGGTGGATCTGGCCAAGGTGTCGCTCTGGTTGGTGACGCTGGCCAAGGCGCATCCGTTGACGTTTGTGGATCACGCGCTACGCCATGGCGATTCGCTGGTGGGGTTGTCGCAACGCCAGATCGCGGCCTTCCACTGGCAGGATGAGGCGTTGTCGCTCCAGAATGACTTCTACACTCAGACGATCCGGGAACAGGTGGAACAGGCCGAGGCGCTGCGGGCGCAGATTCGTCAGGCCGAGGAGGGCACGAGCGATACGCAGGTGCGGCACCTCTGGCACGAGGCCGAGGCGGCACTTCAGCGCGTGCGGCGCTATGGGGATCTGGTCGTCACGGCGTTCTTTGCCACGAGCAAACCCAAGGAGCGCGAGGCGCAGCGGCTGGCGTATGCGGATGCGGTAGCCACAGGGAAGGTAGAGGCCACAGAGAACGCAGAGAACGCAGATGATGCAGGGAAGGCAGGGAACACAGAAAACGCAGCGCTCGTCCCCTTCCACTGGCAGATCGAGTTCCCTGAAGTCTTTACCCGTACCAATCCGGGGTTTGATGTGGTGGTGGGCAATCCGCCGTTTGTTGGGGGGAGTAAGATCTCATCCTTGAATGGTGCGGCCTACCTGGATTGGGTGTTGCACCTCCATGCCGAGAGCCACGGCAACGCCGATCTCGTGGCGCACTTCTTCCGCCGTGCCTTCAGCCTGCTGCGCCACGCGGGGACGCTGGGGCTAATCGCCACCAACACCATCGCCCAGGGCGATACGCGCTCGACCGGCCTGCGCTGGATCTGTCAGCATGGCGGCCAGATCTACCACGCCCAGAAGCGGGTGCCGTGGCCAGGGCTGGCCGCC
>NZ_GL501404.1:1107415-1108299 GCF_000152145.1 Oscillochloris trichoides DG-6
GGCCGAAGGCCACCCCGGTGGCGACCCGCCTGCTCGATGGCCGCCCGGTGGAGACCATTACCGCCTTCCTGTTTCATCGCGGTGGCCATGATCAACCCGTGTCATTAGCTATGAATGCAGGTCTGAGTTTTTCAGGCGCAAAAATCTATGGTCAAGGTTTCACCTTTGATGATAGCGACACCAAGGGGGGCGCCACCCCGCTGGCTGAGATGCAGCGCCTGATTGCGGCCTTCCCGCCCAACCAGGAGGTCATCTTCCCTTTCATCGGTGGCGAAGAACTCAACACCGACCCCAGCCATGCCCACCACCGCTATGTGATCAACTTTGGTGAACGCAGCGAAGCCGAATGCCGCCAGCGCTGGCCGGATCTGATGGCGATTGTGGAGGCCAAGGTGAAGCCAGAGCGGATGCAGAATAACCGCGAAGGCTATCGGCGCTACTGGTGGCAATATGGAGAAAAGCGAGTCGAGCTATGGAAGGCTATAGCCAATCTCACCCGCATCCTCGCCATTTCGAGTGTTGGGCAGCATGCATCATTTGCTTTTCTGAACAACAAAATGGTTTTTTCCCATGCACTTATCCTCTTCCCCCTCGAAACCTACGCCGCCTTTTGCGTCCTACAAGCGCGGCCCCATGAGTTTTGGGCGCGCTTCTTTGGCTCATCTATGAAGGACGACCTACGCTACACCCCCTCCGACTGCTTCGAGACCTACCCCTTCCCCGCCAACTGGGAGCAAGATGCGGCCTTGGAGGCGGCGGGCAAGGCGTACTACGAGTACCGCGCCGCACTGATGCAACGCAGCAACGCGGGCTTAACCAAGATCTACAACCGCTTCCACGACCTCTACGACCATGACCCGGAGATCGAAGAGCTACGCACGTTG
>NZ_GL501404.1:1109048-1146234 GCF_000152145.1 Oscillochloris trichoides DG-6
AAATATAATTCTTTGTGTTTATAAAACTAAATATATATTCAATTATACTACATAAGTCTTTGCGTTCTTTCGCGGCTAAATACCCGCGTTCTTTCCGTTCTTTCGTGGCTAAATATCCACATTCTTTCGCGACCTTAAGCAGTAAAGATGTATTTCTTAATCTCAAACTTATACGAACCGAAATTAATCAGAATACCATGCTGCATACGGGTTGATTTGAGATACCCAAGTATTTGTGCGATATGCTCAGGGGCTAGTGTTCGGGTAGATTTTAGTTCGATAATGAGTTGATTTTCGACCATGAGATCTGCCATATAGTTACCAATCAACGTTCCGTCTTCATCGAAAACCTTGATGGGGTATTGCTGTTGAACATTCAGACCTATTTTTCGTAACCGATGGGCGAGTGCATTCTCGTAGACTTTCTCTAAATGGCCATGTCCATGGTAGATATGAATGTCGTAGGATGTTTGGCGAATGATGTCGCAAAGTTGATGTACGGTGTGCATAGTTGGAGGTTGGTTAGGGGCTACTTGTTAGGTTCGAAAGAATACAGAGAACAACGGTGTGTGCAAGTTATACCGTTTGAGAGCACCAAAACGTTGCGTTCTCTGCGTTCTGTGCGGCCCTTACGTTCTCTCGCTGCCTATGCTCCCGGCAATAAGCGCAGATGTCCCGCGTCTATCATGCGCTGGAAGTAGCGCACGACCGTCAGTGCCATGCTGCGGTCGCGCAGGAGTACACCCATCTCGATATTGCGTTCGCTGGCGGCTTCGGTCAGGTTGGCGGAGGTGATGAAGAGGGCGGCATCGTCTATGACGACCGCTTTGGCGTGCAGAACCGCCTTGTCGGTCGCATCTTGTTCGAGGGCACGGGGATCATAGTAGACCTGGGGCCGCCGCTGCCCTGGCCACGCCTTATGCCAGAAGGTGTGCGCGAAGCTGCGCACAAGCTGCTCACTCTTGGTGGTGTCACCCCAGCCGCGTTGGATGTTGAGCAACAGATTGACCCGCAGGTTGGGGCGTTGCTCCATGCGCTGCGCGAGGGTCTCGAAGACTTTGGGGCCGTTGTAGTAGACGAAGCTACTCAGCCAGACGCTCGCTTCGGCTCCGCCCAGCAGTTCATCATAGACCTGGCGCGTGTCGCGGGCGAAGGTGCCGGGTATCTGTAGCCCGGATAGCACCAGATCGGGTTTGGGCTGGCGTGCCGCGACGCGATCAAGCATCCGCAAGGCGGCGGCTGCGCCGCGTGGACTCATCCCTAGGCGGTGGAGTTCCTGCAACGCTGCCACGAGTGCTTCGGCCTCTTCCACCCGCCCAAGCGCCGCCCGCAGGGCGGTGACGCTTGGGGTGAGGCTGAGGTAGCCGCCTTCGAGCGCGGCACTCAGTTTGGCGCGGGTGGCGCTTGGAAGATCAATCAGGAAATCGTTCATAGCGTGATGCCGCTGAAGAAGGCCGCATCTTCGACGCCCAGTACCGGCACCACGAGGGCACGATCCAGGTAGTCGTTGCGCATCTCACACGAAGATTCGCCGATCAGGGTACAGCCGTGGCAGGCCGCACCGAGCAACCAGCGCCCTTCGAGTTGGTCATCGGCGGTATGCTGCGCACAGATCGGATCGTTCGAGCAGAGCATCGCCGTGCGTAACGCGTAGTCAAGGTGCTCCTCGATAGCCCGCGCTTGTTGCACCAACCCACCCAGCGTACCCGCCGAATCGGGGCTGCCGGTATAAAGGAGGATGCCGTACCGCCCGCCCTTGTAGTCGGTATAAATACGCTCGCGGATGGCACTCATCGGGTAGCCGCAGCGTAAGGCGACTGATTGCAGCAGCAGGTGGGAGAGACTGTGCAGCAGAATATAGGCATCGCCGGGGAAGTCGTGTTTACCTTTGCGCTGGGCTTTCCATAGCTCATGGCCGCGCCAGAGGGCTTCGATACGGGCTTTGACGGCGGCACGCTTGCGCCAGGCATCGAGTGCCGCTGCATCTATCTGAATAAAGATGCCTTCGCCACGGTTCTCCACCGCCGGAAACCAGCTTGGCTCGCGGGCGATCTCGGCCCGCTCGACCTCGGCCTCGTATTCACCGTTAATGTCGGGCATGATCGCCTCGAAACGGGTAAAACCGATCAGTGCCATGACCTCGCGTAGCCGGTGGAGTTGGTAGACTGCCGCGATCTTGTCGCTGATGCTGCTGTGGTGCCACACCTTCTTCGGCAAACAACGGGCGTGGAAATCTTCGTTGAGCGGCACATCATCGCCATAGCCCTCCGGGGCGGCCAGGATGGCATCGAGTTCTACCTGTTTAATCGGCTTCTCTGGGATGATCTCGCCGCTCTTCTTCCGCGCGATGGCGGCCATAAGATCATCATCGGAGAATGGTTCGAGCTTCGCGGTGTTTTTCGGTATCATCCGCATAATGCTCAGTACGGATGGTTCTCTCACTACACAGAGACCATCATCCCACAACTCATCCACAACTGCGTCAATCGGATTATCACGTTCAGGAATCGAGAGGACACTGAGTACCTGAGCGAAGTAGGCGTTGGAGGCGGTGCGGATGAGCAGCCGTGCAGGTTCGGTACACTCCGCATCGCTGTTGGGGCCAAGCCAGGGCCGCCGCCCTTTGCAGGTACCAAGGGCCTTCAGGGTGCGGTTGGAAGCCTCGCTCATGCGGCGCTCTTTGCCACACTCACAGCGCACCACTAAATCACCCAGATCGCCACTGGTACCCAACTCATCAAGCCAGAGTTGCTTGCGGCAGTCACTCGATCCACGATGGGCAAAGTAGCGCCAATCGAGATCGTCCAAGTGGCCGTGTGAGCAAGCGGCAACAAAGCGAGTGGCGACAACCGGCAGCTTCTCGAAGCGGCCATTGCTCAGCGCCTTACGATGCACCAACCGCCGTGCTCGGTTACGCCCACCCAGTGTTGCCTCTTCTTGCACCACAAACCACTCCGGGAAGCGGTACACCCCCACACCGAGGGCGGTAGAGCCGGGGCTATCCTCGGCGGCGGGTGGGGCGTAGAGTTTGGGATGCACCACATCGGTGAGGCGTTCGATGCTGCGCACAAGGCGCGGTTCGATGATCTCTTCGAGGTGGCTCGTCTTTGGCCACGCATCCAACCCACCGATAATGGCCGAGTGGCGCGGTAGGTCGAAGAGCGCCCCTGGCCCATAGGTGGTCAGGAGTTGGCCGCGTCGTAGTTGTCCGTGAGCTTTTTTCATGTTACTCCTCCACCAGTTGGCCATCGAAGTCGCGTAGGTACAGGTTCACATCTGGCTCAACATCACGCAGCGAGCGGTTAATGCGGAATTTACGCTGCTGATTGCTGAGGCTCTTTTCCAGGCTATCGTGCAAGAGCGGTTTAGCATGAGATTTGGCCTCATACTCCTGGTACTGAACCGCCACCCCCACCTGCTGATACTCATCAACAATCTTGAACCAGGCATCAAGCAGATCAACAATACGATCCTGAATCGCTCGTAGGCGCTCATCTTGCTCGTCCTTGTCGGCGAAGATCTGTTGCTTGACCCGGTTCTGAAAGATCTCGATCAGCCGCTTCTCCAGGCTACTACGCGCCACCTTGATCTCCCCGGCCCCCAGCACCGGGGTAAGCCGCGCATCATAGTGGCGCGACAGCGCCACCAATGCCCCCGCAAAGCCCCGGTCAAGCGCACGCGCCGAAAAGGGCGTCACGCTCGTCGCTTCGACCCCACGGTAGAAGGTCTCGTGATAGTGGCGGAACCGTTCATAATGCGAACGGTCGCGGGGTTTGTGGATGTTGAGCAGCGTCACCACCAACCCCGGACGCTGGTCATCGCGGCCAACGCGGCTGGTAGCCTGGATGTATTCGGCGGTGAGCATGGGCTGGCCGATCACCAGCATTAAGCCCAGGCGCGGAATATCGAGACCAACCGAGATCATATTGGTCGCCAGCGCACAATCCACCCGGTCATCGAGTTGGTGGAAGGGCGACTCCAAGCGCCGACGCGCCTCGGCGACCTGGTCGGTGGAGACTCGCGAGGTGAGTTCGAGTACTGCACTGAAGCGTTCGCGGTTGGCGAAGAGGCCGTCCGGCTCGTTCACCCGTTTGCGGCTCCCATAACTCTTGACCGTATTCTGCACCTCTTCTTCGAGAATGCGCCGCGCACCACCCAATTCACGCAGGTTGTTGAAGTAACCTAGCACGGTCATATACGGATCAACCGGGTTCTGCTGGTTCTTCTCCCCACCCGCAGCGAGGTAGGCGCGTTGCGCAGCGGCCATCAGCGCCAACCAGACCTTGCGCATCATCACTTTGGGGCTGCGGCCCTGCGCAGCAATACCGAGGTAGTGGCGCGCCGGGGTTTCGCTACGCGGAGCAGTCCGGGCGAAGAAGGAGTCGCGCCGATCGGGGCCGGGGGGCGGAAAGATGTTGGTGCGCGGACGGCCAAAGAGGGCCAGGATCTGATCCTGAGCACGCCGCACCGTAGCGGTCGAGGCGATAATCTTCGGCCCGACATCCACGCCGTCCAGGGTGCGGCTACAGAGCGCATCCACCGCCGTCTCATATAACCCGGCCATGGTGCCCAACGGCCCGGAGATCAGGTGCAACTCATCTTGAATAATCAGATCGGGCGGAGCCAGCGGCTGTTGAAGTGGCACACCGCGTCTCGGCTCGGCAGCGCCATAAAAGCCCGTCACATCCTGGCGATCCGCACCACCCAGCAGGTTACCGCTAGGGCCAATCCAGGGCAGTGTGGCGAATTTGTCCACGGTCGCGATCAGGAAGGCGGGCAGCCGCCGATAGATGACCTCATCCACCGCAATGATCGGCAACGGGCGGTTGCCGCTAAATGCACATTGCCAATTACTACAGACGATGCGCAACTCACTCGGCTGATTGGTGTTCGGCAACAGGGTGAACGATGTGGCCGTGAAGCGGGTGTTGCACCAGGGGCAACTCTCCAGCGGGATGGGCGACGGATTGCCTTTGGGGTTGTTCTGGTAGCGAAGAACCAGAGCGCGGGCAGTATCATCGCGTCCGTCACCCTTCACGCCCATCTTATTGGGCGTAGCGGCCTTGCCCACCCAAAGGCCAATCTCGATAGGCCAACGCCCATAGCGCTCCGGGTTCGCCTCGCGTTCCAGTTCGAGCGCACAGACGAGGCCCGCCGCACGCGCCAGCTGATCGAGGGTGAGCAGGCGCAGGGTATAGCGCATCACCACACTCACCCCCGCCCCGGCCAAGCCCTTATCACCGGGATACTGGAGGCGGCGCAACACCATCGCGAAGGCCGCCAACCCCAAATAGGCTTCGGTCTTCCCGCCGCCGGTAGGGAAGAAGAGCAGATCAACGTAGCTGCGCTCCGGGCTATGCGGATCGGCGATACCGGGCAGGTTGAGCAGGATAAAGGCGAGCTGGAAGGCACGCCAACGCGGCTGCTCGATCTTCAGGCGGGTACGCAGGGCGCGTGCCACCGCCCGGTTAGCAGTGCGGAAGGCATCGAGCGCAGCGGGTGAGGTGGCCAGCAAGGTAATGCCGCGTTCAATCCGTTCAGCGGCGATCTGCGCGTGCTGCACGAGTGTCTCGGCGGTCTCGCGGCGGGTTCCGTCCAGTTGCTCCGCAGCCCCCTGCTGCACCTTCAGCCAATCGCGGTAGGCCGTTACCAATGGGCCAAGCGCAGCGCCGACCGCCGCACCATCAGCGAGGTTGCCCAGCGCATCCATCTGCAATTCCACATCAGGCACATGCACCGTCACCGTCTTTTCGACCTCAGCCGCCGGTATCCAAGCGCTACGGATGGCGCGACACTCGCCATCAAGCAACTCCCAATCCGCAGAGACACCGTGGCCAACCGCATATTCTGGGGTATCGGCATAGTGCAAGTCAGCAACCTGATCGTCCCACTCCGCAGCGTGCAAACCACTTAGGTTGGGACGCGCCACAAAGGGATGCTCACAGGTGACATGGATCTCGGCCTGAAAGGCATAGGCAAGGTCGGGCACATCCTTGGAGGGGGTACGGTTATTGACGAAATAGACCGAGACCGAACGCGTGCCAACGGGCAGTGGTAGGCTCAAGCCCGATGCCGTAATAGGGCGTTCGATGATTTGATACTGGAGGCCATCGGCGCTGGGAACATTCATGAGCGGCTGCGGCTCACCATTGAGGGTCACGCCGATCACCGCCTCGCGCTGAGTACGCTGCCAAACCTTGGTTGGCGGATCGCCCGTTGCGGGCAACTCGATCAGGTGGTAGTCGCCCCAGCGCAGTGTAACGCGCAGTTGCGTAGTCGCCGCAGCAACGAGGAAGGTGAGGCCGATAGAGGAGGGAAAGAAGCCCTTCTTCGCCGCCCGCCGATCATCGTTCGACTCCAACTCCAGGCCGAGTTGTTCAGTGACAACCGCAGCATCATCTTCCTCGTCCTGGTCACTCGCCTGTTCAACGGGCGATCCAGAGGGAATAAGAAAGCCCGTCAGGTACCACGTAGCGGGGCGGATGCTTTCGGGGAGTTGTTCGGCTGCGAGCAGGTGCCCAGCCGACGGGCCGATCAAATCAAGGCCGAGCGCATCAGCAAGTTGAGCGCGGACGGCGAGAGGTGCGGGCGGGTTGGTCATGCTGACTCTCCTGGGGCTGTGCGGGCCAGAGAAGACATATTGACACCACATATTGTACTGATTTTCAGGCTAGGTGGTGTCATCAAAATGTGATTGTATTGCGCCAAACATGCTGAAAGCCTTGATTGCCTATTGGACAAACAAAAACGCCACCCCAAGGGGTGGCGTTTTACCATACTGGTGGGCGATACTGGACTCGAACCAGTGACCTCATCCGTGTGAAGGATGCGCTCTAGCCAACTGAGCTAATCGCCCGTACAACTCACAACGCGCAGGATTATAGCATAACTTTGCTCAACGTGCAACTCTGGGTATAATAAGGCTCTTCCAAAGCAACAATACCCATTTTAAGGTGGTGGCATGGCACAGCAGAGTTTGTGGAAGCGGATGCTTGCGGCAGTCAACCGCGAGTATGAGCGGCGCATTCGGGCGGCAAGTCTGGTGACGGAGTATGGGGCAGGGCATGGCCACGGTCACCACGATGATCATCATGCCGATCACCACGAGGAAGAAGATGATGGTGAAGCGGCGGAAATTCTGAATGTGCCGCTGGGAACCCGGCGACCTAATTTTGATCATTAGTAGATTGGGGTGGTGTTTTTTGGCGGCTTCGCCGCCAAAAAACACCAAAAAAATATCTTTGGGGGCGGCGCAGCCGCCTCCAAACCCCCACCTCCTCAGTTTGACACATCCTACCCCCTTCAGTACAATCCATAGTGGGGTATGCAAAATAGTTTTTTTGGGGGCTGCGGCCACCAGCGATAGATCAGGAGCCACCAATGCCAATGACGGCCATGGAACGGAGTACTCAGGCCGCCGCTGATCGCAGCCCGAATGGCCTGAGCCTGTGGGGCGAGGGTCGCCGCCGCGTGATTTTGGAGCGCCTTCAGCCCGAAGTAGATGCCGGCCGCTATCCGATCAAGCGTGTTCCCGGTGAGCCGGTGCAGGTTGAGGTTGATGCCTTCGCCGATGGCCATGATGTGTTGACCTGTCTGCTGCGCTACCGCAAAGAGGGCAGCACCACATGGCAAGAGTCGCCGATGACGCTGGTGATTAATGATCGCTGGCGCGGTACCTTTACCCCAACCGAGATCGGGCGCTATCAATATACGGTGCAGGCGTGGGTTGACCATTTTAAGACCTGGGTTCACCAACTGCACCGCCGAGTGGATGCGAACCAAGAGGTGAGTGTCGATCTGCTCATCGGGGCTGATCTGGTTGCTGATGCGGCGGCGCATGCCAGTGGCGAGGCGGCGACACGCCTGTATACCTACGCCGATGCGCTACGGGCAGGTGATCTCACGGCTGCCTTTGCGGTTTCGCTGGCTGACCTGATGGCCACCTATGCCCCGCGTCGCTATGCCACCATGTATGATCGTGAGTTGGTGGTGGTGGTTGATTCGCCCTTGGCGCGTTTCTCCAGTTGGTACGAGATCTTTCCGCGTTCGGCCTCGCCCGAACCGGGGCGTCACGGTACCTTCCGCGATGTGATCAACCGCCTGCCATACATAGCCGAGTTGGGCTTCGATATTCTCTACCTGACCCCCATCCATCCGATTGGCCAGACCTTCCGCAAGGGGAAGGATAATACCCCCACTGCCCAGCCCGGTGAGCCGGGTAGCCCCTATGCGATTGGCTCCGCTGAGGGTGGTCATCTCGATATTCACCCCGAATTGGGTACGTTTGAGGATTTCCGCGAATTGGTGCGCGTGGCACGCGAGCAGTATGGCATCGAGATCGCCCTCGATAATGCCTTCCAGTGTTCACCCGATCATCCCTATGTGCGCGAGCATCCCGATTGGTTCCGCGCGCGCCCCGATGGCACGATCCAGTATGCCGAGAATCCGCCCAAGAAGTATCAGGATATTTACCCCTTCGATTTTGAGTCGCAGGATTGGCAGGGGCTGTGGTATGAACTCAAGGGCTATTTTGACTATTGGATGGCCCAGGGGGTGCGGATCTTCCGCGTGGATAACCCGCATACCAAGAGTTTCCGCTTCTGGGAGTGGTGTATTGGTGAACTGAAGACCAAGTACCCCGATGCAATCTTCCTTTCAGAAGCCTTTACGCGGCCCAAGGTGATGTATAACTTGGCTAAACTTGGCTTTACGCAGAGCTATACCTACTTCACCTGGCGCACGGCCAAGTGGGAATTGACCCAGTATATGACCGAGTTGACCCAAACCGAGGTCAAGGACTATTTCCGGCCCAATTTCTGGCCCAATACCCACGATATTCTTACCCCGCAGTTCTACCCCGGCCACCGTGGCACCTTCTATGCGCGGGCGGCGCTGGCCGCTACCCTGGCCGCTTCGTGGGGTTTGTATGGCCCAGCCTATGAGTTGCTCGAACACATGCCCGTGCAGGGCCGCGAAGAGTATCGCAATAATGAAAAGTATGAGATTCGTACCTGGAATCTCGATGATCCGCGTAGTATTCGCGGCTTTATTGCCCAACTCAATCGCATCCGTAAGGAGAATGTGGCGCTTCAGCGCAATGAGGGGCTACGCTTCCATCGCGTTGAGAATAACTTTACCGAGAATGATCAGATCATTGCCTATAGCAAGCATAGCCCCGATCTGAGTAACATTGTGCTGGTTGTTATCAGCCTTGATCCAGTCAACATCCAATCGGCATGGATCGAACTGCCGCTCTCCGATTGGGGCCTGAATAGCCCGGTGCAGATGCACGATCTTCTCAGTGACCAGCGCTATACCTGGAATGATGGCTTTAACTATGTGGAACTGAACCCCTATGCCATGCCGGTGCATATCTTCCGGCTGCGCCGCCGCGTGCGCGATGAGCGCGGGTTTGAGTTCTATTCGTGAGGTGAGGTCTATGTGGAGTTTTGGCGGCGTAGCCGCCAAAACTCCACATAGACAATATGCGGCAGGCTTCGCTATGTTCAGCCTGACTAGCAAGAAAGCGACGCATGACAAGCAAAAAAACACCCCAAATCATGAATGGTGATCCGCTCTGGTATAAGGATGCAGTGATCTATGAGATCCACGTCCGTACCTTCTGCGATAGTGATGGCGATGGGATTGGCGACTTTAAGGGTCTGATTAGTAAGCTCGATTACCTCCAAGACTTGGGCGTGACGGCGATCTGGCTCCTCCCCTTCTACCCCTCCCCCCTGCGCGATGACGGCTATGATATTGCCGATTATACCGATGTAAACCCCGCTTATGGCACGATCCAGGATGTGCGCACGCTCATCCGTGAGGCGCATCAGCGTGGGTTGCGCGTCATTACCGAACTGGTCTGTAACCATACGTCTGATCAGCACGCCTGGTTCCAACGTGCCCGCCGCGCTAAACCGGGCAGTAGCCAGCGCGATTTCTATGTCTGGTCGGATACGCCGAACAAGTACCAGGATGCGCGCATCATCTTTAAGGATTTTGAGAGTAGTAATTGGTCGTGGGACCCGGTGGCGGGCGCGTACTACTGGCACCGCTTCTATAGCCACCAACCCGATCTCAACTTCGAGAATCCGGCCGTGCATCGGGCCATCTTTAAGGCCATGGAGTTCTGGTTGGAGATGGGTGTGGATGGTATGCGCCTCGATGCGATCCCCTATCTCTACGAGGCGGAAGGGACGAACTGCGAGAACCTGCCCGCCACCCACACCTTCCTCAAGCAGTTGCGCCGCCAGCTTGATGAGCGCTTTCCTGGCCGTATGTTCCTCGCCGAAGCGAATCAGTGGCCCGAAGATCTGATCGCCTATTTCGGTGATGGCGATGAGTGCCACATGGCCTTCCACTTCTCGGTTATGCCGCGCCTCTATATGGCGGTCTATCAGGAGGATCGCTTTCCTATCATCGAGATTATGCGCCAAACGCCGAGTATCCCCGATGCCTGTCAGTGGGCGATCTTCTTGCGGAACCATGATGAGTTGACCCTGGAGATGGTGACCGATGAAGAACGCGACTATATGTACCGGGTCTATGCGCGTGATCCCCAGGCCCGCATCAATCTGGGTATCCGCCGCCGCTTGGCTCCGCTGCTCAGTAATCACCGGCGCAAAATCGAGTTGATGAATGGCCTGCTCTTCTCGCTGCCCGGTACGCCCGTACTCTATTATGGCGATGAGATCGGCATGGGCGATAACATCTACCTCGGTGATCGCAATGGGGTGCGTACCCCTATGCAGTGGACGGGCGACCGTAACGCGGGCTTCTCGAAGGCGAATCCCCAGCGCCTCTACTTGCCCGTGATTACCGACCCGGAATACCACTATGAGATGGTGAATGTTGAGAACCAGAGCGCTAATCAGCACTCGCTGCTCTGGTGGACGAAGCGCCTGATTGCGTTGCGCAAACGCTACCACGCCTTTGGACGCGGGACGCTGGAGTTCCTCCAGCCCGATAATCGTAAGGTGCTCTGCTTCTTGCGCCGCTATGCAGAAGAGACGATCCTGGTGGTGGCCAATCTCTCGCGCTTTGTGCAAGGGGTGGAACTCGATCTGGCCGCCTTCAAGGGCATGATGCCGGTCGAACTCTTTGGGCAGGTGGAGTTTCCGGCGGTTACGGAGCGCCCCTATTTCATCACGCTTGGCCCGCACTCCTTCTACTGGTTCCGGCTAGTACCGCAGCGCGTCGAGGGCGTCTTGGTGGAGACCCCGCGTAGTGATGAGCCGGTCTTGATCGCGCTGCACGATGCCGCCAAGTGGGATGCGATCTTCTATGATGGCCGTCAGACACGCCTAGAGGCGATCTTGCCCGATTTCATCCAGCAGCGTCGCTGGTTTGGTGGGAAATCGCGCAAGCTGAAGGCGGTGCAGCTTGAAGACCTGATCATCATGCCGATGAGCCGCGAGGCCAGCCTGGATTATTTGGTCATGGTACGGGTTGAGTATCTCGAAGGCAGTAGCGAGATCTATCTGTTGCCCATGGCCTATGCCGAGGGCGAACGCGCCGAGCATTTGGTGAACGACTTGCGCCATACGGTGATTGCCTATCTCCAGGTGGGTGCAGCCACCGCACCGGGGGTACTCTACGACCCACTGGTGGATCGGGAGTTCTGCGCGACGTTGCGCGAGTTGGTGTTGGGGCGGCGACGTTTGCGCGGCAATGCCGGTGAGTTGGTGGGAACACCTACCCGCGCCCTGCGTGGCTTGCTCAACGTGCAGCCCGATGCGAACCTCGATCCGATTCTCATCCGCGCCGAGCAGAGCAACTCTTCGATCAACTTCGGTGGCCAGTTGATCATGAAGCTCTTCCGCAAGATGAGTAGTGGCCTCAACCCGGATCTTGAAGTTGGGCGTTTCCTGACCGATGAGATGGGGTTTGCCAATACACCGCCGGTGGCGGGCAGCATTGAGTACCTGCGCCCCAATGATGAGCCGCTCACGGTGGCGATTCTGCAAGGCTTTGTGCGCAACGAGGGCGATGCGTGGGCCTATACGCTGGATGAGCTACGCACCTACTTCGACGAGGTCTTGGCGCGCCCCGAACTGGCCGCACCACCTGTCCCGGTGACGGTTGCAGGGCTGCTCGATGCCACCAACCAGCGCGAGCCGGATCTGGCGTCCGAGTTGCTCACCGGCTATATCGAACGTGCCCGCCTGCTGGGCCAGCGCAGTGCCGAGATGCACCGCGCCTTGGCGGCAGGGCGCGGCGCGGCGTTTGCGCCCGAACCCTTCTCGCAGCTCTATCAACGCTCGCTCTACCAGAGTATGCGTTCGCTGACGGTGCAGACCTTCCAGAGCCTGCGGAAGCTGCTTCCCAGCTTGCCCGACATGATCCACGATGAAGCGGCGCTGGTGTTGGCCGAAGAAGACGCCCTCTTGGCGCGCTTCCGGCGTCTCGTGGGGGCCAAGATCGAAGCGGTGCGCACGCGCATCCACGGCGATTTCCACTTGGGCCAGGTCCTCTTTACGGGCAAGGACTTCATGATCATAGACTTCGAGGGTGAACCGACCCGCCCGATCAGCGAGCGGCGCATCAAGCGCTCGCCGCTGCGCGACGTGGCCGGGATGCTGCGCTCGTTCCAATATGCCGCCTATGCCAGCTACTTCAGCCGCGTTGATGCAATGAGCATCTCACCCGAAGGAGCCAAGCAACTCCAGGGTTGGGCCGATTTCTGGTGCTTCTGGGTGAGTGCGACCTATCTGGGTAGCTATATCGAACATGCCGCTGAGGCTGCCTTTATGCCCACCTCACGCGCTGCGCTCGAAATTCTCCTGGAGAGCTTTGTGCTTGAAAAGGTCATCTACGAAGTGGGTTATGAGATGAACAACCGCCCAACATGGCTAAGTATCCCGCTTCGTGGTATCCTGCACCAGATAGCACATACACCTTAGGTGTCTTTCTTCAGGCAACATACAGCTTGTATGCGGCATTGATGATATGGAGATCGCATCCATGACCGATCAGAGTAAACTTGGCCCCGCCACGCCACCCGAACCCACCCCCGCCCAGGTCGAAGCGACCCCTGAAGGGGTTGAGGTGATCCCGGTAGTGGTGGAAGATGTACCTGTGGCCACGTCACCGGGGGTGACCATACTGAGTGGCGATGATCTCTTCCTGTTTGGCGAGGGCACCCATTACCGTCTCTACGAGAAACTGGGTGCCCGTATTATTGAAGTAGACGGCGTTGCCGGTGCCTACTTCGCGGTTTGGGCACCCAATGCCGAGTATGTGGCGGTGATTGGCGACTGGAACAATTGGGATTCTGGGGCGAACCCGCTCAAGATTCGTGGCAATTCGGGAATCTGGGAAATCTTCATTCCAGGGATTGCGAAGGGTGCCACCTACAAGTTCCATATCGCTTCGCGCTACCACGGCTACCGCGAGGATAAGACCGATCCCTTTGGCACCTACTATGAAGTTGCCCCACGCACCGCAGCCGTGGTCTGGGATCGTGACTACACCTGGAACGATAGTATCTGGATGGCGACGCGCCACCAGCACCAGAACCTGCACGCCCCGATGGCGCTCTATGAAGTTCACCTTGGCTCGTGGATGCGTGATCCGCAAGACCCAGAACGGTTCCTGAACTACCGGGAAGTTGCGCCCTTGTTGGCCGAGCATGTCAAGGCGTGCGGCTTCACCCATATTGAACTCTTGCCGATCACCGAGCATCCCTTCTATGGCTCGTGGGGCTACCAGGTTACCGGCTTCTTCGCCCCCACCAGTCGCTTCGGGACGCCACAGGACTTCATGTACTTTGTGGATTACCTGCACCAGCAGGGTATCGGGATCATCCTCGACTGGGTGCCCTCGCACTTCCCCACCGATGGCCACGGGTTGGCCTACTTCGACGGCACGCATCTCTACGAGCATGCCGACCCGCGCAAGGGCTTCCACCCCGACTGGGGCAGCTACATCTTCAACTATGGCCGCAACGAGGTGCGCAGCTTCCTGATCAGTTCGGCTATCTGCTGGCTCGACAAGTACCATATTGATGGCCTGCGCGTGGATGCCGTGGCGAGTATGCTCTACCTCGACTACTCGCGCAAGCAAGGCGAGTGGATTCCCAATCAGTATGGTGGCAACGAGAATATTGACGCCATCGCCTTCTTGCGCCAGTTTAATGCCGAGGTCTACAAGAGCTTCCCCGATGTCCAGACCATGGCCGAAGAGAGTACCGCTTGGCCGATGGTCTCGCGGCCAACCTATGTGGGTGGCCTGGGCTTTGGCTATAAGTGGGACATGGGCTGGATGCACGATACGCTCCAGTACATGCGCCGCGATAGTATCTTCCGCCGCTTCCACCATAACGAACTCACCTTCCGGGGTCTCTACATGTTCAGCGAGAACTATGTGCTCTCGCTCTCGCACGATGAAGTGGTGCATGGTAAAGGCTCGCTACTCGATAAGATGTCGGGTGACGTGTGGCAAAAGTTTGCCAACATGCGCATGCTCTTCAGCTACATGTATGCCCAACCGGGCAAAAAGCTGATGTTCATGGGCGCTGAGTTTGGGCATTGGCGAGAGTGGAACCACGACCGGGGGCTAGATTGGAATCTGCTCGAATACCCCTCTCACCAGGGGCTTCAGCGCCTGATCACCGATCTGAACCGGCTCTATGCCAATGAGCCTGCGCTGCACGAACTAGACTGCGATCCCGCCGGGTTTACATGGGTAGACGCCAGCGATAGTGATAACAGTGTCTACACCTTCCTGCGCCGGGGCCGCAGCAGCGACGAGACCATCCTGGTGGTGATCAACGCTACCCCAGTGGTGCGCGAGCACTATACCGTCGGCGTGCCCCACGCAGGCTGGTGGAGCGAGATCCTCAACAGCGATGGCGAGATGTATTGGGGCAGCGGCGTGGGCAATGCCGGTGGGGCGATGACCAAGCCGCTACCAGCACACGGCCACCAGCAATCGCTCGGTCTGACACTGCCACCGCTTGGGGTACTCTTCTTGAAGAATGAGGTGGCGTAGGGGGTGGGGGGGCCTGCGGCCCCCACGAAAATTGGAGCTACGCCCCAAACCCTATTTTTGTGGTGTTTTGGCGGCTTCGCCGCCAAAACACCACAAAAAACATCTTCGGGGGCGGCTGCGCCGCCCCCGAACCCCCACCGAAGGTGACTTTGCACATGCCCAGCAAAACCATGGGTTTGGGGCGTTGCCCCAAGCAGAAATCGGGTTGGGCGTCGGGGCGGCCTCCAGCCCACCAGGGGCCGAGGTATGCTATACTCCTGCGTAGGTGCGTAGAATACCCTAGCGATCACCCCCTACGAGCAGCGTATGTCCGTGTCATCAAAACAAGAAATCCTCGCCCTCTTGTCGGCCCATGCCGCGCCTATTCAGCGCTATGGTGTGACGCGGTGTGGTCTCTTTGGCTCATTTGTTCGGAATGAGGCTGGTCCAGAGAGCGATATTGATATTCTCGTCGAGTTTGACCCGTCACAAAAAACTTTTGACAACTTTATCCACTTAGCCTTTTACCTTGAAGATCTTCTGGGTCGCCCAGTTGATGTGATCACGACGGATTCCTTAAGTCCGTACATTGGGCCACGCATTCTGCAAGAGGTCGAATATGTCTCGCGTGCTCCGTGATTATCTCTATCATATTCGGGATGAAACCAGCTTCTTGCTGTCCTTTCGCACGACCATCACCGCTGATGCGCTGCGCGAAGATGAACTCCTCAAACGGGCCGTCGTACGGAGTATTGAAATTATTGGCGAGGCCATCAAACATATTCCCCATGCGGTGCGGCACCGCTATCCAGATGTGGATTCTGGCGATTTCCTACGGGGCAACCATCGCTCGGAACACTGGAACTCGCCATCGGCGCACATGAAGGCTGGCGTTAGACTGAGGGGTATAGGGCGTATCGCAATGCGCCCCCATAAGAACGAAAGGACTCCCAATGACCGAAGCACCACGGGGCCGGCTCCCCGCATATACCACCCCCCCCCGGTGCGACCTACCTTGGTGATGGGCGCACGGTCTTCTGTGTCTGGGCACCTCTCCACACCCAGATCGATCTCTCCCTTCTTGATCCTACTCCGCGCTCGGTACCGATGCAGCGCGACGCCCTTGGTTATTGGCGCGTCACGCTTGATGCCGTGCCACCCGGTACGCGCTACCTCTACCGCATTGATGGCCACGAGCAACGCCCCGATCCCGCCTCGCGCTGCCAGCCAGAGGGGGTACACGGCCCTTCGGCTGTGGTTGACCCGGCCTATACGTGGCATGATGCGGATTGGCAGGGTATCCCCCTGCGCGACTATGTGATCTACGAACTGCATGTGGGCACGTTTACCCCCGAAGGCACCTTCGAGGCGATCATTCCCCACCTAGCGCACCTGAAGGCGTTGGGCATCACTGCCATCGAGTTGCTGCCGGTAGCCCACTTCCCTGGCGAGCGCAACTGGGGCTATGATGGCGTCTACCTCTACGCGCCGCACACCGCTTATGGCGGGGGAGAAGGGCTGAAGCGGCTCGTGGATGCCTGCCACCAACACGGCATGGCCGTCATCCTCGATGTGGTCTATAACCACTTCGGGCCAGAAGGCAACTACCTCTGGTCACTAGCGCGGCCCTTCTTCACCGACCGTTACCATACGCCGTGGGGGGATGCGATCAACTATGATGGCCCGGAGAGTGGCCCGGTGCGCCACTTCATCATTGCCAATGCGCTGAGTTGGCTGGGTGAGTACCATATTGATGCGTTGCGCCTTGATGCAACGCACGAGATCTATGACCACTCGGCGATCCATGTGCTGGATGCGATGGCCGATGCGGCGCATGAGCAGGCCCAACGTCTGGGGCGTGCCGCCTACCTGATTGCCGAGGGCGAAAGCCCGCGCCTCGTTGCGCCACGGGACAAAGGCGGCCACGATCTCGACGCCCACTGGGCCGATCAGTTCCACCACGCCCTACATGTCGTCTTTACCGGCGAGCGCCTGGGCTACATGGCCGCCTTCGCGGGCCTCGAACATCTCGCCTGTGCCTACCGCCAAGCGCATGTCTTTAGCCCCGGCAAGCACACCGAGGCGCAGCGCTCCTTGGCTCCTATGCCCAACGCCCGTCCCGATCAGTTTGTGGTCTGTTTCCAGAACCATGATCAGGTTGGCAACCGCCCGGTGGGCGACCGCAAGGGGGCACTGCTCACCTTCGATCAACTCAAGTTAGCCGCCGGGGCGCTGCTGCTTTCTCCCTTCATCCCGCTGCTCTTTATGGGCGAGGAATATGCCGAACCAGCCCCGTTCCAATTCTTCACCGACCACAGCGACCCGGATCTGGTGCGGGGGGTGCGCGAGGGGCGCAAGCAGGAGTTTGCCGCCTTTGTCGAAGCGCACAGGGTCGAGTTGCCTGATCCGCAGGACGTAGCCACCTTTGCGCGATCCAAGCTCAACCACGAGTTGCGCCAGCATGGCCACCACAAGGTGCTGCACGAATGGTACCGCGAGTTGTTGCGGCTGCGCCGCGAACTGCCCGCCTTACAGGCCGAGGCCCTCACGGATCTGGAGACCGTGGTGGATGTGGTGCCAGGGACATTATGCCTCTACCGCCGTAACGGGGCGCACCACGCCTGGATCGCGCTCAACTTCAGCGCCGCCCCGGTGGCGCTGGCTCCCCCAGCGGGAAGTTGGAACCTTGTCCTCGACTCGGCTGCGGCGCGTTGGGATGATCCAGCAGCCCCGGCAACCCGCTGCGATCCCGATCTGCTGGCGGCGCATAGTGTGCGGATGTGGGTGGGTAACGACTCTTAGTTCTCCTAGCATCCACGTATTAACGCAAAGACGCAAAGGCGCAAAGTCTTTATACTAGGATATTCTCTGCGTCTTCGCGCCTTTGCGTCAATACTGAAGGTTTGCGTTAGAAGAAGGGAATTTCTTATGCCCCGTGCAACTTATCGCCTTCAATTTAATACTAAATTCACCTTCGCTGATGCAGAAAAATTAATAACCTATCTGCATAATCTCGGAATAAGCGATCTCTATGCCTCACCGATTTTGACCCCGCGCAACGGGAGTAGCCACGGCTATGACATTACCGATCATAGCACGCTCAATCCCGATCTGGGCGGTGAGGAGGGCTTTGAGCGCCTAAGCGCGGCTTTGCGGGCGCACGCGATGGGCCTGATCCTCGATGTGGTGCCCAACCACATGGGCATTGGTGATGCGCGTAATGTGTGGTGGTTTGATGTCCTAGAGAATGGTGCGAGTTCGATCTATGCCCACTATTTTGATATTGATTGGGAGCCAGTGCCGCGCCAATTGGCGGGTAAGGTGCTGCTGCCGGTCTTGGGCGATCAGTATGGGGAGGTGTTGGATCGCGGGGAACTCCAACTCCATTATGCCGATGGTTCTTTTGTGTTGAGTTATTGGGAACATCGTTTTCCGATCAACCCACGTACCTATAACGATCTTCTCTCGCATCGTCTCGATCACCTGATTGCTACCCAGGGCGCGGATGATCCCGATGTGATGGAGTTGCAGAGTATTATCACCGCGCTCAAGTATTTGCCGCCCCGTACCGAGACCGACCCGGAGAGTATTGCCGAACGTAACCGTGAGAAGGAGATCATTAAGCGCCGGATTGACCGCCTCTACCGGGCGAGTGTGCCGCTTCAGCAGGCACTTGCTGAGACGTTGAGTGAGTATAACGGCACGCCCGGCCATTCGGCTTCGTTCGATCTGCTCGATGCGCTGCTAGAACGCCAGCCCTATCGGCTGGCCTTTTGGCGCGTTGCGACCGAGGAGATTAACTATCGCCGCTTCTTCGATATTAACGATCTGGCCGCGATTCGGGTTGAGTTGCCCGAAGTGTTGGCGGCAACCCACCAGCGGATCTTTCAACTCTTGGCTGCCGGTCAGGCCAGTGGCTTGCGGATTGATCACCCCGATGGTCTTTGGGACCCCTCCGGCTACTTCCACCAGTTGCAACAGCACGCCGAGCAGACACTGGGCCATCCGATCTATATTCTGATCGAAAAGATTCTTTCGCTGCGCGAGCCGCTCCCTGATGATTGGGCCGTGGCGGGAACAACAGGCTATGATTTCCTGAATGAAGTCAATGGTATCTTTGTTGATCAGAGTACGCGGCGGAGTTTTGATCAGATCTATACCGATCTGGTTGGCCCGCAGCCCCAGTTTGCCAATCTGGTCAACTCCAAAAAGAAGGAAATTATGCTCGTCTCGCTGGCGAGTGAGATTAATGCACTCAGCCATATTCTTGATGATCTGACCGAGCATAATCGCCACTACCGCGACTTTACCCTCAACAGCCTCACCTTCGCCATCCGCGAAGTTTTGGCCTGTCTCGACATCTACCGCACCTATATTCGTGGGCCAGAGCGGGTGACTGAGCGGGATGTGCGGGCGATTGATGCGGCGGTGCGCGAGGCGAAGCGGCGTAACCCGCGCACGGCTGGGGCGATCTTTGATTTCTTGGGCGATACGTTGACGCTGCGGAACTTGGCCAATTTTGCCCTCGAAGCGCGTGCCGGGGTGTTGCGCTTTGTGATGAAGTTCCAGCAGATCAGTGGCCCGGTGATGGCGAAGGGGGTTGAGGATACCAGTTTCTATGTCTATAACCGGCTGGTCTCGCTCAACGAGGTGGGCGGCCACCCCGAACATTTTGGCTCTGATCTGCGCCACCTGCATGCCCACGCTGCCGAGCGGGCGCGCCGCTGGCCCGATTCGATGTTGGCAACCTCGACCCACGATACCAAGCGCAGTGAGGATGTGCGCGCCCGCATCAATGTGCTTTCGGAACTGCCCCGCGAGTGGCGGCAGTTGGTGTTGCGCTGGAGCCGCCTCAATGCTGCCAAGAAGACGCTGGTGGACGGTGAAGCCCTTCCCTCGCGGAATGATGAATACCTGCTCTACCAGACCCTAGTGGGTGCGTGGCCACAAACTGAGAGTTCAAGTAGCGTGCCCTCGGTCTTCAAGGAGCGCATTGCGGCCTATATGGAGAAGGCCACCCGCGAGGCCAAGGTGCATACCAGTTGGGTCAACCCGAACCCAGAGTATGATGCCGCCGTGCAGAGTTTTGTTGCCGCCATCCTGGATGGTCGCCGCAGCCGCGCCTTTATCGAGAGTATCGGCACCTTCAGCCGCAAAGTGGCCTTCTTTGGGCGCTTCAACGCGCTGGCCCAGACGCTGATCAAGTTGACGGCACCGGGTGTTCCCGACATCTACCAGGGGACGGAACTGTGGGATCTGAGCCTGGTTGATCCCGATAACCGCCGCCCGGTGGATTACGGGCTACGCCAGCGTCTGCTGGCCGACCTGCGTGAGCGCGAGGCGTCCGGCGATCTGGCCACATTGGCCAGCGAACTGCTCACCAACGCGGCGGATGGGCGCATCAAGCTCTACCTGACCATGCGTGCCTTGGGGTTACGGCGCACCCAGCCCGATCTCTTTGCCGCTGGAAGCTACATCCCCCTTGTTGCCACGGGGCCACACACGGAGCATGTCGTGGCCTTCAGCCGCCGCCGCGAACAGCACGAACTGCTCTGTGTGGTACCCCGGCTGTGCCTGCGCTTGGTGGAGGGTGAGGAGCGGCCGCCGGTGGGGGAGGTGTGGGCGGAGACATGGTTGCCACTACCGGGGGTGGCCGAGGGCACACGCTACACCAACCTCTTCACCGGGGCGCAGGTGGAGGTGGCCGCGCATAGCGAGGGGGCGGGGGTGGCGCTGCGCGACCTGTTGGCGATCTTCCCGGTGGGGGTGTTGGTGCGCGGGTAGAGAGGAGGAGCGAGAGGCAAGGGCACGTGATTAGGAGGCTTTTTTCTGCGGGATGAGTGCAATCAGGTTCCGTAGGGCGCGATTGACCGTATCAGAATCTGGGAAATAAGCTTGTACATCTGGATCAAGGGCAATAACACCTTCGGGAAGCGTAAATGTTCGCTCCTCCGTAGTGCCATCAAGCTTGTGGACGGTTACCCGATAGCCCTGCTTCATCACGTTGGCATGCTTTCCACGCACGCCGTGTGTGAAGTCATACTCCGGCTCCATTGCATCACTATTATGTATCTCGTTGTTCATAGATTCTCCGCTCAGTAGTGGTTGCTTGGCGTGCGCTAATGATACGAATGTAATCATCACGCTCAGTATACACCACTGCTGCTTCATCAAAGCTTACGCCATGCTTTGCAATATTCTGAAGCGCTTTTTCCTCATGCCACTCGAACTGTAACGGAGCCATCCGCGTTTCCATTCTCCTATCTAAATATGGGCTGAGATGGCCCCCCTACCTATTGTACTATCGCCGAGAATCAGAGGGGCGCAGCGCAACTGCGCCCCGATACCAGAGGCTTAATGGCTCGGACGCCGCGCTACAAAAAACTCGTAGGCGTAATACTCCGCATACTCGCGGTGCATGGCTGGCTCGGTGGCGATCTCTTCCAGAATCGCTAATGCCTCGCCATCCTCGGCGTAGGTGGTGCGCAACTCGGTGATGCGCTGCATCATCGGGGTGTAGAAGTCTGCCCACCATGCCTCGTCGGGCAGCGTGAAGTGTCCGACCAGATCGAATCCTGCCGCCTGGATCGCTGCGATGTCGTGCGTGACCCAGCCCATCTCCGGGTAGTCCAGATCAAAACTGTCGCGCACTTCAGGGGGTGGCCCCTCCTTGCGCCAGACCGCGTCGGTAAAGGCGAGGTAGCCACCGGGGCGCAGCAGATCGTGGCAGATGCGCAGCGCGTTGGGTAGCCCGATGTTGTAGAGTGCCCCTTCTGACCAGACTAGGTCAATCGAGGCGTTATGCACATCTGGGATGCTCATGTCACCCACAGTGGCCCGGATACGTTCACTCAGCCCACGCGCTTCAATTTTGGCCTGAAGCCGGGCAACACTCGGCGCGTGGCTATCAATCGCCCCGATCACTGCGGTGGGCAACAACTCGGCCAGATGCAGGGTCTGCCCACCCACGCCACAACCCAGATCGAGGATGGTGGGGTTGGTGGGAAGGTGCGTACAGAGACTCAGGGCTTGGGAGGCGCAATCGCGGCTTCCCGGCCCCTGACGTGGTAGCTCTTCATAGACTTGGAAGAAGATCTCCCAGAAACGTGAATGTGGCTGGTTCATACTACACCGCCCGTACTGCTACCCCGCGTTGCGCCAGGTAGCGCTTCACATCACCGATGCTGTACTCGCCAAAGTGGAAAATAGACGCGGCCAACACGGCATCTGCACGCCCGTCGGTGACGCCTCGGTACATATCTTCGGGCGATCCGACACCGCCGGAGGCGATCACCGGCACGGCTACGGCATCCGATACGGCTTGTAGGAGTTCGATGTCGTAGCCACTCTTCTGCCCATCGGCATCCATGCTGTTGATACAGATCTCCCCGGCTCCCAGATCCACCCCGTGGCGAATCCACTCGATGGCATCGAGGCCGGTTGGGCGCGGGTTGGCCCCGGTATGAGTGAAGACCGCCCAGCGCGGCGCTTCACCGGGGGCGTTGACGCGGCGGGCGTCTACCGAGAGCATAATACACTGGCTGCCGAAGCGGTGGGCACCCTCGGCAATCAGCTGCGGATTGAGGACGGCAGCAGTGTTGATCGAGACCTTTTCGGCTCCCGCACGCAACATGCGGTACATATCGTCCACCGTGCGCAACCCGCCGCCCACCGTTAGCGGAATGAAGATCTCGGCAGCGGTGCGCTCGACGACATCAAGCATGATCGAACGCTCGTCGCTTGATGCGGTAATATCATAGAAGACCAACTCGTCGGCCCCGGCCTCGTTATACGCCGCCGCTAACGCCACCGGGTCGCCCGCGTCGCGGTGATTGATAAACGAGATCCCCTTGACCACGCGGCCAGCCTTGACATCTAAACATGGGATAATGCGTCGTGTGAGCATAGTTGCTTCCGTTGGGCATGAGCATAGGTTTGGGTTCTATTATAACACTAGGATTCTAGAGGAGGCTGATCCGATGCCCAGTATTACCGATATTCCCGGCATCCTGGTTGGCCACGCCACCGATCCCGTCGCCCGTACTGGGGTGACGGTCATCCTGACGCCGCAGGGGGCGGTAGCCGGGGTTGATGTGCGTGGTGGTGCGCCCGGTACCCGCGAGACCGATCTGCTCAATCCGATCAATAGTGTCCAGCAGGTGCATGCGATTACGCTGTGTGGCGGCAGCGCCCTCGGTTTGGCGGCGGTGAGCGGGGTAGTGCAGTGGCTTCACGAACGTGGCCACGGCTTTGATACCGGGGTGGCGCGGGTACCGATTGTTCCGGCTGCGGTCATTTTCGATCTAGCGCTCGGCACCCCTACCTGGCCCGATGCCGCCATGGGCTACGCCGCCTGTGTCGCCGCTGCGCCCGCTACCCCAGAGGGGAGTGTCGGGGCGGGAACCGGGGCAACGGCGGGTAAGATCTTGGGCATGCAGGCCGCCACCAAGACCGGGGTGGGGAGTTGGAGCGAGACTCTCGCCGATGGGACAACGCTGGCCGCCTTGGTGGTGCTCAATCCTTTTGGTGATGTGTGGGCCGAACATGGCCCGATCATCGCCGGGGCACGCCTGCCCGATGGCAGTTTCGCCGATACGATGCGGCTGCTGCGCGATCCGGCGCTTCTGCCCCACTTCGGCACGCCCGCCGATCAGGTCGGCAATACCACACTGGTGGTGGTGGCCACCGATGCCCGTTTGACCAAGGCCGAAGCCACCAAACTGGCCCAGATGGCCCACGATGGGTTGGCGCGTACCATCCGACCGCTGCATACGCCCTTCGATGGCGACACGGTCTTCTGCCTTGCCACGGGCCAGCGCCCCGCCCTGCCGCTGGTGGTTCTGGGCAGCATCGCCGCTGATGTGGTGGCGCGGGCGGTGGAGCGGGCAGCACAAACTACGTAAACAGCACCGCCACATCCTCACGCGTCAGCGACTTGAAGACACTGCCCTCGGTGGCGATCAGTTGCTCGACTAGGGCACGTTTCTGCTCTTGCAGCAGCAGAATCTTCTCCTCCACCGTTTCACGCGTGATCAGTTTATACACAAAGACCGGGCGCGTCTGGCCGATGCGGTGGGTGCGGTCGGTGGCCTGCATCTCAATCGCCGGGTTCCACCACGGGTCAACGTGGATCACATAATCGGCAGCGGTCAGGTTGAGGCCCACACCACCCGCCTTGAGGCTGATCAGGAAGAAGGGTAGATCGGGATCATTCTGGAAGGTATCCACCACCTCTTGGCGTTTGCGCGTCGAGCCATCCAAGTAGGCGTAGGGGATCTTGCGCGCATCGAGGGCTTCGCGGATGATCGTCAACATCTGCACAAACTGCGAGAAGATTAGTGCCTTGTGGCCCTCAGCCTGGAGGGTTTCGAGCGTCTCCAAGAGCAACTCGAACTTGCCCGATGTCCCCCGAAACTTCTCGTCCATCAGCCGGGGGTGGTTGCAGATCTGGCGCAGGCGTAAGAGTCCCTCAAGGATCTTCATGCGCGCATCGTCAATCCCCTCCTGCTCGATCATGCCCAGGAGTAACGATCGGTAGTGATCGCGGGTCTTATTATAGAGCTTGCGCTGGGCGGGTTCCATCTCCACCACTAGCAACTCCTCGCTGCGCGGCGGCAGATCGAGCGCCACCTGCTCTTTGGTGCGGCGCAGAATAAACGGGTAGACCATCTTGCGCAGGAAGAGTGCGCTATCGCCATCCTGCTTGCGCTCGATGGGGTTAACAAACTCCTCGCGGTAGTAATCGAGGTTGCCCAACAAGCCGGGGTTAAGGAAGGCGAACTGCGACCAGAGTTCGAGGGCGCTATTCTCCACGGGTGTGCCGGTGAGGGCAAAGCGGCGCTCGGCATTGATCGTGCGCGCCACCCGCGAGGTCTCACCCAGCGGGTTCTTAATCGCCTGCGACTCATCCAGAATCGCGCAGTCGAAGTGATACTGGCGCAGCAGATCAATATCGCGCAGCAGAATGCCGTAGGTCGTCAGCACCAGATCATACTTGGCAAACTCGGACGGATCTTTACTACGGCTCTGTTCGGCATGGACATAGACGCGCAGATTGGGGGCAAACTGGCCCGCTTCGCGTTCCCAATTGAAGAGCAGCGAGCGCGGCATGACGATCAGGTTGGCCGGGCGATCCGGCTGGCGCTCACGCAGTGATTGGAGGAACGCGAGTGTCACCACCGTCTTCCCCATACCCATATCATCGGCCAGACAGCCGCCAAAGCCGTAGGTATAGAGGAAGTGCAACCAATCATAGGCCGCCTTCTGGTAGGGGCGCAGCGTGCCGGTAAAGTGCTGCGGTAAGGATTGTGGCTCGATCTGCTCAAAATTGTGCAGGCGGTCACGGCGGGCCTGAAACTCCGCATCGGCCTGGACGCGGTCGGCATCGGCGAGTACCTGGTCAATCAGGCCGACGTGGTGTTCGGAGAGGCGCAGGCCGCCCTCATGCTCTTCGGCCATGGCGAACATGTGGCGGTAGCGCTCGATCCAATCTTCGGGGATCGCACCCACCGAGCCATCGGCGAGTTTAATATACTTCTCACGCTTGCGGATGGCGCGGCGCAGATCCTTCATGGCTACTTCTTGGTCACCAAAGCGGATCACCGCCTCCACATCAAACCAATCAATCCCCGAACTGACGCGGAAAGAGATACTCGGCTTGTGCCGATTGACCCGCGCCACCGTCAGGCCATCCTCGCCATAGATACTAAACCCGGCCTCAATCAGCTTGGGCACCTCGCGCACCAAAAAGTCAATCGGCTGCAAATTGCGGCGCAAGACAAACTCGTGGGGCGGATCGCTGCGCTTCAGGCCAAAGCTACTCATCTCCTGCCATGTCTGCTGTTCCAGATCTGGCTGGCGCGCAATACGCGCCAGCATGGTTGTATCGGGAATACGCCGGGTGGCGGCGGCGGGCAGATGCTTCTCGTAGGGCAATTCATGCTCGGCATAGCCAAAACGCAACTCGGCGACTAGTTGGCGGTCGCGCTCACTCAGGTAGATGCGCCGTTCGGGATGAGCAACCACCTCTTGCCATTGCAATACGTCACCGCGCACGGGGATGCTCTCGGCCAGGGGCAGCAGGTATTGCTCAATAAATTCGGTCTGATCTTGGCCAGGAATGCGCAGACGCGGGTAATTGATCAACGTCTCCGCCGCAACGGGAATATCGGCCACCTGAATCAGACGATCCTCAATCCACATCCAGAGCGGGTCACGCTCGATGATCTCCACATGACCAGGGCGGAGTTCAATATGCTCTTCACCCATGGTGATGCGGAAATGTACCATCAGATCCTCACCACTGCGATCCAGTTGCATCTCGATGCGGCCCGTCTGGGGCATGACCCGGATGCGATCCTGAATCGGATCTTGCTCATCACCAAAAAAGAGCAACCCCTTGGACAGCATGCCAAAGACGGCGGTGAGCGCCTTATGGTTAGTGTACCAGTAGCCATAGCCGGAGCCGGAAGAGATGGCAGTATTCGCAGCATTCACAACTTCAATCGGCATACCCTGGTAGAGATCGGGGCTGATCTGGTTGCGCAGGTGCTTGATGTGCGGGTAGAGATTGTGCTTCTCGATAGCCTCAGCCAGAACATCGGGGGCACCCTGATGATCGAGTGGTAGGTACTTCCCGGCGATGGTATAGGGCACAATAGACCAGATCGAGTTGCGCTGTTGGAGGCTAAAGATCACCGCCGCCCCAGAGTTGGTGACACTGCTACTCGTGCGCCGATGCTTGGGCTGGATAGCCTGGTTGAGCACTGCCCGCCACAGGCTGGGTGGGTGCTGGCGCAGATGGTCACGCAGTTGGAGCAGGGCCGCAACTCGGTGTTGGCACAACCCCCAGGCATAACTATACCTACAGGTACAGGTGACGGTGACTTGGTTGCCACTCAAGCGCACTGTACATTGTGTTGGTGCCCCAGGAGTCTCCTCAACGCTGATAATCGCATGAGTTGGTTCATTGTGAACCACCTTCACCAGTCCCTTCTCATAGAGCGTGCGCCCTTGTTTTACAATAGTAGGCTGGGTGGTATTCAGCAGTTGATCAACTGGCAGGGTTTCCGCCGTTAAGAGGTACAGCATCCTAGTAACCTGTTTTATACTGGTTTGAGCTATTCGGCACGTTCATGTAGTATACCGGGGAGCACCACCCCGGTCAAACATAGAGGAACTGTTATGCACGCATCACTACGATACGCACTTCTCGTGGCCCTGATTCTGCTGCTTACCGCATGCCAACTTGAAGGTGGTGTGGCCCGGCCTACCGTTCCGGGGGCAGCCAATGGGGCACCGACAACCACGCCGGGTGCCGAGATGGCCCTGACTGGAGCGGCCCCCGATGCGAGTGCGCTACCTGCTACGCCCGCCGATGGTAGCCTGCGCCTGGGCCTTACCTCCGAGCCAAGCGATCTGCTACCCTACCATAACGATAGCGCCGATGAGCGCATCACCGCCCCGATCAGTCAGTTGCTCTTCCCCGCGCCACTGCTGGCGCTCAACTATACCTATACGACCACCGGCATCCTAGAGCGCGTGCCGAGTATCGAAAATGGTGATGTGCAGATCAAGACGCTTGATGTCTTTCTTGATTCGGCGGGCCTGATCACCACTACCGAAACGAGTGTGATTACCCAGGTGCAGCAACTCAGTGTCACCTACCATTGGAACCCCAAGCTCACATGGTCGGATGGGACGCTGGTTACGGCTGATGACTCGCTCTTTGCCTACGATCTGGCCCGTAAGGTCAATCTGGGCCAAGAGGCGAATAGCCGCCTCGCCCTACTCGAACGCTACGAGAAGGTGGATGCGCATACCACACGGGCGATCCTACGCCCCGACTTCACCGATGCGGCCTATATCACTACCTACTGGACACCCTTGCCCAAACATCTGCTCGAAGGTGCGGATCTGTCCACCTTCACCAGCAGCCAATATGCGCTCGTGCCGGTCGGTTACGGGCCATACATGCTCGAACGCCGCGATCAAGGCAGTATGCGCCTGGTGCGCAACCCCTACTGGGAGGCCCCCAATGCCCCCACCGCGCTCAGTCTCATCTTCCGCGACAGTGTCGATCTGCTGCGCGGCGCAGTGACGGGTGGCAGCTTGGACGTGGCGGAGTTTGAATTGCCCGAACCGACTCTGGCCCAGTCCATCCAAAATGATGTGACGAGTGGCATGCTCAACCTTGCGACCACACCTAGCCCGATCTGGGAGCATCTCGACTTTAATCTCGACATCCCCATGCTGCAAGACATCCGCTTACGGCGGGCGATTGCGCAGGCCATCAATCGCCAAGCGATGGTAGATACACTTCTCCTTGGCCACAGCAGTGTGCTGGAGAGTTGGGTCGTACCGGGCCAAGCGGCGGCAGCTCCACTGGATCAACTGACCCGCTATCCCTACAACCCCGATGAATCACGGCGCTTACTTGATGAGATCGGCTATACCGATACGGATGGCGATGGCTTGCGTGAATTTAATGGTGAACCGCTCACGATCAATCTCGTTACGACCGCAGCCTCACCATTACGTCAAGCCATCGCCGCTCAGATCTATGCCGATCTGGCTACAGTCGGGGTGCGCCTAGAGATTGACACCATCTCCGCCGCCGATCTCTACCGCCAGGATGGCCCGCTCTACCGCCGCAACTTCGAGTTAGCCCTTTTCGCCTGGATCGCTGGCCCCGATCCTCGCGGCTGGGAGCGTTGGAGCTGTGCCGGGGTACCCAACGAGGCCAATCAGTGGACCGGCAATAACTTTTCGGGTTGGTGCTTCTTCGAGGCCGATAAGGCCATCCGCACCGCCACGACCACAATTGATCCTACCGAGCGCCAAGCGGCCTACCTGCGCCAACAGCAACTCTTTACCCAGGAATTGCCGGTGTTACCGCTCTTCCAGCGGGTTGATGTAGTGGTGAGTGCGCCCAGTATTCGTGGCCCGCAACCCGATTCGACCGCCCCATGGACATGGAATCTGACCAGTTGGGGCCGCGAGCCGTAGGGTTTTAGAGCTATCGCAGGTGTGTCGGCAAATATAGGCGAGATGATGTACACTGGTACGGACGCCACCCTTTGGGATACAATGGAGAATGGCGTCAATGCCAGATCACAGGCTGTGATCTTGAGGACGGCGACTCCTAGCGTGTTTTGATGGGGGTAGCCGCCAAGGACGTTGTTATGCGTAGTACGACAACCCCGCACGCTCTTCCGCCGCTTCCCAAAGCTCCAAGCGGTATTCACGGCATTGATGTCATTACCGAAGGTGGTCTTCCGCGTGGACGCCCGACTCTGGTTTGTGGCAATGCTGGTTGTGGCAAGACGTTGCTGGCTATGGAATTTTTGGTACGTGGGGCCACCGAATATGCTGAACCAGGTCTCTTTGTCTCTTTTGAGGAGACACGTGAGGAACTGATTACAAATGTGAGTGCCCTAGGCTTCGATCTGATTGACCTCGAAGAGAAGAACCTGTTTGCCGTTGAGTATATCTTCCTTGATCGCAATGATATTGAGGAGGTTGGTGACTATACGCTCGACGGGTTATTTATTCGTCTAGCCCATGTCATCGAACGCATTGGTGCGCGGCGAATTGCCCTCGATACGATTGAGGCGCTCTTTGGCGGCTTGCAAAACGAGGGCATTATTCGCGCCGAACTGCGTCGCCTCTTCCGCTGGCTCAAGGAGCGCGGGATTACCGCCGTGGTGACGGCTGAACGTGGCGATGGAACATTCACCCGCCACGGCATTGAGGAGTATGTCGCCGATTGTGTCATCCTGCTCGATCACCGCGTCCATGACCAGATCTCCACCCGCCGACTACGGGTCGTCAAGTACCGTGGCTCGACCCACGGAACCAACGAGTACCCCTTCTTGATTGACACCCACGGCATGACGGTGGTGCCAATTACCAATCTCGATCTGAATCATCATGTCACTACCGAGCGTATCAGTAGCGGGGTTGCCCCACTCGACGAGATGCTCGGCGGTGATGGCTACTACCGGGGGAGTACGATCCTCATTTCGGGTACCGCTGGAACCGGCAAATCGAGTTTGGCCGCAGCCTTTGTTACTGGCACATGTGAACGTGGTGAAACGGCCCTCTATGTCTCCTTTGAGGAATCACCGGCCCAAATCACGCGCAATATGGGTTCGATTGGCATCAATCTGCACCGCAACATCAAGGCCGGTCGCCTACACTTCCATACGGTTCGGCCTACCATGGGGGGCCTTGAACTGCACCTCGCCATGATCGCTGACCGTATCATCCGCATCAACCCGCAGGTGGTGGTCATTGATCCCGTCACGGCACTGATGACGCAGGGCTTTCAGGGTGAAGTACGTGCCCTCCTCACCCGGATGATTGATCTGTGTAAGCAACGCGGCGTGACACTCCTGCTCACCAGCCTCACCGGCCCAGGCCAAGATCCAGAGGGTACCGATGTGGGAGTCTCATCGCTGGTTGACACTTGGTTGCTGGTGCGGAACCTTGAGATCAAACAGACCCGTGTACGTGGTCTCTATATTCTCAAATCGCGTGGGATGGCCCATTCCAATCAGGTACGCGTACTTCAACTCTCCTCAGATGGAATTAGACTTGAGGAGGAAGTCCAATGAGCGAGCAACCATCGCAACCCACCGAAACCTGGAATTTGCGCCTCTATATCGCCGGGCAGACGCCACGTTCGATCAAGGCATTGACCAATCTGCGTACTATCTGCCAAACGTACCTAGAGGGACGCTACACGATTGAGGTGATTGACCTGATCGAGACACCTCAACTGGCCAGTCGGGATCAAATTTTGGCCCTGCCCACACTTGTGCGGAAGTTGCCGCCTCCCATTCGTAAAATCATCGGCGACCTCTCTGATATTGAACGGGTACTCGTGGGGCTTGAGATTCATTAGAGTCAGTCTTCTCTTTTGGTAATTATGTCGCCCCCACCCTGCCACTTGCACACCACGCCACGCTATGCTACAATGCTCCGCGCTGAGGCGACGTAGCAAAGTGGTAATGCAGCGGTCTGCAAAACCGCCATTCGCCGGTTCGATCCCGGCCGTCGCCTCCATACTCGCCCAAAGGGCGGGGGAAGATCGTAGCTCGCCTGCGACCTTGCCCCGCCCTTTGGCATGCACCTACCATATCTGAGGTTCACCCAACTATGCGCGTCCTCTGCGCTCTGACGTATTATCGCCCCTATATTAGTGGGCTGACCATCTATGTCGAACGGCTGGCAACCGCCTTGGCGCGGCGTGGCCACTATGTTACGGTGCTGACCTCGCAGTATGATCCGAGCCTGCCCCAGCGCGAGGTGCTGAATGGGGTGCATGTGGTGCGCGCCCCCGTGGTGGCGCGGGTCTCCAAGGGCGTGATCATGCCCAACATTGGCTGGTTAGCCACCGCCCTCTCGCTCAACCATGATGTGATGAGCCTGCATTTGCCGCAGTTCGATGCGCCAGGGATCGGGCTGCGCGGGCGCTTGCTGCGCCAACCCGTGGTACTCACCTATCATAGCGACCTGAAGATGCCGCCTGGACTGCTCAACCGCGTCGCCAACCGCGTGATTGATGTGGCCAACCTCGCAGCGGGGCACCTCGCCACCCGCGTGGTGGCCTACACCCACGACTTTGCCGATCACTCACCCTTCCTGCGCCGTTTCCGCGAGAAGATCGAGGTCATCCCGCCGCCGGTCGAGGTAGAACAAGCCAGCCCCGCCGATATTCAGGGGTTCCGCCGCCGTTGGAATCTGCAAGGCCCGGTCATCGGAATGGCCGCCCGCCTCGCCTCCGAAAAGGGCGTCGAAATCCTGCTCAACGCCCTACCGCGCATCCTCGAAGTCTACCCGAATGCCCGTGTCCTCTTCGCTGGCCCCCACGAGGATGTCCTGGGTGAACAGGACTATGCGCGCCGCCTTGCGCCGCTCTTTGCCCGCTTCCGCGATCACTGGACCTTCTTGGGTACCCTCGGCCCCGCCGATATGGCCAGCTTCTTCCCCAACCTCGATCTGATCGTGGTGCCCTCGCTCAACTCCACCGAGACCTTCGGGCTAGTGCAGGTGGAAGCGATGCTTTCTGGGACGCCTTCGGTAGCGAGTGCGCTGCCTGGGGTGCGCCAGCCCGTCCTCCAGACCGGCATGGGGCGGGTGGTACCCATCGGCGATAGTGCGGCGTTGGCGGCGGCCATCCTGGATGTGCTGGCCAACCGTGAACACTACGTGCGCCCCCGCGAAGAGATCGCGGCCAAATTTAGTACCGAGCGCACCGCCATGGAGTATGAGCGGCTCTTTTTGCAGTTGCGGGGTTAGAATGTCTAGCGCCAAGGCGGCGCGGTGGCTTCGGCAGGCTCGGCTTCGGCAGGCTCAGCCGCCGCTGGCTGAGCTTGTCGAAGCCATGCGGCGCATCCCAGATTTTTTCGCACTAACAAACCTTTGCGACATGGATCATACGATTGTCGTGCCACCAGCGGCAAACCCGGCCAGGTTGGTAATGCGCACCGAGGCTGCCCCGGCATCGAGCGCATCCAGGGCCGCCCGCACCTTGGGGATCATCCCACCACTAATCTCGCCAGATTCTATCGCTGCCAGCACCGCTGCGCGATCCAGTTGGGCCGCCACGCTACCACCCAGAATCACCCCCGGCACATTACTGACAAAGACTAGTTGGGTCGAAGGGAAGGCCCCCGCCACCGCCTGGGCTACCTGATCGGCATTGATGTTATAGCTGAGGCCATCCGCGAGGCCGCGTGCCACCGGCGCAATGACCGGCAACCAACCCAGATCGATCATCGCTTGCAGTGCGGCGCTCTCAACCTGGGTGATCAGGCCCACCCGCCCCAGATCAACCCCGTCGGGGCGCTGCGGGACACACCCGAGAAGCCCCAGATCCTGCCCACTTAGCCCCAACGCCCGCACCCCCGCATCCACCAAGCGCGCCACCACCCGCTTATTGATCGTCCCACAGGCCACCTGCTGCATAATCTCCATCGCCTCTGGCGACGTAACCCGCAGCCCACCAATGAAGGTCGTGGGAATCCCGTAGTGGCTGAGGGCCGCTGTAATCTCCTTGCCCCCGCCATGCACCAGCACCAATGGCCCACTGAAGCCCGCAATCGCTGCGCTCAGGCCATCCAAAAAGGCCGGATCATCCAGTTCATTGCCGCCAACTTTGATGACTGTGAGTTGCATAGAGCGCCTCTTTCATGTCTCTATCGTATCTACCCCACCACACCTGCAATCCGCTCGGCCAGATCCAGCCCCTCGCGCTCGGCCACGCGGCGCTGAAAGAGCAACGCCATCCAGATCGGTAACGGTGGCAGCGCCAGCGTCAGTGCGAAGATGACCACCACCACACTGAGCGTCTGCGCAAACACCGATTCGGCTCCGAAGAGGAAGAGCAGCGGCATCGGGATCAGCACCCCAACCGCAAGCGTGACACAGAGTGCCAGGGTACCAAAGATCAGGCTCGCACACAAGTAGATCAGCAGGTTAGAACCGAAGCGGTAGAAGGTGATGTCTATACTTTGGCGTAACGCCTCAACCATGCGCACGTTGCCGTGCATAAAGGGTTGCAGGCTGAACAACAGGCTACCAAACGTCGCCCCGCTCAATACCAGACTCAAGCCATACAAGAGAATAAACAGGAAAGAGAGGAAGGTGAAGATCAGGCTACTAAGGGCCGAACCAATCGCCCCACTACCACCAAACATACCGCCCACCCCAGCCGCTGCTAGCCCTAAGAAGGCATAGGTAGGGCACATACAGAACACACTAAAGATCGAGATGATCGTATTCAGGGCGGCGAGGTAGAAACCGCCATAACAACCCATGCCAATCAGCCGGAAGGGACCAATCCGCAGTACTTCGCGCAGGATGATCGGCTTGCCCTGGCGCACCTCCAGCGTTGCCCGGCTCATTGCGCTCATCAGATAGACCGCAAAGGGGAAGGTGAGAAAGAGCAGCCCATAAAAGAGCAGCACCCCCATAAAACTCCCCAACATCCAGGGAATCATCATCACCAAGGCCCCTAGCAACCCCATGGGTATGGCTCCAATCGCGGTGATCAGTGCAAAACGGGCAAATTCACGGCGGTAGAGGCGCAGACCCTCATCAAGAAGATCGAGGATGGGTTGCAGTGTGGTGCGCATGCAGGCTCCTAGAAACGATCCGCTTCAGCAATCAGACGCAGCAGTTCGCTCTCACTCACCTCTGGGCGATTCATCCGCGCCAACAGGCTATTGAGGGCCGCCGCGTCTATTGGGCGCAGCGCCGCCAGCGCCGCCACGAAGGCGGCATCATCCTGGTTGGGGTTGATGCCATAGGGCCGCGCCAGCCGCCGCTTCAGGTTGGTGCGGTAGTGGGCCAAGAGGTAGCCACTCTTGCGCCCGCGCCGCAAGAGGCTGGCCATACTCTCCAGGTATTCGGCACTACTGCGGCGGGCACTCTCCTCACGCAATGCAATCGGACGCCCAAAGCGGCGGCCACTCAGTACCAGATAGAGCGCCGTCATCAACAGCGCGTACAGAACGGCCCACCCCCAGGCACTCCCGGTGAGCAGGCTACCCACCGATGGTTCGCGCACAAAGCCGTGGTGGTACTCATCAAAGAGAATACGCCCGTTCGGCCCAACCCGCTCCACCAGATGCAGCACCAACTCGGCACTGCCCGCTTGGCCCAACCCGGCATTACTGAAGGGCGCAGTGCTACTGCTCAGGTAGACATAGCCTTCACCATACACAAACCCGGCCAGCACCGGCATTGCATTGGACTCCACCAGGATCGCCGCCGCTGCGGGTAGCTGTTCCAACACGCTAGAACTGCGCACCTCAAGCTGGCGTACAGAGGCCACCGGCTGCACGATCTGTACCTGCGTAGTGCTACTTGGTTTCAGGCGCGCCCCAAAAGCCTGAAAGAGCGGCGCACTCGCCCCCAGGTGGCGCTCATCGGCGAGAATGAGCGCGCCACCCGCCTCGACCCACTTCACCACCGCAGCGGTCTGATCGGGTGTAAAGGCTTCGTTTGGCCCCAGCACAAAGAGCAGATCGCTCGTGGCATCCAGGGTAAAATCGCGGTACTCCAAACGCTCAACCCGATAGCCCAGATCACCCAGCCAGCGATAGAGCGCCATCGTCCCGGCATCCTGGCTCGAATGGCTCGTCGGGCGGTTCGCGCCACCACTCTCATCACGCGGCACCACCAACAAGAAGATCAGCAGGCCCACAAAGAGCGCACTCACAAGCCCAATTTCGCGGCGGTAGCGTCGGATCATGCTTTCGCCCCGCGCTCAGATGGCACCTCGCGCAGTGCCGCGACCTGCCGCGCATAGGTAGCAAAGCTGGTCGCGTCGAGGCGCAGATCGCCATACCAGACCTGATCAAATGTCTCCACCACCGGGCGCAGCCCCTCGCGCAGATGCGGGCTATCGCGCAGATGATCGAGGTACTCGCGGTTGGTCAGCGTGCGGTCATAGCGCAGGCGGCCATGCTCATCGAGCCACAGCAGCGCCGAGAGGTAGAGCATGCGCGCTGCCCGGCGGTACTCACCCTGGCGTGCCAGTTCCGCCGCTTGCTGGGCAGCATCATCGGCGTGCAGCGGCGTTTCGGGGTCATCGCTCGGCATGGCGGTGATCGGGGCCAACGTGTGGCGCAGCCCGCGCACCCAGATAAAAATGATCGCGCCGACCAGGATCAGGCCGAGAAGCGCAAAGCCCCAACCTACCGGGTCGCTGTAGGTATCGGCAGAATCGATCACCGGCGGCATAACCTGGCCCAAAAGATCGGCCAGCCACTCGAAGAAGTCCCGCACCCATTGGGGTGTTTCGGGGGCTTCAGGTTGAGTAAAGGGCGGCCCGGCCAGAATCTGGCGCAGGCGCTCGCTCGCAGCCGGATCGGGCGGGCCAGTGGCGTAGGCCAGGGCATCGAGGGTCGCGCCTAAACGCTGGGCAATCTGGGGCAGATCGGGGCGCTGAACCTGCATCGCCTCGGTTAGCCAGTGGTTATCCACCGGCGCGACACTCCCATCGGCCAATTGCACCTGCTCCAGTGCCACCAACTGGGGCACCACCGCCGCCAACCCGACCTGATCGCCGCGTTCAGCGGCGGTATACGCCTCGCGCAGCAAGTGCAGGTAGGCATCGAACGACACCGGCGCAGCCTGGGCCACCGGCGTCCAGAAGAGGGCCAGGGTTAGGATGCAGAGCCACCCGCGCTGGTGCATAGGTCATGCCTGATGGTTACTTCTGGCGTTCAATCTCAGCCCGCACCTTACGTGCCGCCTTGAGGGCCTTCTGCTCACCGAGCAACTCAATACTAAAGACGCGGCGACGCTGCTTCCCATCCTCGTACCATGTCACTTGGTAGATCGGCTTGCCCGCCTTGGTGGTGCGCGAAATACCGACGATCCCAGTATTGGAGTAGGCCACGCCAATCGCCGGGCGGTTCGTGCGCGGCTTACCCACCTCGCGCTCAACCTGGTCACGCCACTCCACGGCGGCGGCCAACGAACCCAGCCGATCCCCATACGCGACATCGGCAAAATACTTGGTATAGGTCTTTTTGGCCCATGTCACCCGCACCAGATAGCCGGGGCGATGTTTGGGGCTACTCTCAATACGGGTCAGATTCTTATATTTGGTGGTGCGTGGTTGCAGACGAGGTGCCACATAATGCCGCTGCCGTCGCGCCACGGTAGCCACAGCTTCGGTATGATTGAGTGGAGGTGTCAGTTCGTCATCGAGATCGTCAACTGGTATCACAGACGGAGCAGGCGGCGCAGATGGGGCGGGCGGAATATCCAGAAACTCAGCCGGATCTTCAAGTTCGGGAAGTTGCTCGGTCGCATCACGCGGCCGCCAGAGTGCCCAAATCGGGCCGCTACTGCGTGGGCGCATCCCCTCTTCGGCAGGCAGAGGAATGCCAGTAGCTTCCCACTGCACATACCCGCCTGGCCAACGGGGCAACAAGCGACGCAATTCGTCCGCATCGGGGCCGTATGCCTCTAAAACATACACTTTGCCATCGCGCCGACGTTCAAGCCTCATCGCAGTCCTGTCCTTCTCCGTTAGGTGGTCTGGTGATCGTATCTAACAATCAGGCCATAATAATACCATAATCCCCTTTTGTTGGTTGCAATCAGGGCATGGGCAAAGTTCTTGGGGCTACGCCCCAAGCCCTAATTTTTGTAGTATTTTGGCGGCTTCGCCGCCCCCGGCCCCCCACCC
>NZ_GL501404.1:1146400-1190719 GCF_000152145.1 Oscillochloris trichoides DG-6
GGCAATTGCGCCCATACGCACTTATCGGCTATACTACCCGACGGTGTCTACGGGCAGCTCTGCCCATCTGCAATTGGGGCCACACCAAATCCACAGTAAAGGGGGTGAGCAGAACGTATCGGTAGCAGGCGTATCGGGTCGGGGCGGTGCCCCACGCCAGTACCAGACCTGAGCCAGTTGGCTAGACCAGCGGTTCGTTCCCTACCGAACGTGCAGAGCGATGAAAGTTGAGCGTCGTGACGGTGAGACAGTCGAGCAGCTGATCCGCCGATTCAATAAGGGCGTCGTCTCCGAGCGCATTACGAAGACCTTCCGCGAGAAGATGCACTTCGTCTCGAAGAGCGAGCAGCGCAAAGAGAAGCGCCGCCGCGCTGAGCGCAACCGGCGTAAGAAGATCTCTAAGGGCTTCTAACCCGTCTTTCAAACGGCATGGGCTGACGAGTATCCCTCGTCCCTATGCCGTTTTTGTTATGTCTAGTTGAACTTGCTACCCCATGCTATAATAGCGATCCACATCATAATTAAGGATGATTGAGATCTATGTTCGATAAACTCCAAAGTGTCGTTGCTCGTTATGACGAGCTTGGCGAACTGATGGCCCAACCCGAGGTCGTCAACAATCTGAGTCTGCTCCAGCAATATGCGCGTGAACAGCGCGAACTGGAGGAAGTGGTCAATGCCTTCCAAGCGTATCAGCGCGCACGGCAGGCGGCGGAAGAGGCGCATACGATGCTGAATGAGAGCAGCGACGCCGAGATGCGCGAGTTGGCCCATGAGGAGCTAGAGAGCCAGCGCACGCGCATTGCGCAGCTTGAAGAGGAGATAAAGCTGCTGCTCCTGCCGCGTGACCCCAACGATGCCAAGGATGTGATCATTGAGATCCGCCAGGGTGAAGGTGGGGATGAAGCAGCGCTCTTTGCCGCCGATCTCTACCGTATGTATGTGCGCTACGCCGAACTGCGCGGGTGGAAGGTGGAAGTGGATAGCATCACCGATAATGGGATCGGCGGCTTCAAAGAGGCAGTCTTCGAGATTCGCGGCGAAAATGCCTATAGCCAACTCAAATACGAGGGTGGTGTCCACCGCGTGCAGCGCGTCCCCGCCACTGAAGCCCGTGGGCGCATCCACACCTCCACCGCTACCGTGGCGGTCATGCCGGAGGTGGAACCTACGGTGATCGAGATCAAAGACGAGGATGTGCGCACCGATGTCTTCCGCAGCGGTGGTCACGGCGGCCAGGGCGTGAATACGACCGACTCGGCGGTGCGGCTGGTCTATCGGGGTGGTACGCCGGATGAGATCGTGGTGACATGCCAGGACGGGCGTTCGCAGATCAAGAACCGCGAAAAGGCCATGTCGGTGCTGCGCGCCAAACTCTATGCCCGCGAACAGGAGAAGCAGCAGCGCGCCCAGGGTGCGTCGCGTTTGGCCCAGGTGGGTACCGGCGAGCGCGCCGAGAAGATCCGCACCTACAACTTCCCCCAGGATCGCATCACCGATCATCGGATCGGCCAGAACTTCTCCAATTTACCGGGTGTTTTGGCCGGTAATCTCGACAAGATCATTGATGCGTTGATCGTTTATGATAATGCCGAGCGCTTACAGGCATCAGGGATCGGATAATTCGGCTTATCGGAATGATGCGCAAGCAGTATAGGGAGATAGCGACAACGCTATGTCCCTTTTTTGCCCCCAATTCCAAGGTACGCATGAAGGAGGAGCAGTGTGCTGACCGCAGAACTCGATGAGTTTATTGTGCGGATGCCAAAGGTGGAACTCCATCTGCACCTTGAGGGTTCGATGACACCCCAGACGTTGCTCGATCTAGCGCAGCAGAACAACTTCGATCTCCCCGCCCATGATGTTGCCGGGGTCGAGCAACTCTTCCACTATCACCATTTTAGCCAGTTCATCAGCCTTTTTATGCAGATGGCCCAGGTCATTGTGCGCGGCGAAGATTTTGCCCGCCTAGCCTACGAACTGGGCAGCGACCTAGCCACCCAAAACGTCCTCTATGCCGAGGTGATGATCTCGCCCATGCAGCACATCCGGCGCGGCATGGATCTCTACGAGGCGATCAGTGGGGCCGCAGCGGGCTTTGCTCAGGTAGCCCGCGAAACCGGCACCCAGATCCGCATCGCCCTAGACCACGGACGCCAGTATGGCCCCGATCTGGGTTGGCAGGTGCTCGATGTGGCCCGACGTGCCCAGCCCCTCGGCGTGGTGGGCTGGTCTATTGGGGGTAACGAGCTTGACTACCCGCCCGAACCCTTCGCGGCGCTCTTCGCGGCGGCCCGCGAGGCGGGCTTGGGGCTGATGGCCCACGCCGGGGAGGTGGTGGGGCCAGCCAGTGTCTGGGGCGCGATCAATGCGTTGGGGGTGCAGCGCATTGGCCACGGCGTGCGCAGTATTGAAGACCCGGCCCTGATGACGGCCCTGATTGAACGCGGGGTGATCCTTGATGTCTGCCCTAGTAGTAACCTGCGTACCGGCGCAGTGGCAAGTTGGGAGAGCCATCCGCTGCGCCAACTCTATGATGCTGGAGTAGTTGTGACGCTCAATTCGGACGATCCTTCGTTCTTCCACACGACCATTACCGAAGAGTACCGCCGTGCCGTGCAGCACTTCGGCTTTACGATTGATGACCTCATCAACGTAGTACAGAATGCCGCCGCCGCCAGCTTTTTGCCCGTTGCAGAGCGCCAGCGGCTGAGTCAACGCATCGCCCAAGAGATCGCCATGCTGCGCTGTGAGATCGGAATTTGACAAAAACGGGCATGGCGACTATAATACCGAGCGTGTTGAGCCCAGGTGGCGGAATTGGCAGACGCGCTAGGTTGAGGGCCTAGTGAGCTAACCATGCTCATAAGGGTTCAAGTCCCTTCCTGGGCACCATCTCAATATCTGGGGGCGATTAGCTCAGTTGGTAGAGCACCTCGCTTACACCGAGGTTGTCGGCGGTTCGAGCCCGTCATCGCCCACCAGTCGAGAGTGCCGACACTACGCCAAGGTAGCTCAGTTGGTAGAGCATCGCACTGAAAATGCGAGGGTCACCAGTTCAAGTCTGGTCCTTGGCACCAGCAAGAAGCCCCGCGTCGTAACGACGCGGGGCTTTGTGTTGTTATGGCCAACGCGCCCGCGTCTCACCGCTGGTCAAATCCACGGCGTAGAGTTCATCAGCCGCCAACCAGCCGCTCTGGTTACCCCATGTGATCCCGCGTAGCGAAGCACCGGCATCTTCTACCCGTAGTTCTTTCTTCACCTGGCTGGTGCCATTGTTCAGGTTGAGCAGTTCATAGCTGAGCGCCTCTGGATCGGCTTGCTGCTCGATAAGGGCAACGCCACTGGGGAGCAGGTGTACCGCTGTGTCGCCCGAATCGTAGATCGCATCTTCGAGCAGATCATCACCGAGCAAGACGCGGCTCCAACGTTGTTGGCCACTCTGGGCATCGAGAAGCCAGAGTTCGTAGCGCGAAGAGCCACGGGTACGCTGGGCGAGCACCAACAGATCGCTGCCGCGTGCTGCCAGTGGGTGGAGGTTATAGTCTGCCACCTCGGTCAGTAGGCGTGCCTGACCTTGGCCATCGCTGGTGTAGATGGCTTGATCACTACTCAGGTAGATGTGGCCATCAGCAACCAGGGTATTCTCGGCATCAAGGCGTTGAAATGCCGGGTTGAAGGTGCGCTCTTCACCACCGAAGGTGCCCATTCCCACCCGTAACAGACAGTTGACACTATCGAGCATCCAGTAGAGCGCTTCGCCCTGCGGATCGGCCAAGATGTAGTCGTAGTAGTGCGGGCGATCCACATAGCCCTGCGGTTCGCGCTGGCAGGTGGGGGCAATCGTGCGTACTAGTTGGCCATCGGCGGGGTTGTAGATGAAAAGACCCGCCTCAGTCGCATCTGGCTCTAGGCTATCCGGCACCCCCACCATAGCGCCCACGCGCACCAGTTGGCGTGTGGCCTGGTGCAGACGCACAGCCCAGAGCGGGGTGCCCTTATGCGCATTGAGGGCTTGGAGTTGCCCATCGTCGCTCAGGGCCACCACCACATCACCAAAGACCTGAAGGCAATCCTGGCAGCCATTGTAGAAGATGCGGTCGGTGAGCGGAGCTTCCCAGACCTTACTGCCATCGGTGCGGCTCAAACCAACCAGGCGCGCCTCATCGGCAACGATGATCGTCGCGGCACTATAGGCAACCACCCAGGAGGTGCCGTTCGCCCCCATAGGCGGGCTTTCCCAACGCACCCGGCCCTCCAGCGGGCTGAAGAGGAGCAGCGTATCGGTATCGCGGTCATAATTGCGGCTAATCACCAGCAGATCTGGTTCGCTCGTATCCGTATCGAGGGGGATGGGGGCGCGCCAGACCAGGCGGCGACCAGGGGCGGCTCCGCCGACGATGTGGAGCGCGGGGGTTGGGGTAACTTCGATCAGGAGTGGGGCGGCCCGGCCTTGCATGCGGGCGATCACCTCGTTCATGCCCAAACCTAAAAAGCCGAGCATGGCGAAGGCTCCGCCCAACACCCCGATCAGCAGCGCCAGCACGGGGATGATGCAGCCCGCAGGGGGGCGACGTTCTTCTCGCATAGACACGACATCCCATCCATACCGATACGGTTATTGTGGGGGTTGGGGGCTATATTCCGTGCGCAAACGGGCAAAGAGATGGGTATCACGGCGGGTACCATCTACATGAATCCCATCAGATCGGAATGTGCCTTCAAGGATCATACCCGCTTTTTGGGCAGTACGCGCACTCGCTAGATTGCGCGTGTCACAGCGCCAGATGAGGCGTTGCCAGGGCCAGGCACTGAACCCCCAATCGAGCAACACCCGCAGGGTGCGCGTCCCTAAACCCTGGCCCGCTTCATCAGCAGCGATCCACATGCCGATCTCGGCATTGCCATCTTCTAGCCCCAGCTTGGGTAGATGGTAGCCGGTACCACCAACCAACACCTCCCCCGCCAGACACCCAGCGTGAAACCCTGGTTGAGGTGGTACTGGCCAGCGAAACGGCGGCAGATCGCCTCCGACTCTTCCAGTGACTGATTGGGTTTGGCCCAGATCATCCACTGGCGTAGGTGTTCATACGAGGCGTTCACCGTGCGTTGCAGTGCGGCTCCATCACCGGGGCGGTAAGCGCGCAGGGTGAAGGTGTCGTAGTGGTATTCGAGCGGTGGGATGAAGGTATCCATAAGATTTTATATTATTTTCAGAAAAACAAATAGCTATGAATTTGATGTCGTCGAATGCTTCGTCGGTTTCCATGGTTTCAGTACCGAGATGAAGACAATCGAGAGCAGGGTGATTAACTGCGGGCCAACCGCATAGGACATGAGTTGGTGGCTGGTAAGAAACTGCGGATTCTGTACGGCAAGCTGCGGATCAGCGGCGGCGAGGGCTTCCATCCCATTGAGCCACGGGCCAAGGAAGAAGGTGCCGAAGAGCATGATGGCGATAGTAAGAACCCACTTGACCGTCACCCATGTCCACTTGAAGAAGCCCCATGGAGTGAGTGCGCTGATTAGAACACTGGTTGTGAGGGTACCAATGGCTGAAGGAATAATCACCCAGTCATCAATGCGCTTGAGTACACTCAGCATCGTATGCGTCTCATTCCCACTACTCGGTTGGTAGCTGAAGTGGAGCAGCACCATACACAGAGCTGCGCCTACCCAAGTGGACGAAAAGAGTATGTGGAAGCCTTTGAGCCATGCGCGACCTTTGGGCGTGAGTTTGGCGGCCATAAAGGTGTTCACTTTCAGTATGGGAGGGTGATGTCGGCGGGTATTGTAGCACTTGATGCTTGTCTATGGATCACCCAAATCCCCTCCGCCCTTTACCGCGATTTAATCCTCTCTTAGTCAAGTCCGCCTACACTTGCCACGCATCGTGTGATTGCTCTGCCTAGATTGGGATAACTTCTGCATGGCCTACCCCGATCAGTCTTTCTATTTGAGTATCCTCAGCCGTAGCCCCGCTACGGTGGTTAAGGATTTTGTTGAACATTTGTTGCCCACTCTGGAGCCAGTAGAGGTGTTGCACAACTCTACCGGCTTGGTCATGCTGCCGATGCAGGATACGGCCAAGGGGGCTACCTTTTATGTGGGTGAGGTATTGGTGGCCTCGGCGCGGGTGCGGCTGGCGGGTGCCGAGGGCTATGCCGCCTGTCTGGGCCGCGATCTGACCCAGGCATTGGCGCTGGCGTTGCTCGATGCGGCCTGCACGGCTGGGTGTTGTCGTGCCGAGATTGCTGCTTTTGTGCAGGCGCAGGCGGCGGCACTGGAGGCCGAGGATCTGGTGCTGCGGCAGCAGATTGAGGCTACTCGTGTGGAGCTAGAGACATTCTGATGATTACTCCTCAGTTGACGGCGTTTGAAGCCCAGAGTCAGCAGACGTTCCAGGCGCTCATGTGGGCGCTGAGTTATCCGGGGCGAGCGCAGCGCATCGCCGAGGTGGGTGTGGCCGCCTTCGCGGCGGTTGGGGCGACCCTGATTGATCTGGAGACGAGTTACTACACCAACCATGCTGGCTTGGCTCAGTTGCTGGCCCATAGCGGAGCGCGGACGTTGGGGCCGCAGCAGGCTCACTACCAGTTCTACCCCGATCTGCCCACGATGGCACTCGATGATCTCGCGCTGGCTCCGGTCGGGACGTACCTTGACCCCGACGCCTCGGCGACGTTGGTGCTGTCTTGCCACCTAGGCGCGGGTGAACGGCTGCGCCTGAGTGGGCCGGGTATTCCCGCTCCGTTTATGGTGAATCTGGGTGGTTTGCCGCCGGGGTTCTGGGAGTTACGCACCAAAGTGTGTCAGTTCCCGCTCGGTTGGGACATCTTCTTCATCGCGCATGATCACCTGATCGGTCTGCCGCGCACAACCACGGTTGAGGTGCTTTGATGGCCTATGTTGCGGCGCGTGGTGGTGAAGCGGCGATCCAGGAGGCTGAGGCGCTCTTTCGCCGTCTGAATGGGACGCTTGATGCCGGTTTGGTGCAGCAGATCGAGCGCCAGTTGCCCTATCTGGTGGATCGGGTGATGAGTGAAGGTTCGCTCTATGCGCCGGAGTTGGCCGCGTTGGCTATCGCGCAGACCGGGGGCGATCTGTATGAGGCGATCCTGTTGCTGCGCGCGTACCGTTCGACGCAGCCACGGGTAGCCTATGCTGCGCCGGTTGATCCGGCAACGATGCAGACGCTACGGCGCATCTCGGCGGCGTTTAAGGATATTCCCGGCGGCCAGATTCTTGGCCCGACGCTCGATTATAGCCACCGTCTCTTGCGCACGGATCTGCTGGATGGTGATGCGCAGGGAGAGGTTGCGAGCGAACAGCCCACAACCCCCGAATCACCCGCGATCCTCAATTCTCCCATCCCCCCCGTTACCGAATGGCTGCGCCTCAACGGGCTGTTGGCGGCACTCCCCCCGCAGCCCCCCGCCGACCCGGCGCTCCTGCCCGATGTGACGCGTGAGGCGGTGCGTTTCCCAGCGCCGCGTGCGCAACGCTTACAGTCGCTGGCCCGCGCTGATACGGGTGGGGTGCTGGCGCTTGGGTATGCGAGTATGCGCGGCTATGGCCTCATCCATCCTACGGTGAATGAGGTGCGTTTGGGTTATGCCGATGTGTTGCTCGAACATCCCATCAGTGGGGTGCGCTTTAGCGCGGGGCGGGTGCGGGTAAGTATGGCCGAGGTGGTGAGTAGCCACGGCGATACGCTGGAGTTGGGCTATGCGGCCACGTTGGGTTGGAATGAGGTGAAGGTGATTGCTGGCGCGATGCTCGATCTGGAGATGGATAAGCCCAATCCGCACCCGGCGCATGACGAGGAGTTCGTGCTTTACCATACCGAGCCGGTTGAGTCGTCCGGGTTCTGTATCCACTACAAACTCCCTCATTATGTCACCTTCAGCAGCAACCTGGACGCACTGCGCCGCGCACGCGAGATGGCAGCGGAGGAGAGCGAATGAGACTCCAGCAGCTTGCGCATCCACGCCATGACTATAGCTATGCCTTTTTGGATGAATTTGCCAAGCGCGAACTGCGCCGCCGTATCCTAAAGGCTATCGCTATCCCCGGCTATCAGGTGCCCTACGCCAGCCGCGAGCTGCCGATGGCGCGTGGCTGGGGTACCGGCGGTCTACAAGTGACCCTGGCCGCCGTCGGGCCGACGGATACGGTCAAGGTGATTGATCAGGGCGCTGATGACTCGGTCAATGCGGCGAACTTGCGCCGCTTTATTGCGCGTATGGCCGGGGTGCAGACCACCACCGACACACTGGCAGCGACGATCATCCAGAGTCGTCACCGTATCCCCGAAGAGCGGCTGCGCGAGGGGCAACTGTTGGTGTTGCAGGTGCCGGTTCCTGAACCGCTCACCCATGTGGAGCCGAGTGTCACCCGCGCACGCCAGATGCATGCCGATGCGGACTATGCGCTGATCTGGCTTGAACTACACGAGCAGTTGGTGCGCTACCGCACCTTTACTGGGGGTGCCGACTACCCGGTGGTGGTGTACGGACGCTACCTGATGGCTCCTAGCCCTATTCCGCGCTGGGACACCCCAATGCTGCACCAGGCGGCTCACCTGACCCTGCTCTCGGCGGGGCGTGAGAAGCGTTTGTATGCGGTGCCGCCCTATACCGATGTGCGCCCGATTGAGTTCGAGGATGTCCATTTTCAGGTTGAAAGCCAAGCTGGCCGGGTGTGTGCGCAGACCGGCGCGGTCAACCGCTTTATGAATGAAGTCCCCCAGCCCGATGGCAGTTCGCGCTACATCCTCTCTGACACTGGCTATGCCGCGAAGCTCGTGCGGCGCACGCAGGGTGAGGTGGTGGAGATCGGTGCGACCTACTATGACGAGCAGGGCCGGTTCTACCATACGGAATTCTTGCATCATGATGACTAGACCTGGCCTTGATCATCCGCGCTTGGTGCGCGAAGTTCCCTTGTTGCAGGCGCGTGGCTTATGCCGCCGTTATGGCGCGATTACGGCCATTGACGGGGTGGATGTGAGTGTCTACCGGGGTGAGGTGTTGGGGATCGTGGGCGAATCGGGATCGGGCAAGTCTACGGTGTTGCGGCTGCTCAACCTCGAAGAGCCAGCCGATGCAGGCACGTACTACCTGGATCTACCGGGTTATGCCGATCAGAATCTCTTCACCATGGATCGCTACTACCGCCGCCAGATTCAGATCCGGCACATCGGCATTGTCTACCAGAACCCCTACCTGGGGCTGCGCATGCGCCATACCAGCAGCGGCAATGTGGCCGAGCGGCTGATCATGGCCGGGGAGCGCAACTTCGCCACGCTGCGCCAAGCGGCGAGGGGTGCGCTAAGTGCCTCGGAGTTCCCGCTGGAACGGATGGACGATCTGCCCATCCGGCTCTCTGGCGGCATGCAGCAGCGGGTTCAACTGGCACGGGCGCTGGCACTGCGCCCGATGCTCCTGCTCCTTGATGAGCCTACTACTGGACTCGATGTCTCCGTGCAGGCGTTGGTACTCGATACCCTCGCCCGTATTCAGCGTGAACTCCAGATCGCCACCGTGATCGTCTCGCACGATCTGGGGGTCATCCGGGCACTCGCCGACCGGGTGATGGTGATGCGCCATGGGCGCGTGATCGAGCATGGCCTGACCGACCAGATTCTCGAAGATCCGCAAGAGGCATACACTCAACAACTGGTCTACGCAAAACTATGATCATTCTTGATGTTCAGGGCTTCAGCAAAGCGTTCTTCGTTCACCACCTGCAACGCCACATCCCGGCCTTTAACGAGGTTGACTTTCGGCTACACGCGGGCGAGTTCCTCTTGGTGCGCGGCGTCAATGGGGTAGGCAAATCTACCCTACTGCGCTGTCTCTACCGTTCCTACCTGCCCACAGCGGGGCAGGCGATCTACCATGCCCACGCGGGCCTGATCGATCTGGCATGCGCGGCAGATGTGGATATTGCCGCCCTGCGCCGCACCGAGATCGGCCATGTCACCCAGTTCCTGCGCGCACGCCCGCGTGTCAGTGCAATAGATGTGGTGACAGAGCCACTCCTGAACCAAGGCCAGACCCGCGCCCAGGCGCGCCAGATCGCCGCTGAGTGGCTCACCGCCTTCGGTCTCAAAGAGGATATATGGGACGCCTACCCGACCACCTTCTCTGGGGGAGAGCAGCAGAAGGTGAATCTGGTGCGCGCCTTGATTGTGCCGCGCCGTCTGTTGCTGCTCGACGAGCCGACCGCCTCGCTCGATGCTAATGCGCGTGCCGCGTTGGTGACGCGGCTGGCCCAGATCAAGGCCCAGGGGGTGGCGATGATCGGCGTCTTCCACCACCCGGAGGATGTGCGCGATCTGGTTGATGGTGAACTGCACTTAACGAATACACAGGTAGATTATGTGGCTAACTAACCTTCAGATCGTGCTTCCAGACGGGGTGATCGAGCGCGGTGGCCTGCTAATTGATGGTACTCAGATCGCCCAGATCGTTGAGGGGGATGTGTCGCAGGATCGAGCGGGCAGCGTGGTGGATGGCAGTGGTCTCATCCTCATGCCGGGCATGATTGATATGCATGGCGATATGTTGGAGAGTGAGGTTGAACCGCGTCCGGGGGTACAGTTCCCCATGGACATGGCGGTCTTTGAGTTGGATAAGCGCCTCGCGGCAAATGGCATCACCACCGCCTACGCCGCACTCTCCTTCTGGGATGGAGTGTCGGGGCGCAGTACCAACCACCGTTCGGGTGAACACGCCCATCGGATGAGTACGGCGGTCTACAACCTGCGCAACCAGTTGCTGATTGACCTGCGCATCCATGCCCGCTACGAGGTCCCGACGCCATCGGTAGCCCCGGCGCTGGTTGATCTGCTGGATCGCGGGATGGTACACATGGTCTCGCTAATGGATCACACCCCCGGCCAGGGGCAGTACCGCGACATGGAGCAGTATGTCTCCTTCATCTCGAAGTGGCGCAACGCCAGCCCCGCCGAGGTAGAGGCCGAGACCCACGAGCGCATTCAGAACGCCAAGAACGACCCGCACATCTGGCGCACCGCAGCCGATATTGTCACCCAGGCGCTGGCCTGTGGGCTACCGATTGCCTCGCACGATGACGACACTGCCCAGAAGATTGACCACATGGCCGACTTCTCGGTACGCATTAGCGAGTTCCCCGTGACCTTAGTAGCAGCACAGGAGGCGCGGCAGCGCGGGATGGCGGTGGTGATGGGGGCACCCAACATTCTGCGCGGCGGCTCGCATTCGGGCAACCTGAGCGCGATTGAGGCAGTGCTGGCTGGGGTGGTGGATATGCTCGCCGCCGACTATGCGCCCGCTGCACTACTCCAGGCGGTCTTTATTCTGGTGGACAAGGGCATCCTGCCACTGCACGCGGCCGTCAAGCTGGTGAGCCAGAACGTCGCTACTGCCCTCGGCCTGCATGATCGCGGGCGGATCGCAGCCGGTCTGAGTGCCGATCTGATCCTGGTTGAACCGGGGCCACGCCCACGGGTACGCGGGACGATCCGGCGCGGAGTGCCGATCTACTGGGACGCGACGCTGGCACGCCGGACGATTGTTCACGATTGGGGGACGCGGGTTGCGTATTCCTGTTGACGCGAAGACTTTGCGTCTTCGCGTCAAAACCTGGAGGCTAGAAGAACAAAACATGACCCACTATATCGAAGCCTTTCCGCCCCAGACCCGCAACTACAGCCCCCGACTGCGTGTCGAGCCGACGATTGATCCCACGGCCCAGATCTTCGACTCGCACCTGGGCAGTTGGAGCGAAATCGGCCCACGGGTGGTGGTGAGTGAGAGTAGGATTGGCGACTATACCTACGCCTCGAACGACACCCAGATCGCCTACAGCGAGATCGGCAAGTTCGGCTCGATTGCGGCCCACGTGCGTATCAACCCGGTCAACCACCCGATGCAGCGGGTGACCCAGCATCACTGCACCTACCGCCGGGTGGCGTATGGCTTCGATACGGTTGATGATACCGAAATTTTTGCTTGGCGACGGGCGGCGCGCTGCGTGATCGGCCCTGATGTGTGGATCGGCCACGGGGCGATCATTATGCCGGGGGTGACGATAGGAACCGGGGCAGTGGTGGGGTCGGGGGCAGTGGTAACGAAAGACGTGGAACCCTACATGATCGTGGTGGGGGTGCCCGCCCGCCCGGTGCGCCCGCGCTTTGATGCTGAGACGGTGGCGCAGTTGCTGGCGATTGCGTGGTGGGATTGGGACCACGCTACCCTGGCTGAGCGTTTTCATGATCTGCTCGATATGGCTACGTTTTTGCAGAAATATGCAAAAACGTAGCCATGTTTGGGCTATACCCCAAACACCAAAAAGATCTTCGGGGGCGGCTACGCCGCCCCCAAACCCTTACATAAAATAACATTTTTATATATTGATTTGATCATAAATTTTAATAATTATAGATAAATGATTTAATATCTACATAACATGTCCAGATTAAACTCACTGAGCGATAGTGTGACTCTATATAGACCCGGAGGGATTATGCGGTTGCGTTCGCTAGTGAGTCTCTTCACCCTGATCTTCGTCTTGTCGGCGTGTTCTAGTACACCGGCTTCCACTCCCGCTTCCAGCGCTCCGGCACCCAGCGCGGCCCCCAATACCGCCCCGATCATTATGGCTTGGTACCCCAACGAGTCGGGGTCGGAGATGGGTGCAGCCCGTGACGCTTTTGCGGCGGTGGTGAGTGAGGCACTCAAGCGACCGGTGCAGCACCAGACGACTACCGACTACATTATTGCGATTGAGGCCATGGCCAACAATAATGCCCACCTCGCCTTCTTTGGGGCTGAGGGCTATGTGCAGGCCCACGATAAGAACCCCAAGGTACTGCCGCTGGTCATTCCGAGTGGCACCGATGGTACCCTGAATGGCGCGGTCTACTATAGTTGGCTGGCCGTGATGCGGGGCCAGGAGGGCAACTACCAGGAAAATGGCAGCTTCAAGATTGACAACATCCAGGGCCAGCGCTTTTCCTTCGTCTCCAACAGCTCCACCTCCGGCTTCCGCGTGCCGTCCTCCAACATCATTAAATACTTTGGAACCCAGGAAAAGTGGAAGGATCTGACTGCCGACGATCTGATCGAGGGCGGCGCAGACAACTTCTTCTCCGAAGTGCAGTTTGGTGGCTCGCACCAGGGTTCAGCGGTCAACCTGATTTCGGGTAAGGTGGATGTGGCGGCCTTCTGCGATACTTGTGTCGAGAACTATGTCACGCTGGTCGAAGGCACTGCCAACACGGCTGGCGCGGTCTACCGGGTTAATGCGAATGCCGACGAGCCATTCACGCAGTATGCGGGTGCCGAGTTCGTGATCATCGCGGCCACCCCGGTGCTGAACGCACCCTTCGTGATGAATACCAGCATGCTCACCGAGGCTGAGATCCAGACGCTGAAGGATGCGCTTACCTCGGATGCCGTGGCCCAGAACACCCAGATCTTCGCCCCCAAGGAGGTGGTCGAGGCGGGGTATAAGCCGCTCTTCCGCAAGACCAAAGACGAGCGTTTCTTGGTGGTCGAGGACTCCTTCTTCGACCCGATCCGGGCACTGAAGTAGAGAGGATGTTATGGGAGAGACGGCCCACAGGGCCGTCTCTCCCATAATCTCTCTTCCACACAAGGAGACTCCTATGCACCTGCTCCAAGTTGACGCACTCACTAAGCGCTATGGCCACGAGACTCTCGCACTGAATGAGATCAGTTTTGATGTGCGCCCCGGCGAGTTTGTGGCCATCATTGGCCCCTCTGGGGCGGGGAAATCCACGCTGTTGCGCTGCCTCAATCGGCTGATTGACATCAGTAGTGGCCAGGTTCACTTCGATGGGGTGAATGTCTCGTCGTTACGTGGCACGGCTTTGCGCCGCCAGCGCACCCAGATCGGGATGATCTTCCAACACTACAACCTAGTCAACCGGCTGAGTGTGATCGAGAACGTGCTGCACGGGCGGTTGGGCTATAAGGGTACCTTCGAGGGCATCTTGGGTCTCTATAACGAGCAGGAGAAGCAAGAGGCCGTGCGCATCATCGAGAGTGTCGGGCTGGGTGAGCAGATCTACAAGCGCTGCGACCAACTCAGTGGCGGGCAGAAGCAGCGCGTCGGGATTGCACGAGCGCTGGTGCAGCAGCCCAAGATGCTGCTGTGTGACGAGCCGATTGCCTCGCTCGACCCTAATTCCTCCAAGATCATTATGGATACACTACGCGAGATCAACCAGAACCTCGGTATCACTGTGCTGGTCAATCTGCACCAGGTAGATGTGGCGCTACGCTATGCCGACCGGGTAATCGGGATTAAGCGCGGCCAACTCGTCTTTGATGGCGACCCCAATCTGATCACTGACCAGCAGATCCATCAGATCTACGGCTCCGAGTCGGGCGATCTGATGCTCAACCTGCGTGAGCGTTATGCAGCCGCTTGACATCTTCCATCTGCGTCGCCGCCACGCGATCTTCTTCTTTCTGGTACTGGCTGCGCTCACCTACGGGGCTATTCTCGTCACCGAGTATGATACCGTGCGCGGTTTGAGCGCCATTCCCCGCGCCGCGACCTGGGCGTTACGTAACTTTATCCCCGATGCTGAGGCATTTGCCCGCCTACCACGTATCCTCGACAAGTTGCTCGAAACGGTACTGATGTCGGTCTCATCGGCAACAGTGGCCTCGGCCTGTGGCTTGGTCGTGGCTCTCATGGGGGCCACAACAACCCGCTTGCACCCCTGGTTGAGTCTACCTGCCCGTGGTATCGCCAGTATCTTTCGCAACATTGATGTGTCGGCCTGGGCACTCATTCTGCTCTTCTCATTTGGCCAAAGCTCCTACACCGGCTATTTTGCGCTCTTCTTCGTCACATTCGGCTTCATCGTGCGCGTGATGATCGAGACCATAGACGAAGTCAGTACCGAGTCGGTTGAGGCGTTGCGAGCGACAGGCGCGGGTTACCTGGCCATCATCAGCCAGAGCATCATCCCCGCCTGTCTGCCGCAACTGATCAGTTGGGTACTCTTCATGATCGAGACCAATATCCGCAGCGCCACCCTGGTGGGTATCCTCACCGGCACCGGGATCGGCTTTGCCTTCGATCTCTACTTTAAGAGTTTCAACTACAGCTCGGCTAGTCTGGTGGTGCTGGTGATTGTCGTTGCCGTACTGTTGATTGAGTCGCTATCGAATGCCATCCGGCGGGCGGTGTTGTGATGGGCGTTATGACACACTCTGGGCGCATTCGGGTGCGCCCGCTCACCAAGGCCAACCTGAGTATTCAGATCACGTTGATCGGCCTGACACTGCTGACGATCTACAGCTTTAGCACCTTTGACGCCCGCAATATCAATCTCTTCGCGGCACTGGGCGAGATGCTGAACAACTTCCGCATGCTCTTCTTCGAGCCGCGCCTGAAGAATACCGACTGGGCCGAGTTGTGGCATGCGCTCTTGGTGACCATAGGGCTGGGCTTTCTGACCACCATTTTCGGGGCGATCATCGCCTTCTTCCTGGCGCTGCTGGCCGCCCAAAATCTGGCCCCGCGCTGGCTGGCCCAGGTGATCCGCGCTGGCACCGCGTTTGTACGCGCCGTGCCCACCGTCCTCTGGGTACTCTTCTTTGCCGTCTCGGCAGGATTAGGCAGCGTCGCCGCCGTTCTCGGCATGACCTTTCACTCGGCGGGCTACTTGATCAAAGCCTACTCCGAGTCGTTTGAGGAGATCGAACCGGGGGTACTCGAAGCCCTACGCGCCAGTGGTGCGAGTTGGTGGCAAACGATCTTTCAGGCGGTGCTGCCCGCCTCTGCCTCGGCGCTGCTCTCGTGGACCTTTGTGCGCTTCGAGATCAACTTTTCGACGGCGATTGCCATGGGCGCGACGGCAGGTGCAGGCGGGATCGGCTACAACATGTTCATGGCCAGTGTCTACTACCTGGATCTGCGTGAACTCGGAGCGCTCAGTTATGCCATCTTGCTCTTCGCGATGCTGCTAGAGTGGCTGGCCACCCGGATGAAGGCGAACTTGGGGGCGAAGGGGTAGGGCAGGGCATGTGGAATGTCCTTGGGGCTGAAGCCCCAAGCCCCATTTTTGTGGTGTTTTGGCGGCTTCGCCGCCCCCAAACCCCCACCGAAGGTGACTCATGCCCTGGACGGCCCAGCGGGCCGTCTCTACAGTACCTGTCACCTTGGTATAATAGAAAGGACGTTACCACAACACTACCAGGGATGGACTGCCCATGATCCACGTTCGTGTTGCTACGGCTGCCCTGCGCCATGTGCGGCGTATGGAAGAGATGGCCGAACTTGCCCGCCAGCGTGCCCGCCAACTGGGTCGCCCGGTGCTGGTAAGTGTGAGCGCCCCGGTTAGCCCTGATGATCCCCTCGCGCTCTTTGCGCGGGCGGTGGGGGCGACGCATAATCGCTTCTTCTGGAGCCAGCCCAGCCAGGGTTTGGCGGTGACGGGCCTGGGGGCTGCCTGGGAGATTGCCGCGAGTGGCGAGGGTCGCTTTGTGAGTGCGGCGGCGGCGTGGCGCGATCTGGTCGCGCATGCCTGTATTGATGCTGACCCCAATCTGCCCTTTGCTGGCCCGGTGGCGGCGGCGGGTTTTGCCTTCGACCCGTTGCGCCCGACCAGTGGCTTGTGGGCCGATTTCCCCGATGGGTTGCTCTTTCTGCCACGTATGATCTTGGCGCGGCAGGGTGATGTGGCCAGTCTGACCTTTAATGGCCTCGTTGGCCCCGAAACCTCCTCGGTGAATCTCTACCTCTCCGCTGCACGCCGTCTGCGCGATCTGTTGGGTGGCCCGTGGCGCGCCGCCCACCCCGCCGAGGCGCTGCCGGTGGAGGAGGCGCTGCCCGCGAGTACCTGGCGCACGATTGTGGCCGAGGCGGTCGCCGATCTGCGGGCGGCCAAGATGGAGAAGGTGGTGCTGGCACGCGAGGTGCGGTTGCAATCCGCGCAGGATTTCGATATTCCTGCTGCGCTTGAACGTCTGCGCAACGAGTACCCGGATACGTTCGTCTTTGCCGTAGCACGCGGTGGCCGCGCCTTCCTGGGGGCTTCGCCGGAGCGACTGGTGAGCCTGCGCGGTGGGGTGGTTGCGGCGAGTGGCCTGGCTGGTTCCATGGCGCGTGGCGCAACGCCCGACGAGGATGCGCGTTTGGGTGCGGCGTTGCTCAATAGTGAGAAGGATCGCCGCGAGCATGCGCTGGTGGTGACGATGATCCGTAGTGCGTTGGGCAATTTGTGTAGCCACGTGGAGGCTCCGAGTGAGCCGGTGTTGATGAAGGTGCGCAATATCCAGCACCTCTTTACTCCCGTTACCGGGCGGATTGCCGGTGGGCGGAGTGTGCTTGATCTGGTGGCGGCGCTGCACCCGACTCCGGCGGTGGGTGGGAAGCCCAACGATGTGGCGCTGGAGTGGATCAGGGCCAACGAGCGGATGGATCGCGGCTGGTATGCCGGGCCGGTGGGGTGGCTCGATGCACGCGGTGAGGGTGAGTTTGCCGTGGCGCTGCGCTCGGCACTGGTGAGTAAGCGCGAGGCGGCACTGTTTGCCGGTTGTGGGATTGTCTCTGGTTCTGACCCGGCGCGTGAGGAGCAGGAATCGCAGTTGAAGCTGCGCCCCATGCTGAGTGCGCTCGGAGGTGGCGCATGAGTCAGGCACTCCTTACCGATTGGGTGGCCACACTGATTGATGGTCTGGTGCGCGGCGGAGCCGCTGATCTGGTGATTAGCCCCGGATCGCGCAGTACGCCGCTGGCGCTGGCGGCGGCGCGCCACCCGCAGGCGCGTATCTGGATGCACTATGATGAGCGCTCGGCGGGCTTCTTCGCCCTGGGCATGGCGCGGGCACGACGCGCCCCGGTGGTGCTGCTCTGCACCTCTGGGACGGCGGCGGCCAACTACTGGCCCGCTGTGGCAGAGGCGCATCTTGCGCGGGTGCCGCTCATCCTCCTCACTGCCGACCGGCCCCACGAGCTGCGCGATAATGGTGCGCCCCAGACGATAGATCAGGTTGCGATGTATGCCGGTAATACCCGCTGGGCCAGCGATCTGCCGGAACCAACCGAGGGCCTCTTGCCCTACGTGCAGTCGCTGGTGGCACGGGCAATTGCGGCGGCCAGGGGCGCACCGGCTGGGCCGGTGCATCTCAACTGCCCGCTGCGCGAGCCACTGCTGCCGGATCGTTCCTGCTTGGAGTCGCTCTTTGCCGATCCGTCCCCGTTGCCCCAGGTGCAGGTTGCGCCGCGCCGCGCCGATGCGCAGCAGATTGCCGATCTGGCTGCGTTGCTACAAACTGCCGAGCGCGGCCTGATCGTCTGTGGCCCCCAGGATGACCCGGCGCTGGCTCCGGCAGCCGCGCAACTGGCCGAGCGGCTCGGTTGGCCGTTGCTGGCCGATCCGATCTCGCAGGTGCGTTGTGGCTCACATGTCCACGAGTTGGTGATCGGGGGCTATGATGCCTTCCTGCGCGATGAGCGCTTTGCGGCGCGTTACCGCCCCGATCTGGTGTTGCGGCTGGGCGCGATGCCCACCGCCAAGCCGCTGCTTCAGTTCCTCACCCGCAGCCCCCAACCGCGCCAGATCGTGGTTGACGGCGGGGCCGGGTGGCGCGAACCAACCAGTCTGGCCGTTCAGCACCTCTTCGCCGATGAGATCGATCTGTGTTTGCGCCTCGCGGCGGCCCTGCCCGCCTCGCAACCAGATCCATGGAGCGCCGCTTGGGTCGAGGCGGAACGGCTCACCCAGACAGTGATTGCCGAGCATCTGCGGGGCCAGGAGCAGATCAGTGAGCCGGGGATTTTTGCACAACTGGCGCGTATCCTGCCCGCTAATGCGACTCTGTTTGCGGCCAATTCGATGCCCATCCGCGATCTCGACACCTTCTTCCCGCCCAGCGAAACTCCGTTGCGTCTGCTCGGTAATCGGGGGGCCAACGGAATTGACGGCCTCACCTCGACCGCGTTGGGGTTGGCGGCGGGTGGCTACGGACCAGTCGTCTTTGTCACGGGTGATCTCTCCTTCTTCCACGACTCAAACGGGCTGTTGGCGGCTAAGTTGCACGCCCTCAGCGCCACCATCGTCCTGATCAACAACGATGGCGGCGGTATCTTCTCCTTCTTGCCCCAGGCGAGCGAGAGCGATCAGTTTGAGACGCTCTTCGGCACGCCGCATGGCCTCCAGTTTGAGCCACTCGCGGCCTGCTATGGTGCCAACTACACCCGTGCCGAAAATTGGGCCACCTTCCGCCATGGGGTGTTACGCGGGGTGGATGGTGCGGGCCTACATATTGTCGAGGTGCGTACTGAGCGTACCCGTAATGTTCACGATCACCGGGCGATCTGGCCGTTGGTGGTCGAACGGCTGGAGAGAGCGGGGTTGCGCTGATGTATCCGTTGGATAGTTATGGTGAAGGCCCGGTCTTGCTGTTGTTACACGGCTTTACAGGGAGTGCCGAAGAGTGGGCCGAGGTAATTCCGCACCTGACCCCGTACCGCCGCGTGATTGCGCTGGATTTGCCGGGGCATGGACGGGCGGCGGGGATCACAGATCGCACCATGCCGCGCTGTGTGGCCGATCTGGTGGCCATGCTTGATGATCTGGGCCTGGAGCAGATCGATCTGCTGGGCTATTCGATGGGGGGGCGGGTGGCCCTGCACCTCGCCGCCGCCGCCCCCCAGCGCATCCGCAGCCTGATCTTGGAGAGCGCTTCGCCGGGGTTGTCCGATCCTGCCAAACGGGCGGCCCGCGCCGCCGCCGATGATGATCTGGCTGACCAGATCACCAGCCGGGGCATTGCCTGGTTCACCGACTACTGGCAAAATATCGCCCTCTTTGCCAACCAAGCGCGGTTGCCCGCCGCCACGCGTGCCGCGCTCTATGCGCGCCGCCTGCGCTGCCGCCCAGAGGGCTTGGCCGCTTCGCTGCGCAATATGGGAACTGGCCGCCAAGCGTCGCTCTGGAATCGGCTCAACACCCTATCTATACGCACCCTGCTGGTCAGCGGGATGCTTGATCACAAATTCACTTGCATCAACCAGCAGATGGTTGAACTGATGCCCAATGCACGTCATGAGAATATGCCTGGGGTTGGCCATGCCATTCATTTGGAACAGCCCCAAGCCTTTGCCCAAATTGTGGTAGGATTTCTGACGGAATTGAACCCAAGCGAAGCGCAGCAATAAGGAGTCGTCCAATGCCCATCGAGTGGAAGAACGTCGGCAACTATAGCGATATTCTGTACGAACATGATGCGGGTGGCGAGGGGATCGCCAAAATTACCATCAACCGGCCTGAGAAGCGCAACGCCTTCCGCCCGGAGACGACTGCCCAACTGATTGAAGCATTCTCGCTCGCCCGTGACGATGAGAGCATCGGGGTGATCCTCTTTACCGGCGCGGGCGACATGGCCTTCTGCTCCGGCGGCGACCAGAGTGTACGCGGGGAGGGCGGGTATGTCGGTGGCGATAAGGTACCGCGCCTGAACGTTCTCGATCTGCAACGCCTGATCCGGGTCATTCCCAAGCCGGTCATCGCGCTGGTGGCGGGCTACGCGATTGGTGGCGGGCATGTGTTGCATGTGGTCTGCGACCTGACGATTGCGGCGGAGAACGCCATCTTTGGCCAGACTGGGCCGAAGGTGGGGAGTTTTGATGCTGGCTACGGTTCCAACCTGCTCACCCGTATGGTTGGCGACAAGAAGGCGCGTGAGATCTGGTACCTGTGCCGCCAGTACAACGCCCAGCAGGCGCTCGACATGGGGCTGGTGAATACGGTGGTACCGCTAGAGCGCCTAGAGGATGAAGGGGTGCAGTGGGCACGCGAGATCCTGGAGAAGAGCCCCATGGCGCTCCGCTTCCTCAAGGCGGCGATCAACGCCGCCGCCGACGGCCACGCTGGTTTGCAGCAACTCGCCGGTGATGCTACGCTGCTCTACTACCTGAGTGAAGAGGCTCAGGAGGGTAAGAAGGCATTCCTGGAGAAGCGCAAGCCCAATTTCCGCCGCTTCCGGCGCTATCCGTAAGGGAATACAGGGCGATGCCCAATTTCATCCTCTGTGTTCCTCTGCGTCCTCTGCGGTAAATCTTTTACCGCAGAGGGACGCAGAGGAACGCAGAGGAGGGCTAATCAGCCACCCCAGCATAAGGTGTTGATCCATGCACTCAACGACCGAAACTGCCGAACTCAGCCCGCTCAAGGTCTGGCTAATGGCGATCCGCGTCCCCACGCTCCCGGCTGCGGTTGTGCCGGTGTTGGTTGGAACCGCTACCGCACTCGCGGATCGCAAGATCAATATCGGGGCCTTCTTCGCGGCCTTTTTTGCCAGCCTGCTCATTCAGATTGGTACCAACCTCGCTAACGACTACTTTGACCACCAGAAGGGTGCCGATACCCCCGACCGCCTGGGGCCAACCCGCGTCACCCAGAGTGGCTTGGTACCCCCCGCGACGGTGCGTGCGGCGATGCTGGCCAGTTTCGGGCTGGCCGCCCTCTGCGGTGCCTACCTGATCTGGGTGGGCGGCTGGCCGATTCTGCTCATCGGGCTGCTCTCTATCGCATCGGGCATCCTCTATACGGGTGGCCCCTACCCCCTTGGCTACAACGGCTTGGGCGATGTCTTCACCTTCATCTTCTTTGGTATCGTGGCCGTGGTTGGCACCGACTACCTGCACACGCTGGAGTTTCGCCTGGTGGCCTTCCTGGCTGCGCTGCCGGTAGCTATGCTTGTCACCGCCATTCTGGTGGTCAACAACCTACGCGACGCCCCCACCGACAAGCGGGTGGGCAAGCGCACCCTCGCGGTGATCTATGGCGAACGCTTTGCGCGTAGCGAGTTTGCCATCCTCGTGCTGCTGGCCTACCTCACCGCCGCACTGCCCTGGATGTGGGGTGGCGCGTCGCCCTTTGTGCTCCTCACCTGGATCAGTGCGCCGATAGGACTCAGCCTGCTGGATCGGGTGGGCAAGCAGCGCGGTAAGACGCTCAATCTAGCCCTGCGCGAAACCGGGCGCTTGCACCTGATCTTTGGTAGCTTGTTGACCTTGGGGCTGTTGTTGGGATAACCATGCACATTCCTGATTGGCTCGCCCAGCGTGCCGCTGCGCATCCAGCGCGTACCGCGCTGATCAGCGCCGCTGGGCGTTTCTCGTTCGCCGAACTTGACCAGTGCGCCAACCTGCTGGCGGCCCAGTTGGTGGCGCTAGGGCTGCAACCGGGCGAGCGTGTGGCGGTGCTGGCGCACAACTCAGCCGCGTATGTCACGCTGATCCACGCTGCGCCGCGCTGCGGGGCGGCGCTGGTGCTGCTCAACACCCGGCTGACGGCGAGCGAGTTGCAGTTTCAACTGAATGATAGTGGGGCGCGAGTCTTGCTCTATGATGCTGCGCACCGCGATCTGGCGGCGCGGCTTAGCGTGCCTGGGCTGGGGAGCCACGGCTTGGAGAACCTATTTCTCCCCCCTCCTAACCTCCCCCCGTTGGGGGGAGGAACCCCGCTTAGTACCGCCAGCGGTACTCCCCTCCCATTGGAGGGAGGAACCCGACTCCCCGCCCCCAGCGGGGGCGGGTTGGGGTGGGGGGCTATTTCCCCCACATATTGACCTGAATGCCCTGCACAGCATCATCTACACCTCCGGCACGACCGGCAGCCCCAAAGGGGCGATGCTCAGTTGCGGCAACCACTGGTGGAATGCCACCGCCTCGGCACTCAACCTGGGGCTGCACGCCGATGATTGTTGGCTGGCCGCGCTGCCCCTGTTTCATGTTGGGGGCTTGGCGATCATTCTGCGCGGGGCGATCTATGGCATCCCGGTCGTGCTGCACGAACGCTTCGACGCCCATGCGGTCAATGCGGCCATCGAAACCGAACGGGTCACGATCATCTCCGTGGTTGCCACGACGCTGCAACGCATGCTCGATGCCCGTGGCGCAACGCCCTACCCGCAGCACTTCCGCTGTGCGCTGCTGGGCGGTGGCCCGGCCCCGCGTCCACTCCTGGAGCTATGTGCCGAACTGGGGGTGCCGGTCGCCCAGACCTACGGCATGACCGAGAGTGCATCGCAGGCGGCCACCCTCGCCCCCGGCGACGCGCTGCGCAAACTCGGCTCGGCGGGGCAAGCGCTGCTGCCGGTGGGGTTACGCATCGGCACGGTAGAGCGCGAGGCTGCCCCCGGCGAGGTGGGCGAGATCCTCCTGGCCGGCCCGACCATCACCAGCGGCTATGTGGGGCAACCCACAGCCAGCGCGGCGGCCTTGCGGGGCGGCTGGTTGCACACGGGTGATCTGGGCTACCGCGACGCCGAGGGCTACCTGTACGTGGTCGAGCGCCGTAGCGACCTGATCATCTCCGGGGGCGAGAACATCTACCCGGCGGAGGTCGAGGCGGCACTGTTGGCCCACCCCGCCGTTGTGGAGGCGGGGGTTGTGGGCATGCCCGATGCGCAGTGGGGCCAGCGGCCGGTAGCGGTGGTGGTGCTGCGGCAGCCGGTGGCGAGTGCCGAGTTGCTCGCGTTTGTGCGCGAGCGTCTTGCCAGCTACAAGCTGCCACGCGACATCGTAGTGCGCGAGTCGCTCCCACGTACCGCATCGGGCAAGTTGCAGCGTGCGCGGTTGCGCGAACAGTTGGAGGACTGAGTTGCCAATCCTTGCGCTTCGGCATGAAATGAGTATAGTACCATATGAAGAATCGCGGTAGCCGTAAGGAGCCATGTCATGACGAACCAACGCAGACCACGCGCAACCATCATTATGGAGTGGGGGCCAGATCGGGAGATCCTCGTGCATGGCGATCCCAAGGGCTTTTGGATGTTACCGGGGGGGCGGATTGAGCCAGGTGAAGACTCGCTGTTGGCGGCAGTGCGCGAGTTGCATGAAGAGTTTGGGATGCGGGCACGGGCCGTCCTCTTCCTCTTCCACCACACCTCGTTACATACCGATCACAGCGTCTTCTTGGTGCAGGCTGAAGGCACGCCGCGCATGATCAATCCGCGTGAGGAACCGGCCATCGGGCTAGTTGATCCTCAACTCGATGTGGCCTGGTTTGCAGCCACCCCCGGTTTTGATCCGCATCCACTCAAACCGACAGGTGGGGCGAGTTCGATCCTGAAGCGCTATTACGAGTTTATCGCCCAGAACCCGACGATTCGGACGGGCTTGGCGGCACTAACCGCCAGTTGGCACATCCCCAATCCACCAGCAGCAAGCCCGGTTGAGCCGGTGATTCGCATTCCCATCGGTGATGCACTGATCGAGTTGGTGTTGGGTGATATTGTGCGCCAAGATGTTGATGCGATTGTCAATGCGGCCAATGAGTCCTTGGCCAATGGTGGTGGGGTGTGTGGGGCCATCCATGATGCGGCTGGGGCAGAGCAATTAGAGGCGGCATGCCAAGCGCTTGGCACCTGCCCCACCGGCGAAGCCCGCATAACCCCCGGCTTTAAGCTCCAGGCACGCCATATCATCCACGCGGTCGGGCCGATCTATTCGCGCTATAACCCGGAACATGCCGAGCGTCTGTTGGCGAGTGCCTACCATGCCAGTCTGGTGCTGGCGAGTGAGCAGCGTCTAGCGCGGATTGCCTTCCCTAGCCTCAGTACGGGTATCTTCGGCTACCCGGTGGAGAAGGCGGCTCCCGTAGCAGTAGCGACGGTAGTGGCCTACCTGCGCGAACATCCTGAGATTAGGTTGGTTCGCTTTGTTTTGCACAATGATCGCCGCAAGAGCGACACCCAGAACCGCGAGATTCACACCCATTTTGCGGACGCGTTGGCGCGCTATACAGCGGGGTAGGGTACATGGGGCGCGTCGTGGCGCGCCCCTATACCTCCCCCACCACCACCCATACCGGCATCATCCCCTTGCCCTTGACCTCGATCAGCCCGCGTGGCTCGCAGATGAACTGCTGCTGAATCAGGTGGTAGGTGGCTTCCGTCACCTGGATCATGTTGGATTGCCCGTGCGACTCCATGCGGCTGGCCACATTGACCGTGTCGCCCCAGAGATCGTAGATAAATTTCTGCCGCCCCAACACTCCGGCCACGACTGGCCCGGAGTTGATCCCAATGCGGATCTTGAAAGCAAAATCGGTATCCTGAGCGGCATGGATTCGGAGTTGAATACTGGTCATGACACGAATCATGTCTATGGCCAAGCGAGTAATCAGGATGGCATGATCCTTGCAGGCTTTGGGGACCCCCGCCGCGACCATGTAGGAGTCGCCGATGGTCTTGATCTTCTCTAGGCCATAGACGTCTACTAGGGAATCAAACTGCGAGAAGAGGCTATCGAGGATACCGACCAGTTCTTCGGGTTGGAGACGGGCGCTAAAGGTCGTAAAGTCTACCAGATCGGCAAATAGAATGCTGACACTGGGCATATAATCGGCAATTGGTTCCATGGTCGAATGGCGCAACTTGAGGCGTTGGGCAATTTCGGCGGGGAGGATGTTGAGCAGGAGCGCTTCGGCACGTGCATGCTCTTCTTCCGCTAAGATCTGGAGTTGCCGAATCTCGGTAATATCCTCTTTTACCGCCACATAATGGGTCACCTTGCCATCATCATCCTGAATCGGCGCAATCGTTGCCCGTTCCCAAAAGAGGCTGCCATCTTTGCGCCGATTATGAAACTCACCGCGCCAGATATTTCCTGCTTGGATCGTCTGCCATAGCTGCTGGTAGAACTCTGGGCCTTGTTCTCCCGACTTCATGATGCGGGTGTTTTTGCCCATCGCCTCTTCCATAGTGTAGCCCGTCAAGGCCACAAAATGGGGATTCACATATTCGATATTCCCTTGGATGTCGGTAATCACGATTGTATTGCCACTCTGCTCCAAAGCACGGTAGTATTTGCGCAGATCGGCATTCTTCTGTAACAACTCTTGTTGGGTGAGCGAGAGTTGCGAGGTACGTTCCTTGATACGCTGCTCCAACATGTCGCGTTCCTGTTCGAGCAGGTAGCGCGTCTGCGTCTCGGTCTGCCAGGCTTGGTTAAGGCTGCGCAACAGAATGTGGATGGCAAAAGAGGCGGCTGAGGTGACTGCGAGAAAGGCTATCGTACTGGTGATGCCATATTCAAATGTATTGGGTGAAATCTGTTCAATCCGGGCCAGTCTGGGGATATATATACGTGTTCCGATCAACCATGCCGCTATACCCAAGGTGGCAAAACTTACTAACAGCGCAACTAAACCACCACCATTGGTAATCAACAACGCGGAGATAACAATAAAACCAAATAAATAGGTAAAAGATTCCAAAGAAAAACCATAATTAATAATTTCAACTAATGACAGCCCATAGATAACCATAACGAACCAGCTTCTGCGCCACGCAAAGTCAATGTTGCGCGCAATGCCCAGCAATCCAACGCTACTCACAATCACAAAGTTGATCAGATAGACGCCGGGGGCAGATGGAAAGACAACGGTTTGGGCCATAAAGAGCGCAATCAGGCCCAAGAGCGCAGCAAGGCGCATCATCGAGGTGAAGATGCGTTCTTGAGTTTGATACCATACCCGATTCATTGTTGGAGGGATGAAGAGATCGTCCTTGGTCTCCACCAAGATGAGCCGTACCAAGCGGTTCCAGAGCGATGGTTTGGCGAGTGTTGGTTCAACGGATTGGGGCGGCGTATCGGCTGTAGGGGCAGCACGCAGCGGTGGCGCATCGTGGTGCATGTGGCGCAGGGTCATCACCTGGCCAATCGTCTGCTGCTGGTAGTCAATCAGTGGATCAAGTTCAATCGCATAGCGGATCCGCGCTTCGCCCTGGCCAATCGCAATCTCTTGACCAAGGCGCTGGTCAGGGGCGGTTTGCAGCCACGCAATCAGATCGGGCCAAGGAGTCAAGACATCAGAGTAGGGTTTGCCTAAGACCATGGAGGCTGGGAGGCCGATGATCCTTGTCGCGGACGGATTGAGATCAACAATCTGGCCCTGCTGGTTGATAACGATCACCCCTTCACGTAGGCCATCAAAGATCAGGTCGCGGGCAATCGGGGTAATATCAATCAGCCGATAGCCCCAGATGCCCCAGATGCCCCAGGCGAGGGCCGCAACACTGATACTGAAGGCAAAGGGGGTCAAATCGAGGTAGGGAATAGGGCTAACCCCGGAGAGATAGAGGATATTACCCAGCCAGGGTGCGGCAACACCAATGATCAAGGCGCTGAGTTGGCCGCGATATAGCCCATGGCTCCGCCGCAGGGAACGCAGCATCAGCACCGCTCCCACCAAGAGGATGAGGTAGGAATAGGCTGAATGTACCCAAAACCATGGCCCGTAGGTAACGGCAAGGCCAGGAATATCGGCGTTAGCCGCAAGTTGCATCGTCTTCCAGATCAGGCCGTGCTGTTCGGTGGTGAGCGCCAGCAAGATGGTCAGGCTGGGAATAGTGAAGAGGGCGACCGCGTAGTGCGGGGCGATACGCCGCCCTGGTTGGGTGTGGGCAAAGCTGAAGATGAACCATGTGACGGGAATCAGGGCGATGCCAATATATTGCAACTTCCCCCATGCGATCTTGCCCTCTAGGCTGGCACTACTTAGCTCCAACGCATACCCTAACAGCCATTCGGTAATAGCAAAGGCGGTGGCGCTCAGGGCAATGGCATTCGGCGTACTGCGGCGTTGCCATGTGTAGAACATCACCCCAGTCGAAAGCAGGGCGGCTCCTAGTAAGGGGAGGATGTAGGGTGTCATGTTCATGGCGTTCAAATTTGGTTAAAATACGCGACCACACTAACGCCTATTCTAACACTATGCCGATAAAACGTAACTGAACGCAGTGCTGTCATAGGCAGGAGTATCTCGCGTGGTGTATGCTACAATAGCGCCACGATACAATATAATCAACATGGATATTGCGCATGGACCGTCAACAGATCATTGAGCGCCTCTTCGACCACTACGAGCACCCACGTCACTCCGGGACGCTGGAGGATGCTGATCTGGTGCATTCGGGAGGCAATCCCGATTGTGGTGATCTGCTTACCTTCTATTTGAAGATTAATCCGATTACTGAGCGAATTACCGACCTCGCGTTTGAAGGGCGCGGCTGTACGATCAGCCAAGCCGGGGCTTCGATTCTGAGTGAGTACCTGCATGGTGCGCCGCTCACCACAATTGAGGCGATGGATGACGAGGAGATCTTTGATATGTTGGGGCGTGAGGTGGTGCGCTCGCGCCAGCGTTGTTCAACCCTAGCCCTAAATACGCTCAAAGCGGCAGTATTGCGCTACCGAGCCGGACGATGATACGCCTGGCCCCCCACCTTGCGGCTGAGATTGCCCGCCACGCCGAGGCAACCTACCCGGAGGAGTGTGTTGGTTGGTTGCTGGGGCAGTTTGATGGGGATACCAAAATTGTGCAGGCAGTCGTGGCGGTACCGAACCGCAGTACGGGTGATCGTCGCACCCAGTTCCGCCTCGATCCGCACGATTATCTCCAGGTGGATCGGCAGGCCCGGTCTTTAGGCATGGAGGTGGTGGGGTGTTACCACTCCCACCCCAACGCCCCCGCCCATCCTTCATCCCACGACCGCTACGGTGCAGCGGGGGGCGGGCCGAGCTTCTCGTTCTTGATCCAAGCGCTCTGGGCCGGGCGTGCGACGACGTTGCAGGCGTGGTATCGCCCCGATCATGAGGCCGATTTTGTCGCGGAGGCGCTGCTTTGAGTACCTCTTCTCTTTCGCGTGATGAGATCAGCCGCTATGCCCGCCACCTCGTCTTGCCGGAGGTGGGTATGGAGGGCCAACACCGTCTGAAGCAAGCCCGCGTCGCCCTGGTTGGGCTGGGTGGCCTCGGTTCGCCACTGGCGCTCTACCTCGCCGCTGCGGGAGTGGGGCATCTGGGGCTGATTGATCACGATACGGTTGATCTGACTAACCTGCAACGCCAGGTACTCTATACAACTGCCGAGATCGGTGAAGCGAAGGCCAGTGCTGCGCAGCGACGGCTGGCCGATCTCAATCCCCAGGTTGAAGTGACGAGCCACCCGTTACGCCTGAGTGCCGCCAATGCGCTCGATCTGTTACGCCCCTACGACATCATTGTTGATGCGAGTGACAACTTCCCTACCCGCTATTTGGTGAACGATGCGGCGGTGCTGCTGGGCAAACCCAACGTCTATGCCAGCATCTTTCGCTTCGAGGGCCAAGTGACGGTCTTTGCGCCACCCCAAGGCCCGTGCTACCGCTGCCTCTACCCCACTCCACCCCCGGCGGGCCTCGTGCCGGGGTGTACCGAAGGGGGAGTGCTGGGGGTACTCCCGGCTGTGTTGGGTAGCCTCCAGGCGACCGAGACGATCAAGTTGATTGCGCAGATCGGTGCGCCGTTGATCGGACGTTTACTGCTCTATGATGCCCTCTCGATGCGTTTTAGTGAACTGCGTTTGCGCCGTAACCCGGCTTGCCCGGTGTGCGGAACGAAACCGAGCATTCTTACCCTAAGCGATGAGGCTACTATGTGTCCTTCCATGCTGCCTATGACAAGCCAGCTCACCACCGACGATGAGATTACGCCCCAAGAATTGGCCGCCCAACTCGAACAGGTGAGTCGCCCCTTCCTGCTCGATGTGCGCAATCCCTATGAAGTGGCGATTGCGACTATTCCCGGCACCAGTCTGGTGATCCCGGTGAGCCAATTGCCCGCCCGCCTGAATGAACTCGATCCCAACCAAGAGATCGTGGTCTATTGCCGCAGTGGGGTGCGTAGCGAACGGGCCGTCGAACTCCTGCGCCATGCGGGGTTCCGCCGGGTGAAGAATCTGGTGGGAGGGGTGCTGCGCTGGGCCGATGAGGTTGATCCGAGTCTGCCGAAGTATTAGGAAGGAGTCACACCATGCCAGGGATCGGTATTATCGGTACCGGTTGGGGAGCGCGTATTCAGGTGCCAGCCTTCCGCAGTGCCGGGTTGAATGTGGTAGCCTTGGTGGGCAGCCAAGCCGCCAAGACGGCGCAGATCGCCGGGGAGTTGGGGGTGCCATGGCATGGCGAGAATTGGCGCGATCTGATCGCGCATCCCCAAGTGGATGTGGTCAGTATTGTCACCCCGCCCGCGCTGCACTGTGAGATGACGCTGGCCGCACTGGAGGCGGGCAAGCATGTTGTGTGTGAAAAGCCGACTGCGCTCGATGCGGGTGAGGCGGATATGATGCTCAAGGCGGCCTTGGCGCACCCCGATCTCTTCACCCTGATTGACCACGAACTGCGCTTTTTGCCCGCCATGCGCCACGCCCGCGATCTGATCGCCCAGGGGCGGATCGGTACGGTACGCCACGCGGAGCTACGTTCGGTAAACTCTTCCCGCAGCGACCTGAAGCGGCCCTGGAACTGGTGGAGCGATGCGCTCCAGGGTGGGGGCGTCCTCGGCGCGATTGGCTCGCATCAGATTGACCTGCTGCGTTACCTGATCGGCGATGAGGTGAGCGCCGCGAGTGGCACCACCCACACCTTTGTGAACGAGCGCAGCGATGCGACCGGCCAGGCGCGCCCCGTCACTGCCGATGATTATATGGCGGCCACGTTGCGCTTCGTCCATGGGGCCAGTGCGGTCATTATGGCAACGACCGTGGCCACCCATGATGAGCCGAATAGTGTGACGATCTACGGTTCTGCGGGGGCGCTACGCTTCTTCGACGGGAAGCTCTGGCACAACCCCGGCTCCGGCTTTGTAGACGTTACGCCCCCGCATAGCCGCAGCTTCCCCGCCGGGATTGTCGGCGACTTCCCGCAGGGTACGGTCTACCTGGGCGCGGCGCTGGTGGCGGCGCTCGCCGGTGATGTGCGTGCTCTTGATCCCGCCGCAACCTTTGCGGATGGCCTAGCCAGCCAGCGGGTGTTGGATGCGATCCGTGCCGGGGCGGGGCGGTAGCCTAGAGTCACCTCTGGTGGAGGTTCAGGAGCGGCTTCGCCGCTCCTGAAGATATTTTTTGTGGTGGTTTGGTGGCAAAGCCACCAAATCACCACAAATCCCTACTAGAAGCGGCTGCTACTTATTAAAGCGGAAGTGGCAAATATCGCCATCCTGGACGATATAGGTCTTGCCTTCGAGGCGCACCGTCCCCGCCTTCTTGGCCTCGTTCATCCCCCCGGCGCTGATCAGGTCGGTATAGGCGACCGTTTCGGCGCGAATGAAGCCACGCTGAATATCGGAGTGGATGCTACCTGCCGCTTCAACTGCTGGAGTATTGCGACGGATGGGCCATGCGCGCACCTCATCCTCACCGGCAGTGAGGAAACTGATCAAACCGAGCAACTCGTAGGAGCGCTGGATGACCACATCACGCGCCGGGCTACTAATACCGAGATCGGCCATAAAGGTCGCGGTATCAGCATCATCAAGCTGGGCCAACTCGGCCTCGATCTTGCCACACAAGGCCACGACCGCACTCTTCTGGTAGGGATAATCCATGCTGGGCGGGTTATTGATCGCCTCTTCACCCACATTCAGCACAATCAGCATGGGCTTTGCGGTGAGGAACTGGAAGCCGCGAATCATGCGCTCCTCCTCCTCACTCATCTCCACATTACGGATGGGCGTCTCGGCCTCCAAAGCGGCCTGGAGACGCACGAGGAGATCGCGTTCAGCGACACGCAACTCCTTATCCTTGGTGGCCATCTTCGTAATCTCGGCATTCAGGCGCACCAGACGCTTCTCGATGATCGCCAGATCCGAGAAGGAGAGTTCCAGATCCACCGTTGCCACATCACGCAGGGGATTAACCGAGCCATTCGGATGCGGCACACCCTCATCGGCAAAGGCGCGCACCACATGCACGAGAGCATCGGCCGTACCGAGGTAGTTGAGCAACGCCGGGGGCAAACCACCACCCTGGCGCTCGCCGCCACTAATCCCGGCCACATCCACATACTGCACATCGGCATAGGTCACTTTACGCGGCTTAAACATCTGCGCCAGCACCTCAAGCCGCTGATCGGGCACCTTCACCATGGCCAAATTGGGTTCCATCTGCCCCGAAGAGAAGGCGGCGGTCTCGGCGGTACTGCGGGTCAGCGCGTTAAAGACGGTCGTCTTGCCACTGTTCGCCAACCCAATGATTGCAAGTTTCATAAAAAGAGCCTCAAGAAACCCACCCGTTTACGGGCAGGAGGAATGGGGCGTTGGGCAGCCTCATTCCCTAGTAGGTAGTTGCCCAATGCCGTTGCACATCGTGCGGAGCAACCACGGTCTCACGCCGTAGATCCACGAAACATTCGATGATTATATGCGATATTATGCAATCGGAGTAATTGCTGGATATACTAAGGGTATTCAGGAGAAAGCAATGGATCGTATTACAACCAACCCCAACCAATGCGGCGGGCGACCCTGTGTTCGGGGAATGCGCATTCGGGTAGCCGATATTTTGGATCTTTTCGCGGCGGGCTTATCGGCAGCAGAAGTCTTGGCTGAACTACCTGACTTGGAGCCTGAGGATCTGATTGCATGCTTTCAGTATGCTGCGCGCCGGGTTGAACATCCTATCTTGAGGGCTGCATGAACTTTTGGATTGATGCACAAATTTCGCCAGCATTTGCACCTTGGCTGAGTAGCTATTTTGGTGTAGTTGCCTATGCCTTACGGGATCTTGGGCTGCGTGATGCGATGGATCACGAAATCTTCAATGCAGCACGTAGCGCCAATGCGGTGATCGTGCTGATTACCAAAGACCGCGATTTTAGCGAGATGGTTGTTCGCCATGGTTCACCGCCCCAGGTACTCTGGGTGACATGCGGTAACACCTCGAATGCACGCTTGCGCAGTATCTTTACGGAACTCTTCCCGCAAGCATTAGCGCTACTACAAAGCGGCGAACCAATGGTCGAAATAACGGATCGTATCTAAGCCCCTAATAAAACCCCAACTCCTCGCGGGCATCCTCCGACATCAGCGATGGGTTCCAGAAGGGTGTCCAGACGAGGTTGATCTTCACTTCCTCTAGCCCTTTGTAGACATCAGCCAGACTCAAGACCGCCTGACGGGCCTGCTCGATAATCTGCGGGCCAGCCGGACACGCCGGGGTGGTCAGGGTCATGTCAATGTCCACCAAGTGGCCATTTTCCAGCACATCTATACGGTACACCAGACCAAGATTGACAATATCCAAGCCGATCTCAGGATCGACGACGTTGGTGAGTGCGGCGCGAACAAGTTCTTCGGTGATCATAATGCAACCCCTTGATAACCTTGTGTCAATATGTGCATGATACCATACACGTTGGTTGCGTGAGCGTGTGGAAAGCTTAAAGCCTCCCGGCGGGGGTTCGGGGGCGGTTTCACCGCCCCCGAAGAACTTTTTTTCGCGGAGGTTGGCGGCTGCGCCGCCAACCTCCGCGAAAAAAGCGGGTTTGGGGCTTCAGCCCCACGCGTGGGTTTTCGGGCGGTAGCCCTAAAGTTCATGTCTATGGTTGCGCCACCCCCGCCGGAGGTGATGTTGCATCTATCCTAATAGTAAGGTTGTACATGATCCAGATCCTAATTGATAATCCGCTCCTGCTGCTCTTTGTGGTCGCCGCCATCGGCTATATCCTGGGCCGCATCAAGATTGGCGGGGTGAGTTTGGGGATTGCGGCGGTGCTCTTTGTGGGCCTCGGTTTTGGCGCACTTGATGAGAAGCTCAAGTTGCCCGAAATCGTCTATCTGCTCGGTTTGGTGCTGTTTGTCTATACGATTGGCCTCAGCAGTGGCCCCGGCTTTGTCGCCTCGCTGCGGCGTAAAGGGCTGCGCAACAACCTCTTGGTGTTGGGAGTCATCCTGCTGGCGCTGGGCCTCGCATTCGCTGCCAATGTGCTCTTATGCCTAGGTGGCCCGCTCACAGCGGGGATGTTCGCGGGCAGCCTGACCAATACGCCCGCGCTGGCGGCGGTGCTGGAGCAACTGAAGCGTTCGCCCCTGGGGAGCCTCAGCGATCAGGTGCTGGCCGAGCCGGTGGTGGGCTACTCGATCACCTACCCCATGGGTGTGCTGGGCATGATCATGGCGATCTATATCCTCCAGCGCTTCTGGAAGATAGATTATGCCTCCGAGGTACGCGCCAACCCAGAGATCGGCACCCATAGCGAGAAACTGGTCAACCAGACGATCCTCGTCACCCAGGCGCAGTGGGCCGGGCAGACGGTCGCCGAGATCAGCGCCCAGATGCAATGGGATGTCGTCTTTGGGCGCGTGCTGCACGCGGGCCAGGTGAGCTTGGTGACCAGTACGACTCGGCTGGAGTTGGGTGATCTGCTGAGTGTGGTGGGCGATGCTGATGAGGTGCGCAAGGTGGTGGGGGCGCTGGGTGAGGTGAGTAGTGAGCACCTCGAACTGGATCGCCACACCCTCGATTTCCGCCGCATCTTCGTCTCCAACCCGGACGTGGTGGGAGTACCGCTGCGCGACCTGGGTCTACCGAGTCGTTTTGGGGCGGTCATCACGCGGGTGCGGCGCGGTGATGTGGAGCTACTTCCCCACGGGGATATGGTGCTAGAACTGGGGGATCGGGTACGCGTGGTGACGCGGCGCGACAACCTGGATGCGGTGAGCAGCTTTTTTGGCGATTCCTACCGTTCGCTGGCCGAAATTGATGTGGTTTCGTTGGGGCTGGGGGTCGCCCTGGGGCTACTGGTCGGCGCGATTCCCATTCCATTACCGGGTGGCGTCACCTTTCGGCTGGGGTCGGCGGGGGGGCCATTGCTGGTGGCGCTCTTCCTAGGCTGGCGCGAACGCACCGGCCCGATTGTCTGGAGTTTGCCCTACAGCGCCAACCTGACGCTGCGCCAATTCGGGTTGATCCTCTTCCTGGCCGGGGTCGGCACGCGTTCTGGCTACAGCTTCGTGCATACCCTGGCCCAAGGTGGCGGGCTACCCATTCTGTTCGCCGGAGCCATCATCACCTGTGTGGCTGCGCTCAGTATGCTGGTGATTGGCTATAAGGTACTGAAGATCCCCTTTGGGCTACTGACCGGCATGCTGGCGGGCTTACAGACCCAACCGGCAGTACTCGGTTTTGCCAGCGAGCAGGCCGAGAATGACCTGCCCAACGTGGGCTATGCGATGGTCTACCCGACGGCGACGATTGGGAAGATTCTGGCTGCGCAGATGTTGTTGAGTTGGTTGGGGGGATGAGTTTTTTGTCCGCAGATTGTGTAACAATAGAAATCTGTGTAATCTGCGGACAACAATGGAGTAGCCCCGATGCCCATAGATCTCGCCCTCCGCCACTGCCAAGCGCTCCGTGCTGATCCGGCATTTGCCCGTTGGGATACGAGCGACTATATCCCCTTGCAGGCGCTACCCGTGGCGCGGGGTGTGGCTTGGGCTACGGTGCTGAATCAGATTGATGCCGCTCCGCCCTCCCAAGAGGTGGTGGACACCCTGAAGAGTACGCTGCACCGCCCCCAAGCGCCGCTCATCGCCGTACTTGGCCCGGCCTTCATTGGCCAAACCAGCGCCATGCGCCGCTTGGCGTGGCAACTGGCCGCACCACCGCCCCAGTGGCTGCCGATCTTGGTGGATTTGAGCCGCTATGCCGCCCAAACCAGCGGCCCCCGCCGCCTCGTGGCGACGATTGCTGAGGCCGCCGGAACGTATGTGCCGGAACTGACCGAGGTGGTGGCCGATCTGTTGGTGCGGGCTACCCCTACCCCGTTGCGGTTGGTGATCATTCTGGATGGGCTAGAGGCGGTGCAGTTGGAGTTGCGCGCCGATCTGATCCGTGAACTGCGCCAGTTGGTGTCGGATCGCCGTTTGGCGACGCAGCGTTATATCCTCAGTTGTCGCCCGGAGGCGATGCCCAGCGCCCTAGAGGAGGTCGCCCAGCGCCTTTTGCTCCAGTACCTCAGCGGGCGCGAGGTGCTGGCCTACGTGCGCCAGCGGCGGGGCAGTCTGGCGCAGGCCAATACGCGCTTCGCCCAGATCCTGGAGGCCCACCTGCTCGATCTGGCGGCGCTGCCGCCGCTCTTGGCCGATATGTTGCGCCGTCTGGAGGGGCGTTATGCCGAGGGTTTGAGCCGTAATCAGCTTTTGCAGGATGGTCTGGAGAGCCAGATTGCTGCGCTGCCTGCCCACCTCAAGCGCGGCGATGCCGCCCGCCAGAGCCTGATTGCGCTGGCCTGGGAGATGAGTTGGCAACCCGATGAGGCGCTCGATCTGCAACGGGTCTTTGCGTTGCTCAATCGGGTGCGGGGTGAACGGAACTATAGCCTGGAGGAGCTGTATGATCAGCTCTGTAGCGTGGGAATCTTGCACGATGTAGATCGTCGGCATAGCGGCTTTCAGCGCCCCGGACAGCGCGCCTATTGCGCTGCGCTGGCGTTGATGCAGCACGCTGATCCCATGGCTGATCTGGAGGATGTGTTGCCCCAATGCGGCGCAGCGGAACGCCACGAGCGTTGGGCGGCGGTGTTGGTGCATGTGGTGGGCATGGCTGCGCAGCCTGCCGATCTGCTCTACCCAATTCGGCGCTCGGCTTTGCAGAGTAACAATGGCCTCTATATGCTGCTCCTCGCGCATACGCTACAGGCGTTGCCACGCGGCCGCTTTGAAGCCCTCGCCCCCACCACACGCGGCGCGCTGCTCGATGCCTGCGCGGCTTGGGCCGACCCCGCCCGCGAGCCGTCGGCGATGCGCCGCGCCCAGATCGCGGCGGCCCTCGGCTGTCTGCCCGACCCGACCAGTGTGCGGGCGTTGCTACGCCTCGCTACTGAGCGGATGCGTCCGGCGGTAGGGCAGCGGCTCGACTATGAGTATACGAGTGTGCGTCTTGAGGCGGCGTTGGGGTTGCGCAATCTGATGCTCTTTCGCCCGCCTACCCACCCCGCCGGGGCGGAAATATGGGCCAATCAGGATGCGCGGATGCTGGCAGTGCTGCGCGCATGGGTGGCTGCCGGGGCTGGCGATCAGGCCAGCCTGCGCCAGCAGAGTGGTGATGTGACGCTGCCTATCGAGGTGCGCATGCTGGCGCTGATCGCTCTAGCCGATCTGGCTACGACGACCCACGATCTCTTCTTCCTGCTGCGCATGATCGTGGCCGTGTCGCCCCTGGCCAACCCCGGCGACCACGCGGCGTTGGCGCGCACCGCCGCCGATGCGCTCATCCTCGCCGATGCGCCCCGCGTCGCCACGCTGCTGGCCGCGCTGCTGCGGCGCGATCCGCGCCTCGCCACCGAGGCGGTGGGCCAACTGATCTATCTGGCCGGGCGGGTGCGTCTGCGTGATCCGCGTAGTGTGGCCTGGTTGGTGCAACAGTTAATCACGCAACCCGACCCGGTGATTAAGGCTAAAGCGCTGCGTTCGTTGGCCTGGATTGTTGCTGATACGCCCGGCGATCCCGCGCTAGGCCCGGCGCTCCTCGCGGCGGCTATGGCGATTGGGCGCGGCCTGCGCAGCAACCTCAATCTGCCCGCGCCGCTCGCCGCCCTTAGCCTGCACCATCTCCCCGCCGATGATGCCGGGTGGCTCTATCTGCGTCGCACGGCCCTCGAAGCGCTGCGTTGGCTGGCGCAGGGGGCCGATCTGTCTGCATTAGCGGCTGAAGCCCCCTCATGGCCGCTCGATCTGCGGCGGGCGTTGGGAGACAAATCATGACCGAACCCCTCAATTCATTACTTGTGGAAATCGCCGACCGCGACCCCATGCGCCATGCCTTTCCCCTACGACTGACGCTGGCTGATGGCAGTGCCGCCTCTGATTGGCTGAATCTGGCCGATCTGCCCCCGCCGCCCGCGCCGCGTGCGCGGGGCACCGATCTGGCTGCTTACGGGCTGTTGCTCTTTGAACGCCTCTTCCCCGGCCCGCTGTTGGCGCTCTTTCGCCAAGCCTGGATCACCGCCCAGCGCGGGCGCGGCGTGCTGCATCTGCAACTCTGGATCAAGAGTAACGCCCCCGAATTGCAGGCTATCCCCTGGGAGATGCTCTATGTGCAGGAGGCGACCGGCGCACCTGTGCCGCTCGCCGCTAACCCGCTGGTGGCCTTCTCGCGCTATGTGGATAGCCCGAACCCCTTTGTGGCTCCGCTAGAACGCTGGCCGCTGCGGGTGCTGATCGCCATTGGTGCGCCTAATGATCTGGGGACGCGCTGGGGTGGCTTGACCCCGGTGGATTTCGCGCTGGAACGATCCCGCCTCGCGGCGGTGTTGGATGCCGTGAGTAGTGCCGGGCAGATCGAGTATCGCTTTATCCATCCGGCCACCCCGGAGGCGCTGCTGCGCGCCATGGAAGATGGCTACCAGATGGTCATCTTCTATGGCCACGGCCTCTATGCGCCGCGCCTCGGTACCAGCCTGATGCTGCAACGCGACGATGGGGCGGGGCAGTTGCTGATCGGCAGCGATCTGGTAGCTGCGCTGCGGCGCAATGGTACCCGCCCGGCCCTCTTTGTCCTCATCTCCTGCAATACGGCTCCGCAGCGCGCCGATCCGGCCCTCGACAACCTCGGCATCCAGATCGTGCGTGATGGCGGCGTTCCAGCGGTAGTGGCCATGCGCGATCTGGTCGAGATCGATCTGGCGCGTGCCTTCACCCAGTACCTGTGCGATTATTTGCTGCGCTATGGCATGATTGACCGCGCCGTAGCTGCGGCGCGGCGGCAGGTCTTTGATCCCCAGAGCGCTAATTGGAGTACCCCGGTGCTCTATATGCGCAGCCGCGATGGGCGGCTCTTTGTGCCGAATGCGCAACTCGAATTTGCGCGCCTGCTCAGTAACGATCCCCAGATTAGCCCCGCCGCGAGTGCCGCCCCCGCCGGGGCGCGCCTCAATCTGTTGCGCAGCGCCCCTGATGAACAGCCTAACCCACGTGAGGCGTCGGTCTGGCTCGATGAGTTGCTGGCTCTGGGGCAGAACCAGACCACCCCCGCGCCGCTGGTGGTGAGCGGGGGTTCACGCATTAGCCGTTCGCTGCTGCTCCAGCAGTGGGCGTGGAAGCAGAATCGGCATGCGGCAACCCAGATGGTGGCGGTCTACCTCGCGTTAGCCGATGATCGCCACCTGCAAGCCGGAATGCGGATCGAAGATCGCTTGATCGAAGCCGCGAGTCTGCTCGATCCGGCCCACGGGGTGGCGCTGATGAATCTGTTGGCCGAAGGTAAGGACGGCGGTGCGGCGCGTTTTGTGCTGCTGATTGATGGCCTAGAGAGCCTCGATCCTGCCCGCCGCGTGCTCGTGACCGAATTGCTCACCACTCTGGCGCGGCGCTGGCCCGCGCAGCGCATCGTTATCAGTGTGGAAGAAGTTGCTGCGCCCGAACTATTACGTCAACCCGACACCTTCTGGCTGCTCCTAACGCCGTTGAGCGAACGCCAGATCCGCGCCTACCTGCGCTACCGCGATCCACCGCGTGCCCTCTCCCACCTGCGGGCGATCATGCGCGGTGGGTTGCGCGACCTCGCCAGTGATCCGCAGATGTTGACCGCGATTGCCGAGCGGCTGATCGAGGATACGCGCAGCCGCACGCTTACCCGCGATGAGGTGCTGAGTGGGCTGCTTGATCGGCTGGTGGAACGGGCCGCCAGTGCCGGTGTCACCCGTGCGGCGGCGCGGACGGGGATAATCGCGCTGGCATGGACGCTACATAGCAGTCTGCGTAGCAGCATGCAGATGCAAGATGCCCGTAATCTGCTGCGCAGCATCGAGCCGGAAGCGGATCTCTACACGGCGCTGGGTCAAGCCGGAGCGCTGGTTGAAATCGGTGGAGCGCTGGTGCAGATGCCCCACTTGGCCTTGCAGAGCTACGCCGCCGCCTTGGCGCTGCAAGAACGGGCCGATCTGGCCACCCAACTGACCGAGATTATGGTGCAGGCCGGGTTGCCGCAGCGGATGGACTGGTGGAGCCAGGTATTGATCGGGTTGGCCCAGCGCAGCGAGCGCCTCGATCTGCTCGCACCGATCTGGGCAGCCGCAACCCAAGAACTGAGCGGCGCACAGGCGCTTGTTGCTGCACGCTGTGTTGGAGCCTTCTTCCAGGCGCGGCGGCAAAGTGCGAGCCTGTTGGTGCGGCGTCCCAGTGCCGACGAAGAGCGCCACTTGAACAGCCTGATTGATCGGTTACTCATCCAACTCGATCCGCGTTTTGAACCCAGCGCGGCGCTGCGGGCCATGCTGGCTGAGGCGTTGGGGCAACTCGCCTACCCGCAGGTACGCAGCGCCCTGCGACGCCAGTTGGGCGAGCGCGTCCTCCTCGTGGATGATACCTGGCAGTATGATCGCCCGCTCGTGCGGGCGGCAGCGGCGCGGGCGCTGCGCGACATGCCGGGGAGTAGCGAGGAGAGCGGCCAATTCAATACGCTGCTGCAAGCGTGGCGACGCAACCAGCACGAGGCGCTTGTCACCGCCCTCACCGCCCCCGACTACCAGAGCGATGAACGCGCCTTGGCGGCCTTCGCCCTGAGCGATATGAGCGACCAAGCGGGGGTGCAGGAGCGCCTGCTGGATCTGCTGCTGCACGGCGAGGGGGAAGGGGCCAAAAAGGAGTGGCAGGCTACCCAGGCGGCCATCGCCGATGCGCTCATCCTAGAGGCCGACGAGCGCCTCGCCGATCTGCTCGAACCGGCCTTGCTGGCCCAGGCCGACCTCGATCTGCGTACCGAGATCCTCATGCTCAACATTGTCGGAGCCTGCGCCGGGCACCGCCCCGCCCTGCACGACTGGCTCGCCCAGCGCAGCCAGAAGCCGCGCATCCCCTTGGTGGCCAGCCTCGCCCAGATGGCGCTGGCACGCGCCCTGAGCAGTTCCGCCAGCCAAGACGACGCCCTGCGCAGTCAACTCGAAGCGTCCGCCCGCCACGTGATCGAAACCCCCATCAGTGCCGAGGTGCCCATGGTTGCCAGCCAACGCCGCCTCGCCATCCAAACCCTGGTCTGGCTAGGCGTAACAGGTGACGGCACCCCGCCCCCAGCGATCACCTCGTGGCCGGTGGCGCTGCGCCAGGCGTGGTGGGAGTTGGTGGGGGGGTAATAGTATCCGCAGATGACGCAGATTATTATAGAAAAATAATCTGCGAAATCTGCGTCATCTGCGGATAAACCAATGCGCTGCACCCCGACGATGAACTACCACCCTCCATCGAAGTGGGCTTGCAGACGTTGCCGCCACACCTCGGCCTGGGGATGACCGGGGAAGAGTTGCAGCAAGAGGCGCAGGTCATTGATGGCACCAGACATGTACCCACGGGCCGTGTCGTCGCGGAGCGCAGCCGCATAGTGCTGCTGAGCCGTGGCCGGGTCGCCCGCCACTAGGGTGTAGATCGCCAAATTGAAGCGATTCCACCAGCTATGCGGGCGTTGCTGATAGTCTTGCTGGGCAAGCGCGATGGCACTGTCCAGATCGCGGGTGGCAGCCTCTTCATCCCCAATCAAACGCTGCGCCAGTGCCCGCTGGTAGAGTGCCCAACCACTTTTGGAACCAAGCTCTAGTGCCCGTGTGCATGCCGCCAGGGCTGCCTCGAAACGCCCAAGGAGGTTGTAGACGTCGCCCAGCCCAATGTGCGGATAGGCATCGTTGGGGTCGCGGGCGATGGCCTGCTGGTAGGCAGCGATAGCCTCTTCGTAGCGTCCGAGATTTCGGTAGACGTCGCCCAGCCTATTGTGCGGATAGGCATCGTTGGGGTTAAGGGCGATGGCCTGCTGGTAGGCGGCGATGGCGTCTACAAAACGTCCGAGCGTTTGGTAGACTTCACCCAGCCCACTGTGCGGATCGGCATCTTTGGAGTCGCAGGCAATGGCCTGCTGGTAAGCAGTGATGGCCTCCGCAAAACGTTCGAGAGTTTGGTAGGCAGTGCCTAAGTTATAGTGCGGATAGGCATAGTTGGGGTTGAGGGTAATGGCCTGCTGGTAAGCAGTGATGGCCTCCGCGTAGCGTCCGAGGTGTTGGTAGGCAGTGCCTAAGTTATAATGCAACGTAGCCTCTTGGGGATCGAGAGCGATGCCTTGTTTGTAGACATCACTGGCCTGCTGATAGGCCGCGATGGCCTCTTCGTAGCGTCTGCGGTATTGGTGGAAATTACCTAATGCAATATAATTCTGTGAATCTTCTGCATTGATTCCAATTGATTTAGTGAGGCATTGAAGTGCATCCTCAAAGTTACCTAATTTAACGTGAATCTTTCCTAATCTACGATAACATGTCCCTGTCTCCTGACCCAAGAAAATAGCTTTACTGTAGGCTTGCATTGCCATATCAACAGGTAATGGCCTATAGGTTGAACCATCCTCTTGATAGCCCAGATTCCATCCCAGTTCCTCGAATCCTGTTGCAAGTCGTTTCTTGAGCATCTCCCCATTAGGAGGTAGCCCCTGCTCGGCCTGCTCGTACCACTGCATCGCCTGGGCGTAGTGCTTCTGCGCTACCGCAAGTTGCCCATGTCCGAGCGCGAGGATGGCCTTGCGTTCGGCTTCGCCCTCGCCGTCAAGCCATTGCAGCCGGGCTAGACGGGCAAGTTCGTTGAGTAACTCGGTGTCGGTGGTGTTCACGAAGGGCATGGAGCCGTGCAGCAGCCGCAGCCGCTTCACTCCACCCTTACTCATCCAGCGCCGCCAACGTTCGGCCTGTTTGTGCAGGCCACGCCGTAGCTCGTCACTATAGGTGAGACTCTCGACGAAGCGCGGGATGAGCCAGCGCCACGCCTGCTCTTCGTCCAGCCAGAAGAGGTAGTCAGTCAGGCGTAGAGCATCCTTGATCCAGTCCTCGTTAGTGCAGCGCTCTTCAAGCAGGGGGAGGCTCTGCTGTTTCTGCTCTAGGCGGGTACGCAGGGTGGTGCAGGCTTGCTCGATCAACTGGCGCAGCCACGGCTCCGTCCGCCGTACCGGCTCTTTCAGGTATTCCAGAAAGAAGATGGCGGGGGCATCGTGCAGGCGGGCGTGCTCCCGATGAACGGAGGCATAGTCGCGTTCGAGGCGCAGCAGGGTATTATCCAGGCTTGCCACATCACCCACGATCAGTTGCACCATGGCGCGGAGAATATCAATGTCACCCTCGGCCAGCGCGAGTGCATAGAGTAGGCGGCGGTCGGTCTGGTTGGTAATACAGTGGAGTTGATAGCGCTCGGTCATGTGGCGGACAATCGCGCCGGTGGGTGTGCCGTCGGTAATGTCACCAACCAGTGCCTCCAGCGATTGGCCGCTCTTCCAGATCTCAGCGGCCTCGCGCACCGCCAGGGGGATGCCACGGGTAGCGCGGCTGATCGTGTCTAGGGTGGCTGCATCGAGTGGGCGCTGCGGTACACAGGTCGCAAAGTAGGCACGCACATCATCACGGGCGAGTTGGCGCATGTCGTAGGTGATGAGACGCCGTGGCCATACTTCACTATAGCCATGGTAGTACCTATCGCCAAACTGACGGCTACGCAGCAGGTTATCACGGCCCGCGATCACCCAGAGGATGTGTGGCCCGGCAGCCTGCATAACGTTGCGCAAGTGATCATCAGCCCGATCAACATGCTCGTAGGTATCCAGGAAGACGACCAGCGGCTTTCTGTCGGCAATGTTGCGGAAGCCCTCGGCCAGCGCGGCGGCGAGGCGCTCATCTGGGTTAAGGTAGATGTCGAGTGTATCGGGATCAAGTTTCGCCTTGAGTCGCGTGGTTGCCGCATCACGCACCCGCTTCAACCCCTCGGCCCCACCTTTGATCCCGGCATCGGCAAAACTGCGCGCCAGGTTCTCACCCACATCGCCGATCACCGGCGCACCCCAGCGCACCAGTTTGGCGATCACGGTAGCACTGAGGCCGCGCAACTCAGCGAACTCGTCCTTTTCACCGACGCTGGCCAACACGTCCGCCGCTTTCTGCTCGGCCTCAGAGCGCACCTTGAGTACGCTCTGGTACTGGGCAAACTGCGTCTTCCAGCTCTGGCGCACAGCAATGGCATAGAGCGAATCGAAGAGTTCGTTTGCCCCAATATGTTCGCGGCCAACCTGGAGCCGAGCCGTGCGGCGCTGCTCGTCTTCCCAATCCACCCACAGGATCTGGAACTGATCGCGATACTCCGTACCGATGATGTCGCGGAAACGGCGGGACAGCGTCGTCTTACCGATACCACCATCACCATAGAGGAGCAACACAAAGGGCAAGTGCTCACCGGGAGGCGTCCTGAGCAGTGCATCCAGGGTAGTACGAAACTGATTCTGCTCCTCAACCCGGCCAAAGAAGGGTTGCCCGTTCACCATGATCGGGGCGACTGGTGGCTTAGGAACCGAGCGTAACAGATCGCTTAGAAGATCAGACTGTGGATCGGACATGCGGGATGCTCCTTCGGCAAACGCTCGTCGGTAGGTACGTTGCTCCCATCATGAACAGGTACGATCAGCATTTAGATGCTATAATAGTACACCACTTTCCCACTTGC
>NZ_GL501404.1:1191006-1283792 GCF_000152145.1 Oscillochloris trichoides DG-6
GCTCAGTTCTTCCTCTGCGCTCCTCCGCGTCCTCTGCGGTCAACAATCGGGGGCATGTTTATCTACCGCAGAGGACACAGAGGGACGCAGAGGGGATGTCCTTCGAGAGTTCTTCCTCTGCGCGCCTCCGCGTCCTCTGCGGTTAATCTGGTCTACCGCTTCACCATACGCAAAAAACGTGCAAACCGCTGATCAATCCCCAAGCGCCCGTGCAACAACGGGCGGAAGCGGTCGAGCCGCTGCGCCAACACATCCTCGCGTAGCCCATCGGCGGCGGCGCTCAGGTTGGTGGTAATCTCGGCCACCGTCCGCTCAATATCCTGAACATCCTGGGGGCGATGCGTCGGCCCAATGCGCATAAAAGCGTGGGGCCACTGCTGCCCCAAAAACTCGTAGCGCAGCGCAATCGGGCAGAGCGTCACATCACCAACCAGAGCGGCAATGCGCGCAATGCCGGGGTAAATCGTAATCGGCCGCAGATCCGGGTGAACGATCTTACCCTGCGGGAAGATGTAGAGCGCCCGATCTGTGCGCCCGCGTAGCAGATTGGCCGCATACTGCTGCGCACGCCACGACTCTTCGGGGTCGTGGCGGTTGATCGAAAAGACCCCGCACCAGGTGAAGAAGCGGTAGGCGCGCAGTTGGCGCTCTTCCTGCATCAAGTAGCTATCGAAGGCGCGTTGCAACGCAATGCGGTGGATCAGCATCATGATATAGCCGTCCCACCAGCCACTATGGGTCAGGTAGAAGATGTAGGGGCCGTTGCCCTTGGTGGGCAGTGGGCCAACATGCTGCATCCAGACACGCGCAAAATAGTTCTGGAACGAGCGCCGACCAAAGAGCAGGTAGAGCAGTTCATCGCCGAGGGCGTTCTTGGCCGCCGGAATGGCGGGCATGGGGGACGAGTTATGCATGCGGTAGCGCCTCTGGGTGCAATGGGCGGGCGTGGTGGTAGGTGCGTTGGGCGAGTTGGGTGAGGTGTTTTTGAATGTGTGAATGAAAATCTATATTCGGATCTATATTTACTTGATCAACAATTTGCGCCCCACAAGCGGAGCAGAGACGATCTAGGTATGTCTGTGTTGCCGGGGTAGGCGTGCCGATCAGCACCAGCGCGGCGTGGCGCGGGCGGGCGGGCGGCGGTGCGGCCAGCACATGGCGCACCAGCGCAGCGAGACGGGGCGGCAGCGCACCATCAAGGAGCGGCGACACCACAAAGAGCAGCTCCGCATCGGCGAGATCGGCACAGATCGCGGGGATGAGCGGGTCGGTAAGATCGGGCAACCCAGCGGAGAGCAGCACCTCGCCCAAGAGGGCGGCGCGCTTCACCGGGGGGATGGCGGCCAGCATGGTATCCAGGCACGCCGGAGCGATCCCGCTATCGCTGGCGCTGCCACACACACCGAGCGTAAAGATATAGCCATCGTGCATAGGTTATACCGCAAACGGCACAAAAAAGCGCTCCATCTCGGCGCGTGCCGCTGCCACCGTGGAGCTACGATGCACCGCGCCGCGCATCAGGGCGCTGCCGGGCAACCCGACTACGAACTGGCCCACCAGTTGCTTCAGTTTGTTGAGCGCGAGGCGTTCCGGCATCTCGCTCAGACAGAGATCCAGATACTGGTTGAGGAAGGCCAACTTATCGGCCGGTGTAGGCTGAAAGATCGGCTCACCCCGGCGCAATTGCTGAATCTGGAGGAAGATCCAGGGATTCTCCATCGCCCCGCGCCCGATCATCACCCCGTCTACCCCGGTTTCATGCAGGCGCAACAGCGCATCTTCCGCCGTCTTCACATCACCGCTGCCCACCACCGGGATCGTGACAGCCCGTTTCACCTCAGCCACCCGGCTCCAATCGGCGCGCCCGTGGTACTCCTGCTCACGGGTGCGCGGGTGCAGCGTCAGCGCGGCAATACCCGCATCCTCGGCAATCCGCGCCGTCTCCAGGTAATTGAGCCGCGCATCATCCCAACCAGCGCGGAACTTGAGCGTCACTGGCACCTGCACCGCAGCGGTCACGGCACGCAACACCCGCTCCAGCTTGGGCAGATCCTTAAGCAGCGCCGACCCATGGCCGCCCCCCGTCACCTTGGGCGAAGGGCAACCGCAGTTAATATCAATCATATCCGCGCCCAGGCGCTCAACACTCAGTGCCGCAGCGGCCACGAGATCAGGATCATTGCCGCTCAGTTGCATCGTGAGGGGCCGTTCCTGGGGCAAAAAATCGAGCAGGTGATGGCGCTTGAGCGCCTTGGGCGTCACACTCGCCGCATTGGTCATCTCGGTACAGACGAGGCCACAGCCGCCTAAACCGAGGATGACCCGCCGAAAGACACTATCCGTCACACCCGCCATAGGGGCCAGGATCATGTTAGGAGCGATATGTATAGGGCCGATGTGGTAACTATCGGGGAGATTCTGGATCGTTTCGCGAGCGAGCATCATTACTTCCATGGTTTGGTGGGATATGACGTTTAGGGCTGCGCCGCATGGCTTCGACAAACTCAGCCACCGCGCCACACCCCCAGCCCGTAAACGGGCGGGCTACACAACGCAAAGCCCGCCTACGCGGGCTGGTTCTAGGCCGCGTAGGCGGCCTTCGCCAGGTCATAGCCCGCCCGTTTACGGGCTGGGTACGAACTTTGCCCATGCCCTACCGAGCCATTATACCAGCTTGTCGGATCAAACCATCTATGCTAGAATACCCGCTAGTGCGCCTGCGGGCGCAATTTTGGCGCGATTATCCCAGCGAGGACAAAACGAGATGGCCAGCAAAAAGGGCACCCGCATCGTGATCAAGCTGAAGAGCTCCGAGAGCGGCCACACCTACACCACGATGAAGAACCGCCGCAACGATCCGAGTCGGCTTGAGTTGAAGAAGTACGACCCGATTGTGCGTCGTCACGTCTCCTACCGCGAGACCAAGTAAGCATTCTGTTGGGTAACATGTTTGGTGGAAGTTCGGGAGCGGCTTTGCCGCTCCCGAACTTCCACCAAACACAAAGGCGGCGCGGTGGCTTCGACAAGCTCAGCCACCGCGCCGCCTTTGCGTTTTGGGTACTACAATGCGGGCGTGCGTTCCAACTCGTGGCTGAGGCTGGCCTGCCTGAAGAGATCGCGGGCCTGATCGAGCAACTTACGTCCGCGTTCTGCATCACCGCTACGCAACTCGTGGGCGGCCCATGCCCGCAAGGTGCGCCCCTTATCGGCGATCATGCCGGGCATATCGAGCAAGAGCGAACTTTCAGCAAAACAGAGCGCGGCCCCCATCGGTTCAGCCAGATCGGCCATGGCCATCCCCAGCGCACGCCATGCCACACCCACCTCGCGGGGTGCGCCAGCCTCACGGGCGAGATTCAGGCCACGCTGGGCCGCCTCGACCGCCTCATCTACCCGCCCCTGACGCAGATAGACCGCCGAAAGATCGCGGTAGAAATCGGGGAAGATCTTGATCCGGCTCTGTTCACACATCTGAATGCCGCGCTTGATCAGCGTCTCAGCCTCGCCGTGGCGATCCAGACCCACTAGGGCCGCCCCCAGGTTACTCAGCAGATAGATCTCCATGTAGCGAATACCGCCATCATGGGCAATGCGCAACCCCTCTTCCAAGAAGGTCAGCGCACTCGCAAAATCGCCCTGGGCATTGGCGATATAGCCCAGATTATTGAGTTGAGTCGCCACCTCCACCAGATTCCCCAGTTGGCGGAAGCGCACCATCGCCGCCTGCATATACTCCATGGCCGTATTAAGGTCGCCGCGATGCTCATAGGCTAAGGCCAGGTAGGCCATACTCTTGGCGATACCCAGATCGTACTCGGCCTGTTGCGCAATGTTCAGTGCCTCCTGGGCCAACTCCAAGCCGCGATCCGTCTCGCCGAGGCGATTATTCGCCAGACTCAGGGTCGCCAGCGACATGACAATCTGGGCCGGATCGCCAATCTCACGCGCCAATTCGAGAGCTTGCTGGGCATAGTTGCGCATCGAGACAGGATCGGACATATCATCGGCAATCGCCGAGAGGCGTTCAAGCGCGTGGGCATGGGCCTGTTTATCGCCATAGCGGCTAGCCAGATCACGAGTACGGCGGAAACTCGCAACCGCCTCAGCAAACTGCGCCGCCTCAAGCTGCACCTGGCCCAAAGCCGCGTGACATGCGATCAGATCCGCACTCGCGTAGGGCAGATTGGCCAAGAGCGAAATCGCCTGCTGATAGTGGCTAATCGCCGTATCGAGGGCATAGGCCGTGCGGGCGTGTGCGCCAGCCTGAATATGCCAGCGTCCAGCATGATGCTGATCGCCACCGCGATCATAATGCTCGGCGATCAAGCCCGCATAATTGCCCAGATGATCATCACAGTTCTTCACCAACCACTCGGCAAGGCGGCGATGGTAGACAAGCAGATGATCTTCGGGGATCTGGTCATAAACTGCCTCACGCAGCAGATCATGGCTAAAGCGATACTCCTGCTGATGATTCAGGCTACTCTCGGCTTGGGCCACGATCAGGCGCTGCTGTTCGAGTGACTGAATGATGGCCGCCACATCACACTGCACATGCCCCAACATATAGGCCGCTGCATTCGGCCAGAAAGCCCCGTCGGCCACCGAGGCAGCGTTCAAAAAAGCGCGTTCAACCGGGTTGAGCGGTTGTAAGCGGGTACGCAGCAGATCAGCCAGGGAGGTAGGAATGCGCAGGCGTGGCAAGCGCCCCACCTGGATGTGCCAAATATCCTCACCGGGGATGATCACGCCATCAGTGACCAGCGTATTGATCAGTTCCTCGATATAGAGCGGATTGCCCCCGGCCCGACTAACAATCAGATTGCGCAGGTCGCTGGGCAACTTACCCGCCTTGCGCAGAATCTCGCCCACCAACCGGCGGCTCTGGTGCTCATCGAGGGGATGCAGATCAATCCGCAGCGCCCCCGGCACAGATTGAGGCCAGTGCGGATGCTGATCGAAGAGGTGGCGTTGGGTGAGGCAGATCAGCATCAGATTGATCGCCCCACCAATCTGCGCAGCGCGCTCGATCATCGCCACCGAACTATCGTCCACATCGTGGAGATCATCAATCATGAGCACCATAGGCGTCTGCTCAGTCAGCTTGGCAATCAGTTGCATCGCCGACTGCACCGCCCGTTCGCGGATCTGGCGCACATCATGACACAGGCCACTTAGATGCGGACTGGATTCCAGATCGAGACCGACCAGATAGCCGAGGATATGGGCCTCCTCAATACGGTCGGGGCCGAGGAGTTCCGTAACACCCTGTTCTAAGCGCGCCAAGGTAGATGTATTTGATTCAGACTCATCAAGATCAAAGAGCGACGTAATCAGTTGGCGCACCAAGCCATGTGGCTGGGCGCTACGTTGGGGATCACCCTTGAAGCGGTGGAAACGCGGCGCATCGGGGAGGCGCATCACCTGCTGGTAAAACTCGGAGGCCAGCCGCGACTTACCCATGCCCGCTTCACCGATGATGGTAACGAGTTGAGTACCGCCATTCTCAAACAACATGTAGAGCCGCGCCATCAGTTGCTGGAGAGCTGCATCGCGCCCAACCATTGCCGCTGCGATCCCAGCTACTCCAATTGGATGGCGTGTATGCGTGGACGTGGCGTGGCTACGGTAGCCACCACCATGGTGGCGCTTCACATGCGGGTCGTGCTGAGTCATGGGCAACATTACCCTATCTATATGTTGTGGTTCTTTATGGTACCTAACGCGTGATAGGGGCTATTATGCCATAGATTGCCCCACAACGGCAATACATCTGGATGATTGCAATTTTCCATATATGGATTAAACTAGAGCTATGGTGCCACCGACCGAAGTGCGGGCGTTGGTGAGAACCCGAAACATTATCACCAGCGGTCAGTTGGCTACCAATGCTTCTAGGAAGCGCACAAGAAGCCGGAGACCCTAGCCACACATCTCAACAACCAGGCGGTGCCGATGGCATGAGTGGGGTACAATGAGAAGAGTAACTTGACGAGGAGGCATGAGACGATGACTGACACGATTACTATCCCCGTGAACCGAAAGGCCGCTCAGATCTATCGTGCAGCATCGGACGAGCAGCGGCTGAAAATCCAGATGCTCTTGAGCTTTTTCTTAGAGAATTCCCGACCATCCCCTGATGCGTTGCTTCGGCGGATGGATGCAATAAGCGACCAAGCACAGGCACGCGGCCTGACGCCGGAGATCTTGGAGGCAATTCTGAATGACCCTGACGAGGCATGAGTTCTATGTGTTTGACACCAACACGCTGATCAGCGCCGTGCTGATGAAACGGTCTGTCCCCCGTCAGGCGCTCACATTAGCAGTTACCTCTGGTGTCTTGCTCTTCTCCGATCTCACACTGTCTGAGTTGATGTCGGTGCTTGCTCGCCCCAAGTTTGATCGCTATGTTGATCGTGAGGAGCGCGAGTCCTTCCTCGTCGATCTCGTTCAGCAAGCACATGTCATCGTAGCACCTAGATCTATCGTTGCTTGCCGTGACCCCAAAGACGATATGTTCCTTGATGTTGCGGTTAGTGGATCTTTACACATGCCCTGCCTATTCATATTTACTTCGCCGCTTTGATCAGTTCCTGAAGGCGTAGCATGTGGCGCTCTTTGTAACGAATTTTTACTAGATCACCACAGAGATGGATCTTGAGTTCACAGTCACCAGCCCCACCCTCTTTCAAGGCCCGGAAGCGCCGAATCTGATCGAGGATGTCCTCGGCTTCAACGGAGCCGTGGAGGAACTTAGCGGCACAAGTTGGGCAAAGACAGAGGATGTTGCCTTCCTGATCGATCCAGTCCGCTTTGGTATAAGAAACGAGGTATAGCCCTTCAAAGTGAGGTTGGTTATCACGCCGTCGAAAGCTGGTCTGACAGATCTGGCATTCACCGTGGTACTGCTCGTGCAAAAATCTCCGCACCTGTGAATCCTTGGCCTCCCAGACTTTACGATTGACATACTTGAAGCGTTGCCTAGGCTCGCGCTGTTGTGCTTGCTTGATCTCTGCCTCAACCTGCCCACGATAGTCTTCAGGATTTCTGACACCGCCGATAGTTCCATATTGATCGGGCTGGTTGCTCATGCTGTGCGATGCTTTACTGAATGCTTGGGCTAGTGCCTCGATAAAGTCAAACGGTTCAGCAGCATCAGGTTCCGGTTCTTCCTTGATGCGCTGCATTGATTTCTTCCAAGCTGCGAATGCTTCAGGGTTATTCTGCACCAATCGCAAATCATCGGGATCGAAGCCAGACTGTTTAGCTAGTTCAATCAATGGATCGGGAAGAATATCGAGAGCTCTAAACAAGCTCTCGTCAGGCCAGAAACCATCAGGTAGTTCATTAATAGAGAGATCGGCTGGGCGTTTAAGCTCAGGTCCTGTTGTAGTAGGCATCCAGGCTGTCCCCTTCAGCCGAGTAAGGAAACATGCCTCAAAGGTCTGATACCACTGACTACGATAGAACCAATGATACTCCCCACACCAGAATTGATTGGAATTGTTAAACTCGCGTAGATGATGACGCAGAAAATCCCATAGTGCCAGAGCCCGTTTCTGTGATGTCGCATGTTTGGCTTTGCCGCAAGATTTCAGAAAGTGCTCAAGGCCATCAAGATCATAATCCTTAATCGCCACATCATGAGTACAGGGTTCGCCACCTCGGAGATCGACCTTTGCCTGCGCACTTAATATACCTGGAACTTCTAAACGTCGCGGTTTATTGGCTACACCAAGCAGGTGCCATACCTCATTGTGTACAGCAGCTACGATCTCAGATGGGAGATCTACCACCCATGCATGGTTGTAGCCCTCAAAGTAGATTTCGAGTTGCAAGCTGCGCAGATACACTTCCCTCGGTAGTTTGAATGCCACCACTTCTGTCGTGAGGTTACGCGCTCGAATCCAGTGCGCCTGACAGACTTGGGCAGCAACAGCCTCACGTTCGCTTGACTGCTCAAGTGCCTGCAAAATTTTGCGCACATCGGCAAGGTAGGTAGCCGCATCAACACTGATATTATTGTTATGGTACTTGGGCAAGATGCACTCAAGCACTTCAGTCGCGACATTTGGCACACTCAAGCCTAGGCTCTTCAGGAACTCCAAGGCATCTGGATGAGCAGCGATAGTTGCCTTCACAGTTGGAAAGCTTCTGTCGGCCATAACTGATGATGGCAGGTGAACCCGTGGAGTAGATCCAGCACCATAAGCGGCAACATGTTCACCATTACTCAGTCGAATGATCTCCTTCGTGCGCAGCAGCTTGCGGATGTCTGCTTCGCCGATGCCATTGAAGAGGCTATAGAACTGGATCATCCACGCATCGGGTTGGGTTTTAAGCCAAGCAGGTGTCAGTTGTGCAAGGACAGTTTCAGGGCGTATCTCAATACGCTCCACTAACGCGCCTAGACGTTCTGGATCTTCAGCACGCTCAAAGCGGCCAACAAGGTAACGATAGAGATCCGGCGTGCGATCAAGCGAAATCTCACTACTGAGCCATTGGATCGGCTTGGATGAACCAAAGAGCTTACCAAGCAAGGTGGGGGGTAAAAGTTCGATCAGGCCAGCCCCACGGGCTAACTTTGCATCGCGTGCTGCGGTAAAGCTCCCATCGTGAGTTGGTAGGAGCGGGCGATCACGGAGTGCCGTGCGCACAGCATCAAAGATCGGGCGAAAGGGGTTGTCATGACCAAATTTACTTGGGCGCAGTGGTAGCGTATTGATCGCCTGCACGCTTAACAGACCCAGGCTCTTCAGTTCTTCCAGCGCATCAACCAGAAGCTTTGCTGTCTCGCTGATCAAATACTCATTCCAGGGATCATTGATGCGAATGTTATCACGAGCCGGTGTTGTGGTATAGAGCCCTTGCATCAAGAAGCCCAACTCAGTCTCTTTATGGGTGGGGAAGAAGACCACGAGATGCGAAACCTGCGCGGTGCCAATCTGATCGCCCTTGCGCTTGTCCTGATCAAGGCGAAATGCAATTTCAACCTTCAACGCCTCTTTATGATTTGAGGGGAGCGCCAGTGTGCGGCCAAAAACCTCATATTCACCATTGGGCAAGCGACGGCTCCCTTTGGGCAGGCTCACCGGGCGTTCGAAGACAAGCCACGTCTCCTCTTCTTCTTTGCCATCACGCACAGTAAGCGCCATCTTACGGCGACCTGCGCCCAACTTGGTAAAATCATACGAGAGCATGCCCTGTTCACCGCCTTCAACCTGCCACTCAACCTGGGTCAGATGACGCAAGAAGAGAATTGTGCTGGCCTTGAGTGAACGGAAGCGATGAAGAATCTGATGGTATGCTAGATTGGGATGCAGCGCTTCTGGGCTAAAGGGTAAGCTGATCAGCGTTGTCCATGGTTTTGGTAACGCTATAGAATTTAGAGGCACGGGTCGCACATAGTGTTCAATCGCAAAACGCTCACCACCCGAAAAGATGCTGGGACGCCGCGTATACGCATAGACCGACTTAAAACCAATCCCGAACTTCCCAATTTTGCCCATGTCCTCGGCTTTGGTACCCTCGCCAACACCACAAATACCACGTACATCATGCTCATTGAAGATTCGGCCATTGTGCCAGACATCAAGACGGTCTTTATGGAGAACAAATTTGAGTTGTGTCGCACCTGCATCTTCCGCATTCTGGAGCAACTCGAAGACAAAGTGTGTGCGATCCGCATATAGTCGACCAAAAAAATCTAGGTGATGGGTGCTCTCTCCATACTGACGGATATTCTCCTGACGGATACGTTCGTAGTCACTTGGCATGATGTACCTCCAGAATGCCAGCCGCAATGCGTGAGCTATAGATATCGGCTTGGCGTCGAGATTCGATGGCGGTGCGCTGGCGGTTGTAATCGTCGGTGATACGGGCAAGTTCACCGGCCTTCATCCGCTTGATGCGCTCGTCGCTTGCTACAGCAAGCTCACTACTGACCCGCGTTGATCGGCTGCGATACGAGGCTTCGATGCTGGCAAGTCGGCGGGCGATCAGATTCTCATTACGTTCAAGGAGGGTTGCTAACTCTGTCCGCCGCTCGTGCTCGGCAGCAGCTTCGAGTTGCTCAAGCGCTGTAGTGATCGGCGCTTCTGCCAGTGCTAGGGTTGCCGCTGGTGTAGCATCTCGCAGCAGGGTCAGCAGCATTGGCGCAAGCGCTGGAACAGGCTCCCCAGTTTCAAGCTCACAGGCTTGGATGTTGAGCCGCACTTCGGGATGAATTGATTGACTCTCCCAGAGTCGACAGGAAAAAAGGTAGCGACCAACCGGAAGCTCCGGAGCCAGCACCCTGGCACGTGTTACGAGGGGAGTGTTTTCTGTGCGCAACGCAGCCACAGCAATACGCGCTAGGACATGTACTGGGGTGATGAAGGGAAGGCTCCGCTGCTCGACGGCAGTCTGCTGGTGAAAGGTTAGCGCCAGATCTGGTTCATCACCGTCGAGCCACTGCTGAAAAGCTCGTGCAGCCCGGTCATCATGGTCTTGCCGCATGTGTCGCACGCGCTCGGCCAGGACAGCGCGACTTGCTCGGCTAAGACGTAGACGATGTTCGGTTGCGTTCGGATCATGGGGACTCAGTCGTCCACCGATCTCGGATCCAGTCACGAAGTTGGCGACCAGATGATAGAGATCGCGGGGATCTACGTAGCGCCCGCTCTCCAACATCCTATGTACATCACTTGCAAATGCGTCATCTAGGCCAAGCAGCGAGCCGCTTTCCTCCTCTAGGCGTTGCTGCTCCTCGGCGGCCAGAACAAGATTGTCGGCAAGTTGCTGTGCTCGTTCTGCTGCCTGTGCAGGCGTGAGGTTCGAGTCGAGCGCAACATCGGTAAGTTGCTGAACAACATCGCCAAGTACGGCTTCCAAATCGCCTAGCGTATGCCGAAAAATATCGAGACGCTCGAAACAGCGGAAGAAGACCCGTTCCTCAACGGTGTCTGGGGTTACAAAGTTGAAGATCTTGACCTTGGGACTCTTCTGACCAAAGCGGTCAATACGACCAATGCGCTGCTCAATCCGCATCGGGTTCCACGGAATATCATAGTTAACAAGCCGATCACAGAACTCGTAATCTAGACCCTCACAGCCCACCTCTGATGAGAGCAACACGTCAATCGCCTTAGAATGTGAACGCGGCAGCCGAAAGCGATCTCGGAGGTGTTCGCGATCCTCATCAGCAACCCTGCCAGTGATCAACTCAACACGCACCCCTGCGGTGCGCAGGCGCTGTAGCAGGTAGTTCAGGGTGTGGATAAAGAACGAGAAGACCAGTAACTTCCCTGGCCCCTCACCAGCAAGTGTCTCACTGACAAGGCGATCTAGTGCGTTAAGCTTTGGGTCTGCATCAGGAAGCGCCCGCGCTAGGGCCAATAGTGTTTCAGTCTCTTCAAGCAACTCATCAGGCAGCGCGAATTCCTCTTCTTCACCTGTATCTGTGAGTGTATTGAGTCTGAGGAGGCGCGAGTGGAGGAACTGCTCAAGAGTTGCAGCAAGTGCTGGCAGACAACTGGTAGCCTGACGTTCCAGTGTGTCGAGCAGAAGGCGCACCACTCGCTGGTCGTAGCGCAAAAGCAGGATGCGTCGGCGGAATGCGATGAGGGCTTGGTAGAAGATCCGCTGTGGCTCGTTAAAAGGTACCAGCACCGTAAAGGGTTCGCGCTGGGTGAACTGCTGCGAAATGTCGCGACGGCGCGTGCGATTCAAGACATGGGCGAGTGAATGGATCTCTTCTAGGTCACGTAGGCAGCGCACCCGCTCAGGGTCGGCAATTGGCTGCCCTGAGCGAAGCAAAGTCAGCATCCCGGTAAAGCGTGCATCGTGGCTGAGCACACGACGCCCCCAATCGGTTGCGGCTGCATGCTCTAAATTGGCGATCACTTCGGTTTGCCACTGGGGACGCTGATGCGACGCACGAATCACGCGCATGGCTGTAAACAGATACTGGTTAGGCTCAATCGTCGCTGCGAAGGTCTGAAGGTTAGGGAAGAGGTCGGGACGGAGGAGCGCCAGCAAGGCATGAAGATTCGTTGCCCCAATGTGTACCGGGGTCGCCGTCAGAAAGAGCACGGCATCACTGGCATCGCATAGGAAACGTGCGAGTTCATGGGAGTTCGTGCCTGGATTTCGCAGATGGTGGGCTTCATCAACGATCACGAGGTCGAAGCGAACTTCAGGAGGGAGCGTTCGCAAGCCTGGAACAATCTGTTTTTTGCCAATGCTTCCACCGAGATGTTCTTCAATCCTCAAGAGTTCGAGGTGCGCGATTGCGCGGGAATACTCTATGGGCCAGGCCCGATCTGCGACCGCCTCGCGAAAACAATACTTAAGCGCAGGGCCATCCAGTGGGCGAAAGTCCTCGTCGAAACGGCGCATTTCGGTGCGCCACTTTGTAACCAGCGCTTTTGGGCAGACAATCAGAATATTCTCTAGGCGCTGACGACTCTGGAGTTCCTTCAAAATCAGACCGGCCTCAATCGTTTTGCCAACACCAACCTCATCAGCGATGAGCAGCCGTGGCTGATCCGAGCGAATGAGGCGCAGGAGTGGCTTGAATTGGAAGGGGATAAAGGTAATCCGGGCCGAATGGAGTGCGTAGAGGGTATCAATGAGGGGGTTTGCGAGGCGGGCTGCAGTTAGACGAGCGCGAAAGGCGGTAATATCGAGGCCATGCTCTCCAGTGAGCATCTGTACCCAGGAATCTTCGGGACGATGACCCCGTCGCTCTATCAGTTGCTCCTCGGCATACTCACGGATGTCATCGGGGCCATGAAAAACTCTGTACCGTAGCGATCCGGCTACAGGAGGCAAGACGGTCATGATCACACCCTGGCGATCAGGCGATGCGTTTGGTGCAACAACGTCACCAACTTGAAAGCGAATCTGCATTGAGGGCTACCTCCCGACTAACAGCAGTAGTTAGGCATAGCTACGGCAAGTTTACATCAACAATTGAACGAGTGTATTACCTGTCAGATTATTATATCTTTATTTCCATTTTGGATACATAAACATGCAACTAATTCCATTACTGTTTACGTGTTATCGCGTAGGAGCGCATCGTGACGCGCCCCAGGCGTGCCCACGCCGTGCGTCGGCCCGATCATCGCGCCAGAGGGTGCGTCGCAACGCGCTCCTATACATCCCGATGGTAGCACCGGCTTCCAGCCGGTCACAATGCACCACCGATCGGATGGAAGCCGGGTGCTTAACCGAATGTCTATATGTCTATGCGGCTGCGCCTCCGAAGATCTTTTTAGTGATGAGGTCTGATCTCAGCTCATGGCACGAGGGGGACAACACTGAGCCATCGCTGGAATGGGGCAAAATCGGCAGGGTTGTTCGTCAGGATGTGCCTAATTCCCGCCACTATACATGTCGCCGCGATATTCGTGTCATGAACCTGGGTTGCTCCATCTTCGAGTAGAGCAAGTAATTGTGCCGTGATCGTTGGGCCATCTTCGATTACAACATAGCGTGCCTCTAGGGCACGCACTTCAGCAGTAATATCTGTAATAGCAAGTCCTGTGCGTGGACGATAGAGCGTGGCAACGAACTCACGCAATACTTGGCGACTAATGACCAAAATTGTCCCACGCGAGGTGTAGGTCGCTAACATGTGTTGTGCTTCGCGGTGCAACGGTGCTACCGACCAACTTGCATATACAAGAATGTTGGTGTCAATAAAGAGAACTTTAGGCTCGGCCTCGGTCATCATAGAGATCCTCACGGCGCAGTGGCAAGTGGACATCCCAAGTACCGCCACGCAATAGTGGAAGTGATTCCTTTGGCGTATTCGGAAGTTGGATGGTTATTCCTGGTGGGGGCCAGTCGTGTAGCACTGGCTCGGTTGCTATCTCATGGGCAATGAGCGCAATCAGGCGCATTTGATCCCGCTGAGGGAGTTGGCGCACTATTGCAAGTGCCTGCTCAATGTTTGCAACGCTCATACGGTTCCCCTCTCTACACTTGATCTTATCGTATTGTACAGCCAGATAGGGGCTGCTGAATAGCCCCCGATTTGCTACAATACCCATATCTTCCGATCACCTCTTAGCTACGGGAGTGCGCAATGGAGCTACCCCCTGATCTTCTCCACCAAGCCCACTATTGGATGCGGCTCACCCGCGCCCTTGATGATCGCGGTACCTTCTTACATAAACAGAGCAAGATCGTTGGAGGCTACTTCTCCCAGATCGGCCACGAGGCGATTAGTGTCGGGGCGGCGCTGGCACTCGGCGCGGATGATGTGGTTGCACCGATGCACCGCGATCTGGGTGCCTACTTGGTGCGTGGCATCACACCGCAACGCATTCTCGCCCAATACCTGGGCCGCGTGGATGGCGTGAGCCATGGCCGTGATGGCAATATCCATGGCATGGGCGACCTCAACTATGGCATTGTTGGCTTTATTAGCCACCTCCCCGCCTCGCTGCCGGTGATGGTGGGTATGGCCCACGCCTTCGTCCTCAAGGGTGAGGCGCGGGTGGCGATGGGCTTCTATGGCGATGGCGGTTCCTCACAGGGCTTGTCCCACGAGGCGCTCAATTGGGCCGCCACCTTCCGCCTGCCGATGGTCTTTATCTGTGAGAATAACCAGTATGCCTACTCTACCCCGGTAGCGCGCCAGATGCATGTGGCCAACATTGCCGACCGCGCCTTGGGCTATGGGATGCCAGGGGCGGTGGTGGATGGGAACGATTTTAGCGCCGTCTACCATGCGGCACGCACGGCGGTGGAGCGCGCCCGTAGTGGCGAGGGGCCAACGCTGATCGAGTGTAAGACGATGCGTATGCGTGGCCACGCCATCCACGACAATATGGCCTATGTGCCGCCCGCATTGTTAGAAGAATGGGCGCAACGCGACCCCATCCTGCGTCTCGAAGCCCACATGCGTGAGCGCGCTCTGCTTGATGACGCGGCGCTCAACGATCTGCTGGTGCGCATTGAAACTGAACTCGATGCCGCCCAAGCCTTTGCCGAGCAATCGCCCTACCCCGATCCGGCGACGCTCACCGATGGGGTGTATGCTGAGGGAGGGTTTCTATGACATGGGATCAGGGACTCCACAAGACCATCTCGACGATTGGCGACGGTAACGGGCGCGAGATGACCTACCTCGAAGCTATCCGCGATGCGATGCGCTATGAACTTCAGCGCGATCCACGGGTCTTGTTGCTGGGTGAGGACATTGGCGTCTATGGCGGAGCCTTCAAAGTGACTCAGGGCTTGATCGAGGAGTTTGGTGCGCAGCGGGTGATTGATACCCCCATGGCCGAACTGTGTATGATCAGTGTTGCCACTGGCATGGCCTTCCAGGGCTTTTTGCCGGTTGTCGAGATGCAGTTTGCCGACTTCATCTCCACCGGCTTCGACTCTATCGTCCAATTTGCGGCTACCAACCACTACCGCTGGGGCCAAGCCGTGCCGATCACCATCCGCGCCCCCGGTGGGGGTGGCCTGCGGGCTGGCCCGTTCCACTCGCAGTCTAACGAAGCCTGGTTTGCCCATGTCCCCGGCCTCAAGGTGGTGGCCCCGGCCACCCCCGCCGATGCACGCGGCCTCTTGATCAGCGCCATCCGCGACCCTAACCCGGTCATCTACTATGAGACCAAGGCGCTCTACCGCTCGCTCAAAGGCGCGGTGCCTACGGGCGAAGAGGGGATTGTGCCAATTGGCCAAGCTGCCCAACGTCAGGTGGGTGAGGAACTGACCATCATCACCTATGCGGCAATGGTGGTGGAGGCGCTGCATGCTGCCCAGCAACTCCAGGTCGAAGGGCGCAGCATCGAGGTGCTCGATCTGCGCACGATCCGCCCGCTTGACACCGAGGCGATCCTCGCCAGTGTGCGCAAAACCGGCAAAGTGCTGATTGTCCACGAGGCCAACCGCACTGGCGGGGTGGGTGGCGAAGTGGCCGCACTGATCGCCGAGCATGCCTTCGAGTATCTGGATGGCCCGATCACCCGGCTGGCGGCCCCCGACACCCCGGTACCCTACAGCCCGCCCTTGGAAGATGCCTACCGCCCCAATGCGGCCAAAATTCTGGCCGCAGCACGTCAACTCTTGGCCTACTAGTGGTATCATATATGTGCGAAATGACACCAATGCAAGCGTTTACAGAACGGCCCCGCCCAAGCATCCCACCGTAATTCAACCAGCATAAGGGGGCGCGTCACCAATTGGAGTGAGCGAAGAGTTATGTCGCGTCTCTCATCACGTCGAACCCAGGGATTGTTTGATCAACAACGCCAGCAGAATATATTGCGGCGTGAACGCGATCAAGATCAACGGGTTTTGAGCGCCCTCTACACTATCAGCCTCGCATGTCGAGATCGACCTACTATTCGGGTTATTTTGGAGACGATTCACCAGCAGTTGGCGACTGTATTTGCGTTTGATGCCTCCTATATTGCCCTCTGTGACGCGCTACCTGAAATCTTCAGTGCCGCCTTGTTGGTGGATGAGGGGGTGGCTGAGTATATTGAGGGTTTGGAGTATGGCTTTCTGACTGGAGCGGTGGTGCGTGAGCGGGTTCCATTACTCTACCGCGATCTTGTGGCCGAACGAACCACTCCCGTGGTGACATTCGGCAATCACGAGAAGCAGTCACGCTCATGGTTAGGCGTGCCGCTCATGTTGGCCGATGAAGCCATCGGTGTCATCTCCATCCAAAGCTATCAGGTAGGACGCTACACCCCAGACACGCTGGATCTACTCCAGAGCATGGCCAATGTGATCGCGGTAGCCGTGGAGAATGTGCGCCTGATTGAGATGCATGGGCAACTCAGTCGGGCGCTCCGTGAACAGGTTTCGGCCCGCACTGAAGAGTTAGCCGCCCTGAGCCGGATCGCGGGGGCGGCAGTCTCGTACCGTTCGCTGGACACGATTCTGGATGAAGTTCTTGGCGTAGCGATCAACCTCTTTGGTTTTGATGCGGGCAATGTGCGCCTGCTCGATGACACACACAACTATCTAGTGCTGCATGCCCACCAGGGCTTCTCGCAGCACTACGCCGAGGTAACGCTGCGCGCACCATTGGCCACGAGTCCGTTGCGTGCGGTAGTATTGGAGGAGACCCCACAGGTGATCGAGCGTGGCTGGCGCAGCCGTTTTGATCAGGGCCAGTTTCCAGAGCATATCTTCCCTCCCTTTGAAGCGGCACTCAGTTTACCGCTCAGTATTAGCGCACAGGTTTTGGGTACCCTGAGCCTCTTTGGGCTTAGGCCACGCCTCCTGAATGAACATACCCTCAGTTTAGCCCAAGCGGTCGCCAATCAGATTGCGATTGTGGTCGAAAACACCCGCCTGCTCGAAGTCCGCGAGCGCCAGATCCGCGAGCTACGCGCCCTGAGTAGTGTCAGTCGCGCCGCCTCGACGGCCCAGGATCTACGCTCCTTGTTGCGCCAGGTGCATGACGCGCTCAAGGAGTTCATCCCACTGGATAGTTTCTCCATGCTGATCTACGATCCCGAACGCCAAGTGGTCAGCGATGCGATTCTCATTGATGCCAACCAGACACGCGACTACTGGGTGAATCAGCCACCACCACCACGCTCGCTCAGTGCCTGGATCATTCGGAGCGGGTTGCCACTGCGGTTTGAGAATCTACCCGATCAGATTGCCGCACTTGAAGATGTGGAACGCTCGCTTGATACCAGTACGCGCCAACCCCTCTCGTGGATGGGCGTACCATTGTTTGATCGTGAAGGACGTGGGATTGGGCTGATTTCGGTGCAGAGCTACCAAGCCAACATCTTTAGCCCGCGTGATGAGAGCCTGCTCTATAGCGTCGCCGCCCAAGTGGCACTGCATGTCCAGAATGTGCGTCTGCTCACCCAGCGTGCGCGCCAGATTGCCGAACTTGAGGCGATTGGGCAGATCGGCAAGATGGTCACCGCCTCCTACAACCTCGATCAGATGCTCAACGAGGTACGGCGGGTGTTGGTTGATCTTACCGATGCCTCCGTCTTCTATCTGGTTATCTGTGATCCCAATACAAGAATGGTTTCGCATGCCATTTTTATTGAAAAAGGGAATAAAATTTTGCTAGGGTTGCAGGGCATGCGCATGCACCCCAACACGATGACCGACTGGATCATGAACCACCGCGAGCCATTACTGTTTGCCGATCTCACCAGCCAGCAGGATGATCTCGCGCGGCGCGGGATCATTCTGCGCAACATCGGATCTGATCAGCCGGTGCGCTCATGGGCCGGGGTGCCACTGTTGGCGCGTGATGGCGAATTGATGGGGGTTCTTGCCGTGCAGGACTACCTGCCCTACCGCTACGATACCGGCACCTTGGATTTCTTAGCCCAGGTGGGCAGCCACGTCAGCTTGGGTGTGCAGAAGATGCGCCTGTTTGAGTCGGTTGAAGCCCAGTCCATCGAGAATGCCCGTTTGGCAGCGGAGGCCCAAGCCCACGCCAAAGCGGCGGAAGAGCAGGCCAGCCGGATCGGACTAGTGCAACGCATCACCTCGCTCCTCAGCACGCGCCGCAACTTGGACGATGTGCTCGACATTGCCTCGCGTGAACTCGTACAGATCTTCGGGGCCGATCATACGGGAACGATGCTCTTTCGGCCTGATGGCAGCGGCTATTTGGCAGCAGAGTACCCCAATACAGGTGTCCAGGGCATGATCCTTGATCTGCGCCAGAACCCGGTTGCCGAAGCCATCTTGGTCAGCCGCCGTCCGTTACTGATCCGCGACATTGAACGTGATCCGCATGCGGTTGCCAGCCGCCAGCAGTGGCGCATGATGGGCATCCGCTCGTTAGTGATTATTCCCTTGATCAGTCGCGATCACGTCTTTGGCTCAATCTCACTAGATAGCTATGATGCCCCGCTCGATTTTAGTGATAGTGAACTGGATCTGCTTCTCACCGTATCAACCTCGATTGCAGCGGCGGTGGAGAATGCGCAACTCTTTGCCGCCGAACAGGAGCAACGCCGCACCGCCGACACCTTGCGCGAGATGGCGCGGGTGCTGAGTTCCTCCTTCAACCCCGATGAAGTACTGCGGCTGATTCTGGGCGAACTGAACAAACTGATTGCCTACGACACCGTCTCGGTGATGTTGCTCGATGGCGATCAGCTACGCATTGTCGCCTCACGCGGGCACCCCGACGGAGATCCGCGTGGAATCAGTCTGCCACTTTATGGCAGTGCAGCGGGAGAGGTGGTGCGACGATGCGAGCCAGTGGTGCGCCTTCCTGGCCGCGACGATCTGCCATGGACGAAGCTCTCAACCTCACAGGACATCCGCGCATGGCTCGGTGTACCCCTGATCGCCCGTGGCAACATGCTGGGGGTGCTGAATATCGATCTGCGTGGTGAAGGTGCCAGTTTTGATGAACGCGATATTGAAGTTGCGCGCACCTTTGCCAATCATGCGGCGGTAGCACTCGAAAATGCACAACGCTACCAGGAATCAATTGGGCGCATCGAACAGGAACTAGAGATTGCGCGCCGCATCCAGGCCAACCTCTTCCCTAGTCAACTCCCACACATCCATGGCCTCACCATCGCCGCCCGCTGCCTACCAGCGCGTGAAACCGGCGGCGATTTCTATGATGTGATAGATATGGGCACGCGTGCCGGTATCATTGTTGGGGACGTATCGGGCAAGAGTCTGCCGGCGGCAATGCTCATGGCAGCAGCACGCTCGACAAGCCGCTCAGAGGCGCGTAACCACGAGACCCCATGGGTCGTACTGACCGAGACCAACTACTGGTTGGTGGGTGATGTCCCCGATAATGCCTTTGTCACCCTCAGCTATGCCTTGATTGATCCGCGTCAGCAGCATGTAGTTCTGGCCAGCGCGGGCCAACTCAGCCCCCTCTTACGCCGCGCCGATGGTATCGTGAGCTTTATCCACGCCCCACCCGCCTTACCCTTGGGCATCATGACCAGCGTGGAGTATGATCAGATCGAACTCGATCTCTGCCATGGTGATACGCTCGTTTTCTATACTGATGGTATTGTTGAAGCCCATAATCCATCCAACGAACTCTTTGGCTTTGATCGGCTTGAGGCGCTGGTTGCAACCTCTGGACACCTGCCCCCCAATGACCTGATCAACCACATTCTGAACGAGATCGAACGCTTTGCCGATGGCGCACCGACCCATGATGATATGACCATCGTAGTGGTGAGGATAGAAATTTGACAAGCGCAGGGAGCTATGGTATACTCCGCAGCGTTGTGAGTTCGAGGGCGTATAGCTCAGTTGGTTAGAGCGCGATCCTGATAAGATCGAGGTCGGTGGTTCGAGTCCACCTACGCCCACCAAAGAATGCAAAAGTCTACTCGGCTTTTGCATTTTCTATTTCTGGGGCGATAGCTCAGTTGGGAGAGCGCCTGCTTTGCACGCAGGAGGTCAGGGGTTCGAACCCCCTTCGCTCCACCAGAATAGGACGCGGAATTCTCGTAAGAGGGTTCCGCGTTTTTGTGTTGTAAGAAATCGCCCTTGACATTCAGCCCTGCATCAACTATATTTGAGGTGTACCTAAAATAAATTCTGTCTACTACTAAAACGCTGGAGGCACCGCTCATGCAACCAATCACCCTTGTTGATCTGCCCCGTGGGGCCAGTGCGCAGGTGGTGGCGCTGCATGGGGTTGGCCCGGAGCGGCAGCGCATGGTTGACCTGGGCATCCTGCCCGGCACGATCATCACGGTGGAGGTGCGTAGCCCTTTGGGCGATCCGACTGCCTACCGGGTGCGCGATACGCTCATTGCGCTGCGCCGCGAACAGGCCCAACAGGTTGAGGTGCTTCTTGTGCAAGGAGATAGGTCATGACTGAGCAGGCACTTACTCCCGATATGGCTGCCGCACCTTCGGCGCAGTGCGCCACTTGCCCGATCTATAGCAGTGCCCAACTCGTCAAGCTGGGGGTGGATGCGAGTGGCTACGATTATGTGATCGCGCTGGCGGGTAATCCCAACACCGGCAAGAGTACGATCTTTAATGCCCTCACCGGGCTGCGCCAGCACACCGGCAACTGGTCGGGTAAGACGGTCAGCCGTGCGGAGGGTGGCTTCCGCTTCCGCGAGCAGCGCTATAAATTGATCGATCTGCCCGGTACTTACTCGTTGCTCTCTACGAGTACCGATGAAGAGGTGGCGCGTGATTTCTTGCTCTTTGGGCGGCCCGATGTCACCATTGTGGTGCTTGATGCGACCCGCCTAGAGCGCAATCTGAATTTGGCACTCCAGGTGTTGGCGATTACGGATCGGGTGGTGGTGGCGCTCAATCTGGTAGATGAGGCCCGTCGCCACGGGATGACGGTGGATGTGCGCAGCCTCAGCCGCGATCTGGGGGTGCCAGTGGTGCCGATGGCGGCCCGTCGCGGCCAGGGGGTACCCGAACTGCTCGCTGCTATCGCCGAGGTGGCTAGCGGTGCCTACCCCACCCGCCCGCGCCGCTTGCCGCTGCGTGATCCGGCGGTTGAGCAGGCGGTTGCGGCATTGGTGCCGCAGATTGAAGCGACCTTCCCCGGCTTGCCCAATGCACGTTGGGTGGCGTTGCGCCTGATTGATGGGGATGCCAGTATTACCCAGGCCGTGCGCGATGGGACGCTGGGGGCGCTGGCTCCAACGATGGCGCTGGCGTAGGAATAGCCATGAATACCGAGCATCTTCTGGCTGAAGCAGCCAAACATCGCCATGCCGTGGGTGGCGCACTGCATGATCGCGTCACCGAGGCGATCTATACCGATGCGACCCAGATTGCCGACCGCGCTGTCACTCGCGCTGGTGAACGCCCCGCCTTTGCGCTGGATCGCGCCATTGACCAGGTGGTGACGAGTCGGGTTTGGGGTTTTCCGATCATGGCGCTGATGCTCACGGGCGTCTTTTGGCTCACGATTGCCGGGGCGAATGTGCCTTCGGCGCTGCTGGGCGAATTCCTGACGGTGCAGGTTTATGCGTGGCTGCATAGTGTGGCCCAGGCTGTTAGTGCCCCGGCGTGGCTCGCGGGCCTGCTCATAGATGGAGTCTATCTGGCGACGGCCTGGGTGGTGAGTGTGATGTTGCCGCCCATGGCGATCTTCTTTCCGCTCTTTACGCTGCTCGAAGATTTGGGCTACCTCCCGCGTGTGGCCTTCAATCTGGATCGGCTCTTTAAGGCTGCCGGAGCGCATGGCAAGCAGTCGCTCTCGATGATGATGGGCTGGGGCTGCAATGCCGCTGGGGTGGTGGCGACGCGCATTATTGATAGCCCGCGTGAACGTCTGATTGCAATTATTACCAACAATTTTAGTATCTGTAATGGGCGCTGGCCCACGCTGATCCTGATGGGCACGCTCTTTATCGGCGCCACTGCGGCCCCCGGTCTGAGCAGTTTTGTTGCCGCCGCCAGCGTAGTCACGGTGACGATCATTGGCATCTTTACCACCCTGATTGTCTCGGCGCTGCTTTCGCGCACGCTCTTGAAAGGCGAGGCTTCGACCTTTAGCCTCGAACTGCCCCCCTATCGCCCACCGCGTATCTGGCAGACCATCTACACCTCGCTGATTGACCGTACCCTGATTGTGTTGTGGCGAGCAGTGACGATGGCGGCTCCCGCTGGGGCGCTAATCTGGTTGCTCAGTAACATCTACCTGGGCGATCTGAGTCTTGCCGCGCATCTGGTCAATCTGTTGGAGCCAGTCGGTTGGTTGCTGGGCCTGAACGGGGTAATCATACTGGCCTATATCGTGGCGATTCCCGCGAATGAGCTGATCATTCCCACTATCCTTATGCTGACCCTCAGCTTGGGGCGTTCGCAGTTGGCCCAAGCCGGGGTGTTGCTGGAGCTTGAGGATGCCCAACTGCACACCGTCTTGGCCGGGTTGGGTGGCTGGACGACCCTCACCGCCGTGAATCTGATGCTCTTCAGTCTGTTGCACAATCCATGTAGCACCACGATCTTGACGATCTGGAATGAGACCAAGAGCCTGAAGTGGACGGCGCTGGCGACGCTGTTGCCATTGGGCTTGGGTATCGTGGTGACGATGGTGGTGGCGGCAGCCGTGCGGCTGGGGGGGTGAAGAGTCTGGATGGTGTACAATAGCTCTCCTGATGATCTGCTATTGGATGATTGGTTGCGTACATGATCCCCACCCCTCCCGACGACCTGGGTAGCAGTGCCGCCCGCAAGGCGCGCTTGCATATTGCGCCTTCCCCTGGGCCGCACAATGCCCTCTGGTACTATGCACGCTATACCGGCGGCTATCTGCGGGTGATGCGTAATGCCGCCCTGATCCAACTGGCGCGCTACCTCCCCTTTATTCCACTCAAACTTCCGCTCTACCGCGCCCTCGGTATGAAGGTGGGCGATCATAGTAGTGTCGCCCTCATGGTCATGCTCGACATCTTCTTCCCACAGGATATTACGTTGGGCGAAAATTGTGTCATCGGCTACAATACGACGATCCTGTGCCACGAGGTGACGCGTAGCGAGTGGCGGCGCGGCCCGGTCGTTATCGGGCGCGATGTGACGATTGGGGCCAACTGTACGATCCTGCCGGGGGTGGTGATCGGTGATGGGGCCACCGTCTCGGCGATGAGCCTCGTGAATCGGGATGTGCCGCCTGGGGCGTTGGTGGGTGGGGTGCCCATCCGTCGGATTCGGTAGCTGTTTTTCTGTAGGACTCTTATGCTGCGTCTGATTGACTGGATCTATGATCTGATCACCAAGAACCGCTACCTCTTCTGGTTCTGTATGTTGGTGAATGTGGTGGGTGTGGTGTGGGGCGGGGTGGTCTGGTATGGGCCGATGTTGCTCGCATCGCCCCTGTGGGCCTGGCCCTTCATCCCGGATTGCCCGGAGGCCGCATTGTGGGCGACGCTGGCCTTCGTCTGGCTGCGTTTTGGTCGTGCTCCGGGCTGGTTCACCGCCTTTGCCGCCTTCAGTTCGATCAAGTATGGTCTCTGGACGCTCTTCTTCTGGGCGAAGCATTGGAGTGTGGCGGGTTTTACTGATCCCGAAGTCTTGATGGAACTTATGCTCTTTGTCTCCCATATCGGGCTGATTTGCGAGGGCATCCTGCTGGCACGCCAGATCACGCCTATCCCCGGTATCCAACGCCTGGGTGTGCTGGCCTGGTTTGTGGCCTCGGTGGCGATAGACTATGGATTGGGCTATTACCCGCCCTTGACCTATGCGGTTCCCGAAGCCTACGCCTTCTGGGTGGCGGCCAGTTTGACTGGGTTGCTCGGATTGGGCTTGTTTCTTCTTCCCCAATACGCCCATAATCGAGTATCATCACAGGTACACGTTTAGACTTGCAATAATCAGCTATACAAGCGGGGGAAGACGATGGACACGCCGGTCAACCCACCCAATCCAGGTACAGAACACCCTGCGGCGGCCATGCAGACGATCCGCCATGAGCTGCGCACGCCAGTGAACCATATCATTGGCTTTAGTGAGATGTTGTTGGAAGAGGCCAGCGATCTGGGCATTGAGCAGGATTATGCCCCGCTGAAGCAGGTGGTCACGGCTGGGCGGCATATCCTCGCCGCCGTGACCGAGATTCTTTCTAAGGATGATGTGATCGTGCGCGAAGCCGATTTCATCGCCTTGCACCAGCGGATTGAACCGCACCTGCTCAATATCTCCGCAATCTGTACCCAACTTATCAGTGCTGCCCAGCATGAAGGCCAGACTCAGTTTGCCCACGATCTGAGCAAGATTATGGGTGCGGTGGGCCAGTTGGATCAGATCTCTTCGGGGCGACTCCCGGCAAGTGATGCCCCCGATATTATCCCCTCACCACCCGATGATGCGCAGGCTCAAGGCGCGGATCTGCGTGGCCATCTGCTGCTGGTGGATGATAACGACATGAACCGCGAGATGCTTTCACGGCGTCTAGAGCGCATGGACTACCAAGTCACCCAGGTGAATGATGGCTACCCGGCACTGGATGCGCTGCACTCGCACAGCTTTGATCTGGTGTTGCTGGATATTATGATGCCGGGGCTGGATGGCTATGCGGTCTTGCGCGCTATGCGTGATGATGTTGATCTGCGCCATGTGCCGGTGATCGTCCTTTCGGCGCTTGATGATATTGCCAGTGTGGTGCAGGCGATTGAACTCGGTGCCGATGATTACCTGCCCAAACCCGCCGATCAGGTCTTGTTGAAGGCGCGTATTGGTGCATGTCTCTTTAAGCACCAGGTCTACCAGCGCGAGTTGGAGTATGTGCGGCGTATCCAGCATGAGAAGCAGCGCGCCGATGAGTTGCTGCATGTGGTCATCCCGATTGGTGTGGCGCTCTCAACGGAGAAGGATTTTAATCACCTTCTGGAGCGTATCGTCACCGAGGCGCAGAAGTTGTGCCATGCTGATGGCGCAACCCTTTACCTGCGCACTGAGGATGAGAAGCTGCGCTTTATGATCGTGCGTACCCGTTCGCTCAATATCGCCATGGGCGGGGTGAGTGGCAAGGATATTCCCTACCCGCCGCTGCGTCTCTATGATGAGCGTTCGGGTCAGCCGCAACGCAACTATGTGGTGGTCGAGACGACCCTGAGTGGCGAGCCGATCCTGATCCCCGATGCCTACGGCCCGGTTGATTTTGATCTCTCTGGAACGCACGATTTTGATCGCCGTACTGGCTACCGCTCGATCTCGCTGTTGAGTATGCCACTCAAGGATGGGGCCGGGTATGTCATCGGGGTACTGCAATTGATCAATGCCCAGGATGAACAAGGTACGGTGATTGCCTTTGATGAGGTGGCAGTCCAGATGGTGCAATCGCTGGGCCGGTTGGCAGCCGCAGCACTGACGGCCTATACGCGTGAACAACAATTGCGCCAGGAGATTAACGAACTGCGCATCGAGATCGATCAGGTCAAGAAGCAGCGTGAAGTTGAGCAGATTACGACATCGAGCTACTTTGGCCAACTCCAATCACGGGCGCAGCAGATGCGCAGCGGTGCGGATATAGGTGAAAGCAGCACCCGCCGCAGCGATAAGACTGATAAGGGCCAGGAGTTGCAGAAGCGTGTCTATACCGTGGCGGGCCAGGAGATCCATGTGCATGAGCAGGGGCCACCCGGACGCCAGACGATCCTGCTTATTCATGGTTGGTCGAGTAGTTGGTATGCGCTCTCGCCATTGCTGCCGGTGTTGAGCGAGCGTAACCGTTGTGTGGTGGTGGATCTGCCCGGTTATGGTGATTCGCCGCCGCTGCGCCAACGCGCTACGATTATCGCCTACGTGGATCTCTTGGCCCAACTGATCAAGCAGATCAGCCCTAACCAGCAGGTGATCTTGATCGGCCACTCCATGGGCGGGATGATCAGTGTGACTATGGCGCTGCGCCACACCCCACTGATCGAACGTATGGTGCTGATCTGCCCGACGATCAGTGGTAAACTCTCGTTCTGGATCAATGTCTTTATCTCGCCGATCACGATGCTCGAACGCTTTCGCTTGGCCAATCGGGTAGTGGCGATGCTCGAACCCTATATGCTGCGTGCCACCGACCGTCTGATGCGCCCGGCATCGTTTGCGGATCGCACCATGATCAGCGAGCAGGATTACATCCGCCTGCGTGCCGATGCGCGCCGCCCTGGGCAGGGCCGGGTGCGCGCCGAGTGTTTTTGGGCCATGCGGGCTAATGATCTGAGTGAGAAACTGAGTCTTGTCACCACACCGGCGCTGGTGATCTGGGGCATGGAGGACAACACCGTGCCACTGCGCGACGCGAGCCTCGTGGATGATCTCCTCGGTGGATCTGAGTTGCAGGTGCTGCCACGAGCAGGCCACTGGCCCCAGTTTGAGTCGCCGGAGCGCACCCGGCGTCTGATCCGTTCATTCTTGGGTAAACCGCTTAAATTGTTGCGCGTGCAATTGTAAGGCGGGATTGTGTAGGAGTCTGGCATGCGTCATGTGCGCGCACCACTGGCCATTCTGGCGCTCTATGCCGGATTGGCGATCTTCCTCACTTGGCCAGTGGCGCTCTACCTCAATACGGCAGTCCCTGGGAATGGCTACGATAGTTGGCAGAATATGTGGAATATGTGGTGGTTGCGCACCGCCCTTAAGGCGTGGGTCAACCCCTACTTCACCCCCATGCTCTACCATCCCCAAGGCACAACCCTACTGCTGCAAACCCTCAACCCGATCAATTTCCTCACTAGTTTGCCCATCCACTACTTCTTTGGGTTGACAGCCGCCTACAACTTTGCGATTCTGCTCAACCTGACTCTGAGTGGCTTCATCAGCTATCTGTTAGCCCAGGATGTGACTCAGGATCGGCGTGCGGCGATCATTGCCGGGGTGGTCTTTGCCTCCAGCGGCTACCTGCTCTCGCAGGTGGTGGGTGGCCATACCCACATGACCGCCGCCTGGCCACTGCCCCTCGCAGTGTTGCTGCTGCGTCGAGCCTATCGCCGCCCGTCGTGGTGGATGATTGGGCTGGCCGGGGCGGCACTGGCGCTCAATCTGCTCTCGGATTGGCAATACTACCTCTTCGCCCTCATCTGGGCGGCCTGGTACTGCCTGTGGCTGCTGATCGTGCCGGGGCAGATCGCGGCTGGCCTGTGGCCACGCCTACGCTCCGTCTTGCCCGTGGTAGGTGCGGTGCTGGTGGCGCTGCTGCTCACCTCGCCCCTGATTGTCGCTACGGCCCAGGTGGCGAAGGTCACACCTACCGCCTCGACTGAGGGCGGCCCCGATTTCCGGCGTGAACAGTCGGTTGATCTGGCCGATCTGGTGATCCCTAGCCAATTGCATCCGCTCTGGGGCGGTGTGGCCGAAGGACTCCAAGCCTATAAGGCCGAGACCCACATTCAGAACAAGACTGCCTATCTGGGCCTCGTAACCTGTGGGCTGGCCTTTTTTGGTCTGCGCAGGCGCGAGAGCCGCTTTTGGGCGATCAGTGTGATCCTGTTTGTTATGCTGGCGATGGGGCCGGTGTTGCAGGTGGCGGGTTGGCAGAGTGGTATTCCCATGCCAAGTAGCCTCCTCTTCGAGCTACCGCTGGTGAATATCTTCCGCTACCCGATGCGCTTTATGGCCCTAGCGATGTTGGCGTTGGCGATGCTGGCCGCTTATGGGGCACAGCACCTGCTGGCCAAGCGAAACCAATGGGTGACTGGTCTCGTCGTTCTGCTGCTGGTGTTCGACAACCTGACGCTGCCCTTCCCGATGATCGGTATCTATGTACCCACGATCTACCACCAACTCGCAGCAGAACCCGATGATGTGGCGATCTTGGAAGCGCCCTTCTACTACACCACTAGCCCCTTCTACATGCTCTATCAGATCGTGCATGAGAAGCCGCTGGTGGGCGGTTATACATCGCGGCGCATGCCCTACGCCCTACTCGATGAGTTGCCGATCATGCGCCTGTTGGCCTACGCCCAACCCGCGCCCGATATTGTGGCCCAGGATATGACCCGCATCGCTCCGAGTGTCTTCAGCTACTTTAACATCCGCTACCTGCTGCTGCACTCGGCAGGTGGGGCGTTGCGCATGCCAGAGATGGAGGCGGTGGCCAGTGCTGCCGCTGGTGGGGCCGCCCCACTACGCGAGGTCTCCGAGGTGGAGACCTCGGATGCCAGCCGGGCTAGTGGGCTGCGGCGCTCGTTCTGGCTCGGCAACCAACAGACGGTTGGGGCCGTGCTGACCTACACGGTCATGACGCCGAGTGACCCGCTACCCTTTGTGGGGATCGGGGCAGGGTGGAGTGCGCCACAGACCGAAGCGGGCCGGACGGTGCGCAGAATCGAGCAGGATCGGGCGACCCTGGTGATCTACAGCGCCAAACCGCGCCGCGTCGAGCTTCAGATCGATCTGGTGGCCGAGCAGGCAACGCAGATGCGCATAGCGTTGGGGGCGGAAACCCTCCTCAGCCAGGAGCTAGTGGCTGGCCCGCAGCCGATCCGGGTGGGGCTGGATCTCCCGGCGGGGCGCAGCGAGGTGGTGTTGCAGAGCGATCTCCCCGGCGTGTGGGCCGAGCGGGTGGATGTGCAGGTGCTGCCATGAAGCGGGTGCTGCCGCATCTCTCCGCGCTGGCGCTCTATGTGGGCTTGGCGATCTTGCTCACCTGGCCCACCACGCGCTACTTCACAACCGCAGTACCGGGAAATGCCTTCGATAGTTGGCAGAATATGTGGAATATGTGGTGGCTGCGCACCGCTCTGCTGGAACGCAGCAATCCCTATTTCACCCCCATGCTCTACTATCCCCAAGGCACGAGTCTGCTCCTGCATACGCTCAATCCGATCAATTTTCTGATCAGTCTGCCGGTCTATGCGCTGGTGGATCTGGTGAGTGCCTACAACTTTGCTATTCTGGCCAACCTGAGCCTGAACGGCTTGATGGGCTACTTTCTGGCCCTGGATGTGGTGGAAGATCGGCGCGCCGCGCTGGTGGGCGGCACGGTCTTTGCCACTAGCGGGTACCTCTTGGCCCAGGTGCTGGGCGGGCACCTGAATCTGTTGGCGATCTGGCCGTTGCCGTTGGCGATCCTGCTGCTGCGGCGTGCCTATCGCCAGCCCTCGCGCACCTCGATCATCCTCGCCGGGTTTGCGCTGGCCTTCACCCTGCTCGCGGATTGGCAATACTTCCTCTTCGCCCTGCTCTGGGCGGCCTGGTACGCGCTCTGGTTGCTGATCAGTATGGGCAAAATGCCGCGCTTGCGGCCACTCTTCCCGATCATCGCGGCGGTGGGGCTGTCGCTGCTCCTCGCCTCACCCCTGATCATCGCCACGGCCCAAGTCGCTGCCGCTACCCCCAACGTCGAGACGCAGGGCGGCCAGGATTTTCGCCGCGAACAGTCGGTGGATCTGGCCGATCTGCTCATTCCTAGCCAACTGCACCCGCTCTGGGGCGGTATGGCAGAACAGTTCCAAGCCTACAAAGCCGAAACCCACATCCAGAACAAGACCGCCTACCTGGGGCTTGTGGCCTGTCTGCTGGCGCTGATCGGGCTGCGCGGGCGTGAGAGTCGCTTCTGGTGGCTGACCGGGGCGCTCTTTACGCTCTTGGCGCTCGGCCCTGTCTTGCAGGTCGCGGGCTGGCAGACGGGTCTCCCGCTGCCTAGCCAACTCCTCTTCGAGTTGCCCCTGGTGAACATTTTCCGCTACCCGATGCGCTTTATTGCCCTGGCGATCCTGGCGTTGGCGATCCTGGCCGCGTATGGTGCGCAGCGCCTGCTGGCACAGCGCGGCTATTGGGCTACGGCGCTTATCGTTCTGTTGCTGGTACTCGACAATCTGACTCTGCCCTTCCCGATGGCGGGGGTCTACATCCCCGATGTCTATGCTGAATTGGCCGCCGAACCGGGGAATGCGGCAGTCTTGGAGTCGCCCTTCTACTACGCCACTAGCCCCTTCTACATGCTCTACCAAGTGGTGCATGAGAAGCCGCTGGTGGGCGGCTACACCTCGCGGCGCATGCCCTACGCCATTCTTGATGAGTTGCCACTGCTGCGCACCTTCGCTTATGCTCAACCCGCGCCCGATATTCTTGATGAGGATCTGCGGCAACTCGCGCCCAGCATCCTGAGCTACTTCAACATTGGCTACCTCAACCTACATTCCGCTGGTGGGGCGCTGCAATATAACGAACTCGAACCCCTCGCCAGTGCCGCCGCCGCTGGGGCCGCCCCGCGCATCTCGGATGCCTCCTTCATCGCCTCGGATGCGCGCCGCGCCTCTGGGTTACGCCGCAGCTTCACACTGGGTGATCAGCCCCCGGCGGGGGCGGTGCTCACCTACCGCATCGCGACTCCCGCAGATCCGTTGCCCTTCCTGGGTATCGGGCCGGGTTGGAGTGCGCCGGAGACACTCGACGATCAGACGGTGCGCTGGATTACCCAGGATCGCGCCAGCCTGCTGATCTATAGCGCCCAGCCGCGCCGCGTCGCGTTGCAGATCGATCTGGTGGCCGAACATGCCGGGCGCATCCGCCTGATGTTGGGAGCAGAAACCCTCATCAGCCAAGAGCTAGTGGCTGGCTCGCAGCCGATCCGGGTGGTGCTGGATCTCCCGGCGGGGCGCAACGAGGTGGTGGTGGAGGTACAGGATGCCGGGCGGGTGCGGGCGAGTCGGGTGGGGATGCTGTAGCAGTAGGGGCGCAGGACGCATAGGCGTTCGCTTATCAACCGCAGAGGACACAGAGGTACGCAGAGGGATGGGTTTTGCGCTACCTGTGGCTACGACCTCTGGTTCTTCCTCTGCGTTCCTTTGCGTCCTCTGCGGTCAAAAACCAGGGCGCAATACGACGCTTAACCGCCTACCACCACGTCAGGGTAGGTGTGTAGCCCGGTTGCAAGGACTTTGACACGCATATCACTAGGGTAGACGCGGCACGGTTTGTGGCGCAGTTGACCATGCAAGGCGGCGATGATGTTGCTGGCGATCAGGTTATGCGCCTCTTTGGCCCCTGTCATCGCATAGATCTGGCCAGCATAATACTCGTGTTTTATCGGGCTGTGCCGTTCTTGCTCCAGGTAGGCCGCTTCACTGATAGATGCGCGTGGTTCGGCGCTCATGCCTATTCCCCCCCCTTTACCCCCACCCGACTCATCGCATACTCGGCTAACGCGGTGATGGTCAGGCTAGGGTTGACACCGGGGTTGGCCGGAACAATCGCGCCATCTACGACATAGAGGCCGGGGTAGCCATGCACCTGGCAATCCAGATCAACCACGCCCTCGGCGCGGTTCAGCCCAAATGGGCAACCGCCCAAAATGTGCGCGGTCATGGGAATGTTGAAGAGCGACTCGTTCACACTTGCCGATGGGATGCCGCCAATCTTCTCGGCAAACCGCTGGGTGACATGGTGCCCAATCGGGATGTGGCTGGGGATGGGATGCTCCGGGTCGGGTTCAGTCACCATACCGCGCCGCCAGAGCGTCAAGGGGGTACGCTTCACCCGCATCTGGATCTGGTTATCCTCGGTCTGCATCACCAGCATAATGGTGGTACGCTTGGCCCAACCGGGCACCACATGGGTACGCAGGAAGTCGAGCGGACGCTGGAAGATCTGCACCAGCGATTGGCGCAGGCGGCTGGTGAGGCTGTTCGATTCGATTAGCGGGCCACTTAGGAAGCGGATCAGATCCGAACCTGCCGGGTAGCGCACCGGCTCCACCGTTGTCACCGGGTCGGCGTAGAAGATCGAGGTGATCGCCACCCCCTCGGAATAGTCGGTCTTGCGCGAGCGGCTCACCACCCCCAGCAGCGATTCGCTGTTGGTACGCACAATATCGCCCAGGCGCGGCGAAATGTTGGGCAGGGAACGGGTAATGTCGCGGCAACGGAAGAGCAGCCGCAGCGTCCCCACCGTGCCCCCCGACACGATCACATTACGCGCCCGCACGCGCTGAAGCGGTTCGGGCCGCCACGCGGTGGGACGGCGATAGAGCACCTCGTAGCGCGCCGCATCGGCTTGGCCGGGGTGCAGCGGGCGGATGTCGCGCACCTCCGCATCGGGGCGGATCTCGGCCCCCAAGTGTTCGGCAAAGTAGAGATAGTTTTTGGGCAGGGTATTCTTCGCATTGTAGCGACACCCCACCATACAGCCGCCACAATGGCGACAGCCCGCCCGTGCCGGGCCAGCCCCACCAAAGTAGGGGTCACGCACAGTAACGCCCGGTTCGCCAAAAAAGACCCCCGTCTCAGTCGGGTGGGCGGTGGCCTCCTGGCCCAACTCAGCGGCAACCTCGCGCAACACCTGATCAGCGGGCCACTGACGAGGATTGGTTGCCACGCCCAGCATCCGTTTCGCGGTCGCATAGTGGGGAGCCAGCAGCGCCTTCCAATCGGCGAGGTGGTGCCACGCCGGTGCCGCAAACATCTCGTCGGTGGGTACCATCAACACATTGGCATAACCGAGACTGCCGCCACCCACGCCACAACCACGCAGCACCACCACATTACGAAACGGAATGATCTGCAAGATACCGAAACAGCGTGCGTGGGGCAACCAGAGGTAGCGCCAGATATTCCAGTTGGTGCGCGGATACTGATCATCATGGAAACGCTGCCCGCGCTCCAACACCAACACCCGATAGCCCTTCTCACTCAGTCGCATCGCCGAGACACTACCGCCGAACCCCGACCCGATAATCACATAGTCGTAGGTTTCATGGGGAGGAGAAGAGGTCTGCATGGGGTACCGCCTTCTAGAGATGCGTGATGATTACGCATCCAGATCCGCCCGCAGCCCAGCCGCCAAGAGGGGCAGGCCCGCGAGTTGGACAATGTGGAAGAGGCCGTTGTTATCCAGCGGAATGCCGAAGATGGTAAGCTGCAAATTGCTCGACTGGATCGCAGCGGCGATGATCGAGATCAGCACACCCGCCGCCATCTGCTGGGCACCATCGAGCTGCCCCGCCTGGGCCAGACGCACATACGCCCCCAGCGCAAAGAGCATCGCCAGTGCTTCATAGAGAATAAAGATCAGAAAGCCGCGCTGGAGGCGCTGGCTAAGGAAGAAGAAACCGAGCGCACTCGCCAACAGCCCCGGTGTAGCACGGCGCGCCACGCGCTCCCCGGCCAAATCGCCGAGCGCCCCGGTCGCAAAGAGGGCCACGGTGAGGCCCAGGGTCAGGTTGAGCGGCTTCCAGAGCAGCGTGCGGCGCGTTTCAGGCATCTCGAAGCCATGCACGACTGCCCCCAGGAAACCAGAAAAACTGAGCGCCCCGAACGTCCCCGCCCACACCCCCGCCCGCCACGGAGCCTGCTGGCGGTAGCCGAGCAGCTTGGCCGCGTACCCCAGCGCCACCACACCAATCAGCGCATCAGTGGCGGCGGTGCTACGCTCGGTGGGACTTGCAATAATCGTCAGGTTCATAGAACAATCCTGCGCTCCGCAATCAGACGGGCACGCGTCTTACGATAGAGATCATCATAATTCAGGCGGCCCATCGTGATCTCATACTTATAGGCTTGCAACATCTTGTGAATCTCGGCATCGAGCCGTTCTTCCACCATCAGTTCATCGGTCACGATCTCTTTGATGGCAAGGCGCAGATCGCTATCGCTGGCCTGGAAGAGCACGCCATCAATCTCGGCAAGCTGATCAACCAGGGCTTCGGCAAGGGCTTCGATCTTTTCGGGGGAGAGTTTCATGGGTACCTCGTACTCTGGGGCGATCTTGATGCAGGTATTGTACCCTATGGTGGGGGTTCGGGGAGGCTTCGCCTCCCCCGAAAATTTTTATTGGTGGTATTTTGCTGGCGAAGCCAGCAAAATACCACCAATTACCGCAATACTACTGGAAGGTAGATCGTACTTGTGGCGGGCAACGCCGCCATCCGCACCGTCAGCGTGGTGCTGGGAGTCACGCGATCATTACTCGTCACCAGCACATCGGCGCTTGAGTCCCAGCCGTTTGGGTTACGCAGCCACGCCAAGCGCACGGGGATATTCACACTGCCCCCGGCGGGGATCGTGCCGGTGGTGTTGCCCGTCAGGCTGGCCCAGAGCGCAGTTGAGATTTGCGGGCGCAGCTCTATCGTCTGGCCATTACCTAGACTCAGCCCGCTGCCACATCCCAACGACTGCACCGTGCTACTATTCTGCTGAATCCCCACACTGGCCAGATCACTCGGCTGAATACCATCCACCTGCTTATAGTTGAAGATCACCCGTCCATCACGGTGCAGCAACACCTGGAAGGTGAGCGGCGCAGTTAGTCGGTTGAAGATCGGTACATCTACCCAGCTGACCAGAAAGCCCTCACTGATCCGCGCATAACTCACCGTGCCGCCCTGTCCGGGGTTGAGATCGAGGCGCAGCGGGAAGATGGCGGCACTGCTCGTTTCACCAAGCGGCGGGCAACTTGTGGCATAGCCGACAAAGCTGCCTAAGGGCAAGAAGCTCAGGAATCCATTGGCACTGATCGCCACACTGGTGTAGCTTTGACCAAAAAAGGTGAAGGTGAAACCCAGGTTGATCAGTTGAGTCACCCCATCATCACCCAGATCGAGCGGGATCGCATCCCCTGGCGGCACAATCCACCCCGCACTTGGCCCATCGCTCTGGGTGCTGCGCCACACCCCGTACTGGGCGCGGGGCAGGCTGGCGCTATAGGTCAGTGGCTGGCTGCCCGTGTTCTTCAGGCTCAGGTTGATCGTCGGGCTCTCGCCCAGGCTCAGGCTGGCACTCTGCACCACTGGGCTGGCATTCAGGCGCGGCTCATCCAGGGAGAGCGCAAAGTTCTGTGTGCGCACTGCCCCGGCTTCAAGATTCAGACTCACCGTTTGGGAGGCGTAGTAACGCACATTTGCCCGCAGTTGAATACCGTTGCCCGCCGCTACAACCAACGTATAGTTCCCGTTCGCATCGGTCTTGACCGACGCACCCCCAACGACCTCGACCGTACCAACCAGGGGACTCCCATCATCCGCACGGGTGATCTGGCCACTCAGGGTGGCATAGCCAGGATCGTTAGCGACCGTCACACTTACCGGGATCACCAGCGGGCTGAGGGTCAGATCGCTACTGTGGATGAGGATCTGTGCCGTGTAGGTGCCGGGGCCGGGCAGTTTGGCTCCATCAATCGTCACAACCAGATCGGTACTGGCTCCTAAGGCCAGGCTATTCAAAGTAGAACTCGGCAAACTCAGCCAGGGCACATCCACCCGCGCCGCTAGTGTGGCAACATACGCATCGAGCCGCCCATAGCCATACACATTGTTGGGGCTGCTGTTCACATGGCACAGACTGAAGTTACTCCCATCAAAACTGCTATCTCTGCTGATCGGCACCGCATTCTGAGTCAGCAACTGGTAGGTAGCCGCATAATCCCCGATCAGGCTGGGGTTGGCCGACCAGAGCAGCGCCACCGCTCCGGCAACATGCGGGGCGGCCATCGAGGTACCATTCATCGAACCGTAGCTCAGATTGGAGACTGTCGAGACAATCTGATACCCCGGCGCGGTCAGGTCGGGCTTGAGGCGGCCATCACTAGTCGGCCCGATACGGCTGAAGGAGGCCAACTGATCACTCTGATTTACCGCGCCCACCCCCACCACCTGGGCATAATCGCCGGGGGAATAGACAGTTGAGCAGGTCGTATTGCCCGTACTGATATTCCCCGCCGCAAAGACCGGGAAGATACCCGCAGCGCGCCACGCGGCCACATAGCCACTGTACCAACTATCATTCCCGGCCCCCGAACTCCACGAGTTGTTGATAATCTGCGGGCGCAGATCGGGGCGCGGGTTTTGGCCATTCAGATCGGTGGGAGCCAACATCCACTGCGCGGCCTCGATCAAATCCAGGGTTAAACAGTAGGTACTACCGCAGCCGCGTGCCGCGATCCAGGTCGCCCCTGGTGCGACGCCGACTGCACTGGCAACCATTGTGCCCATCGTATGCGTACCATGATTGCCCTCATACGTTGGAGTATTACTGTTGTCGTAGGGGTCAAACCAGTTATAGTTGTGGTCCTCCCCACTACCCGTATTGCCCCGGTATGATCCGATCAACGCTGTGTGGGTATACGCCACCCCACTATCAATATTGGCAACGGTAATCCCCGCCCCGCGCACCCCGATCTCATTCCAGACCCGATCCGCACCTACCTGCACGATATTCCAGGATGTATTAGCCGCATCAAGTTGGTAGTTACTGGTATTCGCCAGCGTGCTGGTTTCGAGGCTCGTCAGGTGGTTAGCCTGGAGCAGCGCCACCTCACTACGCGCCGCAATCGCCGCCAGATCCTGGGCATTGCCCTCCACCGCAATCGCATTGACGATCCAGAGCGGGGTGAAGTTCAGCCTGCGCGCCTTGAGCATTGCCCGCAACCCGGCCTGAGTCCGCTCGGCATGCGCGTAGAGAGTTTGGTAGACATACGCACCGCGCTCGCGCCAATCGCGCAGGCCATAGGCCGCACTCAACGGCGCTTGGTCGCGCAGAAAGACCAGCATGGTGGTTGTGGCATGCGGATCAGTGGCGAAGGTGGCACTGAGCTCCGGGTCAACCCGTTCAGCCTGATCGGGCAGCGGCACAGCCGCCAACTCCGCCGGGACAACCGTATTCAGGCTGGCACCGCTAGCCGCTGCGAGCGCCTCGTAGAGTTGGGGAGTGATCGGCGTTGCGCCACTATTCTGAATGCTGAGCGTAACCTGCGTGGTGTTGGTCAGTGTGACACTGGTAGAAATAGCAGCGGGGCTACTTGTCAGAGGCGTACTTGCCGCCAGCGCCGGTCGGGGAGCGACCGGCGGCAGGCTGGCGGCAACCAGGGTAGCGAGCAGGGCCAACAGGCATCCGAGGGTACGTAAAGAGCGAGACATCAGGAAGCATCATCCATACGCCCAATCACACGTTCAAGCTCGGCGAGTGAATGGGCCAAATCGGGGGGCGATTGGCTGAGCGCACCATCACCCATCATAATTGAACGAATCGCCTCAACATCATCGCCATACTTCTCAAGATCTATCAGATCCTGATGAATACGCTCACCACTAATCTTGATCCCGTGCTTACCCAGGAGTTGGCGATAATAATCAAAATGATCCTGAAGGTGAGTCGAAACCGTCTCAAAGGCGTGGCGCGCAATCTCGGTGCGGGAGTGGTAGTTCATCGCGCTATCACGGAACATGAGCCGATCATTGCGACTCGGTTCAATCAGGATAATATCCACCTTGGGATGGCGACGGCGGATCTGTTTAATATGGTAGTGCAGCCCAGCGTGGATAAAGGTACGGAAGACCTGATGCCCAATCTGAAGGACACCACCATCGCTAATGGCCTGACCCGGTTCGTGATCGCTATTATCGAAGGGCACCAGCGGGTTAATACAGACAATCAGTTCAGCCCCAGCCTCAACGGCCACATCAAGGCTCACTGTACCACGAATGCCGCCATCAATATAGTCGCGGCCGTTAATACGCATCGGGCGGTAGACGAAGGGAATGGCCGCTGAAGCCGCGACCGCCTCAGAGATCGGGATATTGGCCAGATCGCCATGGCCAAAAATAGCGCGGTCGCCTGTATCGAGATCAGTGGCAATGATCGCCAACTCACGATCCAACGCGTGGAAATGGTTAGTACGCCCCGGCATCTCCAAGGCCGCCCGCACATAGCGTTCGAGAGCGCGACCATCATAGATCCCACTCGGCAAGCTCGGTGCGAGGTGTTCGAGCATCTCCAGCAATGAAAGCCCCTTGCCAGAGAAGAACTGGCTCATCATGCCGCTCATACCAAAGGGGAGATACTGTAGGCGGGTGAAGATCGAAGGAAAGTTGAGCGCGAAGAGATGGTGCGGTTCGAGTTGATCAATCCCCAAGGTGGAACTATCCAACACCGAGAGCAGAGTACGCGGGGTGATATTATTGGCCAAACAGGCACCTACCAGCGCCCCCGCGCTCGTGCCAACATAACTATCGAACTCGTTGACCGTCTTTTGTTCCAGAAACTGGTCAATCGCACACAGCGCACCGATCTCATACGCTGCACCCGTCACTCCGCCGCCGGCCAGAACCAGTGCGAATTTGCTCCGTTGCATGGGTGCTCCTTTGTTCGTACCGCCTACTTCTTCTTCAGTAATTGATCCACAATCTCCGCTAGGGCATCTACCTGGGCATGCAGCCGCACCACATCGTTACGGCTGGGGACAGTCACCTCGCGATTCTCGATCTGGGCGCGTGATGACTCGGCGAACTCATGGTGGAGAAGTAACTGTCGCCAACGGACGCTCTCTTCGGGGGTAATCTCGTTACGCTCAATCAGCGTATCGAGACGACGGCCAATCTCAGCTTCGATCAGGTCACTGCCACCCAAAGAGGTGAAGAGCGTCTGGCGCAAGTTGGCAATCGTATCGCCCCCAAGCTGGATCATCCCAGTGAGGAAGGTTGCCGGAAGTTGGGGAATACTCCGCCCACGCGACTGTAGCACCACCTGGGCCAAGATGCTGGAGGTAATGTCTTCGCCAGTCTCATTGTCGAGGATCTGTACCGCCTCGTCATCCTGCACCAATTTGGCAATCCCATCAAGGGTGATGTACTGCTTGCGGTTGGTGTGGTAGAGCTTGCGATTGGCGTACTTTTTGATAATATGCATACGCCCTCATGATGATGTGTTGGAATGCGGGTGTGTGGGGTTAGTATAACACACTGCGTTGGGCGTCTAGGGGGAGTTTTTATCACCAACTCCATGGCCATCAAAGCCTGGCTGATGAATCAGCCAGGCTTTGGGTGCTGTAGTTCGGATGGATGCGGTTAGCCCCTACTCCTCGGTTTTAGGCGCAGCCTTGGTCTTGGGTGGCGGGGCATCCTGAGCGCGGCGCAGTTCATCTACCCGCCCGGCGAGGTGGGCAATCTTGGCGCTCAGTTCATCAATGTCGCGCTTAGAGGGAATGTTGAGCCGATTCAGGAACTGCTCCAGGTTGCTCTCGATCTGGCTACTAATGTTGGTGACATTATTCTGGATCTGGTTCGTCTGGGGCTGCGTGGTCTTGCGCAGGCGCTCGACAGTCTCATCAATCAGGTGCTGGGCATCCTTTTGGGCCAACTCACCGCGCTCGACAAGCCGATTGATAAACTCTTCGGCCTCATCGCGGCTGAGGGCTAGGGCACCCACACCGGCCAGAACCAACTTACGAATCACCTCAACCATCTGGGTGGGGTTGGGAACGCTGGCGCTGGGTTCATCAACTTGGCGGACGTTGACCTCGATCTCTTCAACGTTGGTCATGGTCATCCTCCTGTATGTTTGGTTTGGGTAAGCACACTCTCGGTGGCACCACGCCGATGCAGGTATGATAGCATGCTGACGGGGCGGGTGCATATAACGCGTTGCGTTATAGAAATAGTATAACACGCTGCGTCATGCGCGTCAAGAGCTAGGCGTGGGGGTTCAGGGGCGGTGCAGCGGGGGCTTCGGGGGCCTGCGGCCCCCGGTCTATTCTCACCGAAACTCGTGGCTCCCCACATCATCGCGGTAGATCCGCCCTGGGAAACTGATCCGTTCCGCATTGAGCAGCACCCGCCCGCGTGCGCCATTCAGGGTAGCCCCCATCCCCACCACCGTCACCACATGCCCGCCGGTCATGGTGGTGTCGGGCACTGTCATGGACGCGCCCATAATCAGGTTGCTGAACATCCCCGTCCCACTGCGCGTAACCGGGGTGTAGCGCAACGCCGCCGGGTTGTGGGTCTGGTCGTGGAAGACGAGTACCCCTTCATCCACATCGGTTAGCCCCCGGATGGCCCCGCCTACCCCATAGTGATTCGGGTAGCCCTGGGCAACCAGCGCAATCCCGACACTGGCCTCGTCGCGCCAATGCAGGGTGGGAATCTGGTGCAGTTTGCGGCTGATGGCGGCCTCGATCACTGGTACCAGATCGTCTTTGAGCCGAGGCAATACCACCTGAGCTTCCATATCGCGCAGGCTACAACGCAGTGTGGTAATGCGTGGCCCCTGATCGGTAATGATACAGTCTACCCCCAGGATGCCCCAATAGGGCAGATTCTCTTGGCTCAGCGCAGCCACAATCGGGCGGATGAGGTGGGTGTGCATGTGGGTGCTGAGGCGTTGGGCATAGCTCGAATTGCCCGTAATCGCGCCCATGCCGGGTGCCCAGGGGCTATCTGGGCGCGCATCAAGCCGATCATAGATGCGTACCGGCAAGAGCGGCAGGGCTGTGCTACCGTCAACAATCGCCGAGAAGCTGACACTAATCCCGCTCAGGTACTCTTCGATCACCACCCCGTGGCTACTGCCCTCTATCGGACGATTAACGAAGAGTGCGCGTAGCCCTTCGAGTGCGGCATAGCGATCATGGTACACGCCACCCCCGCCTGCCGGGTGATCGGACTTGATCACCAAGGGCAGGTTTTGGCTGGCCAGGTACTTCTCGGCGTTCGAGAGGCTGGTAAAGGTGCGCCCACGGGCGGTAGGTAACCCGTAGCGTTGCAGAAACTCCTTGGTGTAGCAGCGGCTCCATTCCAGCCGCGTGCTGCGCTGGGAAGCACCAAAGACCCCAATGTGCATGGAGACGACTTCGTCTACCATACCGGCCCACAGACTACCGCTCTCGGCAGGGACGATCATGTCAATCTGTTCGCTGAAGGCCCAACGTGCCACTTCGGCAGGCTGACTCAGATCCAGGTCTACTTGGGGGGCCAGCAGACCGGCCCCGCCATTGCCTGGTGCGCAGAAGATCTCGGCGTTAGGGCTGGAAAAGAGTTTCCAGACCAGCGCGTGGGTACGACCGTCACTGCCAAGAACGAGTATTTTCATAGTTGGTGTAGATTGCGTGCTGCCGCAACCAAGTTGCGCATCAGCATCACATTGGTCATGGGGCCAGTGCCACCCGGTACCGGCGTAATCGCGCCAGCAACCTCGGCACTCGCGGCGAAGTCCACATCACCGACCAGACTGCCATCGGCCCCCACGTTCGTCCCGAAGTCCACCACGACTGCACCGGGGCGGATCATCTCCGCCGTGACTAGGCCGGGGCGTCCGGCCGCCACACAGACGATCTCGCATTCGCGCAGCACCGCGCCCAAGTCGGGGGTGCGCGAGTGGCAAACGGTCACCGTCGCATCGGCCTGGATGAGCAGTTGCGCCATGGGCCGCCCGACAATTGCCGAACGCCCCACCACAGCGGCGCGTTTACCCCGCAACTCGATCTGGTAGTGGCGCAGCAACTCCATGCCACCTGCGGGGGTATTGGCCACCAGCGCGGTACGCCCCTGGGCCAGCAACCCGGCATTGATCGGATGCACGCCATCAACATCCTTGCGATGGTCAATCTCCATGATCGCCGCATTGGCATTCAGATGCGCGGGCAGGGGCAGTTGCAGCAAAATCCCGTCCACCTCGCTATCGGCATTGAGCGCGGCAATGCTGGCCTCCAACTCGGCCTGGGTCGTTTCGGGGGGCAAGGCGATCAGGCGGAAACCCGCACCAACCGTTGCGCAGAGCTTCTCAATACTGCGGACATACCGAGTCGAAGCGGCATCACCCAGCACCTGCACCACGGCCAAACCGGGGGTACGGCCAAGTTGCGCACTCAAATGCGCGATCTCGGACTGGGTCGCGGTGCGCAGTTCTTGGGCCAGCGCACGGCCATCAAGGATAGTGGCAGTCATAGGATAAGCACTCTATCTCCACAGGTGGGCCGTGGCCCTTACTGATTGATCCGTTGGCGAACAATGGCCAGAATCCCTTCGGCCTCTTCACCGAGGCCAACGCTCAGATCTTCAAGCTGGGCGCGGGTTTCGCGCACAAAGAGCGCATCTTCTAGGCCCGCAAGGTTGATCTCAACATTCAGGATGGCACTTTGAACCGTTGCTCGCACGAGGATGGCGGCAACACCCACATCACTCACGATCAGGCGTGCGCAGCGATTGGCCAACGAGGTACACAGCGGCATGAGTGCTGCGGCTGCCTGGGCGATACGGAGCGGCACTTCTGCCGCACTGCGCGTCACCTGCTGGATGGCGGCTTTGCGCGTGGCAGCGTCGGCATCGGTGGTGCGGGGCAGCTTATAGGCCGCCGAGAGCCGCCCAAAGACCTCGATGTCGGCCTGGGCTAACGCCTGGAGTTCACGGCGCAACCCCTCGGCCCGGTCATGGATGCCGCGCACTTCCTCCTCGATGTCGGCAAACTGCTTCTTGCCAATCGTCAGCGAACAGACCATACTCACCAGACCGGCGGCCATGGCCCCGCTGATCCCGGCCACACTGCCCCCACCGGGGGTTGGGGCGCTCGATGCCAAGGCATCAAGAAAGGTAGCAATACGTTCTTCGTTGAGGTTCTCTGTCATATCAGTTCCTCTTCTGCTGCCGAACATTGCGGCTGATGGTGCTCATTATATCAGGGCATGGGCATGTAGGGGCAGGGCATGGGCAAAGTCCTTGGGGCTGCGCCCCAATCCCCATTTGTGTTGTTTTTTGGCGGCTACGCCGCCAAAAAACAACACAAAATATCTTCGTAGGCGGCTTCACCTCCCCCGCCCCCCGCCGGGAGGCTTGCGTTCATGTCAATGGGCGACTTCGTCGCCAAAAAACACCAAACTCATGGCATAATGGTGCCTGATACCTTACGCTTCATGAATCGCTCGAAATGATATGATCCTCATCTTTGTGGGAAGTGGTGGGGGCACAACCGCCACCGCCGCCGCTGCCACCGCCGCCACCGCCGCCGCTGCCGGTCGCCGCGCTCTGATCGCCAGCATTGGTCCATCACATAGCATTAACGCCCTGGTGGGTGTGGCTGCGGCGACCGCACCGCATCCAATTGCACCAGGACTCGATTTTTGGGCGCTCGATGCACTCAATGACCTGAGTGCGGTGTGGGGCGAGTTGCGTAACCGGGTAAGCACACTTGCCAATTTACCCATCAATGGTGATGAACTGCCGATCATTCCTGGGAGTGATCTCTTTTTGGCCGTAGCACGCCTACGTTTGATGGCCCCGAATTATGATCTGATCTGCCTCGATGCGGGCCATCATGATAGCCTCTTGCGCGCCCTAGTGGTGCCGGACACCTTCCGTTGGGTGGTGCGGCTGCTCTTGGGGTTGGATCGTGGGCCGGGGCGTTCGAGTAGTTCTATCTCGCGGGCCTTATTGCCGAGTGCGATTATGCCCTTCGACTGGATCGCCCAGGTACAAGAGGCGCGGGTGCAGTTGGAGCACCTGCGTGATGAGACGGTCAATCCAACCGCGTTGCGGGTGCGCTACGTGTTACGCCCCGACCGCAGCGGGCTTGAAGAGGCGCTCAACGCCCTTCCGGCCATCCAACTCTTCGGCTTACTGGTTGAGCAGATCATTGTTGGCCCGTTGCTCCCCGAAGGGGTACTGGCATTAGGGCCACTCATTGCCGAGCAGCGTCAGATCCTGGCCGATGCGGCCCGTTTCTGGGGCGGATTGCCCCAGCGCCGCCTGGAGATTGCGGCTACCCCCGGTAGTGTGCCGGGGCTGACGGCATTAGGGGCCGCGCTCTACCCTGATGGCCAGGTACTGCCCCATACTGATGCCACTACACCATTGCGTATAGTGGGGCCACCCGATCCGCATGTGGCAATTGATCTGCCCGGTCTGCGCCGTGAGGCCCTGGGACTCACGGTGAGTGGCGATGAACTGATTGTGCGCGCCGGGCCGTATCGCCGCCATATTCTTATGCCTGAAGGCTTGCGCGAAGGCGTGGCTATTCGGGCGGCACGCCAGGGCGATACCCTGATCGTGCGGCCACGCACGGGGTAGATCCGGCAGGACATGGGGCGTAGCCCCAAACACTAACCAAAATCTTCAGGCGCGGCAGTGCCGCACCTGAAGATTTTTTGTTTTTACTTTTGAAATACTATTATCGGGTTAATCATGAATAACGCAAAGGAAAATTATTATCACTATCATGTATGGTATTTAATATTTATTAATGGTATACTCAATATCCACACTACATCAAACCTATTTTCGAGGATCATTGTATGGTGTATTCGGCAACAGCATGCCGCTCTTGTGGTGCAACGTACCGTAACACTGCGCGTTTCTGCCCGCAGTGTGGTACACAGATCGTGCGCCTATCGGATAGTGCTGAAGCAAATACTAATTCATTATTACTAAATTCTTGGATTCCAATACTATCAAAAACACCGTCACTTAAAGGCCCGTGGCCGCAGGGAATTCGGATCGATCCACTGGGGCGCTATGCAATTGAGCACAGAATCGGAAAGGGCGGTTTTGGCGAAGCCTACATAGCCCGCGATACGCGCCTAGGTCGGCGTTGTGTCATCAAACGCCTCGTGGCTGATGCGCGGTGGAACCAGCGTATCGAACAGATGGCGGTGGCGGCCTTTACCCGCGAGGCACATGTTCTGGTTGCGCTCAATACACCGGGGCATCCCAACATCCCAGAGATCTACGACTTTTTTGCAGAAAGCCGGTGTCTGGTGATGAAGTATGTGGTGGGGGAAGATCTAGGGCAGGTGTTACAGCAGCGTAACACGGGGCTACCACTGGCTGAGGTACTCCAGATCGCCCATGATCTCTGTTCAGCCATCTTCTACCTACACAGCCGCACACCTGCCCCTGTGTTGCACCGCGACATCAAGCCCGCCAATCTGCTGCGCGATAGTGAGGGGCGGATCTGGCTGATTGATTTTGGTCTGGCTAAGGATACGCTGATCGCCGAGGATCTGGTGAGTGGCACCCCCGGCTATGCACCGCCTGAACAGTGGCACGGGCAATCACAGCCCGCCTCAGATATCTACGCCTTGGGGGCCACTCTTTACACGTTGCTGACGGGCGATCCTCCGCCCCCTCCCCAGATATTCACCGACGAAGATGAAGACGAAGCAGTAGAACGCTGGTTGCCCGATCTTCCGCAGGCACTTGAGGATCTGCTGGTACGTACGCTGGTGGTTGATCCGGCAGTGCGCCCGGATGCACGCACATGTCTGGAGGTGATTGATGCCCTGCTCACCCAGAGCCAGACTCCAGCACCCCCACCCCTAGCCCAACCACCCGTGCCGTCAGTTTTTGTTGGCCGCGAAACAGAGTTGGCGACGCTCGAAGCGCGTATGCAGGTGACACCCGCACTGGCCATGATCGGCATTGCCGGGGTTGGTAAAACGGCCCTCGCCACCCGTCTGGCTGCCCGCATCGGTTCGCCCAACGCGCTCTTCTGGTATCGCTGCGCGGATGGCAGTGGGGCCATGGATCTGATCTGGGCCTTGGCGATCTTTTTGGCCCATCGTGGCCTCACCGATCTGTGGGCGATGCTGCAACGCACCCGCCAGATGCACGGTACCATGCCGCCGCTGACTGTGCTGGCTGATTATGCTTGCGCCTTGTTGCGCAAAGATCGGGCCGAGCCGTTGCTGCTGCTTGATGATCTGCATCTGGTTGAAGATCATCCCGATGTACGGAGCCTGTGTGAGCGGTTCGTTACCGAGGCCGCCACAGGGTCGCTACGCCTCATCATCACCAGCCGTACTGTGCCCCAACTTGGTGCAGGGCTGGCGCTGTATGCAGTGGATGGCTTGGATCTTGGGACGACACGCACGCTCCTGGAGACACGCAACTTACACCTGAGTGGGGTGCAACTGACGTTGCTACGTCAACTCACCGGGGGGAATGCGCAGCTTTTGGGTTTGGCTAGTGAGGTGTTGGGGAGCCAGGATCAGAGTGATCCCGAAGCGCTGCTGCGGCAATTGGCTACCAGCAGCAATATCGAGCGCTTCTTGCTGCGCGAGGTAGATGCGGCCCTCAGCGAACAAGAACGTACCCTGATGTGCGCCGTCGCAGCGCTGTTGGACACAGGAGGAACCAGCGACGCAGTCGAGGCGTTGGTGGATCGCAATCCCCAACGCACGCTACGTGAACTGGCCGCACGCGGCTTACTGAGTGTCAGCGAAGGGCGCTATGGCCCGGTCTATGCGCAGCATGCCATCCTCCAGGGCTTCTTCTACGCGCAACTGAGTCGCCGCGAACGGCGACGCTACCACCGTTGCGCCGCCGCCTTCTACGACGAGGAGGAGCCGAATGCGTTGCGGGCGGCATTGCACTACGAGCGTGCCGGTGAGGTTGAACGCGCCGCCGAGATCGCGGTGCGCAATGCCTGGGCAATTGTGGGTTCGGGGCAATCGCGCAGCTTAGGTAGCCTGCTTGAACACCTACGCAGTGCCGATCTGCCCGCGACACTGCGGGCGCAGGTGTTCATTGCCAGTGGTGATGTGGAGAGTCTGGCCGGAGCACCGGAGCAGGCCCACCAGAGCTACACCCAGGCGCTGGCGGCACTAGATGCGGCGGGCGATGCCTCCAGCCTGCGCGTGTTGCGTGCCCGTGCATGCCGGGGCATCGGGCGGCTGCTCGAAGTCTCGTTGCCCCACGAAGCGCTTGCATGGCTGGTACGTGGCCAAGCCGAGCTTGGTGGCGTAGATGCGGGCGAAGAGGCTGAGTTATGCAACAAACTCGGTGGCGTGCAGATGCGGCTGGGCAACCTGGCCGAAGCAGAACGCATGCTGGAACGCGCCCAGGAACTGATGCCGCCAGGGCCAAGCCAACTACGTATCAACCTGCTACACACGCTAGGCACGCTGCACAGCACACGCGGTGCGATTCAGCGTGGGATGGAGTATACCCGCCAGGGCATCACCATGTGCGAACAACTGCACGATAGTGTACGGGCAGGACAGATGCTCGCGAACCTCGGCTTTGATCGCCTGATGATGGGTGACATTACAGGAGCGCACCGCGACCTGGAGCAGGCATTGACCTATGCGCACCAGGTTGGCAATCGCCAACTTGAGGCTATGGCCCTGATCAACCTGGGGTTAGTGGCGCTACGGGCAGGCGATTATGCGCTGGCCGCGACGATGACTCTTGATGGCATCCGGCTGGCCCACGAGCTGCGCCTGCATATTGCCGAGATGGCGGGCATGCTTGGCCTTGCCGACCTGCGCATCCGCCAGGGCCTGCTCAACGAGGCCGAGCAGGTGATTGTGGCCATCGAAGGGCTGGTGACAACCACCAACACCACGACGGCACTCGCGGAGATTGCCCGCCTGCGAGCAAACCTGCTCCTGGCCCAAGCGCAGCCGCTGGCGGCACTAGACACGGCCAACCACGCCCTCGCCCTTGCCACCGAACAGCAGAACGAGCTAGAGGTCGGCTACGCCCTCGCCATCGTAGGCCATGCCCAGCATGCCGCCGGACGCACCATAGAAGCCTGTGGCTCATTCGCCCGCGCCGTCGCCATCCTCGACAGCAATGATCACTATGAGGCTGCTCGTACCCGCATCGCCTGGGCAAACGCGCTCACCCCCACCAACCCCAACACTGCTGCAACCCTCCGCACCGCTGGACAGGCTGAAATGGAACGGCAGGGGATTCAACCAAAGTGAGGAGGTTTCTGATGCAACGCTGTAATTTTCGTTGGTTGGTTGGCTTATTGCTGGTAATGACGATGGGGTTGGTAGGACAGACACCGCCGGTTCAGGCTCAAACGCAGGCCGTTGCGGGTGAATTTATCTATGTACTTGAAGATAGTACGTTGGGCAACCGCATCCATCATTACCGGCTTGATGCAGCAACCGGACGCTTAACCTCACTTGGTGCGCCGGTAGCGACGGGGTATGTTGGAGATGATAATGAGAACAACTATGTGCAGCGTCTTGCGTACCATATGCCTACACACCGATTGTTTGCCATCCATGATGGTGCCAGCAATCTCTTAAGTGTCTATCAGGTGGATACGATGAGTGGGGCACTCACCCCAGAGACGACCGTGAGTCTTGGTGCGGGGAGTTGGGGATGTGTCGCTGTCCATCCTAGTGGTTCGCCGGTAGTAGTTGGGGGCATGGTTGTTGCGGGAAATGGGGCGGTTGGCCGTATGCACAGCTTCGTGCTTGACGCCGATGGCCTGCACCAAGCCCCTGGTTCACCCGCCGATGCGGGTGCGGCTCTTCCCTACTCATGCCGTTTCAGCCAAAATGGGCAATACCTCTACACTGGGGGCTATGGTGCCACCACTATTGCTGGCTTCCAGGTAGATGCTGGTAATGGCGCGATCAGCCCTCTGGATGGCTCGCCCTTTAATGCCGGTGTCTCCTATCCCAATTCCTACGCAACCGATGCGCAGGGGCGATTGTTTGTTGCCGATAGTGCGGGTGGGCAGGGGCGATTGAATGTCTTTACCACAAATAACGGTATTCCTACCCAGGTGAATAGTGGCCCCTTCAATTTTAATCAGAGTATGACGTTCGATGGACTTTTGCATCCAGATGGTTACTATATTGTTGCCACTATGAGCGGGCTGAAAATCTACCAAGTAAGTGGTAGTGGGAACGATACATTATTAGCGGCGCTTAATAGCCCGATCATCCCTACTGATACTTACGGACCACTAGCACTCAGTCAGGATAGCGAATGGGTATTTGCTTCAAATCTTTATGGCTCCATCTATTCGCTATTGATCAACCCAAATACAGGCACGCTGAACTGGTTAGCAACGACAAACCTTGATAATTCGTCGTTGATTAGCGGCATGGTCTATGCTTCCGCCCCTCCTCCGCCACCTGTTACCCAGGGCTATCTCTATGTGCTACGCAATAAAGTTGATGGTAATCTGATCTATGGGTATCAAGTTGATCAGAACACTGGGCGACTCACCCTCCTTGATGGCTTCCCGATACCAACTGGCGGTGCAGGCGGGACACCCTTACGGGCAAAGCAATTGGACTTTGACCGATCTCATGGCCGCCTCTATGCGCTCAACGATGGTAGTGATACGCTCAGCGTATTTGATGTCAATCTCTTCAATGGCACACTCAGCCCTGTAGCAGGTAGCCCCTTTGCGCTTGAGAGCGGTGAATGGACGTGTGTGAAGGCCAGCCCGCTCGGCTCACCCGTGGTTGCCGTAGCGAGCAATAAGCTGATCAGCTTCCGAGCCGATACGCTTTCGATCACACAGGCCAGTGCCACTGCTACTAGCATCAGCGGCATTATTGCCGAAGAGTGTGCCTTTGGCCCTGATGGCCAGTTCCTCTACCTAACCGGGCCAGATATTGGGGTTTACCGGGTGAATGCTGCGGATGGCACGCTGAGTATGCTACCAGGATCACCCTTCTACTCTGGGGTGGGTGCATCGGGAAATAGCACCACCTTTGGTCTCGTAGTTGATCCTGAAAACCGCCTGCTTTTGGGTGAAGAATGGACGGCTACGGGCGGATGGATCACCGCTAATCACGCCTTCACCTTGCTCGATGGCCGACCAACAGCAGTGATGAATAGCCCCTTTATATGGCCGATAAACATGTTTCCTATTGATGCTATCTACCACCCGGCTGGCTATTACATTGTTGGCAATCAACTTAGTCTAGTCGGTTCGGGCAGCACATTGGATGTATTCCGCCTGCATGGTAGTGGGGCTACAAGCAGCTTTACCTTCATCCCCAGTACCCCACCAGGACAGCCAGCGTTACCCTTCCCAGCCGGTGCAGTTGGGCTGCGAACATTGACGTTGGATCACACCGGGCGCACACTCTTTGTTGCCAACGATGCGATTGGTTCAGTGTCGAGTTTTCGCTTCGATCCGGCCACTGGTACAGTGCAAGGCTTAAGCACATTGTCTTCAGGTTCATTGGGTGGTACATCAATCCAGATTACTGGTCTAGCTTACGCGAATATTCATCGTGTCTTTTTGCCACTCATACATATATATACAGCGAAGAAACCTCATGGTAAATAACTAAGAGGTTTATGAGGATACTTCTATGAAGATGCTCTATCTCCGCCGAACGATCATCCCGGTACTACTGCTGTTGATGCCACTGATCCTAACCAGCGCACCACCCTATGCGTCGGCACAGTTTGCCCAGACACCCTTCAGCCTGGGTTGGTCGGCGCTCTATTCACGCACAACCTATGCGGTTGCATGGGGTGATGTAGATGGCGATGGGGATCTCGATCTTGCTATTGCTAATACGACTTCTCCGGTCGAGCTCTATCTGAATAGTGCTGGAAGCCTGGAAAATCTGCCGATCTGGTCATTGCAAAGTGCCCGAAATACCCGCAGTCTAGCCTGGGGCGATGTGGACGGCGATGGTGACCTCGATCTGGCGGTGGGGAATGATACGAATTTGTCGCTGCTCTTTCTGAATACGGGCGGGCAGTTGGAAAGTATTCCAGCTTGGAGTTCTGCCTTTGCAGATGCAACCCAGAGCTTGGTCTGGGGTGATGTAGACAACGATGGCGATCTAGATCTTGTTGTCGGTAATTACAACCAACCACTGCGGATCTACCGTAACGCGGGCAGCACATTAGAAACCAACCCCAGTTGGTCGTCGCTTGCGACTGATCCCGTGCGCAGCGTGGCATTGGGCGATGTAGATGGCGATGGCTACCTCGATCTCGCCGTCGGTGCCTATTCGCAGAATCGCTTGTATGAGAATCTTGGTGGCACATTCAACACAGAGGCACTCTGGTCTTCACCCTACTTTCTGGGTGATATGACCGAGAGTGTGGCACTGGGCGATGTAGATAATGATGGCAACCTCGATCTGGCCGTCGGCAATGGTGGTATCAGCGGTGGTTCCAACCGTGTGTATGCAAATATCGGAGGTACATTGAGTACCGATCCGATCTGGTCTTCTACTGAACATGATGGTACTTCTAGCGTTGCATGGGGTGATGTGGATAGTGACGGTGATCTCGATCTGGCGGTTGGTAATCGTGGCCTCAATGGTGAACCCAACCGTCTGTATGAGAATGTTGGCGGCACGCTGGGTGCCACTGCCGCATGGTCATCACCAGAGATTGATTCGACGTATAGTGTTGCCTGGGGAGATCTGGATGGTGATGGCGATCTCGATCTGGCCGCTGGCAATGCCGGGTTGAGTCGGATCTATCTCAACCAACTTGGCACGCTGCCGAGAAGTGCTACCCAGACCTTTGCCAGTAGCGATGATACCCGCAGTATTGCCCTGGGTGATATGGATGGGGATGGCGATCTCGATCTGGCGGTGGGTAATAACCGCCAGCGGTTGCAGGTCTATGCCAATACCAATGGGGTCTTTAACCCCACCCCGATCTGGTCTTCGGCAGATGTATTGTGGGCTACCAGCATCGCCTGGGGCGATGTGGATGGTGATGGCGACCTCGATCTGGCCGTGGGGCAGGATTCTAAAGCGGTGCTGCTCTACCGCAACAGTGGAGTAGTACTGGAGACAACCCCAATCTGGGCGTCATCAGAGATCACCAATGTACGCAGCGTGGCATGGGGCGATGTGGATGGCGATGGTGACCTCGATCTCGCCGTGGGGGTGTGGAACGGGCAAAATCGGCTCTACCTAAACAATGGTACACAACTAGGCACAACCGCAACATGGGTGGCGACGTTGAGCGAAGCCACTTCACAGATCGCCTGGGGCGATGTGGATGGCGATGGTGACCTCGATCTGGCCGCTGGCAATGCAGGTCGTTCCAGTCGCCTCTACCGCAATGATGGTGGAGTGCTAACCCGTGACCCAGTCTGGTCGTCGGGTTGGATTGATAATACTACTAGCATTGCCTGGGGTGATGTGGATGGCGATGGTGACTTGGATCTGGCCATTGGGAATGATGAAAGTCAACCCAATCGGCTCTATCGTAATGATGGAGGAATACTGACCAATGCCCCGATTTGGACGAGTATTGAGGCTGATACAACCTCTAGTATTGCTTGGGGCGATGTAGATGGTGATGGCGATCTTGATCTGGCTGTTGGGAATAGATTTGCGCAGTCGAACCGTATCTACCTCAACGACCATGGCCACTTGACGCAGAGTGCCTCGTGGACAGCGACTGAGCAGGACTTTACCTACGCGATCACATGGGGTGATGTGGATAACGATGGCGATCTTGATCTCGTGACTGGAACGCAAATGGGCGAGCCGGTGCGGGTGTATCAAAACCAGCGCAACCGCAGCGATGGGATGGGAGTAGTTCCGACGCTCGTTCTCACTCGTCCGGGCACTACCGCCAATGCGGCGGGTTATTCCGTAGCAACGATCATCCAAGGGCCGACGATTGAGGTGCCCTATGTGCTACGCCACCCGCGTTCACTCCCGGTGCGTCGGGTACGGCTGGAGTATTCGTTGGATGGTGGGGGGCGTTGGCTCCCCGCTATTCCCGCTGCGGGGAGTGTCACCCAGAATCTGGCCAGTTCACCCAGCGGTACGCCCCACACCTTCGTTTGGGATGTGTATGCCAGTGGCATTATGGGCCGCCACGATAATGTGGTGCTGCGAATGACTGCCCTGCCCGATCTACGCGGGGTTGCTGGGGCACGGCGGCCTGGTTCCTTCCTCTTCGGGGGATTTTCCACCACCACCAACCCCTTCCGCGTGCGTGGTACCCAGGTGCGTGTGGTCAGTGCCGCGCACCCTAACGGTGAGCCGGGGGCGCTCGTCTACCATATACCGGGTGATGCGGCTCGCGATCCGGCGCTCTTCGCCCCCGCCCCGAACCAACCCTCCTATACTACCGATGCGCTGGGCTACCTGGCGGGGCGCGGCCAGTTGGCCGCTGGCGATGCGCTAGTTGCCCTGGTGCCCATCCCGCCCGATCAGTACCCCGCCCCGATGCAGCCCTTCTCCGATACGCTCGATCTCTATATGACCAATCTCCACTATACCCAGGAGCCAACTGGCTTACAGTTGCAGGGCCAGCCCGTCACGAGCGGTGGTATCCAGACGGTGCAGGTTGATCCTGAACGCCCGCTGGCGCTGATCAATCTGGTGGTTTCCCTGGAGTGGGATGCGCGTTCGGATGAGCGCTTCATGACCCAGTTGCGCTACAACCTGATGCGTACCTCGGAGTTGCTTTTTGATGCTACCAATGGTCAGGTGGCGCTGGGTGAACTGCATATCTTCTTCGCTAAGGAGAATTGGGATAATGCCCATATTCGGATCTATGCCTCGAACCGCGTGCGGCCCAATGCGGTGATCGGTGGGATTGCGTCCCAAGCGCTCACGACGGCCTATACCGTGAATGGCCAGCCTAACCCGATCAGCTATGGCCCTGGCCAGATCCATATTGGGGCCACCTGGAACCGCTATGGCGATGCGGGAACGAATCTGGCCGAGGATTGGCCACGGGTCTTGGCACACGAGTTGGGCCACTTCCTCTTCTTCCTTGATGATCACTATGTGGGGCGGAGTGGTGCAGCGCTGCAAGCGGTGGAGTATGATGCATGCCCCGGTATTATGCACGACCCCTATAGCAGTACCGAGTTGCACCCAAGCGCCGATTGGCTCGGTGGCCGCGATCCGAATTGTGCCGTGACGCTTGCGCATCAGGTGACGGGTGGGAGTGATTGGGCGACCCTTGTTACCCACTACCCCGCGCTGAATGCCCCTATTGGCACCTTTGGGGCATCCGACTCGCTTGGCCCAACGACGATGGATCTGCCCTTGACTGATCTCTATGAGTATACGCCGTTGACACCAACCGTGACGCTCGACTCGCCGGTCTTCTACACCCAGAACCGGGCTACCAGCAGCCGTATCCAGCTTGGATCACGTTCGCGGGCCTACCTGTTCCAAGACGATGCTTCTGATCCTGATACTCTTCCTGATAACCGCATCGTGGCCTTGGGCCGGGCGAATCTCGATCAGGTGGTGGCGCGCGGTGCGCGTGTGGGGGATCGGGTGTGTGTCTTTGAGGATCGCCAAGAGTGGGTGGGCTGTGTGACGGTGAGTCCCGGTGAGGAGCGATTGCCCGTAACCCAGTGGGGAACGGGTGGGCGTCCGGCGTGGCGTCCCGATATTGCCGTCTTGCCGCTCACTGCGACCACGTTCCAGGTGCGGGTGGGCAATCTGGAGCCGGGGTTGACGCTGAAGGCGGCGTTCTATCAGATCGAGAATCTGCCTGCTGACATGACCTGGCCCGATCCGATCACACTCAACCTCGCGGCTGGGGTGTATAGTGGCAACTTCACGCTGCCGGGTGTACTCAACAATGGTCTGGTTCACATCTGGGTTGAGGGGGAGCAGCCGCAACGCGAGGCGGTGGTGCAGTTCTTTATGGATGGGAATGCTGGCGCGGGCATCCGTAGCACCGGTGGGGCAGGAATCCGTAGCACCGGCGGCGCGGGGATTCGCAGCACCGGCGGCGCGGGAATCCGTAGCACCGGCGGTGCGGGTATTCGTAGCACGGGTGGCGCGGGCATCCGCAGCACCGGCGGCACCTTCATCCGCACCGGCGCGGCGGCGGTGGCCACCTCGGAGGCCGATGTACTCTTTGAAGATCCGGCCCTGACACTTGGCGTGGGCCAATTCTTGCTCCTCCAGCAGATCGCCGCCCCGCCCGATCCTCCCGCTGGAACCAGCTTTGTGGGTACGAGTTACCGCTTTGCGGTCTCGACGAGTAATCCCCCGGCTATCGGCAATGATGCGGCCGTCAGCTTTAGCTACATGGGCAGCGAGGTACCCACGGGTGAAGAGTCAGGTATCCGGGTCTACTACTACAACCCGGAGAATCCGAGTGCGGGTTGGCGCTTGCTCGATACCAAGCTCAATACCTACCACAATCTCGCATCGGCCAAGTACCAAGGGCCGGGCATCTATGCCCTGATGAGTAGCCTGACCGTCGAGATGGATCCGGGCTGGAACAGCATTGCCTACCCGGCGCAGGCGGCGCGCCAGGTGTCAGACGCCATGGCCTCGGCGGACGGCAAGTACCACGCGGTCTACTACTACAACCCCACCACTCCCAATAATCCGTGGCAACTCTACAGCCCGGATGTACCGGCATGGGTGAACCACCTGGCGTGTATGCACTACAACCAGATCTACCTCGTCTCTTTAACCAGCGCGAACACCGAGACGCTGCGCTTCCGCAACAGCCTCGATCCAGGTGAGACTACCGGCTGTCCGGCCACACCGGCAGGCATGGCCCAGATTGATGCCGATCTTCAGGCGCTCGGTGCAGCTATTCCCCCGGCAACCTATTACGGTACGGTGGTGATGCAAGGGGTGAGTGCGGGGATGTTGGTCGAGGCGCGCATCGGAGAGAGTATCTGCGGCACGGGGAGTACCCAACTCGTGAGAGATGAGGTGGTTTACCGGGTGCATGTGGGTGGAGCAACAGTGCTGGCACCGGGGTGTGGGCTACCGGGGCGTAACGTAGTCTTTTCTATCAGCGGGGTTGATGTCGGGAATGCCGCGTGGACGAATGATATGATCCACCAGCTCGATTTCATGCCCGATGTGGTCATCTACCATAACTATTTACCGTTGGTGATGCGGTAGGATGTGGGATATGTTGGCGAGAGACGGCATGGAGGGCCGTCTCTCCCTATTGACCTTACTCGTACCTACAACGCAGTTTCATCAAGAATCGTGGTGAGTGACCCACCCTGATCATCAGGAATGATATCAATCCAGAGCCAATGTGATTCGCGTGTGAAGCCTATACTGTATCTACCCCATCCCGACTGATCCGTCTGTTGCTCCCATCCAGCAGCGCTCAATGCTTGTGTATAGAAGGTTGCTATCGTTACTGATGGTTCGGAACTACGGAATTGGCGCAATCCGTTGACGAGCATATCGCCATCGGCACTGGCGGGTAGTGGGAGATCATTCACGCTGCTCGTGTCGGGATTATCCATCCGATTAATGACGACTACCGCATAGGTTCGACTCTGACTGATGCGCACATTGAGTTTGGTGTTGCCACGACCAAAGGTGAGAAACCAACTCTCATCATTTGGTAGGTTATCCTCTAGTGTCCATCCTATCTGATCGAGATTGGTACTGAAGAACGCGGCGAGATCAGCGATTGATTGCGGTGAGTTAAAGATCAGCGAGCGTACTTTGTTGCTCTGAACATCGGCTTGTTCAGGTATGGGAATACCCATTCGGATTGTGGTACATACTTCAGGCAGTTCCAGCCCCGTAAGTTGATTAATATCCTCGATCTGATACGCCCATCTGATCGTTCCAGTGAAGGCAAACCCGCTAAGATCCGTCTGTCCAACCGCCTCACCTGTATATCGAACAATAAACTCCTCGCTGGCATCATGGCTCTGAGCCAACCAGATATCGCCTTGTACAGATGTAAATACCCCAAAGTCTACCGTATCGAATACGTAGTGATCGGTGAGTACACCATTTATGGGTACACCCTGTTCGAGCATACGGGCATTGCGTACCCCGGCAATAAATATATTGGGCTGGAAGTTAGCTTTACTCTCCTCCCAGCGTTCGTCACCAGAAGGAACATCGGTGATGACGGTTGAGCAGATCTGGCCACGGGTATCATCGTGGCTATAGGAGTAGTTTTTACCCCCAAACTGGAATAGCTCTATTCCCATAGCATCATCTGTGACTAGATCGCGCTCATAGAGGGTGAGATGGCGATCTTTGGTATCGCTACGCCAATAGGTATTGTTCAGTTCGACTTCGCCCTTTTGGGAGGTATTTTCGGTATCTGTACCGTCATAGGTGAAGGTGAGGTGCATGCGGAAGTTGTCCATCTTGGCAAGTGCCTCACTGCCAAGATCGAGAATATCTCTGGTTTCAGCGGTAAGTATAGGTGTATTGGTGGATGTTTGTGCCTGTGGGGTAGGCATACTTGTAGTGTTCTCTACTTGGGCGGAGATTGTCCCTGTCGGTATAGGAGTCTCGCTTGTGGGCGAACCACATGCGCTTAGAACACTGAGTACTACTCCTAGGGATATGGCACGAAGTTGGCGTAACATGGCGAGTCCTCCTCACTTAACTAGTGCACTAGGGTTAATCTCAGGTGGGCAGTGGCGATTTGAGAAGACGAAGCGACGGTTGCTGATGAGACCGTAATCTATGATCTCCTGCTGTGTAAGGTCGCGACCAATCCGGCACGCGGCAGATGAGAGCATGTCAGACATACGATAGACAGATTGGGTGAGGATGCTCTGGTTGCTTAATGTCAAGATGTGACATGCCTGCTGATCAAATATGGCTTGATTGATAGCATTGAGATCGTTGCCCTGATTTAGTAGAAGATCTATCGTATCGAGCGTTGTTAGCGGTTTCTCCTGCACTGCTGCGGTGATCTGCATAATCTGAGTCCCGGTGGTGCTCCATAGCCGGATGCTGCCATCGGTTGATGTCGTTAGGAGGTAGGGTGCGAGGGGATCAGGTTGTGTTGCGCCGCATGGCTGACTTGAACTAAAGGTCGCACTGCGGATCATTCCGGCACGCCCACTGAGATCGCTGATCAATTGCCCATCTATACTCCAAATCTTGGCCTTGAGAGATTGTTGCGTTGTTTGCTCTGGGCTATACCAGACCAGAACCCGGTCACTATCGGGGCTAAACTGCGCATTTAACACCGGAGAGAAATCCTGGCCTTCAAATGCAAATGTCTGCAAGAGATGCCCCTCACGGCTCCACAGGCGAGCAGTGGCATCGTTTGCAGTGGTGAGGATGTATTGTCCGTTGGGGCTGAAGCTGGCATGTGCGATACTATTGGTATGCCCGATCAGTTTTGCGATGAGCTCTCCCTGCATGTTCCAAAGCAGCGGTACTGCATCATCCCCGGCAGTCAGGGCCATTTGGCCGTGCGGATCGAGCGCAACGAGCGTAATGTTTCCAGTTGGGTGACTCAAGGTTGCACTGAGGCTAGCATCTGCATGCCATAACTGGGCTGTTTTGCCGGTAGTGGTCAGTATTGTTTGGCCATCGGGGCTAAGGGCCATACTCAAGACAGCTTCGCTTTGAAGATCCAGATTAGCGTGTAGTTGCCCGTCGGTCGTCCATAGGCGCACCGGCTCTCCATCAGCATGGCTGAGTAGGTAGCGACCATCGGCACTGAAAATGGCGTTACTGATCGGATGGAGTAAGCTAATGCTTGCATGGTCGGCTAGGTTTATAAGGCTTGCACTTGTATCTGAGTTTATGGCAAGTACCTGTTGACGCTGTGGGCTGAACACGAACTCCCCGGCTCTAGGAAGCTGCATCGCAGATAGATAGCTCAGATCCCACAGGCGCGCGCGGCCATCCCGCCCCCATGAAACAATACGGTGCAGATCTGTTTCACTACTAAATACAGCCGTTTCAATATCCTGAGCGTGCGCATTCCAGGCATGCAATATGCGCCCATCGAGTGTCCAAAGCCGTAACCACTGGCCCGCTGCGGTCAGAATCTGCTGTCCATCTGGGCTAAAGATGGCCGTAACTGCAAGCGAATCATGGGCAAAGGATTGGAGTTCCTTGCCTGTCAGATCCCAGAGACGTACCATGCCATCTTCTGCTGACGTAAGGATAGATTGGCCATCTGGGCTGAAACAGATATATCGGATAGGGCTGGTATAGCCACTGAAGCGCATAACTTCACGGCCTGTCAGATCCCACAGACGTGCCACGCCATCTGGTGCAGGAGTGAGAATATGCTGGCCATCTGGGCTGAAGACCGCCTGCCATGCATAACTATATGCTAATGAGTCAGCGCTGCTCGGTGCGATGGTGGCAATCTGCTGACCGCGCAGATCCCAGAGGATGGCAACACCATCCCGGCCTGATGTGAGCAGATGTTGCTGGTCGCTACTAGCAGCAACCGCCCAGATCCGCTGCTGGTGACCAAGAAAACTAGTGATTGGTGTTGGCTGACCTATAGCGAAGATATGGGCACCATAGTCGCTATCTAGCACAAGGATCTGATCATCGGCAATGAAGTAGGCATCCTGGTAGAGTGCCATCCCCACGGTGAATGGAGGAAACGCAGTAATCTGCTGGCCCTGAAGATTCCATATACGCGCCCAGCCATCATTATCGGTAGTGACAATCTTCTGGCTGTCGGGACTAAACCGCGCACTATAGATTAAGTCCGCATCAACAGTGAGCGAGATGGTGCGTGTATTGCGCAGATCCCACAGTATGGCGCTGTTTGCATTGGGAGTATTGCGCACAGGGGTGAGAAGCAACGCATTCCCATCGGGGCTGAGAGCGACGCTCTCCACCTGCTGGTCGGTTCCATCGCCATAACTGATGGATGGCAGCGGCATAGCCGCGAGGCTGTCCCAGAGTGCTTGCCGACTCAGGGCATTGTCGTTACGCGAACCAGCCTCATAAGCCAGAGTCAATCCTTGCTCGGGTTGGCTTGCCCGAATATCCTCGACCATTTGTGCTAGACGCTGCGACTCGGATATGGCTAATTGGCGCAGGGCCTCTTCCTCCTGGCGCTGGGCTTCATTGCGCTGAACAAGGGCAATCATGGCCGTTATACTGATCGTCATAAAGGCCAGTACCACCCAGCCAATCAACTGACGCCAGCGATTGCGACGTTGCATGATACTGGCAAGAACAAACTGCGTCTCGACTCTATTCAGCCAGGTGGGGTTGGGGTTGGTCGGTGTGGTGGCGGGCCAAAGGGTCTGGCGCATCCAGGAGAAGAAGCGGCGCTCGTCCTGCTGTGTAGAACGATCAGATTGGATGATGCGCTGAAGTTGGGGTAGGCGTGGACTATTGTTCCAGAGCAGCCGTACATTGCGGGTGCTCTCTTCCTGTTGCCACGCATCAGCAGCTTGAGTCAGTTGGCGTTGCAGCAGCAGGTCATCTTCACTCAGGTGTTGCCCCCCACCCACATACCCCCATGTGCGTACAAGGGTGTCGTGCGCAGGTTCAACATACGCGATCCTCTTTCCTGCAATCTCGGTCGAGCCGCTCACCAGTAACCGGGCATCCGTGAGGCGCTTGAGGACTTCTTCTACCCGCGCATTCTCTTCGGAGCTAGGGTACTCTAGTTCTGTTTTCCGCACCCGCCGACGGGATAACTCGCCACCTTCGATGGAGACCATTCGCAGCATGATTCGGATCATGGTCTGTTGATGGGCACGATCTGGCATGCGCTGATACTCTTCATCTGCACGTTGGCGTAGGGCACCATAGACGCGACCTAATTGCTCGTAATCTGTTTGGGTCAGCGCACGATCCTCACGTTGGCTCCTAACATACAAGCGGTAGAGTTCGCTCAACGTAAACGAGAGCAGTGGCAATGCTCCCGGCGAATCAATCACCTCGCGGATCAACTCGTCTACCAGTTCTGGTGGCTCGAAGTGCAACACACGCACAATGGCGGGTTCCTCAATGACTTGGCGTAGATCGTCGGCCTGCATCGGGGGGACAATAAAGCGCCCGTCACTCCACCAGCGGCTGCTCCAACGCCGATCAAATGCGGGTTCAAAATCGCTGCGTAGGGTACACACCAAATGGAACAGTTTGGGGTGGCTGCTGAGGATCTGATCCAACAGCGTGAGAAATGCTTCTGTTTCATGCTCATTGCGGCAGACCGTGATCAACTCCTCAAGCTGATCAATAACCAGTACCAGTTGTTGTTCAGGGTGGGACTGGAACCAGTGCGTAACGATCTCGACAGGTGTAGTTGCGGCAGCGGTTGGCGACCCAAGTCTCTCTGTAAGAAACTGAAGCAGATAGGTGAAGGGATGATCGGCAGCGTTGGCGGGGCGCAGTGGCGGCAGGATATGATAATCTTTGGCCTTTTGTAGCTTCGGGATCAGCCCGGCCAATACCAGACTCGACTTACCAATGCCGGATGGGCCTAGTACCACAGTGAGTGGGTGATCTATGACGTAATTATATAATTGCGTAATAAGCTCGGATCGACCAAAAAAGAGTTTGGCAGATTCCTCGGTATAGGTATGCAGGCCAAGGTAGGGATTCTGCTCCATCCTCAGAGGAAGTGCTGCCGGAAGATTGAGTTCAGCATGACCAGGTACCAGAAAGACATACTCGCCCCGGTCATAATGTTGGTACTTACCCTGAACAGAGCGCGGCGCACTCCAGAGTCCCGGTGTTTGCTGATGATTCTTGTGCTTGGCTGCCTCCTGCTCAACCGTATCGCGCAGATAGAGATAGAGTTCGGTTGCGGTGATAACACCATCCCCCTTGCCGGGGGGCATAATATCTGCTGCCCCACGCAGAGCCGCGAAGAGAGCGAGGGCGAAGGGTGAGTGGTGGCGACCATCAACCCGCTGCATACCCCGCAGATCGCTGCTTATGCCACGTATACTATCGAGGGCGTACTGATCATGGGCCGATGAGGTGAGGATCTGATAGGCTGGCTCTTTGGTGAAGCGTTCAAACCGTTCGCGGTACAATACCGACGCGCCCAGCCGCACATGACGGGTACTAGACCAGCGCATAGCACCGGCAAAACAGCAATCGAGGATCAGGAGGATGTGTCGGCAGGGCAGATTGGCGAGCCAGCAATAGAGATCGGTCATTGCCAGGTAGGTTGTGGGGCTAAGTAGGCGTGCGTCTTGGGGTAAGAGGTAACCCTCTGGGCCATCCTGGGCCTCGATAGCAATACCATGGCCAGCAAAATAGACCAGCAGCCGATCATTAGCGCTGATGGTTTGCGGTAACTCTGCGCAGAAGAGCGCCGTAAGTCGCTCTTTTGTCACGCCTTTGGTTAGAAGGGTTGGGGCGTAGTGGTGTTGGGTCTCTAGTATGGTCGCTAGATGTTGGGCATCGTTCACGGGTGTCTGTAAGCGATCAATCCCGGAAGAATAGTCCTCAATACCGATAATGATGGCGATATTGCGTCGAAATTCACCATTCATAAACCACCTCTTTTATTTATAATTATTACACCAATATTAAATAAATAATTAAGATCTTGAATTTTAATAACATAATTGATATGACACAATAATGACAATGACGTTATTGTATTAAATTTTATACTCAATTACAGTGTATTATTTTTCACGTACAGATAAGAATTCTTTATAAACCATATTTTTACATATTATGGGTATGTAAAAATATGGTTTATAAAGAATTATTTGTACGTACTAACACAAACTAGAAGGAGAAAAGGTACGCATGACTGCTCATAGAGATCATTATCCTTCCGATTGGGTACAAAAAGTCACATTGTTATGGCAAGGTGATCATGATGCCGCTGTTGAGGTTGTAGCTCAGGCTCTAGGCAAGAATGACTGGCTGGCACTGGCTGCACCGGAGCAGGTAACTGATTACCACGTTGGGCTGAATGAGGCCGGATACTATATCATTCGGGATCGCACCAACCAAGTAATTCCTAGTCTAGGGGGCAATCTCCTCAGCACCGATCCTAATGCGGCGATAATGGTGGTACAGTGCTTAGCGCATCTGGCCAGATACAACGCAGTTAGACAGATTACACCTCCTGATCCTCTTGCCGCCAAACTAGAGGTTGAAATCATAGATAGAGCGCATCCTAAACAGACCTTCGTGGTTGGTGAATGGATGAATCTCCGTATTAAGAACTGCACGCATGAGCGCCTCAAGATCAGTATCTTCGATCTTCAGCCCGATTGGGGTATCACGCAGATCTTGGCGGGTGCAGAGTTTGCGGCGGGTGAGGAGCAAATTCTTCCGCTCCAGATTTCTCTTCCAGCAGACTATGCGACGGGTGTAGATGTGCTGAAAGTGTTTGCAACTTTAGATGCAACACGATTAGATTGGATTGAACAACCAGCGCTAGATGAATCACTTCTGCATCCCAGTACATGTAGCCTTCAACTCTTCTTTGAAGACCTGATGGCGAGTTTGAGGCAATCTGCCCTACCTACGACCTTCTCATGGACAACAGAGCAGGTTGAACTACAGATTACGCAAACTCCCCAAGCCCCACAGTCGATCTGGTCATCCTCATCTTCTCATCTAGATACCCGCTTGGTCTTCAACGGTATTGATGGCGATACCGGTAGGTACGCACTGCCACCAATGCGTATCACAGATTTTATGTCAATTATCCATGGTAAACCACTTCTTGATAGCTTGACTGAACTATCAGCGCACACGCAACTATCTGGATCTGCCATGCGTGGTCTTAAGGAGGGGGTGAATCCTTGTGATCTAGCTGCATCGGGGTGGGGGATTATCTTTCCAACCTATCCCCGTACTGATCCGAACTGGGAAAAGAAGGAGCGCGAGATTGCTATGATCCGCGAGGCACTCCAGCCGCTGCTCCAACTACGCGACCATCAAACGCAGGGGCGCTTTTCAGCCTGGGTACAAGGACGGGGGAAGGAGTTTCGGATTGGTGTGGACACGAAGCGACGCTACTTAGAGCGCCACGGTGCTGGGCCAGGGCCAGTTGATCCCAATAAGGTACCCTACTACCTCCTAATTGTTGGTAGCCTTAGCGATATTCCCTACAACTTTCAGAGCCAACTTGATGTGCAGTATGCCGTTGGGCGTATTCATTTCCCGACACTTGAGGCGTATGCAAACTATGCAACGAATGTCGTAGATGTTGAGGTTGGTGGCATGTATCGTCCACGCCGGACGACGTTTTTTGGAGTGGCTAATAACGATGATACACTTACACGCCGAAGTGCCAGCGATTTGATCTTGCCTTTAGCTGATTACTTCTGCGTTGAGCGCCCGAATTGGCAGATCCAAAAGCTGCGACCAGACCAAGCGACCAAAGCCACACTTACCCATCTCCTCGGTGGTGCCCAGACACCAGCCGTTCTCTTCACCGCCAGCCATGGGATGCAGTTTCCACAAGGTAGCCCGCGCCAACTGACACACCAGGGTGCCCTGCTCTGTCAAGATTGGCCTGGCCCCTATGAGTGGCGCGATTCTATTCCCCAGGATTTCTATTTTGCTGGTGATGATCTGGCCTCTGGTGCCGATCTACGTGGGCTTATCGCCTTCTTCTTTGCGTGTTATGGTGCGGGTACACCTCAGTTCAGTGGGTTTCACACGAAGGAGATGCTCGCTGCCCAGCCCTTCCTCTCCCACTTGCCGATCTCCATGCTGGGCCGCCCGCACGGTGCGTTGGCGGTGGTGAGCCATGTTGATCGGGCATGGAGTTATTCGTTTCATTGGGGGAGTGCCGGTGCGCAGAGGGTGGTGTTCGAGAGTATGCTTATGCGGCTCTTGGACGGTCATCCCCTCGGATCTGCGCTTGAGTTCTTCAATCAACGCTATGCGGAGCTTTCAACGATGCTTCATGATGCGTTGGAGGCAGTACATAATGGCCAACCCTATGATCCCTTCGATTTAGCAGGTATATGGACTGCCAATAACGATGCGCGTGGCTATGCGCTTATTGGTGATCCGGCGGTAACTGTTGGGCGGTGAATCCGCCCAACACTACCAACATTGCGGGTTCAAGAGGTAGCCCCAAGAAGTTTGCCAAGTCCCTAGACCCTAACACTGCGCCATATCGTCATCAATATCCACATGGGTGGCGATTGCCGCTTTAAGCACGTTATTCAGCAGCACCATCGTCGTCACCGGGCCGGTGCCACCTGGTACTGGCGTAATCGCCCCGGCCACCTCGAAGGCACTCGCGTAGTCCACATCACCACAGATGGTGTTGTCGGGGCGCACGTTAATCCCGAAGTCAATCACCGTCGCACCGGGCTTGAGCATATCCCCCGTTACTAGCCCGATCTTCCCGGCTGCCGTAACCACAACATCGGCACGGCGCACCTTATCGGCGAGGTTGCGCGTGGCGCGGTGGCAGATCTCGACCGTCGCTTCGGCGTTGAGCAACATCGTAGACATGGGGCCACCGACGATGGCGCTACGGCCAATCACTACCGCATCGCGGCCAGCCAGTTCTATCCCGTAGCGTTCGAGAATGAGCATGCCACCGGCGGGCGTGTTGGGAACTAAACTGGGCTTGTTCTGGTTGAGTAGACCAACATTGATCGGGTGGACACCGTCAATATCTTTGCGGTGATCAAGTTGCCCCACGGCTGCGGCACTATCATATTTGATCGGCAAAGGCATCTGGATGATAATCCCATCCACATTCGGATCAGCACTGAAGGTATAGATCGCGCTCTCAAGTTCGCGCTGGGTGGCGGTGTGGTGGAGCAGGTAGTACTTGAAATTCATCCCCACCCGGTTACACGAGATCTGTAAGCTGCGGACATAGCGTTCAGCCGAACGATCACCATAGACATGAATGACCCCCAACGTCGGGGTGTGGTAGTGTTGGGCCACATAAGCCGCCACCCGTAGACTCAGATCATCGCGCATCTCGCGTGCCAATGCCCGTCCATCTAGTACCATCGCAGCCATAAGCCATCCTTCATGTGTTGTGTATAGAGCGATACCCCAGGGGGCAGGAGTTCAATTCATTCCTTCTGTATATGTATTATATAAACCAAATGGCATTACGTCAGGGTGATAATTATGCCACTTTGCCCCCTCACCAGAGGTGCGGCGGCGGCTTCTCCGCCCCAAGGACTTTGCCCATGCCCTGCATGCCCTGCCCAAAAAGTTGACACCTCTACTACCTTCGTGGTATAAGCATAACGTCTCTCTGGAATGTATCAATGTGCTCTTTGCGATTACCTTGTTGTATCGCAGGAGGTTGACCCCGTGTCACGACATAAAAGCGCCCTGATTGCGCTCATCATAACCGCCACACTGATCACCCTGATCGGGTTGACTGGTGCTGGTTTGCCTTCAACCACGGCCAATAACGCCCTCAACGATGAATCTACGACCACTCCTCTACCTACCGCAACCCTGCTACCCACCGCAACCCTGGCTCGGCGCGACTTCAACGAAGGTGATGGGATTAAGTTTGTTCCCACGGTCTATCTGCCTGGGCAGGGGCCAACGCTGCCCGGTGAGATGGTCTTTAGTGGTCGCCGCTTGGATGTCTATGTAGGAAACAGTACCTTCTCGCCAGAAGAAGTCGCCGATTTGGGCGTCAAGGGCGAATGGGCATTGAGCTATATCCAAAAGCGTTTCGATGCCCAACTCACCGAACGTGTCTCGGTAGGGGTCTACCATACGAGCCAAGCACCGGGGCGCGGAACGCGGGGTATTGCCTATACTTATGGTGCGACCAATGTACGCATCTACTACCAAGCTGATGAAGATAAGCATAATGCGTTGGTGATCCTCACCCACGAACTCTCCCACGCGCTCCAAGCGGCAGCCTACGGCAAGGAAGAGCAAGCCCGCGCCGATCTGGTGCTGCTCGAAGGGTTGGCGTGTTGGATCTCTGGTGAGTATTGGTTGAGTCTCTCGGAGTCACCCTCGTTCCAGGCCCGCGCTCGCGAACTCTACCAGTCGGGAATCAGGGGCAACTTGGCTGCACTAGGTAAGACGACGAGTATTGATAACGCCTATGATATGTGGGCTGGGTTTGTGGATTACCTGGCACGTACCTACGGTTGGGAGAAGTTTAACCGGCTCTATACGACTGGGAATGGCCGGGCACCGGGTTCAGCCAATTATCAGGGTATCTACGATAAGTCGTTCGAGGAGTTGTACACCGAGTGGTATAGCACGTTAGAGTAGCGTGTGCAAAGTTCTTGGGGCTACGCCCCAAACCCCATTTTTGTGGTGTTTTGGCGGCTTCGTCGCCAAAACACCACAAAAAAAGATCTTCGGGGGCGGCAAAGCTGCCCCCGAACCCCCACCGGAGGTGATTTTACACATGCCGTGGGGGGGGCGTTTCAAAAGTTGACGATCCGCCCATCGCGGGGTATAGTAGCGAGAACTTCTTCGGTACCTGTGCGCAATGGGGCCGAAGAGACGCGACCGACATCCCAGAAGCTGCCGCCGCTGCCCCCTGCGCCTCACGACTGCGCGGGGGCTTTTTGTAACTCATCCATACTCGCTGGGCGCGCCTTAGCTCGCCCCTACGGAGGAACCCGAATGAGCATCGAGTGGGAAGATAAGTTCGCCCGCGAGGGTCTGACGTTTGATGATGTGCTGCTCATCCCTGCCCAGTCGGCGGTGTTGCCAGCCCAGGTTGATGTGGGTACCTGGCTCACCCGCAAGGTGCGCCTGAATATCCCGATTGTTAGCGCGGCGATGGATACGGTCTCCGAGCATCGTCTAGCAATTGCCCTGGCGCGTGAAGGCGGGATCGGCTTTATTCATAAGAATATGGGGATTGAGGCCCAGGCCGAGATGGTGCGTAAGGTGAAGCGCTCCGAGAGTGGCATGATCACCGACCCGATTACCTTGCCGCCCGATAAGACGGTCGGGGATGCGCTCGATCTGATGGCTGAGTATCGCATCAGTGGTGTGCCGATCTGTACCGGCGATAATGATCTGGTTGGGATTCTCACCAACCGCGATCTGCGCTTCGAGACGGATCGTTCGCGCCCGATCAGCGAACTGATGACCAGCAAGAACCTCGTCACCGTGCCCGAAGGCACGACACTCGAACAGGCCAAGGCCGTCCTCAATCGCCACCGTATCGAGAAGGTCTTGGTCGTCAATAGCCGGGGTAAGCTCAGTGGCATGATTACCGTCAAGGACATCATGAAGCAGATTGAGCATCCCAACGCCTGTAAGGATGAGCAGGGTCGCCTGCGGGTGGGGGCGGCGGTTGGTGCGGGGGGCGACTTTATTGAGCGTGCCGCCGCACTGGCCCGCGCTGGCGCGGATGTCCTCACCATTGATACCGCCCACGGGCATTCGCAGGGGGTGCTCGATGCGGTGCTGCGGCTGCGCGAGACCTTCCCCGATATGCAGCTTATCGCCGGGAATGTTTCGACCGCTAAGGCGACTCTTGCCCTGATCGAGCGCGGCGTGGATGGGGTGAAGGTGGGCCAAGGCCCCGGCTCGATCTGTACCACCCGCGTTGTTACTGGCTCTGGTATGCCCCAGATCACAGCGGTGATGGACTGCGCCCGCGCCGCCGAGCCTTTTGGGGTACCGATCATCGCTGATGGCGGGATCAAGTACTCCGGCGACATCCCCAAGGCGATTGGTGCCGGTGCGCATACGGTGATGATCGGCTCGCTCTTTGCCGGTACCGAAGAGAGTCCCGGTGAAACGATCCTCTATGAAGGCCGCAGCTACAAGTCCTATCGCGGTATGGGTAGTATCGGTGCGATGCGCAAAGGTTCGGGCGACCGCTACTTCCAGGGTGGTGAGGGCAAGAAGTTGGTGGCCGAGGGCATCGAGGGTATGGTAGCCTATAAGGGGCCACTCACCGATACGGTCTTCCAGTTGGTTGGTGGCCTGCGCGCCGGTATGGGCTATGTGGGTGCCAAGGATATTGAGGTCTTACGTAGTGAGGCGCGCTTTATCCGCATCACCATGGCCGGACAGATCGAGAGCCACCCGCACGACGTGACGATTACCAAAGAGGCTCCCAACTACGAGCGCCGCTGATTGTCGGGGTGCGGGCGGCTGGTGGCTGACCCGCACCTCTCTACTGAAACCATGACAACTACACTTCCCGCTGGCTTTGCCGATATGTTGGAACCGATGCGCATTGGCCACGAACGTATCCTTGCCGCCCTGGCCCAACACGGGGTAGAGTATGAAGCCTACCCAGAGCGCATCCCCGATCCGCGCCCAACCGGGCGTGCTGCTGCACGGGCCTTCCCGATGCAGGGTGTGCTTAAGTACCACGGCCTGAGCGATTGGCACTACCGCATCGCCTATCTGCCCTCGATCTCGCTGAACAATAGTGCCGCACATACCACTACCTGTGTTGAATTTGACCCCCAACTTGAAGCCGATTGCGCCGAGATTGGTGGCGTGAATGCCACTGGCCGCGATCTGGATCGGGTGGTACAGACGCTCAATGCCGTCCGCGAACTGAGCGGCTGCCAGACACGCGCCCGCGTCACCTCGCGCAACATCCTGCAATCGCGGGTGGCGGGCAAGGGCTTAGGCACGAGTGCCTCGGCGAGTGCAGCGCTGGCGGCGGCGGCACTAGCCGCGCTCTACGGCCCCGAACTGGCCAGTAACCGGCGCTTCCTGAGCTGCTTCGCCCGCCTGCTGGCCGGATCGGGCTGCCGCAGTGCTGCGGGCGGCCTCGCGCTCTGGCTGAGTTACCCCAGCCTTAGCCACGCCGACAGCTTCGCGGTGCGGCTGGATGATGCGGGCCAGATGGATCATGTCAGCCTCGTCACCGTACCGATAGATTCGAGCATCGGCCTGAAGACCGAGTCGGCGCACCATGACGCGCCAGAAAGTAGCCTCTTCCGCAGTTGGATGCTGAGCCGCGCCGACGAGATTATCGAGTGTCTGACAGCGATTCGGGCGGGGGATTGGCGCACGGTGGGCCAGTTGGCCGAGATGGACAGCATGCGCCTGCATGGCGTCACCATGTCGGGTAGCCGCGAGAATAAGCTGGTCGGCTGGGAGCCAGAGAACATCACCCTCTTCCGCATGTGCAACGACCTGCGCGAACGCGGGGTGCCGGTCTACGCCTCGACCGACACCGGGCCAACGGTGGTCTTCATCACCCACCGTGACCACGAGGATGCGCTAGTGGAGGCGATCAACGGCCTCGGCTTGGGCCTCGAAACGATCCGGGGTAAGATCGCGGGGCCAGCCAGCTTGATTGACCCCGACGAGGCATTGGCGGAGATTCGGGGGTAGGCGCGATTTTTCCGTTTATCCGCAGATGACGCAGATGACGCAGATTATTCTTCTATAATAATCTGCGTCATCTGCGGACAAAATCCGAACACACTTGGCTACGCCTCACGCACCCCCGCCCCTATCCGATTGCTAATCAAGCGCACCGCCTGCGGCCACAATGGCCAGAGCAGCGCCACAAGCATAAGCGAACCAATCACTGACGCCATGCCCTGGCCCCGCGCCAGATTCACCACCACAAACATGGTCAGATTGGTCAGATAGAGCGTGAGCGGCAACCAGGGCCAGAAGGTGGTGAGCGGGTGATGACGATGCTGCAACGCCGCTACGCGCCGCCAGTTGAGCAGCACAAAGACCAAGATGACACTTGTGACCCACCAGGCCACAAAGTTGCTGGCTGGAATGCCATAGTAACTGCTCTCGGCACTATCATTCCAGACCCAGTAGCGGTTGATGTTGACGGCAAAAGGCTCAATCGTTACGTCAAGTAGCAACGCCAACGAGGCCGCAGTAAGCATCTTGGTACCACTCACCCGCAATTCATCTTCGGGTCGCCAGCCCATGTGCTCCAGCACATGCTCGGCAGTTCCCACCGCAGCACCGACAATCAGCAACCAAGCGAAGGGGATGGCCAGGGGCACCACATCAAGGATCTGGGGCCAGAGGACATCGGTGTAGGTGTAGGCTCCAAACGGAAAGCCGGTGGTGGCCCCAATATGCTCAACAAACCAGGCCAGGAAGAGGATCAAGATCGCGGCAACCATCCCCGCCCGACCATAGTTCTTGCTCAACCACACCCCCATCAAGGTTCCTTGGAGAATCAGGAGCGCTCCGCCCATCCATGTACCCCAAACGGGAACACGATCAAGAGCAACCAGAATGATCGAAGCTGGATAGATGAAAAGGTAGATGCCGAACAGCACAACCGACAACCAAGCGAGTCGGGATGATAGTTGCTGCATAATCTAAGGATTCCTTAATGATCTGCAAAATTTATAGGCGCATATTTCATTATAGAATCGGCTTTATTGGCTGTCAAAGATGACAATTTTGTGACTTGCAATCCCAACCATGTGGGTGGTATCATGCGTATCCCCCCCTATGCACAGGGGCATCCTAGCAATGCGGACATGTGCAACGTCTGTGGGGCATCGCCCCGCATTTCAATGGGTTCGGAGGTAGACGTTATGGCCGCACCACTGCATACCAGCCATACCACCCGCATCTTGCTCGTCGAAGATGACAGCCATATTGGGCGCATCATCGAGATGGCGCTGCTGGAGTTGGGTGTACCCTATGAGTTTGCTTCGGCTCTGAGTGCGGAAGAGGGGTTGCACCTGTGGGAAGAACACCCCTTTGATGTTCTCTTGACCGATTATAATCTACGTGGCATGAATGGGGTACAATTGATCGAAGCTCTACGGGTACGCGGATTTACTCCCCGTGTTTTACTCATCACCGCCTACGATTCTTCCGATTTGCGCCACGAATTAGATCATTTGCATATTGACGCCTATGTCACCAAACCTTTCTTTATGGATGATCTGGTGATGATCGTGCGTAAACTTATGCAACCACCTGTTTCACGTGCAGTAAATGGTTAGGGATTCGGGGGCGACAAAGCCGCCCCCGAAGATCTTTTTTTGTTATTTTTTGGCGGCTTCGCCGCCAAAAAATAACAAAAAAATGGTATGGTGGCAACGCCGCCACACCATGTCAGACCTAATCCAAGCGCCGCGTGGGTTGGCTCTGCGCCGGTTCCACTTTCTCACCCCGGCTGATCGCATCAACAAAGGGGCGAATCGTATCAATCGGCAGCGGGAAGATGATGGTGCTATTCTTCTCGACGGCGATCTCGGTCAGGGTTTGCAAGTAGCGCAATTGGAGCGTCACCGGCTCCTTGGCGATGATGTCGGCGGCATCGGCCAAGGCGCGGGAAGCCTGCAATTCACCCTCGGCATGGATCAGTTTGGCGCGCTTCTCGCGCTCGGCCTCGGCCTGCTTGGCCATAGCGCGCTGCATGTTCTGCGGCAGCTCGACATCCTTCACCTCAACAATCGTCACCTTGATGCCCCACGGTTCGGTCTGCTCATCAATAATCTGCTGGAGCTTCTGGTTGATCTTCTCACGCTGCGCCAACAGTTCATCGAGTTCTACCTGCCCAACCACGCTGCGCAGTGTCGTCTGCGAGATCTGCATCGTGGCGCGGATGTAGTCCATCACTTTGGTCACCGCCCAGTTGGGGTTAATCACCTGGAAGTAGAGTACCGCATTGACCTTGATGGTCACGTTGTCAAGCGTGATCACCTCTTGTACCGGCACGTCCATGGTGATGGTACGGGTATCTACGCGCACCATACGCTCGAAGACCGGGATGACCAGAAAGAGACCAGGGCCACGCGCACCGATGAGGCGTCCGAGGCGGAAAATGACGCCGCGCTCATATTCGGGCACGATCTTAATCGCCGAGAGCAGCACCATCAGGACGATAAAGGCGAGTAGGGCTAAACAAGAAAGAAAGATCGCTGGACCCATGAGGAGCCTCCTTATTTCATTGCGTCGGGTGACTCCACCCGGCGCACCGTCAGCCGTAGTTCATAGACGGCCGTAACCCGCACATATTCGCCCACTTCGGCTTCGCCCTCTTCACACACCGCCCGCCAGAGGGCACCTTCCACAAAAACCATCCCTTCGGGGGCGAGGCGCTTGCGCACCTCGGCTAAGCGCCCGATCAGCCCCTCTTGGCCCGTTGCAACCGGCTGGCTGCGCACGCGCAGCACGAGGTAGAGGCCAAGTGCGGCAAAGACGGCAATGAACAGGGCTACCAGCATAATCGCCCAGAAGGCCACCGTCACACCGGGGGCTTGGGCGCTATCGAACAGGGTGAATGCACTCAAGACAAGGGTGATCAGGCCAACCACGGTAAATGCTCCATGTGAAGGCGTAAAGAGATCAGCGGCCACAAACCCAAAAGCGAGCATGAGGCCGATCAGACTGAGCCAGTTGATGGGCAGCGCCAAGAGGCCGATCATGCTGGCGATGAAGAGGACAGTGCCGATGCCCGCCAATACCCCCAGCGTGGGGGTGGCAAATTCGGCATAGATGGCGATCCCGGCCATGACCAAGAGCAAAAAGGCGATGGTCGGGTTCGCAAGGGTGAGCAGGATCGACTCCCACAGATTGGGATCGAGCGGTTGGCTACTTCGGCCCAGGGTGCGCAGAATGATCTGGCTGCCATCAGCTAGGGTAACGCTGCGCCCCTCTAGTGAGGTGAGCAGATCGGCCTGATCACGCACCACCAGATCCACCGCCGGTGGGTTGAGCGCAGCCGCCTGGGCATTGTTGAAGACCACCCCTTCGCGGGTGGCACGCTCGGCCCATGCCTCATTACGGCCACGTTCGCGGTTCCACGTGGCAATCTGGGTAGCCACTTCATCAAGAAAGCGCTCGCGTACCTGATCCGAGACATTACTGATCGGTTCAGCGAGGGGGTTAGCCACCCCAAAACTGGTGTTGGGAGCCATCGCCGCCAGATGCGCCGCGCTGAGTAGCCACGCCCCCGCCGCACCAGATACCGTACCCTCCGGGGCAATATAGACCACCACCGGCACCTGGGCTTGAGCCACATCTGCGGCTAACCCGCGCAGATCGCGCAGCACCGCCCCTTCGCTCTGCACCTGGATGATCAGCGCATTCGCCTGGGCCGCCTCGGCACTCTGGATGGCACGCCGCACATAGGCCACCGTGTGGCGGCTAATTACGCCATCGAGCACTATCTGGTAAATCGGCCCTTCAGCTTGCGCCTGCGCTCTGGGCACAGCAAGCAATGGCAGCAAGAGAAGGAACAGGTAGACCGCACAGCGGATGGTGCGGCCGATTGATCGTCTATGTTGCATAATGCCCATGGAAGTACTACTCCAAAAGCGCGTTGATATATCCATCATACCATAGCGTAGCGCGGTATAATGGCGGGGATATGGGGCATAGTCCCATACGTATCTAGATTTAGCACAGGAGCCATCATAATGAAAAAGATAGACCGCTTTCTGCTGGCGATCATCGTCGGAGTTGTGTTGCTGGTCATCGTTGCGCTTGCGTTGGCTCTGACGCGCCAACCCCAGGGGTATATGGATGAGACGACGCCGGGGAGTATTGCCTACAACTACATCTATGCGCTCAAGCAGCATGACTACGAGCGCGCCTATGGCTACCTCGCGCCCAACCTGAAGGGCTATCCGCCCAGTCTTGATGACTTTGTGGCCGATATTAATCTCAATCGCTGGCAGTTTGAGGATACGGAACGTTCCTCAATGACCATTGAGGATGAACGTATCAATGGCGACCGGGCGGTTATCACCCTTACCGAGACCCGTTTTTATAATAATGGGCTATTCGGTAACCGCCCCTATAGCCAATCCTTTGAACTGACCCTGCGTCAGAGTGAGGCCACGTGGAAGTTGATAACGGGTGAATCGTATTGGGTTCACTGTTGGAATGATGGTCGTCCGTGCAAGTAGGGGCGCGTTGCGACGCGCCTCCCGGCGGGGGTTCGGGGGAGGCTACGCCTCCCCCGAAGAACGTTTTTTCTCTTCTGTTGGCGGCTGCGCCGCCAACAGAAGAGAAAAAACCATATCTAGAGCATAGCCCCAACCATGGGTTTTAAGAAGGATGAATCACCATGAGTAACATCCGACGCTGGTATATCTTGCTCGTAGCGACGATCAGCCTGCATGCGGTGGCATGGGCGGTGATCGCGTTACTGCGTAATGTGCTGGGGGTGTGGGGCGATCTCTCTACCGAGGGTATCGCCTTCCAGGTGGCAGTATTGGTGATCGGCATGCCGATCTTCCTCATCCACTGGCTGTGGGCGCAACGCTTGGCCGCTGCCGACCCGGAGGAGTGTGGGGCGGTTCTGCGGCGCTTCTTCCTGTATGCCAACATGACGGCGCTGCTGGCACCGATGGCCAGCAATCTCTACAACCTCATCCAAGGCTTGGTGGGCAAACTGCTCGATCCGCAGGGGCGTTGGTATGGTGCCCTCGACTATATGGAAACCTCGGCCTTCCAGGGGATTATGGGGCGCTTGGTGGCCTTATTGGTGCTCGGTGCGCTCTGGTTCTATCTGCGCCAGGTGGCCCAGGCCGATGCGGCGCGGGTGCAGATGATCGGCCAACCACTGTTGATGCAGCGAATCTATATCTTTATCTTCAGTGCGGTTGGTCTCTTCCTAACAAGTGAATCCATGGCTTCACTACTGCACTGGCTCATGCTCCAGGTAGGTACGAATATGTTCGCGGTGGGTCGCATCACCCTGATTGACCCGATCTCCTCGCTGTTCCTGGGCGTGCCGCTCTGGGTTACCTTTTGGCAGGCGGCACAACAACGCTTTGCGAGTGGCCAGATCGAAGAGCATGAGTCGGTGCTGCGCAAGTTCTACCTGCATGCCACGATCTTCTTCAGTGCGCTGGCAACGATTGGCAGCGCCAGCCTGATCCTGAATGGGATTCTCCAGACGCTGCTGGGCCTGAACCCCGAAGGTGACATCCGCGATGGGCTGAGTGTGATGCTCACCGGGTTGCTCATCTGGGTCTACCATGCGCTGGTGCTGCGTAACGACCTCGCACACATCCGTGAGGTACCGCAGCAGGCCGGGGTGCGCCGTCTCTCCTGGTATCTCGTGGCCAGTATCGGGCTGGGCGCGAGTCTCTCTGGCATGACCGGGCTGATCAGTGTGGTGATCCGGGCGATCAGTAGGAGTGAGTTTGGCGATCCGCTGCGTGCGCAGATTGCCTGGTCGTTAGCGGCACTGATTGCCGGTCTGCCGGTCTGGATTGTGATTTGGCGGCGGGCACAGGGATTGGCCGAGGTGGATGGGGAGGTCGGCGATGCCGAGCGCGGTTCGGTGGTGCGGCGCATCTACCTGTATGGTTTCCTCTTCTTTGCCACGCTCACCATCCTGGGCAGCCTGATCTATATTGTCTACCAGATCCTACGCCTCATCCTGGGCGAACCCGCCCCTTCAGGTTTGGGCATCAGCATTGCCCATGCAGTGGCCTTCAGCCTGATCGCAGGGGCGGTACTCGCCTACCACGGTATGATCCTGCGTTCCGAAGGGCAACGCCGCACCGCGATGAGTAGCCAGCGTGAAGCAACCCTACGCGTGGTGATCCTGGACATGGACGATGGCCATTTTGGGCGGGCGGTGCGCGAACGGCTGGGCCACGAGATGCCCAACCTGAACCTTACCCCCATCGGGTTGACCCCGGTGGCGCAGGCGGCGCTGAATGCCATTCCAGATCCACGCGGTTTAGCGGCCCAACTCTCCGAGGCCGGGCTGATCATTGCCCCCTGGCAAGCTGCGTTAGCCCACGCGGGGACGCTGGAGGTGGCCCAAGCGATTGCCGCCAGCCCCGCTCATAAGCTGCTCATCCCCAAATCCGTCACGGGTTGGGATTGGGTGGGGGCCAATGTAGGGTATGATGAAGATGACACCCTGAAGGCGGTGGTGCATGCAGTACGCCAGGTAATACATGGCGAGCCAGTGCGCCCATCACGTGAGATCTCGCCTATGAATGTGCTGGGTGCCATTGCCGGGGTGGTTGTGCTATTCTTCCTTTTGATGATCCTCATCTCGGCAATCGTCAGTAGCTTCTTTTAATGGATTGCGCATGAATACCCATTTCGACTACATTATCGCTGGAAGTGGTGCCGCTGGGCTGAGTCTCGCTTACCATCTCGATCTGGCCGGGTTGGGTGATCGGCGCGTGTTGCTGATCGATCAGGTGCGCAAGGAGCAGAATGATCGTACCTGGTGTTTCTGGGAGACGAAACCGGGGCCATTTGAGGCGGTGGTAGCCAAACGCTGGTCGCACCTCTGGTTCCATGGCGATACGGGTTCGCGGCGCTTGGCAATTGCGCCCTATACCTACAAGCTCATCCAGGGCGGTGATTTCTACCGCTTTATGGATGACCACTTCGCCCAACGCCCCTCCGTTACCCGTTTGTATGGCCGCGTTGAAGCGCTGCGCGAAGACCCAGAGGGGGGCATGCAAGTCCAAGTGGATGGCCAGATCTTCCACGGGCGCTGGGGCTTCAACAGTATCGCCCCGCTCGCACCCACTCCCCCCGGCCACGCCGCCTGGCTCCAGCACTTTAAGGGCTGGGTGATCCGTACCGACAGCCCGGTCTTCGATCCTGAGGCCGCGACGTTTATGGATTTTCGGGTTGAGCAGGGCGATGATGTGCGCTTTGTCTATGTGTTGCCCTACGATACCCACACCGCCTTGATCGAGGATACCTACTTCTCACCGAGCTTGCTGCCCCAAGAGGTCTATGATGCTGGGCTGCGCCACTACATCCGTGAGTGGCTGGGGGTGGAACGCTATAGTATCGAGCATGTCGAGTATGGCGTGATCCCTATGACCGATGCACCCTTCAGTATGCGCCTCAGCCCGCACATTATGAATATCGGCACGGCGGGCGGCATGACTAAAGCCTCGACCGGCTACACCTTCCAGCGCATTCAGCGCCAATCGCAGCGGATTGCACGCCAACTGCGCGATACTGAGCAACCCTTCTACACCGATCTGGGGGTGAGCCGCCACGCCTTGATGGATAGTGTCCTACTAAATGTGCTGGATAACCGGCGTGAACGTGGTAAGACCTTCTTTCAGCAACTCTTTGGCCATAACCCGCCCCAGGGGGTGCTGCGCTTCTTGGATGAGGAGAGTACCCTGCTGGATGATGTGCGCCTGATGGGGACGGTGAATATCCCCGCCTTTATGGCCGCGTCGTTCGATGTGATGAGTCGGCGGGCGTTGGCGTTATTGGTGGGCTGGGCGTAATCCTTTGTGTATTGTTTTTGGGCGGCTTCGCCGCCCAAAAACAATACACAAGATAGGGCATGTGCAACGTCACCTTCGGTGGGGGTTCGGGGGCGGCTTCGCCGCCAAAATACAACCCACAAGATGAATAATGCTACTCTTCCGGGGCGAGTGTGTCAGGATCGAGGAGAATCGGGTTGTAGGCGCTGTAGGCTAGGCGTGAGAAGGCCGCTACCACCGGGGCCATCATCTCGTCGGGCCACATGTAGGCATCGCCGGTCAGTTTTTTGTACACATAGACCGCCAACACATAATCGCCAGCGGGCGTGCGCACAATCCCGGCATCGGCCTGCATATCCTCGATCCAGCCACTCTTATGCTCAACCCGCGTACCACGCGGCACCCCAGCCACCATACGGGTCTTATCGGCATTGGTGGCGAGGCGGTCGAGCATCTCTTGGCAGCGCTCCGGCGTGAGCAGATCGAACTTCTCTAGCAGCACACCCTCACCATTGGCGCAGGCATCTATGGCCTTATAGACCTGGGCAATGGAATAGGGCGTGGCGCGCAGGGTGGCCCCGGTTTCGGTATAGGGCGGCTCACCGACAGGGTCTTTGGGGCCGCGCTTATACTTGATATTGTTCTGGCGGATAAAATCTATCGCCTCGTAGGGAATATAGAGGTACAGATTCTCCAACCCCAGATCATCGGCCAGCATGGCGCTCATCTGCTCCGCGCCGGTAAAGGCGATCTCGGTGCCCGTGCCACCCGCTGCCGCCGAGAGCAGATGGTTAGCCGAGATATTATCGCTATACTTGATCATCTCGCCGAGCCAAAATTCCTGCTTCTCGGTAAACTGCTTGAGGTGAATGTAGGCATTCAGCATGATCGCCACCTTGATCGTGCTGGCCCCGGCAAAGACAGTCTTGTCGTTGAAACGTACCTCTGCACCCGTCGCCAGATCGTAGAGGTGAAAACCGATCACCCCGTTCCACTCCTCAGCCAGCGCCTCGACCTCGGCCAACAGGCGTTCGGTATCTACCTGAGGCGGCGTCGGGTCGGGGGTGAGATCAAGGGTGATCGTGGTGGGCAATTTCTCCTTGGCCAGTTGGCGCGTCACCGCAGCCAGAGCCGCATCCACATTGAGGATCATGCCGGGGGTATAGCCAAAGCTGCGCGAGATGGTCTTGGTCTCGGAAATGACGTGGATGGCGGCGGGGACAGCCACCTCTTCAGCCAGATCGTCGAGTTGCAGACGCAGCGCATCGGTATCGAGATCGCCGCTACGCTCCACCTCCACCGGCTGATCGCTACCAAGACTCGGTTCGGCGGCGGCCAGGAGATCATCAACCGAGGGGGTGAGGCCAAGCGTGGCCAGATCGAGGCTGACGCGCAGATCACCGGCGCGCAGCGTGATCGGGGCTGGCGCGGTGAGCTGCGCGGCGAGTTGCTCACGTGCCGCATCGAGGGTGAGGCCACCCACATCAACCCCGGCCAGCCGCGAACCGGGCGCAAAGACCGGGAAGGGGGTGGGGCTAGGTGGCAGTGTTGCCGTCGGAGCGGGCGAGGGAGTGGGGGCAACCGCAGCAGCAGGGGTACAGGCGGCAAGGGCGAGCAGCCCAACCAGGAGCAATGCGGCAGTACGTGGCCGAATAGTCATGATCAACAAACCCTCAGTTATCTGGTTCAAGATAGAAGGTGAGTGGATAGCCCTCTTCACGCGCAACCGTATGGGCGCTATAGACCCGCTCTTTGGCCTCTTCAAAGGGCATCGTCGTCACCAGTGCGCGCCCCTGATGGTGGGCAGTCAACATCACCTGCATGGCATCATTGAGCGCCAAACCGAAGAAGAGGCGCAACACCATGACCACAAAATCCATGGGGGTAACATCGTCATTCTCGACGATCACCCGGTAGGGTTTTTCCAGATCCTCGCGATTGGCGACAATAAAGGTCAGATCGGGTATGATGCGAATATCAGGATCAGGGATAGACATCGCTCATTCCCATGCGACTAGCCAGTAGCGTGTATTCACGGCGGCTAGTATAGCATATCTGCTGCGAGGGGTGGAACGGGAGGAATCGAGGCTCGTCGCTACAGTATTTTGCGTTGCTACGCAGTATCTACCGATCTTCTACACACGATCTGAACCTGACGTGAGTACGCTGCGTTATACGTATCTCGCAGCGAAATCTTTCGCCCAACGTGCCTTAAAGGAGGCATGCTCGTGAAGCACATCAAGATCAACCCGCCGGTTCTGCTCCTCGCTCTGCTCATGGCGCTCAGTATGAGTGCATGTAGCTCGCCGCCAGCCACGTCTGTACAAGCCACTCCCACACCCGAAGGATCGGTTGCGGTTGCAACTGCGGTGAGTAGCGATCCGTCGCCGGTAGCAAGTAGTACACCGCTGGTTCCCACCAGCACGCCTGCCCCTGCCCTCAGCTTCAATATGAACACATGGAACTATGATGCTGAGAACGATGTCTATTGGCAGATTGGGGTGCCCTATGTGGCCACACCAGAGACTACCGACTACGAGACGCTAGGTATCTACGTTCCCGGTGCGTATATGAGCGCCAGCGCGAATGCTGATGGTACCTATACGGCTACGATCAATACCCAGGGTACCATCAATGGCTTTACGGCACAGACGGCCCCGATAGTGTTGCCGATCAATACGGCTGGCTATGCGGCGCAGAAGGCTCCCAGCGACTACAGCTATGATGGCCTCTCCAGCTACTTGAAGGCGGGGTTCATCTATGTCTATGCCGGTGCGCGTGGACGCACCAATGGCTACGATTCTAACGGGCAACTCCTCTATAGTGGCGGTGCGCCTTGGGGTGTCACCGATTTCAAAGCGGCGATTCGCTACTTGCGCTATAACCAAGCGCTCCTACCGGGTAACACCGATAGCATCTTTGTCTTTGGGATGAGTGGTGGGGGTGCCCAGAGTACCCTGATTGGTACCACTGGTGATAGTCAACTCTATTTCCCCTATCTCGAAGCGATTGGTGCGGCAATGACAGATAGCGCAGGTAATCCGCTGAGTGATGCCATCGCCGGGGTGATGGCCTGGTGCCCGATTACCAGCCTAGATTATGCCAACGCCGCGTATGAGTGGAATATGGGGCAGTATGACTCGAGTGGAACACGTGCTGAGGGTACCTGGACTTCGGCCCTCTCAAAAGACTTGGCCACCGCGTATGGCGACTATATCAATGCCCTAGGGATCAAAGATGAGCAGGGGAATGTACTGACCCTTGAACAGACAGATCGTGGGATCTATAGCGCGGGTAGCTACTACGACTATCTCATCGCCACAATTGAAGCATCGCTGAACAACTTTCTGGCCGATACAACCTTCCCCTATACCGCAACTGCGGGAGGTTTTCATCCTGATGGGGGCTTTGCTGGTGGTGGCGCAGGGACGGGGGATCTGCCGCCTATGGGAACCCCACCTGCTGGGATGCCGCCTATAGATGAATCGGCAGCTACGCCTACCACGTATCAGACGGTGCAGGAGTATATTGACGCGCTGAACCAGAATGGTGAGTGGGTCATCTATGATGCGACCACCAACACGGTTCAGGTGACGAGCTTGGCCGGGTTTGTGTTGAGCCAGAAGACCCCTGCGAAGAGTGTCGGCGCGTTCGATAGCCTTGATCGCAGTACGGCGGAGAACGATCTCTTTGGCAATGATGCAAGTGATAGCCTGCACTTTGACCCATTGCTGGCAGAGATCATCGCCAACAATCAGGCATCGTATGCCAGCTATCCTGACTGGGATGCCACGTATGTAGATGCGTATGCAACTGATCTCCAGGCGCTCGACAAACTGGGGAACAGTATTGCATACCGTATGAATGCCTACAACCCGATGTACTACCTGCTGCCCTTCTACGATGGCTATCAGAGCGCCACGGTTGCCCCCCACTGGCGCATTCGCACCGGCATTAAGCAGGGTGACACGGCGCTTACGGTGGAGATGAATCTGGCACTGGCGCTGAAGGCGTATGCCGGTGTGGCCGACGTTGACTTCGCCACTGTCTGGGGACAGGGCCACACCCTAGCCGAACGAACGGGCAACTCGACCGATAACTTTATTACCTGGGTAGTTGGTATTACACAGAAGTGATACCTTGCTAACTAGGGCATGAGCAAAATTACCGCCGGTGAGGGTTCGGGGGCGTCGCCCCCGAACCAAGCCACACACCGCTTGCGCGACTCGCAAGCCCATGCTATACTCCCCAAGCAGTGGGGACGTGGCGGAATTGGCAGACGCGCATGACTTAGGATCATGTGCCGCAAGGCGTGCGGGTTCAACTCCCGCCGTCCCCACCACCTGCCTGCATCTCCCTCCATTGCTGCGCCACTTCGCTCTTCCCCGCCCGTTTCTTGTTGCTCGCAGGAGCTATCCCATGACCCACACTCACCGTCTGGTGCTGGTTGATGGCCACGCCCTCGCGTTTCGCGCCTTCCACGCCCTGAAAGAATCCAATCTGCGCTCTTCACGCGGCGAACCGACCTACGCGGTCTACGGGTTTGCCCAGATCTTGCTCAGTATGATCCAGGAGCAGCAGCCCACTTATGTGGTGATCGCCTTTGATGTGGGGCGTACCTTCCGTGATGATCTCTATGCCGAGTATAAGGCCGGGCGCGCCGAAACGCCGGAGGAGTTCCATCCCCAATTGGTGCGCATCCAGGAGTTGTGCCGCACGCTCAACATTCCCATTGCTACCGCTGAGGGCTTCGAGGCTGATGATGTGATCGGCACGCTCGCCCGTCTGGCGAGTGCGGAAGGGCTGGAGACGCTCATCCTCACCGGCGATACCGATGCGCTCCAGTTGGTGAATGCGCAGGTGCGGGTGATTCTGGCTAATCCCTATGGCCAGAAGACCACGACGACGATCTACGATGAGGCGAAGGTGCGCGAGCGCTATCAGGGCTTGGGGCCGCACCAGTTGGCCGATCTGCGCGGGCTGAAGGGTGATGCCTCGGATAATATCCCTGGTGTGCGCGGGATTGGTGAGAAGGGCGCGATCAGCCTGCTCAATCAGTTCGGGACGGTGGAGAATCTCTTTGATCACCTGCCTGAAGTGCCGAAGCGCTATCAGAAGCCGCTTGATGGCCAACGCGAAGTTGCGCTGTTTAGTAAGAAGTTGGCCACGATTGTGGCTGATGTGCCGGTGCAGTTGGATCTGGCAGCCGCAGCCATCCACGATTATGATCGGGCTGCCGTTATTCGCCTCTTCCAAGAACTGGAGTTCGGGGCCAGTTCGGGCCTGATCAAGAAGCTGCCAGAGCCGCCCAGCCCCACCCCGCTGCCCCTCTTTGGGGTGGAACTCCCATCCTCCCTGGAGGATTCCAGCGCCCCCACTCAACTCTCGTTCTTCGCCGCCGAGACTCCCGCTCCGCCGGTGGCTACCCGATCTGCCCTGGGGGAGTATCGCAGCATCACCACAAGCTCCGAGTTGGCCGATCTGACGCAGGCATTGGCGGCGGCCCCTGGCTTTGCCTTCGACACCGAGGCGAGTGGCCTGCGCCCCTTTGCCAGCCAGTTGTGCGGTATCTCGCTGGCCCTGAGTCCCGGTAGCGCCGTCTATGTGCCGTGTGGCCATAGCAGTGGCGCGCAGCTCAGTCTTGCTGAGGTGGTGGCCGCGCTTGGCCCCTTCTTTGCCGACCCCAACAAGGCCAAGTATGCGCATAATGCGAAGTTTGATATTGAGATGCTGCTGGGCGTGGGGATTGAAGTCCAGGGCTTGGCCTTCGATACCATGATCGCCGCCGCGCTGCTCGGCAAACGCGCCGGGCTGAAGGATCTGGCCTTCTACGAACTGCAACTGCCCGACCCCATGACCCCGATAGAGGATCTGATCGGGCGCGGTACGAAGCAGATCAGCTTTGCCCAGGTGCCGATTGAACGCGCTACCCCCTACGCCGCCGCTGATGCTGATATGACCCTGCGCCTCGTGCATGCCCTCGAACCACAACTGGCCACCACGCCCAAGCTGCACGACCTCTACCGGCGCTTGGAATTGCCCCTCGTGCATGTGCTGGTGCAGATGGAGCAGGCCGGAATTGCCCTCGATAAGCCTTATATCGAATACCTCGGCCAGCGCATGGGCACGCGCATCGCCGCGATTGAGCAGGAGATTTATCAGATCGCGGAGGGGCCGTTCAACATTAACTCTAGCGACCAACTGAGTGATATACTTTTTGGCAAGATCGGCCTCTCGACCGAGGGGGTTGAACGCACCGCCAAGACCAAGAAGTACTCGATCACCGCCGACACGCTGGAGCGGCTGCGCGAGCGCGACACCAGCGGCATCTGCGAGCGCATCCTAGAGTACCGTCGCCTCAGCAAGCTGAAGAGCACCTATGTGGACGCCCTACCCGCGCTGGTGAACCCGCGCACCGGGCGGGTTCACACCACCTACAACCAGGTGGGAGCGGCGACCGGGCGGCTCAGTTCCAACGACCCCAATCTGCAAAACATCCCCGTGCGTACCCAGGAGGGGCGCGAAATCCGGCGCGGCTTTGTGGCTGCACCCGGCCACCGCTTCATCGCCGCCGACTACTCGCAGATCGAGTTACGCGTGCTGGCCTACATCACCAAAGACCCCAACCTCGTGCGCGCCTTCCAGGAGGGCCAGGACATCCACGCCGCTACCGCCGCGCAACTCTTCGGCGTAGCGATAGATCAGGTGGACAAAGAGCAGCGCCGGATTGCCAAGACGGTTGTTTTTGGGGTGATCTATGGCATCAGCGCATTTGGCCTGGCCCAACGCACCGAGATGGGGCGTAGCGAAGCCCAAGATCTGATCAACAGCCTCTTTACGCGCTTCCCCGGTATCCGCGACTACATCAACCGCACCTTGGAGCAGGGCCAAACCACCGGCGTGGTACAAACCATCTTTGGACGCCAGCGCGCCATGCCGGAGTTGCAGAGTCGCGGGCCACGCCGCGCCGCCGCCGAGCGCGAGGCGATCAACGCGCCCATCCAGGGCACCGCCGCCGACATCATGAAGATCGCCATGATCAAGATGGCCCGCGCCCTCAGCGAACGGGGGCTGCGCACCCGTTTGCTGCTCCAGGTGCATGACGAACTCATCCTCGAAGCCCCCGAAGAGGAAGTGGCACTGGTGGCGGAGCTGGTGCGCGAGGTGATGGCCGGAGCCTACAGCCTAGCATGGCACGACCAAGAAGGCCAGAGTCACCACGTGCCGCTGGGGGTAGATGTGGAGATCGGGCCAAATTGGGAAGAGATGGGGTAGGAGTCTGAATTTCTGGTATTCTATGTGGTGACACACATAACCCATAGTGCGAGGTTCTATGACCTACCAGCAACCCACCATCTCGGTGGTCGCACCAGTCTATAACGAAGAGCAACTGATAGAAGAATTTTGTCGGCGGGTGAGCGCGGCGCTAGAGCCGCTCAACGAACCTTTCGAGATCGTGTTGGTGAACGATGGCAGCCGGGATCGTTCGCCCCTGCTGATGCGCGAGATCCACAGCCGTGACCCACGCGTCAAAGTCGTCTACTTCTCGAAAAACTTCGGCCACCAACTCGCCATCACCGCTGGCACCGACTACGCCCAGGGGCAAGCCGTCGTCGTGATCGACTCGGATCTGCAAGATCCGCCGGAGGTCATCCCCGAACTGATCGCCAAGTGGCGCGAGGGCTACGAAGTCGTCTATGCGGTGCGCAGCGAGCGCGAGGGCGAGACCTGGTTCAAGACCTTTACGGCGGCGCTTTTTTACCGCCTGATCGTCAAGATCACCAACGTCAACATCCCGGTGGATACCGGCGACTTCCGGCTGATGGATCGCAAAGTGGTAAACACCCTAGCCCGCATGCGTGAACACCACCGCTTTATGCGCGGTCTATCGGTGTGGGTCGGGTTTCGGCAGGCCGGTGTGAGCTACAAACGCCACGCCCGCAAAGCCGGAGACACCAAATACCCGCTGCGCAAGATGCTCAAGTTCGCGCTAGATGGCATCACCAGCTTCAGCTACCTGCCGCTCCAGATGGCCACCTACCTCGGCTTCATCACCGCCGGACTGAGCCTCATCTTTCTGATCGCGGTAGTCGTTATGCGGCTGCTCTACAGCGGTGATCCTGTCGATTCGGCCTTCTATGGGCAAGCCAGCACCCTGGCCATGGTGCTCTTCATTGGCGCAGTCCAACTCGTCTCGATTGGCATCATCGGCGAATATGTCGGCCGCATCTATGATGAGGTGAAGGGGCGTCCGCTCTACATCGTCTCGGATGCGTTGGGCTTCGAGCGCGAAGAACCCTACGCCTTGCGCGAAAAACACGAAAAATCGTGAAACATTGCGCGGGAAAGCGACGTATTGTATGGTAGTAGTACCCGACATAGGCAACGTCACTTCCGGTGGGGGTGCGGGGGCGGCTACGCCGCCCCCGAAGATCTTTTTTGGTGTATTTTGGCGGCTACGCCGCCAAAATACACCAAAACATGGGGTTTGGGGCGTAGCCCCAAGAACGTTTTCTATGCCCTGGGTAGTGATGAAAGAGAACAACGAGGTTACACCATGTCACAACGTCCAGCAGCACCCCGTGGGGGCAATGTCGGTTCACGCGCCAGCCTTGTGGTCGGATTGGTGGTCATCTTTGCCATCATCGGAGCCGGGCTGAGCACCATGAAGTACGAGCAGATTGACGAAGGCGAGCGTGGAATCATCATCACCCAGGGGCGGGTGGAAGGCATTCAGGAACCGGGACTCTTCTTCCGCCCCTTTGCGCCCTTCACCAGCATCTCGGTGGTGAATGTCCGTCGCCAGACTCGCCAAGCCTCGCAGAACGTGGCCAGTAGCGACAAGCAGCTCTACGACATCGAGATCCAGGTGGACTACAGCCGCTTGACCAGCCCGGAAGTGCTACGGGCGGCCTACGGCGAGATCGGGGTGAACGATCAGCAACTGAATGCGTTCTTAGACGGCTTCATCAACGATGCGCTGAAGAGCGCAAGTACCCAATTCACCCTCGACCAAGCACTCTCAGATCGCGGCACATTTGCTGATCGCATCCGTCAGTTCCTCACCTCCCCCGCCGGTGATGGCCAGCGCGCCCCAGTAGACCAGATCTATGTGCGCCTCGAAGCGGTGAAGGTGCTCGACATCCAAGTCGGCGAAGCCTACGCCCAACTGCTGGCTGAAAAGGCCAACCTAGAGGTGCAGATCGAGACCGAAGAGAAGCGCCGCCAGCAGATCGAGGCAGAACAGGCCAACGATCTCTTCCAGGCTGAACAAGAAGCCACCGTGGCCCTCACCCGCGAGAAGGGCCGCACCGCCGCTGCGCTGGAGGCCGCCAATCGTGATGCCCAGGTGCGGGCGATTGAGGGCAAGTACTGGCGCGAGAATCCCGAACTCTTTGAGCTGCGCAAGCGCGAACTGATGGTCGAGATGCTCAAGAATGGCAACATGTGGTTCATTGACCCCAATACCGATCTGACCCTGTTGCTCAACCAACTCACCGATAGTGCCGCCACCCCGGTGGTGCCGGTGCCCGTACCGAACGATCAGCCATAGGTGGGGGTTCGGCCCTCACCCCCCTGCCCCCCTCTCCCGCTTGCGGGAGAGGGGGGTAACTCTTTTCCCCTTGACATTCCCCTAAACCGTCGTACAATAATAAACCGACGGTCGGTTTATTATTGACGAGCACCTCTATGGCGCGCACGATCAACGAACAAGAATATGCCCTCAAACGCAGCGAGATCCTTGATGCGACCCGCAAGTTGCTCTATCGCAAGGGCTATGATCAGATCACGATCAAGGACGTGATTGATGAGGTGCAGATCTCCAAGGGGGCCTTCTACCACTATTTCGACTCGAAACAGGCGCTGCTTGAGGCATTATTAGAGCGCATGCGCACAGAGAGCGAGCGCCTCTTTCGTGACATCATTGGCGATACCTCTCTCCCCCCCCGTGGCGCGCCTACAACACTTCTTCGATAGTGTCGGGCGTTGGAAGGTGGCGCAGAAAGATTATGTGCTCTCGCTGCTGCGCAGTTGGTACGCTGATGAGAATGTGCTGGTACGTCTGCGTGTGCAGGAGGGGATGGTGCTGGATATCGCCCCGCTGCTCAACCAACTGATCGCCGAGGGGGTCGCGGAGGGTTTCTTCCACACCGAGTTTCCCGATGTGGCCGGGCAGATGATCCTGACCCTGCTGGTAGGCATGGGCGATACGTTCGCCAAGGCGCTCTTTGTGGCGGATCGCTCCGAGATGGCAATTGCACAGATCGAGCGCATGATCGCCGCCTATAACGATGCGATAGATCGGGTGCTGGGCGTGCCAGCGGGGACGCTGCACCTGATTGATGAGACGACTGCCCGCGAGTGGTTTGTCCTGGGAGGTGCATCATGATTCAGATGCTCCGGCTGGCTTGGCGCAATATGTGGCGCAATTGGCGGCGTACCGTCATCGCGCTGGTGGCGATCATCCTGGGGGTGATCCTGCTGCTCTTTTTTGATGGGCTGATCAAGGGTTCCGATCAGGCCATCTTCGGCAATGCGATCCGTATCTATGGCGGTAACTTGCAGATCCACGCCCCCGGCTTCCGCGCTAAGGCGAACCGCCTGCCCCTGCTGCCGCTCGATAACCCGGACGTGGTGGTCAGTACGGTGCAGTCTCGCCCAGAGGTGCTGGCCGTGGCCCAGCGCATCAGTACCGCCGGAATCATCAGCAACCGGGGCAATACGCTGCGGGTGGGGATTACGGCGATTGACCCCAGGATTGAAGCTCCGCTCAGTATTCAGGCTGAATATATGGTGCAGGGGCGCTTCCTGCTGCCTGAAGACCGCGATGCCATTGTGATTGGTCAGGGCATGGCCGAGGCGCTCCAAGTCCATGTGGGCGATACGGTCAATCTGGTGGGGCGGCGCAAAAACGAGGCGATGCGCCAGCATTCGATGCAGATTGTGGGCATCTATGATCTGGGCATGCCAGAGATCGAGAAGGCCAGTGTCTATATCGCGCTCAGTGATGCCCAGACGCTCTATAACCTGCGCGATCAGACCACCGAGGCAGTAATCTTTCTCAAGCAGGCTGGTGAGGAAGCGGCGCTGATGCAGTCGCTCCAAGCCGCATTGCCCGCCTACGAGGTGGATACTTGGCAGACGCTGCGCCCGGAGATTACCGAGACGATGCAGACGAAACTGGCCGTCACCACCTTCTTCGGGATTGTGATTCTGCTCATCGCCGCGATTGGCATCCTCAACCTGATGTTGATGGCCGCGTTCGAGCGCACCCGCGAGATGGGTGTGCTGGCCGCACTCGGCATGAAGGGGCACCAGATCATGCTGCTCTTCCTGCTCGAAGGCGCACTGATTGGTGTGGTCGGCGCGGTGGTGGGCTGTGGCCTAGGGGCGTTGCTCGTCACTTGGGTAGGCCACGTCGGCATCTCCTTCGCGGGCGTGTCGGGCATGGGTGAAGTGGGCGCACTGATGGGCAACACGCTCTACCCCGTGATTACCCTGGCCGACGTACTGAGTCGGGCGGTGTTGGTGGTGGTGATCACCGCGCTGGCTGCGCTCTACCCGGCATGGCAAGCCGCCCGCCGCGAACCGGCGGTGGCGCTGCATCATGTCTAAGGTAGCACCGGCATCTTGCCGGTTACGATGCACCATAAACCGGCAAGATGCCGGTGCTACCATGTCTAGGAAGAAGACGATCATGTTGAGCAAACTCTGGATTCTCGCCTACCGCGATCTGGGGCGCAACCGCCGCCGCACCATCCTCTCGATAGTCGCCGTCGCGCTCGGCTTGGGGCTGCTCATTCTCATGAATGGCTATATCGCCGGGGTGATGGATGAGTCGGTGCAGAATAACATCCGCCTCAACACTGGCCACCTCCAGATCCGCGCTGACTCGTACACCGAGGGCGAACTGAGTCTGGCGTGGCCCGATCTGCTGCGTGACCCCGAAGTGCTCGCAGCCCACGCGGCGACTCTGCCCGGTGTGCGTGGTGCGGCCCCGGTGCTGTGGGCGGGCGGGGTGATCGCCACTCCCAACGACTCGCTCGGTATCCAGATCACGGGGATTGACCCCACCTCCACGATCTACGATCCCATCCGCGAGGCCCTGGTGGGCGGGGTGTTCCTCAGCGCCGATGACCGTACTGGGATCATGATCGGGCGGCGCTTGGCTGAAGAACTCGGCCTTGCCGTGGGGAGTGACGTGAGCCTCACCGTAGTTGACTCGGACGGTAATGCCGATGAGGGCGTCTTTACGGTGCGCGGCCTCTTCCATACCGGCATCCCCAGCTATGATCAGGGCAGTGTGCTGATGCCGCTCGCCAAGGCCCAAGCCTTTGCGCGTACTGAACGCCGCGCCAGTGCGATCATGATCATGCTGCACGATAACCAAGCCCTCGTCTCGGTAAGCGCCGCGCTGCGCAGCCCCGATCTGCAACTGCTCAGTTGGCAGGACATGAACCGGCTCTTTCTCGAAACCATGCAGACCGGCTTGGCCTTCTACTACATCCTGGATGGCATCGTGATGCTGATTGTCGCGGTCATCATCGCCAATACCCTGCTCATGTCGGTCTTTGAGCGCATCCGCGAGATGGGTATCCTCAGCGCCCTGGGTATGAAGGGCCGCCACCTGACCCAGATGTTACTGCTAGAGGCGGCCTGTATGGGGTTGGTGGGGATTGCGTTGGGCCTCGTGCTGGGGCTTGGTGGCGTCGCCTACCTCACCTACGTGGGCATCACCATTGGCGACATTGCGAGTGTCGCGGGGGATTCTATCGCCTTGGGCAGCACCATCCATGGCCGCTTTGTCCCCGAAACCTTCGCCGGTCTGTCTATCGCCACCTTCATTTTTGTGCTGTTGGCTGCACTCTACCCGGCCTGGTACGCCGCACGGCTAGAGCCGGTGGTCGCGTTGCGGGGGTAAGAGAGAGGAACCCATCATGGATGCCATCCAGATCAATCAAGTCACCAAAACCTACCGGGTAGGGGCCACCGAAACCCACGCCCTCGATCATATCAACCTGACTATCGGCGAGGGCGAGTTTACCGCCCTGGTTGGCCCGTCTGGGTCGGGCAAGACCACCCTGCTCCAGATTATCGGCTGCCTCGACAAGCCCGATCAGGGTACGGTGCTGATCAAGGGCCAGGAGGTGACCCGCCTAAGCGCCAACCAGCGCGCCGATCTGCGTCGTACCAGCATTGGGTTTGTGTTCCAGTTCTTTGCGCTGGTGCCGGTACTGACCGCCTACGAGAATGTGGAATTGCCACTCTTATTGAGCGGCATGAAGACGAGTGAGCGCCGCGCACGGGTGCTGGAACTCCTCAACGCGGTGGGGCTGGAAGATCGTGCCCACCATCGCCCCGACCAACTCAGCGGCGGTCAGCAGCAACGCGTCGCCATCGCCCGTGCGCTCGGCCCACGCCCGGTACTCGTACTGGCCGATGAGCCAACCGCCAACCTCGATACGGCCAACGGACATCAGGCCATGGAGATTATGCAGCGCCTCAACCAAGAGACCGGCACCGCCTTCGTCTACGCCACCCACGATCCGCGTGTGATCGCCTTTGCGCGCCGCGTGGTGAAGATGGAAGATGGCAAGATCATTGATAACCTATGAAAAAGCTCCTTCTCCTCCTCACACTGGCGCTCCTCGCCAGTGGCTGCACGAACATGTCCACCAGCGCCACCCCCACGCCCAGCGTACCCAATGGGGCTACCAGCGTCCCGGTTGTAGGCGGAACGCTACGAGCGGAAGCCAAGGTCGTCCCGTTACGCTCGGCCAGCCTGAGCATGCCGGTGGGCGGCGTGGTAGCCGAGGTGCTGGTGAGCGAGGGTGCTACGGTACAGGCCGATCAGCCGCTCATACGGATTGAGCGTAGCCGCTTAGAAGCCGCATTAGCCCAGGCCCAGGCCGAAGTGCAGGTCGCCCAAGCCAGCTATGATCGCCTGCTGGCCGGAGCCACCCCCGAACAGATCGCCGCCGCCGAGGCCCAACTGGCCCAGGCGCGTGCCGGATTACGTCAAGTCAGTGGCGGTGTCACGCCGAGTGATATTGCGGCCGCGCAGGCACAACTCGCCCAAGCCCAAGCCGCGTTAGCGCAACTCCAGCAAGGCCCAGAGGATGCCGATCTACGGCAGGCCCAAGCCCAGTTGGCCCAAGCCCAGGCCAATGCGCAGAACCAGCGCGATAGCTTCGTAGCGGCCAAGTTGCGCGCCGAATCGCAACTCGAACAGGCCGCCAACGCCCTGCGCACCGCCCAGGACACCTACAGCCGCATCTATTGGGAGAACCAGGAGATTGGCGCAGACGACCTGACCCAAGCGCAGAAAGATGCCGAAACTGCGGCATTACGTGCCGTAGAAGATGCCGAACAGGCGTTAGCGCAGGCCCAGATCGCGCTTCAGAACGCCCAAGACGCCGAGCGTTCAGGCACCGAAGTTGCCGAGGCCCAAGTGCGCGACGCCCAGGCGCGCCTAGACAAGCTGCTCACCCCCGCCGCCGCTGACAAACTCGCCGCTGCGCGTGCCCAGGTCAGCCAGGCCGAGGCCAATCTGAACCGGCTACGCGGCGAACAACGCGCCGGGAGCCTCGCAGCGGCGCGTGCCCAGATTGATCAAGCGGAGGCCAATTTGGCCGGGCTGCGTGCCGGTACGAGCGAAGGCGACCTGAACGTCGCCGCCGCCCAGATCCAGCGTGCCGAAGCGGCGCTCAACCTCGCCCAAGTCGCCCTCGCCGAGACGGAGCTACGTGCCCCCTTTGCGGGTACCATCGCCAGCATCACCCCCGCCCCTGGCGAGTATGTCAGTATGGGCACCCCGCTGATCACGCTTGCCGATCTCTCCGCATGGCAGATCGAGACCACCGATCTGACCGAGCAGGACATTGCGCGTGTTCACGAAGGCGATCAGGTTCTGATCACCCTCGACGCCCTACCCGACCTCGAACTCCAAGGGGTGGTGAGTCACATTCGCTTGGTGGGCGAGAACAAACAGGGCGACATCACCTACACCGTGACGATCACCCCGGAGACGCAGGACAGCCGCTTACGCTGGAACATGACCGCCTCGGTGCGGTTTGTGGAGTGAGAAGTGTGGCTTCGACAAGCTCAGCCACCGATAGCGGCGCGGTGGCTGAGCGTGCCGAAGCCAACGGCGCATCGTAACCGGATGGAAGCCGGTGCTACCTTTAGATC
>NZ_GL501404.1:1284469-1297447 GCF_000152145.1 Oscillochloris trichoides DG-6
GGATTCTGCAATGCAGAAATCAGGACGTATGTGCGAGCGGAGGGGACACCACCACCCGAAAACCGCCGAGGTTGCTCCAGTCGACGGGACGATTCCAGTCGCGCGCCCCGCAGCGAACATCTGCTCTATCATCACCATCCCCCCCTCCTCGCAGCACCACAAGGTTCTCATCTGTAAAGGGTTCTTCCGCGTTAGGATACGACTGCCAGCGGTCAAGGGTCCACTCCCAGACATTCCCGGCCAGATCCATCGCCCCGCAGGGCGCGGCCCCTGCCGGGTAACAGCCCACCGGCACTGACCAATCCCAACCGCGTGTCGCTTGATCCTCTTCGGTAGCTGCACAATCAGCGCGCCACGCGTCACCCCAGGGGTAGCGCCGCGCATCGCCGCCACGTGCGGCTGCCTCCCACTCTTGCTCGCTGGGTAGGCGGATATTTGATCCAACCAGTGTACTGAGCCAAGAGCAGAAGTCTGTTGCCATGTCCCAGTCAATGGCAAACACCGGCTGGTTAGGGTGGTTGAGATCAGCATCATCGGCATAGCGCGACGCTTCGCCATCTCCCTGCGCAACCCACTCCTGCCACTGGGCATTGGTGATCGGGTAGCGGGCGATATAGAGCGGCTGATCGAGGCGGATCGTGTGCTGGGGCTTCTCATAATCATCAGCATCGGGGTCATCATCAGCACTGCCGATCACATACTCCCCCGCCTCCACCCGGCAGAAGTAGCTCCCCGGTTGCCCGGCGCGTTCCAGTTCGCGCCGCCACTCGTCGAGCGTCACCGGGAAGCGCGGGTCGCCCAGGTCGCCCAGCAGGAAGCCCGCTCGCACCCGTTCCGCAACCGGCAGCGGCTGGGTGGGATCGTTCAGCAATGCGACTAGCCCGCGCCGCAGCTCGCGCTGGAGCCGCTCAACCTTGACCATCGGGCGGGTGCGCAGGTAGCTCCAGTCGCGGTCGTGGCCCAACTCAGCCGCCAGGATCAGGTCGCGGTACCAGCGCTGCGGCTCCTTCTCGTCAGCCTCGATCAGATCGGTGAGGAGCGCATTCAGCACCGCCGGGGGCATCAGTCCCGCACCGAGGAAGATCGGCTCGCGCCAGCGGTCATCGGCGCGATGATCCATCACCACACCCACGGGATCTTCGCTGTTCAGCGCGATGTGCCGCCCTGCACAATGCTCCTGAAGCGTCAGGTGGGCAAAGACGTAGCTGTTACGCCCGTCAGGGGCGAGCAGGCCGCTACGCTGCTCGATATAGTCGAGCCACCCCAGCGCCGAATCGCCGGGTGCAGGCACCTGCGCGTTCTTGAAGAAGTCTATCAGATCCCTATAGAGATCACCGCGATCAAGTCGCCCGCGCCCATCCTCGGAACTCCCCGCCAGATGCGCCTGGTAGGAGAGCTGGTCGAGCAGCGGCTGAAAGCGCGAGCTATCCCAATCGGGCAGCCCAATCGCCTGCGCCAGACTCATACCCTCGCGCACCATATCCCACTGACCGAGCAGCAGATCGAGGATACGTTCGTAGAGCTGCGGGCGGTCGCGGGGCAGTTCGCCCTTGTTGAAGAGCACCAGCGCCATCAGGGTGAGCAGCAGCGGCGTCTTGGCCATCTCGGTCAGTTTGGGGCTAGCGATAATCGAATCGATCAGCGTCGCACTCAGGCGCTGGGCCTGCTCGGCCATAATCTGCTTCCGTACCACCAACTCGGCATACCACGCGGGCACAAAGTGGCGCACCTGGCCCAGCGTAAAGGCATCGAGCGTCGCCACCGGCCAGCCCAGGCGGGTACGCAACTGATCATCAAAGGCGCGCACGCGGCAGGTAAGCACGATCTGCACCTTCGGGTACAGCAGCGCGAAGGCCCGCACCACCTCAAGCGTCTGCGTGCGGTCGGCGCTCACCCCCGGCACAGCCTTCAGCGGCACCTCATCCAGGCCATCGCAGAGCAGCAGCGCACTGCCCTGATCAAGCGCCGCACTGAGCAGATCATCCACCTGCGACACACAGCAGGCGTGTATCACCGCGCACAGCGCCGCAAAGACGGTCGTCTCCTGCGCTCCGGTGCTGGCAATCACACCCGCCAGAGTCCGCAGCGGCAGAATGATCGGCAAGCGGGACTGCGTCTCTTCCCAGCCATGCAGCGCCGTCATTGCATTCACTTGATCCAGACCGCGCAGCGCCAACGCCCAGGCCAGATGGCGCAGGAAGGTACTCTTCCCACCACCAGGATCACCCAACAGAACCAGATGCTTCTGCTGAAGCAGCGCCTCGCTGGCTAAGAGTTGGCGATAGAGCAACAAGCGCTGCGCCTTCCACTGCATCGAGGTCACGGCCTGATCAGGGAGGGCATTTCCAGGATGATAGTCTTCATGCAGCGCCGCAGCGCCCCCCTGCGTTGGCACCATACCTTCACGAAAATAGGGCGAATCCTGCCCCGCCTCCATCTGGGCCAACTCCACCTGCTGGCGCACAGCCAGCGCCACATAGACCCCGGCCAGCGTCACCCCCTGGCCATGATCGAGGCGTTCTTCCAGGCCGCGCAGGGGCATACGGGCAAGCTTATTGGCCAACCGCGCCAAATACCATGCCAAACGCCGCCGCTCGTCCTCACTCGGATCGCGCCCATAGATGATCGTCCCCAAATTAATACCGACCGCCACGCCATTGATGCGCGCATCATCAGAGAGGGCGATACTACTCGCCATCGCGTCGCTCCCCAGCGCCACCGTACTCGCGGCAATATCGCCACTACTCAGCTTATCCCGGCCAACCACATCGCCGATACTCGTATCGCCAAACTGGTTGTGGCTGCCCATGAGCGACGCACGAGCGAATTGGGCGAGGATACGCTCCCGCTCAGCGGGGGGCAACGCCTGAAGGCGGGCGAGCAGGTCATCGGTGGGAAGATCGCTCATAGGCACCTCAGTATGGCCATGTAGTTTGTGCGCAGATTTTTATCCGCAGATGACGCAGATTATTTTTTTATTTTACCCTAAAAAATCTGTGCAATCTGCGGACTCTCTTGGGGATCAACCGCCCAAAAAAACCGTTAGCGCGAAGAAGTCTTGGGATGTGCCGCATGGCTTCGACAATCTCAGCCAGCGGCAAAAACAAAACAGGCGGCACATACGTGCCGCCTGCTGAATCACACTGAAGGATCTACGCCTCGTCGCCGTAGATCTCCTTGAGCAGACTCTTCTTGGGTGCAGGCTCATTGCGGGCATTGCGCTGCTTCTCGATGGTGGCCTGGCGATCCTGGGCCGCGCTCAGACGGCGCATAAAGCGATCAACCTGACCGGCAGTATCAACAATGCGCTGCTCACCAGTATAGAAGGGGTGGCAATTGGAGCAGATTTCAACACGCATATTGGGGCGCGTCGAACCAATCTTCCAATGGGTACCGCAGGTCGTACAGACGATCCCTTCGGTATGATACTTAGGATGAATACCGTTCTTCACCAGAGTGCTCCAATTCTGGGAGGGGCCGGCGCACAGCCGGGTTGCCTGCCCGATTCAGTAGAAAGGTAGGGATCGTCTAATCAGCCGCAGCAACGACCGGCTGCTCGACGGGGATGACACTCACCATCTTCTGATCCCGCGAGGCATACGAGAACTCGACGTGGCCTTCCACCATCGCGTAGATCGTATAGTCACGGCCCAGACCGACGTTCTTACCGGGCTTAATCTTGGTGCCACACTGGCGCACAATGATGTTACCCGGCATAACCAACTGACCACCGTAGCGCTTCACGCCACGCATCTTTGGGTTGCTATCGCGTCCGTTGCGCGAGCTACCCATTCCCTTTTTATGTGCCATGTTCGTTTCTCCGAGGCTTGCTCTTTTGGCGTGGGCGAACGGGAAGCCTACGCAACAATATCGCTAATCTTGATCTCGGTGTACTGCTGGCGGTGGCCAGTGCGGCGGCGATAGCGCTTCTTGTTGCGGTAACGGAAGACGATGATCTTCTCACCCTTCTTCACCCCCAACACCTCGGCCTTCACCACGGCACCGCTCACCAGCGGAGCACCAACCCGCACCGTATCGCCATTGCCGACCAGCAGCACTTCGCCAAGCTCGATCTGGCTACCCGGCTCAACGTCTAGCAGGTCAATGTTAATAACCTGGCCCTTCTCAACGCGGTATTGCATACCACGGTCTCGGATAATCGCGTACACGTCCATGCTCCTTGGGGCAGCGGTGCAACAGAGCACGTTACGGCTGCGCCAACCGTCACGCCGGTGCTGCTACATCAGAAGATTTTTGACAACAAGAAAATAGAGCGGCTAAACCGCCCTTGAGCCTTGTGCATTATACCAAAATTGGGAGGGGGTGTCAAACCCCCACCAGAGGTGACTTTGCCCATGCCCTGACAGGCCATGTTTAATTATTGACAATTTCAATCAAATATATTAAGATACCTCGCAAGCAACCATGCCACGGGGTACACGGCCTCCGGGGCGGCCAAGCCTCAAGGGCGAGGCTTGGCCGTAACAGAAGCATCAAGACGGGGAGGATTTCGATGCGCAGCAGAAGCGTCAGGGGTGAGCAGGAAGCGGCATCATTGCCGCAGGAGATCACAACCGTCGTTATTGCGAGTCTGGGGATAGCTGGTCTGTTGAGTATTGGGCATGCTGTCGCCGAACTGATGGTGATTCTGCAATGTTCGGAAGCGATGGGCGGTACGCGAGTTACAGCCTAATCCTCCGTATTGCAGAGAGAAACGCAGCGCTCTTTGTGCGTCGGTTTCTCTACCAATGAGGCATCACGATGAGTTCAGCCTATGCCAAGCAACGCCAGCCCGATCTCTTTACAGGCTTTCCCGGCCCAATTGTTGAAGCCGATTGGTTAGCCCAGCATGTGATGAGTCCAGCCCTACGCATTGTTGATCTGCGTGATCGTCAAAACTATGATGCCGGACATCTTCCAGGGGCAGTCTGGTTTGATCGCACCATGCTGAGTCGCACCTGTGAGGATCATTCGGTGACTCTCATCTCTAGTGCGCTCTTTGCAAGTGTGATCGGACGATTAGGCATCTCCAATACGACGCCTGTGGTGGCCTACGATGATGTCTGGGGGATGCATGCTGCCCGGTTTGTGTGGGCACTTTGGCGCTATGGGCATACCCAAGCTGCGGTTCTGAGTGGTGGCGTTGATGCCTGGACTCACGCCAAGCAGCGGGTTACTCGTAGTCGAGTGTTGTGCTATCCACAAACATTTGTGGCCACCCCCGATGCAACGCAGCGCGCCGATATGTTATGGCTCGTGTCGCACGCGAATGATCGCCAATTCTTGCTGCTCGATGTGCGCGAGGAGTATGAGTATGTTGCCGGTCATCTACCGGGGGCACGGCATTGGGAGTGGCAGAATGCGATTAGTACCCGATCATGGGCGATGCTGCACCATCCTGAAAGCCTCCGCGAGCGGCTCATAAGCGCAGGTATTACCCCCAACCAGCGCATTGTCACCTACTGCAATGCCGAGAACCGCGCAGCGCATACGCTCGTGATGTTGCGCAGTTTGGGCTACCCAGATGTGCGCTTGCTTGATGATGCGTGGCGTTCACGGGTGAAAGTCGCGGCGCTGGCCGCAGCAATGGATTAAGTTACTTCAATCATTACACGCCTATCGGGTACATCCAGAGCATCTCTTCGTGTAAGGTTCCGATATTATGCGTATCTCCAATAAGGGTGATTATGCCCTGCGCGCCCTCTTCGATCTTGCCCAGCATATTGGCAGAGGGCCAATCCAGAGTGACGAGATTGCAACGCGCCAAGGTATTCCCGTCAACTACCTGAACCATCTGCTCATCTCCTTACGCAAGGCGGGGTTGATCGAAAGTTTGCGCGGCTCTCAGGGCGGACATCTCTTAGCGCGTTCTCCCGAATCGATCACTCTGCTGGAGATCTTTGAGGTTGTTGAAGGCCAGCTTTTGTGTGCGGAGCCTGCCCGCGACGATCTGATCCCCACGGTGCCAGAGGATCGTCAGCTCATCAATGATTTTTGGGTGCAGTTGCGCCAGCGCGTTGAGCAGATGTTAGCCGGAATCACCTTGGATGATCTCTGCCAGCGCAAGCAGCAATGCAACGGCGATGTGATGTACTACATCTGATCAGTCGGTTTCGCGGGTGTAGAGACCCCAACGGATACGCACCTGTCGTTCGGCAGGGGCAAAGATCATCTGATCAATACTCACCCCGATCAGAATGATCACCAACATCACCGCCATAACCTGCGAAGCATCATTGAGATCGCGCCCGGTCTGGAGCAGATTGCCCAGGCTTAGCGAGAAGAAGAGCAATTCACCTGCCATCAGGCTGCGCCATGCAAATGCCCAGCCCTGTTTCAGCCCCGCTAAGACGGCAGGCAGTGCCGCTGGGAGAATCACCTGGGTATAGAGGGCAAGGCCGCGTGCGCCTAAGGTGCGTGCGGCCTTGAGGTAGAGTGGCGGCGTATTTTTCACGCCACTCTCGACCCCCAAGGTGATCGAGAATAATGCCCCCATCACGACCACAAAGATGATCGCCCGCTCACTCAAGCCCATCCATAGAATGGCCAGCGGCAACCAGCAGACGCTGGGGAGGGCTTGCAGACCCACCACGAGCGATCCGAGGGTTTCATGAATCCAGCGCACACGCCCAATGGCTAAACCCAAGGGCACCCCGATCATGAGCGAGATCGCATAGCCGATCAGAATGCGTTGCCCACTGACAGCAACAGCCTTGAGCAACAGCCCCTTGTTGAGCATACTGATGAGCGACTCGACCACCAGAGAGGGGCCAGGAAAGAGCCAGGGGGGCCAGAGGCCACTGCGGGCGAGCAGTTCCCAACTGAGCAGGAGCAGGAGGTAGAATCCCGCTCGGCGGAGCCATGTGGTACGTGATCCAGCCGGAGATCGTTCAACAGGTGGGCTATGTTTCTGGCTATCGGCTGGCATCACCGATCCTTTCATCCACAACCGCTCACGCTGGCAGTGCAGCAGCATTGGCCTCAGCGGTACGCATAACCGAGAGAATCTGCGCAGCCATATCTACCAGGGCGTGGCTTTCCAGCGAGCGGGGGCGGGGCAGTGTCACCCGAACTTCCTGCACGACGCGGCCAGGGCGGGGCGAGAAGGTCAGGATGCGATCTCCAAGGGCGAGCGCTTCACGAACATTGTGGGTGACAAACAAGATTGTTTTGCCGGTCGCACTCCAGATGGCTTCAAGTTCCGCATGCATCCGATCACGGGTGATCGCATCGAGTGCGCCAAATGGCTCATCCATAAGGATGACGGCTGGATCAATTGCTAGAGCGCGGGCAAGCGCTACCCGCTGGCGCATCCCCCCAGAGAGCTGGTGTACCGCACTATGCTCAAAACCAGTGAGATGCACCATGGCCAAGAGAGAACGGGCCATATCGGCGCGCTCTTGGGCCGAACGGCGTTGTTGGCGCAGACCAAATTCGACATTGGCCTGTACATCCAGCCAGGGGAAGAGCGCAGCTTCCTGAAAGAGCAATGCCCGCTCAGACCCCGGTGCAGTGATCGGTTTGCCGCCAGCAAGCACCTGCCCTGCGGTGGGCAACTCTAGGCCCGCCACAATGTTGAGCAAGGTTGATTTACCACATCCCGATGGCCCCAAGAGACAAACAAACTCACCCGCCGCAACATCGGTCGTGAAGGGCTGCAAAGCCTCAACACTACGAGCGCGATCATAGAAGGTCTTAGTGACGCCACGAAACTGGAGGGTGATACCAGATTGGCTGTGTGGTCGGGTGCTATTCATGGCAGAGCAATCAAGCCAGTCTGCAAGAACCAAGATCATCTCCCCGCAATCCTAACCAGGATTAGCAGCAATAGTATCGTGCACATCACTATAAGGATCTAGACCATGATGACCCCGATGACGACCACGCTCGAAATGCAGAAGATGATGCAGGAGTGTATGACGTGCCATACCATGTGTATATTAAACGTTCGTAATAAACATAGCGATTTATTGCGTTGCTTTGCGTTTTATGGTATAATAGGTGCATGAAACTTCGTGAGTACGCACAGAAAGTTGGGGTTCGTTACGAGACCGCATGGCGTTGGTATAAGTCCGGCGCGATTCGTGGGTATCAACTCCCAACAGGTACGATCATCATTACAGAAGATGACACACCAGTCGTTACCACAGAGCGTATTGCTATCTACACACGGGTATCATCGGCAGAGAACAAGGCAAACCTTGAGACACAGGTGGATCGGGTTGCATCATACTGTGCAGCAAAAGGCTATCAAGTGCATGTCATCGTCAAGGAAGTCGGGTCAGGGGTGAATGACCATCGCCCGAAGTTCTTGAAACTACTTGCCGATCCAACCATTACGAAGATTGTGGTTGAGCACAAAGACCGTGCAACCCGATTCGGGTTTCAGTACATTGAAACATTGCTCTCTCCTCAAGGACGCAGTATCGAGGTAATAAATCTTGCGGACAACGGAAAGGAAGACCTCCTGCACGACCTTGTGGCAATTGTGTCCGCATTTGCGGCGCGGTTGTACGGGCAACGACGGGCAAAGCGGAAGACGGACGCGATTGTGAAGGAACTGACCGAAGGTACCGATGATGCACCTGGTTGAGCAACACATCATCAAACAAACGGATAGCCGCTTTGGTGCGATTGATGCGGCTGCATTCGCCGCAAAGAACCTCTACAACGCCGCAAACTATCGTGTGCGTCAGGCATTCATTCACGATGGCGTGTATCTCAACTACCACGACATGCACCGTCAGATGCAAACAACGGAGCAGTATCAGGCATTGCCGTGCAAGGTCAGCCAACACGTGCTGCTGCTGCTTGACCGAAGTTGGAAAAGCTTCTTTGCAGCAATCAAGGCATACACCGAAAAGCCGGATGCGTTCACAGGCAAACCAGGGCTACCGAAGTACCTCGATAAGACCAAGGGGCGATTTGTCTTGGTCTACACCACGCAGGCGCTCAGTCGCTCCGCACTTGCCCAGCAGGTGCTCAAGCCATCGGGGTTAGCAATTGAGGTCACGACCAAACAGACCCGCATCGCGCAAGTACGCATCGTTCCACGCAGCGGCTTTTATGTCGTAGAGGTGATTTATGCGCGCGATGTGGAACCAGCCGCCGTAGACCCGACCTTCGTAGCCGGGATTGATGTGGGGCTGAACAACTTGGCGGCGATAACTTCAAACAAACCCGGCTTCGTGCCGGTTCTTGTTAACGGTCGTCCGTTAAAGCATATCAATCAGTTCTACAACAAGCGCACGGCACAGCTTCAGTCCAAACTCGGCAGGAAGGGCACCACCCGCCTGATGGAGCGCCTCACGAACCGGCGCAACCGCCAGATCACCCACTACCTCCACACCCACAGCCGACGCATCATTGACGTGTTGGTGCACGAGGGCATTGGTACGCTTGTGATTGGCAAAAACGACGGGTGGAAGCAGCAGATCGCCATCGGACGGCGGAATAACCAAAACTTCGTGCAGGTGCCGCACGCCCGGTTTATTCAGATGCTTCAGTACAAGGCAGAATTGGTCGGCATCGAGGTACACACGATCAACGAAAGCCACACCAGCAGGTGTAGCTTTCTGGATGCCGAGCCGATTGGACACCGCGACTGCTATCTGGGTAAGCGGGTGACACGCGGGATGTTTCGCAGCGCAAACGGTCGGCGGATCAATGCCGACGTGAACGGCGCGTACAACATCATCCGAAAAGCAATCCCAAACGCCTTTGGCAATGGGATCGGGGGTGTGGTAGTCCACCCCGTAGGGATTGCCCCTACGAACTGAGTACCATGCGATACAACGCTAGGGAAAGGTGTACTATGGAGACACTCACCATGTGTATGCGGCTCGACTGTGCTGAGATGTGTCAGACGACTGCCAACTGCATGATGCGTGCATCATGATCGGGAAGATCATCAAGGGCGCGAGAAAGGGCATAGGCCAAGGAATACGCATTGGTCGCCAATCATACATCTGGGCAAGATCGAGCATCGCGCACCAGACTTGATACCCAAGTGTTAGCCGCCGCTGATCTTGTCCAACGAGATGCACTGCCATGAGTTGATCCTCTTGTCTTAGGTTGCGGGTACTGCTCCTGACTGAGACTATCATAGCGCATGATATGATAAAAGTCAACTATTTTGCGCAAAATAGTTATCAATCACATTTTGTTGTTTTTTGGCGGCGTAGCCGCCAAAAAACAACAAAAAAGATCTTCAGGGGCGGCAAAGCCGCCCCTGAAGCCCCACGGGAGGTGGAACTAGTAGCCTAGTTCTTGCTCAAGGAGTTGGGCTTTGCGCACCTCATCGGCAATGTGGTTGTTGACGTAGCGGGCAATATCGAGCAGTTGGGGTGAATCGCGGCGCACTGTCCAGCGTTCATCGGGCAGCGGCACATCCACGATCTCTTTGATCACCCCCGGACGGGCGCTCATCAGTACGACACGCTGCGCGAGGTAGACCGCCTCTTCGACGTTGTGGGTGACAAAGAGGACGCTTTTGCGTTGCTCATACCAGTAGTGCAAGAGATCGTGCTGGAGCGATTCGCGGGCATTCCAATCGAGCGCACTAAAGGGTTCGTCACACAGAACGAGATCGGGCTGGCTGGCTAAGACGCGGCAGACACCAATTTTCTGGCGCGTTCCGCCGGAAAGCTCGGCAGGGTAGGCATCGGCATAGGCTTCAAGCCCCTGGCGCACAATCCACTCGCGGGCTTGCTGTTGCGCTTCGGCTTTGGGTATGCCCTTGCTTTCAAGGGCGAAGGCGATGTTGGCCTGTGCGCTGAGCCAGGGGAAGAGCCGGACATCCTGATAGATCACCGAGCGCTTCCACGAAGGGTTGCCCGCAATCGCTTCTCCGGCAAAGGCAACTGCTCCCTGTTGATAGGTCTCGATACCAGCGGCAATCTTGAGTAGGGTGGTCTTACCACATCCACTGGGGCCAATGATGGCGGTGAACTCGCCCAATGGGAGTTCGAGGTTGACATCATACAGCGCCACAATGTCCGGCGGGTAGATCTTGTGCAGGTGGCGTACCGAGAGGCCAGCAGGTGGTAGCGAGGTTGTCATAGTAGGCTGGCTCCCGTCTGGGCTGCGGTCTGTTCGGTGAAGACGGTGCGAACTTCTTCGACCAGATGGGCATACTCTGGCGTAAAGCGCAGTTCGGGATAGTCCCAACGCTGATCGGGCAGATTGATCTCGATGCTCCGCGCAACGGTTGCGGGGCGCGATGAGAGGACGATCACGCGCTGACTCATATAGACCGCCTCTTCAAGCGCATGGGTGACATAGATAAAGGTCTTGCGCGTCGTGTGCCAGAGGCGCAGCAACTCGTCACATACCTGTTCACGTGTGATCCAGTCAAGTCCGCCGAAGGGTTCATCAGCCAAGAGGAGATCGGGATCATTGACGATGGCCCGTGCAATGGCGACGCGCTGCTGCATACCGCCAGAGAGTTGGTGCGGGTAGCGATGCAGAAAGCGACTCAGCCCCAAGAAGTTGAGCCAATGTTTGGCTTTGGCCTCGGCTTCGTCATGGCGTATCCCCAGCATCAGTGGCCCAAAGGTGACGTTATGCAGTACGCTGAGCCACGGAAAGAGGTTCGCCTCTTGGAAGATGATGCCATGGCGCGGATTAGGGCCTTTGACATTGTGGCCACCCACCAACACGTGGCCTGCACTGGGAAGATCAAGCCCGGCGAGGAGGCGCAATAGGGTGCTCTTGCCACATCCGCCTGGCCCGACAATCGAAACAAAACTCCCCGAAGTGACGTGAAGATTGATCTGGTTCAGAACCGCACCGCCTGCCTCACGTCCTTCACCCTTGGGGCGCGACTTGGAGACACCCAACAACTCGACCGGACTTCCCAAGCGCCGTGGGGGCTGCCCAGCGGGAATTGCAACGGCTACCATCGGAGGATGCCTTTCTGCCAGCCTAACAGCCGGTCACGTATTTTGAAGATCCCAGAGACGACGGTAATGAAGAGCGCACCAAGCACCAGCATTGCCGCATAGACCTTGTGATATTCCGACCAGCCCTGCGCCCATGTGATGTACCAGCCTAAACCGGCCTTCACACCGAGCATCTCAGCGACAATAAGGATCGCAAAGGCGGTACCTAGGCTCATAAAGAGGCCCACAAAGACACTCGGTAGCGCAGCCGGAATGACCACCTGGCGCAACAGCCGCTTTTCGTCGGCACCTAACGTCTGCGCGGCCTCCAGCAGCGCCTTCGGTACCCCCGCAACACCCGACCAGGTCAGCATCATCACGGGGAACCACGAGGCAAAGGCGATCAGAAATACGCCCGCCGTAAAGCTATTGGGAAAGATCACAATCGCCAACGGAATCCACGCTGTCGCCGGAATGGGGCCAATCAGCCTGATCCAGAACATTGACCAGTTGCTCACTCGGCGCGACCAACCAAGGGCGAGGCCAAAGCTGACGCCAGCGATACAACCGATCAGATACCCGACCACAAGGAGACGCATGGAGTAGGCAATACTCAGCAGCAGCTTGCTGCTATCTTCAATATAGACCCCGATTACCTTACTAGGGCTAGGGAAGAAGGGGGGCTTGATCCATGCCAAGCGCGATGCAACTTCCCACGGAATGAGTACGGCCCCCAGCACGATGAGGACACGATAGATCGCCAGGACGCGGGGACGCTGGGTTGGTAGGCGGTAGGCGATACCAAACGTGACCCCAAAGATCCCCAACACCACCAAGGCAACCGGGGTAAGGTAGTCTGCGGGAACCTTAAAGCTCGCGCCCACCTGGGGGATCAAGCGGTGGGCGGCGAGAACCAACAACCAGAGAACCACGCCTACACCAGCCCCAAGGTTGATGATCCGATTACTCGGTGGAAGAATCGCGTCTGGGGCTACTGCTACCGACTCAGGTTCGGCTGCCGGACGAGTCACCTGTAATTCTTGGGCCGTCATCAGAAAACCTTTCCAGTATCACTATCACCTCTGGTGGGGGTTCG
>NZ_GL501404.1:1297656-1351809 GCF_000152145.1 Oscillochloris trichoides DG-6
TTTGGCGGCTGCGCCGCCAAAAAACAATAAAAATCATGCACGATTCAGCTTGCAGTAGAACTGCGCTTGGCCATGGCCGTGACTATGCTCCGGGCCACAGGTCACAAGTGGGCTAGCGGCATAGAGTTCAGGAATGAGGTGTGCCGGGAACTGTGCGCTGGGCGGGGTGTGGCTGTGGCCAGATCCCGGTACAAACTCTGGGGCCACCTGAAGCACCGCCAAGTCGGTGAGCGCTGCGGGATCGGTATCGGCCTCCAGCACACCTACCTGCTTCAGCACTTGGGCATAGCGCAAGAAGTGGGCCTTAGCGTTGCCAAAATTGGGCACATAGTCATACAGGGTGAGCAGCGAGGCCAGAAGTTCCTCCGAGGCCGGAACATACTTCTTCGCAGCCACAATCCGGGCTGCCTCGGCCTGATTCTGCGAGACCCAGTAGGCAGCCTTCTGCAATGCCTGGGTGATTGCAGCGGCTTTCTCTGGCTGCTGATCAATGACCCCCTTCGCAACTCCAATGAAGCAGCAGAACATGTCCTTGTAGGGCTGATCATCATGGGTGCTAAAGACCTGGATTACGGTCTTATTGTTCAGCGCAATCGCCGGGAAGGGATCGTACATGACAAAGGCTTGGATCTCACCCTTCTCGACGGCGGCCTCCAGTTGGGGCGGTGGGAAGACCTTGTAGGTCACGTCATTGATCGGGTCGAGACCAGCATCGGCAAGTGCCCACTGCACAAGCACCTGGGGCAGACCACCAAAGACATGCACCCCAACCGCCTTGCCCTTCAGATCGGCAACCTTGGTAATGCCGGTATCAGCCCCGGCCACCAGACGGATGCAGCCCTTGTGCAAGCCACTAGTGATCCGAATTTCCAGCCCCTGCTCAATAGACTTGATCGAGTCGGCAGTCTGTTGCAGGCCATCAATCTTGCCCGCCGCCAACGCCTCTTTGAGCGTATTCGCCTCCAGCGCAATCAGTTCGGGCTCTAGCCCTTCGGCCTGGAAAAAGCCCTTCTCATAGGCAATGAAGGTCGGGGCCTCACACGCCCCACCCGCATAGGCGATGATGGCCTTACCCAGATGGGCCGAGTTCGTATCACCCGGCAAGCGCGTTGGTGAGAGACTGGGTGTTGTGGGGGTAGGTGGAGCCACCGCCGCCGGAGCCACGCCACAGGCAGAAAGGAGCAGACCACCCGACAGAAGGCCGGCATAGCGGAGAAATTCACGCCGCGACATGGGCGAGTGCAGTGGCTGATCGCGATCAGGGCGATTCATAGGGCATCCTCATCTATAACTAGACATATCCTCGGCTGCGCCAACATGCGCAAACATCACGTTCCTATTCCGCACAAACATGGGTTGGTTCAACCCCAAGCTGTTCGCGCAGGATCGTTTGCACCATAGATGCCATACCACCAACAAAGCGTTGGCATTGGGCATAGTGCTCAGGCGAACCCCACTCCAGATCTTTGGTTAAGACACGACAGCATGCCGAACGGTACTCCTTTTTGAATGCGGTATGCAATGCCGCCGCCGCCTCAAACGCCGGGGTCTCTGATTGTTCGGGTGTACTCCGGCCTGCGATCAGGCTGATCACCATCACCCCCCCGGTGAGACATCCACAGCAACACTGTGCGGCTCCAATACCAGCGCCAAAACTGGTAGCAATTTTGCGAAATTCGGGGGTGAGTCCGAGATCGTAGTGCTGATCAAATGCCTTGAGCAGGGCTTCGCTGCAATAGAGGCCCGCATTAAAGTAGTCAACCGAATCCTGGGTACATGTCGTACAAATGTGTTCATCTACAGGTTGCGTAGGGCCACCCATGGACAACTCCCTTCCCTATTGAGGACACAATGATGGGGATTCAGGCGGCTTGTATCAACATTGAGTAGCGGGGATCAACGGCGATCACGAGTATTATAGTTAATCGCTCAAAATTGTCAAGAATTAGCGAATTAGGCGGCTGTGAGGGGAATACACGCCGATGCCTTCTGCGGTGCATGGTAGGTCGCAGGCGATGCCGAAGCTCTAGAACGCGCAAACTGTGCTACCTGCGCAAGAAAGGCTTCCAAGCGAGTACGGGCATTCGTACCACCCTGGGCATCAAAGGTGATATCCAACCAGGGAATCTGGCCGAGATCAGCCCGAATACGCGGGGCCAGACCGGCACCAATAATGCTCCCAATGCACAGGAAGGGGACAATATGCAGCAACCCACTCACCCCATTGCGCGCCATGTCTACCGCAGCCCCAGGCGTAAAGCCACCATTCACGATCCCCAGGTGGTAGTAACGCTTAATATCAGCCGCCGTGACATGCGCGGGTGGCTCAGTGGGATTCTCATCATTGAGCAGATAGCGCACCGAGGCTACCAGTTCAGCCTCGACATGATGCTGGTAGGCATTCTCCAGCTCTATCTGGAGGGCGCGCTGGCGATCTCCCTTCTTATAGGCATCCTGGATGCGTAGCGAGTTGACGAAGTAGAGGAACTTGGCAAAGCGCAAGATCTCAACCTCACCACCGAGCGCCTCGATCTGCCGGATGGCATCAAGATAGAGATACGGGTTATAGAGCATATAAAAGTCACCCAACATACCGATCCGTGGACGAGGGTTGCTACGATTAATCGGCACCAGCGCCATATCATCGCCACTGCGCGCCAGAGCACGTACCACCTGCTGCGCATCACCCGATTCAATCGCGGTAATTATCCGCTCCAGCCCGCGCTGATAGGCGGCGTCGGTTGCGCCCGGTTCAAGTTCGTAGGGGCGGCGCTGATGCTGGATACGCATCAACAGATCAATGGCAATAAAGCCATACCAGATCAGACTGCGCACGATGTCGGGATGGGTACCCATGCCACGAAAGTTGTTGGTAAGCTCTGGGGAGAGTATCTCCACATGTGCGAGGCCATGATCACCTAGCACATCCTTAAAGAGCGAGTGGTAATTGACCGCAACACATTTACGGGTAAAGCTGGGGAAGAAGAGCGCCGGGCGCTCGGCATCAAAGTCGGGTTGCTGGGCGCGATGCACCATGCCCCCAATCACCATGAGGCTGAACATGCACTCGCGCCCCTTGCCCGATGCCATCCCGGTTGCCAACGTCGCCGGTGACGTTGGCGGAAGCACCTCAGCCGGTTGCCCGTAGGCGCGCATCGCGGCGGCAATCGCATGGCAATGATCGCCAATACCGGGAATATAGACCGTGCTAGGTTGAGCAGTGTTGAGCGTGCTCATAAAAACTCCTTCCATAGAGACTACACGAGTACACGATGACCAATGCGTAGGCTATCGAAGAACGCCTCACAGCGCGTAACTAGCCCCGCGTCGGCGGTATGTTCATCCAACTCCAGTTCGAGGAAGGGCTTATCCCCTAGGATGCGGCGGAAGAAGCCCAAGAAGAAGGCATCCGGCCCACAGCAGAAGTTGGTGACATAGATCGCCTGAAGATGGGGATGCTCACGGATGATCAGGCCCGCCGCCAATACCGACTGGCCACTCGGTGAACAGATGTCGGGGTAGTGGGGCGAAATATCCACCCGGTTGGTGGGCAAGAAGTCAATCGGGATCGGCAAGATCCCCAGTTTGCGTAGCGTATGGGGAAGATCCTGGCACACCCCGCGATCTGCGGTGTTGTAGGGCCGCCCGACCAATACGACCGCTGGTTGGCTGCCATCAAGCCCAGCGAGGATCGCATCACCACGGCGACGGATAGCCGCGTTAAATGCCTGCAACTCGGCAAAAGCCGCTGCATCAGCCGCGTCAATGTCCGCATCCACGATCCCCAATTCGGCCAGCAGGCCGCGCAGTTGGTCACGCCGCTCCTGCTGCGAACGCAAATTGAAGGGCAAGGGAATGATCGGAACCCCACTCCGCGTGCGCGTATCAACATGGGCTTGCAGCAGGTAAGCCGAAGCGGAGACAAAGGGGCAATAGTTGGCATCACGCTGCCCCGGCCCGCCATCTTCGCGGTTAATCATGCTGGGCACAATGATGGCATCAACATCCAGATCCTGATCACGCAGACTCAGCACATGCCCATAGACCAGCTTGGCCGGAAAGCAGGTCTCCGCACCCGCATGCTCCAGCGAAGACTTGACGATGGCAGGGTTGGTTGGCTCCGATAATAGTACACTTTTCCCTAGCGTTGTATCACAGGGTACTCAGTTTGTAGGGGCAATCCCTACGGGGTGGACTACCACACCCCCGATCCCATTGCCAAAGGCATTTGGGATTGCTTTTCGGATGATGTTGTACGCGCCGTTTACGTCGGCATTGAGCCACCGACCGTCTGCGGCGCGAAACATCCCACGCGTGACCCGCGTGCCCACATAGCGTTCGCGGTGTCCAATTGGCTCGCCATCCAGAAAGCTGCACGTGCTCGTGTGGCTCTCGTTGATCGTGCGCACCGCGATGCCGACCAGTTCCGCTTTGTACTGGAGCATCTGGATGAAGCGGGCATGCGGCACCTGCACGAAATTCTGATTATTCCGCCGTCCGATGGTGATCTGCTGCTTCCAGCCATCGTTTTTGCCGATGATCAGCACGCCGATGCCTTCACGCACCAGCATGTCGATAATCCGTCGGCTGTGGGTGTGGAGGTAGTGGGTGATCTGGCGGTTGCGCCGGTTCGTGATGCGCTCCATCAGGTGCGTGCTGCCCTTCCTGCCGAGCTTGGATTGCAGGTGTGCCCTCTGCTTGTTGTAGAACTGATTGATATGCTTTAACGGACGACCGTTAACAAGTACCGGCACGAAGCCGGGTTTGTTTGAAGTTATCGCCGCCAAGTTATTCAGTCCCACATCAATCCCGGCCACCAGGGCCGGATCTCCGGCGGCGGGTTCCACGGGACGTTCATAGATGACCTCCACGACATAAAAGCCGCTGCGTGGGACGATGCGTACCTGCGCAATGCGGCGCTGGTTGGTTTTGACCTCGATGGGTAGCCCCGACGGCTTGATCACCTGCTGGGCAAGTGCCGGGCGACTGAGTGCCTGCACGGTGTAGACCAGGGCATAGCGCCCCTTGGTCTTATCAAGATACCTGGGAAGCCCTGGTCTGCCCGTACAGGCTGACGGGTTGTTGCGATACGCGGCAATGGCCGCAAAGAAGCTTTTCCAACTCCGGTCAAGCAGCATCAGGACTTGTTGGCTGACCTTGCGCGGTAATGCCTGATACGGCGCTGTCGCACGCATCTGACGGTGGATCTCATGGTAGTTCAGATACACGCCATCGTGGATGAAGGATTGGCGTACCCGGTAGTTTGCCGCGTTGTAGAGGTTTTTCGCCGCGAAGGCCGCCGCATCAATGACGCCAAAGCGGCTGTCCGTTGGGGTGATGACATGTTGCTCAACCAGTTGCATCGTCCGTGCCCTCGGTCAGTGCTTTCACGATCACGTCGGTCTTCTGTTTGGCCCGTCGTTGCCCATACAAGCGGGTCGCAAAGGAATATACGATGGCAACGAGATCGGTCATCAAATCTTCTTTGCCGTTTTCTGCCTGATTGACCACCTCAATCGTGCGCCCCTGCTGCTGAAGTAAGGTCTCAATATAGCGAAACCCGAACCGTGTGGCGCGGTCTGTATATTCCACCACAATGTGGGTAATGGTTGGGTCAGCAAGCAGCTGTAAGAACCTCGGGCGGCTATCGTTGACCCCGGAACCAATCTCTTTGATGACGGCATGCACCTGATAGCCCTTTGCCGCGCAGTAACTCACGAGGCGATCTGCCTGAGTGTCAAGGTTGGGCGTGTTCTCTGCCGCAGACACCCGCGCATAAATAGCAACGCGGGTGGGTGCCGTGGCGGTAGGTTCATCTTCCGTAATGATGATGGTGCCCGTAGGCAGTTGGTGCCCGCGAATGGTGCCCGCCTTAAACCAGCGCCATGCGGTTTCGTAGCGAACACCAACCTTTTGTGCGTACTCGCTGAGTTTCATGACACTATTGTACCATAAAACGCACTAAAACGCAACAAAACGCTATACTTCTTATAAACGCAAACAATACTCACTCACCGCCCGTGTTTGGGCGATCAACTCGTTGACATGTTGCCCACCAAGCACCTGCGCAATCCGTTCCCCACCCGATCCCGTTAACCCAACCCCCGCAATCTGCTCCCATGCGAAGGTTTGTTCAGCCTCGCGCAGGGCATGCAGCAGCGCAATATGCGACTGCCCGTTGGAGCGCCGATAGATGTGCCCGCGTACATGACGTTGCTGATCGAGGAGCACACTATGACCTTCGATACACAGCGCTTTACCGGCTTCGACACGTTAGCCCTGCATGCCGGACAGGTGCCCGATCCCACAACTGGAGCACGTGCCGTACCGATTTATGCCTCGACATCCTTCGCCTTCCAGGACACCGGCCATGCAGCACGCCTCTTTGATCTCGCCGAATTGTGGTTCATCTATACGCGGGTTGGCAACCCGACCCAAGATGTGCTTGAGCAGCGGATCGCCGCCCTGGAGGGGGGCGTAGGGGCCTTAGCCGTGGCTTCAGGACAGGCCGCAGTGGCCTTTAGTATTCTTACCCTGGCTCAGGTAGGGGATAACATTGTCGCTTCAAGCGACCTGTACGGTGGAACCTATACCCTCTTCCAAGAGGAATTGCCACTACGGGGAATCAGTACGCGCTTTGTGGATGGACGTGACCTAGAAGGCTTTCGTGCCGCGATTGATGCGAAGACCAAGGCTGTCTATCTCGAACTCATCGGCAATCCGCGCCTGGATGTTCTCGATCTCGAAGCTATCAGTGCGATAGCCCATGCAGCCGGGGTACCTGTCATTGTGGATGCCACGACTGTAACCCCCTACCTATGGCGGCCAATTGAGCATGGTGCAGATATTGTGGTGCATTCCGCCACCAAATACCTTGGGGGACATGGCACCAGTATTGGCGGCTTGATCATTGATAGTGGCAAGTTTGATTGGACGAATGGGCGTTTTCCTGAATTTACCCAGCCTACTGCGGCCTATCACGGCCTGATCTATACCGAGGCATTCAAAGAGCTGGCCTATATCACCAAGGTACGTGTCCAACTCCTCCGCAATATTGGCGCAGCCATCAGCCCCTTCAACGCCTTCCTCCTCCTCCAAGGGATCGAGACGCTTGGGATGCCGTACTTGATGTAAATCTCAAGGGGGCATGGCTGGTTGCCAAGCATGTTATTCCGCACCTCATTGCCCAGCAGAGTGGGGTCATTATCAATAACTCATCGGTGGCGGGGCTGCGTGGTTTTGGGAACATGAGCCACTACACCGCATCAAAGTGGGGCCTAACCGGCCTAACCAAGTCGCTGGCCATTGAACTTGCCCCGCATGGCATACGCGTCAATTCAATCCACCCTACGGGTGTAAATACGCCGATGAATGATGGTCTTGCATTTCTTGAGGGCGCAACCCCTGAGGAGATTGCCGAACGATCAGCCGGGAATCTCCTCCCTGTCCCCTGGATCGAACCCGCAGATGTGGTCGAAGCTGTGCTCTTCTTAGCTTCAGATCGGGCACGCTACATCACCGGGACGCAACTGGTGATAGATGCCGGATTGCTCACACGTTGAGATCGGCCAGGGCCTACTTCCCATGGGCAATGCGCATGATCTCATCACAGGCACGCATCAGCGTGATCCTGGCCCAACCGAGCGAGGCTTGTGGGCCAATCGCAATGACGAGGATGAGATCCTCGACCGTGGCCATGATGATGCTCAGATCCTGCCCCTCGTGGATCGTCAGGCGGCCCGGCTGGCGCTGGCCCAGGTTGCGGCTGATCTCGGCCATGGCCAGGGTATTCCCCGCCGCCAGCGCCGCCACCACGGTGACGTTGATGTCACGTTGGCGACTCCAGTGGGTGAGAACCAGCCCGCTTATGTCGGCCAGAACAGCACAAACAACATCGGGTTCGAGGGCCAGTTCTTTGAGGGCCATGCGCATATGCTCGATCTGGGCATCCGAGTAGGAGCGCCCGGTGGCACCTGAATAACTGGGGGTTAGACGTAGCGCCACGGGTGCCTCGGTGAGTGGCGCGGTGCCCTTCTTGGCCCGCACCGCCGAGAGGCGCTGGCCAAGGGGGCCAGTGGCGAGGTGTTTGGGAGTTTGGTTCATGCTCTTGGCCGGTGCTGATGGGGAGGTACCCGGTTGATCGGCGACCGTCTGAGCCTGTATCTGCGAAGGGCGCGGGGGGATTTGGCGATTGGAGTTGAGCAGCGTATCCACCACATGGCGCAGTTTGTCCGGCTCAACCGGCTTGGCCAAGAGGTAATCAACCTTCAACTCTTCAGCCCGTTGTGGAGTCAATTCCTCTGGGCTGACAGTGAAGACCACCACTGCGGTATTGGGGTCAAGCTCATGTACTTGGCGCACCAACTCTAAGCCACTCATACCCGGCATGCGGATGTCGGTGAAGAGCAGATCAACCGGATGGCGACTAATATGGAGCAGGGCTGCCTCGGCTGAAGAGACCGCTTGGATGGTATAGGGTGAGTCGTCGCTGAGGGCGAGCAGCACAATGCGGCGAATATCGGGGTCGTCATCAACAACGAGGATGCGCTTGTTCATCACGTCCATCTCCCTGCGCTGCCATACCCGATGGTACAACGCAGACGTGTACGGGCAAGTATAGTTTCTCTTGAGTATAACGCATCCAGAACCGAAATATAAGCGCTGCGGCTCACTATTTCCCCACAAAAAAGCCCACCTGTAGGGGTGGGGGCTTCGGGGGCCTGCGGCCCCCGAAAAAACCTAGCGCAGCGTAATGTGCAACTCCTTGAGTTGGCGTTCGTCCACCTCGGAGGGTGCGTTGGTCATCAGATCAGCCGCCTGCTGGGTCTTGGGGAAGGCCATGACTTCGCGGATGGTGCTCTCGTCGGCCAACAGCATGACGATGCGATCAATCCCTGGGGCGATCCCACCGTGGGGCGGTGCGCCATACTCGAAGGCTTCGAGCATGTGGCCAAATTGGGATTGCGCGGTCTCTTCGCTAATCCCCAGTAGCTCGAAGATGCGCTGCTGCACGTCGCGGCGGTGGATTCTGATACTGCCACCACCCACCTCGTAGCCGTTGAGTACCAGATCATACGCCTGGGCACGCACCTTGGCCGGGTCACTGGCCAAGAGAGGCTGATCCTCGGCGTGGGGCGCGGTGAAGGGGTGGTGAACGGCGTCCCAGCGGTTCTCGTCGGGGTTCCAGTCGAGCAGCGGGAAATCCAACACCCAGCTAAAGTGGAGCAGATCGGGATCGGCGAGGTTGAGGCGCTCGGCAAAGAGCCGCCGCAATTTGTCGAGGGCGGCTGCGACGCTGCTGGCTTTGTCGGCGACGATGAGTAGCAGATCGCCGGGTTGGGCCTGCATGCGCTCGATGATCGCGGCCATCTCGCCGGGGGCCAGCAACTTGGCGAAGGATGAACGCACATCCCCACCATCGGCAGGCAACGCGGCCCAGGCGAGGCCCTTCCCTCCACTGCCACGTACCATTTCGATCAGTTCATCCAACTGCTTGCGGGTGTAGTTGCCACAACCAGGGAGGCGTAGCCCCTTCACCTGGCCACCCTGCTCTAACGCGCCCTTAAAGACGTTGAAGGGCGTAGCGGTGAGCAGATCGCTCAGGTTGATCAGTTCGAGGCCATAGCGCAGATCGGGCTTGTCGCTGCCATAGCGCTCCATCGCCTCGGCATAGCTCAGGCGCGGGAAGGGGGTAAGCACGCGCTTGTGGGGCACCACCGCCGCACAGAGTTGGGTGAAGAGGCGCTCGATCAGGCTGATCACGTCCTCTTGCTCAACAAAGCTCATCTCCATGTCGAGCTGGGTAAACTCTGGCTGCCGATCCGCGCGCTGGTCTTCGTCGCGGAAGCAGCGCGCCACCTGGAAGTACTTGTCGTACCCGGCGACCATGAGCAACTGCTTGAGCTGCTGCGGGCTTTGTGGCAGGGCGTAGAAGCTACCCGGATGCACCCGCGAGGGAACTAGGTAGTCACGCGCCCCTTCGGGGGTAGACTTGATCAGGATGGGGGTTTCGATCTCCAAGAAACCTTCGGCATCAAGGAAATCGCGCATGAACTTGATCACGCGGTGGCGCAGGATCATGTTGCGCTGCATACGCTCGCGGCGCAGATCGAGGTAGCGGTACTTGAGGCGCAACGCCTCGTCTTCGCCGCCCTCTTTGGCGATATAGAGCGGGGTGGTGCGGGCAGGATTGAGCACCGTGGCGGATGTGGCCGTGACCTCAATATCGCCAGTGGCCAGTTCGGGGTTATGCGCCTCCGGCGGGCGGCTACGCACGACGCCACGCACCTGAAGGACAAACTCCGAGCGCGCTTCTTCGGCCACCGCATGAACCTCTGGGCTCTGGCTATCAAAAACGACCTGGGTGATCCCGTAGCGGTCGCGCAGGTCAACAAAGATGAGCGGGCCATGGTCGCGGCGGCGATGCACCCAGCCCGCCAGCGTCACTTCCTGGCCGACATGCTCTTGGCGTAGCTCGCCGCAGGTGTGCGAGCGATACATAGGCTCTCCTACAATATGTGATGCTTGAACCGTATGGGCAAAGTTGGTATCCAGCCCGTAAACGGGCGGGCTACTACTCGGCGAAGGCCGCCTACGCGGCCTAGAATCAGCCCGCGTAGGCGGGCTTTGCGTTATGTAGCCCGCCCGTTTACGGGCTGGGGGACGATGTGCTGCGAACTTTGCACATGCCATGCCGCGCCCATTATAGCACGCCACTGCATAAAGCCGGTTCTACGCTATAATACGTGGCGGTTACGCGAGAGGTTTGTATCTTTGGGACGCATGATGGTGGCTGTGGAGCCGACCAACGCTCATGTTGAACCGATGACCGCAGGGCAGCGGCGGATTGCCATTCTTGGTGTCGGCATTGACGACCTGACCGAGAGGGAGGTTTTGGCGCGTCTTGATGCTGCTATCCGTAGTCGCAGGCCGCATCACCTAGTCACGGTGAACCCGGAGTTTGTGGTTGAAGCCCAAGTCAACCCGGACTTCCGCACAATGCTGGCACGGGCTGATCTGGCTACTGCCGATGGCTTCGGTATTCTGCTCGCCGCACGCTACCTGGGGACACCGCTGCGTGGCCGGGTGACAGGGGTGGATCTGACGTGGCAACTCGCCCGGTTGTGCGCAGATCGTGGCTATCGGATCTTCTTGCTGGGGGCAGCACCCGGCGTTGCCGAGGCTGCCGCAGCGGTGTTGCAGGCCCGCTACCCCCAGTTGGTGATCGCCGGAACGTATGCCGGATCGCCCCAGCCCCGTCACGAGCCGTTCTTACGTCAACTCATTCGCGCCACCCATCCTGATGTGCTGCTGGTTGCTTATGGGCATCCGCAGCAGGATCTCTGGATTGCCCGCAACCAATCCAGCCTCCAGGTGCCCCTCGCCGCTGGTGTGGGTGGAACCTTCGACTATATCTCTGGCCGGGTGCCACGTGCCCCGGCGGCCATCCGCCGTATGGGGATGGAGTGGGCCTACCGGCTCATCCGCCAGCCGCAACGCTGGCGACGCATCATCAATGCCGTGCCTCGTTTTGCATGGCTGGTACTTCGGTATGGTCGGCAGCCCGCCTACCAAACCTTGCCCTAAATCGTGGTCGTTGTTTGTCTATGCAGTAAGGATCGCCATTATGTCCCATACCACCGCCGAGAAGATCGAAGAGTTGCGCCGCCGTCGGGCGCAGGCGCTCCATAACGACAGCGCCGCTGTTGCCCGTCAGCACGAGCGCGGTAAGTTGACGGCCCGCGAACGGATTGATGCCCTGGTTGACCCCGGTTCGTTTGTGGAGCTTGATGCCTTCTCGGTGCATCGTACCTCTGCGTTCGGCATGGAGAAGCGCAAACCCCTCGGTGACGGGGTTGTTACGGGGCATGCCACGATTGATGGCCGCCAGGTGTGCCTCTTTGCCCAGGATTTTACCGTCTTTGGTGGCTCGCTCGGCGAGGTCTTTGCCGAGAAGATCTGCAAGGTGATGGATCTCGCTGTCCGCATGGGTGTACCCTGCATTGGCATCAACGATAGCGGTGGTGCGCGCATCCAAGAGGGTGTGGTCAGCTTGGGTGGCTATGCTGAGATCTTCTACCGCAACGTGCTGAGTAGCGGTGTGGTGCCGCAGCTCTCGGTAATTGCCGGGCCATGTGCGGGTGGCGCGGTCTACTCTCCGGCGATGACCGACTTCATCCTGATGGTCAAGGGCAGCAGCCAGATGTTCATCACTGGCCCCGATGTGATCAAGACGGTGACGGGTGAAGAGGTAGGGTTTGAGGAGCTTGGCGGCGCAATGACCCACAACACGCGCAGTGGTGTGGCCCACTTTGCCGCCGATGATGAGCAGCACTGCTTCGAGCAACTGCGCACGTTGCTCTCGTTCATCCCCGCCAACAATATGGATGACCCGCCCTACATAACGCCGGAGGATGACCCGGAGCGCATGGAGGAGTCGCTTCAGACGCTCATCCCCGACAATCCGCGCAAGGCGTACAACATGGTGACGGTGATCGAGGCGATTGTTGACGATGGCTTCTTCTTTGAAGTTCAGCCCTTCTGGGCACGCAACATCGTGATCGGGTTTGCGCGTCTGGATGGGCATGTGGTCGGAATCGTGGCCAACCAGCCCACCCACATGGCCGGGACGCTCGATATTGATAGCTCGGCCAAGGCGGCGCGCTTCGTGCGTTTCTGCGATGCCTTCAATATCCCACTCGTCACCTTTGTGGATGTGCCCGGCTTTATGCCCGGTACGCAGCAGGAGTATGGCGGCATCATTCGCCACGGGGCCAAGTTGCTCTACGCCTACTGTGAGGCTACGGTTCCCAAGCTGACGGTGATTACGCGCAAGGCGTATGGTGGAGCCTACGACGTGATGGCCTCCAAGCACATCCGCGCCGACTTCAACTTTGCCTGGCCCACCGCCGAGATTGCGGTGATGGGTGTGGATGCGGCGGTGCGTATCATCTTCCGCAAGGAGTTGGCCGAGGCCCAAGACCCGGTGGCACGTATGGCCGAGTTGGTTGAGGATTACCAGAACCGCTTCGCCAACCCCTACGTGGCAGCCGAGCGCGGTTATATCGACTCGGTGATCGAGCCGAAGGAGACCCGTCCGGCGCTGATCAAGGCGCTGCGCCTAGCGCGCACCAAGCGCCAGAGCATGCCGCCGCGTAAGCACGGGAATATCCCGCTGTAAAGTTGCCACAAAAAACACAAAGAACGCAGAGGGGGGTGGGGTTCGGGGGCGGCTGCGCCGCCCCCGAAGCTATTTTTTTGTGGTGTTTTGGCGGCTACACCGCCAAAACACCACAAAAATGGGGCTTGGGGCGCAGCCCCAAGAACTTTGCACATGCCCTCTCTGCGGCGAACACCCATCCCCCCAAACACAAAAGATTGTGCTATCATAATCCTAGCCATTGCACCAAAACATAGTAGGGTCGGATTATGAGCAGCGATGAGAGTCTCTCCCCACAGGCGACAGATGAATTTCTTCAGGCTCTGCTCGCCAGTGACCGCTTCGCTGTGCGGCGGATTATTACCAACTATGCAGATCTGACCGGGCCTTTCTCGGTCATCGAGCAGTTAATCGTCCCTAGCCTTGAACAGATCGGCCATGCCTGGGATAAGGGTGAGATTTCACTGGCCCAGGTCTATATGAGCGGGCGCATCTGTGAGGAGATGATTGAGACCATCTTGCCCCCCGCCAGCAGCCAGCGGATCAATCAGCCCCCAATCGCGGTTGCGGTGCTTGATGATTACCACATGTTGGGCAAGCGCATGATCACCTCGGCACTGCGGGCAAGTGGCTACGAGATCCACGACTATGGACGGGTGGATGTGGATCGGCTGGTCAAGTATGTCATCACCGACAAGATCGCCATCGTGCTGATCTCGGTACTGATGCTGCCCTCAGCGCTTGAAGTCTTACAGATCCGCCAGCGCCTAGATCGCGTTGGGCTGCATCCATTCATTGTTGTGGGTGGCGCACCCTTCCGTTTTGATGCCCAACTCTGGCAAGAGATCGGTGCCGATGCGATGGGGCGATCAACAAGCGATGCCGTAACCATTGTCTCCAAGCTGCTGAAGGATCTGTTATGAGCACACCAGCAACCAGTTCACTGCAACGGGTTCTCACCACGCTGAGTCATCAAGAGCCAGATCGAGTTCCGCTCTTTCTGCTGCTGACGATGCATGGAGCGAAGGAGTTGGATCGCTCGATCAAAGACTACTTCTTGCACGCTGAATATATGGTTGCTGGGCAGTTGCGCATGGCCGAGAAGTATCAGAATGACTGCTTTTACGCCTTCTCGTATGCCGCGCTTGAGGTTGAAGCCTGGGGCGGCGAGGTCATCTTCCGCGATGACGGGCCACCCAATGCGGGGGAGCCGTTCATCCGCAAGGCCGAGCAGATCCTGAGCCTAGAGGTGCCCAACATTCAGGACATTCCTGGCCTGCGGCGCATGTTGGAGACGATTAGCCAACTGCATGCCCATAACCAGGGGCAACGCCCGATCATCGCGGTGGCGATTGCCCCCTTCTCGCTGCCGGTCATGCAGATGGGCTTCGAGGCATACCTAGATCTGATCCACGAGCGCCCCGATCTGCTTGAGCGCCTGCTCCAGATCAACGAGGAGTTTTGTGTGGCTTGGGCCAATGCCCAGCTTGCGGCGGGAGCAACGGCGATCTGCTACTTTAACCCCCTGGCCTCAACGACGATGGTAACCCCTGAGATGTTTCGGCAGCTTGATGCCCCGCTCTCACGGCGCATGTGCCGCCGCATCAACGGGCCAGTGGCACTGCACTTTGCTTCGGGGCGCTGTCTGCCACTTATGGACGATTTGGCCGATCTTGGTGCAGCAGTGGTTGGCGTGAGTATGCAGGAAGATCTGCACCAACTGAAGCAGAAGGCGAAAGGCAAATTTAGCCTGCTGGGCAACCTGAACGGCATTGCTATGCGCCACTGGAATCCCAACCAAGCCGAAGCCGAGGTCAAGGCGGCGATTGCTGCGGCTGGCCCCGGCGGAGGCTTCATCCTATCCGACAATCACGGTGAAATTCCCTTCCAGGTATCCGATGAAACCCTCCTCGCCATTAGTGCATCCGTCCGAGAATGGGGGGTCTACCCGCTCCAGTGGGCCGCACAAGAATCCTGAGCTCATTCTGTATGTCTGCCGACACTACTACCGCGAGGTCGTTCGCGCTCTACGCGAGTTAGACGTAGCTGAGGTGCAGGTCGTCGCATACGATTTTCCATGTAGCCAGCCCGCTGGCCCGGTACCAGCACCCGCATTCACGCTACCATCTCCAGCCGCTACAAGCGAGGTGGTCTTTTTGGGTGCCTGTTCGGTGCGCCCGCAGGCCGCACAGCTACCCGGCCAGCTTATTCCTCTCGATCACTGCATCATCATGTTGATCGGGCCAGAACGCTGGAAACATGCCACCCGCAGCGGCAGTTACCTGCTCACACCGGGTTGGCTACGTACATGGCGCGCCCAGATCGCCGCGTGGGGCTTTAAGCAAGAGATCGCCCGCGAGTTCTTCCAAGAGACAACCAAGGAGTTGGTACTGCTCGATACCGGGGTTGATCCTGATGCGGCAACCTATCTGGCTGAGTTGGCCGCGTTTGTGGATTGCCCCAGCCGGATTGAACCGATTGGCTTGGATTATCTCAGGCTCTATTTGCGCGATCTGATCCTCACCAAGCGCATCAAACGGCTGGAGACGCATCAGCGCGAGGTGCTGAAAGAGGCGAACCGCAAAATTGCCGAATATGCGATGGCGTTTGATCTGCTCATCCAGCTCTCTTCCATCCAATCTGAAGAGGCAACCATCCACGCCATCCGCGATCTCTTCGCCATGCTCTTCGGCTGCTCCGATCCTACCTACGCCCAGGTGCGCGGCGGTCAGATGGTGCAGTTCTTCCCTACTCTCCCGACATTCACGGTTCACAGCATCTTTGAGCAACTCTTGGTTGCCACCGAAAATGACTATATCCTCATAGATGAACCGGCAGGCTTCTACCTGCGTATTCAATACCAGCACGAATCGATGGGTTTGATCGCGATCAGCAATATCGCCTTCCCGCATCATCGCGATCAATACCTCAGCCTTGCCTTGGCGATCACCAACCTGTGCGGGTTAGCACTGGCCAATGCGCGTACCTTCTCGATGCTGCAAGAAGCCGAACAGGCACTCCGCTATGAACGTGAAATTACCGAGCATCTGCGCCAAACCATGAGCGACCTGACCAGCGATCTTGACCAAGAACAGATGTTGCACAAGGTTATGGTGCAGCTTGAACAACTCATCCCGCATCAGATGGCCCTGATCCTGCTGCGTGAAGGAGTGATGTTGCGAGTAGCTTCCGCCCAAAACCTGTTTAATGATGCGCGCCTCATCGGTACCTACTTCGCGGCCAACCAACAACCGTTCGCGGCGATCATTCAACGCAAGAAAGCGATCATCCTTAATCATGACCAACTCGCCAACCTCACGCTCCTTGAACCAGAGCTTACCCGCGATATTCGTACCTGGATGGGGGTTCCGCTTCTGCAACAAGAAGGTGTGATTGGTATACTTATTGTTGCAAGCACGCAAGTCAATGCCTATAGTGCCAATCATGTGATGATCGCCCAAGTTCTGGCCCATGAAGTCGTCATTGCCCTCCAGAATGTGCGTATGTTCCAAGAAATGCACACCCTCGCAGGCACCGATCCGCTCACCCGACTCTACAATCGTCGCCGTCTGACCGAGTTGGCCGAAGCGGCCTTCCGCCATGCGCAAAAAACGAATGGGAATATCGCGGCGATCTTTATTGATATTGATCATTTTAAGGATGTGAATGATACGTTTGGGCATGGCGTAGGTGATAAGGTACTTGAATATCTGGCCAGTTTGTTACGTCAAGTCCGTAGCTCAGACATTGTCGCCCGCTATGGCGGCGAAGAGTTTGTGATCATCTCCATCGGCCATACCACCCAGCATGTGCGCCTCTTTGCCGAACGGCTACGCCAAGAGGTGGCCCAACAACCAGTCAACCTGCCCGAAGGCCAGATTGCGATCACCATCAGTTTGGGGGTTGCGAGCCTTACCCCCCAGATCGAGAGCCTCGCCGCATTGCTGCGGTTTGCCGATCAGGCGCTCTACCAAGCCAAAACGTCGGGGCGTAATCGTGTCTGTGTGTGGGGGGAGACAGCTTGAGGGGGCGCATTGCGATGTGCCCCCTCAAGCTAATGCTGATTTCTACTTGGGGCTACGCCCTAGATCTACTTTTTTCTGTTCTTTTGGCGGCTTTGCCGCCAAAAGAACAGAAGAAAAAGTTTTTCGGGGGTGGCTGTGCCACCCCCGCCGGGAGGCGTAACATCATGACACACCTACCTGTAACCCCGCCACCGCCGTTGCGCGGTGCTGACATCGGCTCCTTTGCCCATGATACGGTGGTGCGGCGCATGCCAGCCACTGTTCGCCGCGTGCTGCATGAAAATAGCCTCTCCCCTGAGGCAACGCAGGCGGTGTTGGCACTGGCTGAGGAGATCCCGCACGCGCCTATCCGTGCGCCCCACGATCATAGTGCGCCCGATCTGGCCCTCTGGGAAGCCTACTGCGCCCCCTATTTGGGCCAGAATTGGCTGGAGGTGCCCTGGTTCTTTGCCGAAACGGCGATGTATCGGCGTATTCTGGAAGCTACTGGCTACTTTAAGCCCGGCTCCGGCTTCTATGTTGATCCCTATGCACTGCAAAAACGCCTAGCACTAGAGGAGTTCAGCTTTGCAAGCCTACCCGGCGATCTCGCTGCCGCCCTGGCCGCGTCACTCTGGGGCAACCAAGCCGATCTGAGCCTGTGGCCCGCCGGGGAGAACGCAACCCCCGGTGCAACCCACATCCTCGCCGATGATACGCCGCAGGTTGTGGCTTATCTGACTGAATTGATCCGCCACGATGCACGGGTGGATCTGATTCTGGATAATGTGGGGAGTGAACTGGTGCATGATCTGCTGCTGGCCGATCACCTGCTACGCCATGGCCTGCATCTGGTTATGCACGCCAAACCCCATCCTACCTTCGTCTCCGACGCGCTGGTAGTGGATGTGCAGAATACCGTCGGCTGGTTGAGCCAGCATCAACACGCACAGGTGGCGGCGGTTGGTAATCATCTCCTCGCCGCCCTTGCCGATGGGCGTATTGAGCTGCGCGACGACTGGTACTGGACCTCGCCGCTGCCCGGTTGGGAGATGCCCGCCGCCCTACGTGCTGATCTGAGTCAGTCGGGGTTGCTGATCAGCAAGGGCGATGCCAACTACCGGCGCTGGTTCGGCGATTGCCACTGGCCAACCCATACGCCCCTCCAGCACGTCCTCAGCTACGTTCCGGCCCCGCTGCTGCTGCTGCGCACCTGTAAGTCCGAGATTGTCCTTGGTATTGAGCCTGAGCATAGCCACGCGGTGGCGCAACAAGATGCCGAGTGGATGACGAGCGGACGGTGGGGCGTGATTCAGTTGTGGGCGGGGTAACAAATGGCGCGTGTCACGCATCATACAAAGGTAACGCGAAGAGTACAAAGGAACCTCCAACACTATGAGCAACCAGCAACATGAACGGGTGATCATCATTGGCGGCGGTGCAGCCGGAATGAGCGCAGCGGCCAAGGCGCGCCGTAGCAACCCCAACCTAGAACTTGTCGCCTATGAGCGCTCAGGCTATGTCAGTTACGGCGCGTGTGGGCTGCCCTACGCGATCAAGGGCGAGATTGCCCGCATTGAGGATGTGGTGGTGCGTACCCCGGCCCAGTTTGCCAAACAGGGGATTACCGCCCTGGTGCGCCACGAGGTCTTGGCACTGGATACGGTAGCCCAGACGCTAGAAGTACGCAATCTTGAGACGGGCGTCACTTTTACTGATCATTATGACAAGCTCCTGATTGCCGCCGGTGGCTCACCCAGCCGCCCGCCCATCCCCGGTGCCAATCTGCCGGGTGTCTTTGCGCTACGCAACGTCGAGGATGCGCTGGCGATTCAAGCCTGGATTCACCAGCACCGCCCCAGCCAGGGTGTGATCATTGGTGGCGGCTACATCGGCCTAGAGATGGCCGAGGCACTCGCCGTGCATGACATCGAGTTGACGATTGTTGAACAACTGCCCCAACTGCTGCCCAGCCTCGATGCCGAGATGGCCGCTCATGTGCATGCCGAACTCGAACGCCAGGGCGTAGCGATCCAGACCGGCCAGGGAGTGAGCGCGATCAACGGTGATGATCGGGTGCGCGAGGTGATCGCCGGAGCAACCAGCTTCCCCGCCGAGATCGTGATCATGGCGGTGGGTGTGCGCCCCAATGTGAACCTAGCGCGCCAGGCGGGCATCACCATCGGCCCCACGGGTGCCATCGCGGTAGACGATCAACAACGCACCAACCTGCCTAACGTCTGGTCGGCAGGCGATGTCACCGAGGCGATCAATCTTGTCACCGGCAAGCCGACCTGGGTACCACTGGGTACCACCGCCAACAAGCAGGGCAAAGTGGCCGGTGAGAACCTCGCCGGAGGCGCGGCGCGCTTCGGTGGCATCGTCGGCACCTCAGTGGTCAAGATCTTCGAGACCACCGCCGCCAGCACCGGGCTGACCGAGGCACGGGCCAAAGCCGAGGGCTTGGCGGTCAAGACAGCGAGTGCGACGGCCAATTCACGCGCCCACTACATGCCCGGCCACGCCGACATTCATGTCAGGCTCGTCTATGAGGCGGGCAGCGGGCGGATGTTGGGAGGGCAGTTGGTTGGCCACGAGGGAGTGTCGAAGCGGATTGACATCATCGCTGCCGCGCTGCATGCGGGCTGGAGTGTCGAGCAGCTCGGCGAGTTGGATCTGGCCTACGCGCCGCCCTTCTCGCCGGTATGGGACCCGATCCTGGTTGCGGCCAATCTGGCCAAAAAGTAGGGGTCTTTGGGGTTGTTTTTTGGCAGCGCAGCTGCCAAAAAACAACCCAAATTGGAGTTTGGGGTGTAACCCCAAGCTACACCTGCCGCGCCATATAGGCGGCCAAGGCTTCGCGGAGCTTCAAACGGGCACGATGCAGGCGCACCTTCACCGCACCAACACTAATCCCCAGATGCTCCGCCGTCTCCTCGGTACTCAAGCCTTCCATATCGCGTAACTTCACCACCAAGCGCAGGCTTTCGGGAAGCTCGGCAATCGCGGCTTCAATCTCACTACGCAGTTCCGAGTCGAGGGTTGAACGCAACGGATCGGCGGGCCATGCCATGCGATTCCCCTGCATATCCTCCAGTTGGAACATCTCGGCCATCGCATCAATTGCCACCGTCTGCCGCCGACTGCGCAAGTGCATCAGACCCTCGTTGGTGGCAATGCGGTAGAGCCAGGTTCCGAGGCTACTGGTGCCATCAAAATTATCAATCGCCTGACACGCCTTGATGAAGGTGGTCTGAAGAATGCCTTCAGCCTCATCGGGATCATCAACGAGGCGCATGGCGCGTGCATAGACCAACGGGGAAAACCGTTTCATCAAGCACGTACAGGCATCAGGATCATGATCACGCAGACCTTGCAAGAGTTGCGCTTCATCATCATAGACAGTGATTGTGATCGTTGGTCCCGGCACAAGCGCTACCTCCAGAAAACTGTGCATCGCTGCTGGTAGTATAGCACTGGGTTACTAGAGCCATGTCAAAGTTATCAACTACCGCCACCCAGCCCGTAAACGGGCGGGCTACATGACGCAAAGCCCGCCTACGCGGGCTGAACCGAGGCTGCGGAGGCGGCCTTCGCCGGGTGCTAGCCCGCCCGTTTACGGGCTGGGTACGGAACTTTGACGTGACTCTACTTGGTTACAGTGCATGCAGCTTATGGATCTGTTTGATGCGCCCCAAGAAGTAGCGTTCTATTTCGTGGGCAATCGCCTGCTCCATCGAGCCGATAGGAAGTTTGCGCACCTCTTCAAAAAACCAACGCACCATGCTCATCTGATGTTCAAGCTTGACCCCGCTGCGGGGCAGAACCCCTTGTGCCCATTCGAGTTCCTGATCGGCCAGCGAAGGCAGATCGAAAATCAGGATAGCACGCACCAATTCATTCAGCCGCTCAACCGCCACGGATGAGAGCCGCCGCACGGGCGTATAGTTCTCTTCGAGGCGTAGACTCTTGGTAATCTCCGGGTATTCGGCCAATAGACGCGCTGACACCTGATCACAGAGGGATTGGTGATGCGCGCTGAGGGTATCGGCAAGTCGGCTGGCTGCAACACTATCCATGGGTTGGCTCTTCTAGGATAGGCTTGGTTGGTTTGGGTATTATAGCATTCTGGCTTGTGACGGCGCAATGCGTCACGAACGTGCCACCAATGGCAGATAGACACGATAGATCGGTAGCCCGGCCAACTCGCGGTAGACCCAAAAGCTCTGGCGGTAGTAGGCCGGTTCGCCACTGACGGTGTAGCATGCCCCGCCCGGACATGTCGAGTCATTGGTGAAGTTGATGCGCACAATCCCCCAGCGTTGCGCATTGGGGCCATCGGCGGGCGGGAAGTCCTCGTACTTGAACCAGAAGATGCTGGCAATATCGGGGCGAGCGGCCAGGGTGGTATAGACCGTGCGCATAAACGCGGCCTGCCCGGCCTCGGTTTGGGCTTTGAAGGCCGTATTGTAGCCAATCTCGGTGATCCAGAAGGGGCGGTAGGGATCGCCCATGCTGGCTAAGACGTTACGCAGCGTATTGAGCCGGTCGGTGATCAGATCAACATCAGCCTGAAGACTCAGCCGGATCTCCTCTGGGTAGGGGTGGTAACCAATCCCGTCGAGGGGCAGCATGTCATAGCGCGAATTGTACGCTGGAAAGGGATCAGTCGGGATAATCTGGCCAGTAGTAAGGTTGTAGCCATACAACTGCCGCAGGTAATCACTGTCGCTCAGATAGCCCGAATAGCCCTTCTCCAAGGTACCTTTTGGGTGCAGGCCACCAATAATCACCTTGACACTACGCCGCCACGCGGCCCCATCGGAGGGGGTGGGGAACTTGAGGTGGTGGAAGAACTTGGTGTGCAGCCGCGCCGCCAAGTAGGCCGGTACGGCCTTGCCACTCGGTGGCAAACGATTCTGCTCGTTCAGCACCTCATAGACAGCGATCTTGTCGCCATAACGGTTCGCAATCGCCAGAGAGCGGGTGAGCCAGCGCTTGATGTAGGGGTTCACCCCGCCCCCATACTGCGGATCATCCACAAATGGGCCAGCGGTAATGCCAGTAGTGGTATTGAGAATATCATGCTCATTCACGATACCAAAACCGACCAGCGCCAGCACCTTAAAGTTGTGGCGCGGCGCAACCGTATTGATGAAATAATCGTAACGCGCAAAGGTCTGATTGAGCGCATCAGTGCCATCACCGAGCACAAAAAACTCCAGCCGCACCCACTGCACCCCCGCCTCGGCCAAGACCTGGCCCATACGATCCTGAGCCACCCGGTTGGGTTGGTTGGGCATGCCGGGGTAGGTACCGAAGTCGTACCAGGGATCACGGATGACCATACCCATCATATCGCGGGAGAGTGCCTGGGGTTGGCTAGATGGTTGGTGTGCAGCAACCGGGGGTGGGGTAGGCATCAGCAGCAGACTCACCGCTATCATCAGGATGGCCGCGTAGAAAACAACCCGCATCGCGGTCTCCTCTTCAGCTATCGCGTATCGTTACTTATAGAACGATCTTGAGACGTGAGGTTAGGAGGGAATCATCAGGGGCGAGATCCGCCCGCCCGCCTACATGTGTTACCATTTGGTCATGAACGCGTCAACATGCCAAGGAGGCGACCATGAGTGATCTACGCGCCAAGTTCGATCAGGCGGCCCAGGATGCCCAAAACCTCCCCAAGCGCCCCGAAAATGATGTCCTGCTCAAGCTCTATGCCCTCTACAAGCAGGCCACCGTGGGTGATGTGAGTGGTACCCGCCCCGGTATCCTCGACATGACCAACCGGCTGAAGTATGATGCATGGGCCAAACTCAAAGGCACGGCGAGTGAGCAGGCCCAGACCGACTATATTGCGCTGGTTGAACAGCTCAAAAAGGCGGCTACGAAGTAACATCATACGTAGCAATGCGTGTAATGCGACCATGATATGCTATACCCTAGACTAGCCTTGGATAAAATTGATCCATCTCCTCGTTCGGTCAGGTAACGGATCGTTCCGATCTGATCTGGCCTTCGCTGCGTAACGCACAGAGCCACTAGGAGCCGCCTATGGCGACGATTATCTCGATCCACTCATTCCGTGGCGGTACGGGCAAGTCCAATACCACCGCCAATATCACCGCACTGCTCGCTGCCCAGGGCTATCGCGTGGGCGTCATTGATACCGATATTCAGTCTCCCGGTATCCACGTTCTCTTCGGCCTCGATGAAGACCACATGTCCCATTCGCTCAACGATTACCTTTGGGGTACGTGTGAGATTGAAGATGCAGCCTATGATGTCACCAATGAAATTGGTGGCACTATCAGTGGCAAGATCTTTCTGATTCCCTCAAGTATCAAGGCGGGTGAGATTGCGCGTGTGCTGCGTGATGGCTATGATCCGGGATTGCTCAACGATGGCTTCCAGCGCCTGGTTGAAGCCCTCGATCTTGATGTTCTGATGATTGATACCCACCCCGGTCTGAATGAAGAGACGCTGCTTTCGATTGCCATCTCGGATGCGCTGTTGATCATTATGCGCCCTGACCAGCAGGACTATCAGGGGACCGGGGTGACGGTTGAGGTGGCGCGCAAACTTGATGTGCCGCATCTGTTGCTGATGGTCAATAAGGTGCCCCAGACCTACGACATGGAGGATGTGCGCCAGCGGGTGGAACAGATCTACAACTGCCCAGTGGCGGCGGTCATTCCCCATTCGGATGAACTCATGGCCCTGGCAAGTGCAGGGGTCTTCTCGCTGCGCTTCCCCGATCACCCAGTAACCGCCGCCTATCGGCAGGTGGCCGCACGTTTGATGGGCTAATCTGCTGCTGCCGGAGGGGGCATCGGCACGGATGTTGAGGAGTGTGGTTATGGCTGCTACAGCCACATCGCGGGGGGTTCGTGTTGGTCTGGTCTGGCGCTTTTTGTTGGCTGCACTGCTGATCGGCCTCGCTCCGTTAGGCGTGATCAGTTTTTTTGCCATCAATGGCTATCAAGAGGCTGGCGATCAGGCGACTGAGGTGACACGCGCTACGCTTGATGAGAAGTCGCTTGATTCACTTCAGTTGCGCACTGTAGAGACAGCCAATGCGATTGCGCGTTTCCTTGAGGATCGCGTGCAGGATGCCCGCACAGCAACGCTGATTCCCCGCGATGCGGCTGCGTATACCACCTTTCTCGCCGCGCATCAGACTGAGGTCTGGTATCTGGGGGGCACCAACGCTGCCCCGGTTGAGCTGCGCGAGATGATGCCGATCTTCCGCGAGATTGCGTATGTTGGCGCGGATGGCCGCGAACGACTCCGGGTTGCCGATGGCAAGGTGGTTCCCTCTAACCAACTGCGTAATGTGAGTGACCCCGCGAATACGACCTATCTCTCGGAAGACTATTTTGCTGCTACCAAGGCACTCGATCCCGGTGAGGTGTATGTCTCCCACGTTACGGCATGGTATGTGAGCCAGCCGGAGCAATTGGGCACGGCGGATGACCCGCTGAAGGCAGTGGAGGGGAAGAAGTATGAGGCGATCATCCGCTTTGCCACCCCGCTCTATACCGAAGCAGGCGCATTTGATGGCATGATCGTTCTGGCTCTCGATTACCGCCATGTCATGGGCTTCGCGCTGCATATTCTGCCCACTTCAACCCAAAATTTCACTGTCTTCCCCGATTATGCAAGTGGTAACTATGCCTACATGTTCGACAATGAGGGCTGGGAGATTGCCCACCCGCGTTTTTGGGTGTTGCGCGGCCTCGATCCGAGTGGTCAATTAGTCAGCCCGGTGCGCGAAGAGATGAGCCGCGAGGAGCGCGGTCGCCATCCGATGAATTTGCAATATGGTGGCTGGGCCGATCCCAACCTGCCGATCATGTATGCGAAGGTGATGCAGGGTGAGGATGGTTTTGTCATTACCGTCAACCAGTCGAATGCCAAGAAGGCCACGACTTACGCGCCCATCCGCTTCGCGCATGGGGTGTATGCAGAAGATGGCATCTTTGGTGGCTTGGCAATTGGGGCCGAGATGGCCGAGTTCCACCAGGCGGCCGATAAGGTGACAACCAGTATCGCTGCCCAGCGCCGCAGTTTAGAGATCCAGATGATTGGGATGATCATCGGAACTGCGGTCGTGGTGGTGATTGTCGCGGTGGTACTCACGCGCTCGATTAGTGCGCCAGTGCAACGCTTGGGCGAAGCCGCCCAGGCGCTCGAACGTGGCGAAATGGCCGAAGAGATCCTCAACGAACTCCAGCAACGCCACCTGCGCGATGAGGTAAGTGATCTCGCAGCGGTCTTCAAAGTGATGGCCGAGCAGGTTATTCAGCGCGAACGTTCACTCAAACAACAGATTGCGGCACTCAACATTCAGATTGATGATCAGAAGAAGCGCCAGCAGGTTGAGTCGATCACCGAGACCGACTACTTCCAGAGTCTGCGCGCCAGCGCTGGTCAGATGCGGCGACGCCACCAAGATCGCCGTAGTGGAGAGCAATCATGAGTAGCTCACGCTTTAGCCTCCCTACCGACCGCGTGACGCTCAATGAGGAGACGCTGCGCGATGGTGAGCAGACGGCGGGTGTGACCTTTTTGCGTGATGATAAGGTGGCCATTGCGCGTCAGATCGCGGCGGCACTGCCCGGTTGCATCATCAACTCTGGCTACCCACCGATCAGCCCGGCTGAGGTTGAGGCGGTACGTGCCGTGGCCCAGCATGTTACAGGTGCGCAGGTGGAATGTGCCGGACGCGCCACCCGCGAGGATTTCCAACTCTGCTACCACGCCGTGGCCGACGCCGAGATGCCGCGTGTCTCCTTCTGGTTCCCGGTCTCCCGGCTGATGTTGGAGAGCCGCATGGGGGTTAGTCAGGCCGAAATACTGGAGCGGGCAGTCGAGTTGACCCGCTTCGGGCGCGATCTGGTTGGGGAACGCGCCGGCATTGATGTGGCACTCGCCGATGCCTCGCAGACGCCCGAAACCGACTTGCTGATCGAGGCGTGCCAGCGGCTCACCGAGGCGGGCGCGGATATGATCGTGGTCTGCGATACTATCGGGCGTATGCTGCCCGATGAGGTGAGCGACTTGGTGAGTAAACTGGTAGCTGGGGCACCAGAGGCGGGCATCTGCTTCCACGCCCACCACGACTTGGGCAACGGTACTGCGAATAGTATCGCTGCTCTACGCGCCGGGGCGCGGGCGGTGGCCACCGCCGTCAATGGCCTGGGTGAACGTGCCGGTATGCCACCCACCGAGGAGGTGGTAGCCAACCTACTGCTGCGCCGCGATGCCTTGGGCTTGGAGTTGCTGGCCGATAGCACCGCTCTCCTGCCCCTCAGCCGCTTAGTTGCCGAATATGCCGGGATTGCCCCCCACGCCAACAAGCCAGTAGTGGGCGCGTCGGTGCTGCTGCGCGAAACCGGCACCCAGGTGGATTGGATGCAGCGCGACCCACGCACCTTCCAGATCATCACCCCGGAGTTCTTGGGAGCCGAACGGGTGACGGTGGTGATCGGCAAGATGAGTAGCCAAGAGTCGTTGGCGTTAGCCCTGGCCGACCGAGGCATTTACCTGGAGGCCAGCGAGTTGCGGCGGGTGTTTGTGGCGCTCAAGGAGTTAACTGGCCAACAGCGCACGGTTTCTGAAGCCGATATTGCCCGTCTGGTGGCCGGGAAATAGCAGTAAGGGTGGGCTGCCGCTATGCGCCGCAACTATACGATCAATTTGGCGCTCTCGGCGGGCCTCTTTATGGGCGAGACGCTGAGTGAAGTCCTCTTCCTGAGTCATTACGGGGTTGCCGCCCTGCCACTGGGCTTAATCGGCACGGCACTGTTAGGCGTCGGCACTACCGCAATCTACACCCGCGCCCTGGCCCGCCGCCCCTCTGGGGTGTTGTTGGCGGCGATCATTGTGGGCATTGTGGCGATCAACCTGCTTATCTGGGGCGCGTTTCAGGCGGGCATGGTGTGGGCCGCCTTAGTACTCTTCCTCGCCTTCCGCCCGGCCCGCGATCTCCTCCAGGCCCAAATCTGGAACTACATCTCCGATCAGTACGATGCCCAAGAGGCCAAACTACGCTTCCCGGTGATCAGCGCCGCCGGGCGCATCGGGGCCATCATTGGGGCCGCGACGCTGCCACTCATGCTCAACACCGTCGGGAGTGGCGGGGCTATGCTGGCATGGCTGGGCTTCCTGTTGGTGGGCCTCGCAGCACTGCTGGCGGGCAACCTGCATGCCCGCGTGCGCCACCCCGAACAACCCCGCGCCGCCGATGCGCCCCAACTGCGCCAAAGCCCGCTGGCACGCGCACTTACCACCAGTGCCGCGCTGGCCGTCACGCTAGTACTGCTGCTCACCTACCAGACGAGTGGGGTGATGGTGGCGGCTTACCCCGATGAGCGCCAACTGGGCACGATCTATGCAATCATTGCCGTGGCGGCAAATATGGTCGGCTGGGGCTTTCAGACCTTTGGCTTACCACAGATCATCCGCCTGATCGGGGTTTCGCGTACCAACCTGATCTACCCGATCATCGCGCTGGCGGTGAGTCTGTGGGTGGGGGTTACGGGCAGCGTGGCGGCAGCCGTGGCGGGGCAGGTGGTACGCACCACACTGCGTCAGAGCCTCCAGGTACCCACGGAAGATCTGCTCATGAATGCGTTGGCAGCCGATCTGCGCATGCGTATGCGAGCGATTGTGCGCGGGGCAGTGGTGCCGCTAGGCGCGACCCTGGGCAGCCTGCTCATCCTGGGCTTGCAGACGGTAGGCTGGGGTGGGCCGATCATCCCCTGGCTGAGTGCGATCATCGCCTTTGCCACGCTGGCCACCGCTCTGTGGGTGCGCTGGGCCTACAGTAACGCTACCATCGCACTGGCCCGCGAGCAGAACCCGATCACCCAGCGCATGGCCTTCGCGGGGTTTGGGAGCGCCGATCCAGAGACGGTCAAGATGTTGGAGGTGCGACTGGCGGCGGCGGAGAGTGTAGAAGATCAGATCTTTATTGGGCGTATTCTGATCGAACTGGATCGTACTGCGGCTGAACGCGCCCTGACCACGCGGATTGCCCATAGCAGCAGCGAAACCCAAGTGGCGATACTCGATCTGCTGGCAGAGAGTGGCATCGCTGGCGAACCGCTGGTGGCCCTGGCCCCCCGGCTCATCCGCGCCGAAGCGCCAGCGGTGCGGCGGGCCACCCTGGATGCGCTCTGCGGGGTGCGGGCATTAGCCGCGCCGCTCTTCCGCTCGATGCTGAACGACCCTGATGCACGGGTACAACTCGCAGCGGCACGGCTGTTGTTGCGTGCCTACCCCGATGAGGCACGGGCGCGGCTCATGGAGTTGCTGGCCACACCAGAGGCCGAGTTGCGCGCTACGGTGATGAGTGTCATCGGCCCCCACGCCCCAGAGATGCTGATCACCGGGCTGCACGATTCATCGCCATTGGTGCGGCTGGCCGCCGCTGAAGCCGCTGCCAAGCTGTCCACCCTGGCCAACCAAAATGAACTTGTGGCAGCGCTGCGCCAGAGCCTCAACGATCCGACCGTGCCGGTACGGCGCGCCGCGACCCTCGCGTTAGGGGTGGCTGGCCCTAGCCAGATCGAGACCTTGGTGGGGGTGCTGGGCGACCATAATGCGAGTGTGCGTGCATGTGCAAGCGGTGTCCTCGTGCAGATCGGGTTATCGGCCCGCAACGCCCTGAGCGCATGTGTTAAAGATGCGAGGAACCTCGATCAGCGTGAAGCGGCCCTCGTCACGTTGGCGCGGCTCAACCCAGGGCGACCCGCCGCCGAGTTGATCGAGTTTGAACAGAGCCTCTTGATGCGTTTAGTGACGATCATCCAGATTCGGCCTGCGCTGGGCAAACTGGAGGGAGCCTACGGCACGTTGCTGCTCGACGATCTGGATGAAGAAGAGCGCGATCTGCTCGAACGGCTCAGGCGGCTGTTGGCGGCCACCGACGGCGACGATGCGGCGCGTTCGATCTGGCAAGGCTTAGGGGCCGAGGAGCGCGAACGGCGCGCCCAAGCCAGCGAAGCCTTAGAAAATGCCCGCTCGCCTTGGCAAGCACGGCTCACTGCTGGTATCATACGTCCTGATCGCCTCCCAGAGCGCGTCATGGCCCTCGCGATGCCGCGTTTGCCCCAAGCGACCATCAGCCATCACCAAGCCTGGGAGATGATCGGGAATGGTTCGGAGTGGCGGCACAACTTGGCCCACGCCGCACAGACCGAACACCAACCCAGCCTACCGACGACCGAAAGAGGAGGTATTGCCGTGCTCTCTGTGGTTGAGAAGGCCATCTTCCTACGCGCCGTCCCCGTCTTTGCCGACATGGCCCCCGGCCAACTCCAGATCCTGGCCAGTGCGGCTGAGGAGATGGAATATCCGCAGGGTGCGCCGATCTTTACTGCCGGTGATCCCGCCGACCGCCTCTTTGTCATCGTCAATGGGCGGGTGGGGATTGAAGAGACACGGGCACGCGGCAATGTGGTACGCATCGCCACGCTTGAAGCCCGCAACCCCTTCGGCGAACTGGCCGTCTTTGATGCGCCCGCGCATCCTACCAGCGCTATCGCCATTGATCCATGTTACCTGCTCGCTATTCGGCGCGAGGTACTCATTGACCTGATCAATCAATATCCCGACCTTGCCCTGACGATTATCAAGTTCCTCAGCCGACGCCTGCGCGACGCGAGCAGTACGATTGCCGAGAAGACCCGCGCCCGCCCGCGCCAAATTGTCGATCTCTTTGATAAGATGGGCGACGGGTGAGGCAGACCATGTATCAACAACTGCTTGACGAACTAGCCGGATATACTGGTGAGGGTGGTGTAACCCCCTCGGATCTGCTCAGCCTGCCGGACGGGTTGCGCCGTCTTCTCACCTGGTTGACCCGCCATGGAAATGTTGGCGTGGAAGACCTGTGTCATGAAGTGGGCTGTGAACAGGAACAGGCACAAAATGTTGCCGACACCCTCATCGCACGTGGACTACTCGTAGCCGAAGAGCACGCAGGGCAGGTTCGCTATAGTGTCCGTATGGCACGGGTACGCACCCGTGGACGCACGCCGGATCGATTGAAGAATCTCTTTGATTGATGGTTGGCTGAGTACAAGCATCAAAAATCACTCCTATGACACCCATTACCGTCATCCATTCATTCCGCCGGGGCACCGGGAAATCATCCATCGCCGCGAACCTGGCCGTACTGTTGGCTGATGGCGGGTTGCGTGTGGGATTGATTGATGCCAACATGCAGTCGCCGAGTCTGAATCTCTTCTTCGGTATTCATGATATTGACTATCGGTTGACGATTAACGACTACCTCGCCGGACGGTGCGAGTTGCGCATGGTGGCCACCGATGTCACCAACCGCATCCAATCGCCCCCGGCAGGGCGGCTGCTCTTGGTACCAGCCAGCGGCGAAACCGAAAAGATCCTCGAAAACCTGCGCGGCGTCTACCGGGCGGAGACCTTGAGTGAGGGGCTGGCCACCCTCGCCGATGAACTCAACCTCGATATGATCGTGGTAGATACCGCATCAGGGCTGAGTGAAGAGACGTTGCTGACAATAGCGATTGCCGATCATGTCTTGTTACTCCTGCGCCCTGATCACCAAGACTATTATGGCACGGGGGTTCTGATTGACCTAGCGCAGCGCCTGGGTGCACCCGACATTCGCCTGCTAGTGAATGAAGTACCACTCAATTTTGATGCCGGTGAAGTTGCCCTACGGGTCGCCTCAGTCTTCAGCCAGCCGGTGGTCGCGGTACTGCACCACAGCGAGTCGCTACAACTGATCGGGAGCGGGGGCCTCTTTGTGCGGCGCACCCCCAACATTCCGATTGCCCGTGCGTTGCGCCAGATCGCGGCTGAATTGGTGTAGAGGTTTACCATGCTCATCTGCCAGGACACGCGCAGCGGACGGCGCTGTACGACCGAGAACCGCAACACGGCCCAGTTCTGTCGGCGCTGTGGCGCGAACCTGCGCAGTGCGCTGCGCCTACAAGACGCGGAAGCGCAAGTTGGGCGCTACCAGATCGTGCGCACCCTCGGTCATGGCGGTTTTGGCGCGGTCTACCAGGCCGAAGACGGGGCCGAACCGGGGCGGATGGTGGCGATCAAGGAGACCTTTGATCCCGGCAGTATCCGCAGTTTCCAGGGCGAGTTTGCCATCCTAAGTGCGCTGCGGCACCCCAATCTGCCGCGCTACTTTGAGATGTTCGAGGAAGATGGCAACGGCTATCTAGTGATGGAGTTGGTACCGGGGCAGAGTCTTCAGGATGTGTTGGAAAAACAGCAGGGTCCACTGCTCGAATCGCAGGTACTCGGCTTTGCCCTGCAATTGTGCGATGTCTTGAGTTACCTGCACTCCCAGCACCCACCGATCATCCACCGCGACATCAAACCGGCCAATATCCGCCTAACCCCGGAAGGGCTGATCAAGTTGGTAGACTTTGGGTTGCTCAAACAGGGCTTAGACGCCACCGAAAACTCACGGCGCGGCCTGACCCCCACCTACGCACCGCTGGAACAGTGGGGCAGCAGCGATCAGCACACCGACCCGCGCAGCGACATCTACAGTGTTGGGGCCACGCTCTACCACCTCCTCACCGGCGAAGCACCGCTCACCTCAGCCGAGCGCGCATCGAGTAGCTCCGACCCCCTACTGCGGCCACGCAAACGCAACTCCAGCCTCTCGCACCACGTCGCCGACGCCGTGACCCAGGCAGTCGCCTTAACCCAAGAGCAGCGCTTTAGCGATGCGGGCGAACTGAAACGCGCCCTGATGGGCATGGGCCAAGTGGCGGTGAGTGTGCGCACGCAGGGCGCGATTGAGGCCCACAAGGGCGGCAGCCTGACCCTTGCCTTCAACCCAGAGGGAGATCGGCTGATCAGTGGCGGCGCAGACGGCACAGTACGATTATGGAACATCAGCGACGGCAGCCAGATCGCCGAACTGAGCGGGCACAGCGAGCGCGTGTTGGGCGTCGCCTTCAGCCCCGACGGGCGGTTGCTGGCGAGTGGCGGAGCCGATAAGACGGTGCGCCTATGGAGCGTCAGCGACCGCGCCGAGATCGCATGCCTCGATGCACACAGCGGGGCGGTGGCGAGCGTCGCCTTCAGCCCCGACAGCAGCCTCCTGGCCAGTGGCGGAGCCGACAAGACCGTGCGCCTATGGCAGACAAGCGACAGCAGCCTAGTCCGAGCCATTCGCGGGCAGATGGGGAACGTCAACGGCCTCGCCTTCAGCCCGGATGGCGAGGTGATTGCCAGCGTGATCACCCTGGACAGCAGCGTGCGCATCTGGCGCGTGGCTGACGGACGGCTACGCCAGACGTTACGCGAACAACTACGCGGTAAGGCCGTCTTTGCCTATATTGAAGCCACCCTCTTAGGCGCAGCGGTGGCCTTCAGCCCAGATGGCGACCTGATCGTCAGTGGCGGCACCATGGACAGCACGATCCGGCTCTGGAACATGAATGACGGCAGCCTACGGCTGATCTTCGAGGGCCACAGCGGCCCGATCACCAGCGTGGCCTACAGCCCAGACGGGCGCACCGTCGCCAGCGGCAGCGCGGACACGACCGTGCGCCTGTGGAGCGTCGCGGACGGACGGATGCTGCACACCCTAGAGGGGCACAGCGCGGCCGTCACGGGCATCGCCTACAGCCCCGACCGCCAGACTCTGGCCTCCACGAGTTTAGATGGGACGATCCGGGTGTGGCGGATTTAGGGGGGTAATGCTGAACGTTAGTTCCTTCATCTCTTATGGATATGACTACCCCCGCACCACCACCACCTCGCGCCCACCGGGGGTGGTGGCCGGGGCAGCACTGGTGCGCTCGGCAATTGGCGGCTGGCCGGGGCGTTGGTCGAAGATGACCAGCCACCCGGTGGGTAGCCCCAACCCAGCGAGGTAGCCATCGAGTTGCGCCACGCCATTGTTATTTTACCGCAAAGGACGCGGAGGTACGCAGAGGGATGACGATAGGCGCATCCCGGCGGGCGCATCACGATTCGCCCCTACATGTGGCTCACCGGAGCGCATCGTTACCATCATCCTCTGCGCACCTCTGCGTTCTCTGCGGTTGATGTGGTGTACCACGTGCGCGGGATGACCGCCGCATAGATCGGGTTGGCGATCACTAAGCCATGGGTCGCATCCATGCGCACCAGCCCCAGATCCAACACGAACTGGATGTCATCGGGGGGGAGGGCACTACCAACCTCGACCGAGAGCAGCACCGCCGTCCACTGGCCACTGGAGGTCAGTTCCTGAGCCAACGTGAGCATGGCCGTCGTCTTGCCGGTTTGGCGCGGGGCGTGCAGCACAAAGTAGCTCTGCTGGTGGATGAGCCGCATGACCTCCGGGATGCGGTCGGTGGGCGGCAGCATGTAGTGAATATCGGGGCGGCACGGGCCAGCCACGTTGAACCAGCGATTCATGGCAGCCTCCTTTGGTTCAGTATAGCATGGGCGGTAGCGCCGCAATAGCTTGCGGCGCTACTCCCCCGAACCCGGCACCAAAAAGCGTAACCCGATCTCCAGCGCAATGGGGATGATCAGCAGACTCAAGAGGGGTGCCCAGATGGGGCTGAGGGAGAAGTAGAGGACTGCCGGGGGGATGGCGACGATGATGGCGAAGATGGTCATGCCGAGGCTGCCCCAGCCGGTGGCGATGATGACGCCGATGATCGTTAACCCCACGATGAAGCCGTCTGCACAGGTGTTGATGGCGAAGCCGTTGTAGCAGGATGCTAGTGCTGATGGCCCGGCGATGTCGAAGGGCACGCCTTCGGCCTCGAAGAAGGTGGGTAGCGCGTAGCGCCGGATCATATAGAGGATCGCGCCCATGGCGATCACGAGGTAGGCGCGAACGATTCGATTCTCTAAAATTGGCATAGTCTTCCAGAAGATGCGCCGCCCCTAAGATGTAGTGGCTTCATGCCGAATGGTTGGTCATTCCGAGCGTAGCGAGGAATCCCGTCCGGGACGCTTCGCTGCGCTCAGCGTGACATTCGAGATGGAACTACTCCCCCAAGAGGTGACCCATGCAGTTTATCCTACCACGACATTGACCAGTTTGCCCGGTACGACGATCACTTTGCGGATGCTCTTTTCACCCACGTAGCCCTTGACACGCTCGCTGGCCATGGCGAGGCTGCGCAACTCTTCTTCACTCGCCCCCACAGGTACGGTGAGTTTGTCGCGCACTTTGCCATTCACTTGCAGCACCACTTCGATCTCGTCCTCGGCGGCGAGCGCCGGGTCGGCAATGGGCCAGCGCTGCTGATGGACGCTGTAACCGTGGCCACTGCGCATCCACAGCTCTTCGGCGATGTGCGGCGCTACCGGGGCGATGAGCAGCATCAGCGTGTGGATCGCTTCATCCCAGGCGGGAGTACCGAGCAACCCGGCGTCGCGGGCTTTGTAGAGTGCGTTGGTGAACTCCATCAGCGCCGAGATGATGGTATTAAACTTGAACTCGCCAATGTCCCGTTCCACCCGTAGCATCGTCTGGTGGGTGACGCGGCGCAGTTGGCGCTCGTTCATCTCGCCGGATTGCCCGCCATCTTCGGGGGTGCTCAGCACAATCCGCCAGACGCGATCAAGCCAGCGGCGAATACCGGGCACGCCGTCGGTGTTCCAGGGTACCGAGGCTTCAAAGTCGGAGATGAAGCATTCGTAGCCGCGTAGCGCGTCAGCGCCGTGTTTGGCCACGACATCGTCGGGGGTGATGACGTTGCCCTTCGACTTGGACATCTTCTCGATGATGATCTTGCCCTCTTCTTCACGCGCCGGGGCGAGGATCAGCCCTTGGTTGCGTAGGCGCTTGAAGGGTTCGGCGAACGGCACAACGTCCAGGTCGTAGAGTACCTTCGTCCAGAAGCGCGAGTAGAGCAGGTGCATGACCGCATGTTCGGCCCCGCCGACATACATGTCTACCGGCAGCCAGTAGCTCAACTCCTCTGGCGTGGCCAACTGCTGCGGGTTCTTGGGGTCGGTGAAGCGCATGTAGTACCACGACGAGCATGCAAAGGTGCCCATCGTGTCGGTCTCGCGCCGCCCGCGCCGCCCGTCGGGCAGGGTGACGTTGACCCACTCGTCAATCAGGGCCAGTGGCGATTCGCCGGTGGCGGTCGGTTCGTAGCTCTCGACGCCCGGTAGGGTGAGCGGCAGTTGGTCGTCGGGGATGGGGATCTCCAGTCCATCCTCGGTGTGGATGATCGGGATGGGCGTGCCCCAGTAGCGCTGGCGGCTGATCAGCCAGTCGCGCATCTTGTAGTTCTGGCGACCCTTGCCAGTGCCCTGTGCTTCCAGGTAGGCCACGGTGCGGCTGATGGCCTCTTCGCCGGGGAGGCCGTTGATCGGCCCGGAGTTGATCGGGCTGCCATATTCGGCATGGAAGAGCAGATCCTGGTAGGTGGGGATGCTGTTCAGATAGGCCATATAGCTGGGCCACGCGCCCTCCATGCGGGCCACGAGTGCCGTATCGGCGGCCTGCGAGTCGAAGGGGATGACCGCGTCGGGGAAGATGGCCAACCAGGCCGCCCCGACTACCTCGCTCCACCCAGCGAGCAGGTTGGGGCGCACCAACTCGGCGTAGCTTTGCGCTTGGTCGCCGCGCATCTCGGTGATGAGTGCGCCATCTTCTTGCACCACCGGCGCGAAACCGGCTGCCCGCAGGGCATCGGGCAACGCCTCGGTGTAGCTACCCGCCCGCAACAGTGAACGCGCACGGTCGTCGGTGCGCGCAATCACGGGGATGATCGGCAGGCCGAACTTGATCGCAAAGGCGAAGTCGCGCTCGTCATGGGCGGGGACGGCCATAATCGCGCCGGTGCCGTAGCCCATCAGCACATAGTCGGCAACCCAGATCGGGATGCGCGCACCGTTGACCGGGTTGATCGCGTAGCCGCCGGTAAAGACGCCGGTCTTCTCTTTGTCCTCGACCGGGACGACCACGGTACCTTTGCTCTTGGCCTCGGCAATGTATGCCTCCACCGCTGGGCGCTGCGCATCGCTGGTGATGCTGGCCAGCAGCGGATGTTCGGGCGAAAGCACCATGAAGGTCGCGCCCCAGAGCGTATCCGGGCGGGTAGTGTAGATGATGATCGGCGCACCCTGTTCGGTGGTGAAGATCACCTCGGCACCCTGCGAGCGCCCAATCCAGTTGCGCTGCATCGTGACGATGCGCCCCGGCCAATCTACGGTGTCGAGGTCACGATCTAGGCGATCCGAGTAGGCGGAGATGCGGAAGAACCACTGCTTGAGCTTCTTACGCTCCACCAACGCCCCCGAACGCCACGCGGTGCCGTCGGGCAGCACCTCCTCGTTGGCCAGCACCGTCTTGTCTACCGGGTCCCAGTTGACGGTCGCTTCACCCCGGTAGGCGAGACGGAAACGCTTGAGTACCTCCTGCTTTTGCAGGGCTGTGTAGGCGTTCCACTCTTCTGCTGTAATCTGCTGGTCGGAGAGCGCGAGGCCGAGTTGGCAGGTGCCGTGGGTAGCCAGTTCGGCTTCCAGATCGGCAATCGGGCGCGCCCGATCCACGCGGGTGTCGTACCAGGAGGTATAGAGGCGCAAGAAGATCCACTGCGTCCAGTGGTAATACTCCGGGGTAGAGGAATTGATCTCGCGGCTCCAGTCATAACTGGCCCCAATGAGCGACATCTGGCGCTTATAGTTATCGGCGAAGCGACGGATGAGGATGGCCGGGTTGGTCTTCAGCCTGATCGCCGCATTCTCGGCAGGCAGACCGAAGGCATCCCAGCCCATCGGGTGCATGACGTTATAGCCCTTCATGCGGTAGTAGCGGGCGATCAGGTCGGTGGGGACATAGTTACGGCAATGACCAACGCTCAACCCCTCGCCGCTCGGATAGGGGAAGAAGTCCAGAATATAGTATTTTGGACGATCATCAGCGGGGGTGGTGCGGTAGAGATCGTCGGCGGCCCAACGCTCTTGCCACTTCGACTCGATAGCAGCGGGATCGTAGCGCTCGGTGCGATCTGGTTTGATGTCGCTCATAGTGTTTAAAGTATCTAAAAATGGTATTATAGCAACGCTGGGTATTATACCAAGGAATCCGTTCTATGCCACTGCCTGCATTGCTCCTGCTCCTCGGTGCGATCACGAGTGAGGTGATCGGCACGACGGCGCTCAAATACTCGGACGGCTTCAGTAAATTTGTACCGAGCCTGCTCGTGATTGTCGGGTATGGGCTGGCCTTCTACCTGCTCTCACTCAGCCTGCGCCAAATCCCGTTGGGCAGCGCCTACGCGATCTGGTCGGGGTTGGGCACCGCCGCCACCGCTGCGATTGGGGTCTGGTTGTGGCAAGAGAGTGTGAGTCCGCTGCGGATCATGGGGATCGTGCTGATTATTGCCGGGGTGGTGGTGTTGAATCTGGCCCAGGGGGGCAAGGGGTAGCTTGCAACATCATGCCAAAGATCGGCTATGATGCGTGAAGCAACTTTTTGACCTCTCATACCAACCAATCTACCCTACCCAAAGGAAGACCACGCATGAACCTCCAGGCGATGCTTGTCGATCCACAGCGGTTCGTGACACTCTACGGTTCAGTGCCGCCGCGTGCTACCGCCAGCCCCGAAAAGATTGAACGCGCCGCCGACCTGTTGGCCGAGCGCGTGCGCAACCTGCCGATTGATGGCCTCGTGGTGTATGACGTGCAGGAGGAGACGGGCCGCACTAGTGAACCCCGCCCCTTCCCCTACCAGCCCACAATTGATCCCCGCATCTACAGCCGGATGTTGCAGGATCGCACCGGCTTGCAGGCGATCACCTATAAGAGTGTGGGTGAACTGGGTGAGGCGGGCTGGGTCGAGTGGCTGCACGCGGCCCATCATGACTACCAGATTGGCCAGTTTATTCTGGTCGGCTCGTCCATCCCGGTGCCGCCACCAGACACGCTCTTTGTGGATCGCGCCATGCAGTTGGCGCAGGAGCATGTGACGACTGCGATGCTGGGTGGGGTGGTGATTGCCGAACGCCACACCCCGGAGTATAACGAGAGCCAGCGCTTGGTGCTCAAGGCTGCCCGTGGCAGTCGCTTCTTCGTTTCGCAGGTGGTCTACGATCCGGCTCCAACCCTGCAACTGCTCAGCGACTATGTGCAGGCGTGCCGCGAGCATAGCCAGACGCCGCGCCGCATCGTGCTGACCTTCTCGCCGTGTGGTCGCCCCGGTACCATGACCTTCCTCAAGTGGCTGGGGGTGGCGGTGAATCCCGATGCCGAGCGGGAGATCTTTGCGAGTGCTGCGCCCTTTAGTACCTCGATTGAGATCTGTAGCAACTACCTGCGCACGATCTTCGAGCAGGTGGACGAGAGTATCCCACTGGGCGTGAATATCGAGAGTGTCTCGACTCACCCCGATGAGATGGCAGCCTCGGCTGAGTTGGTACATGCGCTGCGCGCCGTCGCTGATGAGTACCGCAAAGAGCAAGTGGTATCGTCGTCGTAATTATTCAACCACAGAGGACGCAGAGGAACGCAGAGGTGGAAGGCTGTAATTGACAACCCTCTGCGCCCCTCTGCGTCCTCTGCGTCCTCTGCGGTTGTACACCGGGCTAATCTGCGTAATCTGCGAATACTACCGCCCCATCCAGTGCTGGAACTGCCCCCGCTGCTGCTCGGTCGGGCTGGCCACTGCCACCACTTCCAGCCGGTCATACGGCGCAGCCGTGAGGGTCACGGGTACCTCAATGAGCGCGTCACCCCGGAAGAGACTCAGGCGCACCGTGCTGCCGGGGGCATATTCGGCCAGCCGCGTCTGCAACTGCTCCTCGTCTACTCGCCAGCCATTCAGGGCCACCAGTTCATCTTCGGCGTAGACCCCGGCGCTGTACGCGGGGCTGTCGGCGCGTACCGAGGATACGAGGGTGCGTTCGCCCTTACGCTTGAATGCCGCTCCCAGCCATGCCGGGGCGCTGCCGTCGGGGCGGGGGGCACGGTGACTCCAGCGCAGTTCGAGGCCCACCACGGCCAGGCCGGAGCTATAGTCAAGCTCGGTCGTCCCGGCGATCATCTGGGCGAAGAAGTCGCGGAAGAGACCCGCCTGCTCCCCGGCGATCTCCTCCACCGCTGCCAGCACCGCACCCTCTTCGGGGATGCCGGGGCCACTGATCGGGTAGCGCTGGTAGAGTAGGCGCACCACGTCATCTAGGCAGTGGGCACCCTCGGTCACACGCCGGATCTGCATGTCGAGCAACATGCTCACCAGCGCCCCCTTCAGATAGTAGGAGATGCTGGTATTGGCCGAATTTTCATCGGGGCGATAGTATTTGATCCAGGCGTCAAAGCTGCTCTCCTCCAGCGTCTGCAACAACCGACCCGGCTGGCTCTGGAGATTGAGGATCTCATCGGCGAGGCGCTCCAGGTAGCGTTCGGGCTGCATCAGCCCACCGCGCACCAGCAGCAACTCGTCATAGTAGCTGGTTACCCCCTCCACAAACCAGATCAGGCGGGTGTAGTTCTCCTGGCTATAGTCGAAGGGGCCGAGTGCGGCGGGGCGCAGCCGCTTCACATTCCACACATGGAACAACTCGTGCGAGGTGAGCGAGAGGTAGCGTTCGTAGGAACGCTCCGGCAGGAAAGACCAGCGATCCACCATGTTGGTGACACTGTTACGATGCTCCAGCCCGCCCCCGCGCCCGTCGGTGAGGTGCAGGATGAAGAGGTAGTGCGGGTAAGGCAGGCTGCCGAACATGTCGCGCTGAGCCTCCACAATGCGCTGGGTATCGCGCAACAGCCGCGCTTCATCCTCGTTCCCATACCCATAGATAGCGATCTCGTGAGGAATACCATCCACACTGAAGGTCAACACGCGCTGCGTCCCACACTCGCAGGGGCTATCCACCAACTCGTCATAGTCGCTGGCGCGGTAGCACCACGGCCCCGATCCGTCCGGCTCAAGGGCAGTACTGACTCGCCAGCCCTCGGCGGGTAGCACCTGCATGATCAGTGGCGCGTGGCTGCGTTCGGGGAGGTACATACACAGGTTGCCGGGGTTGAAGTAGCCATGGCGAGCGTCGAGATAGCTGGTCCGTACCGTCTGCTCGAAGGCATAGACCTTATACCTGACCCGCACCTCCGCAACACCCTCGGTATCCACCTGCCAAACCGCCTTCGCCGTCTTGCGCCAGGGGAGCGGCTGACCATCCGGGCCAGTGGCGCTGAACTCCTGCACATGGCGCGCATACTCGCGGATCATGTAGGAACCGGGCGTCCAGGCGGGCAGATGCAGGTCAAGGTGGGGGCTGGCAACAGCGTCAATCACCACCTCAACATGAAAGAGGTGGGTGTGGGGTTCGGGCATCGAGACGGTATAGGTAAGCATCAATCACCAACCACAAAATAGCGCGTATTGAGTTCATTACTCGCAAAACTCGGCTCAAAGACGAGGCGCACCTCTGGGGTATCCTTGGGGATCTCGACGGTAATCCAGCCGCTACCCTTACCACCCGGATAGAGATAGTGCGAGAGCTTAGGTTCAGGTTCTACCACGGCTGGATAGCGCTGGATAGTGGCCTCAATATCTTCGGCATTGCCGATGACCGTGTAGAAATCGCTATCGCTGACCATGACTGTATCATCCTTAGTACTGAGGGAACGCACCTCAACACGAGCCAAGAGATACTCATAGCCCTCCTTGGGGGGATCATTAAATTGATTCGCATCAAGGAGTTGCTGATAGGCTGCCTCACCACGGATCTCTTCTAGCACCGTCACCTCAAAATCCTCGGTGATCACTGTCTCGCCGATCTCGGCCGGTTCACGCGGATCTTCACCTAGGGAGGTTGGGCGAACATCGCGCAGACTCATATCCACAGAGACACTAGCTCCGGCATCAAGCGCCACAAAGACCGGCGCTTGATTAAAACTGCCCAGATCATCCACCGCAAGAATCAGATTACCCTCATCCTGCACCACCAGATAGGGAATATCAATATCGAACACCGCATCCTTAGCGTAGGTATCCGGGCGCTGATGAGGCGTAACCGCTGCAACCGGGAGGTAGCCAACCCGCTGATCACCCGTCAGTTGGGGATAGAGATCAGGGTTATCCTCGCTACCTTGCAATGCCTGCGCACGCAGATGCACCACCACATACTCCTGGCCATCAGGCGGCGGATCGTTGTTCGAGTTGGTCGCATAGAGCAGATCCCAGGCATCATTACCCCGGCTGACACCAGTGATGCGCACGGCCCAGCTCTCGATCTGGGCGGTAGCGTCAGTGGGAAGGGGCATAGTGCGACTCTTCCCGGCATCGGGCAGCGGCGTAGCCGTACTGGCCGCCAGATCCAGCACGATGGTGGGACCGGGGCGGCTCTCCCCACCAGACTGGCTGGAGGCAGTGGAACCGAAAATACGCACAACCGCACTTAGGGCGAGGATCATCACCAAGGCGGCCACCACACCAATCAAGGCCAGCGTGATCCCGGCCAGTCTATTAGGTTTAGGCGGTGCATCCTCACGGGCCATGGCGATGGTCGGTTGGCCAGCGCTACTGGGTACACGGTTGACGAGGTTGGAAGGTGTCGCGGGAGTAGCCTGGGTCGTTGCCGCCTGCCAGGCTTGGCGCAGCGCAGCGGCGGAGGTGGGGCGCTGCGTGGGAGCCTGAGCCATACAGGTCTGGAGGAGATCGCTCAGGGCAAGCGGGAGGCTCGGATTGAGCAGGTGGGCCGGGCGCAGTGGATCGGGATTGCCCGCCACCAGCGCCGCAGCGCGGGTGAGCGCATCGGGCGGGGCACTGCCGGTGAGCAGTTGGTAGCAGGTAGCACCGAAGGCATACAGATCGCTACGTGGATCAGTGCCGGTACCCTGAATCTGTTCGAGGGGCGCATACTGCGGCGTATAGCCAAAGAGGCTGGGCGCAGAACCCTGGGTAGCCCCGATCTGGCCTTTGGCCAAGCCAAAATCGAGCAACACAATCTCGCCACGCGGCGTCAGCTTCAGATTCTGCGGCTTCAGATCGCGGTGGATGATCGGCGGCGTCTGGGCATGCAGATAATCGAGCGCATCAAGCAGCCGGTCGGCCCAGGGCGTCACCTCGGCCAGAGGGAAGGGGCCAGACCGGGCGGCAAGCAGCGTCGCCAGATCATCGCCGGGGATGTACTGCATAACGAGGAACTGGCCACTGCCCTCGATAAAGTGGTCACTCACCACCGGCAAGGCGGGGTGGTGCAGATTAGCCAGCAGGCGCGCCTCGCGTTCAAAAGCGGTGCGCAGCGCCGGATCACTCATCAAGGTCTGTTTAAGGGCAACCGTATTCCCAAGGCGCTCATCTACCGCACGGTAGACGGCCCCCATACCACCCTGAGCGATCAACGTCTGAATGCGATAACGGCCCTGAAGGAGATCATTGGGGGCAAGCTGCTTCATAGCGAGTCGGGGCTTCTACTCAGTATAGGGCTGGAAGAGGCGGGTAAAGAGGGCATCAAAATTGGGCGAATCGGCCGCTAAACGGTCATAGATCGAGAGCACCCGTGCCGCCTGATCGCGGCGACGCCAAATCGCATAGGCGAAACGATCATCAGCGATAATGCCGCGATCCTTGAGGAAGGCATAGAACTGCTTCATCGAGGTACAGATCTCGCGGACATGGCGCGGGGTGGTATTCAAAATCCGGCGCGGATAGTGGTAGAAGAGGCACTCATCAAGGCTGGCATAATCGCCGTGGATGAGACTGCGCTGGTAGTAGAGCGCGAGAAATTCGGCATAGATGACGACATTATGCGAATGATCGTGGGCGGTTGTGCTGCGCTTCCCTGATTCAAGCAGATAGTCATAGAACTGACTGATCAGATCGCTACTCTCATCATAGAAACGGGCCGCATCATCATCAACCGCAAAGAGGTCATCAACCTCATCTTCCCAATCATCATCCTCATCATCTTCAGCTTGCTCTTGCCAAGCGTCCGCATCGAAGAGACTCTCGGTAGGAGGTTCGATTCCCATCTCATCAGGATTCATGCTGAGATCGAGCGGCGGGAAGAGATGCGGCTTCTTGGCCAACAGCATGTTGAGATGCTGGGCAAGAATCACCTCGGCCTCTTCGGGGCGTGCAGCCTCGATCTGATCGGCGACTCCTGGTGGCAGCGCCTCGATCAACTCGCGGTGGGCCGCCTGAAGACGGGCAAACTCGTCATTCTCGAAGAGAACCAAGTCATCCGAATCGATCTGATTAAAACCAAAGAGATCGTCATCATCCTCGTCATCATCAGCATCAAACTCATCGTAGCCCTCAATGGCGCTCAACGAGTTATGCCGGGTGAAGAGTTGGTCAAGATCGGAATCAAGCGTTGAATACGCAGTCGAGGCGCGCAGGATCTGGCCGTTCCACAAACCGGCATCCGCATCCTCCTCACGCGAACGACGCAAATCGCGCTGGAGGGCTTCAATTTCGGCCAAGAGGGCATTATCCGCCGCGATGCGCTCGCCTTCAGGAATTGACTGCGATTCAAACACCTCCTCGATGGCCGAGGGAATAAAGTTCAATGCGAAATTATACTGATTCGTCAATAGAGAATCATCTACCAACTGCACGCGGGCATCGCGGATAACGAGGTGTTGCCAGGGGGTACCGGGGTAACTGGTACGCCATGGTGCCTGGGCGAAGATGGGGAGGATCACGTCCTCACAGGCAACCAGGCCATCCTGGGTTTGATTGACGCGTTCAACCAGGGCTTCGATCAAGGCGCGATCCTGCTCTGGGGTTGGCTGGCGTAGCGTCTGCGGCTCGTAGCCCACCCGCAGGATCGGCCCCTTCTCGGTCAGGTGCGTAATCTGAACGAGGATACTATCACCCTCGGCAAAGCCGGTATGCGCAAACCAGCCGCGCAGATCAAAACCGGGGAGCGACTCATCATCGGGATCGTTCTGATCAGGGTAGATGAGCGGGAAGGAAGTTCCCGCTTCATCAACCAGATCAAACCAAGCGCCTTGCGTGCCAGCAAAGGGCAGGAAGTGGGCCAACGGCAAGCGGCCAGTGGTAATATCTGCCAAGCGCGGTAGGCAGCGAAACTGAAGATCTTGGAGCAGCACCCGCAGGGGCATCAAGTGGGTACGGCTGAGGCGCAGCCACCCCAGGCTCAAGCCTTCCCAACGCAGCCGCTCGCGGATGGTGGCATAGGGGTTCTTGGCCGAACTAGGGCGATATTGGAGGACATGATCAAAGAGCTGGCGCTCATGAACTGAGCCAACATACTCATGGGTGAGCTGGCGCAAGATGTTTGCAATCGTTGGCTCTTGGTTTGCCATCGCCTAGCCCCTATCCGATGTAGACACTTCTATGCTACAGGGTAGCATTGAGGTGGGGTGGTGTCAAGATAGGAGGAATTCTTTACGGCTGGGCGTAGATGCGCTGATAAACCGCATAGAACCCATACACCGCCTTGATATAGCCGCGTGTCTCAGCAAAATCCACCCCCTCGGTAAAGAGATCGGGATCGCTGATAAAGCTGCCTCCCGCCCAGCGTTGGGCATTGCCCAAGCCCCCATTGTAGGAGGCTAACCCGCCTTGGATGCTGCCCTGCATATCGGCCATGCGGGCGCTCAGGTAGTAGGCTCCAAAGCGGACACTGACCGCAGGGCGGTAGAGATCATCAAGCGTGAAGTCGGCAAGCCCCAGGGTCTGGGCGATGCCCTCACCGGTTGTGGGCATCACCTGGGCCATGCCGCGTGCCCCCACCCACGAAGTTGCGAGGGGGTCGAAGAGGCTCTCTTGGCGGAATAGCGCGTAGAGCAGGCGCGGGTCGAGGCCACGTTCGGCGGATTGTTGGATGACCAAGGCGGGGTAGGGAGCCGGATAGAGGAGCCGTTCCAGGACGAGGGGTGGGGGCAAGGCGCTGGGGGCGAGGCGCGCCAGCCGCGCCGCGCTACGCAGGGCGATGTAGGCCGAGCCGTGGGAATGCGCGAGACGCGCCAGTTCAGCCAAGCGCGGCGGATCGTCCGTCCAGCGCTCCATGGCCGCCAGCCACTCATTGCGTGCCTCGTTGCCTAACCCGACCTCGGCGAGCAGGGTGGCGCGGCGCACATAGGCATCGGCTTCCACCCCCAACGCTTCCGGGGTGGGTGCGGCAGCCTGATCGGGCCAACTGCGCACCCAGTCGCGTAGGGTCTGCCAATCCTGATCGGTGAAGGGCGTATCGAGGGGGAGGCTGCCCTGAAGTTCCAACCCCAACTCCTCGCTGGCGCGGGCGGCATAGTAACTACTCGGCGCAGATTCGAGAGCCACGCGGAACAACTCGGTAGCAGCAGCCGATTCGTTCTGGGCGACAGCAGTACGGGCGGCCCAGAAGGCCGCCTGGGCCTGCACTTCACCCTGCGCCTGCGTTGCTAAGATCTGCCAGAAATCGCGGGCTTGGGCATAATCGCCGCGCTGAAAGAGCGCCAGCGCGGCGCGGTGCAGCACACTTGCGGCCTGCGAACTCTGCGGGTAGCGTTCACCCAGGGTGCGCTGGATGGCCAACGCACCGGCACTATCCCCCAAGCGCTCACGCAACTGCGCGGCGCGATCCAGCGCCTCCGGCGCACGTGGATCATCGGGGTAGTTCGCCGCATACTCCTGGTAGGCGACGCTGGCCCGTTCTACCTCGCCACTCTGGCCCAGCGTCTGGATCCAATCGAGTTGCGCCTGCCGCCCGGCTTCGCCATTCGGGCTACTCGCTCCCGCCTCGGCCAATGCGGTCAATGCAGCGGGCAGATCGCCCTGGAAGCGCAGCGTCATACCGCGCAGGCGGCGCAACTCGGTTGCGGCTTCGAGATCAGCGGCTTGCGCAATCGCTCGATCAAACTGGGCCAGCGCTTCCGGCCAACGCTCGGCCTGCATCAAGACCTGGGCCGCTGCCGCTGGGCTGAGAGTGGTATCGCCCGCCGCAATGAGTTGATCGAGTGCCGCTTGGGCCTGCGTCGTGGCCGGGGCATCGGCAATGATTTGGCGTAGCCAGGCCACAGCACGATCAGATTGACCAAGCTGCTGGGCCAAGTTCGCGGCATCAAAGAGGATGTGGGCGCGATAGGTGGGCGTCTGGGCAAAATCTATCAACTCGGTATAGAGATCGAGGGCAGCGGCACGATCCTCCACCTGAAGCCGGTTCTCAATAGCACGCTCATAACTCCCGGCGCGTTCGCCGCGCACCAGATCATAGCGCGCCGCATGGGTATAGGCAGCGGCTGCCTCCGCCTGCTGACCGAGCGCCACCAACTGGGCGGCTTGGCGCATGGCGGCATAGGGTTCAAGCGGCGTCGCCAGATCGCGGTAGCGCTGGTAGAGATCCACCGCCCGCGCATGATCACCCGCTTCTTCGGCACAACGCGCCAACCAGAAGAGCGCCGCAGGGTAGAGCGGATCGTCCGTGGCCCCTTCAGCAAAGGGGCGGAAGAGTTGCGCAGCGGGACTCCAGAGCGCCCGACGGGCCATACTCTCGGCCAAGAAGAAGCGCGCCTGGTGCGCCTCTGGGGCGGTTGGGTAGGCATTGATCAGCGCACTCAGATCCTGCGCCGCGTCCTGATCGGCACCGATCTGGCGGGCGGCCAAGGCGCGGCTCAAGAGGACAGGAGCCGGAGGTGGAGCAGGCGCGTCCGTGGGTGGCGGGGGGGTGGGGCTAGCAGCAAGAAGCACCGCAGTGGTGGTGGTGTCGGGGGGTGGAGCAGAAACTACCTCGCACCCCGGCAAGATCGTCACAATAAACCCAATCAGCAGCACCCAAGCGGTGCGATATGGCATACCGTGTGTGGTCATCAAGCCTCGCAAACAGGGGTAAAGGGCGTTGTCACTCTGAGCGAAGCGAAGGGTCACGGTCAGGGGGCGTCGGTTATTCCGCCGGGACGCTTCGCTTCGCTCAGCGTGACAGAAACACGGGTTTTGGAGGAGAAGGGTGAACAGGTATATCAGCACCTCATGCGCGATCCCCACGATCCTCGCGCCAGCGGAAGACAAACTGCTTATCCCCGGCGCGATCACGCTTAAAGCGCCAGAGCCGCGTCGGGCGGCCACGCCCTTCACGCATCTGGTTGGTCTCTTCAAGTAGACCGGCCTCTTTGATTTTACGATAGAAGTTGCCTTTGTCCAACTTCTCACCCAAAATCTGCTCGTAGATATGTTTCAGTTCGAGAATCGAGAAGAGTTCGGGCAGCAACTGGAAGGCGAGGGTGGTATACTCCAACTTCGAGCGCAGCCGGGAGATCGCATAGGCCAGGATCTGCTCGTGATCAAAGGCGAGGTTACGCGGCATCGCGCTAACGGGGAACCAGCGCACATCGTGGCTCTCCTCACTGACGCGCAGTTTCTGGGCATCAAAACGCACGATGGCGATATAGGCGACACTAATCACCCGCGTGCGCGGATCACGGCCCACATCACCAAAGGTGAAGAGCTGCTCGATATAGAGATCGCGCACGCCGGTCTCTTCCTCCAACTCGCGGCGCGCCGCCTGTTCGAGCGACTCATCCATGTTGATGAAGCCCCCCGGAATGGCCCAACAACCCTCGTAGGGCCAGTGGCGGCGCTGCACCAAGAGGACATGCAGTTCGCGCTCGATCAGGGTAAAGATGACGACATCTACTGTTACGGACGGGCGATCATAGCGCGAGGCGTCATAGGTGGCCGCCGTCTCTTCCTGATGTTCCATCGTGGTGCTCCTAGATAGTGTATGATTTACACTATTCTAGAGTGTAAGAAGGATCTTGTCAAGCCCTCGCGGGCATTGGCCAGGGCATGGGCAAAGTCGCTCCCAGATGATTCCTACAAAAAGGTCGAAACGGTATAAATAATCAACCCGGCCAACCCGCCCACCACCGTACCGTTAATGCGAATAAATTGCAGATCGCGCCCGAACTGAAGCTCGATCTTACGCGAGGTCTCCATGGTGTCCCAGCTATTCACCGTCTGGGTGATGAATTCCCCGGCAACGCGCCCGTAGCGCCCAACGATGAAGCGGATCATACTTTCCACCCAACTGTCCACCTTGGCTCGCCACTCTGGATCGCGTTCGAGCGCATCACCGAGGTGCGAGAGGCCCGATGCGATGGACTGGCGCAGGGGGGAATCGGGAACGGTACTCTGCAACACCAGCCCATCCTTGAAGTCCTTCCAGGCCGAAGCGGCCACTTCGCGTAGCAGCGGTTGGGCCAGGAACTCGGCCTTCAGTTCTTCACCCCGCTCCCGCACCTGGGGATCGTGCTGTAAGTTCTCGATCCACTCGTCAATCATGGCGGTGAAGTCGTCGTAGAGTGGATGGTTGGGGTTCATCGCCAACTCGCCGAGCATGCGGCGAGCGGCTTCGAGGAACTTTTCGTAGATCTTCTGATCCACGATGGGCGGCAACCAGCGGGGCAACTCGGCCGCAATGCGGCGACGGATGGCGGTCTGGTTGGCCTCGATCCAGATCGTGCCCGCCTCGACCACCTGGATCAAGATCTGGCGGTGGCGCTGATCGGCGGCGGTAGTCTGGAGGATGCGGCCCAGTAGGGGGGCAACCGGCACCGCACCGAGGCGGTCGGCAAGACCCTGGGCCAGCAACTTCTCCACGTCATCATCGTTGGCGACATTGATCAGGCCACCTATCGTCTCGGCGACAAAGTCGGCCACCTGATTAGCGCGGGCGGGCTGGCGCATGGTGCGGGCAAGACGCACGGCCAGATCCTGGCGGCTGAGCCGCTCGGCGATCTTGTCGGGATCGAGGAAGTTGGATTCAACAAAGCGCCCAAAACTGACCGCGATACGCTCCTTGCGTTCGGGGATGATCGCGGTATGGGGGATCGGAATGCCCAGGGGATGGCGGAAGAGTGCGGTGACGGCAAACCAATCGGCGAGCGCACCGATCATGGCGGCTTCGGCAAAGGCACGGATGAAACCGAGCCAGTGCCAATACTGCTCATAATAGCGGGTCACCCCAAAGACGATGGTGACCAGAATGAGCAAGCCGGTGGCGAGGCGTTGCATTTTGCGCAAATCCGCTGCGCGTTGTGTATCGTCCATAGCCCTCTGGTGAGGATGAGTCGTATTGGTAGGAACCTCTAGCCTTATGCTGAATTTTACCACGGGCGGGAAGGGAGTTGTTCATATTTCTCCTTGGGGTTGCGCCCCAAACCCCGATATTGGTGTTTTTTGGCGGCAAAGCCGCCAAAAAACACCAAAAAAGATCTTCGGGGGCAGCTTGCCGCCCCCGAAACCCCACCAAGGTTTGACGCTCTTTTGCTTTGCTGGTATGATCGCCGCGTTACCCGTAAGCGATAGAGGCACAAAGGAGCGTGCGATGCCGGACGAGAGGCCGACGGAGGGGCGCAAGGTCGATCATATCCGGATCGTGCTGAACGAGGATGTGGCCGCAAAGGGCGTGTCCACTGGGTTCGGCGCGTACCGCTTGCCACATACGGCGATTCCTGAGATCGATCTGGCTGATGTTGATACCCGCACGACATTTTTGGGCAAGTCGCTTCGGGCACCGCTGCTGATCAGTTCAATGACTGGCGGCGCGAGTGTGGCCGAGCAGATCAATCTTGCTTTGGCTGAGGCGGCGGAGTATTTGGGGTTGGCGATGGGGGTTGGTTCGCAGCGGGCGGCCATTGCTGATCCGCGCTTGGCCCATACCTACCAAGTACGCCGCGTGGCTCCTAACATTGCGCTCTTGGCTAACATCGGCGCGGTGCAACTTAACTATGGCTATGGGGTGGAACAGTGTCGGCGTGCGATTGAGATGATCGAGGCTGATGCGCTGATTCTGCACCTGAACCCGCTGCAAGAGGCGGTGCAGCCAGAGGGCAACACCAACTTCAAGGGGCTGCTGGGCAAGATCGAGGCGGTGTGTAAGGAACTGCCCGTGCCCGTGGTGATCAAGGAGGTTGGTAACGGTATTGGCGCTGATGATGCGCGCCGCCTCTATGAGTGTGGGGTGCGCGTGATTGATGTGGCCGGAGCGGGTGGTACCAGTTGGAGCGAGGTGGAACGCTTCCGCCAGACGAGTGACCAGGGCCGCCGCGTGGCCGGGGCGTTTGCCGATTGGGGCATCCCTACCGCTGAGTGTATCCGCGAGGTGCGCGCCGCGCTGCCCCACGTGACGCTCATCGGATCAGGCGGGGTGCGCACGGGGGTGGATGTGGCCAAGGCGATTGCGCTGGGGGCCGATGTTGTCGGTACCACTAAACCGGCACTGGCCGATTCGATCAGTGAGCGCGGGGCTGAGGCGGTGATCGAGGGGCTGGAGGCGCTCCTGCGCGAACTGCGCGTGGCGATGCTGTGTAGTGGCTGTGTTGATCTGCGCGCCCTACGGGCATTGCGTCTGGTTGCCTAGCTCATGCACGTGTCGCAGTTCAGCCTGCGTGATTTCCGCAACTATCAGCGCATTGACCTTCAGCTTGCGCCAGGAATTACGCTCTTCTATGGTTCTAACGCCTCCGGCAAGACGAGTCTGCTGGAGGCGCTCTTCTATTTGGCGACCACTCGTTCGCCACGTAGCCGCAGCGATCATGATCTGGTGCGCTGGGATGCCCAGGGCGAGGCGGGGGTCTTGCCCTTTGCGCGGGTGGCTGCCGAGGTGGAGCGGCGCATGGGCCGGGTGCGCTTGGAGGTGCTGGTGCAGCGCCGCGCCGATGAGGATGGCCAACTCACCAACGGAGCGCAGAAGTTGGTGCGCGTGGATAAACGCCCCGCACGGGCGCTCGATCTTGTCGGCCAACTGCGCGTCGTCCTCTTTACGCCGGTCGATCTGGCGTTGGTAGACGGGCCACCCGCCGAGCGGCGGCGCTATATTGATATTACCCTCTCGCAGCTTGATCCGCGCTATGTGCGCACATTGGCCCAGTACCAGCGGATCGTGCAGCAGCGCAACAGTATGTTGCGCGCGTGGCGCGAACGGCGTCGCCCGCTGCGCGGCATTGATGATGAGTTGGCCTACTGGGATCAGGAACTGAGTCAGGCGGGGGGCTTTCTGCTGGCCGAGCGGCTGCGGGCGATCAACGAACTGAACCAGATTGTGGGGCCGCTCTTCGGGGCGATTAGTGGCGAACCGCACCCGCTCAGCATCACCTACCGAGCGAGTATCGAACTGGATGCCGCCCTCACCGCCCCGGATCTGAGCCAGCGCTTGAGTGCAGAATTGCGCCGCCTGCGCCAAGATGAGGTTGCCCGTGGCCAGACCCTGATCGGGCCACACCGCGATGATATGAGTTTCAGCGTCGCCGGGATCGACCTGGGGCGCTATGGGTCACGCGGGCAGCAGCGCAGCGTCACCCTGGCCTTGAAGTTGGGGGAGGCGGAGTTGATGCGCCAGCGCAGTGGGGAGACGCCGGTGCTACTGCTCGATGATATGTTGAGTGAATTGGATACGCAGCGCCGCACGCATCTGATCGCGGCCATTCGCCGCCCCGCCCAACAGACCGTGCTGACCGCGACCGATCTGGGGGATTTTGGGGCGACGTTTCTGGCCGAGATTAGCCGGATGCGGGTTGAAGGTGGGCAGGTCTATCCGGGGTAGATGCTACCCCTCAACCTCCTCCAACTCCGCCGGGATTGGCTCGCAGCGCCGATATGCTTCGGTGAGGAGCCGTAACCCAAACGCGAGGCCGGGATTGGCCAGTGCCTCCTCGCGGAAGCGCCATGTCCAGTTGCGATCCGCCCGTCCTGGTGTGTTCATCCGCGCATCGCTGCCCAGGCGCAGAATGTCTTGCAGCGGCACCACCGCAATCTGGGCCACCGACATGAGTGCGAGGCGCATGAGATCCCAGGCAATATCGCTGCCATCGCGCCCGATGTAGAGGCGCACCTTCTCGCGCTCGGCCTCGGAAATATCCTCGAACCAACCGACGCTGGTGTTATTGTCGTGGGTGCCGGTATAGACAAGCGTTGCCGAAGTATAGTTGTGGGGCAAGTAGGGGTTGTGCGCCGTATCGCCAAAGGCGAAGTGTAGCACCTTCATACCGGGGAAACCGAACTGCTCACGCAGCGCGTCCACATCGGGGGTGATCAGGCCCAGATCCTCGGCAATGATCGGCAACTCACCCAACGCGTCGCGTAGGGCGTTGAAGAGCGCGGCCCCCGGCCCCGTGACCCACTTACCGTTGATGGCCGTGGTCTCCTCGGCGGGTACCTCCCAATAGGCCGCAAAGCCCCGGAAGTGATCGAGGCGCAGAATATCCACTAAGCTGAAGGTCTGGCGCAGACGCGCCACCCACCAGGCGTAGCCATCCTTGGCCATACGATCCCAGCGGTAGAGCGGATTGCCCCAGAGTTGCCCAGTTTCACTAAAGTAGTCGGGCGGCACACCCGCCACCACGGTTGGGTTGCCCTCGGTATCGAGGTAGAAGAGCTTGGGATTCGCCCAAACATCGGCACTATCGTAGGCGACAAAAATGGGCGCATCGCCAATGATCTTGATCCCCAGGCCATTGGCGTAGGCTTTGAGCGGCATCCACTGGTGGAAGAAGAGGAACTGGAGATACTGCTGTAGCGCGATCTCCTCGGCCAGATCCTTCTTGGCCGTGCGCAGTGCCGCCGCCTTGCGCGAGCGCAGATCGGGGTGCCAGGTATTCCAACTCGCGCCGCCGTGGTGATTCTTGAGCGCCATGAAGAGCGCGTAGTCATCCAGCCAAGCGGCTTGGGCGGTGCAGAAGTCGGCGAAGGCAGTGGCGAGGGCCGGGTTCTTCCCGGCGCAGAGGTGCTGGTAGCTCGCCCGCAGCAGGCCCAATTTGAAACCGATCACGCGGCCATAATCAATATGATCCAGGCCCAGATCGCCCACCGCAGCGGCAGCCGCTTCAACCTCGGCCTGATCCAAGAGACCCTCTTTGATCAGATCATCAAGGCTGACCAAGAAGGGATTACCGGCAAAGGCCGAAAAGCACTGGTAGGGCGAATCGCCATAGCCGGTGGGGCCAAGCGGCAGCACCTGCCAGAGTGTCTGACCGGCAGCGGCCAGGAAATCCACAAAACGGTAGGCCGCCGCACCCAGATCGCCAATCCCCCAACGCCCAGGGAGCGAAGTTGGATGCAGCAGGATTCCGCTGGATCGGGAAAAATTCATAGTAGATCATCTCCATAGATAGGATGTCGGCATTGTAGCACACGCGATTCAGGCTGCATAACTGGCTAGGCCAATACTAAGATCAGCCAATTCAGATCCACTGACCGCGCCATTCAGGATCTCCAGCGCACTGCGCAACCGTGCCACCTGAGCCGAGGTGGGGCGCTGCGTGGTCATGGCCAGCATAGCCTGGATGATCGCGGCATAGGGGCGCGCCATATCTTCGGGGGTGGTGGGAGTGACTTGATCGAGCAGGGCATGCATCTGGCGGCGCGCTCCGTCCCAATCTACCACATCGGGCATCTCACTAAAGAGGTCAATCAGGCGCAACGAGCGTCCGACTGGTTCGCGGTGTGGTGGCGGGGCTGCCGCTGGTGGGGTAGCAAGCGGCGCTGGAAGATCCTGGGGTAAGGCTGCGGCTTCGCCCGCGATCTGCGCCACTAAGCGTTCAAAACCGGCTTGCAACAGTTGCTCAATCTCGTGGGTATAGTTGAGCCACGCCCCCACCTGCATACGAAAGGGATCGGGGATGTCGCGTTGGCGGCCCGCCAGTTCACCCAGGCTAAAGGTGGTGGCAGTGGGATGGCGCGAGCGCAACACGCGGGCCACGCCACTATCAGTGGCGATGAGCAGGTGCGCCTCAGCGGCCAATTCGGGGGTGAGCGAGCGGGCATGGTGTTCGCCCAACTCAATCCCGAAGATGGTCATCGCGTCACGCGCCTCTGGCTGTGCCGGTTCGTTATCATGGCCGACAACCCCCGCCGAGGCAACGCGCCAACTGAGATTGTGGTTCGCAAGCATCCGACGGAGCAAGGCGGCGGTGATTGGTGCCCGTCCGGTATCGGCGGCACCGACAATCAGGATCAGCGGTGGCTCGGTACTGGTAGTCATATGCGTGATAGCTAGTAAGTGGCGAGTGCTGGATGTACGATCAGGGCATGGGCAAACTCCGATTCCCCCCTCC
>NZ_GL501404.1:1352041-1358387 GCF_000152145.1 Oscillochloris trichoides DG-6
AGATGTATCATAGCACTGATTGACAGCCCGCAAGGCATCGGCTATACTCAACCCGCAATTTAACGTAGATTATATGTAAGCGGCGCAGCTTTGGGGAGTGTTCCTCGCAGACAGGCCCGGCTGCCGTATGTGCTTCTTCCACGCGGGGGGTGGTGAAACGGTTTCGCCATCCCCCGCGTCTTGTTTTTTCCGCCGGTTCAGATACCCACGAGGAGTCCTATGCAATCGGTACGTGTCCGCTGGTCTATCCTGCTGATGCTGGCTCTAAGCATCCTGCTCGCCGCCTGTGGCGGTGCCCCGGCCAGCCAGCCCACCACCGCCCCCGCCGCCACCACGGCGGCTACCGCCGAGGCGACTGCTGAGGCCACTGCTGAGGCCACCGCCGAGGCCACCGCTGAGGCTACCGCTGAGGCAACTGTCGAGGCAACTGCCGAGGCCACCGCTGAGGCAAACGCCGAGCCCTACATCTTTGGCATGGTGCTGGTTGGTACCACCAATGATGGCGGTTGGAACCAGGCCCACTACGATGCCGCTAAGTATGTCGAGGAGCGCATCCCCGGCTCGAAGTTCATCTTTATTGACAAGCTGAACTCGGCGGATCGCCCCAATGTCACCACCGAGCAGGCGATTGATGAACTGCTGGCCCAGGGTGCCCAGTTTGTGATCACCAACTCGGCTGAGTTTGGCGATGGCACCAGCAATGCTGCCCGCGCTAACCCCGATGTCTACTTCGTGCATGCCTCTGGTGATGGCGTGCTGGCTGGTACTGCACCCTCCAATGTCTCCAATGTCATGGGCCGCATGGAGTATGGCAAGATGATTGCCGGGTGTGCCGCTGCCCTCCAGAGCGAGACCGGCAACCTCTCCTACCTTGGGCCACTGATTGATGCCGAGACCCGCCGTTTGGTCAACGCGACCTACCTGGGGGCCAAGTATTGCTGGACCGAAGTGCGCGGCAAGCCGATTGAGGAACTGAGCTTCAAGGTGACGTGGATCGGTTTCTGGTTCAACATCCCCGGTGTCACGCTTGATCCGACCCAAGTGGCCAACGATTTCATCAATGGCGGCAGCGATGTGATCATTTCGGGCATTGATACCACCGAGGCGCTGGTTGAGGCCAACAAGGCCACCGCCGCCGGGAAGAAGGTCTATGCCATCCCCTACGATTACGAGGCTGCCTGTGATCAGGCTCCTGAGGTTTGTCTGGGTGTGCCCTACTTCAATTGGGGGCCGATCTACCTGGAACTGATCAGTGCGGCGAAGGCTGGTACCTTCGAGCAGCGCTGGGACTGGATCGCCCCGGATTGGAGCGACATGAACAATCCTGACACCAGCATTGTTGGCTTCGTGAAGGGTAATGCGTTGACGGCAGAGAATGCCACAACTCTGGATAACTTCATTGCCATGCTGGCCGATGGGAGCCTGAACCTCTACACCGGCCCGCTCAACTACCAGGATGGCACGCCCTTCGTGGCCGAGGGTGCCGTCGCCGATGATAAGACGGTCTGGTACACCGAGCAGTTGCTTGAGGGTATTGAAGGCCAGAGCGCACCGTAAGGTGGTGCGCTGGCTTCGACAGACTCAGCCAGCACGCTGCTGGCTGAGCTTGTCGAAGCCAGATGAGTCTGTCGAAGCCAGATGAGTCTGTCGAAGCCAGCCGACCTTGTCGAAGCCATGCGGCGCATGAGGTAGCACCGGCTTCCAGCCGGTCACGATACACCGCCGACCGGCTAGAAGCCGGTGCTACCTTATACCATATCGAGATCACGCCATGGAAATACGCGTCCAGAATCTCACCAAGATCTTTGGCAGCCTGCGCGCCAACGATGACATCAACCTCTGTTTTGCGGGTGGGCAGATTCATGGCGTCCTCGGCGAGAATGGAGCCGGGAAGAGTACGCTGATGAAGCTGCTCTCCGGCTTTTTGCGCCCTGATGCGGGTGAGGTGTGGCTGGAGGGGAAGCCCGTTGCCCTCGGTGATCCGGGTGCCGCGCTGCGCGCCGGGGTGGGTATGGTACACCAAGACCCGCTCGATCTGCCGGGGTTTACCGCGCTTGAAAATCTGCTCTGTGCCGCCCCGCGTTGGGCTTTGCCCAGCCGTACCGAGGCACGCAACACCCTGACGATTCTGGCCGGACGCCTCGGCTTTAGTATCGCCCCGGATGATCGTGTCGCCTCACTTACGGTGGGCCAACGCCAACAACTCGAAATTATTCGCCTCTTGGCCTGTGGCGCACGCGCCCTGATTCTGGATGAGCCGACCACCGGCATTAGCGCCGCCCAAGCACGAGCGCTCTTTGTCGCCCTGCGTCGCCTCGCCCATGAAGGCAATACCGTCCTCTTTGTCTCGCACAAACTGGATGAAGTGGCCGATCTCTGCCATACGGTGAGTGTGCTGCGCACCGGCAAGGTGGTTGGTGAAGGTCAGATGGCGATGCCCCAACCCCAAGAGCACCTGCTCCAGATGATGTTCGGACCGAGTAGTGGCGACCACGCTCCGCCGACACGAGCGCCGGTGCAGCCCGCCAATCTGCCCGCATGGCGCTTGGATGCGGTGACGGCGCGCGATGGCAATCTGACCCTCAAACAGCTCAATCTGAGCCTACCCCCAGGTGCTGTGGTGGGGCTGTCTGGCTTGGAGGGGAGCGGCCAGCAGATTCTGTTGCGCCTGCTGTGTGGGCGCGTGCAGCCCGAAGCGGGCCGCGTGCTGCTCGCCGGTGCCGATCTGACCACCGCCGGAGCCGAGGCGTTCCGCCGCAATGGGGTGGAGTATCTGCCCGCCGACCGCTTGGTGGAGGGTTTGGTTGGCCCGTTGACGCTGGCGGATCATTTTGCGCTGTTGGATCGCCAGGAGGGCATCATCAACCGCCGCCGCGCCGAAGCCTCTGCCCGCCAAGCGATTAGCGAGTATCAGATCAAGGCTACCCCGGTCAGCCCGATCATGTCGCTCTCTGGTGGGAATCAGCAGCGCGCCATGCTCTCGATGGTGCCCGCCACCACCCGCGCCCTCGTCTGCGAGCAGCCCACACGCGGCCTGGATATTGCCTCGGCACGGGCCGTCTGGGGCCGCCTGCATGCCCGCCGTGATGCGGGTTGTGCGGTGGTCTTTGCAAGTGCCGATCTTGATGAAATTCTGGATTATAGCGACTATATTCTGGTCTTTTTTGCCGGACGAGTCTCGCGGCTCATTCCCCGCGCCGAACTGAATGCCGCCCGTTTGGGTGAATTGATCGGCGGGGTGGATTTTAATGAGGTTGAGGAGCAGGCCGCATGAGCAGTGAACCGAGGCGCAGCGCTGGCCCGCAGCGTGGGTTGATCTTTGGTGGTGTGGCGCTCCTGGGGGCGTTGCTCTTCACCAGTCTGGTGCTCCTGAGCAGTAGCGTGAACCCGTTGGAAGCCTATCGGCTCATCTTCCTGGGCAGTTTCTCTAGCCCCATCCGCATGAGTGATATGGTGATGTTGGGGGCACCGCTGATCCTCTGTTCGGCGGGGCTGACCCTCACGTTTGCAGCGGGTTTGTACAACCTGGGCATCGAGGGTCAGATGATCATCGGGGCGGTGGCGGCGATGCTGCCCTTGCGCCTGCTGAGTGATCTGCCGGTGCCGCTGCTGTGGCTGCTCGCCTTTGCCTGCGGGGCTGCCGGAGGAGCCGCATGGGCGCTGCTGGCGGGTGGGTTACGCATTGGGTTGCGGGTGAATGAGATCTTCGCGGGTCTCGGCCTGAATTTCCTGGCCAGTGGCATTGCGCTCTACCTCGTCCTCGGCCCGTGGCGGCGCGTCGGGCAAGCCTCGTCCTCCGGCACCCAGCCGCTACCCACCGACGTGTGGCTGCCCACTTTGGATAAGCTGCGGCTTGCCCCGGCAGCGCCGATCATTGCGCTGCTGGCACTGGCCCTGATCTGGTTTGCCGTCACTCGCACGCGCTGGGGGTTGGAGTTGCGCGCCGTGGGCATGAACCCGCAGGCAGCCGGGCGTATGGGCATCCCCGCCACCCGCCGCCTCGCCGAATCGTTTGCGGCCTGCGGGGCCATGGCCGGGTTGGCCGGAACCATCCAAGTGCTGGGAGTCTTTCACCAACTCATCCCCAGTATTTCTAGTGGGATCGGCCTCCTGGCGCTGCTGGTCGTGCTACTGGTGCGCGCCAACCCGGTGTGGGTGCTGCCCGTCGCCGCCGCCTTTGCCATCTTTACCGTGGGCAGCCTGCAAATGCCGCTGGCGCTCGGCGCAGATAGCAGCATTGCCGGGGTGCTTCAGGGCGCGATTGTGCTCTTCGCCCTGCTTGGACGTGGCCTGAGTATGCGCAAGTAGAGTACCCACATGGATCAGTTGATCATTGACCTGGCCGCCATCCTCGCCGCTGCGACCCCGCTCATCTTCGCCACCATGGGCGAGACGATCAGCGAACGGGCGGGGGTAGTCAATCTTTCGCTCGACGGAAGTATGCTATTAGCCGCAATGATCGGCTTTGCAGTGGCGCTCACCACTGGCAGCCTCTTGGTCGGCTTTGCCGCTGCCGCCATGACCGGGGCATTCGTGGCCTTGATCCTGGGCGGACTCAGCCTGAGTCTGGGGCAATCGCAAACCGCAGTCGGGTTTGTGCTGGCACTGCTCTGTACCGATCTCTCTTCGTTCCTTGGCTCGCGTTATGTGCGCGTGCCGGGGCCAGCCGTAGCGCACAGTCCGATTCCGATCCTGAGTGAGATCCCGCTGATCGGGCCACTCTTCTTCAACCACGATCCGCTGATCTACACCAGCTTTGTGCTGGTGCCACTGATCTGGTGGTTCCTCTTCCGCACCCGCGCCGGGTTGGTGCTACGCGCCCTTGGGGATCGCCCTCAGACCGCCCATGCACGCGGGGTGCCGGTGGTGCGGCTGCGCTACCTCTACCTGATCATCGGGGGAGCCTTGATCGGTATCGCTGGAGCGGCCTATTCACTCGATCTGAAACAGGGTTGGAGCTACCGCCATACCTTCGGCACCGGCTGGATCGCACTGGCGATTGTCATCTTTGGCGGCTGGCAACCCTGGCGGGTCGCCATCGGCTGCTACCTCTTCGCCGCCCTTCAGATGCTGGCCTCGCGCTCACAGAGCGTGATACCGGGGCTACCCACCCAGGTCTTTCAGGTGGCCCCGTTCGTGCTGATGATCATTGTGCTGGCGCTCGTGAACCTGCTCTCCAGCCCCAACACCGCCCGCCACATCACCCGGCTGCCGGTGCGGCTCCGCCGCCCCGCCGAACAGATCGTGGCGTGGCTCTCTACCCCCGCCCCGACCGCGCTGGGGCAGCCGTTCGAGCGTCCGTGATGGTTACCCCCCCCACACCAGCCCCGAATCGGCATCGAGGTGCCACGCGTTGGTGAGGCGGCGCGGTGTGGTGGCGCGCAAGCCACCCGCCTCCTCAATCAGATCGGCTACCCAGAGATCAAAGCCGCCCTCACCGGGCGCAATGGCGAGAAAGGCAATCTGCCGCCCATCGGGCGAAAAGGCGGGCGCACGCGCACTGCCGATGTCGCTCAGGCGCAGCGGCGTACCGCCACCCGCCAGGGGTAGGGCGAAGAGATCAGTGCCATCACCATCCTGAGCCGCAAAGGCAAGCCAGCGCCCATCGGGCGAGATGGCCGGATCGTAGCTAGGGCTTGGTGCCGCCGCAAAGGGTTCAGCCGCCCCCGTATCCAGATCGAGGAGGTAGAGTTGCTGCTGTCCATCGGCGCTGTTGGGGCTACGCACAAAGAGCAGGCGCTGACCATCGGGCAAATAGAGGCTGCGCCCAACCTGAACATTCGGCGCAGCATAGAGCATGGGCTGGTAACCACCGGCCACGGAGAGTTCAAATAAGCCCAGGTTGGCATCCACCGGCGGATCGCCACTGGGCGGCACAGCTTGGCCAGTAACAACCAACCGATCCCCCGTCGGTGCCCAGGTGGGGTAGAAGGCCCAGGTACTCTCGTAGACCCGTGCGAGGCTATTGGGCGGCTGGCGTGAGCCGTTGGTGGTGAGTTGGCCCAACGGTGCGCCACTGGCATCAGCCAGCAACACATCACTAAACGAATTATCGCGCCGCACATAGGCGATTCGCCGCCCATCGGGGGCGAGCGCGGGCTGCCATGCGTTGCCGTCACCCAAGAGTGCCTGCGCCGCACTACCCCGCCACTGCCAGATCACCCCGGCGCGCACAAAGAGCAAGCGCCCCGCGAGGCTGGTTGTGTTCGCCGCTGGCGTTCCTGCCTGCGGAACGGGCGTACCACCACCACAGCCAACGAGGATGAGCAGCATCATGGGAATGATGCAAAGGCGCAAAGACGCAAAAACATGGTTCGTAACCACGTGACAGTTCGCCACCGAACGA
>NZ_GL501404.1:1358635-1400316 GCF_000152145.1 Oscillochloris trichoides DG-6
AGTGGGGGAGATTGTCACGTTGATACGCCCCTTCTGAAACCATGTCTAACAAAAAAATCCGTCTGCGCATCGCCTTCCCCCTACCGTACCACAGTCAGCGGCAGCGGCACCGGCTCCGGCTGCACCACCTGACCAGCGCGGATAAAGAACTTCGCTACCGGCTGCCCCGGCCCATCAGGGTGGGCCGGATCTTTGATGTAGAGAATATAGCGCCCATCCTGGGGTTCTGCATGCTCGGTCAGCCACGCCCCCGTAGGATCGAGCAGCGAAACGGTAAGATCGAGCCTCCCGTCAGGATCGAGCGCCACTTCACCCGCCAGCAGATGGATCGGGCGATCATCCAAGCTGGCCGCGCCCCACCCATCTACCAAGATCGCAGTGCGCCCCGCCGCCTGCACGCGCAGATTCAGAGCATCTCCAGCGAAGCTGGTCTGAGCCGTGGCCACCAGTGCCGCTTCGGGCAGCACCTCTGGCTGATCGAGACTCCCCGCAACGATGCGCAGCCGCAGCAGCGCAGTCAGGTCGGGGCTACCGCGTAGCGTCGTCGCCGCCGTGAGCGGCACGCGCACGCGACTGAGGCCAGCGGGCAGATCGAGGCGCTGATCGCCGATCTGGAGCGGGCCAGGCGCGAGTTGGGCACAATCTAGCTCGATCACGAGTGGGGTTGCCGTGTCAAGGTACAGCACCTGATCACCCACCTGCACTTGGCCGGGGCTGGGAGTGATGTTGAGGTACGCAGGAAAGGCACGGTGGAACTGCCCCACCACGGGCTGAGCCAGACTGAGACTGGCCAGGGTGGTCGCGGGGCGTTGGTAGAGCGCCACACCATCCCCCTGCCACACCAGCGCCGAGGGTGGATAGCCATAATCGAGTGGGTTTTCGGCATCAGAGAGCAGCGCCGCAGCGGGAACCATACCGATGGGCAAGGCCATTTGTGGAGGGTAGTAGCGGCTCCGTCCGGGGCCATAGATCGGGATACCCGATTGTTCCAAGGCAGGAATCAGCGCCAGCGGGATCAGCCCAGGAATGCGCTCATCCGCCGAGAGATAGATCGAGCCACCGGCAGCAGCGGCGCGGATCTGCGGGATGCGCGGGTCGGGCAGGAGTTCAAAGAGACTACTTGTGCCCACATCGGCACGGTGGCGCACCCGTGGCGATGCCTGCAAACCGGTGATCATAGCCTGCGCCGCCTCTGGAGTCATCTCGTCACGTTGTACCAGCAGCGCATCCACGCCGATCAGTTGGAAGAAACTGAGCGCCGCATCGGACGGTAGCGCCTGGGCACGCGCCAACATATCGTTGGTGCCAAACGGAATGGCCCCGCTATAGGCAACGGGCATGCTGCGCCAGTGGTACTGTGCGAGCCACTGACGGCGGATAGTCGTATAGACATGTTCGCCGCGCAACACCGAGGGAAGCGGCAACTCCAGCACCACCTGAAGATCGGCCTGCGCCGGTTCAGCCAGCCACTGCGTCACTAAGGAGGGTTGCAGCGGGGCGGGATCGGGCAGGTTCAGCGGAACCACCCTCTGCTCGGCCAGCATCAGGAGCGCTACGGCCCCCGCCAGCACCACGCGGCCACGCGGGCGCATACGCGCCAGAATGAAGGCCAGGCCCACCGCTGCCGCCAACACCAGCGCCAGAGTCACCAACCAACCCCAGCGTGCCGGGACGCGCAGGGCACCAAATCCAGGCAGGTGTGCCCAGAGGAGTGCATAGAGCGAAGGGATCGGCAGCGGCGCATGTTCGGGTGTTAGGCGAATGGCAGTACCCAACGAAAGCACAAAGGCCCCCAGCGCCAGCAGCGGCCAGAAACAGAGATCGAGCAGCAGTTGGGGCGTGTGTAGATAGCGCCGCACCCCGCGCACCACCCGCCCCACGCCGACCAGGGCGAAGAGCAACACCAGCGCACCGGGAAAGAGTGCGGCTTCGGTTGTCCCCACAAAGAGCTGGCCTGCGGCAACATAGCTCCGATTGGTCGCCGGAAGTGCCAGGTAGGCACTCAGCGGGGCACTCCAATTGTCCAACTCGCGCAGCGAACGCACAATACCCAGCGTGGCATAGACCTGGCTGTAGGGAAGAAGGAACGGTAGCGCCACCACCCCAGCGATGAGTGCCGCCAACCCGCCCCATGCCAACTGCGCCCAGGGGAAGCGTTCAGCCGTGCGCACACGCAACCAGAGCCGTAACAACACCCACAGCGCCGCATAACCGGCCAGAACCAGAGCCACAAAAAAGGCATAATAGAGCGTTGTCGCCGCCTGTACCCCGGCAAAGAGGCCCACCAACAGCGCATAGCGCAGCCGTGGGCGGGGCTGCGGATGCAGCAAGCGCCGCAGCGCCCAGAGAGCCAGGATGAGCCAGTAGGTCTGAAGGAGTTGCAAATGAAAGAGGTGACTCATCAGATAGGCCGAGGAAGCAAACGCCAACCCGGCAACCCCTGCCGCCCACGCCACCGGCGCGGCAGGTAGCCGCGTATCGGCAAGCGTATCGCGGGCCAATAGAAAGACCGCCCAGGCACTGAGAGTCAGACTGAACAGGGTCAAGAGATTATAGCTGGCGATAGGGCCAAGCAGAAGCAAAAACGGCAAGCCGAGCAAGGCTAAAGGCAACAGACTATCGCTAAAGGCGAGGCTATTAGGGTAGGGGTAGAAGATCGGCGCATGCCAAATCTGACCGGGGTTCGTAGTCAGTGCATGGGCATCCCACGCCAACACCCAGGCTTGGAAGAGCGCATCACCATGCTCCGGCATCGTGTGGGCCATGGAGGGCGCGAGGGGCCATGTGAGGGCGACACTCAGGATGCAATAGGCCAGCAAGGCCCACCCAGCAACAGGGAAGCGCAACTTCTCCATACCCGATCAACTCCGGGGTAACAACCAGCGCAACAGACGCGGCACGGTACGGCGGGGGCGATTGGTGGTTGACGTAGGCTGCTGAGTCAGATCGTCGGGTAGATCGGGCGGTAAGAGGGCGTAGATAGCACGCGGCGCGACGGTAAAGAGCATCGGCGTCTGGCCAATCGCGTCACCATCTACCTGCACCGGCAGGCGCGGGGTAGTAGTTACCTGAATGCTCCGCGCACGGTAATACTCGATCTCTGGATCGTGGCTATAGCGGCGACGCAGAATCGCAAAGAGATGGCGCACGGCACTCACCCCATTATCGCCACGAATGACACACACATCCAACAGACCATCATCAATACTGGCGCGGTGCGTAATCTTCACCAGCCCGCCATAGAGTTGGCTGTTGCCAATCACCACCATCAAGACCCGGCCAGAGATGGTGCGCCCATCCATCCTGATCCGCGAGCGTGCCCCCCGGATACGGATCGCCTGCTCAATGCCGCGCAGCACATAAGCCAAAGCCCCCAGGCGGCGCTTCTCATCGGCGCGCACACCGGCGGTAATCGCGGCATCAAAACCGATCCCGGCCATAAGCAGGAAGTAGCGATCCCCGGCGCGCCCCAGATCAATCGGCTGCGCCTGCCAACTGAGCATCGCCTGGGCCGCCAAACGTGGCTGGAGGGGCAGGCGCAACTCACGCGCCCAAACATTCATTGTACCCAGGGGCAGCGTCGCCAGCGCCGTAGACGAACCGACCAACCCATTGATGACCTCGTTGATCGTACCATCGCCACCCGCTGCCACTACCAGATCATAGTCCTGCCGTGCCGCCTCACGCGCCAGACGTTTCGCGTCACCGGCGGCAGTGGTGGGCGTCAATTCTACCGACCAGCCCCGTTCACGCCACACCAACGCTGCCGCTGCCAGATCAGCTTCATACTGCTCGGCATTTCCAGCCGTGGGATTAAAGATCAGCCTCGTTCGCATAGCACCACATTGTGTATAGATGGCGGGGGTTGGGGGGAGGCTGCGCCTCCCCGAATAACTTTTTTTCTCTCATTGTGGCGGCTTCGCCGCCACAATGAGAGAAAAAAGAGAGTCTGGGGCTATGCCCCAAAGAAAGATCTTTTTTTGTGATGTTTTGGCGGCTTCGCCGCCAAAACACCACAAAAATGGGGTTTGGGGCGTAGCCCCAAGAACGTTGCTCATGCCCTGAGGCAGTATACACGAAGTATACAAAATGTGGGCAAGATTGCTATAATTGAAGCTACGCTATCCCCCATTATGCGGAAGAAACCAATGAAACGACACATGCTCGCGCTGGTGCTCCTCTTCGCCCTCCTCGCCGTTGCTACACCGCAAACAATGCAGGCCGGTGAACCGTCGGTTGTTGCCGGTGAGGTGTTGGTTCGTCTGCGGCCTGGTATCCAGGTTGCGCTGCATACACAGCACGTTGAACTCTTGGGTACATCCAACCTTAGTCTGCTCAACCGCGAACTGCGGATGATCGATGCGTATGCCTTCAGCCCGATTGGTATCGGCAGCGACACCTATCGGATTACGTTCCGGCAGCCGATCAGCCCCGCCGCAGTGGCCACCCGGCTGGCCCGCGACCCAGGCGTGGTCTATGCGGAACCGAACCACCGCCGTGAGTTGCTGCGTACCCCCAACGATACGGTACTCGCACAACAGTGGGCCTTGAACAACATCCAAGCCTTCGATGCCTGGGACATCAGCACTGGTTCAGCGATTGTGATCGCCGTACTCGATACCGGGGTTGATGCGAATCATATCGATCTTCAGGGCCAGGTCATAAGCGGCTTCAACGCCTTTACGGGTGGGAACGACACCAACGACGACAACGGCCATGGTACCGCCGTGGCCGGGTTGATTGCCGCCAATACCAACAATGGCGAAGGGGTCGCCGGGATATGTTGGGGCTGCAAGATCCTCCCGATCAAGGTACTCGATTCCCAGGGTGGTGGTGATGATGCCAGCGTGGCGGCTGGTATCCGCTGGGCAGTAGACAATGGCGCACGGGTGATCAACATGAGCCTGGGTGGTAGTGATGAGAGCCAGACCCTGCGCGATGCGGTAGATTATGCCGCCGCCCGTGGCGTCCTTATGGTCGCCGCCTCCGGCAATGAGCGCAGTGAAGGTAATGCCACGAGTTACCCCGCCGCCTATGACTCGGTCATTGCCGTTGGGGCTACCGGCAACACCGATGTGGTGACGGGCTTTTCCAACACTGGCCCCTATGTCGATCTGGCGGCACCGGGTGTGGGCCTGTGGACGACGCTACCCGGCAATCAGTATGGGACACCCAACGGCACCTCGTTCGCTAGCCCTTATGTGGCCGGAGCGGCGGGCCTCGCCTTTAGTGTGCGCCCCGATCTGCCCATCGCGGATATTCGTTGCATTCTAGAGGCCGGTGCCGAGGATAAGGGTACACCCGGCCGTGATGATGAGTATGGCTGGGGCCGCCTGAATCTCCTACGTTCGCTGCAACTGGCCCAGACCTATACGGGTTGTCCGCTCAATCCACCTGCGCCCGCGCCCAACCCAACCCCCGCCCCACCACCACCGGCGGGCAACACGCCCCCCGCCTTTGCCCCCATTCCCCCAGAGAGTGTGGGTGCGGATCGGCTCTATTTCCCCGAAACACAGCATAGCCTGGGCGGAGGCTTCCGGCAGTATTGGGAAATGAATGGCGGACTCTCGATCTTTGGCTTCCCGATCAGCGAGGAGTTTACCGAGCTTGGGGGGGACGGCCAGAACTATACGGTGCAGTACTTCGAGCGCCACCGCTTCGAGTTTCACCCCGAACTGGCCCCGCCCTACAATGTACTCCTCTCGCGTATCGGCGATGACACCCTGCGCACCGCTGGCCGCGACTGGTTCACTTTCGCCAAGAGTGGCCAAGTTGTGGGTTGCCTCTACTTTGCCGAGACGGATCAGTCCATCTGTGAGCCATTTTTAAGCTACTGGCGCAGTAATGGGCTGGAGTTTGATGGACGTGCCAGTAAGAGCTTTGCCGAGAGTCTGGCGCTCTTTGGGTTGCCACTCTCTGGCCCGCAGGTTGAGGAGGTAGAACCGGGTGTCTTCGTTACTGTGCAGTGGTTCGAGCGCACCCGCTTTGAGGATCACGGCGGGCGGGTGTTACTGGGTCTGTTAGGGAATCAGCTTGTGGTGACACGCGGCTGGCGGTAAATAGATACGTGGAAGGGGCGCGGTGGCTTCGACAAGCTCAGCCACCGCGCCGCTGGCGGTGGCTGAGCTTGTCGAAGCCACCGTTTCTGCCTAGAGAATATACCCCCGCTTACGCGCAATCTCTTCTTTATGCTTGCGGAAGAGAATATCACGCTCAGTACCCTTAATCTCACGGCTATACGAGGCTAACACCTTCTCGACCTCGGCGTCAATCTCCTCCTCACGCCGCAAATCATCAATGATAAAGGTATATAACGCCTTCACCCGCCCCACTCGGCCCTCACTCGCCCGCACACCCAGTTGGTCTTTATAGGCCAACAGGCCACGTTGCGCCAACTCATCGTGTAGCCGTTCGGCAATCCGGCGCACCTTATCTTCACTCAGGCGCATGCGCTTCTCCCCGACTATAACTGATTCAACTGCTCAACAAGCCACCCCAAGCGTTCCCGATTGATCTGGTAGCAGGTCGCCGCACCTTCATGATACCCCTCAACCAGACCGGCGTCACGTAATACCCGCAAATGTTGCGAAATCGTACTCTGCGCGTGGGGCGCACCGTCAGGCATGTGGAGCAGGATCTGGGTAGCAATGCAGTTGGGGTGGTGCTGAATATAGCGAATTATCTGGATACGCACCGGGTTTCCCAACGCCTTGCAGAGCAACGCCATGGCATGATCGTCTGGATCGGGCTGTGCCGTCGTCATTGTCGGCCTCGCATAAGCCCTAGCAGCCACTCACGGCGCTGTGGTCGCTGGTAGGGTAAAGAAGAAGGTACTGCCTTGGCCGGGGACGCTTTCAACATCTATCGTCCCGGCATGCGCCTCCACCACCAACTTGCAGAAGGTCAACCCCAAGCCACTGCCACTACTGCGGCGGTTGCCGACCTGCCCAAACTTGGTAAAGATCTTCTCCTTATCCATGGCCTTCAGCCCGGCCCCAAAGTCACGCACCGCAACCCGCACCAGATTCTGTTCGGGTAGCACTTGCAGCGACAGAACCACCTGTTGGTTAGCTGGACTAAACTTGATCGCATTATCGAGCAGATTCTGCAAGACGCGCATAATCATTTCACGATCAGCATAGGCATAGAGGAACTCGCCATCCGACTGCAAATTGATCCTCACATGCTGTTTCTGAGCGATCATCGTCATGCGTTCGATGGCCGCTTCTGCAACCTCGTAGAGATCAACCGCCATACAATCGAGCGGCATCTGACGGCTCTCAAGGCGGCTAATATCGAGCAGCAGATTGACCATATCGAGCAGATGTTGGGTACTCGAAAAGGCAATGGTCAATATCTCGCGCTGCAACGAGGTGACTTCACCTGCCGTCCCCCGAAAGATCATATCAATCGAAGTGGTGATACTGGTCAGCGGGCTACGCAGATCATGCACCATCATACTCGTGAGATCCTGGCGCAGCCGTTCAGCCTGGATGGCATCGGTAATATCGCGGAAGGTGAGCAAGATCGGCCAGCGCGCATCCAAGCGCTCGTGGTTCAGATCATGGCTACCTTCGGGCAAGGCTGGTAATACGCCCCATTCGATGGCAATCCCATCTGTAGCAATTGCGATCAACTGGCCATGAAGAAAGCGCTGGCGCCCATCAGCCACCTGGGTCAAGCAGGCACAGAGGTGATCGAGATCCGATGACGGATAGATATGAGCGGCCTGCCAGCGCGACAATACGGTATAGATCAACTGGCCAGCCAACTCGGTCTGCTCTGGTGCATCTGGCCAGCGCAAAACATCGGCCAACTCGCGGAAGGCATCATTGGCGACCAACACCATGCCATGCTCATCCACCAACAACATCCCCTCGCGGGTGGAGGCCATGATCGAGGCGAGTTGATCGCGGCCCTGGCGCACGGCGTTAAAGAGTTGCAGGCTCTCTGCCGCGACCGCCGCCTGCCCCGCAAAGAGGCTCAGGCTCTCGATCTCGGTATGGCGCGGCAAATTGTCGCCATAGCCGATACAAATAGCCCCCAGAACGCCCCGTGTCGCCCGCAGTGGGATGGCAATCACCGCCTCAGTCTCGTTGGTGTCGGGCTGCATGATCTGCGGGCGGCGCTGGCGAATGGCCTCACGCGCTAGGGCTTCCACCGCTGCATACTGCTGGACTGATTCGCCAACATGGGCCGCGATACTCAACGGCAACTCGGCTGCGCCCACCTGTTCCAGCAACGCCATCCCCCAACGCGCATCGCCATGGGCCACCATACCACCCACGGTCATGTGGTAAATCTCCTGGGAAGAGCGCAACGTGGTATTCAGTGCCATACCCAAGCCGTTTAGCGCCGTCAGGCTACGCAAGCTATGTTGCAGTTCATAGTAGAGTTGCGCGCTTTCCAGAGCCACCGAAGCCTGATTAGCAAAAATCTCTAGGATCTGGATCTGATCAGGAGTGGGTAACATCCCATCTTCGGGATCACTCACGGCGATCAGCCCCAAAATCTCGCCATGCATGTTGCGTAGCAGGCTAAAGATCACATCATGGGGATGCCAAGCCCCCGCTGGCAAGCCCCGCCCATCATAAGGCGGACGCCGCAGCGCTCCCTGCCACAGATCAACATAGTCACCAAAACGTCGATCTATCAGGTAGGTCGAGGCACTATACTGAAATTCGAGCCGCAGAATCGCCTTGAGCCGCGAAAGTGGTACCTGTACCGTGGGAAGATGATCGAAATAGCTCGCTCCAGGGCCAGTCGCAAGCACATACTGCAACTGCGCTTCATCGGTATCGTTAGGCTGCACCAGCGCCAACATCGTGGTCTGAAAGCCGGAACTCTCGGCCACAGCTTGGACGATCTTATGCAGCAGATCATCACGATTGCGCTCGGCGCGTAGCGCATTGGAGACACGCAAAATCCGCCGCAGACGGTCATTACTGCGATCCAGATCCTTGGCACGTCGCGCCAAGGTCTGATCGACCTGAGCAAAGCGGTTGGCATTCTCCAACGCGATCATGGCGTGGTCAGCAATCGCTTCGAGCAACTGGCGATCCTCATCCGTAAAGGGGGCATTATCGCGGCGATTGAGAATCTCGATCACCCCCTTGACGCCATCAATCCCACGCAGGGGCACCGCCATCAACGAGCGCGTGGCAAAGCCGGTATCACCATCGGGCATGCTGTAGAAGCGACCATCGCTACGCACGTTATTGACCACCGAGGGCTGACCGCTGGTTGCCACATGGCCAGCCACACCTGCGCCATAGGGTAGGCGCTGGCCTAACAACTGGTGCCCCGCTGGGCCACCTGCATAGCTGAAGACCAATTCGCCGGTCTGGACATCCAGCAACAACAGCGAACCCTCTTCGGCATTGAAGAGCGCCTGGGCGCGTTCGATAATCAGGGCCGGAACCTGATTTTGATCCAGGGTTGAGGTGATCGCACGTGCAATCTGGTTGAGCGCCTGCATCTGCTGGGCCTGTTGTTCGGCGCGGCGCAGCAACTGGGCATTGCGAATGGGATGCGCCAACTCCTCAGCCAGCATTAGCAATAGATCAAACTGATCTGGAGAGAAGGTACTATCTGGGCCAAGGGTTGAGCAACTGATCACCCCAAAGACCTGATCACCCTCACGCAGTGGGGCACCCATCCACGCATACCAACGCACATCGGGCGTCACATAGAGCGGCGTAATATGGCGCTGCCGACACTCCTCAAGGTAGTTGGCGGTGGAGATCGGGGCATGGTTCTTAAGGATGTAGCCGCTTAGGCCCGCATAATCCTCCCAGAAGACGCTCCGCTCTAAACGCGCCCCACTAATCGAGAAATAAACCATCTCCACCCAACTGCTCTGCTGGTAGCGCAGTGCAATCATAAAGATGACTTGGCCGAAGGTCTGCTCGACAATCCGGGCAATATCAATCAGAAGTTGATCAAAGTTACGGGAATCCCGGATTGCAAGCAAGGCAGTGCGCAACTTCCAACGCCGCAAACTGAGGTTATCGGTCAATATGCGCAGATCGGTGGAGAGCAGGCCAAGCATAGCCGTTAACAGCGTGAGTGCCATCCCCTGTGCAGCATTCCAGTGGCCTGGCATCACGTACAACCAACCCAGCAACTCTTGGCCACAGCGGATGGGGATATAACCGGGGAGATCGGCGTTCCCCATAACCTGCGCACCCGCGTGTAACTGAGCGCGTACTTCAGCATCCAGACGGCTCTGATCAGACTCATTCGCCCACACCAGATCGTACTTGGACATGGGGAGGATATGATCCATAACCAACGCGACGTGTTGTGCAAGCTCATCGGCGCTTCGCACATGGGCAAGTTGGGCTATCTGCTGTAGCCATAGCGAATCAGGTGTGTCGGAATCATGTGGGATCTGGCTCATAGCCGGTATCACGCTTAGGAATGGCTCATACGCATCAAGCATACACGATCTTCATTGCCGATAGGCAACGGGGGGGTATTCGAGTATTGTAAGGCTATTTTACCCCTCTTTTACCGAATGTCCATCCTAAAAGTTGACGCTGCTAGATCAGACTGCTATAATCGCCGCCGTCTCAGCATCCACACCATAACTGGGAGGCTTTCGCGCAATGGGTTTCATTGAGTACATGACGGCATCAAGTCCTGCGGCTGGGTTCGGCACTCTTGCTTGGATCTTCTTTTTGCTCCAACTCTCTGGTGTGGTTGCGGGTGCATACTTCTACTACGCCCATACCGAGCGTAATCTGGCCCGCTACACCTTCTTCCGCCAGGTAGGGCTTGCACTGCTCATCCTGAGCGGGGTTGGCTTGCTGGCAGCCATTCTGCGTCTAGTCGGTGTGCCGGTGATTAGTCAGCGGCTCTGGTTCTGGATCTTGTTGCTGGTTGAACTGGCTGCTGCCGGATATATGACATTCTACATGCGCAAGGTTCTACCCACGCTGGAGAAGGCCCAGGCAGGCAAGCGCCCGGTACGTGCGCCGCAGCAGCGCGCTGCTGTGGCCGCCGCCGATCAGCCGCCACCCGCGCCGCGCCCGGTGGCCACCACGGGCCGCCGCGATGCGCGCCGCGAGCGCAAGAAGAAGAAGTAGGATTTTCTGATGGTTCTGGTTTGGCGGCTGCGCCGCCAAACCAGAACCAACATGGATCTACCAACGTGCCTCGATCTGCAACGCTCCTTTTAAGCGGCGGTGGTATTCGGCACGCGGAATCTCGATGGTGCCGAACTGGAGCATGTGTCCCCCCACGATGAATTGCGAGTCGAGTAGCACGAAGCCGCCTCGGCGTAGCCGTTCAACCAGATGCACCAGCGCTACTTTGCTCGCGTCGCGCTCGCGGTGGAACATGCTCTCGCCCGCAAATAGCCCGCCCTGGGCAACGCCATACAGCCCCCCCACCAACTGCCCCTCACGCCAACACTCAACACTGTGCGCCACACCCATACGGTGCAGTTCGCTATAGGCCCGCACGATCTCCCCCGAAATCCAGGTCGTCTCGCGCCCCGGCGCTGGCTCGGCGCATGCCTGCACCACTTCTGTAAAGGCACTATCCACCCGCACCTCAAAGCGCCCGCTGCGCACCGTGCGTGCTAAGCGGCTGGGGACATGGAAGCCGTCATCCAAGGGGATGATCGCCCGGATACGCGGTTCGTACCAGCCAATTGCGCCATCTTCGTCGGCCATGGGGAAGATGCCGCTGCGGTAGGCGGCGATCAGCATGATTGGGGTGAGGGTCTGCTGGAGAGCCACGCCGCTTCTGCTCCTATTCTACCCGTTGAATACCCCCGGTGACGATCTGGATGGCCCAGAGGAGCAGCGCTAACGCACTCGCGGTTCCCAAGCCTATTGCCCAGGGTACGCCATCAAGCGCCAGCGCGATCCAGAGCGGCGCACCGAGAAGACCGTAGATCAGCAGGCTCAACACCAGAATCGCCGGTACCAGCGCCAGCACCATGCTCGTCCAGGCATAGCGATAGATCGAGAGCAGCAGATAGAGCAACGCATACGAGACGAGTGCCGCCATCAATGCCGAGAGGAGCGGGGTTGGTACGAGTGGTAACAGGCTGTGGCGCACGGGCCACAAACCCGGCTGTAGGCCGATCAGTTCGATCAGCAGGTGGTAGAGCAGAAAGGCGATGTATGTCAGCAGGCCGGAAACGCTGCCGGGGAACCACCAACGAGTCAGGTAGAGCAAGAGTACCATAAGCGCGGGTAGCGCATGCGGCCAGCCCGCGATCAGGATGCTGGTGGTGGTGGGACGTTGGCTGAGCGTAGACCAGAGTGTAGCGAGGCTCAAACGGGTCTCACCAACATAGAGGAGTTGCCAGAGGGGCAACAACACGGCTCCTACATGTCCAGCGAGTATGGCCAAAAGGTAGATCGGGTTGCGTTGCTGCCACGCCAGGTAGCCTGCGGCCCCGTAACAGATCAGTAAGAGCAGAATCGCCGCCGTTTGCATAGTTACTCTACTCCCAGGGCATGGGCAAGGGTACCTCTGATGGGGCGCGTTGGCTTCGACAAGCTCAGCCAGCGCGCCGCTGGCGGTGGCTGAGCCTGCCGAAGCTAAGCTTGTCGAAACCATGCGGCGCAATCGCCAACGTATGAGAAAAAAGTTCTTCGGGGGAGGCTTCGCCTCCCCCGAACCCGCTACAGGCTCAGTGGGGCTAACCCGGATTGCCAGGCATCCTTCAGCGTAGCCACGTTGAGATCTACCAAGCCCTCCGCCCCCTCGCGCAGCACCACTTGCCCCGTCTCGGTCACACTCCCCAGCATTGCGACGGTGATGCCCGTCATCTGCGTGGTGAACGCGGCCTCCTGTTCGGGGGCCACCTCAACCAAGAAGCGGCTGGGGCTTTCGCCGAAGAGCCGCGCCGTGCGGCTGGCGTCGCCGGGGATGGCGGCAATATCCAACTCTAGGCCGAGTCCACCGGCGAGCGCCATTTCTGCTGCTGCTACCGCCAAACCGCCCTCGCTCAGATCGTGGCATGACGCGACTGTCCCGGCGCTGATCGCCGCATGCAACTTGGTGAACGTGGCCCGCGCTATGGCCAGATCTACCCGTGGCAACTCGCTCGCCCCCACGTCAACCCCCAGTGCCTGGAGGTGCGAGCCATCCAGATCTTCAGCCGTCGCCCCCACCAGGTAGAGCCGATTGCCCGCCGCCTTGAGATCCATGGTGACACAGCGGCGCACATCGGGGACATGCGCGAGTGCCGAGATCAGCAGCGTGGGAGGGATGGCGACGCGTTGCCCGGAGGCGTCGCGGTATTCGTTGTTCAGGCTGTCCTTGCCGCTAATGAAGGGCGTGCCAAAGGCAACCGCCGCATCATAGCAGGCGGCGCAAGAACGAACCAGCCCCGCCATGCGATCCGGCTGGCGCGGGTCGCCCCAGCAGAAGTTGTCGAGGATCACGGTGCGGTTGGGGTCGCCCCCGACAGCCACGACGTTGCGCAACGCTTCATCCACGGCGGCCAGAGTCATCCAGTAGGGGTCGGCGAAGCCGTAGCGCGGGTTGATCCCACATGCCAGCGCCAAGCCCTCGCTGCTGCGCGGCAGGGGCTGGAGCACCGCCGCATCACCCGGCCCGTCGCTCTTCACCCCCACCAGCGGTTTGACCACCGTCGCCCCGCCCACTTCGTGGTCGTAGCTGCGGATGATGCGCTCCTTGGAGGCGATGTTGGGGTGCGCCATGAGGCGGAGCAACCATTCGGATACGGTTGGAGCGGGCAACACCGCTGCACTCGCCACCTGACCGGGCTGCCAGTGCGCCTCTAAGACGCGCTGCGGGCGACCATCGTGCAGGAAGGCCATATCAATGTCTACCAGAGTCTGCCCGCCATGGGTGACGCGCAGGTGCTTGTCGTCGGTGAAGTGGCCAATCGCGCAGGCTTCGACATCTTCACTAGCGCACAAGGTCAAGAAGGCGGCGAGGTTGGCGGGTGGCACGGCCAGCACCATACGCTCCTGGGCCTCGGAGAGCCACACTTCCCACGGCTGCAAGCCCGCATACTTGAGCGGCACCTGCTCCAATTCGACTGTCGCCCCGATCTCGGCTCCCATCTCACCCACGGCGGAAGAGAGACCGCCCGCGCCACAGTCGGTGATCGCGCTGTAGAGACCCATGTCCCGCGCCTGGAGCAGCACATCGAGCAGCTTCTTCTCGGTGATCGGATCACCGATCTGGACGGCGCTACCCACTTCGGCGGCGGTGCTATGGGTCAATTCAATACTACTAAACGTGGCCCCATGAATACCGTCGCGCCCGGTACGCCCGCCCAGCACCACCACCGCATCACCGGGCTGAATGTTGTGGGGGTTGGAGCCACGCGGGGCAATCCCCAGCGTCCCGCAGTAGACCAGCGGATTGGCGGTGTAGCCGGGATCGAACAGCACCGCGCCGTTCACGGTGGGGATACCCAGCTTATTGCCGTAGTCGCGCACCCCCGCCACTACCCCCGTGGCGATACGTTGGGGAGCCAGGACACCATCGGGGGCGCTGCCATCGGGCATACCGAAACAGAGGATGTCGGTGTTTGCAATCGGGCGCGCCGAAACCCCCAGCACATCACGGATGACGCCGCCCACACCCGTATTCGCGCCACCAAACGGCTCTAGTGCGCTGGGGTGGTTGTGGGTTTCAACCTTAAACGAGACCTCGTGATCGGGGCCGAAGGCGATAATACCGGCATTGTCCACAAAGGCCGAGAGTACCCAATCCGGCTCGCCCCGGTCATCCAGAACCTTCTGCGTGGCGCGCATGAGGAAGGTCTTGATCATGCTATCAATCTCGACGACCTCATCCTGGCCACGTTCGAGCAGATGCAGCATCGGGTAGAGCGCGGCATCAGCGGGCAGCGCAGAACCAGACTGTTGGCGATAGCGCACCTTGGCCTTAAAGGTCTTATGGCTACAATGCTCGCTCCATGTCTGGGCAATCGTCTCCAATTCGCCATCGCTCGGATCGCGGCCCAACTGGGCGAAGTAGTCGCGCACAGCGCGCATCTCGTCCAGATCGAGCGCCAAGACACCAGCGCGGCTAATGCGCAACAGCTCCTCATCATCGGCGGCGCGCAACGGCACGCGAGTGATGACCGGGGTTGCCGGTGGGGGCGGCGCAACCAGCATGTGGTAGAAGGCCAGACGCTGGGCCTGATCAGCACCGGGATGGTAGATCAGCGTCGTCTGCACCAGATCAATCGCCAACTCGCGGGCGCGCTGCTGCGCATCAACCCCTGCCGGGAGCAAGTAGCGGCTCAACGCCCGCGCCTGCTCCACCGTGGTAATCCCCAAGCGCCGCGCACCCTCAGCGGCACTCTCGCCGGGGTTATCGGTGACACCAGGGCGATAGGCAATCTCCAACAGACTAGCGGCGTGCAACTCTAGATCCTCGGCATCAAGCGCCGCCTGCGACAACTCACACCAATGCGCCTGTTGAACAACCGGGTCGTGCAACAACTCAGCGGTCATACGAGCCACATCAGCGGGGGCCAGTTCGGCACCAGAGAGGAGATAGAGCGTATGGACAGACTCCCCCGTCGTGGACAGTTCGCGGGGGGTAACAGTGACAAGAAAGTGGGACATGGCACTTCCAGAATGGTGGTGGGCTTCCGGGATTTCGATTGTAGCCGATAGGGGGCATAGCGTCAACCATTATGACTAAAGTTCTATGGACGCGGCTCCCATTTTTCGTTATACTATATACATAATTGTCGTCGGCCTACCATGTCGAGCCAAACGTAGACCCCACCTGCGGAAAGGAAACCGCCATGACCCTCATCATCACCATCGCCGTTGTTTTTTTACTGGCCGCCATGGTCACTGCGTCGCTGCTCAATGTCGAACCGGCACGCGTTCCTGTACGGATTGATGATGTTGAGCGTCTGCGCCGTCGTTACCGCCGCTGATCAGCGCCCTTCGGCCTGTCTCTTTGGTCTACGCGGCTCACACACGAACAGTATCCCCCACGGCGTGGCTCCTTCAACGGGGTCGCGCCGTTCTTGTTCCTCATGCGGGGCGTTCAACCGCCAGCACCTGCCACGTCACCGTGGGGCGCTGCTCATCGGATTGGGTTTCGTGGGCTAAACAATCCAAACCCGCTAACCCAAGGATCTGGATCAGATCGGCAACATGGATGGGCGTAAAGAGGCGTCCATCTGCTTCGCGTTCCGCATCGGTGCTACTCCCCCGGTAACTCAGCACGATGCGCCCACCGGGTACCAGCACCCGCGCAATCGCATGCACCGCAGCGGGCAGGCTGGCAGCGGGCAGGTGCATCAGCACCGCGTTGCACAGGATATTGGTGTAGGTTGCCGAAGGCACCTCAACCAGATCGGGCAGACTCGCATAGACAAAGGGGATGTGCGGGTAGGCCCGTTGGGCCTCGGCCAACATCGCAGGCGAGGCATCGTAACCGACCACATTAAACCCGTGCTGACTGAGCCAATCGGCATCGCGGCCACTGCCACAGCCCAGATCGGCGGTGAGATGACCGGGCTGAAAGAAGCGTCCGATCATCTCATGGGTGCGCTGCGGAAAGACCGAGCGGTGGCGTTCGGCAATTTGGGCGGCTTGGTTCTCGTAGGCGGCGAGCGTTTGCGGGTCCATGACTATAGCCCTCCCCAACGCGCCCCCGTGAGTCGTTCGGCTAAGGCCCACAGGGCACGCTGAAGCACAAGGTTGTGGGCCAGCTTGGCAACCGGGCGTTGCTGTTGTTTTGCAAAATAGCCCCCCGTCACCCCAGCCACAGCGGGCGAGGTGGCTAGGTAGAGCGGGGTCTGTGCACCAGCCTCGGCACTGATCATGAGGATCGCGTGCAGATTCAAGAAGAGGCGCTGGTACCAGGTGGGCTGGGGCCACAGATCCCAGATCGCCGTCTTGACGTGGCCGGGGTGGGCCACGTTGGCCGTCACGCCCGCCGGAGCGAGGCGCACCGCCAGTTCCTGTGTCCAGAACTGCACCGCCAGTTTGGAGGCCGCATAAGCCGGGAAGCTGTCGTAATCATGGGTAAGCTGGAGATCGTTGAGATCGAGCTTCCCATAGCGATAGGCCGCCGACCCCACATTGACGATTCTGGCTCCGGGCGTGGCTGCTAAGAGCGGAGCCAGTTCGCAGGTAAGCAGGAAGGGACCAAAGAAGTTGGTACCCATCGTCAATTCAAAACCATCACACGTCTCGCGGCGCTGTAGGCTGAAGGCTCCCGCATTGTTGATCAGGACGTGGAGTTGCGCGTGGCGTTGCCGAAACTCCGCACAGAAGCGGCGCACCGCGTCGAGGCAGGCCAGATCGAGGATCATGGCGGAGATGCGCGGGTTGCCCGTGGTGTTACGCAGCTCTGCACACAACGCCTCGGCCTTGGCCGGATTGCGGCAGGCCAGCACGAGGTTCGCACCCTGCTGGGCCAAACTGCGGGCCATCTCGCGCCCAATGCCGCTGGTGGCCCCGGTGAGAAGGATGGTTTTGGGTTCGGTTGACTGTATCATACCACTCGTACAAACTTCCTGCGCCCGACCTGCACCACGACTCCCGCACCCGGATCGAGGCTGAGATCATAGCCCTCGACTCGTTCGCCATCTACCCGCACGCCCCCGCCATCAATCAGGCGGCGCGCCTCGCCCTTGGAGGCCGCGAGCTTGGCCGCTACCATCAGATCAATGATCGCAGTGGGGCCACTCAACGCATACTCCGGGATGTCGGTGGGTAACTCGCGCTGCACAAACTGACGCACAAAGGCTTCTTCCGCCGCCAGCGCATCGGCGGGGCTGTGGAACTGACTCACCACTTCACGCGCAAGCCGCATCTTCAGGTCACGCGGATTGACCGTTCCGGCCTCCATCGCCGCTCGGATTGCGGCCAATTCCGCCAACGGCACATCGGTCAGTACCTCGAAGTAGAGTGGCAGCACCTCATCACTCATGGACATGATCTTACCCAGCATCTCCGCCGGGGGCAAGGTAATATCCACCGTGTTATTGAAGGTCTTGCCCATCTTGCGCCCATCGGTGCCGGGAATGAGCGGTACCAGCAGGACGTGTTGCGGGCGCATGCCGAGTTGACTCATCAGTTCGCGTCCGGCCAGATTGTTGAACTTCTGGTCGGTGCCACCAAACTCCACATCAGACTGAATCGCCACCGAGTCATACGCTTGGAGCATGGGGTACATGAGTTCGAGGATGGTCAGCTTGGCCCCTTCTTCATAGCGGCGGCGGAAGGTCTCGTGGGACAACATCTGTCCAAGGGTGAAGCGACCCGCCAGATCGAGCGCCTGTTCCAACTTGAAGTCGCCATACCACTCACTCTGCCAGCGCACCTCAGTACGCTCACGATCCACCACGCGGAAGAACTGCTCCATGTAGGTCTCGGCATTACTGCGCACCGTCGCCGCATCAAGACGCGGGCGGGTCTCATCGCGGCCACTCGGATCGCCGATCTGGGCCGTCCAGTCACCCACAATCAGCACCACCTGATGACCGGCATCCTGAAACTTGCGCAGCTTGCGCAGGCCCACCGCATGGCCAATGTGCATATCGGGCTTGGTCGGATCAAAACCCTGCTTGAGACGCAGCGGCTGGCCCGCCGCGAGCCGCTGCCGCAGCTCCGCTTCGATGATCACTTCCGCAACGCCACGGGTTAGCAGCTCATTGATGTCACTCACAGACAACTCCATTTGGTGCAAAGAAGACTAGCTCTTAGGCAATTCACTGGTACAAAAAGCGCAACGACGCGCCCCAACCGGCACTTCGCTCAGGCACTCCGGGCATGTGCGCGTGGCAGGCGGAGCGGGAGGAGCCTTCGGCTTCTGGCGTTCATTGATCGCGTTCATCGGCGCAACCACAAAGAAGTAGAGTGCCAAGGCGGTGATCAGGAAACTGACAATCGCATTGAGCAGATTACCGATTTTGAGCGGGCCAAGGACGATGGCCGAGAAATCGGGCTGCCCAAAGATCAGGCCCACAAGCGGCATAAGCACATCGGCAGAGAGCGAACCGATGATCGCCCCAAACGCCCCACCGATGATCACACCCACGGCCAGATCGAGCACATTGCCCCGCAATATGAAGTCACGAAATCCCTTGAACATCGCAGCACCTCCTTCACGCACCTACAATCCTAACCCAAAGTGTCCCCGCAACCATGCCCAGAGGGCACGCACACGGCGGTCATAGATGAGTAGGGCCACGCCACCAAGCAAGAGTGGCACGTAGGGAAGAAGTTCGGTCAGGTGGCGATCCGAACGAAAACCGGGCATATTGGGCACCAGCCAGAGGCAGAGCGCCCCGCAATAGCCCGCCCAACCGGCCTTAATGCCCACCATCAGGGCCAGGGTGATCAGGGCGAGCGGCAACCCGGCCGGGTGTTTCGGTATGGTACCGCTCAGAATCGGGATGAGCAAGAGCAGAATACCGGCAACTGCCAGCGTTACCGCCACCCAGCGCCGCAGGCCGGTCGGCGGGACAAAGTAGTCCTCGGCACGCGGCAAATGCAGGGGAATACTGGGCAATAAGCGGTCGAGATCATCAGGGAGCGGGTAACTCCCGGCTGCTTCGAGCAGCGCCAGATGCAGCCCGCTGCGCTGGGCATGCTCGGTGATCCGCGAAACTGCCGCAGCATGAACATGCAGCGCGGCGAGATCGGTAGGCGTGAGGCTACTCAGATCGCGTCCGCGCAGCGCAGCGGCCAGATCGGGACTCAACTCAAGCTGCTCGCTGGTGAGTTCAGCGCAGATCAGATCGAAGACACGCGGGCCGCGCTGGGCATCAACCAAGAGCGCATCGCGCAGAAAGACATACCCCAGGGCGCGCTGCATCCATGCCGTCAACAAGGCATCCAACTCAGCGCGTTCGACTGGAGACAGATTGGCTCCAAAGGTGCCCGTGCGCAACGCATCATGCAGGCTCTGGGCCGTCGTATTGCGCAACAATTCACGCACCCGCGTGCGATCATAGGCAACCAGGAGCGGTTGGTCAGGAATGAGCGTACTCATCAACAAGCCTCACGCCAGTGGGCGAGCAGCGCCGGGAGATCATCCACCACCAGATCGGGCTGCGGGTCGGCACCCAGATCCTCGCGGCGGGTGACCCCGGTTAAGACGAGGGCGGTGCGCATCCCCGCCGTGTGGGCACCAGCAATATCGGTATCCAGGCGATCCCCCACCATCAGCGTCTGCGCCGGATCGAGACCCAACATCTCGGCAGCGACCCGGAACATGGTCGGTGCGGGCTTACCGATCACCAACGGGGTGGCATCGGTTGCGGCCACCAATGCGGCCATGATCGCCCCCGAACCGGGGATCAGGCCCTCCTCGGAGGGAAACGAGCGATCCGGGTTGGTGACGATATAGTGCGCCCCGCGCCGAATCGCCAGTGTCGCTTCCTTCAGTTTAGCGTAGGTAGTTTCAAAGTCCACACCCTGCACAACCAGATCGGGCGTGAGGCGATCTTCAACAAAATAGCCATCGCCCAACAGCAACTCACGTAGGCCGCGCATCCCCACGATCAGCACGCGGGTACCGGCGGGGTAGGTGCTGCGCAAGTAGCGCCCGGTGATCAACGCCGAAGTCACCACGCGCTCGGCGGGGATGGCGATGCCCATCGCCTGCAACTTCTCCTCATACTGCGCGGGAGTCATCGAGGCATTATTGGTAATGCAGGCATAGCCGATACCTTGGGCATCGAGGAAGGCCAGCAACTCGGCCACCCCCGCCAAGACCTGGCGGCCCCGATAGAGCACGCCATCCATGTCGAAGAGAACGCCGCGTATGGTTGCGAGATCGAGCATACTACATCCGTTCCGGGGCTTGGATACCCAACAACCCCAAGCCAACCTTGAGCGCACGCGCCGTCGCCGCCACGAGTGCCAGCCGAGCGCTGCGCAGTTCCACTTGTTCGGCCTTCAACACTGGACACTGCTCAAAGAAGACGCCAAACTCACGAGCGGTGGTGTAGCACCAGTCGGCGATCACGAAGGGCGCGTAACGCGACCCGGCCTCGCGCAGCGCATCGGGCAGCCGCGCCAGATGCTTGATCAGCCGCACCTCGGAGGGATGGGTGAGCAGCGCCACATGGGCCAGATCATGCCCATCAGCCGCACCACGGCGCAGGATCGAACCGCAGCGCGCATGCGAGTATTGCAGGTAGGTAGCGCTATTGCCCTCGGTCGCCAGCATACGATCCCAATCCAGGGTGATATTGCGCTTAGTATCCTGGTAGAGATCGTTATAGACCACCGCACCGACCCCAACCGCCTCAGCAACCGCCTGCTTCTCCTCGGCGGGCAGATCGGGACTCTTCTGTTCCACCACCGCCAAGGCACGTGCCACCGCCTCATCAAGCAGGCTCTCCAGGTAGACCATATTGCCGCGTCGGGTGGAGAGCGGCTGTCCACTGGCATCAAAGACCGTCCCGAAGGCAACATGCACCAGATCAATCTCGCGGGCATGGCCCATCGCACGGGTCAGGGCGAAGAGTTGGCGCAGGTGGAGTGCCTGGGGTTCGCCGATCACATAGATGATGCGGGTGGGTGAGAACTCATCAAGGCGGAAGAGGACCGTGGCAAGGTCACGGGTCATGTAGAGCGTCCCGCCATCACTACGCTGGAGCAGGAAGGTGGGCAATTTCTCCAGATCGGTAATGACCACCGCGCCGCCCTCTTCGCGTTGGGCCACGCCCTTATCGAGCGCCTCGGCGATCACGCCGGGGAGCATGTGTTCATAGAAACTCTCGCCATAAGCGTGGTCAATATGCACCCCTAAGCGATCATAGTTCCGCTGGGCCGCCCGCATGGTAAGATCAACACACCACTGCCAGAGTTCACGCGCCTGGGGATCACCCTGTTCGAGCCGCAGCGACCAATGGCGCGCTGCTTCATCAAGATCGGGCTGATCCTTGGCCGCAGCGGCATAGCGCGCATACTGGGCTTCAAGCGCCTCTAGGGCTGCTTCACCCTCCACAGCGGGGCGACCATACAGCTCAATCGCGGCCAGCACGACGCCAAACTGCTTGCCCCAATCACCCAGGTGGTTATCGCCAACCACCGTATAGCCCAGGGCGCGGAAGATATTGACCAGACTCTGACCAATAATCGTGCTACGGATGTGGCCCACATGCATGCGCTTGGCGATATTGGGGGCCGAGTAATCCACCACGATCATCTGGCCAGTACCGTCGCTATGGGTACCATACGCAGCCCCCTGCTGGGCAATCTCGGCCAGCACCGCCTCGGCCAAGCGCTGCGGATGCAGGCTGAAGTTGAGGAATGGCCCCGCCGCACTCACCGCACCAATCAGCGAATCGGGAGCCAGCGTGATGCTGGCGGCCAGTTCGTTGGCCAACTGAGGAGGAGGAAGACCCAACGCCTTAGCGGCGCGGAAGACCGGGAAGGCCAGATCGGCAGGAATGTTGGGTTTAGGCGTGGCGGTCTCGATCAACTCCGGCGCGACCCGTCCAGTGGCGGCAATGACCGAGCGCACCTCAGCGGTAAAGCGTTCAAGCGTATATTTCATGGGAATTCCCTAGCATCCGCAAAGATAGAGACAGTGCGTGCCAGTATAAAACCCTTCACGGGGGGATGCAAATCCGTAAACCGATTTTAATGTTTACTCATTGCATCAGCAGACGACTCCTGGTACGATGCGCAGCAACCACATCGTCACCCAAGCGAAAGTGCGCCGTGCATGCATCGTTTCCGTTCGCGCATCCAGCAGAAGATCCTGCTGCTCATCCTCAGCCTCTCGCTACCTCCGCTGATGTTTGTGGGCTGGTTGGGGCTTACTGGCTTAGCCCGCGCCCACGATACCGCCGTTGAAGAGGGCACCAATGCCCTACGCAACCAAGCCGAAGAGACACTAGCCCAACGCGCTCGTGAACGGGCTCAGTTCTATAATGTTACGCTGACGGCGATACAGCAACAGGTGGAAGGCGTAGCCAGCTATGCCACCTACCAGGCCAGCAAGCCGGTACCCGACCGCACCGCCGACCGAGTCTGGGTGGCACCTGCGCCCAACCCAGCGCTGATCGAGAGCTACAGCCCCCAAGTGGCTTATGCACAGCAGATGATCCCGCTGCTCCAGTCGGTCATTACCCACAACACCCTCTTCAATGTTGGCTATATCGCGCTTGATCAGGGTGGCATTATGGCCTTTAGCGATGCCGGTGTGGTAGACAAACTGCTCAGTATCCAGCCCTTCGATCCGCGTCAGCGCCCATGGTACATCCAGGCCCGCGAGGCCGGACATACGATCTGGACCGATGCGTATGTGGATGCCAACACGGGGGCGTTAGCAACCACCTGTGCCACGCCGGTGTACGGCTCGCAGGGGCAATTGATTGGCGTGGTGGGCTTTGATCTGCTCCTCAGCACTGTCCAAGAGGATCTGCTGACCATAGATATTGGCCAGGGTGGCTACGCCTTCATGCTCAATACCGTGGGCGATGTGATTGTGCGCCCCAATCTGAGCGCAGCCAATACCAACTGGGATGAACCCTTCCAAAGCGAGAATCTGCACGCTTCGGCCAGCGCAGAGCTACGCAGCCTCGTAGATAAGATGCTCGATCATCAGAGCGGCATCGAGCAGATTGAGTATGAAGGCCAACTCAGCTATATCGCCTACGCCCCGATCCACGCTTCGGGTTGGAGTGTGGGCATGGTGGTGCCCGCTGATGCGATCATCCAACCCGCACTCAACACCGGCCAGCGCATTGGCGAAAGCCAGGATCGTCTGCGCCGCCAACTCACCCTCCTACTGGTCGTCGTAGCATTGGCGATTGGCGTCGCCAGCCTCTTTATGTCCCTCTCCTTCACCCGCCCCATCCGGGCGCTACAGTATGGGGTACGTGCCGTCGCCAGCGGCAAACTCGATGAACGCTTGCCGAGTACAGGCAGAGATGAGATTAGCGAACTGGTAACCGCCTTCAACACCATGGCAGCGGCGCTTGAGAGCAAAGTGGCCGAATTGGAGATGCACGCGCAGCAACTCGCCACACTCAACAACGTCTCGAACGAACTGAAGGGCATTCTCGATCTCGATACATTACTGCAACGCATCCCCGAAGCAGTCTGTGTGCGCTTCGGCTTTGATCGAACCGTCCTCTACCTGGTTGAAGGTACGCACCTACGTGTCGCCAGCGCCTCCTTTGGGATCGGCAACGAACACCAAGCCACCCACTTTGCCCAGGTCGTCAATGCCGACCCGTTGCGTCTTGATGGGGGTACCGTGGAGGCCGATGTAGTACGCAGCGGCAAGGCGATCATCGTGGATGATCCCTGGAACCACCCACGCGTAGATCAGCGCAAGCAGGTGATCGCCGGAGGCCACTCGTATGTACAGGTTCCCATCTTTGGGCGCGAGGAGCAGGTGATCGGGGTTCTCTCCGCCGATTACCACCTGAGTCAGCGCCGCATCCAGCCCCAGGATGCCAGTCAGTTGCTCATGTTCGCCAGTATGGTGGGCTTGACGATACAGAATGTGCAGCTTTACCACAATCTCGAACATCAAGTTGCCCAGCGTACCGAGGAGTTGCGCGCCGCACTTGAGAAGGCCCAATTGGCAGATCGGCGCAAGAGCGACTTCCTCACCGGCATTTCGCACGAACTACGCACGCCGCTCAACGCAATTATCGGCTTTTCCACCGTTCTCATTGATGAGTTAGATGGCCCACTTGCACCCATGCAGCGCGAAGATGCCCAGAGTATTAACCGCAATGGACGTTTCTTGCTGCATTTGATCAACGAGTTGCTCGATCTGGCACGCATTGAAGCCGGACATCTGGATCTGGATCTGGGGCGGGTTGACCTTGCCCCACTGGTAAGTGAGGTACTCGATACGATGCAGGGGCTGTTACGTAGCGGTCAGGTGAGCCTGAACCAGAACCTGCCCGCCGATCTGCCCGCCGTCTGTGCCGATGCGGATCGGATACGTCAGATCTTGTTCAATTTACTCTCAAATGCGGTAAAATTTACTGAGCGCGGCACGATTACCGTCAGCGCCAACCTCCGCGATGAGATCGGCCCCGACGGTAACGCCCAATCTATGGTGGTCATGCACATCCGCGATACTGGAATCGGCATTCCAGCTAATCGCCAACACGAAATCTTCGAGGAGTTTGTTCAAGTGCATGACAAACGGCTGCGGCGGCGGGGTACCGGGCTAGGGTTAGCCATCGTGCGGCGGTTGGTCGAGGCGCACCAGGGACACATCTGGGTTGAGAGTAGCCCCAACGAGGGCAGCACCTTCAGTTTTAGCCTGCCTATAGCTAGATAACATGAACACAACCAAGATCCTCTACATCGAAGACAACCGCGACAACCAACGCCTCGTCGAGCGCGTGTTGGGCGCACGCGGCTACCATGTCCTGATTGCAGAGGATGGCCCTAGCGGCATCTCGCTGGCGCGTGAGTCGCATCCGGCGCTGATCTTGGTTGATCTGGGCTTGCCGGGGCTAGATGGCTATGAGACGACCACACGGCTGCGTAGCCTGCCGCACTTAACCGGCATACCGATCATCGCCCTAACTGCGGATGCCTCAAATGAGGCGCGTGAGCAAGCGCTGGTGGCGGGGTGTGATGGCTACCTGACCAAACCGATTGATACGCGCCAACTCCCCAACCAGATCGCCGAGTTTTTGGGTGGACGCCGCGAGCAGATTTCCGCTGAGAGCGATGAGCGCAGCCTGTTACGCAGCTATAACCAGAAGTTGGTGGAACGGCTCGAACAGCAGGTACGCGAACTGAGTGCCGCTAACGCCGCACTGCAAGAACTCGACACCCTCAAGAGCCAATTCCTAGCCACGCTCTCGCACGAACTACGCACACCGCTCACCTCATTGATCGGCTACATCGAACTCTTTGATCGCGGCATGCTGGGTACCCTCAGCACGCCACAAAAAGAGGCGATGGGCGTGATGCGGCGCAGTTGCACGATTCTCTCCCAACAACTCAACAACCTGCTCTACTTCCAAGAGCTACGTTCGCGCAGCTTCCACCTGCGCCCGATCAATATGCGCGATCTGCTGCGGCAAAGCCTCATCCTCTTCAAAGAGCGCGCCGATCAGGCCGGTATCCGCTTTGAGGTGGTGGGAAGCGAAATCGCACCGATTCTGGCTGATACCAGTGGGATCGAGCAACTGGTGCGCAACCTGATTGACAATGCGATCAAGTTTACCCAAGCCGGTGGATGGGTGCGAGTCGTCTTTCAGGATGAGCCGTCACGCCTGATCATGCGGGTGGAAGATAATGGCATCGGCATCCCCAGTGAATACCACGAGCGCATCTTTCTGCCCTTCTACCGTGTGGATAGCTCGCTCGCCAGTGGGCAGACCGGGAGCGGGCTGGGGTTGGCGATTGTTCAGCATGTGATCAATGCCCACGGCGGGCAGATCACCGTGCGCAGCATCCCCGGCAAGGGGAGTGTGTTTACGGTGGTGTTGCCGCGTGCAGCGGCGGTGCGGGGGTAAAAGCCGCTGGCTGAGCCTGCCGAAGCCACCGCACCACAGCCGATGCCACCATTTCTTGCAAATACCAAACAAATGTGCTATACTTCACTCCACACAACACATAAGGAGGTTGTATGGCCAACCCTACTCCCGATACTCACAGCGTCAGCCGCACCTTTCGAGCGGCCATTCGGCTGGGCGAAGATTTTGTGACGCTTGAAGAGACGATTACGCTCCCCATTGATGCGAGTGACGAAGTTGTTCAGCAGGCGGTTGATCTTGGTTGGCGCATCTACACGGCACAGCGCGAGGCGGTGACGCAGCAGGTAGCCACCATCCGCGAGGCGCAGGGTCACCCCGGCGCGATGAGTATACGCGACCCGGATGCACCTGCGAGTGAGAAGCAGCGCAACTATATCGCGGCCCTGCAAGAAGACCTGAGTTGGAACAATGAACAACTCAGTACCTATGCGGATGAACAGCAGGTTGATCTGGTAACGATGACCAAGGGGCAGGCATCTACCTTTATTGATAGCCTGAAAAAAGTGGCCGAAGAGCGTCAGCGCTACAGCGTGGAGCAGAATCGCCCGCGCAGCGATCAACCGGCTAGCGACAAACAACTCAGTGCGCTGGCCCGTTTGGCCCATTTGCGTGGCATAGATCTCGATGCTGAGACGACCCAGCGTTTTGGGGTGCTCAGTAGTGTGCTAACTGATGAGCAGGCACGTATTCTGCTCAGTGAGTGGCAAGCCAAGCGCAAGTAGCCACAGCCCTTATGGCTTTAAGTGAAAATGAATAAGCTTCAGCAACTGACTCAACGGTACCGGCTTGGTGAGGTAATCATTGGCACCGGCAGCCAGACAGCGCTCGCGATCCCCTGGCATGACGAGGGCAGTCAGGGCGATAATCGGGACGTTATGTAGCGCGGGCATCTCGCGGATGAGTCGCGTGGCGGCGAGGCCATCAAGCTGGGGCATCTGGACATCCATCAGGATGAGATCGGGGTGTTCGGTGTTGGCCATGCGCACCGCCTCTAACCCGTGGCGGGCGGTGATGACCCGAAATCCCTTTTGGGTCAGGTAGTGGCTAAGAAGTTCGCGGGTATCGGTATTGTCATCGGCGAGAAGGAGTAATTTGCCGATTTCTTGCTCGGAAGCTGCTACGGGGAGGGTGGGGCTTATGTACTTGGAAAGGTTGTTGGCGTTACTCTCGGCATTCACCCGCTTCCAGGGGAGCATGAACGAGAAACGACTGCCTGTACCCAGCGTACTTTCGACCTGCACACTTCCACCATGCAGGCGCACCAAGCTGGCGACGAGGTGTAACCCTAACCCCGTACCTTCATGGGCACGGCTCAGACTGCTGTCTATTTGGGTGAAGGGCTGAAAGAGCCGCCCGATCTGATCGGGTGCAATGCCGATCCCGGTATCCCATACGATAAAGTGTACCAGATCTTGTTCACGATCACCCGTTACCGTTAAGCCAATGTTGCCGCCCTGCGGGGTGAACTTGACCGCATTGTTCAGCAGGTTGATCAGGATCTGCTTGATCCGGCGTGCATCAGCATGGATCAGATCCACCTGTGGATCGATCTCTTGGTTAATGTGGATATGTTTCTTTAACGCTTGTTGACTGATCAGGCGCAGGCTGGCGGCACAGACCTCATCAACGGCAATCAGTTGCAGTTCAAGATCGGCATGGCCGGATTCAATTTTGGCTACGTCGAGCACATCGTTGATCAACTCCAGCAGATGGCGGCCACTCTCTTCAATGGTATGCAGGGCTTTAGTGGCACCATCAGAGAGTGGCCCATAGAAGCCATCCAGGCACATCTCGGTACGCCCTAGGATGGCGTTGAGTGGGGTGCGCAGTTCGTGGCTCATGTTGGCCAAAAACTCATCCTTGACCCGTGCTGCATGAGCAAGATTGAGGTTGGCGATACTCAACTCGCGGGTGCGCTCGGCGACCCGCTGCTCCAAGGCATCGAGTGCCTCGGTGAGTAACTGTTGGGAGTGTTGAAGATCGCGCTCGGCTTGCCCACGTTCATCTTCGACATCAATTTTATACAGGGCGAAGGCGAGATCGCGGGCCAGTTCGGCGAAGAGGCTCTGATCTTCGGCATCCTCCACAAACCCCGCCGGAACCCCCACCGACATCACTCCGTAGTTCTTGCCGTTGTAGGTGAGTTGCGAAACGAGGCGATCCTGCTCGGCACAGATGGTATTGAGTGGGCAGTCACGACAATTCTCTTGCTGGTGCATGACGAGAACCGAATTTGGCTCGCTGACTTGGTCACTACACCATGGCATCACCTGATCATGATCCAGGTTATGACGGATTGGCTGGCTCATCCCAGCACTAGCAATCGCCAAAATATGGCGTTGGCTGTCGGTACGCACGATCCAGGCATTTTGGTAGCCAAAAGTCTGGATGAGGCTATCGCACGCCTCCTGAATCAGCCGGTTACGATCCGACACCTCCGCAATCAGTCGGTTCACGCGCCGAATACCGTTCAACACCGCATTCAGATGGTGAATACGTTGCTGGGTCGCAATATCAGCGGTCATATCTTCAACCACGAGCAAAAAGGTCTGATCCTCGCTAACATCGGTGCGATTGTATGAGCAACTGGCCTGGAAGTGTGTACCATCTTTGCGCAACAGTGTGAGTTGGAGCGGACGGATCGTGCCTGCATAGAGCGCCACTAGTTCGGATTGATCCGCAAAGAGCGTGCCAATATGGAGGTGTTGAAATTCTTCTTGACTATAGCCACACAGATCGAGCAGCGGCTGATTGGCGATGAGGATCTGACCATCGAGATCGGTAAGCCCGATTCCAAAGGGGATGTATTGGAAGAGCAGACTGAAGCGGTGTTCCGACTCGCGGAGGGCACGTTCGGCCTGCTGCAAACGTCGCTCGGTCGTAATCTGCTGAATAGCCTGCTGCACCACCGTCGGTAAGAGATCAAGAAAGGTCTCGCTCTTGGTCAGGTAATCACGGGCACCCAACTTCATCATCTCGACGGCGATGCGCTCATCGCCATTGCCCGTCATCACAATAAAGGGGGCTGGCCGCTGCTGATGCTGCAAAGTCAGCACAATCTCCTTGGCCGTCATATCGGGCAAGCGGTAATCGAGCAGCAACAGGGGATCGGTGAGAGTTGCCGTACGCTGAATAGCCTCGGCTCCACTCAGCACGCCTTCGACATGGAGGCCATGGCGGCGGAGATGGCGCTGGATGAGGCGGTTCAGTCCTTGATCATCTTCAACAACCAGAAGGTTGAGTTGGCCTTGATAGCTAGTTACAGGTTCAGGATCGGCAAAATGGGATGGGTTCATCACTGGCTCACGCGCTCAGATTGATGGGACTTGCACAATCGTGAAGAAGAGGCCAAGCTGACGGATGGCCTCAATAAACTTATTGTAGTCCACGGGTTTGGTAACATAATTGCTACAGCCTAGCATGTGGCAGCGCTCAATCTCATTCGGATCTTCGGTGGTGGTGAGCATCGTAACCGGCAACTTGCGCAACTCTGGGTCGGCCTTAATGCGACGCAACACCTCAATCCCATCCACCTTGGGCATCCGAATATCGAGGACGAGCAAATAGGAGCGTCCGGGATCGCGCTGGGGGCCGCTGCCAGTACGGAAGAGGAAGTCGAGAACTTCCTGGCCATTGTGGAAGTGCAGAATGGGGTTACGTAAACCTGCCCGCCGCAAGTTCTTTTGGATGAGCGTAGCATGGCCAGCATCATCTTCGGCGATCAGAATGATGACTTCGTCTGTCACAGGGGTAACTTTCTCTCCATGACTCATACTGCCTCCGGTAGTGCAACGAAGAATTTGCTCCCAACACCCAAGGTTGATTCAACACCGATCCAGCCAGCGTGGCGATCTACAATTGTACGCACGATGGTCAGGCCCAGTCCTTCACCTTCGGTTTGGGTTGGATCAAGTCGGTAGTAGAGTTCAAAGATCTTCTCTTGATGTTCGGGTGCGAGGCCGATCCCGTTATCAGTAACGGCATAGACCACCATGCCATTGGCGTGGGAGGCACTAATGGTGATCTGGCCCGGACGATGTGGATCGAGGTATTTGAGCGCATTGTTGATCAGATTGGCAAAGACCTGACTGATCTGCATAGCATCGCCACGGCAGGCGGGCAGGGGCTGAACTTCAACCGTGACTCCGGCCTGCTTGATCTCAAAATCGAGCGCCGCCAAGGTCTCTTGCACCATGCGTTGAATGTCGAGTGTCTCGATGTTGAGTGCACTGCGCCCCAAGCGTGAGAGCCGCAATAAGCCTTTAAGTAGGCTATCCATGCGGTTGACCCCATTCAGGATGAAGTGGATCGATTCAGGGATTTCTTCTTTGATCAACATGTTGATCATCGTGCGCTGTTCATCAGGTATCACCAGGGCTGTCAATTGCTGGCTGAGATCATCAAGCGAGGCTTGCAATTCGCGGCTAAAGCCCTGCACATTCACTAAGGGTGAGCGCAGATCATGCGAGGTGACATAGACAATCTGCTCTAACTCACGGTTCTTGCGCGTCAACTCGCGGCTGAGATTCTCAAAGTCACGCTCAACTTTTTTGATCTCGGTGATATTGATCGCCAACTCGAAGCGTACATCACGCCCATCGGGCCAGCGAATGATCTGATCGGTAATGAGCAGATCGATATTCATTATTGGATTATGATATTCCCACACATGGGGTTGGCGTGTCCTAAGAATAATCTCGTTAGTACAGAAGGAGCAGGGTTGAATGAATCCCTGGAATGCGTTGTAACACTTGGCCCCAACTGGATCATAGCCGAGGAGTTCTTGAAAGACCTTATTGACAAAAAGCACCTCATCGGTAGCCAGATCAACCACATACAGAATGGCGGGAAAGGCATCGAAGATGGTAAGGAACTGCTCGTGCTGCTCTTGCAGGCGGCGTTCGGCTTGGCGCTGTTCGGTAATATCACGCGCAAAGACGACCATTAATGGTTCGTGGCTATCCACAAGGCGGACACTGATCTCAACATCAAAGAGGCTACCATCCTTGCGGCGGTGGCGGCTCTCGAAGCGCATAAACCCGCAAGCCATGAGGCGACTGATGCGTTCCTTGACCGCCGCTTCATCCTCATCGGCCTCAATATCGGCAATATGCAGGTTGAGCAACTCTTCACGGCTATAGCCAGTCAGTTGGCAATAGGCATCATTGACCATAATGAAGCGTTGATCACGCACCCGAATGACCCAGAAGCCATCCATGGTGGTCTCAATGATCTCTTCATAGGGCAGGCTAGGTATATGCGTTTGTTCGAGTGTTGCGAGGCGCATGAGCAAGCGCATGTGGGCAAGCAGTTGGTAATCATTGAAGGGGCGCAACAACCAGAGATCAATCAGATCATCATCAGGAATCGCAGCGGAAGAGTCGGAGGTGATCAGGATGCAATGGAGATGCTGGGGGTAGCGTGCGGCCCGCAGCGTCGCACACAGATCGCGCCCCATGACATGCTCGATCAGCGCGACGGTGGGGCGGGACTCCAGATTGCGTTGCTCCGCCGCCACAGCGCTATCCACTTCAAGCACCTCCCACCCCGCCGCCCGCAGCGGGGCACTCAGCGCCATGCGGGCCGCCGCTTCAGGGTGAAGAAGCAGAATAGTCGGGGCGGCTGGTGTGTGTGTCATCGTGCTCCTTGTCTTGCATCATGGATTCCTTCTCATTATACGCCCTAGGGTGTGCCATAGATAGGGCTACCGCCCGAAAAACCACACTTGGAGCTGCGCCCCAAACCCATGGTTTTACTGATGTGGTTGGCCGCTTCGCGGCCAACCACACCAGTAAAACTCTCTTTTTCGTGGGGGCCTGCGGCCCCCACACCCCGGCTATAGCCCCCTATGCTACAATGCGATCTATGAGTGAACCAATCAGCATCTTAATCGCCGACGACCACACTATGTTCCGCCAGGGACTGCGCGAGATCCTGGAGCGGAAAGGTGGCTTTCGCGTGGTAGCCGAAGTGAGCGATGGTGAAGCGGCAGTGTTGCAGGCGCGGGTGCAGCGCCCCAACATTGCGTTGCTCGATGTTTCGATGCCCGGTCTTACCGGGATTGAAGCAGCCCGCCAGATTGCGACGGCTAGCCCCCATACCCGCTCGGTCATCCTGACGATGCACCGCGATGAGCGCACGATTCTGGAGGCGTTGCGGGCCGGGGCAAATGCCTATTTGCTCAAGGATGCCGATGCCAGCGAGTTGATCGAGGCCATCCGCGTGGTGCATCGCGGCGATGCGACCTTGGCGGGTAGTGCCGCAGCGCGGGTGCTCGATCTCTTACGCCGGGGTGAAGGTGCGGTCGCAGCAGCCGATCTGCTCACCCCCCGCGAGCGCGACATTCTGGCGCTGCTGGCGCAGGGGGACGACAACCGCGCCATAGCGCTCAAACTCAGCCTCTCCGAGAAGACTGTCGGTAACCGCCTGAGCGAGATCTTCCAGAAGTTGGGGGTGAGTAACCGTACTCAGGCGGCGATTGTGGCGGTGCAGCGTGGCCTCGTGCCGCCGCCCGATGTGCGCTAATCTCTACGGCACAGGTGTCAGGAACTCAGCCGCAACCCAACCCGTATTCCCATCCGGGGCACGCACCTGACGCCAGATGCGGTCGGGGCCAACGAAGTCCTCACCAACCTGTTCGAGCCGCGTACCATCGGGATACGAGATGATCGGCGTGTTGTTCGCGTTATGATCGGGGCGTAGAAATAGGCCCCAATCCCCCGTTCCCGTCACCACAAAGATCCTCGGCCCAGTGGGCACGGTTGGGGCGGGGGTAAGCGTGGCCTGCACGATGGGATCATTCATTGCGCCCACGATACTGGTTGGGGCACGCTGATCTTCGATTCCCAAGCCAGCCGTGCGCTGGTCGTTGCGGCCAAAGGCGAGCAGTGCGATCAGGAGCACAACCAGGAGACCCGCGATGGCGGCAAGGTAACGCCAGCCCCCCGCCTGGAGCCAGATCTGGAACTCTTGGGGTGAACGTGGCAATCCGGCTTTGCCTCGGCGGGCCGCCTGGGCCGTCCGCGCTCCGGCAACCCGCTCGCTGCGCCAACCCGGATTGACCGGCTCGCGCTGGTTCCACTCTTCGTTCCCCGCACTCAGGCGCTCGGTGCGCCGCGCTCCACCTCGCCCGCCCTCGTCCGCTGCTTGCCGCGATGTTCCGTTGCGCTGTGGTCGCTCGCTCCCCTCGCTCATCGGCGCTCCCCCTTCTTCTTTGCGCATACTCGTGCGCATGATAGCATAGGAGCCGCTGTGCTACAATGGGCGTTGAATTGGCCTTGCCTCCTACCCATGGAGTTCCCATGCAGCTTCAGCTTACCTCGCCCCTCGATATGCACCTCCACCTACGCGAAGGGGCAATGCTCGATCTGGTTGCCCCGCTGAGTGCCCGCGATTTTGCCGGGGCGGTGGTGATGCCCAATCTTGTGCCACCGGTGGATAACCTAGAGCGCCTCGCTGCCTATACCGCTGCGGTGCGCCAAGCGACCCAAGACCATCCGTTTGCGCCCTACATGACGCTCTTCTTCCGTGAGTATGATCAGGCCACGCTGGAGGCGGCGCGCCCGCATATTATTGGGATGAAGCTCTACCCCGAAGGGGTGACGACCAATAGTGCCGGGGGGGTGCGCGATCTTGCCGCGATTGCTCCGACTCTCGAATTGATGCAGCATCTGGGCATTCCGCTGCTTGTCCACGGCGAGAGCCACGGCTTTGTGCTGGATCGCGAGGCGGAGTTTCTACCCGTCTATGACCGGCTGGCACGGCAGTTCCCGCGCCTCACGATTGTGATGGAGCATATCACGACCGCTGCGGCGCTCGATCTGCTTGACCAGCATCCCAATCTGTATGCGACGGTCACGCTGCACCACCTCCTGATCACCCTGGATGATGTGGCGGGCGGGTTGCTCCAGCCCCATCTCTTCTGCAAGCCGATTGCCAAACGCCCCGAAGATCGCGCTGCGCTCCGCGCCGCTGCGCTGCGCGCTCACCCTAAGCTCATGTTTGGGAGCGACTCAGCTCCCCATCCACTCAACCGCAAAGAGGCCGCCGGGTGTGCGGCGGGCGTCTTTAGTGCCCCGGTTATTCTGCCGCTGCTGGCCGAGTTCTTCGCCGACCATGACGCGCTGCCCCACTTGCAGACCTTCGTCTCCGATACGGCGCGTTCCGTCTATGGCGTGAATCCTCCGCAAACCACGATCACCCTGGCGCGGGAACCATGGACGGTGCCCGAAGCGTATGGCAATGTGGTGCCCTTCTATGCCGGACGTACCCTGCCCTGGCAAGTGGTGGAGCGGGCGTATGCTTAACTCGGCAGCATTGGCGGCGATCCATGCGGCACGCTGGGGCGATCATTTTGTACGCCCTGGTATGAGTGATTATTGCTTCTCGCGCCTTCCGGCGACGATTGAGGCGGTATTGACCGGGGCAGAGACGGCAGGTTTGCCACCTGACACCCTACCTGGGTTGGCTTCCCGTTATGATACGGTTATTCTGCTCTTTCTTGATGCCTTTGGCTGGCGCTTCTTTGAACCGCGCATGGAGCGATACCCCTTCCTGAAACGCTTCCTTCAGGACGGGGTGGTCTCGCCGTTGACAACGCTCTTTCCTTCAACAACTGCCGCGCATGTGACAACACTCAATACTGGTGTGTTGCCAAGTGAGCATGGGGTGTTTGAGTGGTTCTACTACGAGCCACAGGTTGATACGATCATCGCTCCCCTGCTCTTCTCCTTCGCCAAAGATCGTAACCGCGAGACCTTGGCGAAAGCTGGTGTTGAACCGGCTCAAATCTTGCCCAAAAGCAAGTTCTACCATCGCCTACGTGCAGCCGGGGTGCGCTCGACGATCATCCAGAGCCGCGAGTATGCGGCCTCGTCTTTTACACAGACGGTCTGTGCCGGAGCAGAGGTTATTCCCTTCCGCACCGTGCCGGAGGCGTTGACAACCTTGGTGCGGTGTCTTCAAAGCCGGCTGTGGCCAAGCTACTACTATGTCTATTTCGACATGATCGATTCGATCTGTCACAGCTATAGCCCCGAAAGTCCCTACGTTGATGCCGAGATTGATTTGGCGCTCACGGCACTAGAGCGCCTCCTGCATCCAGCCCTGGCATCTCGGCGTACCCCAACGCTCCTGCTCATGATCGCCGACCACGGACAGATCGGGTTTGATCCCAGGACAAGCATCATGCTCAATCGCCTTGTTCCCGATCTTGCACGAGCTACCCGCACGACGGCCAACGGCGAGTTGATTGTACCGGGTGGTTCGCATCGCGATATGTTCCTCTACCTACAGGAGAATCGGTTGGATGAGATGGCCGAGCGTTTAGGTCATGCTCTGGCTGGACGAGCCGAGGTCTATCGCACCAGTGATCTCTTGGCGGCGGGCTTCTTTGGTTCCGCTACACCTAGCCCGACCTTCCTTAGCCGGGTTGGGAATTTGGTGGTGCTGCCCTACGCGGGCGAGTCGGTCTGGTGGGAGTTTGGGGAACGCAAGTTCGAGACAGATCATCGTGGTATGCATGGTGGACTCGCGCCTGAGGAGGCGATCACACAGGTGGCTGCGTTGAGGTATGGTGGGTAGTCCTCAAATTGGCGTGCTACAATGCACCCAGCAGCTTACACATTGCCTATGGAGGTCTTTGATGGTACCTCTTCCTCGGCTTCTTCCTCTCCTGAGCATGCTTCTGGTGCTAGTAGCGTGTACCAACCCGCCGCCCGCGCCGACTCCCGCCCCGGCCACTACTGTTCCGACGCCCGTCTCGGAGGCCATCCCGCCCCATGTGGATGTTGGCCCGGTAGCAGCGTTGGATGTGGCACTCCCGGTGGCCTTCAAACCCGCTACTGGCCCCGGTTTTGCACCTTTTAAGCCCGATGCCATGCCGGTGACGGCCAGCCTCCAGGCTGATCCGATTGCCCCCGATCTGAGTAATGTGCGCTTGACCGTCATGCTCTCGCCGGAACAACGGGAACGCTTGGCCCAGAATGGCTTTGTGATCAGTCCAGGGGCCACACGGGAGTTCTACGAGATCTATGAGCGCACCCGCTACGAGAATGTGCCGGTCTTTGTGAGTAGCGACTCGCTGCTGCATACCTACCACCTGCTCTTCGATAAGGTGCTGCGGCGCGCCGAGTCTAACGCCTTCATCCCCCTGCTGACTCGCCTCGACGCGACGCTGCTTCAAACCTCGCTCGATCAGTATGCGGCGCTTGAAGGCACCGCCTGGGCCGAACCGGCGCGGCGTAATGCGGCCTATTTCGCGCTGGCAGTGAAGTTGCTCAACCCGGATTGGCCCGTCCCGCCCGGCCTTGCCGATCTGGTGGAACCCGATCTGGCCCAGATTGCTGCGCACAACGGTATGGGGGCATCGGCGATCTTCCCCGCTTACCCGCAGGGTGAGGATTGGAGCCAGTATGTGCCGCGTGGCCACTATACGACCAGTGAGGCGCTGAAACGCTACTTTACGGCGATGATGTGGCACGGGCGCATGACGTTCCGCGTGGCCGATGCGACCGAGACGCGCCAGGCGGCGTTGCTCACCCTGGCCTACCAGCAAACCCAGGTGGAAGATCTGAGCGCTGCGCAGGTCTGGGCGGGGATTTACGAGCCGACGGTCTTTTTTGTGGGCCGTAGCGATGATCTGACCCCTACTGAGTATGAGCAGGCGCTGGCGTCGGCCTATGGCCAGGTAGAAGATCCGAGCGATCTGCTCGATGAGACCCGCTTTGCCGCCTTTACCCAGGCCGTGAGCGAGCTACGCGCCCCCGAAATTCTGGGGATGTTGGTGAGTGAAGATCAGGATCTAGGCGATACCAAGGGGCTGCGCTTCATGGGCCAGCGCTTCGTGCCTGATGCCTTCATCTTCCAACAACTTGTGGCTCCGGCGGTACCAGAGCGCGGCTTACCCAGTTCGCTCGATGTCATGGCTGCGCTGGGTTCGGAGCGTGCGCTGGCCCACCTCACCAGCCGGGGTGACGCCGATCTGCCCAACTATCGCGCGCAACTTGATGATCTGCGCACCACATTTGCGGCCTATGGTGAAGAGGTCTGGACGCAGAACCTCTACTGGACGTGGGTCTACAGCCTGCGCCCGTTGTTAGAGCCGGTTGGCGAAGGCTATCCGCAGTTTATGCGCTCCGAGGCGTGGCTGGATAAACAGCTCACCACGGCCCTCGCTTCCTACACCGAACTCAAACGCGACACCATCCTCTATGCCAAGCAGGTCTATGTCGAGATGGGCTACGACTCGCTCAGGCCACCCGATCCAGAGCGCCCCAAGGGCTATGTGGAGCCGGTGCCGGTCTTCTATGACCGTATCGCCGCGCTCGCACGCATGACGAGCGTCGGTCTGGCCAGCCGAGGGCTGATAGAAGAGGGTGACGCAGCCGCGCTGGCCAAGATGGATGAGATTGCGACCAAGTTGGCAGGCATTGCCCGCCAGCAACTGCGCGGCGAGGCACTCAGCACCGATGACTACGAGTACCTGCGCTTCTACGGCGGGCAGATCGAGGCACTCGCCTTCGCCGCCTCCGACGAGGGCAGTTACCAGGGCGGTGGCGGCTACCCTGAGGGTGGCGATCCGCTCCAGGCAGCGGTAGTCGCCGATCTGGCCACCAACCCCAATCAGGGCGTGGTACTCGAAAACGGGGTTGGGCGCGTCTTTGAGATCTATGTCGTCGCCCCAATTGAGGGCAACCTGGTACTCACCAAAGGCGCGGTCTTTTCGCACTACGAGTTTGCGCAGCCCCTGAGCGATCGGCTCACCGATGAGGCATGGCGTGAGTTGCTCGATAGCGAACAGGCACCGCCATTAGCCGATTGGACAACCAGTTATCTGGTTGAGCAGCATGCTGCTGGTGTATTGGAAGAGACCATCCGCACCTTCAATAACCTGTTGGTACAGGCGATCTGGTACTCGCAGCCCGAACAAGTTGAAGGGCTGCTCGGCCCGCAGGAGTATGCCGACACCAAACAGTATATCGAGGGCTTAAAAGCCGATGGCACCTTTGTGGGGGCCAAGCTGATCAGCCTCGAATTCCGCTCCTTTGATCTTCAGGAGAATGGCCAAGCGATTGTCACCACCCGTGAGACCTGGAGTGACGAGCTCTACCGGGGTTCGCCCTACTTCGAGGAGCAGGTTGACGGCCAGCCCCCCGCCCTGATCGGTATCCGCCCAACCTATACGATCAATGCCACCTACACGCTACGCAGCACCGGCGATGGCTGGGTGATTGATACGATAGTGATGACGCCCAATCCACCCGTGTGGATTGAGCCGTAGGGATGTAACGATCTTCCGGGAAGCTTTCAGCTTCCCGGAAGATCAATACCATGAAACCCCTCACCCTGCTCCTCAGCCTCTACCTCCTCGTGGCTTGCGCGGCCAGCCCCCCGCCCGCACCCGATCTCACCGGCTGGCACGAAGTCTACCGCCGCCCCGGCTGGGAATCTACGGTGCAACTCGATCTTCGAGCGGTGGGTGATCTCATGTTGGCGCGCCACGTTGCCACACGGATCGAGCGCAGCGGCATGGAGGCGCTTCTGGCCCCGTGGAGCAATCTGCTGGCGGGCGATCTGACCCTGGCCAACCTGGAAAGCCCGCTCACCCAGGAACGCGAGCAACTCCGTCCTGGCCCCTACCGCCTCGTGGGCGATCCCGATCACATCCCCGCCCTGGCTGCGGCTGGCATTGATGCCCTCAGCCTAGCCAACAACCACGCTCTTGATGCTGGCCCGGCGGGCCTCGCCGATACCTATGGGCTGCTTCAGACATCCGGCATCACCGTGCTGGGTGCGGGGGCGAGCGAAACCACCGCACTGACGCCCCACATCCAACAGGTCAACGGGCTACGCGTGGCGCTGCTGGCCCTCAACGATGTTGCCGACCCCGCCGATGGCCCCGGCGGTTTGGCGCGTGCCGACGATCCGGCATGGCGCAACCCCGACACCTTCCCGTGGGGGCGGGCGTGGCTGAGTCTGGCGGCGCTCGACGCGCTGCGCAACAGCCGTGCGCAAGCCGACATCGTGATCGTCATGGTGCATTGGGGGGTGGAATATAGCCCAGAGCCATCAGCACGCCAGCGCGCCTGGGCCGAGCGACTGGTGGCGGCAGGGGCCGATCTGGTTATCGGCGCACATCCGCATGTGGTTCAGCCGATAGAAGTGGTGACGGCAGGCGAACGGGTAGGCATCGTGGCCTATTCGTTGGGCAACTTCATCTTTGATGGCCCGCCTGATCCAGCCCAGAATAGCGGCATGGCACTGCGGGTACTCTGCGATCAGCAAGGCGTAGCGCTAGTGGCCACCGCGCCACTCGATCTGGTTGCGGCAACCCCCACCAGCCTGTGGCGCTGGGATGGCAGCCACGCCCAACCCGATCCAACCCAACTTCCCCCCATCCTTCCCTCCCACCCCACCGAAATCGTCGCCGACCTGCGCGGCAACGGCGTGCCACTCACCGCCACACTCAGCCGAGAGGGCCAGATCCACCTGTATGACGCGGGCCAGATCGTCTGGGAGAACGAGTCCCCGGCGTGGCGCTTCAGCCGCATGGTGGTGGGCGACCCCAACGACGATGGACGGGTAGAAGTATTGTTGCTGCTCTGGCAGCCTGATGCCAACGGGCAACTGCGTTCGCAACCCTACATCCTCGGCTGGCGGGGTGGCCGCCCGCAGATCATCTGGGGTGGTTCGCCAACGCCCATCCCCATCCAGGACATGGCGCTGGGCGACCTCGAAGGGGACGGGCGCAGCGAACTGATCGTCCTGGAGGGTGGCAAGCAACCGGGCGACCCCGGCGAGTCGGTGTCGGTGTGGCGCTGGCACGGCTGGGGCTTCCAGCGCGAGTGGCGCAGCCCCGCCGGTACTTGGACACGGCTGGGGCTGGTGGATGTGGAGGGTGATGGGCGGTGGGAGATCGTGGCGCAACCATAAGCCACGCTCACTTCCTGCCCAACAAGCGATCTAGCCAACTCTTACCCTTGGGCGGCTCCTCTTCTGTAGGGGGAGCTTCGAGCTTGGCGATACTATCGCGGATCTGAGCGCGGTCGGGGGCAAGTGGGTAGTGTTCGAGGTAGGCGTGCAGATCGGCCACGGCGAGATCGAGGCGCTTCGTCACCTGATAGCCGATCCCGCGTAGCTTATAGGCCGGGGCATAGGTTGGGGCGCGTTCAATCGCCTTGGTCGCATCCTCGATCACATCGCCCCACAGACTACGCTGCACATGCAGCGCGGCACGGTAGGCCCAAGTGCGGTGGAACCCCGGTTCAACATGGATCGCATAGGCCAGATCGCGCATCGCCTCGGCATACTGCTCATTCAGGCCATAGAGCAAGCCACGTTCGGCGTAAGCAGCAATAAAATCCTGGCGCGACTTGATCGCATGGGTAAGCAGCGGCAAGGCTTCGACCCAGGAACCCTGGCAACAGAGCAACAGCGCGGCACGGAAACTCGTCTCGGCACTCGGATGCGCCGCCGCCGCCGCACGGGCTGCCGCGAGCGCCGCATCGAACGCCGCTTGGTCGCTGAAGTGTAGCTCGCGGTCAGTCAGCGCGAGCTGAAGTTCGGTCGAGAGTGGCTGGCTGATAATGGGCCTTCTTTCTGATCTTGATATGATAACTACAAGTTCTAGATCGCCGTCTATTCGATACCAACAAAGTATGACTCTTTACCAAAACTTTACAATAATCTTATCAAAAGTTTACAGTGTAAAGATACGATGATGGCATTCCACCTGGCCTTCTAACCCATAACCCAACTGGCGGCGAGCCTTATCCGCAAGGAGAGCGGCACCTTGGATTGTGTTGCCCTATCCGCGTAGCTCAAGAATCCCGATCAGATTGTTGACGATTCCTGGGCTAACCGCGATCAGTGCGATGATGAACAACTCGCGCTGGCTTTGCTGTACTTGGTTGCAGATGATCAGCATGTGCAGGAACCAGAGCAGCTCAAAGACGCGGAAGAAGACCGCATTGCCCAAGAAGTCATGGCCGATGAAGTAGATGGCTAGGAAGGTAAGCAGCGCGTAGACGAACAGGATGCTGGCCTTCACAAGCGTGGACTGGCTACGGAGTGGGGCGAAGATTCGGTTCATACATACCTCTTTGTAACGAAGCAATTACTTCTCGTAGATCTGAATTTTAGCACGTTTTCAATAGTCCATCAAGTACTGGTCTCCTGCCCATCAGGGCATGTGCAACGTCCGTACCCAGCCCGTAAA
>NZ_GL501404.1:1400558-1464256 GCF_000152145.1 Oscillochloris trichoides DG-6
TGGTGATGTGCTGAGGACTTTGCACACAAACAGACCAACACCACGTGTAGTCATTTGGCCGCAGAAGCGAGGATCGGCCCATCCGCCTTGGCAAGGCAGCAGGAATGCAATGCATGGGTAGCGGAACAGGTCTTCAACAAGGAGGATTGTTGCATGGCACGCAATGTAGGTAAGGCACCGAGTAAGCAGATTGATGCCGAAGCGTACTGGAAGGCCAATCTCAAGATCATCGTGATTCTGCTGACCATCTGGTTCGTTGTCTCGTATGTCCCGGTATTGCTGGTCAATCAATTGAACCAAATCACCTTCCTCACCGGCTTCCCCTTTGGGTACTACATGGGATCTCAAGGCTCGCTGATCGTGTTCGTGATCGAGATCTTCTTCTATGCCTGGTGGATGGGCAAGCTCGACCGCCAGTTTGGCCTCCACGAAGATTAGTTACGTATCCGAAGGAGACGCTTATTATGGCTGTCGCACAGAAGGCAGGGTTGGCTGGTTTTTGGGGCAACTACCTCGCTCGGCGGTACACCTACTTCACGATTGGATTCATCCTCTTCTCGATGTTTGTTGGCCTGCTCGAATCGTTTGGGGTAATTAGCAATCAGGGGATCGGCTATCTCTTCCTGTTGCTAACCTTGGCCATGTATGCCGGTATCGGTATCATGAGCCGCACCAAGCACCTTGATGAGTACTATGTTGCTGGGCGTAGCGTTCCGGCGATTGCCAACGGTATGGCCACCGGCGCAGACTGGATGAGCGCAGCGTCGTTCATCTCGATGGCCGGTACGCTTTGGCTCTTGGGCTATGATGGTCTGGCCTATATTATGGGTTGGACGGGTGGCTATGTGCTGCTGGCGCTGCTCTTTGCGCCCTACATCCGCAAATTCGGCCAGTACACCATCCCCGACTTTGTCGGAGCGCGCTACGAGGGCAACCGCGCCCGCATCGTGGCCTCGATTGCCGCCATTCTGGTCTCGCTCACCTATGTCACCGCGCAGGTGGTGGGTGTCGGCCTGATCATGAGCCGCCTCGTCGGGGTCTCCTACGAGGTGGGTGTGGTCGTGGGCCTGATGGGCGTGCTGGTCTGTTCGTTCCTGGGCGGTATGAAGGCCGTAACCTGGACACAGGTGGCGCAGTATATCATCCTGATTACCGCCTACCTCATCCCGGTGACGATGCTCTCACTCAAACTCACCGGCGTACCCATCCCCCAGTTGATGTATGGCCGCGCCATCAGCGAGATCAACCGCCTGGAGACGGAGCAACTGGGCGCACCTACCTACACCGTGCCCTTCCGCGATGTGCCCTCCAACGCCTCGTTGCGCACCAGCCTGGGTGAGTTGAACACCAAGTACAATCTGGGCCTGACCATTCCGGCTGCGACGAGCGATGCCTCGCACAAGGGGCAACCCTGGAACTTCCTGGCGCTCATGTTCTGCCTCATGGTCGGAACTGCCGGTCTGCCCCACATCCTTATCCGCTTCTATACGGTACCAAGTGTGAAGGAATCAAGAAAGAGTGTAGGCTACTCACTCCTCTTCATCTTCCTACTCTACTTCACCGCACCGGCCTACGCCGCCTTCTCACGTTGGGAGATGCTGGCCAACGTGGCGGGCAAGCCCGTCTCGGAAATTCCTTCCTGGGCCGCTAACTGGACAAAGACCGGCCTGCTCAACATCACCGACATGACCAAGCTTGAGGGCGTGGATGGGGCCAAGCCACCCGCGTGGGCCGCGACCCTGATCGCCAACAAGTCGCTGGTCTGGACGGATGCCAACGGTGATGGCAAGATCCAGTTGGGCGACTTCGTGGCCGCTGATCCCAACGATGCCACCAAGGGTGGTACCGCCGGTGAGCTTTCGGGCACAGCCGTGACCGCCAAGAAAGTTGACGGTATCCTCCAGTTCCCCGAACTGGCCATCGGTGCCGACCTGGTGGTGTTGGCCACCCCAGAGATTGCCGGTCTGCCCTACACGATTGCCGCCCTGGTCGCGGCGGGTGGTCTGGCGGCGGCGCTCTCCACCGCTGACGGTCTGTTGGTGGTTATTGCCTCGGCCATCGCCCATGATGTCTACGCCAAGGCGTTGCGCCCTGATGCGCCGGTGGCCAACCGGGTACGCTTGGGCAAGATCATGATCCTCGTCGGTGCGGCGGCGGCGGCACTCCTCGCTCTACCGCGTCTAGCCCTGATCGCCCAGATGGTGGCGTGGGCCTTCTCGCTCGCGGCGGCCTCGTTCTTCCCGATCATTCTGCTCGGCATCTTCTGGAAGCGCGCCAATGGGGCCGGGGCGATTGCCGGGATGATCGGCGGCTTGGTAGTTACCATCTTCTATATGTACATGAACTACACCAACCCGCACTTCAACGTCCTGGGGATCAGCCACCTGGGTTCGGGCCTCTTCGGTCTGATCACCAACTTCATCCTCACCATCGGGGTGTCGCTGGCAACCGCGCCACCCTCGAACGAGATCCAGCGCCTAGTCGAGTCGCTGCGTCTGCCCACTTCGGATGACAGCATGCGCAGCAGTGGGCCGTCGCCGGTTCACTAGGTTACGAGTCCAGCGAATCCACAGAGACGGCCTAGTGGGTCGTCTCTGTGGATTCCCAAAGGACATAGAGGAACACAAGGAGAGAATGCTACTATGTTCTCATGGATTCTACATGGTCTAGTGATCGTCAGTAATTAAAATCCCACGTACTCTTACCAGTTCTTCGAGGCTGGAAATACTACGCGGTGCATTAAGTCGCCGTAGCCTGCGCCTTCAGACCATCCATCTTCCTAGTCAGGCGGCACGCATGGCTTGGTTGGCAGAATATATCCCCCAACTTCCACTGAGCGGGATTGTTTATACCCTTACTGTTCGTGACTGTGAGCGTGTTGCTAGTTGGTTACAATCGCAACACATAGATGCAGCCGCCTATCATTCTGATATTGATTCAGCGCAACGCGAAGAACTTGAGCAACGCCTCCTGAGCAATGATCTCAAAGTGCTTGTAGCGACAACGGCGTTGGGCATGGGCTTTGATAAGCCTGATCTCGGCTTTGTGATCCACTTCCAACGGCCTGCATCTGTTGTCCATTACTATCAACAAGTTGGACGTGCTGGTCGGGCGGTCAACGATGCTTACGGAATAATGCTCAGTGGCGATGAAGATCAGGATATTGCTGACTATTTTATCCGCACGGCATTTCCGCCAGAAGGACATGTGCTTGAGGTTCTGTCTGCGTTGGAATATGCTGACAATGGCTTAACATTGAACCAACTCGAAGCACGGTTGAATCTGTCGCATAGTCAGATCGAAAAGGTGCTGAAATTGTTATCACTTGAGTCCCCCGCGCCTATCATTAAGGAAGGAACATGTTGGCGGGTGACTCATATCACCTATATTCCTGATACACAAAAGGTAAAACGCCTGACCGATCTGCGAAGGATGGAACAAGCGCGGATGCATGATTATTTGCACAGCCGCGAGTGTTTGATGCAGTTTCTCGGTCGTGAATTGGATGACCCAAGCGCCAACCCGTGTGGGCGTTGCGCTGCTTGTATTGGTGCGCCACTTATTCCCGTGGAGTACGGTAATGAGATCGCAAATCAGGCTGCCACATTTCTACGGCGAACTGAGCAGGTCATTGAGCCTAAGAGATCTTGGAAGGGTGATTCCCTCAACCAACATGGCTGGTCTGGACGTATTCCTTCTGAACTGCGTGCCGAACCAGGCCGTGCGCTTAGTATCTGGGGCGATGCTGGTTGGGGGGCACTCGTCAAGCACGGGAAGCAGCACGATGGACATTTTGATGATGCACTCGTCCAGGGTCTGGTTGAGATGATACGGGATCGCTGGAAACCTCAGCCGTTTCCTAGATGGGTAACATGTGTCCCTTCACAGACGCACCCCGATCTGGTGCCTGATCTTGCACGCCGTCTTGCTGTAGCACTTAATCTGCCATTTGTTGCCTGTATTCAGAAGATTCGTCCTACCAAGCCACAAAAGTTCATGCAGAATAGCTATCAACAGGCACACAATCTGGCGGGAGCCTTTAGCGTTGAGGCATGGGAGCGGATGGCTGAACCCGTCTTTCTGATTGATGATATGATTGATTCAGGCTGGACACTGACGGTCATCGCAGCATTGTTACGCAACGCAGGCAGCGGCCCAGTCTTTCCAGTCGCTCTGGCCCTGGTTCAACATACGTAGGGAGCCAGTCTATGACAGTAACTGCACATCTGCTCACCCCCGATACACAGGCAATTCTTCTCTTAACGGGAAGTCTCGGTCAGGTGCGTGGACGTGATGTTCAGCCCCTTTCGGCGAGTGAATATCATCAGGTAGCACAGATCCTTCATCGCCATCAGTTGCGTCCGGCTGATCTGCTCGAAGGATCTGGTCTTTCCTGCCTACGCGATGCGGAACCACTGCAATTCGACAGTGATCGGATTGCGCGTTTGTTAAGCCGGGGCGCTGCGTTAGGGCTGATCATCGAAACATGGACGAACCGTGGCCTATGGGTGATTAGCCGGAGCGATCCGCAGTATCCGCAGCGATTACGGCTGCGCCTAGGCAAGAGTGCGCCGCCAATCTTGTATGGCGTCGGCAACCAGAAATTACTCGACACAGGTGGCTTAGCCATTGTTGGTTCACGTGAGATTGACGATGCGGCGGTCGCCTTTACCCGTACTCTGGCAACACGATGTGCACGTGATGCTGTGCAGGTGGTTTCTGGTGGCGCACGCGGCGTTGATAGTGAAGCGATGATGACCGCATTGGAAGCAGGTGGTACCGCTATCGGGGTACTTGCCGAGAGCCTAGTTAAAGCTGCGGTGGCCGGGAAATACCGTTCGGCGCTTCGGGCAGGGCAGATAACCCTGATAACTGCTTATGACCCAGAGGCTGGTTTTAGTGTCGGCAATGCAATGGGGCGCAATAAGCAGATCTATGCCCTGAGTGACTATGCGCTGGTTGTGAGCGCATCGTTGGAGCAGGGCGGTACATGGAGTGGCGCTGTCGAAAATCTCGCCCAGCAGTGGGTACCGCTCTTTGTACGAGCAACTCAGCCAATGCTCCCCGGCAATCAGCGCCTGATCGAGCGTGGTGGTACGGCGTTCACTGATCTGATCCTCGCGTCGGGAACATCAATCCGGCTATGGTTAGAACAGCAGATTGAAAGTCATTTAGAGCCTATCACCAACAAACAGTTACAAAGTAATGATGAGCCAGATCAACAGACTAAACCTAACAACAAGGAATCTGACCTGTTTCTTGTTATCTGGCCCTATCTTGAGGAAGCACTCCAAATCGAACGAACTGATCGCGAGTTGGCAGCGCACTTCGCAATCGAATTGACACAGGTACGTGCCTGGTTACAGCGTGCCATCGAAGACCGTATGGTCAAGAAATTGAGTAAGCCGGTGCGCTATGTGGCTGTGCATAGAACAGCGCAAGCTACGATGCTGCCTCTCTTCCCCTGAACCCATATTGCTGCATAGCGCTATTCGTCGCAACTTCACACCATCTTCTTCTGGATCGCCTTGGTCACTGCTGCCACGCGGTTATCCACGCCCAGTTTCATCAGGATGTTGCTGATGTGGTACTTGACTGTGGAGAGGCTGACGACCAGCCGCTCGGCGATTTCGGCGTTGTTCAAGCCCTCGACCAGTAATTTCAGCACGTCACGCTCGCGCTCGGTGAGTACTTCGGTCTCCTGGGCCTGCTGGCTGGCATGGACGAGTGCCTGCGTCGCTTCGGGGGCAAGGGTCGGTTTGCCGGCTTTGGCGGCTTTGATTGCCGCAGCTAACTCGCGGGCGCTGACGTTTTTCATCAGGTAGCCGATGGCTCCGGCTTTGAGGACGTTCTGTACCAGTTCCTCTTCTTGGAAGCTGGTTAGTGCGATGATTTGGATACCCGGATGCTGCTTTTTGATCGCCGCAGTCGCCGCTACGCCATCCATGACGGGCATCATCAGATCCATCAGGATAACATCTGGTTTGACAATCGCGGCTTGGACGATGGCCTGTTCGCCATCTTCGGCCTCGCCAACTAGTTCGAGGTCAGGGTTGACGCTGAGGAACGCGCCCAGGCCAGAGCGGACAACGGCATGGTCATCTACCAGCATGATGCGGATTTTGTCAGTCATACACGCCTTCTATGTTCAATCACGCGCTTGCCAAATTATTGAGATCTGTGTCCCTTCGCCCGGTTCGCTGTAGATACTCAGCTTCACGCCAATCGCTTCGGCACGTTCGCGCATGATTTTGAGGCCGAGATGGTCGGCGGTGACCACCGCTGGATCGAAGCCAATCCCATTGTCGGTGACACTCAGGCGGACGGTGTCGCCCAGCCGTAGGGTGACGACGGCTTGGCTGGCTTTGGCGTGTTTGACGACGTTGTTGAGTGCTTCTTGGACGAGCCGGTACAGGCCAACCTGTACATCGGGCGGCAGCTTCCGTTCGCCTTCGGTGCTGAGTTGGATGTTCATGCGCGAGCGACCGATCAGCGCTTCGGTCAGTTGGCGTAGGAGTGTGGGCAGTGGCACTTCCACGAGCGCGTTGGGGCGCAACTCTACCAGTAGGGTGCGCATTTCAGCCAGCGCACCGCGTGTGAGTTGGCGCACTTCCTCTAGGCGGCGTTTGCCCTCGTTCGGGTTCATTGCCCAAATATCGGGCAACACGTCGGCGATCAGGGTGGTGGAGAAGAGGGTTTGGGTGACGGCATCGTGCAGATCGCGGGCCAGTCGGGTGCGCTCGGCGCTCACAGCGTCTTGCGCGGCTTTTTCGCGTAGGCGCTCGTTGGCACGATTCAGTTCCTCGGTTCGCTCGGCAATGCGCTGTTCGAGGATCTTCTGCATTTGGGCGTTTTGTTCGCGCACCGACCGCACGCGCCAATGCAATCCGACACCAACCAGCACAACCACGCTCAGCAACAGCCCCACCTGGAACGGCCAGGTCTGCCAGAAGGGCGGCGTCACTGTCAGGCGCAACGCGGTTCCTGTCTCGTTCCAGACGCCGTCGCTGTTGGCGGCGCGGACGCGGAAGGTGTAGTTGCCACCGGGGAGGTTGGTGTAGCTGGCGTAATTGCGTGTGCCAGCCTGCACCCACTCTTTATCGAAGCCTTCCATCATGTAGGCATACTGGTTTTTGTCGGGTGACTGGAAATCGAGGGCGGCAAATTCAAACGCGATGAAGTTCTGGTCATAGTTCAGACGCACCGTTTGCGCCGGGTCAAATGCCTGGGAGGTGTTGAAGATCGCAACATCGGTGATGACTACCGGGGGCGGGAGTTCGTTCGGGCGCAGGTTGAGCGGGTCGAACACGCTGAAGCCGTTGACGCCGCCGACATACAAATCGCCGCTGCGAGCCTGAAAATAGGCATTCGAGTTAAATTCGTTGCCTTGCAGGCCGTCGCTCTTTTCGTAAACCAGGAAGGTCTCGGTCTGGGTGTCGAACCTGACTACGCCATGATTGGTGGTGAGCCAGAGAAAGCCCTGTCTATCCTGCAAAAGCCCCATAATCGAGGCATTGGGCAGGCCGTTCTTCTCGGTGTAGATGGTGAACTGCCCCGTTTGGGGGTCGTAGCGGTTGAGTCCAGCCTGGGTTCCCAGCCACACGAAGCCATCAGGGGTTTGCAGTATCGCCCAGACGCCATCGTTGCTGAGTGAGTTGGGGTTAGCAGGGTCGTTTTTCAGGCTGGCGAATCTCGCTGTGGCAGGGTTTAGGCTGCGGGGGTCGGAAAGGTCGAGGCGATAGAGTCCACCGCCCCAGGTTCCCGCCCACAGTTCATCTCCCACCAGGCCAAGTGAGACCGGCGGCGCGGGCAGGGGATAGTTGACAAAGCCCGCCGCGCCAGGGTCGAGGCGGGAAAGACCGGCAAAATTGCTCACCCACAGTCGCCCGGCGCGGTCGCGGATGAGGTTGGTGACCTGATCTTCGAGCAGGCTGTTGGGGTTGGCAGGGTCGTTCTGGTAACGGGTGAATATGCCTGTGTGGGGATCGAAGAGGTTCAGGCCGCTGCCGAGAGTACCCACCCAGAGCGTGTCATCGGGATTGGCGTAGAGGGTAAGCACCATATCGCCGGAGATACTGTTGGGGTCATCCGGGTCGGAACGGTAGGGGGTAAACTCACCGCTGGCCGGATCGAAGCGCACCAGCCCGTTTTCGATGCTCCCCAGCCAGATGATGCCGTCACTGGTTTCGCTAAAGGCGCTGACGTGGTTGCTAGGCAGACTCTTGGGGTTAGCGGCATTGTGGCGGTAGGTGCGGAATTGCAGCGTATCGAGGTTGAGTTTGTTGATACCGGCACTGAGCGTGCCCACCCAGATGACGCCGGAACGGTCGGGGAGCACCGTAAAGGTATTGTCGCTGGAGAGGCTTTCGGGGTCGGCAGGGTTGTGGTGGATACCGATAAACGTTCCATCAGTATCCATCCTCCAGAGACCGCCCGACCAACTCGTGGCCCAGAGCACCCCTTCGTGGTCAAAGGCTAGGTCGGTGAAGTTGTTATCGGCGATCTGATTATCAAAGGTTTGGCTATTGTCGAAGTGGGTGCAAGCGCCGGTTTGGGGGGTATAACGGTCAAGGCCACCGCCCGCAACGCCATAGCCACCATAGGCGATCCACAGCGCAGCACCATCAGCGCTGGGCAGAAGGTCGGCAATGTTCGGAGCCGCAAGGCAGTCGCCGGTTCTTTCGAGATGTTGGGCCGTGCCGGTGGCCGGATCGAACAGGTTCAGCCCGGCACCGGGAATACTGAACGCGCCAGTGCCGATCCACAGTTTCCCATCGGCGGCGGGCAGAATGACCGCGAGGACATCGCTGGAGAGGCTGGCGGGGTCGTTGGGGTTGTGGCGAAAGTGGGTGAACTGCCCACTGACCGGGTCGAAGCGATCCAGCCCACCAAGCGTGGCCACCCAGTAGATACCCTGCTCATCCTGGAAGATGTCGGTGACAATGGGATGTCCGAGGCTGTTGGGGTTGGCGGGGTCGGGAAGATAGCGGGTAAAGTGCTGGGTTGCCGGGTCGAAGCGGTTCAGACCGCCACCCCAGGTACCAATCCACACCATACCGTCGCGATCTTCGTAGAGGGCGATGATGCTGTTATGGCTGAGGCTGGCGGGGTTGTCGGGATCATGCTTGAAGTGGGTAAGACTATAGCCGTTGTAGCGGTTCAGCCCATCCTGCGTACCGATCCACAGGTAGCCCTGGCGGTCTTGCAGCAACGCTAACCCGGCGTTCTGCGAGAGGCCATCATCAATACTGAGATGCTCAAAGCGCAGGTGTGCGCCAGGGGCGAAGGTGACGCCGGGTTCACCTGCGGCGGCGGGCTGGAGATTGATGCAAAGCAACAGGATGGGCAGAATGAGCAGGAGTCGGCGCATAATCATAGCCTTGATCGTCTACCATTCCTTGACCCATGGCTCGCACACATCATACGCGGTGAACCCCAGCGAGGCATACAGCGCCCCGGCGGCTTCGGAGTAGGAACCAACCGTACAGCGCGTAGCCCCCAGGTCGCGCACGCGGCGCAACCCCTCGGCCATGAGCGCCTTGGCCAAACCTCTACGCCGATGTTCAGGATGTGTTCCGACCGGCTCGAAGGCGGCGGTGTGGGTCACGTCATCATACCAGAGCGTGCAAAAAGCGGCGAACGCGCCATTCGGGATCACCGCCACCAAATCGAGGTCGCGGCGGTAGAGCGGGGCGCGCTGGACATTGGCGTACCACTCCCAACCCGCGTAGGTTGCATCCGACGCATCCGGGTGGAAGGTCTTCCAGGCGAGCCAACTGCGGGCCGGATGCTCGCCCACATCACGCAGGGCGCGCAGTCTATAGCCTGTGGGCGTGGGCACAGCGGGAAGCGGCTGGCTCATCTCACGGCGGCGCTGGTATTCGGGATCATTGCCCTTGGCATAACCGCGCCGTTTCAGTACATCCTGCCGCACGTGGTCGTACTCGTGCGCCCAGACAACCAGCCGCTGCCGCCCATCGGCCTGCGTAGTCGCAAACTGCATCTCCGCCGCTGAAAGCATCGCCACTTCAAGTTCGAGGCAGCGGAACGCGGGATGCACCTGCAAAAAGGCTTCTCCCGCCCCATCGGGATGCAGCACGGCTGCTAGGCGACCATCGGCAGTTTCCCACATAAAAACCGCCGCCGAAAGATTGAATTTGAGGATATTCTCGTTAACATGCCAGCGCCAATAATCCCAGCGGTAGAGCGGCCAAGCAATCTCGCGCCGGTCGTTCGCTAAGAGCACTTCACGCAAGAACGTGCGGATGTTCCAGTAGTCGCGGTCGGATTGGTATGTTCGCTGTGTGAGTTTCATAGGTTTACCAGCGTTCAGGGTCTACTACGGCAAAACGGTATTGACCATCGTTTCCACGAAACGATCCGATTCACTCACCCAGGGGGTGTGCCCCGAATGCTCGAACCAGACGATCTGCTTGTGGGGGGCATCCAACACGGCGTAATAGTCTTCAACAAAGACCGTTGGGGCGTTGATGTCGTGGCGACCAATCAGGAAGTAGATCGGAACCTCCAGCTTCGTAGCCTGCTGGCGGAAATCCACCTCCCAGAGTTGGGGGTAGACCACATCCAGAGTTTGCAGCACACCACGGAACCAACTCACCTTGTCATACAGGCCATATTCGGGGGCGGCCAGATCGCGCCAAGTGTTGAAGCCGTTATCCCGAATGGCGGGGTTCTGGTTCATATAGGCGAAGGTATCGCCCAGGAAGGCGGCTTCTTTCCACGCCATGCCGGAACCATAGTAGGGTGGCGGGCCTTGTTTGGTCAGCGCTTCCACCTTGGCACTGTCGCCACGCTGACGCGCCCAATCCAGGGCGAACTCGTAGCACATCAGGTCATTTTCGAGGAAGGCCACCATCTGCCCGGTACCAATGAAGGCGTGGAAATCCTCAGGGTAACGCTGAACGAGCCAAATCCCCAGCGCACTGCCCCACGATTCACCCAAGACATAGACCTTCTCTTGCCTAAAGCGTTCCTTCAAGATCGCCACTAGGGCGTGCGCATCTTCGATGTAGCGCTCAGGGGTCAGCGTGGCGCGATCAACGGCATCGAAAGATTTGCCTGAGCCGGGCTGCTCCCAGTTGACGACGACAAAGTAATCCTCCAAGCCACCCAGGGCAAAGCGTGCGGCGGCCAATTGGCTGCCGCCCGGCCCACCCGCCAAGAAGAGCAGCACTGGTTTGGACGTGTCTTTACCACGGATTGAAATCCATTGCTGGCTACCATTAAGGGTGACCGTTTCGAGCGTGGCGATACTACCGGACAGGGGCTTACCATCTGTACCAAGGATGGGCGGGGTCATGGCAAAGGACTGCGAGGCAATAACGGACGCCGCGCCAACCACAAACACACCAATCAGTGCCACCAAAGTCGCTTTCCCGGCAGGTTGGATGGCGAAAAAGGCGAACAACAACCCCAGGTCAACTGCGGCCAGCGGAACCCAGACCCAAGCGGGAACGGCGGTGGCCTGGGGCAAGAGGAGAACCGGCAGGCAGAAGATGAGCGCTAGTATGAAGGCCAGCAGGCGGCCAAGAAGGATGAGAAGTTTCTTGTACATCAGCGTTGCTTTCTGGAGGTCATAGTTAGAGGTGTAGGAGTTGGATAAGATGCTTGTGCGCCAGAACGCCGGATGAACAGCCAAATGCAGGCCGCTGCCAACATGGCCAGCCCGGTGCTCATCGCCGTCCAGGTCATTTCTTCGGCGGCGCTGGTGTAGGTTTGCCCGAAAATCAAGGCACTAGATGAAAGACTGGCATGCATAAAGTAGGCGAGCAGCAGACTGCCCTGAGTGCGTTCATAGACCCAGGTAATGATGAACGACCAGGCAGTCAACAAGATCGGGCCGAGCATACTAATCAATAGCAGCGTATCGAGACCCCTGCCACCAAGCGCGAAGTAATCTGCATAACCGTGCCACAAGCCCCCCCAGACCAATCCCAGCAGTAGCGTGGCAACGAGGGGCGAGTGGCGTTTGAGCAGGTGCGGCAAAAGGAAGCCGCGCCAGCCAAATTCTTCCATCAACCCGGCGGTGAGACCGAGGGCAATACCAGGGCCGAGCAGATTGAGCATCGCGCCGCTATCCACCGGGTAGCCAGCCAACCAGCGGACAAGCGGCGTAAGCGCTGTCACAGCAGGAATGACGAGCAGAGCCAACCACCAACGCCCCACCTTCCCCATGCGTACCCTGGCCCACAGAGCGTGCAGCCCCTCACGCCCATAAACCAGCCACGTCGTGAAGAGGCCGCTGAGTGAAGGCCCAAACCCACCCAGAATGACGAAGATGAAGGCGCTAGGCGGGGCTTGCATCAGCCCACCCGGTTTGATGTACAGGAAGAGGCATGACCAGATTCCAAATGACCAGATCATCGTCAGGATGAGGTAGGTAAGTATGGGATGCCGGACAAACCAGGCTTTGATGTTCATGGGGTTCCTTCTTGCGGTTGTCTTAGCGAAAGGGTTGTATGGATTAACCCAATGATACATTTGGGGAACAAAAAACTCCCCCACCGAGGGGGGAGTTGCTACCTAGCCAAGTGGATAGGAGATGGGCTTTTCAGAGTAGAGTCCGCAGATTCCGCACCCGATGATATGTCCGCAGATGACGCAGATTACACAGATTGTTTTTTATTTTACCCTAAACAATCTGCGCAATCTGCGGATAAACAACGCGGGGCGACCCTACACCACCTCAAACCGATCCAGATTCATCACCTTAGTCCACGCGGCCACAAAGTCATGCACGAACTTGGCCTGGTTATCATCCTGGGCATACACCTCAGCAATGGCGCGCAGTTGCGAGTTGGAACCAAATATCAGATCCACCCGCGTCGCCGTCCACTTGCGCTCGCCCGTGGTGCGGTCGTGGCTACCAAAGATCGCCCCGCCTTCGCCGTGGGGTGCCCAGGCCGTGTTCAGGTCGAGCAGATTCACGAAGAAGTCGTTGCTCAACGTGCCGACTCGGCTAGTCAGGACGCCGTGTGGGGATTGATCAGTGTTCGCGCCTAAGACCCGCAACCCGCCTACCAGTGCCGTCATCTCCGGGGCACTCAGGGTCAGCAGTTGCGCCCGATCTACCAGCATCTCCTCCGGCTGCATGCTCAGCGCCTTGGGATGATAGTTGCGGAACCCATCCGCCTGTGGCTCCAAGAAACTGAACGAGACAATGTCGGTCTGCTCCTGGGTGGCATCCGTGCGCCCCGGCGTAAAGGGCACCTCCACATGATAGCCCGCCGCCTGCGCCGCTGCCTCAACCGCCGCACAGCCACCCAGCACGATCAGATCGGCCAGGGAGACGCGCTTGCCATTAGTTTGGGCGCTGTTGAAATGCTGCTGAATACCTTCAAGCACCGCCAACACCTTACCGAGTTGTGCCGGTTGGTTGACCGCCCAATCCTTCTGGGGGGCGAGGCGAATACGTGCGCCGTTGGCTCCCCCGCGACGATCCGAGTTACGGAAGGTGGAGGCCGAGGCCCAGGCGGTGGCCACGAGTTCAGGGATGGTGAGGCCCGAGTCGAGGATGCGCGCCTTGAGGTCGGCACAGTCCTGGGCATCCACCAGTGGATGATCGCAGGCCGGGAGCGGATCTTGCCAGATCAGATCCTCGGCGGGAACTTCGGGGCCGAGGTAACGCACCTTTGGCCCCATGTCGCGGTGGGTCAGTTTGAACCAAGCGCGGGCAAAGGCATCAGCGAAGAGATCGGGGTTCTCGTAGAAGCGACGCGCAATCGGCTCATAGATCGGGTCGTGGCGCAGCGACATATCCGCCGTGGTCATCATGGGGCGATGCTTCTTGGTGGGGTCGTGGGCATCGGGGATCATGTGCTCATCTTTGACATCCTTGGCCAGCCACTGCCATGCCCCGGCCGGACTCTTCACCAACTCCCACTCGTAGGTAAAGAGCATCTCCAAATAGCCGTTGTCCCAGCGGGTTGGATGCGGCTTCCACGCGCCCTCGATCCCACTAGTGATCGTGTCCACGCCTTTGCCACTTCCATACTGGCTGATCCAACCCAAGCCCTGCGCTTCAATCGGGGCCGCTTCGGGTTCCGGCCCCACCAGTGCCGGATCACCGGCACCATGGGCCTTGCCAAAGGTGTGGCCGCCCGCAATCAGCGCCACCGTCTCGGCATCGTCCATACCCATACGCGCAAAAGTCTCGCGCACATCACGCCCAGAGGCAACTGGATCGGGTTGGCCGTTGGGGCCTTCGGGGTTGACATAGATCAGGCCCATCTGTACAGCGGCCAGCGGGTTCTCCAGTTCACGATCCCCACTGTAGCGCTTATCCTCCAGCCAGGCACCCTCACTACCCCAATAAATATCCTCTTCGGGCTGCCAAATATCAACCCGGCCCCCACCGAAGCCAAAGGTCTTCAGGCCCATGGATTCGAGGGCGCAATTCCCGGCCAGGATCAGCAGATCGGCCCACGAGATGGCATTGCCATACTTCTTCTTGATCGGCCAAAGCAGACGGCGGGCCTTATCCAGATTCCCGTTATCGGGCCAACTATTGAGCGGCGCAAAGCGTTGGCCGCCACTGCTTGCCCCACCGCGCCCATCAGCACTGCGGTAGGTACCGGCGCTATGCCAAGACATACGGATAAAGAGTCCGCCATAGTGGCCCCAATCGGCGGGCCACCAATCCTGCGAGTCGGTCATCAAGGCATAGAGATCCTGCTTCAAGGCGGCCAGATCGAGCGCCTGAAAGGCGGCTGCATAATCAAAATCAGCTCCCAACGGATTGGAGGCCGGGGCGTGCTGGTGCAGAATAGCGAGGTTGAGTTGATTAGGCCACCAATCGCGGTTCGTGGTCCCGCGACTCGGCGTCATGTGACTCGATCCGTTCGATCCATGGGGAACGGGGCACTTGTTCTGATCACTCATTGGACATACTCCATCGTAGGTTTGAGCGGAACGCTTATGGTCATCATAGCATGTCTGCCATCTGATTGCCGGGTGTGATGACCAGCCACATTACCTTCATCCTTGATGTTCTCCACGCCGCAAGCGGGCAAGTTTCTCCGCAATTCGCGCCTGGGCGGCGGCGGTTGCTTCGGCATCAATCTCTGCTACCACCACTTCAGCCCCATTCAATACGATGCGTAACCACGTACCAGGACGGGCATGGCGTGGTAATTGCTTGCGTGGTACATCATACTGTTCCTGCTGCGGGCCTACCAGCAATACCGCCAAGCGACCTTCATACCGATCAATTACTGCACTCTGATAGACTGGTTGATCGTTCATGGTAGTTTCTCACACGCAATTCCATCGTTATCCCCATCAAGTCGGTGGGGATCGCGGGCTGGCCCACCAGCCGCGAGGAAGAATGCCTGTGCCTCTTGTTGAGTCGCAAAGTCGCCACAATCACGATCAGGGAGGGAGGGGCGCATAGGGCAGCGTCGCTGATGGTATTGCTATTGGTGTCTTCTCAGATGATGTTTCGGGTATCAGCACTGTATCCATACGCTCAGTTTGTACCTCTATCTGTTCTCCATCCGTACTCAATACAATCGTACCATCCCGATTTGTGCCATAAATAGTGGCTGCTACCTGTCCTAGTGCGGTGAGGGTTTCCGTATGGGGATGGCCATAGCTATTATTTCTACCTGCCGAATAGACTGCAATCTGTGGGCGCACCACTCGAAGGAACTCAGGAGAGGATGAGGTATATGAGCCATGATGCCCCACCTTCAAAATGGTCGCTGCTAACTGATCGCTACTAGATCCGAGCAATGCTTGTTCACTGATCGCTTCAGCATCACCCGTCAGCAGAAGACTCACGGCTCCATATTCAAGCCGTAGCACAATGGAAGTATCGTTGAGGTTCGCTGCACTCGCTTCGCTGCGTAATACACGGAAGGCTAAACTTCCAAACGCGATATGTTCACCCGTATGAACTTCACGGTAGGGAACCTTGGCACTCAAGATCGCATCAAGGAAGTTCTCAAAGGTTCCCGTTGTATGGCTGGCACCTGAGGTTATCACTTCACCAACCGTAAGGGTATGGAGGATGTCTATAAGCCCACCAATATGATCCGCATGCGGATGGGTTGCAATCAGGGTATCAATATGCGTAATACCCTGTCCTTGAAGATAGGCGAGTGCTAATCCATTCTGTGGCCCACCATCAATAAGCACGGTTGCTCCATCAGGAGCCTGAATTAAGATGCTATCACCTTGACCCACATCAATGAAGTGAATACGTAACTCCCCTATCGGTACTGAAAGTACCGATGTTGCTGGTTCTTCTGTACGTGCAAATGCAGGTACATTCAGGACAGCACTTCCACTTGCTCCATTGTATGATTGGGCAAGGATCGTTGTTGGTGCCGCCTCGGTGGTGCCAAATGTTCCTGCCGTTGGCGTTACGGTGAGACTACAGCCGATAAGCATGATGCTGATGAGACAGAGCAGGCTGTAGCGTAAGGAAGAGAATAGATTATCCATAAGGTGTCCCAAACGTCGGGTAGTTTTGTATTCCTTCATGCCTTCTTATACAACAACCCCATACTCCCTAACAAGAGCATCATCCCCACCATCCCAAACGGGGCGAGGCGTTCACCCAAAAAGAGGATGGCCAACAGAGTTGACCCCAGCGGCTCCAGCAGCGTCAGGATCGCGGTGATCGTGGCCGAGGTAGTGCGCATACCATGCAGGTAGAGAACGTAGGCGATGGCGGTAGGTACGACACCCAGATAGATCAGAATGCCCCACCCCCACGCGGTATAGTCGAGATAGAGGTTGCCGGAGAGCGCCACCACCGGCGCGAGCAGCACTGCGCCCAGGGTAAAGGCGAGCGTAATCGGCTGGATGGGGTGGTAACGCGGCGCGAGTACACGCCCGGTCAGCACCACAATGCTGTAGGAGAAGCCTGCGGTGAGTGCCAAGGCCGCCCCGGTGAGCAACACGTTTAGCGTGCCCTGTTGCGGAACCCCGCCCACCAGCATGGCCGTACCGAGCACCGCACCAACCAGCGCCAACAAGGTCATGCGGCTGAGCGCTTCACCCAGGAAGATGCGGGCCAGAATCGCGGTGAAGATCGGGGCGCTACAGATGTTGATCATCACCGCAGCGGCGACCCCGATATGGGCGATGGCGGCAAAATAGGAGACCTGATACCCTGCAAAGGTGCTGCCCATCAGCGCCACCACCCACAGATCGCGGCGTTGCACGCGCCAGAAATGGGGGCCGACCATGGCCCAGCCAAGCAGGATAAGTGCAGGAGCAGCGATAAGCAGGCGTAAGAAGCCAACCCCCAATGGATCGGCGGGGGCTTGGGTGTAGAGTAAGCGCACCGAGGCCCCAATCGTGCCCCAGATCAGCGCCGCCGCGATAATGAAGGCCATGCCCTGGTTAGGGGCAGCCTTAGTAGTAGGTTTGGAGGAGATCATGGAGTACTACTCAGCCTCACGCATCACCACACGCCCCGCCTCCAGACGCTCGATCTGGGCCAGGGTAGTGACGGGAATGTTACGCTCACTCAGGCTATGGCGACCGCCCTGAAAGCACTTCTCAACCAGAAAGCCCGCCACGACCAGATCGGCCTGGGCTTCAGCAACGATCTCGGCCAGCGCAAGCGCGGTACGCCCATTGGCCAAGAAGTCGTCAATCATGGCCACCCGCGCCCCGGCGGGCAAGTAGCGTTGGGCGATCACCAGGCGGGTAGTGCCACCCTTGGTGGGCGAAGGCACTAGGCGCGAAAATTCAGGCGGCTCCACATTGGGCGCATACTTCTTGGCATACACCAGCGGCAACCCCGACTGGAGCGCCACTGCAAGCGCTGGAGCAATCCCACTCGCCTCAGCCGTCAGCAAAAGATCGGGCTGGAACGGCGCAATCCGGCGCGCCAACTCCGCCCCCATCGCCCCCATGAGGTGCGGGTCAATGCGATGGTTGAGGAAGTGGTCAATCTTCACGATACGGTCATCAATCACCGTGGCTTCGGCCAGAATGCGCGCCACCAGCGGGGCAAACGGGGTATCGAGGGGCACGATAGAGTCTCCTTGGATGTATGGAGGATGTATGGGGTGTATTGTACCGTAGTGGGGAGGGATGGATCACACACTCGCACATCAGTTGCATTGACAATGTCTAGCGGGGGTTTACAATGTATCTGTGTGAAATTTCCACACAAAGAAGTATTTGGTGTACGGAGACGGCAATGCTTATCGAGTTCAGTATCGGGAATTATCGCTCCTTCAAGGAGCGGGTTACACTCAGTATGGAAGCCGCTGACATTGCTTCTCAGCCGTCATCTCTCGATACGCATAACGTCTTTACCGTTAGCGATGATCTGCACCTACTCACTAGTGCAGCGATCTATGGGGCAAATGCGAGTGGAAAGAGTAATATCATATTAGCTTTGAATTTTATGCGTTATTTTGTTATTAATTCTTCACGTGAAACCCAGGTAGGAGAAAAGATACCATGTGAACCCTATCTACTCTGCACAGTCACTGAAGATCAGCCTTCAGAATTTGAGGTGGTGTTTCTTGTTAATGGCGTGCAATACCGTTATGCCTTCAGTATTACTGAAGATCGTATTATTAACGAATCATTATTTCAACTTGGAAATAGTCGTGAAATCACACTGTTTTCACGAAAATTCGATACAATCAAAGTAAATACTCGCACTTTTCGTGAAGGAAAGGGGCTAGAAAATCGCACCCGACCAAATGCTCTCTTTCTCTCCGTTGTAGCGCAGTTTAATGGAATGATTGCTACCGATATTTTACAATGGTGGATCAGGCTTGGAATCAATATAGGTGTGACTGATGAGGGCGATATGCTCGAAGCCTACCATTATTTTGAGCATTCACCATATCAGAAAGCGATGGAAGAACTCATTCGCAGACTAGATGTTGGCATCAGCCGATTAACATTTGAGCGTGAGCCAGCACAACCACCACCATTTTTATCATTTGAGGCTACCGAGCAATTTAGGGTATTATTTGATACATTCTCAAAGCGTGGTACTCCTTTAGAAAACATCAGCATCCAGACCTTCCATCAACGATATGACGTAAAAGGGCTACATATTGATGAAATTGCATTCGATCTAGAACAACAAGAGTCTGCGGGAACCAAGCGGCTCTTTACATTGGCCTATCCAATTATTCGCACACTCCAGGAAGGCTTGGTGTTAGTGATTGACGAGATTGATGCGCGTATTCATCCTAATCTCGTCTTGGAATTGATTCGGCTCTTCAACAACCCAGAAACCAACCCACACCACGCTCAGATCATTTTTACGACACACAATACCAACCTACTCAGCGCCAAACTCTTCCGCCGCGATCAGATCTGGTTTATGGAGAAGTCACGCCAGGGGGTATCCGACCTCTACTCACTGGTTGAGTACCGAGTAGATGGTAAAATCATTCGCAATGATGCCTCATTTGAGAAAGACTACATCGCCGGACGTTATGGGGCAGTTCCCTTTATCGGCGACTTGAGCGCACTATTGGGAGCAACCCATGGCCAAGAAGCCGCATCCTGAACGTGTGCGCGGACGCACTGGTCGGCGGGTGGATATTCGCGAGGTGCGTCAACGCTTTTTGATCGTCTGCGAAGGTGAGCAAACGGAACCAAACTACTTTCGAGCCTTCCAAGTACCTGGCCTCGTCATAACTATCAAGGATACTCGTGAACGTGGGAAGAAGTTGATCCAGAAAGCCGAGCATCTGCGTGAATTGGCGGACTATGATCAGGTTTGGTGTGTCTTTGATCGCGATGATCTGACTCCTAGTCAGATTGCTGAAGCCTATCAGTACGCCCAACAGACCAGCATCAGAATTGCCTTCTCCAACCAAGCATTCGAGATCTGGTATCTATTGCACTTCGATTATCACAATACGGCGATTACCCGTAGCGATTACTGTGAGCGTCTAGGAAAGAAAATCGGTCAAGAATACACAAAAAATAGTCATGGAATGTACAATCTTTTATTCCGCAGACAAGCACTAGCGATGGTACATGCGGCGCGGCTTATAGCTCAGTATACGCCCCGCCGTCCGGCTGAAGATGATCCAGCAACGACAGTGTACGAGTTAGTTGATGAGTTGAACAAATATCGGCGGCCATAATCCGCTGCTCATCACCCACACTCGCCCAGGTCGCAGCGGCTGATATAGTAGTGACTACTCTGCTATACTGTTCTCATCAACGCAGGCTATCAGAGAACAATATCTATGAGTACCGATATTCAAGAGATGACCGCCGCTGAAGCGGGGTTGACTACCCAGCGCCAGCTTGATATTGCCCTTCTGGAGATGGTTAGCCGTGGTGGTGAAGCGGTTGTGCGTGACCTCTACTATGCTATCGAGCGCTATATGGGCGGGGCGATGCTCTCGCAACAAGGACGTGATACGCTGCGTAGTCTGATCAGCCGTGATGCCGTTGAACGTGGCTATGTCTATCCCTATGACCCAAGTATTGCCCGGTGGCAAATAACCGAAACCGGCCAAGCTTATGTCGATTCTATCCGCGATGAGCTTGCTCGTGCTGGTATTGCGCCAACTAAAGTAACAAGTGGCGAGATTCTGCCCGAAGGGTTTGATACAACAACCTTCGATTTGGGCAATTACCCGATTGATAGTTTGCTCATTCGCTCAGAGCAGCGCACGGTTTTTGATGTGCTGCGGCGTATGGAGCGCGGCCACTTTATCCTTAACCCCGATTTCCAGCGCGATTTTGTCTGGGATGAGGCGAAACAGAGTAAACTCATCGAGTCGACGCTGATGCGTATTCCCCTGCCGGTCTTTTATCTGGCCGAAAATGATGAGGGTAAAGTGATTGTCGTTGATGGCCTTCAACGCCTCTCCACGCTTCAGCGATTCTTGAATAACGATTTGGTGCTGCGCGGGTTGGGTACTGATAGCGGTGAACCGAATGAATACCGCGAAAGTCAGCGCCTCAATGGTATGCGTTTCCGCGATCTACCAGCCAAACTCCAAAATCGGATCGAGGATACACAGCTCATTCTCTACCTGATTGATGCAAAGGTACCCGAACGAGCACGTCTGGATATCTTTGACCGGGTGAATAGCGGTGTACCACTTAGTCGCCAACAGATGCGTAATAGCCTCTATGTTGGCCCCGCTACCCGCTGGTTGAAGGAACAGGCGCAGAGCGCCGACTTCCTGCAAGCGACGGGTGGCAGCCTGAATAGCAATACGATGCGCGACCGCGAGGCGATCAATCGCTTCTGTGCATTTTTGCTCTTTGGTGTTGAGGGCTACCGCCAGAGTAGCAGCGATATGGATGGATTCCTAGCACGGACACTTAAACTGATCAATACCCAATCACCAAACTGGATCTCTGATCACCTCACCGAGCCATTCCAACGGAGCATGCGCAACAATTACCAGATCTTTCAGCGCCATGCCTTCCGTAAACATACCGATCCCAACGCTAATCGCAATGTGATCAATATCGCCCTCTTCGACATCTACTCGGTACTGATGACCCGTTATAGCGAGGAGTTCGTGGCTCAGCACGCCGAGGAGTTTCATCAGCGCTTTTATCTCTTGCTGCGTAACCCCGATTTTCAGGTCTCAATTACCAATGCCACCAACGGCTTGCGCCAAGTTACCGAGCGATTTGAGGCAATCAAGAACATCCACGCTGATCTTCCAGCGGATATTGAGGTGGCATAATGCTTCAACAAATCATCCTTAGGCACTTCAAGTGTTTTGAGCAACTCCGACTACCTCTGGCTCCACTCACTCTTCTGAGTGGCCTGAATGCTTCGGGTAAATCAACCGTTATTCAGTCGCTGGCGCTGCTGCACCAGACCATGACCGAGAATCCAGGTAGCCCAGGGTTGGTACTGAACGGCAAGGATGTTACGCTCGGTAGTGCAGATGAGATTGTTGATAAGATCAGTGGACGCGATAGCTTTACGATTAAGATTGAGCATAGTGAGGGAACAATCCATTGGCGGATGCAGGTTGAGGCTAACGAGTTGATTGCACCGTTTGCCGCCATTCAGTGGGAGACGGAGGATACTCGCGGGCAACTTAGTCACGAGGATACGAGAACCTTTCTCAGTAAACCTGGACTACCCATTGGGTTAGTCGAAACACTCCAGAGCCTGACCTATATTTCGGCGGATCGGATTGGCCCCCGCGAAACCTACCAGGCCAGCAGCAGCACACAGCAGACAGGCGTTGGCGCACGCGGTGAGTACACACCATGGTTTATTGATACCTATGAAGATCTGCTGATCCCTGGTGCGATGTGCCATCCTGGCGCAACACCAATGCTCAAGCGTCAGGTAGAAGCATGGCTCGATGCCTTCTTCCCTGGGAGTGGTTTTGAAATTGAACGCCTCCCACGAACCAATCTGTTGGTGATGCGCCTACGTACCAGTAGTGCGACAAACTACCACCGCCCAGTCAATGTAGGCTATGGCCTGAGCCATGTCCTACCAGTGATTACCGCATGCCTCGGAGCAGTCGGCCTTGCCCAACGCGATTCACAGGTTGCTCCGCTCGTGATGATTGAGAACCCTGAGCTACATCTACATCCGGCTGGACAATCAGCGATGGGTGTTTTTTTGGCTAGGGCAGCGGCTACTGGTGCGCAGGTAATCATTGAGACCCACAGTGACCATATTTTGAACGGTATCCGTAGGGCGGTCAAAGGTGTGGAAGGAGAACCGATCCTACAGCCGGATCATGTGGCAATCCACTTCTTTCAGTCGCGTGATGATAGTGGGAAGCGTCCGCAACTTATCTCTCCTGTTATTGATGCTCAGGGCAATCTTGATACGTGGCCACCAGACTTCTTCGATCAGTATGAGAAGGATGTCGGCTCGCTGATTGGATGGTAGGTACACTGTGGATCTCTTCGTCAATGATCTCTCACTCCACGGTCAGTTTGATGATCATCAAGCATTTCGGCGCTCACTCAATGACGTAATCGCCTGCCGGAACTGCGCAGCCAATTACCAACGCACTCTACGGGTTTCGCGCTCGATCATTGAACGTCAAGTCACGCCCCAAGCAGACTTTCGCCAAGCAGTGCAAGCGAATCGTGATCGCAATTTTATTATGCTGATCATGGAGTGGATCAATAAGCGTGGGCCATTTGTCGAAGACGATCTCTTGCGTAACCCTAATGAATACTTTGCCCTGAGTGATGATACGCTCGTCACTGATGAAGCTATTGGTGAGGCAGCAACCCGTCACTTTCAAGGTTTACATGCCGGGTTGGTCAGTTTTGCACCTTCAGATTACCAACATACACCGATCAGCGTACATTGGTACCATGATGATGGTAGTGTGGAGAGTTGTGCGTTACCCAATTGTTGCGAGCCAGAGCAACTCCAACGTCTACTCGAATCCTATCGCCAGCCTCCAGCAAATTGGAACGATTTTATTGCCCAACTCCCAGGACGCTTTCCCCACCTTACGTTTCTCCCAGGATTAGAAGATCACCTCAAAGGAATCACGTTCTCTCCGTACTTGGTGGAGCGCAGTTTCGTGCTGCTCGATGTGCTGAATCGGCTCAAAACCTGCTTTGATGCAGAAGGTCAGCGTACTGCTGCCGGTGAGGAGTTGGTAGATAACTTCTTTCGGCGTGATAAAGCACTCTTCTCCGACTCATCAGATTCGGAGAAGAATGATTCTCACTTCTGTAAAGCAATGACATTCAAAGATCCAGATGGGCAGGAGTTGATCTGTTTTTGGCATGGCAAGGTGAAACGGCCAATACAATTTCGCATCCATTTCAGTTATCCGATTCAAAGTCATAAGCCCTTGTATATTGCCTACATCGGCGAAAAACTGACCAAAAAGTAAGATCGTTGTTAGTAGAAAAACACCGGGCTACCCGCACAATCTTCGGGTAGCCCTGCCCTTTTCTACCTCCCCCACTCACCCACACTCGCCCAGGTCGCAGCGTCCGTTCCCGTTCGTGTCCACATAATCGCGGCAGTCGCCGGGGTAGGAGCAGTGCTTGCGGCGGCGGCAAGTCCTACAGGCAACTGGCGCGGCCACTACCGGCACCGCAGTCGGTACGGCGGTCGGTACGGCAGTTGGCACCACGGTCGGCGCGGCCACTACCGGCACCTCGCTCGCTACGCTGGTCGGCGCGGCCACTACCGGCACCTCAGTCGGCACCTCGGTCACTACGGTTGGGGCGCTCGTTGGTGTGCTGGTGGCCAGACTCTCGGCGGCGCTCGCCACTTCAGTATTCTGCATTTGCAGTGCGTTGAGCGCCTTCCCCAGTACACCCACTCCGGCTACGCTGGAGAGTGCCGCGACCCCCATCAGTTTCAGTACTTCCCGCCGGGTGTAGGTGCGTCCAACCACCTCGGCTGCTGCCGGTTGGCGTGCCACAGGCGCGGCAAAGAGTTTGCCTGCGACATTGACAATCCAGCGCCAATGTAACGCCAGTTTGATCCCTACGACGGCCAGCGTCACATACGCCGTCCATTTGTGGATCGCTACGAGAATCGCCATGCTCTCTAGCGTCAGGTTAAGCCAGGTGGAGATGAGTATCCCGGTGATGCCGATGGCACCGAAACTGCCCAGCATCAGTATATTGATCAGGTAGTAGAGCCGAACACGCGGGTTGGTTTTGCTGAAGAGGCGGCGCGTAACGGCAGTCACCCAATCCATGTGGGTGAGTAGGTGATACCCCGCCAGCAGTACCACGCCCACACCAAGCCACTGGTGCAACTCTAGGCCAGTCAGATCGAGCCATACGGCAACACAATATCCTACAAGGAGGAGGGCGTCGGTAATCCATTTAGTGGTAGGGCTTGCTTTCATGGTGCAGCGTGTCTTTCGTGTCTTTAAGGGTAGTGGCTTCATGCCGAATGGTTGGTCATTCCGAGCGAAGCGAGGAATCCCGACCGGGACGCTTCGCTTCGCTCAGCGTGACATTCGAGATGGAACCACTACCTCTTTAAGCTGTTCGATATAGGCTGCATCGTAGCATCCACTATTTTAGAAATTGTGAAGATTGAATGTAGAAGGGGTTTTTCGGGGGCCTGCGGCCCCCGAAGCCCCCGCGCCGCACCCCAACCCCCCACCAGAGATCATGCGAACTCGCTCCCAATACCGTACAATGAAGGCAGCAACGCACGCTGCTGTGCCACGTTCATACACGGGAGGAACCCAACCATGACTGATAAAAAAGATGAGCACGAGCCGACCAAGGCTGGTTTTAGCCTCGATCTTGGCCTCGGTGGGATCTTTAAGAATCTGGGTGATATGCTCAATGTCCTTGCCGATCTGACCGATAAGGCCCAAGCGGCACAGGCTGAGGTGAGCCGCTCGGCTGAGTTTCAGGTGAAGGGGATGGGCGACCAGGCCCGTGGCGTCTATGGCTTCACCATCCGTAGTGGTATCGGTGGCCCGCCGCGTATCCAGACCTTCGGTAATATCCGCAAGACCGAGGAGGGACCGGTGGTGAGCGATGTCCGCGAGCCGTTGGTGGACATCTTTGATGAGGGTGCCGAGATCCTGATCGTTGCTGAGTTGCCGGGGGTCAGCGCGACCCAGATCCAGGTGGATCTGAAAGATGACATCCTCGGCATCACCACGACCGGCGAGCGCCGTTATACCAAGGAGATCCTGCTTTCGGCAGCGGTTGATCCCGATTCGCTTCAGCAGACCTATACCAATGGGATTCTCGAATTGCGTTTGCGTAAGGTGGAAGCGTAGGATTACACGATGTCAGATCAGACCAACCTTTCCCTACGGGTCGTCGAGGCGCTACCTAAGGATGTCGGGCGCGGCTTGGTGCGCTTCGATCCCCAAAATCTGGATCAGCTCGGTGTGCGCATTGGCGATGTCATCCAGATCACCGGCAAGCGCACCACTGTCGCCCGCGCTATGCCCGCCTACGCCGATCAGCGCGGTCAGGGACTCATTCAGGCCGATGGGATCGTGCGCCTCAATGCCGGGGCCAGCCTTGATGAGCGGGTGACGATCCAGCGCGTGCAGACCCAACCTGCCCGTGGGTTGGTCTTGGCTCCTACCGAGGGTTTGCGTGCGAGTCAGGTCGCTGCGCAGGCGCGCTATCTGGCCAAATTGCTCGATGGTATCCCGGTGCTGGCGGGTGATCTGGTGCGCGTCAATCTCTTTGGTACCCGCGCCCAAACCTTTCATGTGCTAGAGACCAACCCGCCTGGCCCGGTGCTGATTAGTCCCACGACGGTCATTCGGATTTCGGGCGAGAAGGGTGGGCGCGAACGGGCGCGCGGCACCATTACCTACGAGGACATCGGCGGGCTGCGCCGCGAAACCCGGCGCATCCGTGAGATGATCGAGTTGCCCCTGCGCTACCCGGAGGTCTTTGAGCGCTTGGGGATTGATGCCCCCAAGGGGGTGCTGCTCTATGGCCCGCCTGGTTCGGGTAAGACCCTGATTGCGCGGGCGGTGGCGAATGAGACGAGTGCCCATTTTGTGACCATCAATGGCCCGGAGATTATTGATAAGCTCTATGGGGCTTCCGAGGCCAATCTGCGCGGTATCTTCGATGAGGCCCGCAAACGCGCTCCGGCGATCATCTTTATTGATGAGATTGATGCGATTGCCCCTAAACGCGAGGATCTGAGTGGCGACCGCCAAGTGGAACGGCGCGTTGTGGCCCAGTTGCTGGCACTCATGGATGGCCTCGAATCACGCGGCAATGTGATCGTCATCGCCGCAACCAACCTGCCCAATAGCCTCGACCCGGCGCTGCGCCGCCCCGGTCGTTTCGACCGCGAGATCAGTATTAATGTTCCCGATAAGGACGGGCGCGCTGAGATTCTTGAGATCCATACCCGTGGCATGCCACTGGCCGCCGAGGTCAACCTGGATTGGCTCGCCGGTGTCACCCACGGTTTTGTGGGTGCCGATCTGCAAGCACTCTGCCGCGAGGCGGCCATGGGTGCCCTACGGCGGCTCTTGCCCGACATTGACTTCAGCCAGGCCCAGATTCCCTACGACAAACTCATGGCGCTCGAAGTTCTCCCCGACGACTTCGCGGCGGCACTGGCCGACATCGAGCCATCCGCTATCCGCGAGGTCTTTACTGAGATCCCCGATGTGACCTGGGATGATGTGGGGGGCTTGGAGGATGTGCGTCGCTTGCTGATCGAGGCGGTGGAGTGGCCGTTGCGCCACGCCCGCGCCTTTGAGCATCTTGGTGTGCGCACGCCCAAAGGGGTGCTGCTCTATGGCCCGCCCGGTACCGGCAAGACGCTGCTGGCCAAGGCGTTGGCGCGTGAGAGCGAGGCCAATTTTATCTCGGTGAAGGGGCCGGAACTGCTCAACCGCTGGGTGGGTGAGTCGGAGCGTGGAGTGCGCGAGATCTTCCGCAAGGCACGCCAAGCCGCCCCGTGTATCATCTTCTTTGATGAGATTGACGCGATTGCCCCGCCGCGTGGCGGCGGCGACAGCGGCGTCACCGAGCGCGTGGTGAGCCAGTTACTCACCGAACTAGACGGTATCGAAGCCCTCAAGGGAGTGGTGGTACTGGCCGCGACCAACCGGATTGATATGGTAGACCCGGCTCTCCAGCGTCCCGGTCGCTTCGATTTTCTGGTTGAAATGCCGCGCCCGGACACCCAGGTGCGGCGGGCCATTCTGGGTGTTCTGACCCGCAGGATGCCCCTGGATGCCGACGTTGATCTGGAGCAACTGGCCGAGGAGACCAACGGCTATGTCGGGGCCGACCTAGAGGGACTGGGCCATAAGGCGGCACTGCTGGCCATCCGCGAGTATCTCGATCTGCACACGACGGACAGTGCCGACTTTGTGGGGTTGCGCGTGGCGCGCCGCCATTTTGTAGCCGCGTTTGCCGAGCAGCGTGATTAGCATCGTGGTTCCATCATGACTCCACAGATCCTCCACATTCCGCTGCTATCCTAGAACTATCGAGATACCCACCCAGAAGTTCTGGGCCATATGCAGCGGAGAACCATCATGAAACGCACCTTCAGCTTCATTATTGCCGGTATTGCCGGCCTCATCATTGCCCTGCTCGCCCTGCCCTTTGTCACTAATGCCTTCGCCCAATCCGCGCCGCCTGATCTCGCCCAGGTCGCCCGGCCGGTGGCAACCACGTCCCCGCCCACTGCGCTCTCTGCCGAGGATGCCGAGGCTCTCATCTACATGCGCGAGGAAGAGAAACTCGCCCGCGATGTCTATCTCTTCCTCAGCGAGACATGGTCGCTGCCGATCTTCGAGAATATTGCGGCTAGTGAACAGACCCATATGAACGCCCTCAAGACCCTGCTTGATCGCTATGGCCTGAGTGACCCGGCAGCGACAACGGCTGCGGGTGAATTTAACAACCCGGATCTGCAAGCCCTCTACACCCAACTTGTGGCGCGGGGCCAGATCTCACTCAGCGAGGCGCTCGCGGTTGGCGCGGCAATTGAGGAGATTGACATCCTTGACCTTCAGCAGCACCTCACTGCGACCACCCCAGCGGACATAACCCAGGTCTTCCAGAATCTGGTTGCAGGCTCGGAAAATCATCTGCGTGCCTTTGTGAGCCAGTGGGAAGCGCAGACCGGCAGCACTTACCAGCCTCAGTACCTGGATGCTGCGACCTATCAGGCGATTATCAATGCCGAGAACACCAATGGGTCGGGCAATAGCAACGGGCGCGGCAACGGGCGGCACGGTCGCCCGTAGTACCACTGAGTAGGGGCGATGTTTCGCCCCTACTTCCCCCACATCTCCACTTCATCTCCATGAGTTATCCATACTTCTACGCTATGCTCGGAGCAGATCATAGCGTAAGGAGTTGCCCCTCATGCAAACGCCAACCCATTCCCGCCAAACTTCGACCCGCCCCCGCATGCTCCAGAGCCTCCGACATCTCGTTCAACTCGCCGTAGTCGGATTTATTATCGTCGTTGCGACGCAACACCTTGTTCTTGGTGATGCCAGTGCCTCCCCCGAAGCCTTCTGCCCGTTTGGGGGGCTTGAGACCCTCTATAGCTATCTCACGGGCGCGAGCACCATCGCCCACACCCACCTCTCCAATCTGGCGATCTTTCTGGCCGTGGTCATCACCAGCGTGATCGCCCGTGGTGCCTTCTGCGGCTGGATCTGCCCATTTGGCACGATCCAGGAGTGGATACACAGCGTGAGCCGCTGGCTCCAGCGCCACATTCGGCCCTTTGGGCGGGCGATGCACTCCCTCAACCAACACCTGAACCCGCGCACAAAGCGCGATGCCTACACCGGCCCAACCCTCGGCCAGCGTATTGACAAAGCCCTGAGCTATGGGCGTTATGTGGTACTGGCCTGGATCATCGGGGCTACCATCGCCTATGGCAGCATGGTCTTCCGCGACTACGATCCCTGGTCGGCGCTGTTGAGCATTGCTGAACTCCAGGTGACGGTGGGAACCTACATCCTGATCATCTCGCTCGTGGCCTCGTTCTTTGTTGATCGAGCTTGGTGCCGGTATGCATGCCCACTTGGTGCAACGATCAGCCTACTTGGACGCTTCAGCCCCTTCCGGATTGAGATATCCAAAAGCGCGTGCAACCAGTGTGGCCTCTGCACCCAGCATTGCCCGATGGGTATTGATGTAACCCACGCCGGTGTCGTCACCGACATGCGCTGCATCGGGTGTATGATCTGTGTGAGTGATTGCTCCCGAACCGAGGCGATTGATATGCGGCTTGCCGTACCGGGTACGCCCTCGGTCGCCACGCCTAAGCAGTAGCACAGAAGAGAGGATGAGGAACCTACCATGAATATACCCACACCCGCCCGCCGCAGCATCCACGTCCCTGGCCTCGTCTACGCCGCCCTCGTGCTGGGCCTCTTCTTCGGCAGCATCCTGATCGCCCAAGCCAGCGGCCTCTGGTCGGTCTCCGGTAAGTTCACCCCAAATGGGGTGCCGGTACAACTGAGCGGCACTGACCCCGCCACGATCAAAGGCTGGATGACCATCCAAGCGGTGCTCGATGCCTACCCCGTAGACCAAGCCAGCCTCTACCGTCAGTTCGGTATCCCAGAGGAGACCCCATCGAGCACCCCGCTCAAGGATCTAGAGGCGGTCGTACCCGGTTTCTCCGTCACTGCCCTGCACGACTGGCTGAGTACCCAGGTTGTTCCATAGAAAATGGACATCGTTTCGATAACACCAGGGCATGTGCAAAATCACCTCCGGTGGGGGTGCGGGGGCGGCTGCGCCGCCCCCGAAGATATTTTTGGTGTTTTTTGGCGGCGAAGCCACCAAAAAACACCAAAAATGGGGCTTGGGGTGCAGCCCCAAGAACTTTGCACATGCCCTGCGAAATTCGTTACAATGTTTGCCAAACTTGATCCGAGGTGTTATACTAACCAATAGGTCAGAAAGGGGATTAACCAGATCTGGCATGCGGCAAGCAGTTTAACGCCGTGCGTTTGTGAAAAGTGGGTATCCCCCACTTTTCTTGTTGTTGTAGGCGAGTGAAGGTATGAAGAGCGACTTTTATACAGCGATCTCACAGATTGCGGCCGAGCGGGGCATCCCGAAAGAGGCGATCATTGATGTGATGGAGAAGGCGCTGATCACCGCCTACAAGCGTACCCTTGGGAATAATCCGCCCCCGATGGAGGTCTCGGTCAAACTTGATCCCCAAACCGGCGCGGCCAGGGTCTATGCTGAAAAACAGGTGGTTGATGAGGTCTATGATGAGCGTTTTGAGGTCGAACTGGCAGTTGCACGTAAAGTGCAACCCAATGTCCAGATCGGCGAGACGGTCGTCATTGAGAGTACACCCAACGACTTTGGGCGCATTGCAGCCCAAACTGCCAAGCAGGTAGTCTTGCAGGGCATCAAAGAGGTCGAGCGTGAACATATCTATGGCGAGTATATGGACCGCGAGGGTGAGTTGATCACCGCCACGGTACAGCGCCTCGCCAAAGGCAATGTGATCCTCGAAATGGGTAAGGCTGAGGCTATTCTGCCGCCCAAGGAGCAGGTCGAATCCGACCGCTACTACCACGGTCAGCGCCTCAAGGTCTATCTGATGGAGATCCGTAAGGAGGATCGCGGCCCGCGCTTGATCGCTTCGCGTACCCATAAGAATCTGATCGTGCGCCTCTTTGAGATGGAGGTGCCGGAGATCTTTAACGGTACGGTGGAGATTAAGTCTATTGCACGCGAACCGGGCCTGCGCACCAAGGTGGCCGTGGCGGCGCGCCAAGAGGGGATTGACCCGGTCGGCTCGTGTGTCGGTATGCGGGGCATCCGCATCCAGAATATCGTCAATGAGCTGAATGGCGAGAAGATTGATGTCGTGCAGTGGTCGCCCGATCCGAAGGATCTGATCGCCAATGCACTCTCGCCTGCCCAGGTGGTCGAAGTTCACCTGAACGAAGATGATCACGTTGCTCTGGTCATTGTGCCCGATAAGCAACTCTCACTGGCCATTGGCAAAGAGGGCCAGAATGTGCGCCTTGCCGCCAAACTCTCTGGGTGGCGCATTGACATCAAGAGTGCGACGGCGCTCCTTGAAGAGGAGCGCGCTGCGGCTGAGGTACGTGGCTATGCCGAGGCTGAGGCGATGGCGACTGAGGTTGAACTGACCAATGCGAAGGTCGAGTCGCGCAAGGTGCAACCCAACGGGACGATTGTCTACCAAAAGGCCAGCTATGGCCCGCTAGGGAATGATCTGATCGGTGAGACGGTGCAACTCCGGGCGACCTCGCAGAAGCTCTATATCTACTATCAGGATCGCCTGATTGCCTCCTACATCCTGATTGAGACCGAAGGTGCTGAAAAGGCTGAGGAGGAAATGTAATTCCCATTCTTCGGAGAGATGGTACGGAATGTGAGGTGGTGGTGGTGCAGGCAGGCAAAAAACAGTCAGCGCAGCGGGTGAAGCATGTACCACAGCGGACATGTATTGCCTGTCGCCGTACCGATGCCAAACGCGGTCTGATCCGTCTGGTGCGCACACCAGAGGGGCAGGTCGTGGCCGATCCCACCGGCAAGAGTCACGGACGCGGAGCGTACTTGTGCCATAACCTTGCATGCTGGGAACAGGCGATCAAGCGTCAGGTACTCCAACGCGCCCTACGTACCGAACCACTCTCCGCAGAAAATCAACGTGATCTGCTGCTCTACATCCAAGGTCTTGCGGTGGTAGATGTGCTACCACTTCAGCCGGATGCTGCCAATAATGATGCACCGCCGCTCGATGTCTTTGGAGATGATGCGTAACCTCGTCTTTGGGTGATCTCGCGTCTATCTCCCATCTCCCGACATCGCGCGTTCGAGCGAGAAAGGATACCCCTATGCCTCAGAAGGGCGACGCACTAAAAGATATTAAAGAGGCCCCGGTCTTAATGCGCGGTGGTCGCGGCGGCGGCGGCGGCGGGAGTGGCGGCGGTGGCGGCGGTGGTGGTGGTGGCGGCGGACGCTCCGGCGGCGGTGGTGGTGGCGGTCGTTCCGGCGGCGGGGCGGCGGTGGTCGCCCCGGCGGTGCGGGCGGCGGCGGCAGCACTGGTGGCGGCGGGCGCTCCGGCGGTGGTGGCCGCACGAGTGGTGGTAGCAGCACCGGCGGTGGCGGGCGCTCCGGCGGCGGCGGTGGTGGTGGCGGCGGACGCTCCGGCGGTGGTGGTGGCGGCGCGGGCGGTGCGGGCGGCGGCGGTGGACGCTCCGGCGGCACCGGCGGCGGACGCTCTGGTGGCTCCGGGCGCTCCGGCGGTAGCCGTCGCCCCAGTGGCCCCGAAGAGCGCGATGGCAACCCTGCCCTCCTACGCGGCCGGGGTGGACGCCCCAGCGCACCTGCGCCCCGTGTCCCTGTGCGCCCGCGTGGCCCGGTTGAGTTGCAGAGTGTCATGACCATCCGCGAGTTCTCCGAGGCAACTGGTATCGGTGCCGCTGAGATCCTCAAGGCGCTGCTCAAGGGTGGCGTGCTGGCCAATATCAACCAGCAGATAGATTATGAAACCGCTGCGCTCATTGCCGCCGACTTTAATATCGAGACCCACGAGACGGTGCCGGAGCAACTGGCCGGGATTGTCGAGAATGTGAAGGACGTTCTCGCTGCCCAGGTCGCCGAGGAGATGCGCCCGCGCCCACCGGTGGTCACGATCATGGGTCACGTAGACCACGGCAAGACCAAGTTGCTCGATGCTATCCGTTCAGCCCGCGTCGCCGAAGGCGAGGCCGGTGGTATCACCCAGCATATCGGTGCCTACCAGATCGAGATTAACCATCGCAAGATTACCTTCCTCGACACCCCCGGTCACGAGGCGTTTACCGCCATGCGTGCCCGTGGTGCCCAGGCCACGGATATTGTGGTGCTGGTAGTGGCCGCTGATGATGGTGTGATGCCGCAGACGATTGAGGCCATTTCCCACGTCAAGGCTGCCGGGGTGCCCATGATCGTGGCGGTGAATAAGATCGATCTGCCCACGGCCAATCCCGACCGCATCAAGCAGCAACTGGCTGGCCATGATGTGATCGTGGAGGATTATGGTGGCAACGTACCGTCGGTGGAGGTCTCGGCGCGCGCCAAGATCAATATCGAGGGCCTGTTGGAGATGATCCTGCTCGTGGCTGACCTTGAGGAGTTCAAGGCCAACCCCGATGCACCCGCCGTCGGAACGATTATCGAGGCCGAGTTGGATAAGAACCGTGGCCCGGTCGCAACGGTGCTCATCCAGAATGGTACCCTGCGCCCTGAGGATAATGTGCTGGTGGGTGGGGTCTCTGGCAAGATCAAGACCATGTTCAACGATAGCGGCAAGCGCCTGCGCTTTGCCGATCCCTCCACCCCGGTGGAGATCCTGGGGCTTGATGGTGTCCCCCAAGCCGGTGACATTCTTCAGGTGGTGGACGATCTGACTGTGGCGCGTGAAATTGCGCTCCAACGCCAGCGCCAGACGCGCATGGAGGCGATTGCTTCCAACCGAGGCACCAGCCTTGAAGATCTCTTCAGTAAGGTGCAACAGGGCCAGATCAAGGATCTGAATGTGATCATTAAGGCCGATGTGCAAGGCTCCATCGGCGCGATTGAACACCAGTTTGGGCAGTTGAACAACTCGCAAACTGAAGTTCAGATCAAGATCATCCATCGTGGCACCGGCGCAATTACCGAGAGCGATGTCAATCTGGCCACTGCCAGCCAAGCCATCATCATCGGTTTCAATGCCCGCCCTGACCCCGCTGCGCGGCGCGCCGCTGAACAGCAGGGGATTGACATCCGCTTCTACAATATCATCTACCAACTGACCGATGATATTAAGAAGGCCATGGTCGGTATGCTCGCGCCCACCTTCAAAGAGGTGGTTGAGGGCTACGCCGATGTTCGCAACACCTTCCGCCTGCCCTCGCGTGAGGTGGTGGCGGGTCTCTACATCACCGACGGCAAGGTGACGCGCACCGGCCAGAGTGTGCGCGTGCTGCGCAATGGTGCCGTGCTCCACGACGGACGGATCAGCAGCCTCAAGCGCTTTAAGGACGATGTCCGCGAAGTAACCTCCGGCTACGAGTGCGGTCTGGTCGTAGAGAATTTCACCGATGTCCAGGTGGGCGATAATATGGAGTTCTATCGCCAAGAGCGCGTCGAGGCGAGTCTTTAACTGATGCCGGGGATGGAGCGTTGGGTGACGCTGCATCCCCGCTTCTTTTTTCCTATGTCAAAACAACGCCTTCAACAGATTGGAGATCGCATCCAGCAGGTACTAGGTGCGGTCATTCAGTCCGAGATCAAAGATCCGCGTGTCGGCTTCGCCACCGTAACCGGGGTTGAGGTGAGCGCCGATCTGCAACATGCCACGGTGCGCATCTCGATCATGGGCGACGCCGAAGAGCAGGCCGCGACCATGGCCGGGTTGCAGCGGGCACGCAGTTTCTTGCGTCGCCGCGTCGCCGATGAGCTGCGCCACATGCGTTTTGTGCCGGAGTTACACCTGGTTCAAGATACCTCGCTCGACTATACGATCCACATTGAGCAGGTGTTGCGCCAGGTTGAAGAAGAACGGCGGGCTAATCCGCCCAAACTTGACGATGATTGACCACGATCCCTACTACAAGAAGCGCATTGCCTACACGCTGCGCGGCCAGCAGTTTCAGTTTGATGTTGGGCATACCATCTTCTCCTCGTTTGAGATTGATGATGGTACCGATCTACTGCTCCGTAGTGTAGAACCAGCAATCACCCCGCAACGCATCCTCGATCTTGGCTGTGGCTGCGGGGTGATTGCGATCACCATGGCCCAGCGCTTCCCGGAAGCGGCGGTGGTCGCCGCCGATAAGGATCTGCTGGCGGTGCGCTACGCCCGCGCTAACGCCCAACTCAACGCAGTACCCCATGTGCAGATTCTGGGCAGTGTGGGGCTTGAGTCGGTGCCTGCTGGCCCCTACGATCTGATCTTCTCCAACATCCCGGCCAAGATCGGTGATCTCGCTATCGAGCAGGAGTTCATCCTCGGCCCACTCAGCCAACTGCGCCCCGGTGGTGAGTATTGGTTTGTGGTGGTGAGTGGCCTCAACCACCTCATCCCGCGTATTGGGGTGCGTAACCAGCTTAAGCTCAAAGAGATCAAGAAGCGTTCGGGGTACACGGTTTATCGCTGTGTGCAGCCAAGTATATAGGTCGCACGACCTTAGCAGCCGCAATAGAACGCACAGCACTCATACAAAAGAAGAAGGTACAAGTATCTCTGCGTTCTCTGCGTCCTTCTTAGCAGCCGCAATAGAACGCACAGCACTCATACAAAAGAAGAAGGTACAAGTATCTCTGCGTTCTCTGCGTCCTTTGTGGCAAACGAAATAGGTACAGCATGATCTACACTGATCCCACAGTTGCCGCGCCCGCCTTTGCCGCACAGATCGCGGCGGCCCGACGCATCCTACTGCTCACCCACATCAATCCCGATGGAGATGCGATTGGTTCGCTCCTCGGTGCCTACCACACGCTGCGGGCCATGGGTAAAGAACCGATCCCCCTGGCCTCCTCGGCACTACCCTACTACAGCCTCGATCTGCCCGGCATTGAGCATGTGCAGGTCTACCAGCCCGGTAGCCCCCTACCCGACTGCAATCTGATCTGGATGCTCGATACCGCCGAACTGCAACGCGTCGGCCAGATCTTTGAGGATCATGAAGCGGAGATCGCCGCGCATCCGTTGCTGCTGGTGGATCACCACGTCACCAACGATGGGCGCGGGACGGTTAATCTGATCGATCCGCACGCCGCTTCGTGTGCCGATCTGCTCTTCCGCCTGCTACGTGCCATGCAAGCTCCGATCACTCCGGCGGCGGCCACATGTATGCTGCTCGGTGTCACCACCGATACCCAGAGCTTTCAGACTAGCGCCTCTTCACCCCAAACGCTACGCACCACCGCCGAGATTCTGGAGGCCGGAGCCGATCATGCGGCGGTGATCAATGCGGTCTATTTCTCCATCCCACCGGCAACGGTGCAGTTGGCCGGGTTGGCACTCAGCCAGATGCAGCGCGAAGGCGGCCTGCTGTGGGTCTCGGTCTCTCAGGCGATGCTCCAGGCTACCGGCGCGAAGGACGAGGCCACCGACGAGACGATGATCCGTTTGCAGCGCGTGGCCGGGATGCGGGCGGCGGTACTCTTTAAGGAACGCACCAACGGCCATGTGAAGATCAGCCTGCGCTCGGTACGTGGCATCAATGTGGCCGAAGTTGCCCGCACCTGGGGCGGTGGTGGCCATACGCAGGCGGCTGGGGCCGATCTGGCGATGGGCTTGGCCGAGGCTGAGGCGACGGTGCTGCCCGTTTTGCGTGCCGCGTTGCATGATTCTTTTTAATGCAAAGACGCCAAGGCGCAAAGATTTGTATAAAATCTTTGCGCCTTGGCGTCTTTGCGTTAAAACCTAATCTACTAGGAGCAGTGTGAACCATAACGGCTTCCTCAATATAGACAAACCCCTCGCCATGACCTCGCACGATGTAGTGGCGCGGGTGCGCCGCCTGGTTGGGCGCAAGGTGAAGGTGGGCCACGCAGGCACCCTCGACCCTGCCGCAAGCGGGGTGCTGCCGGTGGCGATTGGCCACGCCACGCGCCTGATCGAGTACATGGCCGAGGTGCGCAAGGGCTACCAGGGGTTGGTGCAACTGGGCCAAACGACGACGACCGATGATGCTGAGGGTGAGGTGCTAACGACTGCGCCGGTGCCTGCCTACACCCCGGCCCAGATCGAGACGGTGTTGGCTGCGCTACGTGGAACGATCATGCAGGTGCCGCCGATGTATTCGGCGCTGCACCACGAAGGCCAGCGCCTCTACGATCTGGCCCGTGCTGGCAAGGTGCTGGATCTCCCGGCGCGCCCGGTGGAGATTGATGCGCTCAGCGCCGAGCAGGTGGCCCACGATCAGTTGCTGATTACGGTGACGTGTGGCAAGGGCACCTACATCCGCGCCCTGGCCCGCGACATTGGCGCGGCGCTCGGTTGCGGGGCACATCTGGCGAGCCTGCGGCGCACCTTTGTCGGTGCTTTCAGCCTAGAGAGCGCCATCCCCCTCGCCGATCTGAATCCAGAGGATGTGGCCACCCACCTCATCCCGGCCCGCATTGCGCTCGCCGATTGGCCGCTGGCCCAACTCGATGCCGAGCAGGTGCGGCGGGTTGGCCACGGGATGCCGGTTGACCTGGGCGATCTCGCTGGTACCTATGCCCGTGCTGAGGATGAACATGGCGCGTTGGTGGCGGTGCTGCGCCGTGAAGGGGATGTGTGGCAGCCAGAAAAAGTATTAGGGCATCTGTAAACTCCTTGGGGCTGCGCCAAAGTTTCGTACCCAGCCCGTAAACGGGCGGGCTACACGTGCAAAGCCCGCCTCCGCGGGCTGGTGCTAGGCCGCGCAGGCGGCCTTCGCCTGGTGCTAGCCCGCCCGTTTACGGGCTGGGTGGCGGTGGCCGACAACGTTGACGTGGCTCTAAGGTGATTTCGCCCCCACTTGCACCAGACTCATAGCCATGCTATAATCGCCGCCAATGTTCGCCCGGTCTTGAACTGGGTGACTCCATAGACCTCATCGAGATGGGCAGAGGGACTGGCCCGATGAAGCCCGGCAACCGCCTGATGGTAGCCAATATCTACCATATCCAGTACGGTGCTAATTCCTGCGCTGGGCTTATGTATGCCCATCGAAAGATGAGAGGAATGCCTCACCTTTGGAGCCTCTCGCCGTGCGAGTGGCTTTTTTGTTCATTAGGGTGAACACAGCTATGAGTGAAGAGTTGCGCACAGTGTGGTGGGAAGCGGACGCCGTCTGTCTGATCGATCAGTTGTTGTTGCCCCACGAGCAGGTGGTGGTGCGTTGCACGACGCCTGAGTTGGTGGCGCATGCGATTAAGAGTATGCAGGTGCGCGGTGCCCCCGCGATTGGTTGCACCGCTGCCTATGGGATGGCGCTAATTGCGCTTCAGTCCCAGGCGGAGACGGTGCCCGCGCTGCTCGCCGATCTGGAGGCGGGCAAGGTAATGCTGGATAGCCAGCGCCCCACGGCGGTCAATCTGGCATGGGCCACGGATCGTTTGCTCACCAAGGCGCGCCAACTGAGCGCCGAAGTTGCGACGCCCCAGGCACTCGCTGCCGCACTGCTGGACGAAGGCCACGCGGTGCTGAATGAAGATCTCGCCATGTGCCATGCGATTGGTGACCATGGTGCCCCGCTCATCCCCGCCGGGGGCCGCGTGTTGACCCACTGCAACGCGGGTGGCTTGGCGACCGCCGGTTATGGTACGGCGCTGGCTCCGATGCGCACCGCCTTCGCCCAGGGCCGCAACATCCACGTCTGGGTGGATGAGACCCGCCCCTTCCTCCAGGGGGCGCGCCTCACCGCTTGGGAACTGCACCAGGCCGGGATTTCACTCACGCTGATCACCGACAATATGGCCGGGTACATGATGAAATCGGGCAAAGTGGATTGTGTCATCGTTGGAGCCGACCGCATCGTAGCCAATGGCGATACGGCCAACAAGATCGGCACCTATAGCCTAGCCATTCTGGCACGGGCGCACAACATCCCCTTCTACATCGCCGCGCCAACCTCCACGATTGATCTGACCATGGAACATGGCGATCTGATCCCGATTGAGGAGCGTTCGGAGGAAGAGGTGACCCACCTTGGCGGGCGGATGATCGCCCCGGTGGGGGTGCGCGCTGCCCACCCGGCCTTTGATGTTACACCTGCCGAGCTGATCACCGGGATCATTACCGAGCGCGGTGTGGTGACTGCGCCCTTCGCCGAAGGGCTGCGGCGCGTCAAAGAGGGTGCGTAGTTCCTATGCCGCTCGCCTTCGCGCCGACTTGTCTGCCGCTGTTGCGGGGTGGCTTGCCCCACGCTAACGCCCACGATGCGTTGGCGTTGGTGGCTGCCACCACGCCCGCGATTCCTGCTTGGCCCGCGCTCTATGGGCGTAGCTTCCGCGAGCGCCCTTTGGCACAAGCAGCCGCAGGCTTCCCCGGCGTGACGATTGATCCAGCCTACGAGCGCATCAGTGTAGACCATGCGGCGGCGGAGATTGGCCTCGACCGGCTCGGTCTCGCCTATTTGCGCGCCGAACCGGGCGCGGGTGCCCTTCCCGCTGACTATGCGGCAGGGCTGGGCGAGTTGTTGCGGCTGGTTGGCCATGGCCACCAAGCCCGCGCCCTCAAGGGTGAGGTGCTTGGCCCGGTCAGTCTGGCGCTTCAGTTGACCGATGAGGATGATCGTCCGTTGGCCTATGATCAGCCGCTGCGCGAGTCGTTGCTGCACCATCTGGCCTTGCGCGTGGCGTGGCACTACGAACAACTCAGCACCTATGTCAGCCACGTCATTCTCTGCCTGGATGAGCCATTTCTCGATGCACTCGATCTGCCCCTCTGCCCACTTGAGCGGGATGCGGGCATCGAGATGCTGGCGCGGCTGCTCGCCGATATGCCCGGTTGCCGTGGCCTTGCGGTGTGTGGTGCGGTAGATTGGGAACACCTGCTCGATCTTCCCGTTGATCTGGTGCTTTTTGATGCATATCAGCATGGGGCAGAGCTGATAGAAGCGGCTAAAACCGTGGCGCGTTTTATTGATCGCGGCGGCTTGCTGGGGTGGGGTATCGTGCCGACCGATCCCGCCACGCTGGCCCAAGAACAACCGGCCACGCTTGCGCATCGGGTTGATCGCGCCGTGGACTACCTTGCCGCTGCAAGTGGCATGGAGCGGCGGCGGATTCTTGATGCGGCACTGATCACGAGTAATCAGAGTCTTGCCACCTTGACGATGGAGGTGGCCGAAGAGGCGCTACAGATGTGTGCTGCGACATCGCGCTCGTTGCGTGAACGCAATGAGTTGGTGTAAGAAATAGACAGGAGACCTCACGTGCGTATTGTGGTGACGGGATCGTTGGCATTCGACTATATCATGGACTTCCCCGGCTACTTCAAGGATCATATGCTGATGGAGAAGCAGCACATGCTCTCGGTCAGCTTTCTCGTCGATTCGATGAAGCGCCTGCGCGGTGGGGTGGCGGGCAATATCGCCTACAACCTGGCGCTGCTCGGTGAGCGCCCGCTGATGGTGGGAACGGTCGGCCAGGACTTCCGCGATTATCGGACTTGGCTGGAGAGCCACGGGATTGATACGAGCGGTCTGGTGGAGATTCCCCACGAGTTTACCGCCTCGTGCTTCATCAATACCGACCGGGCCAACAACCAGATTGTGGCCTTCTACCCCGGTGCGATGAGCTACGATCACCAGATCTCGTTGGTGGATCTGGGCCTCACCAACCAGGATCTGGTACTGATCTCGCCCACCACACCAGAGGCCATCGAGCGCTATGCGCTTGAGTGCCAGCAACTTGGCATTCCCTACATCTTCGATCCCGGCAAGCAGTCGCCACGCCTGGATGCCGAGCATATTCAGGTGGGCCTCAAGGGGGCCAAGGTCTTCATCGGCAACGACTACGAGTTCGGAATGATGGCACGCAAGCTGGAGATGAGCGAAGCCGATCTCTTCGCCAGCGTCCCGCTCACCGTTGTCACGCGTGGCGAGGCCGGTTCGCAGATCTATGTGGATGGGCGTCTCGCCGCCGAAATCCCCACCGCGCCGGTGCGTGAGGTGGTTGATCCGACCGGCGCTGGTGATGCCTACCTGGCCGGGTTGGCACTCGGCATTGCCCATGATCTGCCGATTGAAACCACCGGGCGTATTGCCGCCCTCGCCGCCACCTTCGCTATTGAAGAGCGCGGCTGCCAGGAGCATAGCTACAGCCGCGAAGCCTTCGCCGAGCGCTACCGCAGCGCCTTCGGTGAGGAACTCCCGGCCCTTGCTGCCTTTGCGGCAGCAGTATAGAACCCATTCGGTTGGTACAAGCAACGCCGCCACCTCCATGTATGAAAGGGGCGGCACAACGGGCAAGCAGATGGGCATGCCCGTCCCGACGCCATCACGATGGCGTCCCAGGAGGAGTGAACCAAGGTAATGAGTAAGAACTACGACATCAAGGATCTGAATCTGGCCGAGCAGGGTCGCAAGCGCATGGACTGGGCCGAGAAGGAGATGCCCGTACTGCGCCTCATCCGCGAGCGCTTCGAGGCCGAGCGCCCGTTGGAGGGGATTCGCGTGAGCGCCTGTCTGCACGTGACCAGCGAGACCGGCAACCTCATGCGCACCCTGGCTATCGGTGGTGCCGAGGTGGTGCTGGTGGCCTCCAACCCGCTGAGCACCCAGGACGATGTTGCCGCCGCGCTCGTCGCCTACGAGGAGATCCCGGTCTTCGCCATCAAGGGCGAGAGCAACGATGTCTACTACCAGCACATCAAGGCCGGTCTGGATCACAATCCCCAGATCACCATGGACGACGGTGCTGACCTCGTTCACGGTGTGCTGAAGGAGCGCCCCGACCTGATCGCCGGGATGTACGGTTCGACCGAAGAGACCACCACCGGCGTCATCCGCCTGCGGGCGATGGCCAAGGATGGTGTACTCACCTTCCCAGTAATCGCGGTGAACGACAGCGACACCAAGCACCTCTTCGACAACCGCTACGGCACCGGCCAGAGCACCCTCGATGGCATCATCCGCGCCACCAACATCCTGTTGGCCGGTAAGACCTTCGTAGTGGGTGGTTACGGCTACTGCTCGCGTGGTATCGCCGAGCGGGCGCGTGGCTTGGGTGCCAACGTCATCGTCACCGAGATTGATCCAGTCAAGGCGCTGGAGGCCACCATGGATGGCTACCGCGTCATGACCATGGAGCAGGCCGCCGCCTACGCCGACTTCATCGTCACCGCGACCGGCAACAAGCACGTCATTGATCAGCGCGCCTACGCGACGATGAAGGATGGCTGTGTGATCTGCAACAGCGGCCACTTCAATGTCGAGATTGACATCCCGGCGCTAGAGGCCATGAGCCTGGAGAAGCGCCAGCCGCGCACCTTCATTGATCAGTACTGGCTCAAGGATGGTCGCAAGATCAACCTGCTGGGCGAGGGCCGCCTGATCAACCTGGCCAGCGCCGAGGGCCACCCCAGCGCCGTGATGGACATGAGCTTCGCCAACCAGGCGCTCGCCTCCGAGTTCCTGGTACGCAACCACGGCAAGCTCAGCAACGGCGTCCACTCGTTGCCCAAGGATCTGGATGTCGAGATCGCCGCGCTCAAGCTCAAGGCCATGGGCATTGATATTGACGTGCTAACCGCAGAGCAGGTTGAGTACCTGAATAGCTGGCAGGAAGGCACCTAAGCCTTTTCTGGCAAAAAGGGGGAGGCGAAGCCTCCCCAAAGAACTCTTTTTCTCATACGTTGGCGGCTTCGCCGCCAACGTATGAGAAAAAAGCAGGTTTGGAGCGCAGCCCCAAGCGTGGGTTTGAGGGCGGTAGCCCCAAAAATTTGCTCATGCCCTTTCCTTCCACCCATGTGTGTTGCATTCATTGAGGAGCAACGATAATGTCCACGACCTTTATGCAGTCGCCGAAGTTCTTCTTCACCAGCGAGTCGGTCAGCTCCGGGCACCCGGACAAGCTCTGCGATCAGGTAAGCGATGCCATCCTGGATGCCTTCTTGGCTCACGATCCCCGCGCCCGCGTGGCCTGTGAGACCGCTACCACCACCGGCTTGATCGTGGTGCTGGGCGAGATCACCTATGAGAAGGGCTACATTCCAATCGAAGAGATCGTGCGCCAGACGGTCAAGGAGATTGGCTACACCGACGCCAGCTATGGCTTCGATGCCGATACCTGTGGTGTGCTGGTTGCCATCCACGGCCAGTCGCCCGACATCGCCATGGGCGTTGACAAGGCGCTAGAGGCGCGTGACGGCAACATGACCGAGGAAGAGGTCGAGGCGGTTGGCGCGGGCGACCAGGGCATGATGTTCGGTTTCGCCTGCAACGAGACGCCCGAACTGATGCCGGCCAGCATCGCGCTGGCGCACCGCCTGATCCGCCGCATCGAGAAGGTGCGCAAGGATGGCACGCTGCCCTACCTGCGCCCCGATGCCAAGAGCCAGGTGACGGTTGAGTATAGCTATGGCAAGATCGTGCGCATTGACACGGTGCTGATCAGCACCCAGCATGCGCCGGAGGTGAGCCAGGAGCAGATCCGTGCCGACGTGATCGAGCATGTGATCAAGGCCGAGATGCCCGGCGAGTGGCTCGACGATCAGACCAAGATCTTCATCAACCCGACCGGGCGCTTCGTGGTGGGTGGCCCCATGGGCGACACCGGCCTGACCGGGCGCAAGATCATTGTGGATACCTACGGTGGTGTTGCCCGCCACGGTGGTGGTGCCTTCTCCGGCAAGGACCCAAGCAAGGTTGACCGCAGCGCGGCCTACGCTTCGCGCTGGGTGGCCAAGAACGTGGTCGCCGCTGGCCTGGCCGACCGCTGCGAGCTTCAGGTGAGCTACGCCATCGGCGTAGCCAAGCCGCTCTCGCTCAGCGTCGAGACCTTCGGCACCGGCAAGGTCGCCGATGAGGTGATCATCAAGGCCGTTAACGAGGTCTTCGACCTGCGCCCCGGCGCGATCATCCGCGACCTGGGTCTGCGCCGCCCGATCTACCACCAGACGGCAGCCGGTGGCCACTTCGGTCGCACCGATGTCGATCTGCCCTGGGAGAGCACCGACCGCGTTGAGGCGCTGCGCGCTGCGGCTGGGTTGTAGTTAAGAAACAGGGGCGGGGTTGGCGCTATAGCGCCAACCCCGCCCCTATTTGGGACTGAAGCCCCAACCCCCACTTTACGCCCCGGCCATCATGGCCGCAACATCCTCGCTGGCGTTACCGATACCCTTGATGGCGAAGTTCTGCACCAAGAACGCGGCTACGTTGGGCGAGAGGAAGGCGGGCAGGGTTGGCCCTAGGCGAATGCCCTTCACACCTAGGTGCAGCAGCGAGAGCAGCACCAGAACGGCCTTCTGCTCGTACCATGCAATGTCATAGGAGATGGGCAGGTCGTTGATGTGCTCGGCACCGACCGCTTGGGCCAGCGCTTGGGCCACAACCACCAGCGAATAGGAGTCGTTGCACTGACCGGCATCGAGTACCCGTGGGAAGGGGCCGATGTTGCCCAGGTTGAGCTTGTTGTAGCGATACTTGGCACAGCCTGCGGTGAGGATGATCGCATCCTGGGGCAACTGCGCGGCAACCTCGGTGTAGTACTCGCGCTCCTTCTGCCGTCCGTCACACCCGGCCATCACCACGAAGCGCTTAATCGCCCCGTTCTGCACCGCTTCTAACACCGCACCCGCATTGTCCAACACCGCCTTGCGCGCAAACCCGACCATCACGCTGCCGGTCTCCAACTCCAGCGGCGGCTGGGATTGCAGCGCCATCTCGATCAGCGGGCTGAAGTCCTTCTGGCCACCGGGGGCGCGATCCGCAATGTGGGGCAGACCACTAAAGCCGACCATCCCGGTGGTAAAGATGCGCTCGCGGTAGCTGTCGCGGGGCGTCTGGAGGCAGTTGGTGGTCATCAGGATGGGGCCGTTGAAGGCGGCGAAGTCGCGCTGCTGATCCCACCATGCCCCGCCATAGTTCCCGGCCAGGTGTGGGAATGCCTTAAAGACCGGGTAGGCGTGGGCGGGCAGCATCTCACCGTGGGTGTAGACGAGCACCCCGGTACCCTCGGTCTGGCGCAGCAGATCGTAGAGGTCGAGCAGATCGTGGCCACTGATGAGGATGCCGGGGGCATCCGGGCGCACACCGAGGCTGACACTGGTGGGTTCGGGGTCGCCAAAACGCCCGGTGTTGGCCGTGTCGAGCAGCGCCATCGCCTGCACACCAAGCTCACCACAGCGCATCGAAAGCTGGATCAGGTCATTCAAGCCTAGTTCATCATTGAGGGTCGCGGCCAAGCCCTGGTGCAAGAAGGCCAGCAGGCTAGGATCGCCATGATCGAGGACATAGGCATGATCGCAATAGGCGGCCAAGCCCTTCAGACCATAGGTGAGCAACTCGCGCATAGACTGAATATCGGGGTCAGAATGCTTGTTGATGGTGGAAGAGAAGCATGCACCGAGCGCCACATAGGCTTCGATGTCGCCATCGGCAGACTGACCCGCAGCGGCGGGAAGCGGCGTCTTGCACTGGAGGCCAGCGGCGTGGCGGGCAGCGTGAACACGGCTGCGCAGGGCATCGCGGCGCGCAAAGGTCTCTTTAGTCAGTTGATAGATTCGCTCGGCATCAAAATTGACATTCGTCAGGGTAGCAAAGAGCGCCTGGGCCATAAAATGATCGGTTGCGGGATCGGTAACACCACTCTCTTGGCCACGCACAGCCACCGCAGCTAACCCCTTAAGGGCATAGAGCAAGTAGTCTTGCAGATTCGCTACACGCTCATCCTTACCACAGATTCCGCGCAACAGGTCACATCCGGCGTTCTTCGTCGTCTCCTGGCACTGGTAACAGAACATAATCGCGCTTGCTCCCATTCAGAATGAGGTCTCCTGGAAAGCAGGATAGCGTAAGTGGGGCAGGAGATCGTTGCGCTAGCGCAAATTCGGACACGCTCACCCCTCAGCAATCTCACTCAACCGGGGCAGATCGCACAGCGTCACCCGCTCGCGGCCACTACGGATAATACCGCTGCTCTCCCAGGCGCTCAGGGTGCGGCTCACCGTGTAGAGCGTCGTACCGGTCAGCTCGGCCAGATCCTGGCGCGCCAGCGGCAGCGCAATCGTCACGTCATCCCCGTCGGGGCGACCCGACTGGTTGACCAGACGCAGCAGCGCCCGCGCAAGGCGGCGCTCCACCCGCTCGGTAGCGAGTTCGCGGTAGCGATCCTGTAACTCCACAAAACGCCCAGAGACCATACGCAGCGCCCGTAGCGCCAACATCGGGTGGGATTCGAGCAGGCGGATGAGGGTGCGATGCTCCCACGCCAACGCCTGACAATCCTGGGTAGCTTGCAGATCGAGCGGGTAGACAGCACCCTGGATGGCGGCAATAATGCCGATCTCAATCGGTGGCCCGATCAGCCCCATAATGATCTGTCGCCCCTCTGGGCTGATCTGGCTCAACCGCGCATGCCCCTCGGCAAGCACATAGAAGTGGCTGGCCGATTCACCCTGGCGGAAGATGAAATCCCCGGTGGGTACCCGCCGCAATTGGGCCGCTGCCGCCGCAGCCGCCAGGGTCTGATCGGGGAGATCGGCGAAGTATTGGCAGCGCCGCAAAAGCTCGATGTGCATAGGTATGATCCATAGTAGTGGGTGTGTTTGCTATTATAGCGCAAAATTGCACAAAGAACGAGTCATACTTGCTTACCGTGCTGTCATACCCCGGTAACATCCTTCTTGCGGCGTATCTTTTATGATGTAGGTTGTGGTAACTTGGTATGTTTTGGCGGCTTTGCCGCCAAAACATACCAAAAAAAAGATCTTCGGGGGCGGCAAGCCGCCCCCCGAACCCCCACCAAAGGTAACATGCAACCCAAATGGGTTGTGATTCGTCGGATAGGGCGAGTCCTGCATCCTCAACTCAGGATGATGGTATAGAACGGAGTGTTGGCGATGGCAAGCGCCGAAACGAAGCGTAAACAGCGACGCAATGGACGCCGCCTGATCTTCATTGTTGGCGGGGTTCTCTTGGTGATTGGTGCCTGCGCGGGTGGGGCCTTCTTCTTGGCTCCCAAGCCGCCTGCGGCGGGGACGCTGCCGGAGGGCTGGCAGACCGTGGAGGTGACGAGTGGCACGATTGCCTCGACGGTAAGTGCCACGGGCAATATCGAACCGGCGGCTGAAGCAGTGCTGCGCTTTAGTCAGAGTGGGACGATTAGTGCGATCCTGGTGAAACCGGGGGATACGGTGGCCAAGGATGCACCCCTCGCACGGGTGGATAGTGTCAGCCTGCAACTGAGTCTCGAACAGGCCCAGGCCGATCTACGCCAAGCCCAGGCGGAGTATGAGGATCTCTTGGCCGGGGCCAGCGAGGCCGATTTGGCCGAAGCTCGCGCCCGTCTGGCGCAGGCCCGCAGCCAGTATCAGCAGACGGTGAGTAGTGTGAGTAGCGCCGATATTGCCGCTGCCCGCGCCGATCTGGCCAGTGCCCAGGCGCGGCTCGACCGGCTCATGGCCGGGCCTGCCAGTGATGAACTCGCAGCCGCTAATGAGCAGGTGCAGCGCGCCCAGACGACGCTTGATCAGGGGCGGGTGGATCTGGCCGCCGCCAAGGAGCGTGCCCGTATTGATCTGGAGACCCGCGCTAATGCGCTGCGTAACGCCCAGGACGAGTATAGCCGGATCTATTGGGAGAACCGCGAACTGGAGCGTCAGCCGCGTGAGTTGGCCCAGGAACGCAAGGATATGGAAACCCAGGCCATGCGCAATGTCAAGGATGCCGAGGCGGCCTTGCAGTCGGCCCAGGTAGCCTACGACCAGGCGGTGCGCGATGAGGTTAATACGACTCAGGCCAATGAGGCCAGCCTTCAGAGCGCGATCAGTAAGCGCGATACACTCCTGGCCGGGGCGAAGGCCGAAGAACTGGCCGATGCGCGCGCCGCAGTGCAGCGCGCCCAGGCTCAGGTAGATCAACTGACCGGGGCGAATCGGAGTAGTTCGCTGGCGGCGAGCCAATCCAGTGTGACGATTGCCCAGGCCGGTTTGGAGAAACTGACGGCTGATCCTAATCAGGCCAGCCTAACCAGCCGCGAGACGGCGGTGCTGCGTGCCGAGATCGCCATCAAGCAGGCCCAGCGCAATCTCGATCTGGCAACCCTGAGTGCGCCCTTTGCGGCGACGGTGGCCAGTGTGGATATGAATATCGGTGAAACCGCCGATGCCACTTCGACAATTGCGATTGTTGATCTAGCGAGCTTCCATATTGATGTGCCGATTGATGAACTCGACATCGCCGAAATTGCCATCGGCCAGCGGGTACGCATCACCCTTGATGCTCTACCCGGCAGTGAGATTGGTGGCAGTGTCAGTGCGGTAGCGCCCCAAGCCACCCGCAGTGACCAGGGCACCACCACCTACGCCGTCACAGTTGATCTGGACGCCGACAGCAAGGGGGTGCGCCCCGGCATGACCGCTGTGGTGGCGATTGTCACCAGCGAGAAGAGCGATGCCCTGCTGGTGCCCCGCCGTGCCGTGCGGAGCGAGAACGGCCAGAGTTATGTGCTGGTCTTCGATCCGGCTGGGCAGCCCAAAGCAGTGGTGAGCGGGGGCACGGCCAGCTTCGAGCCAGCCAGCGTGCGCCGCGAGGTGACGTTGGGCCTGAGTAACAGTGAGGTGGTCGAGATCCTGAGTGGCCTCAACGTCGGTGAGAAGATACTGGTACAGGATGTGGTCAGCACCTTTAACCCGATGGGACAAGGGCAATGAGCGATCTGATTATGGTGCGCGATCTGGCCAAGGTCTACCGCATGGGTGATGTGGAAGTCCACGCCCTACGCGGCATCTCACTCACGATCCACGAGGGTGAGATGGTGGCAATTATGGGGCCATCGGGCAGTGGCAAGAGTACGCTGATGAATATCATTGGCTGCCTCGATCAGCCGAGTAGTGGTAGTTACCTATTGGATGGCGTGGATGTCGGCGATCTCGATGACAACGAGTTGGCCGCCATCCGCAACCAGAAGATCGGCTTTGTCTTCCAACAATACATGCTGCTCCAGCGCACCAGTGCGCTGCGCAATGTCGAATTGCCCATGCTCTATGGCGGCAACCGCAACCGCCGCCATGAGCGGGCTAAAGCGGCACTCGAAGCGGTGGGGATGGGGTCACGTATGCACCACAAACCCAACGAACTTTCGGGTGGCCAGCAACAGCGCGTCGCCATTGCTCGCGCCCTCGTCAACAACCCGCGCATCATCATGGCTGATGAGCCGACCGGGGCGCTCGATACCCAGACCGGCGAGGAGATCATGAGTATCTTCCAGCGCCTCAACAGTGAGCAGGGCATCACCGTCATTCTCGTTACCCACGAACATGATGTAGCCCAACATGCCCAACGCATCATCAGCGTGCGTGATGGGATGGTAGCTACCGATGAGCCAGTCGTGGATCGCACAATGGCCGGGGTGGTTCCCGCCACAACTCCAGTAGACACGCCATGAACATCATCGAATCTTTCCGTATCTCCTTCCAAGCCCTGCTGACCAACAAACTGCGGGCAGCCCTGACCATGCTCGGCATCGTCATTGGGGTGGGCGCGGTGATCGGAATGTTGGCGATTGGTAATGGCTTCCAGGGCTTTCTGAATAGCCAGTTTGACCAACTCGGCATCGGAACGGTCTATGTGGCCCCGTTTATTGACACCAACCGCATTGATGTCCTCCAGACTGCCAGCCTCACGAGTGCGGATGCACGGGCGATCATGCAGCCCGGCCGCGCCCCCTCGGTGCAGTCAGTGGCTATCGAGTGGAGCGACAACGTGCAGGTGTTGGCCAATGGGCAACGCGGAACCTACTCGGTACGGGCGCTGAGTCCCTCCTTCTTTACGATAAGCCCGCAGGATCTCGCCGCTGGACGACTGCTCAACGCGAACGACGAGGAGAACCGCGCCCGCGTGGCGGTGATCGGGCGCAGTGTGGCCGAGAACCTCTACGGTGGACTAGAGATCGCCTTTGGCCAACGCATCGGCCTCAATGGCGTCCAGTTTGAAATCGTCGGTGTCCTGTCCAACCCACCCGGCCAGGTCAGTGTCGGCAGTGACCCCGCCGAAGCGATCTTTATCCCCTACGAGACCGGGATCACGCGGCTCTTCCGCAACCAGACCACCGATCTGATCAATGTCTCGTTCATGACCGTCAAGGCAGTAGATCGGGATCGCATTGATGCCGCAGTACGCGAGATCACCACCATACTGCGCGAGCAACACCGCCTCACCTACCAGGACAACGACTTCACGATCATCAACCCGGAGCAATTCGCGCAACAGGCCAGCGCCGTCATCGGAGCCTTCAACGCCTTTCTGGGCATCGTGGCCGGGATCTCGCTGCTGGTGGGCGGGATCGGGATTATGAACATCATGCTGGTAAGCGTCACCGAGCGCACCAAAGAGATCGGGCTGCGCAAGGCGGTCGGGGCGCGCCGCAGTGACATTCTGATGCAGTTTTTGATCGAGGCCGTCGTCCTCTGTCTGATCGGGAGTGCCATTGGGATCTTCCTTGGCTACGGTCTCTCACTGGTCGGCACCTGGGTGTTGGTCAATCTCTTCCAAGCTGAAGGAGCGCAGGCCACCGTACAGCTCGCCAATGTGCTACTGGCCAGCGGCATCGCGGCGGCAATTGGCATCGCCTTCGGCTTCTTCCCAGCCCTAACGGCGGCGCGACTCAACCCGATTGAAGCGCTACGCACTGAGTAGAGGTACCCATGTCCATCCTCGAAGCCTTTCGGGTCGCTTGGCAAGCCATGCTGACCCACAAACTGCGCTCGTTCCTCACCATGCTCGGCATCATCATCGGGGTGGGCGCGGTGGTGGGCATGCTGGCGATTGGTGATGGCTACCAGCTCTTCATTGAGCGCGAGTTCAATAAGATCGGGGTTGGTGTTTTTTATGTCAACCCAGATGTAGACAGCCGCAACACCGACGAAACGCTGCGCCCGCAGCTCCGCGCCGATGATGTCGCGGCGATCATGCGGCCCGGTGCCGCCCCGGCGGTGGAGTTCGTGGCCCTCGAACTGAACCGCAGCGGCACGGTGAGTGCGGGTGGGCCGCGCTACCTCTTCGGTATTAAAGGCGTGACCCCCAACTTCTTCCAGATCGGCGACACCTCGTTGGGGGATGGGCGCTACTTCACCGAGGCCGAAGAACTGACCAATGCCCGCGTGGCGGTGATTGGTGATGGTGTGGCCAAAACCCTCTTCGGCGACATCTACCAAGCGGTGGGCCAGCGCATCAGCCTGAACGGAGTCCAGTTCGAGGTGATCGGGGTCAGCACGACCAAACAGAGCGGCCTCGCCGGAGCGCTGGGGCGCTTCTCCAGCCCCAGCGAACAGGTCTACGTGCCCTACCTCACCGCCCGCGACCGGCTCTTCCGCAACAATGTCACCTCACGCGTAGATGTGTCGAGCATGACCGTCAAAGCACGCAGCGTGCCAGAGATCGAAGCGGCGATCCGCCAAGTCACCGAGGTGTTACGCCAGGAACACCGGCTCACCTACCAAGCCAACGACTTCCGCGTCACCAACCCACAGCAAGCCTCGGAGCAGTTCAAGCAGATCACCACCGGCTTCAGTGCATTCCTGGGCACCATCGGTGGAATCTCACTCCTCGTGGGTGGGATCGGGATCATGAACATCATGCTGGTGAGTGTCGCGCAGCGCACCAAGGAGATCGGGCTACGCAAAGCGGTGGGGGCGCGGCGACGCGACATCATGTGGCAATTCTTGATCGAGGCAGTGGTGCTGTGTCTGGCCGGGGGAGCGCTAGGGATCGGGCTAGGCTACCTCTTCTCCTTTGGCGGTAGCTACATCCTCTACACCCTCTCCGAAGATCCGACGGTGAAGGCGAGTGTCTCACTCAGTTCGATCATCATGGCCACCTCCATCTCCGCCGGGATCGGCATCTTCTTCGGCCTCTTCCCGGCCATGCGCGCCGCCCGGCTCGATCCGATCAGGGCGCTGCGGAATGAGTAGGTGAGGTAATATCTTGCATCGCTACTTTTTCGCCCAAAAATACGTACAATAGAAAGGCATACCTGATGCCACCTAACACTTAAGGAGGTGCCTTAGATGGAACTCCCACCCGTAAGCCCGCTCCCATCCGACACGCCCAAGCCGAAGAATATGATGCTGTTGATCGGAGGTGGGGTTGTTGCCCTCCTCCTGATCGCCGTCGGAGCCGCTGCACTCGTTCTCCAACTCACCGGGAATCGCTCCAACACCATTCCGCAACTCGTTGCAGGCGACACCCAGATCTATGCCGCCATTACCCCGAATCTGAACGATCTGCCCAACATTGATCGCCTGCGCAAAGCCTTCCCTGAGTTGATGGACTACCAGCAGAGCGAGACCTTCAACGCACAGATGAAGGAGGAGTGGGGCGTCACCTTCCAGGAGGATGTTGCCCCCTGGATCGGGGCTGAAATGGGGGTTGCGATTAGTGGCCTGCCCTTCGAGGACATTCTTGACTTTGAAGCACTAAGCATGGGCGATACGCCCAATGTGCAAGAAGGGGATGTCAAGGCGGTCATCCTGCTGGCTACCCGCGATGAGAAGGCCGCTCAGGCATTCCTCGACAAGCAGCGCCAGTACCGTGAGAGCAAGGGTGATCAGTTTACGAGCACCCAAACCGGCGGCATCACGATCTACACCCAGCAGGGCGACGATACCCCCGGTGCGTCATTCGCGCTCGTGCGCGGCCATGTCGTCTTTGCCAGCAATGCCGAACTGATCAGCGCGATCATCACCCGCGATCCGAGTGGCAACGAGACCCTCGCCGCTAATCCGCGTTTCCAGCACGTATTGGCCGCCCTCTCCCCGGATCGCATCGGCTTCGTCTTTGTGAATGGTGAGCCGTTGGCCAAGGGTATCGAGGCCAATAGCGAGCAACTCGTCGCCGACATGCCAGAGGCAACCGCCAATCAGTTGCTTGATCAGCTTGAGAGTGTTAAAGCGCTGCAAGGCGTTGGCTTCTCGTTCAGCGTCTTGGCCGATGGTGTGGCTTTTGATGCGTTGAGTGTCTTTGACCCCAACGGGCTGAGTCAGGCCACCCGCGACCAACTCAAGGATGCCAGTACTGCCGTCAGCGGTGATCGTATTGCCAATGTGAGTGGCGATGCCCTGATGGCGATCAGCTTCCGCATCCCAGCCAGCTTTGCCGATCAGATCCGCGATACGATTGCGAGTGACCCGGAGATCGCCGATCAGGTAGCCGCGTTTGAGCAGCAGATGGATATTGACCTGAACCGCGATCTACTCGACTGGTTCCAGGGTGAAGCCTCGATTGTGCTGCTACCCGGCGAAGAGATCATGGGCAGCCCGATGCCCGTCACTGGCTACTTCGCCATCAAGCCGAACGACCGGGGTGCGGCTGAGGATGGCATCAACCGGCTCATTGCGGGCCTAGAGATGATGAGCGGGGGTGAACTGGGCCTAACCGATGCCGAGGTCGGTGGGGTGACGTGGAGCGCCTTCAGCCCCGAAGGCCAACCCCTGGGTGGCTACGGCTTTGTCGGTGATGATCTGGTGATCGGATTTGGCAACACCGCCCTCGAAGCCGCTGCTGCGCCGACAAGCAATCTTAGCAGCAATGTGGCCTATCAAGCTGGTGCCAAGGTGCTGCCCAATCCGAATGGAGGCATGCTCTTCATCAACCTGCCGGATATGCTGGCCATGGCCGAGGAGTTTGGCGGGATGAGTGATCCTGAGGTGACAGATCGATTGGCACCCTTCAAGGCGATTACCGCCGGGGGTGTACCGGGGATGAATGACAAGGGTGTCACCTTCGGGCGGCTCTTCTTGGTTATCTCGTCCCAATAACCGAAGATTTCTTCTTGGGGCTACGCCCCAAACCCATCGTTTTGCTGGTGTGGTTGGCCGCTTCGCGGCCAACCACACCAGCAAAATATGCTTTTTCGTGGGGGCCGCAGGCCCCCACCCCCCGCTTGAGTTCTCTAGGGGTGCATCGCGACGCGCCCGCAATTTTTTGGGGATGTTTGGCGGCTTTGTCGTCAAACATCCCCAAATGATCTTATTGGTTTTTTTATGTGTTTGTGCTACTATAGAATTGGTGTCGCATATTGCTTAGTCGATAGAGAGGTTGCCCTATGAAGCCCGTCGACCTCGAGCATGGTGTGGTGCCGATCTCACGAGCTGCGTCCGCTCTTGCCGCGCTCATTAAGCGCTCTCGTTCCAACCAGCAGCCGATCGTCATCACTCAAAAGGGCTACCCAAGTGGGGTGCTGTTGGGGATTGAAATCTACACCGAACTGATCCAGCATGTCACCCAAGACAAGCTGGATCTCAGCATGATTGAAGAGGCATCGGACGTTGAGTAGGGGCGCATTACGATACGCTCAAACCCGCTCGTAGGGGCGTATTGCGATGCGCCCCTATACTTTATGCGTAATCTCTAAAATAGCAATTTTGGTCGCATGATTAAACGGGGCCGGATCACGCAGCGGTGGGTTGATGCGCGTGGTTGGGTAGCCCGCACAATCATGAGCAACATCAATGTATTCAAGGATGCGCACATATCTATCTTGACAAATAGTGTGCAACATTTCCAGATATTCTTGACCGCTCAGGAAGATCGCATTATTGATCGCCACTAGCCGCCCGCCACTCCGAATCAGCGGGCGCACTTTGTTGATGAGCCGGATATAATTACCGGCCAGATCCACCACCCCCCGCCCGGTGGCGGAGAAGATAGGCGGATCGAGAATCACACAATCAAACTGCTCACCAGCGCGCTTTAGACGGTTCACCAGTGTCCAAAAATCACCACTGAGGAAGTCGGCCCGCTGCACCGGCAGCCCATTCAGGCTGTAGGAATCTTTGGCCAGATTGAGGAAACGCCGGTTGAGATCGAGTTGCACCACCCGCCGCGCCCCACCTGCTAACGCGGCGACTCCCAGGCTGCCGGTGTAGGCGAAGGTGTTGAGCAGACTCTGGCCGTGCAGTTCGCGCTGGAGCCAGCCGCGCAGGTTGCGCGTATCCAGATAGAAACTGGCATCACGGTTCATGGTCAGATCCACCGCATACCAGACGCCATGCTCGCGGACGCGGCGCGCTGCTCGTTCGCCCCAGACAAGCCGCCCGGCCTGTTCCTCGGCGCTCGCAGCATGACGCACCTTCACCACCACTGCGCTCACCCAGGGCACGCGTTCGCGCAGCCACGCCAGCGCCTCGGCCAATAGTGCTGCGCCCAACTCAGGCGGATCGGCATAGTTGTGCAGCACCGCCGTGGTGGCGTAGATGTCCAGCACCAGTTCGGGGCAGCCCTCGACAAAGCCGGTAAAGAGCCGCCATGCGCTCTGATGCGGGGCGTCTATCAGATCGGCCCGCGCAGCCAGCGCCAGATCGAGACGTTCTGTAAGCGATACCATACCACTTCCTATACCATCTCAACCCGCCCGGCAGCCGCACGGGTGAGGCGATCCCGGATGGCACGCGCAATCCCCACATCACCAACATCGCGCGCCAGGATCAGATCGGGTTGCCGCGCATCGAGCGCACGCAGCGCAGCATACAGACGCGCCGCAATCACCAGGGGGTCACTGGTAGGGCCGAGGGGTTCAATATCCACCGCCAGATCGGCAAAGAGCGCCACATCGTCGTCGGGGATGAGCAAGCCTACTTGCCGACCAGCGGCAAGCTGAGTCTGGGCGGTGTGGTAGAGCCACCCCTGGCACGCCGCAGCCGCGCCGATGCAGAGGTGCAGCGCGTTGTCGGGGGCGTAGTGGCGGTCTAGCAGGCCCGGCGCGATCTGGCCGCCGGTAGGAGCCGCTCGCCCACCCAGTGCCACCTCACCCAGCAGATCGCGCAGCGTCTCTAGGCTCACCCCACCGGGGCGCAGCAAGGTCGGGATCGGCGCACTCAGATCGAGTACCGTCGACTCTACCCCTAGTGTAGCTGGGCCACCATCCAGCACCATCTCGATGCGCCCATCCAGATCAGCCAAGACGTGCGCGGCGGTCGTTGGGCTGGTGTGGCCAAAACGGTTGGCGCTCGGTGCCGCTATGGGCGTACCCGCAGCCGCAATCAGCGCCCGCGCCACCGGGTGGGCAGGAACGCGCACCGCCACCGTCTCTAGCCCCGCAGTGACGCGGTACGGAACGGCAGGGCCACGCGGCAGCACCAGGGTGAGCGGGCCAGGCCAGCAGTGGGCCGCGAGGTGGGCTACAACGGGCGGGCAATGCGGGGTGACACGCGCCAGATCAGAGAGATCGGCAAGGTGAACAATCAGCGGGTCTTCAGCGGGGCGACCCTTGGCCGCAAAGATGCGCCCCACCGCAGTGGGGTTGAGCGCGTCGGCCCCTAACCCATAGACCGTCTCGGTCGGAAAGGCCACTAGCCCCCCCGTGGCCAAAATGGTCGCAGCTTCCTGAATAGTCGCGGTATTGGCGGGAAGAGTACGAGTCGGTATCATGGGGCGCATTATAGCCGATGATCTTGCACTTCCTTGCACTTTTATCGCGGCTGATATACCATACCCTGTACCCGCTATCACGATCCCGCTCGGCACAAATCCACGCTCAAGGAGAGAGCATACAGCAGAGGAGCCACACCCCGATGGAGAAGATCTCACGGCGGCAATTCTTGAAGCGCAGCCTTAGCTTGGGTGCAGGTGCGCTGTTGATGATCTACGGCGACGGCAGTTATCGTGTCGCGTTGGCCCAAGAAGCAGCAGCCCTACGCATGCGCATCCTCCACACCAACGACCACCACTCACGCATTGAGCCGGTGATGAACGGCAGCACACCTCTGCACGGTGGCGTGGCGCGCCGCAAGACCCTGATTGATCAGGTGCGCTCCAGCGAAGCCTTGCCCCTGCTCCTCGTTGATGCCGGTGATGTCTTTCAGGGAACACTCTTCTTCAATCAGTACAATGGCATGGCCGACCTGGAGTTTTATAACGCCATGGGCTATGAGGCCATGACCATCGGCAACCATGAGTTTGATCGCGGTACGACACTTCTTTCCGACTTTATCAAGCGCGCCACCTTCCCCGTCCTGAGCGCCAATATCCATGTGACTGCGGGTTCTGTCCTTGATGGCCTCTATAAGCCGCATGTGATTGTGGAGAAGGGCGGTAAGAAGATCGGCATCTTCGGCGTCACGGCTGAAGATACCGGCGAGTTGGCGAATACAGGATCTGAAGTGCAGTTCACCTCGGTGATTGCTGCGGCCAAGGAACAGGTGGCCGCGCTCCAAGCGGCGGGGGTCTTTACCATCATTGCGCTGACCCACGTGGGCATTGATGTGGATCGCCAGATAGCACGCGAAGTCTCCGGCATCAGCCTAATCATCGGCGGCCACTCGCACACCCCCATGGGGCCGATGAGCAGCAGTGGCAACCCGCCCTACCCCGAACTGATCGCCAACCCCGATGGCAAACCAGTCGTTATCGTCACCGATTGGGAGTGGGGGCGTTGGCTGGGCGATCTGACCCTGGCCTTCAACCAAGAAGGTACGATTGTGGATGTGCAGGGCCATCCGACTGAGGTAGCGCCTTCGATTGAGGCCGATCCCAGTTTTGAGCAGCGCATTCAGGTGCTGGCCGCACCGCTCAATCTGCTGCGTGCCACCGTGATTGGATCGAGTAGCGTGGATCTCGATGGCGCACGCGCCAATGTGCGTACCCGTGAGACCAATCTGGGTAATCTGGTCGCCGATGCGATGCTGCTCAAAACCCGCAATCGAGGCGGGCAGATCGCCATCACCAACGGTGGGGGTATTCGCGCCTCGATCCCGGCGGGTGCGATCTCGATTGGCCAGGTGCTTGAGGTACTGCCCTTCGGAAATACGCTGGCCACCGTTGATATAAGCGGAGCACAAGTCTGGGCCGCGCTGGAGAACGGGGTGAGCCAGGTTGAGAGTGGGGCCGGGCGCTTCCCGCAGATTGCCGGGTTCAGTTTCACCTACGACCCGACCCTGCCGGTGGGTAGCCGCGTTACCAGTGTCACCTATGCCGGAGCAGCTATGGATAGCGCTGCAATCTTCCGAGTCGTAACTAATGACTTTATGCTGGCAGGCGGTGATGGTTTTACCTCCTTTGCCCAGGGCAGCAACCCACTCAACACCGGGCTGATCCTGGCCGATGTGGTGCAAGAGTATATCAGCGCTAACTCGCCGATTACTGCGGTAGCCGAAGGGCGCATCAGTGTGGGGCTTGCGGTTGGTCGCCCCGCACCCAGCGCCACACCTACGCCCATGCCGACCACTCCGGCGGGTGGCACGCCCGCCCCCATCCCGGCGACACTGCCTAACACCAGTGCTGGCGTGGTGCAACCCCTTGGCCTACTGGCCAGCCTCGGAGCAAGTGCCTTGGCTGGTGGGTGGGCACTGCGCCGCCGAACACGGTTCGAGCAGCCTGCTGATATGGCTGTTGAGGTCGAATAACATCCTACTCAACGTCTCAGGGTTCGTTTAAGGAGACTGATATGGCCAACATCAAACTCATGGTTTGTCCCCACGACACCGTCCGCAATCCTGACGGTTGGTACCGCCTCGTCCAGTTCCTTACCTCACGCTATGAATTAAGCCTGCGTTTTGAAATGAGCCTCGATTTTACTGAGTTCCGTGAGGGAATGCCCCATGCCGATCTCGTCTATGCCAACCCCAGCGATGCGATCAAGCTGATCGATCAGCATGGCATGAAGCCGCTCATGCGCGCCGCTGACACCTACGATGAGGCGTTGATTGTCACTGGCCCCGATGGCGACCTGCCCGACATCAGCGCCATCAATGGGGCCATGGTCGCCAGTGTGGAGAATCTACTGCCCACCCGCATTGCGCTCAAGTGTATGGAGGGCAAAGGCATCAAACCTGCCGGCATCCTGCACCGCGACTCGTGGCTGAGCGTGGTGCGCAGTGTCTGGAATGGCGAGGCTCCCTTCGGGATCGTCTACCGCGATGCCTACCAGGAGCTTTCACAACAAGGCCGCGATATGGTACGGGTGATCGGCGAGACCGAAGAGCGCTCGGCGTTCCACATGTTCGTCGCCCGCCCGGTACTGTACCAGGATCTGACTATGCTGCTGCCCGCACTGACCGAGATGCACAATGATCCCGATGGTGGGTCAATCCTGAAGGAGATCAGTGTTCCCGCCTGGACGACAGTCCCCGATGATGCACTGGCCAAGATGCGGGCATTGGTCAATGGATAATCGCTGCTGATGTGTTAGCGGTTTGGGCGATCTTACCGCCCAAACCGCCCAAGAATGCTATGTCAATTCGAGTTCCACTGATCACCTCTGGTTCGTTGGTGGAGGCAACCTTTGTCGCTCGTACCAGCCAGCAGTTGATCGAAGCCCAGATCAACGGTAAATATGTCCGTGCGCACATGGCAGATCGTGGGCGGATCAATGATCTGTTGGTTCCTCAGGCACGTCTGGTGCTGGCCCCGCGTGATGAGATCGGGCGCAAGACGGCATTTCAGGTGGTGGGAGTCTACGAAGGCGATGATCTGGTCTCACTGGACACCCAGATGGCCCATCGGCTGGTAGCGCGGGCCTTGGCAAGCGGGGCATTACCCCAGTTTGCGCGCTATACCAAGGTGCAGCGCGAGGTCATGGTGGGTGAGCATCGCTTCGATTTCCGGCTGGGCGAGGGGCTAAGTACCTGTTACCTGGAGGTCAAGGCGGTGAACCTGGTCAGCCAGCGGATTGCCCGCTACCCCGATGCCCCCACCGAGCTTGGGCGGCGGCAACTCGAACAGTTTGCGATGATTGCGCGCAATGGGCAGCGCTGCGCGATGCTCTTTGTCATCCAACGCCAACGTGCGCGTGGCCTCGTTCCCAACGATGAGATCGATCCCGCCTTTGGGCGTGCGCTGCGCTTCGCCCTTGCTAATGGAGTCGAAGTCTATGCCTATCTCTGCCCACTGACGACCGAAGGGATGGAATTGGGGCCAGCCGTCCCGGTCTTTTCAACCATTGACTCAGTGCCCCGCGATTTGTAGCGTCGCGGCGATCAATGCCTTATGTCTACTCCGCTCATTGCCACCAAACTGCACCCCCCGCCCCTCTTTGCAGGCTGCATTGAGCGCCCCGCCTTGCTGGCTCGCCTCAATACTATAACAGCGCGCCTCATCCTAATTGTGGCTCCCCCCGGCTTCGGCAAGACCACGCTGGCCACAAGTTGGCTGCGTGATCAAGCGCACACTTCCTCGTTCGCATGGCTCTCACTCGATCCCCGCGACAATGATCCGACTCGTTTTTGGGGTACTCTCCTCGCCGCACTGGCGCGCAGCTTCCCCGGCTTTGGTGATCACGCCCGTTCGATGCTCGCCTCACCCCAGGCGGCTCCGCTCGATGTAGTCATCGCGGCCCTGGTTGAAGAGTTGGACAATCTGGCGCGTCCATGCCTGCTCGTCCTCGACGACTACCACCTGATCGAGAATCCAGGTATTCACACCCACCTCGCCACGCTGATCGAGCATCTCCCGGCCACGACTCGGCTCCTCATCCTGAGCCGGAGCGAACCGCCACTGCCGCTCGGTCGTTTGCGCATGCACGGCCAACTCTGCGAACTGCACACCAACGATCTGCGCTTCTCGGCAGCCGAGGTGCGAGCCTTTCTGCAATCCCATGGCCTACAGCTATCGGCGGAAGATGTCGCCATCCTCAATGAACGTAGCGAGGGCTGGCCGGGGGCCTTGCAGCTTGCGGTACTCTCGCTGCGCTCCGGCGAACCGGCCCCGCCACTGCTGCGCGCCCTACGCGGGAGTAATCGCCACTTGGTTGATTACTTGGCCGAAGAGGTACTCGCCCGCCAATCCAGCGAATACCGCCGCTTTCTGCTGGCCACATGCCTGGTTGATGCGCTGTGCCGTGATCTGTGCGCCGCGCTCCTCCCCGATCTAGAGCGCCCCGCCGCAGATGTGTTGGAGGCAATTGAACGTGCCGGACTCTTCCTCCAGCCGCTCGATCAAGAGCGCCGCTGGTACCGCTACCACGCCCTCTTCGCCGAGTTTCTGCGTGAACGGCTACTGCGCGACGATCCCGGCTATGCCCAGATCCTCCACCAGCGCGCCGCTGCGTGGTATGCAGATGCGGGCATGCCCGTTGAGGCCATCGGGCACCTGCTGGCCGCCAAAGCCTATACGCAGGCGGCCATGCTGATCGAGCAGGAGGGCAGGCCGCTGCTCCTGCGCAGCGAAGTGGCGACGGTGCTGGATTGGCTGCGGGCGTTACCCAGCGATCTCGCCCATGCCCGCCCCGGTCTGTGTCTGATCGAAGCCTGGACACTGGCGGTGGCGGGGCAGTTTGATGCGGTCGAGATCCCCCTGGCCCGCGTCAGCCAGATGCTGGCAGCCGATGATCCTGATACCCCGACCAGCCTGAGTGCGCCCTTCACCCCGCGCAACCTGCGCAGCGAGGTGTTGGCGGTACGCGCCACGGTGGCCGGGTTGCGCCGCGACACCGAGGCGACACTGACTCTGGCCCAGGCCGCACTGGCCGAGATCCCCGACGATAGCGTGATTGTGCGCAGTGTGGTAGCGCTGATGTTGGGAAGCGCCGCCTACCTGCGCGGCGACATGGCCGCCGCCGAAGCCGCGTTGAACGAAGCGGCACGCGCCGGGCAGGCCGCCAACCTCACGATCATCGCCATCTTTGCGCTACGCCAACTAGGTGAACTCGCAGCCCGGATTGGCCAACTGCACCGCGCCGCCCGCACCTACCAGGAGGCACTCGACCTAGGGGAGCGCCTCTATCCGGCGAGTGGGCACCAAGTTGGGCGACCCGTGCCGGTAGCCGGAACCGCCTACATCGGCTTGGCCCAACTGCACTATGAGTGGAACGACCTTGAGAGCGCCGAACGCCTCCTGGCCGATGGGTTGCGGCTGGGGCGGCAAGGCGCGAATGTCGAGATCCTGCTTATGGGGCCGATCTGTCTGGCCCGCGTGCAGGTGGCACGCGGCGAGCACGACACGGCGCGCAGCACCATAGCCGACGCCCTGGCCTTTGCCCGATCCACAGGCGTACCGCGTCTGGCCCACTGGCTCGACGCAGAACAGGCGCGGCTGGCCATCATGCTGGGGGATCTGGCCGAGGCGAGCGCTTGGGATCAAGCCCGACGGCTCGCAGTTGATGATGCGCTCAGTTACCTAGAAGAGATTGACTACCTCGTTCTCGTGCACCTCCGGCTGGTGCAGGGCCACCTAGAACCCGCCCGCCACCTGTTGGGGCGGCTGCGCAGCCTCGCCGAGAGCCAGGGGCGGCACAGTTCGCTGATCGAGATTGGCGCGTTAGAGAGCCTCGTCTATGCCGCACAAGGCGAAACAGCCACAGCCCGCAGCCACCTGCTGCGCACACTGCGGAGTAGCATTGCCGAGGGCTACCTGCGCACCTTCGCCGACTTGGGGCCACCGATGGCTACCTTGCTCCAGGATCTGCGCCCCAGCCTCGCCAACCTGCCCCACGAGCGCCCACTGCTCGACGCGATAGATCGTATCCTCGCTGCATGCCCAGCCAAGCCCCAAGTGAGGATGCAGCCTACTCACCTGATCGAACCACTCACCCCGCGTGAGCTAGAAGTGATCGGTCTAGTGGCGGCGGGACTCTCGAATCAGGAGATCGCCGAGCGCATGGTCGTCGGCGTCAGTACGGTCAAGAAGCATATCAACAACATCTACGGCAAACTCGATGTACTCAGCCGCACCCAGGCACTCAAGAAGGCGCGTGAGTTCGGGTTGATTAGTTAAAAAAAGGGGATCTGGGGCTACGCCCCAGATCCCCTTTTTTCTCTTCTGTTGGCGGCTGCGCCGCCCCCAAAAAACAGGTGGCGAGAGCCTAGTTCTCCACAACCTCTTCGACCACCTCGACATCATCCTCAAAGCCCTCGATCTGATCGGCCAGCTTGCGTAGCGCACTAAAGAGTTCTACATCAAGGATGACCCCAGTCGGATAGCCCTTCTGAGTAACGATGATCGGCTGGTGCTGCGCCCGTGAACGCTTGATCAGCGAAGCGAGGGATGATGCAGCTTTAGAGATCGGAACAACGCCCTGCTTCAGATCGACATCCAACGTGTACTTCTTCTGTTCAGCCACGAGAAGCCTCCTTTAATCTGTGCGCCCATCGCGCCAGTAACACTGATATGATGTGGGAGGCGCCCCAGATTGCGCTGCTGCGTCACCCATAGATACCTATTCTTTATTTTATGTGACAACTTTAACAAAAAATAAAGGATAGGGAGTCAAGTATAGCACAGGTACAAATTTTCCGATAGTCCAAAAAGGGATGAGAATGTACGGGTTTTGCGAGAACTGAGTGGGGTTGTCTATGGAGCAAGAGCCTACTCACATTCACCTGTTGTCTATACTTGTATCTCATCTATATTACCATTTTTTTACAATTTTGGCTAGTCGCTTCATGAACCCTTTTGGGCTGCGTCAGCAACCAATATCGCGTATGCAAACGCGAGAATCGTCTGCATACGCGATATTGGGCTGGAACTGGCTTCGGCCTTTTGTGATCAAGATTCAGTTGTTTATCACGATGCGCCCAATAGAACTCAAGCTACGCCCGTAGCGGGGGTGTGGGGGCCTGCGGCCCCCACGAAAAAAGAGAGTTTTGCTGGTGTGGTTGGCCGCTTTGCGGCCAACCACACCAGCAAAACAATGGGTTTGGGGCGTAGCCCCAAGAAGAGATC
>NZ_GL501404.1:1465202-1473348 GCF_000152145.1 Oscillochloris trichoides DG-6
GCTTGAGGTGTATAGGGGCGCGTCGTGACGCGCCCTAGATCCCCGTCATCGCACTATCCAGCATGCGCTGGAAGGCATCCATATCGGCGCGCATGTCGCTCAGGCGCTCGGCAACCTGGCCACTCATCGAACTTGCCGACACTGCATCGGCGGTGAGCAGCCGCACCGCCTCGGCAAGAACGTTATCCAAACTGGCATCAATGTTGGCTAACTGGGCATTGATCCGCCCAATGTAGGTCTGAAGATCGTTGGCGTTGCGCTGGCGATCAAGCAACGAAGTGCGTACCTCTTGCAGTTGCTGGATGGTGTAGGTGTCTTTGGTGTTGGCGATCTGAATATCAAGGCCGCTGATCTGATCCTGGAGTTGGCGCGGGTTGGAACTTGCCAGATACTGCTCGATAATCTGGCCCTTGCTGGCCAGATTGTGCGCCTCGACCACCAACTCGCGGCTCTGGAGGATCATGGGTTGCAGCGCCTTGCCGAGTGGTGTCGGGGCACGTCCGAGGGTGCGTTCAATCTCGCGCTGCGAACGATCTATCTCGGCGACGATGGTGCGGAAGGTGGGGCTGCTGAGCTTGGGTAAGTCCAGCGCCCGTGGCGGTGGCCGCTGTGCCCGCGCCGTCAGGTTGGGGTCGCGGGCAGCCAGTACCACCGCCGCGCCATACACCACCAACCCGACCGGCAAGAGCCACAGACTCACGATCCCCCCACTGATCAGCGCCAGCACCAATACGATCAGATTGAGCGGCCGCTTCGCGGCGATGGTGAGGTTGTTCATAGGCGTGTTAGAAGTAGCGACTCAGGTTCTCGAAAATCTGGGCAATATCGCCGGTATCCCCCACCACCACAATCGTGCGCGAGAACTCGGCAATCGCATCGAGGATGCTGCGATCTGCGTCTGCCCCGTAGGCCACCGGGAAGATGCTCACCCCCGTCTCGTCAAAGTTGCGCTCCAGATCGGCCAGGGTGATGCGGCTAGCATTATCCGCCCCGTCTGAGAGCAGCACAATCGCCTTCATGCGATCTTCACCCGTAGACGGTAGCGCTTCGAGCGATTGGCGCGCCAGTTCTACCGCGTCAAAGACGGCGGTCTTGCCCGTTGCGCTCATCTCACTAATCGCCATCTGCAACTGCATACGGTTCTCACTCAGCGCCGCTGGGGCCACAACCTCAGTCGCACTACTAGAGAAGGTAATCATGCCTACGCGATCATCGGGCAGAATCCGCATCAGGAAGCTCTCTAAGCCTGCGCGGGTCATCTCTAGTTTGTCGCCCTCCATCGAGCCAGAGATATCCACCACCAGGATAATGTCGGCACGCTTGCGGTTGATCGCCCAGGAGTTCTTCACCGCCACGATCACATCGGCCTTCGGCACCTCTAGGATGGTCTGCACACCCTGCGGCTGCACACCATACGCCATGCTGATCGGGTCGGCCAGTGGGACACTCACATTGGCTGGACGAAAGCCATAGTTCATCGCCAAGCGCTGGCTCTCTTCGTTCAGCAGGAAGTCGTAGAAGACCTTGGCCGCCTGCTGCTCCTCTGGGGTGGCGCTGGCCATCACGATGTAGGGGTTGTCGTGCCAGAAGGTGCCCTCCTCTGGGTAGATGGCTACCAGTGGCGTGGGCGGCGGGTTGACCTTGTTGAAGTCAATCAGCGTGATCTCCTCCATGGGGAAGGCGGAGATGTAGCTCATGCCGAACTTCTTCATGTTCTGGCTAAAGACGAGGGTGTTATAGCCGTAGTGCTTGATACCCTGGCCCAGATCGCGGATGAACTGTTGCGATGTCTCGCTCTGCACATCAGCCGACGTAAGCCCCTTCTGCTTGTTGGTGGCGGCATAGAACTCAGCAATCAGGGTGCTGAGGGCGGTGGTACTGATCTCCGGGTCGGTATGGCCCCAGGAGAAGCGGCCCCACTCTGGATGCCCATACGCACCCCAGCCTTCGGGGTTATTGATCAACTCCAGCATATCACTCCAGCCAATCGGGGTGTTCGGCCAACCCAGCGCCTCGGCCATGGGTTGCCACATCCCGATCACCACCGGGGTCAGCACCAGCGGCTCATTGGAGACCGCCACCCCCTGGTTGCTGGTCTCCTGCCGCAAGACTTCCAGCCAGGTACTCGCCGACGGACTCCAAACGGTGACTTGGAGGGTATCGTTCTTAATTTCGGTACGCGCCGCCCCTGATGATTTGTTGATCCCCTCGACAAAGATCGGGCGGTCGCCAATACGCTGGTTCTGGCTGTTGAAGATGGCGATGCGCTCGGTGAGCCACGCCTCCTTCTCAGGGCTGTAGGCGATGCTGATACGCAGGGCGTTGGCCGATGGGCCGCTGGTGTTGGTGTCACCACACGCAGCCAGCAGGCTAGTGACGATCACGATCAGAAGCAGAAATGAGGTACGACGCATAGAGAGATCCTTTACTCAGCAGCCTGCCATGCTGCGATCAGGGCTTGGATCGCCTCGCCCGTAGGCGGTTCAACTTGGGGCAAGAGGTTCAGATTGAGTCCCTGGGCCGCGTAGCGATTGAAGGGGCTAGCGACATCATTCGGGTTGATGCGGGCCTGTAGGTTAGCCGGGCGAAAGCCATACTCCTGGGCCGCGAGTTGTTGAATTTCAGGGGTATAGAGAAAATCGCGCAACTGCTCGGCGGCACGCTGCTGATCACGCGTCACCCACGGGGTACTCAGAATAGCATACGGGTGATCGCTCAGGATCGTTTCAGGCAGGTAGAGTACCGCCAGCTTATTGCCATCCTTATCCGTCGCCTGGGTGTTCAATGCCTCTATGGCCAGATGTTCGGGGGTGGCCACCACGTTATACTGGCTCAGCAGCAGCATATTGGTCAGCAACTGGTTAGGGTTAGAACTCGGATTGGGAATAGACGCAGCAAGTGAAGAGAAACAGGTCACCACATCCTCGCTGCACCCTGCATTCAGCAGCACCAGAACCTGCTGGCCACTATCGTTGCGGACAGGATCGGTGATGCCCAAACGCAGGGTAGCATCATCAAGGGAAGGCTGGATCGTTCCCCAGAAGTCCGCACTGAGTAACGCATCATTCAGCAGGTTGATGCGATCTGGATCGCCCCAGGTCAACAAAACCAACGGACTAAGCAACATCGGCTGGGGTGTCTGGATGAAGTAGGCCATCCGCTGACGGCGCGCCTGCTCGATCTGCAAGCGGCTGGCCGGCCAATAGACGGTCGGCTTGGCCGTCTCGAACATCTCAACCGTCGCATTAGCCACCAACTCAACCTGGATGGGATGCCCACCAAGGCGCGGTTTCGTCTCCGCATAGCGCTCTATTGCCGCCTGAAGCCAGCGATCCTTCTCGCTGCTATAGGCCACCCGCACCACCACCGGCGTTCCACCCGGCCCAATGGTCGGGATCTGCAAGGGTGCCCAGCCGAGCGGGCCGAACCAGAGCGTCAGCCCGGTGATCAGGAGAACCAGCAACACGTAGCTGCCAGCAAGCATCTGTGAGAGGCGCAACATTGGAATCCTCGACACATTAGGGGCGTTGGTTACACGCCCCTATCTTAGCATCTGCGCTAGGCTTGTGCTAGAGCAGATCTACCTTCGCCCGCAATTCGGGTGCCAGATGTGCGGTCGCATTGCGCGTATCCACCACGGCGGGAGCCAAGCGTACAATCTCCTCGTAGGCAAAGGCGCGGTGGTTGGTGATGATCACCGCGCAGTCGCAGCCGCGCAACAGATCCTCGCTCAGCGGGGTGGTGGTGTAGTGCTGGCCATGGTGCGAGGTAAAGCTGGTGACATGCGGATCACACGGGATGACCTCGGCTCCATCTTGGGCCAGTAGCTCCAGCACTTTGAGCGCCGGTGACTCGCGGTAATCGTCTACATCGGGTTTGTAGGCCACCCCCAACAGGATGATACGTGCGCCATTGAGCGCCTTGCGTTGGCGGTTGAGTGCCCGCACTACCAGATCATGGACGTGGCGCGGCATTTGGGTATTGATCTCCCCGGCCAACTCGATGAAGCGGGTGGTCAGATCATACTCGCGGGCCTTCCAGGTGAGGTAGAAGGGGTCAATCGGGATGCAGTGGCCCCCCAGGCCGGGGCCAGGAGTGAACTTCATAAAGCCGTAGGGCTTGGTAGCGGCAGCCTCGATCACCTCCCACACATTCAGCCCCATGCGGTCGCAGAGCAGTGCCAACTCGTTCACCAGCGCGATATTGACGGCGCGGAAGATGTTCTCGAAGAGCTTGGTCAGTTCGGCGGCGGCGGGCGAGGAGACCGGCACCACGTGGCTGGTGATCTGAGCATAGAAGAGACTGGCCAACTCGGTGCAGCGCGGCGTGACACCACCAACGACCTTGGGGGTGTTCTCGACACCCCAGCCCTTGCTGCTGGTCTGGCCGGGGTCAATCCGTTCGGGCGAGAAGGCCAGAAAGATCTCCTGCCCCACCGTCAAGCCGCGTGCCTCTAGGCGCGGCTGGACAATCTCGTGGGTGGTGCCGGGGTAGGTGGTGCTTTCGAGAATCACCAACTGGCCGGGGCGCAGGCTGGCCGCAATCGCCTCGGTGGCGGAGATGATGAAGGCCAGATCGGGATCACGAGTCTGGTTGAGCGGCGTCGGCACACAGATGATGAGCAGATCACACTCGGCCATGCGCGCCACATCGGTACTGGCCTCAATCTGGCCAGCGGCATGCAGGCGCTCCAGCATCGCAGCGGGGACATCGCCAATATAGCTCTGGCCCTGGTTGAGTAGCGCCACGCGCTCGGCACTCACATCAAACCCGATCACCCGAAAACCAAGATCGGCGGCCCGCACCGCCAGGGGCAAACCGACGTAGCCCATCCCGATCACTCCGACCCGCGCGCTGCGCTCCGCGATCTGGCGGTGCAGATGAGTGCTTGTATCCATACGTATTTCTGTTATCCTTCAACGGCATATCCAGTGGGGTTACAGGGGCGGTGTAGCCGATTGACATGAACTTTAGGGCTACCGCCCTAAAAACCACGCTTGGGGCTGCGCCCCAAACCGGCTTTTTTCTCATATGTTGGCGGCTTCGCCGCCAACATATGAGAAAAAAGTTCCTTCGGGGGAGGCTTCGCCTCCCCCGAACCCCCGCCAGAAGGATAGCATACAATCTCGCATGAGGCTGGTATAATAGGCACCTACTAGGCATCAAAGAGGAGCAACGATCTATGGAAGATGTGGTCATTGTCAGTGCTGCGCGTACCCCCATTGGCAAGTTCAACGGCGCGTTTGCAGGAATGAGCGCCCCCCAACTGGGTGCCGCCGCCATCCGTGCCGCCGTGGAGCGCGCCGGGATTGATCCGGCCAGCGTGAGCGAATGTATTATGGGCAACGTGGTGGGTGCCGGGCTTGGCCAAGCCCCGGCGCGTCAAGCCGCGATTGGCGGTGGTCTGCCTGATAGTGTGGGGGCGCTGACGATCAACAAGGTGTGTGGCAGTGGCCTCAAGGCGGCCATGCTGGGGGCCGCGCTCATCCGTAGTGGCAACGCCGAAGTCATCGTGGCCGGGGGCATGGAGAATATGAGTCGCGTGCCCTACCTGCTCCAGAATGCGCGTAACGGCTACCGGCTCGGTAACGGTGAACTGGTTGACGCCGTGGTGCATGATGGGCTTTGGTGTGCCTTCGAGCATCAGCACATGGGCAACTCCGCCGAGTGGATCGCCCGCGCCCATAACGTCACCCGCGAGCAACAGGACGCCTTCGCCTTCCAATCGCAGCAGCGCGCCATTGCGGCCATGGATGCCGGGCGGCTCAAGGATGAGATTGCCCCGGTAAGTGTACCCGGCCCCAAGGGCCAGACGACCGTGGTGGACACCGATGAGAACCCGCGCCGCGACACGAGTATGCCCGCGCTGGCCAAACTGCGCCCGGCCTTCGCCGCTGATGGCAGCGTCACCGCCGGGAATGCCCCTGGCATCACCGATGGCGCAGCCGCCCTGGTGTTGATGAGCGCGTCACGCGCCGCCGCCCTCGGCCTCACCCCACTAGCACGGATCGTCAACTTCGATCAGGCTGCGGTCAAGCCGCTAGAGGTCTTCACCGCCCCCACCTTTGCCGTTCAGCGTCTCATGCAGCGCTCCGGCACCAGCATTGATGACTATGATCTCTTCGAGATCAACGAAGCCTTCGCCGCCCAGGTGGTCGCCAATGTGCGCGCCCTGGGGATTGACCCCGACCGGCTGAATGTGAATGGCGGCGCGATTGCCCTCGGCCACCCCATCGGGGCCAGTGGGGCACGCGTGGTGGTGACGCTTATCCACGCGCTACGCCAGCGCGGTGCCAAGCGCGGGTTGGCCGCGCTCTGTCTGGGTGGTGGCGAAGGGGTTGCCATGGATATTGAGGTACTGTGAGCATTGCACCGGGGTCACTGACCCGCTTCGCGTGGCTCTCCATCGCCGCCGCAGTGGTGACGATTGGGCTGAAAGCCGGGGCCTATCTGGTCACTGGCTCGGTTGGACTCCTCTCCGACGCGCTCGAATCGGTGGTCAATCTGGTTGCAGCCATCGTCGCCCTTGTGGTGCTGACGGTGGCTGCGCGCCCACCCGATGATGACCACGCTTATGGCCACACCAAGGCCGAGTATTTTTCGAGTGGCGTTGAGGGGGCACTGATTCTGGTTGCAGCGGCGAGTATTGCCTATACGGCGATTGGACGATTACTCGACCCACAGCCGCTTGAATCGGTCGGTATTGGGTTGATCATCTCGGTCGTGGCCTCGGCGATCAACTTTGGGGTGGCGCGCGTCTTGTTGCGCGCCGGTCATCACCACCACTCGATCACCCTCGAAGCCGATGCGCATCACCTCATGACCGATGTGTGGACTTCGGTGGGGGTGGTGATCGGCGTGGCACTGGTGGCGCTCACCGGCTGGGATTGGCTCGACCCGATCATTGCGCTGCTTGTCGCCGCCAATATCGTCTGGACGGGCGTTCAGATCCTGCGCCGCTCGGCGCTGGGGTTGCTCGATACGGCTCTGCCCACCGAGGAGCGCCTGACGGTGATGGCCGTTCTTGGTCGTTATGTCGAGTCTGAAGGTATTCAATACCACGCCCTGCGCACACGCCAAGCTGCGACGCGGCGTTTCGTCTCGGTACACATCCTGGTTCCCGGTTCGTGGACGGTATTCCACGGCCACCAATTACTCGACCAAATCGAGGAAGATGTGCGCAAGGCGCTACCCAACACCACCATCTTCACGCACCTTGAACCACTCGAAGATCCGAGTTCGTTTGAGGATCAGAGCCTTGATCCGAGACGGTAGGTAGTATGCAGAGCGACGCACTTGATCCCAACGCCATCCTGACCAACCTCGGTACGCGCCACCTGCCACGCAGCGTCGCGTGCTACGCCGAGGTTGGTTCAACCATGGACGTGGTGCGCCAACAGATCGCCACGCTGCCCGATCACGCCTTACCGCTGCTCGTAGTAGCCGATCTGCAAACCAGTGGGCGCGGGCGTCTGGGGCGTAGTTGGCTGGCCGAACCGGGCAGTGCGCTACTCCTCTCGCTGGCCTTCCGCCCACACTGGATAGCCCCTGAACGCGCCTTCACCCTCGTCTGGATGGCCGGAGTAGCCCTGTGTGATGCGGTCATCGAGACCAGTGGCCTAGCGGCGCTGCTCAAATGGCCCAACGATCTGCTGCTCCCGCTCCCCAATGGTGAGTATGCCAAAGCAGGAGGAATCTTGCTCGAATCGAGTTGGGATGGCCAGAAACTCGAATGGGTCAGTATCGGGATTGGGGTTAACCTGCACAGTGCCCCACCGGCCCACACCACACGCTACCCAACCACCAGCCTCGCGGCGGTGGCCCAGCAGCCCCCGGAGCGTTTAGTGCTGCTGCGCAGCCTGCTACGCCACCTCGATCACTGGTATAGCCGCCTGCACAACGGGGAAGAAGCCTCCCTCCATACGGCATGGCAACAGCGCCTGCATACCCTCGGACGCGAGGTGAGCGTCCAACTGCCCCATGGCAGCCTGAGCGGCTACGCCGAGGCGGTGGATGCCGATGGTGCCCTGCACATCCGCGATCAGGATGGGATACCCAATATTATTACGAGTGGGGATGTGGGGGTGTAGGGCATGGGGCGTAGCCCCGAACCCCCACCGGGGGCAGGGCATGTGCAAAGTCCGAT
>NZ_GL501404.1:1473515-1489061 GCF_000152145.1 Oscillochloris trichoides DG-6
GGCAATAACGACTTTGCACATGCCCTGCCCACCGGGGGTAGCCTAGTCGTTGCCCTTTGACAACGTGTGGTATAGTAGTCTTCAGCAACTCTTTCTAGTATGGAGAGCTGGAGGTATGTCGTTGTTGCGTAGACGCCCCCTTCTCGGCGCCTTCATCCTGATCAGCCTGCTGGCTACCACCGCCCTGTTGCGGGTTGGCCTTGAATGGCGGCAGGCACTTCATGATATTGATTCCATGATCGTCACGCCAGCGGTTATTCCGCTGCCTACTGATACCCTCACATCTCATGAACAGGTCTCTGGCCCACCAAGTGCCCCGGTGAGTAATTCCAGTAATCAGACCGTGGCCCATACTGAGGATCTCCCTAGCCTCAGTCAACAGACCGTCAACATTCTGCTCCTCGGCACCGACGCCCGTCCTACCGACACTGAACCGACACGCACCGATGCGATTGTGGTGGTACGCCTTGACCGTGATAGCGGGCGGGTAAGTATGCTCTCCATCCCCCGCGATCTCTGGGTCAGCTACCCCAATGGCGGCGAGGGGCGCATCAATGCCGCCTATGCCGTTGGTGAAAAGAAGTATGGCCCCGGTGGTGGTGCGGCACTGGCCAAGTCTACTGTCGGCAAACTGATTGGGGTCAAGATTGATCAGTTCGTACTGATCAACTTCGAGGGCTTCAAGACGCTGATTGATCGCCTTGGCGGTATCAACGTTGATGTCCCGGTGGCCATTAACGATCCCGCCTACCCCACCGATGATTACGGTACCATCAGTGTCACCTTCGCGGCTGGCCCGCAGATGATGGATGGCGAACGGGCACTCATCTATGCACGTACCCGCCACGCCGATAACGACTTCGGGCGTAATCAACGCCAACAGTTGGTCTTGATGTCGATCTTCAACCGCATCCTGGATCGTGGGCTGCTTGAGCAGTTGACCAGCGTGGATGACTATACCGGCGCGTTGCGCGGCTATGTCCAGACCGATATGAGCCGTTCGACGATGCTGGCCCTGGTTGGCTTTGCACGTGATGTGGACATCAGCAATGTGCTGCGCTATGCCATCGACTCGACAACGATTGTTGAACTCAACCCCCCGGCCACCTTCGCCGCCGAACCGCGCTCGCTGCGCCGCATCGTGGCCCAGTTTACCGGCGATGCCATCTCGACCGCTGGCGGAGAGTAGTTATTCGTTCGCGCACGCGCCGTTCGCAAGCAGTTGCGAACGGCGCGTTCTGTGTGTCTAACCTCCTATGCCGCATACACACCGCCCGGCTGTCGCAGCAAGTACCATGCGCAGCATCGCCATCGCCGCCCTCCTGATCGGGATCGGCAATATCGCTAGTCGTGCCCTGGGTCTCATCCGCGAACCGGCCATCGCCTACTATTTCGGGCGCGGTGCGGCGACCGATGCCTTCACGCTGGCCTGGACGGTACCCAATACGATCTATGACATGCTGATCAATGGAGCCGTCAGCGCGGCATTAGTGCCGGTCTTTAGTGAATATGCCGAGGGTGATCGTGATGAGTTCTGGCGTGTGGTGTCGGGGGTGGTGACGATTGCGCTGGCAGCCCTCAGCCTGCTGACGGCGCTGGTGGTGTGGCAAGCTCCGGCGGTGGTGGGTTTGCTGGTGCAATCGAGCCAACCCGAACTGCGCGCCCAGACCACCAGCTTAGTCCAGTTACTCATGCCAGCCGTGCTGCTGATGGGCGTATCGGGGCTAACCACGGCGATCTTGCATGCCCAGCAGCGCTTCTTGTTGCCCGCCTTTGTGGGGGCCACCTTCAACGCCGGGATGATCGCGGGCATCATGCTGCTCCACCAGCGCTACGGGGTCAACAGCCTCGCCGGTGGGGCGGTGATCGGGGCTATGGGGCAGGCCATGATCCAGCTTCCGGGTCTACGCGGGGCGCGCCTGCGCCCCAGTTTCAGTCTGCGCCACCCGGCGGTGCGGCGCATCTTACGGCTCTATGCCCCAGTGGCGCTGGGGATCGGCTTCTCGATCATCGGCACCCTGATTGATCGCTGGCTCGCCTCTGGCCTCCCGGCAGCTCCGACTACCATGCGCTACGCCACCACGCTCATCCAGTTCCCCCTCGGCTTGGTGGCTTCTGCCGTCGCGCTGGCGGTGCTGCCCACGCTCTCGCGTCAGAGTGCCAGCGGCGACGAAGCGGCGTTCCGTAGTACGTTGGCGATGGGCCTCAAGGTGGTACTGTTGCTCATCCTGCCCGCAACAGCGGGCCTGTGGGCACTCGCGGAGCCAATCACCGCGCTGCTCTTTGAACGCGGCGCATTCGGCAGCAGCGACTCGGTTGCCACTGCCACCGCGCTGCTCTACTATCTGCCCGGCTTACCCGCCGCTGCGATTGATCAGGTGCTGATCTTCGCCTTCTACTCGCGCAAAAACACACTCACCCCCAACCTGATCCAAGGGGCGGCGATTGGCTTCTACTTGCTCGTGGCGCTACCGCTCCTGGCCTTCTCCCAGTTAGGCTTTTTAGCACTCGTGCTCGGCAACTCCGCCCAATGGATCGGCCACGCCCTACTGGCCGCATGGTTGCTCCAGCGCATCGTACCGATGGGTGGGCAACGCCTGGGTGAAGCGAGCCTCAAGGGGGTGCTGGCCAGCCTTCTGATGGCACTGGCCTGCGCCGGTGTCGCTGCTCTGCTGCACACCCAAGCCGCGTTGATCCAGGTACTCGTCGCGGGTGGGGTGGGAGCGGGTGTCTACCTTGCCGCCAGTGCCAGCTTGAAGATCGAGGCGCTCGGCTTCTTTGTGGCGGCAGTGCGGGCGCGGCTGGAGCGAAGGTAGTTCGTACCCAGCCCGTAAACGGGCGGGCTACAAATACGCAAAGCCCGCCTACGCGGGCTGGCTCTAGGCCGCGTAGGCGGCCTTCGCTCGGTGATAGCCCGCCCGTTTACGGGCTGGGAGACTTGACGCACATTCGCGCTACATGCCATAATAAACACGTATCGCATCCTGGGTAGGAGGGTCTATGCGCGCCTATCTCGACATTGAGACCAGTTTCAGCGGCGGGATCAGCGTCATCGGCATCTACCGGCCCGATACGGGCACGACACAACTCATTGGTAGCGGTGTCCACGACCTGAATCTCTATACCGCACTCGCCGGAGTTGATACGATTGTCACGTTTAATGGAACGGGCTTTGATCTGCCCGTCATCCGACGGCGGCTCTTAGCCGACCTGCGCAACGACTTTGGGCACCGCGATCTGCTCTATGTCTGCCGCAAACGCGGGCTGCGCGGCGGCTTGAAAGTGGTGGAACAGACCCTCGGAATTGCCCGTGACAGCGCCGGGATAAGCGGCTATGATGCACCGAGGTTGTGGGAACGCTACGAAATCCATGCCGATCAGTGCGCACTCGACACCCTTCTCACCTATAATTATGAAGATGTTGTCAATCTGGCCACCCTCGAAGCACTCCTCGATGCTACCCCGGTCGTCCAACCGACAGCTACGATGCGGCGCTTGATGCAATAATCATACATAGTCGTTCGGAAAATACCGAACTGGGATAGATGTGAGCCCCATGCAGCAGAAAGTTCTCGACGGGCGCTACGAATTGGATCGCAAAATTGGTGAAGGTGGGATGGCCCGCGTCTATCTGGGCCGCGATCTGCGGCTAAATCGGCGCGTCGCCATCAAGATCCCGCATCGCCACATGAGCGATGATGCAGATTTTCTTGATCGCTTCCGCCACGAAGCGCAGGCGGCCGCTATTCTGGCACACCCGAATATCGTGGATGTGTACGATGTCGGTCAGGATGGTGACATCCACTACATCGTGATGGAATATGTGGAAGGTATCGATCTCAAGACGCTGATCAACCGCGAGGCACCGCTAGCCGTTGCTACAGCGGTGAAGATTGCCGAGCAGATCGCCCGTGGCCTCTCGGCTGCCCACCGAGCGGGGATGGTACACCGCGACATCAAGCCGCAAAATGTGATCATCACGCCCGATGGCCACGCCCGCATTACCGATTTTGGTGTCGCTAAGAGCCACCTGAGTACCGCCATGACCGAGACCGGGGTCTCGTTTGGCACGGTAGATTACATCTCGCCCGAACAGGCCCAGGGCTTTCAGGCCACACCCCAATCGGACATCTACGCGCTCGGTATTGTGCTCTATGAGATGCTAACCGCCCGCCTGCCCTTCAAGGGTGATTCGGCCATTGCGGTAGCGATGAAGCATGTGACCGAGCAACCGCCCACGCCGCGCCAGATCAACTCGCATATCCCCCCCCAACTTGAGGGCTTGATCCTACGCGCCATGGACAAAGACCCGGCGCGCCGCCCACGCAGTGCGCAGGAATTTGGCGATCAATTGGCCAACTATAGCCAACTCGCCGCCCAAGACACACTCGTCAATGCCGTTCTGGGCAGTGAAGGTGCCCAACCGCGCCCCATCGCCACCGCACCGGGCCGCCCAACTGGCCCCATCGCCACCGGCAATACGGGCCGGGTGACAATCCCACCGCCCCGCCAAACCCCAGTGCGGGTACCGCAGCAAGAAGGCTTGGGCTGCGGGGTCTTTCTGGTTGGGATGCTCATTCTCGCCGGGGTGTTGGGCATCGTGCTACTCTTCAGTAGTGGGGCACTCAATGACCTCTTTGGGCGCTTGAATAACGGCAACGGCCCCAACACGCCCGTCATCGTACAACCCAGCAGCACCAGCCTGCCCGACGAACCCAGCCCCACACCCGATGCGCGGGTCAGTGTCCCCAACGTAGTTGGGCTGAGTGATGGGGCGGCACAAGAGCTGCTGCGTACATTACAACTCATCCCCGCGCCCACCACCGAGAATCACCCCAGCATTAGTCAGGGCATCGTGATCAACCAGGGTGTGGCGGCGGGTACACTGCTCGAACCGAACCAGCCGGTGAGCTACACCGTCAGCTTGGGGCCACGGCTCGTCACCGTCACCGTGCCTGATGTGGTGAAGATGCACCAATCCCTGGCCCAGTCGCAACTCGCGGCGCAAGGGCTGCAATACACGATCATTGAAGAGCCGAGCCGCACGATTGATGCCGGGTTTGTGATCAGACAAACCCCGCAAGCTGATCTTCGCGTGGCCCAAGGCGAAACCGTGCGGATTTGGGTCAGCCTAGGGGATGTGGTACGCTTCCCCGACGTGATCGGCATGCAACTGAGTGATGCGCAGGCCATTCTGGAGCGCACCGAGGGGCTGCAACTCATCTACATAGACATGCAAACTCGGGAGCGCCTGGGGGATTTTGATGCCTATGCCCCCAACCAAGTCGTGAGCGCCCAGATTCAGGGCGGCGAGGGGCTGAATAACGGCAACTATGTTCCGCGTGGCAGCCAGATCATTCTGGGGGTACGCGCCCCCGAATAGACAACAACGCGGCCGGTGGGGCTACCCCACCGGCCGCGTATATCTATACGCTACTAGCTTACGCTAACGCCAGCGCCTCATTATGGCGCATCTCTTCTGCTAACTCAAGCAAGCGGCGACGTTCGGCAACATTCATCGCCTGTGCTGCGGAGTGACGCCACTCCTCATCTACTGCCCATGCCCACAGTCCGGCTTCAGTGGTGATCCAGCGCGGAGCCTTCGGAGCCTCTAGTCGTAGTCGGTCACCCATACGAATGACGATACCTCTCATTAGTGTAATTGACGATTTCCACTATTCATTCTATGAGCATGAGTTACAATCCAGATACAGCCGATTGGATGCGGTAGGCGCTGCCCCGCTGGCCTTGCGGCAAGCGGCGCGGGGGAATTGGGGAGAAATGAGAGGAAGCAGAGGAATAAGATCGGAGTGGGTATCCGGGGACTTATTCGCTCGCCGTCTCCTTTGGGGCCGCGCCATTCAGTTACCTATAGCATACGCCTTTGGCGGGCTAGGCGCAATAGTTCCTTACTCCTGTTTCAGGGCATGGGCAAAGTCCTTGGGGCTGCGCCCCAAACCCCAACGACTAAGAAGGTACTCGTAACGCCAATCAGCTATGCTACAATAAGATAACGTTAGAACTACCTATCTTGTTGCACCTCTATGCCCCCCAAACGTGTACCAACCCTCTTTGATGCGCAACGCAGCGCCGCCTTGCAGAATCAAGCCCCACTGGCGACGCGTATGCGCCCGCGTACCCTAGAGGAGTACGCCGGGCAACAGCATGTGGTGGGTGAGGGGAAGTTGCTGCGGCGCGCTATTACTGGCGATCAGCTCTTCTCGATCATTCTCTGGGGGCCACCAGGGAGTGGCAAGACCACCCTGGCGCGGATTGTTGCGAGTAGCACCAATGCCCACTTTACCCAAGTGAGTGCAGTGAATGCCGGAGTGGCCGATCTGCGGGCGGTGATCCAAGAGGCCCAAGATCGCTTGGGTATGTACCAGCAGCGCACGGTGCTCTTTATTGATGAGATCCACCGCTTTAACAAGGGCCAGCAGGATGCGGTGTTGCCCTATGTTGAGGATGGCACGATCATCCTGATTGGGGCCACAACCGAAAATCCTTCGTTTGAGGTGAATAGTGCCCTGCTCTCACGCGCCCGCGTCTTTACGCTCCAAGCCCTCAGTGATGCGGAGATTGGCCAACTGGTAGATCGCGCCTTGGCTGATGCCGAACGCGGCCTAGCCACCTACCAGCCCATGCTCGCCACCGATGCACGCGGCTATCTGATCAATATGGCCAATGGCGATGCACGCACCGCCCTCAATGCGTTGGAAGCCGCTGTCCTCGCCAAAGCGCCGAGCCTGGGTGACAAGCGCCTGATCACGCTTGATGATATTCGCGATGCCTTGCAGAGCCGCGCTACCCGCTATGATAAGCACGGCGAATTGCACTATGATGCGATTTCGGCGCTGCATAAGAGTGTGCGTGATAGTGACCCCGATGGGGCACTCTACTGGCTGGCCCGTATGCTCGATGGAGGCGAAGACCCGCTCTATATTGCCCGCCGCATCATGCGGATGGCGGTTGAAGATATTGGCCTCGCTGATCCCCATGCGTTGCCCCAGACTATCGCCGCACAACAGGCGATCCACTTCCTCGGCCAACCCGAAGGCGAACTCGCCCTCGCTCAAGCGGTGGTCTATCTGTGCCAAGCGCCCAAGAGTAATGCGCTCTACCGCGCCTATGCTGCGGTGCAGAAGGATGTTGCCGAGACGCGGAACGAGCCGGTGCCCCTACACTTGCGTAACGCGCCGACGGGTTTGATGCGCAACCTGGGGTATGGCAAGGGGTATGAGTATGCCCATGATCTGCCCACAGGGCGCTCGGAGCAGGCCCACCTGCCCCCCAACCTCGAAGGTCGCATCTACTACGAACCAACCAGCACTGGTTTTGAGGCCCGCATCGGTGAGCGCCTCGCCTGGCGACTGGCGCGTTCGCCAAGCCCCCCAGCGCCTGCACCTCCAGCACCAACCCATGATATAGCTCCGGGCGAAGAACCACAGCTTGCGCCAGAGGAGGCACCGCCAACGCACCAACGCGGATCAGTGCGCAAGGGTTGAGCAATGCACAATCTGTTTGTCAACCGCCAGCAACAACTCGAACGTCTCCGTACCAGCTTGGCAGGAACGAGCAACAAACGGATTATTCTCATTGCGGCTGGGCCGGGGATGGGCAAGTCGTGGCTGTTGCGTCGCTTTGCCCAAGAAGCAGTTGAATCTGCGGCGCGGCAGGGGTTGCTCGATCTGCGCGATGGCCACGCCTATGATGTGTTGAACCTCGTGCGCCACTTCCGCGATCAGTTGGGGAGCGATGCCTTTCAGCCCCTGACATTGGCGATCAATGCCGCTACCGCCCCGCGTATTGTGCCGGGACGGATCCAGCATATCCCCCAGGGTGATGCTGCACCGCCCCTACGTGATAACCTGCTGATCATCCAAGCCGATAACCCACTGGTGATGCAGGCGATTGAACAACAGATCAGCCAGGTCTTCTTCACATGTCTGCAAGAACTCGAACGCCATGGGCCGATCCTGTTGCTCTTTGACAGCTATGAGCATGCGTCGTCCAACATGACGCGTTGGGTTGGTAATCTCACCGACCGCTGGATCACCCATGAACTGCTCACCCGCATTCGTGATGGCCAGTTACGCCAGACAGTAGTGGTGCTGGCAGGGCGACACGTTCCTCAGTTTGGCCACGAGTGGGACGCGGTGATGGGGGTCTTAGCGGTTGATGTCTTTACCCAGAGTGATGTGGCCGCCTATCTGCGGGAAAAACGCGGCCTCAGCATGTTGCGTGATGCCGATATTGCGGCCATCTTCAAGCTGGTACGCGGACATCCTCAACTCCTGGCCATGATGGCTGATACGCTTGTGCGTCTTGTTGGCCCAGGTTCCACCTATGAGCATTGATCTGCAAGCCTACCTCGGATACATCCACACGCATGCCCAGAGTGGCGCACGCGTCAGTTTAGGCCAGACGATCCTCAGCCCGCTCTTCGCCAGCATGAGTCCGGCCCAGACGGAGCTGTTGCGCCGCTGTGCGATTCCGCGTTGGTTTGATGCTTCGGTGTTGCGGGTTCTGCGCGAACATGAACAGGGTAACGAAGCATTGTTGGCAGAGCTGCGCCAACTGAGTTGTGTTCACGAGCTTGGTGATGGGCGGCTAGCCTTCTTGCCCGAAGTGCGCAGCCTGTTACTCAAGGAATGGGAGCAGCAACGCCATGACGAGTTAATCCAGATTCACCGTCGCCTGTATAGTTATTTCAGCAACCGCACGACCCCACCCGGATCAACCCGCCGCGCCATGTCGCTGCTACCAGAGAGTAGCCTGCTGAGTGTCATCCCAATCAGCCTCCAATCTGATCTCTTTCAGCGCGAGGCCCTCTACCACCTCATCCATGCCGATCCTCTTCGGGGCATAGACGAACTGCGCGCCATCTTCAACACGTTAGCCCGTAATCATCGCCTCGTAGATGCCGAACTGCTCCTTCAGGCGGTCGATTCTGGGCTGCTCAATTCACTGCAACAGCGCTGGATTCAGTATATGCGGGCGCGGATTGAGCAGAACAGCCTCAATCTGCACGGGGCAACTCAGCAGTACGAAGCGCTGCGCAGCATGCCCGATCTCGACCCGGAGTTGCGGGCCGAGACCAACCGCGCCTTAGCCGAGGTCTATGCCGAGATGGGGCAGTGGGGGCGCTCTATTCGGCTCTATAAACAGAGCCTGGATTATTTTATGCGTACCAACAACCAACGTGCCAGTGCGGACACGATGGTATTGCTGGGCGAGGCATACCAGGGGTTGGGGTTACGCATGGGCAGTTGGCACCTTCCCACCGCCAGCAGCTATGGGCAACGCGTGGGTCTCTGGTTGATCGGATTACCCTTCCAGATCCTCAGCTTGCTGCTCGGTTCGCAAGAACGCCTCCTCCCCTTACCCAGCTACTGCGCCCACTATCAAAACTGGTTCCTGATTCGCTTCTTTAATACGGCACGGGACTGGTTCATCCAAGCCCGCAAGCTCTACCAACGTATGCAGGATGAAGGCGGAATGTTGCGCGCCGAGCAGCGTGTGATAGATATTCTGCGCTCCTATGGCTACCACGAGGAGGCGCGCAGCAAGATCGAGGCGCTCATCAAACGCCCGCCTGCCCGCGATCCCTACTGGCGCGCCTGGCTGGATCGCAGCCTTGCCGAATGCTATCTGGCGGTAAACAATCCGTTACGTGCGCAAGAGATTCTGAGCAATGCACGTGCCGTCTTCCGCGAGTTTGGTGATATTCGGCGTGAAGCGGCCATCCTGGTGCTGCAAGGCCAAACCGCAATGCAGGTTGGTGATCATAGTGTGGCATTGGCACTGATGGCCGCAGGGTTGCGCCACTACCGCGATCTGGGCTATGCGACCGCCCGCGAGCGCATCCTGCATGAATTGCGCATGTGGAAGAACCAGCCCGCGACCCCGGAGGAGGTGCGCAGCCAGATTGCAACCCTGATTGCTGCCGAACCAGAGAAGCGCTATGCGCAACGCTTTACGCGCAGCTATCTGCCGCTCCTCCAAGTGATTGGCTTGATCACCATCCCACTTGGGTTGTTGCTCATGGCCATGAGCGTTCCGATCACGCACAGCATCCATCTCGGAGCCGGAGTGCTGGCCAGTACCATACGCTATGATCCGCTCCATATTGTGGGTGTTCTGCTGCTGCTGGTGCTACTCCTCACTCCCAGCCACACCACTATCGCCAGCATCCTCATCTTCGGTCTGCCGATCAGTCGGATGGAACGCGAGCAACCCGATATGATCTGCACCACCCCTGAGGCGATCATCTGCTACGACCACATGGGGCAAGCCAAGCAGCAGATGGCGTGGCGTGATGTGCGGGGGTGGCGGATTCTGGATCGTTGTAGCTGGGAACGGCCCTTACCGCTCTCGTCGGGGGTGGTGTTGGAGGATGCGAACGGTCAGCAACTCCAGATTCCCGGTGTGACCAACTGGTATGCCGAGCTACAAAGAGATATTGGCGAGCGTCTAGCGGCTGTGGGCAACCCGTGCCGCTCCACCGATCTGACCTACCGGCTCTTAAAGAGTTGGAGTGGCCTTTCGCTCAGCGTGGGGCTGCTCATGATCCTGCTGGTGGGACTGACTGAGAATTGGAGTCTCGGATTACCGCTCTGGTTCCCAGCCAACCTGTATGCGCTGATCACTAGCATCACCCTGAGTGGGGCTGCTATTCTGGTTCCGTTAGCCTACTGGTTGGTCAATCGTCCGCTCAGCCTCCAGCGTTCGCTGCTCCACGAAGAGATCTGGCCCAAGATGCTGTTCATTCTGGGGATACTGCCAGTCATGCTGTATGCGATCAGTTGGGGATCGGCGATACCAGTGGGTATGCTCAACGCCTCCACCTTTGTGTGGGGTATCTACACCCTGACCGAAGCGACACTGGCGCGCTTCCCAGCCACACGCACGCAGCTACGCATGCCGGGTGCCCTGTTGGCCAGCCTCCTCGCCAGCATACTGGTGTGGCAACCCATTCAGGCCGATTACCAGTGGCAAACCAGCCTAATCGCCCGCAACCAGATCGCCGCCGCGCTGGTCAAGGGGGAGATGCCGCCATCAAGTACCTTCGCCCACTGCCAAGCGGTGGTGCATGCGCAGGCACTCGGCTATGATCCATTGCGTGGGTATATGCTCCAGGGCGATTGTGCCGGATTGAGCGGCAACTGGCGCGAAGCCATCAACGCCTACCGCGCCGCCCTGTACCATACTCCAGCCAACCCTGGCGAGCAAGCGTTGAGCCTCTACAATCTCTGGAATGCGACCTATCAGGAAAATCGTGAAGAGGCAGACGAGGTGCGCGAGCAATTTAATACGTTGTGTCACACCTCCAAACGAGCGGCGACGGTGTGCCAGCAAGTGGCAAGTTATATGCAGCGTTGATGAATGGCCATGGTTGCCGATTCCGAGACTAAAAGGTATAGTATGGAAGGAACATGCCTAGCCTTCGCATGTGTGCGTCTTGAAGGAGCCGTTCATGACACTTGACGAAGCCATTGCGGAATTGACCCAGCGGATCAGTGCCGCTAGCGCCAGCAGCGTGGTACGTATTACACGGGTATCGGGTGAAGAGGCGACCATTCGTGCCTATGCGCCCATAGCCGATGAGAATGCGATCAAAGAAGCAACCGTGGATCTCACACTTCAACTCCTCACCAGTGAAGGGCTTGATGTGCAGGTACTTGTGTATGATATCGAGACCTCGCTGCCGCCCGAAGAGTAGCAGGGTATGAGCGAAGTCATCTCTGGTGGGGCTGCGCCCCAGACCCGCTTTTTTCTGTTCTTTTGGCGGCTTCGCCGCCAAAAGAACAGAAAAAAGTTCTTCGGGGGAGGCGAAGCCTCCCCCGAACCCCCGCTAACTCAACTCGGCGATCAACCACTCTAGCGCCAATAGGTAGCCGCGCCAACCCAATCCGGCAATCTGCCCGGTGGCCACCGGGGCAACTACCGAGGTGTGGCGGAATGGCTCGCGCCGGTAGACGTTCGAGATGTGAACCTCGATGATCGGGGCTTTGAGCATCGCTAAGGCATCGCGCAGCGACAAACCATAGTGAGTCAACGCACCGGGGTTGATGATGATCCCATCTGCCGACCAGCCAATGGTCTGGATGAAATCTACCAGTTCCCCCTCGTGGTTAGACTGCATGCAGTGCAGTTCGACCCCCGCAGCAGCGGCACGTTCCTGCAACGCCTGATCAATCGCGGCGAGGGTCATTGCCCCATAGATCTCCGGCTCGCGCCGCCCCAGCATATTCAGATTGGGGCCATGGATGACTGCAATCGTGTGCGCCATGTTCCTCCTCACACCCTTGGTAACATACCTATCGTGCGCAAATAGGTAATACTCGACGCAAACTGCTGATCCTCATAAAAGCAGTTCATCTCTTCACTTGCGCCACGTTCCCACGGGGTACGCCAATCATCACCCACCGAGCGCGAGCTGCGCGCAAATTCACGTAGCACCGGCAAGAGATCGCGCACATCACGTGGCGGGTAGCCCACCCACCAATCATCGGCGTAGAGGCGAATATGCCGCGCACTGTGGTTGACCAGCTCGATCTGGCAGGGCACACTCGGCGCATACTGTTCAATCGCCGTAAAGAGCCGCCGCAGATTCATATCGCCCTCGCCCAGCGAACAGCGCACCAAACGCCAGCCCTGATCGGAAGGATAGACCGTATAGTCGGAGATGTGGATATTGCGCACATAGGGACTGAGACGCTCTAGGCAGACCAGCGGCTCTTCGGCCACAATAAAGGTATTGATGGCATCAAAGGTGACGCCGATATGCTGCCCGCCCACCGCTGCAATGATCTGGAGCAGATCATCTGCCGTGGCATCCTGGTGATTCTCTAGCGCCAAGATGACGTTATGCTTCTCGGCCAAGGGGCGCACCGCCCGCAAGCGCGCACTCACCTCATCCAGGTAACGGCCCCAATCGGTGATCAGCCGCGAGCGCCAGCCTTCCAGCACCGAACTGATCGTTACCCGCAGCGCACGTGCGCCCAGGGCCGCAGCGGCGGGTATATGGCGCTCCAGGGTGGCCACATCAGCTACGTCACTATCCACTACTGGGATCATGTGGCAGGCGGCAATGCGCGCCCGTAGGGCATGGAGACGCTCAACCCGAAGATCAGGGAGCATCTCTAGGGGGAACTCGATGCTCTGCAATCCCGCCCGCACCGCCAACGTGATGATGTCATCAATGCTGAAGGGCTTGCTAACCATCCGATTAGTACCGCGACCGATCAGGCCACAGCGGTAGCTGAAACTGAGAGCAGAGAGGCCGATCAGCACGGTGCGGCGCTCCTCATGCAAGAGTGCATATAGATTAGAGGTAACAAACAGAATGTTGGTTATTGTACCACATACGGTGGGGGTATGGGGTGGCTGTGCCACCCCTGAAGATCTCTTTTGTGGTGTTTTGGCGGCTGTGTCGCCAAAACACCACAAAAGAGATCTTCGGGCTACGCCCCAAAAACGCTCTCCACGTGCTGTGCTAACCAGGGGCTGAGTTCATGGGTAAGATCGGGGCGCAAGGGGATGATCGCAACCCCATTGGGGTAGATCTCGGCGCGGCCCTGGCCGGGGTAGAGCAGCGCCACCGCCTGAACGACACGTTGCCCAGCCGGAGTGCCGATGCTGCCCAGGTAGCTATACGCGTCCGCCAGAGCAGATTCGGGCAGCCCGCCGTGGGCAGCGCGGCGGTATTTGGCGTCGAGGACGATCACGCGGGGCGGCGCATCAGCGCTGGTGATCTCTAGCGCCAAGTCGGGGATGCGGGTGTGGCGATCTAGCGAGCCGAGATCAGCGCCACCCGGTAGGTAGCGCGGCTGGTAGCGCAGATTCAGGCGGTACGCGCCATGTTCCAACTGCACAAGGGTGCCGCCTTCGCTCAGTATGAGCAGCCAGTCATCCGCGCTGGGCTGGAGCAGGTTTTGTGCCACCGGCTGTATGCTGGGTAACTCTAGCAGCGCCAGGGCCACCCGCAAGGCACACCAGCGCTCGTAGAGCAGATCGAGGCGCTGAATCGGCAAAGCCAATGTCTGGGCGTCCCAATCCACCAGCGGCTGGCGCTGAAGGTGTCGCCACATCTGCCACACTCGGCGCAGGTGCGGATCGCGCTGCATCAGCCCGCTTGGGCCGGTTGTTGCTGGCAACGCGCCAACTGCAGCCAACTGTGGGCGCGTGCGCAGGTGTTGAATGCGGGTACGCGCCACTTCCAGTGCGCTATGGGTACTTGCGGGCAGCGCAGGCGTACTGAGCGCCAGTGTGATGCGGCGTTCGAGGCGCACAAGGGTCTGTTTGAGGAGCCGATTAGCAAACGAATCGAAACTCGTCTCGGATTGCGGTTCAAGCAACCCCTCTGGAGGCAAACGATCCAGGCGCGAGAAATCACGCATCTGACCGGGGTCGGTGGGGCGCAACATGGAGCGACGCAACTCAGGGGGGCGCTGCAACAGGCGTTCAGCCGCGTTGCAGAAGCGATCCAGATCGGTGCCGAGCAGGGTGGCCAGATCCTCCGCCAGCGTGCGCGGGGCATCTGAGGGCACCCATGCCGTTGGCAGAAGTAGACCACGCAAGGCCAGCAGCAGGCGCGGGCCGAGTGCCGCGAGATCGGCGAGCAACGCTTGGTACTGGGCCTCGTCCAGCACCGCAGATCGCACCCAGAGGGTGGTATGCAACTCCTGGATTGGGCCATGCGGCCCCGTCGCGCACACGCGCAGCGCCAGAGCGCCGACACTGGTTTGGGGTGGCACCAGCCAGCGCCACGTCGGATCGCCGGGGCGCAAGAAGGGCACCAGGGCCACCCCAGCGAGCCAGAGTTGCAACGTCACCCCGGATGGCGGCAGGCAGGCCAGCTCCGCCGAGCGCCAAAGTTCCAGCGCCGACTCTGGCCCTAGCGGCTGACCATCAAGCCACAGTTCCACTACGCGCTAATGGTACTCGGTACCTTAAACTTGGCCACCGCCGCCAGCGTCGCCTCGACCCCATCATTCCCACGCAGCACATCGGCCAGGATCTGCGAGGCCAGACCGAGCAAGAAGGTGATGTCGCTGGTTGTGGTATTGCGAATATACTCGGCGGTGATCACCTGCTGCTGGATCAGTTCAAAGACGATAATCAGGCTAATCCCGGTCGTCATGTGCAGGGCAAAGGAGGTAGCCGCATTCGCTCCCGCGCCCGCAATCGGCAAGCCGGAGGCCAATTCGGAAGCGACCTTCATCCCACTGCCCGAACCAGTGAGGATACCAGCGAAGGCCGTCAACCCCTTCAGGTTGCTATAGCCATACACCTGCCCAATCTGATGCGTCATGGTCTTAATGATCAGCGCCTGGGGAACGGCATCAATCGCGGGCAGCGGGATGAATGCCTTGATACTAAACGATGTCCCCGCCCCAGCCGTAGCAAATGCAAGCGCGTACTGTATTCCCTCTTTAATGTCTTGTGCAGACATACTTTTCCCTTCAGCAAGTAAATAGGAGGAACCCTACACGGCTCAAGCTAAGCCCGTAGCGGGGCACGTCCAGGTCAAGGTTCCGTACC
>NZ_GL501404.1:1489181-1497463 GCF_000152145.1 Oscillochloris trichoides DG-6
CGGGCTTTGCGTCGTCGTGTAGCCCGCCCGTTTACGGGCTGGGTGGTGGCTCAGCCACCGCGCCGCATCCCAGATTTTTCGCGCTAACAAACACCTGAGCTTGAGTTCTCTAGGGATGATAATACACCTACCCCAGCGACTCAGAGCCAGAAGGCAACCTAAGAGTAGAAAAGAAACAACTTACGGTGAACAACCCTTACCACCAGCGACGACTCTTGAAGAAGAGACCCAGCAACAGGACGATTATCAGCATGAGGCTGAGGGCAAAGGGGTAGCCCCAGGGCCAGGCGAGTTCGGGCATGTAGGCAAAGTTCATGCCATAGATGCCCGCCACCAGTGAGCATGACATGAGGATGATCGAGGCCAGAGTCAGAGCCTTCACTACTTGGTTAAGTTGATTGGACTGGAGCGAGAGGTAACTATCGAGCGCACTAGAGAGCAGATCGCGGTAGGTGTCAATACTATCCGTCACCCGCACCAGATGGTCATAGACATCCTGGATATAGGCCATCTCTGGGCCACGCAGGGCAACCATCTCTTGACGCAGCAGCACATTCAGTACATCGCGTTCAGGCGCAACCACGCGGCGCAGGAGCAACAGATCTTTCTTTAATTGAAAGATGTCACGAATAGCTCCCTTATGGAAACGGCTAAAGATCGTATCCTCAAGCTCTTCAACCTGATCCACCACCTGATCCATCAGGGTGAAGTAGTTATCCACAATCATATCAAGCAGCGCATGAAGCAAGTAGGGCACATTCTGCCCAATCGGGGCATTGGTGGTACGCCAGCGCTCCATGGTCGCCTGTACTTCATTGATCGGCCCACGCCGGATGGTGACTAAATAGTTCGGGCCAACAAAGAGGTTCAGATTGAGGAGGTGCAACTTCAGATCATCTTCAGCCACATAGCGCGCCGCATAAAAGATGATCAGATAGTAATTATCATACAGATCTACTTTAGGGCGCTCATGATCGCGCACTGCATCTTCGATAGCTAAGGGATGAAAGCCGAATTCATCGGAGAGCAGTTGCACTTCGCGCTCATCGGGTGCCTCCAAATCGAGCCAGATCAGCGTCTGCGGATCGGCGACATAGTCGCTGATCCGGCTCAGATCGTCTACCTGCTGAAAGCTGCTGTTGTGGCTGATATGCAGGGTATACATGGCGTAGGCTACGCCAGCCCCTGCACCAAGGCCACCAACTCCTGCTCGTCATCGCCATCATAGGGGCCGAGAACCGCCAAATGCAGGGCTTCGGGCAGCAAGAGGCGCTGGGCAACATGTTGGATCTGCTCGGCGGTCACCGTCTCGACTTCGGCTACCACCTGCTCGACGGGGATGACATGGCCATAGCGCAGCATGTGGGCACCATTGCGCGACGCCACCGACCAGGTATCTTCGAGTGAGAGCAGAATCCCGCCCTTCACCTGCTCCTTCACCATCGCCAACTCTTCGGTGGTAACCCCATGCTGCACCAGATCGGCCAGCATATCGCGGCAGAGCACCAGCCCATCGCGTAGCGACTCAGGCTCCACGCTGCCATAGATGACCCACATGCCGGTATCGGAGAGTTCGGTATGGTAAGAACCCACACTGTAGGCCATGCCATTCTCTTCACGCAGCACTTGGAAGAGGCGCGAAGACATACCGCCGCCTAAAACCGAATCGAGCACCTGAAGCGCCCGGCGGTCAGCATCGTTGTAGGAGAGACCGGGCACACCCAAGCAGAAGTTGCCCTGTTCAATATCGCGGCCAATCAGCTTCACCTGGGGGCCACGGCAGGCTTGGGGCGGAATGAGCGGATTGAGGGCGGTAGCACGCGGCAGATCGCTAAAGGCACGATCCACCGCCTCCACCACCTGATCAACCGTAATGTTCCCGGCCACCGAAATAACCATGGTATCGCGGTTGTAGTGGCGCTGGAAGAAATCGAGCAGATCAGTGCGCGAAAGGGCAGCGACCGTCTCGACACTCCCGGCAATATCGCGGCCCAAGGACTGCTCACCCCACATCACTTGGTGGAGGATCTCGTGGATGAGATCGCTGGGCGAATCCTGAATGCCGCGAATCTCCTCGATAATGACCCGGCGCTCCTTCTCGAGTTCACGCGGATCAAAGATCGGGCGCGTGAGCATATCGGCCAGCACCGCCAAGGCGCGATCAAAGTGGATCGTGGCCACCTTGGCCCAATAGACCGTTGATTCATACGATGTCGAGGCATTCAAGATCCCACCTACGCCCTCAACCGCCTCGGAGATCTGGCGTGCGGTAGGAAAGGCGTGGCTCCCCTTAAAGCACATGTGCTCAATAAAATGGGCCGCACCGGCATGGGCATCCGGCTCATGGCGCGATCCGGCATGAACAAAGCAGCCGATAGACACCGAGTAGGTGTGGGGCAATGGTTCAACTAGGATGCGTAAGCCGGTCGGAGTGGTAATGAGTTCTGGCATAGACTATCGCTTCACATAGAAAAGGGATAACGCCGTTTACAACTCATGAAGTTCCTGCCAGAACTCCAGATACTGCTCACCGGCGTCGGTTTCAGAATCAACCGGGGTACGGCGCACCGTAAAGGAGCGCTGTTCGGGCAACTTGCCCACATGCACTACCAACTCCGGGCGCGCCGGATCGGGGCCGGGGATCAACTCGATCCGCACATGCGGCTGAGTCTCTAAGATATGCCACACTGCGCTGTAGGTCAGGCCCACCAACTCGCGGGGATGGCGGCCAATAATCGTGTTACAGAAGAGGTTATTGGCCGCTACCAAGCGCTCTTGCGCATCGAGCAGCACCACCCCATACGCGAGGCTATCAAAGACGACCCGGAGCGCATTGCGCGAGCGCTGGAGTTGCTGGGTGCGTTCCTCAACCAGATCTTCGAGGATGTGGGCCTGTTCGGTGAGCCGCCCCACCAACTGCACATTGGCGCATGCCGCCGCAACCATGTGGGTAAAGACCGTCAGCAGCGACCAGATATTGGCCGAGAAGCCGGTCTTGCCGGGATGCATCAGCACAAAACTACCAATCGTCAAGCCGTGGTGGGTAAGCGGCAAGGCCAGACAGGTAGTGTCGGGAACGGGATTAGTGGAGACGATACGTTGAGTAGACCAAGCCAAGTGGGCCGAGGGTGCCGCCAATTCGGCATACGAATCCCACAGATTGGCGGGGCCGGGCAAGACCGGGTGGATGACCGCGTTGGAGGGATCGTCCTTCTCGTCGCTCAGGAAGAGCAACCCCCAGCGTGCGCCAAAGACCGCCGAGCCCTTTTTGTTGAGCATCGCGGCCAGTTCGGTAAGACTCCGCTCTGCCGAGAGGAACTGGGTCATGTTCAGGAGCGTCATCGCCTGGTCACGGCGCTGACGCTCACTGGCTTGGTAGCGTGCTGCACTCAGCGTCACCCCCAACAATGCGCCGACACCCTCCAACATCACCAGATCCTGGCTATTAAAGGTATTGGCATTCGGACGATAGGCCGTGAGTACACCAAAGGTCTGGTTGGCTTGGCGAATAGGTGTAGCAATCGCACAACCCATCTTCTGTTGATCATGCAGATGCAGCCAGCGTCGGTCGCGGAAAATATCGGGCAGCACCACACTACTGCCATGGCGCATCACCCAACCTGCAAGGCCCTTCTCGATCACCGTGCGCGCTACGGTGGGATCAATCGGCTGGAGTTTGCCCTCGACCACATGCAAAGCAAGTTCAATCTGCATCCCTGGCCCGCTCAGAATAATACTTGCGTCAATCGCCATGGTATTCAAGATCGCCCGCAGCGTCTGTTCAACCAACTGCTCAGGGGCTAACACCTCGCGGGCCTCAATCGCCAACTGGGTCAGCAGCGAGGTACGCCGCATCTGTTCATCAATCACCTCCTGAACAACCGAGGGGATCAGTTCCATTTCTGCGCGCAACCGAGCATTCTCAGCCTGAAGTTCGGCTACCTGTTGACTCAGATCACTCGCTGGAGAAACCCCATCAGGTGGGATGGATAGCGGCGTTGTCATAACATCACCTCACTACACATTGCCGACGCAGAAGGCATTGGCAACCAATCAGTATAGATTACTCTGCGCGTGCTTCGAGCCACATAAACTGGTAGGGGGCCAAGAGAAGGGTCGCGCCCGCATTTACCTCCATCCCGCTGTTGAGATCCTGAAATTGATACCCCATACCATAGAGACGCAAGCGGTTGGCACTGAAATCCTGGGGTGTCTCGGAAAAATTGACTACCACCAACAGACGTTGACCACGGTGCTGACGGATATAGCCTAGCAGGTGAGAGCTACCAGTATCAACCACGGTCATGTCGCCGCCCGCCAAGGCTGGAAGTTGTTTACGTAGATGGATCAGGCGGACGAGTTCGTGATAGACGATCCCTTCGGGTTGCTGCGGGTCTTCCCAACGGGTGCGTTTGTTCCAATCGAAGCTGATCCGATGCACCCAGCGGCTATCATCGGCCTTGGTGGGGCTATTCACATAGCTATAATCATTGCATGTGGCGACCTCATCTCCGATATAGATCAGCGGAATGCCACCAATACTCAGAATGATACTATGTAAGAGCAAGATGCGTCGAATAGCCATATCTATCTGTTGCGCATCCTGGGCCTGCATGGCATGCTCAAAGCCCGCCAATGCGGCGAGTGTGCCCGATACACGCCCATCCCCGGTTTCTGGATGCACCTGAAAGGGAACCCCACGTGCAAACGAACCCGGAAACTCGCCCGTGTAGAAGGCATTCAGAAAGCGGCGGTGACCATAGGGATCAATGCCCACCTGGCGCGCATCCTGATCATCAAAAGTCCAACCAATATCATCGTGGCAGCGCAGATAGTTGACCCAGGCACAGCCATCGGCAATCTTCCAGCGCGTGCGCAAGGCATGGGCCAGCAGACGAACCTCACGGGTGGCCAGTGCCTCCCAACATAGCGCCATGAGCAAGGGATTGTAGGAAAGTTGGCTCTCCCCCGTCCCGATATAGCGTACCACCTCATCGGGATGCACTATCGCCTCGGACTTGAAACAGAGTGCCGGGGCAGCAATACGCGCCAGGGCATTGTAGGCTTGAATGATCAGATGCGCCTCTGGGCGATTCTCACAACTGGTGCCGAGCTGCTTCCAGATGAAGGCGACCGCATCAAGGCGCAGCACTTCAACCCCCGCATTGGCCAGGAAGAGCATCTCGGCGGCCATCGCCCGAAAGACCTCTGGGTTACGATAATTAAGATCCCACTGGAAACTGTTGAAGGTCGTCCAGATCCAACGCCGCATGCCCTCATCCCAAGTAAAACTGCCGCGCCGCAGTGCAGGGAAGATTGGGCGTAGCGTGGCATCATACTGATCAGGCAGGGTACGATCCGGGAAGAGCAGGTAGAAGTCCTGATACTCGCGCTCACCGACACATGCGCGTCTGGCCCACTCGTGCTCATCGGAGGTATGGTTACAGACAAAGTCGAGCACGAGGCTGATGCCCTCTTGACGTAGGATCTTGGCCAATTCGGCCAGTTCACGCATGGTGCCCAGGGCAGGATTGATCGTGCGGTAGCTATTGATGGCATAGCCACCATCGTTCGCATCCGAGGGCGTGTCAAAGATCGGCATCAGATGCAGGTAAGTGATGCCGAGTTGTTTGAGGTAGGGCAGGCGCTCACGCAACCCGGAGAGGCTGCCTGCAAAGAGATCCACATAGAGGACAGCCCCAACCATGCGTTGCGATTGGAACCACTCTGGATCGGCCTCGCGGCGCTCATCAAGATCACGAAGCGATTGGGGCCGGGCGAACCAAGCCCGTGCCGCCAAGACTAGAACCTGTTCCAGTTGAAAGAAGAAATCATACTCGTGGCCATAGAGTTGGAAGAGCAGCCTAAAGAGCCGTTCCCACTCACGCGTCAGACGCGCCTCAAAAGTACGCCACGCTCCCGGATCGGAGTCAGCGTCGTTATTGAATGTGCTACGCACCCGTGGTAGGAGCCGATACAGTGATCGCCTGGCCCGATCCCGTATCCAGTCAATGTCGTTCATAGCCCCCCGCGACATCAGCCAGAACCGATGAGGCCATTATAGCGGTAAACGTCCGCTTATGGGGCATAGTATGGAACGAAAATTTATGGCCTCTGCGCCAATATACTGGCCACCAGAATAGGCAGCAGGGTCAGACCAGGGTTGAAGGTGGGGGTAGAAGGGCCGGTTTCAGGCACGCTGAACGGCAGGTGCGGCACGCCCAGATGTGGCGGCCAGATCAGTTCGATCATCTGCTGGCAGGCATCCTGCTTGATCCCAGCGTCAATCAGCAGCCGGTCGCTGGTGCGCCCATCGGCGTCAATAATGCCACGATCCAGCCGCGTTCCCGTTATCGCCTGTTGGTCAATCTGATCGAGGAAGGAGGCGATAGCGGCCACATGATCTGTCTGGCGAATCAAGATCTCCAGGTTCTGCACCGACTCTTTGGGGAAACGCGCATAACCGTCGGCGAGGTGGAACCGCACCACGAGATTGGTGTGCCGCCGCTGCCCCGACACATAGCGCCGCGCTGCCCGGTCGTTCGTATCCTGAAAGGCCAAAACCTGTTCGGGTGCATAGCCGCGCTCGGTCGTATCACGCTGGAAGCGCCAGTGCTGATGCAGGGCATCGTCAGGATCGAGGTAGACGGTCAGGTCGAAGAGCTGCGCCAGGTCGGGCGGAGTGAGCGTGAGCATACCATAGACGATCACCAAACCCGTGGCGGCGACCGTCTCTGGATCACGGAGGATGCCGCTATGGTGGTCATAGACCGGCTTCTGGATGCTGCCACCGGCGCGCAGCGTCTCTAGGTGGGAGGCCATAAGGGACAGATCATTGGCGGCGGGGTCAGCACCGGCCAAACCACGCGCCAGCCGTTCGGCGCGGTTAAAACGGTGATAATCATCGAGACAGATGGGTGTGACCCCGTTCTGACCGAGGATGCGTGCCACTCCACGGGTGAGCGTCGTCTTGCCGGTGCCACTGTCACCGACGATGCCGAGCATACGAGGGCGAGGTGCGTTCATGGCGGCAGGGGGGGCAGCAGGTGGGGCACACCTGCTACCCATTGTGCGGGTCTACCCGCGAGCCTTCCAATCAGCAAGGAACTGCTCAATACCCCGGTCGGTGAGCGGGTGGCGCATGGCCTGTTGCAGCACCTTGAAGGGGCAGGTGGCAATATCGGCACCGGCGAGGGCGCAGTCAATCACATGGCGCGGGTGGCGGATAGAGGCCGCCAGAATGCGCGTCTTGATCTCAGCGTCGCTCTTGTAGATCTGGCTAATCTCGCGGATGAGTTGCATCCCATCCACGCCGGTGTCATCCACGCGGCCAATGAAGGGGCTGACCACAAACGCGCCTGCGCGTGCGGCCATCAGCGCCTGAGCGGCGTTGAAGATCAGGGTGACATTGGTGCGAATGCCATCGCGGGCAAGTTGATAGACCGCCTTCAGTCCCTCGGTGGTGCAGGGCACCTTAACGATCACGTTGGGGTGCCAGGTGGCAAACTCACGCCCCTCCTTGACCATCCCCTCACCATCGAGCGAGATCGCTTCGGCACTGATCGGGCCGTCTACCAATTCGGCGATCTCCGTAATCACGGCCTTAAAGTCAACACCCTTCTCTTTGGCGATCAGGGTCGGATTGGTCGTTACACCACTGAGAATTCCCCACGCGGCGGCCTCGCGGATCTCGCCAACATTCGCAGTGTCGAGATAGAGCTGCATCTGGTCTTCCTTAATACACTAGCATTGATCGGAATGGCGCTAGTATAGCATAGAGGATGCGGGCCTTATGGGGTATTTCTTTCACCCTTTGGGGATGGTAGCACATGCGCGTTACGTTTAGGGCTGCCGCCCTAAAACCCACAGTTGGGGCACAGCCCCAAACCCCAATTTTGTTGTGTTTTGGTGGCTACGCCGCCAAAACACAACAAAAAAGATCTTCGGGGGCGGCGCAGCCGCCCTACCGCCCCCCACCGAAGGTACTAACAAGGAATTCTGGTATAGTATAGTGATCACTCTGTCTGCTAAAGCAGACAGCTTCTCAGGACACGCACTGCCCATCGGCACACGTTTTGTCCTGAAGGCTCGATCCGAGCCGCAAAATGTTCTGCGCGGCATTCAGGTCGCGATCAGCCACATAGCCGCAGGAGGAACAGTGATGCACACGATCCGCCAGCGTCTTCGGGACATCCGGCAACGCACCGCACTGGCTACACGCCTGCGTCGTATGGTGGGGCGGCACGGTCATCACCGTCACACCAGCTTCTTCCGCTTTGTGT
>NZ_GL501404.1:1498718-1571870 GCF_000152145.1 Oscillochloris trichoides DG-6
CTCTACGCTGCCCGCGTGCCGGATGTAGCGTACAGAACTTATGTGCTAAGCATAACGAATCATTCGATGCATGTCAAGTATCTACGAGAAACTGACAGCCCGGCGCTTCCCCTGCCGCCTAAAGGTGGACAGTCCCCGCACTGTGGCGTTGGTGTACGACCTATAACGTAGGAGTCTTTTTATGGGCGACCCACATGCATGCATGAAGATTACTATGCTTTACCCATTCTTTGTCTACGGCACGCTGAAGCCGGGCGAGCCAAACTATACCCGTCTCTTAGCGGGGCGGATTGTGGGTGAGGAACCCGCAACGCTGGCCCATGCCGCGCTCTATACGGCTGGCCCCTTCCCATTTATGGTGCGCGAACCTGATCTGGTGGTGCCAGGGGATCGCGTCTTGGGGACGTTGATTACGGTGGCGTCTGCTGAGTACGAGCAGATGTTGGTTGATCTCGATATGCTCGAAGCCTATACCGAGGGTGGAAGCGCGAATATGTATGAGCGCATCCTGCTGCCCGTCGAGACCTCGACTGGCCCGCGTACTGCGTGGGTCTATGTGGCCGGGGCGGAGCCGCTGGCCCAGATCCGCGCCGGACAGATGCGGCGCATTTCGGAGGGTGAGTGGCGCAGTGATGCGGCCGCACTGGCCTATTGGAGAAATCTATGAATCGATCCCGAATCGTGCAGATTGGTCTCGTGCAGATGCAGATGAGCACGGATCTGGAGGCCAATACCCAGGCCGCAATCGCGGGGGTGCGGGCGGCGGCGGCCCAAGGGGCGCAGATTATCTGCTTGCCCGAACTCTTCCGCTCGCTCTATTTCTGCCAGAGTGAGGATCACGCTCACTTTGCGCTGGCCGAGTCCATCCCCGGCCCCAGTACCGAGCGCTTTGCGGCCTTGGCGCGTGAGTTGGAGGTGGTGATCATTGCCAGCCTGTTCGAGAAGCGCGCCGAGGGGTTGTACCACAATACCGCCGTGGTGCTCGATGCCGATGGTACGCTGGTGGGCAAGTACCGCAAGATGCACATCCCCGATGATCCGCTCTTCTACGAGAAGTTCTACTTTACCCCCGGCGATCTGGGCTTCCAGGTCTTTCAGACGCGCTTCGCCCGCGTGGGGGTGCTGGTCTGCTGGGATCAGTGGTACCCCGAAGCGGCGCGCCTCACCGCGCTGCGCGGGGCCGATCTGCTCTTCTACCCCACCGCGATTGGCTGGCACCCCAGCGAGAAGGCTGAGTATGGGGTGGCGCAGCACCAGAGTTGGGAGACGATCCAGCGCTCGCACGGGATCGCCAATGGCTGTTATGTGGTGAGTGTCAACCGCACCGGCCACGAGGGCGATCCGGCGGGTGGGATTGAGTTCTGGGGCCAGAGCTTCCTGAGTGACCCCAGCGGTACGATTCTGACGAAGGCACCTGTGCAGGAACCGGCCATCCTCGTGACCCCCATCGATCTGGCACGCCTGGATGTGCAGCGTACCCACTGGCCCTTCCTCCGCGACCGCCGCATTGATGCCTATGGCGAAATTACGCGCCGTTATATTGATTAGGGACTCAGCATGACCACCCCCACCCACTTGGGATACCACATGCCCGCCGAATGGGAGCCGCATCAGGCGACGTGGCTCTCGTGGCCACATAAAGAGGCGAGTTGGCCGGGTAAGATTGAGCAGATCCATCCCGTCTATGCGCAGATGGTGGCCGCTCTGGCCACCTCCGAGACGGTGCATATTAATGTGAATGACGCGGCGATGGCCGAGCGCGTGCGTGGCTATTTGGCTGAGGCCGGGGCGCAGGGCGATATTCGCCTGCACCTCTTTCCAACCAATGATGCATGGTGCCGCGATCATGGCGCGATCTTTGTGCGGCGCGCTGATGGCCAACTGGCCGCTACCGATTGGGGCTACAACGCCTGGGGTGATAAGTACCCACCATACAATCTCGATAACCAGATCCCCGCGCACATGGCCGATTACCTGGGGGTGCCGCGCTTTGAGGGCGGGATGATCCTCGAAGGTGGCTCGATTGAGGTCAATGGGGCCGGGTTGCTGCTCACCTCGGAACAGTGTTTGCTCAACCCCAACCGCAACCCCGATCTCTCCCAGGATCAGATCGAGGCGCGGCTGCGCGACTTCCTGGGGGTGCAGAAGATCCTCTGGCTCGGCGAGGGCATCGTCGGTGATGATACTGACGGCCATGTGGATGACATCAGCCGCTTTGTGGCCCCCGATACGATTCTGACCGCCATTGAGGAAGATCCGAGCGACGAGAACTACCCCATTTTGCAAGCGAATCTGCGGCGGCTCGAACTCATGCGCGGCTTGGATGGGCAACCCCTGCGCATTGTCACCATCCCCATGCCGCCCCCGGTCATCTATGAAGACCAGCGCCTGCCCGCCAGCTACGCCAACTTCTATATTGCCAACCGCGTGGTACTCGTTCCGTTCTATAATCATCCCAACGATGCCCGCGCTGCGGCGATTATTCAGGCGTGCTTCCCCGACCGGCGGGTGGTGGGGATTGATTGTACCGATATTATTTGGGGGCTGGGGGCGTGGCATTGTTTGACCCAGCAGGTGCCAGAATGAGCTAGAGGGGAGGAGCCGCCGCATGAAGAAACTGATCAATGCGCCCGATGATGTCGTCGCTGAAGCACTGGCCGGTATGGCCCTGGCCCATGCCGATCTGATCCGGGTGCAGCCTGATCCGCTGGTGATTGTGCGTGCCGATGCTCCCATTGCCAACAAAGTGGGCATCATCTCCGGGGGCGGCAGCGGCCACGAGCCGATGCACGGCGGTTTTGTGGGACGGGGGATGCTCGATGCGGCCTGCCCCGGCCATATCTTCACCTCGCCCGTCCCCGACCAGATGCTCGCCGCTACCCGTGCGGTTGATGCGGGGCGCGGGGTGCTCCAGATCGTCAAGAACTATACCGGCGATGTGATGAACTTCGAGATGGCCGCCGAACTGGCCGCTGCCGAGGGCATTGAGGTCGCCACGGTCATCACCAACGATGATGTGGCAGTAGAAAATAGCACCTGGACGGCAGGGCGGCGCGGGGTGGGCCTGACGGTGTTGCTGGAGAAGATCGTCGGGGCCGCTGCTGAGGCGGGAGCCGATCTGGCCACGCTGACGGCGTTGGCGCAGCGCGTCAATGCCGAGGGCCGCAGTATGGGTATGGCACTCACTTCTTGCACGGTGCCCAATGTTGGCCGCCCCGGATTTGACCTACCTGAAGGTGAGATCGAACTGGGCATCGGGATTCATGGTGAACCAGGCCGGTACCGGGTGGCACTGGCTCCGGCAGCCGAGATTGCCGCCATGTTAGTGGCCCCGATTTTGGAAGATCTGCCCTTTCAGCGCGGAGATCAGGTACTCGCCTTCGTTAATGGGATGGGTGGCACGCCGCTGATCGAACTCTATTTGATGTATCGTGAATTGCACAAACTCCTCGCGGCGCGGGGCATTCATATTCGCCGCCAGTTGATCGGCAACTATATCACCTCACTCGACATGGCCGGTTGCTCCTTCACCCTCTTACGCCTTGATGATCACCTCACCCAACTCTGGGACGCTCCTGTCCTAACGCCCGCGCTCCGTTGGGGGCACTAGGTTTGTAGGAATCGCTGCTTTACCTGTGTGGAGTTATTGATGCACATCACTGCGGATCGTATCATCGCCTTTGTCGAACGTGTGGCTACGTCAATCAAAGCAGAACGTGATTATTTAACCCAGCTTGATGCTGCCATCGGTGATGCCGACCACGGCCTGAATCTTGATCGTGGTTTTAGTGTCGTACTCACCAAACTTCCCACTGTGGCCGATAAAGATATTGGCACCATCCTCAAGGCGGTTGGCACCACACTGGTCTCCACCGTTGGCGGAGCGAGTGGCCCCTTGTATGGCACGGCCTTTTTGCGGGCGGGAATGGTGATTGGTGATCGCCAGACGATTGGAGCGATCAATCTGATCGGAGCCTTTGAGGCCGCTCTAGAGGGCATTCAATCACGCGGGAAATCGGGACGCGGCGAGAAGACCATGATTGACGCGATTGCGCCCGGTATTGAAGCCTTTAAGGCCGCTCATTTTCGTGGTATTGATCTGCTCGAAGCGCTAGAGGAGGGTCTGGTAGCATGCGAGGCCGGGATGCAGGCCACGATCCCCATGCTGGCCACCAAGGGCCGCGCCTCCTACCTGGGGGAGCGCTCGATTGGTCACCAAGACCCCGGTGCAACATCGGCCTACCTGATGGCCAAGGCGTTGGTAGAAACCGTGCGTATGTAGACCCAAAATCCTTATGCCATATATCGCAGCCATTGATCAGGGTACCACCAGCACGCGTTGTATGATCTTCGATCATGCGGGCGGGATCGTTGCGTCAGCGCAGCGCGAGCATGCCCAGATCTACCCCCAGCCGGGTTGGGTGGAGCATCGCCCAGCGGAGATCTGGGAGCGTACTCAGCAGGTGGTGCGCGGCGCACTGGCCCAGGGCGGCCTCCAAGCCAGCGACATTGCCGCTGTGGGGATCACCAACCAGCGCGAGACGACCCTGGTGTGGGAGCGCGCTACGGGTCGCCCGATCCATAATGCGATTGTGTGGCAGGATACCCGCACCGACCAGATCTGCAATGATCTGGCCCAAACCGACGGCCAGGATCGCTTCCGCGCTCAGACCGGCTTGCCGCTCGCAACCTACTTCGCTGGCCCCAAACTGGCCTGGATCTTGGAGCATGTGCCGGGGGCACGTGCCGCTGCCGAGGCGGGTGATCTGCTCTTTGGGACGGTGGATACCTTCTTGACGTGGTGGCTCACCGGCGGCCCCCAGGGCGGCGTGCATGTCACCGACGTAACGAATGCCTCGCGCACTCTGCTGATGAACCTCGCCACCCTCGATTGGGACGCGGAGATTCTCGCGGCGCTGCGCATCCCCCCCGCGCTACTGCCCGCGATCCGCTCCAGTTCCGAGGTCTATGCGCTTGCCGTGGGCGATCTGGCCGGGGTGCCCGTGGCTGGTATCCTGGGCGATCAGCAGGCCGCATTGGTGGGCCAGACATGTTTTGCCGCTGGGGAGGCCAAAAATACTTACGGTACCGGCTGCTTCATGCTGCTCAACACCGGCCCCCAGATCATTGCCTCGCAGCATGGCCTGATCACTACTGTGGGCTATAAGTTGGGTAGCCAACCCGCCGTCTATGCCCTTGAAGGCTCAATTGCCATCGCGGGCGCACTCGTGCAGTGGCTACGCGACAACCTGGGGATCATCAAGAGCGCCAGCGAGATCGAGACTCTCGCCAACGAGGTCGCCGATACTGGTGGGATCTATATCGTGCCCGCCTTCTCCGGCCTCTTCGCCCCCTACTGGCGCAGCGATGCGCGGGGGGTGATCGTCGGGCTGACTCGGTATGTCACCAAGGCGCACCTGGCCCGCGCCGTGCTGGAGGCCACCGCCTACCAGACTCGTGAGGTCCTCGATGCGATGCGCGCCGATTCGGGCATGGCCCTGCGCAGCCTGAAGGTTGATGGCGGTATGGTCTTCAACCAGACCCTAATGCAGTTCCAGGCCGATATTCTGGGTGTGCCCGTGGTGCGCCCCAAGGTGGCCGAGACGACCGCGCTAGGTGCGGCGTATGCGGCGGGGCTGGCGGTAGGCTATTGGCCGAATAGCGCGGCGTTATGCGCCCATTGGGGTGTTGATCAAACCTGGACACCCCAGCTTGATGAGCCGACCCGAACAGGTTTGTACCAAGGGTGGAAGAAGGCGGTTACCCGAACCTTCGATTGGACACCCTAAGTTCATGGTCGTAGGAGTGACGAGACTGCGACGACCAGACGAGGAACCTATGCAGACCATCTCAACCGACGTTCTCGTCATTGGTGGTGGAGCCACCGGCAGCGGCGCACTGCGCGATCTGGCGATGCGCGGGATACGCGCCATTCTGGTCGAGAAGGGCGATCTGACCCATGGCACAACTGGGCGCTACCATGGCTTGCTCCACTCTGGGGGCCGTTATGTCACCAAAGATCCCCAGTCGGCCAACGAGTGTGCGCGGGAGAATGCGATTCTGCGCCGCATTATGCCCCACTGTATCGAAGATACCTCCGGCTTCTTCGTGATCACACCCTGGGATGACCCGGAGTATGGCGATCTCTTCATGGCCAATTGCCGCAAAACCGGCGTTCCCGTGAGTGAGCTACCCTTAGCCGAGATGCGCCGCCGGGAGCCAGCGCTTAATCCGCAGATCGCACGCGCCTTTGAGGTTGCCGATGCGGCAGCGGATTCTTTTCTTGCTGCACATACGAATGTCCTGGCCGCACGCGAGTATGGGGCGCAGGTCTTGACCTACCACACCCTGATCGCGTTGCTGCGCGAGGGCGATCAGATCGTGGGGGCCATCGTTGAGGATCTGCGCAGTGGTGAACGCAAAAAGATCGCGTGTGCGTATGTGCTGAATGCCACCGGCGCGTGGGCTGGGAAGGTGGCGGCGCTGGCGGGGGTGAAGGTGACGGTACTCCCCGGCAAGGGGACGCTGGTTGCAATGAACCACCGTATGGTCAACACGGTGATTAACCGTTGCAAACTCCCTTCTGATGGTGACATTATTGTGCCGGTGCATTCGGTAGCGGTGATCGGCACCACCGACACCTTCGTGCCCGATCCCGACTTCTATGGCATCGAGGCCGAAGAGGTGCAGTTCATGCTCGACGAGGGCGAGAAACTTGTCCCCGGTTTCAAGCAGTACCGTGCCCTGCGTGCCTGGGCAGGTGTGCGCCCGCTGTATAAAGATCAGGATGTGACCAATGACCGCGATCTGAGCCGCACCTATAAACTGCTCGATCATGCCCAGCGCGATGGGGTTGAGGGAATGATCTCGCTGGTGGGTGGCAAATGGACGACCTACCGGCTCATGGCCGAGGATGCGGTGAATGTGATCGCGCAGCGCTTGGGTAACACAAAGCCATGCCGCACCGCCGAAGAGACGATGCCCACGCCACCTTTTGAGCGGCGTAGCGTGACAATCGCAACCGAGGATGGCCCCACGCTACACTGGCTAGGCAAACCGCTGGCGGCGGTTGAGCAGACCCAAGCCTATAACGATCTGATCTGCGAATGCGAGTTGGTGACGCGGTCGCGCCTTCAGGAAGCCATGGCGAGCGGGGCCAGCAATATAGATGATCTGCGCCGGATGGTGCGAGTGGGCATGGGGCCGTGTCAGGGGGGCTGGTGTGTCTATCGTTCGAGCGCGCTGCTGTATGAGGAACGCAGCGCCAAAGCCGACCCACATACACCGTTTCATATCGAATATGCCAACGCGGCACTGCTCCACTTCCTCCAAGAGCGTTGGCGCGGCCTCATCCCGGTGCTGTGGGGCGATCAACTGCGCCAGGCGCGCCTGGATGAACTCATCTTTGCCGGATTGTTGGGGATTCACCGCCTACGCGACCACGCACGCCAGGGTGGCGGCCTCGTCACTCCAGAGTAGGAGCCGCTATGCAGTACGACAGCATCGTGATTGGAGCGGGCATCTCTGGCATGCTGGCCGCCATTGGGCGTGCCGAGGCGGGTGAGCAGGTGCTGGTGTTGGCCAAGGGGCATGCGGCAACACATTGGGCCACCGGCTGTATTGATCTGCTCGATGTTGGTGACGGTGACCCGCTAGCCGGGGTTGCCGCACTCATCGCCGCCCAAGCCGATCATCCCTATGCAATCGCAGGCTATGCCGCGATTGAACCCAGTCTCAACCGGCTGCGCGAGATCTGCGACCAGGGCGGTTACCCGCTGGTGGGTAGCCCACAACGCAACCTGCTGCTGCCTACGGCGGCTGGGGCGTTGCGCCCGACATGCCTGGTGCCCGTCACTATGGTTGCCGGTGATGCCCGCCAACTCCCGCGTACCGGCAGCGGCGAAGCACCGCTGCTGGTGGTGGGCTTCCGCGAACTGCGCGACTTCTTCCCGCCCATGATCGCGGCCAATCTCCAGATCCAGGGCTTCAATGCCGAAGGCATCTACCTAACACTGCCGCCCCTAGAGGGTGCCGCCGACTTCACCAGTACCGGCTTTGCCCGCCTCTTCGAGCAACCCGCGTTCCGTGCCGAAGTTGGCACACACCTGCGGCGTCTTGTCCGTGATGGCGGCCACCAACGCATCGCCATGCCCGCCATCCTCGGCATACAGCATGCCGCCCAGGTCGTGGCGGAACTCCAGGCCATTGCTGGTGCCCAGATCTTCGAGATCCCGACCCCACCGCCCTCCGTAGCAGGAATGCGCATTTACCACATCCTAGAGCAACGCTTACGCACAGCGGGTGGCCGCATCCAGTTAGGAGCCTACGTCCAACGCGGGGAGGCCCACGGCACCCGCCTAGAGGCGGTCTATAGTGAGGCCGCCGCCCGTGAACAGCGCCATCGGGCCAACCGTTTTGTGCTGGCTACGGGTGGCATTGGCGGTGGTGGCATGCGCGCCATTGATGCCAACCATCTGATCGAGACCGCGTTGCGCCTCCCGCTGCGTGCGCCAGCCTCGCGGGCAGATTGGTTCTTCCCCGATTTCTTGGCCCAACCCGGCCATCCGATCTTCCGCAGCGGAGTCGCGGTTGATACGCAACTGCGCCCCTTGGACGCCAAAAATCAGGTGGTCTATACTAATGTGGCCGTGGTTGGCGCGGCTATCGCCGGATGCGATCACATCCGCGAGGGAGCCTACGAGGGAGTGGCGGTGGCAACCGGCTGGGTCGCAGGTGCTAGATAACAGATGTCTACGCTGGCTGAGCTTGTCGAAGCCAGAACCGGCTGGGTCGCAGGTGCTAGATGAGGGGATGGGGCATGGGACACCTTGAAGATTCGCTCGATCAGTGTATCAAGTGCAATGTCTGTATGACGGCATGCCCAGTGGCGGCGGTAAGCCCGCACTTCCCCGGCCCCAAGGTGGTTGGCCCGCAGGCGCAACGCTTTCGCCACGCTGATCAGCCCGTCCCAGATGCCTCAGTAGACTACTGCTCCGGCTGTCGGGTGTGTAACGAGGTCTGCCCGGCGGGGGTGCGCATCGCCGAACTGAACGCCCGCGCCCGCGCCCAACTGGTGGCCGCGCAGGGCCAATCGCTGCGCAATCGGATCATTGCGCGGGCCGGGTTGGTGGGGCGGCTGAGTAGTGGCCCGCACGCCCCGCTACTGAACATGGGGCTGGGGTTGCGCCCGCTGCGCTGGGTGATGGAACAGGTCATCCAGATCCACCGCGACGCCCCGTTGCCCCCGGCGAGTCGCCACACGTTCGGCCACTGGTTCCGCCAGCGCGGGCAGCGGCGCGGGTTGCGCCAAGTCGTCTACTACCACGGATGCAGCACCCAGTATTACGAGCCGTGGGTGGGCCAAGCGGCAGTGGCAGTACTCGAACACAACGGCTTTGAGGTGATCGTTCCCGATCAGGATTGTTGTGGCCTACCGCTCCTCTCCAACGGCGATTTCCGCAGTGCCGAACGCCAGCACAGGTATAATGTGGCCCAACTCATCCCATACGTGCGCCAGGGCATCCCCGTGGTGGGAACGAGCACCAGTTGTATCCTCACGCTTAAAGAAGAGGCCCCCGAACTGCTCGACCTGACCAGCCAAGAGGTGGCCGACGTGGCCGCACATACGTATGACATCTTTGAGTTCTTGCGCACGCTGGCCGAGCGGAACGAACTCAAAACCGATTTTCGCGCCATCAGCCGGACACTGCCCTACCATCCACCCTGTCAACTGCGGGCACATCGCATTGGGCTACCCGCGCTAGATGTGTTAAGCTTGATCCCAGGACTTCGTCTTGTCGAGAGCCAAGCGGCATGTTGTGGCATTGCCGGTACCTACGGCCTGAAACGCGAGAAATACGCGCTAGCCATGGCCGTCGGCGCACCGCTGTTCCAATTCGTGCGCGAATCGGGGTCGGATCTAGCCCTGTGTGATAGCGAAACCTGTCGTTGGCAGATCAGCCATGCGACGGGAGTGACCACCAAACATCCGATTGAAATACTGGCCGCCGCCTATGGATTGTAACCCATCATGATTGGCCTACTCATCATCTCACATAGCAACGCAATCGCCAGCGGGGTTCAAGCACTGGTCGAGCAGATGGCGCGTGGTCGAGTACCGATTGCAGCTACCGGGGGAACACTAGAGGGCGAACTAGGCACCAGCACCGATCTGATCATGGCCGCAATCGAGCAACTTGGCAACGTAGAAGCGATCCTCGCCCTCGTTGATATGGGTAGCGCGATTATGAGTGCCGAGATTGCCCTAGAGATGAGTGGGCTACCCTTCCGCATCAGCCCGGCACCACTAGTCGAGGGCGCACTGGTTGCCGTGGTTGAAGCCACCCGCCCCGGCGTGAGTTTGGCCGAGGTCGCATTGGCCGCCGAACGCGCCTTGGAAGCCAAGCACGAGGCGTTGGGGAGCGAGGCACTGTTGGTGCCACTCACCCTCCCCAGCGCGGCCAGCCGCCCCAGCAACGAGGTTGTCTTGACAGTGAGCAACAAAGTTGGCCTGCACATGCGCCCAGCCAAAGATTTTGTCCAGTTGGCCAGCCGCTTCAAGGCCCAGATCCGAGCGCGCAATCTTGAACGCCCCGACCGACCGACCGCCAATGCGAAGAGCATCATTGATGTGATGAAACTGGGTGTTACTAGCGGCCATCAGATTGCGATCTCAGCCGAGGGTGAGGATGCACAAGCAGCGCTCAAGGCACTTGCCGAGTTGATCAGGAACAATTTTGGTGAAACACCTGCGCTCTGAGCGCGGTAATGATTTTGCTATAATACGCCCTATAATTATCAAGGACGGTGAAAAACCCCGTGAATGATCGCCCGCGCCCTTCCGATGCGCCCGATGAAAGCAAAATACCTATGTTAGCGCCCGGCACGATGCTCCAACAACGCTACCGCATCGTCGAGCAGATCGGCAAGGGTGGGATGGGGGCGGTCTACCTGGCCCGCGATCTTCGGCTGTCCCATGATGTTGCGATTAAAGAGACCTTCTTCCAGGATGAGACCTACCGGCGCGCCTTTGAGCACGAGGCCAAGTTGTTGGCGCGTCTGCGCCACCAAGCCTTGCCCAAGGTGAGCGATCACTTTAGTGAGGGCAATGGTCAGTTTCTGGTGATGGAGTATATCTACGGCGAAGATCTGGGCAGCCAACTCACCCGTTTGGGCAAACGCTTCGCCTCGCCCCAGGCACTCAATATGGTGCTGCGCTGGGCTGATCAGTTGCTCGATGTGCTCAACTATTTGCACAATCGGCCCATGCCTATCGTCCACCGTGACATCAAACCGAAGAATCTCAAACTCACCTCAACCTTCGATATTATTCTGCTTGACTTTGGCTTGGCCAGAGGTGGGGTGACGGTCTCGATGGATACGACCAATACGGCTGGCCCTGAACAGCGCAAGATCTATGGCTTTACCCCACCCTATGCGCCGATTGAGCAGATGCGCGATGGAGAACCTGATCCGCGTAGCGACATCTATTCGCTGGGGGCGACGCTCTACCACATGTTGACCGATACGCTGCCCCCGGATGCGATGAGTCGCATGGCGCGTTTGATCAATGGCAATAACGACCCGTTACGGCCCATCCGTGAGATCTCGCCCCATGTGCCCGAACCCGTGGCGAACCTGATCCACCGTTCACTCAGCATCACCATGGATGGCCGCCCGCAAAGCGCCCGCGCTATGCGCGAGGAACTCTTCTATGCGCGCCAAGGTGGGGTGACGCCTTCGCGTGTCTCGCAACCCCAGACTCCTCCCATCAGCCAGCCCATGCCGAACTATCCGCCCCAGAGCTACCCGCCATCCCAGAGCTACCCACCTGGCCAGACCTATCAGCCGGGGATGACCTACCCAGGCGGGCACACGGTGCAACCCGGCATGACGGTGCAGCCCGGTATGACCCTCCAAGGTGCCCAAACCTATTACGGAGCCAATCCTACCCTGAATCTTGGCTCGCAGCCTAGTAACGAAGCCCCGCCGGTGGGGACGATGTTGCGCATGCTCACCACCGGCAGCCCCATTCGTACTATCACCTTCAGTTCGGATGGGACACTGCTTGCCGCTGGCCACGACGATAAGACGATTAGTATCTGGCGGATGGACGATTATACGCAACTCCATACATTGCGTGGCCATGGCAGTGGTATTCGGAGTGTCTTCTTTGCGCCCAAAAATGATCTCTTGGCTAGTGGCAGTGATGACGAGACAGTACGGATTTGGCAGACCAATAGCGGTGAATCGCTGCGCCAGTTGCGCATGCCCGGTTGTGCTGTCGAGGGAATTGCCTTTAGCCCCAATGGAAAACTCTTGGCGGTTGGTGGCTGGGGCAGCGCGATTACTGTCTGTAGTGTAGATGGCGATTCGATCCGCGTTCTTGATACCCTGCCAAGCCCTTTTGTGCAGAGTATCTGTTTCAGTGCCGATGGTGATCTCTTGGCGGCAGGCTGTTTTGATGGCGTAGTCTACCTGTGGAACACCTCCGACCACCAACCCGCTGGGCAGCTGACCGGCTTTGCCAGTTTCATCTATAGTGTTGCCTTTAGCCATAATGGCGAATATATCGCTGCCAGTAGCCAAACGAGTATTCGCCTCTGGCGTGCGGCGGAACGCAAGGCGGTGGAGATCTTCGAGGGCCACCGCAATCCCGTGCGCTCGCTCGCCTTTAGCCCCGATGACCAGTTCTTGGCGAGTGCCAGTGAGGACATGACGGTGCGTTTGTGGCGCATGAGCGACTCGACCGCCGCGTTTACGCCCTTTGAACACCGCGCTGGGGTCACGAGCCTTGCCTACCGCCCCGATGGCCGCATGTTGGCCAGCGGCACCCACGATGGGCGACTCTACTTCTGGCAGGTGTGAGTCGTGCGCTTCCTGCCACTCCTCTTCCTCCTCTTCTTCCTAAGCGGCTGTTTGCTGCTGAGTGGAGAAGAGACGAGTATTGATCTGGTTGATCAGAGTGGCATTCTGAGCACGACATTTGTGAGTGGCGAAGGAAGCGAGGAGCGTACTCTGCGGGTGAGCGAGGGGCCAACGACACTCCAGGTGATTGTCATCGTTGGGGTCGAATCGGGCGATCTCCAGATTGAGATCCTGCAACCCGATGGCGCAGTCGTCTTTGCACTGGCCGCCCAACCCGATAGCCAACTCACGCGCAGTTCCTGGGTGCGCAGCGATGATCAGGGCCAGATCCGCTACCGCGTCACGGCGCGGGGGGCGCGCAACGGGTCGTACCAGATCTTTGTGCAGCCCTAGCGCAGCATCAACATCCGCCCGGTGCCAATCTGTTCCAACCCCCGGGCAATATTGCTGGTGTGGGCCAACATCTCACCGATCACCGCGTGGGGAATAACCAGCAACCGAATCGGAGTGAGGCTGGCGACACTGGCCATCGGTGGCCCGCCGCGCAACAACTCCAACTCGCCAAAAAACTCCTCTGGCCCCAACTGCGCCACCACCTGCGCCTTGGCGTTGGGGTCCTCGGCACTGATGCGCAGCACCGCCGCCCGCCCCGACACGATCAGGTAGAAGCGGCCACTCGGCTGGCCCTGGCGCACCAGGACGGCCCGCGCCGGATGATCAACCGCCACTGCGTGCTGTGCCAGATCACGCAGCGCCGTGCGCGAAGCGCCGTGGAAGAGCGGGATGCGTTCGAGCAGGCGGATCACCTCTAACAACGCCAAGCCCTCATTGGCATGCGGCGCAATCTCCTTCAGCATGCGCCCAATCTCGGCCCCTGGCAGGTAGAGCAGGCTACTCGCAATCGTGGCGCGGTACGACTGACTCGTCACCGTTTCAAACCGATCACCCACCTCGCCAAAGAAGTCGCCCCGGTGCAACTCCTGCACCAAGGTCTCGCCCTGCATCACCGCCACCTCCCCAGCCTCAACGATCCAGAGGCCCGCAGGCGGAACGTTGGCGGCCAGCAGCACATCGCCTGCACTCACAGGTCGCGGTTCCAACACCGCCGCCAAGTGTTGTAACTCGGCATCATTGCAGGGCACAAAGATCTCCACTTGGCGCAACAGCCGCATCCGCGCCTCGCGCATATCGCCAAAGGTGCGCGAGATCTCATTCGCCCAGGGGGTATTAGGGAAGACATGCCGCCCCGCTGCCTCGCGTTCGGGCCACGGCAGCGCATCGTAGGCCGCCCGAACAGCGCGGCGGGCAAAACTGGCCCCAGCCTGCTCCTCAATCGTGGCTACCGTGTAGCGCAGCACCTCGGCATACCGCGCCCCTTGCAGATCGAGCGGCGCACTACGCAGCGCCGGACTAATCCGTACCTGCTCGCGATCCAGGGTGATGTCCCAGTTGGCGGTGGCAGCCAGGACATCCATGCGATCATCGAGCGCCTGAGCGCGCCGATTGCCATACAGCGTATGCAAGAGCCGGTAGCAACCGGCGTAGCACTGCTGGAAGGCACGTTGCAAACGTTCGGCCTCGCTCAACGTGGGCTGGAGCGGCCAACTCAGCCCCTGGGTATTGATCTGGCGCAGGGTTAGGTAGTGAGTACACCACGCCGCCGCCCACAAGCCAGAGGAGAGCGTGAGCGCAGCAATGGCCGTGGGCGTGTTGCGCCAAAGCGGCAACACCTCCAACAGATAACTGACCGTTTGAGCGGCAATGCCCATCCAGAGCAGCAACCAGCACCAGAGCAAGCGCGAGTCACGTAGGCCAATCAGTTGGGGCAGGAGCAGCGCCAGTGCCAGCAGACTCAGGTAGATCGGGGATGATTGAATGACCACCCACAGAAATGAGGATTGGGGCTGTGCATGTTCGATCAGGCCAATCGCGAGGCCCGCAACCAGAAAGGCCAGACCGAGCATGATCGCGCTCAGGGTGAGTTCGCTGGGGCGCGAGTGGTGCAGATCTACGTCCAGCAGCGTCACAAACCCGGCAAACATGAGCAACACGAATCCGGCAATCTCAAACCCGGCCCAGATAGCCGAAAATTGGGGTAGCAGCAAGTAACCGCCCAAGGCCAACAATTCGATTCCACTCACGGCCAGAAAACTGTTGAGTGCCTGGGCCACCTGCGCCCCACGGTAGTTGGCCTTGAGGACGATCTGTACCCCCAGGGCGATCAGCCACAGCAGCGGCGGGATGAAGGCCATCTCGATCCCATAGCGCAGCGGCAAGCCGGTGAGCGCAAAAGCCAGACTGGTCAGCAGGAGCGCGGCAATCAACGGGCTGCGCCCATAGCCGCGCTGGGCTACCCAGGTAGCGGCGGCACGGATCAGGCCCCAGGCGGCAAAGAGCAACCCCAGGCCGAAGGGCACCCCGATGACCAGCAGCAACACCAGCGCGATCAGGCGACCCAACCAGCCCTCGCTCCAAAGCGTTGCCAGCACCCCCACCAGTTGGCGTTGCCAGAAGAGTACAGTGAGAACAATCGCAACCAGGGTGTAGAGGGCCGCGAGGAGGCCATAGATACTAAAGAAGCGCTCTTCATGGCTGAAGGTAGCGCGAGTACGCAGTTTTTGCCAGAAGGGGCCACTAATAAAATCGAGTGCCCGACGGCGCAGGTTGGGCAGGCGCAGCCAATCCACCAAAATAAAATAGCCATCCAGTTCGAGCAGAGGGTTGAAGTTGAAGAGCGCAGCCAAATAGGATGCCACCGCCAATTTATAGGCCGCCCCGGCCAGCATGCCATCGTTCAGGAAGAAGGCCGCTAACGCGGCCAGCGAGCCAACCAGCAGATCGCTGAGTGGCCCGGCCAACGAGACCAAGATGCGTGCATTACGCCCGGCCAGCCACATGTCACTCGTATCCACAAAGGCAGCGGGCATCCCATAGTAGATCATCACCCCGCCGCGCACCACGCGCCGCCCACTATGCTTGACCGCCAGGGCGTGCGCCAACTCGTGCAGCACGAAGGAGACCAGCAGCGCCGCCCAGAGGGCCAACAGACTGAGCAGCACATTATCGGGGTTGAGCACCTGATAGGTCTCGCCCGCCCCGGCTTTCAGGGTAAAGGCGGTCAGACCGGCTACGGTGAGCAGGGCATGGATCAGCGCAAAGGGGCGGGTAAAGAGGAACTTGCCACCCATCCGATAGAGGCGGGTGATAAAGCCATCAATGCCACGTACATCAAAAGTACGCTCACGCAGCGTATCGAGGAGGCGTTCACCCTTGCCTTCCACACTCTGAGCCGTCTCGCGCTCGCGCATCCCGCGATAGATCCCCACTGGTGCATCGGCCAAAAAGCCCTGCGCACGTAATGACTGCACCAATTCGGCCACCGGCAACAGACGCTTAAACTGCAAAAAGCCCATCGTCGCCAACTGGGCCACACTCTGCGTGCCATCCATGGCATGCCAGAGCGCCTGTTCCGGCTCATTCAGACGCAGGTAGTTGCCGGTAGGGCTACGCAACACCATGACCTTATGCCCAGCCTCTTGGATCGTCTCCTCGGCCACCTCAGCCACGCGGCGCGGGCAATACTGGGCAAAATCCACCCGCTGATCGAGGCGCTGCCAAATCCCCAGCGAACTACCATCATCATGCGGGCGCGTGCTGAGACGCCGCCCCAACCCACGATACAGCCCGCGCCCCGCAACCGGGGCGGGTGCTACCTGAAGGCGGGTATTCAGTGCCGACCAGGGTGTTGTGGCTGGTGTTGTGGCAGTCATACGTGTTCGTTCTGTATGCGCGAAAAGGCGATTATGCGTTCATCGTAGCACACTTTTCGCCCCAACCCTTGTGGCGGTTACAGCTCTATGTTACGATTGGACTGCGTATGCTAAGACCTAAAACCGCCCGAAGGAGACTCACACCATGGATGCTGTGGATGTCGAGAAGGTCGGAAGCCCAGATAAGGCTGGAGCAACCCGTGAAGGAAAGTCGGTTGAATTGATCGTCTTGGCGGATACAACGACGAGTTCTGACGATCTCGCCGAACTGCCCAATTACCATATTGATCCGATGGGCACCATTCGGATGCTGGTTGAAGAAGATCGCGCCGGTGATGTGCTTGGCCTCGCGATCTACAACAAGCGGCGTTACAACATTGATCGCATTGGGATCAGTATCCTGCTCCAGTGTTATGAGGCAGGCGACTATAGCGATGAGCTACGCACCGCCCTGAGTGGACTTTTGGCGGAGATCAGTACGCGCCACAACCTCGATGAGAACGCGATGGTGCGCATCCTCCCCGATGCCAAGGGCCGTGCGCGTGTGACTCCTTCGCTGCCCCCGGCTCCAGCCGCTGTGGGTGGCGATATGCTCGGTGCCGCACCGATGAGCCGCGAACAGGAAATGTGGCTCTTCTTGTATGGCGAAACCTATAAGCCACGTGGTGGCGCATTGAAGATCGCGCAGGCACTGCCACTGCATGCCGCCAAGTTCAAGTTGGGTGCCCCGCTCGGCCCCAATGATGCGACAACTACCGTTGCGACCGAGGGCCACACCTATAGTGTGCAGCCCTTCGCCACCGACCTGATCTTCTACGAAGGCACCCAGTACGCCGCCGTTCAGAGCATGAATGCGCTCTTTGATGACGATGCCGCCGAGATCCCGGCCAAAGGCACCGCCCGCGCACTGCTTGAGGCCAGTTACCGCATCTCGATTGCCACCACCGAGAAGCGCACCGGAGCGCTCAAGGCAACCAAGGTGCTGCGCCCAGATTGGCGCTTCCACTTGGTAGCAAAGAATGGTCGCCTTGGCCCGGCCATGAGCGACAACTATATCTTCAAGGCCGATCAGGACTATGCCTTCCAGATCTTCGGGGCCGATGTGCTCTACACCCCGATGAGCGATCAGACTGGCTGCGAGCGCCTCAATCTGACCGATCCGGCGCATCCGGCCTTCAATGCACTGTGGGGGGAGACCTACCGCTTCATGGGGGTGCCCTTCGATGCCAACTCGCCCTACCACAAGAAGGCGGTCGAGTCGCGTATCGGCGTTCCGCTAACCAACATCTACACCACCAACTTTGGTGGGGCCACCTACGCAGTGCAGGTCTGGACGCTCGATACCCTCTACGCAGGCACCGACGGCCAGATCCGGCGCATGAGCGAGTTGCCAATGACCGCCGAGGCCCAAGCGTGGACGCCCGCAGCCCCCAAGCCAATCCCGCCAACCCCGCCCAACCCGCTGCCGCCCGTGGTGCCACCATCCAACGCAGGCGCACCGCGTCCCAACGACATCAACTGGCCCCCGCGCCCCGATTTCTCCTTCCTCACCGACAAGAACGGTGCGCGTGAGAAGGCGCTGGGCAAGATCGAGTGGGTGCGTACCAACGGCGATAATATCCGCATCACCAACAGCTTCGCCAGCAACATCATCAAGATCCACGTTCCCCAGTTGGCCAAGATCAAGGGCGGTGGTGACGGACACATCATGTTCCACAAAGCGGCCGCCGAGCAGATGAAGCGCCTCTGGGCGGCGTGGGAAGCCGCTGGGCTACTCGGTAAGGTGTTGATGTTCGCGGGCACCTTCGTTCCGCGTACCATCCGCAACAACCCGCGTGTGCTGAGTAACCACGCCTACGGAACCGCCTTCGACATCAATGTACCCTGGAATGGGCTGATGAAGGTGGCGGCACTCGTCGGCCAGCATGGCTCCGTCCGTGAACTGGTGCCCCTCGCCAATGCCCACGGCTTCTACTGGGGCGGCCACTGGAACTATGATGGGAAGGGTGCTTCGGACGGGATGCACTTTGAGTGGGCGGTGCCTCGGTAGGTAGCAGGGGTGGTATTGGGCGGCTGACGCCGCCCAATACCACCAAAAAAGATCTTCAGAGCAACGCAGCCACAAGGCGGATATGCTACCATACATACAGAGGTCTGTCTGTACGGAGGGCATAATGGACGTACTGGAGGTTCAGGATATAGGCCGACCAGAGGGATCGGGCAGTAATCGTGGGCGTGCGCAGGTGGAGTTGATCGTCCTGAGCGACGAGATCCACCCAACTGAAGAGGCTATTGCGACCTATCTGGCTCCACGTACTCTGATCCTTCCCCACTACCATATTGATCGGCGCGGTACGATTCGCCGTTTCGTAGATATGAGCCGGGCTGGACGCGGGCTAGGACAAGCCAACTATCAGGGCTTCTCGCAACGGATTGATCCGATTGCGATTAGTATTCGGCTCCAGAAACGAATCACCGCAGGCTATGATGGCCCGCTCTTGCGCGCCCTGCACGCCCTCCTCGAATCGATCTGTGCGCACTACTGGCTCGATCAGAACGCGATTACGCGCATCGTCTACCGCACGCGAGGTCAGGTTGCGGTACCTTACGTGCCCCCCCCCGCACCCGCCTTCCCCCAAACCACCCTGGCTGAACCGAGCAGCCTGGTTCTAGGTGCCGCCCCGGCGACTGAAGAGGTGAGCACCTTCTTAACCGAGACCTACGAGACGGAATTGCCCCTCGGTACGGCTCTCCAAGAAGATATGCCCCTCCTCGGTGCTGCGCCAACACCGGCCAGTCCGGCGCTACTCTGGGAACTGCTCTACGCCGAGACATGTAAGCCACGCGGAGGAACGCTGCACTTCGATTGGGCCTTTACCATCTTTGCCGCCACGAAGAACCTGGGAGCGCCTGTAGCACCGAACCCCAAGCAGCCGCTCATATTGAATGGCGTCGGTTACAACTTCCAACCCTTTGCCCGCGATACGATCTACAATATGGGGATTGATTATAGTGACGTGCGCCGCCTGAGTGATCTGCTTGGCACCGGTGCAGCCATCCCGGTTGGCCCCGGACGCGATCTGCTGGCCGCCAGCTACCGCGCTGCGCTGGATGCCGGCATTGCCCGTGGCGTGAGCATCACCGGCAACCAGAACCTCAATCCAGCCTGGAAGTTTCACCAAGTTGCGCGCAGTGCCGGACTTGGCCCCGCCCTGAGTGGCAACTATGTTACTGCCAGCAAACGCTACATCGTACAGGTCTTTGCTGTGGATACGCTCTTCACCCCGGTGAGCCAGCAGACGGGCTGCCAGCGCCTGAGTGAGACTAGCCCCACCAACCCAGCCTATGCCGCGATCTGGGCCGAGACCTATAGAGTTGCTCCGGCGCGTTACGATCCGACCTCGCCCTTCCAGCAGTTGGCGGCGCGGCTCCGCCTAGGTGCCCCGCTGACCGGGGTGTACGACACCAACCTCGCGGGGGAGCTCTACACCATCCAGGTCTTTGCGCTCGACACGCTCTACCGGGGGAAGGACGGCGTGATTCGGCGTATGAGCGATCTGCCCTTGCCGGACAAAGTGGGCTGGCCGAATGCGAGCCAGAAACTGGTTCCCACCCCACAGCCCGAACCTGAACCGCGCCGCCTCGAAATTGATGTGGGGCCAGCGCGGCGCAAAGATCCCGCGTGGCCACCACCCCCCCCCTTCAACTTCCTGGCCTCACGCCCTGGAGCCGTTGAAGCCGCGTTGGGGCGCATCGAGTGGCAACGGATCCCCGGTTCAAGCGACCGCGACGCCATCCAGATCACCAATGGTTGGGATGAAGAGCATCTGGTAGTGATTGACATCCCCCAACTGCGTAAGTTCCGCCTGGCCGGGTATGGCAAGCTACGCTTCCATCGCCGCGCTGCAACCCAGCTCATCCAGCTCTTTGCCGATTGGGAAGAGGCGGGGCTATTGGGCCTGATCCTCAGTTTTGATGGGGCCTACAACCCGCGTACCATCCGCGCCGCCCAACCCGGCCAGACCACCAACACTCTGAGTAACCACGCCTACGGTGCCGCCTTCGACATCAACGCCGCCCAGAACCCCTTCATGGGTCAACCAGCCCTGGTTGGTGAGCATGGTTCGGTGCGCGAGTTGGTGCCCCTCGCCTATGCCAACGGATTCTACTGGGGTGGCCACTTTAGCTACCGCAACGGCGGCCACGATGGTATGCACTTCGAGTGGGCGGTTGAGGTGTGATCTTGTAGACAAAGACGTGCGGCCAGCGGCTTTTAGCCGCTGGCCGCACGTCTTTGTCTACAAACAAATGTTTCAAATAAACTTTCCAAAACGGGGCAAGTATGGTATAATGAAACGGTTGTGGAGGAGGCGATCTTGAGCATTGTAAAGCCCCAAAGCCTGAGTTTGGTTGACACGATCAGTGCTGGGTATCAGGCACTCAATCGGCGGCCTTGGGCGCTCCTGATACCTGTTGGAGTCAGTACCTACCTCTGGCTAGGGAACCCGCTCACCCTCAGCAAAGGCGGGCGGATTGCCACGGGCGTCAATCAAGCCCTCGATCTGCTTACCAGCAATCCCCAGGTACGCCAAGAGATGGCCGAACAGATCCTTCAGCGCGATCTGCGTACTGCACTCGCGTGGCTCAATCTAGTACCCGTGCTCGAACCGCTCACACCGGGGAACAACAGCATCCATATCGGTGGCCCCTTCACCGTCTTTAGTGTGGTGGCCCTGATCAACCTGCTCGCACTATTGTGGAGTTGCCTCTTCTTGGCGTTGTTAAGCAGCGCCGTGCGCTATGAGCCACTCGCGCCTGCGCCACTGCTCCAGCGAGCCGTACAGGTAGCCAGCACCATCATCTTGGCGCTCCTGATCGTTATTGGTATGAGCATCATCGTCGGTTTACCGCTACTCGCCATCTCCGCCCTGATCGTCATCTTTGTACCGGCTACGGCGCTGCCTATCGCGCTGGGTTGGTACATCGCCTGTTTCTGGGCCTATGTCTATATCAGCTTTACCCCCGAAGCCATTCTGATCAGTCGGGCTGGCCCGTTGCGGGCGCTGGGCCACAGTATTCGCGTGGTGCGCCACAATATGCTCAGTAGTGTGAGCCTGCTCGTCATCAGCTTTCTTATTCTGAACGGCCTACGCCTGATCTGGGCGCAGGTGGCCGTCAATCCATTGGGAATAGCCGCCGCCATTCTGGGGAGTGCCTATATTGGCAGTGGCCTCAGCGCAGCGCGGCTGGAGTTTTATCGTGATCACGTCACCCGCTTGCATGCCTGATCTTGGCGTAAAGATCTCGCACCTACCATAAGGAACCCCCTATGACCACAGAGCCACAGAGTTACGATGCCAGCCAGATTACGGTGCTTGAGGGCCTTGATGCGGTACGCAAACGGCCCGGCATGTATATCGGGCCAACCGACATTAACGGCCTGCACCACATGATCAAGGAGGTGGTGGATAACTCGGTGGACGAGGCACTGGCCGGGTATGCCGATACGATCACGATCACCATTTTTGCCGATGGCTCGGTGCAGGTGACGGATAACGGGCGCGGGATTCCCGTAGATATTCACCCTAAACATCAGGTCTCGGCGCTCCAGTTGGCTGCGACGGAGCTGCACGCGGGTGGCAAGTTCGGCGATGGCGGCTACAAAGTCTCCTCCGGGCTACATGGCGTGGGCCTCTCGGTGGTCAACGCGCTCTCCGAGTGGATGCGCGCCGAGGTGCGCCGCCACGATAAGCTCTGGTTGCAGGAGTACCGCACCGGCAAGCCGCAGGGGCCAGTGGTGGCCGTGGGCGAGGCGGAAGGTACGGGAACCTCCATCCACTTTATGCCCGATGTGACCATCTTCAAGGACGGGATTGACTATCAGTTCCGGGTAGTTGCGCAGCGCCTACGCGAGATGGCCTACCTGACCAAAGGGCTACGCTTTAAGTTTGAAGATCAGCGCACCCAGAACGAGGTCAGTTTCTACTTTGAAGGTGGCATCATCTCTTATGTGCGCCATCTGAACAAGGCCAAAGGCGCGTTGCACCGCCTGCCCTTCTATGTCGAGCGCACCGTGGGTGAAGTGGCGGTTGAAGTGGCGATGCAGTACACCGACACCTACGACACCGACTCGATCTATGCCTTTGCCAACAACATCAACAACACCGACGGCGGGGCGCACCTGTCGGGCTTCCGCACCGCGCTTACCCGCGTCATCAACACCTACGCCCGCAACAAGAATCTGCTCAAAGAGAATGACGCCAACCTCACCGGCGATGATGTGCGCGAAGGGCTAACGGCGGTGATCAGTGTGAAGCTGAAAGACCCGCAGTTCTCCTCGCAAACCAAAGAGAAGTTGGTCAGCCCGGAGGCAGCCAGTGCCGTTGGGACGGTAATGGGGGACGCGTTTGGCACCTGGCTCGACGAGAACCCCACCGAAGCGCGGCGCATCATCGAGAAGGCGGTCTCGGCGGCGCGCACCCGCCTGGCAGTACAGAAGGTGCGCGACACGGCGCGCAAGAGCGCCATGGATGGATTCTCGCTGCCCGGCAAACTGGCCGACTGCTCGGACAGCAACCCGGCGCGCAGCGAACTCTACATTGTCGAGGGCGACTCGGCAGGTGGCACGGCCAAACAGGGCCGCGACCGGCGCTTCCAGGCGATTCTGCCCCTGCGCGGTAAGATCCTGAATGTGGAGAAGAGCCGCATTGACAAGATGCTCTCCAACGCCGAGGTGAAGGCCCTGATCACCGCGATTGGCGCTTCTATCGGCGAACTCTTCAGCACCGAGAAGCTGCGCTACCACCGCATCATCCTCATGGCCGACGCCGACGTGGACGGCAGCCACATCCGCACGCTGCTGCTCACCTTCTTCTTCCGCCACATGCGCCAACTGATCACCAGTGGGCACCTCTACATCGCCCAACCGCCGCTCTACCGCATCAAACACGGGCGCGAGCAGGTGTACACCTACTCCGACGCCGAGCGCGATAGCTACCTAGCCAAACTGCCCGCTGGCACCAAAGCCGATATTCAGCGCTACAAGGGGCTAGGCGAGATGAATGCCGAGCAACTCTGGGAGACCACGCTCAACCCGGCCAACCGCATCATCCTCCAGGTGACGCTAGAGGACGCCCAGCAGGCCGACGAGACCTTCACGATGCTGATGGGCGATCTGGTGCCACCGCGTCGCCGCTTCATCCAGACGCATGCGAGTGAAGTGCGGGATTTGGATATTTAGAGAGAGCGACGGAGGCCCCACGCGAGGCTTCGACAAGCTCAGCCACCGCGCCGCTGGCGGTAGCTGAGCCTGCCGAAGCCATGCGGCGCATCCCAAGACTTCTTCGCGCTAACAACTTTTCAAGCGATCCTTCAACGCTACCGCTGCCCGTGCATAACCGCCATCGGCTCCATCAACAAAATGCACCTGACGCCCCATACGCTCAAAGACGAGGCACGTCATCAGGGCGCGGTCGGTGACGTGCAGGCCATACACGAGTTGGCCCTGTTGGTAGGCATGTTCAAGAAAGGCGCTGAGTTGCTGGCGTTGCTGTGGGCGTCCGGCGATGATCATGCGGAGGGTATCGTCATACTTCTTATAGTCGGCCGTGCGAAAGACCTGCTCGCGGTAATCCTGCCACCAGGGGCGTTTGCCGCGTAGTACCTCACCCATGGTGTAGAGCCGTACCCCCATATTCAGCGCCCAGATCTGAGCCATGTAGATCCAGCGCGCCATCATACGCGGTGGCGTGCGCAACTTCGTCTCACCCAGCAGATCCCGGAGCTTCAAACTGAGGTGAAGATTGGGCACCGCCAGCGGGTGATAATCCTGCTCTTGGCCATAAGCAGCCTCGATCTCGGCGATAACCTGGCGATAGATCGCACTCGCAGCTTCAGGTGACATGCCGGGCATAGCCATCACCAACAAGCTCACCGTCTCCCCGTGCGGGCTAGGGATGTCCTGCCAGCGACACTCCAACCCCGTCATATCAGCCTCACGGAGTGGAGCATCAGCAGGCAACAGGTAGCGCGACGCCGTGGTGGGGTCTTTGATCAGGCGTTCGGCCAGAGCGGTGCCACCGCCACTCAAGAGCGCCTGGTCGTAGTGCGCAGAGATACGCAAGCGAGCGACAGCCACCTCAGCCCCGTGCGCCCGTACCTCAGCCAGTGGCACAAAGCCCACCCGGAGATCAAGCTGCAACTCGCGCTGCACCATGGCCCGCACCCCCGCCAGGGTTGCGCGGGCAACCTCCAGCAGATCGGGCGGGATCAGCAGCGTCGCCCCATCACCACCAAAGACAAAGGGAATACGCTCGGCCGGAGCGCAGTTGAGCAACGCAACAATCGAAGCTGCCCCAGCCATATTCACCGCCTTGTAGTGGCCCGCGTTGATCGCCTGGGTTGAATTGCGCACATCACTCAATGCCACCCACCAATCAGCAGGGGCCGGGTGGAAGTTGCTCGGTTCGACGATCTGGCTCAACTCGGTGAGGATCGGCAAGTGGGTATAGAAGGTAGCGCTCATCCACCACTTCCACAAACTATTCCCGATAGCTGCCACAGTTACGTTGTGCGCAGGACACTCTACCTCAGGCCATCTCCAGAAAATTGGGTGGCGCAAAGATATTACGCCGCTTCAGTGGCTCCGGCGACTCGTTGAGGCAGAGATCGCGGGTGAAACCGGGGCGTTCGGCCCAGGGCAATGCAAAAAATGGTTCACCGAGCGATCCGCTGCTGGTTGTCCAAGTGGGTGGTAGTTGATTGAATCTTCCAGCCAACAACTCAACCAATGCAGCGGCAGCCACAAGGATGCGCGGATCATCGGTTTCTGGTGCTGTCACCATAGAAAAGCGAGGTGACTGGCGCAGCCAGCCTTGGGTTAGTAGGCGCAGGCGAAAGTCATCACGTGCCAGCAGTGCCTCTGCCAATTCACGAATCGTGATTAAAGTTGTCGTTGCTGTTACCATACAACCGCTCCCAAAGTTCCTCAAAGGCATACTGCGCCTTCAATGCCGTCGTATAGGGGGCAACCGCGATCCAGAGATCATCTTTGGTGCGGTACTGTGCGACAAGATCAACCAGCACCGTTGTCGCATCGTCAATATCTTGCTGGCTTCGCCACGCCGAGAGCTTCATCGCCAGGAGCTGTTCGGCGCTGATCTGATAGACCTTGATCCCCGGTGCATCAAGCAATAGCGGGCCATAGCTCATGCCCTGCATGAAGCCCTTCGCCCCATCATTCAGCCAATCGGCAGGCAACCCCAGCTCGCGGGCAACCACCGTGGCCCAAGCGCGTGTCTCGCGGCGCTCCGGCGGCGTGACGAAAAAGGCATCCACATCCTGAGTCGAGAGACGAGCTTGGTAGCGCAATACCAACGCCGCGCCCCCAACAACGATCAGTGTGAGGGTGTGTCCCTGATCGGCGGCAAGCGCGCCCAGACGAGTCAGCGCCTGTACCATTATAGCGCGATCCAGGCCCCGGCGAGCGTCACCTGCGCCAAGCAAAAAACGCGACGCGACAAGAACAACAGCAGCGGTTGTGAGAACACGAAACGGGGTCTTCCACTAGGTGGAAGACCCCGTTTCGTGTTCTCGTATCACTCAACCTCATCCTCCTCATCCTCAAACGCTATCCCACCCCCTGCACAGCGCTTGATCGCGTTCACCAGGCCAGCATAGGCCCACGTCTGGCTTCCCGTCTCCTCAGAAGACGGCACGGAGGCCGTCAGTTCGTCCTGCACCTGCTGGTGCAACTCTTCAACCTCAACCTCGTTCGTCCATGGCATACTGCCGCCGCGCAACACCCCAATGGCGCGCTGAAGCCAATTGCGGGTGGTTTCGTGTTCGTCGTGGTGCATGGGGGCGCCTCACTAGTTGATACGTCTTTCACATGAGCCAAGATCTATCAGGTGCCCACGTAACTTATAGATGAAATTCCAGCACCTATTAAAAGCGGACACCTGATAGACATCTGCGTCCTAACGACACTAGCGGATAACCACTGGTAGGAAGACCGGCCATATCTCTGGTGACCCATACTCTGGGCCATTCGTCTCCTGCACGACACCAGAGACATTACCTACAGCATCACGAAACTCCACATACACACGCTCACTCAATGGGAGTTCCACATAGTTGCTGTAGGGCTGCCAGGTCTCGTTAGGGATGTTATCCGTCCAGATTCGCATCTCGGTAACGGCACCCGCGCTACTCACAGCCGCCAGCTCCAGAGTCATCATCGTCTCGGTATTGCGGTAAAGTGTGACCGAACCAGTAATGATCTCCGAGGCACTCAGAACAGGGGGCTGAGGTGTGCCAACTTGCTGCACCTCCAAGGTATCGGTAGACGCCATTCCTATCGGCTGGGCGTTTGGCCCAGGGGTATAGATCCGCATGCCCGTCAACCGATAGCTACGGCGGGTTAGTACAGCACTCAGTGACATACGTTCCCCCTTTAACACACCTGGATCATTAACCAAGTAGTTATTGGAGTTAGTCCCACTGCCGCCAACGGCAACGACGAAGTGATTACATACCCCATCACAGGAACGTGTAAGCTCTAGAATCACCGGCCCCTTCTTGAGTTCCGCTTCTAACTGTGCCCAACTAAAGCTATTCAGTCTTGTAACCGTACCAACCTTACCTTGGGTGTAATTAATAGCGGTTGCCCAATTCATAGGACAGGCAGCCTTCCCCATACTAGTGGCCAGCCGGGCCGGATCAGTATCTACCCCATAGTAGGCAAGATTCATGCTCACAGAGGTAAGCGCACATCCGCATTGCCCGATAATCTTACAGATACAGTTACCAAACGATTTATTCTTCCAGCGTGGGTCAACTTGCGAGAAGAAGGGAACCCGCCATGTTCCAGTGGCTGGTGGAGGCTGGGGCGGAGAGACAATAGTAGCCGGGCTGGTTTGAATACTATTGCACAGCCCCTGGCTAGAGCCACAAACACTGTAGACATCCTGTGTACGAAGGGCAACCCCCGTTTGATATGTTGTGGATGTGAGCACTGCACCATCAGCTAAGTTTTCAACTGTAGTACACTGCTCAGTTGAACCAAAATTGACAGCCCTAGTGACAATACCGAAGTCACGCCCAGCCCGCTTTGATCCGATGTAGATATTCTGGTTGATGTTGCGCCCACAGATCTCCAACATCAGATAGTTACGGGTGTCAACATAGAGGCGTGAGCGTGTCAGAGCGGGTGTGATCACAACTCTGTTGAGAGTGATGCTACGCCAAGCCGACCATCCCGATGTACTACTACTGCCATCGTTAGCCTGCACACGCCAGCGATACTGACCATCGGCGGGGAGTGTGACGTTCCAAGAACTACCACCCCAACCTGAAGTTTGTGTCCAACTCCCACCAATTTGTTCAATCGCAAACTGAAATTGGCGGCTGTTGCGTGGGCCGTTGTCAGGATCGCCCGCATCTTGGGCCTGAAGTGTGACGTTTGCCGAACTAGTCGTTGCACCATCGGATGGTGAGAACATAGTTGGTACCAGTGGCGGTTGATTAGCCACAAACTTCACCCCATCAGCCGCAATAAGCTGAAAAGGATTATCGCCTGTATAATCACCCATATAGACCGAACCGCTCGTCCCGGCATTAAACTGGTACCAACCCAGGCTTACCCAGCCACACGTACCACTATTCTGATTCAGCACCACCGTGGTGGTACCAGTCGCTGAACCGATCTGGTAGCGTGCCTTGGTGGTGACCCCGGTATTGTGGGTATAGCCAGGCATATAGACGAAGACTTGATATTGACCAGTGGTTGGAATGGTTGGACGCCAACGTACCCAATCCGAGTCATTTGTATTAGGCGGCGTGCGTGTACGCGTGTAGATCACATTCGTACTATTGGTCGAGCATGTGACAGTATTCTGGGTACGAATCAACACCCAGCCACCAGGATAGGAGGACTCAAACCCACTCCCAAGCGGCATGATCGTCTGTTCCCAAGGCGCAGCAGATACCCGGTGCGAAGAATTCAGCAGGGTGATACAGATAGCCGACAAGAACAGGATGTAGAAGAGCAGCGGGCGACGCATAAGATACTCCTAGTAGTGAATGCTTTCACGGGGTGTACCATGCGTTATTATAGAAACCCCCTCCCGTTACGTCATTGGGAAGCCATTGGGAATTGATTGGGAATTTTTGCAAAATGACGAGTCTCCTATGAGTAAACCACGTGGAATCGCGTTTTACCGAAAATGTTGTCGGCCTCGTTTGAGCCAAAAGGCTCTCGCCAAGGCTCTAGGGGTGCATTCCAACACGATCTATCTGTGGGAACATGATAATGTTCCTGATCCCCATGAACTCCTCCGCCTCATCACCTTCTTCGTTGAGCACGGAGTTCTGAGTAGCTATGCCGATGCGTCCGATCTTTGGGCGGAGGCTAGGCGTGAACCCTTTCCCGAACCGCCCGAACTGCGCGCCCTCTTTGAACCGCGTTGGCAGTTGCCGAGCGATGCGCTGCCCGATCACACATCGCTCCCGCCTGGTTTGCGCCTGCCGATGCGCCGTAACCCTCTCTTTATGGGCCGCGAACCTTTGCTGCTGCGCATTGCGCAGGCGTTGAATGCTCAGGATGCGACGGTGGCAATCACCGGCATCGCCGGGATCGGCAAGACCCAGCTCGCCACTGAGTTTGCCCATCGCTATGGAGCACTCTTCCCGGCGGGGGTCTTCTGGCTCAGTTTCGCGGATCCTAATTCGGTGTTGGCGGGGGTCGCCGCTTGTTACGCGCACCCGTCCGCTGCGCTGCTGCCACTGGCCCAGCGTGCCGAGCGAGTCTTTCAGAGTTGGCACGAGCCAGAACCGCGCCTGCTCATCTTTGATAACTGCGAAGATGAACATCTGCTCGCGCGCTGGCGACCATCCCACGGCGGCAGCCGCATCCTCCTCACGAGCCGCCGCACGCGCTGGAATGCGGCTCTGGTTACGGCACAAGTGCCACTACCGACCTTTGAGCGTGCGGTGAGCGTTGGCCTCTTGCACGCCCATCTGCACGCCGCTGGGGTTGATGAGGTCTCTACGCCTGCGGTTGATACGATTGCCCAACTCCTCGGCGATCTGCCGCTGGCATTGCATCTGGCCGGTTCCTATTTGGCCTACCGCGCCCCCTTCTTTACGCCGGAGCAGTATCTGGCTGAACTGCACGCCCAGAGCGCACTCGATCATCCATCACTGGAGGGCATGAGTCCATCGCCAACCAAACACCCTCAGCATCTGAGCAACGTGCTGGCTCTGGCACTGGCGCAACTCGATCCGGCCCAGCCGGTTGATGCCCAAGCTGCCGCCCTGCTCGCCCGTGCTGCCCACTTTGCCCCCGGCGAGCCGCTCCTGCTCGAACTTCTGTTGGCGAGTGCTGGTCTGAGCGATTCGGCGGCGCAACCGGCCCTCAAACGGCTGATTGGCGATCTGGGGCTGATGGAGGCTACATCCAGCAATACGGTGCGAGTCCACCGGCTGATTGCCGAGTTTATCCGCAACACGCCGCATGAGCCGCAGGTAGTGGCCGATGTGGAACGCGCAAGCCTCGATCTGGCCCAGCGCTTTAGTGATGGTGGAGAGGCTGCTCCGGCGGGGTTGCTCACCCATCTTCGGGCCGTGGCGAGTGCCGCCCAGCCCCGCCACGATCTGCGCGCCATCCAACTGGCCAATGCGCTGGGTTGGCTACTCTACCTCTCCCGCGACTTTGCGGCGTCAATTGAATGGTTGACGTGGTCACACACCACGCTGCGGGCCGCCGCACAGCCCGATGCGGCCATGCTGTGCGAAACCCTGGAACTGCTCGGTCTGGTACATCAGATGTACAACGAACAGACGGAACAAGCCGAAGCCTACTATAGCGAGGCGCTGGCTATCTGCGAGCAGACCTATAGCCCGGAGCATCCCAAGAGTGGTGATCTCGCTAACAACCTGGGCTACTTTATCGCCTTCCATCGCAACGACTACGACCGGGCTTACCGCCTGCTGCGCCAAGCCGTCGCGGTGCGCCGCCGCGAACACGGGCTGGCGCAGGGCAACACCGCCCGCAGCCTACGCAACCTGGGCTTTGCCCTCTTCAAGTTGGGGCGCTACCGCGCTGCGATGCGCTACCTGCGCCTCGCGCTACGCTGCTTCGAGTGCGCCGAGGGCAGCTATGCCATCGCCCGCGCCCAGACGCTTATGCACATGGCGGATGTCGCCCTAGTATGCAACGATCCGCGTGCCGAAGCGTATGTGAGTGCCATGTTCGATCTGCGCAAGGCGGCGCGCAACGAGGGTGACGGTGAGCTTGGCGAGAGCTACTGGTATGTGGGGCGCGTGGCACTGGCCCAGGGCGACACCGCCGGGGCAGCCCAGGCATTCGCCGAGGCCGAGAAGATCTACGAACGGCGCATTTGGCCCGATCACTATGTGCTGGCGCGTATGCGCGGCGATCAGGCACGGCTGGCCTTGCAGCAGGGCGATCCCGCTGCTGCCGCCGCGTATATCGAGAAAGCCCAGTACCATTGGGAACAACTCAGCCCTGATCATGTTGATCGCGCCGAGTCCTATCTGATTGCGAGCCGCGTTGCTCTCGCCCAAGGCGATCATGTCACAGCACGCAACCACATGCTGCGCGCCGTAGCCATGCGCGAGGCGGTGTTGGGGGCTGAACACCCGGCAACGCGGGCGGCACACGTAGAGATGGCGGCCAGCATCCGGGAAGCTTGAAGCTTCCCGGATGCTCACATCCCCTAGGGTTGCTTCACCAATGATCGTTTAAGACCATTCAGATGAGTCGGCGAAACCAGTTTATCGTGCTGAAGTCGCCCAACCACAATCCCTGGTGCAATTCCAATCTGGACGGCAAACGCCTTCACCTCGGCAATACTAAACACACCCTTGCGTCGCCGGAGATAGGCATGGAGCGCATCACGCGGAATGAGAAAATCCGCAGCGAAGCGGTTGGCCTCTTCTTCCCGCTTCGTTTGCTCATGATCCTCTGTATCGAGGTACGCTTCACGTTTGCCGTGCAATACGAGATGAGCAGCCTCGTGAAAAAAGGAGAACCAGAACTGATCGTCACGCTTATAACGGAGACTAAGCTGAATAAGTGCTTTCGTCGAACTTAGCCAACGAGCCGCCCCGTATATACGTGTCTGCCCAAGTTCGGGCAGAATGACCACCGCAACCCCTGCTGGAGCACAGAGGGTTGGTAATTGCTCCAAAAACACAGCAGGTTCTTCACAGGTTAGCGCACGAACCGCATGTAGTACTTCACGAAAGCGATCAGCATTAAAGGGCGCACAGTCAATATGTTGTGCTAACACCTCACCTTGGCGCAGCCATGCTGAGACGGCGATCTCATGGGTAGCAAACACATGTGATTGGCGATATGATGCGGTAACTGCGCTCCATTGATCTGGCGAGGCAATACCGAAGAAGCGGAGTACTTCGCGTAGTTGATCCAGTGGCTCATTGTATTGCTGAATCCAGCCACGCTTGATCATCTCCTTCCAGGGGACACGATCAAGCCATGCAACGTGCGGTGCAAGTCGTTCTTCATCGTTCTGACGCGCCAAGAACTCGCGATAGTGCTGCTCGCGGGTAAGCCAGAATCGCGCTGGTGTGCCAAGCACACGCTCAAACTGAAGCGCCGTATCCGGTGTAATCGCTACCTTACCCTGGATGATCTCGTTAATAGTTTTCTTGGGTCGCCCGGTACGTTCGGCTAATTCCGCCTGGCTCATCCCGCGCTCCTCAAGCAACTCTTCTAAGGTCGCGCCAGGTGGAGAGACATAGTCCGGTTGATACGTTTGTTGTGGACTAGCCATGATAATCCTCCACCGCGAGGATTCGCACACTGGTCACATGTGACCAGTCGAGTCCTCCATCTTCTCTCCGTGGGATTGGGTCATGTGCAGGCACAAAAATGAGCCGGTAAGGATGGCGCACATCAATGGCGATCTGACCAATACGATCCTGCTTTAGCTCGTGGCATCGCCCAGGTAGGGTGCGCAACACATCTAGCGTATCAGCCGCCCGAAGATCATCCAACCGCCTTAGAATGCGTCGGGCTTGTTCATCACCATAGCGCCGACTCAGTGCCTTAAGGCTGCTGAATTCAGCAGCCATCCGCTCGTTGAGAAAGACGATATCCAATATTGACCCCAAGTTCTATTAACGGAAGGGGTTAATGAAATTATACCACGAATACTATTTTTTGGATATAGCAAGGATGGGGACGTGATCACGCCCCCATCCGGATCACACATCCCCCAAAACCCCCTAAAACAGCGAGCGCAGCACCCCCACCACGCGCCCCTGGATACGCACATTCTCGGCGGCGGTGAAGATCGGCTGCATGGTGCTGTTGGCTGGCTGCAACCGCACCCGCCCATTGTCCTGGTAGAACTTCTTCAACGTCACGGAGTTCTCGTCGAGCAAGAGCGCCGCGACCATGTCGCCGTTATTGGCCGAATCCTGACGCCGCAGCAGCACAATATCACCGTCGTCAATCAGCGCGTCAATCATCGAAAGCCCACGCACCCTCAGCGCATAGACATCCTTCAACTTGTCGGCACTCGCCAAATCCAACGGGACATCAACCTTCTCTGCGGCCTCGATATCCACCTCCTCCGGGTCGGGGAGGGGCTGACCCGCCGTGATCGTGCCCAGCAACGGTACCTGATGCGCCCCGTTATGTACCCCTAGCGTGTTGGGTAGGGTGATACCCCGCGATACCTTGCCCTGCCGGTTGATCTTGCCCTTGTCCTGCAATGCCTTCAGGTTATAGGCAACCACCGAGGTTGAAGAGATCTTCAGATCAGTCTGAATATCGCGGATGGCGGGCCAGTAGCCGTGCTTGGCGAAGAATTCCTGAATGTAGTTCAGGATCTTCTCCTGGCGGGTCGAGAGACCATCAGCAGATCGCATAGCCTGTGTCCTTTCTTGGGCCGCAGCCAGGACGGCCAGCGGCGATACGTGCATACGACAGCCTGAATCTGAAGGCCGTAGCTCTATCAGACAGAACGTATGTAGTAGATTATAACGCTCAAACACTTGTGCTGTCAAGTACTTTTTTCACCCCGTGCTACAATAGGTGCATGAAGTACGTACTTGGTGTTGATATTGGCGGCACCCAATTGCGCTGTGCGCTCATCAATAGTGCCGGGGAGATCCTGGCTCACGGGCGCACCCGCAGCCAGGCCGATCAGGGGCCAACAGCGGTTATTGGTCGGGTGCTCGATCTGATTGCCCAGATGCAGGCCCAAGTGCCGAGTGATGGACATCTCCTCGGTATTGGTGTCGGTGCGCCTGGCCCGCTCGACCCGGAGCAGGGGATCATCTTTTCGGCCCCCAATATGCCCGGTTGGCACGCCATCCCGCTGCGTGAGACGCTCGCCCAGGCCACGGGTTTGCCGGTCTGGTTAGATAATGATGCCAATGCGGCCGCGCTGGGTGAGTGGCGCTTCGGGGCGGGCCGTCATACCCACCACCTCGTCTATGTCACCGTAAGCACCGGCATTGGCGGTGGGGTGATCATGGCAGATCGCCTGCTCCACGGGCGTTTCGGCGCGGCGACCGAGGTGGGTTCGATCCTCCTCGATCCTGAACACGCGACCCGCTGGGAGGATCTGGCTTCCGGGAGTGCGTTGGGGCGGGCTGCCGCTGCCGCTATGCCCATGCATCCCCAAAGCCTGCTGCATACGCTGGCGACCTCCGCAACCGTTACCGCTGCCCACGTGGCCCAGGCTGCCAACACCGGGGATGCCCTGGCAACCCAGCTTATGCAGCGCGAGGCGCGTCTGCTCGGTATCGGCTTCGCTTCACTCCTGCATCTCTTTAGCCCGGAACTCCTCCTGGTTGGAGGGAGTGTCATCCTAGAGAATCCCGCCCTACTCGCGGCGGCGCGTAGCGTTGCGTATGCCCATGCCTTGCACGATCTCTACCGTGAGGTGCCGATCCTCCCTGCCAGCCTCGGCGATGAAGCTGGGGTCATCGGAGCTGCCGCATTGGCCCTCGAACGATATAGCTTTTCAGAAGCTCCCTGACTCCTATGCAGTCTCATGATACAACCATCAATCCACAGGCCCGTAGCATCGCCCAACAACGCACCCTCCGTATCGCCTGGATCACCCTCTTTAGCTTTCTACTCCTCTTTCTGGCACTGATCGCTTGGGCGATCTATGCTGGGTGGCAGTTCTATCAATCGGCGGTCATTCCCCGTGATGCGATGGTGATTGTGCGTGGCCCCGTTGAGTGGATCAGTTGGCAACCCGCTAATCGCAGTGTCTTCCAAGGTATCAGCGACCAGCAGACGATCCGCCCCGGCGATAGCGTGCGCATTGTCACCAAGGCTGGCTATGGCCAGATCGCCAGTATCCGCCTCTTCGATGAGAGCCAGATTGATCTCTGGGCTGGGGCCGATCTGCGCATCGAAACGCTAGAAACCAGCCGGTGGAGTGATCAGAGCCAACAGGTGACGATCCGCCAAAGTGGTGGTTATGTGCGTTATGACCTGCGTGCTGGTCAGCCCTACCAACAGGTGCGCTTTCGGGTTATCGCAGGAAATACCATCCTCGATCTGACGCCAGGTGGCAGTTATAGCGTCGATCTGCGCCCAATCGAACGGAATATCAATGCACTCCCTGGCACCGAGATCGCCCCGTTTGTCACCGATGTGGCGGTACGCAATGGTACGTTGACCATTCGGCGTACCAATGGGGCCAGTATCGTCTTGGGAGCACGCCAACGGGTTGAAATAGACCCCTCAGGGATGCCGGGCTTGCCCGTCCCCGCACGCTGGGAATTGATCCGCGATGGTGGCTTCTCGCAATATAGCGAGACCGAATATAACAACACCACCCTATCCGATGGCTCCGAATTAGCCCGTTCTTCCACTTGGCAGGTCTACTCTGGCCCCGCCCTGCCCCTCGAACAACAAGGCTTCTTCCGCCTCGCCTCGATCTGCCGCCCACCCACTGTTGATCAGCAGTGCCCACCCTCTGAACGCCGCATCGCTGCTTGGTTCTACCGCGCTGGCGGGCAAACCACCGGCTTTATCACCGGGATCAAACAACAACTCGGCTATGATCGGAATGGTATTGATATTTCCGAGTATCGCCGCCTTACCTTCTCACTCTGGACGCGCATCATCGATCAGTCACTCGAAGATGTCGGCGACCGGGGTAGCGAGTGTCCAGTCATGATCCGCTTCATGGCCCGCAAAGAAAGCCCTGATGATCCCGATCTGGAGAAGGTGGTCTGTCTCTATACCGATGCCAACGACCTCCCCCCTCGCGTACACGCGCAGGATGTTTACTATTATCGCTTGCAGAAGGCCGAATGGACACGCTTCACGATCAATCTGCGCGACGAACCCTGGCTGCCTACCCATCGTTACCTGCAAGGCATCCAGATCTATGCCAATGGCCACGATTATAATGCCCTGGTCGCCGATGTCTCGTTAGTAGGTGAACAATGATCTACCATGGTGTTGATCTGATCGAGATTCGGCGCATCCGCCGTGCCACCGAGCGCTGGGGCGAACGCTTCTTGCGCCGTGTCTTTACCAGTGCTGAACTGCACGATTGTGCGGCGCTTGGCCCCCAACCAAGCTACCAATCGCTCGCCGGGCGCTGGGCGGCCAAGGAAGCCGCCGCCAAAGCGCTAGGGATCGGGCTGAGTGGCATGAGTGCGGCTGCCTCGCTTAATGAGCGCCCCGGCATGACCGATATTGAGGTGGTACGCGAATCAGATGGCCGCCCCAGCCTGCGCCTGCACGGCCCCGCTGCGGCGCGTGCGACCCAACTGGGGCTTACGAGTATCGCGCTGAGTATCTCGCATAGTGGCGAATATGCCCTGGCCAGTGTGGTGGCACTGGCCACTTCCCTCCCACCGATCACTCCCTCGTCTCCAACGTCGCAATAGAAAGAAAGGGCTTGTGCATGCACACCGATCAATCCACACCCACCCGCCTCGCATTACCCCTCAGCGCCGAGGGTTATGCCTATGCCAACGAGGCATTCCGTCAGTGCTGGACAGCTGATCGTGCCGAGGTGTTAGCCGTTATGAGCCAGAATCTCCCTGCATCTCCCAGTGAAAAACTGCGCGTTCTGGGGATCGGGGTCGGTGACGGTGAGTTTGATGTGCAGATCATGAGCACACTGCGGACGGCCTTTCCCACGACGCCCATCCACTATGTCGCCGTGGAACCCAACGAGGCCCAGTTGTACCGTTTTGCCGAACGTATGCAGACCGAGGCTCCCCACGCTGTCCAGCTTACCCAGCATCCGCTGCGTGCCGAGGAGTATGTGATCAAAGAGGGCTTCGATCTGATTCACTATATTCACGCGCTCTACCACATGCCCGGCAGTGAGGTGCGTCTGCTGCGCGATGCTATCGCCGGACTGCGGCCAGGTGGCCAGCTCTTGATCGCGCTCTCTTCCGAGCGCGGTGGGATTTACCAATTGATGGGCCAGTTCTGGAATCGGATTGACTACAGCTTCTTCACCAGTGGCCTCTTCGGCCAAGAGAGCCTCCGCGCCGCACTCACCGACCTCGGTGTCTCCTATACCGCCGAGGTCTACCCCGATGTCGGGATTGATGTTGGGCCATGCTTTGATCCCACCTCGGATCTCGGTCGCCACTTGCTCAACTTCTTGCTCCAAGCCGCCATTGATCAGGCTCCAGAGGATCTCCGCCAAGAGGTTCTCGCTGCACTCGATGCGCTCGCGCCCAACATTGATGGGCGGCGCTTGCTCTCGCATCCCAGTGGTGTCTTTGTGGTGTCGGCGTAAAGATAACTCCCACCTTCGGTGGGAGTTCGGGGGAGGCTTCGCCTCCTCCAAACCACACCTAAGCCAGAAGTACGGTACAATAGTACGCATGAAGCTGGTAACAACCGCGCAAATGCGGGCGCTCGAACAAGCTGCCGTTGAACAAGGCGCAACATGGGCAGGGTTGATGGAACAGGCGGGCTTAGGCGTCGCTCAGATGGCTGTCCACTATATTCGTCGCGGTGCCCGAATTGTGGTGCTGGTTGGCCCCGGCAATAATGGTGGAGATGGCCTGGTCGCTGCCCGCCATCTCCACGATGTCGGTAGTGCCATCCAACTCTACCTCTGGAAGCGGCCCTTCAAGCCGGACGATGCCAACCATCAGCACTGCCGCCAACGCGGTATTGCCGAACTCGAAGCCGAATACGATCCTGATCGCACTGCCCTCCAAGCGGCTTTGCAGAGCGCCGATCTTGTCATTGATGCGCTCCTGGGTGCCGGTATCAGCCGCCCAGTGGTAGGCGAACTGGCCACGATTGTGGAGACTGTCAATCGAGTACGCATGGAACGTGGCCCTATATGTCAGGTTCTGGCGGTTGATCTGCCCACCGGCGTTGATACCGAAACCGGCATGATTCATGGGGTAGCCATCAACGCCGATGTGAGCGTTGCAACCGGGGCGATCAAACGCGGGATGCTCTTTCATCCAGGGCGCGCAGCAGTCGGGAAGATCCGTATGGCTCCTATCGGGGTACCCCCACACACCTTGGAGGCGGTTATGAGCGAATTGTTGACGGCTGAGTATGCCCGCACACTCCTGCCCAAACGGCCTAGTGCAGCCCATAAAGGCTTGTTTGGCAAGGTGCTGATTGTCGGCGGTTCGCTCCACTACCCCGGTGCCGCTAGCCTCGCCTGCGCCGGAGCCGGACGCGTCGGCGCGGGCTTAGTCACCCTAGCAGCGGGGCGTACCGTGCTCGGTTCGGGTGGGCGTGGCCCTGAAACGACGCTCCTCCCGGTTGCCGAGAGTGAATGGGGCACCCTTGGCCCTAACGCTGTCGCTGAAATTACTAAGTCTATGGAGGGCTACCAAGCCCTGCTGATTGGCCCTGGTCTGGGAACTGCCGAGCCAACCAAGGAGTTTATGCGCCGCTTCTTTGGGCTGCAACAGCCCAAGGCGCGCAACCAAGTTGGCTTCTTGCCCCATCCCGCAACCTCGGCCTCCAGCGAATCTGCCAGTGTCTCGCTACCGCCTACGGTCATTGATGCCGATGGCCTGAATATCCTCGCCAGTATTGAGGATTGGCCCGATCACCTGCCCCACGAGCGCTGTATCTTTACGCCCCACCCCGGCGAGATGCGCCGCCTGCTCAAACTTGATCAACTTCCTGCCGACCTGACCACATGTGCCAGTGGGGCCGCCCAAGCCTGGGGCCAGGTGGTGGTGCTCAAAGGGGCCACGACGATTATCGCCCACCCTGATGGGCGCACGCTGATCTACGATGGCTCCAATCCGGCCCTCGCCACTGCCGGAACGGGTGATGTCCTCGCGGGCGCAATCGCGGGTCTTCTCGCCCAAGGCTTGAGTCTCTTCGATGCCGCTGCCCTCGGTGTCTACCTCCACGGTGCCGCCGGTGTGCGCGTCCGCGATGAACTGGGCGATGCCGGAGCCTTAGCCTCCGATCTGCTGCCCCAGTTGCCCCAGGCCATCCGCACCCTGCGTGGAACATAAATGATGGAGTATCTTCATGCGCGCTGTTGACCTGATCGCAAAGAAGCGTGATGGAGCGGCTCTCTCTCGCGATGAGATCCGTTGGCTGATTGCCAGTTATGCGAATGGCACGATCCCTGATTATCAGATGAGCGCCTGGGCCATGGCGGTGGTCTGGCGCGGGATGGATGATCGCGAAACCGCCGATCTCACCATGGCTATGGCCGAGAGTGGCGATATGCTCGATCTCCACGATCTGGTGCCGCTCACGGTGGATAAGCACTCCACCGGCGGGGTCGGCGATAAGACCACGCTCCTGCTCGCCCCGATGATCGCGGCGGTTGGCCTGCCCATGGCCAAAATGAGCGGGCGCGGCCTGGGTTTTAGTGGCGGTACGGTGGATAAGCTGGAGAGTATCCCTGGCCTGCGCACCAACCTGAGTGCCGAGGAGTTCCGCCACGCGCTCAGTACGGTTGGCCTCGTCATCGCCGCCCAGAGTGGCGATCTCGCTCCCGCCGATAAGAAACTCTATGCCCTGCGTGATGTCACTGCCACAGTCGAATCGATCCCCCTGATCGCCGCCAGTGTGATGAGTAAGAAACTCGCCGCCGGGGCCGATTGTATCATTCTCGATGTGAAATATGGCAGCGGTGCATTCATGCACACCCCAGAGGCGGCCCGCACTCTGGCCCAGACGATGGTGGCCATCGGGAAGCATGCAGGTCGCCGGGTGGCCGCAACCATCAGTTCGATGCAGCAACCACTCGGTTTTGCCATCGGCAATGCCCTGGAGGTGCGCGAGGCTATCGCCGCCCTACGTGGCCACGGCCCGGACGATCTGGTTGAACTCTGCCTGACTCTGGGTACCCAGTTGGTTCGCCTCACCGGGCTACGCGATAACGATGCCGCCGCACGTTCACTTCTCCAAGAGGCACTCACGAGTGGCGCGGCATGGCAACGCTTTGTGCAGATGATCGCCCACCAGGGCGGCGATCTACGCTTTATCGAAGAGCCAGAACTGCTCCCCACTGCCCCGGTTCAACTCAACCTGATGGCTCCCCAATCTGGCTATGTGGCCGCGATTGATGGCCAAGCGTTGGGGACGGTCTGCAACCAACTCGGTGGTGGCCGCCAACGCAAGGATGATCGCATTGATTCGCGTGTGGGGTTAGTACTATATGCGAAGGTGGGTGACGCGGTGAATAACGACATGCCACTGGTCACCATCCACGCCGCGAGTATCCCCGATGCCGAACGCGTCATTCCACAACTCCGCGCCGCCTACCAGATTGCGTCCTCACCAGTGGCGGTGCCACCCTTGATCGAGGAGATAGTACGTTAAGGACGACCGACTATGCCGATCTATGAATATCTCTGTCCCGCCTGCGCGGGCCGCTTCCAAAAACTGGTGCGCGGTTTTAGTGATCCGCCCGGCCTCACCTGCCCGCGCTGCGGCAATCCGCAGGTGCAACGCGCTATTTCGCGCTTCGCTACCCTCAAGTCCGAAGAGGCCCGCCTCGATGCGATGGCCGATCCGAGCACCTTTGCCGGTCTCGATGAGAATGACCCGCGCTCCATTGCCCGCTGGGCCAAACGCATGGGCAAGGAGTTGGGTGAAGAGGCAGGGGAAGATTGGGACGAAATGGTTGATCAGATGCTGGATGAAGAACTCTCTACCGAGCAGGGTGAAACCAGCGATGGCAGCACCCCCAAACCATCCAATAACCTCGGTTGGGGCTAATCAAGAGGAATACCAATGTTCAAACGCCTGTTTGGCCGTGGCCAAGATACTCCACGCACCGAAGAAGAGGCAAAGGTCGAAGAGGCCCAGGTCTCCCAGAGCCTTGAGAAATCTCGTCAGGGTATCTTCGGGCATATCTCGAAGCTCTTCGCCAATGATGACCCGATCACCGATGAGTTGTGGGACGAACTCGAAGAATCGCTCATCCAGGGTGATGTTGGCCTCGAAACTACCCTCTACCTCGTCAATCGTACCAAAGACCGCGTCAATCGCCATGGCACCAAAAAGGCCCGCGAGGTGCGCGATATGCTCAAGGCCGAGATGGTACGTACCTTCCAGGAGTTTGCTGGCCAAAAGACGATCAACGCCCGTCCCTATATCATCCTGGTGGTCGGCGTGAACGGGGCTGGCAAAACGACCCTGATCGCCAAACTAGCCCACCGCTACAAGCACCGCTTCGGCAAGAAGGTGCTCCTCGCTGCGGGCGACACCTTCCGTGCTGCTGCGACCGAGCAACTCGAAACCTGGGCCGCCCGCGCCGATGTCCCCTGCGTCAGCATGGGCCAAGGAGCCGATTCGGCGGCGGTGGTCTATAAGGGGCTAGATGCGGCGCTTGAGCAGAACGTGGATGTGCTGATCATTGATACCGCCGGTCGCCTCCAGGCCAAATATAATCTGATGAAGGAACTGGAGAAGATCCGCAATATCATCCAGCGCAAGATCCCCGATGCGCCCCACGAGGTGCTGTTGGTGATTGACGCCACCACGGGCCAGAACGGCGTCCTTCAGGCCAAGGCGTTCCTCCAGTCCGCAGGCGTCACCGACGTGGCCGTCACCAAACTGGATGGCACCGCCAAGGGCGGTATCGCCTTCGCCATCTCCCAGGACATCGAGCGCCCCATCCGCTATATCGGCACCGGGGAGAAGATGGAAGATCTGGCGATGTTCGATTCGCAATCGTTTGTGGATGCGCTCTTTGCGTAGCTTGGCCCTCACCCCCCTAGCCCCCCTCTCCCGCGTGCGGGAGAGGGGGGTATACTTTTTTGCTGCTGAAGCGCACGCTTTGCGTGCGCTTCAGCAGCAAGAATTTATCGCCCCCTCCCCTGAAAGGGGAGGGGGGAGGGGTATAATATGCAGCGCCGGTAGGCGCAAAAAAGCAGGTCTAGGGCTTCAGCCCCAAGAGGGGTACGGGGCGCGGTGGCTTCGACAAGCTCAGCCACCGCGCCGGTGGCTGAGCTTGTCGAAGCCACCGCGCCCCTACATCTCCAACACATACCCCATCCCACGCCGCGTCTTAATCGGATCAACACTCGCATCCACCTGCCGAATACGCGCCCTCAATCCCGCCACCAGCATATCCAATGCCGCTGCATGCTGCGCCGCCTCGTAGGGCTGGCCCCAGATCTGTAGCGCACACTCATCGCGGGTACAGAGCCGCCCCGTGTTGCGGTAGAGCAGCAAGAGCAACCGCGATTGCCCCGGTGTCAGATCTAACGCACGCCCATCCAGCAGAAAGACCATAAGCTGATCATCATAACGCAGCCCCCGCGTTGGAACATACGTATCCTGCGGATCAACAAACTTGATGATCGAAGAACCACTGCCCAAGCCAATCAGATCATCATTGTCGAGGGTGTGGGGCGCACTGATCAACCGGCCATTGATGTATGTGCCGTTGGCGCTCTGTTCATCAATCAACAGGTAGCGTATCCCCACCCGTTCAATCCGCGCATGACGCCGTGAAACCTCACGCCGCTGCACTACCACATCACAGTCCGAACCGCGACCAATCGTTATTACCGTGCCGCGTAGCGAGAACGTAGATGGTCGAACCACATGGTCGTTCAGCGCTAGGAGTAGCGCGACAGGTTCTTCTACCTGTTCTAGCTCAGGCATATCCACCCCCAACACATGCTTGTTCTCTTCAACTATAGCACGCTTGGCAACTGTTCACCTGCGCCGCCCCACCGCCTGCACCACCGCGATAATCCGCTCGGCGCGCCGCGCATACGTATGATCGGCGGCGAGTACCCGCCGCGCTGCGTTGGCCTCCTGATCGCCACTGGCACCCAACGCCGCCGCTAGCGCCGCCGTCAGCCCGTTCAGATCGCGCCGGGGGAAGGTGTGGCTGAGGCTCGGTGGGATGATCTCGGCCAAGGCGGGCATCTCCGGCAAGACGATTGGCTGGCCCAGCGCCATATACTCGAAGAGCTTGAGCGGCGAGGCGGTCACGTCCGTCACCGTGTCGGGGATGGCCAACACATCGGCGGCCCCCAGCACCGTCAACACCTCGGACTGTGGGCGGGGGGCCAAGATCCCCAACGTCGGACACCCCGCATGCGCCACCAACTCGCCCTCCCCCTCCCAGATCGTCCAGCCCAAGCCCGCCGCCTGCTGGCGTAGCGCGGCGCGTTCCGCCTCGCGCCCCCCCACCAACACCAGCACCAGATCAGGGTGCTGCGCCACCAGATTCTGCACCGCCGCCACCAACCCATCCAACCAGCGGTGCGCAAAGGTCATCCCCGCGTATGCGATCAGCGGCGCATGTGCTGGTAAGCCCAACGCCGCCCGACATACGGCCCGATCCTGTGGCGCAAAGAGAGTCTGGTCATACGCATCGGGCACCACGTAGACCTCCTCCGCCCGCCGCCAACCGATCTGGCTCACCAAGCGCCGGAAGTCCTCGGTCAGCGAGACCACCGCCGCCGAACGGGTCAGCGCCACCCGATCTATCAGGTGTAGCAGCCCTTCGGCCCAACGCTCCTTGGCCCGCGAGGGGTTGCGCGCCTCCAAGTCGTGGGCCTCATAGATGACCGGCACGCCCAGCAACGGCCCATACACACCCGCCCACCACGCCGCACAGATCACCTGCCGCACATACACCGCTTCGATTTGGCGCGCTTGGGGAGCCAACCGCAGCGCGGTCATCAGAGCGAAGGCGCTATGCTCCAGGTAGTAGAGCAGCGTACTCTTGTAGAGCCGCGAGAGCTTACCAATCGCGGGCCGGGGCAGGTGGCACGCTCCCACCTCTTCAAAGCGGCTCGCCTCATGCCCCCAACGCGGAATAAAGGCCCGCGTATCGGGACGGCGCGCCCGCAACTCGCGCAGCGTGGTGTAGGTTTGCAGGGCATTCGCCGATTGCAGCATCAGACTGGTCGGGTAGGCAATATAGACGATCATATTTTTGCTAGAAAAATAGGATAGGGGCGGCTGATGAGCCGCCCCAAAACATTCTGGCGGGGGTTCGGGGGAGGCTTCGCCTCCCCCGAAAAACTTTTTTCGTATATGTTGGCGGCTTCGCCGCCAACATATACGAAAAAAGCAGGTCTGGGGCGCAGCCCCAAGCGGAAATCGCCCTAGTTTTATAGGGGCGGCTGATCAGCCGCTCCTATAAAACTAGGACTCGCTACTACTCGCATCAATCACCGCGTTGGCGATCTGGTCGGCGCGGCCCTGCGGCAGATAGACATAGCGCCCACCCAACCACGCGGCCAGTTGCTGCGCCTCGCCCCGCGAGACGTAGCTGCGCTGGGTGTCAATCACCACTGCGCCAATCCCCGCCGACTTGAGCCGACTACACAAGGTCTGCACCTCGGTGCGCGCCTGTGCCATGCGCTCATCCTTACTCTGGCCCGGCATGGGCTGGAGCGGCACATTCGGACGCCCATCGGTAATCAGCACCAGCGTCGTGCGGTGAATACCCCGCGAGCGCGCCTGCTCGGCCACTTGGTAGGCCGAGAGCAACGCCGCCGCCAGGGGCGTTCCGCCACCCGTCGGCAAGACATCCAGCGCCCGTTTGGCCAACTCGACGCTTTGCGATGGTGGCAACAGCAGATCGGCACGCTCACCTCGGAAGGCAAGCAGCGCCACATGGTCGCGATGGACATACGCCTGCTGAAGCAGCGCATTCACCGCGCCCTTGGCCTGACGCATGCGGTGCAGCGCCATCGAGCCACTAGCATCAACCACAAAGCAGAAGAGCGTTCCGGCCTTACTGCGGAACTTCTTGATGTGCAGGTCATCGGCGCGTAGGCGAATGCGCGCCTGCCGTTCGGCAGCCCGGCGGCGGCCTTCGAGCAATTGGCGTTCAACCTCCGACTGGCGCGAGTTCTGCCAGGGCGCAGCGGCGCGCAATGTCGCCACCACATCCAAGCGCCCCTGCCCCGGCAAACCGGGGATCGAGCGGATGTGACGGCCACGGTTGCCAGAGGTATTGCCGCGTGAACCGCTGCGCCCACTGCGGCGGATGCTGAACGGCGTCGAAAGCACATCGGGTGGCACCTCGGCATCCAAGGCCGAGAGCACCAGATCCTCCACCGTCAGATCGTCCTCTGGTGGTGGTGGCGGCTCCTCCTCCTGCTCCTCATCCTCCGGCTTATCCTCGTTACTCGGTGGCGGTGGCTGCTCCGGCTCCGGCTGGGGTGGCTGCTCCTGTTCTGGCTGCTGCTCCGGCTCAAACTCCGGGGCGCGTGTCGCACGCGGCACCATCACAAACCGCACCGCCCGCTCCAGATCCTCCTCATTCACCTCCTCGCGCCCAACCAGCGCCGCCGAAGCCAGCGCCGCCCGTACCGCGAAGATGTCGGCCCGATGGCCCTCCACCCCCAACGCCAAACCAGCTTGGCTGATCTGCCGCAGGTAGTGATCACTAATCTTGACCGAGGGGAGCAACTCCCGCGCTGCCATCACCGTGGCCGCCAGCAGCGACTCCTCATCATCATAGGGGCTTTCAACCTTGGCAGCCGCACGGATCTTGGCCTTCGACTTGATGCGTGCAATCGCATCGGCGTCCAGATTGCGCCGCACGACTTCAGCGCGTGAACGTGCCGGAGCATGACCAATCGGGGCCACAATCAGGCCCACGCGATCCATCAAGTGGCGGCGGGGCGGCCCTTCAGCTGGATCGTAGGTCGAGATGAGCGCGAAACGCGCCAACTCCACCACACTCAGACCTTCACGCTCGACGCGCACCACGCCACTATCCAGCGCCGAAAGCAGATGGTTGATCGTGCTATCATCGAGCAGATTCACCCCATCGGCGTAGAGCAGGCCACCATCGGCACGCGCCAGCAGACCGCTGCGCAGCACGCGCTCACCACGCGCCAGCGTGGCTTCCAGATCGAGGCCACCCAACAAGCGATCCTCAGTCACCCCCACCGGCAGCTCCACAAAGGGCGGCGGGGGGCCATCCGTTGCCATACCGAAGAGGCGCGAGAAACTGCGCGCCAGGGTGCTCTTACCAGTACCAACCCCAGCCGCAATCACTACACCCCCCAGCAGCGGATCAACCGCGAGGAGCAGGAGCGCCTGCCGTGCCGTCTCCATGCCCACCAGCGCAGAAAAGGGCAGAGTCGTATGCGTAGCTTTCACGAAACACCTCGTGCGCATGAACTATGGGCGGGCACGCCAATCGGGTGCCCGCCCATACCCCATTTACGCTAGCACTTCTTCCACCGCCCGCTCGATCCGCACCGCATCGTCCTGAGTCTCCAGAGGATCTTTGCGCAAGCGGTGGCGCAGGGCAAGGATGGCGATGCGCCGCACGTCATCAAGCTTGACCTCGTTGTGGCCCTCAAAGGCGGCCAGAGCCGTCGCCGTGCGGCTAAGGGTCAACTCGCCACGGTGGCCGTCAATCTCCAGCTTCACGCACAACTCAGCAATCTTGTAGAGCACCGAGTCGGGCAGCACCACATCAGGCAAGCGCTTCTGGGCACCCTTGATCTTGCGCTGGAGCTTGGCCGTCTCCTTATCCCAGTTGGCAGCAAAGGCAAAGGGATCGGCATCATAGGCACGGCGGCGGCGCACGATCTCAACCCGCTCCTCCACCTCGGTGATGGTGGTGATGCGCGCATGCAGACCGAAGCGATCCAGCAACTGCGGGCGCAGGTCACCCTCTTCAGGGTTACCGCTACCCACCAGCACAAAGCGTGCCGGGTGGCGGATGCTGATACCTTCACGCTCGACCACGTTGGTACCACTGGCGGCCACGTCAAGCAGCACGTCCACCAGGTGGTCTTCGAGCAGGTTGACTTCGTCAATGTAGAGGAAGCCACGGTTGGCACGCGCCAACAGACCCGGCGCGAACGCCTGGACGCCCTGCGTCAAGGCGCGCTCAATATCGAGCGTACCACAGACGCGATCTTCCGTCGCACCGAGCGGCAGGTCAACCACCGGCACGGGAATAGTTACGGTCGTTGCCTTAACGGGAGCCTTTTTGCCATCGGGGCTAGTACAGCGCTCGCAGAGGCCAGCGGTGCGCTCAGGGGCACAGGAATAGGGACAACCGGCCACCGCCTTGATCGGCGGCAACATGGCGGCCAGAGCGCGCACAGCCGTACTCTTGGCTGTACCACGATGGCCCATGACCATCACACCACCAATCGTCGGGCTGACCACGCATAGCAACAGGGCCAGCTTCAGCTCTTCCTGACCAACGATGGCAGTAAACGGATACGGGGGAACAGGGGCGTTCGGGGTGGGTGCAGTACCATTGGGCGACGCCTGCGGCAGCGTCTCAAGAGTCTCTTTCGACATAGAAATTACTCATAGCGATCAGCAGCTTGGCCGAATCGCACGAACCAAGGGCTCTGGAGGCTAGCGCCCCTCCAGAGCCCCTGCATCGGACGCGGGACAACCCCCGCGCAACCTACCAGGTGCGGATGGAGCCGTTACCAACTATTAGAAGGAGTCTTTGTCACCGTACCCGCGGCTGGCTGGCGATCTTTGTTGCGGGTGCGTCGAGCAAACGCCGTAATGTTGGTCCACAAGAATGTCAGAGCCAGTGCAGTAATCGTACCCAAAAAGCAGATCCAACACATCAGCGCAGGAGCGATTGGACCGATCATTTGCGTGGCTTCACCGAGACCGCTTGGCATAGCTTACTCCTCGTGGCTCCCCAACGCACTCGCGCCGTTAGGGGAGTATGAACACTTCACGCATCTTTATGTCTTGCCGTACTTGGAATTTCTGGTTCTATTCTACCACATGTCGGCGATGGGATGGTATGGCCTCCTACCTCCGCCAGAGCGGATTGACCAGATCGGGCACCTCGATACCCGATGATTCGGTGAAATTATGGCTGAAAGCCCAACAACGGGCAACCAACCACCAGCGTAAGCGCAGATACCACGGGGCACGAACATACTCGATCTGGATCGTCGGGGGGCGAATTTGGAGCGCCATAGCTCACCTCATAGGCCACGCCTGGCCCCACGGTCAGACGCGGCGCACACAACGCTCAACGATAGAGCGGACTCGCCGGACGGCGCAGATCGACGTAGCGGTAGCTTTCGCCAGACTTCTGCAACGCGGCGAGAATGGCCATCTTGCTGTCAAGCTCACGCTCATCACCAAAGCAGATGGTCGTGTGGCCGTCAATCGTTAAGGTCATACCCTTCTTCGGGTCGTGGTTGGCCTCGGTGACATACAGCCCCAGTTCCTGGAGCAAGCGCGCCACTACCCGCCCGGTCGGGGCGTCCAACAGCACCGGGGCTTCAGCCGCCGGCACCACACACACCACTGGAGTGGGGTCGGGCTGGCCACCGAAGAGTTCCGCACTACTGGCCCCCGCCGGAGTTACATCCGGCTCCTCAGCCCCAAAGACGCTGAGGAATTCATCATACTCCAACGGCTGTACTTGATCCATCGCCACGGGCGGCAGGCTGCGATCAATAATGCCCTGGGCCAGCCGATCAAAGATCGCATTGAAATCGTCATCTACCAGTGCCAACTTGCATGCATCGGCCATCTCGCGGATCTTGCGATCCAGTGGAATGCTGGCCAACACCGGCAGATTGATGCGCTCGGCAAAGCGCGCCGCAACACCACTGCCATCATCACGGTTGACGACGAGGCCCACCAAGCGTGTGCGCCCACCCATGCTGGCGAAGTATTTGGCCGCACTGGCGATGTTGTTGGCCGCGTAGAGGCTCTGGCGATCATTGCCGCACAGGATGATCACCTCTTCGGCCAATGAGCGCGAGAGTGGGGTGGCAAAACCACCACACACTACATCCCCCAAGAAGTCCATCACCACATAATCGAGCGCCCACTGGCTGAGACCAAACTTCTCGAGCAGATCGAAGCCAAAGGTGATGCCGCGCCCACCACAGCCGCGCCCCACCTCCGGGCCACCAATCTCACAGCCATAGACCGTCGCCGCCCCATCCATGATCGCGGTCTTAAAGACCACATGCTCAACCTGAAGTGCATCCTCGCGGCCTTCGGCCTTATAGGTGCGCCAGACATCCCCTAGTGTGGGCAGGCTGACGCCGCCAAACAGGGCATTGCAACTGTCATGTTTGGGGTCGCAACCGAGTTGGAGTACCCGATTGCCGAGCAGGGCCAACTTACTGACCAAGTTGGTGGTGAAGAAGGACTTGCCCATGCCGCCCTTGCCATAGACGGCGATCATGCGGGCCGACGGAGATGTACGCGCCATAGAGTTCTCGCTTCTAGCCCTCAGTCACGGGTTGCGGCCATTCCACCACCACCTTGAGGCAGGCCGGGTCCTCAAAGGCGAGCCGATAGGCGGCCTGAATACGATCAAGTGGAACGCGATGGGTGAGTAGGCCACGCACATCCAACTCACCCGAAGCGAGCATGTCGCGCACGCGTGGCAGATCGCCATCGGGGCCAAACTGCCATTCGCGGGCGATCAGGATCTGGGCCTCGCGCATGAAGAGCGGCGCGTAGGGCAGATTCATGGTGTCGTAGTAGCCCAGCAGCAGCACCCGCCCATGGTTGGCCAGCAGCGGCAGCGCCCCAGAGAGCGCCGTCATCGAGCCGGTGGCCTCGATCAGCACATTGATGTTGGCATCACTGATCGCCTCATCGAGCAACTCGCGGTTAATATCCACCACCTGATCGGCCTGCGAGTGCGCCAAACGCACCGCCACCCGGTCGGCGACGGCTACAAAGCTGGCTCCGGCCAAACGCGCCAGACGCGCCGCCAACTGGCCCACGATCCCCTGCCCTAGCACCAAGACACGATCTGTAGGCCGGATGTTAGCCACATTGATACCGTGTAGGGCGGTTGCTGCCAGGGCCAAGATCACCCCATCAGAGGGATTGATCGTACCGAGTGGGATGACTCGTTCGGCCTCGGCACTGATAAACTCGCTCTGGCCACCCCAGGCCGGGTTAACCCCCTGGAAGCAGCGTGCGCCACCGATATAGACCCACTGACCGAGCAGATCCTTGGGAGCCTTCTTGCCCACCTGGATCACCTGGCCCACCGTCTCATACCCCGGCACCACCGGGAAGAGCAACTGTGGCTGGGGCAAGCGCCCATCAAGCAACATCCGCTCCGTCCCGGCACTGATCGAGGTATAAGCGGTGCGGATCAGCACATCACCGGCACGCGGCTCGGTCACTTGCACCGTCCGTAGTTCCACCACATTGCGCCGAGGAATGACCACCGCACGCGATTTGATCGGCATAGTGCGCCGTCCTTACTAGCTCTGCATTGACGTGGTCGCTGCCTCGGCCCGCTTGAGCGCACTGCGCTGCTGGGCGGAACGAACCCCACGCACCAGAAACTGTCCGGCATTGAAGAGGTAGGTGATATAGGCAAAGACCATCACCCACATCACGGTACGATCATCGGCTCCCATCCACTGGGCGACAAAGTAGGCATTATGGGTAATGATCGCAATCAGGTTACCCAGATCCTCCCAGAAGAACTCCTTAGCCATAAAGTAGTGGTCGTACATGTCGTACTCCCACAGCATGCCCGTAATCGTAAGCGCCCAAATCAGCGCGATCTTGATCCAGATACTGATCGTCGCGGCCATGTGGCCTTCACCAGTAACAAGGTAGTAGATCACCAGACCAAAGCTGATCAGGAAGGCCACAAACTGGATCGGTGCCAGAATGATCTGCACCTTGGTCCACTTAGAACGCGCACGGCGGGCGAGTTGATCTTCGGTATACATCATAGAGCGTCTATCCTGCGGTATCCATTGCAAGTGCGGTTGAAACATCACGGCGGCTGAGACCCTTAAACTCCTGAACACTCACGCCGCGTAGGATGAAGATAGCGGCAACCATCAGCATGGCCTCGAAGCCAAAGATCATGGCGTAGCCTAAACTGTAGCTCACACCCAGTTGCTCCATCAGCACGGTAACGAGCGCCCCACTGACCACATTGGCAAGGCCATTGCCCAGACCCTGGGCCATGCCCCACATACCCATGTAGAGGCCCGCTTGGCCCTCAATGGTCATCTCCATCATCATCGAGAGGCTACCGACATTAAAGAAACCAATCGCCAGCCCCATGAGCAACAAGGCCGGAGTGATCAACGCCGCTTGGTGCGTCAGGCTGGCCACGGCGATAACACTCAGGCCGAGCGCAATCCCAGCACCACCAATCGAAGCGATGGTCTTCTTGGCAATCGGGAAGAAGTTGGAGAGCATACCAATCCCGAACATCCCCAGCAACGCCCCAGCCCCCCATGCCTGCTGGAAGGCAGCCGTCTGCTTCTGGGGCATATCGAAGACCTGCTTACCAAAGGGTTCAAGGATGGCATCCTGCAAGAAGATGCCCATAATGCCCAGCAACACATAGAAGAAGAAGTTACGGGCCTGGGTATTCTCACCCATCATCCGGGCCGCGACCCGCAGCGTCCCCAGCGGCGAGTCGGTCTCGGCGGGCTGCGCAGCCATCAGTTTGGCATGCTGCTCTTTGGTGATACGTGGCTCAACCCCGATCAGGCCAATGATCATGGTGCCCAACACCACAAATGGGGTAAGGTTATACAGATTCTGCATGGCCTCCGGCGTATAGTGCGGCATCATCACTTGGGAGACAATCGAGGAGCCAATTCCACTAATAATCACCGCCGCCCACACCACCGCCACCGCCCCCCCACGTGACTTTTCAGGGATGATCTCAGCAATCAGGGCGTTGGAAGAACTTCCATTCATCGCCATCGCCATACCGAAGAAGGCAATCAAGAAGAAGGCTTCAATAGTGGCCACGAAGCTACGCTCACCCAAGCCCACCGCAATTGAGGGCAGAAAGAGCACTGGGATCGAGGCCAAGATACCACTGAGCAGAATATAGGGGCTGCGACGAAAACCCAGAATGGGATGCCGATCCGAGATGCGCCCCCAGTAGGGGTAGAGGAAGGAGATAAAGTGGTGCAAACCGATCAGGGAGGTGACAATCACCGCAACTGCGCCGAGATCGCCAATTGCGACCCGATTGAAATTGAAGGTGAGCAGGGCAAACATCCAACCCGCCCCCACCCGTGTAATCGCTAGCTGGATCGTCTTGATGATAATCCGCACCGCAGACATCGAGTTAGCCTCTCTATATTCATTTCTAGTCAATCTAATCGTGCGCGGAGTATAGCATACGCCCCTCAAACCTTCAATATCTACAAAAGCCGTGCAAGCACTTGATGCTTAAAATCTTGGTATGATATGTCAAATTTGCTTTATGAGAGAAAAATGAGAATGGCATAATAGTGACTTTTTTTATCTTCAATTTGACAGAATAACAAGATAGTTTAGTGATAAAAGCAATTCATTCGTGTGTTGAAGGAAAAAGTTGCACAGGTTCGGTTAAGGTCGTAGGGGCGCGTCGTGACGCGCCCTATACACTTCAAGCTAAGCAGATTTCTGCTTGGGGCTACGCCCCAAACCCATCGTTTTGCTGGTGTGGTTGGCCGCTTCGCGGCCAACCACACCAGCAAAATATTCTTTTTCGTGGGGGCCGCAGGCCCCCACCCGCTACGGGCGCGTCGTGACGCGCCCCTACGCACAATTCCTTAACTGAACGCCTATGGGAATCGGCTCCCGCCCCCAGCGGGGGCGGGTTGGGGTGGGGGCAACAACGACTTTGTACATGCCCTACAGACTGTAGTAGTAATATTTAGGTAATCCCTACAAGTTATAGTAAAATAACCAAATACTCAAATATCTCGCACTATGCCCTGATCGTCGCACTGGTACACCCTCGGTAATACTGATCGTGTACACTGGTGAGCCAATTCCAGGTGTAAAAATTCGTGATAACGGTAACGAAGTAAGAATTTAGTACAGCTAAGGCATCTGTATGTCACCACGCCTACGCCACTCCCTGCCGATCTCATTGTTCATCATCGCAATGATTATTTTCACGCTGTTGCCGAGTGGGTTGGTACTAGCCCAGGCTCCCACTGCCACACTCGACGTGCGGCTCAGTACTACGACTCCAGTGATCGGCAGTGGCGACTGGGCGGTGATTAAGGTGGACTATAGCTGTTCGTCCATCTATAACACCACCTGTAATGATGTGGTCGTCTCGGTGCCGATTCCACCTGAACTGAGTCAGTTGGTACAAGATGTGCAGGTTTTGGATCTGAGTGGCGATACTGATGCAACCTACAGCCCTACCACGGCAACATGGACATTCAGTGATGATATTGCACCTGGTAGTGCCGGTACCTTTACCTTGATGGTGCGCTTCCCGAAGGGGGCTACACCCGATGGAGCCACGGCTACCCTGCGCGCCTCGGCAATTAGCACGAGTGCCCCGCCGGTAACCTCGAAGCCGCTCACCCTTACCGCTACTGCCGAACCACGCACCCGCGCCGATAAGCGCTTTGTGTCGGGTGGCGTGCTCGACATCAATACGGTCTATCGAGTTGAGGTGTGTGTGCCCGGTACGATTGGGGCAGTGGATGTGACCAATCTGGTCATCCGCGATACCTTGCCCGCTGGGGCTACGTTTGTGAGTGCCACTGGTGGGGGTGTCTACAATGCTGGCACCAATACCATCACATGGCCCAATGAGAATATCCTCGTCAGTGCGGGTGAGTCATGTGTGGGCTACAATGTTACGGTTCAGTTCCCCGATGCCGATTTTAATGTTGGCGACGAGATCCGCAATGACATGCAGGCCGATGTCACGTATGTCAATGGTGCGACGGCCTTCCTGAGCGATTTTGATGTGCGCCTCATCCAGCCGCCGACGCCTAATCCTGGGTTTAGTAAGAATGGCCCTACCTCGGCATCGCTTGGGGATATTGTCACCTATACCTTTACCTCCACCAATGCTGGCACCAGCCCGCTCGATGCGGGGCATACGTTTACCGATCCCATTCCGGCTGAGTTGGAGGTGATCCGTATTACGGCCGGTACGAACAGCCATGCCCCCACTATCCGGCTCCAGATTGAGTACCAAGTTGATGGTACGACATGGAACATGGTGCCCGGTTCGCCCTTTACTGGTACGGCGTGTGTCGATATCGGCAGTGGCAGTTGTGGTGCCAGCATCACCCTCGGTGTTGGTGAGCGCATCACCAGCCTGCGCTATACCTACCTCGATGCGCTGCCTTATGGCTTCTCGGCCAGCAATAGCGGCTTTACGGCTGAGGTGATCAGTTCGCCGATCAACCAGATTATTGTCAATACCGCTGATGCGCGCTTTAGTTACAATGGCTATGAGATCCTGCGTCCTAGTGAGCGCCGTACTCGTGTGGTGGATAACACCATTCCCGGTGCGCGGCCTAGCCTTAATAAAGCCGTTACCCCCTTGACGGTTGAGTCTGGTGAGACGGTGACCTATACCCTGACCCTCTCCAACAGTACCGTCAATGCTACTCCGTTGATCAATCCCCAGATCTCCGATCTGTTGCTCAACGAACTGCTCTATGTGCCGGGTAGCCAGACGATCATCAGCGCACCAAGTGGTATGCCTGCACCCACCTTTGAACTGATCCCGAACTATAGCACTACTGGGCGAACATTGCTCAACTGGTCGTGGGATAGCTATAGCCTGCCGCCGGGTGAAGATATCGAAATTGAGTTCCAAGCCCAGATTGCGCCCTATACCCCCGCTCAGTCGCTCAGTAATACTGCCTACTTGGCTGGTTGGGACAACCAGCCGGGCGATATTTGGATTGATAGTTGTAGCAATAGTAGCCCCGATACCTACGATTTCGATAATGACGGTGATACCCAAGAGGAGATCTGTAGCTCCACTATTTCGAGTGTCACTCTCGCTGCGGCGGCTAAGAGTGGCTCGCATAAGTTGGTGATGGGCCAGCTTGATACCAAGTGGACTTATGATCCTGAGTTTGGCTATACTGTTCCCGGTGGCAGTGCTACCTACCAACTCACGATCACCAATACGGGCACTATTCCCATTGGTGAAATCACCCTACTTGATATTCTGCCCTGGGTAGGCGATGTGGGTGTGCGCAGTTTTGAACAAGCCCGTGGTACTGAGTGGCGTCCCTTCCTCTCCGAGCCGATTGCGGTTCCCTCCGGGGCGAGTGTCTTCTATAGCACCCAGAACAATCCCTGCCGCGCCCCCGATCTCAGTGTTGACCCCACAGACGATTCGCCCGGCTGTGAAGCTCCGGTCTGGAGTAGTACCCTTCCCGGCGACATTACCACGGTGCAGTCGTTTAAGGTGGAATTTGGTGATCTGATCCTCATGCCTGAAGAGTCGGTCACACTTACCGTCTATATGCAGGCACCCTATAGCGATCCCGCCTCTCCACCCGATCCTAATCTCATTGCCTGGAACTCGTTTGGCTACCGCGCCCGGGCGATTAATTCGACTGAGTACCTGCTCTCCTCCGACCCGCCGCGTGTCGGTATTAAGCGTTCAGCCTCTGAGCCTCCCGGTTATGGTAATTATGTCTGGTTGGATAACGACAAGGATGGTATCCAGGATGCTGGCGAACCGGGTATCAATGGTGCCCGTGTAGATCTCTTCCGTGATGATGATGGGGTTCCTGGGCCAAGTGCTGGTGATACCTTTATTGGTACCAAGATCACCGGCCCGGATGATGTGGGTAACCCTGGTTACTACCTCTTCTCTGAGTCATTTGATGTGTCCGATCCACGCTACCCCGGCTACCTTGAACCTGGTAACTACTATGCCCAGTTCACCCCGCCGCTCGGCTATGGGCGCACGGCTGCTAATCAGGGCGGCAATGATGCGCTCGACTCAGATGCCAATCAGACCACGGGCCTGACGGCTGTTACCACCCTCGATCTGGGTGAGTTCGATATGACCTGGGACGCGGGTGTCACCGCGAGTACCGCTGTCGGTAACTATGTCTGGATTGACCGCAATGCCAATGGTCTCCAAGACGAAGCCCCCGGCGATGGTGTGAATGGCGTGACCGTGCGCCTCTATACGAGTGGCGGTAGCTTAGTTGGTACCACCACTACCCATAACGATCCCTTCGGTCAGCCCGGTTACTATGTCTTCGATAACTTGACTCCCGGCAGTTATTATGTCGAGTTTGTCGCACCCAGCGGCTTCACCTTCACCGACCAAAATAGCGGTGATGATGCCGCCGATAGTGATGCGGATACCAGCACTGGGCGTACTGCGACCTTCACCCTGGTTGCGAATCAGTACGATCCCAACTGGGACGCTGGGCTGATCATGCCGACAGGTACGCTCCAACTGGGCAATCTGGTCTGGCGCGATCTGGATAACAACGGGCGCTATGATCCAAGTGCGGGTGAGACGGGCATCAATGGCGCTACGGTCAGTCTCTACCGCGATAGTAATAACGATGGTGTGCCTGATCCCAGCGAACATGTGGGCACCACTACCACCAGTACCCGCCTGGGGCAGCCCGGCTGGTATCAGTTCAGTAATCTGGAAGCCGGGGATTATATTGCCGTCCTTGAGGCGAGTAACTTCGCGTTTGATGGTGCGCTGCGCGATCTACGTACCAGTACGGGTAATGATCCCGCGCCCGATCCTGATGACGACATTGACCATGACGATAATGGCTCCGTCCAGGCTGATCGGATCATCAGCCAACCCATCACCCTCAGCACCTATAGCGAACCAGACATGGTTGAGGATGGTGATGACCGCAATGGCAACCAGACCCTCGACTTTGGCCTGATCGGTGGTTCCGCGCTGGGCAATCTAGTCTGGTTCGATACTGATAACGATGGTACTCAGAATAATGGTGAGTTGGGCGTGGCCGGGATTACGGTTGAACTGCTCGATGCGAGTAACAATGTCCTGAAGACCACGACAACCAATGCCGATGGTATCTACGGCTTTGCCGACCTCGCCCCCGGTAATTATCGGGTGCGCTTCAGTAACCTGCCGAGTGGCCACACCTTTACGAGCCTGAATAGTGGCAGTGATACAGGCATCGACTCGGATGCCGATCCGGGTACTGGTACGACTCCCCTGATCATCCTCGGCTTGAACCAGACTGACCTGCGCTGGGACGCCGGTCTGGTGGCCGACCTCGCCAGTTTGGGCAACCGCGTCTGGGACGACCTAAATCGTGATGGAATTCAGGATGCGGGTGAAGTCGGTGTTAATGGTGTCACCGTGTCGCTCTACCGTGCTGATGACAGTTTTGTGACCAATACCGTCACCGCGAATGATGGCACGGAAGACGGCATCTATCGCTTTAACAACCTGCCCCCCGGCGACTACTATGTGGTCTTTAGCAATCTGCCCGCTGGCTATGCGAGTAGCCCGATCAATATCGGCACCGATGATACGATTGATAGTGATTCGGATCGGGTGACGGGGCGCACCGCAATCACCACGCTGACTCCCGGTGAAAATGATCCTACCTGGGACATGGGCATCTTCACCTATGCCAGTATTGGCGACCGGGTGTGGAACGACTATAACCGCAACGGGATTCAGGATGGTGGTGAGAGTGGCGTGCCGAATGTGACGGTGCGCCTCTACCAGCCGGGGAGCCACATCCCACTGGCTACGACAACGACCAACAGCAGTGGTAACTACAGCTTTACCGGCCTGATCCCGGATCTTCAGTACTACGTTGAGTTTGTCATGCCGTCTGGCTACAAACCGACCATCCAGGATGTCAGTGGTAATAGCCTCAATGACACCGATTCAGATGCTAGCCCCTTAACGTTCCAGACTGTTCCAACTGAGCTATCCGCGCTTGAGAACGATGTCAGTTGGGACTTCGGTATCTACCAGACGGCCAGCATCGGTAATCTGGCATGGCTCGATTTGAATGCCAATGGTGTCCAAGATGCCAACGAAACCAATGGCGTGCCGGGTGTACAGGTTATTCTGTATGATCAACTCGGCAACGATATTGATAGTACCGTCACCAACACAAGTGGCATCTACAACTTTAGCGGGCTTGAACCGGGTATCTACTCGCTGGGCTTTATCCTCCCCGATACCTTCATCCTGAGTCCTCAGGATGCGAATGGGAATACCGTTGATACTGCCGATTCAGATGCCGCGCCTGGCCCTGGCCCCATCTTCACCACCATCCAGACCGAACTCATCCCTGGTGAGAACGACCCCACTTGGGACATCGGCCTCTTCCAGCCCTCATCGCTGGGCGACCGGGTCTGGCATGATGTGAATGCCAATGGTGTGCAAGATCCTGGCGAGACGGGGGTCTCTGGGGTGCAAGTCAGCCTCTACCGCCCCGGGCCAGACGGGGTGATTGGTGGTGGTGATGATGTGTTGGTGGGTACGCCGACCACCACCGATGCAAGCGGGAACTACCGCTTTAACAACTTGGCCCCTGGTACCTACTATGTGCTCTTTGGGCCAACCCCTGGCTATACCAATGTTTCGCCCGCCAACAGCCCGAATGGCGATAGCGACACCAATAGCGATGCCAACCCGGCTACCCGCATGACGCCGCTGATTACCCTGCCCTCTAGTACCAGCGACATGAGTTGGGACATGGGTGTCTACAACACGGCGGCACTGGGCGATTATGTTTGGGTTGATACTGATGCCGACGGCATCCAGGATGAACCGGCCAGTAACGGTGTGAATGGGGTGACGGTCAGCCTGTATACCATCAATGGCATGTTCGTAACTTCAGACACAACCGAAAATGATGGATTGGGCAACCCTGGCTACTACTTCTTCCCCGATCTGACACCGGGCAACTATTATGTGGTCGTGAGCAACATCCCCGCCGATCATGTCTTTACCCAGCGTGATCAGGGGAGTGACAACGCCCTGGATAGTGATGTCCTCCAGGTGATTACTGGTACTGGCCAAATCACTGGCGTCAGCAGCATGATCACGCTGAATTCCGGCCAGACCGACCGTACCTGGGATGCGGGTATCTTCCCGGTGATCAGTGTTGGTGATCGGGTGTGGCTGGATGCTAATGCCAACGGTATCCAAGACCCTGAAGAGCGGGTGTGGACTGATGTCAATGGCAACACCTTGGTGGATGTGGGTGAGACCTCCAACGGCGTGCCGGGGGTGCGGGTGGAACTCTACAACGGTAGTGGCACGTTGGTTGATGTCACCTACACCAACCTAGATGGCAACTACCTGTTTGAAGGACTCTTCCCTGGAACCTACCGGGTGGTCTTTAGTGATATTCCCACTGGCTACCAGCGTAGCCCGGAGGATCGCGGCGCTGATGATGCCGCCGATAGCGACGCCAATAGCAGCTACACCATCCCCAACTTCCCGCTCTCGGCCACCGATCTGACCCGTGATATGGGGCTATACCAGTTGGCCAGCATCGGTGATTATGTCTGGCACGACATCAACGCCAACGGTATTCAGGAAGTGAGTGAGCCGCCGATTGCCAATGTGAACGTGCGCTTGGTGGGCACCGATGGTACCGGTGCGGCGGTTGATCTGACTACCACCACCGATACGAATGGTGCCTACCGCTTCCAGAATTTGGTACCGGGGACCTACCACGTCGAATTCACCATGCCCACCGGCTACGACCGGGCCAGTGGGAATGATCAGGGTGCGAATGATGGGCTAGATAGTGATATTGACCCCGTCACCCTGCGCACGCCCGACACCGAACTGCGCAGTGGAGAGAATGATCTGACCTGGGATGCAGGGTTCTACTCATCCCTGCGGCTGGGCAACTTGGTCTGGCATGATCTGAATAACAATGGCCTCGCTGATGATGGTGCCACCGGCATTGCGAATGTCGAGGTGCTGCTAACCGGCACCGACGGCTTGGGGAATGCGGTCAACCGCAACACCACCACCGACAGTAACGGGTTGTATCTCTTCGACAACCTCATGCCCGGTGAGTATGTCGTAACCATTGCGGCCAGTAACTTCACTGGAGCCGGTGCGCTGGCATCCAGTGGCAATCTGCCCGCCTACGTCAGCAGCAGCGGCACTAATGGTAGCCTGAGTGGCCCCTATGAGCCAGCCGCCGACCCCGACAACAATACCGATAACAACGACAATGGGAGCCTGAGTGGCGGTGCAGTGGTGGCCCAGTCGATCACCCTGCGCTCGCAGGATGAGCCACTAGCCGGTGTTGATACCGACGACCATAACGGCAACCTGACGGTGGACTTCGGATTCTTCCGCCCGCTCAGCTTGGGGAATTTGGTCTGGAATGACCTCAACAATAACAAGATCTTCGATAGTGGGACGGAGAGTGGAATCAGTGGGGTGACGGTACAACTCTACCGCGACACCGATGGCAACAATGCCTACACCGCCGGTACCGACACACTCATCACCAGCACGACGACCGACGGCAACGGCAACTACCTCTTTGACAACCTCGTCGCCGGTAACTATGTGGTGGTCATCCCGGCCACCAACTTTGGGACGGGTGGCGCACTGCAATACTTCCGCAGTAGTGACGGTAGTGCGGCAACCGATAGCGCCACCGACCCAGATACAGGTGATACCGATAACGACGACAATGGCATCGGCCCAAGCAACGGAATCGCTACAGGGCTGGTGAGCAGTGGTGCGGTGACGCTCAGCCTGAATGGTGAGCCGATCACCGATGGCGACACCAACAGCAACAGCAACCTGACGGTAGACTTCGGCTTCTACAGCCTGAGCGTGGGGAACTTGGTGTGGAGTGATGCCGATAATGACGGCATCAAAGATGTGGCTGAAAGCGGCATCAACTCACGCCCGGTTAACCTCTACTACGATGCCAACGGCAACGGCACGATTGATGCGGGTGCCGAGAGTACAGCGGTTGCGACCATCAACACCAACAACGGTGGCCGCTACTTCTTCGGGGGGCTGCGCAGCGGCGGCAACTACGAGATCCGCGTGACAACCGCAGGTGCCGGCTGGGTGTCGAGTACGGGTGGGGCGAATGGAGTCAACAGCGGCACCTATGAGCCGGGGCTTGACCCGGATAGCGATGCGACTGACAACAACGATAATGGAACCCAGTTCCCCAGCAATATCGTGCGCAGCCCGGTCTTCCAGGTCAATGTCGGCACAGCACCGACTGACGAGAGCGACACTACCCTCCCCACTGGCGTAACTGATCGAGCCGCGAACAATAGCTCCAACCTGAGCATTGACTTCGGCCTCTTCAACCATGCGCGCATGGGCGATCTGGTCTGGATTGATACCAACGGCAATGGTGTGCGGGATGGGGGCGAGATAGGTGTGGCCGGGGTTACGGTCAGGCTCTATGACAATAGCAACAACCTGATCGCCACGACAACCACGAACGCCAGCGGCATCTACGGTTTCAGTTACCTGAATCCGGGCACCTACTATGTCGTCTTCGATCCAACCACTATCGGTGCTAACTACGCGATAAGCCCGCTCAATGCGGGTGGCGACGATACGCTCGACAGCGACGCCAACCAGACCACCGGCCAGACTGGCACCTTCACGCTGAACTACAACAGCAACGACACCACCTGGGACATGGGCATCTACCCACGGGTGAGCCTGGGCAACCTGATCTGGGACGACCTTAACAATAATGGCCTCGCAGATGGGGGAGAGCCGGGGATACCCAATGTGCAGGTTGATCTCTACCGTGACACCAACGGCAATGGTACCTACGACGCGGGTACGGACACATTCGTTACGACGCAGGATACCAATGCCAGCGGCAACTACCTCTTCACTCAGTTAGAGCAGGGCAACTACCTGGTGGTCATCCCGGCGAGCGAGTTTGCGAGTGGCGGGCCGCTCTACCGCTACCGCAGCAGTACGGGTCAAAATGGACTCGGTGTCAATGTCTACGAGCCAGCCCCCGACCCGGATGATGGGGTTGGTGCGCCTACATACAACAACATCAACAATGATGATAACGGCACCGACCATGGGGATGGCTACACCTTCACACGGGCGATTACGCTCAACCCCAGTTATGAGCCAACGAACGACGGTGACACCGACTCGAATACGAACCTGACCCTGGATCTGGGCTTCTTCCAGAACCTGAACCTGGGGAACTTGGTGTGGGAAGACACGAACAACAACGGCATCTATGATGGTGGCGAACCACTGTTGGATAACGTCGTGGTTCAACTCTACATGGACGATGGTGATGGCAGCTATGACGCAGGCGACAGCCTGATCAATACCACCACCACCGATGCCAGCGGTATCTATAACTTCGATGACCTCATTCCGGGCAACTACATCGTCGTGCTACCGGCCAGCAACTTCAATGCTGGAGGACGGCTAGAGGCCACTGGTGGCCTCGCGGCCTACCGTAGCAGCACGGGCGTTAATGGGGTTGCCACTGGCCCGTATGAGGGGGGGGGCATCGCCGATCCTGACAACGATCTGGATAACCGCGATGACGGTACCACCATCAGTGGTGCCGTGGCCAGCTTGCCAATCACCCTGGCCAGAGATTCTGAGCCGGATGTCGGCGTTGATGGTGACGGCCTCAACGGCAACCAGACCGTAGACTTCGGCCTCTTCCGCCCGGCCAGCCTGGGGGATCGGGTCTGGAACGATCTAAACGCGAACGGTATTCAGGATGCGGGCGAAGTAGGAATTGGGAGTGTTACTGTCAGGCTACTTGATGGTGCCAACAACCCCGTCCTTGATGGTGTGGGTGTTCCGATTACCACTACTACCGATGGCTCTGGTAACTACCGCTTTGATAACCTCAATCCTGGTATCTACAGCGTCAGCTTTGACAAGCCGAGCGGCTACATCTCTACGCTGGTGGATCAGGGGGCTGATCCGGCTGCCGATAGTGATGCCAACCGCAACACAGGAGTGGCAACCGGCATTACTACACTGGTTGAGGGACAACACGATCCGAACTGGGACGCGGGTTTCTACCGCCCGATCAGTATCGGTAATCAGGTCTGGTACGACACCAATAATGACGGCGCGATTGATGGCTCCGAAGTGGGCATCAATGGGGTGCGCGTCGAACTCTTCTACGATGCGAATAACGACGGAAACATCAGCGGAGCTGAAACCACCCCGGTGGCAATAACCACCACCGCTGGTAATGGCACTTACCTCTTCACTACCCGCAACAACACGAACTCAGAACTGCTCAACCCCGGCACCTACGTGGTGGGTATCCCGGCGAGCCAGTTTGAGCCGGTGGCGGGCGTGCTGCGTGGCTACTACAACAGCTTGGTGACAGTGACCAATGCCGGGGTGCTGACCGAGACAGCTCCGTCCGACCCCGACATCAGTGCGAGTGACCTAGATGACAACGGGCAACACCAGACCAGCGGCTTCTACAACGGGGGCGTGCTGAGTCTGCCGGTGACGATTCAGGCCGGGTTGGAGCCAACCAGCGAGAACCCCGATGTTGACTCGAACACCCCTGAGCGCCCGGATGCCAGCGACAACCAGACGGTAGACTTCGGGTTCTACACGGTCAGTGTGGGCAATATCGTCTGGGATGACAATGGCGCTGGTGGGGTTGGAACGCTGGCCGATGGTATCCGTAACGGCACAGAGCCGGGGTTAAGCGGCGTGCGCGTGCGCCTCTACGCCCAGAATGGAACTACTGAGATCCTGGTTGGCCCCGATGGGTTGCTCGGTACGAGTGATGATGCCACGGGTGGGATGCTTACCGATGGCAACGGGAACTATAGCTTTGGGCGCTTGCCCCAGGGTAGCTACCGGGTGCAGATTGAACTGCCAACCGGGTTTGTGAGTACCCTCGATACGGCTCAGAGCGCTACACCCAGCAACAATACCGATGACGATGATAACGGTATCGGTAGTGACCAGACGGCCACCACGGTGATGAGCAATGCCTTCACGTTGGCTCCGGGGAACGAGCCAACGGTGACGAATAGCACGGGCAGCACCAATGATCCCACGATTGACTTTGGTGTCGTGCGCTACTACTCGTTGGGTAACCGCGTCTGGGAAGATCTCGACAATGACGGCATCCTGAACAATGGCGAACTTGGCCTAGATGGTGTCGTTGTGCGGCTCTACATGGCTGATGGCACCACCCGCGCCAGCCATATCACAGGTGTGCAGGTAGCCGATCAGATCACCGCTGGTGGCGGTTACTACCGCTTCGACAACCTGCCCGCAGGTGACTACATCGTCGAGGTGATGGCCAGCAACTTCACCGGCACCAACCCGCTGCGCGGCTACTTCAGCAGCACCGGGGCGGGCCAGGAGGCTGACCCGGACATTAACGATGGGGATAACAACGACAATGGGCTGGATACCCCAGTGGCTGGGGCGACCCGCAGCGCGGCGGTGACGCTGGGCGAGGGGAGCGGCACCACTGAGCCAAGTGGCGACAATGACCCCGCCACCAACCCGCTCAACAGCAGCGAAGCCCCGGATAGCCAGTCGAACCGTACCGTGGACTTCGGCTTTGTGCCGGTCTACTCGCTGGGCAACCGGGTGTGGCACGATACCAATAACAATGGCGCGATTGATGGCGGCGAACCCGGCATCAACGGTGTCATCGTGCGGCTCTACCAGGCCGATGGCACCACCCGCGCCACGGACATCACGGGTACCCAGGTGGCCGACCAGACCACCGCCGGTGGCGGTTACTACCGCTTCGACAACCTGCCCGCCGGGAACTATGTCGTCGAGATCATGGCCAGCAACTTTGCAGGCAGCGCGGTGCTGGAGACCTACACCAGTAGCAGTGGTGCGGAGGCTGTGTCGGATGTTGACAACAACGACAATGGCCTGGACACCATGGTGGCCGGGGCAATCCAGAGTGGGGTCGTGACACTGGGCGGTAGCACCGAACCGATCACCGACAACGACCCCGTTACCAACCCGGAGGCGGGCGAGTCGCGCAATGATCGCTCCAACCGCACAGTGGACTTCGGGTTCTACCAGCCGGTGAGTATCGGGAACCGGGTCTGGTATGACACGAATAACAATGGCTCCTTCGATGCCGGGGAAGATGGCATTGGCGGCGTGCGCGTCGAACTCTTCTTCGATGCGGATAACGATGGGAACATCAGCGGGGCTGAGACCACCCCGGTCGCGGTGACTACCACTGTTGGTGATGGCACCTACCTCTTCACGCAACTGACCGATGCGAGCGGTAATGCGTTGGCAACCCCGCAACTGCTGCGCCCCGGCACCTACGCGGTGGGTATCCCGGCGAGCGAGTTGAGTGGCAGCCTACGTGGCCTCTTCAGCAGCGGCACGACGGCAGGGGTCAATGGTGCCCGCAGCGAGACCGCGCCCGCTGATCCCGATGGATCGCCGGATGTGGATGGCGATGATAATGGGCAACTTCAGACCAGCGGCTTCTACACGGGTGGCGTGCTGAGTCTGCCGCTGACGGTGGAGGCGCTGAACGAGCCGATCACGGAAAACCCGGACAGCGACCCCAACCCCAGCTACCGCCCGGATAGCAGCGACAATCAGACGGTGGACTTCGGGTTCTATGGAATGAGCCTGGGCAACCTGGTGTGGCTGGATGACGGCAACGGCGGTGGTACCGCCAACGATGGCATCCGCAACGGCACGGAAGCGGCGATTGCCGGGGTTGCCGTGCGGCTCCTTGCCAATGATGGCACGGTACTGCAAACCACCACGACCGACGCCAATGGCCGCTACCTCTTCACCGGCTTGGCCGAGGGCGCGTATATCGTCGAGGTGGACATCCCCAATGGCCTCCAGTCGAGCCGCGACCCGGCTACGTCTGGCACACCGAGCAGCGATGATAACGACGACAACGGTGTGATCGTCACCGCCACGACCGTGCGCAGTAACGCGGTACTCCTGGATGCGGGTGCAGCCCCGACCGGGGAGAGCGATCAGGGCGTGACGACCGGGGCGGGTATGGGTGATCCAGCCCAGACCGACAACCCCACCACCCCGGATGGCAACTCGAACCTGCATGTGGACTTCGGCTTTGTGCCGCAGGATTGGGGCGACCTGCCCGATCCGAGCTACCCGACCCTGGCTGCGAATAATGGCCCGCGCCACGGCCTGACCACGGGCCTCCAGATTGGCGCAACGATTGATACCGAGACCGATGGCCAGCCCAGCGCCGCCGCCGATGGTGACGGTGCGGACGAGGATGGCGTCACCTTCCCGACCTTCTACACCGGGCTACCGGCCAACGTCACGGTGCATGTCACCAACACCACCGGGCGTCCGGCAACCCTGTCTGGCTTCATTGACTTTGACGGCGACGGCGTCCTCGAAGCCAGCGAGATGGTCACGCTGCCCATCCCCAATGGCACCACGGGCAACCAGACCCTCACCTTCAACGTGCCAAATGACGCGATGGTGAGCAGCCAGGTGGGCGCACGCTTCCGCCTGAGTACGGATGCGAGCCTGACCGCCACTGGCCCGGCCAGCGACGGTGAGGTTGAGGACTACCTGATCAACATCACCCCCACCTACAGCCTGGGCAACCGGGTGTGGCACGATACCAACAACAATGGCGTGATGGATGCAGGCGAATCCGGCATTACGGGTGTCACCGTGCGGCTCTACGTGGGCAATAGCAGCACCGTCGCTACCCAGATCACAGGTCTTCCCTTGTTTGACCGGGTCACCGATGCCAACGGCTACTACCGCTTCGACAACCTAGCCGCCGGGGACTACAGCGTTGAGATCGTGGCCGCTAACTTTGGTAGCGGTGGTACGTTGGAGACCTACATCAGCAGTAGCGGTGCGGGCGAAGAGACCAACCCGAACAACGACGTTGACTACAACGACAATGGACTGGAGGGGATTGCCCCGATTGCCACGGCCATCCGCAGTGGGACGGTGACGCTGGGTGGCACCGAGCCAACCGGCGAAACCGATCCGGCTACCAACCCGGAGAGCGGCGAGGCGGTGGATAGCCGCTCCAACCGCACGGTGGACTTCGGGTTCTACCAGCCAGTGAGTATCGGGAACCGGGTCTGGTACGACACGAATAACAATGGCTCCTTCGATGCCGGGGAAGATGGCATTGGCGGCGTGCGCGTCGAACTCTTCTTCGATGCGGATAACGATGGAAACATCAGCGGGGCGGAGACCACCCCGGTCGCGGTGACTACCACTGTTGGTGATGGCACCTACCTCTTCACCCAACTGACCGATGCGAGCGGTAATGCGTTGGCAACCCCGCAACTGCTTAGCCCCGGCACCTACGTGGTGGGTATCCCGGCGAGCGAGTTGAGTGGCAGCCTACGTGGCCTCTTCAGCAGCGGCACAACCGCCGGGACTGATGGTGCCCGCAGCGAGACCGCGCCCGCCGATCCCGATGGAACGCCGGATGTGGATGGCGATGACAACGGGCAACTCCAGACCAGCGGCTTCTACACGGGTGGCGTGCTGAGTCTGCCGGTGACGGTGGAGGCGCTGAACGAGCCGATCACGGAAAACCCGGACAGCGACCCCAACCCCAGCTACCGCCCGGACAATAGCGACAACCAGACGGTGGACTTCGGGTTCTATGGAATGAGCCTGGGCAACCTGGTGTGGCTGGATGACGGCAACGGCGGTGGTACCGCCAACGACGGTATCCGCAACGGCACGGAAGCGGCGATTGCCGGGGTTGCCGTGCGGCTCCTCGCCAATGATGGCACGGTACTGCAAACCACCACGACCGACGCCAATGGCCGCTACCTCTTCACCGGCTTGGCCGAGGGCGCGTATATCGTCGAGGTGGACATCCCCAATGGCCTCCAGTCGAGCCGCGACCCGGCTACGTCTGGCACACCGAGCAGCGATGATAACGACGACAACGGTGTACTCGTCACTGCCACCACGGTGCGCAGTGTGGTGATCACTCTGGATGCGGGTGCAGCCCCGACCGGGGAGAGCGATCAGGGCGTGACGACCGGGGCGGGTATGGGCAACCCGGTTCAGACCGACAACCCGAAGACCCCGGATGGCAACTCCAACCTGCATGTGGACTTCGGCTTTGTGCCGCAGGATTGGGGCGACCTGCCCGATCCGAGCTACCCGACCCTGGCTGCGAATAATGGCCCGCGCCACGGCCTGACCACGGGCCTCCAGATTGGCGCAACGATTGATACCGAGACCGATGGCCAGCCCAGCGCCGCCGCCGATGGTGACGGTGCGGACGAGGATGGCGTCACCTTCCCGACCTTCTACACCGGGCTACCGGCCGATGTCACGGTGCATGTCACCAACACCACCGGGCGTCCGGCAACCCTGTCTGGCTTCATTGACTTTGACGGCGACGGCGTCCTCGAAGTCAGCGAGATGGTCACGCTGCCCATCCCCAATGGCACCACGGGCAACCAGACCCTCACCTTCAACGTGCCAAATGACGCGATGGTGAGCAGCCAGGTGGGCGCACGCTTCCGCCTGAGTACGGATGCGAGCCTGACCGCCACTGGCCCGGCCAGCGACGGTGAGGTTGAGGACTACCTGATCAACGTTACCCCCACCTACAGCCTGGGCAACCGGGTGTGGCACGACCGTGACAACAGTGGCGACATCAACGCCGCCGATGGCGTGAACCCAGGCGTTACGGGTGTCACCGTGCGGCTGCTGACGAGTGCGGGCACTGCCGTCACTGATGCGACCGGGGCGACCGTGGGCACCGTGACTACCGACGCCGACGGCTACTACCGCTTCGACCGTCTGTTGGCCGGGGACTATGTGGTGGAGATTGTAGACACCAACTTTGCTGGTGTGCTGAACAACTACATCAGCAGCAGCGGAATCAACGAAGAGGGGAACCCGAACGACGACGGTGATAGCAACGACAATGGCCTGGACACCATGGTGGCCGGGGCCATCCGCAGTGGGACGGTAACGCTGGGTGGGACGGAGCCAAGCGGCGACAACGACCCAGCCACCAACCCAGAGGCGGGCGAGGCGGTGGATAGCCGCTCCAACCGCACGGTGGACTTCGGGTTCTACCTGCCCGCCAGCCTGGGCGACTTCGTCTGGGACGACCTGAACGGTAATGGCGTGCAGGATGGCGGCGAACCAGGAGTGGAAAACGTCACCGTCACCTTGACCTACGCTGGCCCGAATGGCACCTTTGGTGACGCGGATGACACGACCAGTACCAAGCAGACCGACAACAACGGTGCCTACCTCTTCAGTGACTTGGCACCGGGTAACTACCGTGTCAGCTTCAGTAATCTACCGAGCGGCTATGACTTTAGCGTGCCTGACAATGCGACGGGGGCAACCGCCGATGAGGTGGATAGTGATGTCAATCCGGCCACTGGCAGCACGCCTGACATCAATCTGAGCAGTGGCGAGAATGACCTGACCTGGGACGCGGGCATCAACGAGATCATGAGCCTGGGCGACCGGGTGTGGAATGATGCCAACGGCAATGGTATCCAGGACGTAGGCGAACTGGGTGTGGCGAACGTGACTGTCACGCTCTACAACGCGACGACCAACGCCGTGGTGGGTACGCCACAAACCACGGATACCGACGGCAACTACCTCTTTGCGGGTGTGCCGCCGGGTGAGTACTACATCATCTTCAGCAACCTGCCGAGCGGGTATGACTTCAGCCCGACCGGGCAAGGGACAGCCGGTACCGATAGCAACGCCGATCCGACCACTGGGCGCACCGGCACCATCACCATGGTGAGCGGCCAGACCGATGACCTGACCTGGGACGCTGGAATCTACCAGTTGCTCAGCCTGGGCAACCTCGTCTGGGAGGATCTGAACAACAACGGCAGCTTCGACAGTGGCACCGAGAGTGGTCTTGGTGGCGTGACCATCGAACTCTACCGTGACGATAATGGTGATGGTGTTGGTGATACCTTGGTAGGCACGAGTACCACTGATAGTAACGGGGTATATCAGTTCACCGATCTGCCCCAGGGTGACTACGTGGTGGTCATCCCGGCCAGCAACTTCACCGGCCCGTTGAGCGGCTTCCTGAGCAGCACCGGCACTACCCACCTGACGGCGGGGCCGAACGAGCCAGGGATCAGCACAGAGACCAACACCGACAACGACGACAATGGTAGCCTCGTGAGTGGCGACGTGGTGGCCAGTGTGGTCTACCTCCGCGCTGGTGACGAGCCAGACACGGGTGTGGATGGCGATGGCCGCAGTGGCAACCAGACGGTAGACTTCGGCTTCATCCGCCCGACCGGCTTTGGCGACCGGGTGTGGGAGGATGTGAACGGCAACGGCGTGCAAAATGGTGGTGAAGTGGGTGTGCCGGGTGTCACCGTCACGCTCTACAATGCCACAACCAACGCGCCGGTGGGGACGCCGCAGACCACTGATACCAGTGGCAACTACCTCTTCACCAACCTGGCCCCCGGCGACTACTACGTGGTCTTTAGCGACCTGCCGAGCGGGTACGGGTTCAGCCCGACCGGGCAGGGCGATGTGGATACCGACAGCAATGCCGACCCGGCCACCGGGAACAGCGGCACGATCAGCTTGAAGAGCGGTGCCCCGAACGACCTAGATTGGGACGCCGGGATCTACCAGTTGCTCAGCCTGGGCAACCTGGTCTGGAACGATCTGAACAACAACGGCAGCTTCGATAGTGGCACCGAGAGCGGCATTGACGGCGTGACCGTCCAACTCTACCGCGACACGGATAACAGTGGCGCTTACAACCTCGGTGACACCTTGGTGGACACTTACATCACCAGTGGTGGCGGGCTGTACCAATTCACCGATCTGCCCCAGGGCAACTACGTGGTGGTCATCCCGGCCAGCAACTTCACTGGCCCGCTGAGCAACTTCCTGAGCAGCACCGGCACCACCAACCTGACGGCAGGGCCGAGCGAGCCAGGGGCCAACCCGGAGAACAACGCCGATCACGACGACAACGGCACCGCGACGGGTGGTGCGGTAGCGAGTAGCGTGGTGCAACTGCGTGCCGCTGCCGAGCCGGACACGGGCGTGGATGGTGATGGAACCAGCGCCAACCAGACGGTGGACTTCGGCTTCTTCCAGCCCGCCAGCGTCGGCAACCTGGTGTGGAACGATGTCAACGGCAATGGTGAGCAGGAGAGTGGCGAGACGGGCCGCGATGGGGTAGAAGTCCGACTCTACCGCAGCGACGGTACACCCGTGGGCACCACCACCACCAGCGGGGGTGGGATCTACACCTTCAGTGACCTGCCACCCGGCGATTATTATGTCGAGTTTGGTATACCGAGCGGGTATGGCTTCAGCCCGACCGGCGGTGGGACAACCGACACCGACAGCAACGCCAACCCGGCCAATGGGCGTAGCAGCACCTTCAACCTAGAGGGTGGCGAGAACGACCTGACCTGGGACGCCGGAATCTACCAGTTGCTCAGCCTGGGCAACCTGGTCTGGAACGATCTGAACAACAACGGCATTGTGGATGGCACCGAGAGCGGCATTGGCGGCGTGATCATCGAACTCTACCGTGACGATACTGGTGACGGTGTTGGTGACACCTTGGTAGGCACGAGTACCACTGGGAGTAACGGGCAGTACCAGTTCACCGATCTGCCCCAGGGCGACTACGTGGTGGTCATTCCGGCCAGCAACTTTGGTGGCGTGTTGAACGGCTACCTGAGCAGCACCGGCACCACCAATGCAACGGCGGGGCCGAACGAGCCAGGGGCCGACCCGGAGAACAACACCGACAACGATGACAACGGCGGGTTGGTGAGTGGCGACGTGGTGACCAGCGTGGTGCGCCTGCGCGCCGATGCCGAGCCGGACACGGATGGCGATGGGCGCAGTGGCAACCAGACGGTAGACTTCGGCTTCTTCCTACCCGCCAGCATTGGCGACCGGGTGTGGAACGATCTGAACGCCAATGGCGTGCAGGATGGTGGCGAAGTGGGTGTGGATGGGGTGACGGTCACGCTCTACAGCAGTGACGGCACCCCCGTGGCGAGCATGAATACGAGCGGTGGTGGAGCCTACAGCTTCACCGGCCTCGCACCGGGCGACTACTACATCGTCTTCAGTAACCTGCCGACGGACTATATCTTCAGCCCAGTTGGGCAGGGGACGAGCGCGACCAACAGCGATGCGGATCGCAACACGGGCCGCACCAGCACCACCAGCCTGAGCAGTGGTGAGAATGATCCTGACTGGGACGGTGGAATCTACTGGCCAGCCAGCCTGGGCAACTACGTCTGGGATGATGCTGACGCCAACGGTATTCAGGATGCGGGCGAAGGGGGCGTCGAGAACGTCACCGTGCGCCTCATCCAGAACGGCAACGTAGTCGCCACCACCCAGACGGACAGCAACGGCTACTACGAGTTTACCGAATTGGGCAGTGGCGACTACCTGATCGAGATTGATCGCCCGTTCAATTGGCAGGTCAGCCCGCAGTACCAGGGCGGTTCGGCGAGCGACAACGATATTGATCGGGACACCCTACGCAGCGGGAGTGTCACGCTCAATCCGGGCGACAACAACCCGGATCTGGACATCGGGTTGTACCGGCTGGCCAGTGTGGGCAACCGGGTGTGGGAGGACTTCAACAAGGACGGCATCTTCGACAGTGGGAGTGAAGAGGGCGTGCGCGACATCCCGGTCTATCTCTACCGCGAGGGAGAGACGACCCCGATCCGCAGTGCTGTTACCGACGCCAACGGCAACTTCCGCTTCGACGAGTTGGAACCGGGCAACTACTACATCCGCTTTGCTCCGCCAACAGGCTGGGTGATCAGCCAACCCAATCAGGGTTCGGATGATGGTGCAGACAGCGACGCTGACTCGAACAACGGCAGCACCGTGGTCTTCACGCTCAACATCGGCACCGAGGACATGACCTGGTGGATGGGCATCTCACGGCCACCGACATCAATCAGCCTGCTCGACTTCAGTGTGGAGCGGCAGAGCGAGGGCAACCTGCTACGCTGGGAGACCGGCAGCGAGTTGAAAAGTTCCGGGTTTGAGATCTACCGTAGCGCAACGGGCAACCGTGCCGATGCGGTGCAGGTGAGCCAGATGATCCTGGCCCGTGGTACGAGTGGTGGTGGCGCAAGCTACGAATGGCTCGACCGTAGCGCCAGTGCCGGAGTGGGCTACCACTACTGGCTGGTCGAGGTAGAGATCAGTGGCCAACGCAACGAATACCACCTAGAGCAGCAGCCGCAGGTGCAGGAATGGCGGGTGTACCTACCGCTGGTCGTGCAGTAGGAGTTGGATGTGTAGGGGCGGTGGCTTCGACAAGCTCAGCCACCTCTGGTGGGGGTTCGGGGGCGGCT
>NZ_GL501404.1:1572037-1582865 GCF_000152145.1 Oscillochloris trichoides DG-6
AAACAGAACAAAAATTGGGGTTTGGGGCGCAGCCCCAAGGACGTTGCCCATGCCTTGGATACCCAATGACATATCAGTCAAGAAAGAGCGAAGCCATGCTATAATAGATAAAATCCGATCTCATGGAGCCACGCCATGTATGTACGCTGGATTGTCCGGCGCCATAAGAATGCCAATATCGCTGACACCAGCTTTTTCGACGCCTATCTTGTCGAGAGCTACCGTGACCAGAAAGGTGCGCCGCGCCAGCGCACCATTTGTTATTTAGGCAACATTCGCCAAATTGGCGATCAATTCCCGACCATAGAACGTGAAATTTTTCTGTTACGCGCCGAACGTATTCTTGAATCAATAGATGAATTGAGTGATAGTGATCGCCAAGAAGTAATCCATGATTTACGCCAGCGTGTACCACCATTAAGCCACGAAGAAGTGATGTGGGCATTCACTGAAAATCTACGTTGGTATCGTATTTGGTGGGAAGAACATGGCGGCGGGCCAAGCGATGAGGAGTTAGTGCGGATTGTGCTTTCGGCGCGTGGGCGTGTAGGGCCAATTTGAATCAAAACCAACCTCGCGGTGCGTACAAAATATAGGTATACTAAGGATAGAGACGCAGACGCACCCAATGCTAACTCCTTCTACGCCTATGGATCGCAGCACTATTTTATTGATCGATGATAACCCGCAGATTCATTCGATCATCTCCGATCTTCTTCGCCCGCTTGACTACCAGATCTTCGCGGCCCTCAATGGCCAAGAAGGGCTAGACTTGGCGCACCAACACCGCCCCGATCTCGTCCTCTTGGATGTGATGATGCCAGGGATGGATGGATTTGCCGTCTGTCAGGCATTACGCAGTGATGCGCAGCTCTCCAAAGTGCCAGTGATCATGATCACTGCATTGGATGATCGTGGATCGCGGCTACGCGGCTTTGAGTCGGGTGCGGATGATTTCATTGGCAAGCCGTTTGACACCATCGAGCTACGTGCCCGTGTCGCCACCGTGTTGCGCCTCAACCGCTACCGGCTACTTCTGGAAGAACAAGAGCGTACCGCTGTCGAGAAGGCACGTTTTGCATGGGTGGTTGAGCAATCCGATGATGGCTACCTCATCATCAACCATGCCGATGAGATACAGTATAGTAACCAGCGGGCGCGGGAACTCTTGAGCATCGGCAGTGATGAAGCCAGCCCCTTCCTGAGCTGTCTGGCGCGTCAATACAGCTTTGCGCCCCAACAAGCATGGGACTCGTGGCCAGCGCCATTGGCCGATGGCGCACCGCGCATGCTCGTGCGCCCCGAAACGCGCATGTCGAGTGAGTTCTGGATACAGGTTGATCTGGCCAACCAGCCGCCGATCAGCGATGACCGCATTGTCGTGCGGCTGCGTGACGTGACCACCCAGATTACGTCACAGCGTGACATGTGGACCTTCCATGCCATGATGGCGCACAAACTGCGCACACCGCTGGTGAGCATTCTGGGAGGATTAACCCTAATCAATGACGGGGCCGCAACGATGAACCGCGAGGGGATCGCGCATATTGCCGAGATTGCGATTGCGGGCACCCGCCGCCTCAAGAGCGAGATCGAAGATATTCTGCACTACCTGCAACCCTCCGCCGATCTGCAAGGCCATGCCCGCATGGGAGTGGAACGACTCGAAGCTCTGGTGCGAGATATTGCGCATGAATTAGGTATTACTTCACTTGAAGTTGTCTGTCACGAGCATGCGTTACCCCTCCAGATCGTACTGGCCGAGAGCAGCATGGAGGTGGTGTTGCGCGAACTGCTGGAGAATGCGCAGAAGTTTCACCCCTACCAGAATCCCGACGTGCGCATAGAAATTGGCCGCAATAGCCAAAACATGATCGTCATGCGCATCCTTGATAATGGTGTCACTCTCTCGCCTGAGCAGATTAGCGCCGCGTGGCGGCCCTACTACCAGGGTGAGCGCAGTTTCACTGGCCAGATTGACGGTATGGGGCTAGGATTAGCCTTGGTAGCGCGGATTGTCTATGCGGCTGGAGGAGCCTGTACGCTCAGTAATCGGAACGATGGGCCGGGGATTATGGTTGAGATGTGCCTGCCATCCGTTTGACGCTGATTGTACGATCTGCTACTCTTGAACTTCGGTAATGTTTGGTGTTGTTTGGCGGCTTCGCCACCAAACAACACCAAAAAAAGATCTTCGGGGGTGGCTGCGCCGCCCCCGAACCCCCACCAGCATACCCTAGGTAGCGGAGGAAGTAGCGTGCGAATTGTGATCACAGGCGCACAGGGGCAACTAGGCAGTACCTTGGCCCGCATCTTGGCCGATGGGCATGAGTTGACCCTGGTAGACCGCGATGATATCGAACTCAGTAGCCCCGAAGCGATAGATCAGTTGGTTGCAACCAGCGCCGACATGATCATCCACCCGGCGGCATATACCGATGTGGATGGCTGTGCGCGTGATCCCGAATGGGCCTATCGGGTCAATGCGTTGGGTACCAAATATGTGGCCATGGCATGTCGGCGTTTGGGCAGCCCGATGATCTATATCAGCACCAACGAGGTCTTTGCGGGCGACGCGGGGCGCGCCTATATGGAGTATGATCAGACTGGGCCGATCAATGCCTATGGGCGCTCCAAGTTGGCGGGTGAAGTGGCAGTGCGCGAGATCTTGCGCGACTTCTATATTGTGCGTATTGCGTGGCTCTTTGGTGGCGAGCGCAACTTCGTGCGTACCGTACTGCGCTTGGCTGCCAATCCACCGTCGGGGGGCCTGCGCATGGTAGATGATGAGATCGGCAACCCCACCTACTGTCCCGATCTGGCAGCGGCGATTGTGCGATTGATCGCCACGGGGGCGTATGGAACCTACCATCTGGTCAATTCAGGGGCATGTTCACGCTACGCCTTTGCCAGCGAGATTTTGCGTCAGGCGGGACACCATGATCTTCGCATCACGCCGATTCGCTTGGCCGACTACCAGCGTGCGAGTACGCCGCCTCCCTACAGCCCGTTACTCAATATCGCTGCGGCTGATCTAGGGATCACGCTGCGCCCGTGGCAAGAGGCTCTGGCTGAGTACCTGACGACGCTGGCATGATTGACGTTATCATCCCCAACTATAATGGCATCGCGTTATTGCCGACCTGCCTCGATGCCCTGCGTGCCCAGACACGGCGCGACTTTGTGGTAACGGTGGTAGATGATGGCAGCCAAGATGATTCGGTAGCCTTCATTACTGCGCACTACCCAGAAGTGCGCGTCATCGCCCGCAGCCGCAACCAAGGGTTAGCGGCGGTGGTTAATGCAGGCATTGCGGCCACCAGTGCGCCATTCGTGGTGCTTCTGAACAACGATACCGAGGCCACCCCACACTGGCTGGATCAACTGGTGGGGGCGCTCGAACGCCAGCCGCAGTATGCCTTTGCCGCCAGCAAACTCATGCTGTTTGATCGACGTGACTACATCCACTCGGCGGGTGATTACTACCAGGTGAGTGGTGAACCCGGTTCACGCGGGGTGTGGAAGCGCGACAGCGGGCAGTATGATGTGGTGAGCGAGGTATTTGGCCCATGTGCAGGGGCAGCGGCCTACCGCCGGGCAGCACTGGAACTGTTGGCCGAAGGCGAGCACGTCTTTGACGAAGATCTGGTGATGTACTGTGAAGATGTGGATCTGAACCTACGAGCGCGGCGGGCCGGATTGCGCACGATCTTTGTCCCGACAGCGGTGGTGTACCACAAACTGAGCGCCACAGGTGGTGGGGCATTGGCGAGTTACTATTGTGGACGCAACTTCGGGTTGGTATGGGCCAAGAATATGCCCCAGCGGCTCATCCGTCGCCACTGGACAGACTTTGTCCGTTCGCAACTGAGCTTTACACTGCAAAGTCTGCGCCACATCCGCGAACCAGCGGCGCGCGCACGTCTACGCGGGCAATTGGCAGGATTACGTCAATTGCCGCACTTTTTAGCCAAACGCAAACGCATCGTTGGCCTCATGAGTGATGAGCGTTTAAGCGATGCAATTATCCGTTGGTCTCCAACGAGTGGCGAGTCGCCAAAGTGAGCATCTGTGTCCAACGAAACCCCATTTCTCTCCATCGTCATCCCGGCCTACAATGAGGCCAAGCGGCTCCCAGCCACACTCGCAAGCGTCATGGGCTACCTGGCAGAGCAGAACTACCGCAGCGAGGTGATTGTGGTGGACGATGGCAGCAGTGATGCGACGGCCAGCCTTGCCGAGCAGGTAGCGGGCGTGCGGGTCTTACGGCGTGATCATCGCGGCAAAGGGTTTGCGGTACGCGCCGGAGCATTAGCGGCACGCGGGATGTATGTATTGCTCTGTGATGCCGATCTTGCCGTGCCGATCAGTGAGTGGGAGAAACTCTACGCCCAGCTACGCATGGGGCAAGATGTGGTGATCGGTTCGCGGGAGGGCTTGGGGGCCAGCCGTGAGGGTGAGCCGTGGTACCGGCATATCATGGGCCGCATCTTCAACTGGATCATCCAGAGCGTGGCCTTAAAGGGCATCAACGACACCCAGTGTGGATTTAAGGCCATGAGCCGCCCCGTAGCGCAGGATCTCTTCCGGCGGGTGCGCATCTATGGTGACGACGCGCCGATTGTACAAGGGGCAGCGGTTACGGCGTATGATGTAGAACTGCTCTTTTTGGCGCGGCGTTATGGTTACCGTATCTGCGAGATACCCGTACAGTGGCAGTATGGAACCGAGACGAAGGTGAATGTATTACGCGACTCGCTGCGTAATCTGCGTGATGTACTTACGGTACGGATCAATGATGTGCGCGGGCGTTATCATTAGGGAAGGATGTTATGCAAGCGATGACTAAGCGCCAGCGCAACTATCTGCGCGGGCTGGCCAACCCGCTCAAGCCGCATGTGCTGTTGGGTAAGCAGGGGCTAACCGAGCAGGTGATCGAGAAGATCGAGCGCGAATTAGACGCCCACGAGTTGATCAAGGTGCGCTTCTTGGAGTACAAAGAGGAGCGCAAAGAGTTGACGGCAACGATTGTGGAGGCGACCGGGGCGGCACTAGTGAGCCTGATCGGCCATGTGGCAACACTCTACCGCGAGCAGCGCGACCCGGAGCGGCGCTGGATTACATTGCCGGAGTAGGGCCTAGCTCCCATACAGAAACACCGAACAGGCTAGGGGGAGAACCCCTAGCCTGCTCGTCATTGAGAAGGATATCTGGTTGGAGACTACATATCGACGTGATTAAGTGGTTGGGTCTGGTTCAGCGCTGGGCGGCGTTGCCCAGAAGAACTTGAGGTAGACCAGAGTGCGCGTAGATGTTGCAGCGCCCCGCCGGTACGGCGATCCAGCAGCATCACGAAGCGCGTCGCTTCGGCAACACCGAGTCGCTCCACCAAGGCGTCCCATCCCTCTTCAATCAGTCGCATCTCCGTTTGAGTCATCGGTTCTGCTCCTTAAGTAGTTGCAAATCCGCGTCAACCATCATCTGCACCAGAGTCGGGAACGAGGTCTTAGGCTGCCAGCCCAGCGACGTATGCGCCTTGGAGGGGTCACCGATCAACAGATCGACCTCAGCGGGGCGCATAAAACGCTCATCCTGCACCACATACTCCTGGTAATTCAGGCCGACGTGGCCAAAGGCCAGTTCGCAGAACTCGCGCACCGAGTGGGTCTCCCCGGTGGCAATCACATAGTCATCGGGGTGATCCTGCTGGAGCATCAGCCACATGGCTTCGACATAATCACCAGCAAAGCCCCAGTCACGCTGGGCATCAAGATTACCCAGGCGCAGTTCCTGATCAAGCCCAAGTTTGATACGCGCAACACCGTGTGAAATTTTGCGGGTCACAAACTCCAAACCCCGGCGCGGGCTCTCGTGGTTAAAGAGAATACCGCTACAGGCGAACATGTTGTAACTCTCACGGTAGTTGACCGTGATCCAGTGGCCATAGACCTTCGCCACCCCATACGGGCTGCGAGGGTAGAAGGGGGTTGTCTCCTTTTGCGGAACCTCAACCACCTTTCCAAACATCTCACTACTACTGGCTTGGTAAAAACGAATGTCAGGATCAACCAGTCGGACGGCATCGAGCATGCGCGTCACACCCAGGGCTGTCGTCTCACCGGTGAAGACCGGCTGGGGCCACGAGGTTTGAACGAAAGACTGGGCAGCCAGGTTATAGACCTCGGTTGGGCGATGCTCGCGCAGCATATTGATCAGCGAGACCTCATCAAGCAGATCGCCGGTGACCAACGTCACGTGGGGTTGGATGTGGGTAATACGCTCAAAATTGACGGTACTGGTGCGGCGCACCATTCCGATCACTTCATAGCCTTGGGAAAGCAAAAACTCGGCCAGGTAGCTACCATCTTGGCCGGTAATACCCGTAATCAGTGCGCGCTTCTTCATGCTAATCCTCTCACATCACAGACAGAGCGACGGAACCTCAGAATAGGTGATACTATAGCAGCCTGCGTCGTCGTCGTCTGCTAAGTGAGTTATCACGATCTATGAAACTCAACGAGTCACTACCCCAGCGGATTGCACGTCTTCGTGCTGAGGGGGGATGGACCCAACAAGAACTCGCCGAGCGTTTAGCGATCTCGCGGGTAGCTGTCTCACACATTGAAGTGGGTATGAGCCACCCCAGCGAGCGTACCATCACGCTACTCGCCGGTATCTTCAAGCATGAGCCGGGCGAGTTGGTCGCCGGAACAAACTATCCTGAGGCAAAAATGGAGCGGCTACCTGCTGTAGCCTGTCGCTATACCGAGGTTGAATTCCAGTGTGCGCTTTTTGAGCGCGACCTGCACTGGTTGCGCCAAATCGCTACTTCTCCAGACTATACCACACTTGCCCGCAATTTGCACGATCACTGGGCACTGATTTTTGATAGTCTGCGCAGATCTTCACAAGATCTACGCGAACGCAGACTGATTGCTCAAACTCGCCAGCGCGGAGGCATCTAATCAGGCTCCAATGGTAGCATCAGCTTGAAGCCAGTGCTACCATTGGGCTACACCAAACTAGGCTTGGGCCGCAGCGACGGCCTTCTGGGCCGCTTCGGCCAGCGTGGCGGCGGGAATCAGGCGCGACTCAGCCAAGAGTCGGCGGCCCTCTTCTTCATTGGTGCCGGTGAGGCGGGCGATCATGGGCACCTGGGTATCTACCTCTTCGAGAGCGGCAATGATGCCACGGGCAACCTCATCCACACGGGTGATGCCACCGAAGATGTTGAACATCACCGCCTTGACGTTGGGGTCAGCGAGGATGATCTGGAGGGCCGCCTTGACCTTGTCTTTACCAGCACCGCCGCCGATATCGAGGAAGTTGGCTGGCTCACCACCATAGAGCTTGACCACGTCCATTGTGGCCATAGCCAGACCGGCCCCATTGACCATACAACCGATGGTGCCATCGAGCTTAATGAAGGTAATCCCGGCCTCACGTGCCTGGCGCTCCGCCTCTGGCTCATCGGAAGGATCGCGCATAGCCTCAAGATCGGCATGGCGGAAGAGGCCGCTATCATCAAGCAGCACCTTCGAGTCGAGGGCTTGCAGGCTGCCATCATCGCGGATGACGAGCGGGTTAATCTCCGCCAACGAGGCATCTGTCTCCACGAAGACGCGGTAGAGGGCACTAGCGATCTGGGCAAACTGGCGCGCCTGCTTGCCGTCCTTCAGGCCAATCGCAAAGGCCAACTCACGGGCCTGATATTCAAGCAGGCCGAGCTGGGGATGTGCGGCGATCTTGATAATGGCATCAGGATTGGTCTTCGCCACCTCTTCGATCTCGACCCCGCCCTCAGCCGAGGCGATCATCATGACGCGCTTCGTTGCGCGGTCAAGAATAGCACTGAGGTAGATTTCCTTCTGGTAGCTGATCGCCTCGGCGACCAACACCTTCTCGACCGTCAAGCCCTTAATATCCATACCCAGGATCTGGGCCGCAACCTGCTCGGCCTGCTCTGGGGTCTCTGCGAGTTTCACCCCGCCAGCCTTGCCACGCCCACCGACAAACACCTGTGCCTTGATCACCACTTTTGCGCCGATCTGCTCGGCAATGGCGCGGGCCTCCGCTGGGGTACTGGCAACGCCACCGCCGGTCACAGGGATGCCATAGCGGGCCAATAGGTCACGGGCCTGGTACTCGTGCAGCTTCATAGATAGTGACGCGCTCCTCTACATTCGGCCTGTGCCGAACGGACGCAACAACGCTTTACGCTGGTGATATACGACTAGGCTACCACCGACTTGGAATTACAACGATGTTATGCGAACATTGATACCACTATGGTAGCACACGGTGAAGAGAGATGTCAAACATGATCGGTATGGACAAAAGGCGTGCAAAAAGGGGAAGAGTTTGTAGATGTGATAGGATTACTCTATACGCGATTCGACGAGTAAGGAGGCAGGTTATGGAGAGTCCGGGGATTATGTTTTATGGAACGCGCTGGTGCTCGGATTGTCGGCGTGCCCAGCGCCTACTTGATGAGCATGGGCACACCTACACCTATATCAATATCGAGTCTGATCCTGATGCGGCGGCTTATGTGATGCAGGTCAATGGGGGCAATCGCAGCGTCCCGACGATAGTCTTTCCTGATGGTTCGATCTTAGTCGAGCCTTCCAATGCGCAATTACAGGCCAAATTGATGGGTTGAGCGAGATTATATTGCATCTAGATCAGAAAGGGAATAAAGCGATAGCGCACCTTCTGGATATAGGCTTGGTAGGCAGGATCGCGCAACAGCACCTGCTCTTCGGCCTTAGCGCGCAGGTATTGGCAGGCAATCGAGAAGACGATCACCAACAGATTGAACAGGCTGGCATTACCAAGCAGGAAACCGAAGTAGCTGAAGAGGTAACTACCATACAGTGGGTGGCGCACAATGCGGTAGAGGCCATTGGTCTTGACACCGCGATTCGCAGCAAGGATGCCGAAACTCCGGCCCAGGCTGGCTACGGCAATGATCGAGATGACGAGGCCGATGATCTGCACTCCGATTCCCACCTGCATCAGCAAGGGCATGTGCCAGCCATTGGCACGTTGCAGCAGGGGTGCTGCCGTACCGGCTATGGCGATGATGGCATCAGCCCAGGATCGGCTGATGTCGGTGGTGTTGCGGCGGGTGATGATCAGCCCGATCAAGAGCGCCTCTTGGATTGCCAGCAGCAGCATCTGGATCTGGCCAGTTTGACGCCAGGTATTGAAGGCCGCCAAGGCAAAGAATGTGAAGAGAACGCCCAAGAGGGCGTTCTCAATAATTGGACGGATGGAGGTCTTCATGATGAGCCTCGTTCGTTCATGTGGTGCGGGAGGCGCTGTGCCTCCCGCAGCGTCGCAAGTATCAAAAGACCTCGCTGGCGATAATCGTCTGCTCGCGGTCGGGGCCAACCGAGATGATTCCCAGGCGTGCGCCGACCAACTGGCAGATGCGCGCCACATACGCCTGGGCGGCCTCAGGCAGATCCTGGAAGCGGCGCACTTCGCTCGTTGGACTCATCCAGCCCGGCATCTCTTCATAGACTGGCTCGACCTGATCAAGCACGGCGGTGGTGGCGGGTGGGTACTCAAGCATCGCATCGTGCAGCTTATAGCCGGTGCAGATCTTAATGCTGGGGAGTTCATCTAGCACATCAAGTTTGGTGATCGCCAAGGTATCAATGCCATTAATCTGCGCCGCATAGCGCGCCATGACGGCATCGAACCAGCCCACCCGCCGCAAGCGCCCGGTGGTGGTGCCCACTTCGGCCCAGGGCTTGCCGATCTGGCGCAGCCCATCAGCATCGGGGCCTTCGATAATTTCGGTGGGGAATGGCCCCTGACCGACACGGGTGGTGTAGGCTTTGTAGACACCGATCACCGAATCAATGCGGGTTGGCCCGATCCCCGATCCTTGGCAGGCACCGGCCGCTCCGGGGGGGGAAGAGGTGACATAGGGGTAGGTGCCATAATCTACATCCAACAAACTGCCCTGGGCACCTTCGAGCAGGATGGGCATATCCTTTTCGAGCGCCCGCATGATGATCGGATGCGTATCGGTGATGTGATCGGCTAATTTATGGCCAAAGTCAAGGTAGCGCAGGTAGGTATCGTGGAGCGAGAGCGGCTTGGCCCCGTAGAGCTTGGTGAGTAGGCGGTTCTTCTCCTCCAAGACGCTACGCAGCCGGTTGAGCAGCGTCTCTTCGTGGAGCAGATCGGCCATACGAATGCCGCTGCGGTTCATCTTATCGGCATAAGCCGGGCCAATCCCGCGCCCGGTGGTGCCGATCTTGTCGTCACCGCGTGCCTCTTCCTGGAGCCGGTCGAGCATGATGTGGTAGGGCATGATCACATGGGCACGCTCGCTGATGAAGAGCTTACTGGTACTCACGCCCCGGCTCTTGAGATCCTCAAGTTCCTGGAGCAGCCCTTCGGGGCTGATCACAACCCCACTTCCGATGACATTGACGGTAGCTGGATCAAAAATTCCTGAAGGAATGAGATGTAATTTGAAGGTGCCAAGGTGGTTGACCACCGTATGGCCAGCGTTGTTTCCGCCACCATAGCGAACCACCAGGCGCGCCTTGCTAGCGAGCAGGTCAACCAGGTGGCCTTTGCCTTCATCGCCCCATTGGGCGCCGATTAGTGCGACGACAGACATGGCCGTCCCTTTCACACGGAGGGCATCCGGGCGCGTCGCACAGTCGGACGCTCGCGGAGGCCGTGAAGATTTTCGAGTTGCAAGCATACCACGGGGGTTCTTGCTTAGCAATTGTAGCAGATATCTGTATCAGCGCTGCGCTGCATACCCTTGGGGCACAGCCCCAAGCTCCAATTTTTGGTG
>NZ_GL501404.1:1583031-1607075 GCF_000152145.1 Oscillochloris trichoides DG-6
CGGGGGCGGCGAAGCCCGCCCCGAACCCCCACCGAAGGTGTATAATTTGCGCCAATAGTTACCCGCCCCGAAAGAAAGGATCGCCCCATGCCTGCCGATACTGCTGCGGCCGTCATCCAGGCCGACCGCGAATATATTCTACAGACCTACATCCGCCCCGATATGGTCATTGAGCGCGGCGAGGGGGTCTACCTCTACGACACCGAAGGTCGCGCTTACCTCGATTTTGTGGCCGGGATTGCCGTCAATGCGCTTGGTTATGGTGATCCTGATGTGACGGCGGTGATCAATCAGCAGGCTGCCAAGCTGATCCACATCTCTAACCTCTTCCACAACGCGCCCGCTACCGATCTGGCCCGGATGCTTGTCACCAGCAGCCCGGCCTTCGACAAGGTCTTCTTTAGTAACAGTGGCACCGAGGTGGTGGAAGGGGCGATCAAGTTTGCGCGCCGCTATGCGCGTGAACACCATGGTGAAGGCAAGACCACCATTATCGCCTGTGACGGTTCGTTCCACGGGCGCACGATGGGCGCAGTGGCGATCACCTCCCGCGAGAAGTACCGCGAGCCGTTTATGCCGGTTATGCCGGGGGTGCGCTTTGCCAACTATAACGACATCGCCTCGTTAGAGGCCGCGATGGGCGACGATGTCTGTGCGCTCTTTATCGAGCCGATCCAGGGTGAAGGCGGGCTGCGGGTTGCCAGTGACGAGTTTTTGGCCGCCGCACGGACACTCTGCGATCAGCACCATGCCCTGCTCGTCTTCGATGAGATCCAGTGTGGTATGGGCCGCAGCGGCACGCTGTGGGCGCACCATGCCAGCGGCGTCCTCCCCGACATGATGACCGTGGCCAAGCCACTTGCTGGTGGCCTACCCATCGGGGCGGTGCTGCTCAACCAGCGCATCGCCGACACCATCCACCCCGGTGATCACGGTACCACCTTTGGCGGCAACCCGCTTGCCACCGCCGTAGCGGGGGTTGTGTTGCAGAAGATCAACACGCCTGAATTTCTGGCCCATGTACGCGAGGTGAGCAACTACCTCGACGAGTCGCTTCAGGATCTCGCCACCGACATGCCCAACCAGATCCGCGAGATTCGCGGGCGCGGCCTGATGCGCGGCTTCCAACTCCACGGATCCGCCGCTGATGTGCGCAATGCTGCATTAAATCAAGGCTTGCTCGTGGGCACCTCCGGCGAGGATGTCATCCGCCTGTTGCCCCCGCTCATCATCACCAACCAGCATGTGGACGCGGCCATCGAGAAGTTGCGCGCCGCGTTGCAGTAACGATGCTGTATTGGCTACCCCCGCACCACCACCACCGCGCGCCCGCCGGGGGTGGTGGCCGGGGCGGCGCTGGTGCGCTCGGCAATCGGCGGCTGGCCGGGGCGTTGGTCGAAGATGACCAGCCACCCGGTGGATAGCCCCAACCCGGCCAAGTAGCCATCGAGTTGTGCCAAGCCATTGTTATTTTACCGCAGAGGACGCGGAGGAACGCAGAGGAATGACGATAGGCGCATCCCGGCGGGCGCATCACGATGCGCCCCTACATGTGGCTCACCGGAGCGCATCGTTACCATCATCCTCTGCGCACCTCTGCGTTCTCTACGGTTGAACCCACGGGAGTATTTTTGACCGCAGAGGACGCGGAGGTGCGCAGAGGGGTTTCTCGATGAGATCCTCATCAAGGCGTATATCAAAATACTCATGGATCAGACGGTTCCGCATATCGAGAAGCAACGCCTCATCGTTCCGCATAGACCACCTCGGCAGAGTGCAAAATTGTCTGGCGGCGAAGATAGTTGGGGCTTTCTTCAACCGCCTTGCGGTCAATGAGATCCACTGAGCGACCGAAGATCGCTTCAAGTTGATCGCCCATACGCACAAGATCGAAGAGGCTGTAGCGCACGTCATCACGAAAACGCACAAGGACATCAATATCACTCGTAGGTCGAAAATCGCTACGTAATACTGATCCGAATAGAGCAAATTCGATAACACCCCATTGTTGGCAAAAGGCACGAATCGATTCGTTAGTATCTTGAATAATAGAATTAGATGTAGCATTCATCATTCAATACTTTCTTTACGAGTGTAGCCACTGAATAGCAATGATTGTAGCATAGGCTTCAGTGCGACGGTGAAGATCTGGCCGGTAGCCTGGGTGTGCTGTGGTATACTCCGCATCGAGTGGTGATGATCGGCAAAGGCGACACGCGTGGATGCGATAGAGGTGCCGGACGGGCAGTTGTTGACGCATCTGCTGGCGTTCGGGTATGTGTTGCGTGAAATGGGAGTCGCGGTTAGCCCTGGCCAGATGCTCGATCTGGTAACGGCGCTGCGCTATGTCCCGTTGGCGCAACGCGAGGATTTTCGGGCGGCGGCGCGGGCGACGCTGATCCGGCGGCGTGAGGATCTGCCGCTGTTTGAGATGGCGTTTGCCTTTTTTTGGCGTACTGATGCGCCACATAATGATGAGCAGTTGTTGATGCAACTCGCCATCCCACAACTGCGTCTCCCCCGAAAGCAGTTGCGTTTGCCCCAGCGCCATGCTGCGCCGCCTCCCGATCAGCCCGCGACGGAAGAGGAAGAGTTGGCGCTGCGGCTGGCCTATAGTTCGCTTGAGGCGCTGCGCAACAAAGATTTTGGCCAGTTTAGTTGGGAAGAGGTGCAGGCGGCCAAGGCGCTCATCCGCACGCTGCGCTGGCGCGTTGCGCCGCGCCCTAGCCGCCGCCACCGCCCCGCGCTGCGCGGGGTGCGCCTCGATCTGCACCGCACGTTGCGCGAGAATATGCGCTACGGTGGCGAAGTGCTGCACCTCGCATGGCGCGCTACCCAGTATGAGCCGCGCCCGTTGGTGGTGCTGTGTGATATTAGTGGCAGTATGGAGCGCTATGCGCGTATCTTGCTCCAGTTTGTGCATGCGCTCTCTCATCGTGGAAACAGCGTCGAGGCATTTGTCTTTGGTACCCGTCTCACCCGCATTACGCGCCAGTTGCGCCAGCACGATGTGGATGATGCGGTGGATGCGGTGGCCAAGCATGTCTGCGATTGGAGCGGCGGTACGCGCATTGGCGAAGTGTTACACACCTTTAACGCCCGTTGGGCGCGGCGCGTCTTGGGGCGCGGCCCAGTGGTGCTGCTCATCAGTGACGGCTGGGATCGTGGCGACCCAACCCTCCTCAGCCGCGAGATGGCGCGGCTGCAACGCACATGCCACCGGCTGATCTGGCTGAACCCACTACTCGGTAGTCCCGGCTATGCCCCGCTGACGCTGGGTATGCAGGCTGCGTTGCCCTTTGTTGATGATTTCCTCCCGATTCATAATCTGGTGAGTCTGGAGCAGTTGGGGGCCACGCTGGCTACCCTCGATCCCACCCGACCGCAGCGGCGGCAGCGTAGCTTGCCGCTCTAGCCTAGCGAGTTTTGCATGTCTAATCCCAATATCAATCCCAAACTGAAGGCCGAAGCCGATGCGATGATCGCCCGTGGGCGTACCTTGGTTGAGCAGGGGCGGCTGCCAGAGGCGACCGATCTGCTCAACCAGGCGGTGAAGCGCTACTGGGCGGCGGGCGACTTCTACAGTGCTGCGGCGCAGACGGGGAACTACGGTTGGTTGTTGCGGCGGCTGGGGCGCGCCGATCTGGCTCGGCCCTACTTGGAGCATGCCGCGCAGATCTTTGATGACATCGGTCTGGCCGATTTTGCCGAGCGCCACCGTTTTGCCGCCAATGATGTGGCCAGTGTCTTAGAGCCAGACTTTCTGGCTAGTTTGCCCCCGGCGGTGCGCGGTGCGCTCGAACGTGGTGATGGTGCCGGGTTGCAAGCGGCGCTGGACGCCCTGCCGATTGCCGAGCAGCAGTTGATCTTTGAGCAACTCAGTGCGGCGGGGGTGGTTAGTGATGTGAGCGAGGAGCAGGCCGAAGCAGCGGTGCAGCAGTTTGAGCCGCTGCTTCAGGCAATTGCAACCGTGGCGCGTGGCGATGATAGCGAACGTGCCGATGTCGAGCAGGCGTTGGAAGATCTAGAGCGTAAGGGCTGGCAGATCCGCCAGCCGGTGTTGAAGATCTGGCAGGGCGCACGGAACCGGGGCGCTCTGACTGCCCAACTCGATCCCAGTGATGCCGCGCTGGTGGCGCGGATTTTGGCTATTTTGGATTAAGGCATGGTTCAAATCAGATTGACAGTTTGGCACCGAATGGCTCTCACCCCCAGCCCGTAAACGGGCGGGCTACACAAGGCAAAGCCCGCCTTCGCGGGCTGGTGTTAGGCCGCGTAGGCGGCCTTCGCTCGGTAATAGCCCGCCCGTTTACGGGCTGGGTGGCGATCCATCCGGCGCATCAATGCTTCTTCCCGCGCTCGCGCACAAACTCGATCACAATTGGCAGTACCGAGACCAGCACGATACCGATGGCAACCCACTCAAAGTTGTGCTTCACAAACGGTACGTTGCCGAAGAGGTAGCCCGCACCGAGGAAGAGCACGACCCATACAATGCCGCCGACGATATTGTAGGTGAGGAAGTAGCGGTAGGACATCTTGCCCATACCGGCGACGAAGGGGGCGAAGGTGCGCACAATCGGGACGAAGCGCGCCATGATGATCGTCTTGCCACCATGCTTCTCGAAGAAGGCGTGGGTGCGATCAATATACTCGCGCTTGATCAGCGGCTTGGGGCGGTTCATGAGCCAGTGGCCCAAGGATGAGCCGATCCAATAGTTGACGGTGTCGCCCAGGATAGCGGCGATGATCAACAGGATCAGCATGAACCCAAAGGGCAGCGCGTCGGGGTATTGGGCCGAGATGGCACCTGCTGCAAAGAGGAGCGAGTCGCCAGGGAGGAAGGGGGTAAAGACGAGGCCAGTTTCGCAGAAGATGATCACAAACAGGATACCGAGGGTCCACGCACCATAGTCGGTTACGAAGCGTCCGAGATGCTCGTCAATATGGATGATGAAGTCAATAATGCCGGTGATGAACTCCATGGTGTCTCCGTTAGGTAAAAGTAATGTAACAGCCCACGTTTCTGTCACGCTGAGCGAAGCGAAGCGTCCCGGCGTCATGCGCGGCGTCCTTGATCGGGACCCTTCGCGTCGCCTCCGGCTCCGCTCAGGGTGACAACACCTGAACAGCTACGAAGTCATGTGGGGTTGCGTGGCGTGGCCACGCAACCCCACATGTATCGGCAGCCCTATTCGGCGCTGCCGATGCTAAAGTACTTCGCTTCGGGGTGGTGTACCACCAGCGCGGCAGTGCTCTGCTCTGGCACCAGTTGGTAGGCTTCGGTGAGGCTCAGGCCGATCTGCTCGGCGGGGAGGATGGCAAACAGTTTGGTGTGCTCGGCCAGATCCGGGCAGGATGGGTAGCCCCACGAGTAACGCTTGCCCCGCCCTTCACCTAGCCCTAGCCCCTGGCGCACGATCTGGTTGGTGTACTCGGCCAGTGCCTCGGCCATGCTCACAGCAAGCCCGTGGACGTAGTAGCTCTGGCTGTAGTCGCCGTCGGCCTGGAGTTGCTGGCTCAGGGCGTCGGCGCGTGGCCCGACTGTTACCAACTGGAAGACACCCAGATCATAGGTGCCGCTCTCCACACTGCGGAAGTAGTCGGCGAGGCAGAGATGCTCGCGGTCGATCTGACGCGGGAAACTGAAGCGGGTCAGTTCACGCGGCGCACCGCTCTGTACCGAGGCCGGGTCGTAGACCACCAACTCCTGCCCCGCGCTCTGCACCGGGAAGTAGCCGTAGGCCACTTGTGGCTCCAACCATCCGTCGCGCTCGGCACTGCGCAACAGGTCACGCAGCCGGGTTTCAAACTCGGCCTTGAGCGCCTCCCACTCGGCCCCCTTGGCGTTCTTCGCGCCCCATTGCAGGCGGAAGAGCGCGTTATGATCGAGGTGCGCGGCGACATCTTCGAGCCGGATGCGCTTGGTGGCCTTGGCCCCCCAGAAGGGCGGTGTGGGCACCGGCACATCGCTGCGCACCTGCGAGCGTGGCCCGCTGGCCCCCACGCTGTTGAGCGCAGCCGCGCCAACCGTGCGCTTGCCTAGCCCTGCGGCCGCCGCCTCCAGACTGGCGGCGATGTAAGCAGCGCGCCCGTTGGGGTCGCTCAGGCGATCCATCGCTTCTAGCCCCTCAAAGGCGTCCTTGCAGTAGAAGACGCCACCCGCGTAGGCGGTGTTCTCGGCCACAAAGCTGGTGCGCTGGCCAAACTGCTTGTTGATCGCCGCACCGCCCACCAGCACCGGCAGGTTCATACCGCGCTGGTGCAACTCTTGCACGACCAGGGGCATCTGCTTGCTGGTGCTGACCAGCAGCGCCGAAAGGCCGATGGCATCCACCTGTAGCTCGATGGCCTGCTCAATGATCGTGTTCACCGGCACTTGCTTGCCCAGGTCGTAGACGGTGTAGCCGTTGTTGGCCAGGATGGTGTTGACCAGATTCTTGCCGATGTCGTGGACATCGCCGAGGACGGTGGCGAGGAGCACCTTGCCTTTGGTCGAGCCTTCCATCTTCTCCAGGTAATGTTCGAGGCGGGCTACAGCCTTCTTCATCACCTCGGCGCTCTGGAGAACGAAGGGCAGAATGAGTTGCCCCGCGCCGAAGAGATCGCCCACCTGCTTCATGGCGGGCAGCAGTACGTTGTTGAGCACCTCGACAGCGGCGACGCCCCGCGCCATACCCGCAGCCTCGCGGTTGGCGACCGCCTCTTCAATATCGGCCTCGACGCCCTCTTTCTTACGGTGCAGGATCTTCCAGTGCAGGCGCTCATCCACCGATAGGCCAGCGGTGGGATCGTTGGCCCCTTCCTGTTCCGGGCTGGCCTGGTGCTGCTCGAAGTAGCCGATAAAGCGCGCCAGCGCGTCTTCGCGGCGGTTGAAGATCAGGTCTTCGCAGATCTCACGCTGTTCAGCGGGGATCTCGGTGTAGGGGGTGATGTGGGCCGGATTGATGATCGCGGTATCCAACCCGGCAGCCATGGCGTGGAAGAGGAAGACCGAGTTGAGGGCGGCGCGGGCGTGCGCGGCGACCCCAAAGCTCAGGTTGCTCACGCCCAGGGTGGTGAAGCAGCCGGGAATACGCTCCTTCACCAGCCGGATGCCCTCGATGGTCTCGACTGCGGCATTGCGCAACTCCTCCTGCCCGGTGGTGATAGGGAAGGTGAGCACATCAAAGATCAGCGCCTCGGCGGGGACGCCATACTCATCGCGGGCGATCTGGGCGATGCGCTCGGCCACCGCCAGCTTACGCTCGCGGGTGTGGCACATCCCCTCTTCATCAATCGTCATGGCCATGGTCGCCGCGCCATAGCGCGCCACCAGCGGCAGCACCTTATCAATCTTGCCGCCGCGCCCGCCCTCCAGCGAGAGCGAGTTGACCACGGCACGACCGGGGTACATCGCCAATGCCTGTTCCAGCACATCGGTCTCGGTGGTATCAATCACCAGCGGCAACTCGATGTTCATGGTCAGCTTCTTGAGCAGTGCATTCATCTGCACCGACTCATCGCTGCGCTCGGTCATGGCCACACAGACATCGAGCAGGTGGGCACCATTATCCACCTGTTCACGCGCCACTTCAACCACACCATCATAATTATCACTGAGCAGCAGCCGCTTCACCTTGCGCGAACCGAGCGTATTGACCCGCTCGCCGATCAGGGTCAGCGTACCCTCTTGGCGCAGCGCCGCAGCACGGATACCCGACGAAACACTGGGGATGTAGTCCACCTCGCGCTGCTTGGGCGGGCAGTTGAGGCCGAGCGTCTCGCGCACGGCAGCGATATGGCTGGGACGCGTGCCACAACAGCCACCCACCACCGCGACGCCGTAATCGCGCACAAACTCACCCAGGATGCGCGAGAACTCATCGGGCTGCATGGGGTAGACCGTCTCGCCGTCCACTTCTAGGGGCAAGCCAGCGTTGGGAATACAGGAGATCGGCTTACGCGAATGGGCGGTGAGGTACTGAATGGCCTCGCGCATGTGCTCCGGGCCAGTCGAGCAATTCAGGCCGATCACATCCACCGGCATGGCTTCGAGCGTGGCGATCAGCGCCGGGACATCGGTACCGAGCAGCATGCGCCCGGAGAGATCGAGGAAGACCTGCGCCTGCACGGCAACATCGGGGCGATTGAGGTCGGCCTTAGCGCGACGAATCCCATCGAGGGCAGCCTTGACCTCCAAGACATCCACACTCGTCTCGACCAGCAACAGATCAACGCCCCCCTGGATCAAGCCAGTGGCCTGCTCGCGGTAGATGTCGCTCAGTTGCTGAAAGGTGATGTCGGAGAGCGCGGGATCATCAGAGGAGGGCAACTTGCCGGTTGGCCCCATCGAACCAGCCACAAAGCGCGGGCGACCATCCTGGGCCGCGAAGCGGTCGGCGACCGAGCGCGCCAAAGTGGCGGCGGCCTGGTTCAGTTCGACAGTCCGTTCGCCCAGGCCCCACTCCTCAAGACGGAGGCGGGTACTCTGGAAGGTACACGTCTCGATCACATCGGCCCCGGCCTCAAGGTAAGAGGCATGGATCTGGCCGATCACATCGGGGCGAGTCATGACGAGATAATCGCGGTTACCATTGGTAGCTTCGCCGCCATAATCTTCAACCGTGAGGTTAAAGGTATCAATACTCGTCCCCATCGCGCCATCGAAGATCAGGACGCGCTCAGCGAGCGCCTGGAGGTAGGTTGGCTTCGTCACATTAACCCTCTATTGGTGCAATACAGAGCGCCGGAGGCGTGGCGCAACAAAAAAGCCCCCACATGCTGGTGTGAAGGCATAGGAGACCTCATCATTCCAGCTTGCGTTGACCGAGTAAGCACCGTTCGGATCAATGCACAACTCCCACATGGGGCACTGATGCGTGGTTGCCGGGGCTTCATCGGGCCGTTCCCTCCACCCCTTTGGATGAGCAATACCGTTGTTCATCGGCCATTTCTGGCGCGCAGAGTATAGCATAGGCGCACGGCGTGCGCAACGTTATGCGATAATAGGGGATGAATATGTTGTTGGTATTTGGCGGCTGCGCCGCCAAATACCAACAAAAAAGATCTTCGGGGGTGGCTTTGCCGCCCCCGCCCCCCATTGGAGATCGGATTCGTATCGCTTATCCTAAAGGAAGTGCCATCTATGAGCGAAGAACCACTGGTATTGGTTGACGTGCGTGGCGCAGTGGCCACCCTCACCCTGAACCGCCCCAAGGCGCTGAACGCCCTGAGCCCGGAACTGATGGACGAGTTGGTGGCGGCGATTGCCCGCTGTGATGCCGACGAGTCGATTCGGGTACTGATCCTCACGGGGGGGCCGAAGGCGTTTGCGGCCGGTGCTGACATCAAGGCGATGAGCCAATCAACACCGATGAAGATGTTGACCAGTGAGATTATCGCCAAGTGGGATCGGGTGCGCGATTGCCGTAAGCCGATCATTGCGGCGGTGTCGGGCTATGCGTTGGGGGGTGGCTGTGAGTTGGCGATGATGTGCGACATCATTATTGCCAGTGACACGGCCAAGTTCGGGCAGCCAGAGATCACCATCGGGGTGATTCCGGGGGCGGGCGGCACCCAGCGCCTGACACGGGCCATCGGGCCATACCGAGCGATGGAACTGATCCTCACTGGCGATATGATCAGTGCCCAAGAGGCGGCCAGTTATGGTCTGGTGAGCCGGGTCTACCCGGCGGATGAACTGATGGCGGCGGCGCAGGCGATGGCCGAGAAGATCGCCGCGCGGCCACCACTGGCCGTGCGGATGGCCAAGGATGCCGTGCGCTATGCCGCCGAAACGACCGTGCGCGAGGGCTTAGAGATCGAGAAGCGGAACTTCTACTTGCTCTTCGATACCTACGATCAGAAGGAGGGCATGGCCGCCTTTGCCGAGAAGCGCAAGCCGGAGTTTCGCGGCGAGTAGGGGATCTGTGGGGCTAACCGCAGAGGACGCAGAGGGGCGCAGAGGTTTTTTCCTCTGCGCCCCTCTGCGTCCTTTGCGGTAGGAATCGGTTCAATCCTAATTCTCAGCCTCTTTGGCCTTCTTCTTCAAACTGAGGAAATAGGACAAGGCCGCGATCACCAATGCCGCCGCGCCGCCATGGTTGAGTAGATCGCGGGTGCCATCCCAGGCGATGACCTGGCCGAGAAAGAGAACACCCAGAACCACGATCACCACCCCGATCAGCTTCTCCTTGAGATCGTCGAGATCGTGGATGACCAGCCAATGGGGTAGAGGCAGACTATCATCTATAAAGAGTTCGTAGAGTCCAATTGCAATCACATAGAGCACCGTGGCCAGCAGGAAGAGGTCAACCAGTTCGATTGCCGAGAGCAGCAGCGTCTTGGCCCCTTTAGAACTGACTTCCTCGGTAAAGGCGTGCATGATGATCTGGAAGGCTTCGATAGCGCCATAGACCATGAGTGCAGTACCGGCAAAAAAGATACAGATGCTGGGGATCAGGGCGATGTAGCGTGTGGCCGCTAGGAAGCGCCGCATAGGTTGTTCCTTTTGATAAACAGATGATGCGCGGGTGAGTCTACGCAAACCAGCGCTGATTGTCAACCACGTTTACCCCAACCCCACCAACTGGCTACTCACCTCCCACAACTTCTGCTGCACCGCCACATTATTGGCCTCGTTCGAGGCACGTTGGGGGCGCTGATCGGCAAAGTACTTGCCACTGATCCCCTCCACTTCGGGCGAACTTGCCAGGTAGATCGAGGTCTGCGCACCCTGTTCGGGGCTGATGAAGAAGGGCCGCGCCAGATTAAAGATAAACTGGAAGATACCCTGCGAACCAGTCGCAAAGTTGGTGTTTACCGCCCCAGGGTGCAGGCTGTTCGAGGTGACGCCGCTGCCCGCCATGCGCCGCGCCAACTCGTTGCTGAAGAGGATATTGGCCAGTTTCGAGTCGCTGTAGGCGCGGAAGCCGATGTAGCCACGCGTGGCCTGAAGATCGTTGAAACGGATGTGTCCGGCCATGTGCGCACCCGAAGAGACATTCACGACGCGCGCCGGGGCAGCCGCACGCAGAACATCAAGCAGCAGGTTGGTGAGGAGGAACGGGGCGAGGTGGTTGACCGCGAAGGTAAGTTCGTAGCCATCGTGGCTGAGAGTGCGCTGATCAACATACAGCCCAGCATTGTTGACCAGGACGTGCAGCCGATCATGGCGGGCGAGGAATTCGGCTGCGCCGCGCCGTACCGAGTCGAGCGCGGCAAAGTCGGCAATGATCAACTCCACTTGATCATTCCCACTCTGGGCGATGATCTCTGCCTGAGCCGCCTCGGCCTTGCTGCGGTTGCGACACATCATCACTACCGTGGCCCCCTTGCGGGCCAGTTCCAGTGCCGTTACCTTACCGATGCCTGAGTTGGCACCCGTGACCATCACAGTTTTACCGATCACCGTGGGGCGTCCTTTCGTTTATTATTGCCGGTGGAGGGCGGGGGCTTCCGCCCCAAGGACTTTGTACATGCCGACATGAGAAATTATTGGAAGACAAACCGCTATGCAGCAAACAGCTACATCCAAACCCGCACTCAGCACCCAACTCCAGGCCCATCTCGAACTGGCCGACCCGATCACCTGGGTGGCCGCTATCGCCATGGTCTTTTGTGGGGCACTGGCGTCGAGCCAAGGGACACCGGGCTTTGATCCGACCAACCTGAACCACCTGCTCTTGGCGGGACTGGCAGCGTTGATGTGTGGGCCATTCGGAACCGGGTTTAGCCAGAGTATTAACGACTACTATGATCGTGACCTCGATGCGATCAACGATCCCGCCCGCCCGATCCCCTCTGGGCGCGTGAGTCTGGCGGCGGCGCGAGCCAACTGGATGGTCTTGGGCCTCGGTACCATGCTGATCGGGCTATTCTTGGCGCGCTACAGCCTCTGGATTCCCATCTTCGCCCTCCTCAGCCTGATTCTTTCTGTCCTCTACAGTATGCCACCGATCAAGCTCAAGCAGAACTTCTGGTTTGGGCCACCGGCGGTGGGGGTGGGCTACATCTTGTTGACCTGGCTGGTAGGGCACCTGCTCTTTGGCCAACTGACATGGCCGAGTCTTATTCTGGCACTGATCAACAGTGCGTTAGCGGCGGGGTTGCTCTTCCTCAATGATATTAAGAGTGTTGAGGGGGATCGTCAACTGGGCTTGAAGTCGCTGACAGTGGCGCTGGGGGTGCGCCAGACCTTGGTGGTGGCGTATACGATTATTGATCTGTGTCTGGTGGCAATGCTGGTGTTGGCACTGTGGGGCGGTTACCTCTGGGCGGCTGGGTTTGTGGCGTTGGCACTGCTGGCTCCTATTCCGTTCCAGATCCGGCTCTTCCGCGACCCGACGCATACCAACTTTAAGTATTTTCTATTGGTCAATAACCCGTTTGTGCTTTTGCTAGAGCTATTTTCGGCCTTTATTGTGGGTGGGTATTTTGGGTAGGGTATGTTGAGGTATTTTTGGCGGCTTTGCCGCCAAAAATACCTCAACAAGAGAGATTCTTGCGGGGGCCGCAGCCCCCGCTAGGGTGCAGCAATACCTAATTGCGCTCAGGAATCTTGGGCATCAGCGGCGCACGGCGACGGTGGCAGGTTAGATAGACGAGTGGCCCTATGGTGCAGCGCAGCGCCCGCACCCGCCCCGCAGGTACGACAGCCGCCATCCCAGTGCGCAGGACGGTGGTCTGATTATCCACGAATAGCTTACAGGTACCCTGAATAACGACAAACAATACGTCCAGTTCATCATTGATATGTTGAGGAATGCTAGCACCTTGACTCAGGTGGAGCAGGTTCACATTCAACTGCTCACTGTTGATACTCGTTGCCGGCCCGTCGTGCTGAACCTTGTGCAGCACCTCTTCGATATTCATGACTAACTCTGGCGAAAGACCCATGGTTCGCACCTCGTCATTCTTACATCTACGCACAGACTGGCCTGGGGCCGGGTAGGTTATACATAGCCGCGTGATCCGTCACCACACCAGGATGATCCTGATTGTAGCATGCTTGGGGCATCTCACATTCCGCGTACTACCAGAATCCGCTTGCCTGCTTCTTCCCATGCTTGGATGACAAAACCGCGACTCCCCGATCCGCCGGGGACGGCGGCCAGGATTGGGAGATCCCAGCCCAGCGTGCGTGTGTCCACAAACTGGTAACGGCCAATACGGCTAATCGCGTTGAAGCGCCCCGGTTGGCGTTGGACTTCGATCAGGCGCTGTGATTCGTTGGCGGGCATGGGTTGAGCGGCTAGAACGAAGATGTAGGGCACCCCGATACTATCATAGCTGATCCATATTTCATCGTAGTTCGCGGCCATATCCACGGCGCGGCGCATGGTCTCAGCTAGGCCATCCTGGTTCAGTTCGGCCTGGATGTGCGGGTACTCCTGGGTGTACGCCTGCCACCAGATGCCCCATTGCCACAGTAGCCCCACGGCCAACACGAGGCTTATTCCGTACTGAAGCAGCGGGCGGCGCTGCTGCCACAGCCACGCCGCCCCATAGCCAACCAGCAGCGCATAGAGCGGGGCGATGGGTGCGCCTCGGTAGCTGTGCGGGCTGGGCGTGGTGACGCTGGAGGGGAGTGGGGCGATCAGGATGGCTCCGAGGATGAAGAGGGGAATGAATCTATATGTATCGCGTAGGGGCGCGTCGCGACGCGCCCCTACCAATGCCACATTGCGTTTGATGACAATCACCAGACCGAGCAACAGGAGGGGCAGGCCCGCCCAGAGTTCGGCCCCGAATCCGGGTACGCCACGGATCGAACTGCCATCGCCACGTTGGTAGTAGAACGCGGGCTGGAAGTAGACGCTGTAGCCCGCCCACCATGCCCGCAGCCACTCGATTGCTGAGTCGGCGCGCAGCGCGGCTTGGCCGAGGCGTGTGGAACTGGCCGGGTTGAAGAGGGTGACGCTGATAAATGGTGCCCAGAGGAGGGCTAGGAGCAAGCCCGCCGGGAGCCAAGCGCGGATAAGTTGGCCCAAGTGCGGACGATCCGGGCTGACCCACCATGCGGCCAGCGCGATGACGAGGGCCAGCGCCACCAACAATGGCACCGCCATCTTCAAGGTGGGGTAGGCGTAGAGCGCGAATCCAGCCGCACATGCCAAGCCGATGGCGGCGCGACGCTCGCGGGTTTGGATGAAGTGAACCGCCGCCAGCAGCGTGAGTGTCCAGAAGGTGGGCACGAGCGCGGGGGGCAGAGCGATCCGGCTCATGAAGATCTGCCAGGGGGAAAGCGCCATCATCAGGCCGGTGGTGATCGCCCCGGCGCGCCCCAGGCCCAGCCGTTGCGCCAGCGCATAGCCGAGGGGAGCGGCGAGCGCCCCGACAACTGCCGTCACGCCGCGACCCACCAGGCGTTGTGGGCCGAAGAGGGCCACAAAGGGGAGTTCGAGGTAGGTCAGCAGCGGCGCGATCCAGTCGCCAAGCGCCTCGAAGGCTCCTAACGGCCACGGGTGCCCCAGGTGGTCGCGGCCGGTTTGGGCCAGGTTCCAGGCATCCACGAGGCTCACCACCTCATCAATCCGCCAGCCGGGGGGCGTGTGGCTCAGATCAATGCTGCGTAGCACGAAGGCCAGCCCGGTCAGCACGAGTGGGGTGGCCCAGCCGCGCCGGATGGCCCAATCGAGCAGCAGCGCGGCGGCGATGGCCAGCACCAAGGTGAGCATGTTCAGGTAGAGCGCGGTGATCGGTAGGCCATGGGGTTGCGCCGCAAGCTCATACACCACCACCCCCAACCAGCGCGGGTCGTTGCCGGGGGGGCGAGCGACACTGCTCTGGAGGGTGAGGCTGGGCGCGTTGGGCGGAAGGAGCAGGCGGTAGTGGCGTGGCTCGGCGGGTGGGATGAGGTGCGCCAGGGGACTGCTGGTAGCCAGCACCAATTCGGGGGCCGTCCGCTCCGGCCAGCGCGGGGCAGCCATACGGATGTCGAGCAGGGTGGGGCCGCTGTGATGGGTGATGGGAATGACGATCTGATCGCCACTCCAACGGTAGGTGTTGCCCGCCGCCACTTCGGCGGCATACAGCCCGCTCACCTGCTCCATGCTCACAGCGGGGCGGCTGAGTATGAAGCCACAACCCATCAGCCAGAGGCAGAGGGCGAGAATGAGCAAGACGGGGCGTTGGTATGTCTGTAGCATTGGGGTAAACAGGAGTTGTATGTTTTGACGCCAAGGCGCAAAGACGCCAAGGTTTTGATGGGAGCGTAGAGCAAAGACTTTGCGCCTTGGCGTCTTTGCGTCAAAACTAGGCCGCTCATTGTAGCACGAGTGCCGGTAATACCAATCCACTATACTAGAAGCAACTCGCTCCTAGCCGCGAGGCATGCTATGAACCCTCCCACATCCACGCCGCAGCGCACCGGGATTCGGCTCATCCTGTTGCTCATCATCGTACTCCTGGCCGGGTTGCCCGCTGCCCCAGCGCAAGCGTGGGGCAACCTCTACGCCCACCCGCGCATCAACCACCACGCTTTTGCCCAGTTTGAAGCCGCGTATGGCCAGAACGAGAAGTACGAGCGTTCACCGATTGATCGTACCCTACTGCTGCGTGGCATGGGCATTGTGGTACCGGGCAGCCTCAGAGTGGATGATGAACCGATCACCCTGGATGTGGCGGGCTGGATCGAGCATGGCGGCTTCTCCGCCGATGAACCCGAAGCCTACGCTGCCCTGCGCCACTTCTATGATCCGCTGGCGCTGAATGATGGCGCACCCTACCTGACCGATCAGGTGCCGGATAGCGCCTTTCCTAACCCCCAGATTGATGCGCGTACCTGGGCAATGAACCACGCCGAGAATCCGCATAGCTGGCAGCGCGCCCTTCAGATGTACAAACTGGCCATGGAGACGCCCCGCGAGCGCGAGGCTAATCTGGCCTATGCCTTCCGTGCGCTGGGTGAGACGATGCACCTCGTGGCCGATATGGCCCAACCGGCCCATGTGCGCAACGATAGCCATGTCATTAGTGACCCGATAGAAGCGGCGGTGACGGCTGAGATCGTAGATGCCCACGCTTCAGGTCGCCTCGACTCGCGCTTCAATCTGCGTACCGATTCAGCCGATGCGCTCTTTGACAGTGTGGCGCGCTACACCAACGCCTACTTCTACTCCTCGGATACGATCTACAACCCGTCCGATCCATACACCCTGCCGCGCAATGGTGAGGCCAACTATGACAGCCCCAGCCTCAGTGCGATGGTCTATGATGTGCAGGATCACACCTACTACGCCAAGTTTGATGTGGGCAAGGTGGCGATGGCGCAGTGGACGTATAGCCAATACATGCTCGATCTGGGCCAAGTCGCTGGGTCGCGGGGGTATCACGTTCCGGCAGCGTTTGCGGATCAGCAGGCCAAGGTGCTCATCCCATTGGCGATCCAGTCGAATGTGATCCTGATCAACATGTTCTTCCCCACCTTCATCCTGAACCTAGAGACGAGCCTGAACGCTGCGGGCGAAGTGCAGTATGGCGGCGAGTTGGTGCATGTGATCAAGAACGATCCCGCCTGGAGTGTCGAGCAGGGCGGGCCGGGCGAGATCCGCTACACCGGGCCAGCCCAACTCTACCTGATCCGCGACGGCAAGCAGCGCAAGATTCTCGATCTTGAATTTGAAGGCGGCGTAGTGCGCGAGCCGCAGGTGCTCGATGTGCGCAGCGTCAAACTGCAAGACAAGGATCAACTAGTGTTGGAGATCCTAGCCGGTGGGCGGGTGATCCGCAGTGCGGAACTGCAACTGAGTGGCCCGCAGATCACCGCCCTCAACCCGGATCACGGGCTACCCAACACCCAAGTGACGATCAGCGGGCGCAACTTTGGCCCCGACCAGGGACGCAGCCGCGTCGCGTTTGCCGGTGAGGCGGCTGAGGTGGTGGTGTGGAGCGACAGCGAGATCGTGGCGCGAGTGCCAGAGAAGATGCGCAACGGGCTAGTGATCGTCACTGTAGAGGGCATGGCCAGCAACGGGGTCTTCTTCACCCTCGATGGCCAACCGACCGAAGTCATCGTCGCCACACCAGACAGCGGTTCGCCCCGGCTCTGCTTCGCGGTCGAACCATATCAGCCACCTGGCCCCTGGCTGATACCATCTATGAATGGCCCTGGGATTGGCTGGGCCTGTATTGTGGATGATCAACTCTTTGCCGGAGATGTGCCGGTGCATACCAGTTGCGCCCCTCCCGACGATGTGAAGATCTTTCCCTCGCTGGTAGCCGATTTTGATGGGGTCAACACGATCAGTGATCGTTGGGGTTCGATCACTGGCACCTACACCCCCGACGGGATTACGCTCACCATCCGTTATGACGAGACACCGGGAATCTGTCCGGGTGGGGTAGACACGGTGGTGTTTAGATATTAGAGGTTAGCCATGAACCCTACTTCCCCTCCGCAGCGCACCTGCCCCTACTGCGGTACAAGTCAGCGCCTCTCGGCGCAGTTCTGTGCCGGGTGTGGCCGTGGATTGGTATTAGCGTGGCAGCTACGCCTCGTGCAGCCACCGGGGACGGTGGTCATGATCGGGGCCGAGCCGCTGGTGATCGGGCGGCGGCCAGAGAGTAGCTTGTGCATCAATGATCCACGAGTCTCGCGCAGCCATGCGCGGATCGTGTGGGATGGCCAGGGCTTTCTGCTCTCCGATCTGGGCAGCAGTGGCGGCACCTACCTCAACCAGAGTCGCCTGATCGCGCCGGTCTATATTCGGCCCGGCGATCAGATCGGTTTGGGCAACGCGGTCATGGTGCAGGTAGAAGAACAAGCCGCCCCGGCGGTAGCGGCGGCCCCCACACCCACGCCGGTGGCCCCGGTGCGGCAACAGGCCAAACGGCGCAGCCTACGCGGGGCTGGATGTGTCGGCGCATTGCTGTTGGCGACCGTCCTAGGGGTTCTGGGCATCTTCACGCTGGTGCTACCCAACCTACCGATCAACCTCCCCCAACTCGGCTTCGGCAGCAGCAGCGATCAGATCGTGCCGCAGATGCCGCCACTTCCGCCCGCAGCGGTGGAGGAGCCAGCCATCGCGCAGACCCTGGATGATCTAGCGGGGGCGTTGCGCAGCGGAGATGTGGAGGCGGCGGTGGCGCAGTTTGCCCCCACGGTACGCGACGACTACCGTGAGATCTTCGCTGCTCACCCGGAGCGGCTGGCGGCACTCGCACCACCGCTAGAAGCGGCGCAACTCAGCTTCCTGGCCGACTATATCGCGCCTGAAGATGGCTTCCGCCGGGCTGAAGTTGCGGTCGAGGTAGATGGCTTCACCTTCGCCATTGGTATGGTCAAGCTGGAGGGGCGCTGGTTGGTGCTGGTTTTTTGAGAGATGACAAAACATTCTTATACTTATGAATTTGCCTCCAAATGATAGACAACCTGTGTTTCTGAGATCGTAATAATTTGCTGGTAGTGCAACTCGCGTATTATTAGCGACAGCTCATCTTCTGATAATTCTTTTCTGAACAAAGAATTTATAGTATTAAACAAGGTTTCAATACTTCTAGGACGTGAATCTCCCCTCTTTTGAAGATCTTTCCGAACCATAACAATTCTGTCATGAATATTTTTCGGAATAGGTGCTACTGGAGTTGTTGATTTTACTGCAATATCAGGTGTTTTTGTTGTTATTTTTGTTTCAACTTCTACTATTGGTAGTATTGATGTTCGGAAAATTGGCATATCCATTATATCTTTAGATCTCGTTATGAATATCTTTCGGTCACGCAGATGTTGTATGAGAGGATCGAAGCCTGTATCATTTGAAATGATATGAAAATAAGCTTCTGGGTATTCTTTTGTTAATTGACCAATATAGAATGCAATATGAAAATCAAGAGCATTTGATCCGACGCTAGATATTTTAATATATCTTGCACGACTTCCCATTTCCTGAAAAACCATAACGATTTCGTATGGTATTTTTGTCTGGTTAGCACCAAGAAATATCATGACATTGAAGTGATCTTGGTTAAGCATTTGAACATTTGTTGGCTGAACATTTTCATAATCAATAAGTACATAATTTGGCTTCATGTTTCACTCCTTAGTATAGAATAATGTTTGAGAATTGGTAAACACCATATCCTATAGGGATTACCAGATAGTACCAAATCCCCTGCGTAACGGGGCGGTTTTGTGGTACAAGTTCGCCGAGACCGCCGCAGTCCAAGACGAAGCGGAGTCATCATCCCCTGCGTAACGGGGCGGTTTTGTGGTGGGGTTGGTGATGGAACTCCCCTTCCGGGTGTTCTTCGCGTCATCATCCCCTGCGTAACGGGGCGGTTTTGTGGTGTGGCGTGGGCGTGCGCTGATTCGGATGGCCCATTTCCGAGTCATCATCCCCTGCGTAACGGGGCGGTTTTGTGGTGCCACTGCCACTAAAGAACGCTACCAAGTCCTGCCGCCTGAGTCATCATCCCCTGCGTAACGGGGCGGTTTTGTGGTGTGCGCGATTCCTGGTTCGTATAGTACAGCCGGAAAAGGAGGGTCATCATCCCCTGCGTAACGGGGCGGTTTTGTGGTGGGAAACTTTCGCTATAAATGCTGTCGAATCTTTAGGACTAGTCATCATCCCCTGCGTAACGGGGCGGTTTTGTGGTGTGGCTACAATGCTACGTTGTACATACCTTTGGAACACAGGTCATCATCCCCTGCGTAACGGGGCAGTTTTGTGGTGCGAGCACTGGACGGGTGTGATCGCTGGCCGCCGCCTACCGGTCATCATCCCCTGCATAACGGGGCGGTTTTGTGGTGCGAGCACTGGACGGGTGTGATCGATGGCCGCCGCCTGCGGTCATCATCCCCTGCGTAACGGGGCGGTGTTGTTTGCTGGCTACTTCTGTGGTTGCGGGATGATTTCGAGCAGGCTATCTGAGGAAAGAGTAACGAATTGCTCAATCGCCGTAGCATAGGTACGGACTACCTGCTCAACCGTATTGGTTGTACAGTTGCCAATCCGAATCCAGATAATTTTTGGTGGAGCGCCACGTAATGCACTCAAATCATTAAAGTCTAAGTCTTTTGTGACAATAGTAAAGCCATTAGCTTGTGCAAAACTCCAGATGACGAAATCATCAGCGTCGTCCAGTCCATGATAGGCGACATGGCTACTTTCAGGAAAGCAATCCTCAAGTCGCCGCACCAATTTCCGCGACAGATGATGGTCAAATAATAACTTCATACACGAACCACCAAGACCTGTGCTTCACGGTTGGCAGCAAAACTCAAGCACGCACGAATATCATCGGTGGTGAGATCAGGAAAATCATCAAGGATTTCTGAAATTGTCATCCCCGCCGCGAGATAAGACAAAATGTCATAGACCGTATAGCGCAGACCACGGATTGTTGGTTTCCCGCTCCGCACATTAGGGTTGATCGTGATTAGGTCAAGATAGTTTTTATGCATTGTCTACCTCATCATAGAGTGCTTGCCTTTAGGCGCGGAAACCCAGCAGCTTGAGCGCTGGGAGGAGCGCCCCGCTTGAGCGGCCTTAGCCCGGACTTACACGGACGTTCTGGTTGTGGTATCATGATCATATTATGAGGCTCACGATAGTTCTCGTACCTGTCCCGCGTGCGGTGGTATTGACAAGGCCAACCGCAAAACCCAGGCGTCGTTTGTTTGCACATCCTGTGGCTTCGCTGGGCCAGCAGATGTGATCGCGGCTGGCAATATTGCTGGCCGGGTGGCTGTAAGCCCGCCATACTACCCGGTTGCCGACTCGTCGGTAGTGCAGGGTAAAGCCCAAGAGTTTTAGCCTTGGGTTGCTTACATCTGACAATCCCACACTCTTTCCGCGCCTACTATTGTAGCATGCTCGTAGATGTTTTTCATGGTGCGGGGAGCATCATCCCCTGCGTAACGGGGCGGTTTTGTGGCGCGCTGCCAAGGCCGCCACCGAAGCCGCTGAGGCCGCCGCTGAGTCATCATCCCCTGCGTAACGGGGCGGTTTTGTGGTGACCGTCACCGCCATGCGCGGTGTGGTGGCTGAAATGGTTAAGTCATCATCCCCTGCGTAACGGGGCGGTTTTGTAGTGGCATTACAGCACTCTCTGTATGTGCCACAGGGTGCTGTGTCATCATCCCCTGCGTGTTTTGTGGTGCCTAAACACACACTCCGCCCCTAGGAACGTTCCTAGGGGCGGAGTGTGGTACCCTACTTTTATTGCCTACAACTTCTGCTTAGGCCAGCGATGAGGCGGAAGTGGCTTGGGAACATCGCGCTGGGCTTGCCGTTTGATCTGTGCCAATCGTGCTTGGGTAATCATCCCGGTTGGGCTTTTGCGGGCCTCTTCGTCTACGCGGTTTTCGGTCACGGTACGGGTTTGTTCGATCCAGTTGCGTACCGCGATCTGCTCCTCGCGGGTCAGATCTTTGAGGGTTTTCGGTCGTTCTGCCATTGGAACCTCCATTTAGGGGTTAACGAGCGGGTAGTTCGGGGTAATTTCGCCGGGTTGGATGTCGCGGAACCCGTGTCATCATCCCCTGCGTAACGGGGCGGTGGTGTGGCGGGCAACCATGGCAGGGCTAGAACTGTCAAGAGAAGTCAGTCATCATCCCCTGCGTAACGGGGCGGTGGTGTGGCGGTTCAGAAAAAATGCCATTGGTATCACGCTGAACACGGTATGCTACAATAAAGGTAAGCATTGCACTTCATGCATGTCGGGGAGGAAGAATATGATGCTACCCCCACCTATTGCAGATCTCCATGATCGTTTCAGTCGTGGCGAACCGCTGTCCGATGATGATCAGGCAATCCTCAATACATGGTATGCGGAACAAGATCAGGCCGAACAAGAATTGTTTGGGCGTCAACCAGCAGATGACACTATCCAGACGATACACCAACAGATCGTAGAAGCAGCCCAACATCTCGTGCAGATCACCCAGCAAATTACGGCCACCATTGCGACAAATGACGCTATTCGCAAGGAGATTGCTATCTTGCATACGCGACTTGCGCAGCATGTATCCGGGCGAGCTGCGTAATGCTATCTCCTGAAATCCGTCTGCATGTTCGCCAACGCGCTCATTTTGCATGTGAGTATTGTGGCGTCACCGAGATCGATTCGGCAGGTGAATTAACGATTGACCATTACCAACCACCACGACACGGTGGTTCCATTGATGATCTCCAGAACCTCATCTACTGTTGTAGCCGCTGCAATCAATACAAGTCTGATTATTGGCCTCTATATCCGACCGATCTCTCGCTCTGGAATCCGCGCAATGAGCAACGAGATCAGCATATACTCGCGCTTGCCGATGGCACGCTCTATCCGATTACCGCCAAGGGTGCCTTTACTATTCGCCGCCTGCGCTTAAATCGCCCTCCACTCATTGCCTATCGCCTGAACGCCATACGTCATCGAGAAGAGACTTCCCTGCTTGAAGAGTTACGGCTTCTGATTAAGCTTCAGGAGGATGCGCAGCAGCAACATGCAAGCCTCCTGAGAGAACAACAAACCTTGCTTGAGCAGCAGCGTGCATTATTGACGATTTTGCTGAAACTCCTTCGAGAATCCTGAACATCCCCCCGTCCCACCGGCATCCTAGCGTCGGATATGTATTAGGGTCATCATCCCCTGCGTAACGGGGCGGTTTTGTGGTGTTGGCCCGTTGGCGGCAGCACCAACGGGGTACTCGTCGGTCATCATCCCCTGCGTAACGGGGCGGTTTTGTGGTGCTAGTCATAGTGCCTCCTCCGTACAAACATTATTACGTATGTCATCATCCCCTGCGTAACGGGGCGGTTTTGTGGCGGGTTGCCTGCGCCCATTCGAGGGGAGACATGGGCTGACTATGTCATCATCCCCTGCGTAACGGGGCGGTTTTGTGGCGCCGACTCCGTCAGGCGCGGGGCATGCGAAGGGCATCCAGGTCATCATCCCCTGCGTAACGGGGCGGTTTTGTGGTGACTGGGCAACGGGTGGTACGAACTGGATACCGCATGGAAGCGAGTCATCATCCCCTGCGTAACGGGGCGGTTTTGTGGTGGGGGCGGGTGGGCGTCCAGGGGCCATGCACGTTTACGTCATCATCCCCTGCGTAACGGGGCGGTTTTGTGGTGGCCTCATTGACGTGAAGGCCCGCCTGAGTCACGGCCAGTTCGGTCATCATCCCCTGCGTAACGGGGCGGTTTTGTGGTGACATTGCGCCATGTGCGCGTACCGTCGCTGAGGGTTCGTCATCATCCCCTGCGTAACGGGGCGGTTTTGTGGTGGCCGTAGATTTCGGCTGTCTTTTAGGCTTAGTATCGGTCAGTCATCATCCCCTGCGTAACGGGGCGGTTTTGTGGTGCGTAACACCAAGCTGCATTGACTTCGATAATTTAAGCACAGGTCATCATCCCCTGCGTAACGGGGCGGTTTTGTGGTGATCACATCTCCAAGACCCAGTCGGGGCGATTGTAGGTCATCATCCCCTGCGTAACGGGGCGGTTTTGTGGTGTTGAACACCAACCATTACGAACATCGAGAGACTGCACGAGTCATCATCCCCTGCGTAACGGGGCGGTTTTGTGGTGATAGCCGATACGCCGTGGTTAGATTGGCTGCTGGTGAGTCATCATCCCCTGCGTAACGGGGCGGTTTTGTGGTGACCTCTTGGTGTTCTGCCAGGTATGCTTCGTACTGCTCCGCGTCATCATCCCCTGCGTAACGGGGCGGTTTTGTGGTGACTATTAGATCGGCTGACAACGGCAATCGAGATCCCAGTCATCATCCCCTGCGTAACGGGGCGGTTTTGTGGTGGACCACCAAGGGCGGCAAAGACCGCACACTCTACCTGAGGTCATCATCCCCTGCGTAACGGGGCGGTTTTGTGGTGAGAAGAGTAGGTTACCCGCGTCAAGCCAGCGGTAATGGTGTCATCATCCCCTGCGTAACGGGGCGGTTTTGTGGTGGCAGCACGCCCAACGGCGAAGGCAACGCCTACGCGGAGTCATCATCCCCTGCGTAACGGGGCGGTTTTGTGGTGTGCCGCGTAACACCCGAAGAGGATCTTCCGCGAAGGCTAGTCATCATCCCCTGCGTAACGGGGCGGTTTTGTGTGAGCGATTGCT
>NZ_GL501404.1:1607138-1609946 GCF_000152145.1 Oscillochloris trichoides DG-6
CGGGGCGGTTTTGTGGTGAGCGATTGCTGGGGCTGCTGTTCAGGTCTTTACTATAGGCGTCATCATCCCCTGCGTAACGGGGCGGTTTTGTGGTGATAACAAGCGTGCGGGCAACGTCATCGCTACTAGCCGACTGTCATCATCCCCTGCGTAACGGGGCGGTTTTGTGGTGCGATATTGAGGGCATGCGCCGCGAGGCGCATAAGGTAAACGGTCATCATCCCCTGCGTAACGGGGCGGTTTTGTGGTGCAAGCAAGAGGATACCGAGTGGTTCCAGGTGGTAGCCTGTCATCATCCCCTGCGTAACGGGGCGGTTTTGTGGTGCGACATACCCTTCGATCAGTTTGCCGCCGCTGGTGGTACGGGTGAGTCATCATCCCCTGCGTAACGGGGCGGTTTTGTGGTGTGCCTACGAGTCGCGGGACGTATCACCAACCATGCACAACGTGTCATCATCCCCTGCGTAACGGGGCGGTTTTGTGGTGATGAGGATCTTGACGCCGGTTGTGTTTTGGTGGACGTAGGTCATCATCCCCTGCGTAACGGGGCGGTTTTGTGGTGGTTTGACAGCGAGACGGTCGCTGATATGAACGAATATGGGTCATCATCCCCTGCGTAACGGGGCGGTTTTGTGGTGCTCCGGCGACTACATTGCCTCGCAGTTGGCGCAGCGGTTCGAGTCATCATCCCCTGCGTAACGGGGCGGTTTTGTGGTGCCAATGACAACAACCGCAATCCCCGACATCCTGTACGAGTCATCATCCCCTGCGTAACGGGGCGGTTTTGTGGTGCCGCTCCCACCGCCGATGTGGAAGCTCCAGCCCAGGAAGTCATTATCCCCTGCGTAACGGGGCGGTTTTGTGGTGGGGCAAGTACCCACTACCGCATACCCGTCTATAAGATTACGTCATCATCCCCTGCGTAACGGGGCGGTTTTGTGGTGCTAGTAATAGCCTCAAAGAAATGTGCGCAGAGCCCATACGTCATCATCCCCTGCGTAACGGGGCGGTTTTGTGGTGATCATTCTCTCAGATTACCAACGGAGTAGAAGAAACATGTGAGTCATCATCCCCTGCGTAACGGGGCGGTTTTGTGGTGGCTGGACTCGCCCATGGCGGGTCTAGTTCCGTCCATGTCATCATCCCCTGCGAACGGGGCGGTTTTGTGGTGGCTGATTGCTCGCGGCCAACGTCTGGGCGCAGCGGCGAGTCATCATCCCCTGCGTAACGGGGCGGTTTTGTGGTGGGGCTGTGGAGCTTTCCACTAGCCCAGAACCAACGCTGGAAGTCATCATCCCCTGCGTAACGGGGCGGTTTTGTGGTGATCCCCATCGGTGGTGGCAGCAGCGGCACGCTTTGCAGGTCATCATCCCCTGCGTAACGGGGCGGTTTTGTGGTGATGCTCTCGAACGGGGCACATCTGGTTGATGTCAGCAAGTCATCATCCCCTGCGTAACGGGGCGGTTTTGTGGTGATAGATATAGTATGTGTACGTGCATACGCAGATGATTACGGTGTCATCATCCCCTGCGTAACGGGGCGGTTTTGTGGTGGGGTTATTTTCTAAAGGAGTGTAATACCATGACTAGGTCATCATCCCCTGCGTAACGGGGCGGTTTTGTGGTGTCATCTTCTGCTTAAACCGCGTCCACTGCACATACAGCAGAGTCATCATCCCCTGCGTAACGGGGCGGTTTTGTGGTGATGAGCCGGTGGCTGCCATACTCACCGGCGCTGGGCCGTCATCATCCCCTGCGTAACGGGGCGGTTTTGTGGTGCGAAGTGGTGGCGCTGTCTGACTGGTACGATGCCGACGAGTCATCATCCCCTGCGTAACGGGGCGGTTTTGTGGTGCCAGATCTCTGGGTCAGCATGGGTTATCAGCCAGCGAGTCATCATCCCCTGCGTAACGGGGCGGTTTTGTGGTGGGAGGACGCCCCAGTCACGGAAAAACGGCCTTGATGCTGTCATCATCCCCTGCGTAACGGGGCGGTTTTGTGGTGCTGAAGCGCCTCATGCCGAAGGGGGAGCGGAAGCAGATCGTCATCATCCCCTGCGTAACGGGGCGGTTTTGTGGTGGCACGAATGACCGATCATTCACCGGGCGGTACCTGACGGTCATCATCCCCTGCGTAACGGGGCGGTTTTGTGGTGGCCGATCTCAGCCTCGACCCGCGACTCGTGCGGGTAGAGGGGTCATCATCCCCTGCGTAACGGGGCGGTTTTGTGGTGGAAATCGAGATCGTCCGAGTAACCACCCAGGCCGAGTTCAGTCATCATCCCCTGCGTAACGGGGCGGTTTTGTGGCGTTGATCCGCATGGGCTGCGGATCGGGATCGGGGCATCCGGGTCATCATCCCCTGCGTAACGGGGCGGTTTTGTGGCGGGGATCGAATTTATGTGGGCAGAGGATTTTTTTGTATGAGTCATCATCCCCTGCGTAACGGGGCGGTTTTGTGGTGCCGATGATGTGTTTGCGGATGGGGTATTGCGAATCGTCCAGTCATCATCCCCTGCGTAACGGGGCGGTTTTGTGGTGCGGATCTGTCAGGAAATTGACACTCTCGTCAAGCAGCAGCAGTCATCATCCCCTGCGTAACGGGGCGGTTTTGTGGTGACACCCATAGTTGCCATGATTATACCTTTCTAAATGTTTCGTCATCATCCCCTGCGTAACGGGGCGGTTTTGTGGTGATACCAGTGAAGGTGCAGGGTGTGCCCCTCGTAGATGAGGTCATCATCCCCTGCGTAACGGGGCGGTTTTGTGGTGGTAATGCCATCCTCCGTAATGCCATCCTCCAAGACCGC
>NZ_GL501404.1:1610098-1614211 GCF_000152145.1 Oscillochloris trichoides DG-6
TGCGCCAGTACCATGACGCCATCGCGCAGTTTCGTGCCTTTGCGTCATCATCCCCTGCGTAACGGGGCGGTTTTGTGGTGGGAGCGTCGAGGAGGTTCAGTGCCTCCTCACCAACCTGAGTCATCATCCCCTGCGTAACGGGGCGGTTTTGTGGTGGGATCGGAAATCGAGATCGCCCGCGACAGCCTTTGGAGGTCATCATCCCCTGCGTAACGGGGCGGTTTTGTGGTGAAATGCATGTGCCGTGCGCCGACAGGGATGCGCTCGGTTGGGTCATCATCCCCTGCGTAACGGGGCGGTTTTGTGGTGTCGTTATCCAGTTCGCTGAGATCGCCGCTGCCGCTGGGTCATCATCCCCTGCGTAACGGGGCGGTTTTGTGGTGCAGATTTTGGGCGCGTGGGTATGGTGTGTTAACCATACCATGAAGTCATCATCCCCTGCGTAACGGGGCGGTTTTGTGGTGCCGACAAACTCAAAGAGCAAGGGGTCGTCTCGTGGGCGGTCATCATCCCCTGCGTAACGGGGCGGTTTTGTGGTGCGATGGGGTTTCGTCAACCCAGCGCACCCGCACGGGACTGGTCATCATCCCCTGCGTAACGGGGCGGTTTTGTGGTGTGGAAACAGAAACGATAGAAACCGCAGCAGAGAAAGTCATCATCCCCTGCGTAACGGGGCGGTTTTGTGGTGTTGGCGTTCCGGTACGGCGTTAATCCAGCCAACTTGGGGTCATCATCCCCTGCGTAACGGGGCGGTTTTGTGGTGTGGCCTGAGCGGGTCAATCCACACACTCGATGAGGTTGGAACCAGTCATCATCCCCTGCGTAACGGGGCGGTTTTGTGGTGTCGGCGCAAGTGGACGTATGATCGTAGAGCGCTCTTCTGGGTCATCATCCCCTGCGTAACGGGGCGGTTTTGTGGTGGTACGCCCAGATGGGCGGAGATGGCAAAGTGCGGATCGTGGTCATCATCCCCTGCGTAACGGGGCGGTTTTGTGGTGTCATCTGCGTGGTTTGCGCGAGCGTGGCAAGGCGTACCGTCATCATCCCCTGCGTAACGGGGCGGTTTTGTGGTGACCAACATAAGAACCGCATCGAACAGGAGTAAACATCATGAGTCATCATCCCCTGCGTAACGGGGCGGTTTTGTGGTGTTTAAGAATGCGGTTCTTCGTGTTCAAAACTACCACACGAGTCATCATCCCCTGCGTAACGGGGCGGTTTTGTGGTGTGGAAGGATTACGCACAGTTTGTGGAGGGCGAGGGTTGGGTGTCATCATCCCCTGCGTAACGGGGCGGTTTTGTGGTGTTACAATAGTATGGTTAATGGAGTGCGTAGACAAGTAACCTGTCATCATCCCCTGCGTAACGGGGCGGTTTTGTGGTGTCACAAGGATCATGTTCGCCCTGGTGTTCGCATCCTTGGTGTCATCATCCCCTGCGTAACGGGGCGGTTTTGTGGTGGCGAAATCGAGGGGCTGATCGGGTATGCGATGCCTGTATGTCATCATCCCCTGCGTAACGGGGCGGTTTTGTGGTGGGCGTCGGTGCGTGCGCCATAGTGCGCCATGAGTGCAGCGAGGGTCATCATCCCCTGCGTAACGGGGCGGTTTTGTGGTGCGACCAGATCGAGTGCAAGACGACTGAATGCGCACAGCACATCGGTCATCATCCCCTGCGTAACGGGGCGGTTTTGTGGTGAAGCTGTCCGTTAGTGGGGATTCCCCGTCAGGGGGTGTTGGGTCATCATCCCCTGCGTAACGGGGCGGTTTTGTGGTGCTCTACCTGTTTCCAAGTAGAGGATAATAAATCTTAATACATGTCATCATCCCCTGCGTAACGGGGCGGTTTTGTGGTGGCTCCTGGGCGTACTGCGCATAAAGACCCGCTGCCAGCCGTCATCATCCCCTGCGTAACGGGGCGGTTTTGTGGTGTTAACGCCCCGGTATGTAATGCTACAACCAATGCCCAGGGTCATCATCCCCTGCGTAACGGGGCGGTTTTGTGGTGAACGGGCCAAAAGGCAAGCTATACCAAGAAGCTATACTATGTCATCATCCCCTGCGTAACGGGGCGGTTTTGTGGTGTTGTGGGTGGGGGTGGGACTGATAGAACTCATCCTGTCCAGTCATCATCCCCTGCGTAACGGGGCGGTTTTGTGGTGTGAGTGCGGATAGCGCCCGATGTTTCGCCGCCCGATCTCTGGTCATCATCCCCTGCGTAACGGGGCGGTTTTGTGGTGGTGATGACAAGGAGAGTATGATCATGCGGAATGACCCAAACGTCATCATCCCCTGCGTAACGGGGCGGTTTTGTGGTGGCCGGGGCTACTCCGGCGACGGCCTCGCGCCCACAACCGCGTCATCATCCCCTGCGTAACGGGGCGGTTTTGTGGTGTCACGCCGCGCCCTGACGGTCAATCGCTGCTGATCTAAGTCATCATCCCCTGCGTAACGGGGCGGTTTTGTGGTGCCACCAGCGGTTGATACCATATTCGCAAAAACACTACTTAAGTCATCATCCCCTGCGTAACGGGGCGGTTTTGTGGTGATGCAAATGATGCAACGAGTTTAGATGTATTCATCAATAGTCATCATCCCCTGCGTAACGGGGCGGTTTTGTGGTGTCAACACTTTCACAGCAATCCTGATAGTGTTCCATACGAAGTCATCATCCCCTGCGTAACGGGGCGGTTTTGTGGTGATAATAGCAGTACCCGTTCTCTTTGTACCGCGATGTGATTAGTCATCATCCCCTGCGTAACGGGGCGGTTTTGTGGTGGGTAAACAGGCAGCCCAATATGGCTTGTGGTCACGCCAGCAAGTCATCATCCCCTGCGTAACGGGGCGGTTTTGTGGTGGCACGAGCATCCAGCCACCGGACGTGGATTTTTCTATGACGTCATCATCCCCTGCGTAACGGGGCGGTTTTGTGGTGGGAAGCCCAGCGGGGCCATGATCCGCGAGGCGTTGACGTCATCATCCCCTGCGTAACGGGGCGGTTTTGTGGTGCTCTTGAGTCATTCATTTCGAGCGCGGACGGCAAGTCATCATCCCCTGCGTAACGGGGCGGTTTTGTGGTGAGGTGTCGCCAGCTTGGCGATCTCGCGGGCGGAACGGAGGGGTCATCATCCCCTGCGTAACGGGGCGGTTTTGTGGTGTTAGCATAACTTCTATACTGAATACTATGGCAAGTACCGTCATCATCCCCTGCGTAACGGGGCGGTTTTGTGGTGACAGCATTCGCGTCGTGTGGGACGGGGAGATTGAAGTCATCATCCCCTGCGTAACGGGGCGGTTTTGTGGTGCTAAGAACGCAGATGGGCAGATCGTGACGTTCCCACGTGAGTCATCATCCCCTGCGTAACGGGGCGGTTTTGTGGTGGTAAGGGAATCGCTACGAACAGCAGACAAAGTAATCGCGTCATCATCCCCTGCGTAACGGGGCGGTTTTGTGGTGAGACGGCTACATAGCTACAATCAAGCGTGGAAACACAGTTGTGTCATCATCCCCTGCGTAACGGGGCGGTTTTGTGGTGGGCCAATGTTTACGGCTTGGGAAGAAGCCCAAGAGTTTTGGGTCATCATCCCCTGCGTAACGGGGCGGTTTTGTGGTGACAGTATGATATGCCCCTAGATCCTATAGGGAGTAGAGCCGTGTCATCATCCCCTGCGTAACGGGGCGGTTTTGTGGTGCTACGGTCAAGAGGAGATGGAAAGAGCATGGCTCGCAATACCAAGTCATCATCCCCTGCGTAACGGGGCGGTTTTGTGGTGTCAAGGTCGCCGCACGCAACACAGCCTCGTACCAGCGCGGGTCATCATCCCCTGCGTAACGGGGCGGTTTTGTGGTGGGACAATACTGGGGGCGGTAATGTGTTCTGGAATCATTCCAGTCATCATCCCCTGCGTAACGGGGCGGTTTTGTGGTGAGTGTAAGGGACGTGCATCAGTGCCTAAAGAGGAAAAGGGTCATCATCCCCTGCGTAACGGGGCGGTTTTGTGGTGTGAGATAGTCCACCCTCCCCACCTTATGTGGAGTGTAGAGTCATCATCCCCTGCGTAACGGGGCGGTTTTGTGGTGGAACCAACTAAGTACATCGTCACCGCCTACCGT
>NZ_GL501404.1:1614253-1693970 GCF_000152145.1 Oscillochloris trichoides DG-6
TGGGCATGAATGGCCACGTCAGGCATTAACTATCTTGATGGGTCATCATCCCCTGCGTAACGGGGCGGTTTTGTGGTGGGCTCAGGCTGGGCAGTGTAACCAGTGTGGTGTGATCGTTCTGTCATCATCCCCTGCGTAACGGGGCGGTTTTGTGGTGGTATAAATAGAGGACGTTCCATAGCTAATACAAACACTATGTCGTCATCATCCCCTGCGTAACGGGGCGGTTTTGTGGTGGTATCGGGACTCGAACCCGAATGAATTACTTCGGCGACTTTGTCATCATCCCCTGCGTAACGGGGCGGTTTTGTGGTGCCCTTATAATGCTCGACTATCCGTATTAAGGTTAGTAGGTCATCATCCCCTGCGTAACGGGGCGGTTTTGTGGTGCTGGTCGATAATACCGATGCACTCCCCCGATGCGACCTGCAGTCATCATCCCCTGCGTAACGGGGCGGTTTTGTGGTGGGATGGAACATCCCGGCAGGCGGTCGAGTCACGGCACACAACAGCGTCATCATCCCCTGCGTAACGGGGCGGTTTTGTGGTGCGAGCGAGACGACCCTATACAAGATGGTACACCGAACCATTAGTCATCATCCCCTGCGTAACGGGGCGGTTTTGTGGTGCCAGCAATGGGCTGAGTTTTGTCGAGTCAACTGACGTGAGTCATCATCCCCTGCGTAACGGGGCGGTTTTGTGGTGAGATTTATATGGAATATGCATCTAATTCAAGGCTATTTAGTCATCATCCCCTGCGTAACGGGGCGGTTTTGTGGTGGAGGCGTACCTCCAACGCTTACTGCTGTTTCGTAACGGCACGGTCATCATCCCCTGCGTAACGGGGCGGTTTTGTGGTGCTCAAACTGTTACAGAGCGGGCAATCTTGTGAGGTGTTGGTGTCATCATCCCCTGCGTAACGGGGCGGTTTTGTGGTGCGAACGCAACGCCCGTCGCGCCAAGCAAATCCTTGACGAGTCATCATCCCCTGCGTAACGGGGCGGTTTTGTGGTGCTCGATAACGTTGCAGCTTCTTGGTTTGCCCTGGGAATGGGGTCATCATCCCCTGCGTAACGGGGCGGTTTTGTGGTGCCACATCATCACTGCCCGAAGACTTAAACGGCTGCACGATGGGTCATCATCCCCTGCGTAACGGGGCGGTTTTGTGGTGAGTACGGGATGAGCGCGCCGTGATCGTCTGTGAATTAATCCGTCATCATCCCCTGCGTAACGGGGCGGTTTTGTGGTGCTCTAACGGTGAAACTAAGACTATGGAAGATTCTAAGTCATCATCCCCTGCGTAACGGGGCGGTTTTGTGGTGGCGCGAGTCACGCGAATCTATCTCCGCTGCTGTGACATGGGCAGGTCATCATCCCCTGCGTAACGGGGCGGTTTTGTGGTGTCGGGTTTAGTCGGGATCGCGTATGGCCCAAGAAGTTTGAGTCATCATCCCCTGCGTAACGGGGCGGTTTTGTGGTGGTACCGCCATAGGCCATGAGTTCGTTGATGACCTCGGTCATCATCCCCTGCGTAACGGGGCGGTTTTGTGGTGTCCCGCGTCACATGGTGCGTGCGGTCGCGGGTGGCGGGAGTCATCATCCCCTGCGTAACGGGGCGGTTTTGTGGTGCCTGAAGAACGGGCAGACGAACCCGAGTATCAGTAATCACTACGTCATCATCCCCTGCGTAACGGGGCGGTTTTGTGGTGGGACATGAAACACATCAACGCGGATAAGAAATTTTGGGTCATCATCCCCTGCGTAACGGGGCGGTTTTGTGGTGGTAATCAGGTTGGCAAACATGCTGCTGACATACCCGGACATGAGTCATCATCCCCTGCGTAACGGGGCGGTTTTGTGGTGTTCACCCGGTCTGGAAGCACCGGGTACGGCGCTACACGCAGTCATCATCCCCTGCGTAACGGGGCGGTTTTGTGGTGTGCCGTTGGCGACCCAAACCAGAGCATTATGGCCTTTGCGTCATCATCCCCTGCGTAACGGGGCGGTTTTGTGGTGTTATCACCGGCATCGCCTACAACGCCGCAGCGTCTACGAGTCATCATCCCCTGCGTAACGGGGCGGTTTTGTGGTGGGCATTCGGTTTGATGGCTACGCCATCAAGGACGTTAAGTCATCATCCCCTGCGTAACGGGGCGGTTTTGTGGTGCCAAAAGGGTTGGTGGGCCACTAACGGTAATGCCTTGTGTGTCATCATCCCCTGCGTAACGGGGCGGTTTTGTGGTGGGGGCTGTTCCTGGGCCAGCACCCGACGCGGCTGGCGCGGCGTCATCATCCCCTGCGTAACGGGGCGGTTTTGTGGTGAGCGGCTTCATTATAGGGCATTAGGACGCTGTTGTACAGACGGTTTGCGCGGTTGGTGTTTTTTGGCCGCTTGATGGGGTGGTGTGGTTGGTTCGATGGGCTGTTTTTGCCCGTTCTGATGCGCTGCGCGGCATGTTGTGCGCTAGATGATGTAGACATCGCTCGCCTGTTCTACTGGTGGGCCGTTGCCGATGATGCTGATGCTGCTGCGACATTGGCTACAGAGTTGGTAGATGCGGAGGTTGTCGCCTTCGTCGGGGCGGAGGAGTCGCTTGAGACGGCGGTTGAGTTGGTTGATCTGTTTGGTGTTCAGATCGCACTCGAAGACGCTGTATTGTACGCGCTGTCCATGGCCTTCGAGCAGTTTGGCGAGTTTGGTGCGCCGTTTGTCTATGGCGATGTCGTAGGTGATGAGGTAGAGCATCGCTTCCCTCTTCAACGGGCGATGAATGGTTCGTAGGGGGTGCTGCCTTGGATGGCGCGGACGAGCCGCCGCGCTTGTAGTTCGAGGCAGCGCATGTAGCTGACTTTGCCCGGTCCGCTGTCGGCACCTTCCGGGTGGGTGGCTTCGGTGCGCATGCGTTCCTCGAAGGCGCTGATGAAGCGGCGTTGGCCTTCCGGGCTGAAGACGATGGCGCGTTCACCTTCGCCGCCGCTGCGAAAGTCTTCTGCTTGTACCCGCCCGTCACCACAGCAACGCAGTACGAGCGAGTCGACGAGAAGGGGGCGAAATTCTTCCATCATGTCCAGGGCGAGTGAGGCGCGTCCGTATTCGATTTGGTGCAGGTAGCCCATGTAGGGGTCGAGGCCGCTGGCGGCTATGGCGGCGGTGACTTTGTGCAGCAGTAGGGTGTAGCCAAGTGAGAGTAGGACATTGACGGGATCGCCGGGGGGGCGGCGTGAGCGGGCATGGAATTGCCAGTCTGGCTCGAAGAGGGCGCGTAGCCCGCCGAAGTAGCGGGCGGTGGCGCTGCCTTCGACGCCGAGCAGTGATGAGAGTTGGGTGGTGCGTTCGATGCGGGCGATGTAGGTGCTCAGATCGTCGGCGGCGATGCTTACGTCGGGGCTGACGTTGCTGCGGTTGCGGGCGAAGCGTTGCAGCAGGACGCGGGCGTTGCGCAGTTTGCCGGTGACACAGGCTTGGGCTTGGCTCAGACTCCAGGCGGGATCGTCGGCGCGGCGGTATTGGGCGCGCCGAAGGGCGGCGTGTGGGGTGGTGGCACCCACGAGGCGGCCCTGGTAGCGGCCATGCACGGTGAGGAAGGTCACTTCGATCCCGCGCTCAAAGAGGCGTTTGAGCGCGGGGGTGCTGATGCCGATGTTGCCGATGATGAGGATGTCGTCGAGGCGCGAGATCGGGACGCTGCCGATCTCTTGGCCCTGGCGGCGCACAACGATGCGTTCGCCGTCGCAGCCGATTTCGGCACCTTGCTCGATGACATACAGCGTGGCCATGGCGTTAGCGCCTCCCTCGCGCTGCCTCGCGGATGGTTTGTAGGTTGACGATTTCGGCCACTTCGTAGCGCGGCGGGAGCGCCCCAGCAACCGGGCGGATGTTGAGGACGGGCGGGAAGTAGCCGCAGCGCCCATGGAGTTCGGCGATCAGCGCCAGAGCCAGTGGCGCTAACCCCGGTGGGTTGATCAGCAAGGGCATGGTCTGCCACGCGTGCGGCGTGAGGTTCGCGGCTTCGGCGAGGCGCAACGCAGCCTCGGCCATGCTCTGGCTGCGGTCAATCTGCACCGGGATGTCGTGCAGTTCAGGGCTGGCCCCCAGCAGCGCCGCGAGTTGCTCGCGCTGTTCGGGGGTGAGTGGATGCGCGTAGTTGAGGAGGATCATGGGAGTATCGCTTTCAATGGTGGAAATTGCGGCGCTTCATGCCCACATTTGATTTGCGGGCGCGCCGTGTTGATGAGTGTATACAGATGGCTGGCGAGATCGTGGTAGTCGTGCTGGTTCATCGGACGAGTGCCATGGGCCAGGATGGATTGGTTGCGTCGGGTGAGCGCATTGTTGAGCGGGCCACTCACCTGGGCAAATGCGCTGCCTAATGGGTCATCGAGCTTGCCCAAGAGGGCGTAGCTCTCTTGAAGCCCCAGCCGAATTTTGCCATCGCTGCTTGGTCGGTCGGCGTAGATTGAGCGTAGCGCTTCGGGCAATTTGCTGAGATCGAGATCGCTGGTGTGGAGGTCATACTGCTGCTGAAGGCGAATCTGGGCAAAAAGCTCAGTAGCCCGATAGAGGCGGGCGACCGCATCATCATAACGGGCGCGGGCGGCACGGCGCTCGGCGTTGCGTAGCAGGTCGAAGACGGTTTCATAACCACTCGTCTTGCCCCGCCCGTTGAGGCAGAGAAGTGTCTTCCAGTGTGAATCCAACGCTTTGGCGAAGGGTTCAAGGAGGCTGAAGGCGGTGGCGTGATCGAAGCGGTCCCAGGCATCGAAGCCGCGTGCCAGTTGCACCCGACGCTGGATGGTGGTGCGTAGGGCGGATGTAAGAACAATATCGCGGATGACCCCGGTGAGGCTCTGTTCGGCGGCGCTATAGTCGTAGTGATCAAAGAACTCTGCGGCCAGATCGAGGCTGCGTTGTACGCGCCAACTGCGCGTATCCACGGCAGACGACATCTGGGTGCCATCGGCGACGCGCTGAAGATCGGGGCGATCACCAAGCATGAGCGTGAGTTCGCAATCGCCGCGTTCGAGCGCCGCCAGCGCCAGCGCGGTAGACATGGTCTTGGTGCCGCCGGTATAGTCGGTAACGAGCTTGTCATGCGGGAAGCGCACATGCAGATCGGCGAGCAGATCGCGCAAGGTAGCGAACGCCTCATTGAGATCATCGGGTTCAACCTGGATGATCTGGTAAGCGTCGGCGGCGAGGCCAGCTTGGGCAACGATGGAAGGTTTGGCTTGGCGCGGGCTGATTTCGGCCTTGCAAGAGGGGCATCTAACCGCGTTGCGTACATCGCATGGTTCACCGGGGCCATCAACGGTCGTGTAGCTGCCCAAGCGTGGCGGCGGGCCGCTCTGGTCTTTCGAGGTGACAAAAGCAACAAATGTGGGATGATGTTCGCGGATGGCGCTCACAATCGGGGCACTGGAGCCGCCAACGGTGAGAATGAGGATGGTGGGCATGGTATTGCTCCTGGGTGGGTGTTTTGGTGTACGCCAAATGTTTTTACGAGAGTAATAAGTGATCGAGTTGCTTACACAACTTGCTCGTATCGCTGATGACGGTTTCTGCGCTAGCCGCAGGGGATCGCATCCCAGCATGGGCAACATCGTTGCGTAGCTTGCGGATCTTCTGCCAGATTTCGTACAGTTGGGCATAATCAGGTAACGCCGACTTTGCAATGGGTGACGAGTACCCATTTAACAACTTCTCGGCATCTTCCCGATGCTCCTTGCAAAACATATCGCCACCCACCCGCACCAGCACAAGTGAGATTAACCATTCGCGGGCCAAGGTGATGGCATGAACAGCTAACCCCTTATCGAGATACCACCCGATCATACGAAGTTTGCGTTTGAGCAGATCAGGTGCGGTATTTGGATGCCTGGGCCTCTGGAGACCGAATTGGCCATATTCGATGGCAATCTGATCCAGCAAGAGTCTGATCGGCTGATTGGTTGTACTCACATCATTACGTGAGCTAGATACCAGATGCTCAACTTGCTGAGCCGAACGCATCAATTCGATGGGGCGCACGGTCTGGAGCGCATTGGTAAGAGTTTTGAGGTGATCGGAAAGGTCGGTAGCAATTGGTGGTAGAGGCGAGTGAGAGTTGGAAACGGAAGCGAGTTGACTGAGTTGATCTGCCCGCCCATAGCGCAAAAAGGAATCCGTGGCGTTTGTCCAATCCAGTAAATTGACAAACGAGGTCAGATCAAAGATGGGGGTTATATTATCCTGCTTCGCCTCAAAGGCACCGTAGATGATACGCTCTACAGTAGCCTTACGCACTACCCGTACAAAGGCGGCGGCGAGCAGGGCCATCATGGGGATGGAACGAAAGGCATTGGTGATGTCAATGATAATCGTATCATCATCTTCGATCACCCCAGCAATAGCCGCAAAAATCGCCCATAACTCTTCCTCTGAGCGACCCGAAGGAATGTCTACGGGAAATACGGGCAGTATCCCCTCAACACGACTCATGAGATCATTTAAATGCTTCTCACGAGCCTCTTTTGTAACAATCACATGCAACTGATCGGGCTTAAAGATTCGCACCGTTGCCTCAGCCATGAAGTGGGTGCTACAGGTATGATCGCCCCAATAGTAGGTGGTCTGAGAGAGATTACCTGCACCGAGAAAGCTAATCGCACGTGTAGTCATAGATGGTACCTTTCAGGTGGTGGGGTTTGGTAGAGACGGCCCGCCGGGCCGTCTCTACGGCTTCGCTTCACTGGATGTGCAAGGAGAAAACCCCATGAGCATCCTAGGTACAGAACATCCTGTTGGGGCGATGTTTCGCCTCTACTTGGAATTTGGATTAGCAGTTGGTTCCAGTTCCAGGATGGTCAGACCCTTGGCGGTTGTCCTCACAGCGCGGATCTTGACCCAACGGGTGTTTTTCACCTTAAACTGCTGCTTACCCATCTGATCACTGTCAATGACGCCCAGTACCGACTCGATAGGGTGATCAGGATGCTTGATCTTCACCCCACTATCGAGTAGTTCGACAATAGTGCCGCGAAATGTCTCGTTGGGTTGGAGCAGTGATGAGCCTGCATTATGCACAGGCCCGGAGGGTGTCGGTAGTGGTACTGACATCTTCTGGGGCAGTGGACTTTGTGTTTCTTTACGGAATATCGCGAGACGTACTGCCCAGCCGAAGATGGTGATCAATTCCTTGTCGGTCAGATCATGGTAGTCGGTTAGGATGCCCTCTAGCAGATTCAGAACTTTCTCATTATGCGCTGGTGTATTCTGGTTCTGAGCAAAGGGCTGCTTATTGTCACTTCGCAGGCGGAGCATTGCCAACAGTTGGCTACGGTTACGGAAAGCCCTGAAGAACTCGAAGGCTTTCTTGGCTTCGCCAATACCGCCTTTTTTGAGGTCTTCATCAATCATTTGGTTGGCTAACATAACCGCAAGCGCATGCTGTGCTTCATGTGAGTATGCCATCAGTACAACCTTTCTTCACCTCCAGCAGTGAAAGTTGCGGGCTGTGTCATGATCGCGGATAGTTTTTCCAAGCCCGACTCAAACAGTTCGTTTGATTGTGTAGCGCGAGTGACACATGTGGCGATGTCAATCTCTTGCGATACCGTATCAAAACTGTGGTAACTCTCTGGGCTGAGTGCAGTGATCGAGAGATTCGTAAAGCGTACTGTGCCAAATGAGACTGGTTTTCCACCCCCAATCTTCATATATGGTATTTGCCCATTGGCCCCAAGAGCGATCAACAGTACACCGAGTTCGATCTCAGTTAGGTTGTTGAAGTGCATGGTGAACGTGAAAGCTGAACCAATCGAACATGCCTCTACAGCGGTATAGGGCCGAAGGACTTCCTGGGATTTCCCAACCCGATAGAACTTGCGCCCTATATAGCTCTTGCGTTCGCTATCGCCGAAGTAGCGCCACCAGTTTGTCGTAATAGAGGGATCACCCTCGCTGTAGTCTGGTTGGGGCCGATAGAGCGGTAGACGCCGAAAGATCCTACCAGTGCCATGTACTTGTGGTGCATCGTAAAATGAACATTGACCCTGATAGCCGTGTCGCCCACTGGTAAGACCGAAGAGCCGGTTTACCAAGCTGATAGATGGGAGTGCGGGCGGTGCGGGGAGTTGCTGGTTACTAACTCGATTCTTTATCTCCAAGACCGTCTGTTTTTTCACGGTCTTAGATTTGGCTTTAGGAGTGAATTGCATACCAGACGCGGTAATTGCTTCCACCACACTCCGAATTGCCCCCTTCAGGCTTGAACCAGGAATGATGCGCTGGCCACCTGAACGTATATGTGAAGCAACGAGCTGATCCTTACCGATACTCGCCATTTCAATATCACCATAGCCCTTAATCGCATCCATCGGGATGACATATCCCGAAGCGATTGAGACAAGTGATTCACTCACAATGGTTCCACAGAGTATCCCACTGATACGTGGATTTGTGGTACTACCTGCCAAAAGGTGGTGTCCCGCAGCGATATTGTTGGTGGGATTATCAGCTATGGGCACGAAATCATACGGTTTTTCACGTACTGGTTCGTCAGTCATTGCTGGCCTCCTTCTTTGTGCCGATAACTCACAAACTGCACGGCTCCGTTGGGGGCAAGGTAGTGCGCGGTGGCTTGCTGATGGAGTTGCTTATGCTCGATCTTCCACTCTGCGCCTAGTGGCTCTGCGCCCAGTGGCTCTGCGCCCTCTACATCGAGCGCCGAGTCGCTGAGGATCAGTACGTCGTAGCGATCCGCATTGATGCGCCGCCAACGTAGCTCGATGCTGGGGCCGAAGATGTGGCCGAAGTCGCCCTGTAGTCTGAGTGCGGTAGCATCTGGCACCTGCTCGATCTTGCTTAGGGTCGGGGTTTGCTCTTCTTCAAACCACAACGCTTGCCCGATGACCTGTGAGCATGGAAAGCCGATCTTCTGGCCCACAAGCTCAGTTATTCGCGCTGCGTCGGCCTCCTTCACCCGCCACACTTCGTTGCTCATAGATCCACCTGCGCTCTCCATGCGGGCATGCAGGCAGCGAAGATCGCTCGCACTTGGGTGTCGTCTTCGGCCTTCAAGACTACGCCCATGCCGCGTTCGCTATCCTCTTGGTAGCTCAGTTCCTTGGGGAGTTCGACGCTGTCTTTTTCTGGGGCTGGGAGGAGGTAGCCTTGCTCTTGGCACAAGGCTCCGACTCCGGCGAGTTGGCGCTCGTTGATGTTGCTTTCTTTGCCGATCAGCTTGAGTGTGCCGTCGCGCAGTTCGCAGGCTGGGTAGCGTAGTTCTAGCCCGTGCATCTGAAGGGTGATGCGGCCTAGCCCGCGTGATTTGCCGAAGCCGATGGCCACCCGTCCCGCCGCGAGGTCGCGCAGTGCGAGGCCGAGTAGCCCCAGTTGGGCCAGGGTGAGGTTGCGGAAGGCGATGCTGGTTCTGAACTCGCCTGCGACGACGGTCTCGTAGTTGAAGGGGCCGACTGCGACTGAGCCATAGACACGGTCAATCGCAACCCCATTGCGCTCTTCGAGTACTACTTCAGCGACCGGGTAGGCATCGGCGAAACGCACCCGCCCGGCCAGGGCGGTACTGCCGAAGATCTGCGCGGTGAGTGCCGAGCGCCGGTAGATGATCTGGGTGTCGGTTGTTTTCAGATCATTAAAGTACTGCCCCGTTGAGAACTTCAGATCATCACCACCCCGCCGATACTCTCGGTGTTCTTCTTTCTTTAACAGCGGGTTATCGGCCAGGGGTGGAACAAAATTGTCGCCTACCTTTTGTGCGCGGGCCATCTGTTGGTCATAGCGCCCCGGCCCATCAAGGGTGCGGCAGATCCGTTCGCAGTGCGCCCGCACCACGCCCTTGAGTGAGGAACCGGGTAGGTAGACCTGGGGCGCTCCGTGGTGGCGGCTGCGCACAAACTCCATATCGGGTAGGGTCGGGTCGGCTCCACCGCTCTCCCCCGCTTTGATCAGGATTGGGCCTTGGGGGCGTATGCTGAGTTGGAGGCTTCCCTCCATGTAGGTTGCTTTGTGCATGGTTACTTCTCCTTTACACTGGATGGTTTCGCTAGAGCCGCCTTGAATGCGCCGATCCAGGTGTCACGCTGGGTCGGGCTGATTGTTTCGCCACTCGTGCCAGCGAGAAGTCCGATCACATCATCGGTGTTGGTGATTGTGGTAAAGCGGTAGCTACAGTCTTCTAGCTGCACATAGCCGAGGCCACGCGAGCGGAAGCCGCCAATCTGGGCTTCGCCACGCTCCCAGGGGGCGAGGGCGAGCAGGATCATACCGAGTTGCCAATCGGCCATATTCTCGGCCACCAACTCAAAGCCAAAGCGTGTCCCGGCGGGTACCACCTCGTAGTTGTAGAGCAGACCATCGCTGGCCGTCTCGGTGTCGCGGTCAATGCCGACTCCGTTGCGCACCTCGTACTGGCCAAACCAGATCTGTTTGTCTACCAGGGCATCGCGCACAAAGACCCGGCTGGCTGTCCATTGCGCCCCGAAGGTCAGGTCAATCAGGGTTGATCGCTTCCAGATCTCGCGGCTCAGCTTGAGATCATCGTTCTTCAGATCGGGTCTCTCTTTGAGCGGCATGATTTCATCGGTCTGCCACTTCTCAAGAGCGAGGAGATCGCGGGCCTCGTTTTCATCCTCGTTTTCATGTACCACGCGGATCAACGCCTCCATGCGGGTACGCAGTGCTCCCTTGATCGAGGCACCGGGGATGAGCGGGTAGCCGCGTGCATCGCGCAGCACCGGCAGGTCGGTGCCGATCACATCCGACGAGCGCCCGGAGCCGATGCGCAGGGCGGTACGTGCTACCAGGGTGGCGCTGATGCGCAGGTGGTTGCGCAGGGTAGCGAAGGAGTAGATCGACTCACTTGACATTGGCGGCCTCCTGAAGAATCTGCAATGCGTCGTTCTTCTCGTTTGGTTTCGCCTTCTCGTAATAGGCGAAGGCACGCACTGCGTAGCCAAAATAGCGCCGCATCATCGCCCGGTAGATCTGCTCTTTTAGGCGATCTTGCTCCTCACCTTCTAGTTGGCTCAGAAGTTCGCTATGCGCCTCTTCGGCCTCTTTGCGTACCTTCGTCTGAAGGTGCTCGATCACGGTATGTCCGAAGCTACTGGCTTCACGGCCCCACGAATCTTCTTGGGTAGCGATCTTGTAGCGGATGAAGTTGGCAATCACATCGAAGGAGCCATCTTCATTGGCGACATTGACGGCGTTGCGGAGCTGACTCGCCTTCATCTTAGAGCCTGCTAACCGCAAGACGGCCTGAGTTGCCAGCCGAACCAACGTAGCTGCATGGCGATCAATGGCCTGCTCCAACAGCAAGTCGCGGCGCAGTGCGCCCATATCGGTGGTACTCATTTGGCGCTATCTCCTGTTTTGCAAAGAAGGTGGAAATCGTCACAGATCCGTACCTGCCCAAAGCCCTCGGAGCGGCGTTCGCCGATGCCGTCGTGCTGGAGGCGTGCCAGAGCGGCAAAGTCCTGCTCGCTCAACCCCTGCTCGGCATGAAAGACGAAGACGCTGCCCATACTGGTGGCTAGGGCGGTAGGCTTCGGCTGTCTCCATTTCGCGTGCCAGCCACCGATTACTGCCGTGTTGGTGAAGCTGCGCAGCAGACGTGCCTGGATGCCGGTCAACTCTTGGAGCGCGGCTGGACTCAATTCTTGCGTCGGTAGCCAGCCCTGTTCGCGCAAGATCGCGTCGGAGAGCAGATTGATGCTGAAGACGTGGCCGCGCACCATCCACTTTTCGCCGCCAAGGTCACGGTATGTCTTGGCCTGCTCACGGAAACACTTGGTAAATGTCTCGATCCGCTGCTTCATGCCGTCATCATCTTCTTGCGCATCGGCTACTTGGATCGTGACCCCACCCAGGCCACTGGTTTGGCGCGCCCCCAGGGCGTCAATCGTGGCAAGGGCGGTGCGCAGATGTTGGGCCGTAGCGGGCAGCCTGATCGTGCCGCGAAAGGTGGTAGGGTAGGGCGTATTGTCATCACCGCACTGAACCTCGTTCAGCACCAGCGGCGAATAGAGCCGCCCATGCGCCGCCGTGGAGCGCTGGCGATCAATAGCGACGCGGGTCAGGACGCGCTGGGCCATACTGAGAGTCTCGACCTTGCCGTTGCGGATGGTATAGAATGAGTGTTTTACCACCTCCCAGGCGCGCCCATTATCGTCGGTTGGGGTATAGATCAGCCCGGCGGGTTGTTGCTCTTCCCAACAGACACGTCGCACCAGCGAGTCTTGGGGTGGTTCATCGTCCTTACCGTCCTTACCCTTGCGGCGCAGCGCACTCATGGGCAGCGGGCGGCTCCAGTCATCACCGAGGGCGACCGGGTAGGCGTTATGGCAGCGCATCTCGCGGAAGAGTTGCGCATCAAAGCCGCGTGTACCGAGGGCGGCATAGATCGCGCCACCCGGTATGTAGCCCAAACTGGGGCGGAACTGTTCCCCAAAGCGGCGTTCGGGGAAGGCCAGTGGCCCCTCTGCGGTGATCGTCACATCGAGTAGCATCAGGCTTCCCCTTTCTGGTTCAGCACCGTGCGCAGTGCGGACTCAAGTTGGGTCTCGTTCTGTTCGGTTCCGTCCCAACGCAGAGTGATCGTGCTCTCCATCCAGCCCAGCCCGCGTGAACCGCCGCCGCCCCAGCGCTCGGTGAAGCGCAGCGCCCCCCAGAGCAGCGCGGCATGGCCAAGTTGCTCCAACTCACCCGCAATGGCCGGGGCCGCCCGGTAGACTAGATCCTCGTGAGCGGCCTCTTGGAAGAAGAGCCGGGCATCTTCGGCAGTACCCCGGCGGCGGTTGATACTCACCGAGGGGCGGATCTGGCTGAGGTGCTCGGCTTTGATGCCCTTAGTTCTCACACAGACGAGGTCACGAAAGCGTAGCGGTGCGCGATCCCCGCCGCCTGCACCGAAGAGGGTGTGGATCAGTGAGTTGGTCTGCGGATCGTCAAAGCCGTTGGGTACCGGCTGCCCAACACTATTCAGCAGGCGCTCGGCGGCGTGGCGCAGCTTGCCCTTGAGTTGCGAGCCAGGAATGATCGGGCGGCCCCAGCCATCACGCACAATACTCTTATCGGCCAGTGAGCCAGCACTTCCCCCGGCCCCCACACTCAGCGCACTGATGCTGGTTACGGTGATGTCAATCTCAAGTCGTGGCATGCGGGGCCTCCTGCATGAATTTCACCATGTCGTAGATCTCCACCAAGTCGGCCCAGATCGTCTCGCGCTTGGTATCAATCGCCATCCAAGGCGGGCTAAGTGCGGCACCATGCCAGTTTTGCTCGATATGTGTGTAGAGCGCGGCATGCTGATCTTTCCCCTGACGGGTGCGGGTGTAGAGGTATTCCATCGTGCTGGCCCAGTGGCCCTGATCGCGGGCGGCTTCCAGCACCATGCGCAGCCGGTAGAGTTGCGAGCGCGGGACGCGGGCCGCGATCAGCCCCCGGAGTGTGGCGAGCAACCCGGCCAGTTCGGGCCACAGATAGGGCCGGGCGGTCAGATTGCACTGCGTACCCTCTAGGGCCATTGCGCGGAACCCTTTGATCTTGTCGGTTACCATCGTGATGGACTTCATGACCATAAAGTCCACCGCACCGCCCGCCTCTGGCAAAAAGCGAACCTTGTTTTTGGCGCTTCCCAACAACTCCTCAGCCAATTGGCGCAGGAAGAAGATCGGCGCATCAGCTTTGGCGATCACGATCCCCGCTGAGAGACCGATCTTAGGTTTGTAGGTATCAAAATCGGTTGCAGGTGTGTAGCGCGTCTCACGTCGGTGCGGTTGCTTATCATCACCAAGTGCCCGTTCAAATTCCTTGCCAATCGTCAGTGCAATATCGAGCGCGTGTGTACCCGGCACGATCAGGATCAGGTCATCACCACCAATACTGAGGATCTCGAAGGGGTCAATGAAGATCTCCTGGCCATTCATATCATCCCGCACCTGCTTTGGGAGCAGGTGCTGCGCCAGCCCGGTGAAGACCGCTTTGCGTGCGGCGCATTCCAGATCGCCTGAGAACTCGGCATATTCCTGGGGTGTCTTAAGCTGGGCTAAGGCGCGCCCAACATTATTGCCATCAGCATAGATCAAGCCAATGAAGCCGTTGCCCGCCGCGCCGATCTGCTGAATATCGAAGGCGGGTTGGGCGGTGAGTGCGTGCGCGTGCTGCGCATAGGGTGTCGCTTGCCCCTCTTCGCGGAGATACGTCTTCCACTTCATCTCCCAGGAGATGATTTCGGGTATCTCCCATGTAATCTGCCCAGCGAGATGTTCAGCCTTACCTCCTTGATCGCGTTTGACCTTCAGACCCACCGCCAACTTCCGCACCGACGCCTCACTCAGCATGGGACGCTCACCATAGGCGTTCGCCTCAATGATGGCCGGACGATGATCGCTACTGGCACAGCGGATCGCGTGGGGTAGCCGCTCAATAATCGGCATCGCCCGTGTCTCGCCGTGGGCAGCGCGCTCATCGCGGCGGCGGTGGTACATCGTAGTCAGCAGGGTGATCAGTTCACCGAACGTCTTACGGTTGTAGAAGCGTGCCCCCGGTGTCTTCTCGGCTACCTCGTAGTAGTACTGCTCTAGCTCTGGCCGAAGATCCTTATCGCGCCACGCTTTCTGAAACTCCTCCAACCACCACGCCACCTGCCCCTGCGCATTAAACACCACCCGCCCAAAGCGCAACTCAATCAGGCGGAAGGTCTGCACCACTACCACACTCTGCGCCGTCTGGGTGAGTTCGGTAAAGCGGCACTCGATCTGTGTGGCCAGTTTCTGCCCCTCACCCGCCGGGGCAAAGGCCAAGAAACTGCCACCACCGGCATAGATCACACGATCTTCCCCGATGATTCGCTTCACCTCATCAATACCAACAAAATCGAGCAATGCCGAAGCGCCACGAATCTCTGGCAGGCGATCCGCCTCAAAGACATAGCCCTTGATCTTGGTCGCCCCGCCATAGATCAGGTCAATCTTGTCGCCATCGCGGCCAAGCAGTTGCGTAATCTTTTGCTGTAGCCGATTGATCCGTGTACGGTCACATGGCTGTGCTTTGACCAGTACATCGTGTAGCAGTTCCAGAACCTCCTGTCTATCAGGATGCCCTAGGCATGCCGCAATGACAGCGTGAAAATCATGACTGTTTGTGCTCATCTATATGCCCCATATCACATTAGAAAGATGACGCCACCCCATACCCCCCATGCCCAAACACACACGCCTTCCCCACATGCACCAGGCTGCCCAGCAGCAACACCGCCCGCAGCGCCTCGTTCACCCCCGTGAGGGTGGCGTGGCCCAGCAAACCACCGAGCTGCATCGTCTTTGGCTCGTGGCCACGGGTGGAGGTACGTTGCCATTCGTGCCACCCGGTCTGGGCATGTTCGACCCCGATCTGGCTGGCTGCTTCGACCAGTGGCCGGTACGAGACGCCCCACGGCCCCGCACCATAGAAGGTTGCGAGGGCGTCAATGCGCCAGCAGGCGGCCTGAATGAGCGCCACGGGATCGAGGCTGCGTAACAACTCGCCACGCTGCTTGATGCGCAGCGGGGTGCGCAGGTCTAGCCGTAGCCGACTGGGCAGATCGCCCGCTTTGCGCACAATGTCGGCGCTGGTGGTGACGGGCGGCGGTAGGCCGCTGCCCCCCAGGAGTGAGCGCCCATCTTGGTAGACCACCGCGCCTACCGGGTGCCACGCGGGCATGATCTCGACTCGCTCTAAGCGTGCGCGGGCCATGTCGCGCCCTAGCCCCATGCGCCCCAACTCTTCAAAACTGAGGATAAAGTAGGGCAGATAGTCGGCTCCACGCCCGATCAGGGTCAGATCAAACTCCAGCACCTCACCGGCAGCGTAGCGGGTGCGCTGGTCGGCGGGGGGGCCGAGGACAAAGGGACGCGGAATATCGCGCAGATCGTGGAGTGCCCCGCCCTCGGTAGGGCGCGGCGTCTCGAAGACGATTCGGAAGGGGCATGGGTTGCTGGTTGGGCAGGGTTGGCTGCCAGAGCGACATGCCGCACTACACGCGATGCGCTGGAAGGCATAGCCGAAGCCGCCCCGTAGCATCCCACCCTTGTAGGCGGGGAGGGTGGCGTCGGCGAGTAGCCGCAGCGATAGGCGGGCGCGTAGGAGCGCTATGGTGGGTATGCTCGGTAGGGTACCTGCTGCAACGGGCAACGCGGTAAGCGACATTCAGCACCTCCTCAGTAGTCACGCGGACTCTTTCTGAGGATAGCCATGATCGCCGCGCATGAGATCCGAGTCGTTTCGGAAAAAGTTCCCAAACAACTCGGATCTTCTTGCAGCCAGAAGGGGCTACACTATCGGGTAAAGAAGCGATTAAAGGTCTCGCGAAGCCAACGGTAATCCAAGCGACGGCCCGGTTCGATATCCCATACCGCTTGGCACTCCTGGTAGATCGCGCCCTGGTGGCTGTTGACGGTACTCAGTTCAATCGAGAGCTGGTTGGCTACTTCTTGGGGCGTGAGGCCAGCGGCAAGTGCGCGCAACACATCACGGCGGCGCGGGGTCAGCCGCTCGTAGACCTGCTGGCAGCGGGTGTGTAGGGTGGCATCAAGTGCCGCACCTTGAAGGTTCATCACGGTTTGGAGTGAGGCATCGGCGGGGAGGTGCAGTGCCGAAAAGAGGTTGCCCCACGGGCGCACCGGCACGGCGAGCAGTTGTACCCCCGCTGTGCCGGGGGGCAGGTGCAGCATGGCTCCCTCGTGGGTCTGCGCTCGCACTGTATCGGTCGAATAGAGGTGCCAGATGCGGTCGCTATAGTCAAAATAGATCAGCGCAGCGGCTAACCCCAGCAACCCTAGCATCCGTCGCCCACCGCTGATACACAGGTGAACAACTCGCCCTTGCTGTTTGAGTTGCTGGAGGAGTTGGTTGAAGGTATTGAGAACCGTATCGGTGGCTGCCTCCGAGTGGATGTCGCCAATAACCGTGCTACCCTGGGCTACCGCGTAAGGCCGGTAGCGCAAGGGCTGATCGCGGTAGGTTCCACTCGCGAAGGCTTGCGCCAACTGGGCCAGTGCCGCATGGTAACGTGGATTGTGGGTGGAGAGATGGACAACAATCAGTTCGCGGATCGGATAGCCGCGATCAAGCAGTGCATCAAGCGCCAGCGTCACCACCTGGGGTTGGCCACCCAGGGTCGCAACCATCACGCTGGGCAATCCTTCTGATGAGACAGGTGCAAAGGAGTCTGAGATCATTATGGCACCACTTTTCCCTGCAATTCTGATCGGTGGACCGGCACACTCCGGCAAGAGTACGCTCACCTACCGGCTGAGCCAAGCATTGCGGCTGCGCAAGGTGCCGCACTATGCCCTACGTGCCAGCCCGGACGGTGATGGTGATTGGGTTGAGGCGGTTGATGCGACGATGGTGGCTGAGTTGCGCCCACGGGTACGCAGTGGGTGGAGCGAGACCTTTGCGGCGGCGGTGGCGCGGGATGTGGCCGCTCGGCACCTGCCGCTGATGGTGGATATTGGTGGGCGCGTCACGCCCGAAAATGAGGCGATAGCGGCGCATTGTACGCACTCCTTGCTCATCAGTGCCGATCCGGCTGCACTTGCCGAGTGGCGCACAATGGTTGCTCGCCACGGGTTGGTGCCGGTCGCGGATCTGCATTCGGCGCTGGTTGGTACGCAAACGATTGATGATCCTGGCCCACCGCTACGCGGAACTGTGGTGGGTTTGAGTCGTGCTATGAGTTCCGATGGCCCGTGTTTTCAGACTCTGGTGGATCGTCTGGCGGATCTCTTTGCCTACAGTGATTATGAGTTGTTTCAAAGCCACATCACGCAGACCGACATTGAGTTGGTGTTGAATCTGGAACGTCCGATCTACCCTTTGGTTGCGCATCAGGATGGACGTTGGCAACCAGAGGAACTCTGCATCCTTCTTCCCACGCTGCCCACGAATGTTGATCTGGCCCTCTACGGGCGCGCCCCGGTCTGGATGTATGCGGCCCTGGCGCTGCTCAATCCCCACAACCGCTGCGCGATCTTCGATCCGCGCCAGGGCTGGGTGGAGATCCAGCCGCTGCGTGTCGCTCCCGATCCCCCCGCTGGCCCGCTCCATATTGCCGCTAAAGCCCAGGGCGCGGCTACCCGCCTGCGTATGAGCATCCCTGCGGGCTATCTTGATCGCCGCGATACGGATCTGATTACGCTCCCGATGATCAGTGGCGGGGTGATCCTTGATGGCCGTCTACCGATCTGGCTAGTGGCCGCCCTTGCGCGCAGCTATCAGCAGGCTGCGTGGATCGCATGTTACCAACCCCAGCTCCGTGCTGCGGTTGTCATCGCCTCGCAGACTACCCAATTCCCGCTAGGGTTTATGGTGCCAGATGACGATTTCTCTGATCAGAAGAGAGTATAGCATAGGAGGGGAGATCCAACCTTGTGGATCTCTCCTTGCCATGCCCTTTGTGGTACAATTCTTCTAATGACCGCTTTTCGCTGAAAGGGTTTGTTATGGAAGAACCGAAACTTTTTGTGCTTACTCTTCTAGCTGTACGCGCTAACATAGAAGATACCTCACCTACAGGTGAAGCAGGTGCAAGTACTATGCTATCGGTTCAAAACTCATCTGCCTCCGCAGAATCCGAGGGATGGAAGAATGTATATGAGAAATACCCTCAATCTGAGGGTTGGTTTGAACATCAGGTGACTGTGTTTGAACTACCCTATAGTATAGAAACAGATGGTTATCAAGTAGAGTATCATATTCATAAATCAGGAGGTGTATCATGATCTATGTTGGACAGGCACATATTAGATCAGTAAGGTTCAAACCAACTATGCAATTAGTGGCTAAAGAAGAGTTAGAGTCGGAGCAGCGGTGGTCTGAATCGTTTGCTAGATCACAGGATGTTTTAATGAAGCTTGCTGAGAGAGCACGCCAGAATTATCTTGCAGGGAAGACCGAATTGTTAGACCCTGATAAATTGTGAAATCTCGCATCGACTCCGATTTTCGTGCAGCTTTTGCTTGTCTTCCTGCTGCCGTGCGTCAACAAGCACGCACGGCATATCGGTTATTCCTTGCTAATCCGAATCATCCTAGCCTACATTTTAAATCAATAGCTCCTTCTGTCTATTCAGTACGAATTGGAATTCACTACCGTGCTCTTGGAGTGCGGGTGAAAAATGATGAGATCGTATGGTTTTGGATAGGCTCGCATGCTGAATACGATAAGTTGATTAAGCAGTTATAAAGGTTTGGCAGACTTCATGGATAGGTCTAAGTAACCCCCAACAACCGCGCTACCCCTTCTTCCCCCAATGCCTCCTCAACAGTGTCGGCGAGGCGCTCGTAGGGGTCAAGCGGGTTGGTGTTGGGGCTGCGCGGTTGCCAGCCGAGTTGCTGGAGCCATGCGTGGCGGAAGGCGGGGCTGGTGAAGAGGCCGTGGATGTAACAGCCCCAGACGCGGCCATCCTGGGTGTGGCAGCCGTCGGCGATGTTGGTGGCAGCATCGCCACGTTGGGTGATCTGCGCCACCGGCGCGCCCGCTGCACTGCGGATGTGGCTGCGCCCAGCATGGATCTCGTAGCCGCGTAGTGGCGCGCCCTGCGCCCAGGGCATGGTCGCCTGCGCGGCAACTTCAACCGTCTCTTTGGTATGCTCGAAGATGGTTTCAATGGGCAGTAGCCCTAGCCCCGCTTCGGCTCCGCCACCACCTTCAACCCCTAGTGGGTCGCTGATCGCTTCGCCGAGGAGTTGGTACCCACCACAGATGCCGACTATCGCGCCGGGGAAGCGGCTCAGTGCAACATCAAAGCCGCGCTCGCGGAGCCAGCGCCGCGCTGCCAGGGTGTGTTTGGTGCCCGGAAGGATGACCGCTGCGGCTCCAGCCAGTTGATCAGGCCGCTCGATGTAGCGTACTTCAACCCCTGGCTCGCGGGCGAGCGGGTCGAAGTCGTCGAAGTTGGCGATGGCGGGCAGTTGGATGACTGCGATCACCGTCTCGCCGCTGGCTGTGCGTGGCCCGCGCTCTAAGGCCACCGCGTCCTCTTCAGCCAGGCCGAGATCGGTGATCCATGGCACCACCCCCAACACCGGCAGGCCGCTGCGCTGCTCCAGGATGCTTACACCATCGGTGAAGAGTGCCGGGTCGCCACGGAAGCGGTTGACCAGCAACCCCACCACGAGCGCCCGTTCTTCGGGATCGAGGAGCATCAGGGTGCCGAGGAGTTGGGCGAAGATGCCGCCCGCGTCAATGTCGCCCACCAGCACGGTGCGCGCCTGCGCGTAGGTGGCCACCCGCGCATTCACGATGTCGCGTGGCTTCAGGTTCAGCTCCACCGGGCTGCCCGCGCCTTCAGCGATCACCAGATCATACTCGCTGCGCAACGCATCCAAATTGCGGGTGACGATCTCCCAGAGCGCGTCTTTGCGTTGCCAGTAGTCGAGCGCATCCATGCTGCGCCACGGGTGGCCTTCGACAATGATCTGGCTGCGGCGGTGGCCTTCGGGTTTGATCAGTACCGGGTTCATCTGCACGGTGGGGCGGATGCGGGCGGCTTCGGCCTGCACGATGGTGCTGCGTCCGACTTCACCCCCACCCACGGCAATACCCGCGTTGTTGCTCATGTTCTGGGCTTTGAAGGGCGCAACGCGCAGCCCGCGCCGTACCGCAATGCGGCATAGCGCCGCAACGAGGGTGCTCTTGCCCACCGATGAGGCGGTGCCGAGGATCATTACGACTGGGGCGGGCATAGGATCTCCTTCCATACGCGTAGAAGCGTCTGGTTCTCATCAGGGTGGCGCGGGGCAATCCGCACCCAGGCGGGTAGACCAAAGGATGTCGCGTCACGGACGGCGCAGCCGCGCCGCAGCAGGGCCATCCGGGTAGCGGTGGCGTCGCCGCTGCGCACCAGCATAAAGGGCAGCGCGGCGCGGTGGACGGCAAAGCCTAACGCGGTCAGGCCGTGGTAGAGTTGGTCGCTACTGGCCCAGAGTTGGGACATCGTGGTAGGCAGAAAGTCGCTATCGGTCAATGCGGCGGCTCCGGCGGCCAGCGCGGCGCTACTCACGCTCCAAGTGGGTTGGAAGCGCGCCACCTGGTGGATGACGCCCTCCGTGCCGATCAGGTAGCCCAGCCGCAACCCGGCGATGGCGTAGCTTTTCGTGAGCGAGTAGAGGCGCAACAGTCCCGGCAGTGCATGATCGAGTGGCTCGCGGATGGGGTAGGTGGCCTGGATAAACCCAGCATAGGCGCGATCTACCACCAGCATACCGCCATGGGCGACACAACACTCACAGAGCGTAGCGATCTGAGCCGGAGTCAGATCGAGGCCAGTGGGATTGTTCGGCACACACAGCCATGTCAGGCGCGGACGCAGCGCCTTGATCTGGTGCTGGATGGCATCAATATGCAGGTTGAAGTGGGCCTCTTCACTGGCCCGCCACTCTTCCACAACTGCACCGGCTAACTGGCTGGCGTGGGTATATTCGCCAAAGGTTGGCCCGATCACCAATACCGTGTCACCAAAGGTGAGCAGGGCACGGGCGATCAGGTGGATGAGTTCGTTGGCCCCATTGCCCACCAGGATCTGGGTCGGGGCGCAGCTATGGCGCAGGGCGAGGCTGGTGCGCAGGTGGTAGCAACTACGATCTGGGTAGGGAGCCGGATCGAGGGCGGCCAGGGCAGCGCGTACCCCTGCGGGTGGGCCAAAGGGATTGAGGTTGCTGCTGAAGTCAATCAGTGCTTCGGCGGAGATGCCCCAGTGGGCCAGTTCGGCATGGTCAAGCGCTCCATGGACGACCATCAATTATTCCTCCTTGGCCCACGCAGCCGCGAGGGCTTTGATCTCTATCGGTATCCCACTCACCACCAAATAGACCGCATCGGCGGCGGCGGCGACCTGCTGGTTGGCCCGCCCCAGTACGTCGCGGTAGACCCGACCCAACGGGTAGGCGGGGACAATCCCCATGCCGACCTCATTCGTAACGATGATCAGGTGCAGATCGCGAGTCTGGGCCACGGCCAGGATCGCGCTCACCTCGGCCACAATCGGTGGCTCTGGGTCGGCTTCGTGGGCCAGCAGCAGGTTGGTGACTAGGAGCGAGAGGCAGTCAAGCAGCACGACCGCGCCATGTGGCACAGCGTGGAGGGCTTGGGCTACCGCCAACGGGGCTTCGATGGTGGGCCAGGTGGCCGGGCGGCGCTGCTGGTGGTGGGCGATACGTTCCACCATCTCGGCATCACGCGCCTCCGCCGTCGCCACATAGATGATCGGTTCGCCCAGCCGCCGGGCGTACTGCTCGGCGCGGGCGCTCTTGCCACTGCGCGCCCCGCCGGTAAAGAGGGTGATGCTACTCATGCAAATATCCGCAGACTGATAACCGCTAAGGCGACAACTTCGCTCAGTTCACACAACGCCCCGTATGTATCGCCGGTGAGGCCACCCAGTGCCCGCGTCCACCATGTGGCCAACAGGTGCGCCACGCCAGTCACGCTGAGAACCGCGAGCAGGCCGGGTAGCCCGGCGGCGAGGCCCGCAATCAGCAGGGCGCTGCCCGCCGCCACCCCCAGGGTGATCATACTCGCCTGGGCGCGGGCGCTCTGGCCGAGGCCGTCGGCACGCGCACTCGGAAAGCGCACGATACCATAGATCATGGCCCAGCGGCCCAGCGCCGGGGCGATCAGGACGGCGGGCCACCACATGGCTCCGGCAGCCAGCAGGAAACTTACCTTTAATAGTACCACTGCTGCGAGGGCCAGTGCGCCCATCGCCCCGATTCGGCTATCGCGCATGATCTCCAGTTTGCGCTCACGCGGCCGCCAACTCATCACGCCATCGAAGGTATCGCTCAGGCCATCGAGGTGCAGGCCAGAGGTGAGGATGATCCAGAGTACCACGATCAGTGCGGTGGGTACCGGGCTGAACCAGAGCAGGTTCGCAACTGCGCCGGTGGCCACCAGCAACCCGCCGATGACCAGCCCCGCCAGCGGGAAGAAGGGCAGCGCGGCGGCAAAGCTGCCCTCCGCTGAGGGTGGCAGCCACGGTTGGGGCAGAATGGTCAGGAAGCGCAGCGCTTCGCCCAGGCTACGTAATGGGTTGGGGGTAGGCACGGTGGGGTTCCTTTATTGAGCTGCCTGCACAAACCGTTCCGCCATCTGCGGGGCGGCCAGGAAGTGCAGATGGATGTAGGAGGCCAGGACATTGCCGATCTGGGTACCCTCGTTGCTCGCCTCTGGGCGGAGCGCATCGGGTTGACGCGTGTAGAGCCACGCCGTCTCCGGGGGGCGCTCGGCCCAGACCGAATAGTGGAACTCGTGGCCGCGTACCGTCTCGCCCGCCCGCCAGAGCCAACTATCGTTCAGCGCCGTGACGGTACGGTAGCCCAGTGTCAGCCGCCCGCTCATGGCCGAGTGGCCGGGCAGCACGCCCACCATCGGGAAGCTGCGCCCCGCCTCGTCCTGCACCGCCTGAGTCAGATACATCAACCCGCCACACTCGGCATAGATCGGCATGTTCTGCTGCGCCGCTTGCCGCAAGGCGTTGCACATGGCATGGTTGCCACTCAACTCCTCAGCATAGAGTTCGGGGAACCCGCCACACAGATAGATCGCCCCGGTCTGATCGGGTAGCACCTGATCATGCATGGGGCTGAAGAAGGCCAGTTTGGCCCCAGCCGCTTCGAGCAACTCCAGATTCTCCGGGTAGATAAAGCTGAAGGCTTCGTCGCGGGCAATGGCGATGGTGGGCCGTCTCAGGTCGGCCCTAGCTTCCGGGAAGCTCCAGCTTCCCGGAAGCTGGAGAATCTCAGCAGCGCGTGCCAATTCGAGCAAGCGATCCAGATCGATCCCGGCCTCGACGCGGCTGCGCACCTGAGCGATCCACTCCGCCCAGCGTCCCGGCTCGGCGGTGGGCACGAGGCCCAAGTGGCGTTCGGGCAGGTTGAGCAGCGCTTCGCGGGTGAGTGCGCCAAGCACAGGCAACCCGACACTTTCCTCTATCGCCTGCTGCACCATCTGAATATGGCGGGCGCTCCCGGCATTATTGAGGATCACCCCCACCACGTTGAGCTGCGGGTCGAAGCTGCGCAGCCCGTGGATCAGTGCCGCTGCGGTGCGCGCCATTGAGGCGATATTCAGCACCACCACCACGGGCGTGTTGGTCAGGCGGGCAATATGGGCACTGCTGCCGGTATCGTCATCGCCAGCATAGCCATCGAAGAGACCCATCACCCCCTCGATCAGTGCCACATCAGCCCCAGCAGCGCGGCGGGCCAGGATCGTCGGGATGTGCGCGGGCGGCACCATCCAGGCGTCGAGGTTGGCACATGGGCGACCGGCAGCCAGCGCGTGGTAGGAAGGATCAATATAGTCGGGGCCACACTTGAACGGGGCCACCTGAAGGCCGCGTGCCGCCAGCGCGGCGATCACCCCGGCGGTGATGGTGGTTTTGCCGCTGCCGCTCATCGGGGCGGCGAGCATAAGGCGGGGGAGGTTAGGCATGGGAGAACTCCTGGGTGGTAGTAATCTTGCCTACCAGTGTACACGCTACTTGACACAGCGGAATCGCCAAGGCGGCCCCGCTGGCCTCACCCAGCCGCATCTGCAAGTCGAAGAGCGGGGTACTGCCGATGCGCTCGAAGACGGCGGCGTGGCCGCGTTCGACCGAACGGTGCGTGGCGATCAGGTAGGGTTGAATGGCCGGGGCCAGATTGAGCGCCACCAACGCAGCTGCCCCGGCGATCACGCCATCAATCAGCACGGGAACGCGCCGCGCAGCGGCCCCCAGCATCAAGCCCGCCATCCCGCCAATATCGAAGCCCCCCACGGCGGCCAGAACCCCCAGGCCATCGGCGGGATCGGGGCGATGCAGGGCCAATGCGGCTTCGATCAGCGCAACCTTGCGTCCCCACCCGGCCTCATCAATGCCCGTGCCGCGCCCGGTGACGCTGGCCACCGGTAGGCCACATAGACCCGCGATCACCGCGCTGGCGGCGGTGGTGTTGCCGATGCCCTTTTCGCCAGGTGCGATCAGATCGGCCCCGGCTGCGATCAGTTCGCTGGCGATGTTGATTCCCACCTCCACGGCCCGCCATGCCTGTTCGCGGCTCATTGCAGGCTCGCGGGTCATATCGTGGGTACCGAAGGCGATCTTGTGCTGGCGCAATCCGGGCAGATCGCTCAGGTCAGCATCCACCCCCACATCCACCACCACCAACTCGGCGTGAGCGTGGCGCGCCAGGACGCTACTGGCTGCCCCGCCGCGCAGCACGTTGCGCACCATCTGCGCCGTGACCGCCTGGGGGAAGGCGCTGACTCCGTGGCGGGCGACGCCGTGATCTGCCGCCATGATCACCATGACCGGGTGTTCAATGCGCGGGCTGGACGTGCCACGTATGGCTGCGATTTGGATGCCTAACTCCGCTAACCGGCCGAGCGGCTTTTCATGAGTGACGCGGGGGTTTAGTGGGGGGATAAAAGGGATTTGCATACTATCGGTTGCTTTCCGTATTAACGCAAAGACGCAAGGGCGCAAAGACATAAGAAAAAACCTTTGCGTCTCTGCGCCTTTGCGTTAAACCATACATCCTCAAATCGTGCGTTGCTCCAAACGTTCAAACGCCTCGAAGCCCTCCTCAACCAGACTCGGCACAAACCACTCCAGCGTCGCACCCAGCCCGACCACCTCACCGATGACCAGGATGGCCGGAGTGGGCAGATTGGCCTCACGTAGCGCAGCGGGCAGATCGGCTAGGGTAGCCCGCACCACCCGCTGTTCCCGCGTCGTAGCGCGGCTGATCACCGCCGCCGGAGTGCTGGCCGCCCGCCCCGCCGCGATCAGTGTCGTACAGACCAGATCAACCCGGTGCAACCCCATCAACACGATCAGGGTGGGGATGTGTGCCAGCGCGTTCCAATCGGTAGTGCTGTCGGCCTTGCCGGGTGCCTCGTGGCCGGTTACGACCGCAAAGGCGGTCGAGTAGCCACGGCTGGTGACGGGGATACCCGCGTAGGCGGGGGCCGCCAGCGCCGATGAGACCCCCGGTACGATCTCGAAGGCCAACCCGGCGGAGGCCAGGGCTTGGGCCTCTTCCCCCACATGCCCGAAGACGCTCGGATCACCGCCTTTAAGCCGCGCTACGTGGTGCCCCGCACGGACATATTCGACCAGCAGATCGGTAATGGTGTCTTGCTCCAATGTATGTCGGTCGTGGGCTTTGCCAACAAAGATCCGAACGGCATTGGGCCGCGCTTGATCTACCAATTGCGGAGCCACCAGCCAGTCGTAGAGTACCACATCGGCTTGGCGCAGCAGGTTCAGCCCGCGCACCGTGATCAGGTCGGGGCGTCCGGGGCCAGCCCCAATGAGATAGGCTTTACCGCTCATGCTTCTTCTCCTCTCCCTCTGCCATCAGCCAACGCGCAATCGCGTCGCGCATGACAGCGGCGCGGGTCGGGTTGGTGCCACTCGTACTCACCGCAACCGTCAGACCCGCGCTGCGGTGCAGGGCGGGCAGGTGGAAATTGCCCTCGCTGGGCGCATCGGCCACATTACACAGCACCCCACGCTCCGCCGCCTCGTGGGCCACCATGGCGTTTACCGCACGCGCATTGGTGCATGCGAAGGCCAAATGTGCCACTGCGAGATCGCCCGCCTGGTAGGGCCGCGCCTCCCACTCAATCTGGCCCGCTGCGGCCCAGGCTTGGAGTTGCTCGCTCGCCACCGGGCTGATCAGCCGCACCGCCGCGCCTGCCGCCAACAACCCGCGCACCTTGCGCTCGCCAACCGCCCCGCCGCCCACGACGGTAACGGCAACCCCCTGCATCCCGGTCAGAATGATGGGGTATTCGCCGCTGGATTCGGGCACACGGTTGGGCGCATCATGTGGTATCCCCCCCTCGCCTGTTCGCGCAGCGAACGGGAGAGGGGGGCTAGGGGGGTGAGGGCCATTCAGCGCCGAATCCATCCTCCCCCCCGCCGCATAGCCGCGTGGCGTTACCACATGGCCCCCGGCGATGTAACTACGGCTGTTGCCGATCAGCACCACGGTGAACATGTCGGCAATTGTCGGATCTGCCTCGGCCAGTGTCGTTACGACCATCCGCTCATCGGGGCGCGCCACGTTGGTGGCGAAGATGACCGGGGTGTGCGCGGGGCGCTGGGTGCGCAGAATGTCCAGTGCAACACCGAGTTGCCAGTGGCGATCCCGCGAGCGCGGGTTGTAGAGCGCAACGACCAGATCCCCGGCGGCAGCGGCAGCCAAGCGGCGCTCGATCAGATCCCAAGGGGTGAGCAGGTCACTCAGGCTGATCACACAGAAATCGTGGCTGATGGCTGCTCCCATACGCGCCGCTGCCGCCTGGAAGGCGCTGATACCAGGGAGGACGCGCACCTGCGGCGTCTGGCCATCCCAGCCACGCGCCTGCAACCCCTCAAAGACCGGCCCGGCCATCGCGTAGATCCCAATGTCGCCACTACTCACCAGTGCTACCCGTCGCCCCGCCTCAGCCGCCTCAATTGCCTGCATGGCCCGTTCCACCTCGGTCTTCATCCCCGACGCGATCACCGTCTGTTGGGGTGTCAGCAAGCCCTGGATCGAGTCAATATAGCCCTGATAACCCACCACCACCTCGGCCTCGCGCAGCGCCGCGTGGGCCGCCAGCGTCATCTGCTGGGGGTCGCCCGGCCCCAAACTGACCAGCGTCAGGTGGCCGACGGGGCGCGGTTGGCACAGCGCGACCGCCAGCGTGCAGCGCTCGAAGCGCTGCTTGGGGACGAGCAGTTCGCCGCCCGCTACCAGCAACGCGGCTGGTTCGGCCACGCCGATCAGATCGAGGTGTTCACTCGCCGCACTGGGGCTGAAGTCGCTGGGGTTGAGGTGCGCCATCTGCGCCGCCGTCACGATCTCCAAGCGTAGCCCCAGCGCCTCAGCCAACTCGATCAGCCCGGCTTCCTGCGCCTTCTGCTCCACTGTTGCCAGCGCCGCCAAGTTGGCCCGGCTCAACCCCGCCGCGTCCAACCCACCGAGCAGCGCGGCCTCCAGTTCGGCACGTGGCACCCCGCGCCGACAGCCCATCCCCACCACCAGCAGGGGCAGGTTGTAGCGCACACACTTGCTGGCCAGTTGCGGCCAGAGATCGGCGTGCGCCGCGTGACTCACCAGCACCCCCGCCCGGTAGCGCGCCTCCAACAACTGCGCTGGGTCATCCACAAAGGTAAGATCGGGGCAATCGGCCAGCCAGGTCTCCAACAGACGGCGCTGCGCGGGCAGGGCGGGATGCACATAACAGCCCAGCGCGTCGCCATTCACCAGACAGCCCATAGTGTGGGTGAGCGCCGATGCCGGATCAACCCGCCAACCCTGCTCCTGGCCGAGCAGATCGAGCGCGGGCAAGCCCTGGGTGTCGCTGGCTGTGGTGATCGCCGCGTGGCCGCCGGTGATGTCGGCGATCTGCCGGGCCAGCGCGTTGGCCCCGGCGCGATGTCCGCCCAGCAGCGGAATGACCGAGTTGCCCGCCTCATCCAGACAGATCACCGCCGGATCGCTGCTCTTATGGCCGAGCAGCGGCGCACAGGCGCGCACGGCAATTCCCGCCGCCATCACCAACACCAAGGCGCGCCCCTGCGGCCAGTGCTGCGCGATCAACGCGGCCACTGGCCCATCGTAACTCTGCGTGTCGGCCAGCGCGAAGCGACGCGGCACCCATGCCTCCCCGCCCAACCCCTGGGCGAGTTCGTGGGCCAACTGGCTGCCGCGCCGACTCACCGCGATGACGAGTGGCCCGCTGGGTGACGCTTCCTGAGTTTGAGGAAAGCCTTCTTTTATCGAGGGCGGGACGCCCTCGCTCCCAAAAGTTTTTGTCGAGGGCGGGACGCCCTCGCTCCCAGAAGTTTCATTACCCCGCCGATACCCATGGCTAAAGTTGGGGTCGTAGAGACGACTCGCCGGACTCGTCAGTGCTGGGTCGAGTGCCGCCCCAACCATAATCAGCGCGTGGCGCGTAAACCCGGCCTGCCGCACCGCCTCGGCGATGTCGGCTAGGGTGCCGCGCACCACCTGTTCATCGGGCCAACTCACCCGGTAGACCACCGCTGCCGGGGTGGTGGGGCTATAGCCACCACTGGAAAGCAGCCCTTCTACCACCTGCTCGATCTGGTCTACACTCAGGTAGAGCGCCAACGACGCCCCGTGGGCAGCGAGGCCACTCAGCCCCTCACGGGGCGGCACGGGCGTGCGCCCGGCGCTACGGCTCAGAATGAGCGTCTGCGTCACCTCCGGGATGGTCAGTTCCACACCTAAACGCGCCGCCGCTGCAAAGGCGGCACTTACCCCCGGCACAACCGCGTAGGCCACATTGCGTTCACGCAACAGCCGCATCTGCTCGTGGATCGCCCCATAGAGCGCCGGGTCGCCGGTGTGGACACGCGCCACGATGCCCCCGGCCATGGCCACCTCGCTCATCAGATCAACAATCTGACCCAAATGAAGATCGGCGGAACCAACAATCCTAGCCCCCGGTTTCTGCGCCAAACCGGCCACACTCGCCTGCACCAGACTATCCGCATACAGCACCAGATCGGCCTGCTCGATAATCGTCCGCCCACGCACCGTGATCAGATCAGGCGCACCCGGCCCGGCACCCACAAAATAGACCATCCCGACACTCATGAAACACTCTCCCGCGTGCGGCGCACGATCAACAAGGACAAATACGGGGCTTCATAGTCACGCAGGCTAGCCAGATCGCGCACCACGCGCTCTTCGGGCATGCCGATGCGCTCGGCATAGACCGCCTGATCGAGCAGATTCAGATCGCTCAACGTGGCGATGATCGCGGGCAGATGGCGGCCCACCTTCATCAGAATCAGCGTATTGAAAGTGGTAAACAACGCCCGCAACTCATGCGCATCTTCTGGGGCGGGCAGAATCGCCACGCGGTCATTCCCGCTACTGAGCGGCAACGCCACCTGTGCCGCCGTCGCCGCAAACGACGTGACCCCCGGAATGATCGTCACTGCGAGGCCGGGTTCGGCGTGCAGCAGCGCATTGCGCAGGTTGGTGAAGGTACCATAGAGCAGCGGATCGCCCAACAAGAGGTAGACCGCCCGCACCGGCGTGTGCGGGTGGGCCTGCAAGCGCTCCAGGATCTCGCTGGCCGTCTCCTGGTAGGCAGCGGTCGCCAACGCCGGGTCGCGCTCCATCGGGATTGTCAGCGGGACAACCTGCTGGCGGGCCGAGTCGATCCAGGGCTGCGCGATCCGCAACGCCCGGCTCGCCTCATCAGGGCGGGTACGCGGCGTAAAGATCAGATCCGCCGCCTGAATGGCGCGGATACCCTTCATTGTCACCAACTCCGGGTCGCCGGGGCCAAGCCCGACCACGGTGAGGTAGTAGGTTGATTCTTCAAGCATGGATGCTTATACTTTCTGGTATGGTGCAATCACAAACGACAACTTCAACGCCCCGTCTTGCCACCCAATTTCTCCGGCTGGCCCTGCGTCGAGCCGCCCGTGGTACGGGGTCGCAGCGCATCTTCTATGAGCAGAGGAGTGCTATGCAGCCAGTACCAGATCTCCGCACCGTGCTTGGCGCGCTGCGCTGGGTGCTTGTGGGTGGGTTGGCCCTGCGCGCCTATATGCCGGAGCGTGCTACGCTTGATGTTGACATCCTCATACATGCCGATGATGCCCAAACTGCGCGTGAATCCTTCCTTAAGGCCGGGTATTCGTTCCAAGGCGATCTGAGTATTGGTGGTTTTACGGTGCAATTGGCGCATGAGCCTCCGATAGATGTGCTTACCCGTAACGATCCATGGCTGGATATGGTGTTGCGGCAGCCAGTTCGTGATCCGGCTAATATGCCGGTCTTAGCGCGTCCATATCTGATTCTGCTGAAGTTGCAAGCTGGGCGAACCCAGGATTTGGCCGATATTCAGCGTCTGCTTGCGCTCACCCCACCCACAGAGCGCCAACAGGTGCGTCAGGTGGTGGAGCAGTTCAGTCCTGAGTTCCTTGAAGATTTTGATGCCCTGATCACGCTGGCAGATCTGGAATTTGGGGTGTCGTAGTCTTCCTCCACGTCAACAAAAAGACAGGATTCTGCGCCTCTAGGCGCACCATCCCCAAGATCGGCGCAGCCACACTTACCTGCACCTGCGTCAGCCGCGCATCGGTCAGGCTCGTGCGGGCGGTGTGCAGGTTCTCCAGGGTGACGAGGGCCAACACCAGCCGCCCGCCAGGGCGCAGGCGCTGGCGCACCAGATCGAGCAGTTCGGGTAGCCAGCCGCCACTCCCACCAATAAAGACCATATCGGGATCGGGGAGATCGGCGCAGACTCCCGGCGCGGTACCCTCGATCAGATGCACGTTTGAACATGGGAAGCGGCGCAGATTTTCGCGGATATGCTCACACATCATCGCCCGCCGCTCCACCGCATAGACCGTGGCCGCCGGTTGCCAACGCGCCGCCTCGATACTCACCGCCCCGCTGCCCGCCCCCAGATCCCAGAAGATCTCGCCCGCTTGGGGAGCTAGTTCCGCCAGACTGAGCAGCCGAATCTCGCGCTGGGTCAGCAACCCCCCACTGGTCGAGATGGCCTTATCGGGGATGCCGGGATGGGTCGGCACCTCCTCGCACGGCATCGGGATAGCTCCGGCCAACCGCTGGCTCCCCGGCTCCTCGTTCCAGACCACCAGCACATTCAGGGGCGCAAACTGCGCACCCGCGATCTCCCCCAGGTTGCTGCGCACAATCCGCTGCTCCGGCTCGCCCAGGTTCTCGCACACCGCACAGGCGCGCCCCGCTGGCATACCCGCATCCAGCAACGCCTGGGCGATCACCCCTGGTGTATGCTGGTCATCGGTGAGGATGCCCGCTTTACTACTCAGACAGACCGCCCGCACCACATCGCGGGTGGGTCGCCCGTGGGCACTGAGCAGGGCTGCATCGTGCCACGGTTCACCCAGGGCAGCGAAGGCGAGTTGATAGGCGCTCGGTGCGGGCACGATCTCCAACACCTCGGCACTGAAACTCCGCCGCAGACTAGCCCCGATTCCATAGCAGAGCGGATCGCCCGATGCCAGCACTACCACCCGCTGGCCGGTCTCATAGGCGTGGCGTAGCCGCTCTTCAAGCACGGCTAAACCCTGGCGCATACTCAGCCGCTCGCCAGCAAAGTCGGGGAAGTAGCCCAAATGGCGCTCACCACCCACCAACAGATCCGCCGCCAACACCCGTTGGATCTGCGCCTCAGGCAGACTCGCCCGCCCCGCCCCGGTGATTCCGAGAACTACGATCTTGTGCATGCGCTTTTTCCTATATACAGCCCTCACCCCCAACCCCTCTCCCGTGGGCTTCGCCCACAGGAGAGGGGGGCACCGTGCTGGGGTATTCCCCCCCTCTCCCGTTCGCTACGCGAACGGGAGAGGGGGGCTAGGGGGGGTGAGGGCCAGATCCTACCCCTCTACCCGCACCAGTGCAGTACCATCAAAATCCACCAAGATCACCTCCAGGCGCGGATGCCCACCGAGCCGCCCGACATAGCGCCGACACTGCGCCAGTGCCATCCGGGTCAGGTGTTCCAGCGGGGCCAGCGTGCCATACTCCTGACACAGTTCGAGCATGTGACGACTGGTGTTCGCGGTCGCTACCGCCTCCGCCAACCCCTCCGGCGCACCCGCCTCGCGGCAGACCTGCGCCAGAAAGGCGAGATCCACCGGGTTGCCCGCAACATGCGTCACCATACGCCCCTGGGCAGTCTTGGCCACCCGGCTGATCATGGCCACCAGCGCCACCTCTGGGACGCGCTGGGCCACACAGGTGCGCAGCGCAGCACCGGTAAAGATGCTGATCTCCACACATGCCAGATCGGGCAGGTGCGGGAAGAGCCGCTTGGCCGCCTCCGCCGAGCGCCCGCCGGTGGCCAGCACCACCTTCTCGACGCTGTGGTAGGCCGCCAACTCCACCGCCTGCACCACACTCGCCCGCCACGCAGCGGTGCTGTAGGGATGCACCTTGCCACTCGTACCCAGAATGCTGATCCCGCCGATGATGCCCAGGCGCGGATTAAGGGTGCGTTCTGCCAGAGCCGCCCCATCGGCAACACTGATCACCACCTCTAGCCCGTGCAGATCGAGGTAGCGCGGATCATGCAGAATCTGCAACACCGCATCAGCCACGTTGGCACGGATCTGTTGGCGCGGCACCGGGTTGATCGCCGCGCTCCCCACCTTCAACCCTAAACCGGGCAGCGTGACTCGGCCAACCCCGCTACCACCCTCGATATGCACACCAGGCGTTGCGCACCTGCGCACATGGGCCGAAATCCGTGCCCCGTGGGTCACATCGGGGTCATCGCCACCATCCTTAATCAGCGTACAGACCGCCGCGTCACCCGCGAACCAGCACGCCAACGGCACCATCCGGGTCGTTTCGCCGGTGGGTAGCCGCACGATGACATCAGCAGGCCACGCCCCACCGAGTAGGGCCAGCGTCGCCAACTTCGCGGCGGCGGCGGCGGTGGTGCCGGTGGTATAGCCAGTCCGCATGCCACGCCGGTCACGCGGGGGGAGAGGAATTTCCATACTTACAACTCGTCATTCCCTGCGCCAACCGCCAAGCGCAAGAGCGCATTCACCGCCGCTGCCGCAATCGTCGAGCCACCCTTGCGCCCCACCGTCACCAGCCAGGGTACCTGCGTTACTTGGGCCAGGGCGGCTTTACTCTCGGCTGCACCGACAAAGCCAACGGGAACCCCGATCACCAATGCCGGGCGGGAACCGGCATCCACGAGTTGGATGATCGCTTCGAGGGCGGTCGGGGCATTCCCAATCGCCACGATACTGCCATCGAGCAACCCCTGTTCAGCGGCGCGGCGCATACTCTGGGCGCTGCGCGTCCCGCCCTGTGCCGCCGCCAAGTCGCGGACTGACGGGTCATCAATGAAGCAGTGCAGACTCCCGCCCAACCTGCTCAGGCGTTGCGCACTGATTCCCACCCGTACCATGTGGACATCGGTAATCACCGCGCAGCCCGCTTGCAGCGCGGCTACCCCGGCCTCTATCGCACCGGGACTGATCTGCACCAGTTCAGCAAACTCAAAGTCGGCGGTAGTATGAATGATGCGCTCCACCACCGCTGCCAGCGGCGCTTCCACACGCAGCCCGCGCTCGGCAAGGCTGCGCCGGATGATCTGGAACGACTCGGACGCGATGGCGTGGGGATGTAGGCTCATAGGTGGCTCTCTCCGTGATGATGATGGTGATGGTGATGATGCTCGTCATCCTCATGCTGATGGCGATACGAACAGAGATCACAGGTCATCGCCGCTGCCCCGGCGACACACTCCTGGTAACGTTGCACCACCGCATCCAGCAACCCCGCGTGGGGGAAGAGGTGCTGCGCCACCACAACCTCAATCTGCGGGTGCTGCTGCTGGGCAGCCAGGGCTTGAGCGACAATATCATCACGCACAAACCCGGTGAAGAGAATGTAGGGCAGCACGATCACCCGGCGTGCGCCAAGCTGCACACAGCGCGTAATCCCCTGGCCCACATTCGGAGCCACCACGAGTTGGTAGGCATATTCAACCCAACCATACTCCTGCTGCTCGTAGAGCATACGCGCCAACCGCGCCACCTCGGCATTACTCTGGGTATCCTTACTGCCACGCCCCACCAGCAACACGGCCGTCTCGGCCTGCGCAACCGGCTGCGTCGCCTGCCCCATTGCCGTGCTTGCCCGATCCGCCAGCGCATCCACCAGCCGCTGGTGCGGCCCCACCGGGGTACCGTAGCGCACCTGCACATGCGGATGTTCGCGCTGGGCTGCCGCCAACAACTCTGGCACATCGCGCTTCTGGTGGCGTCCCGGCCCCAGGAAGAGCGGCAGCGCCACAATCTCCTGCGCCCCCGCCGCCACACACAGATCAAACCCGGCTCCAATCGAAGGCTCGGCCAACTCAAGGAAACATGGCTGAGTTGGCACACCCAACGCCGTTTGCAGAAGATCCGCAAACGCCAAAAACTCCGCATTCCCCGCCGCATCGGGGCTACCATGACCGATTAGGAGAAGCATAACTGTACCCCCACACCCAAACCAAAGATCCCCACCGCTACCCGTGCAACCACCCGCGCCTCGCCGATCAGCGCCGCGTCCGCCACCCGCGCCCCATCACCCAGCACATACACATCGCGTTTGGTCAGAATAGTATCGAGCGCCCCGGCCATTGCCGCCATCGGCCAGCCCGCATTGGGCGACGCGGTGCGGCCATGGTCGCGCCACGCCACCTGCATCGCCGCCCGCCCGCGCCCATAAGCCACCTGTGCCGCCAACCCAATCAGCAGCGCCGTCAGGCGGGCCGGGGCCACATTGAAGAGATCATCCAGGCGCGCCGCCGCCTTCCCCAGATACTCATACCGCTCGTTACGGTAGCCCCACATCGCATCGGCGGTGTTACTCAGGCGGTAGGCCACCAAGCCCCCCAACCCACCCGCCAGATAGGCCAACGCCGGAGCCACCAGACTATCCGAGAGGTTTTCGGCCAGCGACTCTATCGCCGCCCCCGCCACCTCCTCCGCCGTCAAGTTACTAGTATCGCGGCTCACCAGATGCCAACTCAACAAGCGCCGCGCCTCCTCTAGATCACCCGCAGCCAGCGCAGCCTGCACCGCCCCAACCGCCCGATCCAGGCCGCGATAGGCCAGCAGGGTGCTGGCGAGGCCCGCTTGGAGCAGCGGGTGGGTGGGAATGTGGCGTGCCAGCGCAGCCATACCACTCGCCCCCGCCCCCACCCAGATCGCGCCCCACCCCAGCCGCGCCCGTGCCCCCTGCGGGGCCAGCCGTTCCCCCAGGCGCATCCAGTTCCCCAGCAACACGACCGGGTGCCACTGGTTGGGCGGGTCGCCCAGGAGTAGATCGGTTCCTAGGGCTAGGAGGAGCGCTTTGCTACGGTCTTCAATACTCATGAGATCTCCCTATGTTCTACCGCAGAGAATTCAGTTTAAAAAAACCTCTGCGCACCTCCGCGTCCTCTGTGGTGAAATATACTCCCGAAGATTCAACCGCAGAGGATCTAGGTAAGGAACCCCTCTGCGCATCTCCGCGTTCTCGGTGGTCAAATATACTCCTGTGGATTCAACCGCAGAGGACGGAGAGGGACGCAGAGGATCTAATCTAGAAAACCCTCTGCGTACCTCTGTGTCCTCTGTGTCCTCTGCGGTTAAATCCAACCCTCTGCGCACCTCCGCGTCCTCTGCGGTGAAATCCAAATCTCTGCGCACCTCCGCGTCCTCTGTGGTGAAATCCAAATCTCTGCGGTCAAAAATAAAGATATAATAGGCATCATTTCGCATCTCCCTATACTCTTTGCAGTAAAAGAGAACCCCATGCAAATTAACCAGATCAGTGGACAGATTGTTGATGCCGCAATGAAGGTTCATACTACCCTTGGCCCTGGTCTACTCGAAAGTGCCTACGAAGTCTGCTTGGCTCACGAGCTGCGTAAGCGCGGAATCAAGCTATATACCCAGGTCACACTTCCTGTTACTTATGATGGAGTCCAAATTGATGCTGGCTACCGACTAGATCTGTTTGTTGAGGAGACTGTAATTGTAGAACTGAAAGCAGTCTCCAAGGTTCTACCAATCCACGAAGCCCAGTTGCTTTCCTACCTGAAACTCAGCGGCTGCAAACTTGGTCTGCTCATCAACTTTCATGTTGTACATCTCAAAGACGGTATCAAGCGCATGGTGAATAACATATAATCTTCTGCGATAAATAAACTTCTGCTTTCCTCAGCGTCCTCTGCGGTTAAAAATACTCTCATGTATCCTACCGCAGAGGACACAGAGGGACGCAGAGGATCAGTTAGCAAAAACCCTCTGCGCACCTCCGCGTCCTCTGTGGTTAAATATAGACCTCTGCGCACCTCCGCGTCCTCTGTGGTTAAAAGGATTCCTACGTTCTCTGCGCTTAAATACCTGAAATACATGCCCGCCCCTGCTCCATCACCGCCACCACATCCGCCCAACCCTCCGCCAAACGCAGATCATGCGTCGCCAGCAACACCGCCCCACCCTGCGCCACCAACCGATCAAAGATCGCCACCACCTGCTCATACGCCCACGGATCAAGCCCCGCCAACACCTCATCAGCCAACAACGCCACCGGGCGCATCGCCAGCACCCCCGCCAACGCCACCCGCGCCTTTTGGCCCATACTCAACGCATGCGTCGGGCGCTCCAACAGATCAGCCACATCACACATCTGCGCCGCCTCAGCCACCCGCGCCCGCACCTCGTCTAGCTCCAAGCCCAGATTCATCGGCCCGAAACTAATGTCCTGCGCCACACTCGCGCTAAAAAGCTGATCATCCGGGTTCTGAAACACCAACCCCACCTGCCGCCGCACCACATTCAACCCCGCCCGCGAATAGTCAAGTGGCTGCCCCGCAACGATCACCCGGCCCCGCTGCGGACGCAGCAACCCATTGGCATGGCGCAGCAGCGTACTCTTGCCCGACCCATTCCGCCCCAGCAGCACCATGCGCTGACCCGCTGCGAGTTGCAGGCTGGCCCCATTCAGCACCACCTCACCACCGGGGTAGCGGTAGAGCAGATCTTCCCACTCAACCAAGATTGTCATGCGGTTAGCCTCGCCAACACCAGACTCACCACTATCACCGCGCCTAAGCGCCACGCCCAGACATCATAGCGGTAGCTACTCGGCAACACGCGCAATGACCCCTGAAAGCCGCGACTCTCTAGGCTCTCCTGAAGACGCAGGCTACGCCGGTAACTCTCAATAAAGAGCTGGCTGATCAACAACGCACTACTCTGCATGGCCCGTTGTGGATTGCAATAACCGAGCCGTGCTTCTTGGGCAATACGCATCCGTTCCAGACTTTCGAGTAGCACAAAGATCGCCCGGTAGGTCAGCGTCATCAGATCGATCACCACCTCCGGCGTGCGCAGGCGGCGCAACAGATCGATCAGATCCACCAACGGCGTCGTCAGAATGAGGAAGTTGAGCGCCGCCACACTCCCCAAGGCACGCGCCACCAGCGCCAGCGCGTGCTGCAACGCCTCCGGGCTGCTACTCAGCCACAGGCTCCCGATCTGCACCGCCCAACCACGAGGCGCTACCCCACCCCAACTCAGACTCAGTGCCACCCCCAGCGTTGAAGCCAGCAGAAAGAGCGCCTGCGCTGCCAGTGTCTGCACCACCACCCGCCCCGGCAGCCGCGCCCACCCCACCGCCAACCCCAGCATCCAGCCGATGGTCAACCCGCTCACCAGCGGGTGATCCAGCAACAGACAGAGCAGCAACGCCACGAGTGCCAGTGCAGCCTTCTGCGCCGGATCAACCTGCCGGATCGCATTCGAATATGCGTAACGGTCAATAACCTGCATTACACATCCGGCGGGCGCTGCCCACGCTTCAAGCCAAAGAAGTAGCCGATCAGCCCCGCCCCCAGTGCCGCCTGCAACGCAAACAACAGACTCTCAGTCTCCCCGCCGGGTGGCTCCACCAACGGGCGAAACCACGGCTCATAATCGGGCGCGATCTGCACGATCATCGCCTCGGCAGCCCCGTCCGCCCCGCCAAACTCCGAGTCTGGCACGATCAGCAACGGGATGATCGCCAGTGCGGCCACTATCCCCAGCAGTAGCAGGCTGGTCTTCCAACCAAAGGGCTTGCTCTTCATTGCGAACCTCCCTTGAAGAACCCAAGCTGCTTCAGTTCGGGCAACGCATTGCTCTGCAACGCATTGAAGACCAGCACAGTCAAAATGCCCTCGCTGATCGCCAACGGAATCTGAGTGATCGCAAAGATGCCCCCGAACTTGATCAGCGCTGCCACCACCCCGCCCACCGGGTCGGGGAAGGCCAGCGCCAACTGGATAGACGTGACCACATAGGTAGAGAGATCGGCCAGTGCTGCCGCCAGGAAGATCACCCAGGCATGCGGCAGGCGCTCCTTCAAGCCGCGCCAGATGCCCCAGGCCACCAACGGCCCCACAATCGCCATACTGACCGCATTCGCCCCCAGGGTGGTCAGCCCACCATGGGCCAGCAGCAGCGCCTGGAAGAGCAGAACTATCGTCCCCAGCACGCTCATCACCGCCGGGCCAAACAGGATCGCCCCCAGGCCCGTGCCGGTGGGGTGGCTGCTCGACCCACTGACACTGGGGATCTTCAGCGCACTCAGCACAAAGGCGAATGCCCCGGCCAGACCGAGCAGCATACGCGTCTCCGGCTGCTCCGCCACGAGCCGGTTAATGCGCCGCAGCCCATAGACCCAAAAGGGCAACGCCACCATAAACCAGAAGATCGCCCAAACCGGGGGCAAGAAGCCCTCCATGACGTGCATCGCATAAGCCGGGCGCGCCTCCCCTACAAGGAGAAGAAGCGCCCCTGCCGCGATGATTAGAAGACGGGAACGCCGGGTCATTACGTTACTCCTTCCCCGACACCCCCGCTTCACCGAAGGTCGCCATCTCATCGAGGATCTTGCACGCCGCCTGACAGACCGAGATCGCCAACACCGCGCCGGTACCCTCACCCAGCCGCAGGTTCAGGTCGAAGACCGGCTCCAGATCGAGGCTACCAAAGACTGCCTGGTGGCCACGCTCCACCGAACGATGCCCAGCGATCATGTACGCCTTGGACTCAGGTGCGAGTGCCGCCGCCACCAACGCGGCCGCCCCCGAAATGAACCCGTCAATCACCACTGGCACCCGGCGGCTGGCCGCCCCGATGATCACCCCGGCCAACCCGGCAATCTCCAACCCGCCCACCTTGGAGAGCAGATCCAGGCCATCAGCCGGATTGGGGTTGTGCAACTTCAGCGCCTGCTCGATCACCGCCACCTTATGCGCCAGCCCCGCATCATCCACCCCGGTGCCGCGCCCCGTCACCTCAGCCACCGACATGCCACTTACCGCTGCTACCAACGCACTCGACGCGGTCGTATTGGCGATCCCCATATCGCCCGTAGCCAGAATATCGGCCCCGGCGTCAATCGCCTCCACTGCAACCGCAATCCCCACCTCCACCGCCTGCTGCGCCTGCTCGCGGCTCATGGCCGGTTCAACGCTAAAATCGCGGGTACCCGGCGCGATCTTGCGCGATACGAGATCAGGATGCGCGGGAATCTCTGAGGCCACACCCACATCAACAATCACCACGCGTGCCCCGACGTGGCGCGCCAACACATTGATGCCCGCGCCGCCATGCAGAAAGTTCAGCACCATTTGCGGCGTCACCTCAGACGGGAAGGCGCTCACCCCCTGCGCCGCCACCCCATGATCGCCCGCCATCACCACCACCGCTGGCTGCTTGAGTTGCGGGCGCACCTGCCCCGTAATCCCAGCGATCTGGATCGAGAGCGATTCGAGCCGCCCCAACGCCCCCTGCGGCTTGGTCAGCATGTCCTGGCGGGCACGCGCTGCCTGCATAACTCCGGCATCCAACGGTGCGATCTGGGCAATCGTGTCAGCAAGTAGACTCATCACTACCTCCATATCACTGGGCACAAAAAAACCCCCAACCAATCACGGCGGGGGCAGGCTGACCGAAGTGTGCCAGCAGATTGCCTATGCTTGTCTAGGTACCGGCGCACGGTCACGCTCTACCTCCTTGTCGCGAGAAGGGTCGAACAACAGCGTCGAGGTAGGCATCCTGGCTTCCATCCTGTATGGGATGGTTACAGTTGCGGCACAGCGCTGGACTTTCACCAGCTTCCACCTTTCTACCCTAGCATCCGGGCATCGGGATACCTCAACAGTATGCAGTTCTTGAAGTGCAAGTGCCATGATTGGCAAACAGTATTACGATACCTGAGATTGCTCTTCTGTGGGTTGGGATGTGTTAACAAAAAGTTGTTTTATTGTTACCGTCTGATAATTTAGAAGAGATCCCGATAGCGCAGCATCCAGGCGGCTACGCGCCCCTCTGACTCGTGACATGCCTCAAGCTGCGCGACGAGATCCTCTTGGAGCGCGTGGGCTGCTATTCCGATCCACACCAACTGATTGAGTGGCCGGATGGCGGCGCGGGGGCGAAAGGCACTCAGTTCAAGCCGCCCCGCCACATAGTGCAACGCATCCGGCCAGGGCGCATCGCCACAATGCACCAGCCCCTTCACCCGATAGATCGTCTTGGGCAATGCTGCCAGCAACGCCGTAAGGCGACTGCGCTGTATGGGCGTATCGCTCTGCCACACAAAGCTACTGAAGCCATCCAGGTCGCGGTGCTCCGGCATCGGCAGCGGGTCAGAAGGGTTCAGACGCGGGCCAAAAACAAGCTGCGGATCAATCCGGCCATGCGCGGCGGGGATGATCGTTGCGCGGGGATTCATGTGGCGAAGCTGCGCTTCAACTGCCACGATCTGCGCCGCATCAGCCACATCCACCCGGCTCACCACGAGCAGATCGGCCGCCTGGATCTGCCACAGTGCCACCGGCGAGGCGGCCAACGCAGCCTCCAGCCCATCAGCGGCAACCACCGTCACCACCGCATCGAGCGCCAGCCCAGCGGCGCGCACCTGACGAATCAGCCCACCCGGCTCGGCCAAGCCAGTGGTCTCGATCACAATCTGATCGGGATCGGCCATATTGATCAGATCTTCCACCGCCAGCAACAGATCACTCCCCGCCACACAACACAGACACCCGCCGGTCAACTCGATCATTGCCGAGGCACCCGCCCGCTCCAGTGCTGCCCCATCAAACCCCACCGCCCCAATCTCATTCACTACCAACGCCACTCGCCGCCCCGCCCCCGCCGCAAGCAAACCGCGCAGCAGGGTCGTCTTTCCGCTACCCAAAAAGCCGGTTACGATGGTGATGCGTGGTGGCATAGCGTATCCTTTGGGTAGGGTGTAGCGGTATATGGGTGGCCATCTCAACCACCAAGGATCTGGTATGATACACGACATCTGGGAACTTGAGGCCACCGAACGGGTACTCGTGGCGATCCTACCCCAGCAGCGCGACCTCGAACTGGCCCGCGAGGCGGGTTGGTATCGCGTTCCGTTGGCGCGGCTACCCAGCCACTTCGCCGCCGAGTACCTCGCCTTCTACCAACCCGCCACCTTCGGCACGGAGCGCTGGACAATCCGCTACTACGCCCCGGTGCTGCGCTACCGCATCGCCCTGCGCCGCGAGCTACTGCCCGCTGAACCCCAGCATCCGCGTGCCGAGGAGCGCTACTACCAGATTGATATCGGCCCGCTGGCAACGCTGCCCCTACCCATCCCAGCCCGTCGGCTGCGCCGGGTCAGCTTCATCAACACCACCATCGGCCAACTGCGCCGCGCTCACGATGTGGCCGATCTCTTTCATCCGGCTGAAGATGCCCAACCCCCCGATGAGATCTGGGGCGCGGGCTTGGCTGGACATAGTTTGACCTAAAAATATGTACGCGATCATTATTGCCAACGCCCCCGACTTTAGCGCCGCGCCCTATGCGCCCATGCTCGCCACGGCCGACCTGATCATCGCCGCTGATGGCGGTGGCAATGCACTCTTTGCCGCCAACATGCAGCCCCACCTCATCATTGGCGATCTCGACTCGCTCGACCCCGCTGCGCTGGCCCACTTTCAGGCACGCGGTGCCGAGGTGCAGCGCTTCCGCGCCGAAAAGGACGAGACCGACCTGGAGTTAGCGCTGCTCGCCGCCGTGGCACGCGGTGCCGATCAGATTGACATACTGGGCGCGATTGGCGGACGCTGGGATCAGGGTTTGGCCAACGTGGCCATGCTGGCCCTCCCCGAACTCGCAGGCCACCATGTGCGCCTCGTTGATCTGCACCAGGTCGCCTTTCTGGTGCGCGACAGCGCCAGCATCCCCGGCACGCTTGGGGCCACCGTCTCGCTCATTCCGCTGGCTGGCGCAGTGCATGGCATCACCACCCAGGGGCTACGCTACCCCCTGGATGCTGCCACGCTCTATTATGAACGCTCACGCGGCATCAGCAACCAGATCACCAGCCTCCCCGCCCATGTGACGATTGGGGAGGGGATGTTGCTGATCGTAGTGGCGGTCTAGCTACATTCGTGAGGGGATGCGTCCTCTTGCGCCCCGGTTGTTGACCGCAGAGGACACCGAGGAACGCAGAGGAAAAACCAGAGGTCGTATCCTCAGGGAGCGCGAAACCCATCCCTCTGCGCACCTCTGTGTCCTCTGCGGTTAATATGGTGTACCACTGCCAATGAGGCTTCACCGCCCCCTAAATCTGATCCAAATAATCCTTCAGCAACTTACCCAGCCGGGGGTGACGCAGCTTGCGCAACGCCTTGACCTCGATCTGGCGCACCCGCTCACGGGTCACACCGAAGGCTTTACCCACCTCTTCAAGCGTGCGCGGCTGGCCGTCCGTCAGCCCGTAACGCAACTCCAATACCTTGCGCTCGCGCTCGGTCAACTGATCCAGCGCGGTGGCGATCTGCTGGCGCAGCATCCCACTGGCCGCCGCATCATCGGCATCCAGCGCGTGCGGGTCGGGGATGAAGTCGGCCAACGTACTATCCGCCTCTTCCCCCACCGGCGTCGCCAGCGAGACCGGGTCTTGCGCGGTGCGGCGCAGTTCGCGCAACTTCTCCTGGCTCATGCTCAGTTCGTCGGCCAACTCACTATCGTATGGCTCGCGCCCTAGGCGCTGGGTAAGTTGACGGCGCGCCGCCTGGATACGGTTGAGCGTCTCACCGAGATGCACGGGCAAGCGCACAAGGCGGCTCTGGTCGGCCAAAGCCCGCGAGAGCGCCTGCTTGATCCACCAGGTTGCGTAGGTCGAGAACTTAAAGCCCTTATCGTGATCAAACTTCTCAATGGCACGCAACAGCCCTAGGCTACCTTCTTGGATGAGATCGAGTAGCGGCAACCCCCGGTCGCGGTAACGCTTGGCAATACTCACCACCAGCCGCAAGTTGGCGGCGGCCATCTGCTGGCGCGCATCGTTGCCCTTCTCGATCTGACGGCGCAACTCGACAGCTTCGGCACTAGTCGGATCAAGATCCTTGATCTTCACCTGCGCCTTCTGCCCGCGCTCAATCGTCTGCGCAAGGCGCTTCTCTTGTTCTGCCGTGAGGAGCGGCACCTGCCCAATCTCGCGCAGGTAGAGCCGCACACTATCCCCCAGCAGCGCATCAGAAAGCCCCTCGTCCAGATCAATCACGACGGTGCTAATCGTCTCTTCTTCCAGGGTCGCATCATCGGCGCTATCACGCACCGGGATGCTCGCTTCGGCGAGGGTCGCATAGAGTGAGTCGATAGCATCAATCGCCTCCTCTGGGTTCGGCACCAGCGCCTGTATCTCTTCAAACGTCACGAACCCACGTTGACGCCCCAGCGCGATCAATCCTTGAACATCAGTCGGAGGCGTAGCGGGGTTGCGCACGGTATCAGGTTGGGTCTGAGCCATAGCGTTATCCTTGAGCGGGCGAGTCGGTGTCGGGCAGAAGCGATTATGTATGGGAAGGCGAGTGGTAGCTGTTCTACCAGCGGTAATGGACATCCAGAGGCGCAGCGATCCTAGACTTTCTGGAGAAAGAATGGGCAACCCGGCCGATATCGCGCTCATAGATATAGGGCATATTGTAGCATACCTACCGTAGATCGCGGCTCAGATCAACAGGGCTTGGACTTCCGCCGCATTGGCGCATGCGAGGGCGCGTTCGGCCAGTTTAGTTGCATCACTACTGGTGATAGCGCGAATAGCGGCGCGTACCAACGGTAAACTATTCGGCCCACAACTCAGTTCATCCACCCCCAAACCGAGCAAAATCGGCGTCGCCTGCGGATCACCACCCAACTCGCCACACACCGTCACCATCCGCCCGTGGCGATGCGCCGCCGCGCAGGTCATCCCGATCAGGCGCAGGATGGCCGGATCGAGCGGCTGGTAGAGCGAGGCAATCCGGCTATTGCCCCGGTCGCACGCCAAGGTGTACTGGGTCAGATCATTCGTTCCCAGGCTAAAGAAATCGGCCTCTCGCGCCAGCGCTTCGGCATTCAGTGCTGCCGCCGGAACCTCGATCATCACACCCAGTTGGGGGGTATGGTTATATTCTACCCCTTCGGCCTCAAGCTCGGCCATGGCCTGTTGCAACAATGCCCGTGCTTGGCGCACTTCATCTATCGTCGTCACCATCGGGATCATAATACGGATGTCGGCATGCGCACCAGCGCGCAACAGGGCGCGCATCTGGGTGAGCAGCAATTCTGGCCGACTGAGGCCAATCCGCACGCCACGCCAACCTAAGAAGGGATTCTCTTCGTGGGGCATGGGGAAGGCTTCCAGATATTTGTCACCGCCCACATCCAAGGTACGCACGGTGATCGGCAGCCCCGGCATCACAGCACCTACCGCTGCGTACAGCGCCAGTTGCTCCTCTTCACTGGGCAGATCGGGGCGTTCCATAAAGAGCAACTCGGTGCGCAAGAGGCCTAATCCGGCTGCGCCCCACGCCAAGCCCTCCTGCACCTCGGCAACCGTGGAGGCATTGGCAAGCAGCAGCACCGCCTTTCCATCCTGGGTCACAGTGGGCAAACCCACTTCGGCACGTAGCGCATAGGTATAGGCGTCCTGGCTGGCACGGGCGCGCTGCAAACGGTGCAGTTCATTCGTGTCGGGTTCGATGTGCAGTTGTCCGGCGGCACCATCCAAGCCAAGTAACATCCCATCACTCAGGCGCAGGATCGCATCGCCCAAACCCACCACCGAAGGAATACTCAGCGCGCGCGCCAGGATCGTACTGTGGGTCGTCACCCCACCTTCAGCCAGGGCGAAACCGAGCAACATGTCACGCGGCACACTCATGAGATCCGACGGCCCCAGATGGCGCGCCACCACCACCGAGGGGGTGGTGAGGTACTCAACCAGACTCTTGGCCCCCGTCAGATGGCGTTGCACCTGATCCACCACATCACGGATGTCGGCGGCCCGCGCACTCAGGTAGGCATCGTCCAACTCCACCAACTCCGCCGCCTGCTCCTCACCGGCAATACGGATGGCACGTGCCGCACTCTGCGCCCCCTTGAGGATCAGATTGACCGCCCGCTCGCGCAGGCTCGGATCAACCAGCAGCATACGATGCGCCTCGAAGATCTCGGCCTCCTCGATCCGTCCATCCTGGCGCAGTTGGGTCTCGTGAGCCGCGATCACCTCATCTACCTTGGCAATCGCCGCATCAAGCCGCGCTATCGCCTTCTCTGGCGGCTCGGCCACCGAGAGATCCATCGTCACGCTAGGGTCGAAGATGAGAGCCGGGCCAATCACAATGCCCGGTGCTGCGGCAAGTCCACACAGGAGATGGCTGGTTGGCATAGAACTCTCCTCAGCATACGTTTCTCGGAAGTTCTGCCGCATAGGCATTGCGTAGGGGCGCGTCGCGACGCGCCCCTACAGTTCTCTACCGCAGCCCCAACACCCCATGCGAAATCACATTGCGCAGGATCTCCGAGGTACCTTCACCAATCGTGAGCAGGCGCGTGTCGCGGTACATGCGCTCAACGGGGAACTCCTGGCTGTAGCCATAGCCGCCCATAATCTGAATCGCATCGCGGCACACCTTCTCCGAGGCTTCCGAGGCGTACAGTTTGGCCACGGCTGCCTCACGGGTGTAGGGCTTGCCAAGTTGCTTCAGCCAGGCCGCCTGGTAAACCAGCAGCCGCGCCGCACTGACCGCAACCTCCATGTCGGCGATCATGTTCGCCACCGACTGGTGCTTGCCGATGGGCTGGCCAAACGATTCGCGCTCACGCGCATACTGCACCGCTGCCTCGTAGGCTCCCTGGGCCAAACCGACCGACATCGCCCCGATGCCGACGCGCCCGCCATCCAGCACCTGGAGGAACTGGATAAAGCCCTTGCCACGCTCACCCAGCAGGTTTTCCTTGGGCACACGCACATTCTCAAGCTGGATCGCCGTCGTCACCGAGCCGCGCAAGCCCATCTTCTCCTCCGGCTTGCCGAAGGTCATACCGGGGGTACCGCCCGGAATGATGATTGCGCTGATGCCCTTCTTGCCCTTCTCTTTATCGGTGACGGCTGTGACAATCACATGACCAGCAACAGGCGCATTGGTGATCCACATCTTGCTGCCGTTGATCACCCACTCGTCACCCTCCAGCACCGCCGTAGTGCGGGTCGCCCCCGCATCCGATCCGGCATGCGGCTCGGTCAGGCCAAAGGCCGCCATGTGCTTACCCTGGGCGGCTGGCTTGAGGAAGCGTTCTTTCTGCTCATCGTTGCCAAACATGGCAATCGGCGCACTCCCCAGCCCAATATGTGCCGAATAGGCAATCGCCGTCGAGCCACAGCAGCGGGCGACCTCTTCAATTGCAATTGCCGTACTGACCGCATCCGCTCCGGCACCGCCCCACTCTTCGGCGAAGGGCAAGCCCATCAGATCGAGGGCCGCCATCTTACGGAAGGTCTCAGCCGGAAATTCGCCACTCTCATCAACATGTCGTGCCAGCGGTGCGATTTCACGCTCTGCAAATTCGCGTACCGTCTGACGAATCATTGCCTGCTCGTCGGTCAACCCAAAGTGCATCATTGCCTCCAGGAACGCATGATCTCGATGTCGCTATTTGACCTTGCCAGTATAGCACAGCCTCTTCGTTGCTGCGGCAAGGAGGGTAGTTGTCCATGCTGCCAAGAAATGTTAGACTTCCATTATGGTGGAGACGACACAGCATCGTAGGTACCTATGCTCCCTGACACCCACACCCTCACAACTGCTGCCGAAACCTGCCGTGCCGCTGCGCGCATGTCCGGCGTGCTGCTCGCGGTTGCCCACGCCGACGCTCCCGCCCAAACCATTGTCTTGGGCAGCGATGCCGCCGAGGTGACACTTGCCGCCAACGCACTTGTTCCCGTCGCCTCGCTAACCAAACTCGCCACGGCATTGGCCATCTTGCGTTTGGTAGATCTGGGGGTACTCGATCTTGATGCCAACCTGGCCGAGTACCTCCCCACGGCTGCCGCTGCCCGCCCTGGTGTCACCCTGCGCCGTATGCTCAGCCACAGTGCCGGGTTGCCCGTGGATGTCCGGCCTGCCTGGGCACCCTACCAACCCGGCCTCACCTGGCCCAAGCTCGCGGCGGTCTGCCTCGCCGAACCCCCAGTGGCCACGCCGGGGAGTGTGGTGCAGTATGGCAACCTCGGCTATGGTCTGGCGGCCCTGGTCGTCGAGATGACCAGCGGCCTCCCCTTCTCAATCGCACTGCGCGATCTGGTACTCGATCCGCTGGCAATTGAAGGCTACCTCGGCCACGAACTGCCCCGCCCACCCGCGCTGCTCGCTGATGTACGTAGCAACAATCCGCCCAGCCTCGCCCCCTTCAACTCGGCCTTCTACCGCTCGCTGGCGCTGCCCTGGGCCGGATTACTCACAACGGTCGGGGGCGCTCTCGCCCTCGTGCGCGCCTTTGCGGGCTACCCCGCTGGCTTTCTCAGCCCCACTCTGCGCTCCACCGCGCTTACCAACCAGACCCCCGGCCTCGCCGGAGGTTCCATCGCTCCGCTCTGGTACGCCGAATGCCCCTGGGCCATCGGCCCAGAGTTGCGCGGCGACAAACAGCCCCACTGGGCACCCGCCAATGTTGCCCCGGACTCCTTCGGCCATGCCGGAGCCTCCGGCGCAATTGCATGGCACGATCCCGCCAGCCAGATCAGCTACGCCATCATCGGCACCCGCACCGCCGCCAACGGCTGGCTCTTACGCCACGCCGCCCAATTAGGGGCCACCGTGGTGGGTGGCGCATAGCCGACTTTGTGGTATCCTTAAAACCGACAATCTCGCTCGACGATCTGAGCTATAGGTATATGAAATCAGTACAGCACCGGCGTCGTGGTTTGAACCCAAACGATGACGCCCAATGGGAATCACTCGTCCGTGAGGCAGCGGCCCAACTTCCAGAGAGCCTAACCCCACCCCTGACCGATCTTCCACGACGCGAGGTTCTACCACCCTCTGCGCCGCCGTCCGAGTCTCCATCGGTTACCACAACCGCCTCTGCGCGTAAGATTAAATCCACACGTTATGTCAACATAACCCGTATGGACTATGCCAAGTCGCAGGGCTATTTTGTTCGCGTGCGGTGGAAGGGCGAAGCCCGCAGTAAGCTCTTTAGTGATAGCGTCTACGGCGACCGCCTCTCGGCACTTGCCGCCGCTATCGAGTGGCGTGATCAAGTCACCAAAGAACTGGGCAAACCGCGCCCCGGTGCGCCACCACCCGCCAACACCGGCATCCACCGCCGCATGCGTGGCGGACGCGAGGTCTACGAGGCCACGTGGTCGGTAAACGGCAAGCGCGGGCGCACCACCTACTCCATCGAAAAACACGGAGCCAAACGCGCCAAAGCCCTGGCCATTGCGGCCCGCCAACGCGCTATGGCCAGTTCCCACGACGAGTAGACTCAAAGCGGGGGTTCGGGGGCGGCAAGCCGCCCCCGAAGATCTTTTACTCCCCCTCCGCTACCCGCGCCACCTCAATCGTGCGCGCCAAACGCCGGTCGAGCGGGTAGACGTGGGTACCAATGCGTAACGAGATCGGGCCATCAAAGGGCGCACTCTCGGCGATTTGGATACACTTGCCTGGTGTAAGCCCCAGATTGGCCAAATAGCGCAACCGCTCGGCACTCTGGTCGCGCACACGGGTGATGCGTGCCCAATCGCCCACCACCAGATCGGCCAGCCGCAGATTGGCACTCACCGGCAGGTGGCCATCCAGCGTCGGAATCGGGTCGCCATGCGGGTCCACATCAGGATTACCGAGATGCGCCGCAATCCGCGCCTCCAACTTCTCACTGATATGGTGCTCTAGCCGTTCGGCCTCCTCATGCACCTCGTCCCAACTATAGCCCAGCGCCTCCACCAGATAGAGTTCGAGCAGCCGATGATGCCGGATCACCTCTAGGGCGATCCGCTCACCCTCCGGCGTCAGTTGCACCCCCTGATAGGGCGTGTGCTGCACCAGACACATCTCGGCCAATTTTTTGATCATGCCGGTGACAGAACCGGGCTTAAAGCCACGCTGATCACCGAGCATTGAGGTCGTAACGACGCCACCCTGTTGTTGGAGCGTATAGATCGCCTTGAGGTAATCCTCAATTGCCGGAGTGATCCGGCTGCTCTGGTTCTGCTCGTCGGATCGCGTCACAGCCTCGCCTCCTCAATCAGACGTACATGCGCCATTGCTGCGCGCCTGCTTGGAGAAATGTACCATACTCGTGGAGTGGCCGCAATGAAGATGAGATCTTCTTTGACGTAGCCCTAACGGCATGCTATCCTACATCGTCAAGAAGCCCGTTCGCACCGACCCAGATTGAGGTGTTGACGATGACCATTACTGATCGTATGCTCACTGGCGCGATTGCCAACAACCCCGCCAATTATGATGGCGATGGCGAATGGCGCTATTCCATCCCCAACAAGTCGATCTACTTCTCGCGTGCTTCCGACCCCGATCCCAACGATAATGCACCCTGGTTCGCGCTACCCTCGCTCAACCCCGATGGCTCCCACCGTATGGAAATGGCCTTCCAGCACTTCATCAAGCGCCGTTGGCCGCCTAGCCGCTGCGCCGAGTTGCAGCGCTTCGCCGAACGCCGTGGCTGGAATTTGGCCATGGAACTGCGCTATGGTGGTGGTGCCCTAGAGGATAAAGAGGCCGATGAGTGGCAGTTTGTGGTCAACCGTGAACTTCAGCGCCTGGCCCAACAGGTACGCCAGAAGATTGCCGATTTGCCAACGTAGGGGCGCAACGCGCCCCTATACATGGTCGCGGTCGCGCTCGATCTGATCGAGCCGTGCGGTAACGTCGCGCCGCCAGGCTTCATCTTCAACCTGGATCGAACGTACTCGGTAGAGGATCTCTTCCTGTACCCGCCGCACACCACCGACCCGATCTGCTAACAAGCCGATCAGAAAGGTGACCAGGGCCATCACCACGAGTACCCCACCCACAAAGAGTGATTGGTCGTTGGAGCGCGATTCGAGGAACCAGTTCAACCGCCGCCCAATGAAGACGTAGGCGGCATAGAAGAGCAAGAGCACGCCAGGGCTGAAGAGAGCCAAGGCAATATAGGTGAAGGTCTTGAGTGGCTCGTAGGTGGCATACGTGCGCGCAATGATTGCCGCTTGCCGCTTGATGAAGTTCCAGTTGCCCCGGTGGAGGCGCGAGGGCCGTTCGACCAGGTTGGTGCGGATCGGCACCGCCGTGATGGTCAGGCGGCGCTTGCCCGCTTGAATCAGGTTCTCGACCGTGTAAGAGAAGTCGGTGGTGACAAAGGTGCGCAGGGCTGCCTGCCGCGAGAGTGCCCGGAATCCACTCACCGTATCTGGGACATTGGTTTCCGAGGCCCAGCGCACAACGCTGCTGCCCACATGTTGCAGGGTGCGTTTGAGTGGTGAGAAGTGTTCGATCATCTGCACCTGACGATCACCGATGACAATGTCGGCCTCTTGGGCCAAAATGGGCGCGATCAGGCGCGGGATTTCGCTGCCAGGGTATTGATGATCGGCATCGGTGTTGACGATAATATCCGCCCCCAAGCGCAACGCAGTGTCTATCCCGGTCTGATAGGCGGTAGCCAGACCTTTGTTGGAAGTGTGGCGCACAATATGGTTGGCCCCGGCTTGTAGGGCCACCGCAACCGTATCGTCGGTGCAACCGTCGTCAATGATCAACACCTCGACACTGCTCACCCCAGGAATCTGGCGCGGAATGTCCGCAATAACCGTGCTGATCGTCTCACGCTCATTTAAGGCGGGGATCTGGACGATCAAGCGCACGGAAGGTTGTTGCTGCTGCTGGCTCATAGTAGGCGCTATTGTAGCATAAAGCGGCTTGACCCCTACCTAGCTTTCAGTGTATCCTCAGAGCATCGTCAAAAGATTATTCCTGAGCCATCCATGCCACAGAATGAGCCACGCAGCGAAGAGTACCTAGTTGTACGTCTGGGGGATGAGTATTATGCCCTCGCGGGCAGTGCCGTGCGCGAGGTGGCTCGCTGGCGTTCTCCCACGCCGGTTCCGGGTAGCCCGCCCCTCCTGCCGGGGATCATCAACCAGCGCGGGGTGGTGCTGCCAGTGGTGGATCTGCGCCGCCTCTTGGGCATCGAGGCCGCCCCACCCGACCGCGCCACCCGCTTGGTGATCATCCACCAGAGTTCCGTGCGCGTGGCCCTCATGGTTGATACTGCCCTTGATCTGCTCATCCTCCAAGCTGATGATCTCCTCCCGCCCCCGGTTGGCCTGAGCCAGCAACGGGCGCGGCTCTTGCACGCGGTGAGCCAGTATGACGCGCATCCGCTCCAGATCTTCAATATGGAGGCGTTGATCTCTACGCTTCAGGAGGCTGGGTAGACGTATGCCGAGCGACTATCGTATCCTGGGGGTGACGCTTGGCCCAACCCTGTTTGGGGTTGTCCAATCTCAGGTGGAAACGGTGGGCCTGGTTGATCCTGCTGATCCTCCGGCGGATATGCATGGTCGTTCGCTCGTCTGCCGTGAACTCGGCCCTATGCTCGGTACCCCGCCCCAGCCGCTGCCAACTCGGCGTCACGCCCTGATCGTCGCCCTCCGGCGGCGCTCGGTGGCGCTGCTGATTGATCGCATTGACAGTTTATACCTAGAGAATCAGCCCGAAATCCAGATGCTCGCCCCACTGCTCGCCCAGCGGCTGGCGCGCCCATGGTTCCTCGGAGCGGTGATCTATCAGGATGCGCCGTTACTTTTGCTCGATCTGCGCCGAATTGCAACCGATGTCATGATTGGTGCGGTGTAATTATGGAGAGTCAATTACGGTTTGAACCGAGTAGCCTGCTCAAAGACAATGTGGGGGTGATGCGCCTGCTGATCGCCGTGGGAATGGTGATAGCGCTCATCTTTGTGCTGGTGGTGGGCTTTTTGCGCATTGCGGCGCACATCAACGACACGCTCGTGATCGTCAGTGGCATGATCGGGATCGCGGCGCTGGGCTGCTATGGCGGGGCGTTCTGGTTCTTGCAACGCCAGCGCTCCTTCCAATCCAGCCAACTCATCTTCTATGGGATGTTGCTCAGTTGTCTGCTCGGTACGGCCATCTTTGGGGGCGCAAGCGGGCCGCTCAGCCTTTGCTTCTTCGTGCCGATTGTGAGCGCGGGTTTGTTTGGGCGTGGCCGCGATAGCCTGCTGGTGGCTATCGGGGCGCTCTGTTCCATGGCCATCCTGCTCTTGGCCGAACAGAACTTTGGCTACCAGCCACCCATTACCAGCAGCGCCAGTATGGCCTTTGCCATCTTCAGTCTCGCAACGGTACTCCTCTCACTGCTGGCGTGGCTGAGTGGGCGCGATCTACGCACGACACTGACCGAGTCGCATGCGCGGGCGCAGGAGTTGCTCACCAAAACCGAGCAACTGATGGAGAAGAATATCCAGCAGATTGAACTGGGGAGCGAACTGGCCGCCGCCGCTGCTCAGATGCAGATGACCTCGCAGCAGCAGGCCGGTGGAGCCGCTGATCAGGCCAGCGCCGTCTCGCAAGTCTCGACCACGATTGAGGAGTTGGGCAGTACCGCCCGCCAGATCGCGCAGGCCAGCGAGCATGTGGCGATGGCCGCCCAGCAGACGCTGGAGAATCTGAGTAGTGGCCAGAGTGCCGTAGACGAGAGCATCCAGGCCATGGAGCGCATCCGGGGGCGCGTGCAGGATGTCAGTTCTCGCGTGCTCAGTTTGGGCGAACGCTCGCAACAGATCGGAGAGATTATTGATCTGATTGATGACATCTCCGATGAGACCCACCTGCTGGCACTGAATGCAGCGATTGAGGCCGCCGGAGCGGGCGAGCATGGCCGCCGCTTTGCCGTGGTTGCGGCAGAAGTGAAGAGCCTCGCCAACCGTACCCTCGCCGCCGCCAAGGAGGTCAAGGGGGTGATCGCCGAGATCCGTCAGGCAACCAGCGTGGCCGTGTTGGCGGCTGAAGAGGGCAGCAAGGCGGTGGAGCGGGGCGTCGAGTTGGCCCACCGCGCCGGTCAGGTGATGGATAGTATCGTGATGGTGGCCGAGCGCACGGCGCAGTCGGCGGCGGAGATTGGCCTGGCCACCGCCCAACAACAGAGTGCCAGTGAGCAGGTGGTCGAGACAATGCGTGAAGTGGCCGAGGTGGCGCGTCAATCCGCGCTGGGTGCGCGCCAGATGGCCGAGTCGGCGGCGACGCTGACCGCGATTGCGGACCGCTTGCACGGTATTGTGGTGAATGACGAGTAACTATGGATCTCTCCGCCTTCTATAACCAGTTTCGGGAAGAGACCGTTGAGAATGTGCGTGTACTCAACGATGGTCTGCTGGCCCTTGAGTCGCTGAGTGAGACCCAGGCGCGGCGCGAACAGATTGATCGTATCTTCCGAGCGGTGCATACGATCAAAGGCTCGGCACGCATGCTGGGCTTCGAGACGGTCGGGCGGCTGGCCCACGAGATGGAGAGCATCCTGAGTGAGATGCGCCAGGGGCGGCGCGATCTGGATCATGATCTGGCCTCGCGGTTGCTCCGCTGTGGCGATGGCTTGCTGACTCTGACCACGGCGGCAATTGAGGGCCAACCCGCCAATCTGGATGTTGAGGCGTTGATCAGGCTGATTCAGAACCCGGCCCAGCCTCCTGAAGCCCCCGCCGCCCCACCACCTCCAGCCCCAGCCCCGCCGCCCCCACCCGCCGCCCCACCACCTGAACCTAGCCCCGCCCCTCCGCCCACGCCAAGCCCGCGCCCCCCCATGGCCCCGCCCACTACCCGGTCGGGCGGCGGGCGCACCGTGCGTGTGCGGATTGATCGCCTGGATCGCATGCTCAACCTGACTGGCGAGTTGATGGTCAGCCAGCAGGCGCTGGTCAACCATGCCGAAGAGATCAGCCAGTTGCGCCACGCCATCAACCAGCAGTCGCGCACGATCCACGAACTCGAAGAGGAGTTGAACCAACTGCGCTTCTCGGCATCACAGCGCCACGCCCTCGATCAGCGTCTCGGTGCCATCCATGAGGTGACGCAGCAGATTCAACACCACATCCAGCGCCAGAGTGAGCGCATCGCCCGCCACCTTAACCAGAGCGACTTGCTAGTGCGCGATCTGGAACAGGAGGTGATGGCGGCGCGTTTGGTGCCGATTGCGACCATCTATGCCGGGTTGCCGCGTTTGGTACGCGATGTGGCCGATGCGACCGGCAAGATGGCGCGGATTGACCTGCGTGGCGAGACGGTCGAACTTGACCGCAAGGTGCTGGAATTGCTCCAAGATCCGCTCATGCACCTGATCCGCAATGCGGTTGATCATGGTATCGAGCTACCCAATCAGCGCCAGGCAGCCGGAAAATCGGCTACTGGAACGATCACTATCGAGGCCGAAGCGGCGAGTAGCGAGGTGCGCGTACTCATCCGCGATGATGGCCAGGGGATTGATCCGGCCAAACTGCGTGAACGCGCAGTACGGATGGGGTTGTTGCGCAGCGATGATGCCACTCGTCTGAGTGACACCGAAGCCCTCGAACTGATCTTCCAGCCCGGCTTCTCCACCGCCCAGATGGTCACCGACATCTCTGGGCGCGGGGTAGGCATGGATGTGGTGCGCGCCAACATCAATGAACTGGGTGGCCACGTCGAGATCGAATCGCAACTGGGTCACGGCACCCAGATCACCCTCACCCTGCCGCTCACCCTCGTCACCACCCGCGTGATCTTGGTGCAGGTTGGTCAGATGAGTTTCGCCCTGCCCGCCAGCGGCTGTCGCGGCACCACCTGGGTGCAGGCCGATCAGGTGCGCACGCTTGAGGGTCAGCCGACGCTACTATATGCAGGGCAGGATCTCATGGTGCGTTCGCTAGGGGCGATCCTGGGTGTCAGCAGCAACCACAGCCTCACCTCGCACACGCGCATGCCCGCCCTACTGATCGGCAGCGCCCAACGCATGCTGGTGGTACTGGTGGATAGCCTGCTCGATGAGCGCGAAGCCGTGGTCAAGCCGCTAGGGCCGCTGCTGGCCAAACAGCGCATCTACAGTGGGGCGATGCAACTCGGTGATGGCAGCCTGGTGTTGCTGATCAATCCGCTCGTCCTCATGCAGATGAGTACCACCCCGCATCCCCTGGTGGCCGCAGAAGCCCCCTCTAGGCCACGCCGCCAAGCACAACTCCTTGTCTGTGATGATAGCTTCACCACCCGCGAGATGATCCGCAGTATTCTCCAATCGGCAGGCTACCGCGTCACCGCCGCCGTTGATGGTGCAGATGCGCTTGACAAACTGCGCTCGCAAGCCTACGATCTCGTGGTAAGTGATGTTGAGATGCCGCGTGTTGATGGGTTTCAGCTTACGACACGCATCCGCAACGAATTAGCACTACCCGATCTCCCCGTTGTGCTGATCACCAGCCTTGCCTCTGAGGAACACCGTCGTCGCGGCCTTGAAGCAGGAGCACATGCCTATATTGTCAAGAGTCAGTTTGACCAAGGCAGCCTGCTGAGTGTGATTCAGCAGTTGTTGGGGAACGAACTCTAACGATACACGCCACAGACCAGCACTGCTCCCCGGAGCAATGCCCATCCAGTCTTCGCGGGCATCTGATCCGCGTAGGAAGAGGGTGCTATGCCAGCCAAAATTTTAGTTGTGGATGACAGTAAACTTGTCACCGATATCGTCAAACTGCGCCTAGAGATGTTCGGCTTCCATGTGCGCCTCGCCCACAGCGGCGAAGCGGCACTCGCCGCCATCGCGCAGGAGGTTCCCGACTTGATGGTGCTCGATGTGCAGATGCCCGGCATTGATGGCTATGAGGTCTGTCGGCGGCTACGCGACGACCCCATGCTTGATGATCTGCGCATCATTATGCTCACCTCCAGCGACGATAAGCACGCCGCCTTTGAGGCCGGAGTAGATGACTACCTGAACAAAGATATTGACCTGCTCAATCTGCCCAACCGGGTCAAGATGATTCTTGAAATGTAGGTGCTATGACTCACCCGCTGCGCATCCTCATAGTTGACGACTCAGCCCTGATGCGGCGGCTCATCCGCACGATGCTGGAGCAAGATCCCGAATTGACGGTGGTGGGTGAGGCGGCTGATGGCCGTGAGGCGTTGGCCCGTGTCGCTGAACTGCGCCCCGATCTGATCACGCTCGATGTGCGTATGCCGGTTATGGATGGGGTTGAGACGACGCGCCAGATCATGGCCTACCAACCCACACCGATCCTGGTGCTAACCGCCTCGCTCTCGCGCTACGATATTGACATCACCTTCCAGATGCTCGATTCGGGAGCCTTGGATGTGATGGAGAAGCCCGCACTAGGCAACAATGCGGCCCTCGAACGTGCCCGCGTGGCCTTGATCCGTAAGATCAAGCTCTTGGCGCGGGTGAAGGTGGTGACCCACCTGCGCGGGCGGCGTAAGGTTCACGATCTGAACGCTGAGCCACTCCCCGCCCCCACGCCCGCCCCACGCCCGGCTGGCAAGATCCCAGTGGTGGTGATCGGGGCTTCCACCGGCGGGCCACGCGTGGTACAACAGATCTTGGCCGGATTACCGGCCAATTATGGCGCGGCAGTGTTGGTCGTGCAACATATTGCCCAAGGATTTAGCGCAGGTATGGTAGAGTGGATGCGTACCCGTTCGGCGATGCCGATCCGGCTGGCGCAGGCGGGTGAAGTGTTGCAGATCGGGAACGTCCTGGTGGCCCCGGATCGCCTGGATATGACCTTTGAACCCGATGGGCGCATCAAGCTGAGCGACCATCCGTTGCTCCTACAACGGCCCTCGATTGACGTGACCATGCAGGCGGTGGCCGAGCTCTATGCCTCCCAGAGCATTGGCGTCTTGCTCACCGGCATGGGCCGCGATGGGGCAATGGGGATGCGTGCCATCCGCCGCGCCGGGGGCTATACCATCGCCCAGGACGAGGCTAGTTGTACCATTTTTGGTATGCCCAAGGCGGCAATTGATCTGGGTGTGGTTGAGGCGATCCTACCTCCAGAGAAGATTATCGAGGCGCTGATCAATCGGGTGGCAACCAAGTGGGGAGGTGCCGGGTGAAGCAGCCAGTGGCCCCAACCAACGAACTAGGCCCAGCCCATCTGGCCACCTTGCGTGACCTGCTGGCCACCTATTGCGGGGTCTATCTGGATGACTCGCGCCACGAGTCGTTGCGCAGCGCGGTGCGCCGCCGCGCCCAGCAGCGCAGCCTACCGCTGCCGGTCTATGCCGAGGCGCTCGCCACCGAAGCAGAGCGCCCGGAGTTGCACCTGCTCGCCGAACTGCTGCTCAACCACGAGACGGTCTTCTTCCGCCACCGCCTCCACATGGCCGCCCTGGGCAAAACGATCATTCCCGAACTGCACCAGCGCCTCGCCCCAGGGATACCGATCCGTATCTGGAGTGCAGGTTGCGCCACCGGCGAAGAGGTCTATTCGATTGCCATCACCGCCCTCGAAGCGCTTGGCAACCCGCCCGCTCGCCCCCTAGAGATCGTGGGCAGCGATCTGAGCAGCGCCGCGCTGGCGCGTGCCCGCACCGGGCGCTACCGGGGGCGCACGATTGGCAACCTGAGTGCTGACCAGCGCCGCCGCTTCTTTCGCCCCTTTGGCGACGATGGCCTAGAGGTGAATGAGCACCTGCGCCGGGTGGTTCACTTTGAACAGCGCAATCTGCTCGAACCGTTTCCAGCCGAGTTTCAGGGCATGCAGATCATCTTCTGCCAGAATGTGACGATCTATTTTCAGATCGAGACGTGCCGCACCCTGATGGCGCGCTTCTACGATCTGATGGCCGAGGGCGGCACGCTCTTCCTCGGTTTCTCTGAGACCCTGTGGAATATCTTCAACCGTTTCCGTTGGCGCGAAGTAGACGGCACGTATGTCTACCAGAAAGATCGCAGCTTGCCCGCCGCCGCCCCGCGTCGCCCGGTAACACCCGCCGTCCCCACCTTCAGCACACTACCCGAACGGGTGGTACGCCCTAGCCTCAGCTCGGTGCGCCCGGCGCAGGATGTGGTAACGCAAGGCCGCAACCTGATTGATGCGGGCAAGAGCGAGGCCGCACTGGACATGCTTGAGCATACGCCCCTGGGTGGCCCGCAAGTCCCGCAGCTCCTCGCCCTCTCGGCACATGCCCACGCCAATCGCGGCGACCTCGATCTGGCCGCTGCCGAGGCCCATCGCGCCCTCGAACTCGATGCGCTCACTACCGAGGCCCATCTGCTGATCGGCCTCATCCATGCCCGCCAAGAGCAACCCACGTCGGCGATCAAACACCTCGAACGTGCCCGCTACCTTGACCCGAACGCTGCCCAGATCTCGTTCCACCTCGCCGAATGTTACCGCCAACTCGGACGCATGGACGCCGCCCGGCGAGAGTATCGCAACACCATCCAAAAACTGGCCGGAGAACCACCCGAACGCCTGATAGACGGTGTAGCCGTCGGATGGCTGGCTGAGACCTGCCAACGCTACCTGACAATTTTAGGGCCGAGTAACGAGAAAAAGGGGTGAAAACCCCTTTACTATATATTGAAGTACGATGATTGATCGTCAAACCAATCCAAGTGCATGGCGTTCGCTGCTTGGCCACCGCCCACCGCGACGGCGCGGGCGGCCACGGCGTATCCAGCCCGAAGCCCCTGCCGCTCCACCGAGCGCCGAGCAGCGGCGCGCCGATGAAATTCAGCAAGAACTGATGCTGGCGCGTGACATTCAGCAGGGCTTGTTACTCGAAGCCGCGCCGCACTTGGTTGGCTGGGAGATCAGCGCCATCTCGCTGCCAGCCCGCGATCTGGGCGGCGATCTGTATGATTTTCTGCGGCTGGGCGAGCATACCCACGGCATCATGATCGGGGATGTGAGTGGCAAGGGGCTACCCGCTGCGCTGCGCATGGCCGTGGCGCGTACCGTCTTCCGCCACGAGGCGCGCCGCAACCAACCGCCCGCCATCACCTTAGCCGGGGTCAATCAGGGCGTGTTGAGCGAGATCCCCCAAGGGATGGTGACGATGCTCTATGCCCGGTTGGACATTGTGAGTGGTGAGTTGCATCTGGCCAATGCCGGACATACCTTTCCACTCTTGGTGCGTACCACCATGCAGGAGATCGAGATCTCTGGGCTGCCCCTGGGGGTGGATGTGGAGAGTGACTACACCGAAACGACGGTGTGGCTACATCCGGGTGAGAGTGTGGTGCTCTATACCGATGGCGTGCTTGAAGCCGAAAATGCCGCCAGTGAGATCTTTGGCTATGAACGGCTCGAAGCGGTCGTGGCTGCCAACCCGCACCTCAAACCACGCGCAATGGTGGCCATGCTCCTGCGCGAGTTGCGCGAATGGGCAGGCAGCGCCGTTCAGAGTGATGACATCACCATTGTCGTGCTGCGCCGTCGCCTGACCGATCTGAACGCGGAGCTACGCAGCATCGTGTTGGATGTGCTGGGCGATACGGTGGGCCAGGAGTTTTGGGCCAATGAACTGGCCCCATTGAGCCACAGCAACGCCATGATGTGGATCACAACCCTACCCGAAATTATGAAGCGCAACCAGAACCAGCTTGGACGGGGACTCACCCGCGAACTGAATCAGCAACTTCGCCTAGCATTAGAGGACTATCGAGGGGTATAAGCTACGTTCTATACATGTGATAATCAGCATGCTATAGTATACAACCCAACCCCATGCGGGCTTGGTAGGTACAGCGGAGAATCCTATGGCGGTGAATGACCAACTCCACTTCATGCCCCTCGACCTAGATACCTTTGCGGGGAGTGAACGGTTTATGACCGGCACGCGTCTCGGGGCGGCCTTCAGCCAAGGGATGCGCTCCTACCTGCGGGCGGCTTATGTCGAGGCCATCGAGCATTTCAAGGCGGCCCTGATCGCGGCCTATGTGGATGGTGAGGAACAGGCCCAGATCTATGAGCGCGAACGGGCAATCATCTACCTCTACATCGGCAATGCCTTGGCCTTCCAGGAGGATTGGGAAGCGGCACTGCGCGAGTATCTGGAGGCGGTGCAGACCGACCAGCAACTGGCAGAGGCGCACTACAATCTAGGGGTGGCCTTTGCGGCGCGTGGGCAGTTGGATCGGGCCGTTGCTGCCTTCCGCGAGACGCTGGAGCATAACCCGAATCTCTACGAGGCCCACTTTGCCCTGGGGCGCTGCTACCAACAGATAGATGACGCGGGGCGCGCCTACATCCACTACAACAGCGCCTGCAATGCGCGCCCGCAGGCGGCCGAACCGCTCTACTATATGGGGCTGATGCACCAGGAACACGGTGCCCACGAACTGGCCCAGAAGTGCTTCGCCGAGGCGCTGCGGGTTGAACCGACCTTCATCTCACCCGATAGTAGCGCCGCCGAAGATGCCCTGATCAGTCGCTCGGAAGAGGAAGTGGCGCAGTGGTACTACCGCTTGAGCCAAGCGCTCAAGCAGCAGAACTACGAGGAGGATGCCGAACGCATCTACCGTGCCCTACTGCAATGGCGCGCCCAGGAGTATCCCGCACGCTACCTGCTGGGCAATCTGCTCGCCCGCCAACGGCGTTGGGATGAGGCCCTCGAAGAGTATGGCAATATTCCGCCCCAAGACAAACACTATGTACAGGCCCGCCTACGCATGAGTGCGGTGATGCGGCTGCTCAAACGGCCCAAACAGGCGTATGATCTGCTCTTTGAGTGTGCCAAACTCAATCCCGGTAATGGCATGCTCTTTCTGAACATGGGCAAATTGCTCTATGACATGGGCCTCAACCCCGCCGCTGCGCGTGCCTTCGAGCGTGCGGTACAACTACTGCCCAACGATCCGCATGCCAACTATCTGCTGGGCTTCATCTACAACATGCTGGGGCGCGAAAATTGGGCGCTGGCGGCATGGCGCAAGGCGGTTGAGTTGGCCCCCAATGCCCACTCGCTGCGCTACGATCTGGGCTATATGTATGTGCGCCGCAGTCGCTTCGATCTGGCTGCCAATGAGTTTACCCACGTCCTCGAACATTGGCCAGAGGATGTGGAGACCAACTTTATGCTCGGATTGTGTTATAAAGAATTGAGCGAACCGGGCAAAGCAATCCCCCTCTTCGAGAAGGTGCTGCGCCGCAACCCGCGCCACGCCCAAGCCCTCTACTATCTGGGAGCCTGCTACCTCCAGATCGGGAATACATCGCTGGGTAAAGCCTACCTGCGCCGCTATGATCACCTAGCGCGCCAAAACGAGACTCTTACCAACCTCACGGGGTCGCGCCGCCGCCATGCATCCAATCCAACCAATGCCCCCGGTGGGTAGGCGTTGGTTCGATCAATTTGTTATTGTAGATAGACCAATATACCAACGTATCAGAACGGGGCAGGGCATGCACCGGGTCGAACTGAATATCCCCTCACAACCGATCTTTGAACGTGTCGTCCGCGCCAGTGCTGCCGAAGTTGGCGTGGCCTTCGGTTTTTCCGATGAACGCGTTGAGGATCTCAAGTTGGCCATCAGTGAGGCGGTAAATAATGCGATAGATCATGGCAATCGTGGCGAGATGGGCAAACTGGTTGCGGTGGTCTTTGAGATTGATGGCGATAAACTGGAGATCCGTATTAGTGACCAGGGACAGGGGATGGATGAGTTCCATCCTAGCCGCCATGTGATTGATGAACAGAATCTCGAACGGGGCCAACTGCGCGGGTTTGGTATGTACCTGATTAGTGAACTTGTTGATGACTATGAGGTGAGTTCAAGCCATAAAGGCACCGTACTTACCCTACGTCTTTATCGTAGAGAAGCACAGCCATGAGCGATATTATCCGACGCGAAGAGTTTGGTGAGGTCGTGATTCTGCATATCATCACCACGAGTGTTGATGCCGTCTCGGCAGCCGCGATCTCGGCAGAATATGAGGCCATGCGCCCCATTACCGTCCTCGACTTCCGTGAGGTCTCGTTCATCAACTCGGCTGGTATCTCGGCACTGCTCAAATTTGTGGTCTCAGCCCGCAAATCGGGCTATAAACTCTTCGCCATGCATGTCAGCCCGCATCACCAGAAGATCTTCAAAATGGTAGAGATGTCGCGCTTTATGCCCACCATTGATGAACGCGATCTCGCCGAGTACCGCTAGGCGGTGGGTGTGGTATCATACTAGAGTAATTATTGCGTTCGTGTTCTTTTGGATGTAACAAAGCGAGGCCCATGTGTCGCCGACGGTTATGATCGTTGAAGATGATCCGGCAACCCGCCGTCTCTATCGTTTCTTGCTGACCAACAGCGGGTATGTGGTTGTCGAGGCAGAGGATGGTCTGGCAGCACTTGAGCGCCTTGCCACCACGCCTTGTGATGTGATCATTACCGATATGAATATGCCACGTATGGGCGGTATCGAGATGGTACGTACTTTACGGCAGCAGCAGTCTACCATTCATGTGATCATGGTAACCGCCTTTGGGACGCCCGATACCGAGAAGCATGCGTATCGGGCCGGGGTGAATGAGTACCTTACCAAGCCCTTCGATTTTGAGGAGCTTGAGCAACGGGTGCAACTCTTCTTCGCCCATAAACAGGTGTCGTGAGCAAGCATCTACGTGCAGACATTGGCAAGGTTGCCGCTGGTACCTAGGTGTACCACCACGGCAACCTTTTGCATGTTGCGGAGGATATGGTATGTCCGAGTTGCTGATCAATACCACCCCAACCCAGCCTCCTCGTATCTTGGTGGTGGAGGACGACACCACCATCCGCACCTTCTGCCAGCGCCTCCTCCAAATGACCTACGATGTCACGACGGCTGAAAATGGGGCGGTGGCAGTCAATCTGCTCCAATCCCAATCCTTCGATCTGGTGCTGACGGATATGCAGATGCCGCTGATGGATGGCATGCAACTCCTTCAGCACATTCGGCAGAACCATCCAGAGATTGATGTGGTGATGCTGACCGCCTTTGCCACGGTCGAAACCGCCCGCCAAGCGCTGAAGATGGGGGCACTCGATTATCTCTCCAAGCCGATTGAGGCCGAGCAACTCGAACGCACCGTGCGCACCAGCCTCGAACTGCGCCGCATTCGCCAGGAGAAGGAACGCCTCTCGGATCTGGTCTTTATGTACCAGTTTAGCCAGATGATTGCCACCTCGCTGGATATTGAGACCCAGGTAGATCAGATTGTCGAGTTCCTTTGGCAGCGCTTCGCCCCCGAAACCCTGGCGCTCTCGATGCACATGACCGACACGGGCAAACTGCATCTGCTCGCCATGCGGTCGGCGGCGGGTTGGGGCGATCTGGGTACCATCGGCTTGCCTGCCGAGTGTAGCGATCAGCAGTTGCTGGCCGCCCACATGCGCCTCGCCGGGGGGCCGGGAACGAACGATGAGAGCCTCTTTGCGGGAACGCTCCTGCGCAGCCACGATACCCCGATTGGCTACCTGCACATGGCGCGCCACCATGAGCAGCCGCCCTTTGATGTCTCCGAACGCCGTCTGATCGGGATCTTCGCCACCCAGATTGCGACCTCGCTCGATAATGCACGCCTCTACCAAGCACTCAAGGATCAGAACCGCCAGACGATAGAGGCACTGACCGAGGCGATTGAGGCGCGTGACGCCTATACGTATGGCCATTCGCGCCAAGTGACACGCTATGCGATCCGGCTGGCGCAGGAGTTGGATCTGCCGCCCGAACGGATCGAGTTGATTGACTATGCGGGGCTGCTGCACGATGTGGGCAAGATCGGCATCCGCGACTATGTGTTACTGAAGCCAGGGGCGCTCTCGGATGAGGAGTTTGATGTGATGAAGCGCCATCCTGGGATCGGGGTGAAGATTATTGAGCGCGTGCGGGGCTTACGCGCCACTCTGCCGATCATCGAGGGGCACCACGAGCGTGTGGATGGCAAGGGCTACCCGCGTGGCCTCAAGGGCGAGGAGATCCCCTTAGAGGCGCGCATCCTGGCGATAGCCGATTCGTTCGAGGCCATGACCTCGGATCGCGCCTACCGCCCAGCGATGGAGCCAGAACGTGCGCTGCGCATCCTGATTGAAGGCCGGGGCACCCACTGGGATACCGAGTTGGTGGATCGCTTCGTGGATCTGATCCGCCACGAGGGTGAACGACTGAAGATCTCCACCAAGCCACTACGCCAAAAGGCGGTGCCAGTTGATGAAGAGGCACCGCCGGTGAGTAAAGTCCGTGACGTGCGGGATTAGCCCTCTGGGCTGATGATAGTCATCGGCTCGCCCGTGTCCTCATCTGGTTCCTCGACCGAGAGCGCCGCCACTCGATCACCATCATCGGGGTTGACCACCGTCACCCCCTGGGTGGCGCGGCTCAACTGCGAGATCTCGCCCGCTGAGGTGCGCATCACCACGCCAGCGGCAGTGACAAAGGTGAGCAGCGAGCGCTGATTGACGATGGCCGCCCCCGCGACTTCATCGCCCGGCCGCAGCCGGATGGTGATCACCCCGCCGGTGGCACGGCCCTTGGTTGGGTAGTCACCCAACTCGGTGCGCTTGCCAAAGCCGCGTGCGGTGACGACCAGCAGGTCGCTGTCGGGTATGGCCAGCTCCATGCTGATCACCCGATCACCCTCGCTCAGATTGATGCCATTCACGCCGGTGGCCGGTCGGCCCATTGAGCGCACGGCTTGCTGCTGGAAGCGGATCGTCTGGCCCTTAACAGTGGTCATCAGTACATCCTCGTGGCCGTTACTGACACGCACCCACCCCAGCACGTCCCCTTCTTCTAGGCCGATGGCGATCAGGCCGTTCGAGCGCACCTGGCTATACTCGCTCAATTGGGTGCGCTTGATCTTGCCGCGATGGGTGGCCATGACCAGGTATTCGCCATCATAGTCGGGGACGGCGAGCATAGAGGTGACCTGCTCACCCGGATCGAGCGAGATCAGGTTGACCAACGGTAAGCCCTTGGCGGTACGGGCGCTATCGGGCACCTCGTGGGCTTTGAGTTGGTACACCTTGCCCTTGTCGGTGAAGAAGAGCAGGTTATCGTGCGAGCCGCAGGTGAGCAGGTGGCGCACGAGATCCTGTTCGCGGGTGGTCATCGCCCGGACGCCGCGCCCACCCCGGCGCTGGGTACGGTAGACATCGGTGGCCTGACGCTTAACGTAGCCACGATCTGTCAGGGTGATCAGCACGCGCACATCGGGGATGAGATCCTCATCGCTCACCTCGCCGCTGGCATCAGGGATGATGCGGGTGCGCCGCTCGTCACCATACTTCTCCTTGAGCCGCTGGAGATCTTGTTGGATCATCTGCAACACGCGGCGCGGATTGGCGAGAATGTCTTCTAACTCGGCAATCAGCTTGATCACCTCGGCATATTCATCCTCGATCTTCTTGCGCTCTAGTGCGGCAAGGCGGCGCAGTTGCATGTCGAGAATGGCCTGGGCCTGGATCTCGCTCAGACTGAAGTTGCTGATCAGATTGTTGCGGGCGATCTCAACACTGCGCGACTCGCGGATGGTGCGAATGATCGCGTCAATGTTATCAAGCGCGATCTTCAAGCCCTCCAGGATGTGCGCCCGTGCGCGTGCCTTCTCCAGATCATACTCGGTGCGGCGTCGAATAACCTCTTGACGATGGGCGACATACTCTTGCAGCATGCGCTTGAGCGTCAGCACCTTGGGTTGGCGGCCTTGATCAACCAGAGCCAGCATATTGATGCCGAAGGTGGTCTGCATCTGGGTATGCTTGTAGAGGGCGTTGAGTACCCGTTTGGGTTGCGCATCCTGCTTGAGCAGAATAACCAGCCGCATCCCAGCGCGATCCGACTCATCGCGCACATCACGGATGCCCTCGATCTTCTTGTCCTTGGCCAGTTCGGCAATGCGTTCCTGGAGGCGCGCCTTGTTCACTTGGTAGGGCAACTCGGTGACAACGATATTGAAGGCCCCCCGGTTCGCCTCTTCAATATGCGCCTTAGCACGCAACGTAATCTGACCGCGCCCGGTACCATAGGCGGCCAGGATGCCCTCGGTGCCGAGGATATTCCCGGCCGTGGGGAAGTCGGGGCCAGGAATGATCTTGATCAGTTCCTCGACCGTCACCTCCGGGTTATCAATCAGGTAGATGATCGCGTCGCACAGCTCTTTGAGGTTATGCGGCGGGATGTTGGTCGCCATACCCACAGCAATCCCAGCGGCACCATTCAGCAGCAGGTTGGGCAGCAACCCCGGCAAGACGGAGGGTTCGCGGTAGGAGCCATCAAAGTTATCGCGGAAGTCTACGGTGTTCTTATCAATATCGAAGAGCAACTCTTCGGCAATAGTGGAGAGGCGTGCCTCAGTATAGCGCATCGCGGCAGCGGGGTCGCCGTCGATTGAATTGTGAACAATACATCCGTTTTCGAGCATAAAATTATGATGCTCATTAACGGTAATATCGTAGACATCTACATGCTCAGCTAGACGCTGGATGTTGATAACTCGATGGTTATGAGTAGCTGCAACCGCCAGCATCTCATCAAAGCCGGTGAAATACGCAACGGCCTTGCGGAAGGAGGGAATCCAGTTCGCGTTGCGTTGGGCATCGTAGATCTCAGGCGTCAAGTGCTCGCGGCCAAACTCGGCAAGGAGGCGAGCCACATAGCCAGCAATCTTCGAGCGCATGACTTGGTGACGATGATCAACACCGGCCCAGCGCTGCCTGAGCGTAAGCGATGCTTGAGCAGCAAGATCATGCATCATTGAAGGGTTAGCAGCCAAGCGAGCCGCATTGCTCCGACAAACACCCTCGCGTTGAGCTTCGCGGAAAGCTGGATCAGCCCATTGTTGTTCAAGTTTAGCCCGATGCAAAGCGCGCATCTCAGGGCGAGACCATAAGGTATACGCCATACGCCGATGATGATCGGGCGAAAAGCGAGCGCGATAGCTTGGCTTTCGCCATAGTTGGCGAGCATGATCACTCAGTTTAGCCCGTAATTCTGGATCGCTCATCGCCTCAGCAATAGCCTGACTAATTCGCGAGCGCATCGCATCATCAGACCACATTGCACGACTCTTCTCACTGATAATCGCAGCAATACGGGCCTGTTCCTCAGCGCTCAGAGGGCGACGCGCAACGCCTTGTAGTGCTTGAGACATACGCGCCCGATAGTCAGGATCACGCCAGAGTTCACGCATGCGATCACTGATCTGTTGTGATAGTTCAGGATGAGCGGCAAAAAGCGCTCGTAGTGAGTGCGCAACCCGTGGGCCATTTTCTGCTCGGAATGTCGGATCGCTATTACGTTTGCTCATCCGCATCCGGCGTTGCTCACGCGCATCGGGGTTATTCGCATAATACCGTTGCACACCATCATGCTGGAGTTGCCGGAATGTCTCACTATCCCACAGCTCGCGTATATGATTGGCGTGGAGGTGCATATGCTCCAACCAACCCATACGTACAATGTTGGTTGGTCTATTATCAAAGCGATTAAAGTTGATGTGATGGCGCACAAAAGAGCCACTGATCGCACTTACTCGATCATGGAGGGCGTTATAGCGATCCGCTAAATGGTGAACAAATTCATAGCGACCAGTACGTGGTTGGAGAACCCGCAAGTAATCATTAGTCCGATTCCGCACCGAAGCAGTATCAAAGTAGCCCGCCATCAGGCTATCTTCAATGGTAAGATCTTGCGCCTGCTTCCAACTCCCATCGCGCAGCATAAAGCGATGGTCGGGAGTACAACGCACAGTTGAGCCATCATCAAAGGTCAACTCGATGATCTCGGCCTTGCGGCGGGTGATGCGCGAATGCCGCCCCTCGCCAACGACGATGTCGCCATAATCATTGACTGAGTAGACGTAGAAGATCTCGTCAGGCGGGAGTTGGGCCAGTTCGGCAAAACTCTTTTCAGTACCGTCAAGCAACTTGATCTTCGTATCGCCGGTGAAACACCCAAAGTTGCCCTGCCCATCAATCAGCGGATAGCGCATATTCCAGGGCTGGGCGAGGCGAGCCAGGGCATCATAGACCGAGGAGTCGCCATGGGGATGCATCTTACCAAGCACATCACCAACGATACGGGCGCTCTTTTTGTAGGCCGTGTTGGCGCGAAAGCCCATGTCCCACATGCCATACATGATCCGCCGTTGCACCGGCTTCATGCCGTCTCGCGCATCAGGGAGTGCGCGTGAGACGATCACGCTCATGGCGTAGCTGAGGTAGGCTGTGCGCATCTCGGTGGTGATGCTGACCGGCTTGACGATCCCTATTTCCATAAGACTTTTATTCTCCTACAGGCTGATGCCAGGGTATGTGCAACGTCGTTGGGGCTGAAGCCCCAAACCTGCTATTTTCTCGTATGTTGGCGGCTTCGCCGCCAACATACGAGAAAAAGAGTTCTTCGGGGGAGGCGCAGCCTCCCCCGAACCCCCACCAGGGGTGACAGCCCGCTTGTTACGCTCTACAACGCGCTAAAATGCTCCCTGCATTATACCGTACCAGGGAGCTTTTGGCAAGTATTTTACGAACACTCGTTCAATTTACCCCACGTACCGCCACCGGTCCAAAGCCAAGGTAATCGCAGGCGGTGAGTTGGTAGGAAACGCCCTCAACCGTCTCGTTCATCGCGTGATCATGGTCGTGGCGACGGTGCAGGTGGCCGTAGATGCAGGCGCGGGCGCGAGCGGCGGCGATGCGGCGGGCAAATTCGCTGGGTTGGCGGTTGATGAAGGGGGGGTAGTGGAGCATCACGATGATGGGGAGGGTTCCGGCGGCGAGTTGGGTGGCGTGTTCTAAGGCGCGATCCAGCATGGTGAGTTCGCGCTGGTAGATCGCCTCGTCCGTCGCCGAATCATACCCCGGCGTCTCCGGGGTGATCCAGCCGCGTGTGCCACACACCACCGCCGTTCCGAGATGCAGCGCATCGGCACTGAGCAGCGCAATGCTGGGGGGCAGTTGCGGGCGGATCGGGTTGACCCGCCGCGAGCACCAGTAGTCGTGGTTGCCCCGGATGAGCACCTTACGCCCCGGCAGCGCGTCAATCCAGCGCAGATCCACCAGCGCATCGCGCAGCTTCATCGCCCACGAGATGTCCCCGGCGACCAACACCCAATCATCCGGCGCGACCCGTTCGCGCCAGCGGCGCGCAATCTGCTCCGGGTGATCCTTCCAGTGTGGCCCAAAGATGTCCATCGGTTTGGGCTGGGCGAAGGAGAGGTGGAGGTCGGAGATAGTCCAGATCATGGTGTTCGTTGCTATTCTGCTGCTACTTCCGCGATTCGTCGCATCATAGCAGCCTGTGGCGTGGTGTGCAAATTGGGGGCCAAACATTTGGCAGTATAATAGCCCGATGCTGCTCTGCTTGAGGTGGATGGATAATGGGTGTCGCTGATTTTCAGCCAAAGTATGCCAACTCGCAATTCGTCTGGCCCACGCTGCGCTCACTAGGGTTGGTGCTGCTCCTTGCGCTTGCGGTTGGGATGATGGCCTACCAAGCTCCGCCGACGGGCAGGGTGCGGGTGGGTTGGCTGGGGGATCGCCTCTTCCTTGGTAGTACGTCGGGGTTGGGTGCTGCACCGCTGGAACGTGGCGATTTTTTTGCCGATGACCTCACCCCCGACTCGCCCACCGGGCGCAGCCGTTGGACTCGCGAGCATGCACGGGTGATCTTGCCCAATGTGGGGGCCGGGGCGGATCTCGATCTGCGCGTGGTGGCCCAGGGTTGGCCCGCTGATGTCCTGCGTAGCGATCTTGATCAGCCGACGATTACCGTCTTGGCCAATAATCAGCCGCTGGGGTCGTTTGTGCCCCAATCGAGTTGGGGCGTACACCATGTGCAAATTCCCGCAGCCGTACAGACGGGGGGCGATCTTCAGATTGATCTCCAGAGTAGCGCCACGTTTACCGATACGCTCACGTTTGGCAACGACCCGCGCCTGAAGGCGCTGCGCTTGGCCGAGTTGGAGGTGGCTCCTAGCGAACAGCGGTTGCTGGCCTTCTTTCCGCCTGCGTGGAACGCGATTCTGCTGCTCGGTCTGAATGCGCTGCTCTTCTTTCTGCTCGTGGCGTGTTTCTCTACTGCGCCCGTGGTCACCTTCCCGCTGACTCTGGTTGCGGTGGGGGTGGCTGGGGTTGGGTTGGCCTTCGCCCGCGTCTGGATGGGGGCGGCGCTTTCAGTGACGCTGCTCGTGCAGGCCGGGTTGTTGCTGTTGGCATGGCGCACGCTGCTGCTGGCATGGCTGCGGGCGCTGCTGCGCCGGTATGGCCTCGGTAACGGGCTGGGTTATGGGTTGGTGGCGGCAGCACTGCTCTGGTTGCTGGCCAGTTTGCACCAGTTCTTGATCTGGCTGGGGAGCCACGGCGGGCCACTCTTCTGGACGATCTTTCCCGACTCGCTGCTCTATAGTCTGCTCGGTGCCGGGTTGTTGGTGTTGGCGCTGGTGTTGGGCCGCGAGGGGCTGCCCCGCCTGACGGATCGGATTGTGGAGGGGCTGGGCTCGCCACGCGGGGCGGCGCTGCTGCTTGCCACCTTCTGCCTGATCTGGATCGGCTATGAGGCGTGGGTGATCGTTCAGTTGCCCTACGTGGGCCACGCTGATTATTCCGATAATGCGGTGGTGGCGCGCAATCTGGTGGCCGGGCGTGGGTGGGTGGTAGATTATGTCACCCAGTTCTACGCGGTCAATGCCGGGTTGACCCGCCCGCAGGAGACCTGGCCGCTGCTCCAGCCGGTCTGGATTGCGCCCTTTTTTGCGCTCTTCGGGCCGACGCCATGGGCAGCGAAGCTGCCCAATCTGGTCTTCAACCTGTTGCTGGCGTTGCTGATCTTTCAGGTTGGTAGCCGCATCTGGGATCGGCGGGTCGGGTTGACGGCGGCGATCTTTGTGCTGACTAACTATCTCTTCTTCCGGTTGACGATCTATGTCACTAGTGATCTGGCGTTTGTGGTCTGGTGTATGGGGGCGATCTTTTGCCTCTACCAGAGTACGCAGGCTGAAGCTGCGCCCGACCGGCGCTGGTTGATCGCGACGGGGCTGCTGTGTGGCTTGATGATGCTGCAAAAGCCGAGTGGCGCGCTTATGGTGGCGGGGATGGGGTTGTGGTTATTGGGCTTCCTCTATACCACTCGCCCGCATACATGGAGAAGTGTGATCACAGCGGCGCTCAGTTTTGGCCTCCCGGCGCTGATCGTCTTGGCTCCCTATGTCATCCGCAACATGCTCCTGTTTGGCAAGCCGGTCTTCTCTACCGAGAGCTATGATGCCTGGGTGCTGGGCTATCGGGGCAATAGCGGCGACGCTTGGGAGGAGATCTATCGCGTCTTTACGCCGGTGTGGGGCGGGCCGGGGTTGCCGGATCGGAGTTGGATCATGCGCTGGGGCTTCGATGCCACGCTGGAGAAGCTGATCGCGCAGGTGCGCGAGCTGCGCAACTATATTATGCCGGTCTGGCATGGTGCGCCGGATGGGGTGGCGTGGCTCTTCAGCAATAACGAGCGCAAAAATATCGTCAGCGACATGGGCGCGTGGATGGCGCTGATCGGCATGATCGCCGCGTTGCGCTCCCGCCGCCGTCTGGTGGGGCTGTTGGCAGCGGCCTATCTGCCCTATATGATCTTTATGATCACCTACTGGCGCACCAACGAGGAGCGCTATTGGGTGATGCTCATCCCTTGGTTGGCGCTGCTGGCCGCCTGGGCCATCTGGGCCGGGTATGATCGCTTGGCCCAGATCGGGGATCGCCGTTGGGCACCGCTGGGCTTGATCCTGGTGTTGGTGGCGGTGAGCGGGGTGCTCGGTTTCTCGCGCCCCGATATTGCCAAGAAGGTGCGTGATGAGCCGGGGATCTGGCAACCCGATCTGGCTGCATACACATGGATCGATCAGCATGTGCCCGCCGATGCCGTGCTGATGACGCGCATCCCCTGGCAGGCCAACTGGCATACCCAACGTCCCACATTGATGATTCCCAATACACCCAGCCGCGATCTGTTGCTCGAAATTGCCCACCACTATGGTGCCGATTATCTGGTGCTAGAGAATCAGCAACGGGTCAAGGGCGATGGCGGGCGGCAGTTGAACACATTGCTCGATCATGGGAATCAAGTCGGCGATGTCATTGAGGGCTTTGAATTGGTGTATGCTAGTCCGACGGCAGATTTTCGCGCCTTTGTGTATCGGATTCCATGAGGTGCGGCCTATTCAACGGGAATTGGTTCTATGCGTATTGTGATGTTGGCCTCGTCATATCCCAAATATCCCGGTGAGACAACCGCGCCGTTCATTGAGGAGATCGCCGCTGGAGCGGTGGCACGCGGGCATCAGGTGACGCTGTTGGCTCCCTGGCACCCGGATATTCGGCGTGCCCCGCAGGAGCGCGGGGTGGATCTGCGTTTCTTTCGCTATGCGCCGCATCCGGCACTGAATATCTGGGGCTATGCCCAGTCGCTACTGAGTGACACCCACATTAAGCGCCGGGCGCTGTTGGCAGCGCCCTTCGCCTTGGGTGCTTCGGCGCTTGCGCTGCTGCGTACCCTCAATGCTGCGCACCGCGCAGGGAAGCCCTTCGATCTGGTGCAGGCGCATTGGGTCTTGCCGAATGGGCCACCGGCTGCATTGGTGGCGCGCATGCACCACCTGCCCTTGGTGATCAGTCTGCATGGCAGTGACATCTACCTGGCTGAACGTGGCCGCATCGCTGGCCAGGTGGCACGCGCCGCCTTTGCGCAGGCCGATGCGGTGACGGCGTGTAGTGGGGATCTGGGGCAGCGCGGGATCAGCTTGGGGGCTAAGGCGGCGAAGACTAGCATCATCCCGTATGGCGTAAATATCCGCGAGTTTCGCCCCGATCCGCAGGCGCAGGCGGCGGTACGCGCCGAGTTGGGTTTGGGTGAAGGGGTGCCGTTGGTGATCGGGTTGGGGCGGCTGGTGGCCAAGAAGGGCTTTGGGGTGCTACTCGATGCCTGGCCGCAGGTGTTGCGCAGCTACCCGCAGGCGCTATTGTGTATTGTCGGGTATGGCGATCTGCGGGCGCAGCTTGAAGCCCAGGCGCAGCGGCTGGGGATCGCTGCCCAGGTGCGTTTCACCGGCCAACTGGATCGCCAGCGCACGGCGCACTACCTCGCCGCCGCCGATGTTTTTGCGTTGCCCATCGTGCGCGAGGGAGTGGATGGGTTGCCGAATGTGTTGCTGGAGGCCATGGGCGCGGCGCGCCCGGTGGTGGCCTCGCGGGTGGCTGGGGTTCCCGATGTGATCGCGGATGGCGTGCATGGCCTGATCGTCGCCGAACGTGACCCGGCGGCATTGGCGCATGCGATCATTCGCCTGATTGCGGATCGCCCCTTTGCAGAAGGGTTGGGCTGTGCCGCTCGCCGCCGCATCGAAGAGGAACTGACCTGGGAGAAGACCTGCGAGCGCTTTGAGCGTGTCTATCAGCAGGCGCTTGGGGGGAGACGTTAGTCTTGCGTCGTCTACAGCATCCGCTTGTTGCCCCGCTGCTGCTCTTCGGCTTGGCTTTGGGGTTGCGCCTCTACCGTTTGGATGCGCAGAGCCTCTGGTTGGATGAGGGCAGTAGTTGGCAGATGGCCAACCTGCCATGGGCCGATCTGCTGCGCGATCTGGTGAGTCCCTCGGCGGCTTACCCGCTCTACCACCTGCTGTTGAAGCTCTGGATCATGCTGGCCGGGGATAGTGAGGCGATGTTGCGGTTGCCCTCGGCGCTGGCCGGTGCAGCGGCGGTGCCAGTGATCTACCTGGCGGGACGGGCGGGGAACCCGCAGGCGCGGCTACCCTCCCTGGCTGCCGCGCTGATCGCCCTGCTTGGCCCCTTTCCGCTCTGGTATGCGCAAGAGGCCAAGGCGTATAGTCTGTTGCTGTTGGCGGCGGCGCTGCTCGTCTGGGCCGGGACGCGGGCACTGCATGGCACTACTGGCCAGCATTGGCGCACCTTCGCCCTAATCGCGCTGCTGGCGTTGAGCATCCACCGCCTCGCGGCGTTGGTGGTGTTGGCCATCGGCTGGGCGTGGGTGGTGCAGCGCAGGCCGGGGTGGAAGATCGGGGGGGCCGCGATGAGCCTGGCCAGTGCGGGGCTGGTGGGGGTGATGGCGCTCGGACTCGGCAGTGACCGAGCGGCCACGGGGGCCTACATCCCGGCTGGGCCGCTCGATGCACTCTGGCTCACGTTTGCCCGTTTTAGCCTCGACCGTTGGCCGGGGGATGCCGCCTGGTGGTGGCTGTTGCCGTGGGGGCTGCTCTTCATCTGGGGGATGCTGGGGCTAGTGCGGGATCTGCGCCGCCCCTCCGCGCAGACGTGGCTCTGTCTGTTGCTCGTGCCCCTCGTTCTGTTCGGTCTGCAATTGCTCTTCACGCGGCTCTATGAGGCACGCTATTTGATCGTGGTCTATCCGATTTGGGTGTTGGTGTTGGGGTATCCGTTCAGGAGTATCAACCGCAGAGGAGACAGAGGTACGCAGAGGGATATGTTTCATGCTACCTCTGGTTCTTCCTCTGCGTTCCTCTGCGTCCTCGGCGGTCAACAACCGGGGCGCAAGAGAATGCTTAACCGAATCATCCCCCACCTTGCCCCAACGCTTCTCCTCCTCCTCGCGCTCAGCACGAGCAGCGTGGCGCTGCTCACCCCGCCCTTCGGCCTCTTTTCAGGGACGGCGGTGAAGGAGCAGTACCGCGAGGCCATCCGCGAGTTGGCGCTGCGGGTGCATCCCGATGATGCGGTGGTGGTGCATCCCTCCTACATTCGCCCGCTCTACGACTACTATATGCGGCAGATGAGTGCCGATCCGGCTCCAACCCCACTCGTCTTTGCCGACTTCTGGCAGGGCGAAACCGCCTACGGCCAGCGCGAATGGGATCTCGAACGGCGCGCCAAGCTGGCCGGGTATAGCCGCAGTTTCCTGCTGATTGCGCCCGAACATGCGCGTACTGTAGATGCGCCCGCGCCGGGTGATGAGTATGGGTTGGTGGGCAACTTCTGGGCCTTTAGCCGCGAACAGCGCACCTGGCCGTGCGGGATCTGGCGCTACCACGGGGCGCACCTCTTCTGCCAGGAGGCTCCCGAAACCTACATCACTGGCCAGCGCCTCAGTCCGGCGACAAGTGTTGGTGTCACCTTCGGGCAGCAACTCATCTTGCAGGGGTTTACCCTGAAGGCGTGGCAACCCGATCAGCCGGGGGTCTACCGCGCCGGTGGCAGTTTGCCGATCAGCCTCTTCTGGGACGTGACCAGCCAACCGAGTGAGGATTTCAGCTTCTTCCTGCATCTGTGCCAGGATTGTAGCGCTCCTCCCGTGGCCGGAGATGATGGCCAACCGCTGGCGGGCTACCTACCCACTAGCACGTGGCTACCCGGTAAGCCCGCCCGCGATGATCGGACGATTGCGCTGCCCGCCGATCTCCCCGCCGGACGCTACACCCTGCTCTTGGGGATCTATCGCCCCAGCAACCCGGCCCCGAATGCACGCTTGCAGGTCGAGGGCGGTATGGAGGATGGGCGGTTTGTGTTGGGGAGTATCGAGATTGTTCGGTGAGAATGCATGTATAGTAGCCGCAAAAGAACGCAAAGGACATGAAAGTGTTTGTATTATTTTGTTTTTATTGCAATGCATACTTCATATATTCTTCTGTTATTCTGTGTTCTTTTGTGTTCTTTCGCGGCGAATAAGCAGACATGACAGATTCTAAACCCCACAAACTCCTCTGGGTCGCTCTACTGCTCGGCCTAGGGCTACGCCTAGCCCTGTGGGGTCAGTTGCCGCGCCTAGGGCTGATCGGCGATGAGGCCGAGTACCTGGCCGCCGCCGATTGGCTGGCGCACGGGCGCGGCTTTGCGTGGCACCTGCACTACCTGTGGACACGCGCCCCGCTCTACCCGCTCTTCCTGGCGGCGCACCTCGCCCTGTTTGGCAACTCGCTCACCCCGATCTTCCTCAGCCAGATTGGGTTGAGCCTGCTCAATATCGGGCTGATCTATACCCTGGGGCGGCTGGTTCTCATACGCATTCGGTTAAGGAGGGTATCATCCTCGGTAGTACGCCATATCAACCGCAGAGGATACAGAGGTACGCAGAGGGATGGGTTTCGCGCTACTTGGGGTTCTTCCTCTGCGTTCCTCTGCGTCCTCTGCGGTCAAAAACCGGGGCACAAGAGAATGCGTAACCGAGTGCCAATGCGGCTGGTTCTCCCTAGCAACACCTATCGCTATGCCCCTGGCATCGCCGCGATTCTCGGCGCGATCTACCTGCCCTTCGCCACCTACCCCCAACTCATCCTCAGCGAGACCCTCTTCACTAGCCTTTTGCTGGGCAGCCTCGTGGCGCTGGCGCGCTGGGCGCAGCAGCGAGATTGGCGCTGGTTGATCATCGCGGGGCTGCTGCTCGGTTTGGCCACGCTCACCCGTGGGCTGACATTGGGCTTCGTGCCGTTGGTGCTGCTCTGGGTTGGACTACAGGCCAAGCGCCAGTGGCTCAGTGCGGTGGCGATCTTGGCCGTTACCTTCACCTGCATCCTGGCCCCCTGGAGCCTCTACGCCAGCCGCACCTATGGCGGTATGGTGCTGGTGGACACCACTGGCGCGTTCAACCTGGCGCTGGGGGCGCGTACCGCCTATGATGGCGGGCGGAGCGATGCGCCGCTGCGCAACTTCATCTTGGCGCTGCTCGAACCGACGTTGAGCCAAGAGCAGCGCAGCGCGCTGGTTGCCGATCAGCGCAATGGTGCGTGTCTCTACGCGGCGGGTGATGTGCGCCTACAGGCGGCACTGGACACCCCAGTAGATCAGATCACCCAGGCCGAGCGCCAAGCCCTGCTGAATGCCGAGGCGTCATGTCTGCTGCGCCAAGCCCCGCTGGCCTTCGTGCAGAAGAGCCTGATCGAACTGACCGACCTCTTCCAGATCAACTATACCGGCGATGAGCGGCTGAGTAAGGGCTTTGCTCTGGGTCGCCTGCCGCCTTGGTACAGTCTGGCCCTCTTTCTGCTCGACGACACGCTCTATGTGCTCTGCCTGCCGCTGGCGGTGCTGGGCTGGGGCTGGCTGCGCCGCCAACAGCCACAATCGAGCGCAATCACCCTCGTGGGCCTGTGGCTGCTCTACAACCTCGGCACCGCGCCGCTGCTCTTTGCGATCAATCGCTTTCGTGTCCCGCTCATGCCGCTGGTGCTGCTGCTGGCCGCCTACGCCCTGGCCACACTCTTCAGCCGGGAGCGCCGCGTGCCATCGGGCTACACCCGCGCCTGTGCCGCCCTCGCCCTCCTCCTGGGCCTGATCGCCAGCGCACCCTACGCCTACCTCGAACCCCGCGCCGCAGGCCAAGCCTCGCGCTGGGCCTCGTACCTGGGGCCATACCCATCGAGCCTGGAGAATACGCGCATCGCCCTGCGCACTCGCCCCGCCTACCTGGCCGAGCAGCGGCTGGCCAGCGCGTTAAGCAGCGCTGCTGTGGGGGCGGCTCAGGCCGCCCTGAATGACCCCGACCTGCCGACGTATGCGGTGGGTGTGGGCGCACCGCTCCTCGCCGGGTTGCAGGGCGATCCGGCTGGCGGGATGGATCGGCTGGCGCAGGGGCCAGAGCAGCCCTTGGAGGGTTGGCAACGCAGCCTGATCGCGGGCCAACTCTTCCGCCAGATGGGCGATCTTGAGGCGGCGCGGCGCGAGTTTAGCCCAGCCCAGGTGGATGATCAGAACCCGGTAGCGTGGGCATGGCAGTGGCTGGCCCCACCCCCCACCAACCGCATTGATCTGGCTGGTGATAATGATCTGGGCTATATCCTCGGTTTCTACCTGGGGCGCTACGACCCCGACCTGAAGGCAACACTGCGCTGGGCAAGTGGGGATGCCGCGCTGCGCTTCCCCCGCGCTGCCAGCGGGTACCCCCAGCAACTCTGCCTGAGCATCAGCGGCCTGGGTTGGCCCAGCGACATGGCCCTGCCCAGCGTACAGGTTCGGGTTGGAACGAGCAACCTCGGCCAGATCGCACTCAGCCGCGAACTACGTACCGAATGTCTGGCGCTGCCCGCTCAAGCCGCCGGAAGTGACCTGATCGTCACGCTGCACGCGGATACCTTCGTCCCCGATGCGCTCGATCTTGTGCGCCAGCAGGGGCCACAGGTGGGCCAGTTGCGGCGTTTGGCCTACCAGTTAGATTGGGCGGAGGTGCGTTAAGTGGGAAGATTACGCCAAACGTGGCCGCTCCTGGTGATCATCCTGCTCGGCCTGGGGCTGCGCCTCCTCGCGTGGCACTGGCGCGAGTTCTACCCGCTGGGTGGCGACGAACACGAGTATCTGGATCAGGCCATTCGGCTGCTACGCGACCATGAATATGTCGAGTTGCGGCTGATGCGCCCGCCACTCTACCCACTCTTCCTCGCCGGATGGATCTACCTGATCGACTCGCTCGTGCAGAACCTGCGCCTCGTGCAAGCGATCATCAGTGCCGCGACCATCCCGCTGGTCTACCTGCTCACCAGCGAAGTTGCGCAGCAGAACGGCCACGCCCCGTGCCGCCCGGCGCTGCTCGCGGCACTGCTGACCGCGCTCAGCTACACGCTGGCTGCCAACGCCACCGAGCTACTCACCGAGGCGCTCTTCCTCTGCGGGCTGAGCGCGGTCTTCTGGTTGGTGTTGCGCGCCGCCCGCACGAGTAGCTCACTACTAGCCGGGATCGCCGGGCTGATCATCGGGGCGCTCTGTCTGGTGCGTTCGGTGGCGTTGCCGCTTCTGCCGCTCGGTGCAGTCTGGTTGGTTTTGGCGGCGCTGAATCCCCCCCTCTCCCGCGTGCGGGAGAGGGGGGCTAGGGGG
>NZ_GL501404.1:1694055-1695970 GCF_000152145.1 Oscillochloris trichoides DG-6
ATTCCTCCCCGCCCTCACCCTAGCCCTCGCCTGCTGTCTGGTACTTCTCCCATGGAGTACGCGCAACTACCTGACCTACGGTGGCCTCATCCTGATTGACACCACCGGGGCCGAAAATCTGTGGCTCGACAACGACCCGGCTGGGCGCGAGGCGGTCAAGGCGCAACTCTACGCCATGGGCGAGGATCGGCTGGGACGGCAACAGATCGCAACCCAACGCGGCATGGCGGTCATTCAGGACGATCCGGGGCGCTTCTTGCACAAAGCCGGGGGCGAACTGAAGAAACTCTTTGCCCTGGAGTTCAGCGATGATATGTTGGCACGCCCCGCCATCTGGGTGCGGCCACTGGAGGTATGGGTACGGCTAGGGCTAGGTGATGGGCTATGGCTCCTGATCCTGCTCGCCGGGGTGATTGGCATGGGGCAACGCACAACCCAAGGTGAGACGCCGCGTTCAGTGTGGACGTGGTTCCTGCATACCTTCAGCCAACCGCGCTGGCTGCTGCTGCCCTGGGTACTCTATGTAGCCCTCACCACCCTGATCTTCCATGTTGAACTGCGCTACCGGCTGCCGCTCTACCCGGCACTGCTGGCCTACAGCGGGCTAGTGCTAACCAGCCGCCAACGCCCAGCTTGGCCGGGGCTGCTCGCCGCACTGCTCTGCCTCAGCATCACCCTCCTGCACGCCAACTACCCGGCGCTGGCGTGGCAACTAGCCAACAAACACCTCCAGCTTGCCCGTGCCGAAGCCGCGCTCAACCGGGGTGACGCCGTAGCGGCTGAAGCAGCGGCTCAATCTGCCATCACCTGGGACAACGATTCGGCCTTGGCACACGTGGCCCTAGCACGCGCCGCGATGGCACGCGGCGAAAACCAAGCCGCCATGGTGTACCTCGACACGGCGATCAAGCTGTTACCCGCACACCCGTATGCGCACCTGCTACGCGGCGATCTGCTGCGCAGTGCGGGCGAGAGCGCATCTGCCCGTAGCGATCTGGCCTACGAGACGAGTGCGCTCGAAGATCTGCAAAGCTGGGCATGGCAACGCTTCGTTAGCCCGTCACCCAGCCAGATCAGCCTCGGCGATGGGCTGGATCTGGGCTTCATTCGCGGCTTCCATCATCTTGCCACTGGCGAAACGGGCTTCCGTTGGAGCCACGGCACAGCCTACGTGCGCCTGCACGCGGCTGCCGGTGCCAACCAGATCCAGATTCAGGCCGCCTCAGGCCGCCCGGATGGCAGCGCTACCCGCGTGCAGGTACGCGTAGATGGCCGGGTGGTGGGTGCGATCATGGTCAGTGCTGCGGGCGACACCTACCACCTGAATCTACCCCAGCCGATCAGCAGCCCCGGCGACGTGGTCATCAGCCTGGAGTCACCCACCTTTACGCCACGCGACTATGATCGCGCCAGTGGTGATGGGCGTAGGTTGGGGGTGCAGGTCTATGCGGTAGGGTTGTAGAGGCGGCGCAGTTCGGTCGAGGCCATCGAGGAGGGGGTGCGTGACACCCTAGTGATCGGGGTCACGGTGGAAGTGATCGGCATGGTGGTGGGCACGATCTACGCCTCTGGCATCGGCCAGCACTTTGCCAAGATCATTGGTGGGCTGCGCCGTCTCAATGACGGTACACCCGCCGAAGAGAAGGCTTCGGGGCAGCAAGCCGAAAGTAGCACCGGCTTCTAGCCGGTCGGTGGCGTATCATGACCGACTAGAAGCCGGTGCTACCATTGGGGTGTGGAGAGTCGCGTTGCGACGCGCCCCCTCCCTCTTGTGATATACTAATATTGACATAGTTCCGCCTCACAGAACTAAAACACCTGAACTTTGCAGACTATTTCCGTAATTCCTGGAGACACACACCTCTAGTATGTATACAATTGAAATTACTCCAATAGCACAAGAAGATATTCGATC
>NZ_GL501404.1:1696914-1734920 GCF_000152145.1 Oscillochloris trichoides DG-6
CAGAAAATACGAACAAAATATCATCATCGAAGCAATAGAAACACAACTAACATATCAACCAACTATTGAGACGACAAATCGCTTCCGTCGTTATCCCATCGAAATTGCTGAATGGGAGTTGCGTGTTGGATCATTTCGTATTTTTTATAATGTCGAGGAATCAGTACGAATTGTGCGTGTTGAGCGAGTAGGTCACAAACCAAACAATACTCTCTTTTTTCGTGGAAAGAAAGAAGGTCGCTCATGATATGGACTTACCGTATTGTACGCGATGAAATAGGGCGGTATTCTGTCCGTGAAGTATATCAAGAAGAAGATGGGGTAATTATTACCTATAGTAAGACACCAGTTGCACCTATTGGATCATCCGCAGAAGATTTGTTACACCAGATTCAACAACTTCGTGATGCGTTTGAATTGCCAATACTTTCAACGAGTGAACTTGAATCGGTACACGCCTCCCCAAAAAATGAACAGTCGACAGGCACCAATATCACACTACAACAACTTAAGGAAGAACTTGGTGCCGAAAAAACATGTATCGAAGACTCATCAGACAGTTGGTGAAAAATCTTTGTTAGGAGAAAGAGAGGAAAGAGCCAGCCAAGCTGGCTCTTTCTATATCCTTAGTAATCCGTGAGCTTAACGATATACTACAGCAGCCAGCGAACAGGTATAATAGAGCCGAGGAGGCTGGGCATGCAGGAGTTGATCCCCCACATTGACACCTGGTTGGCACGCGGCAACGCGATTGCCACCGCAACCGTGGTGCGCACCATGGGTTCCTCACCCCGCCCGGTGGGAGCCAAGATGATCGTCTCCGCCAGCCAATCTCTGGCCGGATCGGTGAGTGGCGGGTGTGTGGAGGGCGCGGTGATCGAGGCGTGCCAGACGGTGCTGAGTAGTGGACAAGCCCGTCTGCTCCACTTTGGTGTCGCCGACGAAGCCGCCTGGGAGGTTGGCCTTGCCTGTGGCGGCGAGATCGATATTCTGGTCGAGCCACTCACGCACTATGCCCTGATCCGCCAAGCAATTACGAGTGAACAGCCCCTTGCCAGCGCCACCCTCATCACTGGGCCGGGTCTGGGAAAGAAGTTGCTCATCACCCCTGATGGTGTGTGCCATGGTGGATTGGGCGATCCCGTATGGGACGAGCGCATCAGGCGCGATGCCCAGACCCTCCTCACTCACACCATCACCAAGGTGGTCGAGTACCCCGATCTTGCGTGTAGCGTCCTGATCGAGAGCTTCGCCCCTGCCCCACGTCTCTTTATGGTGGGCGCGGTACATATCGCTATCAGCCTCGATACCCTCGCACGGATACTCGGTTTCCATACGGTGATCATTGACCCCCGCGCCACCTTCGCCAGCCGCGAACGCTTCCCCCATGCCCACGAATTGCACGTTGCCTGGCCCGATGAGGTGCTGCCTGGGCGTCTCGATGCGCGGAGTTGCCTTGCGGTGCTGACCCACGACCCGAAACTCGATGACCCGGCGCTCCGCGTGGCCCTCAACTCGCCCGCAGGCTATATCGGTGCGTTGGGGAGCAGCAAAACCCATACCAAACGCCTCGCCCGTCTGCACCAAGAGGGGTTCAGCGCGGAACAACTCGCCCGCATCCATGGCCCAATTGGCCTACCTCTCGGTGGCAAACGCCCCGAAGAGATCGCCCTCAGCATCCTGGCCCAGATCGTTAAAATGCAACACGAAAGGTAAGGTTATGGCCGCCATGAATCAACAGCTTGCCACTTGGCTCTACGAAGGCGCGGTTGCGCTCAGTCAGGGCGATAAAGAACGTGCCCTCGATCTCCTCATGCGCGTGGTCAGCGAGGACGAGGGCATCCCCGAAGCATGGCTCTGGCTCAGTGGTGCGGTTGATGATCCCGAAGACCAGCGCACCGCCCTTGAGAATGTCCTTGCCCTCGACCCCGACAATACCCACGCCCGTTATGGGATAGCAGTGCTTGACAATCAGGTCTAACTGCGCGTCTTACGGCGTTGCGGCTTCGCTGCCGGTGCTGATGGGGTAGTTGCGGCGGGCAACCGCATCTCCTTAAGCTGATCTTCACGCTCCAGACCCACCCACACAGTGTTGCGGTGTACGGTTGCCATCCCCCGCACCTCAATCCACGCTACCTCTGTCACCTCCGCCTCATTCACCAACACCAGCGTCGGCGTCGTCTGCGGGAAGCGGTGGCGGTAGGCCCCGATGGCATCCTCGATCTTGTGTGCCACACTCAGTTTGGGGTTGTCGTCATACCACATGAGAAATGGTGTACTCATCTACGTCACCTTGTACTCGACAGGTTGTGGGTACAGTATAAAAGAACGTTTGTTCAGTGTCAAGTAGTAGAGACAGGGCATGTACAAAATCACCTTCGGTGGGGGTTCGGGGGCGGCGAAGCCGCCAAAACACTACAAAAATGGGGTTTGGGGCGTAGCCCCAAGAACTTTGCCCATGCCCTGGTAGTAGCGATACAACCTATGCTATCCTAAACCTAGAGATTGTTCATGGGACGGAGTACCGGGATGGAACGCGCAAAATCGGAGACAGATCGCTACGCGCAGTTACGCCAACACTACTACGATCAACTGAGCCGCTATAAGAGTGCCAATGCCGAACTTGCCGATGTGGCCTGGACCCTTGCCGAGTTAGAGCAACAGATTGCCAATCTTGAGGGCGATTTTGAGCGCACCAATGATGAGCGCATTGCCCATCGGCTGCGCGATCTGCGCCGTTGGCGCGGCTCGCTCGAAGAGACGGTGCTGCGCAATATGTACCGCGCTGAGGCGCTCTTGGCCGAAGTGACCCAACTGCGGCAGGAACTTGATGCCGCCGCGCAAAGCTAAAATGCCTACTCTAGCACGACATCCCCGCTACGCCCACCACGCTTCTCTGCAAGGCGAATGTCGCTGATTCGCATGCCCCGATCTACCGCCTTCGCCATATCGTAGATCGTCAACGCGGCCACGCTCACCGCCGTCAATGCCTCCATCTCCACCCCCGTCTGGCCCCGGTTGCGCACGGTGGCTTCGATCTCCAAGCCATTCCCATCTTCCGCTGGGTGAATGTCGAGACTCACATGGGTGATCAGCAAGGGATGGCAGAGCGGGATCAGTTCGGGGGTGCGCTTGGCCGCCATGATTCCCGCCACCCGCGCCACCGCCACCACATCCCCCTTGGGCAACCCGCCCCCCATGATCAACTCCCGCGTTGCCGCTTGCATCACCACCCGCCCGCGTGCTATCGCCTCACGCTCGGTCTCCGCCTTGCTGCCCACATCTACCATGTGCGCTCGGCCCTGCGCATCTACGTGGCTCAAGCCCTCGTTCATCATCTACGCTCCTCGTGCTACAATAGCGCTGTGTTACCGCTCTAGGTTGGAGTCCTAACCCATGACCCATACGCTTCCATCCGACCGCCACCGTGGTGCCCTGTTGGGCCTCGCGATTGGCGATGCCCTCGGTACCACCCTGGAATTTACTGGCCCCCTCGATCCTTTTACCCCTCAGGTGACACAGATCGTCGGTGGTGGCCCCTTCAATCTTCCCGCAGGCTGCTGGACGGATGATACCAGTATGGCGCTCTGCTTGGGCCAGAGTCTGGTGGCTGTGGGTGATTTTGATCCCCGTGATCAGATCGAACGCTATGTGCGCTGGTGGCGCGATGGTGAGAATAGCGCTACTGGGCGTTGTTTCGATATTGGGAATGCGACCCGTGCAGCTCTCCAGACCTACCAGATGACCAATCATCCCTACGCGGGGAATCCTAGCCCCAATGCGGCCGGTAATGGCTCGCTCATGCGTATGGTGCCCGTCGTGCTGGCCGCTGCGAATGAGGCCGAAGCGATCTCATGGGCCGGATTGCAGTCGCGGGTGACGCACGCTGCCCCCGCCGCTGTTGATGCCTGCCGCTTCTATGCGCGGCTGATCTGGCGCGCACTGAATGGAGCGAGTAAGGCCGATCTCTTCGATACGAGCTTGGGGAATGATCTGGCGCTTGAGGCTGGGGTGGCTAAGGTGGCGCGGGGAAGTTACCAACACGCCATGCCACCAGCAATCCAGGGAACCGGCTTTGTGACCGCCGCCCTCGAAGCGGCCCTGTGGGCCTTCTACCATAGCCGCGACTTTGCCTCCGGGGCGATTCTGGCCGTCAACCTCGGCCAAGATTCGGACACCACCGGGGCGATCTATGGCCAGATCGCCGGGGCGTTCTATGGCCTTGCGGGTATCCCCCAAGAGTGGCGGGCTATATTGCTGCGTGCTGATGAGATGATCGCCCTCGCAGATGATCTGGCCGCGTTGAGTGCGCACCGCGCTGGGTAGGGCTGGGGGTATGCCGGTGCAACGTCCCCAGCACATCGTCCCCCAGCCCGTAAACGGGCGGGCTACACGATGCAAAGCCCGCCTTCGCGGGCTGGTTCTAGGCCGCGAAGGCGGCCTTCGCCAAGTAATAACCCGCCCGTTTACGGGCTGGGTACGGGCTTGCCGCGCTATGAAGCCTATCTCCATGACCCTGCTGGGGCTGGTTGTGGCACTGGTGCTGGTGGCATGTGCCACTCCACCGCCAGTGCCGCCCCCTAGCCCAACGCCAACCAATATACCTACTCCGTCAGCTATGCCGACGGCTATGCCGAGTGCCGCGCCAACCGATGTACCACCCGCTGCTACGCCGCTTCCAACTGATGCCCTCTTCGAGCCGCAACGCCTCAGTTATGCCCACAACTTTAATGGGCCGCAGATCCAGGCGTTGCTGGAGGAGCGCGGTAGCCCATTGGCGAGTGTGCGCATCCAAGTGGGTGGGCGCACGCAGAGCTTCACCGATGTCCTCGTGGGTCTCTCTAGCCTCTACAGCATCAACCCCGAAGTGCTGCTGGCGCTGATGCACTACCACGGCGGCCTGCTCAATGCAGGCAGTAATGACAATCTGGCCTGGGCGATGGGCTACCAGGGCGATGGCGGCAACCGGCGCGGCGTCTATAGCCAACTGCGCTGGGCCGCCCGCGAGATCCGCGCCGCTACCCGCGAGTATACCCTGCGTAACCCCAGCGACCCGCCGCCGCCGCTCGTCTTCGCCGATGGCACCCGCCAGCCGGTGAGTGCCGACATCGCCTTTAGCCGCTATGTCTTGGCCCGCGTTCTGGCTCCCACCACTAACCCCGGTGGGCTGGGTTGGCGTATAGATGGCTTTCTCAATACCTACGCCCGTCTCTTCGGCGATCCGCGTCAGCCACCCACCGATTGGCCCGCCCTCGCCCAGCCATTCATGGTCAGCCCCATGGCGCAGATCTTCCCCGTGACTTCCTTCTTCGACCATGACGCGCCCTTCTTGCGCGAAAATGGCGGCATTGATACCTTCTGGGGTCGCCACGAGACCGATATTGCCTTTGCTTATGATGGCCACACCGGCTGGGATTATGCGATGGGGCCACCCGATGTGGTGCTGGCTGCCGCCGCCGGTGAAGTCACCTTTGCGGGCAACTCGGACGATGGCTGCCCTACCCCTGCCAAGGCGGTGATCATTGACCACGGCAATGGCTACCGCAGCCTCTATTGGCACCTGCACAGTATGAGTGTCGAAGCAGGTCAGCAAGTAGCCGCAGGCGAAGAGATCGGCATCGCTGGGGATAGTGGCTGCGCCAATGGTGCCCATCTCCACTTTCAGGTGCAGTACCTGGGGCGTGATGTTGACCCCTATGGGTGGTGTGGGGCCACTCCTGATCCTTGGGCGGCCAAGCCTGCCGGGCAGGTGAGTGTCTGGCTGTGGGCCGATACGCCCTCGCCGTGTGGCCCGCCCGCCGCCGGGGTGGTGGTGGTGGATGATGCTGGCCCCGATTTTAGTAGTAGTGGCGATTGGCAACTCAATGCGGTGGGTTACGCGGGCGGTTCGCGCTACGCCGCCAGCAGTTTCCCTGGGAGCAACCTGCAACCCTGGCGCAGTGCCGCCTTGGCTCCGCCCCTGGTGGCCGCTTGGCGGCCCCAACTGCCTAGCTCTGGGCGCTACCGCGTTCTGGCCTACATCCCCTACGCCCTCAACGGCCTCGATGAATCCCGCGAGCAACGCTACCTCATCCACCACCGCGATGGATCGAGTTTGGCCACAATCAACGCCGAGGATGCGCGTAACTGGTGGGCTGATCTCGGTACCTACGAGTTTACCCCCACCGAAGCCCTCGTCCTCAGCGGTAGCCTCACTGGCGATCTGCGCCGGGGGGTGTGGATTGATGCAGTCGCGTTTGTGCCGGTGGAGAAGTAGTTTTTGGGAACATTGTGTAGGGGCGCGTCGCGACGCGCCCCTACAAACCCCCACCTAGATCACCCGCTCGTTCCCACCATCCACCGGCACTTGGGCAGCGGTGGTCTTGGCGAAGAGTGGCCCGCACATCTCGGCGGCCAACTCGGCCACGTCGCGGCTCGTCACCTCGATCCGCATGACGTTGTTGGTCTTGTACTGCTCCACGGTCAGACCGTAGTTCTTGGCGCGTGCCTGCAACACCTCCTCCGTCCAAATGCCGGTGTCGAAGACGGCATTGGGGTGCAGGCTGTTGATGCGGATGCCATCCTGGCCCCATTCAAGGGCTGCCACACGCGCCAACTGGTTGAGGGCAGCCTTGGAGGCGGAGTAGGCGGCTGCGCCCGGCCCCGGTGCGGGGACGTTCTTGGAGCCGATGATGACCACCCGGCCCCGGCGCGGGGCGAGTTTGAGCAGTGCGTGGGCCTCGCGCATCAGGATGAGGTTGGAATCCAGGTTGATGCGCATGGTGCGCTGCCACTCGGCCAGCGGCATGGCATCAACGCGGCGCGAGGGCGGGAAGATGCCCGCGTTGAGGATGAGCATGTCGAGGCCGCCGAAGGTGCGGGCGATCTGCTCCAGCGCGGCGATCATCTGCTCCTCACTGGTTACATCACAGCGGATGCCCAGGTAGTCGGGGCGATCAAAGAGGCTCTCGATGGCCGGGTTGATGTCCAACCCCACCACGGCGGCCCCACGCGCCATAAGCGACTCGACACACGCCTTGCCGATCCCCGACGCCGCGCCGGTCACCAGTGCAATCTCGCCCGCAAAGAGCGGCGGGCGACCCAGACGCTTCAGCTTGGCCTGCTCCAGTTCCCAGTATTCAAAATCGAAGACCTCAGCAGTCGTCTCGGACTGGTAGGAATCCAGCGCCGTCGCCTGGGCGATGATCTCCATGGTGTGGCGGTAGATCTCGGCGGCGATGCGCGCCTCTTGGGCGGTGCGCCCCGCCGCGACCATGCCTAGGCTGGGATCGAGGACAACCCGTGGCGCAGGATCGAGCATGGTTAGCTCGAAGTTGGCGCGGTCCTTATTCTCGGCAAAGTAGCGCTCATACTCGGCACGGTAGGCAGCCACATCACGGCCCAGCATCGGCACGCGCTTCGTGCGGATGACATGGTCGGGGGTGGCGGGGCCTTGCTGGGAGATGGTGGCCAGATCGGGGCGCTGGGCAAAACGCAGGCATGCCTCGTCATTGTGGGTGGCCAGGATCATGGGAGCACCGGCTGCCTGGGAGATGGCCTGGCGCAGCGCAGCCAGATCGTGGCGCAGAGGCGCTGCGGGATCGGGCATCTGCACCGGGGTGTCGGCAACCGGGCAACCCGCCAGGTAGGCTTCGGCCTGCTGCACCAGCGCGATCATCTGCTCATACGCTTCCTGAGCCGTTTCGCCAAAGCTGAAGAGACCGTGGCGCAGCAACACCACCCCCCGCGTCTGCGGGGTAAGCTCGGCGGCGAAGATGCTGGCACAGCGCTTGGCGACGGGGAAACCGGGGCGCACATACGGAACCACGATCACCGCATCGCCGTAGATCTCGCGGATACGCTCGGTACCACCAGGGGTGTTGGTAATCGCCAAGACCGCGTCGGCGTGGGTATGGAAGACATACTTGGCCGGGAGGAGCGCATGCAACATCGCCTCCACCGAGACCGGCGGGGCCGAGGCATCCACGACACTGCCGCGTAGCTCATTCAGCCACTGCTGATCAGAAAGCGTCTCCAGCGTCGTCAAGCGCCGCAGATACTCTAGCCGTACCGGGGCAAAATCCTTGGCCTCTACCGTGGCCAGATCGGAACCACTGCCCTTCACATAGAGCAACGTCTGGGGTTGGCCAAAAATATCGGGCTGCTCGATCTTGACCGACGTATTGCCACCGCCATGCAAGACGAGGGCCGGGTCAGAGCCGAGCAGCCGCGAAGCGTAAACACACTGGGCGAGGTCATCGGCGAACGAGGCCGCCGTCGCATGATCCCATCGGTTTTGCATAGGTTAAACATCTTGTTGGTATTTGGCGGCAAAGCCGCCAAATACCAACAAATAAAACTCTTCGGGGGAGGCTGCGCCGCATTGGCGTTCGGTTAAGGAGGGCATAATCCTCGGTGGTACGCCATAATAACCGCAGAGGACACAGAGGTGCGCAGAGGGATGGGTTTCGCAATCCTCTTACGACCTCTGGTTCTTCCTCTGCGTTCCTCTGCGTCCTCTGCGGTCAAAAACCGGGGCGCAATATGACGCTTAATCGAATGCCTATGCGGTTGCGCCGCCCTCGTTCTTGATCGTCTGGTAGAGATCGTTGGCCTGGGCGGGAGTGAGCTTCTCGTGGATGAGCGCCTGGAGACCACGCGCCGCCGCGACGGGGTGCTCGTCCTGCCAGACGTTGCGGCCCAGGTTGACGCCGACAGCACCGCGCTCCAAGCCGTCGTGGACGAACTCGTAGACTTCGAGGATGGTATCGCACTTGGGGCCACCCGCGATCACCACCGGCACCGGGCAGTTCTCGGCCACCTTGTGGAAATCCTCGCACCAGTAGGTCTTGACGGCCGTAGCACCCAACTCGGCAGCGATACGGCAGGAGAGCGCCAGGTAGCGCGCATCGCGCTTCTCCAGCTCCTTGCCCACGGCAGTAACGGCCATGGTGGGGATGCCATACGGCTCACAGGCATTGATCAGGTTGGCCAGATTGCTGAGCGTCTGGAACTCGTAGTCCGAGCCGACGAAGACCGAGAGGCCCACAGCGGCGGCGTTGAGGCGGATCACCTCATCAATCGAGGTCGTCACCGTCTCATTAGAGAGATCGGCACCGATGACGCTGCTACCACCCGAAACGCGCAGGATGATCGGCACCTTGGTGTTGGGATCAATGCTGGCGCGCAGCACACCACGGGTAACAAAGAGTGCATCAACGTAGGGCAGCAAGGGGGTAACCATCTCGCCCGGCTTCTCAAGGCGGCGGGTTGGCCCCAGGAAGTAGCCGTGGTCCATCGCGAGGAAGAAGCAGCGCCCGTTCTTGGTGATCTGTGCCCAGCGGTTCTGTTTGCCCCAATCCATAGTCACAAGCTCCTCAGTGTTGCGTATATGTCATAAGGATGACAACAGGGTAAGAAATGGGGCCATTATAAACTCTCGTGGGCGGCTGTCAACTACAGGGTGGGGGTCGGGGGGCGGCTACGCCGCCCCCGCAGATCTTTTTTTGGTGATGTTTGGCGGCGTAGCCGCCAAACATCACCAAAAACTAGGGTTTGGGGCGTAGCCCCCTAATGCGCTGCTATCAACGAGGTGGGACTGGCTTCTGCCGCATAGCATGGCGCGTTTGGCGCACGAGCAGCAGCAGAAACAGCCCCCAGCCCATCCAGGCGAAGAGGCCACCACTGAAGCGCGAGATGAGCAGGCCGATGAGGAGCACGGTGCGCAGCAACGTGATCACCAGTTGGCGCGGCAACCCCACCTGCACTTCGGTCTCCCAATTGATCCGGCTGATGTGGGGCAGTAGCCCGCGCTCGACACAGCCTTCAAGTGACGCGATGTAGATCAGGTCGGTATAATGCGCCGCCAGCAGCAGATCGCGTTCGAGGGCCGATCCCGGTAGGGGCGGCAGATCATCGGGGGCGCTAGACAAGGCAATACTGTTGACCGCACCCACCCCAATACTGTCGGCGGAGGGGCCGTAGCTACTAATCAAGGCTCCGCCCATATCGTTACCGAGCGAGTCTATCGGCACGCTGCTATAGCACATGACCACTTCGACATCGGCGGGGATACCCACAATGTCGAAGGCGCGCTGGATCACCGTGGTGCCTGCGCGGCGGTCATCAATCAGGGCCGGGAGTTGGTAGGCATGCACCTCGTAGCCATCGCTATGGATCTCGCCAACCAGATCGGTGTAGGCGGCGCGTGCCGCCGCAAAGAGGACATTCTCGTGGGCCAGCCACAGCCGCCGGGTCAGGTCGCGTAGCCCCCAGCGCTGCATGCGGTCGAGTTCACTTGCTGGAGGTTCGATATCTATCCCGATCACCTGGAAACTCAGACCATGCTCTTTGGCCCAACGGTGGACGCTGCGGTAACGTTCGACGGCCTGGGGGTAGTTTTGCAGGTGGAACCAACTGCCCTCATGGTGGGGAAGTTGCAGCCATGCCACCAGTGGGATACGGTGCTGGTTGAGCCGCCGCACCGCTGCCACCAACGCAAAGTTCAGGTCGCGGATGGCAAGTGCTACCCCATACCCCTGGATGGTCAGTTCATCCAAGACACCGGGTTGATCGAGGAGGGCCAATAACTCCGGCGCATCAAGATCGCAGAAGAAGATCAACGTTGGCCGCCCGTAGCGGGGTGGGGAGAAGGGGGTTGTGGTGTTGAATGCTTGCACAGCCGTTCCAAAAGATTTTGGTATGGTGTTGAATTGCGGCGTAGCCGCAATTCAACACCATACCATGGGGTTTGGGGGCGCGTTGCAACGCGCCCCATTCACTAGCAGGCATTATAGCACGCAGCATGGATGGAAGGGTATAATGGCAGGGCTACTTCAAAGTTTCGTACCCAGCCCGTAAACGGGCGGGCTACATGAGGCAAAGCCCGCCTGCGCGGGCTGGTTCTAGGCCGCGTAGGCGGCCTTCGCCCGGTACTAGCCCGCCCGTTTACGGGCTGGGTGGCGGTAGCCGACAACTTTGACATGACTCTAGGTTTAATGGAAACGCAACCGCATAATAACCGAGGCACCTATGAACACAACTCGACGCTTTCCGTCCGGCTTTCTATGGGGCGCAGCCACCGCCGCCTACCAGATCGAGGGAGCCTGGGCCGAGGATGGTAAGGGTGATAGTATCTGGGATCGTTTTGTGCGTAAGCCCGGTGTGATTGTTGATGGTACGACGGGTGATGTGGCCTGCGACCATTACCATCGCTATGCCGAGGATGTTGAGCTTATGGCCCAGATGGGGCTAGGTGCGTACCGCTTTAGTATCTCGTGGCCGCGTCTCTTCCCCCAAGGGAGTGGCAGAATGAACTCTAAGGGCCTCGATTTCTACAAGCGGCTGGTGGAGGCACTGCATAAGCGCGGCATCAAGCCGGTGGCCACGCTCTACCATTGGGATCTGCCGCAGGTGCTGGAAGATCATGGGGGTTGGGTCAACCGCGATACGGCGCTGCGCTTTGCCGAATATGCCTATGCCCTCTTTCAAGAACTGGGCGATCAGATACCGATCTGGTCAACCCTGAACGAGCCGTTTATTCAAGCCTTCTACGGCTATGGCAATGGCGAGAATGCCCCTGGCCGCCGTAATCCGTGGGCGATCCTGCCGGTGGCTCACCACCTGTTGCTCGGCCATGGCTTGGCGGTCGAAGCATTCCGGGCGGTACGCCCCGCCAACGCACAGATCGGCATTGTGATGCTGATCTGGCCCAGCCACCCGGCCACCTCGCTCCCCCCTGATGTGGCTGCGGCGCGGCGCGTGGATGGTGCGATGCACCGCATCTTCCTCGATCCGCTCTTCCGTGGGCGTTACCCCAAAGATATGCTGTTCCGCATGGGTATGCGCTTCATGCGCCCCCCCGTGCGCCCCGGCGATATGGCGATCATTAGTCGCCCGCTCGACTATGTGGGGGTCAATACCTACACGCGCCTGCTGCACCGCGCCGATTGGCGCGACCCGCTCCTAGCGGTGCGCAAGGTCGTACCGCAGGCTCCCACCACCGCCATGGGCTGGGAGATCTACCCCGATTGTATTATCGAGGCGCTCCAGAAGGTGCGCGAGTATACCGACCTGCCGCTCTACATCACCGAGAATGGGGCCGCCTTTGAGGACACGCTCGATGCCGCTGGCCAGATCAATGATACCGAGCGGATCGCCTATTTGCGCAGCCATATTGAGGCTGCGCACCGCGCTATTGAGCTGGGGATCGATCTGCGCGGCTACTTTGCCTGGACACTGCTGGACAATTTTGAGTGGGCCAAGGGCAAGAGTAAACGCTTTGGCCTGATCTATACCGATTATGCCACGCAGCGCCGCATCCCCAAACAGAGTGCGGCGTTCTTCCGCGAGGTGATCGCGAACAACGGACTGTGACCCGATGCGCCAGATCAGTCCGGCTGCGCGTCTCTATCTGCTCCACGTAGTGCTGATCACGTTTGGGCTGGCGCTGAGTAGCCTGTTTCTCAACCTGATGCTGCTCGATCTGGGCTATGATCAGCAGCGTTTGGCGCTGCCCTTTGGGGGCACGATCAGTCTGCTGGGGGCCTTTAACAGCCTGCCGGTACTCACCGGCAGCCTCAGCAGCCTCCCGCTCTGGGGCCTCGTGCTGCGCGTGGGCTTGCAACGCAGCATGCTGGTGGCCTGCGCACTCCTCGTGGCTGCGCTCTTGACCCTGGCCTTTAGTACAAGCCCGTACCTCTTGCTGCTGGGCGCGGGGCTGAGTGGCCCCGCCTCCGTCCTCTTCCAACTCAGCGCCGCCCCGCTGATGATGCGGCTGAGTGGGGCTGGCGAGCGCGATCTGCTCTTTAGTATGCGCTTTGGCCTGAGCATCGCCATGAGCGGGGTGGGGAATTTGGTGGGTGGTTGGCTACCGGGTCTAGGCGTGGCAGTGTTGCAGGTTGCGCCCCACAGTGCATCCCGCTACCAGTTCACCTTCGCTATTTCGGCACTCTGCGTGTTGCTGGCCAGCCTGCCTCTGCTGCGCATGCGCGTTGCGGGCCAACCGGCACAGACGCACACCACCACCCAACCAAGCAACATCGCCACCATGTGGCGCATCTGCATGCAAGATCCGTGGGCCATCGGGCGGCTGCTGATCGCACCGCTGCTCATCTCGTGCGGGGCCTCGCTCCTCATCCCCTACCTGAGTCTCTACTTCCGCCAGCGCCACATGATCGCCGACACCACCCTGGGCATGATCTTTGCCGCCATCGGCATCAGTACCGGGCTAGCCGCGCTGCTCGCGCCCCAGATCTCGGTGCGCCTCGGTAAACCGCGCAGCGTCGTGCTGACCCAGGGGCTGGCGGTGGGGTGTCTGCTGCTGCTAGCCTGGGCACCCAATCTATGGCTGGCCGCGTTCATGGCGCTCCTACGCGGTGCGCTTATGAACATGGCCAATCCGCTCTACGAAGCCTACGCCATGGAGCAGAGCAGCGATGCCGCCCGCCCGCTGGTGAGCGGGCTGCTGGCCGGTTCCTACGCCGCCGCCTACATCATCGGCCCAACGATCAGCGCCGAGGTGCAGCAGAAATTCGGGTTTACGCCCATCTTCATCACCACGGCGATCTGCTACGGGTTAGCGGTAGGCTGGACGTATGTAGTGTTTGTGCGTCGAGGCTAAGCCGCCCAAACACCACGCTTGGGGCTGTGCCCCCGAACCCCCACCCTACAAATAACGCACCCGCAACCGTTCGGCCTCGTGGCGGGCGGCGGTGGCCTCATCATCCAAGCCCTGCGCGGTAGCAAAACGGGCAATATCGTGCCAGATCTGCACTTCGAGCGTGCGCATGCGCATATTGGCACTGATCGTCAGGGCGTGCAGGGCGCGCCGTTGGGCCTCGTCATACTCATCCTGCGCCGCACTGATCGCCGCGAACTGGCGCAGGACAATCGCTTGGCCGGTGCGATCCCCCACCGCCTTACTCGTCGAGAAGGCCCGGTTGACCTCGCCGAGCGCCATGGTCACATTCTGCTGAAAGAGATAGACCTGTGAAAGCCCGGCACGTGCTCGTACTTCACCACTCCAGTTGTTGCAGGTACGCGCCTGCGCCAACGCCTGAAGGAAGTTCTCGCTGGCCCCCTCCAGGTTGCCTTCGTACAAAGCAATTTGACCGAGGTGGTAGAAGCAGCGCCCCGCCAGAACGCGGCTATCTAACCAGCGGTAGGGGCTATAGCGGTTGGTCTCGCCGATCATCCGCACATCAAGCGCCATCAACAGGGCTTGGCGGTGGTACTCTTGCGCCCGGCGCAGATCACCCATCGCAGCATAGGCTGCCCCACACAGATCACGGGTACCGGCACGCAGCAGCCGAATCTGGCGCAAACGATCCGCCATAGACTGCTCGTTGGCAACCTCGGTCATAGACTCTTCAAATATCTGGCACTGTTTGATCAGCCGCGCATGCATGCCCACGGCTAACAGATGCCCAAGGGCGTAGTACTGCACATAGAGCAGCCGCAAACGGTCATTCAGTTGCGTACTCAGTTGGCGTATTGCTTCGAGATCTTCGGCTTGGCTGCTATGGTTTTCAACCCGATCATTGATCATGACCCGCAACAAGAGCAGATCTGCTCGTTCGACCGCTTCGGTCGTCATCGCCAGGGCTTGCTCGATATAGCGCAGAGCGGCCGTATTGGAAAACTGCTGCGCCGCATGTTCGGCTGCAATCCGCGCATAGCGGGTGAGGCGATGCCACTCCTCGGCGCGGTGGAGGTGCGTGATGAGCACATCATAGACCGCCATCGCCGCCCGGCCAGCCACAATATCCGCCGCGTAGGTCTGCTCGTACCAGCGCGCTACGGCGGCGTGCAGTTGCCGCCGCTGGCCAAAGAGCAGGCTGGTATAGGCCACCTCGTGGGTAATGCCATACATAAAGCGGTAGACCCGTTCGGGATCTTCGAGTTCGAGATCAATAATTTTGAGATGAATCAGGGTGGTGAGCTGCGCCAACAAGACATGGTCGTTCGGCTGGGCGGGGTGGATCTTCTTCAATAAGCGAAAGGGGAAGCTGCGCCCGATCACCGCCGCCGCCTTGAGCGTCAGGCGGGTTGGCTCATCTAGGGGATCCACACGGGCCTGAATAACGCCCTGGGCCGAACTTGAGACCTGGATCGCCAGGGCGTTGGAGACCAGTTTGGCTACCCCATCTTCAATAAGAACCACATTCTGTTGTTGCAGCACACGCAGATACTCTTTAATGAAGAGTGGCTGGCCTTCGGTTTGGCGTTCGATATGTTGGCGCAATTCGGGTTGCACATCGGTAACACCGAGCAGCGAGCGGATGAGTTCCACACTCTGCGCACTACTCAGCCGCCCCAAGCGCACCCGTGTGGTGCGGCGATCATTACGCAGCGCGTTGAGTGCCGGTGGAGCCACCGAATCCAACGGGCGGTGCGAGAGAGTCAGACAGAGCGGGAAGGGTTCTTCCTCTACCGGCGCATACAGGAGTTGCGCTGCCACCTGAAGCGAAAGCATATCGGCCCAATGAATATCCTCTAGCACAATCAAGAGCGGGCCAAGTTGAAGTTGGGCGCGGATCAGTTCAATGACTACGCCGATCAGGCTGGCTTGCTCTTCAGGATCACTCAGCAGGCTCATACCCTCGCCCAGCACCTCCTCACTCACCCCTAACACCCAAGCCAAGGATTGTTGGGTCGCTGCATCAATCGGCGGAATGGTGAGCAGCGCATCCTCAAACTGATCACGCTGAATCTTGAGGCTAGCCCCTTCATCAATGCCACAAATATCGGCCAGAATAGGCCGCCACGCTAAGAGTGGCAGCCCGATTCCACCGCTCACACATTCGCTGCTATAGCCCCGATAACCGCGCTCGATCCAACTAGCGGCGAGATCCTGCACGATGTAGCTCTTCCCAATCCCCGACTCGCCTTCAAGCAAAATAACACTCAAACGCCCATTCACCGCCCGTTGGGCAGCCGCCTGCATAGCACGCCGCTCTTCCGTCCGGCCAACGAGGCTCACCGCATCGGGCAAATAGCGCTGCAACGCCACCCCGCGCCCGATACGCGCCCCACCCGAAATCACCCGCGCCACCGGCACCCCCTCGCGGTGGCCCTTGGTAATCATCTGGGTCACGTCGCTCGTCTGGTAGCGGCCCATAATCTCGGCCCGGATGCGCCCCGAAACCAGCACTTCACCCGATCTGGCCCGCTGCATCAGGTGCGCCGCAAGGTTCATATCATCACCCTGCGCCGTATAGACCCGGCGCTGATGGCTGCCGACCGTGCCTACAAAGAGAATGCCCACCGTAACCGCAGCTCGATCTATCAGTCCGCGATCCCGCAACTCCATGCAGCAACCAACCGCCCGGCTAGGGTCATCGCCACGCGCCACGGGCGCACCAAAAAGCATCACAAAGACTGCGCCTTTATCGCCGACCTCGACCTCATTCAGCCAGCCGCCCCAACGCAGCACGACTGCCTGAACATGCGAGACCAGGCGGTGCAGATCATCGGGCTGGACAGGCAAGGCAAAGTTGGCGAACGCCGGAACACAACGCCGGTATTCAGGGATCAGATCGTGCGAACGTAAGCGCTCGGCAAATGTCGGCGGGAGAAAGTGTTCCCAACTGATGGTTGTGGTTGGCTCTAAAGCTGTGACTGTCGGTACTGTGGGTGTCTCGGTAAGACGCGGAGCCTCGATAATATGGATCGTCCCCGGTCGCGCCGACTGTTCAGCGCGGGTAGCGGCCCGCATGGCTGGCCCATAGATCACCACATACAGGCCGTGGATCGGCAAGCCCGCCAGCACCACATAGGTCGCCCCGGCACTCACCCCAATCCGCATATCGAGGCGGAAGGGACCATGGGGTGTTTCGATAGCCGGAAGATCATTCAGCACCGCGATCAGCGCTGCACCACAACGCTGGGCCACCTCAAGATCGTAGCGATCTGGCCACCACGCAGTCAGCGCATCCCCAGCAATCGTGGCCACATCGCCCCCATGGGCAATGATCGTATCAATCAGGGCATCAAAAAAGTGGGTTAGAGAATCATGGAGTTGCTCGGCACCATCCGGCTGGGTTGCAAAGGTGGCTGTCAAGCGCGTAAAGCCGCTCAAGTCAGCATAAAGAATCGTTGCATGACAACGATACACCATGCCTGGCTGAAGCGCGGGAGTGCCGATGCGCTCCATCAACCAATGCGAGAGGAAGGGGCGTAAAAATGGGCTAACCAGATCGTGGTTCATGGTACCATCAATGCGTTCTGGTGCCACAGGGCACAGATTGCCTCGTATCGCTATGGGGGAGGTAGTTGCTATTGTACACGACATGCCCATGCTTTGTGGTATACTATCTTTGCCCGTGTGAAACAAGCTACGGTGCCGTGCCGACCTCAATCTTTATCCGCACGAGATTCTCCTATTGGCCTAATGTCAACGCACTGGCGAGAGCTGGCGCGAATAGTGTAGGTAGTTAAAGGCCGTTGAACCCCGCCCTATCAAACAAACAAGGGCTCAAGGAAGGTGTTACTGTGAGTGCTGAACGTCTTCAGAAGGTGCTCGCCAACGCGGGCATCGCTTCTCGTCGTGACTGCGAGGCGTTGATCGCCGCTGGTCGTGTGTGTGTGAATGGTCGGGTTGTCCAGGAACCTGGAACCCGCGTGGATCTTGATGCGGATGTGATTGAGGTTGATGGTCAGCCGGTGCGTAAGCCGACGACCCGCACCTATCTTGTTCTCAACAAGCCAGTTGGCTTTGTCTCGACGGTTGACGATCCCCAGGGCCGCCCGACGGTGGTTGATCTAGTTGATGTCCCGGCGCGTGTCTACCCGGTGGGCCGCCTGGATGTGGATAGCGAAGGGTTGCTCTTGCTCACCGATGATGGTGAGTTGACGCATCAACTGACCCACCCGCGCTTCGAGATCGAGAAGGAGTATCGGGCGTTGCTAGATCGCCCGCTCGATACGGAGGCGTTGCGCCAGTGGCGTGAGGGTGTGTTGCTGAATGGCGAACCGACCGCTCCGGCCTGGGTTGATCTGCTCGAAACGACCGCCGAAGGCCCGTGGTTCCGCGTGGTGCTGCGCGAAGGGCGCAAGCGCCAGATCCGCGAAGTGGCGCGCCTGCTGGGGTACGAGGTGCTGCGCCTGATCCGTGTGCGTGAAGGCGATCTGCTGCTCGGCGATCTGCCGCTGCGTGCGTGGCGTCCGCTTACGGAAGATGAAGTGGCCGCCCTACGCGCCCACGTTGCAGTGCGCCGTGAGTCGGGTGAGCGCATGGATGTTGGTGGTAAGCGGCAGGCAGCCGCTGGGCGTGGCGAGCCACGCCGCGAAGAGAGCCGCCGTGACGATAGCTCGCCGCGCCGCGAGGATGGCCCGCCGCGTGGGCGTGGCGAGTTCCGCCGCGAGGATGGCCCGCCCCGTGGGCGTGGCGAGTTCCGCCGCGAGGATGGCCCGCCGCGTGGGCGTGGCGAGTTCCGCCGCGAGGATGGCCCGCCGCGTGGGCGTGGCGAGTTCCGCCGCGAGGATGGCCCGCCCCGCCGTGACGAGGGCCGTGGCAGCTACGGCGCACCACGCCGCGAGGATGGCCCACCCCGCCGTGATGAGGGCCGTGGCAGCTACGGCGCACCGCGCCGTGACGAGGGTCGAGGCGGCTATGGCGCACCGCGCCGCGAGGATGGCCCACCCCGCCGCGACGAGGGCCGAGGCGGCTATGGCGCACCGCGCCGTGACGAGGGTCGAGGCGACTTCCGCCGCGATGAGGGTCGCCGTGACGAGCGTCCGCCCCGCCGCGAGGATAGCCGTGGCAGCTACGGCGCACCACGCCGTGACGAGGGTCGCAGCGACTTCCGCCGCGAGGATAGCCGTGGCAGCTACGGCGCACCGCGCCGCGACGAGGGCCGCAGCGACTTCCGCCGCGAGGATAGCCGTGGCAGCTACGGCGCACCGCGCCGCGAGGATGGCCCGCCACGTCGTGACGAGGGCCGAGGCGGCTACGGCGCACCCCGCCGCGATGAGGGCCGCAGCGACTTCCGCCGCGACGAGGGCCGCAGCGACTTCCGCCGTGACGAGGGCCGAGGCGGCTATGGCGCACCCCGCCGTGACGAGGGCCGAGGCGGCTATGGCGCACCGCGCCGTGACGAGGGCCGCAGCAGTTACGGCCCGCCCCGCCGTGACGAGGGCCGCAGTGACTTCCGCCGCGATGAGGGTCGCCGTGACGAGCGCCCGCCCCGCCGCGACGAGGGCCGCAGCAGTTACGGCCCGCCCCGCCGTGACGAGGGCCGCAGCGACTTCCGCCGCGATGAGGGTCGCCGTGACGAGCGCCCGCCCCGCCGTGACGAGGGCCGCAGCGACTTCCGCCGCGATGAGCGCGCACCACGCAGTGAAGAGCAGCGCCCGCCGCGCTACGAACGCCCACGCAGCGAAGAGGTAGCCCCGCAGGCACCGCGTCAGGAAGCCCCCGCCGAGCGCAAACCCAGCGGAACAAGCCGCGCACCAGCGGCCAGTTTCCGCAGCCGCCCGCGTGGCCGCCCCAACTTCCCGATCCGCCCGCGTGGCAAAACCGAAGACGGTGAGTAACTAGGTTCGGGTGTATCCCAAAGGCTACAAAGAACACAGAGAACGCAGAGGCCACAAAGAACACAAGGAACGCAGAGGTTTGATGTTATACAAATCTCTGCGTTCCTTGTGTTCTTTGTGGCAAATCCCCCCCCTACACCCCCCGTGCAATGGCCGCTTCGACCATCGCCAAATTCACCTCAGACAACCCACGTGCGCGTGCCGCCTCTTCCGCCGCCAAACGCAACGTCCGGCTCGCACTAATACGCGCCAAAAACGGCACCTGCTCAAGCGCCGCATCCAGCCGCTCGGTCGCCTCTTTGCTCCACGCCATCGTCTCCGCCGATGCCGCGCTTGCGGCTGCTGGCGGCGGCCCCGCCTGTGGCCCGCGCCCAGCTCCCTCCACCTTCACCTGCTCCACCGGCAAAAAGTTGAACACAATGTCGTAGAAACGGTTCACCAACTCCTGCATGATGTTGGCCGCCCCCGCATAACCCATAAAGGGCGTCCCCGTGGTACGCCGCACCACCGGCCCAGGGAAAGTCGCTGGAATGAAGTGGGTCATACGCGCATTCGCTTCGGCCAGGTAGATCTTCTCGTTGATGCTGCCGAAGATGAAGGCCGGAGCCTTGGCGTGGAGACGGCGACGGATCTCGCTATTATCCGGCTCCTCCTCGCGGCGCGGGCGTCCCGACGACCAAGTAATCTTCATCCCCAACTCGTTGCCGAGGAACTGGGTTAGCCCTTCGACATAACTGCGCCCGGCCACAATCGCGCAATCCACTGTTGCAAACCAGTCGCTTTGGGGGCCGCGCCACAGATCCCAGACGGCCTGAAGGGTGGTGCGCTTCTCGGCGGCAATGAACGCCTCGACCTGATCGCTAGGAGTGCCGAGCAGTTTGCCTAGCTCGCGCAGAAACTCGGTGGTGCCGAAGACCCCGAAGGGCGCGAAGAGGTAGGGATGACCGAGCGCCTCGGCCAAGCCCGCCCCAAACTCGCGGTAGAGCACTACATTCACCGCCGCATCGGCCAGTTTGGGCGTCGCGGCTAGGCTGGCCTCATACGGGTAGACCAGATTCAGCTCGCCGCCCACCCCGGCAATCAGCCGCTTCACCTCGTGCAGATCGGCGGGAGCATTGAAGCAGCCCAGCGATGGCCCGATGATGTTGACCAGATTGGCCGCCTTGGGCGCGGCATTCGCGGGGACAAAGGGCTTGCCATACTCCTCCCAGGCAAACAGCAACGCCCGCTCGCGCCCCTGCCACTCATCCTGATCCAACGACTGGCTCCAGAAGAAGCGCGCCTCAGGATCGAGCTGGGCCAGAAACTGCGTATGATCGGCACTGATCATCTCACTCTCGGCGGTACTGATCACCAACAGCCGCTTACCCTCCAGCGTCCCCAGGCTACGCAGATCATCAATCGTGCGCTGCAACGCCTTCGTCGTGCCATTGATCACATCCTCCTCGCGGATCGAGGTGGGTGTCAGGTTCTCCATGTGCGGCAGCGCATCGGTATAATCAGTGATCGCCATCCCCAACAGGTTATAGCACCCAATCGGCGCATCACACACAATATGAATATCGGGAAAACAGCCAAAGACCCAACTTGCCCCCCAATAGGACGAGGAATCGGAAATGTCACGGATCAGCGTAAGAGACATAGCTACCTCTGGAAGAAATCAACCATACGCTCATAGAGCGGCTTACGTCCCAGCAGTTCGCGCACAAAACTGAGCGAGGCGATCATGCCACCGGCGAGGAAGAGCGGGCGCACACTCAGGATGTTGGTGTAGTAGACCGCCGGGATGCCCTGCTCCTTGGCCTGGGCCGCCAGCGTTGTCGTCCCAATCACCAGATCAAACTTCCAGTGCTGCATCGCCGCCACATCATCCTCAATCGCCTTACGGTAGACCACCGTCTCACAGCCGTGGGCCTTCAGCCATGCCTCATCGGCGGCGGTGAGCATACTCTGGCCAATACTGGTGCTGACATAGGGGACATGCGCACCACCCTCGATCAACAGACGCGCATAGAGCAACTCGTTGCCCTCATAGCCAGAGAGCATAATCGTGGTGCCCTTGAGCGGCTGCATCGCCAAAAAGCCGCGTGCCGCCACTTCCTCGGCACTCGCCACCTGCTCCACCACCTCTTCGTCCAGATCGAGCGCCGCACCCACCGCCCGAATCCATGCCGCACTGCCCTCCACCCCAATCGGGGCACCCGTCACCACCCCGACGCCGCGCTCGCGCAGCACCCCCACCGTCTCGCGGTAGTAGGGATGCAGCGCCGCAACAGCGGTAGCACGTCCGGCCAGTTTCAACTCATCCACATGGCGTCCGGGCAGCGTCGTCACCACGCGCCCGCCCATCTTGCGCAGCAAGCCATCAATGATCAGCGGATCAGCCGGGAAGACCTCACCCAGCAGGGCGAGGGTGCGCGGTTCAGTTTCAGCCTGGGAATCCACAAAACGGCGCATCACCGCCGCCAGGGCAATATCCTTCGCTTCGGGGTGGGAATGGATCGCATAGGCGGGAACACGCACCAGCACCACCGGCTTCCCGTCCACCTCGGTGGGCAACAACTCCTCAGCCAAACCCGCCGTTTCGGCCACACAGAGCGAAATAACCGGGATGACACTGACGTTTTGTTCCTTCGCCGCCTCCGCGATCACCGCCTGGGCCGCCTCCTGCACCTGCCCCGAAGAGAGTTCAGCCGTACCCAATTGCGGGGCCAGAATACTCTTGCGGGCAGCATAAAAATGGCTCACGAAGGTCAGCCCATACAGACATCCGGCATCAGTCACCATCGCCGGTTGGGCACCTTCAATCCGGGAAAGCACCCGCAAGGCACCAAACGCGGGGCACATCGTCTGCGGGTGCAGCTTGCATGTACCACCACGAAAAGGCTCCGGGGTACTCAGTTCATCATCGGGGGCTGGGGGAGTATGCTCAGCCATACGTCGCTCCTCTGCGATAGGGCAATGTTGGTTCCGTGTCGGCATTATACGATACGCATACCCCCTCCTTGCCGCCCACCTAAACGCTATGCTATACTTGCCCAACAGGGAGATCAGCGACCAAGAAGATGTGGAGATCACCGTGAGCGCCGAGCCATCAGCGCTGCTCGATGCCGCCCATGCGATCATTGCCGAGCAGTTGACGCGTCTACGTGAACTGCACCAATCGGCCCAGCAGCGCCACGCCAAAGTCGAGGCCGATCTACGCCAATCGGCGCGGCTGCTCGATGAGGCCAGCATGCAGATGCGCTTTGCTGCCGAGCGCGGCTTGCCCAGTGTGGCTGCCATGGCCGAGCGCGAACAACAATTGCGTAGCGAGCATGATCTGCTTAACCGTGAATATGAGGCCGGGCGGCGGGCGCTGCGCCAACTCGATCTGCTCATCCGCCAGATTGATATGAGCAGCACCACCCTCAGCGGCGATACCGGCACTGAACCCGATGACCCCTGGGTGCAAGCGTTGCGCTCGCAGGTGGTGATGGGGCGCGAGGATGAACGTGCCCGCCTCGCCCGCGAGGTGCATGACGGGCCAGCCCAGGTCTTGGCGAATGCCCTGATGGGCCTCGAACATTGCCAGAACCTGCTCAAAACCCAACGCACCGAGCGGCTGGCCGAAGTGCTACTCCAAATGAGCGAAGCCGCCCGCGAAGGTCTGCGTGAGGTGCGCCGCTTTATCGCCGATCTGCGCCCTGGCAAACTCGATGAACAGGGGTTGCATGGTGCCCTCACCGAGTATGTGCGCCGCTACCACGATACCGTCAGCGCCCAAGTGACGCTTGAGGCCGATCCCCTGCCGCGCCTCGCCAACGAGACCGAAATCGTTCTGTATCGAATTGTCCAAGAAGCACTCCAAAATGCTCACAAACATGCCCGTGGTGCGCCCGTTCATGTGATCATCAGCGTGCGCAATGACCAACTCCACCTCACCGTCCGCGATGAGGGGCCAGGCTTCGATACCCGCGCTGTTGCCCGCCGCGCTGGCCGTGAAAGTTGGGGCTTGACCAGTATGCGTGAACGCGCCGAATTGGTGGGAGCAAAATTTGTAGTAACAACCCGTCCTGGCCACGGTACTGAGGTCACAGTGACAATGCCACTGGTACGGCGATGATTGTGAGATGGATTATGCCCACAGGTTCCAAAATTAGGGTGCTGATTATTGATGACCACCCGCTCTTCCGCCAGGGGATTCGTTGGAGTCTCGACGATGCCCCGGATATGGAAGTGGTCGGTGAGGCCGAAAATGGGCAAGAGGCGATCAAGCTCACCGAGCGCCTTAGCCCCGATGTGGTACTGGTAGATATTAACCTCCCCGGTCTGAATGGTCTAGAAGTGGCGCGCGTCATCAAGCGCCGTGACCCGCGCATCGGGATTATCGTCCTCAGTGTCTATGAGGATGATGATCAACTCTTCCAGGCGATCAAGGTGGGGGCGGCGGCCTATTCGTCCAAGGATGTCAACCCCGAAGATCTGCTCTACTACATCCGCACCGTGGCCACCGGGCGCTACCTGATCAACGACTCGGTACTGGCCAAACCCAATGTTGCCACTCGTGTTCTGCACCAGTTCCGCGAACTGGCCGCCACCGAAGATGAGCAGACCAGTGTCCTCTTCGCCCCACTCACCAGCCGCGAAATCGAGATCCTCGACTGTATCGCCCGTGGCCTCTCCAACAAAGAGATCGCCAACGAACTGAGCATCAGCGGCCAGACGGTGAAGAACCATATCACCTCGATCCTCTCCAAGCTCCAGGTGAATGACCGTACCATGGCGGTGATCTACGCCATCAAGCGGGGCTGGGTGCGCTATGGCTACCCCGATCAGGGGCGGGTGCATGAGAGCCTTGAGGGGTAGGTAACGTCATTGGGGCGGCAAGCCGCCCCAATGACGTTACCTACCCCTTAATCGGATCGCGTGGCCCTGATGGCGTACTCGTCGGCGACTCCGGCGTACTCGTCGGCGACTCCGGCGTACTCGTCGGTGGCTCCGGCGTACTCGTCGGCGGCTCCGGCGTACTCGTCGGCGGCTCCGGCGTACTCGTCGGTGGCTCCAGCGTACTCGTCGGTGGCTCCGGCGTACTCGTCGGTGGCTCCGGCGTACTCGTCGGTGGCTCCGGCGTACTTGTTGGCGGCTCCGGCGTTGCCGTTGGCGGCTGCGGGCGTGGCGCACGCGTCGGTGTTGGGGTTGGTGTCGGTAATGGCGACGGCGTCGCACTTGGCAGCGGCGTGCTGGTCGGCGTTGCACTCGGCTCTAGCGTGGCTGTAGGCGTACTTGTCGCACTCGCCGTAGCCGTCGGCGTAGCAGTGGCGGTCGGCACGCGTAGCGGTCGGCGCGTCGGAGTGGGTGTGACAATCAACGTCGGGGTGGCACTGGGCACCAGCATAGCCGGAGCCGCGACAGGCGCAAGCGGCAGAATCGGCCTACTCAACAGCGGCGTAGCCAACAACGGCAACGTACATACCCCATTCGGATCGAGATAGACCGGGGTCATGTTGCTGACCATCACGGTTGCTGCATTCACCGTCAGGCTGACGAGCGGGTTATAGAAGGGCTGACATCCCGCCGCCGGATGCGGGAAACGCCCAATGATCGTAATCATCAATGTCTCGTTGCCATTCAGATAGCTCGGTAGCCCCCAGGTCACGGTGTTGCCCACAACACTCAGATCCGGGTCAACCCCTCGGCTTGAGGTCACGCCTTCGACAACAAACTGCGGATCGAGGTAGTCGTTGAGTTGCACGCTGGTCACTCCCGGCAAGCCGCTCAGTTCGCTGACACTCACCTGGTACTGCACCCGCGTCTCAGTGGCGGTGCTGCCCAGGATCGTCACCGTCTTGTTAAAGCCCGCCGTGGCCAGACTATCATCATTCAGAATCGTGCCGGTGCCGATCTGCCCCGTACCAATCGGGCCAGTAATGGCGATCCGCAGCGTCTCATCAGCTTCGATCACCGTATCACCATTGATCGTTACGGGGAGATCCACCCATAGCGCACCTGCGAGAAACCCGACACTCGCATTCGTCACCTGCACATAGTCATTGTCAGCCAGGGTGGCACTGCCGTTACTGGTGCTGTAGATGATCGAACCAGCCATCAGCGGCGGAGTGGTGAAGGTGGCGCGGAAAGTGAGCGTGGTGGTGCCCAGATTACCTTCCTGCACTGCCGGGCTATTGAGGGTGAGGCTCAGATCATCATCCAAAATCGTCCCCACCCCGATCCCGTTGGTTGCTGAGATGGTAAGGCCCGCACTAGGATTCTGAAGCCCAATCGTAAAGGTCTCATTAGCCTCTGAGATCGTATCGCCCACCACCTGAACAGTCAGCGTCTGGCTGTTTACCCCATTGAAGGTGAGTAGACCCGTTATTGGCGTAGCGGTATAGTCATTATCGGCCACCGTCGCCGTCCCATCCTGCACCACATATTCGACACTCACCCCACTCACCGCACTAGGCTGCGCATTCAGGCTCACCGTAAAGACAAGTGGGGTCGTACCGACATTCCCCTCAGCCACCGAGGCAGAATTGATACTGACCACCAGCGCATCGTCGTTGCGGATCGTCCCGGTAGCAACCACCTGGCCAGCAGTCAGAGTCATCCCCACCGGGTTATAGAGTTCCAGCGTGAAGGTCTCATCCACTTCATAGATCGTATCGCCAACAATCCCAATACTGATCGTCTGCGTCTGTTGCCCCAGTGTAAAAGCGAGCGTCCCCGTCTGTGCCTGATAATCGTTATTCCCCACCAGCGCCGTGCCATCGAGCGTGCGGAAATCAACCTGCATTGGGCTAGGAGCCGGAACATCCAAACTGACCGTAAAGACCAGGGCGGTAATCCCGGCATTGCCCTCATTGATCGCCAGATTGAGCGTACTAAAGAAGACACGCGGCAGCACCGGCGGGATACTGGTTGGAGTGAGCGTGGCTGGAATGGGTATCGCACTCGGCAACGGAGTGGGCGAGGCGGCAACCGGGGTAGTAGGAGTGGGCGAAGGAACCACCGACGTAGTTGGGGTTGCCACCAACGGCAGCGTTGGGGTTGGTGGCTCCAGCGTCGGTGTGAGCGTGGCAAGTAGCAGCGTCGGCGTCGGGGAGTCCACCACCGGCAGCACCGTTGGCGTCCGCGTAGGCGCACTGGTCGGATTGGGCAGCGTCAGGCTCGGTGTCGCCACACTTGGAACCAGCGTCACACTACTGGTGGGCACACGCGGCGTGGTTGAAGATTGTGGAGTACGGCTGACACTTGTAGTAGTTGGCGACAGTGTCGGATCAACCCCACCAGCGGCACTGGTTGAAGTTAGCCCCGGAGTTGGGGTAGGCTGCGGCTGCGCTGCAAGCGCCGTCGGCGTCGGCGTCTCGACCTGCGTCACCGGCAAGGCAATCTCTACCACAGGCGCAACCGTCACCGCACCGGGCAACCCAACAGGAGTCTGTTCACGCCGCGCCAACTCGGTTGCTTGGAGATCGGGCATATCAGGATTGAAGGCTGCATAGCCCTGCTGCGGTGCAAAGGGCAGATAGGCATCCAATCCCAGCACCGAGCGAACATCCTTAAACGGCTCATTCCACGGCGTCACCAGCCGCAATGCCAGATCAGTGATGCAGCATGTTGGGAGCAGAGCAATGAGCAGGGCGAGGAAGACGAGCCAGACGAGCCCATTACGACGCTGTTGCGAATCCTTTGGTTTGGGCAACCGCGATTGATTGTTCATGAGCTTGCCGTAGTGTAATCGTAAAGGTACTCCCCTCGCCGGGGGTGCTGATCACAGTGACATGACCGCCTTGGCGTTCAATCAACTGCCGTGTAATGGCGAGGCCGAGGCCACTCCCACGCTGGGCCGAGTTGTTACCTTCCACCCGTTGGAAGCGCATAAAGAGGCGTGGCAGCATCTCGGCTGGAATGCCGGTGCCAGTATCAGAAAAATGGACTTCTATCTCGTGCGCGTTGCGCACCGTGGCCTGGATCGTCACCCCACCCTGATGGGTATAGCGCAACGCATTATCCAGAATCTGGCCAAAGGCGCGCCGCAGTTGCTCACGGTCGGCAAGCACGGGCGGCAGATCAGGAGCCAGTTCAAGATTGATACTCAGATTCTTACTCTCAAAGCCCTGGCGCAAGGGAGACAACGCCATACTCAAGACCAGTTCAACATCCTGGGGTTGCAGATCGGTCTCAAGCTGGCCCGATTCAAGATCGGCGATCATGATCGCATTATTGACGATATTGGTCATATCCACGGCGCGCAACCGCACCTGCTCCAGCAACTCGGCCTGATCCGTAGTCGGAGCCTCCTCGCCGCGCCCGCGCAGCAGCAGATCGGTATAGCCCCGAATAACCGTCAAGGGAGTACGTAGCTCATGCGAAATCGTGGCGATGAAGTCGGTCTTGGCCTGATCCATCAACACCGCCTCGGTAATATCGTGCAAGACGATCACCGTCCCCAAAGACTGACCATCTTCCGCCACCACCGCCGCCCGTGAGAGCGTAATATAGCGCTCTCCCAAGCGAAACTGGTCATCGTGGCGCGTCCCAAACATCTCGCGCTGCTGCGGCACCGCCTCAAGTGGCAGTTCATCAAAATGGATGCGGCGCTCCTGCCAATCCTGCAACTCAAGGATGGTTTCGGCGGCATGGTTCAGCAGCACGATCATGCCATGCTGATCACACACCAGCACCCCATCACTGATCGAGGTCAGAATCGCCTGGCGCTCCTTGGCATCCTGCTGCACCTGAAGGTAGAGGTGTAAGAGATGCTCCGTCATCTGGTTGAAGGCACTCGAAAGTTGCCCCAACTCATTCACATCCTGCACCGCACTGCGCCGCTCCAGATCGCCCGATGTCACCGCCGTAGCCGTATCTACCAGATCACCCAGTGGGCGCGTGATGCGCCGCGCTACCGTATAGCCCAAAAAGACCGCCGAGATGGCCAGCATAGCCGTAACACTCAGCACCGCCCAGCGGCTACTCGACCACGCACTGACCACAAAATCACGCGAGAGACCCACCGAAAAGTAGCCCGACTGCACCCCACGGATGAGCAGCGGCGCATAGACGATCTGATATTCGCGATCCACCAAGGTCTGCGTGGTATTGACCGAACAGGTGGGCAGGTTAGTTGCTTCGAGCGGTGTCACCAAGCGGCCCGTCAAGTTCCCAATATCCAGGCATGGATCATCAGCGGCCCCCACACGCTGGATGTTGCCCTCGCTTCCCTCCACCCCCGGCGTATTCAGTGCCGCAACCTGGTTGATCAGCGCACTACTCAGGTTGAGATCTTCCAGCCCCAGCCCGGTAACGGTGGTTGCACGCGCCATTCCATTCACGTCATAGATCGAACTGATCGCCGCCTGACTCTTGTTCTGCAAAAACTGAAGTAGGCTCTCAAGGCGTTGCGCCACCAAGATCCCACCCACCAGTTCGGGCACGCTACCCTCATCAGTGTTCAGATAGACGGGAGCAACCGTAAAGAAATAGAGCGTCTCGTTGCCCTGCTGATCACGAAAGGCAAACAAGCCACTATACTTATCCCCCAGACGATCCGTAGCTCCAATCGGCGTCTGCTCGCCACGCAACACCATCTGCACCAACGGTAATTCGGCCACACTCGTACTCGTGTAGCGGTTAGGATCGCTGCCACCCTCACGCTTACGCTCCCAATCCAGCAGCGACATCCCCGTTGGATCAAAAATGATCAGCCGATCCTGGCTCACATTCTCATTATTCAGCCCCAACAACCACAACCCACGCAACGCCCGATCCAGCCCATCGCGGTCACGCTGCTGCATTGCCGCAACGATCTGCGGGGTTTGGTTGGCCGGATTAGCCTCGGTAAAGGCGATCAGACCCAGAAAGTTGATATTCTCGATCTCACGCCGCGCAAACGACTCGGTAAAGTTGCGCGCCACCTGACCAAGTTGGTTATTGAAACGCTCCTGCCAGTTATCAGCCACCAAGGTGATCGCAATCCCAGAGCCAACCAGCATCACCAAGATCATCAACGCCAAGTAGGGTACGATGATCAAGTACTGTATCTGCGACTGTAATCTGTGGTAGAGACGCTGCATACGCCAACCTAGGTATTCGTCGGGACGCGCCGCGACACGCCCTACGGAATGTTCCTTAACTGAAGGCGCACATGATATAGTATGTCAGCGAAAATGTGAGGGGAGTGTGGGGTAGGATAGGATGCGCAGTACGATTATACGCTATGAGAAACAGTAATTCAAAGAGATGTAATATCTTTCATAAAGAATACTACATAGACGTTGATATTCCCATCTCTGTCGTAATAGATATCCGCAGGTTCAGTCAAGCCCAGAATCAGGCTTGAGACGCCAAATGCGCAGCGACTGGCAGGGCAAAGGCAAAGATACTTCCGGCTCCCTCTGCACTCTGCAACCAAATCTTACCGCCATGCGACTCAATCGCCAACTTACAAAATGTTAATCCCAGCCCCGTCCCGCGTACCTTACGCCCGCGTACTTGGCCAAACTTCTCGAAGATACGTTCGTGGTACTGCACCGGGATACCCGGCCCCTGATCGCGTACCCAGAAGATCAACCAGGTACCTGAGCGCAACGGCGGCACCTCAAGCGGGATCGGCAGCACATGTGGATGGTTCCACACCTCATCTCCCACGGTCAACGCCGCCCCACCCAGCGTCACCGTTGTCCCCGTCGGTGAGAACTTAATCGCATTATCTAACAAATTCTGAAGCACACGCACCAGTTTATCCCGATCTGCTTCGATCAAGGGTAAATCGGCTTCCAGGTGTTGTTCGAGGGCAACATGATGGTTGCGCGCCGAAGCCACGAGGCGGTCGAGCGGCTGATCCACCAAGGCATAGGGCGAAATAAGCTCGACATCCAAGGCCATGTGGCCCTGCTCCATCTTCGAAATATCGAGCAGCGTATTGACCATCTCCAGCATTGCCTGGCTACCCTGATGCGCAATCGCCAACAACTCGTGCTGCTGCTCCGAGACCGGCCCGCCCATCCCGCGCTTCACCATCATAATCCCGTTCATAATCGCGGTCAGCGGGGCGCGCAGATCATGCACCAGCATGCCGGTATAATCCTCACGCAGTTGCGCCAGTTCACGCTCCTTCGAAATGTCTTGGAAGAGCGCCAAACGCCCAATCTCGGCTCCATTGGCTTCGCGGACTGGCAAGGTGTAGTGGCGCACAAAGCGCCCAGCGGACAATTCCACCTCGACCACCTGGTCGCTCCCATTTTGCTCATTTAGCCACGAGGGGCTACTTACCGCGATGGCCCGCGCCTTCAGTTCGGCCAGTAGCTCACTGATCGGACGCCCGATCAAGCTCTCTTTACCACAGCCAAAGAGCTGCGCCGCCATGGGGTTGGTTGTCACCACCATCCCGTGCATATCGGCCATCAGAATGCCATCGTTAGTCGAATTGAGAATAGCCTCGAAGCGATCCCGAACCGTCGTCACCTCTTGGAAGAGATGCGCATTCTCCAGCGCCACACCAATCGTGGCCGCCATGCGCATCAGCCGGTCGGCCTCTTGCTCGGTAAAGACACCGTCACGCTTATTGAGCAACTCGATCACGCCAATGGTGCGCGCCTTGACGATGATCGGCACACACAGGATAGTATGCACCACATAATTGACCGACTCGCTCACTTTGGCATAGAAGCGCGGATCTTGCTGCGCATTATGGATGATCGCATAGCGTTGTGTCTGCGCCACCATCCCCACAATCCCCTGGCCCTGCGGCACCCGCACCCCAAACAGCTTCTCCTCACCCGCCTCCAAGGTCATCACAAAGACCAGTTCATGCGTTTCGGGATCGATCATCAAGAGCGAACCCGCATCCACCTGAAAATACTCGTTCAGCTTCTCCATCACCAGGTGGTAGATGTCACGCGCATTGAGTGACGAGGTTACAGCCGCTGAGATCTCATTCAGGGTGGCCAGCTCCGAGGTACGCCGTTCGGCCTGCTCGGTGGTGCGGAACGAGGTGATCGCCGCTGCCAGTTGCCCCGTCATCAGCCGCGCCAAGGCCATGTCGCGCTCGCTAAAGTGGCGCTGCTGGTCTATCGTCGCAAAGATGATCAGCCCGATCACATGATCTTGGGCGATCAAGGGTAAGAGCAGCAGCGAACAGAGATGTTCTTGATCCAGCAACTGCCTGAGCAAGCGGGCAGCATCACTGCCCACTTCAACCAGGGGCGTAGCATGCAGATCGGCAAGCTGCACCACCCGACGTTCACTGATCACCTCAATCAAGAGCGGGGCTTCCGTCAAGAGGATCGCCGGGGGCAGGTTGACGCGTGGAGGGTGCGCATTGACTAAGCGCACCCTCATCCCATCCTCACTCACAAAGAGCACACCACTAAAGGGAATATCGAGCAATTGGACACATTCTACCTGCGCAAGCAGCAACAATTCATCAAGTGTCGCAGCCGTCTCGATAACCGAGGCAATTCGTAACAGTGCGGTAGTTCGCATATCCAAGCTCGGATCGTTGCTGGAATGTTCTAGCGTCATGCTGCGACTCATGCTCCTACCCGCTCTTCTATGTGGCGCATCGTAGGGACGCATCGAGACCCACTGGCGTTGACATGGCCCTGCACCACCACACACAATTCATCATAATGATGAACGCGATCCCGTTCTGAGTTTGCAACCCGTGGATAGAATGCCCACTACAGTATAGGGCGATGGGCCAAGGGCTGCAAGAGGCTACCCACCTCCATACACCTGCCGATGCGCCCGCGCAATCTCTGGCCAGCCCAACCCCGCCACTGCTGCCTGGCCAGCTTGGCCGAGTGCCCGCCGCAGACTGGTGTCCCCCGCAACTTGGTGCAACGCGGCTCCCAGTGCCGCTCGGTCATCCACCGGGATGCAGATCGCCCCCGGCCCCGCCGTCAATAACGCGTGGGCACTCGGCTCACTAGGGGTGGTGGTGATCACCGCGCAGCCGTGCGCCAGCGCCGCCAAGAGGCTGCCGCGCCGCAACGAGGCACCATCATGGAAGGGCAGCGCCACACAGTCGGCGGCGAGCAGGTGACCAGAGACCGCGCTAGACTCAACATGCCCGGTGCGGATGATCTGCCCCGCTACCCCCAACTGAACGATGCGGTGCTCCAGTTGCGCCGCGAAGGCCACATCTGGGGGGGCCGTGGCCGCCCCACCGATGATGAGTAGCCGCCAAGCCTGTGCTGGTGGCGCTGCGGCCAAGGCTTCGACCAGCAGATCCACGCCCTTACTGGGCGAGAGTAGGCCAAAGTAGGCCACCACAAACGCATCGTCACTGATCCCCAACCCCGCCCGCCACGCCCGCCGATCATAGCCGGGTGGTGGCGCAACTGCGATGTTGGAACCAATCGGGATGGTTGCGAGGCGCGGTACACCCCAGCCACGTAGGGTCGCCGCATCCGCCGCATTGGTGGCGATCACCAGATCGGCGTCCCGCGCCAGAATCTGATTCACCCACACCCGCACCCGGCCCGCTTTGGGGAAGAGGTAGGGCAACAACAGGTCGTGGAAGGTGACGGCGATCTTGGGCGCTCCACCTACCATACGCAGCGAGTGCGGCAGCAAATTAATCCCCGCCCGCATGCGATACGCCCCGGTCTGATATTGGATATGCAGCCAATCTGGTTGCCAGCCACGAATAGCCGCATGCAGCTTGGGCCACGCCCACGCCGACCAACTCAGCCCTGGAGCGGAGAGTAGATCAACGCCACCATCCGGCCTACACGCAACCAAGCGGCCCTCACGCAAGGTGAGGGCCGCCACATCAAGACCCTGATCAGCCAGGGCGCTGCTCAGATGTTGGGTGTAGTCACCAATCCCACCCGGTTGGGGTGGGTATTCGCCCGTCAGGAGCGCAATCCGCATTACGCCTGCCGCCCCAACAGACTCTCGGCAATTGCCCGAATCTGATCGCGGGCTGCCTGCACCGCCGCCACTTCACTGCGCCCCAGGCTCTCCAGTGCTGCCAGGGCTGCATGGTGATGCTCGGCAGCCAGTTCTGCGCAGTAGGCCCGCGAACCGGCCTGATCCAGAATCGCCAACACCCGTTCCACCGCCGCATCATCCGGGTCGGGCTGCTGGTAGATCTCGGCCAGCGTCGCCGCGTCGGCTGCGTGGCGCAACGCATGCACAATCGGCAGACTCACCTTACGCCGGTAGAGATCCGCCGCCCGTGGCTTGCCGGTCAGTTCGGGTGCGCCCCAGATACCCAGAATGTCATCCTCGATCTGGAAGGCCAAGCCCAGGCTGCGCCCAAAGGTGCTCAGCGCCGCCACAGTCGCCGCATCCGCCCCGGCCACCATCGCCCCCAGCGCCGCCGAGCCATCAATCAGAATGGCCGTCTTGCGCCCAATCATCGCCAGGTAGTCCTCGGTGCTGATGCCGAGGTTGCCCTCAAAACTGATGTCGAGGAACTGACCCTCACACACATGCAGAATCACCTCGTCAAAACGGCGCAGGATAGGCAATACCCGTTCCGCTGGAACCCCAAGATCAGAAAGTTGATGAATTGCCAGGTGTGCAATCACAAACATCCCGTCGCCAGCGTTGATTCCTTGGGCCAATCCCCACAAGTGCCACAACGTGGGTCGCCCACGGCGCATATCGCTATCGTCTTCGATGTCGTCATGGATGAGGGTGAAGTCATGCAGCAGTTGAATACCCGCCGCCAACGGCATGGCCAGCGCCGGATCACCACCCGCCGCCTGACAGGCCAGCAACACCAACTGCGGACGAATCAGCTTGCCAGGGTCAGATTCACTGGCCACCAACTGCTCGTCGCGCCAACCCAGATGGTACTCCTGCATCGCATAGAAGCGCGCCACCCGATCCTCAGCTTGGGGGAAGGCCGCCCGCATGGCAGCCTGGATACGCAGACGCATATCAGGTTGTTTTTCAGATTGTGTCATCTTCGTCTCATCTAAAGGGCTTACACACTACCGTTGTATGTAGTACGAACACTGATAGTAAATCCCGCATTCCAATGCGCTACGACTTATCAAAGTACGCACGCTAATGTAACCCGTCCGTAATCAAAAACTATTGTCCAACTCCGGCGCGACTCGTACACTGGCTCATATGTAAGGCCGTAGGAGCAAGGGCAGCACGCAGCGAACATTCACTGTGGCCCCCGCGCAAAAGCCTGCTAGTCGCAGCCCCCACCGTTGAAAGGAGTGCAGTGATGCCGCTCAACATGCGTTTCCGCTTCAGCCCCGCCAAGGACGGCCTGGTCAAAGTACTTGGCCCCCTAGAGACTGAAATTATGCAGATCCTTTGGCAAGATGATCGTAGTACGGTTAAAAAGGTTCATCGGCGGCTCTCCGCCCAGCGCGAGATTGCCTACACCACGGTTATGACCACGATGAGCCGCCTTGCCGAGAAGGGGGTGCTCAACCGCCACCGCGAGGGTCTGGCCTATGTCTATGCCCCCGCCATCTCCGAAGAGGATTTTGTGACCATGGTCGTCCGCCAAGTCCTTGACGGTCTGCTCGATGATTATAGCGACACGGCGATTGAGTACATGATTGACTACCTAGCACGTAACAATCCGGCTGAACTCCAGCGCCTCCAGCATGTCATCCAGAGCCGCACGGGATGATCATACCGACCCGCAGATCTTTTTTGTTCTGTTTTGGCGGTTTTGCCGCTAAAACAGAACAAAATCACTAGCATGTCCCCCATACATCATACTCAGCCGCCTCAGTAATACGAACATCCACCACCTGCCCGATGGGCGCTTCACCCCACACAAAGACCTGGCCATCAATTTCGGGCGCGTCGCGGAATGAGCGCCCCAGCGCCAGCGGCTGGCCGGTATCGGTTGCACCGTGGGCCTCGATCAGTACCGGTATGGTTCGCCCCACCCAGCGCTGGTTGCGCATCCGCGAGATGCCCTGTTGCAGTTGCATCAACTCGTGCCAGCGGCGCTCGATCACCTTGGGGCGCACTTGATCGGGCAGACCAGCGGCGGGGGTACCCGGTTCGCGGGAGTAGCGGAAGGCCCCTACGCGATCCAATTGCATCTCTTCGAGGAAACCAAGCAGCGTCTTAAACTCGGCGTTGGTTTCGCCGGGGTAGCCCACAATAAAGGTTGAACGCAGCGCCATATCGGGCATGGCCGCCCGCAGTTGCTGGATCACCGCACGGGTATGCTCGGTGTCGGGGGGGCGGCGCATTCGGCGCAGCGTGTCGGGATGCGCGTGCTGCAAGGGCATGTCCAGGTAGGCCAACACCTGCGGGTGCTCGGCCATCACCCGGATGAGGCGCTCGCTAATGCCGTGGGGGTAGGCGTACATGAGCCGAATCCACCCGCTATGCGGCACAATCTGGCACATCTCCTCTAGCAGCGTGGCCAAGCCATCCTGCAAGCCCAGATCGCGCCCATAATCAGTCAGGTGCTGGGCCACCAGCACGATCTCTTGCACCCCCTGGCCCACCAGTTGCTCGACTTCACCCAGCACGGCGCGGATCGGCTTGGAGGCCATATCGCCCTTGATGCTGGGAATCGTGCAGAAGGCACAGCGCAGGTTGCAACCATCCGAGATCTTGAGGTAGGCTGAATGGCTCGGCTGGAGGCGCTGGATCGGGGTGCTGCGCCAATCGGCATAGGCTGGTGCGGGCGTCTCCAGCAGCGGGATCGGTTGCGACGCAGGCGGCGCGATCACCTCGTTGATGCGCGTCCAGGCTTGGGTGCTCAACTGCGCATCCACGCCTGACACTTGGGCCAAGAGGTCGCCATGGCTCTGCGCCATACACCCCGCCGCAATCAGGCGCTGCCCGGCGCGTTTATGGCGGCCCAGATCGCGCAGTACCTGCACCGTCTCCTCGCGGGCAGCGGCAATAAAGCTGCACGTATTGACGATGATCACATCGGCATCGGTAGCATCGGCAGCGCGGGTGTGGCCTGCATCCGTCAGCAGCCCCTCCATGCCCTCACTATCAACACTATTTTTGGGGCAACCCAGCGTGAGGATATGATACTTCATCGGAAATTGGTAAACTGAAGCGGAACCTCGATCTCGCCTTCACGTTCACGTAAGAAGGCGATCACCGCCTGAAGTTCATCGCGGCTCTTGCTGGCCACCCGCAGCGTATCGCCCTGGATGCGCGGCTGAATCTTGGGAAACTGATCGCGGATCTGCTTGGCGATCTTCTTGGCCAGATCGCTGTTGATCCCCTTCTGCAACGTGGCCACCTGGCGTATCCGGCTGCCCGTCACATCCTGGGGTGCCCCATACTTGAGCACCTTCAGCGACAGTTTGCGCCGCAACACCTTAGTTTCGAGAATGTCGCGCACGCTACTCAGCGACATCTCGTTATCGGTCTCAATCACCAACTCGGTCTTACTCAGCGTCAGACTCGTCTTGGTGTCTTTGAGATCATAGCGCGTCTGGATCTCGCGCTGGGCCTGATCAACGGCATTGACCAGCTCTTGCTGGTCAAAGTCGGAAACAATATCAAAGCTCTGTTCGCTCGCCATACCAACCTATATGCTGTGCTAGAAAACCGATGCCTAATTTGGGGGCCATTCCCAGTTGACGGGCTGCCCGGAAACCTGCCCCAACGCACCCTGCTCCATCCCATTCACCGTCACCAGCACCGCCGGCGGATTGCCCGCCCGCACCACGATGCGGCGTTGGGCCTCAAAGCTCCGGCGCTGGCCCGCACTCATCACCCCTTCAAACACCGTCTTGCCATCGGCCTGCACCCGCACCCACGAACTCGTATCGGCGCGCTGGTCGGCAATGCTCACCTCAATCACAATCGGTGCGGCGGTGGTAGGCGTGGCCACCACCGGGATCACCCCACCCGCAGGGCGCGGCGTGGTGCTGGCGACAACCGCAAGCATGGTTGATGCCGGGGTTGCCGTCTTATTGGTGGCAGTGACGGTACGCTGTGGCGTCGGTGAAGGCGAAGGGAGCGGCGAAGGTGGCGGCACAAAGGCGGTGGCCTCACTCGTGGCCACGCTGGCAATCCCACCCGTCCCGATACGCCCGATGGCGCTCAACGAGACATAGGTGAGGCCCACGAGTGCCAGGGTGACAAAGAAGACGCCGAAGAAGCTGGGTAGGACGTATGTGCGGCGCTGGGGCGGGGTCGTAACGGGGCGCACCTGGATCTTATCAGTAACTCCGCGCTCACGCCGGTAGAGTTCGATCAACTCATCACCAGAGAGGCCGAGGTATTGGGCATAGTTGCGGATGAATCCGCGAATAACCACATCTCCGTGAAGGCGCTGATAGGCACCCTCTTCCAACGCGATCAGCGACTGCTGTAGTATGCGGGTGTCGACCGAAGCCTGGGCCAACGAGAGACCTTGACTCTCGCGCGCCTGACGCAGCCGCGCACCTAACTCACTCATAGTACAGAACCTTATGTATGTGGAGACTATCGGGCAGCGCCCTTGGAAGAGACGCTGGTGGGGCAACTACGGCGTGGCCCGACACTTCCATAGCTTGTTGGCGAAAATTGTTTAACGTATTATACCATAGAGTAGC
>NZ_GL501404.1:1735158-1742929 GCF_000152145.1 Oscillochloris trichoides DG-6
GCCAACATACCAGAAAAAAGTAGATTGAAGGAGCAACCATGAAACCTATACGTGCAGGCGGCTATGATTGGTTAGCCATCTGGCGTCAGATGTATCTTGATGAACGGGCGCAGGGCGAGGCGATGGTTGACCCCATCTTTGCCCAGCAGGAAGATTATTGGGCCAGCCAAGCACAGCGTTTTGCCAGTTGGCGTCAGCAGCAGTCCGAACCCGATGGCTTTATGCAGGTGCTCATTCCGCGCCTCTTGCCCACCGATACGGTGGTGGATATTGGGGCCGGTACCGGGCGTTACTTGCCGGTTCTTGCGCCGCTGGTGCGCGAGGTGATCGCAGTTGAACCTTCACCATCAATGCGGGCCGAGATGGAACGCAGTGTAGCCGAGTTTGGCTTGACGAATGTGACCATCCGGGGGGATCAGTGGCCCATGGAGTCGCCGATCACGGCCGATGTCATGTTCTCGTCCCATGTGCTCTATAGTGTCGCCGATGTGGCCCCCTTTTTGCTGGCAATGGATCAAGCGGCCCTGCGCGGTTGCTACCTCTACTTGGGGCTGCGCTCACCAGGCGCGAGTCTGGCCTCTGTCTGGGAGTACATCCACGGCCAGCCACGGTTGGCCCTGCCGGGAGCCTTGGAGGCGCTTGCCTGCCTGCATCAACTCGGTTTGCCAGCCCAACTCGAACTCTTACCCATCACCCATTTCTTCCGCTTCGCCTCGCCTGAAGAGGGGCTGAACGATATTCGTATCCGCCTGCGCCTGACCCCGCAGCCCGAACGCGATGTGCGCATCATGGCCGCGATTGCCGATCTCTTCGTGCCTGATGCCGATGGTATGCTGATGTTGCGTGAGCAACTGACCGAGACGGCGCTGATCAGTTGGCAACCACGTGCCCAACGTGAGCGTCATAGCACATAGGGACTGTAACATTAAAGGAGACACCAATATGGGCATGCTCTTACTTTTTCTGATCGGTGGCCTACTGCTGCTCTCACTCGTCGGTTGGGGCACCTTCTGGCTGCTCGTCCAGTTGGGCGTGATCGTTCAAAAGGCGGTGGAACCACCAACCACCGACACCAATAACTACTCGCTCGATCAGGGCCGCGATGTGGGTAAGCGCGATCACTAACGTGGTACAATTGGGGCCGTTGTTTGGCTCGCGGTGAGGGAATTTCTTGTGACGACACTACTTATTCGGATGATCGCCGCTGCGCTGATCGCGGTAATTTTTGCACTCCAGGTGCGCAAGGCGCAGCCACGCTCTTCGCGCCAATTGGCCTTTGGCGCATCCGCCGCTGCCTTCGTCCTCTTTGCGCTCACCAATGGCTTGGCGATGTTCTATCTCGATCCCAACCTGCTCCAGATCATCACCATGATCGGGATCGCCTTGCTGGCGGTGAGTCTGATGCTGATGGTGCGCGCCTACTCGCAGGGCGAGATGGGGGATAAGTTGCGGCGTGCCCGCGAGATGATCGCTGAGGAACGCGCCCGCACGAAGCAGCGTTGATGCGTCACGTTTTGTATTGAGGTGTTCATGGATCTTGTGCAGATTGGCCGCGAGGCCAAAGCCGCCGCGCGCCACTTGGCGCGCCTGAGTCGCGCTGAGAAGGATGCCGCTCTGCTCGCCCTAGCCGATGCGCTCATGGCGCATCAGGATGCCATTCTGGCCGCGAATGCCGCCGATCTTGAGGCGGCGCGTGCCGCTGGTACCAACGCCGCACTTCTGGATCGTATGCTGCTCACCCCGGCTCGCTTGGCCGCGATTGCTGCCGATACGCGCAGTGTTGCCGATCTGCCCGACCCGGTGGGCGAGATCTTTGATAGCGCCGAGTTGCCCAATGGGCTGCGCCTGCATAAGCGCCGTACCCCCATCGGGGTGATCGGGGTGATCTATGAGGCGCGCCCCAATGTGACGGTGGATATTGCCGCGCTCTGTCTGAAGGCCGGTAGCGCGGCGATTCTGCGCGGGGGCAGCGATATTCGCCAGAGTGTCGCCGCCATAACCAGCGCAATGAGCAGCGCCCTGTCGCAGTGTGGCCTCCCCGCTGCGGCGGTGCAGAGTCTGACCGATCCCGACCGTGAGTTGGTGCGCGGTCTGTTGCGCCTCGATCAGTATGTGGATATGATCATCCCGCGTGGTGGCGGCGGGCTGCACCGCTTCTGCCTCGAAAATTCCACCATCCCGGTCATTACCGGCGGGATTGGGGTGTGCCATATCTTTGCCGATGCCAGCGCGGATCTGGAGCGGGCAGTGCCACTGATCTTCAATGCCAAGGTGCAGCGGCCGAGTGTCTGTAATGCGCTCGATACCCTGCTGGTGCAACGCGAAGTTGCCGCCGATCTGCTGCCCCGCGTTGCGGCGGCGCTCTGTCCGGCGGGTGTCGAGTTGCGCTGCGATGCCGAGTCACTCGCTATTCTCGCCGCTGCCCCCGGCGCTGAGTCGTGGAAGGTAGTGCCCGCCACCCCCGATGACTTCGGAACTGAGTTTATGGCGCTCATCCTCTCCATCCGCGTGGTGGATGGCCTCGATATGGCGCTCGATCATATCGCGGCCTATGGCACCCACAGCGATGCCATCCTTACCTCCGATGCGGCGGCGGCGGATCGCTTCGTGCGCGAGGTGGATAGCGCAGCCGTCTTTGTGAATGCCTCGACCCGCTTTAATGATGGTGGCCAGTTTGGCCTAGGGGCCGAAGTGGCGGTCAGTACCCAGAAGTTGCACGCCCGTGGGCCAATGGGCCTCAAGGAGCTAACCACCTATAAGTGGGTGGCGCTGGGTGATTATAGTGTGCGAGCCTAGCTACCAACTCAAACTGGCGCATCTCTATGCTGCGCAGATGAATGTCTACGGAGATCGCGGCAATGTGATCGCCCTGCGCCAGCGTTGCCTCTGGCGCGGGATTGATCTCAGTGTGACGGCGATTGAACCCGGCGATCAGCCCGATTGGGCCAGTTTCGATCTGGCCTTCTTCGGCGGTGGCCAGGATAGTGGTCAGGCGCTGATCGCCCAGGATCTGCTCGAACGCCAGGGGCCGGGGCTGCGCGCCGCGCTTGAGGATGGCCTGGTGCTCCTCGCCATCTGTGGGGGGTACCAACTCCTCGGCCACTACTTCCTCACCCATACCGGCGAACGGCTCCCCGGTTTGGGGGTGCTGGATGTCCACACTATCGGTGGCAACCAGCGCCTGATCGGCAATATCGTGGTGGAGGCCGATCTGCCCACGGTGGGGCCGGTACGCCTGGTCGGCTTCGAGAACCACAGCGGGCGCACCTACCATGGGCCGGGGGTACAGAGCATGGGCCGCGTACTGGCGGGTCACGGCGATAACGGTGAAGATGGACGCGGGGGCGCGATCTACCGCAACACCTTCGGCTGCTACCTGCACGGCTCGCTCTTGCCCAAAAACCCGCAACTCACCGACCACCTGATCAGCTTGGCGTTGCGCCGCCGCTACGGCCCTGCGGCCCAACTGGCCCCGCTCGACGCCACACTGGAACTGCACGCCCAACAGACGATGATCCAACGCCTAATCTAAGAAGCGAGTTTATTATGCCCATCCAATTCCAGTTCACCCATGATATGAGCGAAGAAGAAGCCGCCGCCGCTGTTGCTGCGATTGCTAGCCTGCTGGCCGCCTCATCCAGCCCAGAAGAAGGCGAAGAAGCCGCAGCACCCATACGCTGGCGCGACGCCTCTAAGCTGGTAGCGCAGGGGCTAACCCCCACCCGCATTCCATCCCGCCTAGGCTGGGGCAGTATCGAGCGCCTGCGCCGCGCCGGGAAGGGTGGGAGTGGCATCACGGGGATGTGATCACCCACGCCCGCCACTCCTGCTCTAGCTCCGCCAAAGGCTTGCCATAGACGCCCTGGTAATCAGCAGAGCCAGGATCTGAACTGCCGGTGACATAGAGCGCATCGAATCGCTCGCGCCCATAGACCTGCATCAGAAACTCAACAAAACTGGCCCACTGGTAGTAGAGCGTATTCATATCACCAATCGGGCGGCCCACATAGCTGGTAGCCAGCGGCAGGCTGGTACCAGCAGCCAGCCAAGGCATCACAAAGGCGCGGAAACTCTCTTCGCCACTCAGCCAGTAGCTCCCCGCGCCCCAGGTTGCCAAACCTTCTAAAAGGATGAGATCGCCTTGAAGATGGCGCTCTCCGTAGCGATCCTGGGCCAATTGGTGAACAAATTCGTGGGCCAGGATGTTGACCGCTCGCCCACGCGGGAGGCTAGAGCAGGTGTAGACCTGCACCATCCGTTCGTTGGTGTAGGCGACGCCATGAATGCCACAACTGGCTTCAAGGCCCACATAGGCAGTGATACGTTCGCTTGGCCCGCTCCCAAGACGGCTACTCACATAGGTTAGTGCCTGCTCAAGCTCATTCGCGAAGGCTTGCTGGTCGGCGGGGGGAATCACGTCCTCAGCGATCACAATATCGAGCCACTGCACAGTGATCGAGGTACCCTGAAGTGGCCCCGTCGTAGTCTGTGCCGGGGCCACCTCCGCCACCACTGAGGCTGGAGCTAAACTGGGACGCGGTGCTGGATGCACGAGTAACGCCAGCGCAACGATCAGCACCCCCAGCAGAGTTGGGCCAATCGCGGCACGCGAGATGTGGGGCAGCGAGATCATGGCTCAACCCGTACCCGGTAGTTGGCCTTCTCGGTCGTATGCAGGGTAGCCCCCATCACCATCAGCACTGCGCGCTCATCGGGGTTGAGCGTGGCCCTAGCGCGGCCCTCGGCATCCACACTGAGCGCCTCAACCCGCACCTGCTCCTCAGCATCGGTGATGACGAGACGCAACTGCCAATGCTGTAGCAGATCGCCATCCACGCGCACAAAGCCCTCGGCCTGCCAATCGCCTGCCCCGGCCTCCACATCATCAGCAAAGCCGAGTTCAGGAATGGCGATGTTATCAATCAGGATGCCGGGGGCATTCAGCCCCTGATCGTTAATCTGCCAGAAGCGCAGCAGGATCTGCTGCCCCGCATAGTCACTCAGATCCATCTTCTCGCTGACCCACTCGCCGCGCACCGCATCCTCGATCTTCCCACCCGGCACCCCACTCACCCCGGTGATCCCGTGGCCATAGTTGGCCCCTTGGGGATCTTCGTCGGTGGTCAGGCTCCCCGGCAGCGTCTCCCACGTCTTGCCCCCATCGGTCGAGACCGTCACGAAGGCATAGTCGTAATCATTCTCGATCTCATACCACGTATCGAAGGTCAGCGTCGCACGAGCGAGATTGCGCAGATCAACCGCCCGCGTGAGGGTGGCAACACTATCATCGCTACGGTTACTCCACCACGCATAGCCCTGGGGCAGCGCAGCCGCGATCTGCACATTGGTCGAACCCTCAAACTCGATCTGCGTAGTTCCACGCGGCAGCGACAAATAATCAGCCCCAAACTGGCTAACCGAATCTTCAAGTTCGTCGCGCACGCGGGTCGTATCGGCCTTCATGGGCAAGAGATCGGACAACTCGTGGCCCGTATTGTATGTATAGCGGCCATCGGCAACGTCCGGGTCATCAATCAGGTTTGCCACGGCCCAATCGGCAACCAGCGTCGCAAAGTCACTGATGTCGGGGCGGGTCTGGGCAGCCAGAGCGACAAACGCATCCAGATTATCCCCGGCATCAGCCTGCATCAGCGGGCGGATCTGATCGGCCTGGGCATACTGGGCATACATGTAGCGCATAAAGAGGTGCGAAGCCCCATAATGCGCTCCGGCCAACTCTGGCGCACTCGCCCATGCCGTCAGTTGGGCATCGGGATTAAAGAGATAGAACATCGCAAAGCTACTATTCGAGAAGCCATTCAGGTCTTCAGAGAGCTGCGAACAGCCCTCATTGAACCATGTGGCCGCATTGGAGTGCTGGTTCTGATGGATCATGTGTTGGAACTCGTGGGCCAACACCTCCAAGTAGCGTTGATTCCTGAAATCCATTGCCGCCGCATTCATAAAGAACATCTCGCGTTCATTACTAAAGCGGTTGATCTGGACAGGCAGCGAATCCTGGGAAGAGTAGTAACCCAAAACCGTGCCACTCGGATCATCGGCATTGAGGATCGTCAGACGTAGATCGCCATCCACCCCCGGCTGGATCTCGGAGCCAAAGATCTCACGCGTGCGCGGATAGATCTCCTCTTCAAAGGCTTTCGCGGCATACTCAAGGTCGGCCTGATCATACTCAAGCCCCTCTTGCACATACATGAGGACCACCGGGCCAGCATAGCGCAGTTCGGCCTTAATCTGGAACTGGGCATCGGTATTAAAATCAACCACCCAGAAATCGCGCACATCACCCACGGCCACATCAAGCGGCGTGGTACGCACCACCGTCGGGCATGCATCGGGGGAGGTGCGGCAACTGCCCAAGGCACGGGCCAACTCGACCTGATCGCGGCCCACACGGGGGGCAACGGTAAAGGTGGCCAACTCGGCGCGATCAGCGGCGAGAAGTTGCGGGTCGGGGGTTGCGGTTGGATCTGGCGGCAGCGGAGTCGCCGTCGGAGCGCGAGTCGCCGTCGGCGGAGCGAGAGTCGCCGTTGGCGGCACCTGAGCCACATTGGGGCTACACGCCGCCAACAGCAGGGTGAACAACAAGAGCAAAATGGAGGCATGATTCTTCATGCCTCCATTGTACTTCAGGTTGCTTACGGATGCTACGCCATCGCCACGTTCTGGCCACTCATCGCCCGCAGGCGGGCGATACGCTCGGCGGTGGCGGGGTGGGTACGGAAGAGACCGGCCAAGCCACCCACCAGCGGGTTAATGATATAGAGGTGCGAAGTAGCCGGGCTGGCCTGCATCGGCACACGGCCTGCGGCCCACTCCAACTTCTCCAGCGCACTCGCCAGCGGCAGCGGGTCGCCGAGGATACGCGCCCCACCGGCATCAGCCAGGTACTCGCGTGAGCGCGAGATCGCCATCTGGATGATCATCGCCGCAATCGGAGCCAGGATCATCATCAACACACCGCCGACCATCCCGGCAATACCTTCATCCTCACCATCGTCCGAGCCACCCAGACCAGCGAACATCAGGCTCCACATTGCCATATCGGCCAGCATCGAGATGGCACCGGCAATCGTGGCCGCAATACTCGAAATGAGCGTATCGCGGTGCTTAATATGCGCCAACTCGTGGGCCACCACCCCAGCCAGTTCATCGCGGGTCAACAAACGGGCAATCCCGGTCGTCACCGCCACCGCACCCTTAGCCGGGCTGCGCCCCGTAGCGAAGGCGTTGGGCGTCTCACTCTCGATCAGATAGACACGCGGCTTAGGAATCTCGGCCCGAATAGACAACTCCTCCACCATCTGGTGCAGTTCGGGAGCCTCGGCGGGGCTAACCTCGTGCGCCCCACTCATGCGCAGCGCCAACGAGTCCGAGAACCACCACGCACCCATATTCATGGCCACCGCCATCACCAGCGCGATGATCATCCCCACCTGACCGCCAATCGCCCCACCGATCACCATAAACAGGGCCGTCAGACCAGCCAGCAGAATAGTTGTCTTGAACGTATTCCAGATCTGCATTGTTCTTCACCTATGCGCTATTTTATGACCACAACAGGGCGGGATTGCCCACACCATTGTGGGCGAACCACCCTGTCTTGCCCTTCTAGCCTAACATTCCAACCAAGTGCGTGTTAGGGGGAGCTTCCCAAGCAAACAAGGGAATTTTTCCCGGTCAAGGTTCGTACCCAGCCCGTAAACGGGCGGGCTAGCACCCGGCGAAGGCGGCCTTCGCCGGGTGCTAG
>NZ_GL501404.1:1743039-1799301 GCF_000152145.1 Oscillochloris trichoides DG-6
ACCCGTACCCTGGGCAAGCCTGTGCATGCCCCTTGTCATTTAGAGCATCTCGTAGTATACTCGCGTTGCATATAAGCAATGATATTACCCAAGACACTAGCTGTTCGCCAACATTAGCGCCGATTCCTAGGCATACCCTAAACAAAACCTGAACAACGACCCCCAACAAAAACTGTGCATAGGCACTTACAAGGCAGACAGATGTGCCTATCCGCCGGAGCAGCCCATGGATGTGAAATACCAGACCGCAAACAAGACCGCGACCGCCAGCAAGTCGGAGATCAACTATGTACGCATGGGGATGGCCAACCCAGAGCGTGCCATTCTGATCTACTGGGGTATCTCGTTACTCTTGGGGTTGGGGCCATTGTGGCACTGGATTAGTGCATGGAATGTCGGGGCCACCCTCGCCCAGCCCTGGCTCGTAGCCTATTTGGTTGTCACCTTCGCCCTGAGCCAGACGCTCTATGTGCTGGTGGCACGCCACGACGACCGCCCGGTGCTGCCCTTGCCCACCGTGATCTTCTCGATTGGCAATGGGATCTTCGAGACCTTCGCCTTCGCGTTTGTCTACTGGCTGGGTGCCCTGATCGGTTCGAGTGTGGTGGGCATGTTTGCGCCTGGGTTTGCGAGTGTGGCCGGGTTTGGTCTGGGCCTCGTCTTCTTCATGATCTACGGTGGCCTGATCCACGGTATGTTCTGGCTGAAGCTGCTGCCCCCCCACTTCGACGACTCGCCGCGCTCGGTCTCCATCCGCAAATTCCGGCCCCTCGCCGAAGTGCTCCTCGTCTTCGGTTGGGGCTTGTGCCTCTGGCTCTACAACGACATCTGGACGGTGGTGCTGGTGCATACCCTGGTTGATGTGGGCCTGATGTTGCGCGTGCGGCCTATTCTCTTCCATCGCTAGAAGTTGTGAACATGTCAAAGGGGTTCGGGAGCCATAAGGCTCCCGAACCCCTTTGACATGTTCTATGAGCTGTTTGACGCCTATGCTACTCTATGCTACCATTTTAATCACAACTGCTTGTGTGAAAATAAGAACACATATTCTTTTCATCTAATCGTCATGTACGATTATAGGTAGTTGGTTCGCAAGCTATGATAAAATTTATGTAAGGTTTGTTTCGGGTGCATTCGGTTCATACCCTCACTTGAGGGTTCAGCAAGAATATCAGACGGCTGTGCGAATTGTACGAATGGTTGGATCTTCCCGTAGTCGGCGCAGCTACCTATGGAACCTCGTGGTAGTGGTGCTGCTTGCGTTTATGTCGAGTGGTTGCATGGAGGCTCTTCAGAGCAATCCACCTGACTCGACCCTCCCACCCTCGGCGCTCCCATCCATGACGATGACGGTTGTCTCTACCGACTCGGTGCCAACAGCGACACCTGAGGTTGTACCTACGTGGGTCAGCCCAACGATAGGCGTAGCTGAAGAAGAAACGCCAACGCCGGAACCAACTGTGGCACTCGTATCTCCGTCGCCAACGGCAACGCTGCCGCCACCATTGATTCTGCCGACGTTTGTACCACAAAGTAACGAAACGCGCTGGCGCGATCAACAGATCAATCGGGTTGTGCTCGAACCGATGCGCACCTACGCAACAACCCGCAGTGAGTTGTGGTGGTATGATCCCGTGAATCAGCAACATGTGATCTTGGGAACATTTATGGGGGATTTTTCGGCTCAGGCAACATTTACCCTACGCAGCAAAAACGTTGACGCCTTGGAAGTCCCATACCACGTCAATAAAAGCTATGGCCTGACTGCACTCTCCCCGGCACTCATTGCCCGTATCAATGCTGCCGGTGGCAGTGAGTGGATCGAAACCTATGTTGTGATCAGCCCGGATCTGGTTGTGCGTTAAGCACGACGATTTGGTACTTTTGTTCTTTGAATGTGCGAATTTTTGTCCTACAATACACCTAAGCCGACGCCGCGAATGGCACATGATCCACTGACAGTAGAGGGAAGGACACGAACGTGAGCAGCAGATATCTTGATATGGTTCGTGGGCAACGCCGCCGTAACACCAGTGGGGGATGGCAGTTTACCGCTAAGTCACTCCTTGCGGTGTTGGCATTTGTGGCCATGATGGGGTCGGCGGTTTATTGGTGGGGCGTTCAGAGCCAGCTCACAACAAATCCAGTGGTTGCGATTGCTTTTACCGCTATTCTTGTCCTGGCCCCTCCTAGCCTTACCAGTTTCTTGATCCCATGGTCGCCAGGTGGGATGTTATTACAAAAAATCAATGCAAAAACCTGGGGTTATGGTGTTATTATCGCGGCATCACTCTACCTCATCTACTATTCTTTTGAAATTCAATATAGTTGGTGGGCAATTCAACCCGTTGTTGCCGATAGTGGCCTTATTCTTCAACAGGTGATTATCGGGATTATTGGTTTTATTATCATTCCCGCCCTGCTCTGGACACCTGTGACGAGTGAAGAGTTAGTTGAGCAAGTGCGCCAAGCTCATCTGGTGCGTAGGTATGAACTTCAAACCCAAGCTGATATAGCTATTTTGCGTGCAACATTACTAAGAGCACAAGAAAAAGCATTGATAGGCTTTGCCAATCTCACCGTTCAAGAAAAAGAGGAATTGGCAGCAGTTATGCGTGGTTTAGTAAAGGGTATAGATGGAACATTACGTGATATAGGCGAAAGTGTCAAAACGGTTAGTGGTGCTACTGTTCCGTTTAGTAGCCTTGATGATAATGATGATATTCGTGGCTATCTTGATTACATCCACGAGAGCCTCACCGAAAATGCCCTCATTCCTCGGCGCGGGCAGACAACCACCCAACTCCAGTATCAAGAAGCGTATGAAGATGAGGCGGTGTATGAAGAGGCGCGTCCACGTCTACGCGGGCGCTAACTGTTGGTGAGCGTTATGCGCGGCTACCGCTACAGCACGGATCGGCGCTTACCTGAACGCGATATGCTCGATCTTGCCGATGCTCTTGCACTCCAGTTGCACGAGACATTGGGGGATCGCGTTTATTTGCTGCCGCGCCTCGATGTCGCCGAACTGATCCGTGACTATGTGGATGATCTTTGTCCCGAAGATCAGCATGATCTCTCGTGGATGATCTGGCACCTCTTTCAAGATGCCCGCGAAATTGAGGAGCATAGCCATTGACCGGGCAGCGCATCGGGGTGTATGGCGGTACGTTCGATCCCGTGCATATCGGCCACTTGGCGATTGCCGAGGAGGTGCGCTATGCCCTCCGGCTTGATCAGGTGCTCTTTGTGCCGGCTGCCCATCAGCCGCTGAAGGGGCATGCGCCTGGGGCTACGCCGCTCCAACGCCTGGAGATGGTACGCCTCGCTTGTGCCTCTAACCCCGCCTTTGCGGTCTCTGATCTCGAACTGCGCCGCCCACCACCCTCCTATACCCGCGATACGCTGGTCAGTCTGCGCCAGCATCTGCCACCCACAAGCGATCTCACCCTCATCATCGGCGCTGATGCCGCCCGTGATCTGCCGCGTTGGTACCGGGTACACGAGATCTTGCGCATGGTGTACCTTGTGATTGTGGCCCGCCCCGATCATCCGTTTGATTTGGCTGAATTAGAAACCCGCTTGCCAGGGGTGAGTCTACGTACTACACTGGTTGATGGGCCGCGTCTGGCGGTGTCGAGTACCGATCTGCGCTTGCGCCTAGCAACTCATCGCCCCACGCGCTGTCAGATCCCTGATGCGGTGTTGGGCTATATTAGGCATCATGGTCTCTATCTGCGCGATGCGCTGGCATAATATAAGGATGGCGTATGTCTGATGCTCCGCACAATCTTTTGGTTCAGACCTGTAGCGATTGGGGTCTCAACCTGAACCCGACCCAGCTCGATCAGTTGGCACACTATGCGCAGCTTTTGCGCGAATGGAATGAGCGCATCAATCTGACCACGATCACCGATCTGGGTGAGATCTACCGCCGCCACTTCCTCGATTCACTCAGTCTTGCGCGTTTTTGGGGCACGGGGCCACAGAGCCTTGTGGATATTGGTAGCGGGGCTGGGTTTCCGGGCTTGGTCTTGAAGATCTTACGCCCCGAACTGCGCCTGACGCTGGTTGAGTCGGTGGGCAAAAAGGCCGAGTTCATGCGCCATGTGGCCCGCGAACTGAACCTGTATGCGGTGCGGGTGCTGGATGTACGGGCCGAAGACGTGGGCCGTAACGCGGCTGAACGTGCCAAGCACGATCTTGTCACGGCGCGCGCCGTGGCGGAGTTGCGGGTCTTGGTGGAGTATGCCTTGCCGCTGCTCCAGATGCATGGACGCTTGTTGGCGGCTAAGGGGCCAGCCGTATATAGCGAGGTTGCGGCTGCCGAGCATGCGTTGCGGGTGCTGGGTGGCAAGGTGGTGGGGATCGAGCCGGTCGAATTGCCCGGCCAGGATGCGCATGTGGTGGTACTTGTGGAGAAGATCAACCCGACTGATCCGCGCTACCCACGCGCAGCCGGGGTGCCGACACGTAAGCCGTTGTAGACTGGAGGGGCGCGTCGCAACGCGCCCCCGTGCCCACGTTATGTCTATACTGGATGCAGGCCAGGGAACTCTAGCCCCATCGTCTCTTCAAAGCCGAGCATCAGATTCATACACTGCACCGCACTACCCGCTGCGCCCTTCATCAGATTGTCAATCGCGCAGATGCTGACAATCCGCCCGCTCTCCGGGTCAAGCGCGAAGCCGAGGTCGGCGAAGTTGCTCCCGGCCAGGATCTTTGGTTCGGGGTAGCGGTAGATGCCCTGGCGCTCCTTCACCACGCGTACAAAGGGTTGCTCTTTGGCGAAACCGCGATAGGCTTGCCAGAGATCTTTGTCGGCGATGGGGCGGGCGGCAAAGGCGTGGGCGGTGGCCAGTGCGCCGCGCACCAGTTCCACCGAGGTGATCGAGAGGTGCGGGTTGCTGAGGCACGTGACCTGCTCGATCTCGGCGGTGTGGCGGTGGCCCACCGGGGCGAACGAGCGTACCGCTCCGGCGCGCTCCGGGTGGTGGCTGCTGTCGGTGCTGCTGGCCCCGCCTTCTGACGACCCCACTTTGACCTCGATCAATACGGGTTTGCTGGTGTCAATCAGACCGGCGCGCACGAGGGGTAGCAGGGCCAGGTTGCTGGCAGTGGCGTTGCAGCCCACCCCGCTGGCATATTGGGCACCCCGTAGTGCCTCGCGGCTCACTTCGGGCAGGCCATACACAAAGCGGCCCAGCCATTCGGGGGCAGGGTGATCTTCACCGTACCAGCGCTTGTAGGCAGCGGGATCGGTAAGGCGGAAGTCGGCACTACAGTCAATGATGCGCTCGGCCAGGCCGGTGTAGCGCTGCATCGCCCGTGCCGCCTCGCCGTGAGGCAGGGCCAGGAAGAGCAGATCGCACGGCTCCAGTTTGTCGGGATGGACAAACTGAAGGCTGGTGCGCCCGCGCAGGTTGGGGTGGACTTGGTAGAGGTAGCGCCCTGCGTTGCGCCCGCTGGTGGCTTGGACTACCGTTACTTCGGGGTGCCAGAGCAGGAGGCGCAGCAGTTCGCCGCCTACATAGCCGGAGGCACCGACAATACTTACCCGTGTCATGATTCTATCCTCTTGGGGTATTGGCAACGTCACCTTCGGGCGTGCGTAGGGGCGCATCGTGACGCGCCATCCGAAATGATCCTATCGTCATCCCTCTGCGTACCTCTGTGTCCTCTGCGGTAAACTAGATCAACCGCAGAGGACACAGAGGTACGCAGAGGATGAACATTGGGGCGCGTCGCGACGCACCCCTACACACCCGAAGGTAGCACCGGCTTCCAGCCGGTCACGATGCGCCACCGACCGGCTGGAAGCCGGTGCTACCTTAGTTGTTCTCTCCTACCCGCGAGCCATGCGCAACGTGTAATCAATGATCCGCGCCGGAATGTCTACCCCGGTGGTATCAATGCTGTTGCGGAACTCCATCGTGTAGTTGACCTCGTTCACCAGCAACTGGCCGTCCTCGTTCTCCAAGAGATCCACCGCTACCACACCGCCACCAACTGCGTGGGCGGCGCGGACGCTCAGATCGGCCAACTCCGGCGTGATGGGGCAATTCGAGGCTTGCCCGCCACGGGCGGTGTTGGTGATCCAGTGCTCGCTGGCGCGGTAGATCGCTCCGATGCAGTCATCGCCGACCACAAACGAGCGGATGTCGCGGCCGGGCTTCTTGATATATTCCTGGATGTAGAAGATCGAGTGCTGGTAGTTGCCCAATACGTCGCGGTGCTCCAGGATGGCCTCGGCAGCATCACGGTCGTTGATCTTGCTCACCATGCGGCCCCAGGAACCGACGACGGGCTTGAGCACCACCGGGTAGCCGAGTTGCTCCATGGCTTCCAGGGCGCTCTCCGGGGTGAAGGCGAGCAGGTTGCGCGGCGTGGGCACCCCGGCATGCACCAGCGCCTGGGTCGTCAGGAACTTGTCGCCACAGGTGCTGGCAACATGGTAGGTATTGACCGTCGGGACTCCGGCGTCGTTAAAGATCTTGAGCATGTAGAGGGCGCGGCTGTGCTGAATACAGCGCTCCAACACCACATCAAACGGGTACTCGCGCTGGTGCAGATCGAAGATCTCTTCACGATCATCAATCTTCACATAGTCAAGGCCACGGCGTTCAAGTTCAGCAAAGATCAACTTCTCCTCGGCGCGGACACGCGAGGCAAGAACAGCAATACGCATTTTTATGCTCCTCTAAGGGTGCCGCCGCGCAATAACACGGCGGCAGCCGAGCCACGTTACTCGCCCCAATCCTCTTCCACCTCAGGGGCCAGGGCCAGGGTCGGCGGGGTGAGGCTGATGACCTCAAGTTCAGCGCCGCACTCTGGGCAGGAGATGATCTCGCTCTCCAGGGTATCGGCGGGCAGGCTGATCTCGGCAGCGCACTCTGGGCATGTCGCGGTCATGGTCTATCTCCTTCAGGTAATCAGTATGCTTATTGAGCCAGATGATCAATCACCGCCTGAGTAACGGCGGCAGTGGTGGCGCTACCACCCAGATCGGGGGTGCGCGGGCCGTGGGTCAGTACCGCCGTCGCAGCGGCACGTACCCGCTGGGCGGCATCAACGCGGTGGCGCCACTCTAGGAGCATGGCCACACATTCAATCGCTGCCAGCGGGTTGGCGATGCCTTTGCCGACGATGTCGGGGGCGGCACCATGAACCGGCTCGAAGAGTGCCCGGCCTTCACCTAAATTGGCACTCGCGGCCAGCCCCAAGCCACCCCCATGAATGCAGGCCACATCGGAGAGGATGTCGCCAAACAGGTTGGTGGTCACCGCCACATCGAAGCGCTCCGGGTGCTGCGCCAGCCGCATGGCGGCCACGTCTACCAGCATCTCCTCGGTGCGGATGTCAGGGTAATCGGCGGCAATCTCCAGCGCCACGGTGCGGAAGAGGCCATCGCTGACGCGCAGCACGTTGGCCTTATGCACGATGGTGACGGTGGGGTTAGCCTTACCCGCCGCCGCCCGGCTACGGGCCAGGTCGTAGGCGGCGCGCACAATCCGGCTGCTGGCGCGGCGGGTAATCTGGCGCTCGGCAATTGCCGTATCACCATCATCCTCTAGGCGCTCGCGGCCGATATACATACCCTCGGTATTCTCGCGCACAACAACCAGATCCACCACTGGCCCATCGGGGCTGCGCTGTTGGGCGTTGCTGGTGGGGCGGATGTTGGCATAGAGATCGAGTTCGCGGCGCAGGGCCACAATCGGGCTGCGGTAGCCGGGGACGTTGTGACTGGGCGAGGCGACCGCACCAAAGAGCACCGCGTCGGCCTCACGCGCAGCCCCCAGGGTTTCGGGGGGCAGCGCGACACCCACGCGCTGGAAGGTGGCCCAGCCCGCATCGGCTTCACTCACTTCAGCATCGGGGGCAACGACCCGTAGCACCTGCACCGCAGCGGCAAGCACCTCCGGGCCAATCCCGTCGCCGGGGATGACACAGACACGCATTAGGCAGCCTCCCCAGGGAAGCGCCCGTGCTGGCGGTAGAAGGGCACGATGCCCCCGGCAGCCCAGACTTCACGCAGGAAGGTGGGCGGGGGCGGCAAAGCCAGCTCGCGGCCATCGGCGCAGGTAATGCGGCCCTCTTCGAGGTGAAGTTCAACCTGCTCGCCATCAGCAAGCTGGCTGGTCAGGTCGGCGGTGAAGCAGGGGATGCCCAGGTTGAGCGCGTTGCGGAAGAAGATGCGCGCAAAGAGCGGCGCGATGATCGCGCCGACACCGACCATCTTCAGGGCCAGCGGCGCATACTCACGCGAACTGCCACAGCCGAAGTTGTTCCCGGCCACAATGATGTCACCGGGGCGCACCGTCGAGGCAAATTCGGGGCGATGTTCGACAAACGGGTAGAGGCGCAGATCATCCTCATTCTTCAGCATGATCGGCGCGTAGCGGCCAGGGACGATCTGATCGGTGTTGATGTCCTGGCCAAAGATCCAGACACGGGCCATAATGAGTGCCTCCAAGAGCAGGAATTGGTGCTACAGTACGTCTTGCGGATCGGCGATATACCCGGCCAACGCGGTCGCGGCGGCAACTTCTGCCGAAGCCAAGTAGATGTTGGCCTCAGGGCTGCCCATACGGCCACGGAAGTTGCGGTTGCCGGTGAAGAGGCAGGTTTCGCCGGGGCCAAGCACGCCCATGTGGCGACCGATGCAGGCACCACAGCCGGGGGTACCAATCGCGGCACCGGCGGCGAGCAGGGTAGCCAGCGTGCCATCCTCGGTGGCGCGCAGCATGGCATCGCGGCTCGCCGGTACCACCATCAGGCGCACGCCGGGGGCCACCTGCTTGCCCGCCAGGATACGTGCCGCAGCGGCCATGTCCTCGTAGTGGCCATTGGTGCAGGTACCCAGGTAGACCACATCCACCGCCACGCGGCCCAGATCGCCCAGATCGCTCACGTTGTCCACAAAGCTGGGGGCACTCACCTGCGGCTGGAGGGTATTGAGATCAACTTCTACCACCCGGCTGTAGATAGCCCCCTCCTCGACCCGCAGCCACTCTGGGGCCACCTGGGGAATACCGACCGGCGGCACCAGTCCGGCCTTCGCGCCAACCTCAATCGAGAACGTGGCCAGGGTCATGCGCTCCATGACGGTGAGGAACTCGACGCCGTGCCACTCGACGGCGGCGTAGGTAGCCCCATCGGCGCGCAACTCGCGGGCGGCACGCAGCGCCAGATCCTTGGCGTTCACACCGGGGCGGAAGCGCCCGGTTGCCCGTACCAGCACCGTTTCGGGAACGCGGAACCAGGTGCGCCCGGTCGCAGCCGCGAGGGCGATGTCGGTCGAACCCATGCCACTGCCGAAGGCCCCGACGCAGCCGTAGGCGGTCGAGTGGCTATCACTGCCTACGATCACCATACCGGGCTGCGCGACACCCTCTTCAACCAACACCGGGTGCGAAATACCGCGACCCACATCATAGAAGTGGGTAATCCCCTGGCGCTGCACCCAGCGCCGCACTTCATTCTGCTTCTCGGCAGTCTGCACGGTGGCCGCCGGGGCGACGTGATCCACCACTACCGCGACACGCTCCGGGTCCCAGACCCGCTCTGCGCCCAACTCCTGCTCCATGATCTTGATGATGCTAGGCGAAAGGCTATCGTGCATCATCACCAGATCGACCGCCACCGTGGCCACCTCACCTGCGCGCACCGGCTTCCCTGCCGCTTGCGAGAGGATCTGTTCGCTCAATGTCTGTGCCATAACTACCTGTATTTACTCCGCGTATTCGTACAACAACTCATCAACCGTCGTGCCATCAATATCATGCTCATCACCGAGCGCCTTAATGCGAGCGGCGGCGGCACGCGCCTGGGTCTCACTCAGATAGATGCCCAGTTCGCGGGCGCGTTCGGCAATGGCGTGCCAGCCCACCAAGCGATGCGCCACCGCCACTGTGCGGGTGCGCCCGAACATACTCGGATCGAGAATCTCATAGCTGCGCGGATCGGCCAATACCGCCTTGGTATGCATTCCGGCCTTGTGGGTAAAGGCGGTGGGGCTGGTGATGCAGCTATTAAAGGGGATCGTCATCCCGACCATCTCGGCGACCATCTGGTCAATCTCGTTGAGCATCTCGACATTATAACGGGAGACCAGCGCCGGGTCTATTGCCGCCAAGCGGGCGATCATACCACCCAGCGAGGCAATGCCGTTGCGCTCACCGATCCCCAGCACCGTCACATCAATATGGGTTGCGCCACCCTCCCAGGCACAGAAGGCGTTGGCAATCGCGCAGCCGCTATCGTTATGGCCGTGGAACTCGATGTCACAGCTCACTTCGGCACGGATGGCGGCGAGCACGTTATAGACTTCGCGTGGCGAAGCGACGCCGACGGTGTCAGCGAGGCCGATACGCTTAACACCCAGGCTATCAATGGCTTTGTAGACACGAATGAGATCGGGGAGGGGGGTACGGAAACTATCTTCGCAGGAGAAACGCACTTCGAGGCCGTGGCTCTTGAGGTACTCAATAACCTCAACGGCGCGCTCGATAATCTCATCGAGGGTGCGTCCGTGGCTCACCTGGCGCAACTGCTCGGAGGTCGCAAAGAGCAGATTGGCTCCATTGACACCCGACTCGACAGCAAGGCGGGCATCGTCCATGTGGCAGCGGATGTGGGTCAGGATACGCGCCTTGAGGCCCCGGCGGGCAATCATGGCGAGGTCGCGGGCGCTCTGGGGCGAGGCAGCGGGCGAGGTGAGTTCGATATACTCCACGCCGAAGGCATCAACTGCATCGGCAATGGCAACCCGTTGCTCACTGGTAAAACGCGCCCCGGCGAACTGCTCACCCTCGCGGAGGGTGGTTTCAACAAAGTAGAAACGATCAGGAAACGACATGGTCTGGCAACTCCTGTCTGACTTGACACGAGCCGAACAGCTCGGGGCGGCAACGGCGTGGCGTGTAGACGACCTCCATCGGCATAAAGCGACGCTGCTTCATAGCGAACTCCTGCAACACAAAAGACCCGGCTCACCCCTGGTCTGGTGAGCCGGGCCTACACTCGAATACCTCGTGCAAGCAGCGCTAACCAGACCGGTGGGCTGGCTTCTTCACGCGCTTAACCTGCTTCGAGATAGAAATGGGCATGGCCGTTTAGTCTTCACTTACTTTGCTCGTTGGCTAACGGGCGGAGTATAGCAGGATGGGGGGCAGATGTCAAATAGAATTTTTCAGAAACCAGAGCATGGGTACATTCCTTGGGGCTACGCCCCAAACCCCAGTTTTTGTGGTGTTTTGGCGGCTTCGCCGCCCCCGAACCCCCACCGGAGGGTGTCATTTGACAGAATCCCTCTCCTCACCTATACTCCTGCCACCCAGAAGTTTTGAGAAAGTAAAGACAGGCAGGCGCGGGGGAGGCGGGGGAATCCAGCCACCTATGGACTCCTTACCTTCAGTTCTGCTGGCCCAGTTGCCGGTGCCAAGCAGCCCACTGCTCAACACCCCCTTAGCCAGCGGCTACCTCGTGGCCTATGCGCAAGCCCAAGGCTGGGCCGAGCGCGTGCGCTTCGCGATCTTGCCGCGCTCACTTGCCGATCATGCCGGAGATGCGGACGTGGTGGCGGCGATTGTCGCCCATGCGCCCGATCTGCTCGCCTTCTCGCTCTACACCTGGAACAGCGAGCGCTCGCTGGCCATCGCCGAACGGGTGAAAGAACACCTGCCGCATGTGTTGGTGCTGGTGGGTGGCCCCGAAGTGCAGCGCGACAACCCCTGGATTCTGCACCACCCGGCGGTTGATCTGGCCGTCGTGGGGGCGGGCGAGGCCACCTTTGTGGAGATCCTGGAGTGGTGGCAAGGCCCGCGTGACCCCGCCGCGCTGCTGCGTATCCCCGGTGTGGTGCGCTGCTGCCCCGGTGGTGCGCCGCGCTTCGCTCCGCCTCGTTCTCCCCTACCTGACCTCATGCAGATTCCTTCGCCCTACCTCTCCGGCTGGCTCGATCTGCCGTTGGGCAGCCTGCAACCCATCGAGATCTCGCGCTTTTGCCCCTACACCTGTAGCTACTGCCTGTATGGTCGCCATAGCGAGCAGACCAGTTTTAGCCTCGAACGGGTGCTGGCCGAGATCGCATGGGGCCGCGAACGCGGCATCGAACGGGTACATCTTGTCGAAGCCAACCTCAATCTCCAGCCGATCTTCTGGCCACTCATGCACGCGCTGGCCGAACTGAATGCGGATCGCCAGCAGACCTTCTATGCCGAACTGCGCGCCGAGTATGTGGATGCTGCAAGCGTGGCGGCACTGGTTGCCGCGAATGTCACCGTAGTTGAAGTGGGCTTGCAGAGTGCCAACCCAGCAGCACTGCGCGCCATCCGCCGCCATACCGACCTAGAGCGTTGGGCGGCAGGGGTAGAGCGGCTCATGGCGGCGGGGATCGAGGTGCTTCTTGATGTCATTCTCGGTCTCCCCGGTGATGATGCGGCGGGAGTGGCGCTGACGCGGGCCTTCCTGCACGCCCACGGGCTGGCTCACTACGACACCTTCATGCTCCAAGTGCTGCCCGGTACGCGCCTGCGCCGCGAAGCCGCCCAGCATGGCATCATCTTTCAGGCCCGCCCGCCCTACGCGATTCTGGCCACGCCCAGCCTGAGTTATGTCGAGTTACGCCACTTACGGCGCGAGTTAAAGGCAGAGGCGGGGTATAACCCGGATGGGCGCGAAGGCTTGCCGCCGGTGCGCGCCACACAGCCCGCAGGTACGTTCCAGATCGTCCAGCACCACAGCATTGAAGATCTCGACTCGTATACGCCTAAGTTGCACTCACTGATGCAGGCCAATCCGAGCAGTGTGGTTGATCTCTTCCTGGAAGTGCGCGATACCCTGCCAAATGTTGAAGCGCTGCATGCTTGGCGCGAGACACTCCCCTACCAACCGAGCTACCTTGATTATGTCAACGTCTATCTGAATAATTCCCAAGTGCGGCTGCGGCTCTGGCTCGTAGTTCCCTGGGTGGTTCAGGTGGAGCCGCAGCACTACGCCGGGGTCGCCGAGGTGCTGTGGCGCTACGTGGCAGTTGCGGGTGAGGTGTTACCTTTAGGGGCGTGGCGGGTGGCGGGCGGAGCGGGGATTGCCCTAGAAGGTGCCGATGCCGAGCAACACCGCGAGGCGCTGGCGTGGGCGAAGGAGTATGGGCGGGTGGTGGTGAAAGCGAACCCCCCTCTCCCGCAAGCGGGAGAGGGGGGCAGGGGGGTGAGGGCGGGATGATTAGTGTGCAGCCGAAGCCGAACCCGCACCACGCGGCACACGCACACTCTCGACCATCTCCTGCACCTCAGCCGGGGGCGGCGGGGTGGCACGCGAGACGGCGAAGGTCACCACGAGGTTGAGGATCAGGCCGACCACGCCGATACCCTGGGCCGAGATGCCCATGAAGTCGGTCATGATCGGAGTGGCCGTACCCAGCAACTGCACCGAGCGCATCATGAAGATCATCACCGTGGTGAAGATCATACCCACCAGCATACCGGCGATGGCACCCTGGCTGTTGGTGCGCTTGTCGAAGATACCGAGCAGAATGATCGGGAAGAAGCTCGCAGCGGCCAGACCGAAGGCGAAGGCCACCACTTCGGCCACGAAGCCGGGCGGGTTGATACCGAAGTAGCCTGCCGCGACCACCGCGATGAAGATCACGATACGACCGACCAGCAACTGCTGCGACTCGCTCGCATTGGGGTTGATGAGGCGGAAGTAGATGTCGTGAGCCACCGAGCTCGACACCACCAGGAGCAGACCCGACGCCGTGGAGAGGGCGGCGGCCAACGCACCAGCGGCAACCAGACCGATCACGAAGGGCGCGAGCTGAGCAATCTCAGGCGTGGCGAGCACGATGATGTCGTTATCAATCGTGATCTCCGAGTCCTTGGCCGCTGGCTTCAGTTCGACAATGCCATCAGCATTCTTGTCGTCAAACTTGAGCAGCTTGGTCTTTTCCCAGCTATTGACCCAATCCAACTGGCGCACTTCGGTGAGTGTCTTGCCGTGCAGGGTCTCGATCAGGTTGTAGCGAGCGAAGACCGCAACGGCCGGGGCAGTCAGGTAGAGCAGCGAGATGAAGAGCAAGGCCCAACCAGCCGAGTAGCGGGCAGCGCGCACGTTGGGCACGGTGTAGAAGCGCACGATAACGTGGGGCAGACCCGCAGTACCCGCCATCAGCGAGAAGGTGATGCAGATCACGTCAATCATCGAGCGCGAGCGGAAGGGCTGGGTGTACTCCTTGAAGCCGAGGTCAGTCTGGATCTGGTTCAGCTTGGGCACAATGTCGCTGAAGACCAGGCCCAACTGCGGGATGGGGTTGCCGGTCAGCTTCGCCGAGATGGCCACCGCCGGGATGATGAAGGCGATGATCAGCACGAAGAACTGCGCCACCTGAGTCCAGGTGATGCCCTTCATACCGCCGAGGACGGCGAAGAAGGCCACGATGATCATACCCACAACCACGCCCATGTTGATGTCGAGGCCGAGGAAGCGGCTGAAGACCACGCCCACGCCACGCATCTGGCCAGCCACGTAGGTCATCGAGATGAAGACCACCGAGACAGCCGCGACGGCACGCGCAACCTTGGAGTAGTAGCGGTCGCCCACGAAGTCGGGCACCGTGTACTTGTTGAACTTACGCAGATAAGGAGCCAGCAACAACGCCAACAACACATAACCACCCGTCCAACCCAAGAGGTAGACGGAACCATCAAAGCCCATGGTCGAGATCAGACCCGACATCGAGATGAACGACGCGGCGCTCATCCAGTCCGCCGCAGTAGCGGCACCGTTGGCGATGGCAGGCACGCCCTGACCGGCAACGTAGAAGCCCTTCGTGTCGCGTACACGGGCAGCGAAGCCGATGTACATATAGAGACCAAAGGAGAGGACGACCCATACAATCGTCCAAATCATCACTTCACTCATGAGGCTGGCTCCTTAAACCTACTCGTTCACATCAAACTTGGCGTCAATCCCGTCCATCAATTTGGCATAGGTGAAGATCAAGATCACGAAGACGATGATCGCACCCTGCTGGGCCATCCAGAAAGGTAGGGGGACATTTCCGATGTGGATCCCATTCAGGGGATTCGCCAGGAGATACCCTAGCCCAAACGAGACAAATGCCCAAATCGCCATCAGAATACCGATCAGGCTGATGTTGGCCTTCCAGTACCCGATGGCCCTCTCGTCCATCTTCTGCTTCGACATACCGCTACTCCTTTACACACAACGACGACCTGACAGGCTCAGAGCATGTGCCTGTCCCCCAGCATGGACGCACAAAGCCATGGTGAACACCACCTTATGCTCCATGCGAGCACGGTGTAACCCAGTGACTTTCAGAGTCCGGGGCTATAGATTCCATATCACGGTGATATGTATGGTAGCAGGGGTTTTTGAAAGTAGGTTAAGGTTTGTGTAAAGTTTCGGTAAAATACGCAGCAATTATAAAAAAAGAGGGGGTGTTGGGAGCATAGCTCCCAACACCCCCTCGCACATTGTTTCTTAGCGCGCCTTGCGCCCTTCGCTATAGCGTTTGAGGTGAACCACCGTGCGGCTGAGTTGGCGTACCGCATGGTGCATCTGCTCGAAGATAGCCTCGTAATCCTCTTCCGACAGTGGATCGTCATCATCGGTGAGGCGCTTAAGCTGGCTGCCCAGCAGACTGACTGGATTGTAGATCTCATAAATCAGGTGGTCAATCACCTGATCGGGTTGCAGGCTATCCCACTGCTGCGGGTCCTGCCGGACGGTCTGATCACTCATGATGAGGTCTCCTGGCAGTAGCGGTGAAACCAAGCCAACGTGCGGCGCAGATGGTCGGCGCGATGATGCGGTTCACCAGCGCGAGTAAGTTCGTGACCTTCACGCGGGTAGCGCACCAACTCGACAATCTTCTTTTGGCGGCGCAGGATGGCAAAGAGCTGTTCAGCCTCGCTAATCGGCACCCGATAATCCTGTTCGCTATGCAGCAGCAGGAGCGGGGTGGTGATCTGATGGGCGTGGGCGAGGGGCGAGTGCGCCCAGAGTTGGGCGGCATTTTCCCATGGATAGGCGTGAAATTCGTGTTCGATCAATTCATGGGCATCACTGGTACTATGCTCGGTGAGGAGATTATAGACCCCCCGCGCCGCCACCGCACAGCAGAAGCGGTCACCCTGGCTGATCAGCCAGGCGGTCATATAACCACCATACGATCCCCCCGTGACCGCGATGCGTTGAGTATCCACATGCCCACGGGCGATCAGGGCATCAATCCCGGCATGAATATCGCCTTGATCGGCATAGCCCCAATTCCCAGCAATGGCCTCGCGCCATGCCGTTCCATAGCCCTCGCTACCGCGTGGATTACAGAAGAAGCAGATGTAGCCACTCGCAGCGATAGTCTGCCACTCGTGCCACATGGATCGGTAACCTGGCCCCCACATGACGTGCGGGCCACCATGAATATGCACGACCAGCGGAGCCGGTTTGGTCGGTTCAAAGTCGGGCGGGTAGAGCACCCAACCCTGCACTTCGGCCCCATCGGAGGCGGTATAGCGCAGTTCCTCAAAGGGCGCGATGCTGCGCTGATCGAGCAAGTGCTGGTTGATCTGGGTAAGTTGGCGCTCGCTCCCATCAGGCAGACGCACAAAGAGGTTACACGGAGCCGCAGCACTGCCTGCGATCCAGGCCAGGGTACCATCACGGGCGACCGAGAACTCACTGATGATCTGCGTCCCCCCAACCACGCCAGGATCCTGCTGGAAGGTGGAGGTAGCGGGGAGGCCACTGCTGCTGATCTGGGCTGCGCCGTGCCAGCCGGAGAGCAGGTAGACCGATTGACCATCGGGGTGCCAGGCGAACTGATCAACATTACGATCAAGATAGCCGGTCACTTCTTGGATGGGGCCACCGGCAGCGGGCATGACGGCCACATGCGCACCATCAGCCAGCAGGCGATCCTCGCGGATGCGGCGGAAGGCGATCTGGCTGCCATCGGGAGCAGGTTGGGGCGTGAGACAGGTATAGCCCGCCGTGGTGAGACGCAACGCTGGCCCGCCATCCACAGGCACGCGCAACACATCCTCATAAGCGAAGAGCGAGTCGGCATCTGGGTCACGGCTGGCCGTCGTAAGGAGACTCAAACCATCCGGCATCCAGGTCGGTGCGCTGTGGTGCAGATCGCCCTGGGTAATGCGGCGCGGTGTCGGCGGGGCCTCAACATCACCATCGGGGACTTCCAGCACATAGATATGGCGGTGGCGATCATCAAAGTAGCTGGTACCGCTACGGTAGGGCAACTTGGTAATCACGCGTGGATCGAAGCGTTGGGCCTCGGCGTGTTCGCGCTCTTCTTGGGCGCGGCGAGCCGCCCAAGCATCCGCAGGCGGCGGCGTTGGCTCCGGGTTCTCTTCGCGGCTGCGCTCCTCGGCATTCACGCTAGAGAGGCAGGCGAGCATACGGCCATCGGGACTCCAGACGGGATCGCTGGCCCCATTGGGCAGCGCGGTCAGGCATTGGGCCTCACCACCATCGAGCCGGATGCGATAGATCTGGCCCTGAGGGTTGTCACGAGTTGAGACAAAGGCTAACGTGCGCCCATCGGGGCTCCAGCGTGGCTGGCGATCCTGGCCATTTCCGACGGTAAAACGGCGCAGCGGGCCGCCATCCACACGAATCACGTAGATGGAGCGTTGGTACGCATTGGCACGCCGATCAACCGCAACCTGAACCACGGCAATATGCTGCCCATCAGGGCTGATCTGGGCATCTTCCAACCAGGCAAGATCGTAGAGATCCTCAACCGTAAAAGGGTGGCAATGGCTAGTCACGGGTTTGCTCGGAGTTCTTCACTTTTTCTATGCTGCGACACCAGAGCACATGACAAGATGGATCGTGTTCTATTGTAACACACTGGCTTGGCCAAGGGAGAGTGGATACACGCTTCAAGCGCTTCATCCTTCTAATTCTATGACTCATTGCAAAAAAACACCATGAAATACCACAGGGCTACAAAAAAAGCGCCAATTCCCCAAAAATATGCTTGACAGTATTGTTCGATAGATTTATACTCTTCTTTAATAGAGTTATAGCAATGTTCAACGCGTTTCATCTCTTCTCATCACAACCAATTGGTAGATTATCAATCATCAGGAGTAGACAAACATGACCACCACGAGTACCTATCCTGAGAAGTTGCCACTCTCGGTACTTCTCTTTCACGCTGCAATGGAGCGCCGTGAGTCGATCAACACATTCTCCGATGTTATTGGGGTTGGTACGATTTCGCTGCGTCAATTTATTTTGGGCAAGACGCAACGCCCCCGCCAGAAGACGATTGATCGAATCTGCGAGATGCTAAATATAAGCGCAGATGATGTACGCGGGCGTATGGATTATTTGCCCGAAGCTGCACCAACCTTTAGTGAGTGGCTCCAGGATCAGATTCGGCAGTGGGGGACACGTTCCAAACTGGCGAAACAGACCGGGATCAGTGACGGGGCGCTGCGCAACTATCTCAACGGTCGCACCCTACCCGACGCCGATCAGGCCATGAGTATTGCTGAAGTCTTTCAGATTGATAGCCTGAAGATGGCCAACATGATCGTATCCAATCATGTGGTGGAGAATGGTGGCAAGGTGGCGGTACCGGCAACGGCTGAGGCAGAAGTAGCCGAAGCAGTGGCGGTGGCAGCCTCGGTTGAGCCGGTGAGTAGTGAGGCTGCGAGCAGCATCGCGCCGCTGGCAACCGGCCTGAGTGGCGATGAAGATCACCTAGTAGCACTGTGGCGGAAGTTGCATCCTCAGGGGCGGCGAGCGACTGTGCAGTATATTGCGACCCTCTTGGCCGAGGGGTAAGGTGTAGATCTTTTTTTGTTCTGTTTTGGTGGCTGCGCCACCAAAACAGAACAAAAATCGGGGTTTGGGGCACAGCCTCAAGGACTTTGCCCATGCCCTAATTTTCAGTTGCGCGAGATCTCTAGCCATGCTAGAATCATGCTATGGAAGCGCACACACCCGAACCTAGCCCACCACAAACTCCCGCCAAGGAACGTTCCTCACGTATCCCTGGTTTTGATCCTGAGGCGACCCCGTTGCTCGGTATTGGCCTCGGCCTCACCGGCCTCACCTTGGGGTTACGCCCGCGTTTTGCGCCCTTGCCCCTCGCCCTCACTGCCCTTGCCGCAGCACTCTACCGCGATCCTGAACGCGTCACACCACCCGATCCACAAGCGATCTATGCGCCAGCGGATGGCAGTCTGCTGCTAATTGATGAGATCTATGAGCATCGCTACCTGCATACCGATTGTGTGCGGATGGCGATTGCCGTCTCGCCGCTTGATGTGCCGATCTGCCGTAGCCCCGCCGCTGGAACAGTGCGCTATATGGAGCATGTTGCAGGCCAGTATGGGCCAGTGAGTGATATTGCGGCCGGTGATCAGAATGAGCGTGTCTATATGGGGATAGAGACCGCCTGGGGGCCGATCATGGTGGTGCAGATCGCGGGGCCATTAGGGCGGCGCATTGTGCCCCAGGTAGCGGTGGGTGATGCGCTCAGTGCGGGGGCACGTTTGGGGACGGTGCGTTTTGGCTCGCGGACGGATCTCTACCTCCAGCGGGATGTGGCGCGCCTCCTGGTGGAATCGGGGCAGCATGTGGTGGCCGGGTTGAGCCGTATTGGGGATCTCGTGGGTGTCTAGCCCACTTGGCCCTGGCAGTGCCTATACGCTGCTCTTTGACGAAGCACCCCGTGTGGGTCTGGGCTTGCCAGAGGCTGCCCAGGCGATCTATGCGGGTAATTGGTGTTTGCCCCCAGCGCATGCTGATCGCCCCTACACCTTCACCAATTTTGTTGTTTCCCACGATGGGCGCATCTCCTTTGCCGAGCCGGGGCGCTCTGGTGGCGGGCCAGTCAGCCGCCACTCGCCCTACGATACCTGGCTGATGGGCTTGATCCGCGCCCGCGCCGATGCCATCCTGACGGGTGCAGGGACGCTTCAGGTGGCGCGGCGGCATCTGTGGACACCCACGCAGGCGTTTGCGTCCGATGCCCATTTTTTTGCCGATCTGCGCATGGCTGAAGGCCGCACGCCCCTGCCACTGCTAGTGGTGGTGACGAATCGCGGCGATCTGCCACCTGATGCGGCAGCCCTGCGCGGCGATCCGCAGCCGGTGCTGATTGCCACCACCCCGGCGGGGGCGACGCGGGCTTATGCGCACTTGGGCGAGCGCCCAGGGGTGCGTTACCATATTTCACGCGGTGAGACGGTGGATCTGATCGGTTTGTGTGCCGATCTGCGCCAGCGCATGGGTGTGCGTAGCCTATTGAGCGAAGGTGGGGCGCTGATCTATGGTGCATTAGTGGCCCAGCGCTTGGTTGACGAGACCTTCCTGACCAATAGCCCGATCATTATCGGTAGCCCGCCGGGGCGTCCGGCGCGCCCAAGTCTGATCGAGGGGGTGGGGTTCAGCCCCGATGATCCGCCGCATTTGCGCCTCTTGAGCCTGCGGCGTGCCGGGGATTACCTCTTTCAGCGGCTGGCGTTGGTGTAGGGTATAATACAGCCCGTGTCGCCGCAGTGAGGCAGCGCCGGTGCCGCTATGTTGAATGAAGAAGAGCGCATCATCGAGTCGGCCCAGCGGGGCGATGTTGAGGCGTTCAACCAGCTTGTGCGACTCTATGAGTCGCGGGTCTATAACCTGTGTTACCGTATGTTGGGCGATGCCGAAGCGGCAGCGGATGTGGCCCAAGATACGTTCATCTCCGCGTACCGCAATCTGAACCGCTTTCGCGGCGGTCAGTTCCGATCTTGGTTATTACGGATCGCCACGAATGCCTGCTATGATGTGCTGCGCGCCCGTAAGCGCCGCCCTGCCACCTCGCTCGATGCGCTGGGGACATCCGATGATGAAGGGCGCGGCTTCGATCTACCCGACCCCCACGAACACCCCGATGAGGTTGCGTTGCGCCACGAGTTGGCGGCGGCGATTCAGCACGGCCTCGCCCAACTCCCCGAAGATCAGCGTGTAGTCATTATTCTGAGTGATATTCAAGGTATGGCTTATGATGAGATCGCGGCCATCACGGCTACCAGTCTGGGTACGGTCAAGTCGCGGTTGAGCCGGGGGCGGGCGCGGCTGCGCGATATTCTGCGCGCCGGGGAACTGCTACCGGCGAAGTTTCGTCATGAGGACAGGTAGCAGCATACGGCGACAGATACCACCATGAAGACACCCCAGCCACAATTTTCGCCCCTGCCAGAGCAGGATCTGGAATTGCTCTCGGCCTATCTGGATGACCAGCTTGAGGGGCCAACACGGAGCGATCTTGAGCGGCGCTTGGCCGATGATCCACGTTTGCGCTCTGAGCTTGAGGAGTTGCGTAGCACCACCGCGCTACTGCGCGAGTTACCAACACTGACTCCGCCACGCTCGTTTACGCTCGATCCGGCAACGGTGCAGCCGCGCCGTTCGCACTATGCAGGCTGGGCGCTGGCTTGGGTGGGGCAGCTTGGGAGTGGCTTGGCCGGTTTGATGCTGGTGCTGTTGGCCAGCCTCCAGATGCTAGGGGGGATGAGCGGCCCAATGGCGGCAGCACCGGCCCCCATGATCGCGCAACCGACAGCCTCGGCACTGTACGAGGCGGCTCCAGCGGCAACCGAGAGTGCAGCGGTGATGTCCGTGCCTATCGAGGCGACCCCATCGGCAACCGAGAGTGCAGCGGTGATGTCCGTGCCTATCGAGGCGACAGTATCGCCGGATGCTGCTGCCGGGACGATGGCGCTACCCGCCAACTCCGAACCAGTCACTGAGACTGAGTCTGCGGCTATGATGACGCTACCCACCGAGCCGATGGTGAATAGTGATATGGCACGTCAGACTGAGCCGAGTGAGGTAGCGACGCCCGAAGTGGCGATGGGCAAGGCGGCTCCGGCACCTGCCGGGGTGCCGCCGGTGGTGTTGCTGCTGCTCGGTTTGGTGCTGTTAGGGGTGGCCGGGGCGAGTTGGGTTTATACGCGAAGGGGCGCATGAAGAATTGAGTGCATAATCGAAATTAAAGATGCAGATGATCCTGTAGCCCTCGCCACAGTGCATCTACTCTTTGAGGAGGAGCAACACAGCCTCGGCATTGATCTCAACTTTCAAGAACAGGTGGATCACGGGACACGGCCAGTGGCTTCCCTCATACTAAAGAGAGAATCTGATGCGAATACAATGGCTACTTGCATGGATGGTCTGCCTCGGTTTGCTGATCGGTAATCCGGCTCCTGCCGCCGCATGGGTTCCCCAATCCGTACCCTCGGTGACAAGCAGATTTGATTTCGTTGCATTAAACCCCACCAATCTGAACTATGAACTTCCTGCGACTGTGTTGGAAGCCAACATAGCCTCTGCACAGCATAGGACACCCATCGCCGCAGGCGATGCGTACACCTGCGCCCTGACCACCAACAGCGCGGTCATCTGCTGGGGCAATAATGAGTTTGGCCAACTGGGCGACGGGACGACGATCCAGCGCAACACACCGGTGGCAGTGAATGGGCTTTCGAGCGGGGTGGTGGCCATCGCCGCAGGCTACGCGCACACCTGCGCCCTGACCACCAGTGGCGGAGTCTCATGCTGGGGCAATAATGAGTCTGGACAACTGGGCAACGGGATCACGATCCAGCGCCGCACACCGGTGCAGGTGGCGGGGCTTTCCAGCGGGGTGGCGGCCATCGCCGCAGGCGAGTATCATACCTGCGCCCTGACCACCGATGGCGCGGTCACATGCTGGGGTTCGAACGGGTATGGGCAACTGGGCGACGGGACGACGACCCAGCGTAGCACACCGGTGCAGGTGGCGGGGCTTTCCAGCGGGGTGACGGCTATCACCGCAGGCGGTTCTCACACCTGCGCCCTGACTACCGGCGGCGCGGTCACCTGCTGGGGAAGGAACGGGAATGGCCAACTGGGCGACGGGACGACGACCCAGCGCAGCACACCAGTGAATGTGCTGGGGCTTTCCAGCGAGGTGGCGGCTATCACCGCAGGCGACGTGTACACATGCGCCCTGACCACCGGCGGCGGGGTCACATGCTGGGGCGCGAACTGGTCTGGCCAACTGGGCGACGGGACGACGGACGAGCGCAGCACACCGGTGGATGTGGTGGGGCTTTCCAGCGGGGTGACGGCCATCGCCGCAGGCAACGATCATACCTGTGCCATAACCACCGGCGGCGGGGTCTCATGCTGGGGCGTGAACCAGTATAGCCAACTGGGCGACGGAACAACAACCCAGCAAAGCACACCGGTGGTAGTGAATGGGCTTTCGAGCAGAGCGGCGGCCATCGCCGCAGGCGACGGGCACACCTGCGCCATGACCACCGGCGGCGGGGTCTCATGCTGGGGAAGGAACTGGTCTGGCCAACTGGGCGACGGGACAACGACCCAGCGCCGCACACCGATGCAGGTGGAGGGGCTTTCGAGCGGGGTGGCGGACATCACCGCAGGCGACTCTCATACCTGCGCCCTGAGCACCGAAGGCGGGGTCACATGCTGGGGGAATAATGAGTCTGGTCAACTGGGCGACGGGACGACGATCCAGCGCAGCACACCGGTGCAGGTGGAGGGGCTTTCGAGCGGGGTGGTGGCCATCACCGCAGGCGACTCTCATACCTGCGCCCTGAGCACCGAAGGCGGGGTCACATGCTGGGGAGGGAACGGGTCTGGCCAACTGGGCAATGGGACGACGACCCAGCGCAGCACACCGGTGCAGGTGGAGGGGCTTTCGAGCGGGGTGATGGCCATCACCGCAGGCGATTCTCACACCTGCGCCCTGACCACCGGCGGCGGGGTCACATGCTGGGGAGGGAACTGGTATGGCCAACTGGGCGATGGGACGACGACCCAGCGTAACATGCCGGTGAATGTAGTGGGGCTTTCGAGCGGGGTAGCGGCCATCGCCGCAGGCGGTTCTCACACCTGCGCCCTGAGCACCGAAGGCGGGGTCACCTGCTGGGGGTGGAACACGTATGACCAACTGGGCGACGGGACGAGAACCAATCACAACACACCCGTGCAGGTGGAGGGGCTTTCGAGCGGCGTGGCGGCCATCGCCGCAGGCTACGCGCACACCTGCGCTCTGATCACCAGCGGCGAGGTTACATGCTGGGGATGGAACTGGTATGGCCAACTGGGCGACGGGACGACGACCCAGCGAATGACACCGGTGGTAGTGAATGGGCTTTCGAGCGAGGTGGCGGCCATCGTCGCAGGCTACGCGCACACCTGCGCCCTGTCCACCGGCGGTGGGGTCACCTGCTGGGGGTGGAACAAGTATTACCAACTGGGCAACGGGACGATCAGCCAGCGCAGCATACCGATGGATGTGGATGGGCTTTCGAGCGGGGTAGCGGCCCTCGCCGCAGGCGACGCGCACACCTGCGGCCTGTCTACCGGCGGCGGGGTCACATGTTGGGGTTGGGATGTGTACGGCCAGTTGGGGGTAGGCACCATCGCGTATCGAACAACTCCTGTGGATGTGACAGTCCTTTTCGTATACCTGCCTGTAATCTCAAGGAATTGATGCCTTTAGTTATGCTTAAGAAATGTTGTTAGCGCGAAGAAGCCTTGGGACAACCGGAACGCGGCGCGTTGGCTTCGACAGGCTCAGCCAACGCACCGCTCCCTGAGCTTGTCGAAGGGAGCGCATGCGGTGGCTCTTCGGCATACGCATGCGCACACGGCGGCCCGTCACTCAGATAGAAGCGCTGGGCATGCAGATCCATCATCACCGAGACGACGGTCTGGTAATGTTCGGTGGGTGGCTCGGCGGGATCAATATGGAAGCAGATCCCATAGGGATGCTGCTGGTGGTCACGTAGGATGGTTTGAAGGTGGCTGAGACCGAGGCTGCGCTGGCCAGCCAGGAGTTGTTCGCTGCGTTCGAGACGCCAATGGGAGTGCGGGCAGGATTCAACGGGTGGCTCGTGGACGCCAAGGAGTGCCGCATCCACAAAGTGGTTGGTGTGGACGAGGTAGCCCGCTTGGGCGGGACGTAGCACGGCGCGGTGGGGCGCACTCTCGATGGTGACGGCGCGATCCGGCACTTGGGCCAGGAGGAAGTTGGCCGAGCAGGAGCGCGGTGCATCCATGACGATGGAGATCGCGGCATCAAGGCTGTGGCTGTGCAAGATCTCGTAGCAGCGCAGGTGGAAGGGGCGCTGCAAGCGTGCCCAATCATCCTCACTGCTGGTGAGGCCGTTGATGAGTAGCCCCAGCCCCGCCGAGTTGAACCCGATCTTCCCGCCTACAATTCCAGCCTCGGTGAAGGCCCGGATCGTCATGCCGTCCTCGGTGCGGCTGTGCAGGATGGCCCCGCGCACCCCAACGATCCAGTCCCAGTTTTCGGCCAGCCACAGATGCCCATCGGCTGTCACCGTGGGGAGCAGCGCAATAGCGGTGCAACCATCAGCCATGGCATTATGCCCAAACTGGTGGTAGAAGAGTTCGTAGCGCACATTCAGCGCGGCGATCTCGGCGTAGCTGTAGCCAGAGCCATCGGCGATGCCACGCATCGCAGCGGCATAGGCGGGGTTTTGATCAGCAATCGCCTCGGCATAGACGCGGGCGCGGCGCAGCGTTTCGGCACGGGTGAGGTGCAGTTCACGCTCGAAGCGGGCAAAGTAGATGGCGAGATTGGTACCAATCTCGCCACGTAGTGCCGCGCCGTGTTGGCAGCCCTGCTGGTATGGGCTGCCACTCAGGTGGAGTGCGGGTAGGGACATGTGGGTTAGCCCTCACGCAGTTGTTTGTCGAAGTTGATCCACGCGGGCTGCTTCACAAAGCCCAACATCTCGTTAATACTCAGCATGGCCCGGTTGTTGGACTCGTTCCAGGTCTTGACGGTGCGGATCTGGTGCTGCTGAGCGTAGGCGATGGCGTGCAGTTTGAGGGCCAGCGCAATGCCCCGACGGCGGTAGGCGCGCCGCACCCCGGTCAGGCCGGTGTAGAGTTCGGTGGCATCGGCCTGGCTGCTCCAGAGAGCGCTCAGACCCACATAGTTGGAACCATCCAGGGCCACAAAGAAGCCTTGCGGCAGAAAGTTGGGATTCTTGAAGATCCAGTTCTCGAAGGACTCCAGTGTTATTTCGGTGGGTGCATCGGGATGTGGGACATCGTGCATCAGCTCGTTGTTGAGCTGCCAGAGCTTCTCGTGGCAGGCCGGATCGTGTTCCAGCAACTCGGCCACGGTTGTGATGCGGATGCCCTCGGCGCGCAGTGTAGCCGCGTGGCCCTGGTAGGGTGTGGGATCGAAGGCGGCCACATCAAGGCGCGATTCCCACTCGCGCATCCCCTCCTGAAAGCCGCGATCCAACAAGAAGTGCAGGCTGCGCTGCATATCCTCGCGGGTGCGCGAGCGGAGCATGATCGGGCGGTGCGGTTCGAGATCGCTGATCAGGTGATCATAGAGCGCGGCCCCAATGCCACGCCCCTGATAGGCAGGCAGCACATAGACGAAGAGACCGAACTTCTGTGGATGGTACATGCCCTCGTGGTGGTGGTAGGTGCCATAGGCAACTGGAACACCATCAAGATCGGCGAACCAGCGCACCTGGAGCACATGGGCAGGGCGCTTGGCATCACCAAAACGCCACTCATCAACCGTATCGGGGTATTCAGGGTAGACCTGATTGGTAATCTCGACCGCAGCAGCAAAATCGGCGTCACTGCCGGAAAACCGGCGCATCTGGATACCGGCGGGTACCGGGGTGCGCTGTAGGTTGGTGGACATCAGGGTGCCTCCGTTGGGATCTTGGGGTTGCGTCGCATGGCTTCGACAGGCTCGGCATATTATCAACCGCAGAGAACACAGAGGTACGCAGAGGGATGGGTTTCGCGCTACCTGTGGTTCTTCCTCTGCGATCAGAACCGGGGCGTAAGATGCCGGTGCAACCATCGTACCCGCAACAGCCCGTGCAGCCATCGGTCTTTTGACCCAACCGGGATCGGTACCAAGAGGGAGATTGTGCGGTAACAATCTCTAACATCTGGATCACAGACATGATCTAGAATCAAACTGCTTGGGTATGGTACAACAGAAACAGCGCGAACCAAGATTCAAAAAGAGGAGGCCGTATGCGACATTGGTTTATGCTCATCAGTTTGTTGATCAGTGCGCTGCTCTTGGGCGCGTGCAGTACGCAGTTGCCAACTGCGGAAGAGATCGTTGCCAAGATGGAGGCGGCGCGTGACAGCACCAATGATCTGCACGCAACCGTGGCGATCTCCTTCACCTCGCCGGAGCAGTCGGGCAATCTGGTGATTGAAGGTTGGATGCAGAAGCTCCCTGCTGCTGAGGATGGCCACCCCAAGGCGCGGGTGCGTGCCCAGATCCTAGAGGCCAGCCAGCCAGAGATGGTCGGTGCCTTGGTGGTGAGTGATGGCGAGCAGTTCTGGATCTACAGCCCCAATGAGAAGACGGTCGTCACCGGCACGGCGGCGGAGATGAAGGAGTATGCGCCGAATAGCCCCGCCGGAGCGACGGTTGTGTTGCAGGATGTGATCCAGCAGGGCTTGGATGCGGTGAACCTTGAGGTACTGGGTGAGGAGCAGGTGGCGGGCAAGCCGACCTGGAAGGTGAAGGTGACGCCGAGCGCCGAGACGAGCGCCAACCTCAAGCTTGATGGCATCATCGAAGGCATGATGTGGGTGGATACGGAGCTGGCCATGCCGCTCAAGCTCACCCTGGATGCGAGCGACTTTGGCAATGGGAGTGTGGAAGTGCGCAGCATCGAGGTCAATGCGGGGGTGAGCGCGGATCTCTTCACCTTCACCCCGCCTGCCGATGCGACCGTGCTGCAAGCGGCTGACCTGATCGCCGAGATGGCCCCCAAGCAGGCCACGTTGGACGAGGCGCGCACGAGTGTGAGCTTTACGCTGCGTGAGCCGAGCTATCTACCTGCGGAGATGTTGCTGGTTGAGGTGCGTGTGGTCGGCACCGATACGGTGATCATGAACTACAAGAGCGAGAGCAGCAGCATGAGCCTGGTGCAGAGCAACGGCGACATGCAGGATGACCGCGAACCACCAGCGGGGAGCAACGTGCAGCAGATCACGGTGCGCGGCCAGCCCGCGACGCTGATCACCGCCGAGGGCCAGGGCAGCCTGCTGACCTGGAAGGAGGATGGGGTGACACTGCTCATCGCCGGGAAGGTGACGGGTGAGGAGGCCGTTCAGGTGGCCGAGGGTTTGCGGTAGGATGGGGTGGCTGAGCTTGCCGAAGCCAGCTTCGACAGGCTCAGCCACCGTGCGCGGGGGCAACTGCTCCTCATTGGCGTTCGATTAAGCGTCCTCTTGCGCCCCGGTTGTTGACCGCAGAGGACGCCGAGGAGCGCAGAGGAAAAAGCAGAGGTCGTCGCAAAACCCATCCCTCTGCGTACCTCTGTGTCCTCTGCGGTGGATAGGGTGTACCACCGAGGATGATACCCTCCTTAATCAAACACATATCCGGCTTCGCCTCCTCCGCCCCCACCGAAGGTGACATGCACCAACGCCTACTCAACACCAAATTTTGCCCCCCGGCGCGCCCGCCGACCATGATCGAGCGGGTGCGCTTGCACGATCTGCTCAACGCGGGGCTGCGTGGGGCCGCGACGTTGGTTTCGGCCCCGGCGGGGTATGGGAAGAGCGTACTGATTAGCGGCTGGCTCTCTGGCCCCCACGCACCGAACCTCCCCGTCGCTTGGTTGGCGTTGGAAGAGGCCGACGATGAGCCAGGGCGCTTTCTGCGCTACCTCGTGGCGGCGTTGCGCCAACACGATGCCACCTTCTGTAACGATCTCTTTGCCGCGCTCCAAGCCCAGCAACTGCCCCCAGATGCGGTTCTGCTTACCACGCTGATCAACGCCCTGCTTGAACTACCCAGCCCGCGCATCCTGGTCTTGGATGATGTGCAGCACCTTCAGGATCAGCGCATCCTCTCCATTCTGGCCGCGCTCTTGAGTCAACACCCGATCAACCTGCATCTGATCCTGATCACCCGCGAAGACCCGCCCTTGCCGCTGGCACGTCTGCGGGCGCACGGGTTACTGGGCGAGGTGCGTGCCGCCGATCTGCGCTTCTCGCTAGCCGAGAGCCGCGCCTTTTTACAAACTACCCTGGGTTTAGATCTGGGTGATGCGGAGGTGGTGCGCCTGAATGAGCGTACCGAGGGCTGGCCAGTCGGGCTACAGTTGGCGGGGTTGTCGCTTCAGGGCCACGCCGATCCGCGTGCGTTTGTGGAGTCGCTGAGTGGAACCCACCGCTTTATTCTCGCCTACCTCACTGAAGAGGCGCTCAAGACCCAACCGGCTGAGGTGCAGGAGTTTCTGCTGCTGACCTCGATATTGCAACAACTGAGTGGTGATCTGTGTGCGGTGCTGACGGGCCGCCATGATAGTGCTGCGTTGCTTGAGCGCTTGGTGCGGGCCAATCTCTTCATTATTCCGCTTGATGATGGCGGGCATTGGTACCGCTACCATCACCTGTTTGGTGAACTGCTGCTCCACCAACTGCGGCGTACCTACCCCGAACGCATCACCGGCTTACACCAACGTGCGAGTGACTGGTATGCGGCGCACGATCTCCCGGCGTCGGCGATTGAGCATAGCCTCGCCGCCACCGACTACCCCCAGGTGGTGGGGTTACTCGAAGCGCACCACTGGCGGCTGATCAACCAGGGGTATGCGCGGAGCATCGAGCGCTGGGTGCAGCGTCTCCCCGATGAGTGGCGCACAAGTAGCCCCCAGACTAGTCTGGGCTTTGCCTGGGTAGCCCTACTACGCGGGCAGTTCCATCAGATCGAGCCCTATCTCGCTGCCGCCCAAGCCAGCCTCAGCCATGCCACTGTTGCACAACCCAGCTTGCAGGCAACAATGCTGACGCTGCAAGCCAACCTGGCCCAGATGCGTGGGCAAACTGGGGAGGCTTTAGCCTTAGCTGAAGAGGCGCGCAGAATAGCCCCGGTTGGCGATCTGCGGCTCAGCGCCCTGATCGCGCTGGCACTTGGGGCGACCCAGCGGCAGGCGGGCGATTTTGCGAGCGCGATTGTGCAACTCCAACGCGCCATCCAGACCGGGCAACAGATCGGGGATCACGTCACTGCGATGTTGGCGGTAGCCCACTTGGCGCTACTCACCCTTCAGAGTGGGCAACTGCGATTCTTCGTGCGCATCGCCGAAGATGCGGTTGCGCAGACCGAAGCGCAGAAGACGGCACCATTTATGGTGGGGGCGGTACACATCGCTCTTGCGCAGGTCTACTACGAATGGGGGCGCGTTGCAGCAGCGCGAGAAACCCTGCAACGCGGGATGCACCTGGCAACACTGAGCGGCCATAGCGCCTCGTTGGCCTACGGCAAGATCCATCTGGCGCGGTTCCAGCAGGGTGCGGGCGATCTGGAGGCAGCCGAGCAGAGCCTGGGGGAAGCCGAGGCGTTCTTGGCGCAGGGGCTACCAGAGTGGGTACGCAACGACTGGCTGGTGGGGAAGGTGGCATTACTGGTGGCCCAGCAGCGCCTGGATGCGGCCGCAGCCTGCTTACGGAGCAGCGGCATCCCTGCGGATGCGCCGGTCAGTCAGCAGAGTGAGCGGGTGCATCTGGCGTGGCTGCGCTGGATGGTGGCCAGCCAACACCCGGATGGGCTGGGTCTAGCCGAGCGCATCTGCGCGGCGGCGGAGCAGGCGCAGCGTTACGGGAGCCTGATCCACGCCCTGATTCTGGGTGCGCAAGCCGGGGGTGGAACGGCGTGGTTGGAGCGAGCGCAGCAGCTAGGGGCGAGTGAGGGGTATCAGCGCAGTTTTGTTGATGATCGGCTGGTATTGCATGTCCCGCAGCCCCCGCCACTGGTCGAGCCGCTCAGCGAACGCGAGATCGAGGTACTGCGGTTGTTGGCGGCGGGCTATAGCTACACCCAGATTGCCGCGCAACTGGTGCTGAGTGTCAATACCGTGCGCTACCACATCAAGGGGCTGTACGGCAAGCTTGGGGTGAACAAGCAGGTACAGGCCATAGAGCGGGCGCGGGCGTTGGGGTACGTGTAGGAGATCGGGATCTGCATCAGCTTTGATCAGGATGCGGGTACATGTTCACCATATTTGATGCCATCGTGACTTGTTCGTAGACATCTTCTAGGCGCAAACGAGCCTGAATGGCGGCTATTGGGATGCTCTCTGTATGACCAAGAGCATCTGATAGTAGCCATGCATTATTTTCTTGACGCACAAAGCGTTCAATATAATAGCGATCTTGCGCGATGAGGATATATTCTTGGAGCGAATCGAGTGTACGGTAGTGCTGAAATTTGAGACCACGATCATAGCGCTCTGTAGAGGGCGAAAGAATTTCGATGATAACGGTAGGATTGATCAGGGTATCTCGTTTTTCAGAATCAATAAATTGGGATTGGCCACACACAATCGTAAAATCAGGATAGGTATAGAGGCCAGTCTTGATGATCTTGACACGCATATCACTAGGGTACGCCCGACATGAACGCCCACGCAACAGGGCATGCAGGAGTGCCGCAACATTCATGGCGATGATGTTGTGTTGTTCGCTTGCGCCTGCCATTGCATAGACTTCACCAGCATAGTATTCGTGTTTTTCGGGGCTGGTACGTTCAGCTTCAAGGTACATCTCTTCGCTGATAGTGGGTTTAGGTTGGGCAGTCATAGAACCTCGCATTGATTATTTTGGGGGAGGTTCATCAATTGTAGCACGGAGAGATGGCTACATCACGGACTACATGGTTATGTAGTCCGTGTTTTGGTGTGTCTATCTATACTAGGGGGGTAGACCTAGAGAGGAAGAACCCTATGAACAGCGCAGCATGCATCCACAACTACCGCATCGAGGTACTGGGGCGCTTAGATGCGGATTTCCTGGCGGCCTGCTGCCCGCCTGAAACGCGTATGGTGCTTGGTGACACCGTGACAACACTGAGCCATCTGCGTACCGATCAGGCCGGAATAATTGGGATTATTCGCCATCTCCACAACTGTGGTTGTGTGTTGAGTCTGTTGATAATCGAAACCGAGGTTGGATCATGAAGTATCTGTTCATATTCGTGCTGGGCGTGCATGGCCTTATTCACCTGATGGGCTTTGCCAAGGCATTCAATCTGGCGGCCTTCGAGCCAATCCAGACGCCGATCAGTCAGCCATTGGGGCTGCTCTGGCTAGGGGCAGGGCTACTGCTCGTGGTGAGTGTGGTTCTCTTCTTCGCCCTACCGACATGGTGGTGGCTCCCGGCACTGCTAGGGGTGGTACTCTCGCAGGTGCTCATCAGCACGGCATGGAGCGACGCCAAGGTGGGGACACTAGCCAACCTGATCATCTGCGTGCCAGCACTGGTTGCTGCGCTGCTCGCGGCTCCGTGGAACTACCGCGCCCAGTACGGGCGTGATGTGGCCGCCGGAATGGCCAGTCACACCAATCAGACCGAGGTAGTGACCGAGGCAGATCTGGCACATCTGCCAGCGGCGGTGCAGCAGTACCTGCGCTTTGCCGGGGTGGTTGGGCAGCCACGGGTGCGCAACTATCAACTTCAGATGCACGGCGGGCTACGCAATGGCCCCAATGATGGCTGGATGCAGGTGAAGATTGATCAGCAGAGCTTTGTTGGCCCGCATGAGCGCCTGTTTCTGGTAGATACGGCGATGTTTGGGGTGCCTGCGCAAGCCTACCACCGCTACATTGGCCCGCACGCGATCTTTGAGGTGAAGATTGCGGCGCTCTTTAGGATTGTGGATGCACGCGGGCCAGAGATGGATCGCAGCGAGACGGTGACGCTCTTTAACGATATGTGTCTACTGGCCCCGGCCACCCTGATTGACCCCCAGATTGTCTGGGAGGAACTCGATCCCCAGACGGTACAGGCGACCTTCACGAATGCGGGCAACACGATTCGTGCGGTACTCAGTTTTGATGCCAACGGGGCGCTACGCAACTTCTATTCGGATGACCGCTCGCGCACCACGAATGGCCAGAGCTACAAGCAAGTGCGCTGGTCCACCCCGGTGACGAGTTGGCGCACGGTCAATGGCCGCCCTATGCCGGAGGCCGAGGCGCGCTGGCATCTGCCGGAGGGCGAGTTTGCGTATGCCTATTTTGTGGTGGATGCGGTGGAGTATAACGTCACCCAATCTGCTTCAGATACTCCATCATCGTCATCTCGTCCATAAACGGGGCTTGGATGCGGATGATCTCGCCGCTCTTGCGCCGGAAGAGCATATCGCCATTGCCCAGCAGATTCTCGGCCCCCGGCGTGTCCAATACCACCCGCGAGTTGGTGTTGGTGGCCACTTTAAAGGCAATGCGCGCATCAAGGTTGGCTTTGAGCTTGGAGGTAACGATCTCGGCGCTAGGGTGTTGGGTGGCGATGATCAGGTGGATACTGACCGCCCGCGACGCAGCGGCGAGGATCATCAGATCTTGCTCAAAGGACTCACGCTCTTTTTTGTCCATCATGTTGGTGAGTAGGGCATACTCATCAATTAGGGCCACGATAGGCGGTTGGGCTTCGTCGGGGTAGCGCTGGTTAAATTCCTTCATGCGCATACTCCGATTGGCGATCAGGTCTTGGCGGCGCTGCATCTCGCTACGGGCGAGTTCGAGCAGCGCCGTGCGCGCCTCGTTGCCATCCACAATCACCTTGCCGCCGCGCAGGTAGGGCAAGCGGTTGAAGAAGGTGAAGTCGGTACGCTTAGGGTCAACGATGAGTAGTTCGAGGTTGCCGGGGCGATACTGGGTGAGCAGACTGAGCAGGAGACCCCGCAAAAAGACCGACTTGCCCGATCCAGTTGCGCCAGCCACCAGCAGGTGCGGGAAGTCGGCGAGATCTTCGCGGATGAGGGTACCATCGGGGGTTTTGCCGAGGATGACGGGTAACTCAGCCGGGCCGGGTTGCCCCAGCGCATCAAGCAGCGGGCGCAGTGGGATGGTCTCACTCCGCTCACGTGGAATATCAATCCCAGCAAAGGTGCTGCGGCTGATGTTATCAATGATGGGGGTTCCCGGCAGCGCTAAATCGCGGGCCAGATCTTCGGCCATCGTCTGCACCTTCTTGAGCGACTCATTACCGGCCAAGCGGAACTTGAAGCGCACGATGCTGGGGCCAACATCGGCGTCGTCCGGGTTGATCTTCATGATCTGGATGCCGCGCCGCCGCAAGACTCGTTCGAGGTCGCGGGCTTTGGTGGCAACCCATTCGGTCTCGTTGGGGACTAGGGCTTCATCGCCCCCACCCCCGCCCTGCCCCCGCTGGGGGCGGGAGTTCGGTGCCTCCCCCCGGCGGGAGTTCGGTTCCTCCCCCCAACGGGGGGAGGTTAGGTGGGGGGACCGAGACTTCATCACCCCCGCCCGCCCCCGCTGGGGGCGGGAGTTCGGTTCCTCCCCCCAACGGGGGGAGGTTAGGTGGAGGGAACGAGGCTTCCTGGCGCGGCGTCCAGACTTCTGGATCTGGACTCGGCCCCTCGTGCTGCTCAATCAGGCGGCGCAGCAGAGCGAATAGCTCGTTGCGCCCGTAGTGATGGGCGCGCAGATCCAAATCGCTCTCGCCCTTGCCGAAAGGATCTTCGCTGGGGCCGTTGCTGATGCCCGCTTGGCCATCGTAGCAAAAGATCCAGGTGTGGCCACTCAGATCAAGCTCGAAGTCTCCTCGGTGCAGGTGTTCACGGAAGAGGTTCCACACCTCCTCATGATCAATCCCGACCTGAAGGTTACCCACCACGGCGCGGTAGAGTTGATCGTACCAGTTGAGGGCGTCGAGGTGCTGCGCACCGCTGGCGAAGGCGCTGCTGATGCGGCGTATGCCACTCAACACCTGGCGCTGCGCGTCACGCGCTTCGGCCTCAAAGGCTTGCTCGCCAATACATTTAGCCTCGATCACCTCTAGGTGCAGCTTGAGTTGCCCATTCTCGGTGGTGGTGATGGCAACAAAGAGCAGATCAGGGAATTTGCCACTGAACCAATGTTCCACATCATCAAGCAGAATCCAGGCACTGAGCGTATCGGGGTGCTGGGCGCGGTAGCGCTCCTCGGTGGCAAATTTGGCGCTCACCAGGCCGATCAGTTCGTTGAGGAACATCCCCGGCCCAGCCGCACGCAGCACAATATCGCCCGAAATCAGCTTGGCTTTTTCGACCAGACGCTGGGCCACATGCTGGAGGAGATCGGATGAATCGTGGCGCTCCAACATCTGCCCCAGGCGGGAGGCCAAGCGGCGTACCACAATATCTTGAGCTTTATGTGAAGACGAGACGGTCAGGTTGTGTTGGCGTTTCGCACCCAGGCCCAACGAATAGCGGATGATCTGCACCTGATCAGGAAAGGTACTCTCGATCAAGAAGCGGTCAATTGTCGGGTCGTAGCAGACCACCCAATTGAAGTGGTCATGCATGGTACTGATCTCCGGCTGCCATGCCTCCAGGCTCATCTCGCGGTAGAAACGGGCCTGCTGGTGGGGTTGCACCTTGCGACGCTCAATCGCGGCGTACTGGCTGAGCATGAAGAGGCGGCTGATGCGCGGCTGTTGGGGAGGGGTGAGCAGCATACTCCGCTGGAGTTCACCCGCTTGGAAGGGTTCTTGCTGCGCACGGTAGGTGAGAAGGTATTGCTTACTATCGGTAGCCGGGTCGAGATCGATCTTGGCGCTCATCCGCTGGCCACGTTCGGCCAAGACATCGGCCAGGATGATCAGATCGCTATCGGCGCAGCGCTGGAAGAGCGCCGTGTGGGACGTTTCTTGCATCACCTGTAGGGTAATCGCAGGGAAGTAGGTACGCACCTCGCGGCTACTCGGCAAGCGCTCGCGCTCCACCCACTCGCTAACGCGGCGGAAGATCGGCGCACCGCGATCACTAGTATGCACCACCATAGTGATGCGCACCTGCCAATCGCGGCGCTTGCTGATCTGGTGCAGGCGCTCGATGAGGAGACCGGGCAATGCGCCATTGCGGCACTCAAAGAGGACGATTTCGAGGCCATCGCGCACAAACGGGTAGGTCTCGATATAGTCCTGAATCACCGCTGCAATGCCCTCAACCGCATGTTGGGCAGCGATCTCCTGTTCGTCATCGGCCAACTCTTCGCTATCCATCCCGAACGACTCGGCGCGTTGGGCTTCGCGGAAGAAGAGTTCATAGCCATCGCTCTCTTCAGCGGCGACAAAGTACTCGGCGGGTTTACCCTCTTTGAATGGCAGCGCGATGAGGGGCGGAAAGCCACTCGATCCATAAGTGGCCCGCAGTTCGCGCCGGAAGCGCGACTCATCTACAATGCTGGCGGGCGTAGCCGGATCGAGCAGGCGATCAAGAATCTGGCTGAAGTAGCGGCTACGCTCGCGCCACCAGAGCAGCTTGAGCGGGTGAAAGAGCGGCATCAGCGCCCAGTTTGGCTCGTCGGGGTGGCTGATCATCCAGGCTTGGTTGAGGACACGGTAGCCATAACTGATCTCGTTGCCACTCTGAAAGGTGCTGATCACCCGATCTAGCAGGTGCTCGTAGGCGTTCAGGAGCGGCTCCACCCTGGCGGCCAGCAACCCCGCTTGGCTGGACTGCACAAAGGCGGCCCATGCTTGTTCGAGGTTACGCAAAGCCTCGCTCACCACCTGCCATGTGGCCGGTTGCGCCCGTTTGTGCAGGCTACGTTCGAGCAGATCGGCGAGGCTGTTGGCCTGTTCAAACCACGCCCCAAAGGAACGAATCGGGCGGCTGATATCCAGATCATCTATCACGCTACTCTCTGGGCAGGTATTGAAGATCGGCACGCGCAGCCGTAATGGCTCGGTGACACCAATCTGCTTGCGCTCGGCCAGCAAGGTCTGGTGGGTGGCCCCGGCGGGGCTATCGGCGCGGTAGATCCAGATCAACTCGGCCCGGCTGCGCTCCTTGCCGTCCGGCCCCAGCAGAATGAGGCGAAAGGGAATCTCCTCACGGATCTCGCGCTCCTGTTCAGCCTCGTTCTGGGCCGCTTCCTCTTCCCCACTCGGATCTTGCTCGCTCTGATCCCAGAGCGCCTTAAGATTCCACTCTAGCTGATCCCATTCTTGTTCGATACCCCCATAGAGCGTGCGGAACGTGGCACAGGCTTCAGTGAGGTGCGAATCCTTCTTTCCTTTGGGCAGATTGACCTGCACCTGGAGCTTCGTCCCTACGGCGAGATCATTCTGGTTCGGAACGAGTAGCGTCAGGGCCACACTCACCACCCCGACGAGGAAATCGGCATGGCGTTGGGTACGCGGTTTAACCAGCCGCTGAAGATCGGTCTTCAGTCTTTTGGGTAACGCATCGCCCTGCTCGATCAGCAGGCGGTCGAGCGTCTCTGGATCGGGCTCGGTACTATTGCGCAGGTCATCGAGCACCTCCTGAACATCATCACCACCCAGCGTTCCTTCTTCAGCTAACGCCTGGATCTGGGTGGCCAGCGTTGCGATCTTCTGCTGGGCGGTATTGCGCGTCTTGTTCAGGACGATCTGCTTGACCTCGTTCCAATCAATCTTCAGCACCTCCAACTGCGCGTCGCGGTCGTTACGCAATTCACCAGCAATGAAACTGGCCAGCAGGCGGCGCTTCTGGGCAGCCGAAACGCCATTCAGATCATCGAATGTCACCTGCTCAAGACGCTTGATGTAGTTGCTATACTGTGGCTCCTCCAGCACCTCATCACCAATGCGGGCGGCGTTCCAGACCTGGCGCAAGAGTTTGTCACTGTGGGTACTCTTCAGCGTCGCCAACTCTTTACAGCGGAAGAGGCCCAGCCAGGGGAGTGCGGCAGCTAGCGCGTGGCGCACATCCATACCCGGTTGTTCGGCCATGCTGCGATCCACCTCGACCAAAAACTCGACCAGATCGCGCAACTGCGGCTCGTGGATCACCTTGGCAAAGCGGCGCACAAAATGGATGATCTCGTCGCGCTGATTGGCCTCGGTGTTGAGTTGGTAGCGGCTCATACAGGTATCGAGCAGCGCATGAATCCCATCTTGCGAGATAGTCATCTCGGTGACTGAGAAGAGATCCTTGAGGCTCTGGGCATCGGTGCTGCGACGGTTCTGGATGAGGATGAGCGCCTGACCATCCTGCACCGTGTTGCGGTACCATGTGGCCGAGCGGTGCGGCGCGAGTGCCTGTTCAGGAAAGCCGGGGATGGGATCAATGCTACACACCAGCAGATCTTTTTCGGCGAGCCGCCACGTTTGTTGCGCCAAGGCACCGAGCAGTTCCTGGTAGACCGCCTCGCGGAAGCCGGAGATGCGGAAAAAGGTACGAGCATTGGCGGAGACTTGGATCTTTATCGCCAGATAGCGACGCAGCGCAGTGGCGATTAAGGAATCGGTATTCTCAGGCATGATGATCCCCTCCGATTAACTCCGATGCACCAATGCCGTTGCATCCGAATAGTGCTGTAACAACCCGGCGCGCAGCATGCGGTCACGCAGAGCATCGCGGTTGCGGGTGTAGTACTCCTCATTGATACGCAGGCGTTCCAGCAACCCGGCCTTACTCACCTCACCCGGCCCAATGACAATGCCATAGCGTTCATAGAGCCGTTCGAGCAACGTCCCGAAGGGGATGGGCAGGGCGTCGCGCGGCAAGATGGCCATAATCAGGGTTTTGAGCAGCGTATCGCCCAAGACAAAGCGCGGCTGCGGCCCCTTGTGTGGCGCGATCATGCCAATCGCTCGCCCGATCTTGCGGTGGACTCTGAGGAAATTCGTGCGGAACTCCGATTCGAGCACCTGAAAGACGGTCTGGCTGTAGATCTGGATCAGCGCCTCACGATCCGTTGTGGCCGGATCATAGGTGGCGCGTACCTGCGGGATGGCTGCCTGATACGTCTCCTTGATCGTCCTTCCACTGGCCAGGAAAAAGTGCTGAATCTCGGCATCAAGCTGCGCATGCAGATCGGGATCACCCGCATATTCATTGACCCAGGTGCTAATCTTCTGCGTAATAAAGCTGTGCGCCTGCTGAAGTTGCCAATCCTCGTGCTGGCGCAGGCTGCGCGCCGATTGATTGCGCATAATGCCGCCATCCTGCTCACCCAGCACATCTATCAGCAACTCCGGGCGACACGCCTCCAAACAACTCCCCGCCGCATGGCCTTCGGGGTGACTGGCCGGATGGGCACGGTGGTAGATGTAGAGCAGGATGTGAAAACTGATCAGGTGGGCGAGTAACTCTAGGCATTCGAGCGAATCGAGTTGGTTATCGAGGAAGGTATCCAGATCCTCGGCGATCTGACGATAGAGTGCGCATTGGGGATCGAGAATCCAGCCCAGTTTGCCCTTGATCAAGCCCTCATGATCAGCACTGAGAACCAGATCGCTCCATGTGCGATCAATGATGTGGGCAATCTTGCCCAGAGTAGTATTGTGGTTGGTGAGCAGGTGGCGCAGCCGCTCACCGATGCGGCTACGCAATGCCGGGTCATGCTCGGTACCGGCGGAGAGGATGAGGTAGTAGATCTCACCACCACGGGCGAAGAAGTTGCGGGCACGGAAATCAATAGATTTGTCAAGCTGTTGGAGTTCAAGATCATCAGCCGAGGCGGCATACGCCTTCTTGGTGGAACCTTTGCGCAACGCCTCCCAGAGCAGAAATTCCTCGTGAACCGGGAAAAGCGCCTTGGCATACCAGGAACGCGCCTCTTCAATCGCCGAGAAGGAGCGTAGCAACGAGCGCACCTGCTCCATGATGTCGGTATCAGCATGCCCGTTGGGTGTGGGCATAGTACGTCTAAGTTCGGCGCATAGCTCATGGAGCGCACGGGTATCCCGGCTATCGCGGGTCTTCTCGTGGCCATCGTAGAAGATGAAGCGCCGCAGCCCCAACCGCTTGGGGATGGAGTAGGCGAGATCCGCATCGCCGCCACGCAGACCGCGACCGAGTTGGTAGTCATAGCCCGCGAGGATGCTGAGAAATTCGAGCATATATTCGATCCAGGTCTGGCCGGTGCGTAGCCGATGCCCCCAGATCCATGCCGCGATAGGGAACTGTTCTTTTTGTGTACTTTCAGGCCCACCATAGATGTTCGTCATCGCGTTCCCCCTCAGTACGAAGCACGAATAGTACCCTGCTCATCAATACGAAGCTTGCGCAAGGCATAGCGGCGCTGCTCGGCCACGAAGAACTCGACCATCCGATCCGTATGCGCTGTATCACTCGCAAATGCTCGCAACAGGCGATCTTTGAGGCTGCGCACACTCAGTTCACACTCTTCGGCCAGAATGTTGAAGGTGCCACCATGGGCGAGGCGCATGAGGTACTCGAAGAGCAGCAGGTTCATGCGCCAACTCTCCGGCTTGGGCGGCACCCCGCGCTGCATCGTGAGCGCCGGTGGGGGCGCGATCACCAGCGCGAGGTCGGCACGATCATAGTCGTAGGCCACGTGTGGCCGCCGATCCACCCGCAGATCAACGCCCTGAATCGGAATCGTAAGGCGCACGAGCGGGCGCGGCTGTTCGGTGCTGTGCAGGTATTGGCTGGTGATATAGAGGTTGTCGTCGAGGTTCAGGTAGAGCCGCGAGAAGGCACGATTGAGACCCAGCACCAGATTGCGGCGGATCGATTCTTTATGTCGCTGTTCATTCTCTAGCAGATCGAGGTAGTCGGTTAAGAAGAGGAAGGGGATGAGCCGGTTGGCCTCGGACTGCTTCTCCCGCTCGAAGAAGAGTTTACGCCGACAGTGGGGCAACCACGCGATGAGCATGGGGGTTTCTTGCTGCGTCCCGGTTTCGGCTCCGACCTCAAGGTATGCGCGGCGATCCTGCTCAAAACGGAGATGGTTGAGATCCACAGCGGGTGGAAAGAGACGCCGGTGCTGCGCCTGCTCCTCCTCGCTTTCACCACCACTCACAATGAAGTTGTCCAACTCGAAGAGCGAGTGGTTGCCGATATGCAGGCGCTCCAGATGCTGCACCACACTCGCCTTGCGCTGGAAGTCGGGGCTGGCGTTGTGGCCCCAGATATTCTCATAGTAGACCAGCGTACTCAGATCACGATGCGCGGCGTGCATGTGTTGCAGGTGCTGACAGCGTTGATTGGCGGTGAGGGTATAGGCCAGGTGGATGAGCATGTCACGCACCGTGACGTGGATGTCCAGATGTTCGAGGAGTTGGTAGAGCATCTGGACACGAGCGGCAATGCTGGGTTGGGCCAGTTGGCGGGCGTTGTAGGCCAGCGGGCATGCGGCGCGGCTCTCGCACGTCTCACACACCTGCCAGTGAACAGGAGCGCTCATCCACTCCAGGGTCTTGCGCACGAACGAGGAGGTGGTCACTTTGGTCAGGTTGATCACCAAAACCCGTGCCCCATTGGCTTCACCCACGGTGAGTTGGTTGTGGATCAGAGTGTAGAGAGGCGCGAGTGTGGCATCATGACCGGCCAGCGCCCGCAGTCGCCCCTCGTTGGCCGCGATCAGGTAGCGATCCTCGCTCTCCCCGCTCAGGGTTGCGGCCACCCGGCGCAAGAGCGCCGTGCCCTCGGCGTCGCCCAACTCGGAGAGATCCTTGATCACATAGAGCCGCTTGCCATTGAGGATGATCGGCTCGTGTTGGAGCCGCTCCCAGTGGAAGGGCTGCTCGTTCGCCTTCTTGATGATCTGGCGACACAGGTAGGTCTTGCCATCCCCGGCGTTGCCGGTCAGGATGACCGAGGGCGGATCGGGTTGGGCGAAACTCACGTTGAGGAAGTTTTCAACCTGGGTCTTGAGGTGCAGCGGCTGGCCGGAGGGCGGCGCGATCTGGGAGAGAAATTCATCGAAGGCCGCCTCATGGTCGGGCGAAGCGGTGGTGTAGCGGTTCAGGTAGTCAACGAATGGATTGCTCACGCTCGCCATAACCAACTCCTCCTACAAATGGCATATATCGCACCCCTGATCATCATCCTCGGCATCCAAGGCCGCCCCGATCACCTCGATCAAGGGGCGGTCGGGGCGGTTAGCCCGCTCGCGGGCCATACGCCGCTCATGCTCGCGCTTGATTTGGGCCACGCGTTCCGGCTGTTCCAACGTACTCAGGCTCTCGCCCTGCCGCCAGGTGAATTGTTCGCCACCACGCTCGCTCTCGTAGGCTTTGGCCTGCGCAAAAAGCTCCGGGTGGCGCTCCATCAGCCCTACCCACTCGCTGTTGCGCTGGTAGAAACAGAAGAAACAGCCGCTGCGCTGCCGCCACGCGTAGTAGCTGGGTAGCCCCAGGCCACTCTCCTCCAAGAGCCGCTCGATGTCGCCCAAAGCCAGCCCGAACTCCTTGAAGGGAAAGATCGGGTGGATGTTGGGTTTGGTCGAGACATAGCCGCTGCGGGCTTCGTCGGCGCGGATGCCCACGTAGCTCCAAACCGTCTCGCTCCCCACGTAATGCTCGAATGGCTCGATCTTCAGCTTGCGCGTACACCAGCGCACCTGCGCCGAGGGCAGCATGCCACCATACATATCCAGCCAGTGGTCGAAGCCGCGCTGGGCATTGAGCTTGATGATCGGGCGTTGCAGGTAGGCCGAGAGCCGATCTAGATACTCGTAGGTCTCGTTCAGCTCTTTGTGCGTATCGCAGAAGAGATACTCTACCTGCGGGATCTTGTCGCGCAGGAAGATCGCCAGCGCGGTGCTGTCCTTGCCGCCGCTCAGGTTGACAATGTGGCGTCCGGGGCGCTCGGCCCAACTCTGGATGATGCGTTCGTCGTCCATGGGGTTATGATTCTTCTAACACGCCTTCCAAAAGCGCCGCCAGCGCCGCCGCACGCTGCTCACTCGTCAAGCCCTGGTGGCGCTGGAGCAGATCGCCCAACTCGTTGCGCAAGCGTGCCACGGCGGGGTCACTCTGATCCATGTGCAGCACCCGGCTGCGCTCGTGCTGCCCGTTCGAGAGGCCCACCCGCAGGAGCGCCGCCTCGGCGGGGACGCGCTGGGCGATGATGGCCAGTTCCTCAGCGGCGCGGAAGCGTTGCCCCAATTGGGCCACGGCATCCTCAAAACGCGGCAGATCGTCGTCGCCCCACTGCTCCGGGGGCCGCTTGCCGAGCAGCGCGGCGATGCTCTCGACCCAGGCATGCCCGTCGGGGCTGGCGCTCTCTAGGCGCACCCCCAACATGCGCAGTTGGGTATCGTTGCTGCGCTCGGCGATCAGGTCGTAGCGTGCCTGAAGCTCGGCACGCCCTTGGCGCAGGCCGAAGGCACGTTCAATCTGGGCGGTGATCTGGCTGATCAGGTGCGTGTAGGCATGCTGGAGTTCCTGCATCCCCGCCAGCACCGCACTGACAAAATCGCGCACCCGTTGTGTATCCAACACCTCATCGGCGCGGAAGGCGGGCAGATCGCAGGCGGCGGGAAGGCGCTCGAAGAGCAACTCATCGGGCGCACGCGCCTCGCGCAGCGCCCGCCGGATGGCCTGCGCCTGCCGACTCACTCGCTTCGTCTGCTGGCTGTAGGCGGGCAGGTGGCGGTATTGGCGCAGCAGTGGGATGGCCACCGCCAGCAGCGCCGGTTGCACCGGCTTGGTGAGTGCCGCCGGGGCCAAGGCAGCGGCAAGCTGCTGGTAGACCTGCCAGCGCACTCCTTCGGCGCGGCTCAGGCGTACCCCAAACTGCTCCGGGCGCGCCAAGAGCCGCTCGAAGGTGGCCATGTCGGGGTCGGGGACGTAGCTGCCGCGTTCGTAGAAGTTGATCTCGCCCGCACGGGTGAGGTAGAAGGCCATGAAGAGCAGCGGAACCAGCCCCGGCTTCACCCCAAACGGCGCAGCCTCAAGGCGGGCAAAGAGGCTGGTTAGGGGCAGCGGCTCCGCCTCTTCGGCACGCAGCAGCGCCTCTAGCGCCGACCATGCCGGGCGTAGGTGGAGCGGATCGTCATCGGGGGGTGGCCCGATCTCCCACACTCCAGCCGCATTGGGGCGGTGCAGCCCACTCATGCGCAGCACACTCGCATAGATCGCCCGCTCCGGCGGGTAGCCACTAATGCCCAACAACTCCTGGTCGGGGTGATCGAGCATGGCTTCGATCAGATTGCGGCGCGCCTTGGCCGCTGCCGAAGAGAGTTGGCGGCGCACGATCAACTCGTTCCAGACCCGTGGCGTCTGCGGGTAGGTCGCATCGGCGGCGTGCGAGAGCAGATCATCAATCTGGCTGGCACTGAAGATCGGCTGGGGCTGACTGCGGTAGAACCAGCGCCCATGACGACCCGCGTAGGTCTCGTTCATGACCCCGGCCAGGGTCTGCTGGGCCTCGATCAGCCGTCCCGCCACTTCCCGCCGCGCCGGACGATCATGTTCTAACTCCGGCTGTTCCTCTAGCAAGTGGCGCAGCGCGGCCACATCAAGCAACACGTTGCGCAACTCGCGCACGCGCTGGGGCAACACCGCAATCCGTTCTGGTTCGTCGCGGCGCGCCGCCTGCTGTGCCCAGGCTTCGGCACGGTGCAGATCGTCATCGTCATTAGGCACGATATGCACCACTTCGCCATCGTAGCCCGCCGTGGGGGCGGGGGGCGCATCGAGTTGCGCCGTATCGAGATAGCGCACCGCAAAGAGGCGGGTGGCCCCGCTGCGGTAACTATGCCGCCGCGCAACACGCGGGGTCGTATCGGCGTGGTGTTGCAGCAACCCGGCCAAGGTCGCCCGCTCACCCAGATCGCGGCGCGCCACCTGGGTCAACGCCTCCAGATCCAGATCGCTGCCTTCCCAAATAATGTAGCTGTCGCGGTGCTGGCGGAAGGTGATCATCCGGCGCGCTTGCAGCGCCAATAGCCCATCGCTCACCTCAGCATCCAAGGCAAAGGCGAGAAGGGCCTGACTCGCCCGCAACCCAGAGGAGCGTTCCATCGCCCCAATCGTCCCGATCACCGTGAGCAGATCGAGCAGCGCGGGATCGCCGTTGCCCAACAGCGTGCGCACCTCGGCCAACTCGGCCCAACGCTGACCGCGCGCCCGCGCAAAGAGGCTCGGCCCCAGACTCGCCTCGACATAGGCGTAGAGGTGGGTCAGGCGGTAGATCGGCAGCGTCGCGGGCGAAGCTTCAGCCTGAAGCACATCACGCAAACCCCACGGCTCATCCGAGTGCAGAAAGGCGAAGAGCGAGCGTTCATTCTGCGCGAGTTGGCGGAAGAGCTGCGGCAGCGCGACCAGCACCGTGGGATGGATGGGATAAGAATCGGCCAGGATCTGGGGCCACTCGTGGGCCGCGATCTCCACCGGGCGCAAGCCCAGCGCCTCGCTCTGCACCGCCATCGCGTCCGCCCATTCTGCACGAGCGGCCTGATAGGGGTCTTTGCCACTCGGACGCAGCGCCAGCGCTACCATCCGCACCATCTGGCTGGCGGGTTCCTGGAAGGGCAGATCGACAAAACGGCCCTGCACCTTGGCCCACTCGATCCGCCGAGCGAGGCCCGCATTCAGCGTGTAGCGTTCAAACGCCTGGTGCAGAATAGTCAGCACCAGCAACCGATCCTCACCACTACGCGCCGCCGCCTCGGCGACACTCTGCAACACAAAGAGATCGCGTTCCTCATCTTGACGCGCCGCATAGTCCAAAAATTGACCAAGCTCGTCAATCAGCAGCACCAAGCCCTGGTATTCGCCATGCGCACGCAGCGCAGCAGCCACACGGCTGGCCAGTTGCGCCACCCGTTCCGGGTCGAGATCGGCAGCGCGGCTGGCCTGACGAAGCTGCTCGCGCAGATCATCAAACTGCGGCGAATGGAGATGCGGAGCAGCTAACGCCTCCAGCATGCCGGTCAGGATCGCGTGGCGCAACGAACTATTATTGCCCGCAATCAGCGCCACCAACATGCGCGGCGCATGCAACGGCAAGAGTGAATCGGGCGTGGCCACATGCAGCGCATCGAGCAGTTTCTGGCGCGATTCGGGCTTACGCTGGAGAAAGTGGGCCACAAAGAGGCCAAACGCCGACTTCCCGGCACCAAACGGGCCAATCAGCGAAAAGGCGCGTTCGTTACTCTGCGCCTCCAGCCCGGCCACGATGCGCCCAGCCACCTGCCGCACCAGGGGCGTCACATGGTAGCCATCGAGGCGGTAGCGCAGATCGCGGAAATCGCGGCGGATATGCACCGCACGGGTAAAGCGCGGCGCAACCATGGGCAAGCGGCGTTCAGACATAGTGGCGCTCCTGAGCAAACGCAGCCTGCAACAACGCACGCGGATACGCAGCATCCTCAAGGTTGCGCCAGGCCAACTGACGAATCCCGCCACTCTCCGAAAATGTCGCCTGCCCGTGGGTGATCTGCTCCATGTGCAACAGACGGGTCAAGAGCGCATCTTCATCCAGGCGGAAGACCCGCCCCGGCGAACGTTCCGCGTATGCCAACTCATTAAAGGCCAGCGTCGCCCGACCCAGATGGCGTGCCTGATACCATGCCGCGAGCGCCACCAACTGATCGGGCAGATCGGGGTGCGCCCCCCCGGCGAGGCGGTACGTCCCCTGACCGGGCAAGAGCTGGATCAGTTCCAGATCGTGCAGCGGGCACTGCAAGGCATCCTCAAGTGGCGCACCGCGCAGCGTCGCATCGGGGCGCACATAACAGCGCAGCATGCAATCAATATCGCGCCCCAACGTGGCCGCCGAGGGCAGCTTGGCCCCAAGCTGCGCCACCACATGGTGTACCTGTTGCGCCAACTGGGAACTACTAAACTCCCCGCGCCGCAGCAGGTTGAAGGTGAAGAACCACGTAAAGACCGCCGCAGACCCGGCACAGATCTGCCAGTGCAGCAACCAACGGCTAGTCGGCGTCACCAAAAAGGGGTCCCAGCCAGAATCGGCAAGCAGCGCATCACCCAGCCAAGTAGGGCGATAGCTCGTGCCATCTTCACTGCGCTCAAAGACATGACAGACGCGGCCCCAGTAGCGGATGGAGTGGGCCATATTCTTGCCCACCCCCAAGCGCACAAAGGCATCTTCGAGGGAGAAGAGATCGGGCTGGGAGCGGAGCAGATCGTAGGCTTTTTTGAGCCAGTGACTGCGTAAGATGAAGGTCTCATGCCCACTGAAGCTGAGCAGAGCTGGGTCGAACGTCGTGGCGAGCATGGCGGTTCCGTAGATGCATGTGGTTACCGCCTAGTATTGTACCGCAAAATTCCCTTCTATGGGAATATGAAAATATGGTTAAACCGGCGGTGTTGGGGGATGATGTAGTGTCCGCAGATGACACAAATGACGCAGATGACGCAGATTTTTTAGGGTAAAATAAAAAATAATCTGCGCAATCTGCGTAATCTGCGGATAAAAAACAATCTGCGGATGCTCTCTCTTTACGGGGAGTTTGTGTATGTCGGATGATCTCTCCGCCCGCCTTACCCGCCTGCGCCGCAAGCACGCCAACGAGAGCGATCCTGAAGAGCGGGCCGATCTTGCTGCCGCCATCGAAGCCTTGGAGCAGAAGATCGCGGCCCAGCAGCCTGCGCCTGTTCATCATAACCAGACTATCAATAATTCTACTGTCGGTGTTGGTGTTGCCGGACACGTCTATGGCCACATCTTCATCAATGGCAAGCACGACACGGATTCCAGCAAACTGATCTTTACCTACCTTAATCATGTGGCGCGTACTTGCGATGTCATGCCGCTTCAGGGGGTCTCCAGCGAGCGCGAACGTGACGATACACTGCGCCTGGGGCTTGATCAGGTCTACACGCAGTTGGCGACGACGCAGGTTGTTGATCGTGAGCCGTTTGCGGTTGCCGATCTGAGCAAAGAAGCGCTGGCGGCATACCTCCAAGCCCATACTGGGGCAGCGTGTATGCCCGCGCAGCGCCGTACCACCTTCCGCAGCCTCGAACCACATTGCACCGAGGGGATGTTGGCGGAGTATCGTAGCCCCGATCTTGAACAGATCAGTGCCGCAGATCTCTTGCAGATGGTTGCCACCTGGGAGGGCGATCACCCCACGCTGGTGTTTCAGGGGCCACAGATTGTCACCGAGGCACTCGCGGCGCAGCGCCATGTGGTGCTGCTGGGCGAACCCGGCGGGGGGAAGAGTACCGTCTTGCGCTACCTCGCCCGCCATTTGGCGCGTGCCGGGATCGAGGAAGGCTACGATCTGGCAGCGCATATTGATGGCTGGGGCGAGCTTGGCCGCCTCTTGCCGATTGTTGTGCCGCTCTTGCCCCTGGCGCGGCTACTTCAGGGTAGCCCCAAAAACTGTGGCACGGCCAGCGATCTCTGGAACTATCTCGTTGATTACCTCCAACCCAAAGGCACCGCCACCGGCCTTGCTGATGCGGTCTGGGCCGAAGTAGAGGCGGGGCATGTCATGCTGCTCCTCGATGGGCTGGACGAGGTGGCCGGTGCGGAGTCGCGGCTGCGGGTGGTGCAAGCGATCAGCGCCTTTGCGACGGAACATCCCACCTGCCGGATCGTCGTCTCGTGCCGTGTGCGTGCCTACGACGCGCAGATCAACCCGGAGAACCGCCACTGGCACCTGCCCGGCTGGCCCACCGTCACCCTGGCCGATCTGACCCCGGCGCAGATGGAGCACTTCGTGGCGGCATGGTACGGCGCGGTCGCCATGGCCGACCCGAACATTGCGGCACAGCGGGCCGAGCGGGTGGCAGAGCTTCGCACCGCCCTACAGGCGCGCCCCGACCTACGTGAGCTAGGCAAGCGCCCGCTGCTACTGACGATCATGGCGCTGGTGCATCTACGGCAGCGCAACTTGCCAGAGGATCGTGCCTCGCTCTACCGCGAGTGTGTCGAGATCCTGTTGGGGCGCTGGGAGTTGCGCGGTAAAGAAGAGACGGAGTACAAGGCGCTGATGGACTATATCGGTTTGCCAGGGATCGAGGTGAAGGCGCTGCGCCCCTTGCTGGCCGAGGTGGCCTTCACGGCGCACCAAGCACTGAGTGCGCAGAATCCGGGGGTGTTGAGCAGCGCCACACTGCACGTGCTGGTGCAAAAATTCCTCGACACCAAGGGTCACCCGAATCCCTACGCAGGGGCACAGCGCTTCCTGGAGTATACCGACTACCGCGCCGGGTTGATCCACGCCAGCGGTGCCGCAGCCGACTATCAGTTCGCCCACCTGACCTTCCAGGAGTACCTGGCGGGGTTGGCCTTGGTGGGGGCTGAACGCCCGGTGCAGGCCATCCTGGATCGGCGTCACGATGAACGCTGGCGCGTGCCGATCTTCCTGGGCATCGGCCATGCCGTGGGAGAGGGGCTACCCAGCCTCTTCCGCGACCTGCTCGACGAGTTGACCAGCGACGCCCAGACGCCCCAGGGGCAACGCGATCTCATCCTGGCCGCCGAACTCGCCGCCGATGTGCGCTGGGAGCGCCTAGAGGGGCCGGGCTTCAAGAGACTGAAGACCGGCATGGCCCACGACCTCGCCGCAGTGGTCGAGGGGACACTGCTCCCCGCCGCCGAGCGCGTGCGTGCCGGGGAACTCCTCGCTGGCCTGGGTGACCCACGCCCCGGTGTGTGTACATTGCCCCCGGTGATGGTGGAGATCGCGGGGGGGAGTTTTGTGATTGGGATTACTGAGACCGAGGCTAATCAATGGAATGAGGTATATGGCCATGATTGGGCATCACGCGAAATCAATAATCAATCATTAGTCATAATGACATTTGAAATGGCTCGCTACTTGACAACAAATGCTCAATTTAAGCATTTTATAGATGCAGATGGATATAATCCTGAACAACCCTGGTGGGAGATTGGTAAACAGCGACGTGGACAAAAACACATTCGGCAACCACTCTTCTGGAACGATTCTCGCTTCGGCATTGCCCGCCCCAACCACCCGGTGGTGGGGGTGAGTTGGTACGAGGCCACGGCCTTCTGTGTGTGGCTGACGCAGCATCTTCAGGATGGCTATGTCTATCGGTTGCCGAGCGAGGCTGAGTGGGAGTTTGCTGCACGCGGTGTGGAGCGCCGTATGTATGCATGGGGGAATGCGCAACCTGATAGTGAACAAGTAAATTTCAATACTCAATATGATGGTACTACGACTGTCGGCTGCTTTTCGGCTGGAGCAACACCTAACACTGAGTTGCTAGATATGGCTGGAAATGTTTGGGAATGGACTTGTAGTAAACTCCAATTTTACCCCTATAATCCATATGATGGTCGTGAGGATATAAGCAGTTTGGTTAAAACACGCTTTGTAATGCGTGGAGGTGCTTGGTTTAATCAATCTATAAACTTGCGAGCAACGAGTCGTGGAAACTATGCGCCTGAAAGTCGCAATCAGCGTGTTGGTTTCCGTGTCGCCCGGCAGCGTGTAGCACGGGGGTAGGGGCGCATCGCGATGCGCCCAGGGGATTCCGCAGCATTGCGGCGATGCGACCCTACGAGGTTTCCTCTGCGCTCCTCTGCGTCCTCTGCGGTTAATTTGTTCTACCGCCGAGGACGCAGAGGTACGCAGAGGGAGGCAACATAACACCTCTCTGCGTTCTTGATGTTTTTTGTGGCCACAGCACGGGATGGGTTGGGGCGCACGGTGGGCGCGTCGTGACGCGCCCACGGGGTGGTGCATCATTGCGGGGGCGCATCGCGATGCGCCCCTACGCATCCAAAGGGAGCACCGGCTTCCAGCCGGTGGCTTCGACAAGCTCAGCCACCGGAGAATCCCGCTGCCTGAGCCTGTCGAAGGCAGCGCGCACACCTCGGTTGTTGACCGCCGAGGACGCGGAGGAACGCAGAGGATGTCCCGCACCCGCATCCGTAGGGGCGCGTCGCGACGCGCCCATAGGATGCGCGGCACGTTGGCTTCGACAGGCTCAGCCAACGCGCCGCCGGTGGTAGCTAACAAAATAATCTGCAAAATCTGCGCAATCTGCGGACAAACAACGCGGGATACCCGAACCTGATCAATATTGACATTGACTCTTCCCCTCGCAACGCCGTACTATGAATGGTGTAGCTTGGCTTTTTCAGGCTGTGGAAGCATCGCACTCGTTATAAGGTTGATCTGAATTATGAAACTGCCCAATGGGGATCAGGCATATATTCCACCCGAGAAGTTAACCGGCTATCTCTTGTCTGAGACGCATATGGTTGGTCAGGCGAAAGCACGGTTTTTTCAGCGGTTGGGTTTCACCAGTGCCAATGCTGATCTGTTGGCAGCGCAGTTGCTCAATATTGCGCACAACGCCGATACTGCGATTCTGAGTAGCTCGCCACATGGGCAGAAATATAGCCTGATTGGAATGATCTATGGCCCTGATCAACGCATCGCACGGGTACAAACCATTTGGATTATTGAGCCTGATGATAACCGACCACGTTTTGTCACCGCGTATCCAGCCTAAAAACAATGGAGAATTACCATGCACGAGCTTGATCTGGTTGTTTTAACTCATCCTGTTCCCGATTATGGTCTTCAACAGGGCGATGTCGGGACGGTGGTTCATGTCTATCACAATGCGCAAGCCTATGAGGTTGAGTTTGTTACCGCTGAGGGGGTAACGCTGGCGGTGCTGACATTGGCTCAGAAGGCGGTGCGCCCGCTGGCTGCGCGTGAGATTTTACACGTGCGCGATTTGGCGGCGTAAGATGTAAGTGTCCGCAGATGACGCAGATTGCGCAGATTATTAAAAACAAAATCTGCGTCATCTGCGTCATCTGCGGATGATCTTCTACCGCGACAACCGCGCCAAGAATGCTCCGACATTCTCCACCGGGATCTCGGCCAGTGGCTGGCGCGGGTGGTGGCTGTCCGAGCCGCCCGATACGAGTAGTTTGTGCTGCTTGGCCTGCGCCAATAAGAACTGCTCGACCTGGGTCGTGTGGCTGGGGTAGTAGACCTCCAGCCCATCGAGGCCAACGGCGGCCAGCGCGGCAATATCGGCTGCATCGGCGGGGATGGCGTAGATGCCTTTGCTCCGCCCTGGGTGGGCGAGTATCGCAATGCCTTTAAGCTTGTGCGCCACCTGAATCACCGCATCCACACCGAGGGGCCGGTACGCCCCTGCCATCTCGGTCAGGATGTAGCGCATCCCCGCCTCCTCGTGCCCCTCGCGGGGCTGACGGTTGGGTAACTCGTTCTGCTTGGCCAGCGCGGTGGCCACATCGGCCACGTTGGGGCTGCGCCCCAGTTCCTCCAGCCCCACCAAGGTAAAGCCGCGCTCTGGGAGGAGCTGCATCAGCCGCTGGGCATCCTCGGCATTGCGCGTAAAGACCTCGGCACACAGCGCCAGCAACGCGGGCGCGTCGGGGTTCACTCCGTACACCAGCGTGTGCCAGAGCTTGCCGTTATAGGCACTGTCAATCTCGACCCCCGGCACGACCCAGATTCCATGTTCAGCCCCCGCCGCTTGCAGGGCGCGCACATTGGCCGTGGTGTTGTGGTCGGTGGCGGCGATGACGCTCAACCCCCGTTCAGCCGCCGCCGCTGCCAGTGCCGCAGGCTCCCAGAAGGCGTGGTGCGGGGTAGCGTTGGTATGAATATGCAGATCGATCATCGCTTATGGCTCCACCGGGTAACCCGCCTGCACCCAATCCTGAAAGCCGACCTCCAGCGCACTCACCTGGGGGTAGCCGAGATCAAGAAAGATCTGTGCCGCCCGTTGGCTACTCTCCGGGCGCGTCGCATCGCCATAGGCGATAAAGAGCGTCTCAGATGGGAGCGCCGCCATCTGGGTTTGAAGATCGGTCGCGGTAAGGCTCAAAGCCCCCGGAATATGCGCCGCGCTATAGTCAGTTCCAGGGCGAATATCAATAAAGATCGCCGTACCCGCCTCCTGGTAGGCGCGTGCATCAGCTAGGCTGATCATCGCCACCGGCGGCCCATCGGGGTCAACCCCGCCATGCGCCGAGGGCAGCGCGGTTGGATCGAGCGCCGGGTCAATGGTGGGGTGACCCGTCGGAAAGGCGACGGCGGTAACATTCGCACTACTACTCGGACTTGGCGCATTGCGCAGCGTCAAGGTCAGGGTGACGAGGCCCGCCACCAGGATGATCGCGCCCACAATGATGACGGGTAAGAGCCAGATCGGGCCAGTGTTCGCCTCGTTGGGCGACGATTCGGGAGGAAGGGACATAGACTCCTCAAAAGCTATTCTAATTCAATGATCCCCAGCCGCAGTGCCATCAACACGGCCTGCATGCGGTTGGGTTGGCGGAGCTTGTTCAGGATACTCTTAATATGTGAACGTACCGTCTCTTCCGTGACGGTCATCGCCTCGGCCATCTCCTTATTCGAGCGGCTCGTGGCCATCAGGCGCAGCACATCCAGTTCACGCGGGGTGAGTTGGGGCGGCAGGAGGGGTTGCTGCGGGGCATTAGAAGAGGAGAGACGCCGCAAGACGCGTCGCGTGATGCTGGGTTGCAGGTAGGCTTGGCCACTCGCCACCACCCGAATCGCGTGCAGCAACTCCTCGGCGGGTGCGTCCTTCAGCAGATAGCCATCAGCATCGTGTTCGAGGGCATTCATCACATCCTGCTCCGCATCAACGCCGGTGAGGATGAGAACCCGTGAACGCGGCGAGACCTCTTTGACCGCCCGGCAGGTGAGTGCGCCGCCCATCCCCGGCATCTTCAGATCGAGGAGTACCACCTGCGGATGCAAACTGCGCGCCTTCTCCACCGCCTGCATGCCACTATCGGCATCCCCTACCACCTCAATATCATCCTCAAGGGTGAGCATACTCTGGATGCCATGACGAACAACAGCGTGGTCATCAACAATCAGAACCCTGATCATGAGAGTTTACCCTCTACTTGATGCTTGCTTCCAGCCCCCAGGGCTTGGGATGCGCCGCATGGCTTCGACAGGCTCAGCTTCGGCAGGCTCAGCCACCGCCAGCGGCGCGGTGGCTGAGCTTGTCGAAGCCCCGCGCCGAACTAACAAACATTAACGCAGCGGCAACGTCACCGTCAATGTCGTTCCACTACCAGGAGCGCTATCAATCCGAATCTGGCCTCCCAACGCATCGGCACGCTCGCGCATACTAGAGAGGCCATAGTGGCTGGCGTTTGAACGATCCGCCAGCACATGTACCGGGTCAAAACCCTGGCCATTATCGGCGATACGCATCACCACCTCGCCATCTTGGCACAACAGAGTCAACTTGGCCTGGCCCGCCTGAGCGTGCTTGACCACATTATTCAGCACCTCTTGGGCGATACGGTAGAGTTGGCGGCGCAACACCACCGGCAGGCGATCAAACCCGCCATCCACCTGCAAGAAGAGGCGCGGGCGTGGTGGCGGAGCGATCTCCTCAAAGTAACCCGATAGCTCCTCCTTAAAGCGCGCCGCATCGAGATCATCGGGCCACAGATCAAAGATTGCCCGCCGCAGCCCCTGGGCCGCGTGCTGGGCCTGGGGCAACAGGTAGACGAGTTGCTCCCGTACCGCATCGGGGCGGGCGGGGAGTTGGCGAATACACGCGCCGATGGTGTAAGTGATGCCATAGAGCTGCTGCGAGATCGCATCGTGGATCTCCATGGCAATGCGGCTACGCTCCTCCTCGACCGCAAGGCGTTGGGCGCGCCCCACCACCGCCTGGATACCCCCGATCAACACCGCCGTATGGCTGGCCACATGCTGAAGGGTATAGAGATCATCCATCGTCAGCGGCTCACCCCGCAGCGGATTATCCACCAGGATCACCCCCAAGGGTTGACCGAGTAGCACCATCGGGAGGATCGCATAGCAACACAGCGCGAGTAGTTCATTAGCGTGCGGGTCGCCCGTGGGGGGGCGCTGGTCGGTAATGAGCATCGGGGTACCCCGGCGCAGCGCCTCGACAATCGGCCACGTCTCATCATCGGTGGGGAGGCGCTCGGTATGCGGCATACGCTGAAGATGCGCCCCTGGCCCATCGGTGCTACACAACCAGCCAGTAAGCACCGCATCATGCGGCTCGATCATCGCCAGCACAGCGCGGTCGTAGCCCAACTCCGAGGTAATCAGCGTCAAGACACGCTCGTGGATCTCTGAAATATCACCCGCCGTCTGCATTGCCACCGCCAACGCATGAGTGACATAGAAGATACGGGCGATGCGACTCATCCGCAGGGCATCGTGCTCAAGCTCGGCAATCCGGCGGCGCAACAGTTCGGGATCATCGGGCAGCGGTGTCGAATCTATCTGATAAGATCGGGGACTCATAGGCATTTGCCGGGTGAAATACAAGGCCCAGGAGAGTAGCCTTCCCCTAGGCCCCTTCGTTACCGCCCATTTGCGCACACCAGCACATTTAAAGGCCACTAGTCATGCGGTGATAGCGTCGTGTTCTACCTTTGAACTACCGCTCCCTACGCTTCGGTGGGGGTTCGGGGGCGGCTACGCCGCCCCCGAAGATCTTTTTTTGTTGGGTTGTGGCGGCTACGCCGCCACAACCCAACAAAAACCAGGTTTGGGGCTATGCCCCATAAATGTTGCCCATACCTTGTGGCGGAGCGGGCCAGAATTGAACTAGCATCCGACGTTTGTTGCCGTGGCCGGTTGACCTGGCGTTCGGCGGTGAATGCTGAAACTGGCGCAATAGTCTGACATTGATGCGGAGTTGGGCGTTGCCTCTGCCAGTTGGGCTACCCCGCCGCAGTGGTGGCGGGGGGAGGATTCGAACCTCCACTGGATACCGTCCTCCTATCAGCCTAAGCCTGAGATTCAGCTTGCGCTTCTGCGCATAGGTATGATAGCCCACTCACCAGATTGGTGCAACTAGCTGAACAAAAACCGAAACACCTTCTCACCCAGTTTCTGCTCTTGGGCCTCGCTATTATTCGCCTCCTCACGCGCAAACTTGACCGCGTGCTGGAGCCGTTCAAGCCGCTCTAGCAGATCGCTCACCCGCTTGGCCGGTAGCGCCCCCGAAAACTTCACCGTGCGCCAGTAGCCCACCGTTACATCCTCGTAGTAGACCTCGACCTGGGCGGGGTGCTTCTCGGTCGCCTCGGCCTTGACGTGGTTACGCGGAATCTTCTTGGTTTTCACCGTCTGCACCGGCTCGGTGGCCCAGCAGTTCGCCGAAGCATCGAAACTCCACGTCTCAGCGGCATCCAGCACCGGCAACTTCTTAATAAAGGTATGCAGATCCACCAACTGCTTTTCCAGGAAGAGCAGATAGGTGATCGGCACTTGGGGCAACAGGATCTGCCCATCCACCACCACATCGGCACGGGCGATGCAGTTGGTCCAATCTTTAGTGGCCGTAATATCAAAGAGCCGGGTCAGAATAGCGGCAGTCTGCTGGATCACCTCTTCGGCATTCACCTGCACCTTGGTTGATTCGGGGGGGCAGCATCTCGCCCTCATCATCCTTGGGGCGATAGGTGCGCGCAATGCCATTCAGCAGTGCGGGCTTCTGGAG
>NZ_GL501404.1:1799511-1825040 GCF_000152145.1 Oscillochloris trichoides DG-6
CAACTCTTGGAAGGAGCGACTCTTAATCCCCTTTTCGACCGCGATGATCTGGTTCAGACGTGCCATACAGCCCTCCCTTGCAACGTGCAGATTCGGCATTGGTGGATCAAGTATACACCAGGCAATGCTTCTCTGAACGGTATATTTCTGGTGTTGAAGCGCACGCTTTGCGTGCGCTTCAACACCAGAAAAGCGATACCCCCCTCTGAGGGTGAGGAATCCTACCCGCCTTGGTGATTTCCATCACAACATAAATTGTGTACCATACCACCAGTCACCAACGACGTGAAAGCCGCGTGAGCTGCTAAGGAGAAGACAGGCATGGCCGGATCAAGCAATGGAGCCTCGAAAAGCCGCTGGGCCTCAGGTGTAGCCCCCTACGCTGAGATGGGTTACTACGACGCCGACTATCAGCCCAAAGATACCGATATTCTGTGTGCCTTCCGCATCGTCCCCCAGGAGGGTGTGGACCCGGTTGAGGCGGCGGCAGCGGTGGCGGGTGAGAGCAGCACTGCGACGTGGACAGTGGTGTGGACGGATCGGCTGACGGCCCACGAGCACTATCAGGCCAAAGCCTACCGGGTTGATCCTGTACCGGGAACCGATCAGTACATTGCCTATATTGCCTATGATCTTGATCTCTTTGAGGAGGGTTCGATTGCGAACCTGACCTCAAGCATCATCGGTAACGTCTTCGGCTTTAAGGCACTCAAGAGCCTACGTCTTGAGGATATGCGCATCCCGCCGATCTATACCAAGACCTTCCAGGGGCCGGCCCATGGCATCGTCATGGAGCGTGAGTACCTGAACAAGTATGGTCGCCCGCTGCTGGGCGCTACCACCAAGCCCAAGCTGGGCCTGAGCGCCCGCAACTATGGGCGTGTGGTGTATGAGGCACTGCGCGGTGGCCTGGACTTTGTGAAGGACGATGAGAACATCAACTCGCAGCCCTTCATGCGTTGGCGTGATCGCTTCCTCTTCTGTATGGATGCGGTCAACAAGGCCAGTGCCGCCACCGGCGAGATCAAGGGCCACTACCTGAACGTCACCGCCGGGACGATGGAAGAGATGTATGAGCGCGCCGAGTTTGCCAAGGAACTGGGCAGCGTCATCATCATGATTGACCTCACCATCGGCTACACTGCCATCCAGAGCATGGCCAAGTGGGCGCGCAAGAATGGCGTCATTCTCCACCTGCACCGCGCTGGGCATAGCACCTACACCCGCCAGAAGACCCACGGCGTCAGCTTCCGCGTCATCAGCAAGTGGATGCGTATGGCCGGGGTAGACCACATCCACGCCGGAACGATTGTCGGGAAGTTGGAGGGCGATCCGAACAGTGTGCAGGGCTTCTATGCCACGCTGCGCGAGAACAAGGTTGCCCCCAATCCCGTCCAAGGACTCTACTTCGAGCAGGACTGGGCCTCGATGCCGGGTGTGATGCCGGTGGCTTCGGGCGGTATCCACGCCGGTCAGATCCACCAGTTGCTCCACTATCTGGGTGAGGACGTGGTCATGCAGTTCGGTGGTGGCACGATTGGCCACCCGGATGGCATTGCTGAGGGGGCTGCCGCAAACCGGGTGGCTATCGAAGCCATGATCCAGGCCCGCAACGAGGGCCGCGACTATCTGAACGAAGGGCCGGAGATTCTGGAGCGTGCGGCGCGTTGGTCGCCCGCGTTGGCCAAGGCACTGGAGATCTGGAAGGATATTACCTTCGACTTCGCCAGCACCGATACGCCCGATGTGGTGGTGACGCCCTCCTAAGTAGATAGAACTTCTGGGAAGCTTGCAGCTTCCCAGAGACTCCGTAGCCTTATTGTATAGATGGAGCCTACTCTTATGCGTATCACTCAGGGAACCTTCTCCTACCTGCCCGATTTTACTGATGAGGAGATCAAGGCCCAGATTCAATACTGCTTGAATAACGACTGGCCGATCTCGATTGAGTATACCGACGACCCGCATCCGCGCAATGTCTACTGGGAGATGTTCGGGATGCCGATGTTCGATATCCGCGATCCCGCCGCGATCATGCAGACACTGGCCGAGTGCAAGGCCACCTTCCCCAACCACTATATCCGTATCTCCGGCTTTGACCGCTCCCTTGGACGGGCGACGACGGCGCTCCAGTTCATCGTCAATCGCCCCGCCAACGAGCCGGGTTTCCACCTTGAGCGCCAAGAGGTAAGCGACCGCCAGATCCGCTATACCATCCGTTCGTATGCCTCCGAGAAGCCGAGCGGTCAGCGCTACGAGTAACCCTTATGGCAGAGACAGGCAATGAACCGAACGAGCAGGTCAATCTGGATCAGGCATGGAGTGACTCCCAGATCCAGACCCTGCTCGACAAACTGGACGAGGAACTGGTGGGGCTAGTGCCGGTGAAGACCCGCATCCGCGAGATCGCCGCCATGTTGTTGGTGGCGCGCCTGCGGGAACAACACCACATGGCCACGGAGCGCCCAACGCTCCACATGAGCTTCACTGGCCGCCCTGGAACCGGTAAGACCACGGTCGCCATGCGTATGGCCAAGATCCTCCATTCGCTCGGCTATGTCCGTAAGGGCCACCTGGTTGTGGCCTCGCGTGACGACCTAGTAGGTCAATATGTCGGCCACACCGCGCCCAAGACCAAAGAGATGCTCAAGAAGGCGATGGGGGGCGTCCTCTTTATTGACGAAGCCTACTACCTCTATCGCCCGGAAAACGAGCGTGACTACGGCCAAGAGGCGATTGAGATGCTGCTGATGGCCATGGAGAACCAACGCGACGACATTGTAGTCATTCTTGCTGGCTACAAAGATCGCATGGATACCTTCTTCCAGTCCAATCCAGGCTTCCACTCACGTATCGCCCATCATGTGGACTTTCCGGACTACAGCTTGGACGAGTTGGTGCAGATCGCTGATCTGATGGTACGGCAGCAGATGTATTCCTTCGATGCCGACTCACGGGCGGCGTTCCGTGAGTACCTTGAGCTACGGGTACAGCAACCCCATTTTGCCAATGCCCGTAGCGTGCGCAACGCCATTGATCGGATGAAGCTACGCCAAGCGAATCGACTCGTTCGGGCAGGGGGCAGCATTGTGGCCAGCGAGCTGGCTCGTATTGATGCGGAAGACGTGCGGGCTAGCCGGGTGTTTCGTGGCGGAACATCCGCCGAACACAACGGATAACCGGCTGGGGCAGCGCTGCCCCCGACATTCACTCTGGAAGCTAGGGCCGCATGGTGCGGCTCTAGCCACCAACACATTTTGGAAGGAAAGTAACCACGACTATGCGCAAGCGACCAATTATTCTGGGCATTGTGGGCGATAGTGCGGCGGGAAAGACGACGATCACCTCTGGGCTGGTCAAGCTGCTTGGCCCTGATCGTGTCACCCATGTCTGCACCGATGACTATCATAAGTATGACCGGCGCGAACGGGCGGAGATCGGGATCACGGCGCTGCATCCCGATTGCAACTACCTCGATGTCATGGAACTGCATCTGGAGCGCCTGCACTATGGCCAGCCGATCCTCAAGCCAGTCTATGACCATAGCACCGGTACGTTGGTGCGCCCTGAGTATGTGCAACCCAAGGAATTTGTGATTGTCGAGGGGCTGCTGGGCTTCTCCTCACCAATTATGCGCCAGTTCTATGATGTCAAGGTCTACCTCAATCCACCCGAAGATCTGCGCACAGTCTGGAAGATTAAGCGTGATGTGGCCAAGCGTGGCTATACACCCGAACAGGTGCTGGCAGAAATGGAGAAGCGCGAGTCAGACTCGGCAGCCTTCATCCGCCCCCAGCGTGACCACGCCGATATTGTGGTGCAGTTCTATCCCCCGGCGAATGTGCCGGTTGAAGAGGCTGGCCCGACCCTGAATGCACGCCTCACCCTGCGCCCGACCATCCCGCACCCCGATCTGACCTATCTGTGCGAAGATGGCTCGAAGAGCCCTGGCGTGCGCCTAGAGTTGGGGCGTGATGGCAGCCGCCCGGTAGACATTCTAGAGATTGATGGCAGCGTCTCACCAGAGAATGCGCGCCGCCTTGAGGATGTCATCTGGCAACACTTGCCCGACCTCTCACCAATTCAGGGTGATCAGTTTGGCGACTACTTGGATCGCAGTGAGATGCGCCATAGCGATCCGCTGGCGATCACCCAGTTGCTGCTCACCTACCACTTGCTGCGCCAGTATAGCGGGGTGGCGGATCTCCCCTTCGCCCGCCCCGTGGCCGCCCTCAGCCGCGTGAGCCAGACCGCTGCGCCGGTTGTTGGACGGTAGGAACTGGTGTCAGGGGGAGGGCTTCAGGGCGGTGAGCAATGCTCACCGCCCTGAACTATTTGGCGCAGCCACCACTAGTGCCACGCCAACCGAGGCCAAAATAAGCCCGCCAATCGCCATCAGGCCGAAACGCTCACCAAAAATGAAATAAGCTTCGAGCGCAGTTGCGGGTGGCACAAGGTAGAAGAGGCTAGTGACCCGCGCTGATGAGTTGGCGCGGATGAGCAGCATGAGCAGCAGGATCGCGCCGAGGGAGAGTACCAGAACCAGCCAACTGAGCGCAAAGAGCAGTTGGGGTGTCCAGGTAATGACGCGCTGTTCCAACGTGAAGGCGGGGATGAGTACCAGCGCTCCAGCGGCTATGTATTGCACCAGAGTGCCCGTGATGAGCGGCATCGAGCCACCATGGCGCTTCTGGTAGAGGGTTCCGCCGGTTGTGCTGAAGAGGGCGATCACAATCGCAATGAGCGTGGGGATGGTGATCACCACGCCACCGGCAGTGGGAGCGATCAGCTTTTCGAGCAACACCAAGCTCGCCCCAGCAAATCCGAGCAGTAACCCGATCCACTGGCGTATGGCCACCGGCTCACGCAGGGTGATCTGGGCCAGCACGGCGGTGAGGATGGGTTGCAGGCTGACGATGAGCGAGGCAATGCCCGCCGACATGCCGTGATCAATCGCATAGAAAACACCGCCCAAATAGCCACCGTGCAGGAGGAGTCCTACCACCGCAATGTGGCCAAGTTGTTCGCGGCGTGGCCATGGAACGCGCAGAACCAGGGCGAGGCCCAACAAGAGAGTGACGATAATGATGAAGCGAATCAGGAGGAAGGTAAAGGGTTCAATATAGGGCAACCCGTAGCGCGCACCAATAAACCCAGTACTCCAGAGAAGCACAAAGATCCAGGGCGCAAATGCGGCAAATGCGGGATGGGCAGTCAGAGGCGTTCGATGCTGCGGCATAACTGGTTGTGGGGGTAAACCCCGATCCTCCTAGTACGAATGTGGCACGTCTCCTAATCATACCCTAAACACCAGTTTTTGGCGGCTTCGCTGCCCATTGATACAGGGCATGGGCAACGTCCTTGGGGCTACGCCCCAAACCCCATTGTTGTTGTTGTTTGGCGGCGTAGCCGCCAAACAACAACAACAAATATCTTCGGGGGCGGCTTCGCCGCCCCCGAACCCTCACCAAAGAGCCACTTGCACTTTATTGAAAGTATGCTATGATAATCACGTTTGCTCAACGTAACACTGCGAGACCTGCATCAGAGACTCCGTAATTAGTCCCCTGGTCGCTCGACAGAACCTCTTCGCTCGAAGGTAATGTACGTTGTGGATCGCCGGAGCGAGACACCCCGAAATTTGACGAGGTGCCGGCTGCACGGGATGGTCTTTTAGTGACATGCTGACGGCGAATGTGGATCGTCAGCGGTGATCATCTGCGTCATGCAGAGGAGAATGAACTCGATGCTGGTCAAGCTGTTTGTTGGGAACTTGCCCTGGAGCGTTGGCGATGCTGACCTTGAGCGGATCTTCGCGTCCCATGGTGATGTGCAGAGTGCGCGCGTGATCAATGATCGTGACACGGGCCGCTCGCGTGGTTTCGGGTTCGTCGAGATTGATGTCGACGATGTTGCGGAAGTGATCCGCGCTACCGATGGCCACGAGATTGATGGCCGCCCGCTGCGCGTCAACGAGGCCGAGGACAAGGGTCGCGGCGGACGCGGTGGCTTCGGTGGCGGCGGTGGCCGTGACCGTGGCGGCTTCGGTGGCGGTAACCGCGGCGGGCGCGACCGCTACTAAGCCATACTGGGTATAGGGGTTCTGCCCCGTATATCCCTGGGTTGACGACTCCGCAGAGGCGCGGGGTGGTGAGCGTTGGGTCTTCCCGACTCTCCCTCCCGCGCCTTGCGGTGTCTTTTTCCGTATTGTCTCTTGTGAACCGCGCCGCATCCCCCTTTCGGCGCACCCTACCGGCCGTATAGAGCCAAACCTCTCCTGCGGCCGCCCCATAAAGGAGCCGCGTTGAATTTCGCCGATTTTGCCCTTCATCCTGCCCTGATGCAGAATGTCTCCGCCCAAGGCTTTACCCAGCCGACCCCCATCCAGGCCCAAACGATACCCCTCGCCCTCTCTGGCCAGAACCTGATCGGGTTGGCCCAAACTGGTACGGGCAAGACGGCTGCGTTTGTGTTGCCCATCCTCCAGCGTCTACTCCAGAATCGTCAGCGCGGTACTCAGGCGCTTATTGTCACCCCTACCCGCGAACTGGCCGAGCAGATTAACGATACGATCCGTGTCTTGGCCCACGGAACCGGGTTGCGCAGTGCGCCGATTTATGGTGGTGTAGGCATGGAACCCCAGGAGCGTGCCTTGCGGGCTGGAGTTGAGATTGTGGTGGCCTGTCCTGGCCGCCTGATTGATCACCTTGGCCGTGGCAGTGCCCGCCTTGATGGGGTGCAGATGCTGGTGCTGGATGAGGCGGATCGGATGTTGGATATGGGCTTTTTGCCCGCGATCCAGCGCATCCTGAGCGCGCTGCCCACCCGCCGCCAGACGATGCTCTTCTCAGCAACCTTGCCTGCCGAGTTGCAGCAGTTGGCCGCTACCACCGCTCCGCATGCCAAACTGGTGCAGATCGGCCTGGTGCGCCCAGCACATACGATTACCCACGCCATCTACCCGGTGCCGCCGCACCGTAAGACGGCGCTGCTGCTCGATCTGCTCCACAAAGCCAACAGTGGTTCGGTGTTGGTCTTTACGCGCACCAAGCACCGCGCCAACCGCCTGCTCCAGCAGATTGCCCGCGAGGGGCATAGCGCTGCTGTGCTACACAGCAACAAGTCGCAGAACCAGCGCCAGTTAGCCCTCGATGGCTTCCGCGATGGCCGCTTCCGTATTCTGGTAGCAACCGATATTGCGGCGCGTGGCTTGGATGTCGAGCGGATTTCGCATGTGATTAACTATGACATCCCCGATACCCCCGATGCCTATATCCACCGCATTGGGCGTACCGGACGGGCTACGCGCAGTGGCGACGCCTTCACGCTGGTGACACCAGAGGATGCATCACAGGTGCGGCAGATCGAGCGCGCCATCGGTGCGCCGCTGGAGCGGCGGCAATTGGCGGGGTTTGACTATAACGCTCAGGTTCCGGCAGTCAATCTGGATGAGCGCCCGCCACGCCCGCCGCGCCACGAGAACCGCAATGCACCGCGCACCTCGGTACCGCCGCGCAGCAGTGCCGGTAATGCGCCGCGCCGGGATCAGCGGCCAGCGCGCCGCCCAGTGTAGGGCCTGCGGCCTGCATACAAAACTCAAGTCACCATTGGTGAGGGTTCGGGGGAGGCTTCGCCTCCCCCGAAGATATTTTTTTGTGATGTTTTGGCGGCGAAGCCGCCAAAACATCACAAAACTGGTGTTTGATGCAACTCGTAACCAATTGCGGTATGATTGACGCGCTGACGAGCATTCTTAGCTGCGAGAAAGCGAGCATTGCATGGCAAGCCCCTTAACCGCCCGCCCGGAATGGCAGGCGCTGACCGAACATTATCAGACGATCAGTACGCGCCACTTGCGCGAACTCTTTGCCACCGACCCGCAGCGCGGCGAGCGCTTAACGGCTGAGGCGGTGGGTCTCTTCCTCGATTATTCCAAGCATCGCGTCACGGATGAGACGATCCGCCTGCTGGTGGCGCTGGCAGAATCCTGTGGCCTCGCCGAACGTATTGCGGCCATGTTCCAGGGCGAGAAGATCAATGTTACCGAGGGCCGGGCGGTACTGCATACCGCCCTGCGCGCCCCGCGTTCGGCGCAGATTGTTGTCGGTGGGCATGATGTTGTCCCCGATGTGCATGCGGTTCTCGACCAGATGGCCGATTTCAGCCAGCGCGTGCGCTTCGGCGCGTGGCGCGGACATACCGGCCAACCCATTCGCACCGTGGTCAATATCGGTATCGGTGGCTCGGATCTCGGCCCGGTGATGGCCTACCAGGCACTGCGCCACTATAGCCAACGCAATCTTACCTTCCGCTTCATCTCCAACATTGATGCAACGGATTTTGTCGAGAATGTGCGCGACCTCGATCCGGCCACGACGCTCTTTATCGTCGCCTCGAAGACCTTTACCACCCTGGAGACGATGACCAATGCCCACAGCGCCCGCACTTGGCTGATCGCCGCCCTCGGCGATGCAGCGGCGGTCTCGAAGCATTTTGTGGCCGTCTCCACCAATGCCGAGGCGGTCGCAGCCTTTGGGATTGACACGGCGAATATGTTCGGCTTCTGGGATTGGGTCGGCGGGCGCTACTCGATGACCTCGGCCATCGGTCTCTCCACCATGCTCGCCTTGGGGCCAGACAATTTCCACGCCCTGCTCGGTGGCTTCCGCGCCATGGACGAGCATTTCCGTACTGCCCCCTTCGCCCAGAACCTGCCCGTACTCATGGGCCTGCTGAATGTCTGGTATAGCAGCTTCTTCGGAGCCGAGACCGTCGCAGTATTGCCCTATGATCAGTACCTCAGCCGCTTTCCAGCCTACCTCCAGCAGTTGACGATGGAGAGCAACGGCAAGCGGGTCACGCTCGATGGTCAGCCGGTCAATTATCAGACCGGGGCGATCTTCTGGGGCGAGCCGGGCACCAACGGCCAGCACTCCTTCTACCAGTTGATCCACCAGGGCACCAAACTGATTCCCTGCGACTTCATCGGTTTCTGTCAGAGCCTCAATCCGCTCGGCAGCCACCATGATCTGCTGATGGCCAACTTCTTTGCCCAGAGCGAAGCCATGGCCTTTGGCAAGACGGCAGCTGAAGTAGCGGCGCAGGGCACCCCCGATTGGCTCGTGCCGCACCGCACCTTTCCCGGCAATTTGCCGAGTAGCACCATCCTCGCCGACCGGCTGACTCCGGCGGTGCTGGGCGCACTCGTGGCGCTCTATGAGCATAGTGTCTTTACCCAGGGGGTGATCTGGGATATTGGCTCGTTCGATCAGTGGGGGGTGGAGTTGGGCAAGGTGCTGGCGGGGCGGATTGCCCCCGAACTCAACGCCGAAGCTGATCCCGAACTCAACCATGATAGTTCCACCAACGCCCTGATCCGGCGCTATCGGGCCTGCCGCGCATAATCGGCTTTGGTTATGTTTTGGCGGCTGCGCCGCCAAAACATAACCGAATAAAGTTCTAAGGAGCCACGCCTATGCCCAGCACCGCCCTCGCGGTACGCCACGTCACCCGCGACGAACTCGGATTGCCCCAGGAGATCCTGGCGCAGCTTGATGATCTAACCACGGCCTACGGCCAACCCAGCTTCGTCTTGGCCGATCTGCCCGATGGCCTCTTCGATCCGCTGATCAAGACCGACCGCATCGGCGAGGTGTGTATGGTGTTGCGGCGGCGCAACGGGCTAATCCTCACCTGCCGCAAAGACATCTACCCACCAGGTGTGATGCGCCTACTGACCGGCGGCATCCATCCGGGGGAGCCAATTGCCGCCGCGCTGATGCGCGAGGTGGAAGAAGAGACCAGCCTGGAGGTAGCGGTGCGACGCTTCCTCAGCCTGATCGCCTACCGCGCCCCCACGACGCCCCGCGATGGCTTTAGCTTCTTCACCTTCGCCTTTTTACTGGATGAACTGAGTGGCGAGTTGCAGGTACAAGATCCTGATGAGCGGGTCGAGGCGTTTGAAGAGGTAGCGATTCCACAACTCTACGCTCAGGCCACCTTTATGGAGCAACTCGACGCCAGCCAATCACGGGCGATCAGTGGCAGTTGGCGTGCCTGGGGCCAGTTTCGGGGGGTGGCGCATCGGATCGTGGCCGATCTGTTGTCATAACTTCCCTTGACGCCACCCTCGAACCCTGCTACACTGCCTGTGGTGACGACGCGGCGTGGAGCAGTGGCAGCTCGTCGGGCTCATAACCCGAAGGTCACAGGTTCGAATCCTGTCGCCGCTACCAGAATCAAACAGGGCGATGACAAGTGATTGTCATCGCCCTGTTTGTCTTTCACACATCCTTGATGCGTGCCACCGGCATCAACGCCTGTTGGATCGCATACCCCGCCTTGAGCAACATCCACTCCGTACCGGGTGCGCCCACCAGTTGCACCCCCACCGGCATACCATTCCCCGAACGCCCCACCGGCACCACCAGCGCGGGCAGGCCCGCGAGGTTAACCCAAGTCTGGTAACTGATCGTCAGCGGGAAGACGACGCTCCAACCGTGGCGCGGTGCGGTCGTGGGGAAGACCGGGCAGATTGCGAAGCCATCTTCACCCACCAACTCGATAAACTCAGCCTGCAATTCACGCCGCCACGCATGGCCATCTACACCCAGCAGCGTAACAAGCTGCGATCCATAGTGGGAGGAGAGCCAATAACGCAGCGCCCCGCTCGCAATGCGCGGCTGATCGGCGAGATTGTTCTGCAATTCGCGCAGCGGCGACCAGAGTTCCCCACCGCCAAAGCCGCGACCAATCGCCTCGCGCTCATCGGCATTGATGCTGGCCAGCCAACCCGCCACGGCGAAGCGGCGATGCGTGGGAGCCGCCTGGGTCGCACGCAGCCCGCGTTCAGTCAGGGCGCGCACTGCCGCCTGCACCCCGCCCTGCACCGCGCCGCTACTGGGAATGAGGCCATCATCGAGCCAGAAGGCAAAGCGTTGGCCGGAGAGATTAGGAGCATCAAGTGGTTGGGCGGGCTGTTCACTCAGCAGCGCGAACGCAAGCGCCACATCCTCAACCCGGCGCGCCATCGGGCCAACCGCATTCAGATCAGCGAGATGACCCACCGAGGGCGGCCAGAAGCCCACCTCATTGATCAAGCCACTCGTGGGGCGCAGCCCGACAATCCCACACCACGCAGCAGGCAGCCGGATACTCCCGGCGATGTCGGAGCCAAGACCAAGTGCCGAGCCACCCGCCGCCAGAATCGCCGCCTCACCCCCGGTGGAACCACCGGGACTACGCGCCAGATCCCAGGGATTATTGGTACGCCCAAAGAGATAACTCACCGTCTCCTGATCCCAGCAATTATCGGGCGTATTGGTCTTACCCAGCACAATCGCCCCCGCCGCCCGCAGCCGCGCCACCGCCACCGCATCCTGCTGCGGCAGATGCACCTTGGCGCTCAAGAGGCCACATGTCGCGGGCGTACCGGCCACATCAAACGCCTCTTTCACCGTGATCGGCACGCCATGGAGTGGGCCAAGCGGCGCACCCTGGCGCACACGCTCATCAGCCTCACGCGCCTCCTGGCGGGCACGTGCAAAACGCTGCTGCACAACAGCGTTCAGGGCCGGGTTGACCGCCTCGATACGGGCAATATGGGCATTGACCACCTCGGAGGGCAAGAAGGTACCCTGCCGAATGGCCTGAGCTAACTGGCTCGCAGAGAGCGTAACTGATGGGTGCATAGGAGAACCCTTTAGACTATACGGGAGGTAGTGTTGGTATTATACGCTGCTTGTTTGCAGCATGCCCAACACCCGCTGCACATCCAGAGCTTCCTGTTCCAATTTGCAACCCAATTCGAGCAGCGATGTACCCGCACGAGTCTCTGTGCGCACGCACCGTGAGATACGCTACTGGCGAGAGCGCGTGGGAGTCGAACCCACCGACGCGGTTCGCCACCGCGCCCGCTCGTTTTGAAGACGAGGACGACCACCAGGCCATATCCGCTCTCAGGGCGTATTGTAAGTCGCTTCGCGAAGTGGTGTCAACTTGCGATAGCCTTGGGGCTGCGCCCCAATCCCCACTTTTGTTGTTTTTTGGCGGCTTCGCCGCCAAAAAACAACAAAAAAATATCTTCGGGGGCGGCTTGCCGCCCCCACCCCCCCACCCTACCTGCGCGGATCGAGCGCGTCGCGTAGCCCATCCCCCACGAAGTTGATGCTTAATACGGTCAGGAAGATTAGCCCGCCGGGGAAGAGTGCCAGCCAGGGCGCTGCCTGGAGGTACTGGCTGCCATCGGTGACGAGCCGCCCCCAGGTTGGGGTGTCGGGCGAGAAGCCGACACCGAGGAAGGAGATGGTTGACTCGGCGATGATGGCGCTGCCTACCTCTAAGGTCGCGGCGACGACGATTGGGCCAAAGGCGTTGGGGAGCAGGTGGCGCACGATGATCGCCGGATGGCTTACCCCTAGGGCCAGCGCCGCCATGATAAATTCGCGTTCTTTGAGGCTGAGGAAGGTGGCACGCACGATCCGTGCTGTGCTCATCCAGGCGAAGCCGCCAATCACGAGCACCATGAGGAGAAAGACGCCCACCTCGCGTGATCCGAGTAGCCCGACGACGCGCTCACGAAAGAGGTAGACGATCAGGAGGGTGATCGGGATGCCTGGGAGCGCTAGGAAGAGATCGGTGAGGCGCATGAGGATCTGGTCAATCACGCCGCCGTAGAACCCGGCAATGGCCCCGATGGCGGTACCAAGGGCGATGGCCATCAGCATGGCGGCGAGGCCCACCGCTAAGGAGATGCGCCCACCATACAGGCAGCGCGCTAATAGATCGCGGCCCAGATCGTCGCTGCCGAAGGGGTGGGCCATGCTGGGTGGCTTGAGGATGGCGCGCAGATCGAAGTGGTCTATCAGGCTGCGCAGATCGGGGTTGGCCTCTCGCGGCGGGCTGCCGCTGGCGTGCAGTTGGTAGCTCAAATAGCGCTGGTAGAAGAATGGCCCCAGGGTGATCGTGAGCAGCAGAGCGCAAAGTACCGCGCAGCCGAAGAGCGCCGGGCGGTGCCGACGGAAACGTCGCCATGCGTCCCCCATCAGGCTGCGCGGCGAGCGTTCAGTCCACATAGCGCACCCGTGGATCGAGGATCGCGTAGAGGATGTCGGCGATCAGGTTGAAGATGACGGTCAGGACGGCGAAGATGAAGGTGATCGCCATAACAACCGGGGTATCGTTGGTGTTGATCGAGCTGATCAATAAGGCACCGATACCATTCACGCGGAAGAGGGTCTCGGTGATGATCGCCCCGGAGAAGATGCTGGGCATACTCAACGCCACCAGCGTCACCACGGGGATGAGGCTGTTGGGGAGGAGGTGGCGCAGCACGACGATCCATTCGCGCAGCCCCTTGGCGCGGGCGGTGCGTACATAGTCCTGGCTCAGATTGTCGAGCATGGCAGCGCGCATAAACCGGGCAATCGCGCCGGTCTGTTGCACCACCAGCACCAACACCGGCAAGAACATCTGGCGTACTTGTTGCCCCAAGCTGGCCAGGTCGCGCACTTCCAGGGTGGTGCTGTAGACGAGGGGGAACCACTTCAGGTTGACGGCAAAGACCAGCATGGCGATGATGCCAATGAAGAAGGAGGGCAGTGAGAGGCCGATCAGGGCCAGCATGGTGGCGATGGTGTCGAAGAGCGAGTATTGTTTGATCGCCGAGATGATGCCGATGGGGATGGCCAGGATGATCCCGATCAGGTGGGCGCTGCCCACCACCACCAGGGTCTGGGGTAAGCGCTGCCAGATCAGGTCAATCACGGGCGATTTGCTGGCAAATGAGAAGCCCCAATCGCCCCGTAGGAGTGCGATCAGCCACTTGAGGTAACGTATCGGCCAGGGTTGATCGAGACCAAACTGGATGCGGATCAGTTCGCGGGTGGCTTCGGGAATGGCCGGGTTGAGCGCAAATTCCGCCAGTGGATCGCCCGGCGCTAATGCCAACACTGCAAAGATGACCATGCTGATCAACAAGAGGGTGGGGATGGCAATCAGGATGCGGCGTAGGATGTAGTGGGTCATGGACACCTTGGGGCTACGCCCCAAACCGATGTTTTTTGGCGGTGGCTTCGACAGGCTCAGCCACCGCGCCGCTGGCTGAGCTTGTCGAAGCCAAACAAACCTATGGCACCCGCTTCCAGGTGGCGATGTTCCAGAACATCGAATCGAACGAACTGTGGGTCGGCCCGTCCAGGTTCTTGGCCTTGGCGTTGGGCGTGAGGCGGTTGATCAGCGGGATCACCACGGCATCATTGATCAGGAAGTCGTTCAACTGCTTGGCCAGTTCGGCACGCTTGCTCGGATCAAATTCGCTCACGAACTGATTATAGAGCGCATCGTAGTCCGCATTGCAATAGCGTAGGTCGTTGGCCTTCGTCCACTGGTTCTCGCGGGCATTCACCTCGGCACAGATCCAGGCTTGGAAGTAGGAGTCGAGGCCATAATCCATGGGCCGGTTGCTGTACATCTGGAGGTCGGCGAAGAACTGGTGCATGGTATGCTCGTTATCCGCCGCACTGCCGAAGAAGACGCTACTATCATAGGCTTCAAGGTCAACCTGAATACCAACATCGGCCAGATTGGACTTGATGATTGCCTGTTCGCTCTGGCGCAGCGCATTGATGTTGGTCTGGAAGCTGAGCCGCAGCGGCTGACCATCGCGCTCGCGCACCTTGCCACCCTCTGGCATGAGCCAACCCGCCGCATCGAGCAGCGCCTTCGCGCCTTCAACGTCACGCTCACAGGTGAGGCTGGTGGAGGTGTACGCCTGTGGAATGACCGAGATGTTACAGGTCGGCACGCCCGAACTACCAAAGAGCTGTTCGGCGATCATCTGGCGATCAATCGCCTTGGCAATCGCCTGCCGCACGCGCAGATCGTTCAGGATGGGGTTGGGCTGATCCGGCTCGGAACGCTGCTCGCCCAGTGCCGGATCGGGGTTGGCAAAATTGAAGTTGATGCGCTCGACCCCCGCCGATCCCCCCGCGACGGTATCACACATCCCCGCCGCCAAGATCGGCTCTAGCACCGCCTTGGTCACCTGCAAGTTGCCGGTAAAATCGGCCTCGCCCGTCTCACACACCGCCCGCGCCGCCGAAGCCGGGTCACCACCGCCCTTGATCTCAACCAGATCAAAATAGGTATTGGCCGCATCGCGATAGTTGGGGTTCTTTTCGTAGATCACCATATCGCCAGGGCGGAACTCTTTTACCTTGTAGGCGTTGGTGCCAATCGGAGCGAGGTTGGCCGCCTGACAGTTGGTGTCCTGCATGGCGTTGGCCCCGATGCAGTTGGCAAACTGGGCCTGCTGCAAGATCAAGCCGCTACGGCTGACAAATGTGGTGAAGGGGTTGGGGGTGGGCTGCTTCCAGGTGATCTTTACCGTGGTAGCATCGAGGGCCTCGATCTGCTCCACATTGGCAAAGAGCGAAGTCCAGACACAGCCGGTGGCCTCGTCGGTGCAATACTTCCACGTAAAGACCACGTCATCCGCACTGAAGGGCGTTCCATCCGACCAGAGGACATCGGATTTGAGCTTCCAAGTGATGCTGCGATAATCAGCGGCAATCCCGCCATTATCCAAACTGGGGATCTCCGCCGCCAATGCTGGCACCAGTTCATCATCCTGGTTGTAGTGGGCCAGCGGCTCAAGGATGATCGTCGCCCCATCGAGATCCTTGCTCCCACTCGACAGGTATGGGTTAAGCACGGTAATCGCCTGAGAGTAGAGAATTTTGAGCGTCCCACTATTTGCCGAAGCTACCGGGGTGGGGCTCTCCGCTGGAATCGCTGTGGGTTCCACCACTGCTGTTCCGGCTGCTGCCGTTGGTGCCGTTGTGGGAGCGGTTGTTGGCATCGGTGCGGAGTTGCCCCCACACGCACTCAGCAGCGTTGCTGCCAGCATGCCCACGGTCATCAGCGTCCAGATCCGTTTACGCAACACACGAACCTCCTACCTAACAGATGACGGACAACATACTATAGAATCGGGGAACGATACCATTTATGAAAATGGATCGGCCCGTCATCCCAAGGGGTGGGTTCGATCATAAAACCCTCACCTACTATGTGTAGTAGGTGAGGGTGATCGCTACATAACACAGCCAGATCACTATCAATGGGTGACGGCTACGTCATACTCTATTTTGGTGCGGACGCTGGGTGGAACGGCGTAAACATACCATATAACGGTGTTGTCTGTCAACGCGTTGGGTATTATGTCACATCACCAAAGATGCCCGCAATCTTGGAACTCTGTGGCCCGCCACGCCCATACATCCCGAACTCGCCGCGCCGGAAGGCCACCTGCCCACTCACCATGGTCAACATCACCTGGCCCTTGAGTTGCTGGCCTTGCAGGGGCGTATTCTTACCCAACGAAACCAACTGGCTGCGCTCCACCGTCCACATACGATCTGGGTCGAAGATGACAATATCGGCGCGTGAACCGGGGCGCAGCGTGGCCGGGGAGCGCCCCATCACTTGGGCCGGGCCTTCGGTGAGCCGAGCAACCGTGTTGACCAGATCCATCTCGCCGCGATGCACCAGCGTCAATACGAGACCCAGCGCTGTCTCTAGGCTGCTAATTCCCGGCGCAGCCGCGCCATACTCACACTCCTTTTCGACGCGGGTACGCGGGGTATGGCCGCTGGCAATGGCATCAATTGTGCCATCGTTTAACCCAATGATCAGCGCTTCAATATCCTGCTCGCTACGCAGTGGTGGGCGTATGCGAGTCGAGCTATCGTAGGGTGGCAGGAGGGTTGGATCGAGCCAACTGGGTAAACCCAGCTCCGGGGCACTATTGCGGCGGCTCTTGCCCTTACCGCGTGGCGTCGGTTGGGGCGTGGGTGGCGGGTTAGGCTGGGGGGCAAGTGAACCGAGTACCCACGTGTCACTCAGCGCCAAGTGGTGCGGCGAAACCTCCGCCGTCACACGTACCCCCCGTTCCTTCGCGGCACGGATCAGGGCCACCCCAGCGGCAGTACTCACCTGACAGATATGCAGGTGGGCGCGGGTATCTTCGGCGAGCGCGATGTCACGCGCAATGATGATCTCTTCGGCGGCAGCGGGGAGGCCCGGAAGCCCCAGGCGCATACTCACCGCCCCCTCGTGCATGACCCAGTTCAGCCCCAGCCGTGCATCTTCGCAGTGGCTCATGATGGGCAGATCGAGCGCCGCCGCATAGGCCAGTGCGTTACGCATCACCCCGGCATCCAGGATAGTGCGCCCGGCATCACTAAAGGCCACGCAACCCGCCTCCGCCAACTCGATCATCTCGGTCAGGATCTTGCCCTCGCGGCCCTGCGTCACCGCACCGATCAAGGCCACATGCCCTTGGCCCTCACGCTGGGCCAGCGCCGTCACCTGATGCGCCACGGCAGCCGAGTCCAATACCGGGTTGGTGTTGGGCATCGCACACACCATCGTAAAGCCGCCCTGCACCGCTGCGCGCATACCCGTAGCAATCGTCTCGCGCTGCTCGTGGCCCGGTTCCCCCAACTCGGCATACAGGTCGGTAAAACCCGGTGCCACCACACAGCCCCCGGCGTGGATGATCTCGGTACCCTCAGGCAGAGGGCCGGGATCAACCCCCATCTCGGCCATATCAATCACCCGCTCGACCTTCCCATCCACCACCAGCACATCGCCAACAGTGGCCACGCGGCGGGCCGGGTCAATGATTGACCCATTACGTATCAAGTAGTTCATGCTCTCTTCTCCTACCCACCCAGACGGTAGAGTAGTGCCATACGCACCGCCACGCCATTCGTCACTTGGGCTTCGATCACCGAGTTGGGCGCGGTGGCCGCCTCCGGCGAGATCTCCACCCCTTCGTTCATGGGGCCGGGGTGCATAATCAGGGTATGTTGGCCCAAACGCGCCAGCCGTTCGGGCGTCAGCCCGTAGTGGCGGCTATATTCACGCAACGAAGGTAGCAAACCACCCTGCATGCGCTCCTTCTGGATGCGCAAGGCCATCACCACATCGGCCCCTTCTAAGGCCGTATCCAGATGATGGCTAATCTGGATATTGGGCCACGTCGCCAGCCAGTAGTGGCTAGGGCCGAGCAGCGTCGGTGGAGCGCAGAGAGTCACCTGGGCACCCATCCGGGTCAAGCCCCAGATGTCGGAGCGTGCCACCCGGCTATGCAGGATGTCCCCCACAATGACCACCTTCAGATCGCAGAGCTGCCCAAGGCGTTCACGGATGGTGAAGAGATCGAGGAGTGCCTGGCTCGGATGGGCGTGACGGCCATCACCGGCATTGATGACCGAGCCGTGGAAGTGTTGCGCTACGAGGTAGGGTGCCCCGGATTGGCTATGGCGAATCACCACCATATCGGCACCCAGCGCCTGAAGTGTGCGCACCGTATCAATCAGCGACTCACCCTTTTCGACACTGCTGCCACGCGCCGTAAAGTTGACGATATTGGCCGAAAGAGCGCGGGCGGCCAATTCAAACGAGATGCGCGTGCGGGTACTCTCTTCAAAAAACATATTCACCACCGTGCGACCACGCAGGGCAGGCACCTGCTTAATCTCACGGGAGAGAACTTCCTTCATACTATCGGTCGTCACCAAGATCTCCTCGATCTCTTCAGCCTGAAGCGCATCAAGGTCAATCATGTGGCGTCGGGATGCGGTTATCTGTTGCATAATCACGTAGGGGGAGCGCCATGGAGTAAAACCATCGCGCTCACTGTTCGGCCTTGGTGCGTTCGATCAGCACCTCATCCTCAGCATCAATCTCGCGCAGGTGAACCATCACATGCTCAGAACGTGAGGTCGGCACATTCTTGCCCACAAAATCGGCGCGGATGGGCAATTCGCGGTGGCCACGATCAATCAGCACCGCCAATTGGATACAGTCAGGGCGACCCAGATCGGCAATCGCATCCAGGGCGGCGCGCACGGTACGCCCGGTGTAGAGCACGTCATCAACCAGCACCACCACCTTCCCGGTCAGATCGTGCTGGATGCTCGTCTTGCCAACCTCAGCCATGCCCCGGCGACGCAGATCGTCGCGGTAGAGGGTAATATCGAGTTGCCCAACTGGAAGCTGGATGCCCTCGAAATCGGCAATCGTGGCTGCGATACGCTCAGCCAGCGGCACCCCACGCCGGGGTATGCCAACCAGGATGACATCCTGCAAACCTCCGTTGCGCTCGTCAATCTCGTGGGCGATGCGCACCAGAGCGCGGCGCATCTCATCGGCAGTGAGAATCTGCTTGCGATTGTTCATAGGTGCGTACTTCCGTCTGTAGGCAACAAAAAACCCGTAGCCCCACCGAGCAGGGGTACGGGACGGATAGACTGAGCGCGCAATCGTTGCGCTGGGTGTTGCATCTGGGTTGCTCCTTCACAGCCTCGCGGGACTGCGTTAAAGGAAGATTGGAGCGAGTGTACCACGCCGCTATAGCGGTGTCAATGCAGACTCTCGGCCATGCTCTGGCGGCGGGCGATGATCTGCGCGAGGGCGCGGCGGCGCTCGTGGAGTTGGACACTACTGCGCCCCGACTGGTTGAGGGCAGCAATCTGGGTATCAATCAGCACCAGCATCTCGTTGAGGTAGGTGAGCACCACCTGGGCGCGCTGGCGCAACTGGCCGCGCACAAGATCCTGGTTGGCCGCATCAAGTAGCGCCCGCACCCCCAAGAAGACGCCGGTACCGAGCAGCACGGCCACGCCGATCCCCGGCACCATCCCCAGCCCTAAACCGAGCGCGGCCAAGCCGGAGGTAATCCCGGCGGCACTCAGGCCAATCACCGAGCCAGAGACATAGACGATAGCAATCGGCACCCCCACCGCCGCCAAACCAGCCGCTGCCGTCTTGGTGGCCTGCGCAGCAACATGGTCATTCTGGCCACGCAGACGGATGCTGCGCATCTCGCGGATAAAGCGCCAGATGGCCCGATATTGCTCATCACCCACGCCTAGCGCCTGCTGCGCCTGGAGGAGCAACTGGTCTTGAAGAGGATCGAGCAGATCATTGGCCCAGGCCACTTCAACCAGATTGAGCAACAGCGCATAACAGAGCGTCGTATCGGCAGCCCGAAACGCGGCGAGGGTATCGGTCAGAGTTGGGGGAGCCAGCACATAGCCCAGCACCACCTGGCGGCTGGCGGGCGACAAACCTTCCAGATCGAGCAGGTCAACAATCAGCAACAACTCGTCCTTATCGAGCGCGCCATCGGCATTTGCCATCGCATAGAGTGCCCCGGCATAGGCCACGCGCTGATGTTCGGGCAGCGCAGCCACATTCACCGGCTCGGCGGGAGCTTCGCCCGTCACCACCTGCTGCACCTGCCCCAGCACCTCATTCACACCGCGCCCAGCCTCGCTGGCGAGGCGTTCAGCCTCCTTACGCGCCGCATCGAGTGTGAGTTGGGTTTTGCCGATGGCTTTGCCCAATTCGCCCCAGAAGTCGCTCATAGTTTAGATCCTTCGGTGTCTTTTAGGGGGAGAGTTTTTTAGCACCTACCGGCGCTGGACGTTATACCCCTCCCCCCTACCCCCTCCCCTTTCAGGGGAGGGGGCGATACTTTTCTGATGGTGCTGCGCACGCTTTGCGTGCGCAGCACCATCAGAATTGGCCTCCCCCCCTCTCCCGCAGGCGGGAGAGGGGGGCAGGGGGGGTGAGGGCCATGACGCAACGATTAACCAGATAAGCTACTTCACCACCCGCCGCTTCGGATCGGGTTTGGGTGGGGGCGGGCCTAAGACCAGATCCAGCACCTCTTCGATCTGACCCACAAAGGTGAAGGCCAACTTTTGGCGCACGGCAATCGGGATCTCAACCAGATCGCGCTGGTTCTTGCGCGGCAGAATGACCTGGCGCACCCCGGAGCGATAGGCACCCAGCACCTTCTCCTTGACCCCACCAATCGGCAACACGCGCCCACGCAGGGTCATCTCACCCGTCATGGCTACGTCGCGGCGCACGGTACGCCCGGTGAGTGCCGAGATGAGCGCGGTGGCAATCGTGATGCCCGCCGATGGCCCGTCTTTGGGCGTCGCACCTTCAGGAACGTGGATATGGATGTCTACCTTCTCGAAGCGCTTGCCATCAATCCCCAGTTCAGCGGCGTGGGCACGGATGTAGGAGAGTGCCGCCTGAGCCGACTCTTGCATAATGTCGCCGAGTTGGCCAGTGAGCATCAGCGCCCCCTTGCCCTCCATCAGCGAACACTCGATAGGCATGGTATCGCCACCATTGCCGGTGTAGACCATCCCCGTAGCCACACCGACTTGATCCTGCTCTTCGGCAACGCTGATCTCGAAGCGGGGTGGGCCAAGCATCCGCTCGACGGCGCGGGTGGTGACTAATTGGAGTGGCGGGCGCTGTTCGGCCACTTGGCGGGCGATCTTGCGGCAGACTGAACCAATCTCACGCTCAAGATTGCGCACCCCGGCCTCATAGGTGTAGCCCCGGATGATCGAGCGTAGGGCCGAGTCGGAAAAATGGATATTCAATCCTGCCAGCCCATTGGCCTTCATCTGCTTGGGAATCAGGAAGCGGTAGGCGATCTGTAGCTTCTCCTCCTCGGTATAACCGGGGAGATCGATCACCTCCATACGATCCAGCAACGGATCGGGGATATCGTGGGCCACATTAGCCGTGGCAATAAAGAGGGTCCGGCTCAGATCAAAGGGAAGATCGAGGTAGTGATCACTAAAGGCATGGTTCTGCTCTGGATCGAGAACCTCAAGCAAGGCCGAGGAGGGATCACCACGAAAATCAGCGCCTAGCTTATCCACTTCATCGAGCATAAAGACCGGGTTGAGCGTGCCAGATTCTTTAAGCCGCTGCACAATCCGCCCCGGCATCGCCCCGATGTAGGTGCGCCGATGGCCCCGGATCTCGGCCTCATCGTGGACACCACCGAGGGCCAGACGCACAAAGCGTCGCCCCAGAACTTCGGCAATACTCTGCCCCAGGCTCGTCTTCCCCACCCCCGGCGGGCCAACAAAACAGAGGATCGGAGCCTTCTGATCGGAGCCAACCAACTGGCGCACCGCAATAAACTCGATGATGCGCTCCTTGACCTTCTGCAAACCGAAGTGGTTACGGTCAAGCACCTTAGCCGCCTCACGCAGATCGGTCTGATCATCGGTCACATGCGCCCAAGGCAGACTCGCCATCCAATCCAGATAGGTACGCAGGATGGAGTATTCGGGAGACATCGTCGGCATCGCTTCCAGACGCGCCAGTTCATCATCTACGCGATGACGCGCATATTCTGGGAGGCCAGCCGCAACCAAACGGCTCCGCAAGCTATTCACCTCGCGGTGGGCAGGATCGTCCTGGCCCAACTCGCGCTGGATCATCTTCAACTGTTCCCGCAGGAAGATCTCGCGCTGGCTACGATCAACCTCCTTCTGCACCTGGCTCTGGATGCGATTCTCCAACTCTAAGAGATCGAGTTCCTGCGTGAGCAACTGCATCACCCGATGCAGCCGCTCTTCGGGATCAACCGTCTCTAAGATCTGTTGGCGATTGGTGCTACTGATCGGCAACGTCGAGGCAATCAGATCGGCCAAGCCACCGGGGGCATCCACATTCATCGCCGCCACATACGCGTCATCGGGCAAGGTGCGCGAGAGCTTGGTAATCTTCTCGTAGAGCGAGAGCACCGCCCGCATCATGGCCTCGACCGCCAGGGTACGCTGTTCATCTATGAGCAGTGGTTCGGCGCGTACCCGGAGCAACGGCGATTCATCCAGGGGTTCGACAATGCGCATGCGTCGCCGCCCAACAATCATCACCGAGGTGCTGCCATCGGGCATCTTGCGCAAACGCTGAATCGTCGCTTCAACACCAATCGTATAGAGATCGCGGAGGCGTGGAGCATCAAAATCGAGATCGCGCTGCAAGATCGCCAACACCGTGCGATCATCGGCCATGGCGCGCTCCACCGCCCGATTCGCCACCGGATCGGTCAGAAAGACCGAGACAAACATGTGCGGGAAGAGTACCGTGTCAGTTAGAGGCAAGACGATCAGAACCCGATCAGCCATAGCGTCGCTGTCGGGAATCTGGTTGGCATTGATTGGAGGAAAATGAAAGAGCGCGGAGGTCTCTTCAAGCACGGGCGATCTCCCTAGGTTCAGTGCCATAGGTATGCCTACGGCTTTAATCACCTATCTCTACTATTGGAATTATAACACATTGGTTACACAGAAGAAGTACCCGCACGCAAATACTCAAAGAGGGTTGCAGCGACGCGTGGCGCATCATAGCGCAGGGTATCCTGCTTATTCCAGAGCTGACGCCGCGCACCAGGCGGCTCGCTAAAATCGTCTACCAGGAGCGTCATACCGCGTGCGACGAGTGCCTCAATCTCGGTAGAATCAGGATGCAGTACCTGCAAGCCATCGGCAGCCAAGCGTGCCACGAGATCGGCGGGCGGATTGGGGCTACGGTTGATGACCGCCGCATCGAGGTGCCCCGGCCCCAGCAGATCGGCGAGCCGCGCTACATGATCGTAGACGCGCATCCCCTCGGTCTGCCCCGATTGGGTGGTGGAATTACAGATATAGACGACTCGCGCCGGGGTAGTACGGAGCGCCGTAAGCATGCCCTCAAACTGAAGTGTGGCCAAGATAGAGGTAAAGAAACTACCGGGGCCAATCGTCACCAGATCGGAGGTCTGGATGGCAGCGAGGGCCGCCGCTGAGGCGGGCGCGGGAGGATCGAGGAAGAGGCGGGTGATGGCAGGCTTATGTAGGCCACGTACATCCAGTTCGCCATAACGCAGGCTGCCATCGGCCAATTCGGCACACAGTTGCACATCCGCGCAGGCCACGGGCAAAACGGTGGCGCTGGGTTGCACCAGATCGGCCACTTGCTGTACCGCCTGGCCGAAATCGCCGCTCAGTTGGGCTAATGCGGCAATGAGCAGATTACCAAAAGCCATACCGTCTAGGGCGGGATGTTCGGCGGAGTGGAAACGCAGTTCAAGCAAACGCGGCCAGAACGCCGCAGGATCGCTGGCCAGCGCAGCCATGGTGGCCCGCAGATCACCCGGAGCGGGAATCTTACCCACTGAACGCGCCACACCCGTACTACGCCCGGTATCCGTCACCGCCACAATCGCCCGCCGTTGGGGGAAGAAGGAAGCCGCACCCAAGAGCATCTGGGCCGTGCCACCACCACCACCGATGGCGGTGAGGGTACAAGAGGAGAATGAAGTGGTCATAGGTCACATTATACCAGTTGACCGATTATGGATCACCTTGGCCATGATCATCTTCGCTTTGATCATGATCATCTTCGCTTTGATCATCTTCACCCTGGCCATGATCATCTTCGCTTTGATCATGATCATCTTCGCCTTGGCCATGATCACTATTATTATCTCCATGATCGTCAGAAGCGCCACCATCGCCACCCTGCTGACCATCGCCACTTCCATTACCAGTATCGCCACCCTGATGACTCGGCCCACCACCATGGTGCCCATCACTATTGGGGGGAGCGGTACGCGCAGGAACGGGTGTAGCCGTGGGGAGGAGAACAGTCGGTGGTAGTACCTCAGTTGGGGTGAGGGTTGGCAGAATCGCGGTTGGCACAGGAGTAGAGGGACGGGCAGTGGGGCGGACAGGCAACATTGGGCTACGGGTTGTCGTCGGCTCCAGGGTTGCCGTCTGCGTTGGGAGGGGAGAAGGCGTAGGAGAGAGCGTTGCAGTAGGATCGGGCACATCGGTTGCCGTTGGCAGGATCGTGCGGGTTGGAAGGTGGGTAGGCAGCGGCGTAAAAGTTGGCGTATGGGAGGGCATGCTGGTAGGTAGCAGCGTTGTCGGTGTGGGTTGCGGTGCTTGGAAGAGCGCCCGTGCTGCCATGATCGCCCCTGCCCCGCCAACCAATACGAGTACGAGCACCAGTGCTGTAGCCAACATGCGGAATGGTATCCCCAGAAGAGATCGGGGTGCTGCTGGGGGAAGATCCGCCGCACGGTTGAGGAAATCGCGCCGCGATTGGGCCTGAACCGCTGGATCGGGCGTGAGGGCGAGAAGCGGTAGCGCCGCTGCGGTCTCCAAAAAAGGCTTCAGAATTGCCGCATCGTCAGGATAGCGCATAAGGATCGTTGCGATGGGTTCCCCGGCCTCTAGGGCATCAAGGCAGAGGATCAGTTTGTGTTCGAGTTCGCTATCCATAAAAAGGCTCCTACGTTATAGGGAGTACGCCAACGCCACGGTGCGGGGACTGTCCGCCTTTAGGCGGCAGGGGAAGCGCCGGGCTGTCAGTTTCTCATAGATACTTGACAGGCACCGAATGATTCGCTATACTTAGTACATAAGTTCTGTGCGCTACATCCGGCACGCGGGCGGTGTCTCTACGCTGCACTATCACGTTGTCTGGTGTCTCTGCGGAGTCGAAGCTACTCCGTTGGCAGTGCCGGTCACGTCTCGGCTGAGATCATCCAAAAGTACATCCAACAGCAGAAGCGGAGCTAGGCCGTGCGCAAAGCCTTCAAATACCGCTTGTATCCAACCCGTCAGCAAGACACCGCAATGAGCGCG
>NZ_GL501404.1:1825395-2068913 GCF_000152145.1 Oscillochloris trichoides DG-6
GCGTATGCTGCAAAAACAGCATCAGCGGATCAGCAATCTGCGGCGGGATTTCCACCACAAGACGGCGCGTGCCTTGGTTTCGCACTACGGTATGGTTGTTCACGAAGATTTGAATATTCGGGGTATCGCCCGCAGTCGGCTTGCGAAATCCACCTATGATGTCGCGTGGGGCGCGTTCCTGGCGATCCTGGCGCACAAAGCGGAAGAAGCTGGTGTGGCCGTGATCGCCGTTCCGCCTCATCATACGACTCAGAGGTGTAGTCGTTGCGGGAAATTGCCGCTGGTTGCTAAGACGCTGGCAGATCGGGAACATCGTTGCGCTCACTGCGGATATGTTGCCGATAGAGACGTGAACGCCGCGCAAAACATGCTCCGGCTCGGATCGAGCCTTCAGGACAAAACGTGTGCCGATGGGCAGTGCGTGTCCTGAGAAGCTGTCTGCTTTAGCAGACAGAGTGATCACCACTCCACCATTCCTGAGGTCAGCTTGCGGGTAAGAGCAGCAATGGCACGCGCCTGAAGTTGCTTAATGGCCCCTTCGGTTTTGCCTAATGTACGCGCCACCTCTTGGATCGGCATCTCCTGACCATAACGCAGCGCCAGAACATGTTGCTGTTCACTGGTGAGGCTCGCTCCTTCTTGTTGATGCTTACTCCAACCCTTCCACTGACTATGTCGCAGAATTATTCCAAAAGTAACGGGTAGTTCAGAAAATTCGAGAACGATTGCCAAGATATGCTATACTTCTGGCAACGAGCATCCGCAAATAGAACAAAATAACGATGAATGTTCTGCTAATCGGTTCTGGTGGCCGTGAGCATGCACTGGCCTGGAAGATCGCCCAATCGCCGCAACTCGGCAAGCTGCTCTGCGTCCCCGGCAATACCGGCACTGCCCGCCACGGGCATAATGTGCCCTTCCCACTGCACGATTTTGACGCCCTGATTGATGTCGCCCAGCGCGAGAAGATCGATCTGGTCGTGGTTGGCCCTGAAAACCCGCTCTCCGAGGGTATCGCGGATCGCTTCAATGCGGCGGGTATCCCCGTCTTTGGGCCAACCGCAGCCGCAGCCCGGATCGAGAGTAGTAAGGCGTTTGCCAAGGAGATCATGGCCGAGGCGGGTGTTCCTACTGCCGCAACCCATGTCTTCACGACGCCGAGCGCAGCCGCCGAGTTTGTGCGCACCAGCGGGTCGGCGTGGGTGGTCAAGGTGGATGGGTTGGCCCAAGGCAAGGGTGTGGTGGTACCCGATACGGTCGAGGAGACGTTGGCCGCTATCGAGCAACTCAACCACGATCTGCCGGAGCAGGCACTGTTGCTAGAGGAGCGCCTGATCGGGCGCGAGGTGTCGGTGCTGGCACTGTGTGACGGCAGCCGCCTGATGGTGCTGCCACCCGCCCGCGACCATAAGCGTGTTGGTGATGGCGATGTTGGCCCCAATACCGGCGGCATGGGCGTGATTGCCCCGGTGGATGATGTCAGCTCCGGCCAGCTTGAGATGATCATTCAAACCTGCCTCCAGCCGACGATCAATACGCTCGCGGCACGTGGGACGCCCTTCCGGGGGGTGCTCTATGCCGGGTTGATGCTCACCGAAACGGGGCCGCGTGTGTTGGAGTATAACGCCCGCTTTGGTGATCCCGAAACCCAGGCGCTGCTGCCCTTGATCGAGGGCGATCTGCTCGAAGCTCTGTATGGCTGTGCAACCGGCAATCTTCAGGTAGAAAAGCTGCGCCGCCGCAAGGGCTATGCGGTGTGTGTGGTACTCTGCGCCGCTGGCTACCCGGAGCGCCCACGTAAGGGCGATGTCATTCGGGGAGTCGAGGCCGTAGATGATGATAAGGTGATCATCTTCCACGCCGGAACAGCCCTTGGCCCCAACGGCCTCTGCACGGCAGGCGGGCGCGTACTGGGCGTCACGGGGCTGGGCAGCACCCTGCGCCAAGCCCGCGAACGCGCCTATGAGTGTGCCGCAGGTATTCGCTTCGACGGCAAACACTACCGTAGCGATATTGGCAAGGAAGGCTGATCCGTCGCCCATGTATAGCATTGCCGTCTTGATTAGTGGATCGGGCAGTAATCTCCAAGCCCTGTTTGATGCGCAGGATGCCGGTGATCTGGGGGGAGCCGAGGTAAATCTGGTGGTGAGTGACCGCGCTGATGCCTATGGGCTTCAGCGCGCCCTCAAGCGCGGCGTGGCCGCCGCGCATGTCCCCTTGCCTGCGGCACCCGCCGGGGCCGCCCGCCGGGCGGCCCGCGCCGCCTGGGAAGAGCGCCTTGCCGCCGTAGTGGCCACCTTCCAGCCCGATTTGGTGGTGCTGGCCGGGTTTATGCGGATTCTCTCACCCATCTTCTTGCAGCACTTCCCCGACCGGGTGATCAATCAGCACCCGGCGCTGCTGCCGGCTGATGGCGGGGAGACGGTACTGACCAGCAGCGGCCTGCGCATCCCAGCGCTACGCGGGGCGCATGTGGTTCCCGATGCGCTGCGCTTAGGGCTGAATATCACCGGCTGCACGGTGCATCGCGTCACCCCCCGCGTGGATGATGGGCCGATCCTGGCCCAAACCGAGGTACCCATCCTTCCCACCGATGACGAGAGTAGCCTGCACGAGCGCATCAAGATCGCCGAGCGGCAACTTATTGTTCAGGTGGTGCGCGAGTTGGCTACATCAGGTTCCCTAGCGGGCCAAGGTTGAGGTTCAGATCTTCGTTCTCCAAGCCGAAGACCACCTTCAACTCGATGATGCGCTCCTCAAGGCGCATAAAGGTCTCGCCGAGGCGTTCAATCTCGGCATCACTCACCGTGCCACGCTCAATACGGTGCAGCGCTTGGCGCTCCATCAGCCGCCGCAATAGCTCGATCAGGGTCAACACCAGTTTGGCCAGACCCTGTTCGACCTGTTCGGGGTCGGCATTAATCCGTTTGGGCAGGCCCACACAGGCCCGCTCCAGCTCTGCCGCAAAGACCTCGGTATCATCCGGGCAGTGCAGCATCTTGTTCTGGATGCGCGCTAGTTCATCAAGGGTATCGGGGGCATCGGTAATCATCATCACTCCCAGGAGTTAGGCGGGCGACACGAAGTGGTACGCGGGCCAGGGGCCAGTGCAAAGCAGGCGAATATCGGGGCGATCACGGCCAATCTCGGCCACCCCAGCCTGAAAGCGTGGCACATCCTCACGCGCAACCAGATAGGCCGCACTGAGCAACATCCGCTCGGTGGGCAGCACCTTGCGGATACTCGCCACCGCATAGCGATCAAGGCGCACATACAGATCATCGGCGGTCTGTTCGGCGCGTAGGCGACGCAAGGCAGCAGCGCGCTCCTCGGCCATGCGCCGCTCGATATAGTCGCGGCCACTACGGGGGCGCTCCTCGACAACCGGGGGCGGTGGGGGTGGATCGGTCCAGATCGCCCGCAGACTAATCTCAACCCGCCCGCGCACTTGGTCTAGCCCCGTCACAAACGCCTCACGCCGCTCGGCCAGCATGGCGCACACCGCCGCTTCATCGGCCAGAAACGTCCCAAAACGCACCGGGAGTGTGCCACCCGCCTCGGCCAACGTCTCGACCACCGTCTCGTGACGCCAGATATGGGTAGCCTCAGTCGTCACCTGTTGGGGATCAACCATGCTGACCACGGCCCCAATCCCACCATTCTGGCAGCAGAAGATAGGCTGATCTGCCAGGCCAACCTCCGGCAGCGACATCTCGCCGGGCCGGTCAATAATCGCGTAGAGGTAGAGCATAGTGCTTCATTCCAAACGCGGCGGGGCAGAAGTGTCAAGATGAACGCCACGCATAAGCTCGATATTATCTACCGAGGTCAATATCAACCGCAGCCCAAGATAGACCAGATCAACATCGGCCACCGAGAGCATAATATCGCCCTGGATGACCACACCCTTATCCAGAATACGATCCAGCAGATCGAGCAGGGTCAATTCTCGATCCGGGGAAAGGAACTCAGACATGATCCGACTCCGATTGGGGTGCCGCAGCAAAACTGTAGGCTGGCCAGGGGCCAGTCAACTCAAAACGGAAACTACTATAGTGTGCCACGAGCGCCTCAACTTCAGCCAGGAACTGATCAAACGTAGTCTCATCCACCAGATACGCACCACTAAAGATGAGTTCCATTCCATCACCGGCCGTTTGGGACACCGGGCCACCCGCCGTAGCTGCGGCACGGCCAGCCAGCCGCGCCTGACTTTCGCAGACACAGATATTGGCCAACTGACGCGATTCTTGCAGGATCAGCGCATCGAGCTTCTTCTGGAGCATATAGGCGGCACCACTGGACATGCGATTGCGCTGCGTAATCAGGTTGGCAACTTGAACATTGTTGGCGCGCACATATTCGGCCACCTGCTTCGGTTCGGCATAGATCTTGACGCCCCACTCACGCCGCCCACGCAAGCGCTCCAGAACGGCCCGCAACATCGCGCCATTGGTGCGCAGCATCGTGCGCACCCCTTCTTCATCACGGAAGATCGTCCCAAAACGCAATGGCGCAACCGGGCCAACAATTGCCGCCAACACCTCTTGGTGCGCACGCACACGCGGTTCGAGCCACGTCAGATCCGCTAAACGCTCCTCCATCACCTCCGGGTCAAAGCGATCCAGTGGCAACGGCGTCACCACTGCACCCAGATCGCCCTCGCGCACGCAGAGCACCGGCGCTCCCGGCTCAACTGCCGAGACAGCAGGCAGGTTCAACTCCTGCTCGGCAATCACGCCATAGACATAGTAGACAAGCGCGGTAGACTCTTGGACGAGTGTCTGCATATCCTCTCACCTAGCTCCCTGTAGCGGCATCAACATCAATCGGCGGTGCTAAACGCTGCTCAAGCCGCGCCAGACGTTCATTGAGCAACTTATTCTCCTGCTCAAGACTCTGCGCTCGCACGGAGAGCTGCGGATCGTTCTGCCACCAGTTAATGCCCATCTCGGCGGCCTTATCCACCGAGGCAATCAACAAACGCACCTTGATACTCAGGAGTTCAACCCCCACCAGTGAGATAGAAATATCACCGGCAATCACAATTCCCTTATCCAACACTCGTTCGAGAATGTCGGCCAAGTTGGTTGATTGGGTTGAATGCTGAAGACCATAAGATCCCATGGATTCGTACTTCCTAACTAATCCTTGATCTGAGCGCGATAGTAGCGTTGGGTACGTTCATAACCCAACATATCACCGTTTGAATCGAGGCGAATGCGATAGGTTGCCAGCACATCGCTACTATTCGGAATGCGCCGCATCTCGATCATCTCCACCTCAACCATCCAGGTGTCCCCATCGCGCTTACACTGTGACACCGTATCTACCGGCAAGCCCGTCAACATGGCAAGTGTGTCGCGGGCAATCTTGATCACTTCAACTGCATTCATAGAGACCTATTCCTATCGCTGCCTAAGAAGCATTGCCCTGGCGTTGCCGTTCACGTGCAACGCGCAGGCGGGCCAAGAGTTCCTCTTCAGCCTCAAGATACTGTTCCTCGGTTATCTCCCCCATATCGAGGCGTAGTTCTAGGTCAGCGAGCTTTTGGCGGATGCGCTGCGGATTGTACAGTTCATTCTCCGCCTGCTCGGTGATCTGTTCAGCCACCCAAAGCACGCCCTCAAGCGGGGCGGTGATCGGAAATGTGAAGATACTGAGCAGGCCCATGATTTAGCTCCAACTCATGGTTAGATTGACAAAATTATAGGGTGGCACCGGGCCAACGCACTTAAAGAGCATGCGCGTACCAAACTGCGCATCAAGATCGCGCACCGCCGCATCAAAGCGGGCTTCATCCTCACGTTTGAGCAAGAAGGCGGCATTGACCACCATCCGATCCGTGAGAATGGGCTGGGTAATCAGCGCTTGAGCCAGCGGGCGCAAGGTAGAAAGAATGCGTTCGCTATCCGCATCGCGGCGCTGCGCAATCGCGGCCTCCACCATCTCACCCAGGCGGATACGCTCATAGTAGGTACGTTCCGCCGGTTTACCCACGATACTATCCCGCAACTCGCGGATGGCCGGTTCCTCATCGGCAATCTCGCGGAAGAACTGCTCATCAGTCCAGAAGACCTTCAAACCCAACTCAATGCGGCCATCGAGATCATTCAGTTGGGAAACCAGATCATCATAACTGCGCGCCAGCATCTGATCACAGATCGTCGCCGTATCGGGGGCCACCATGCCAAAGCTGATCGGCAGCACTGTATATTGCTGCATCACCGCCTCTAAAACCCGCGTGTGGGCCAGCATATTGCGGCGCGAACTCTCATACTCCTCGCAGGGCGAGTCGCTCACGACAGCAGCCACATCGCGGTAGGGAATGGTGTAGACCCGTGGGCCATCTTCATGGATGCCACGCGCAGCAATCACTCGTATCTCAGAGCAACGAATGATTGCATAGAGATACTTTCCAGTGGATTGATCAATATCAATCATAGCATTACTCCGTCTTCGGTGGGAGTCGGATCAATACTCAAGCGTAAAGCCCGACCATCCCGTCTCGGCTGGCGTATCGGTATCGGTATCAGGAGCCTTCGCCTTGGGGGCAGCCGGAAGGGTCTCGCCATTCAAGGCCGCAAGCTGCTCTTCGACATGGCGCAGATGGGCTTGGGCACGTGTAAGATTGCGTTGCCACGCCGCCACTTCCTGTTCAAGACGGGCGCGCTCACCCTCAAGGCGAGTACGCTCACCAGCCGGAGATGCCTTAGTGCGACCGGGCGGGCGATTACGCAGGGCGGCCCCTTCGGGGATCGAGCGCATGGATGATTTGCGAGCCATCGGCATTCCTTTGGCGAGATGATCTGATAGCAGTTAGGCGCAGTGGGTGGTGATCAGTTCCATCAAGAGGCGGCGGTGCTGCATACGCAGATCCTGATCACGGCTAGCGAAGGTGCGCTTCGATTCGAGAATATCGAGGCAGACGGCCACAAAACGCGGATCGAGAACGGTGGGGCGCATATTCTGCAATGCCATCACCCGCGCAATCATCATCCCCGCACGCATGGTCGGCATCTGGGTGAAGGCTCCAGTGGCGCGATAGGCATGGATAAGGCTCACAACCCGCAGCGAGTCTTCAAGATCGATCCCAGAAGCCGTAGCGACGATCATGGCCTCGGTTTCGAGATCGTAGAAATCGAGATCAATCGTGATGAGACGATCATTGAGGGCATCCTGGGTCTCATGCACCCCAGCATACTCCTGGGGGTTACTGGTAAAGATCGCCCGGAACTCTGGATGCACCCGAATATAGGACTCATCGCGGCTCGCTGTCGGCAATACCAGCATACGCTCTTCAAGCACGGTGAGCAACACATTATTAGCTTCCGGGCGCGAGCGGGTAAACTCATCATAGATCAGGGTATAGCCCTCGCGGCAGGCAGTCGTGAGGCGATTATCCACCCACTGCTGCACCGCATTCTCCTCATACTTGACCACCGAATGGATAAAGCGATCCACCACCCGGCGGTAGCGATACCCATGCTGGCCACCGATCAGGTCTGAGGCCGAAAACTCCTCATCACCCACAATCAGCATGACCGGGCGGCCAATCTGGGCGGCAACATGCAGCGCCAGGGTGGTCTTTCCAGTACCAGCCGGGCCACGGAAGTGGATCGGAAAACCGGCTTGCAGGTAGATTACCGCCCGCTCGGTCAGATCCTGGGTGGCTTGGGTGGCAACAAAACCGGCACTTGGGCGCAGAGCAATCGTCGCACGGCTCTGCTCAGTCATGGGGCGTGTTGGGGCCGTCATGGGGTTCCTCACTGATCACGACAAGCAAACAAGCATTCCGATTCTCGGAAGAAGGCAAGGATGATGGGTTACACCACCCCTGCCTCCTAGAAGTTGCAAGCTAGAGACGCGAATTAATCGGGCATCCCGGCAAGGCTACGTGCCTGAACGATCCAATCTTCCACATTGGCGAGGCGGCCTGCCTCACCGAGCGCCTTGCGCAGATCCTCTGGGGTACTCAGCGCAAGTTGGATATAGGTCGAGATCCCGGCACGTTCCAAGCGCTGCTGGAGCGCCGGGCCAATGCCATAAATCGTGGTCAAGTTGTCGCGGTAGGTACGTGCTGGTTGTGACTCAGGAGCCACTTCTGTCGCACGTGGCGATCTCGGAATCGCCTCACCATGCAAGGCCACCGCAGCCGCTTGCACCGCTTGGTGGAGCGGAGCGATCTGGCGACGGGCATCCTCGACCATCAGCAAGAAGAGATCACGTTGGGCCGGGACTGAAGGCCAGGGTACCGTCTCCAATTCGTGGGTCAGCATCTCCATATCGTGCTGGAACTCGGTGACAACCTCGCCATAGTGGCTACGCTCATCAATACTCAAGCTGGCAACATCGGCGGTTGCCGTTGCCAAGAAGGGCTGTACCTGGGTGGCCAAAGCTGCGATCAAGGCATTGAGTTGCTGCTGCTGATCCTCATCAGGGTTGCCCTGTTCGAGCACCTTAAGGATGGCAATCCGTTTCGCCTGCACATCAGCAACAATATCCTCCTCACTCGCTTCCGAGGCAGCGACGGGTTCAGGCGGTGCCACCACAACCACAGGTGGTGCGACTGAATCAGGCTCCGAGGCAGCGGGTTCTGCCGGTGTCGGTTCGGGCTGCGGCGCAGGTGGGCTGGACGAACGGGCAGGGGCGGTCGGCTGCGGCAGCGGCGGGTAGGAGAGAATTTCGGCCATGCCCCGAATGCGCTCCTGGCGTTGGCGATACAACTCAGCCGCCTGGGCCGCCGCCATCTCGGCCCGCTGGGCTTGCAGAGTCGCCAAATAGCTGGTCACATCCTGACGCCGCGCCCGCAACTCGGTGCTACGCTGGGCCTGGGCGGCAGTCGCACTGGCACGGCGCTCGCTGCTGATGGTGGTGATCATGGTCGAGACCCCATCGTGCAGCGCGGCCATCTCTGCGGCCAGATGCTCACGCTGGGCCTGGGCCTGAGCCGCTAGTTCGCTACTCGTTGCCTCGCGCATCGTGGCGACCTGATCGCGCAACTCGGCCACATCGGCACGCACAGCGGCCATCGTCGCCTGAAGTTCTTCCCGCTTGGCCTGCGACTGCGCGGCCAACGTAGCGCGTTGAGTCTCCAACATACTCTGCACGTCGGTACGTAGTGCGCCCATCATCGCCTCCAGTTCAGCGCGTTTGGCCTGCGACTGCGCAGCGAGTTCGTCGCTATTGGCACGGCGCTGGGCCGCAACATCCTGGCGTAACGCCGCCATACGCGCATCGAGCGCCTCACGCTGCGCCCGTGCCATGGCGGCGAGTTCGTCGCTATTGGCCCGACGCATCGTCGTCACCCCATCGCGCAGCCCCGTAAGATCGGCAAATAAACGTTCGCGCTGGGCTTGGGCTTGGGCCGCCAACTCAGCACTGTTACTCTGGCGCAACGCAGCCACATTGGTGCGCATCGCACCAACATCAGCACGCAGTGCATCCATATTGGCCTGTAGTTCCTCACGCTTGGCCTGCGACTGCGCAGCGAGCGTATCAGTATTGGTACGCAGCATCGTCGTCACATCATCACGTAGCGCGGTACGCCCAGCCTGAAGCTGCTCACGCTGCGCCTGGGCCTGCGCAGCCAAATCGGCACTAACGTCGGCGAGGGTATCTGCCACCGTCGCCTGCAACGCAGCGGCCTGACGCTCGAGAAGTTGCCGCTGTTCAGCGGCAGCCTGCTGCCGGGATGAGCGGTAGGCTTCGAGCTGTTGCTCGGCAGCCTTGCGCACTTCGGCGGAACGGGAACGAGAAGATCTCACCGCACGTCTCCTTTGACGAGATAGCAGATAATCCAAAAACCGTTCGGGAATACATGGCAGGGTGCCAGCGGAAGTAAGCGCGCAACCTCCGCTGGCACACTACCCGGTACACTATGCCGTTGCTGCTGACGAAGCCGTCAGACCAACTGCCTCAGCATACTTCAGATACGTATCTACACCGGCGATGACGATACGGGCCTCAATCGCGAGCAGCTCGATGCCCACCAAGGACACACGGGCCCAGGCGTCAATAACGATACCTTTGTCCAGGATGCGATCCACAACCTCGGCCAGGCTGCTAGATGCGTTGACCTTCTCGACTGCCATACCAAACCTCCTCGTAAACGTATAGCGAGAACCCTGGGGCGCGCTACCCAAGGTTATTAGACCGCAAAATAGGCCCTCTGGCTGTTAGGAGTGTGCAAGCATTCTGTTAGGGTTGCGTTAGGAAAAGAAAAAATCAGATCAGGATTTTGGCGCTACAGTCGCCAAAATCCTGTTGGTTGTGTCGGAGTTTAGGCAGCCTGATCGGTACGGAGGATGTAACCGTGGCGGGGAACAGTGCAGATATGTACCGGGCGGCGCGGATCGGGTTCGATTTTAGCACGCAGGTTCATCACATGCCAGCGCACCAAGCCCGGCTCGGCGGTCTCTGGGGTATAATTCCAAACCTCACGCAACAAGCGTTCACTCGAACAGACCTCATTGGGATGGCGCATGAGGTAGCCCAACAGATCGAACTCAGCAGGCGTCAGTTGCACCGGCGATCCGGCAACCTCGGCTTGGCATGTATGCAGATCGAGGGTCAGACTTCCGGCGCGGAGAACCGCACTGCGGGAACTGAGGTGGGGATTATTGGGGCTACGGCGCAGCAGAGCTTTGATGCGCGCCTTCAGTTCGCGCAGATCGAAGGGCTTGGTCAGGTAATCATCGGCACCCTCTTCAAAACCGCGCAAACGATCTTCAATTGTATTCCGCCCAGTCAGAAAGAGCACCGGCACATCAGCCAGATTACTGCGTGTATGCAGGGTATGACACAGCTCAAAACCATCCATTTTGGGCATGGCAACATCAAGAATGATCAGATCGGGGCGCTGGCGCTGGGCCATATCCAGCGCCTCCTCGCCATCATGAGCCATACGCACCGTATGCCCATCATCATAGAGGGATCGCCCAACCACCCAGAGCAGATCATCCTCATCATCAACTAGCAGGATGTAGGCCATACCCATGCCTCCTGCTGCTGGGCCTCATCTGCGAACGCATGCTGGAGCATCGCCTGAACATCGGCACGCAAAAAAGGTTTGGCTAAGAACCCAACCAACGGCACCTGACTGAGTGTGCGATCCTCTTCATAATAGTAGCCCGACATCATTACCAAGCGGGTGTGGGGGCTAAGGGCATGGATCTGTTGGGCAACCTGCATGCCATGGCTATCCGGCAGAATCGCATCAATAAACGCAAGGGCAAAATCATACTGACGCACAAGATCAAGCGCGGCTGCACCTAAGCCCACTGCCGTAACAGTGACCCCATCCGCCTTCAACATACGCTCAAGCGCCCAACAGAGATCTGGTTCGTCATCAATGATGAGAATGTGCATAATCCCTCTTAATCGCTCACCGGCAGTCGAATGACAAAGGTGGCCCCCGTGCCTGGTTCGCTTACAACCTCAAGTGTGCCCTGGTGCTGCTGAATGATGCTATAACTGATCGAAAGACCAAGGCCGGTTCCCTTACCAACCGTGCGGGTAGTAAAGAAGGGGTCAAAGATCTTCGCCGCATGCTCCTTGGTAATGCCATGGCCAGTATCAGTGAAGCGCAGTTCCACATGTTCGCCGCTCAAGCGCGTCGTGACTGTCAGTTGACCACCTTGGGGCATCGCGTTACACGCATTCAGGATGAGGTTGGTAAAGACCTGCTGGAGCAACTCTGGATTGCCATACAGACGTGGAACATCCGGTGAAAAGTCACGTCTCAAGATGACCTGTGAGACCAACATTTGATGGTTCAACAGATTAAACGTCTCTTCAAGCGTGGCGTGGATATTGAGTGGACGGAATCTTTCTTGAGGTGGGTGCGAAAATTTGAGTAATTGTTCAATAATCAACGAGGCGCGTTGAGCCGAGGTGACGATCTTTTGGACGCACTGTTGGCGCAGTTCGGGATCATCAGGATGATCTTCGAGCAACTGGGCACTCGCAGCGATAATCGCGAGGGGATTACGGATCTCGTGGGCAATGCCACCGGCCATCACCCCCAACGAGGCTATCTTGGCCGATTGGGCCAGTTGGGCCTCAAGACGGCGGCGCTCGGTCAGATCCCGACCCACCGCAACAATCGCCACCATCGCGCCGGTGTCATCACGCATTGCCGAGCAGTTCCAAGCCACGTCCACATATTGTTGTGGGTTGGAGGTCATCAGCGCGGCCTCGGTAGCAACACTCTCTTCCCCCTCTAATAAGCGTCGCAATTGGGCATCGAGGGCCAAGCGTTGTTCCACGCTACACAACGTCAGAAAGGGGCGTCCCCGCACCTGCTCTATCGTAAGCCCAGAGACGCGTTCGGCGGCACGGTTCCATGTCACCACCTCACCTTGCGGAGTCAAAGAGACGACCAGATCGCTGGCCCAATCAATCACACTCACCAGATAGCGTTCGGCACGGCGCACCTCCGCACCCAGTTTTTCACGCTCGGTAATATCCTCCATGAGAAAAAGCACATGATCAACCTGATCACCACTCTTGATCGGAATAAGGCGGTAATAATAGATACATGTACTCAGACCCGGTGCGCGATAGACCATTTTATCGCCATCAAAACTTTCGCCGCTGCTAAAGACAGTACGGATTTTCAGTTCAAGTTGTAAGAAGCGCAGCATCACTGGCGGAAAGACGTGGCTAATTGAACGTCCGAGTATCTGTTCCGTATGCTGGTGGGTTGTGGTAAGAAAGTGACGGTTAGCCGAAACGATCTGGAGTTTCTGATCAATGACGAGCAGTGACAGCGGCACACTCTCGATGACACGGTGAATAAAACGCTCACTACTGGCCAGTTCATCAGAGAGATGGGCCGTCTGGAGGGCCGCCGCCTGACGTTCAGCTAGGAGCGAGACGAAGCAGAGATCGTCATGGGTAAAATCATGCAGGGCGGTAGCGGCACGGGCGAGGTACAGCACCCCATGCAACTGCTCACCGACCTCCATGGGTACACAGATCACCGAACGCAGCGCGTGTTGGGCAATTTCGGCCACCAGTGGCGCAGGAATATCAGGAGTGTTGGGAAGTATGATAGAACGCCGGTACTGAGCAACCCAGCCAGCCAGCCCCTCACCAACCGCTATGGTCTTTGGCATCGGCGTAGAGGAAGAAGCACCCAGTTCTGCCACCACCCGCAGAAGGCAATGCTCAGAATCATAGTGCATGAGTATGGCATGATCGGCCTGAATCGCCTCGGTGACAACGTTTAAGAGATCACGATCAAGGGTTGCCGGATTACGGTGGGAAAGAAAAAATTTTTGCCAGCAATCGAAGAGCGACCCCAAGGTTGGATGCCATGTGCGCTCGGCTAACGGCTGTGACACGGGTAAATTCTGGCTCGTCATCGCTAATCTCTTGATAGGCGGCAACGAGATTGGCGCGTCTCGGTGCCACAAATGGTACCGATCAACATAGCACACAACCGGCCCTAACGCAACCCTAACGGAAGTCTTGCGCAGCACTAACACCTATAATCACAATCTTCGTGTGTAATAGAAAGTAGCGATAATGCCCTCTGGGACCGCTGTCTCATTCCCAAGAGTCCGCTGTTCTCAGCGAACCCAACGACCGCATCCCCGATCAGTGCCGCCGCAGTTCGTGCCTGAGGGAACCCAGCCCAGAGCGTATCGCCATGATCGATCTGGTAACAGGGGCATCCAATAGGGATGGTACGATTCCCCGCTTCTCATATAATGCGTTACGTGCAGGTAGTGAGTGCCTGAGGAGATGGCAATGACCCAACCGACAAACGCCGTCACGCCGCGAAGTGCCGTAGGTCCTTCACTCGCCAAGCTGGTAAGCCACATTCCCGCCGAGCAGCACTGGCGACGTCAAGCCGACGCGCTGATCGTGATCGGTCGGCAGATGGAATTGATGGCACAGGAGCAGGGCCGCAGTGCACAGGTCATGCTGGGCACCCTGCGCTTCTCGCTCTTTCGGATGCATCAGGGACGGATCGCGCAGTTAGCACCGCATTGCCAGAGTGTGACGGTCTATGGCGAAGCGGACGTCGCACCGCCGGACATCCCTGGAGTCACGTTTGTCTCCGTGCCGCCGGGTGCGCCGATGAGCCAGGAGTGGTTCTTAGTCGTAGACAGCCCCGGCTTCTGGGGGGCGCTGATTGCGCATGCGAGCCAGGATCGCGCCGATGGCGCAGCCCGCCGCTATCTGTTTGATGGGGTGTTGACGACCGATGAGCGAGTGGTGAGCCGCGCCAGCCTGCTGCTGAGCCTCGCCAGCGGTAAGGGAGCCACCGTCACCGCCGAGCGTGACGCGATGGCCAACCAGGCGCGTTGGGGCCACTTGGCCTACAGCCTCGTTACCCACCCGGAGGCGCAGCGGCTAGAGCTGCTGGGGTGTCTGGTGGATATGGCCGACATTCACGCGCTGCTCTCGGTACCTTCCTTTGGCCTAGACACCATGGGGCCAGAGGCGATGAAGGTGCTGCGACGCTACTGCGGCACATTAGGTGAGGTGCTCTACCGCGCCGAGGGGACGAATCTTGTGCCGGTGGCGTGGGGGAATGCGCAGCGACCACCCAGCCAGCCGATCAGTACAGGGGCCGCTGGCCATGCCTTTACCCAAGGCAGTCTGGTGCTGAATCGGCTCCAAGCAACCGACCCGGAACAGGCGCTCTTCAACAATGCCAACTCCATGTCGGCGATTCCGCTCTTTGTGAGTGGGTCACCGTGGGGCGTGTTGTTGGTGGGGCAGCCCGATTATGATCCAGAAAAGTCGCTGACGACCACCGCAACGGTGGGAATTGCGGCCATGCTTGAGCAGGTAATCGAGGCCAATCCATCCGCCGCCATTGCGCCGGTGGGTGCTCCGGCCTACACCCCGCCCCCGGCGGCTCCGGCCTACACCCCGCCCCCGGCGGCTCCGGCCTACACCCCACCCCCGGCAGCTCCGGCCTACACCCCACCCCCAGCGGCTCCGGCGGCACCGGCCTATATGGCTCCTCCGGCGGCTCCGGCCTACACGCCACCCAGCCAGCCGAGTTTCCCCAGCCAACCGGCGGGAGGGGTCTTCCCCAGCAGCCCGGCAAGCCCCGGCAGCCCGGCGGCTCCGCCTATGCCGATCATGCCGACGGCGCCGGCGTTGCCTCCACGGCCCTCGATCTTGTCGCCGCAGAACAATCAGACCTCAACCTTTGGTCTGCCGACATGGATGCGCTCGCAAGGGCAAGGTGCTCCGGGTACGCCAGCCGCACCACCCGCCGAAGGGCCGAGTGTGCGCAGTTGGCCAGTGCTGCGTCAACGCCTCTTCAGTTCGTTGGTGGCGTATGATCAGCAGGCAGCCGAGCAGGTCTGGAGCGAGGCATGTGCGGTCTATTCACCAGAGCAGATCTGTAATGAACTGCTCACCCCGGTACAGATCGAGATTGGCAATGGTTGGCACCGTGGCGAAGTGAGTGTGGCCTCAGAGCACTTCAGTAGCCGCTTCGTGCAGAGCAAGTTGCTTAGCCTCTTCAACTCGTCAACTGATCATATCAACGGGCCGACGGCAATTGTGGCCTGTGCCCAGGGTGAGTTGCACGAGATCGGGGCGATCATGATCAGCCTCTTCCTGCGTTGGGGTGGCTTCCATGTGATCTATCTGGGCCAGAATGTGCCCAACTCGACCATCGAGGAGATGGTGGCACAACTCAACCCGCAGGTCTTGGCGCTCTCGGCAGCCACGGTAGCGGCAGCCAATGGTCTGATCGCGGCCAGCCAGATCATTGCCCAACTGCCATCGCCACGGCCCTTCTTCGTCTTTGGTGGTCTAGCCTTCTGGGATCGGGAAGACCTGCGTAATCGTGTGCAGAATGGTTTCTACTTCCAGGGCGATGTGCGCCAGATTGCGCGTATCGTTGCTGAGCAGATGAACAAGAACGCCTGAGCGCAGCCGATGGAGTAACTGATGTCCAGCGCTGAAAACTTCTCCCTGCCTGCGCTGCTGGGATTGGGGCCAAAAGGCTGTCTGCTCGAATTGGATCAGGTGCGTGATCTTGCAGTAATGCTCATGCGCAACCGCCCGCCAGACATGCGGGCGGGCTGCTTCATGGGCGGGAAATTGTCGTTTGGCAACCGTCCGCCAGCGGATGTGATCGTGCTGACGGAAGGTTTTGGGGTCGCACCCTTTTTGGTCATCGCGGGTCAGCAGGGTGCTAGTGCCCTGCTGACCTGGCCTGAGTCGGGGCGCTACCGCACCCAGATTCTGACCGACCCGGAGTATGTTGATCGTGCGGCGCTGGTGCTCTCGCAGCTCAGTGACCACGAGTATTCGATGAGTGATCTGGCGGAGGCCGAGGTACAGCAAGCCTATGTGGCACGGCTGGCAGCGGCCTTGATCGGCGAGTTGCATCTTACCGATACGGAGCGCCATGCGCTCATGCCGAATGAGAGCCGTTGGCTGCATTTGGCAGTCGCTATGGCCAACCGTAGTGGTGCTGAGGCACTGCTGGCGATCCAAGAGGTGCGCCAACTCTTCCAGGAGATGGGCATCCAACGGGTGGTGCTGGGCCAACTGGATGCAGATCAGCGCCAGTTGATGGCGTTAGCCAGCGAAGGGGGGCCAGTTCCGGCGGCATGTACGATCCAAACTCCCGGTATGATCGCCAATGTCATCCATCGTGGACGGGTGGGAACAGCCACCTCGCCACCCCACAGTGGGTTACAAGGCATCACCAGTTGGATGGGAAACAATGTTCTTACGGCGGTACCGTTACTGCGCAACGAGCGCACATGGGGTTTGTTACTCGTATCCAGCCCACGCCCCATCCCCATGCCGGGGCAGGCATTGTTGAGTGGTGTGGCAAGCCTCATCGGGCTGAATATGGGTGGGGCGGCCAGTAGCGCCAGCAGCCGCAGTAGTGAGGCAAGTAGCGGAATGACACGGACACTGGCAACCGCAACCGCGAACCGTTCGGTAAGTAACCGGGATGGTAGCCATATTGCCCGTGAACTCGGATCGTTTCTGACCCATCTGGATGATGCGATCATGCTGGTGGATGGGCGCGGCCAAGTGGCCGACTATACCCCGGCAATGGCGGAACTGTTAGGCATTGATCACAATACCAAAGGGCAGCCCCTGATTGCCAGTGGCGCTGCATGTCTCTCGCCACTCTTGGCCGAGGCACTGATGGAGGATGCGGTCGAAGCACAGGAGATCGAACTTCCGAATGGCAAACAGGCAACCGCATCAGTGATTGGCTTCTCGCAAGGGTTGTGGGCTTTTGTCCTGCGTTCGCAGCACAAAGCGGCGCAACCAGAGCCTACAGTGGCGGCGGCGGCAGCGGCAGCACCAGCCCCGGCAAATATCGTCCCGGAGAGTGAACGCAACGAGAGCTTTCTGGCCAACTTCTCAAATATCATCCGCGTACCCTTACGAGAACTGCGCGAACTGATCACCCGTGTTCCCGCAGCCGGTGAATTGAACGAACAGCAATCACGGTTGATCGGCCAAGTTGTTCGGTTGAACAGTGAACTGACCTTACTAGTGAATGATCTGCTCTCACTTGGGCAGATCCGGCTCCAGGCCAACGACAATCGGGTGATGTTACGGCTCGACCTATTGATCGAGGCGGCGGTAGGGACACAATATGCCGAGTTCGGGCGGCGTGGGCAAGATGTTGAGACCGATATTCAACCCAAACTGCCCAGAGTATATGGTTCGGAGGAGGGTCTTGGGCGAGCAATCTCGGCACTGATTGACAATGCGATCAAATATAGCCCCTCAGGTGCGCATATTCGCGTTTCCGCAAAGCAAGAGGGCAAGATGGTTGTCGTTCAAATAAAAGACAACGGGCCGGGGTTACGGCCCGAAGAGTTGGCCCAAATTTTTGACCCCTTTTACCGGGCCGCAACTACCGAACATATGGGAGTTTCAGGCCGTGGCCTCGGGCTCACAATCGCCAAGGCGGTGATTGAGCAACACGATGGCAGCATCTGGGCCGAGGGCGCACCCGAACAGGGGTGTACCTTCACCTTCCAGCTACCAGCTATCGAGAGTGGCACGGGCTGAGCGCCGTAAGGTTGAGAACCATGCGCTACAGCATTCTGATGTTTGAAACCGATACTGCCCGTAGCAGCGCCTGGTCTGAGGCGCTGCTACGTATTGCCAACCAACAGGGAATTACCATTACCGTGACGGTGGCGCGCACGGCACCTGTGGCTCAGTTTCATGCCGGGCGGCGGCAGTTCCATTTACTGGTGGCTCCACTTTCGGATGAGTCACTGAATCTGGTGACGCGGCTGCGCACGCGCAGTACCCATCTGCGGGCACTCTTTTTGCATCCGCCAGAGACGCCGGAACAGTTGCTCCAGGATGTACGCTGGCGCGGCTATACCCTGGCGGTTGTTCCAGAGAGTCCCGATGCGTTTGTGTTTGCGGTCAGCAAGGCGCTGGGGTTAACCCTGATTGATGACCCCGAACATCATGGACGACCGGCGGCCACGGTGAGTGACGTACAGGTCTTGTTGGATGTCTTACGCTGGCAAACCAAAGCCCAGTTGGTACTATATACCGACTATATCGGCAACCTGATCACGCAGCGTGGTGATCCGTCGAAGTTGGAGTTAGACGCCATATCGTCATTGATCGCGGGCAGTTTCGGCAATTCGTTTGAACTTGGCCGGGCGTTGCATGATCCTAATACCCGCCATCTGAGTGTGCTTGAGGGTGAGCAGTTTGATCTCTATGCCACCAACGCCGGGAATTATCGCCTGCTGGCACTCATCTTTGACAAAGAGTTTGTCAGCCCAAAGCTGGGGTATGTTTGGTTACAATTGAAGCGCAGTGCAGATCAACTCAGCCACATGCGTATTGTTGAGGGCAATGTCGGCGAAGTTATCGCGGCTGAATTGACCGAATCGCTCAACAATGAGTTTGATCGCATTTTCGGTAGTGATCTCGTTGACACACGTAAGTCCTAACGAGAGTCTCTCTAGGAGGACGTAATGGCACGTTCGCAGCTTGTTCTCTCCGCCGCACAACTTCAGGAGCTACGGCAGCTCTTGGCGCAATTTGGGCAGCAGGCTGATGTGCGCTTCGCCTTCCTGGGCGATCTGAGTGGTCTGGATATTGTGAGTTGGGATGCCGAGAATGAGACCGATGTGGGCAGTGTTGCCGCACTAGCCGCCGGTGATATGATGGCAACCCTAGAAGTAGGGCGCTTGCTGGGTGGCAAGCGGGCCTGCAACCTGATCGTACAGGAACATGAAGACCAGACAATTCTGATCTCGCGGGTTGGTGAGGCGCTCATCTTGCTTGTCTCAACCTCGCGGGACGTACCGCTAGGCTGGTCACGCTTGGCGATCAAGCGAGCCAGTGATCGCATTCTGGCGATTGTGGGGAGTGCGGCTATGGTACCACCTCCCGACGCGATCTCCGAAGATTTCGAGCGCTCGTTCGCCGCGCAGCTCGATAACATCTGGTAAGACTGCGAGGCTGCCATGTTTATCAACTGGGCTGTTGGTGAACTCAATCTGAAGATCGTCTACTACGGAGCCGCATTGAGTGGGAAGACCACCAATCTCCAGTATATCCATGCGCGTACTCCGGCCAATTTGCGCGGGCGCTTGATCTCGCTCAAGACGCAGCAGGAGCGCACACTGCTATTCGATTTTCTTCAGCTTGAGATGGGCAAGGTGAATAACCTCAAACCCAAGTTTAAGCTCTACACCGTACCGGGGCAGGTCTATTATGCGGCCAGCCGCCGCCTGATCCTGCAAGGAACCGATGGGATCGTCTTTGTGGTGGACTCACAAGCGGGCCGTTTGGCCGAGAACCAGGAGTCGTGGTTCACCATGGAGCAACACCTGATTGAGCTTGGGCACGATATTAACACCTTCCCGATCATTGTCCAACTCAACAAACGCGATATGCCGCATGTGATGTCCGCAGCCGAGCTGCGGCGTCAACTGGATGTGCTGAATCGGCCATGCTTTGAGGCCTCAGCACTCCGTGGGACGGGGGTATTCGACACGCTCAAGGCAGCTATGAACGCGGTGATAGCCCAGGTACGGCGAACGATCTAGATCTTATGGGCTTTCCCGACGCATCTATACGGTAGGCCATACACGCTTCGTCTTGGGGCGACATGCCCCTAGAGAGATACCGGGAGAGGTGCCACATGCAACAGGCGACCCCGATCATCGAGAGCCTTCAAGCCTCTAGTTACGACCAGAACGTGCGCATCGGTGAGTTGGCCTTCTTTACCACAGAGAAGGTTGAGCCGGTGAGCTACGCTGCTCTACTGCGTGGTCTGACGATTGTCTACGATAGCTTCGAATATGCGATTGCCCAGTCGGGTGATCCTGTCGTGCAGGCGCTGTGGGGGGCAGACCTGCGCAAGCAGGCGATGATCCGCCATGACATGTCCTTTGTGGCGATGCATGCGCGGGAGATTCCGGCGCTTGAACTGGCAGCCGAGGTGCTGGCTGAACACATCCGTATGCGTTCGCTCCAGTTGCCGCGCTCGTTGCTCGGAACGGCTTATGCCCTGGCGACATGGTACATGGGGGGCGATGCCTTTGCGACGAAGGTAGGGTGGTCGGTACAACTGCGCGAGGGGGCTGGGTTGAGCTTCCTGAAGAGCTTTGATACTTGGGGCCAGACACGCTGGCCACAGTTCGCCGCGCAGATGGATGCGATGCCATTTACGCCTGAGGTGCGCCAGCAGATCCTTGAAGCGGCCTACGAGGCACTTGATGGGATCGAGCAGATCATCGGGCAGATCTACCCGATCAATGACAATCCGATCAGCGAGTTGGTCACGCTGCTTAACCCTCTGGGTGGCAACCATCCGATCACCAACGATATGGAAGAGATAAAGGCGGTCTTCCGTTCACATCGGCGGATTGATAAGCTCTTCCCCTTTATGGAGTTGCGTTATGGCCTGAAGGGGCGACGCTTCTCGTGGAGTGATGGCTGTTGGATCGCCTCGTTGCTCGATGAATCGCAGGATAGCATTAACCAGCAGGTACGCTGGCTGACCCGCTTGATGGCACGGCGCGGGATGCCACAGTGGTTCATGGAGTGCCACTTGATCATCATGACCGAGGATCTGACCCAGACACGCCCGCAGAATCAGGAGCGCTACTTGAAGCTCTCGGAGACGGCGCGAGTGTTGGCGGAAGAGCGGCGGGCAAGCGTGAGTGACGCCAATCTGGTTGCGCTCGACAATGCGTTTTATGGCCGGGTGGGCCAGGAGTGGCGCACGGTGATGCCCAACTGTGGTGGTTTGATCGCCTCGGCAGTGGCTGATGATCGCAACGGGGTGCCACATGCGCTTGAAGCATTTATGAGTTGGATGACCGATCCAGCCCGTTTCCCTGAAGTTTGGATCAATGCCGCCCACGAGACGATTGAACTGGCACGACGGCTGTAGCGGGGCACAGCAAGGAACAGGGAGCAGGGGCAGCGCAATCGGTCTGGATCTGCGCAGCGGTTTGTGTCACCTGCATACGCTACTACGTATACACGTAACCCGGAACCAGATCCAGAGTGCCACACCCATGTAGCAGTAGAAGGGGAGCAGGATGTTTCTCCAAGGCAGCTTTGCACTTATCAGCCCAGCCGCGCTGATCCAGACGCTTTGTCAGGAGCAGCGGACGGTGACCATTACGGCGAGCCGTGGCAATGGTACCGCCCGGATCTGGATTATTGAAGGTCTGGTGGTGGGTGCCCGCTGTAACGAGCATACCGATGAGGAAGCGCTCTATCGGCTGGCCCAGTGGGCCGATGGCATGTTCACCGTCTCTGGGGGTGCCGAGGATGCCCCCATGACGATGGAGGCCGAAGCCGAGACGCTTTTGCTCGAAGCAGCGCGCCGCCGCGACGAGGGAGATCTGGCACCGCCGCCCCATGCTCCCGCCGACTTGCGTCTGGATCAGATCCTTGCCGATTGTCCGGCGCTCTCTGGGGGAGCGCTGGTTCGTTCCGATGGGGCCTCGATTATGTCGGGGATGCCAGTTTCGGCCCCGTTAGTTGCCACCAGCCTCGCGGTGATCGGAGTCGCACTGGGGAATACGTCGGGGATGGCGGCCTATATCGGGCCAGGGCAGCGCCTCTTGCTCACCCGCAGCGCAGCCGGCCATATTCTGTTGGCAGCGGTGCGCCCCGGTGAGGGTTTGGGTGAGGCGGGGGCGCAACTTGAGCGGATTGTTGGCACGGCGTTACCAGCATAGCTGTCCTCCTATTCCGGCCCTCACCCCCTCCTCCCCTCTCCCGCATGCGGGAGAGGGGGTATTCCTTTATTTTCTCGTATGTTGGCGGCTTCGCCGCCAACATACGAGAAAATAAGTTCTCCTCCTCCGTCCCCTCATCAGAGAGAGAGATCTAAACGTGTATTTGCGCGTTTCTCCCTCATTACTTCAGTCCCAACCCACCACTTTCATACCACTAAAAAACGACATACATGCATAGGTACTCTTAGGCGATTGTACTACATAGGGGCATAGACCTACACTTGCACCATCACAGCCGCACTGAGCGGCACGGTACCAGCCCCTAAGGAGGCAATCCAATGTCCATCACATCCATCCTCCGTCCCCGGACGATCTTTGCATTCGCGCTCGCACTGATTATGGGCTCTGTGGCCTACGGCTTCGCCGCCGAGAACACCATCCCTGAGAGCCGCGCAGGCGACAAAGATACCGTGGTGAGTGGCTATGTCGTTACGAATGTGGCCTATATTTTGAACACCGACCCGACAAAGTTGGACAAAGTGACCTTTACGCTTGATGCTGCTGCGGGCACGGTGAAGGTACAACTGATTGATGGTGGTTCCTGGTACGATGCGAGTGTGGTCAGTGGCAACAACTGGGAAGTTGATCTGACAGCTTCTCCACTGAGTGTGACAGCGGTCAACACCCTGCATATTGTCGCCACCAGTAATGCCCAGCCGTAAGCGGCAGGTAGGTTCCTCTGAACAGGCGTAGCGGGGAGCAATCCCCGCTACGCCTGTGTCTATCGCCGAGGCAGAGAAGCCCATGCGTACTCCCCTTATCCCCCCGCAACTGAAGATCCTCTTGATCATGATGGCCTTGGGGCTGACCTGGTTCCTGTTTGCGCCGCTCCAACTTGGAGGCAAGGTGACGATGATCATCGTCAATGGGAATAGCATGGAGCCGGTCTACTATCGGGGCGATCTGGTACTCATTCGGGCCACGAGCAGCTACCAGATCGGCGACATCGTCACCTACCGCCACCCCCAGATCGGCCCGGTCATCCACCGCATCATCGGGCGCGAGGGTGAGCGCTGGATCTTCCAGGGCGATCATAATGAGTTTATTGACCCCTACCGCCCCGTAGATGCCGATCTGATCGGTCGGGCATGGGTTCACATCCCGCACCTCGGCAAGTGGCTGGTTCAGGTACGCCAATCGCCGCTGCTGCTCACGTTGTTGATGACAGGAGGGGCTGTCATCATGGTACGTCGTACACAGGCACAACAACAGAAGCGCGCCCAGCGCGGCAACCCGCCCAGTGGCGACCTGCGCCAGTGGGTGCTGACGCTCCTGGCGCTGTTGGCCTTAGCCGGGTTAGCACTGGCTGGCTTTGCCTTTACACGCCCCACCAGCAAGGCGGGGGTTGAGAATCTGAATTACCAGCACCAGGCCATCTTCCGCTACTCTGCCGATGCACCTGCGGGTCTGTATGATGCTTCGGCGGCCTATTCGGGTGATCCGATCTTCCGCCAAATTTCGCAACGGTTAAGCGTGGATTTTGAGTACCAGTTCACTAGTGAGCAGGCGGTGATGGTGGGTGGACGCTACGGCATGCGGGTGGTGCTGAGTGGCCAGAATGGCTGGCGACGCACGATCATTCTGGTGGAAGATCAGCCCATCCAGGGTACCAGCCTGCACATGCATAGCGAGATCGAACTGGATCGCCTGAATGCGGTGATTGCGCAATTTGAAGCCCAAACCGGCTTGAAGAATCAGCAATATCTGTTGGCCTTTATCCCCAGTATTGAATTGGAGGGCGCAGTGGGAGGGATGGCGCTCGAAGAGACCTTTGCCCCCGCATTGCGCTTCCATGTTGATCAGCTCCAGATCCAGTTGATCAGCAACGAGGATGGAAGTAACCCACTCGCGCCGCAGCAACCAGGCGTGTTGAGCCGCCCGCGTAGCGAGGCGACAACTCTGAAACTGTTTGGGATCACCCTTGATGTGGCCCTAGCGCGGCAGATCGGGTTGATCGTGGCGGCAGTGGCGGGTGGCCTCGCGGGGATGCTGGCGCTGCCCTTGGTGCATGCGGCCCGCCAAGACGAAGCCGCACGGATTAGGATGCGCTACGGGCATCTGTTAATCGAAGTGGCCGGATTGCCCGCCGTGACGAGCAATCGGGTGGTGCAGATCGGCTCATTTGAGGATCTGGCTAAGCTGGCCGAGCGCCAGGGGGCCTTGATTATGCACGATACGTCGGCGATGCAGCTGCGCTACCTGATACAGCACGAGCAGGTGATCTATGTGTATGGGGAGCCGCTGCCGCCCGCGCCCATAGCCAAGGGCGAGCCGCCAGCAGCAGAAGCGAACCCGACCCCACAGGAGCCAGTATGGCAAGAGCGTTTCCTACACGCCCTGCGCGAGAGTGGCTTGGCGGCGGATGCATGCCGAGCGATTGGGGTTGATATTGTCACCGTCTACCGTGAACGCGAGCGCTCCGCCGAGTTTGCCCAGGCGTGGAAGGATGCGCGCCTCGTGGCATGGCAACGGCGTACCCTGAAAGGCTGAATCGAATGAAGCCGTCACATCTCATTCCACTTGGCCTGATCATCCTGCTTGGCTTGGTGATCAGCCAGATCTACTTTGCCTCAGCGGCGAATAACACGATTCCCGCCACGAACCTTGATGCTCAGAGCCAATCGGTAGGGGTTGAGGATCTGGCTCCTGAAGCATGTCGCGGGATGGGCCTCAGTTCGATGATCTCTGGAAGCGGCACCATCACCGGCACCAGCGGGAATGATCTCATCCTGGGCGGCACCGGGGCCGATGTGATTGATGGTGGGGGTGGCGATGATTGTCTGGTGGGCGGGGCCGGCGATGATACACTGATCGGTGGTGAGGGGAGTGATGTTTGTTTAGGTGGTTCGGGGAATGATCTGATCGATCCGAGTTGTGAGTAGGCAAAGGCGGGGGTTCGGGGAGGCTTTGCCTCCCCCGAAGAACTTTTTTCTCTCACTGTTGGCGGCTTCGCCGCCAACAGTGAGAGAAAAAAGCGAGTCTGGGACACAGCGCTACAAGCGCTAGGCTAAATCAGCGGCTAACTTGCGCCAGAAATCATCCATCTGGCCGGGGATGAAGGGGATGTAGAGGCCGATGCGATCAAGCAGGCCCGCGTAGCGCTCACGCAGTGCAGCGCCGACTTCATCGGGTTCGGCCTCGATAGCAAAGGTAGCCTCCATCTCCGGCGTGACGAGCGCGGGCATCTCGGCCCAACGCTGCTGGGCGGCTAGTTGCGAGAGCTGTTCGCCAATATCACCCCAGCCGTGGCACTCCAGCACCGCCCGGTACGAGGGAGTCGAACCGTAGAAGGAGATCTGCTGGCGCACAAAACCACGCACGCGCTCGCGGGTCTCGGCGTCGTGGCCGGTGATGACAAAGGCGCTCCCGGCAATCGCGCAGGCGCTGGGATCACGTTCGGCTTTGGCTGCCCCGATGGCGATCTGGGGGCGAATGACCTCGGCGGTGTACTTGGCGCTGTTGAGCGGATGGGCGTGGAAGCCATCGCACAGCTCGCCTGCCAACTGAGCCAGGCCACTATTTACCCCGGCGATGTAGATCGGGACATTGGGATGCTCAATCGGGCCAGGGCTGAAGAAGGGCGTCATCAGCGTATGCTGGTAGAAACGCCCGCGATAGTTGAGCCGCTCGCCAGTCTGCCAACTCTGCCAGATCGCCCGTAGTGCCAGGATGTAGTCGTGCAGCCGCCCCACCGGCGCGTCCCACGGGGTACTGAAGCGGCGCTCGATATGCGCCTTCACCTGCGTACCTAGGCCGAGGATGAAGCGCCCACCCGAAAAAGCGGCGAGATCCCAGGCGATCTGGGCGGTGACCATCGGGCTGCGCGGGAAGGCAATCGCGACCGCCGTACCAATGCTGATGCGCGAGGTATGTTCAGCGGCGAGAGTCAAGGGTAAAAAGCCATTGTGGCCAGTCTCAGGCGTCCAGAGTGCGGCGAAGCCAACCTCTTCGGCGGCTCGCGCAACCTCGGCGGCGACCGGTAGGGGGTTGGAATCTACGGCGAATGAGACATCGAGTAACATAGGAAGGCTCCTTACGCGAGACAGGACACTCTGTATAGTATATCATTGGCTGTGACCGTAGGGATGCGTTGCGATGTTTGTCCTCTGCGGTATACCTGATTAACCGCAGAGGACACAGAGGTACGCAGAGGGATGGCGCTAGGATCATTCGAGCGCCCTACATCCGTACAACAATCTATGCTACACCTCCCCATACATCCCTGGCACCTCACGCTGCTCCTCGCGTGTTGCCTGAGCCTCGCCGGGAGTAGCGCCGCCAACCCGTTGGCAGCGCGGGTGGCGCTGGGCTGGCAACTGCTCGCGGAGCGCCGCCTGGCGCTGCGCGGCGATCTGGCCTGCCTCGATTGCCACCAACCGGAACGCGGCTACACCGATGGGCGCTCGGTTGCTACCGAGGATGGGATCAATACCCCCACGCTCTACGCGCTGGCAGGCCGCAGCAGCTATGGCTGGTTCACGCCCGATGTGCGCAGTCTCGAAGCCTTCGTGCTGCGCCCGCTCGATAATCCGCGTGAGATGGGGCCAATCAGCGAGTTGCCCTTGGAACGGCTGCGCAGTGACCCGGCAATGCAACGGGTATACGCCGCTGCATTTCCCGACGCCCCGACGATCACTTGGGAAGCGACAGCACAGGCACTTGCGGCGGCTATCCGCAGTTTGGCCACACCAGCCACCACGCAACTCAGCCCGGCAGCCCAACGTGGCCAGGTGCTCTTTGCGGAGCTTGGCTGTGCCAGTTGCCACCACGGGCCAACGTTGAGCAGCGAGGCGCACCTGTATACCGGCGTCAGCGCCAACCCGCGTGCGGCGCGGGTTCCGGCCTTGGTTGCGTTGGCCCAAACTGGCCCCTACTTCCACGATGGTTCCGCCACCACGCTGACCGATGTGGTGCGCTTTTACCAACGCGGAGGCAACACGGGTGTGGTCGGGGTGAGCCGAGGTATCAGCCCCCTCTTGCTGACCGAGGCCGAAGTAGAGGATCTGGTGGCCTTTTTGCAGAGTCGGTAGGGTCACTTATCAACATCAAGGCGGGCTTCAAGCAGGGCAATGCTCAAAGCGCGTGGAATCCTGGTTCCCACCTCTGGAATGGTTGGTGCCTCCAAACGTAACCGATGCTCACCGGGTGTAAGCCAGAGATTCAACTCAATTGGCGTTGGCCAACCCGCTACCTGCCACACCTTAATGATCGCATCATCAAAAACGAGACGCACCTCACGCGGCCCCTGGTAGCCATAGGCACGCAGGCTGATGCGCACGGCTGTAGCGGTGGGGTTGGGGTTCACAATCGTCATCTGGCCCTGTGAATCCATCCAACGCCAACGCCAGGTAGCATCCTGCTCCACTGGGTACCATCCCTCCCCCACGAGGCCCGCAAACACCTGTGGGTTGCGCTGGGGAATAGTATATACACTCACCTGCGCGTCTTGGTAGGTTGGTGCCACGCCAGGAAGCGCGGTCTCCAACAGCATCCGCACCGTCTCACTCTGGCCGGGGTTGAGTTGATCCCAGTGAACAACCAGATCACCGATACCGTAGGCATTGAGCGGCACCAAAGGATCAGTCATGCCATCAATAAGGGACGGGCCAGCGGGTAGGCGCATCTTCCAGAGCAGATTGAGTACAGGTGCCTCATTCGGCCATGGGTAGGCGGGAGTACGCGCCAAGTAGCCACCGAGGATCGGACGCCCATGCACCGTCTGAGCTAGTTGGGGCAAGCTATACTTATAGCGCGGGGGCGGAATCTCCAGAATAGCCCCCGGCTGCCCAGCCAGTTGCTGGTAGATCGGATGGACACTGGCCGAGAGGAGTGGCCAGGGGCGGGGCATATATTCAAACCCAACCCCCACCAGCACCGCTGCGATCAGCCAGGGGCGACGCATAGCCCAAAGATGCTCCAGCCCATACGCGAGGGGTGGGAGCAGCGCTATGGTGATCAGGGCCACAAAGAGGGCCGGACGCCGCCCCAAGCTTAGCCCCGGCAGCAGATCGAAGATCGCAAATGGCAAGGGTAGCCCGGTATTCCATGCCCCGATCTGGAGTTGTGGCCCCAGTGCGAAGAGCAGCGCCACCCCCGCCACACCCCACCAGCGCCAGAGCATGTGCCAGCGCTTGTGGCTGCCAAGCAGAGCCAACCCTAGCACCGTGTAGCCCAAGGCGGCGTTCCAGTCACCGCTATAGCTGTGCCATGTATGGCTCACCGCTAGAAAGAGAGCCTCACCCCATAGCGGATGTAAGTAACTGGGCAGGCCAAGATCGAGTAGATTGGAGGAGCGATTGATCACCTCGGTGCGCGAGATGGTTACGACACTTCCATTTTCAGCCGTGGCAAGCGCCGGGAGCAGCATGGGCAGCAACAGCAAGAAGGCAGTAAGCCCTAGCAGCATCAGGTTGGCGAGGCTTTGGCGTAGCGGGCAGCGCCACAGAACCAGAGCCACCAAGCTGAAGATGGCCATAAAGACGAGGTAGTAGAGACTGGTATAGCCAGTGAGGGCCAGGAAGAGACCCGCCAGCAGGGCATCGCGGCGCTGGTGTTGCTGAAGGCTGCGCAGCAAAAAGAGGACGTAGAGCGTTGGCCACTGCAACGTCATCAGTTCGAGTTGGCCGTCATAGATACGGGTGAGGTGGAAGGGCGAACAGGTAGAGATCAGCCCAGCCAGAAAGGCCGCGCCGCGCCCCACCCCAACCTCGCGGGCCAGCGCGTAGCCCGCCAACCCGGTGAGTGCGAGGGCCAACAGGAGGGCTGCGTTGTAGCCCGCCGTTGGCCCCCAGAGCGCCGTAACCGGCAGGGCGAGCAACCCGTTACTGATACCGAGCGTCTGCAAGGCCAGATCAGCCCCTTGCGGGTAGAAGATACGATCACTGACAAAAGGATTCTGGCCACTACTAAGCGCCTGTTGCACCCACCAGAGGTTCCACACATTCTGCCAACCATCCACTTGGGCAATCGGGCCACCCGGTATGGCACTGGCAAAGACGGGCAGGATCGGGAACATGATTACCAAGCTGATCACGAGGTAGCCAATCCCCACGAGAAGGTCGAACCGATTGAATGAACTGGATGATGCTCTGTGCATAGGCGCTATTGTACACCAGCGGAGTGTGGTGGTAGACTACAGCGCAGCAGGGCGAATGAAGAGCATGTCAGGTAGAAAATCATGCCAGATCCCCACGCCATCTGTAGTGATTTCAGTGCCCACTTTGCGCTACGCCCGCGCATCCTCGTGCGCGCACCGGGCCGCGTCAATCTGATCGGCGAACATACCGACTATAACGAGGGCTTTGTCTTGCCCATGGCGATTGACCGCGCCACCTTTGTGGCTGCGCGTAGTCGCCCCGATCAGACCTTTCGTGTCTATAGCGCCCAGTTTGCCCAGGAAGATGAATTTCATCTACAGCGCATCGAGCGCCACCCGGATGCTGCCTGGCCCAATTATGTGCGCGGGGTGATCAAGGGGTTGCTCGCCCGCGATCTGCCGCTTACCGGGGCCGATCTGCTGATCACGAGTGATGTACCGATTGGCAGTGGCCTCTCTTCCTCGGCGGCACTAGAAGTGGCAGTCGGCTATGCGGTGCAGGTGCTCAACAATAGTAACCTGCTCGGTGAGGAGTTGGCGCTGCTGGCCCAAGGGGCCGAAAATAGCTTTGTCGGAGTGCAGTGTGGCATCATGGATCAGTTTGTGGCGGCACTCGGACGCAAGCATCATGCGCTACTGATAGATTGCCGCGATCTGAGCTACCGCCCGATCCCCATCCCTCCCGATGTGCGTGTGATCATTTGTGATAGTGGCGTGCATCATGATCTGGCCACCTCGGCCTATAATGAACGCCGCGCCGCATGCCACACGGCTGTTCGGTTACTCAAGACGCGCCTCCCGCGCCTCACAGCACTGCGTGACCTACGGGTGTCAGATCTGGAAGTTCATGGCGATCTGTTGCCCCCCGACGTTTATATACGTGTGCGCCATGTGGTGACGGAGAACCAGCGCACGCTGGATGCCGCTGCCGCGCTTGAAGCGGCCGATCTGGTGGCGTTTGGCCAGTTGATGAACCAGTCCCACCAGAGTATGCGCGACGACTATGCCATCAGTACGCCGGAGATTGACCTGCTGTGCGATCTGGCGCGTAGCGTGCCGGGATGTTATGGCGCACGGCTCACCGGCGGCGGTTTTGGTGGCAGCACGGTCAACCTCGTCACGCTCTCGGCAGTGGAAGCGTTTACCCAGCAGGTTGCCGCTGGTTACCAGACCCAAACCGGGCGCGTTCCTCAGATCCTTGTCTGTCGCCCATCTGAAGGCGTTGGACGACTTATGTAAAGCATCACCACTATGAAACCGCATCTCTTTGAACCGCTCTCGCACTCGCTCCTACCCACGGTTCTGGGTGTCACCCGTACCAGCCTGTTACGCCTCGGCGTCAGCGAGCATGATTGCACGCTGCATGGCATCCCCATCCACTACTACCACCATCCCGGCGCACCCGGTAGCGATGCGCACATGCCGATCCTGCTCATCCACGGCATTGCCGACAATGCTCTCACCTGGGCACTCACGATGCACGGGTTAGCCAAGATCGGCCCGGTGTATGCGATTGATCTGCCCGGTTTTGGGTTGAGTGGCTACCCCAAGGGGCGGCGCTATGCCGCGCTCAGTGAGCATGTTGCGGTGGTGCAGGCCATGATCCGTGAGGTGATCGGCCATCCGGCGCTGCTGGTTGGCAACTCACTGGGCGGCTGGATCAGCACCCGTCTGGCCCTCGCCATCCCCGATCTCACCACGGGCGTTATCATGCTCGATCCGGGCGGCGCGATGCTCAATGGCCGTCCTTCGTGGCAACCCTTTATGGACACGGTGGCGGTTCCCGATCTGCGCACGGTACGCACCATCTTCCACCAGATGTTCGGTAGCCCACCACTAATTATGGCGCTCTATCTGGGGCAGCGCGGCTTCCAGACGCTCTTCCTACGCGATCCTGTGACCCAGTTTGTGGCGGCTGCCAGTGAGGATGATTTCTTTCGTCCCGCCGAGTTGCAGCATCTCCAAGTCCCAGTGGGCTTGATCTGGGGCATGACCGATCAGTTTCTGCCACCCGGATCGTTCGAGTTCTTCCGCGATCATCTACCTGCACCCAGCCTACTCACCCTACCCGGCTGCGGCCACCTGCCCCAGCGTGAGCGCCCGCTTCAGGTGGTACGCTTTGTGCGCCAGTTTGTAAACGAACGGGTACGTGTATCTAAAGGAGCTACTGCATGATTATGTCCGGCAGCCGCGAGGCGACACTCCAGAGTATTCAGCGGATTGATATTCATGGCACGATCTTCTACGATCTGAGCTATACCCATACGGGTGAGGAATGGCAGATCCGCCAAGCACGCGTCGCCCAAGAGGGTATCTATGCAGGGGCGAAACCCGGAGATGTGGTACTCGTCAGCTACTTGATGAATGTGGTCACTGGGGTGAAGCGCCGCGACTAATCAGGAGAAGCGATCCCACTGGAGCCGCCGCAGTTGGGCGCGCACCCGCGCCATGAGTTCATCGGTGCGGAAGGGGCGTTGCACATAGTCATCGGCACCCAGTTCGAGGGCAGCAACGAGCAGCGGATCATTCCGTGGAGGGCCAAGCACAATAATAGAGGTGCTGGTCTGTTCACGTAGGTCGTGGAAAGCGGGCAGTTCATGCTCGGAGGGCAGATCAACCAGTAGCAGATCAATCTGTGGCCCAACGGACTCCAGGGTGGCCGTTGGGCCAATGCTTGTCTCGACAGCATAGCCCTGATCGATCAGAATCGGAACAAGGAACTCCTCAATCCGACTGCCGAGACTGGCAACTAAGATCGTGTATGCAAGGGCCATAGCGCTTGCCCCTGGGCCTCCATAGGCCACATCGTTGATCGCATGTGTTTCGAGAGTGTTGCCCTATTGTACATGCAATGTTCGCGCCGGTTGTCATTGTAGGATAACAATTTTTTTACCTACACGGCCTCAGGGGGTTGGCGTGCCCCCAGGAGCGGTTTCTGGAGCAACACACGCCCCAGGGGTGCTGGGGATAATCATGACCTGATCATAGTCAAGCAGCCCCAAGAACTTCTGCAATGCAACTTCGGCTGCCTCGGTAGCCCGGATCAACACACCATCTTCACACGCAGCTTGGAGGATGCGTTGTTCGGCCTCCTGGCGCGCTAAGGTCTCCAGATTGTTATTCTCAGGGGCCAACCAGCCGCGCTCCCGGCTATAAACCCGTGTCTTGCTATTATCAAGCGTGGCACTCAGGATTTGTGCCGGGGGCAGTTGGAGCGTAATCGTGCGCCCATCGGGCGAGATCGTCACCGCACTCTCGCTGAGTTGGCTCAGATCAATCCCGGCCACAACTTTACCGTGCGCAATCAGTAATAGCGCATCGCTGGCAACCCAATTCCCAATCCAGGGGATGTTGCTCTCCTGGCGCACATCAATCACCTGCTCAACGGTGTAGGCCGCCGTCTCCAGGCGACTCAGTTGCTGGATGCGGCGCACCACCGCAGCGCCACTCTGGATAACCGGGGTGGGTGTGATGATGATGGTGCTAAAGTTGGGCATGCTGGGGAAGAGGCGTGCAATCCCACCCACCTGATTGAAGATCAGGGTCAGCACGAGCAGCGTCGCTAACATCCCGATAATCACATACAGGAACGGGGCTAAACAGCCACCGCCGCCGGAGCGCCGTCGCGCCGGGGGTGGCGCACTGAAGGTACGCGGCACATCATCCTCCACATCGCGGTGATCATACGCATACTGCTCGTCAACCTCTTCGCCCCGCGCCTTGCGCAGCCGCTGCTGCATGATATTCTCGCGTGGGCGCTGCCCACCCGATTCTTGGCTCATAGTTTTGCTCCCGTATGAATCGCGGCGGCTCCTAACCCTACGAGTTCATAGTTGACATGCTGCCAACCCACCTCACGCATCATGGCGGCGAGTTGCACAGGTGGTGGGAAGTTGCGGGCGGATTGGGGCAGGTAGGTGTAGGCGCTTCGATCACCACCGAGGAGTTGTCCTATCCAGGGTACCACACCTTCAAAGTAGATGCGATGCCCCCAGCGGAAGAGCGGGTTTTTGGGGCGCGCCACTTCGAGGCAGGCCATCACCGCGCCGGGGCGCGCCACGCGGTACATCTCGGCCAGGGCAGCCCGAATGTCGGTGACGTTGCGCAACATAAAGCCGGTGGTGATCGCATCAAAGCTATTGTCGGGGAAGGGTAGGCAGAGCGCATCACCACCCACAAACCCGGCCCGCCCCTGGGGCGCAAGATGATCAATTTTGGGCTGTCCGGCGGCCATCATTGCCACGGTGAAATCTACCCCCACCGCCAGGCCATCACGCACCCAGTCGGCCAGTTCGGGCAGAAAGTCGCCGGTGCCGGTGCCAACATCAAGCGCGTTACCACCGACCGGCGGGGCGGTCATCGCCACCATCTTGCGCCGCCAGCCCTGATCCATGCCAAAGGTCATCACACGGTTCACCCGGTCATAACCGGGTGCGATGCGCGCAAACATGCGCTCAACATAGGTCGCCTTCTCGGACAATTCGGGTAACACGCTCACAGATGCTCTCCTTATCCCACAAACCAGCTTCGCAGTTCACTTGTTGTACGGGCTGCCCCCAACGCCACCATCAGCTTGATCCGGGCTTTAGGGCCACTCAGGTGGTGTGCAAAGAGCACCCCTAAGCGACGCAGATCGTGGAAGGCTCCCACATAGCCAAACTCATCCCCCAACCCACCAGCAGCACAGCGGCTGGTCAGCACAATCATGGTGCGCTGGTGGAGCGCCTCGGTGATCAGCGGCAACCACCAGGGCGGCAGCCGCCCCCCGCCGAGGGCTTCGATCACGATGCCGGCCACACCATCTTCAATGCTGTGGCGCAGTTGGCGCACGTCGGCCCCCTGGGTGACACGGATCAGATCCACCATCTCTTCGATGCGCTGGCAGGCGATGTGCTGGCGCAAGAAGGGACGCTGGCGCAGCACCACCCGTTCACCCTCGATCCAGCCCAGCGGCCCGCTGGCCGGGGATTCAAAACCGGTTAGGGTTTGGCTATGCACCTGCTGGACGGTAGTAGCGGCATGAAAGGCTTCGCCTAAGATGGCCAGCACGCCCAGATCCTGGGCTTCGGGGGCGGCAGCGAGGCGAATCGCATTGGCCAGATTGATCACCCCGTCATAGCTAGGGTTGGCCGAACTGCGCATCGCGCCGGTCAGCACCACCGGCTTGTTCAGATTGAGCGTCAGATCGAGCAGATAGGCCGTCTCCTCCAGCGTGTCCGGGCCATGAATCACCACCGCGCCATCAAACTCTGGATTGGCAAGCAGAAGTTCGATGCGGTGGGAGAGATCGAGGGCATGCACTGGGGTGAAGTGGCTGGCGGGCAGGTTGGCAAACTCCTCAAAGACGAGGTCAATCCCTTGGCGCGGCAGCATGGCGAGGAAATCTTCGCCCTTGAGGGTCGGAGTTGCTCCACCGACAACCGGGCCGCGTCGGGCACCGATGGCACCGCCGGTGGTGATGACCACAATCCGTTTCATGACAATCTTCTCCGATCACTCTGGCCTGCGCCGTGCAACCCAAAAGATGCGTTGGCTGCGGGGATGGGGTGGACTCAAGGTAAAGCTATCATACCGCGCTTCGATCTGCAATCCGGCCCGCATCAGCAGATCGTCAACCAGTTCGGGGGGGTAGGCGCGCTCCACATGTACCTCATCGAAGCGCTCATAGCCGTGGGTGTCATCACCCACAAAGCCGGTCAACACCATGGTAGAGGTGGCGTTCCAACGATCAAAGTAGCTCTGTTCCACCTGCACGAAGCCCACCTGCTCACGCACCGCACACGCGCCCCACTCAAACTCCAAGAAGTGGCGCGTGTTCATGTCGCCCACAAAGAGACCGCCCGGCAGCAGTGCATCGGCCACCGCACGGAAGCAATCGAGCAGATCGCTCTCGCTGGTCAGGTAGTTGAGGCTATCATAGGTACACGTCACCAGATCGAAACTGCCACTCGGCAGGCTGTGGGTGGCGTAGCGCATATCCTCAACCACAAAGCCGAGGCTGCCGCGCAATTCTGCTCCGGCCACTTTGGCTTGGGCTTGGCGGATCATCGCCGCTGAACGATCCAGACCGATCACATCCCAGCCCTGATCGGCCATCTCTATCGCCAAGGTGCCAGTGCCGCAGGCCAGATCAAGCATGCGCCGCCCAGCGACCGGGTGGTGGGCGAGGATCTCAGCAAGGTAGGTGGTGACGAGAAGGGCAAAGCGCACCTGGCCACTCGAATCATAGAGTGCCGCGTAGCGATCATAGATCATGTGCGCCTCGCTTCTGCTTGCCTACTCCCCGCGCCGCGCCGGATAGACCGCGCCCACCGCCGTGGTGGCTTGGCGCGCCGCCGGGGTGCCCGTATCGCCACAGTAGGGGCAGGTGGTCCACGTCAGATCAACCACCCGCGAACAGACCTCGCAGCGGCGGCGCAGCGCGGTGGTGCAGTGCGGGCAGAGGATGAAGTCGGGTTCTATTGGGCGCTGACACTCCGGGCAGACAAATTTGTCTTCGATGTCGTTGCGCAGGTACTCTTCTTCCAACGAGCGCTCATACTTCTCGGCCAGCGTTTGGGGCGGGCGCAGGATGAGATGCAGCGGAATCCCTGCAAAGGGCAGCAACAAGACGATCCCCACCGCTAAGACCTGCACCGACACATCCTCGCTACGCTGCCGAATGTCGCGGTAAGTCCACAGCACCGAAGCCGCCCAGAGCAGAATCAGGTAGGCTCCGAGCAGAACCCCTAGCAGCATCAAGAGCGGTATGAGATTTGCGAGTATATTCTGAATAGCTTCCATACATCTCCACGCTACAAGCGGGTGGCCTCGGCCTTCAAGACAAAGACCGTCGCGCCACCTACCTGTACTTCCAAGGGCGCGGGCGGATAGAACTCGCCCGATTCAGCAATCGGCGGCATGGGGGAGACATAGCGGGTGCGGGTTGAGCAGTGTTCACGCACCGTCTTGATCACCATATTCACCTGCGTATCCTCAACACTGAGCAGCAGGGTGACATTACCCTCACGCAAAAAGCCGCCCTGGCTACTCAGTTTCGTCACCCGAAAGCCCTGTTCGGTGAGTGCATCCACCAAGCTACTCGCATCCTGATGTTGGACAACCGCGAGGATCAACTTCATAACGCTTCTCCCAGACGCGCTACACGTTTGAGTAGCGGGGCGACTTCCTGGGCAATCTGTTCGGCCAAAATGGGGATGGGTTGCTCGGCTGGAATGATACGCCAGCGTTGCGGCTCTTTACGAATCAGATCGGCAAAGCCCGCCGCCACCCGCTGGTGGTAGGCCAGATCGCGGGCATCGAGGCGGTTCCACTCCACCGGGGTACTCAGGGTAGTACCAGGAGCGTTCTGTTCGGCGCGTTCTTTGGCCAGATGCTTGCGCCGCAACCCCTCCTCCACCGGCAGATCGAGGTAGAAGGTCAGATCGGGTTGCAAGCCACCCGTCGCCACGGTCGTAATCGCCTGCAACTCTTCCAGATCGCGCCCCAAGCCGTAGCCCTGGTAGGCAAAGGTCGAGTCGGCATAGCGGTCACACAGCACAATCCCGCCCGTACCGAGGTAGGGGCGAATCAATTCGCTGACCAACTGGGCACGGGCAGCGGAAAAGAGCAGCGTTTCGGTGGTGGGAGCCATCTCGGTGTGGCGCAGATCCATCACGATACGCCGGATCAACTCGCTGATGCGGGTTCCCCCCGGCTCGCGTGTGAGGATGACCGGGTAGCCCACGGCTTGCAGCCGCTCGTAGAGCAAGCGCGCCTGGGTACTCTTCCCACTGCCCTCGGAACCCTCGAATGTGATGAAGAGACTCATGGTGTTCTCGTTATCGGTAGATCTTGACCCGCCGATTGGGGTCATCGCCGCGACTCTCCGAACGCAGGTTGTAGCGGTCGGCCATCTGATGCTGGAGACGGCGGATGTAGCTACTACGCGGGGCCAGTTCAACCGCGTTGCGTTCACCGCTCATCACCTGATTGATCGCGTTCTCCAACTCGACCATGGCATCTTCGATCACTTCGGAGCCATTACTACGCCGATTCTCTCCCTCGCCGCGCTCATCTTCTTCGGCCAAACGCAGGTTGAAGACCTGGGCCAACTGACGCTCCATCTGGGTGATGGTGTTGTTGCGCAGCACATAGACCGGCACGCCATGTTCTTCGGCCTGCTTGAGCCGCTGGGCGCTCTGGCGGTAGTAGTTCTTGAGCGTCATCACCAGCGTAGCGTCCTTCATGTCGCGCACAATCACCGCCGGGACACGCAGACGCTCAATCGCTGTCTCCAGGCGGTTGCGGCTGACGCCAAAAGGGAAGATGCGCTGGGTGGGGCCATTGGCGCTACTCGCCGCCGCCCCGCGCTCGCGGCGCGGGCCAGCAAAGCGCTCGCTGCCACTCCCGCTACTCGCGCCCCGCTCACCGCCCCCGCGTGTCGGGAGAATGCGCCGCCCCAGCGCGGGCGCATTGATCAACTCGCGCTGCACCGTCTCGACATGCACCACCCCATCAGCATCCCGCGAGCGCAGTTCGGCAGGCGGGTCCTCACCGCGCAGAATCGCGTCCACCGCTGCGGCCACATCATCATACACGGTAACGCTATCCCAGCTTTCGATTTCGATCAGAATATCGAAAGTCGGCGGAGCTTTACGTTCCAGCACCGTCTTCTGCGTCCCACGTCGGCGCGCCTCTTCATCACCCAGCGTCACCGCCTGAATGCCACCCACCAGATCGGAGAGGGTCGGGTTGATCATGAGGTTATCGAGCGTATTCCCATGGGCCGTGCCCACCAACTGCACGCCGCGTTCAGCAATCGTGCGCGCCGCCATGGCCTCCAACTCAGTACCGATCTCATCAATCACGATCACCTCTGGCATGTGGTTCTCCACCGCCTCGATCATGACCGCATGCTGCTCGGCGGGACGCGGCACCTGCATCCGCCGGGCGCGCCCGATCCCAGGGTGGGGAATATCACCATCACCAGCAATCTCGTTGGAGGTATCCACAATCACCACCCGCTTGCGGAACTCCTCGGCCAAGACGCGGGCAGTCTCGCGCAGCAGAGTCGTCTTACCCGTCCCCGGCTTACCCAGCAGGAGAATACTCTTACCAGTCTCAACCAGATCGCGGATGATCGTCACCGTCCCAAAGATCGCCCGGCCAACCCGGCAGGTCAGGCCAATCACCGTACCGCGCCGGTTGCGGATAGCCGAGATACGGTGCAGAGTACGCGGGATACCAGCGCGATTATCCTCGCCAAAGACCCCGATGCGCTCGATCACATAATCAATTTCATCCTGTGTCACCTCGCGGTCACTCAGGAAGCGCTCTTCATTGCGATAACGCGCTTCGGGCAGACGACCCAGATCCATCACAATTTCCAAGAGATCATCAGGATCAAGCGTACTCGCCTGGATCGCCGCCGTAATATGTACAGGTAGAGCTTCGAGCAGAAGATCTATATTGTTCGTCACATCAGCACGCTCGGACATAGATTTATCGATCCTCCCTTGCCGTGGAGATACGCGGTGCAGTCACACGCGGTTCAAACCCTGGCTCAAACGAAGCGGCGAGGAGTGGGCGGCGAACCGCAACAACCATATTTTTGACCAGCAGCGCCTGTTCGCCCATCGGCTGAAAACCGAGCGACTGACAGGGCAGCAGCAGATCCTCCTGGTATTCACGCAACACCAGATAGATCGGGCGGGCATCGCTGAGTTGGGCCAAGCCAAAGCGCACCACATCCACCACCTGTTCGCGCACATCAGGTCGAATGAGCAGACTAAAGACATGCCCAGAGACACCACTGGTGAGGCGCAGATAGGCATGCAGATCATCATCGGGGCCGAGCACCCAGGCCACGCGGCGTTGCACCCCAAACTGTTGCGGAATAGGGATCGCCCAGTGGCGCACATTGCGCGCCTCGGCATACTGCACCAGATGGGGGGTTACAGCCCCATAGAGCTTATGAATGGCCCAGGCATCGCGCCGCGACTGCATACGCATGGGAGCCAACGTTGTGCGTTGATCCCAATCCAGACCAGAGAGGTGCAGGAGGGTCTTATGGGTATAGGCTTGAAAGCCAAGCTGGCGGAAGATCTCGCGCACCTCGGTATACTGGCTCGGCGGAGCGGCATAGAGGCGCTGGATGTGCGAATAGCCCGCATGAACACAGAGTTGTTCGAGCAGGCTAAACCAGAGATCATAATCACTCGGCAGGCGCGTTAGGCGTGGGCCAAACGCCCCCAAATAGACAATATCCTGCTCAGGCCGCCCGCTGCGCCCACGCGCCTGCACAGAGGCCGTCGTGCCGCGCTCGTGGGTTACCAAGGTAGCCCGTTCACGCCCGTTACCGGCCAGCAGGCAACGTAAAGCGAACCAGGTTGGATGGTGAACCTGGGCCAGCAGTTCATCAGTGTAGAGAACCACCTGGTTGCGTGGCTTGCGGCGTAGCGACCAGAGGTCAGCGGGGGCAACAGAGCGGATCATAGGTTTCGATGGTTCATCCCATCTACAACGCTAAAAAGTACCGATGCACGCGGTCATCGCCGGTTAATTCGGGATGGAAGGTGGTAGCCAGCAAGCGGCCCTGCTGGGCGGCCACGATGGCCCCGTTGGGGAGTGTAGCTAACGCGGTGACCTGGGGGCCAATAGTTTCGATCTGGGGCGCACGAATAAAGACACCTGGCAGTGGTGCTTCCCCCAGCACCGGCATGGCCAGTGGTTGCTCGAAACTATCAAGCTGCGAACCATAGGCATTGCGGCGTACCGCCATGTCCATAAGTTCCAACACCGGCTGACCGCCGGTTTTAGTATCGAGTACGCTCCGTGCCAACAGAATGGCCCCGGCACACGTCCCCCAGATGGCCAGATCGCGGCCAGCGCGAGAACGAAGCGGCTCGATGAGATCATAAAGGGCCAAGAGACGCCCAATGGTCGTACTCTCGCCACCCGGAATAATCAGCCGTTCCACCTGGGCAAGATGTTTCGGCAACCGAACCTCGACTGGGCGCACGCCCAAGCGCAGCAACGCGGCGCTATGTTCCTGAATATCGCCCTGAAGGGCTAAAACACCAACACTCATACATGTCTTATGGTTGGGTGCTGGGGATAAAACCCCAGCATCCAGCGACATCCTCTACCAGCCACGCTTGGCCATCAACTGCTCCGCCGGGATCTGGTCTATATTGATTCCCACCATCGGCTCACCCAGACCACGACTCACCTTCGCGATGATCTCCGGGTCTTTATAGTGGGTCGTCGCCTCAACGATGGCACGGGCACGGCGAACAGGATCGCCGCTCTTGAAGATCCCCGATCCGACAAAAACGCCCTCGACGCCCAACTGCATCATCAGCGCGGCATCGGCGGGGGTAGCGATCCCACCCGCAGCGAAGTTGACCACCGGCAGCTTGCCAGTCTCTGCCACCTGCTTGACCAGTTCATAGGGAGCCTGGAGGTTCTTGGCGGCGGTGAAGAGCTCATCCGCATCCATGCTCTGGAGGCGGCGGATGTCGCCCTGCACGGTGCGGAAGTGGCGTACCGCCTCGACCACATTGCCCGTTCCTGCTTCGCCCTTCGTGCGCAACATTGCAGCCCCCTCGGCAACGCGGCGCAGCGCCTCACCGAGATTGCGGCAGCCACACACAAAGGGGATCTTGAACTTATGCTTATTGATGTGGTGCTCCTCATCGGCCGGAGTCAGGACTTCACTCTCATCAATATAGTCAATCCCCAACGCCTCGATCACCTGCGCCTCGACAAAATGGCCGATGCGCGCCTTGGCCATCACCGGAATGGTTACTGCGGCCTTAATTGCCGAAATCAGCTCCGGGTCACTCATTCGCGCCACGCCGCCCTGGGCACGAATATCCGCCGGGACCCGCTCTAGCGCCATAACCGCTACAGCGCCCGCTTCTTCGGCAATACGCGCCTGCTCCGGGGTGACGACATCCATGATCACGCCGCCCTTGAGCATCTGCGCCAGGCCTACCTTCGTTGTCCAGGTAGACGTTTCCATGCTATACACCTCATTCGCCCTTAGTTCTCAAACCACCGCTGAGAAAGGATACAGGATCATTTTACCATAGGGCAAGGGCAAAGCCCATGCCCCATCGCTACCCTTATGGTATGATGTAGCGTCTTTCGCCATCAACTAGGAGGGGGTAGGGTGCGTAGCTGGAAGTTTTGGATCGGCCTCTTCATCAGTATCTTTTTTCTCAGCATCGCGCTGCGCGGCCTCGATCTGAGTAACTTCTGGGAGACCCTGCGCCATGCCAACTATTGGTGGTTGCTGCCAGGGGTTGGCATCTATACCCTGGTGGTTTGGGTGCGCACATGGCGCTGGCGTTCGATGCTGGTACACATCCAGCCGATCTCGACGCAACGCCTCTTCCCGGTGGTGGTGATCGGGTATATGGGGAATAATGTGTACCCGGCGCGTGCCGGTGAGGTGTTGCGCAGCTACGTACTGCGCCGCAAGACGGGCATCCCCATGAGTGCCTCGCTGGCCACGGTGGTGTTGGAGCGCCTCTTTGATGGCCTGGTGATGCTGCTCTTCGTCTTTGCGACGCTGCCCTTTGCCCCGCTCCCTCCTGCCTACCGCTGGATGGTGATCGGCTTCAGCATCATCTTTGCGGTTGCACTCGCCGCCTTTATGCTCCTGGCGGCCCAACCGGAACGCATGAGTCGCCTCTATACCCTCGCGGTAGACACCTTCCTCCCCGCCAAACTTCGCCCACGGGTGCATGGTATCTTCGACCGCTTCATCGTTGGGTTGCAGTCGCTGCGCAGCCCGCGTGAGTTGATGACGATCTTCCTCACCTCAACCCTGATCTGGTTGGGCGAGACGCTCAAATACTGGTTTGTGATGCACGCCTTCCCGTTCGAGGTCTCATTCCCCGTCCTCATGCTCATGACAGCGGTGGTCAACCTCTTCACCACCATACCCTCCTCACCGGGCTATGTGGGCACCTTCGATGCCCCCGGCATTGCGGTGCTGACCCAGTTTGGGGTAGCGCAAGCCATCGCCACCAGTTACACCCTGGTGCTGCATGTGGCGCTCTGGTTGCCGATCACCCTGCTGGGTGCCGGGTACATGCTGCATGAGAGTGTCGGTTGGCGCGATATGGCGCGTGCCGCCGAGATGAAGGAGCATCCGAACGAGATTGCCGAGCCTGATGCCGAACGAGACGATGTTGCCGCAGGAGTATCCTCGTGAAGATAGCAATTGTTGGAGCGGGCATTGCCGGACTGAGCGCCGCCTACGATCTAGCCCAGCGTGGCCACCGTGTGCGGGTGGTGGAAGCGGATGCGGTGGCGGGTGGCCTCGCGGCGGGGTTCCGCGATCCACGTTGGGATTGGCCGCTGGAGCGTTTCTACCACCACATCTTCCAGACCGATACGGCGATCATCAAGCTGACCGAGGAGATTGGTTTCAGCCGCCAGCTCTTCTTCCGCAGCGCGGTGACGGCGCAGTGGTGGCAAGATCGGCCCTACGCCTTGGATGGGGTGGTGCCGGTGTTGCGCTTCCCCGGCATCCCCTTCCCCGACCGGGTGCGTTTTGGGGCGGCCATTGCCTACCTCAAGTATGTGACCAACAATTGGCAGAGTTTGGAGCGTACCACTGCGGCGAAGTGGACACAGCGGTGGATGGGCAACCCGGCCTATACCACCCTCATCCGGCCCTTATTGGAGGGCAAGTTCGCCGCCCACGCCGATGAAGTCAACATGGCCTGGCTCTGGTCGCGCTTCAAGGCACGCAGCTTCAAGCTAGGCTACTACGAAGGCGGCTTCCAGGGCTTTGTGGATGCGCTCCAGCGATCGGTAGAGGCGCGTGGGGTGCAGGTTGATCTCAAGACCCCGGCGAGTGCGGTGCGCCAACGCGAGGATGGGCAATGGGAACTGATCACCCCCGGCAAACCTGCCGAGGTGTATGATCGCCTCTTAGTAACCGGCTCGCCGCAACTCCTGAGCCAACTCGCACCGCAACTGCCCAGCAGCTACCTGGGCCAACTCAAGCAGTTGCGCTCGATGGGCGCAGTCGTCCTGACCCTGGCGCTGCACAAAAAACTGCTCGACAAGGTCTATTGGCTCATGCCCCCCAAGAGCGACTTCCCCTTCCTGGCGCTAGTGGAACACACCAACTTCATTGATGCACGCCATTATGGTGGCGATCATCTCGTCTACTGTGGCGACTACCTCGATCCTGACCACGAATTCTTCCGACTCAGTGAGGATGAACTGCTCCAGCGCTTCCTGCCCTACCTGAAGCGTATCAACCCCGCCTTTGAGCCAAGTTGGGTACGCGCCCACTGGCTGCACCGTGAAGCCTACGCCCAACCGATTGTGCCGATCAACCAGAGTCGCAACATTCCGCCCTTCGCCACACCGCTGAATGGCCTCTACTGGGCGAGCATGAGCCAGGTCTACCCTTGGGATCGTGGTACCAACTTTGCGGTGGATTTGGGGCGGCGCGTCGCGGCGGAGATGGGGTAGATCCCGTTTGACCACCGCGTATCCGGCTGGTATAATGGCTATTCGGTATCAACTGGTTGCCTCGGCAACCACCTGTCGCCTGCCAGGAGCGTCAGAGCAGCAACACCAGCGCCAATGCAGCGAGCTATCGCCGCCCCGGCCCGCGTGTTGTACCTTTTAGTGACAAAGGAGTCGTGCTATTAGAGACCGGTTTCGCATCAACAACCGTATTCGCGCGCGTGAGGTTCGCCTGATCGACGAGAACGGAACACAGGTCGGTATCGTCTCGGTGCGTGAGGCCATTGGCCTTGCCGAAGAGCGCGGCCTGGATCTTGTCGAAGTGGCACCCAACGCTGTGCCCCCTGTCTGCCGTCTGCTCGATTATGGCAAGTTCCGCTACGAGCAGAGTAAGAAGGAGCGCGAGGCCCGCAAGAATCAGAAGCAGGCCGAGCTGAAGCAGATCCGTCTGATGCCCAAGACTGACGATCACGATCTAGAGGTCAAGGCTAATCAGGCGCGCCGCTTCCTCCTTGGCGGAGACAAGGTGAAGTTCAATGTGCGCTTCCGCGGGCGTGAAATGGCGCACCCCGATATCGGCCGCAAGATGCTTGAGCAGATCGCTGAGCAACTGCGCGATATTTCGGTGGTCGAACAGAAGCCGCTGATGGAGGGCCGCGTGCTCTCGCTGCTGCTTGCGCCAACCGCGAAGGTGCTCAAGGCCGCCCAGCAGGCCCAAAAGGCACATTCGCAGCAACCGAAGCCGACGAAGTCCGCTGCGGCGAGTGTGGCAACACCAAGCGATGCGCCGCTTGATGAGGACGAGGAGCTTGACGACGAGGAGCTTGACGACGAGGAACTTGACGACGACGAGCTTGATGATGACGAGTTCGACGATGATGAGTTCGACGACGATGAGCTTGATGACGAGAACGAGAAGAAGTAGTACCCTACAGGAACTTCCATGCCTAAGATGAAGACCCACAAGGGGGCCAAGCGCCGTTTTAAGATCACGGCGACTGGTAAGGTGATGCAGCAGCAGGGTATCCGCGGCAACAAGCGCCGCCGCCCCAAGCGTGCCCAGCGCAAGTATGGTAAGGATCAGTCCATGTCACTGACCAACCGTAGCCACCTTGAGAAGGCATTGCCCTACGGTTTGAAGTAGGTTGTATCGCGTCGGTTAAACAGAAAGTGGACGACCCGGCACTTGCCGTGGTCTACCTTATGCGCTCAGGCGTAGCTCAGGGTTCGGTTTGCCACCCCCTGACCTGCCTATTCTTTTGGAGGATCGTCTACTATGGCTCGTGTTAAGCGTGGCATGATGGCGCGCAAGCGCCACAGCAAGCTGCTCAATCAGGCGAAGGGTTTCCGTGGAAGCCGCTCGCGTCACTATCGCGTCGCCCACGAGGCGGTAATGCACGCCCTCGCCTATGCCTACCGTGACCGGCGCAATCGCAAGCGCGATTTCCGGCGGCTCTGGATTCAGCGTATCAATGCGGCGGCACGCCTCAATGGCACCACCTACAGCCGCTTGATCAGTGGCCTGAAGAATGCCGGGATCAACCTGGATCGCAAGATCTTGGCCGATATTGCGGTGCGCGATGCGAAGGCGTTTAGTGAGATTGTCGCGGCGGCTTCGCCTAAGGCGTAAGCGCTGCGTTCTTGGGGCGTAGCCCCAAACTCTATTTTGGTTGCTGTTGGGCGGCTTCGCCGCCCAACAGCAACCAAAAACGATTTTTAGCGCAAAAAAATCTGGGATGCGGCGCATGATCTCAAGTACCCACAATGCCCATGTCAAATACCTGCGCTCGCTCTGCGCCGATCCGCGTGAGCGCCGCCGCGAACAGCGATTCGTGATTGAAGGGGTGCGCCTGGTGGCCCACGCCCTCGCGGTGGGTGCGGAGCTGTGTGTGGTGCTCTATAACCCCGATTCTTTACGCGCTACCCCGGCGGGTTCGGCGCTCCTCGAACATCTCCTCACCCGCCCTGGCTGCTTCGCGGCCAATGAGGTGGCGATCTCTGCCGCCACTGATACGCGTACCCCCCAGGGGGTAGTCGCGGCAATGGCGTGGCCCAACCTGGCTCCGCAACCAGGGCTGGGCCTGATCCTTGATGCGATCCAAGATCCGGGCAACCTGGGGACACTGCTGCGTTCGGCTGAGGCAGCGGGAGTCGGCTGGGTGGTGTGTGCGCCCGGCTGCGCTGATCCCTTTGCCCCCAAGGTGGTGCGGGCAGCCATGGGTGCCCACTTCAACCTGCCGCTGCGCCACGACCTGAGTTGGGAGGATATCGGGGCGGAAGTGGCCGATCTGCCAGTGGTCTATGCGGCGGCAGCGGATGCGGCCATGCCCTACTACCAGGCCGATTGGAACCAGCCTGCCGCACTGATCATCGGCTCCGAGGCGCACGGGTTGAGCGCAGCCGGGATGGCGCTGGCCACCCAGTATCTGGCGATCCCCATGCAGGGGCGCGCCGAGTCGCTCAATGCGGCGGTGGCGGGGAGTGTGATGCTCTTCGAGGCGTTGCGCCAACGGGGTGGGAGGTAACCACCTTCGGTGGGGGTTTGGGGGCGGTTACGCATCCTCTTGCGCCCTGGTTGTTGACCGCAGAGGACGCAGAGGAACGCAGAGGAAGAACCAGAGGTCATCACCATAGGTAGCACGAAACTCATCCCTCTGCGTACCTCTGTGTCCTCTGCGGTTGATAGCGTAGCCCCAACGATTTTACCCATACCCTGAGGTGATCGCGTATAATAGCGGCGGCCCGCAAAACATCGCTTGCATGGAACCATATCTTATGATGACACCAACTGATGAGTTGAGTACCCTTGAAGCCCAGGCTGAGGTTGATCTGGCGAGTGTGGCCGATCTGGCTGGTCTGGCCGAGTGGAAGAGCCGCTATACCGGCAAGTCGGGCGCGCTGACTCGCGCACTGCGCAGTATGGGTAGCCTCCCCGCCGAGCAGCGCCCGGAGCATGGCCGCCGCCTTAATGCGCTGCGCGAACGCCTAGAGGCGGCCTTCGCCGAGGCTGAAGCGCGGCTTAAAGCGGCAGCGCAGGCCGCCGAATTGGCCGCCGATCAGATTGATGTGACGATGCCCGGCCACGCACCGGCCCTCGGCCATCTGCATCTGACCACCCAGGTGCTGCGGCAAGTTGAGCAGATCTTCGCCGAGATGGGCTTCCAGGTGTGGGAGAGTCCAGAGGTGGAGTTTGATGACCTCAACTTCAGCCAACTGAACTTCCCTAGCGACCACCCGGCGCGGGATATGCAGGATACCTTCTATGTCGAGATGCCGCCAGAGGCTCCCGATGTGTTGCTGCGCACCCACACCTCGCCCGGTCAGATGCATGCGATGCACCGCTACGCCCCCGAACCGTTGCGCGTGCTGCTGCCCGGCAAGGTCTACCGTAACGAGCAGATTACGGCACGTAGTGAGATGATGTTCCACCAGTTCGAGTTCTTGGCGGTGGGCCACAACATCACCATGGCCGATCTGCGCGGCACCCTGAGCTTCTTCGCCGAGCGGATGTATGGCCCCGGCACTAAGGTGCGTCTGCGCCCCAGCTACTTCCCCTTCACCGAGCCGAGTGCCGAGATGGATGTGAGTTGCTTCCTCTGCGCTGGCAAGGGCTGTCGCATCTGTAAGCACACGGGCTGGCTAGAGATTGGTGGCTGTGGGATGGTGCATCCCAACGTCCTCGCCAACGGTGGCTACAACCCCGACATCTTCAGCGGCTTTGCGGGCGGTTTCGGCCCGGAGCGAATTGCGATGCTCAAGTATGGGATTGACGACATCCGCAACTTCTACTCCGGCGATGTGCGTTTTGTGCAGCAGTTTGGTTGATGCACGTGGGGCAGCGTTTCGCCAGCACTGGCCCAATTGTGGGTCTGTTGCTCATCTTCATTGCCTTAGCGTGGCTCTATAACCTGAGCATCCCCCTGGGCGAGGGGCCGGACGAACCCGGCCACCTCGCTTATGGTCTCTTCCTCGTGCGCGAACACCAACTCCCGGTGCAACGCGCCACCCAGGCTGAGAGCGACGTGCCCGGTGAGGGGCATCAGCCGCCCCTGGCGTACCTGCTCACCACCCCGGCATTAGCTTGGCTACCGCCAGAGCAGCAGCACCTCGCATTGCGCGCCAACCCCGATTTCATTTGGGCAGGCGGGGATGAGGCAGCGGCCTTCCTGCACCGCCCGCAAACGACATGGCCGGAGCAGGCATGGGCGTGGCGGCTGGCACGGCTGGCCTCGACCCTGGCCGGGGCATGTACCGTCCTCTGTACCTACCTCGCGGCGCGCCAGCTTTGGCCGGGGAAGCGGAGCACGCCGCTGCTGGCAGCGGCATGTGTGGCCTTCAACCCGCAGTTTCTCTTCATCGCGGCGCTGGTGAGTAACGATACGCTTCTGGCCGCGCTGAGTGCGGCGGTGTTGTGGATCTGCCTGCGGGTGGTGCGAGCCGCCCAACCCAGCCGCATCGGCGCGTTTCTCCTGCTGGGCCTGCTCTTTGGCCTCGCGTTGCTCACCAAACAGAGTGCCCTACTGCTCGGCCCGCTCATTCTTTGGGCTGCGTGGCGCAATGCCGGGGGCGACCTGCGGCGCATGGGACGCAGTAGCATGGCGTGGGGCGGAACGGCGCTGCTGGTGGCGGGCGGATGGTACTGGCGCAACCAGCAACTCTACGGCGACCCCTTCGCGGCGGCACTCTTCCGCAGCCACTTTGCGAGCCAGCCCTTTGCCTGGGGAGACCCGGCTGCGTGGTCAGGGGGCCTGAGCCAACTGGTTGGCTCCTTCTGGGCGCGTTTTGGCTGGATGAATATCCACCCACCCGACTGGGCGCTCTGGTTCTACTGGGCCATCATGGGGCTGGCGCTCCGCGGCTGGCTGCGCCCCAGCCGCGACCCAGCCACGCAGCTGTGGGCTGGGCCGCTCATCCTCTTGGGGATGAGCGCGGTCTGGCTCCTCAGCTTCGTGGCCACCACCGGCCTCGTCGCGTGGCAGGGGCGGCTGTTCTTCCCGGCGATCTCGGCGGTGGGGTTGGTGCTGGCCGGGGGGATGGCGCGCACACGCCTGGGCTGGGGCGTCGCGGCGATCATGCTGGGCATGGCGATCTTTATGCCTTATGGGGTGATTGGGGTGGGGTATTAGGTATACTCCTCTAGTGCGACCAAAAAGCGCCGATACGGCTCAGTATACCGCTCTGCATCGGGGCGCGGCGCAACCTCATGGCGGAGGTGGCTCATCGCCTGGGTGGCTGCGCTCAACCCTGGGTAGGCCAGCGCCGCCGCTGCGATGATCGCGGCTCCAAAGGCGGCCTCGACCTCCGCTGGTACGACAAGCGTCTCCCCTAGAATATCGGCACGCAGTTGCAACCAGACCGGGCTGCGCGCCCCGCCTCCGGCAGCGCGGATCGGCCCGACCACCGCGTAACCGAGCTGTCTGAAGGTTGCATAGGCCAGCCGTTCCAGATAGGCCACGCCCTCAAGGATGGCGGTGTACTCGGCCACAGGATCATCGGCATTGGCCCCAATGAGGAAACCCCGCGCCTGAGGAGCCACAAAGGGGAAGCGTTCGCCCTGCCCCTGGAGCGGGTAGCAGATGGCGATACCGGGGCTGCGCACGAGTGCCTGGGCATCCAGCGCGGCCAGATCGGCGTTGGGGAAACGCGCCGCCAAGGCGGCTCCGCCGGTGCTGCTGGCCGCCCCCGGCAACCAGTGCCCCTCTGGGTGGCGGTGGGCATACACCCGCCCCTGCGGGTCGTGGGGCAGATCGGCGCTCACCCCCTTAAAGACCAGCGTCGTGCCAAGGACACTCAGCCACTGGCCGGGTTGCACCGCGCCACCCGCGATCTGGGCCGCGCAGCCATCGCTCATGCCCGCGACCACCAGCGTACTGCGCGGCAGCCCGGTGCTGAGCGCTGCCACCGGGGTGATCGGGCCAATCGGGGTGGTGGGAGCCACCACACGCGGCAACTTGGCCACCGGGAGATCGAGGTTGGCGAGCAGATCACGCGGCCAATCCAGGTTGAGCAGGTCATAGCCGCTCTTGAGCGCGTGGCTCCAATCACTGGTGCCATAGTCGCCGCACAGCCCCCCCACGATCACGTCGGCGGCGTGGGCAACATAGCGTGCTACCGCCAACTCGGCCCGTGCATGGCGCTGGAGCCAGAGCAGTTTGGGTAGGCCAAAGGAAGCATCGAAGCGGTAGCCGAGGCGCTCGCGCAACTCCACCGCACACTGATTCAGTTCGTTGGCCTCGGCCAGTGCGCGTTGGTCGCGGTACATGATCGCCGGACCAAGTGGCTGGCCCTGGGCATCGAGCAGACAGATCGTGCCGGAGGTCGCCGTTACTGCGAGGGCGGCAATACGCTCCGCCTGCACCCCTAAGGTCTGCGTGACCTGACGCAAACAGCTACACGCCGCCGTCCACCACTCGGTCGGATTCTGTTCGACCCGCCCATCCGGGTGGGTGTGGGTGATCAGCGGGGCGCTGGCGCGTGCCACAACGGCCCCGGCCACATCGGCGACCATGACCCGTACTCCCTGGGTGCCGACATCTATCCCGGCGAAGAGCATGGCTAACTCCTGTATTGACTTTGCCACAAAGGACTCAGAGGCCGCAAAGAACGCAGAGGCCGCAAAGAACATAAAGAATTCAAAGAACTATGTCTCTAGGGTAACTACCTATGTACCTTCCATCTGCGTTCTTTGCGTTCTTTGCGTTCCTTGCGGCCACTGCAGCGACTACAGAGCCTCTACTACCGCCCCAATCGCTCCAACAGCGTGCAATAGGCCGATTGCCCCTTGCGGAAACTACTCAGGCGGAAGAACTCATCGGGGGAGTGGATGTTCTCATCATCCAGAGCAAAGCCGAAGCTGGCAGTATAGGCTCCCAGGTGACGCTGGAAGAGACTGCACACCGGGATAGAGCCACCACTACGCACATAGAAGGGTTCCACCCCGTAGATCTCGTGCAGGATTTCGCGCACCACCACATTGCCCGGCTCATCTTCAGGGACAAGGTAGGGGTAGGCGCGGAAGGCCAGCGGCTTCACACTGACCGTGACTCCCGGTATGACCTGGCGGCTGATATGATCGATCAACAACTCAACGATCTGGGTTGGATTTTGATCAGCCACCAAGCGGCAGGTGATCTTGGCGTGGGCCTCGCTGGGCAGCACCGTCTTGACCCCCTCGCCCTGAAAGCCGCCCCAGATGCCATTTACCTCTAGGGTGGGGCGCGCCCAGATGCGCTCACGTGGGGTATACCCGGCCTCGCCAAAGAACCCCGGAACCTCTAGGCTGGCCTTCTCCGCCGCCGCATCGAAGGGCACCTGGGCAATGCGCTCACGATCCTGGGCGCTGAGTGGGCGCACCTGATCATAAAAGCCGGGTACGGTGACGCGGCCATCAGCAGCGTGCAACCCGGCGATGATCGTGGTTAGGGCGTGGATGGGGTTCTGCACCATGCCGCCATACATCCCCGAATGCAGATCGGCCTTGGCCGCCTTGACATCAATCTGTACCCCGCAGCCGCCACGTAGACCGACCAACACCAGCGGCTGCTCTTCAGACCACTGGCCACCATCAGAACTCAGCACCATATCGCAGGCCAGCAGATCGGTATGCTTGGGGATGAAGTCACCCAACTGTGGACTGCCAATCTCCTCCTGGCCTTCAAAGAAGAACTTGAGGTTGACCGGCAAGGCCCCCTGGCTCTTCAGCAGCGCCTCGACCGCCAGGATCGGCACGAGCATGTTCCCCTTATCGTCGCTGGCCCCACGTGCATAGACACGATCCTCGCGCACCTCCGGCGCAAAGGGCGGGCTAGTCCAGAGATCATACGGATCAGCCGGTTGCACATCGAAGTGGCCATAGATCATCACCGTAGGCTTACCAGGGGCGTGCAGCCAATCGGCGTAGACAACAGGATGCCCGCCGGTGGCCAGGATCTGCACATGCTCCATACCCGCCGCCGTCACCCGTGCCGCCACCCACTCGGCGGCACGCTGCACATCAGCGGCATGCTCAGAAAGCGCCGAGATACTCGGAATACGCAAGAAATCGAGCAACTCGGCGAAAAAACGGGGCTGATTTTGCTCAAGATAGTCATTCCAGGTTCCCATAATTGGCGTTGCTCCTGTACAATAGAGTGACGATCACGATGTCAGTATACAGGAGCTTTGCTATGTCCGACCCGCACGGATCGAGCGCCAACACCGATCAGCCCCAAACCAGTGATATTATCCGGCAGACAGCGGTGATTGCCGCACTGGCCAGCACCATCACCGTCAACACCCTGGCCAACACACTGCCCCTGAACAATCAGAGCACTGCCGAGATCTCGGCGCGCTACCCGCTCAAGATCACCCCGCCCGGTTACGTCTTTAGCATCTGGGCACTGATCTATAGTGGGCTGGTCGGCTATGGCATCTACCAAGCCCTGCCCAGCCAGCGCAACAACCCGCGCCTACGCAAGATCGGCTGGATCTTCGTACTGAGCTGCATGGCCAACATGACCTGGATCTACCTGTGGCACTACAACCGCCAGCGTCTGAGCGTGGGGGCGATCATCGGCATGTTGCTGGCCCTGATCGGCATCAACCGGCATCTGGGCAAGCCACTCCAGGGCACATGGGGCGAGAAGCTGATGGTGCGTATGCCCTTCAGCATCTACCTGGGCTGGATCAGCATTGCCACCCTAGTCAACATCTCAGTGGTGTTGTACGATATTGGCTGGGACAGCATGGGCCTCGATCCCGATGTCTGGACGACCGGCCTGATCGGAACGGGCACGGCACTCGGTGCGGGCATGGGCGCGTTACGCGGCGACGCCACCTACCCGCTCGTAATGGCCTGGGCCTTTAACGGGATTGCCCAGAAGCAGGCCGATAGCCCGCTCATCTCTGGTGCGGCACGCGCCGGGACGCTGGCTTCGATCCTGAGCGCGGCGGTCGGGATCTGGCGCGGACGGTGAGTGGGGAATATCATGTAGGGGCGCGTCGCGACGCGCCCCTACATATAACCTCTGGATATATTACCTATTCCAAATCGGTATGCTATACTCATATCCAGCCTAACCCAAAACTGCTATACTTACGGCTAAGATTTTCGTGCATGAATTCACAAGATTCGCACCAGACCTGAAGCTAGGTCTGCTTTAACAGGGCGAAGCCGATGAGCGACATCAACCGTTCCCGTAGCGGAACCGATCTCGACGCGGTACGACATCGCCTCCACCATGCTCGTGGTATGCAATTCTGGCGATCCCTGGACGATCTCGCCGATACGCCCGCCTTTCACGAACTGCTCGAACGCGAATTTCCGCGTGGGGCAGCCGAACTCCATGACCCGATCTCGCGGCGCACCTTTCTCAAGCTGATGGGAGCCTCGCTGGCCTTGGCTGGTCTCTCTGGTTGTACCACCGCCATGCGCCAACCGCAGGAGAAGGTGGCCCCGTTTGCGCATCTTGCTGTTGAACAGACTCCCGGTATTCCGCTCTACTATGCGACGGCGCTAACGCTCGATGGCTTTGGCATGGGCGTGGCCGTGCGCAACTATGACGGACGCCCGATCAAGGTTGAGGGCAATCCGCAGCATCCGGCCAGCCTCGGTGCGACCGACATCTATGCGCAGGCTGAGCTTTTGGCGCTCTACGACCCCGACCGCCCCGAATCGGTGATGCAGCGCGGGGCGATTAGTACCTGGCCCAGCTTTTTGGCTGCGCTGAACCAGATCATGCAGGCCCAGAAGGGGCTGTCTGGGCAGGGGGTGCGGATTCTGAGTGGTACGCTTACCTCGCCGACTATCGCATCACAACGCGAAGAACTGCGAACACTCTTCCCCGCCGCAACCTGGGTGCAGTACGATCCCGTGGGGCGCTCGAATACCTACGCCGGGACGCGCCTGGCCTTCGGTGAGGCGCTCGAACCGCGCTATCGCTTCGATCAGGCTGCTGTGGTGGTGGCGCTAGATGCCGATTTTCTGAGCGAGGGGCCGGGGCGGGTGCGTTATGCCCGCGATGCGATGGCCCAGCGCCGAGTGCGGCTGGCCCAGTCGGAGATGAGCCGCATGTATGTGGTTGAGCCGCACTTCTCCACCACCGGGATGATCGCGGATCACCGTTTGCCGCTCAAGGCCAGCCAGGTGGCCGCCGTCGCAGCGGCACTGGCGCATGGGTTGGGCGTAGCCGGGGTGGCCGCACCCAATGATCTGCCTGAAGCCGCCCAACATTTTGTTGCAGCCGTGCTTGATGATCTGCGCCAAGCCGGTTCACGGGCGTTGGTGCTGGCCGGAGAAGCCCAGCCGCCCAGTGTTCACGCATTGGCCCACGCACTGAATGTGCAGTTGGGGGCTGTCGGTACCACGGTGGAGTATACCGACCCAGTGGTGGTGCAGCCGAGCGACCAGATGGCCGATCTGGCCCAGTTGGTGGCCGATCTGAATGCCGGGCAGGTGGATCTGCTCGTGGTTCTCGATGCTAACCCGGTCTTTAGTGCCCCCGCCGATCTGGACTTCGGCACTGCCATGCGTCAAGCGCGGGTATCTGTGGTACAGAATGCCTACCGCGATGAGACCGGCCAACAGGCGGATTGGTTCATTCCGCTGGCGCATCCGCTCGAATCTTGGGGCGATGTGCGCGCCTTTGATGGTAGCGCGACGATTATTCAGCCCTTGATCATGCCGCTCTATGCCGGACGGTCGGCGGTGCAACTGTTGGCCGCGCTGCTCGGTCAGGCAGCGGAGGATGATTATGCGCTGGTGGCGGCGGCATGGCAGCAGCGCACCGAATTGGATGATGCCGCCTTCGCAGACTTTTTCAAACAGAGCCTGAATGATGGGGTGGTGGCCGAGAGCGCCTTCCCACCGCGTGCGGTGACGTTGGCTGCGCTGAACCTCGATCTGCCCCCGGTGATTGCGGGCTATGAACTGACCTTCCGCGCCTCACCGACCATCTACGATGGGCGCTTTGCCAATAATGGCTGGCTGCAAGAGTTGCCCAGCCCGATCACCAAAATCACTTGGGATAATGCGGCGCTGATCAGTGTCAAGACGGCGATTACGCTCTTTGGCCTGGATGCTGATCCCAAACTGAAGCTGGATCGCCTCAATGCCGCGAGTGAGATTGACCGCCAGCACGCCCTGGAGCGCCTGATCGCCGTGAATGGCTCGCTGGTGGAGTTGGTGGTGGATGGCCGCAGTTTGAGCATGCCGGTCTGGATTGTGCCCGGCCACGCCGATGAGACGATTACGGTGCATCTGGGGTATGGCCGCACTGCGGGTGGGCAGGTGTTGGCCGATACCGGCTTCGATGTCTATCGGCTGCGCAGCAGCCAAGCCCCATGGTTTACCTCGGTGCAGGTGCGCCCGGTGACGGGGCGCTATGAGTTGGCGAGTACCCAGGATCATTGGACGCTGGAAGGACGCGATATTGTGCGCGTCGGTACGCTGGCCCACTTCCGCGAAGATCCTAAGGGCATCGCAACCGAGATTTATCAGGAAGAGTATGGCCAGGAGACGCCACCGTATGAATCTATGTTGCCCCCGATTGACTATAGCACCGGCAATCAGTGGGCCATGGCGATAGATCTGAATACCTGTATTGGTTGTAATGCCTGCATTATTGCCTGCCAAGCCGAGAATAACATCCCGGTGATCGGTAAAGCCGAAGTGGCGCGTGGGCGCGAGATGCACTGGATCAGGATTGATCGCTACTTTGCCGGATTAGATTATGACAACCCGGCCATCTATGTCATGCCCATGACATGCCAGCACTGCGAACGTGCCCCGTGTGAACTGGTCTGCCCGGTTGTGGCCACGGTGCATGATGCCGAAGGCATCAACAACATGATCTATAACCGTTGTGTGGGCACCAAGTATTGTTCCAACAACTGCCCCTTTAAGGTGCGCCGTTTCAACTTCTTCCAGTATAACGACCTGAATACCGCGACACTGAAGTTGATGCGCAATCCAGAAGTGACGGTGCGTAATCGGGGGGTGATGGAGAAGTGTAGTTTCTGCATTCAGCGCATCAGCCAGACCCGCATCCGCGCCCAGGTGGAGGGCAACCGCCCGATTGGGCCGAGTGAGATACTCACCGCCTGCCAGCAGGTCTGCCCGACCCAGGCCATCGCCTTTGGCGACAAGAACAATCCACAGAGTGACGTGGCGCAGTGCAAGCAGGAGCCGCACAACTATACGGTGTTGGATGAGCTGAATGTGCTGCCACGGGTGAGTTATTTGGCTCGTTTGCGCAATCCAAGTGCAGGGTTGGAAGAGCATGGATGAATGCTATGACACACACGCGCATCATTCGTATAGCCCGTATGGCATGGCTGCCGCTGCTCTTCTTGTTGGCCGGCTGCCATATTGACATGTACGACCAGCCACGCTACACCACGAACCAGCCGAGTAGCTTCTTTGCCGATGGGCGCTCGATGCGCCCGCCTGTGCCCAACACGGTGGCGATGGGCGGCTTCAGTGGCGACTCGGCCCTCATGACGGGGAAGCTCGATGGTGAGTTGGTGGCTGAGTTGCCCGCCGAGATCATCCTTGATGCGGCCCTGCTCACCCGTGGGCGCTCGGTCTTTGATGCCTACTGCGCTCCATGCCACGGGCTGCTCGGTGATGGCCAGGGGGTGATCGCGTTCCGAGGGCCGTTGGTGGTGCCCTCCTACCATACCGACCGGCTGCGCACGATGCCGATTGGCTACTTCTTTGATGTGGCGACCAATGGCATCAATCGGATGTATGGCTACGGGGCACGCATCAGCGTTGCGGATCGCTGGGCCGCTGTGGCCTATATCCGTGCCCTTCAGATTAGCCAGAACACCAATGTCAGCACGCTCGCGCCTGCCGAACAGACCCAACTTCAATCCGGGTCGCCGCAGCCATAGTCCAGAGAGAGGGCACCTATGTCTGCCCAGATCTTCTCGCGCAATGCAAATGCCATCTTCCGGGTGATCCTGTTGGCGATTGTGCTGCTCGTTAGCGGTACGATTGTTGCTCTGATCGGCCTCTATCTCTCGCCGTGGTATACCGAGGCGGGTGTAGCTAAGGCTCAACCCATCGCCTTTAGCCATAAGCACCATACCGCCGATCTGAAGATTGATTGCCGCTATTGCCATACAACCGTGGAACGCGCCGCGACCGCAGGCTTCCCCGCCACCGAAACGTGCATGTCGTGCCACTCGCAGGTCTGGACGACTAGCCCCTTACTCCAGCCGGTGCGCGATAGTTTCCAGACGGGTGCGCCGCTGGTCTGGAACCGTATCTATGATCTGCCCGATTTTGTCTATTTTAACCACTCGATCCATGTGGCCAAGGGCATCGGCTGTACGACCTGCCACGGTGATATTGGTGCGATGCAGCTTACCTCCAAGGCCCAGCCGCTCTATATGGGCTGGTGCTTGGGCTGCCACCGCGATCCGGCCCAGCAGATCCGCCCGGTTGATCAGGTCTTTGCGATTGATTATGATGTCCAGTCGCTCTCGTTGGCCGAACGGCAACAGTTGGTGGTTGAGTATAAGATCCCGACGGATGGCCGCTTGACCAATTGTTATATTTGCCATCGGTAGCAAAGGAACCCCGCGATGAGCAAACCACACCATACCAAACCGGGTGCCGACCCGCAGAGTGTCGCGGCGGGGCACGAACTTCAGGACGCCAATGTGAGTCCGCTGGCCTTTTCGGTGGTGGGTCTCTTTGGGGTTTTGGTGGGGGCGTTCATCTTTATTGCCGTCTTGATGGGCCTGTTCGGTTCCAATCCGACCGAGACGGGCAATGCGCTGCCCGAACCGACGGCGATCCAACAGCAACTACCACCCGCGCCACGTCTCGAACAGAATCCGTTAGTGGATGGTACCCAGATTATGACCACGGCCCAGCAGCGCCTGAGTAGCTACGGCTGGGTAGATGAAGCGGCGGGAACCGCACATATTCCGATTGATCGAGCGATGGAACTGTTGCTCGAACGCGGCATTGATGGCCAATGAAACACGTTTCCCACATCGTTATGCTGGCGGCGCTCATGCTGTTGCTCACACCGCACGCGGTGTTGGCGCAGGGCGAGCATCCCGATCCACAGGATGCAGTGGCGTTTGAACAGCGCCTCGATACCCAGGTGCCGCTCGATCTGCCCTTTGTGGATGAACAGGGCCAGTCGGTGCGCCTCGGTGACTATTTCAGTCAGCATGCGGTGGTGCTGCAACTCAGTTACTACGAGTGCCCCATGCTCTGTTCGCTGGTGCGCGCCGGGATGCTCGATGCCCTTAACCAACTCAGCCTCAATGCCGGGGCCGATTTTCAGTTTGTGAATGTGAGTATTGATCCCCAAGAGACACCGATGATGGCGGCCAATGCCCGCGCTGCAACCCTGGCACGCTACAATCGCCCCGGTGCGGAGACGGGTATGCACTTTCTGACCGGCACGCAGGATTCTATTGACCGTCTGGCTGATGCGGTGGGCTTTCATTATGTCTATGATGAGACGATAGACCAGTATGCCCACGCCGCAGGAATTGTGGTTCTCACCCCTGCCGGGAAGATCGCACGCTACTTCTTCGGGGTCAACTTTAATCCGAGTGACCTGCGGCTGGGGATTGTCGAGTCGTCGGATAACCGGGTGGGCAGCTTGACCGACCAACTGCTGCTGCTCTGCTACCACTACGATCCGCAGACCGGCACCTATACGGGGTTGGTGATGACGATTGTGCGTACAGCGGGCATTCTCACTATGCTGGGGATTATTGCGATGATCGTGATTCTTTCGCGCTCGGCGCATACGAAACGGCCCCGCGATCTGCCTCTTTCTGATTCGCTGCATTGATCAAGGAAGTGCGTATGCAAGGCTTTCCCTTCTTTCCTGATCAGGCTTCTACCTTCGCTGGAGCGGTTGATCTGCTCTACTTTTTTCTCATCGGGCTGAGCCTGATCTTTGCGGGGGTGCTGCCGTTTGTCATCCTCTTTCTGATCGTGCGCTACCATCGTAGCCAGAAGGTGGATCGCTCGAACCCGGTCTCTTCCGACCTGCGTTTGGAGCTGACATGGACGATCATTCCGCTCTTGTTGACGCTGGTGGTCTTCTTTTGGGGTGCCTTCCTGTATGTGCAGATGCGTACCCCCCCCCAAGGAGACGCTGGATGTGTATGTGATCGGTAAGCAGTGGATGTGGCATGTGCAGCATGCTAACGGCAAGCGCGAGAATAACGAACTGCATGTGCCGATAGGGCAGCCGGTGCGCCTGATCATGACCTCGCAGGATGTCATTCACAGTTTCTATATTCCGGCCTTTCGTATCAAGCAGGATGTCTTGCCGGGGCGCTATACGTCGCTCTGGTTCGAGGCGACCAAGCCGGGTGAGTATCATCTCTTCTGTGCCGAGTATTGCGGTACGGAACATTCGCTGATGATCGGTACTGTGATAGTAATGAGTCTGAACGAGTATCAGGCGTGGCTCACGACCCCCGGCGATGTGATCATGCCCGATGGGAGTATTCAGGCGGGACAGGTGTTACTCAACCCCAACACGAGTGGCCCGCAACTTGGGCCGAGTCTCAGCGATCCGATGGCGGTGGCGGGGGAGCAACTCTTCACCAGTTTGGGTTGTGCCGGGTGTCATGTTGAGGCGGGCGGGGGAACCGGGCCGAGCCTGCGCAATGTCTTTGGTTACACCCAGACTCTCGCCGATGGGAGTACGGTGCTGGCCGATGAGAACTATATCCGTACTTCCATCCTGACCTCGATGAAGCAGATCGTGCAGGGCTACCAGCCGGTGATGCCGGTCTATGAGGGTCAGATCAGCGATGATCAACTGAACCAACTGCTGGCCTATATCGTCTCGATCTCCAACCGGGGCGGTAACGCGCCCGCCAGCGTGCCGGTCGCGGAACCCCAACCTAGCCCGGCACCCACCAGCGTACCAGCCCCGCCAAGTGCGGGTGGCCCGTTCGATGCCGATCTGGCCACGAAGGGTGAGCAACTCTTCAACAACCTGGGCTGTGTCGCCTGCCACCAAGATAGCGGCCTCGGCCTTGGCCCGCGCCTGCGCGGCCTCTACAACCGCCAGGTCGCCCTCGCCGATGGGAGCAGCATCACCGCCGATGCGGCCTATCTGCAAGAGTCGATCCTCAACTCTGCTGCCAAAGTGGTGAAGGACTACAACCCGATCATGCCCGTCTACCAGGGGCAACTCAAGGATGACGAGGTACGCCAGTTGGTCGAGTATATCAAGTCACTGACGGAGTAACCATGAGCACAAGCGCTATCCCGCAGAACTACACCTCGACCAGAGCCGACAGCGCCACGGAGTGGATCAAGTCGTGGTTGCTGACGGTTGATCATAAGCGGATCGCCATCCTCTACCTGTTGAGCATCAACTTCTTCTTCTTGCTGGGTGGCTTGGCCGCGTCACTGGTGCGGGTTGAGTTGGTCACGCCCCAGGGCGACCTGATGACCGCCGATATGTATAACCGCATGTTCACTCTGCATGGGGTGATCATGGTCTTTTTCTTCCTCATCCCGGCCATTCCGGCGGTGATGGGCAACTTTCTGGTGCCACTGATGATCGGTGCCCGCGATCTGGCCTTCCCGCGCCTCAACCTGCTCAGTTGGTATCTCTATATGGGCGGCGGGGTCTTTGCGCTGGTGGCAGCGATTACGGGTGGCGTAGATACGGGCTGGACTTTCTACACGCCCTTTAGTAGCAGCTATTCCAACTCGAATGTCATTCTGACTATGAGCGGCGCATTCATTATGGGCTTCTCGTCCATTCTGACCGGGCTGAACTTCATTGTCACCATCCACAAGATGCGCGCCCCCGGTATGACCTGGTTCCGTTTGCCGCTCTTCATCTGGGCCAACTATGCCACTAGCCTGATCCAGATCCTGGCCACCCCGGTGCTGGGCATCGCGCTGCTGCTCGTCATGGTCGAGCGAGTCTGGCGGGTGGGCATCTTCGATCCGGCGCTGGGTGGTGATCCGCTGCTCTTCCAGCACCTCTTCTGGTTCTACTCGCACCCGGCGGTCTATATTATGATCCTGCCCGCCATGGGTGTCATCTCCGAGTTGATCAGCGCCTTCTCGCGCAAGCGCATCTTCGGCTACGAGTTCATCGCCTTCAGCTCGATTGCGATTGCCGTGCTCGGTTTTCTCGTCTGGGGCCACCACATGTTCGTGAGTAGCCAATCGGTCTACTCCGGGCTGGTCTTCAGCTTCATCACCATGCTGGTCGCCATCCCCTCGGCGATCAAGGTCTTCAACTGGACGGCCACGCTCTACAAGGGTTCGATCTCCTACCGCACGCCGATGCTCTACGCATTGGGCTTCATTGGCCTCTTCATTATTGGCGGACTGACCGGCATCTTCCTGGGGGTGGTGGCGGTGGACATTCACGTCACCGACACCTATTTTGTGGTGGCGCACTTCCACTATGTGATGGTGGGGGGCACGATCATGGCCTACCTAGGCGGCATCCACTACTGGTGGCCGAAGATGACCGGGCGGATGTACAACGAAGCCTGGGGAGCCATCTCGGCGCTGGTGGTCTTTGTGGGCTTTAACATGACCTTCTTCCCCCAGTTTGTGATGGGCTACCTGGGCATGCCGCGCCGCTACCACGTCTACCCGGAGGAGTTCCAGATCTACCATGTGCTCTCGACGGCGGGAGCCTCGATCCTGGGTTTAGGCTTCATCATTCCGATCATCTACCTGACTCTCTCGCTCTTTGTGGGCAAGGTGGCCGGGCCAAATCCGTGGGCAGCTACCGGGCTTGAGTGGAGCATCGCATCACCACCGCCGACCCACAACTTTGATCAGACCCCGGTAGTGACCGAGGAAGCCTACGCTTACCCCGAAGATGCAGCGGCGCAGGATTCCGACTCTTGGCAGGCGGGGAGTCATCTGTAAGTGGTTCAGAGGAGCGCGACATGGCAACAACATCGCATGAGCATGGCCACAACCCGGCGCTGCAACACCACTTCGACACGCCCGAACAGCAGCGCGAAGCGGCGACCTTGGGCATGTGGGCCTTCCTCACCACCGAAATCATGCTCTTTGGCGGCATCTTCATGGCCTATGCTGTCTACCGCTGGGCCTACCACGAGGTATGGGCGTTGGCGGCCACCCATCTGAACACACCGCTGGCCGCGATCAATACCGTGGTCTTGCTGGTGAGTTCGCTGACGGTGGCGCTGGGCGTGCATGCGGCGGCGAGCGGCAAACAGCGACAAGTGGTGCTGCTCCTGCTGGTAACGATTCTGCTCGGTGCAGCCTTTTTGGGCATCAAAGTGACCGAGTATAGTGAGAAGTTCGCCCACTGCGCCGGGTACGCCAACCCTATCACCTGGATCAGTGGCGGGGCGACGCTAGAAGAAGCGGAGTGCCTCGTACCGGGGCAACAGTTCCACTTCCCGGTGGGTCATGGCGCGGAAGAGGCCAGCAGCCTACCCAACATCCAGCGCAACGCGCAGCTCTTCTACCTACTCTACTTCTGCGCCACTGGCCTGCACGCCATCCACATGATCGTCGGCATCAGCATCATGGCGGTACTGGCCTGGATGGCGGCACGCGGGCGCTTTAGCTCGGAGTACTACACTCCAGTGGAGATTGGCGGGCTTTACTGGCACTTGATTGATATTATTTGGGTGTTTCTCTTCCCGCTCTTCTATTTGGTTTGAGGTTAGAGTACGAGCAACGTTCTTGGGGCTGCGCCCCAAACCTGCTTGTTTCTCGTAAGTTGGCGGCTTTGCCGCCAACTTACGAGAAACAAAAAGTTCTTCGGGGGAGGCTACGCCTCCCCCAAACCCCCACCGGGAGTACCCTATGAATGATCATGGCCACATTAGCGTCCGCACCTACTGGAACGTCTTTGGTGGATTGATGCTCCTGATGGGGCTAACCATAGGTGCCTACTACATCGAGAAGTTGGTGCTACCCCTGCCAGAGATCGTCGCGGTGGGGATTGCGTTGCTGATCGCCTTCACCAAAACCGCACTGATCGTCACCTTCTTCATGCACCTCAAGGTGAGTAGTCGCCTGGCGCAACTCTTCGCCGCCAGCTCCTTCGTCTGGCTGCTGATCATGTTCATGATCACCATGGGCGACTACTTTGCGCGTGGGTGGCCAGCCCAGACGGGGCCGTTGAGTTAGGCTGGCATGTAGCCTTCCAACGCCTGGGCCAGATCAGCGATCAGATCCTGGGCATCCTCAACCCCACATGCGAAGCGCACCAGGTTGTCGTAGATGCCGATGGCGTTGCGCTGCTCGGTGGTCATCTCGTAGTAACTGATGATCGCCGGTTGCTCGATCAGACTCTCCACCCCACCCAGGCTGGGGGCAATATAGGGAATCTTGACCAGATCGAGCATGCGCGCCGTCGCCTCCAGATCACCCTCGATTTCAAACGAAACTACCCCACCAAAGCCGCGCATCTGGGCGCTGGCCACCGCATGATCGGGGTGGCTGGGCAACCCCGGATAGTGGACTCGCGTCACACGTGGGTGGCGCTCCAAGAACTGGGCCACCGCGAGGCCATTCTGATTGTGGCGCTCCATGCGCAGACCAAAGGTCTTGAGGCCGCGCAGCAGCAGGAAGGCGCTCTGGGGATCACTGATCGCCCCAACGATGCCCTGCTCTTGGCGGAGCGGCTGGATCAACGCTGGTCTACCAATCACCACCCCGGCGAGCAGATCATTATGCCCGCCCAGATACTTGGTGCAGCTATGGATCACCAGATCAATGCCATACTCAAGCGGGCGCATGTTGTAGGGCGTGGCGAAGGTGGCATCAATCATGGTCAAGATCTGGTGCTGGCGCGCCACCGCCACCACATCAGCCAGGTTCGTCACCCGCAGATAGGGGTTCGTCGGAGCCTCACTGAGAATCAGGCCAGTCTGACCGGGGCGGATCGCGGCGGCGAGGGCCTGCGTATCGCAAACCGGGATGACCGTATGTTCAATACCGAGGCGCACCAGGATCGTCTGCACGAACTGGCGAGTACGGCGGTAGCAATCATCGGTGAGGATGATGTGGCCCCCCGTAGGCACCAGCGCCAGGATGGTGGAGGTGATCGCATTCATGCCGGAGGGGCAGAGCAGGGCGGCGGCACCACCCTGGGGGGCTTCGAGCGCGGCCAATTTGGCCTCGGCGGCGCGGATGGTGGGGTTGCCGTAGCGCCCATACTCATCACGCACCACCCGCCCAGCCTGAAGCTCGATCAACTCGGCACTATTGGCGAAGGTGTAGGTCGAAGCATGCACCACCGATGTGGTAATCGCATCATAGGCACGCTGGCGTGGCTCACCCGCGTGGACGGCAGCCGTACTGGGGCCAAACTCAACAGACATAGGGGAACCTCGTAAATATAGTATGGATCACAGGTCGGTGAAAAAGTTCATCTGCGCATTTGGGGTGGGAAGAAAGAGGAGCTTTTCAAGACGGTAACGCATTGCCTGACGCGAAACATCAAAAAGATTGGCCAGATGATTGATGTCAACGCCGTCACGATGGACGGCTGCTTCAACCAAATGCGCAGGCATCAGAAGTTCAGCGGCAAATGTATTCGCTTCAATCTCACGGCGACGCAGATCAAGATCTGAGGATTTGCTATTGCTTATACCTTTTTGGAATGTAAATTCTGGTAGAGGTAGATTGTATGCTTGATCCTCAGCACTATCAAGCACACGTACACTCTCGGTAGTACAATCATACTTTTGCTGGATTCCCTCAGCGATCACATGCAGCCGGTAATGACCTATTTCATGGGCAATGGTGAACCGCTGGCGTTGTGAATGATCACTACGTCGTACTTCAATGATACGCTGTTCAGCATACAAGCGCCCAGCTAAAGTTGATGGCAAATCGCTTGTGGTATCAATGGCTAAGAGGTAGAGCAGATCAGCAAGATCTTCTACCGCAATTGGCAGTTGGATCGCACCAACTCGCGCTTCCCATGCGGCTAAGGTCTGGCGTGCCTCTTTAGCTGCAAATTCTGTCCAACGCATCATCCACCCCTAGCGTTGTTCTTTTGACTGGGTTTCAACCAGAATGGTACGTGCAAAAACGGTACCCTGGCGTGGATTGCCCGCTTGTGTGGTAAAACGGGCCAGCATCTTGAGGTATTCAGCCGATACATTCAATGCTATGGCAAGATGCTCAATAAGCGTGATGGAGAGCTTCCTTAAATCGAGCTTATTCAGTTCAAGATCACGCAATTCTTGTACCGTCATACCTACCTGTTGGGCAAAGAGACGCTGCGGAATATCGGATTCGCGCCGCTGTGTTTGTACAAAATACCCCAGGGTGGGAAATTCTTGTTCAGCAAGCCCTAAAATGGTTGCACAACGGTGTGCCTTTTGCGGATCACGCTCGCCACACTGAAGGCGTTGGGTAAAAAGTGCGGCAAGATCGGGAATCTCAGCAAATTCACGCAAGGCTTGCGCACGGCAGATCTCAGTATATGGGCAACGAAATGTCATGATTCTGCCTCCATTCCTCCCCAACGGGCAAGCTGAAATGCCAGCCGCATCGCATGTTCACGATCCGTGAAGGATTTTCCCAATCGTCGCATCTCTTCCATCACCTGCTCATGCAAGACGGTACGCTGGCCATTAAGCTCACGAATATCATCAGTCTCCAGCATGCCCGACTGAATATCGTCAACAAGTTGCTGATACTCCCGGCACAAGCTGATGAGGTAGGCATAGGAAGACATACAGAACAAATATCCTATAATATCAGGATAACATAGTCTGGAAGGAATTTCAAGGGCATTGATAGCCCTATAAAGTGCCTAGTGTACCATACACCCACATCCCGTACAATATGCCCTAACACAGCTACTATTCACACTGACAGCAGCGGGGGTACATGTGGCCGATCCTCATGAACTGAGCAACGCTGAGGCACTCACCCTGCTCGCTCGGCTGATCAAGGAACTCAATACCGACCAATCGCTACAGTCGGTGTTCGATCTGATCTGCCATGAAGTAGCGTTAGCCTTTCAATGCGTGGCCATCGCCGGAGCCTACGATGAAGAGTGCCATGTCATCCGTATGGTACGCAGTAGCGGCGCAGATCTGGCCCTGGTGGCGCAACTCATTCCCCCACCCAGCCACCCCGCCCCACCCCAACCCCAATGCCACCAGCACATGCTCGGTCAGGTAGAGTGCATCGGTCTGTGGCATGACGGTATTCCCGTCGGGGCGCTCGTGCTGCTCAACCCCGCCCGCCAGCATCAGCAACTCTTCACCAGCATTGCCGATCTGACTAGCCAAGCGGTGGTGCATGCCATCCGTCTCAGCAATGCCCGTTCGCGTAGTGAGGATCTGGAGGTGATCAATACGCTGGGGCGGGCCTTGGCCGAGACGCTCGATCTGGAGCGGATGTATCGGCTGCTCTATGAGGTGGCGATCAAGCTCCTGCCCGATGTGGCTGGGGCGATCTTCTCGCTCTTTGATGCCCAATCGCAACAGATCCGCTGCGTCTTTGCCATTCTTGAGGGCGAAGAGATCGATCCGTGTGAGTTTCCCGTCTTCACACTGGCACCACCCGGCAAAGGCCTCCAGAGCGATACCATCCACAAGCGCCAACCGATGATCGTGGGCAGCTTTGAGGAACTCAACCAGCGTTCGATCCAGGTAGTAGAAGTAGGTACTGATGAAGGCAGCGTTACCGAATCGATCCTCTATGTGCCCATGATCGCTCGTGAGCAAGTAATCGGGGTGTTGCAGGTACAGAGCTTCAGCCCCGGCAGTTTCAGTATGGCCCACGCCGCCTCGTTGGGGATGGCCGCCAACATTGCCGCTGTGGCTATCGAGAATGCACGGCTGGTCAAGACGCTCCAAGAATCGAATCAGGCCATCTTTGCGGCCTACAATAGCACCCTGGAGGGCTGGTCACGCGCTCTGGACCTGCGCGATCAGGAGACTCAGGGGCATTCGCAGCGGGTGACGGAGATGACGGTGCGGATGGCACATGCAGTGGGGATGAGCGAGGAGGAGATCACCTATGCGCGTTGGGGAGCGCTGCTGCACGACATCGGCAAGATGGGGGTTCCCGACGCGATTCTGCTCAAACCCGGCCCACTCAGCGAGGAGGAGTGGAGCATCATGCGTATGCACCCAGTCTATGCCTACCAACTCCTCATGCCGATCTCGTTCCTGCATCCCGCCCTCGACATCCCCTACTGCCACCACGAGCGTTGGGATGGCTCCGGCTACCCGCGTGGGTTGCGCGGCCCCCAGATTCCGCTCGCCGCCCGCCTCTTTGCCGTGATTGACATCTGGGATGCCCTGCGCTCGGATCGCCCCTACCGCGCCGCTTGGCCGGTCGAGCGGGTATGCGCCCATATCCATGCCTTGGCCGGGAATCACCTTGATCCAGAGGCGGTGCGGATCTTCTTTCAGGTGATAGAGGGTGGGTGAACCCCATGGCACATCAACCGCAGAGGACACAGAGGTACGCAGAGGGAGGAGTTTCTCGCTATCTGGGTTAGAACCTCCGGTTCTTCCTCTGCGTTCCTTTGCGTCCTCTGCGGTCAACAACCAAGATGCAAGAGAACGCATATCCAGCCGCCACCGAAAAATCTATCCACCATCCCGCCCCACCGCCTCAATCCGCTCGATCATCCCGTCGCGGAGATGCACGATGCGGTCGGCAAAGCTGGCCACACCCATATCGTGGGTGACGAGCAGCATCGTGAGGCCCTCGTCACGGACGAGGCGCTGGAGGAGGTTCATAATCTCCTTGCCGGTACGCGAGTCGAGGTTGCCGGTGGGTTCGTCGGCGAGGAGTAGGCGCGGGCGGTTGGCCAGGGAACGCGCGATGGCGACGCGCTGTTGCTCGCCGCCGCTCAGTTCGGCGGGGCGATGATCGGCGCGGGCAGCGAGGCCCAGTTGCTCCAGGAGCGTTAAGGCACGCGCCTTGCGGGTGGCCAGGGGCACACCGGCGAGCATGAGCGGCACGGCCACATTCTCCCAGGCCGACTTGATCGGCAAGAGGTTGAAACTCTGGAAGATGAAACCGAGCGTATCGCGGCGATAGGCCACCAATTCGGCGTCGCTACTGCGCCCCAACTCCAACCCATGCACCCACACCTCCCCGGCGCTGGGGCGCACTAACCCACCGATCAGGTGCAACAGCGTACTCTTCCCGCTGCCACTCGGCCCCACCAGCGCCACGAACTCACCCGGCTGCACCGTCAGATCCACCCCGCGCAGCGCGGCCACACTCGTCTTGCCCATGGCGTAACTACGGGCCAGGGCGCTGGTTGCGATCAAGGCAGTGGTCATAGAAACATCAATCCGTTTAGATAGAGATTGGCACCAAGGGTAGCGCTACCCTGAACATGGTACCACCATTGATCGCACCTTGAACCTCGATCTGCCCATTATGGGCGGTGACACACTCCTTAACGATACTCAACCCAAGCCCTGTCCCCTTCAGGTGCTGGGCATTCTCGGCACGATGGAAGGGTTCAAAGATGTGTGGCATACTGGCAGCAGGAATACCCATGCCCTGATCCTGCACCTCAATGCAGATCTGATCATCCCGAAGGAAGAGGTCGAGGCGAACCGTGCTGCCTGCGGGAGAGTACTTCAGCGCATTGGAGATCAGGTTAGCCAGAATGTGGCGCAACAGGCGCGGATCAACCTCAAGGTGATCAGGCAGGTTGTTGGAGATGTTGAATCTGTGGGCATGACGATCAATCAAACGGAACTCTTCGATCAACTTCTCAACAAAACTGGCCATATCAATCATCTGTGGCAGACATGCGATCTGTCCACCCTCCATCTCGGCCACCACCATCACCTCGTCGAGCATCTGCGTCAGAATATAGACCGAGCCAAAGATGCGGTTGAGGTAGGTTTGTTTATGGTCATCCAGGTTCGCTTGATCGCGAAGTATATCCTCTAACAACTCAGCCGAAGCCATGATCGCAGTGAGCGGGTTGCGGAAATCGTGCGAGAACATCGCCACCAGACGCGACTTGAGCAGGCGTTGCTCGCGCTCCTCGGCCAAGGCCGCCGCCAGCATCTGGAGGCGGTTGTGCATCTGCTCTTCTTGGATCTCCTTCTTGCGTAGCCGTGAACGTACCGTATTCAGCAACTCGGTATGGCTGAAGGGCTTGGTAAGGTAGTCATCGGCTCCCATGTCCATGCCTTTACGAATCGCCTCGCGATCTGCTGAAGCTGTCAGAAAGACAAAAGGAATAGTACTGAAACGCATACTCGCACGAACTTCAAGGAGTACCTCGTGACCATCCATTTCGGGCATGGCAATATCGCACAGGATGAGATCGGGATGTTCACGCTGGATCAACTCCAAGCCCAATCGGCCATTTGGAGCGCCCAACGCCTCGTAGCCCTCAAACTGGAGCCAATCCAAGACCTCATCACGAATGGTTGGTTCGTCCTCGATCAGCAAGATCTTCGCCATGGTTAGCCATCCTTTGCTAGAGGGGTTTGTAGGGGTATCGTGACGGTCATCGTGGTACCCTGATCAACTTCGCTTGCAATGTGGATCGTCCCGTGGTGCAGGTCAATTGCCTGATGCGCAATACTCAGGCCCAAGCCCGTCCCGGCAATGGTACCCACATTGGTAGCACGGTGGAAGGGATCAAACAGACGCTTGAGATCATTGGGAGGAATGCCAATACCTTGATCGGTTACGGTCAGAATAACCCGTTGCACCTCGCGTTGCAGTGTAATACACACTGACGACTGAGGGGCTGAATACTTAAGCGCATTGGAGATCAGGTTACTGATAATCTGGCGCATCAAACGCGGATCAATTTCGGCGAGGACAGGGCGCTGCGGGCAAGAGTAGGCGATACGTCCAGGTTGACGCACCTGCGTCTCATACTCCTCAACAATCTCGCGGCAGAGCGCATCGAGATCCTCGATCAAGGGCCTAAACTCCATCCGCCCGGCCTGGATGCGCGCCAATTGCAGCACATCCTCCATGATCTCCTTCATGTGCATGACTTGTTGGCGGATCTTATCCAAGCGCGCATCAATCTGGGCCTCGTTCATGCGATCTCGGTAGATCGTCAAAGTCTCGGTCGTGGCCAAAATAGCGGCCAAGGGGGTACGAAACTCATGCGAGGCCATCGAGACGAAGCGCGATTTGAGTTCGCTCAGTTCATGCTCCTTCTGCCATGCAAGGCGCAGCGCATCATCGGCCTGCTTGCGCTCGGTCATGTCATAGAGCGTGGAGCGGCTATGCACAAAGCGGCCCTGATCATCAAAAATCGCCGTCGCATCTATCAGAACGGGGAAGATGCTGCCATCCTTGCGCACCAGTTCAAACTCTAAGTTCTTGATCCAGCCCTGCTGCTTGAAGATGGGGAAGTTACGCTCAAAGACATGGCGGGTAGCTGGAGAGATAAGCTCCAGAATATATTTCTTCCCAAGAACCTCTTCACGGGTATAACCCAACCAGCGCAGTTCGGTATCGTTGATCTGCACAAACACGCCATTGGTATCCAACGAGTGGTAGCCTGCGGGGGCATTGTTGTACAGATCTTGAACCTGGGCCGCGTAACGCTGCAACTCGATGGTACGCGCAATCACGCGCTGTTCCATCAGATCGTAGGCTTCCTGCAATGCCTTGCGTGTGCGTTGGCGCTCGGTGACATCGGTGATCAGCACATAGAGTTCCTGCCGGCCCTCAAATTCGAGCAAACCCAGAAACATCTCCACATGGCGAGGGTAGCCATCTGCCCCACGATGGAGACACTCGACCGAATACATGTTGGCGTTGATCGTCTGTTGGATGTGTTGATGCACCTCTTCAGGCGTGAGAAAGGTGAGATCGGCAATGTTAAGCATCTTGAGCTGTTCGACCGTATAGCCATAGAAACGGCCCGCCGCTGGATTCGCATTGATGATCTGGCCAGTATCCAGGGCAATGATCAGCTTAGGTAAGCCATGCATCTCAAACATCTGGCGGTAGCGCTGCTCACTCGCCTTGAAGGCTTGAAGCGCCTCAACCCGTTGGGTAATCACCTCCGAGAAGAGTACCAAGCCCCCAATCTCGCCTTGGAGATCGCGCCACGGATGCAGTTCCCAGCGCACCCAATCCACCCGCCCATCACTACGCGGGAAGGGTTCACCCTCGTTCTTCTCCACCGCGCCCTGCAAACAGCGCTGATGGATCTCCCGCCAATAGTCGGGAATCTCAGGGAAAACATCGTAATGCGAACGGCCAATAATCGCGCAATCCTTGAGTTGATAGTCCTCTAGGTAGCGCCGACTCGCCAGAAGATAGACCATGGTGCGATCAAACATCGCAATGGCCGCCGGGGCATGCTCGACAAAGAGGCGCAGGCGCTGTTCGCTCTCCATTAGGGCAATCTCGGTCTGCTTATGCTTGGTAATGTCATGTGCATGATCATTGACAATGAGCGGACGGCCCTGATCATCAAAAATCACCCAAGAACGGCGTAAGATCCAGCGCACTGCTCCATTAGGAAGCAGCATACGGTGTTCAAATTCAATATGCCCATCGGTGAGCGCCTTCTGTCGCATCGTAATCGCAAGATCGAGATCATCAGGATGCACCACCCGCATAAAAAAGTTTGGGTCATCCACAAAGCATTGGAGTGAGTAGCCCAAGACTCGCTCAAAGGCGGCACTCGAAAAGAGAATGCGGCGGTCGGTCAAGGAGAACGACGTAAACGCATCGAGCATCGTGTCGAGAATGGCTTGGACATGGAGCATATACGAATCACGCCCGGTTAGGTATGCGCAGATGAACTCCTGCTCTACCAGTTCAATCAGGCGCTCATGATCGCTGCGTTCGACGACCCCACAGGCACCAAGGCGCATCAGATCAACCGCCATATTCAGGCAAATCTCCGGCATAACCAGCAGCAGGCGCGGATGCGGTTGGTGGGCGGCAAGAGTATGGAGGAGTTGGGTGGGGCGATGAAGATCGAGGCCCAGAATAAGATCCCAGTGGCGTTGTCCCAAGATCGGAAAAAGATCACCCAGTTCTATCAGATGCTCATAGTTAAACGTGATCTTCACCCTATCGCGTAACAACGCAACAACATCTGCAACCTCGGCAGCATCAGCGCCGATGATCAGTATGTTCTTCATAGGTATAAATTTGGTATATTACATAAGCGATGTCGCAGAGATAAACGTTGATTACTATGAAGATCAGCAATTGGCCAGCTAGATTCAATATAAAGACGCCATCTAGCTATAATAATGTATCATGCAGAATAATGGTTGCATTTGTCAAGTCTTGTAGGATTACCTTCGGTGAAGATTCGGAGACGGATGCGCCGCCCTCAAAAATTGGTATAATTCCCACATCCACCACCTGCGACAAGGCACACCTCATGCACGAACTCTCCGTCGCCCTGAGCTTGGTTCAACTCGCCGCTGATGCCGCCCGTCAGGCGGGAGCGGCCCAGGTACTCGCACTGCATGTGCGTATTGGTGCATTGGCCGGGGTTGTCCCCGATGCGCTGCGTTTCAGTTTCGACATTGCCGCTGAGGGAACGTTGGTGACCGGGGCGCGCCTGGAGATTGAGGAGGTGCCGGTGCGTATCTTCTGTGATCTGTGTAATGCCGAGGCCGATCTGCCTAATCCGCAGTCCTTTGTCTGCCCGATCTGCCAGCAACCCGCCATGCGTATGGTGCAGGGCCGCGAGTTGCAACTGATCTCCCTGGAGGTGCCATGAGCGAATCGCCACGTCTGGTGGAGGTGCGCCAGAATGTTTTGAGTAAGAATGATCAATTGGCGCTTGAATTGCGCCAGCGCTTTGATCAGGCTGGGGTACGGGTGATCAATCTGCTCTCTAGCCCTGGTGCGGGTAAGACGCGGCTGCTTGAAGAGACGTTACGTCAACTCAGCACACAGCACCGGGTAGCGGCGCTGGTAGGTGATCTGGCCACCGATAATGATGCGCGCCGCCTCGCCCGTAGCGGGGCCGCTGTGCGCCAGATCGAGACCGGCGGCCTCTGTCACCTAGAGGCCGATCTGGTACTGCATCACCTGGAGGGCTGGAACCTGGCCGATTTTGACTTTCTCTTTATTGAGAATGTGGGCAATCTGGTCTGCCCGACCAGCTACGATCTGGGTGAGCATGGCCGCGTGGTGCTCATGGCGGTGACGGAGGGTGAGGATAAGCCGCTTAAGTACCCCGGTACGTTCCAATGGGCCAACATGGTGCTCCTCTCCAAGCTGGATATGGCCGAGGTGGCCGAGTTTGATGCTGATTCTGCCCATGCGAACATTGCGGCGGTGCATCCGGGTGTGCCGGTCATTGCGACTTCGGCTCGTACTGGTGTGGGTATGGCCGAGTGGCTGGCCTGGGTGGAGGATCTGTGAAGTATCTTGATGAGTATCGTGACCCCGTCCTGGCCCAGCGGCTCTTCGCCGAGATCCGTCGCATCACCACCCGCCCCTGGGCGATCATGGAGGTGTGTGGCGGTCAGACCCACGCGATCATCCGTCATGGGATCGATCAACTCCTACCCGACCAGATCGAACTGATCCACGGCCCCGGCTGCCCGGTGTGTGTCACGCCCCTGGAGATGATTGATAAGGCGTTGGCGATTGCGGCCCGCCCAGAGGTGATCTTCTGTTCGTTCGGCGATATGTTGCGCGTGCCAGGGAGTAGCGGCGATCTCTTTCGGGTGAAGAGCGCCGGTGGAGATGTGCGGGTGGTCTATTCGCCACTCGATGCGGTCAAAATGGCCCAGCAACACCCTGAACGCCAGGTGGTCTTCTTCGGGATCGGCTTTGAGACGACCGCCCCGGCTAATGCGATGACGGTGGTGCAGGCGGCCAAACTGGGGCTGCGCAACTTCTCCATGCTGGTCTCGCATGTGTTGGTGCCACCCGCCATCCGGGCGATCATGGAATCGCCCACCTGCCGGGTGCAGGGCTTCCTCGCCGCTGGCCACGTCTGTAGTGTGATGGGCACGCACCAGTATGGCCCCTTGGTCGAACAGTACCGGGTACCGATTGTGGTGACGGGCTTTGAGCCGCTGGATGTCTTGGAGGGGATTCGGCGCACGGTTGCCCAGCTTGAAGCCGGAGAGGCTAACTTGGAAAACGCCTACGCCCGTGCGGTGAGCGCCCCCGGCAATCTGCCCGCGCAACAGATACTGGCCGAGGTCTTTGAGGAGACCGACCGCACCTGGCGGGGTATCGGGCGCATCCCTATGAGTGGCTGGCGGCTCAGCGAACGCTACCGCGCCTTCGATGCCGAAGAGCGCTTCGAGGTTGGCCACATCCAAACCGCCGAGTCGGCGCTGTGTCGGAGTGGTGAGGTGCTGCAAGGGCTGATCAAGCCCAACCAGTGCCCCGCCTTTGGCAAGCAGTGTACCCCCCGCACGCCCCTCGGCGCAACCATGGTGAGTAGCGAGGGCGCGTGCGCGGCCTATTATCAGTATGGGAGATTTGAGGCACACGCATGATAGATCTTGATGGCTGGGTCTGCCCGGCCCCGCTACGCGACTACCCCACGATTGTGATGGGCCATGGTGGGGGCGGCAAACTCTCGGCGGAGTTGGTCGAGCATATCTTTCTGCCCGCCTTCCAGAACGGGACGCTGGCGCAACTAGGTGACTCAGCACTGCTTGAGGTGGGTGCGGCGCGGCTGGCCTTCTCGACCGACTCGTTCGTGGTGCGGCCGCTCTTCTTCCCCGGCGGCACGATTGGGGATCTGGCCGTTAATGGGACGATCAACGATCTTGCCATGAGCGGAGCGCAACCGCTCTACCTGAGCGCCGGATTCATTCTGGAAGAGGGGCTGCCGATTACCCAACTGGCCGCGATTGCCGAACGGATGGGGGCCGCCGCCCGCAACGCCGGGGTAACGCTGGTGACCGGCGACACCAAGGTGGTGGATCGCGGCCACGGCGATGGGGTCTACATCACCACGAGTGGAATCGGGGTGGTACCGGCGGGGCTGCGCATCGCCCCCGACCAGGCGCGCCCCGGTGATGTGGTACTGGTGAGTGGAGAGATCGGGCTACACGGGATGGCGATCATGAGTGTGCGGGAAGGGCTGGAGTTTGGTACCCCGCTCATGAGCGACTGCGCCCCACTGCATGATCTGGTGGCAACGATGCTGGCGGCCAACCCCAACATCCACGCCCTGCGCGACCCGACGCGTGGCGGGTTGGCGGCGACACTCAACGAGATTGCGCGGGCCTCCGGGGTGGGGGTACGCATCATTGAGGCGGCGGTACCGATCCCCGCCGAGGTACGCGCCGCCTGCGAGATGCTGGGGCTTGACCCTTTCTATGTGGCGAATGAGGGCAAACTGGTGGCCTTTGTGGCGCGTGAAGCGGGCGAGGCGGTGCTGGCCGCCATGCGGGCACATCCGCTAGGGCGCAATGCGACGATCATTGGCGAGGTGGTGGCCGAACACCCCGGCATGGTGGTCGCACGTACCGGCATCGGTGGGACACGGGTGGTGGATACGCTGGTGGGCGAGCAGTTACCGAGAATCTGTTAGTGATTTACTCCACATACCTAGGAAGCGATACGGTCACCATCGTACCCTCGCCAACCGCACTAGCTAACTCGATCCTGCCCTGATGCAGTTCGACAATACTCTTGGATATATACAAGCCCAACCCAAGCCCAGGTTGGGCATATTTATTGTGTTCGTGGGCACGAAAGAAGCGCTCAAAGAGATACGGTTGTACGTTTCTAGGTATGCCCATACCCTGATCTCGCACAATAATATGCGCATATTCATCATCGGATGTTACGTTAATTACCACCTCACTGCCTATCGGGCTGTATTTTACCGCATTCTGAATGATATTATGTAACACCTGTTCAAGCCCAACCTCATCACCGCGTACCCATAATGGTTCATTCGTAACATTTACCCGCAAGATATGGTGAGCAAACACCGATTGAAGCATATCCACGATATGCCATACAAATGTACCAATATCTAAAACGATCATATTCATATACAACTGGCCACGATCTATTCTGGTTACATCCATAAGCATATGCAATAACCTACTCAGACGCTGACTCTGTTCGACGATAATATCTATCGTATGTTGGTTCTGGGGTTGCGCCTGAGCAGCCTCCATCCGTTGTTGCAGAATTTTAGCTTGCCCCAAGAGAATAGTAAGGGGAGTCGAGAGTTCATGGGCGGTAATGGAGATGATCTCTTCAACCGCATCACGAATATGTTCGGTTGTATGCTGCGGATCAACATTACTGATGAGATCATATTCTTTGATCAGCGGTGTCGCTGTCCCTATCCAACGCAAGCAAACTCCGTCTCTATTTCGATGCGGTATCATGTGAATATACAGATATTTATAAACATTATTTTTAGTAATAAATCTACATTCGATATAAAATGGGGCACCGCTATTTATTGATGTTTTCCAGTTAATAAGGCTATCCATCTGATCTTCAGGATGGACAAGTTTAATCCAATTCAATTTCTTCTGCATATCTGAAGAGAGACCAAAAAAAAGAACTCAAAGACGGATTAATATAATTCCAAGTTCCATCTGGTTTGGCCGTAAAGAGCATAACGGGTATTATTGATAATAAATCAAATACAGATATTGAATCAGAAAAATATGTCAATTCAGATGCTCTAGGCAAGATCTTCTCCTGGCCTTCGGCAACCATCGGCGATAATGGAGCGCCAGAACGAGCATCTTGATTCTGGATTTTTACGTATTTTTCACTCATGATCGTTCTCCTATAAGCGCTATGTAGAGAAAAAAAGTTCGTGAGCAGTAGCGTAACGCCATTGTCACCCACCACTCACGATATATAAAACCCTTGCATCACATCCACATTCGCATTAAATTAACCATTTAATACAATTGATTAGCGACTACAGGGTTTGCGTGACTACTATAGCCTAAACAGAACGAATTTGGTTAGCAGGTAAACTATGACATCTTAAAGTAAGGTTTTTCCTGACAGCATGCCATGTTACAATACATGTCCACCCTCATAATCTATGATGGTCACTCCTAGGAGGAGCGCCATGAGTGATACGACGGAGATACAGTCTGGAGTCGTGGAACGCGATCCTCAACTACAGCCAACGAGCGAAGGTTTGCCCCAACCAATCCCCCGTGTGGTGGGAATTGGTGCTTCGGCTGGAGGCTTCGAAGCATTTCGTGAGTTCCTGCACCATACCCCCTCCGACACGGGCATGGCTTTTGTCTTCATTCAGCACCTTGATCCCCAACATATCAGCATGCTCCCAGAACTCCTTGCATCGCACACGAACATGCAAGTAGTATCCATCTCTGATCACATGCTGGTTGAACCCAATCATGTCTATCTCATCCCATCCAATACCGTTGTCACCATGAGCAAGGGGATGCTCCACCTCAATCCACCGATACAGAGCCATGGCTTACGGTTGCCGATCAACCACTTTTTTTGCTCACTAGCCGAAGATCAGGCTGAAGGTAGTGTAGGTATTGTCCTTTCAGGAACTGGTTCTGATGGCACCGAGGGACTAGCAGCAATTCAAGCCGCTGGTGGCATGACTATTGCACAAACCCCCACCACGGCTGCATACCCTGAGATGCCTGAATCGGCCATTGCACGCGGGGTTGTCCATCATGTACTCAATATCGCCGCCATGCCCACTCTTCTCATCGCATCAGTTCCATCTCAAGAGACGACCACCGCTGAAGCGACCCTCTATGCAATCCTCACCCTTCTCAAGCAGGCTACCGGGCATAACTTTATCCACTACAAGCATGCAACTCTGCGGCGACGCATTGCAGGCCGAATGCAGCATCTACGCATTGTGAATATCGAAACCTATCTTGAACGCTTACAACAAGATCGGAATGAAATAGGTTACCTCTTTCAAGAATTGCTTATTGGTGTCACCGAGTTTTTTCGCGATCCTGATGCCTTTGAAGCACTCGTTCCGACGGTCATTACCAACCTACTCCGTGGTCGCGGGATTGGTACATCACTCCGCGTGTGGGTACCCGGCTGTGCAACCGGGGAAGAAGCCTATTCGCTGGCGATCATGTTGCATGAACACCTATCGCAACTTGATAGTCCGCCATCTATACACATTTTTGCCACTGATATTGATGATGCGGCACTCGTTATGGCGCGGCGCGGCTATTATGATACCAGTATCAAAGAGCATGTTTCCACCAAACGCTTGGCGCGCTATTTTGAAGCCGATACAAATGGCTACCGCATTGCAAAATTTCTGCGTGAACTGTGTCTCTTCTCAACCCATAATGTCATTAGCGATCCACCGTTTGGACGGATGGATCTCATTGCATGCCGCAATCTCTTGATCTACTTTGATGCCGATCTTCAGCGTCAAATTATCTCAACATTTCATTATGCCTTAGCTCCGGGTGGCTATCTCTTCCTTGGTTCGGCTGAGAGCGTCGTGGGTGCCTCGGATTCTTCGGATATGTTCCGTGTGGTTGACTCGCGCTATCGCATCTACCAGCGTAAGGAGCGCATCATCCAACCCAAAATTATGCTCCCTTGGGCTGCGGCCAACCAGCCAGTGACGCGTATTTCAGGCATGCCCCCACAGACCTTATCCCTATCAGATAAAATTGCGACGGTTATTGAGCGGGTGTTACTCCGCGAGTATGCCCCTACCGCGATTGCGATAGATACCCATGGGATGATCCTCTACATTAGTGGCAAAACGACACCCTACCTAAATGTGCCACCTGGGATTCCCACTGCCAACTTGTTTGAATTAGCCCATCCCGATCTGCGCCTCGCCTTACGGGTTGCCTTACGTACAGCTTCCCAATCGCTCACCTCGGTGGTACGCGAGGATCTCACGCTTTCTACTCCTGATGGCTACATCCAACTGAGCATTACGGTACGTCCCTTCCCAGAACCTAATCCTGATAATAGCTTGTTCCTTGTCATTTTGCAGGCGAATGAGCAGCTTATACCTAAAACTCCCCAGAACAGCAACCTCCATTCGACCGAATCCGATGCAATTTTAGCCCAAGAATTGCAACGCACGCGAGAGACACTTGAGACAACCATTAGCGAACTCCAAGAGTCCAATCTTGATCTGACTGCGGCGAATGAAGAGTTACGTTCGGTGAATGAAGAACTGCATGCCGCAAATGAAGAATTGCAGACCTCAAAGGAAGAGATTCAGTCCATCAATGAAGAACTGCAAACGGTCAATGCGGAGTTGAGTCTCAAGATCGAAGAGATTGACCGCGTAAATGCAGATCTGGCCAATCTGTTTGCGAGTGCCCAAATTCCGGCCATCTTCCTTTCTCTCGATGGTCGGATTACTCGTTTTACCGCCCAAGCAACTGAACTCTTCGCCTTGATTGATACCGATTGTGGTCACCCGCTCGCGGATCTCAAGGCAAAATTCACTGGCGATGACCTGCACACCTTGATCCAGCATGTCCTCCAGAGCCTCGAACCAGTTGAGACCTCGGTCTATCAACCAGAGAGTGAGCGTTGGTGGAGTATGCGGATCAGGCCCTACCATACCCTGGCCAATAAGGTTGATGGGGTTGTGATCACGTTTGCTGATATTACGCTGCTTAAATGCACAGAGTCGATCCTTCAACAAGCCCATGACGAACTCGAATCACGGGTTCTGGCCCGCACTAAAGAGCTTGCGAGTGCCAATCAAGCGCTTCAACAAGAGATAGCCGCCCGTGAAGCAAGTGAGCAAGCACGCCATCGCTTGATTGATCAGTTGGTTGTTGCGCAAGAAGAAGAGCGTCGCCATATTTCTTATGAACTCCATGATCAGTTGGGACAAGACTTTGCAGTTCTGCTGCTCAGTCTTCAGTTATTAGAGGAAAAGGTCGCAACAAACGATGAACTGATTCAAAAAATCCATCAAATGCGTACAACGATCATCCAAATGGAACAATATATCCGAAAATTGGCTATGCAATTACATCCTCTCGCCATAGACAACTTAGGAATTGATTCGGTATTACAAAATTATATCGAACAATGGTCAGAACGCACAAATATCCCTATTGACAAATACTTTAATCTACCAAGCGAAAAGGGAATACCCTTATCCGTTCAGATGACAATATATAGAGTCATCCAAGAGTCGTTATCAAATATATTCAAACATTCACATGCTTCGCGTGTAAATCTAGTTCTTGATCATGATGATCATCAGATACGTATCATCATCGAAGACAATGGCATAGGATTTAATGCCCCAACAACAAGAGAAAGTCTGAATTTGGAACATCATCTGGGTCTGATGGGTATGTGGGATCGCATCACACTCCTCGGAGGTACGCTCCTGATCGAGTCAACTATTGGTAGGGGTACCTCGATTTTTGCAAGTATTCCACTCTGCACAATCCTAGAAGAAGGAGGTGTACCATGACGAGCATCAGACTATTCCTGGTTGATGATCATATGGTGCTACGCGAAGGACTGAAGACGCTCATAGCGGCCCAACCCGATATAGAAGTTGTTGGGGAAGCCGAGAGTGGTGATTCGGCTTGGGCACAGATCGAGATATGTCAACCCGATGTCATAACACTGGACATCTCAATGCCGCATGGGGATGGCATCCAGACCATGAAACGTATCAAAGAGGCATATCCGTGGATACACGTGCTGATCTTAAGTGTCCATGATGATGCCAGTAATCTGCGTCAGGCTCTCGCGGCTGGTGCTTCGGGCTACATTCTCAAGAGTACCGCTGCCAATGCGCTCATTCAAGCCATCCGAATAGTGGCCGCCAATGGCTTTTACCTCGATCCGCTGCTGACGCCCCATGTGGTGAGCCAATATGTGCAGCGATCTCCAGCAACAACAAATCTCCTTGGTAGTGAACTTAGTGAGCGCGAGCGCGAGGTCGTGCAAAGGGTTGTCGAAGGCTATAGCAACAAGGATATTGCCCTCCAACTCAACCTGAGTATTAAGACGGTCGAGACCTACCGCGCCCGTGCGTTGGATAAGCTTGGTCTGAGTGGCCGAGCTGAGTTGGTGCGCTATGCGATTGAGCAGGGGTGGATGAATAGGTAGTCTGGGCTACCTCCGTTACCAGATCTTCACCCTAGGTGTTGCCGCGCCTTCCCTATAAGCAAGGTGGAACGCCATGCAAACATCACAACCCTGGCATACCCTTGAGGCCGATGCCGCTATTGCCCAACTTCAATCTAGCCCGGAGGGGCTGAGTGCCGAGGAGAGCCTGCGGCGACAAGCTGAGTATGGCCCCAACGAACTCAAGGCGAGTACGCGCATCTCGCCCTGGGCCATCTTGCTGGAGCAGTTCCGCAATGTGTTGGTGATCATCTTGCTGGTGGCTACGCTCCTCTCTATCTTTATGGGCCACGGGGTTGAGGCTATCGTTATCGCCATTATCGTCCTCTTCGCGGTCTTCCTCGGTTTCATTCAGGAGTACCGCGCCGAACGGGCAATTGAGGCGCTGCGCTCGCTGGCCGCGCCCACCGCTACGGTGCTGCGCGATGGGGAAGAGGTCGAGATCCCGGCCCGCGATCTGGTGCCCGGCGATCTGATCATGCTCCAAGCGGGGGATCGCATCCCCGCTGATGCGCGGCTCACCGAGGCGATCAACCTGCAACTCGAAGAAGCCGCGCTCACCGGCGAGTCGCTGCCGGTGGAGAAGCATACCAGCGCCCTCGCCGATCCTAAACTTGGGGTTGGGGATCGCAAGAATATGGTCTACTCCGGCACTGTGGCGACCTACGGGCGCGGGCGGGCGGTGGTGGTTGCCACTGGCATGCAGACCGAGTTTGGCCAGATTACCGGCATGCTCCAGGGGATTGAGAGTAGCCGCACTCCGCTGCAAGAGAACCTGGATCGGGTGGGCAAGAGCCTGGCCAAAGTTGCACTGGTCGTCGTGGCACTGGTGGTGGGTCTGGGACTGATGCGCGGCCAGCCCTTCCTAGAGATGCTCATCTTCGGGATTGCGCTGGCGGTGGCGGTAGTGCCCGAAGCCCTTCCGGCAGTCGTCACCATCTCGCTGGCGATTGGAGTGCAGCGTATGGCGCGTCGCAACGCGCTGGTGCGGCGGCTCCCCACCGTCGAGACGTTGGGTAGTACCTCGGTGATCTGTTCGGATAAGACCGGCACCCTGACCAAAGACGAGATGACCATTCGGCGTATCTTCGTGGCCGGTGAGGTGATCGAGGTCACCAATACGGGGTACGAGCCGTCGGGGAGCTTCATGCGCGCCGGGAAGATCATCACGCCGAGTGGCCCGCTGGCCGAACTGCTGCGTGCCGGGGTACTCTGCTCCGATGCCCACCTGAGCCAGCGTGAGGGGCGTTGGCACATGAAGGGCGATCCCACCGAAGGCGCGCTGATCGTGGCAGCGGCGAAGGCCAGTATCCACAAGGCGGATCTTGAAAGCCTTGCGCCGCGTATTGACGAGATCCCCTTCACTTCCGAGACCAAGCGCATGACCACCCTGCACGAGACCCCGGAGGGGCGCGTGGCCTACGCCAAGGGTGCCCCGGAGATCTTGTTGGAGTCGTGCGCGAGCCTGTTGACCCCGGAGGGGGTGCGGCCGCTCGATGCCGAAGCCCGTACCACTATTCTGGCCCAGGCCCAACAGATGGCCAGCAACGCCCTGCGCGTGCTGGGGCTGGCGCGGCGGCGCGCCGCTAACATCACCGAGGCGACCCAGGATCTGACCTTCATCGGGCTGGTGGGCATGATTGACCCACCGCGCCCGGAAGCCAGTGCCGCAATTGCCAACTGCGTCAAAGCCGGGATCAAGACGATCATGATCACCGGCGACCACCCAATTACGGCGCAAGCAGTCGCCCGCGAATTGGGCCTCCTCACCGATGGCCGCGTCGTCACCGGCGCGGAGTTAGAGGCCATGAGCGATGAGGAATTGACCAACGCCATCGAAGCGATCCAGGTCTATGCACGAGTCTCGCCAGCCCACAAACTGCGCGTCGTCACTGCATTGCAAGCCCGTGGCCATATTGTCGCCATGACGGGCGACGGGGTGAATGATGCGCCCGCCCTGAAGAAAGCCGACATCGGCGTTGCCATGGGCATCACTGGCACCGACGTGAGCAAAGAGGCCGCCGCAATGACGCTCACCGATGACAATTTTGCCTCGATTGTAGCGGCGGTTGAGGAGGGGCGCGGCATCTTCGGCAACATCAAGAAGTATCTGATGTACCTGCTCTCCTCCAACATCGGCGAGATCGGCCTGATGACAGGAGCCTCGCTGCTCGGCATGCCCCTGCCCCTCACTGCCGTGCAGATCCTCTATGTCAACCTGGCCACCGACGGACTACCCTCGCTGGCCCTCGCCGTAGACCCGCCCGAAGATGATCTGTTAGAACGCCAGCCCCGCGACCCACGCAGCGGCATCTTCACCCGCCCGGTAGTGATTCTGATGCTGGTGGGGGGGATCTGGTCTACGCTAGTGAACCTAGGACTCTTCGCCTGGGCGCTTAACTCCGGGCGTGAACTGAGCGAAGCGATGACCATGGCCTTCGTCTCGCTGGTACTGATCCAGTTCTTCAAAGCCTACAACTACCGCTCAGATCGCCACTCGATCTTCCGGCGGCCCTTCGCCAACCGCTGGCTCAACCTGGCCATCGTCTGGGAATTGGTGCTGCTCGTCGGCATCATCTACATCCCCTTCCTCCACGATGCCTTCGGTACCTTCAGCCTGCCGCTCATTGACTGGCTGATCGTCATCGGCGTCTCGCTCACCATCTCACCAGTGATCGAGGTAGCCAAGTGGATGGAGCGGCGCGGCTGGTTTGGGGCGATGTAGAACGACAATGCAAACCCCTCCAACATGCGCTACTATACAGGTGTGTAGTTAGGGCTACGTCAAAATTCCGTACCCAGCCCGTAAACGGGCGGGCTACAGTATGCAAAGCCCGCCTACGCGGGCTAGTTCTAGGCCGCGTAGGCGGCCTTCGCTGAGTAATAGCCCGCCCGTTTACGGGCTGGGTGGCGGTTGATGTGGCTCTAGTGTGTAGCCTTCCAACAAGCACAACGAGGTGATTATGCCCATCATTGACCTCTCGGCAACGATTCGCAGTAGCCCTCCCGGTACGCTAGAGGCGGTGCGGGTTGATCTCGCCAACCACGATCATGCCCTGGGCGCGGCCCAGATCCAGGCGCTCTTCCAGGTGCCCGCTGCGCTGTTGCGTAATGGCGAGGGCTGGGCAACCGACACCTTCACCCGTCTGGGGACTCACGACACTACCCACGTTGATGCGCCCTGGCACTATAACTCGGTTATTCAGGGCCAGCCCGCCCAGACGATAGATGCCTTGCCGTTGGAGTGGTTCTTTGCCCCAGGGGTGGTGCTCGATATGCGCCATAAGGAAGATGGCGACCCGGTGCGCACCGAGGAGGTGCAGGCAGCACTAGAGACGAGTGGCCACACGCTGCGCCCCGGCGATATTGTGCTGGTGCATACCGGGCGCGATGCCTTCTACGATCAGCCCGATTATCTCTTCCGTGGCCCTGGTGTCACACCCGAAGCGACCCGTTGGCTCTACGACCAGGGGGTGCGGGTGATGGGGATTGATGCGTGGGGCTGGGATGCGCCGCTGGATCGGCAGGCCCGCGCCGCCCTCACCCGCCAGGAGGCGGGGGTCTTCTGGGCTGCACACCAACTCGATCTGCCCTATTGCCAGATCGAGCGCCTCGTCAATCTAGCCGCTTTACCCCCCAGTGGCTTTATGGTGGCCTGCTTCCCACTCAAGGTGCAGGGGGGCAGCGCCGGGCCGTGTCGGGCGGTGGCGATACTGTAGGCGCGATCTACTCGACACACTCGCGCACCACGCCTAAGACATGCTCTATGTCGGCGGCACTGATGCCATAGTGGGTCACGGCGCGGATGGTGCGGCCTCCCATGCCGCCCATCAGCACCCCGCGCTGACGCAGCCGCCCCAGAAATTCCTCGACACGCAGATCGGCGATCTGCAACTCAAAGCGCACGATGTTGGTCTGCACGCGGCCCAGTTCGATATTCAGCCCTGGTATCTCGGCTAGGCCGAGGGCCAAGATACGCGCATTGGCGTGGTCTTCGGCCAGCCGATCTACCATCTGTTCGAGGGCCACGATGCCCGCCGCCGCGATCACTCCGGCCTGCCGCATACCCCCACCCAGCATCTTGCGCATGCCCCGCACGCGGGCGATGAAGTCTGCGCGTCCTAGCACCAGCGAACCGACGGGTGCTGCCAACCCCTTGGAGAGACAGATCTGCACGCTATCCACATGGCGGGTGATCTCGCGCACGTGTACCCCCAACGCCACCGCTGCGTTGAAGATGCGCGCCCCATCCAGATGCACCGGCAGCATGGCATCCTGCGCAATCGCCGCCACTTCAGCCAGATAGTCCAGGGGTAACACCACCCCACCGCAACGGTTGTGGGTATTCTCCAGGCAGATCAGGCTCGATGGTGCCTCGTGCTGGTCATCGCCTAGGCTCGCTGCCTCACGCAACAGATCGAGGTCAACCGTCCCATCAGCTGCGGTGGGCAGAGGATGATAGGCCATGCCGCCCAAGGCCGAAGCGCCACCCGCCTCGTACCAGTAGATATGGCACTGATCCCCCATAATCACCCGGTCGCCCCGGCCACAATGGGCCAGCAGCGCACTCAGGTTGCCCATCGTCCCGCTCGGCACCAGCACCGCCGCCTCTTTGTCCAGCAACGCCGCCGCCATCTCCTCCAAGCGGTTAATCGTCGGGTCCTCGCCATAAACATCATCACCCACCTCGGCACGCGCCATTGCCTCGCGCATGGCCGGGCTAGGCAGCGTCACCGTATCGCTGCGCAGGTCTATCGCGCCGTGGTGGCGGTGAACGATATGCAAACCTTCGTACATAGTGGCTACTCTCCTTGGAGATATTCCCCGGCGCACCAGCCCTCAACATTAGCCACGCGCACCTTCCACCAACTCATGCCATCAGCCATGGTGGGGCCTTCTACCAACAGCACCTGCGTACCAGGATCGATTGACAATAGGATCTGAGTATCGCTGAGACCAGGTTGGGCACGAATGTTGAGCGCGATCTGGGTCGTCACCCGCGCATTCCGACCGCGTACCAACGTCCCTGGTTCCACTGGAGCCTCTGGAGTGGGCGAGGAGATCACCACGGGTGAAACCGGGGGAGGAACCAGCGCAGGATCGGTTGTAGGTACGCTCTCGCTACGCGAGGCCACCGTAGGCGTATTGAAGGCCGGGGCCATACTGGTGGGAATGGGCGTAGGCAAGCTGCGCACAGCGCGGATCTGTTGAAAACTGATCGTCACTGCCGCCACGATCAGCGCCAGACTGACCATGATCAGGAGCGCTAAGACCCACGGTTGTTGTTGGAAGCTACGCTGCCAGCTATTCCCGCCTACCTGCCCCAAGCGATCATAATCGGCCTGTGTGCGCCGGGGGCGAGCGACATAGTGCGCCAGATCATCATCGGGGTAGGCGGTGCGCTCACGGGGTGGCGGGCGCACCAGGCGGGTGGTGGTGCGCCCCGTATCGGCATCGTGGCGCGGCGGAATGGCCGGGACATCATCATAGCGCCGCCGGGGTTGGGTTGGGGCTTCAGCCGGGCGGGCAAGTGGGATGGTGGCCCCGGCATCTTCGGGGCCAACCACCAATACATCAAACAAGGGCAACAAGCGGGCGATCAAGCGGTGGTAGGCGTCTATCGTCTCCGCCGCCAAGGTGATCTGTTCGCCATGGGCCACCCGCGAGCGCAGGCGGTGCATACGGCGGATGATATTGGCCTCGGTTGGATCGAGACGCACCTGGGGATCGGCGGCCAGAACCTCGACCAGTTGCGGGAAAGGTTCGGCGGCAGCAGGAAGGCGATGGCGCAGCGCATAGCCACGCAGGGCATCCTCGATGCTCCCATGCAGACTGAGCAGCGCCAATTCGGGTGGGCCACGCCGCAAGCGCCCCAACGCCAGCGAGTATTTGGCCCGCGCTGATTCGAGCAGATCAATCGGGCCGGGTTGGGTCTCGTCGCTGCGTGTCATTGGGATGCCAGTTCCTCCTCAAGCAGTGTGCGTACCACCTGGGCGTTGGCTTGCCCCTTGGAGGCACGCATCACCATGCCCACCAGAAATTGGATGGCGGTGGTCTTGCCGCCGCGATACTCACCAATCGCCTTAGCCGCCTTGGGGTCGGCCAGCGCCTCGCGCACCGCCACCCGCAGCGCATCACTATCGCTGATCTGAGTCAAGCCGCGTTCCGTCACCAGAAGCGCCGGATCAGCCCCGCTATCGAAGCACTCCTCAAAGAGCTGCTTGGCCACCCCACGCGTAATCGCGCCCTTGAGGACGAGCGCAATCAGGCCGGAGAGATGCGCCACTGGCATGCGCGTTGCCAGTGCGGTTGCTGGTTCGCCACGCTCCTTGAGCAAACGGAAGCCCTCATTGAGCACCCAATTGGCCACCTCTTTGGCATTGCCCCCAGCCGCCGCCGCCGCCTGCTCGAAGTAGTCAGCCACCGAGCGATCCAGCGTCAAGAGATCGGCATCCTGAAGACTCAGCCCGTAGTCATTCTCGAAGCGGGCGCGGCGGGCATCGGGCAGTTCGGGCAACTCGGCGCGGCGCTCGGCGATCCAGGCGTCGCTCAGTTCGAGGGGCGGGATGTCGGGTTCGGGGAAGTAGCGATAATCGTGGGCATACTCCTTAGAACGCTGGCCCTCGGTGCGCCCCAGATCCTCGCGCCAGCCGCGTGTCTCCTGCACCACCGTACCACCCGCGTTGAGCGTCTCGATCTGGCGCTGGATCTCGTAGGTAAGCGCCCGCTCCACAAAGCGGAACGAGTTGATATTCTTAATCTCGACCTTGGCCCCATATTCAACCTGGCCTTCAGGGCGCACGCTCACATTCGCATCGCAGCGCACCGCGCCCTCGTCCAGATTGCCACTACTGGCCCCGATCCAGACTAGAATCTGGCGGATCTTCTCAAAGACCAAGCGCGCCTCTTCGGGGGTCGTCACATCGGGGCGGCTGACAATCTCCATTAGCGGCGTACCGCTACGGTTATAGTCAATCAGCGACGAGTCATCATCGGCATGCAGCAGCCGCCCGGTATCTTCCTCGATATGCAGGCGCTCAATCCCGATGCGGCGCGTCTCACCCGCAGCGGTACGGATCTCGACCCAGCCATCACTACAGATCGGCTCGTCATACTGCGTAATCTGGAAGCCCTTGGGCAGATCGGGGTAGGGGTACAGCTTGCGGCTAAAGACCGAGCGATGGTTGACCCGACAATTGAGCGCCATCCCCGCGCATGCTGCGAGTTCAACGGCGCGCTGGTTCAGTACCGGCAATGTACCGGGTAGCCCCAGGCTCACCGCCGAGACATAACTATTCGGCGTGGCACCGGCATAATCGGCGGGACAGCCGTCAAACATCTTCGAGGCGGTCTTAATATGGGCGTGGATCTCCAAGCCGATAGTCACCAGATACGCAGTCATGGACGCTCCCTATGGATACTGAAGGTTCAGATCAGTTGCGATAGCGTCCATATTGTAGCATAGGGTCAGAGCGGGCAATCTTAGCCATGCCTGCGCTATAATGCCCACATATTGGAGAAGAAGCGCTACAAAGGAGTATCTGCGCAATGCTGGATCTGACTGCTGGGTACGGCATGTTCCTCAGCGACGAACATGAGATGCTACGCCGCACGGTGCGTGATTTTGCGGAACGTGAAGTAGCTCCGCATATTCGCACCTGGGATCGGAGTGGTGGCGAACATACCGAGGGGCCAGAGGATCGCCCGCATATTCGGCCCATCCTCAAGCGTATGGGCGAATTGGGGTTGCTAGGTATCTGCATCCCCCAGAAGTATGGCGGCGCGGGCATGGATTACCTCGCCCTAGCGGTGGTGTGTGAGGAGTTAGAACGGGTAGATAGCTTCCTACGCGTGGTGATCAGTGTCCATACCGGCCTCAACTCGCTCTCGCTCTTCCAGTGGGGTAGCGAGGAGCAGAAACAACGCTACCTCATTCCCCAGGCCAAGGGGGAACTGCTGGCCGGGTACTGCCTCACCGAACCCAACTCCGGCACCGATGCGGTCGCCATGCAGGCCACCGCCCGCCGCGATGGCGACGCCTACATCCTCAATGGCGAGAAGATCTGGATCAGCCTCGCCGATATTGCCGATACCTTCCTCGTCATCGCCAAGACCGATCCTACCAAGGGCGCACGCGGCATCTCGGCCTTTATTGTCGAGCGCACCATGCCGGGAGTCTCTTCCTACCCGCTGCATGGCAAACTCGGTATGCGTGCGGGCAATACCGGCGGCTTGGTCTTGCAGGATGTGCGCGTGCCGCTCGCCAACCGCTTAGGTGAAGAGGGCGAGGGCTTCAAGATCGCCATGGCCGCACTCGACAACGGGCGCTACACCGTCGCCGCCGGAGCGACCGGGCTGATCCAGGCCAGCCTCGAAGCCAGCCTGAAGTATGCCGAGGAGCGCCACAGTTTCGGTGGCCCCATTGCCGATCATCAACTGGTGAAGCGCATGATCAGCCACATGGTGCGCAAACTCGACACCTCGCGCCTGCTCGTCTACCGCGCCGGGTGGATGAAGAACCAGGGCCAGCGCAACACCCGCGAGACGACTCTGGCCAAGTGGCACGCCACGGTGAGTAGCTTCGAGTGCGCCGATGATGCCATCCAGATCCACGGAGCCTACGGCTATTCCGATGAGTACCCGGTAGAGCGCTACCTGCGCAATGCACGTGGCGGCATCATCTACGAGGGTACCCGCGAGCTACAGGAACTCTTGCAGGCCGATTTTGCCCTGGGGCGACGCATCAATCCGCCGTTGCGCTGCGAGTTGCCGGCGTATGATCCCACTGAGTGGGGGGGATGATTCCCCATTGGCGTTCGGTTAAGCATCCTCTTGCGCCTCGGTTTTTGACCGCAGAGGACACTGAGGAGCGCAGAGGAAAAACCAGAGGTCGTAAACCCCATCCCTCTGCGTACCTCTGTGTCCTCTGCGGTTGATATGGTGTAGCACCGAGGATGATGCCCTCCTTAACCGAACGCCAATGGGATGATCCCCTACCATCCATTCAAAAAATATACTATAATGCACCGCGTCGGAGTAGGAGCAATCTAAGGAGATCACAGAATGCACATCGTTGTGTGTATGAAGCAGGTTCCCCGCGACAACTCGGTCAAGCTCAATGCTGACTTGAGCATCAATGCGGACGGCATCGAGAAGATCATCAACCTCTTTGATGAGTATGCCGTTGAGGAGGGCATCGCCTGGAATGAGAAGCATGGTGGCAAGTTGACGGTACTCTCGATGGGTAACGCCGACTGGACGGAGCAGATCCGGCGCGCCTTGGCGATGGGGGCCACCGATTCGCTGCTGCTGAGTGATCCGGCCTTCACCAATACCGATACGCTGGGTGCGGCGCGTGCCGTTGCCGCTGCTATCCGCAAACTCGGCGATGTTGATCTGGTCATCACCGGGCGCAACAGCACCGATGATGAGAGCGGTGCCTTCGCCCCGGCCCTCGCCCGCCACCTCGGCTGGCCCCAGATTACCTATGTGGGTAAGATCCAGGACGTAGACCCGGCAGCTAAGTCCATCACTGCCGAGCGCAACCTGGAGACGGTGGTCGAGACGGTGCAGAGTCCGCTCCCCGCCGTTGTCAGCGTGATCAAGGACATTAACAGCCCGCGCTACCCCTCCCTGTTGAAGATCAAGCGCGTCGCCAAGATCGAGCCACCCGTCTGGAGTGCCGCCGATCTGGGCCTCAGCGCAGCCGATCTGGCCCCGGCTGCCGCCCTTAGCGCCCGCGTCCCCGCGCCCGCTCGCCCCAGTGGCGAGATGATCACCGGGGCCGATGCGGCCGCCAAGGTTACCGCGCTGGTCAATAAGCTCCTGGAGAACCAGGTTATTTAGGACGCTGCATGCGATCCAAGGGAGGATAGAATGGCAGGCGTACTGGTATGTGTTGAGCAGGTAGGCGGCAAGATTGCCGCAATTACCCGTGAGTTGTTGGGCAAGGGTCGCGCTCTGGCCGATGCCTTGGGTGGCCCGCTCGCCGCTGCGGTGGTTGGTAGCGAGGCTGGCGATCTGGCCAATCAGGCCGTCGCCCTGGGTGCTGATACCGTCTATGTCGTAACTGATGCCGCACTGGCAACCTACACCACCGATGGCTATGTCGCGGCGGCCAAGGCGATTGCCGCGCAGGCCCAGCCCGCACTGGTACTGGCCGGTGCCAGCTTCCAGATGCGCGACTTCGGCGCGGCCCTAGCCGCCGACCTGAATGCGGGTCTCGCGGCTGATGCCACCGATATTACGGTTGCTGGTGGTCAGATCAGCGCCGTGCGCCCCTCGCACGGTGGCAATGTGATCAACACCCTCACCTTCGCCGCTGGCCGCCCGGCGGTGGTGCTGGCCCGCAAGCAGAGCTTCCCCGAAGCGACCGAGCAGGCCGGGCGCAGTGGCAGCATCCAGAATGTCGCCATGCCCGCCACCAGCGTCCGCACCAAGGTGGTCAGCGTGGCCCCCAAGAGCGGCGCGGTCAACCTCGCCGACGCCTCGGTCATCGTCAGCGGTGGGCGCGGGCTGGGCAACAAGGACAACTACTTCAAGCTCATCCCACCCCTGGCCGCAGCGCTCGGTGCCGCATACGGAGCCTCGCGTGCGGTCGTGGATGATGGCTGGGTACCCTACGAGCACCAGGTCGGCCAGACGGGCAAGACGGTCAGCCCGAAGTTGTATGTGGCCTGCGGGATTAGCGGAGCCATTCAGCACCTGGCCGGTATGCGCACCTCGCGCTCCATCGTGGCGATCAACAAAGACCCGGACGCCCCGATCTTCCGCGTTGCCACGTATGGCCTCGTGGGCGACGTGAATGAGGTGTTGCCGTTGCTGACCGAGCAACTCAAGGCGCGCCTGGGGCGGTAAGTAGCCGCAAAAGAACGCAGAGAACACAGAGAACGCAGAGGATGGTGGTTTATCCCATCCTCTGCGTTCTCTGTGTTCTTTCGCGGCTAAATACCATACACCCCCTCCAAACGCGGGATGATCGCCTGCCAATCATACTGCGCCACCACATGCGCCCGCCCCGCCGCCCCCAACCTGCACCCCAACTCCCGATCTGCGATCAGGCGTAGCGTGGCCGCCGCGAACTCCGCCGGGGTTGCGCCTAACAACAGGTGTTCCCCATCCTTTAGCCCCGTGATGCCCTCGGCTCCCATCGGCGTACTCACCACCGGCGCAGCCAGCGCGAGCGCCTCCAACAGCTTGAGCCGCGAGCCACCCCCAATCCGCATCGGCACCACATACACCGCCGCCGCCCCAATGTAGGGCCGCACGTCATCCACTTCCCCCACCACGAACACCGCTTCCCCATCGTGCAGCGCCCGCACCGCTGGCCCCGCCGCCCGCCCCACCACCACCAAGCGCACCCCCGGCTGCGCGGCACGGATACGCGGGAGTACCTGCTGCACAAACCAGACCAGCGCATCAATGTTGGGCCGGTAATCCAGCGTGGCCGTAAAGACCAGATCGGTTGGGATGCCCTGATCTGTCACCCCTGGCGCAAAATAGCCCGTGTCCACCCCGTTGGGGATAACATGCAGACTCGCCTGCGGTGCCAGCCGCGCCAATGCCGCCCGATCCTCTGCCGACACCACCAACACCCGATCATAGTCGCGCACCACGCGCCGCTCGTAGGCCACCAGTTTGCGCCACTGCACCAGCGAGTAGACGCCCCCCAACAACGCCCGTGGCTTGCCCACCACACCACGCCGCAGGTCGCTCAGTGCCGCCCGCCGCTGCAACAGATACTCGGCATTAAACTGATCCAGGCTGATCAGCGGTACCCCGAACTGGCGCGCCAACAAACCATAATCGGCCATCTCCAGGCTGGCCGCGTGAACCAGATCGAAACGCTCGGCGGCCAACAGCCGACTGAGCGCCTCGCGGTAGGCCGGGGTGGCGTTGCGCAAGGCCAGATCGGGCAGTGGGCTGGCAAGCGTCGTCCAGGCGCGCTGGGTGAGGCGACGCGGGGGTGGCCCGATCACGGTTGCCAAGCGGCAGTGCGCCCGCATGGGGGCCAGCGCCGCCACCGCCGCCGCATCGGGGGCAAAACTGAGGCACGTGATGTCATGATGCTGGGCCAAGCCGCGCAGCAGGTTCCAGATGCGTAACGCCCCGCCACCCCGTGGCGGATAGGCCGGGTAGGGCGAGAGAAAGAGGATCTTCATGTCAGAACCATGCATCATCCGCGCCGGGTGCAGGCCGGGGATGATCGGGTGGATAGAGTAGGTAGACCGCCCCCGCCGAGTTGTTCTGCCAACACGTCGCAAACTGATCCGCTCGGTAACGCCGGATGCTCTGCGCCATATCCCGGCTGGCCGGTTCGGCCACCGTCACCGCATCAGCATCCACGCCGATTACCAGTGTCAGGTGGCCATCGGTGGCCCCCACCGCCCCCTCGATCTCACCCGCCTCCCACGCAATGCTACAGATCACCGGCACGCCCGCCTGCACCCAGCGCGCCACTTGGTTCAAACTATGCAGGCGCGTGACATAGGCATACAGCCCCAGGCTGGCCACATAAGCAGTGTTGAAGGCCCAGTTGCCAGTCCCCTCCCAGGCGGGATCATGCACCATCGGCACAATCAGATCGGGCACACACGCCGGTGTGGTGAAGGCCGCCCAGCGCGGATCATTGCGGTAGGTGTGCCAATACGCCAGCACCATCCCCAGCACCGTCGGGCTACACCAGCCCTCACCGCCGGGGAAACTGAGATACTGCGAGATGAGCAGCGGCATAGCGAGTGGCGACGGCCACACCTCTGGGGTGGGTGCCGCCACCGCTGCGTCGCTGTTACAGCTCACACACAGGGTCAAGAGATCGAGGTGCGGTAGCGCAACGCCCATCGGCGCACACAGCAACACCCGCACCTGTAACGCATCAGCAGGAATGTTGAGGAACAGCGTATCAGTGCCGATACGCCCGATCTCATCCTGCTGGCTGGCAAAACTGGTACGGCGGCTCGCTTCGGGTGCAGCATCCCAGATGGCCACGCGGTAGAACTTCGACCAACCCTGCTGGGTATGCACCCGCAACTGTATCTCGATCCAACTTCCCGCCGGTGTCGTCGCGCCCCAGGAGGGAATAATCTCAAGTACACCCTCAAGCGTCGCAACCGGCCCCAACAAGGCTTGGTGACACGCCGGATCATCACCAGCCAGCAGCGCTTCATGCTGCCAATTAGCCATTTGGGGGGCTGTGTAGGCGATCAGGCAATGGTTCATAGGTTTTAGAAGATCGACAAATAGCGCTCCAGTTCCCACTGCGACACATAGGAACGGTAGCTCTCCCACTCCAACTGCTTGGCATCCACAAAACGCTCATAGACATTCGGCCCAATTGCCGCCTGGATGACCTCGTCTTCACGCAGGGCATCCAGCGCCGCACCAAGCGAACTGGGCAGCATCGCCAAACCACGTGCCCGTGGGTCAATGTGGAAGAGATCCTCTTCGGCTGCTTCGCGCAGCGGCAACTTGCGCTTGATACCATCAAGCCCGGCGGCCAACATGACCGCGTAGGCCAAGTAGGGGTTGCAGGAAGGATCAGGACAGCGCAGCTCAATCCGGGTACTCTGGTAACGCCCGTTGGTGATGCGCGGCACCCGCACCAACGCCGAACGGTTCGTGCGCCCCCACGAGATATAGACCGGGGCCTCGAAACCGGGGACCAAGCGCTTGTAGGAATTGACCAGCGGTGCCAGAATGACACACATCCCGCGTGCATGCGCCAGCAACCCGGCGATAAAGTGGCGCGCAATCTTGGAGAGACCATACGGATCGTCGGGATCAGAGAAGAGATTCTGCCCCGTCGCCACATCCACCAAACTCTGGTGGATGTGCATCCCATTGCCATTCACGGTTGCCAACGGTTTGGGCATAAACGTCGCATACAGGCCGTTAATCTGCGCAATCGCCTTCAGCGCCACGCGTGCCGTCACGGTATGATCGGCAGCCCGCACCGCCTCGGTGACGCGCAGATCGATCTCGTGCTGCCCCGCCGCCACCTCGTGGTGCGCCGCCTCGGTGACGATCCCCATACTACGCAGGGCGCGCACCATCTGACGCCGGATGAGCGTCGCCTGATCGGTCGAGACATCAAAATAGCCCGCATTATCATGGGGCAGCGGGTTAGTCTGCGCCGCACCATCACGATGAAAGAGAAAGAACTCCAACTCCGGGGCCACATTGAAGCCATACCCCATCTCCGCCGCCTGCCCCAACACGGTCGTGAGCACGTGGCGCGGATCACCCGCAAAGGGGCTACCATCAGGGGTGTAGATATTGCAGATCAGTCGGGCAGTTGCGAGGCCCGCATGTTGATCCCAAGGAATGAGCGAATAGGTGCTCAGATCGGGCACCAGATACATATCGCTCTCGACCATGCGGGCAAAACCCTCAATCGAAGAACCATCAAACCAGACCCCATGATCAAGCGCGTCGGGCAACTCCTCAACCGGAATCGTCACCGTCTTGACCATGCCAAGAATATCGGTGAACTGAAGGTTCACAAACGCAACACCCTGTTCCTTCGCACGCTCAAGCAGTTCCTGGCGGGAAGTATCGCTCATGAGGCGGATCTCCTCTGGGTAGATGGTTCTCTACGTATTTCGGCCAGTTTAGCGTTTCGGTTTCGCAATCGAAACCCGCACCTGCTTGCCCCGCATACTCACCCCATTGAGAATATGCAGCACCTTCTGGGCCTGCTCGTTGGGCACCTCCACAAACGAGAAACGGTCATAGATGTCAATGCTGCCAATGCTCTTGCCAGAAAGGCCGACTTCGTTGGCAATCGCACCCACAATATCGGAGGGACGGATACGGTCGAAGCGGCCCACATCCAAGAAGAGGCGCTGCATGCCCGGTTCTACTCCGGCAGCATCACCCTCCACACTAGTAATCGTCTCGCCCTGCTCCACCTCGTTGAGCAACAGTTTGAAGGCCGCAGCGGCCAGATCAACTGCATCATGCTCCTCAGACATCTCCTCCACCATGAGGATGTACGGGTCAAGATCACCCTGCTCCAACACCTCACGCAGCGCATCGCGGAACGCCTCGCGGCGGCGGGCAGCCACATCGGCGAGTGAGGGCAACTTCTGGCGCTGGATGCGCGAACGACTGGCACGCTCGATAATCTGGAGCATGCGCCGCTCACGCGGGGTGATCAGGGTAATCGCCAAGCCGGTACGCCCAGCCCGCCCGGTACGCCCAATGCGATGCACATACGCCTCTGGGTCGTTCGGCACATCATAGTTGATGACATGGGTGACATCGGGAATATCCAAGCCACGCGCTGCAACATCGGTGGCCACCAACAACTCGGCCTGGCCCTCGCGGAAGCGCTTCATCACCCGATCACGCTGGGCTTGGCTCATATCACCGTGCAGCACCTCAGAGAGATAGCCACGCCCTTGCAGGCTCTCACCAAGTGCATCAGCCTCGCTGCGGGTACGGCAGAAGATGATCGCCGAACTAGGCGTCTCCACATCCAGAATGCGGCACAAGGCATCGAGCTTCTCACGCGGCATCACCTCGTAGTAGGTCTGCCGGGTGCGCGGGGTTGCGAGTTGTTCCGCCGCAATACTGATGCGCTTGGCATCCCTGGTATAGCGCTGCACCAAGCCCTGCACCGCCTCCGGCATCGTCGCCGAAAAGAGCGCCGTCTGGCGCTGCTGGGGTGTCTGTTGCAAAATAAACTCGATATCCTCGGCAAAGCCCATATCGAGCATCTCATCGGCTTCGTCCAGCACCACGGTGGAAATCTGATCCAACACCAGTGTCCCCCGGCGCATGTGATCCATAATGCGGCCCGGCGTCCCCACCACCACCTGTACACCCTGTTCGAGGGCGCGCAACTGGCGGTAGATCGGCTGGCCACCATACACCGGCGCAACACTAATGCGGCGGCCCTTGCCATACTTATAGATCGCCTCGGCCACCTGCATCGCCAACTCACGGGTTGGAGCCAGAATCAACGCCTGCGGCACGCGCTCATCACGTAAGCGCTGCACAATCGGCAGCGCGAAGGCCGCCGTCTTACCCGTGCCAGTCTGGGCTTGGGCAATCACATCACTATTCGAGAGCATCACCGGGATGGCCTGCTCCTGAATCGGGGTCGGTTCATCATAGCCCAGATCACCCAATACCCGCAGGATAGGTTCACTTAGGCCGAGTTCGCTAAAGGTAGGCATAGCAACTGTCTCGTTTCTGTATTACCAGCATCGTCTGATGCGCGTGGAACGTTAGATTACTCGGATTATACCACTTGCAGTTAACGCATAGGGTATGGGGGCGGCGTTGCCTCCCTCTATGTGCAAGCAACATAAACAGAGCCTAATATCTTGTGGTATGCTTGAAGATAGTGTGGGGAGCCAGATATGTCGGATTGAACGGCGATTCGACAATCATCCAGGGTTGGCAATGACGGTACACGAACGAATCCTTATTGCCGATGACGATCCGGCCCTGTGCCTCTTGCTCCGCGAGACGCTTCAGGATGTTGGCTATGAGGTACGCATTGCCAGTAATGGCGATGAATTGGTGCGTATGGCCCAAGATCAACCGCCTGATCTCCTACTGGTTGATCTGATGATGCCCTTGATGGACGGATTTGAGGCCATCCGCCAGTTGCGGAATGATACCCGTACTGCACACTTGCCAATGATCATTCTCACCGCCCGCAGCACCTCATCAGACGTCGTCACTGGTTTTGATAGTGGGGCTGATGACTATATCATCAAGCCCTACGATGTTGATGTCTTGTTGGCCCGTATCCGTAGTCACCTGCGGCGTGCTGCTCAACTCCCGGTGCGCAACCCGCTTACCGGCATGCCCGGTAATGTCTTGCTCCAGGCCGAACTCGAACGCCAACTCGGCCTTGACCATGCCTTCTCGCTGCTCTGGATTGATCTCGATAACTTTAAGGCATTTAACGATGCTTACGGCTTTGCACGTGGCGACCGCGCCATCCACCTGCTGGCCCATGTGATCACCGAAACATCTGACCATGATGATTTCGTTGGCCATATCGGTGGTGATGATTTTGCCATCATTCATTTTGGCAACGATCCAGAAGATTTGTGTAAGCGGCTGATTGCACGTTTTGATGAGAAGATGCGCGCCCTCTATGATCCCGCCGATCTGGAGCGGGGCTACTTGCGCGGTATTGACCGCCACGGTGTCGCCCGCCAGTTTGGCCTACTCAGCCTCTCCATCGCGGTCGTCAGTACCAACACCCGCTCCTTCAATAGTGTTGATCATCTCAGCCAAGTCTCTGCCGAACTAAAACAGGCCGCCAAACATATCTCTGGCAACAGCTATGTCCTCGACCGTCGCCATAGTGCGGTGCAGATCCCAGAACTCATCCCTGAACGGCGCGGCCAACAGCGGCCCGAAGCCCTGCTGATCGAACCCGATGAATCCCTGCGCGCCACCATCGCCACAACTGTGCGCCTCCAAGGCTACCGCCCGATGGTGGCTACCAATGTGGTAGATGCCCAGGGTCTCCTGGCACGCCATCCCCACCCCAACATCCTGATTGCCAATATCAGCGACCCTACCGTCTGGTCACTCTGGAATACGCTCCGTAACACCAGCCACTTCATCGCCCTCGTTCCCAACGAAGAGGCGGTTGAGAATGCACACCGCCAAGGAGCAAATGCAGTAATCATTCTCGACCATAATTTTGAACATTTTACCGATCAACTTTTGCTCCATATCCCCCATGCCAGCAGCAGCGATACACTCGATGAATCCGAGCAGAGCGAGGTCATCCGCGAACTTGAAGCCCGCACCCGCATTCTGGAGCGCGAGGCCAATGAAGATAGCCTAACTGGCCTCTTCAATCGCCGCTATATTGATAACCATATTGAGGCATTGGCCGCCGCCGCAGTACAACTGCGCCAAACGCTGTGTGCGATTATGGGCGATATTGATAATTTTAAGCAGGTGAACGATCAGTTCAGTCACATGCTCGGCAATGATGTCCTGCGCACGGTAGCCAAACTCATGCGCCAGAACACCCGCGAGAGCGACCTCGTCGCCCGCTATGGTGGCGAGGAGTTTCTGATTCTGCTCCCTAATACGCTGCTTGAAGAGGCAGTGCTGATTGCCGAAGCGATCCGCAAGACGGTGGAGGGGTATCGCTGGTATGCCCTCGAACCACGCCTGCGGGTGACGATCAGCCTAGGGGTGGCGGTATTACGCAATGGCGATGCGGAACAGATGGTCGCCACCGCCGATCAGCAACTCTATGTGGCCAAACGCACCGGCAAGAACCGCGTGGCGCACTAGAACTCGATCCCCTTTTGGGCACGTATGCCTTGCTCACGGTAGGGGTGCTTCACCTCGCGCATCTCGGTCACCAGATCGGCAAACGCCACCAAACTCTCTGGCGCACCGCGCCCCGTGATGATGAGATGCAGCATCGCGGGTTTATGTTCACGTAACCAGGCAATCACGGTCTCAACATCAATCCAACCATATTGCAAAGGATAGGTAAATTCATCAAGGAGAAGCACATCATAGTCGCCACTCTGAATCATCTGCTGGGCCACTTCCCAGCCGTGCTGCGCCTTCGCCTGGGTCTCGTCCATATCGCGGCTCTTCCAGGTAAAACCGTCGCCCATTGGGGTGAGTTGTACCCCCATGCGCGTCAGGGCGCGTAGCTCACCATAGTTGGCATGCTCGCTCTTGATGAACTGTACCCCGCCTACCCGCATGCCGCGTCCCCATGCGCGTAGCAGAATACCCAAGGCGGCGGTGGTTTTGCCTTTGCCGTTGCCGGTATGGACAATCACGAGGCCCTTGGTGTTGCGCTGCGCTGGCTCTTGTGGGGTGTCCGATAGTTCGGTCATATATTTTTCTTCCTTTGGTTCTTCCTCTGCGTTCCTTTGCGTTCTCTGCGGTCAAAAATCGGGGCGGCGAAGCCGCCCCCAAACCCCCACATAAACGAAAGCGAGCCACACCATGCCCCTCCAGATCCTCCGCATCCAAACGATGCACCATCAACGCGACCGCCGCATCATCCTCGATCTGCTCAAGGATATGCCCGGTGTTACCCATGCCAGCGCCAACCTCGCCGAGCGCCTCATCCAGATTGAGCACACCGAGGCGCTCAGTCTGGCCGCGATCCTGCACGCGCTCCGCGCTGCGGGCTACGAGGCAAGTGTGCTGGTCTGATGCAGCTATAAATACTCGCGCTGATTCACCCGCCGTCGCCACTCCTCTTTGATCTCCACCGGCGAGCCTTGGGAGACGAGGAAGTCTAGTAGCAGCCGCGAGAAGGTGTTCGACTGCTCCAAGAAGGGGAAGTGGTTCGCTTTGGGTAGGGTGATCAACTGGGTGGGGCGTTCGCTCAGTTCGTTGATGAACTGGGCATGTTCGTCATTGACGATCACGTCTTTGCCGCCATACACGGCCAATAACGGCACGTTCAGCGTGGCTAAGGTTGAGCGCAGATCGGTATCGAGGAGCGACTCTTGCACACTGCTCAGCACCGTCTCGCTCAGGCTTTCGGTATCTTCGTAGAGTTCCTTCTGCACATCGGTATCGGCGATGGGGATGGAACGAATGATCTTTGTCCACACGTTGGTGGGGTTACTGCGCCCCAACAGCTTGGAGAAGGTGCCTGGCTTGACGTGGTTGCTCAAGACCTGCCCATAGAGCGGCGTGCAGACACTCATCACCTTGGTGAAGCGCTCCGGGTTTTCACGCGCTGCCCGGATGGCCACCATGCCGCCCATGCCATGGCCAACCAAATAGGCGTGGGGAATACCCATCTGCTCGATAAAACGATTGAGCATGTCCACATAGCTCGAAATCGTAAACTGCGTCCCGCGCCGATCACTCTCGCCATAGCCCCAGAAGTCGAGCGCATAGGCCCGATAACGCTCGGAGGCCAGATCCATCGTGGGCACCCAATAGCGCCACGAGCCGAGCCAACTGTGGAGGAAGATAATCGGCTGGCCGCGTCCGAAGACTTCATAGTGAACCAGCCGGTTGTCGAGATGAATGGCACTCACGCGGCGTCCTCTTCCTGGTTCACGTCCGTCTGCTGGAGCGGAAGAATGAAACTAAAGGTACTACCCTTACCGATCTCACTCGTTACCCACATCTCGCCACCATGCTGCTCGATCAGTGCCTTAGCAATCGAGAGGCCCAAGCCGGTTCCGCCTGCCACATCGCGCAAGGGGTTGTCGGCGCGGTAGAAGGGCCGGAAGAGCTTCTTACGCTGTTCGGGCGACATTCCTACACCCGTATCTTCAACATCAACCTGGAACATGTTGGCCCGGTTGAGGAAGGCGCGCACATGGATGTGTCCGCCCTCGAAGGTGTATTTTACCGCGTTTGAGAAGAGATTAAACACCACCTGCGTAATCCGTTTCTGGTCGGCCATCACCGTCGGCAGATCGTGCGGCGCATCCACCTCAACGCTCATATCTTTGCGCTGATACTCCAGCCGCAACGAACTGACCACCTCGTCAATCACTTCGGGGATCGAGAGCCGCGTAAAGTTGAGTTTCTTCGAGGCATCGGGCCGCGAGAATTCCAGAATGTCCTCGATCAGCGCCTTGAGCCGGTTGGTGTTGTTCTTGATGATGCCTAGGTAACTAACCTGATCACTGGTGAGTGTCTGAGTGCCACTCAGCAACAAGACATCCACATAGCCCTTGATCGCGGTAAGCGGGGTGCGCAGTTCGTGGCTCACGTCGGAGATGAACTGGCGCTTGGCCTCGTCTGCCTCGATCTCGCGGGTGATGTCACGCAGCACGATTACTTTCCCATAGCCCTGGCCATCCGGCCCGATCACCGGCGCAATGTTGAGCGCGATCACCTGGTTGGGATTGGTCAGATCAAGCGACGAACTGTAGATCTTGTCGGTCTCTTGCACCTGCTTCAAGCCCGTCATCAGGCCGGTGTAGAGGGTCTGGGCGCGCTTGCGCTGATCGTCATCCTCGCCATAGTCGTGCAGCCGATTGAGCGGTTGGCGTAACAAGCGCTCCGCCGGGATCTCCAACACCTGCTCTGCCGCCGGGTTGAAGAGCGTCACCTGGCCCTGCGGGTCAAGCACGATGACGCCCTCGGTAACGGAGCGGAAGACCGCCGCGCTCTTCGAACTCTCTTCACGTTGCTCTTCGAGCAGAATCGAGTTGCGTGTGGCCAGTTCGGTAATGAAGTTGTAGAGCTGTGCATTACTCACTGCCGAGGCAATCACGCTGGCAATCGTGCCCAGCAGATTCATCTGCGAGTCGGTGAAGTAATGCTCAACCGGGCTAGAGAGTACCAACACCCCCAACGCGGCATCATTGGTCTTGATCGGCACCGCCGCCACCGAACGCACATCATCGGCGCGACCCGCCTCCTTCACCCAGCGCTCATCCTCGTTCACATCGCTGACATTCACTGGCTCCTGGGTACGCATGACCCATCCGGCCAGCCCTTCACTGCCCTGGAAGGAGAGCGGAATGTTGGCCGCCCGCGCATCGCCCCGGTTGTAGAGCACCGCCCGACACAGCAGCGAGCCATTTTCAGTGTCGCGCAGCATGATCGAGCCACGCACCACGCCCAGGTTCTCCGAAATCAGTTCGAGTGCCCGCTGGATGATACTATCCAGATCGAGCTGGGTAGTCAACTCTAGTGTAATCGCGTGAACCGCCTCTAGGCGTTCCTTCTCTTCACTCAACTGATCGGTTGCCCGCGCCAGATCGGCGGTGCGCTCCAAAACACGCACCTCAAGATCAGCCGCCAGTTTGGAGATCTGATCGAAGAGCCGCGCATTACGGATGGCCTGGCTGGCTTGGCTGGCCAGCGCAAAGGTGCCTTCGACCGCCTCGGCATCGTAGCTGTCCGGCACATCCGCACCAATCGTGAGCAAGCCCACCAGTTCATTATCTACCAGTAGGGGTGCGCCGATCCACGAACGTGCATGCCAACCTAGCTCGTGCATCATTGCAAAGCGTGGATCATTCAGCGTATCAGCGCACATCAACGGTTGGCGCTCGATAGCCATGTCGTGGAAGAGCGCAATTTCGTCAATCGCAAAATGCGCCTCGCGCAATGGCACATCGCCGATGCCGCGTGCTTCGGTCATCTGCAAGCGGTTGGTCTCTGGGTCACGTAAGAAGACCACCGCGCTATCGTAGCGTACTACGCGCTGGAGTTGGTCAATGATCAGGGTCTGGATCTCAGGCAGGGCCAGCGTACTGGTAAACGACTGGGCCACATCACGTAGCGTATCGGCCAGCCGCCGCCGCTGCTGCTCCAACTGGTAGAGTTGGGCGCTCTTGAGCGCCTGCCCAGCTTGGTTGGCCAAGATGGAGATGAACGCGATTTGGCGCTTGTTCCACTCCTGCGGCATGCGCGAGGCCACCCAGAGGACACCCAGGCGCTCATCGTGCGAGGTGATCACTACCCCCAGGGCGCTGCGTACCCCCTGCTGGCGGATCTGGTCACTCGTGATGGTAGGATCTAGGCTGGGGAAGTCCCGAATCGCTAAGGGCTGATCGCTCTTCAGCAACTGGCCGGTGAGGCCATCTAGGCGGAAACCGAGACTCTTAGCCTCAACCACCTCGCCGCGATCCAACACCAATGGCTTGGTCATCCGGTCCGCCTCGATCAGCAACACCGCACACATCTCCACCCCCAGCATCCGCACCGCCGAATCGGCGATCAGGTGTTGAGTCTCCTCAAGATCAAGCGTCCCAGAGAGGTTTTGCGTCACTTCAAAGAGGGTGGTCATCTCCTGCGCGTTCTGGCGCGTCTCGGTGAAGAGGGTTGCGTTGTTGAGTGCCACAGCGGCCTGGTTGGTCACGGTGGTCAGGAAGCGCAGATCTTGCTGGTTAAAAGCATGCTGCTCGTAGCTCTGGATGTTGATCACCCCCAGCACCTTGTCGCCAAAGATGATCGGGCAGACCAAGTAGGAGTGATCAACCTGCTCGGATGCTTCACCGCGCTCGGCTTCGGGCAGCAAGCCCATGGCCCGCAATTCATCAACACTGTGTAACAGCAACGACTGACGGTTGCGGATCACCCAGGCGTTGGTGTCGTTGGCAAAGGGGGCTGGTTCCAGGTTCTGGCGCACGCCGCGATCATACACTACCGGGAAGTGCAGCAGATCGTTGCTCGGATCGCACATCGCGATCAGTGAGGTACTGACATCCACGATCTCGCCAATACCCCGGTGCAGGCGCTCTAGCAGATCTTGGGTCTCGCTGGTTGCATTGACCGCTGCGCTGATGGCGTTAATCGTCGAGAGCTCTTTGATCTGGCGCTCGCGCTCTTGGAAGAGGCGCGCATTCTCCAAGGCGGTCGCGGCTTGGTCGGCCAAGCCCGCCATCAGCATCATCTCGTCATCACTAAAGAAGCGGACATAGTTGGTCATCACACTGAGCACGCCAATCGTGCGCTCACGATAGATCACCGGCACGCCCATATAGGAGACCAGATTATTGTCACGTTCGTAGCGCGGGTAGATCGAACCGCCATGCTTATTAACGTCATCAATAATCAGCGGCAACCCCGTCTGCGCCACCCGCCCGGTATGCCCCTGGCCCACCGGCACCCGCATACGCCCGGCGCGCTCGCTGGGGATGCCGTCGAGCGCGGCGGGTACCAGCATATTGCCCTCGGTGATCGTCCACAACGCCACCGTGGTGACATTGAGTTGGCGCGACACCAACTCCATCAGCTTATTCAGCACCTCTTCGGGCTTGAGCAGCGAGGAGAGAATCCGTGCCGCATCGAGCAGGGTACTCAGCTCACTCACCTTCTCGCCCAGCGCCTCCGCACTCTGGCGCGCCGAGGCAAAGGCTTGGCTACGCGAAATGGCCGCCGTCACCTGGTTGGCAATCGTCTGGCAGAGTTCAATCGCCTGCGGGCGGAAGTCGCCCAACTTGCCAATCGTCTCTAATGTCACCACCCCGATCACATCGTGATCCACGACGAGTGGAATGAGCGCCAACGAGCGGATGTCGAGGGCAATGAATGCCTGGTGCGAGCGCTCCAAGCTGGGTTCGTGGCGCGCATCCTCGGTCACCAGTGGCATTTTATGCTCATCGAGCCATTCCACAGCAGGGTTATTGGTCAGCGGCAGCACCAGCGCGGTATGCTCCTTCTCCGGCACCAAGGTCGCCACACCCCGCGCATAGCCGGTGCGGCGGTTGTAGAGCAGGAGTCGCGCCTGATCCACGCCGGTCGCCTCGGACATAGCCGCGACTATCGTCTGGTAGATTTGGTGGACATCGGTTTCGGTGGCGGCCATCACCGAGACCCGGTTGAGCAGATCGAGTTGCTGCACCTGTTCGCGGGCCTGGGCCAGCAGGCGCGCATTCTGTACGCCCAGCGCCACCTGGTTAGCGACTGTAGTCAGGAAAGAGCGCTCACGCTCGCCATACATGTTGGGGGTATAGCTCATCACCGCCATCACCCCAACTACGCGGCCATCGCCAACCAAGAGCGGCACCCCCAGCCACGCCGCCGAATGGCGCTCGCTGCCAAAGGGCATCGGGGTCACGCCGTGATCCTCGGCCTCCGCGCGCAGATCTTGGAAGTGCAGCGGCTGGCGGGTCTGAATGATCTGCTCGGTGAGGCTACCCGGATTCGGTTTGCGCGATCCATGCAGATCAAGCACCTCTTTGCCATCATCCACCTCAAAGGAGAGCAGGATTTCCTGCACTTCATCCTGATAGACCATGATGGAGAAGGAGTCCATGGGCAGCGAGCTGGCGAGTTGGGTATAGACGCGATTCAGCATCAGGGGCAGATCGAGGGTCGAACTGGTGATGCGCCCGATCTGGTTGATCACATCCAACTCGGCAATACGACGCTCGCGTTCTTGGAAGAGGCGCGCATTCTCTAACGCAATCGCCAACTGGCTGGAGAGGGCGCTAAGGAACTGTTGATCACGCTCCGAGAAGGCATTGGGCTTGAAGTCCTGCACGCTCAGGAGGCCAATCACTTGGCCCTGGCTGATCAGGGGCAGCCCCAGCCACGAGCGCACATGCTCACCCTGCTCGGCCCGCAAGATGCGCTTCGCGGCCATTTCGGTATCAGAGTGCAGATCATGGATGAGCAGCGGCTTGCCGGTATCAATCACAATCTCACTCAAGCCGCTCTTGACGAAGATTGCGTGTTCATATTCGGGCAACACCTCACCCTGGCGCAAGAATTGCCGAAATTGCAACTCATGCCGCTGGGGGTTGTAGCGCGCAATATAGTAGAAACTGGGCGTCCCCAGGTAACTCACAATCTCCTGGTAGACGCGCTCCAGCAGCGTCTCCAGATCGGTCGTACTGGTAGCCGCACTGCCCACCTGGAAGAGCGCCGCCATCAACTCGGCGCGAGCGCGGGCGTCACGCAGCAGGTAGTAGTTCTCGATAGCAATCGCGGATTGATCGGCAAAGACCTCCAGCGGCTCCACGCTACGTGCGCTGGGGCGCTGGCGATCCTGGGGGTCGCTGGCAAACATGAGGCCCAGCAGATTACCCTCCGCCGAGTAGAGCGGCACACACAGGCGATCTTGGGCCTGCCACTCATCGGGCAAGCGCTCGTCATCAAACGGGGTATAGTTGAAGACGGTAGTGCGCACATCGGCTTCGAGCAGCACGGCCTCTTCTTGGGGAATAAAGTAGCAGTGGCCCAGTTGGAAGCGCGAGTCCAGATAGCGGATAGCCAACGCCTCTGGAAGTGGCTGCTCACCCAGATGATCCAGCTCGGTCAGCGGAATCCCCGCCGCTGCCACCGGGCGCAGCAATTGCGGGTTGTCGGGATCGGCCAGACAGAAGAGAATCGTGCGGAAGTTGGCCGACTCGACCACACTGTAGCCCACCTGCTCCAGCAGGCTTTCGAGGCTCTCATCAGTACGCAGCGACTGACCAATCTCCAGCACATCATTCAGCATCGCGGCGCGGCGCTGGAAGATACGCGAGAGGTGTTCAAGTTCGGCGTAGCGTTGCGCATTGCCGATGCCCACCGCCGCCTGATGCGTCAGCGCCCGCAGGAACTCGACCGAGTCATGATCAAAGCCGCGTGGCCGGGGCGAGAGCAGCAACAACACCCCCGCCACCCCCGCCTCATAGAAGATCGGGGCCGCCAAGGCCGATGTCGCATCCGGCAGGTAGACCGCGATACGCTCACTCGGCCCGATCAGATCGCTCAACTCCGGCTCACCCTGCTGAATAGCAGTATAGGCCGTTGTCGCTGCGCTATCCAACACCGAACCAATCAGCGCATCCTGGGTAGCTTCAGGGTAGCCTACGGCTTCCACAATCAGACATGTGTGCGGTGCATCAACGGCCAAATTGTGCAGACTGCGATGGTAGATCTCGGTGGCCATTGCCCCGCCCAACGCACGCAAGGCCAACTGCCCATCACGCCCATCATCATCGTTGGCATTCAGCGCGATCAGGCCATGCGTGGCCCCAGTGGCCTTGAGCGCCTGCTCCAACACATAGGCCAGAATCTCCTTCTGGTTGAGTGTGATCGCCAACTGGCTCGACACCCGTTGCAGCGCACGGAGCTGCTCTAGGCGGATGCGCAGACTCGTGTCAGCCTGCTCATAGCGGGTTGCATTCACCAACGCCTGCGCCGACTGCCCGGCGACAATGCTCATCAGGTGTTCGTTCTCTGGCGAGAAGGCTTCGGGCTTGGCGGCAAAGAGTTCTAGAATCCCCACTAAGGTATCGCCGGTACGCAGGGGCACCCCCAGATAGGCGTGGGCTAGGCGACCATCATCCAAGGGAATATGAACATACTGCTGGCCAGCAGGAGCCTTGCGTGCATTGGCCTCAAGATCGGCAATCACCCGTGAGCGCTGGTGGCGCACGAGCCAGTTACTCAGGCCATCAGGGGCGCTGCTGGCAGGCTCGGATAGCCCCGTCGTGGCAACCACCGTCAGTTCGCGGGTAGGCGCATCCCACAGACTGACCCGCAAAGCTTGGCAATCCAGCAGCGAATGCACCCCCTCGATAATCGCTTCGAGGGTCTCATCGAGGGAAAGCCCAGCACTCAGGCGTTGGCCGATGCGTTGCAGTTGCTCCAACTCCGCCGCACGCTGCTGCTCCACCAAGTAGAGCCGCCGGTTGGCAATCGCCGTCGCCACCTGCGCCGCCAAGACCTGCGCCAAATTGCGATCCGCCTGCGACACTGGGCGATGCACATGCTGATAACCAATCGTCAACAGGCCCATCAATTGGTCTTTGGTGCGCAGGGGCAACACAAGCGCCGTTCCCAGTTTCTCGGCGGCCAACAGCGTTGTCAAGGAATTCCTCGGCTCCAGATGCGCCGCGCCATCAAGCAGCAGAATGTCACTGCGCCCCAATTCGGCCAGGATGTTGGCAGTCCGCACTGGCGGCAGATGCTCTTCACGGCCATGCTCGGCATAACAGCCAACAATGGTGAGCATATCGGGATGGTGGGAATCAATCAGGCGTACCGCACAATAATCGGCGCTCAAGGCCAGCGCGATATTCTCACTTGCTCGGTCGAGCATACTCCCGATTTGGGTCGCCGTGCTGATCTCTTTACTATTCTCATACAGCACAAAAAGCTCGCGGGCACGCTGCTGATGCTGGCTCACAAGATGGGCATTGCGCAGCAACAAGAGCAACGCCAACTGCGCCGTCAGGACACGCAAAAAATTGGCGTCCAGCGCATTCTGGCCCTCCAGCCATAAGCGCCCCAGCTCCTCGTCGCTCACACTCAGGCTCAACGGCAGAGCATCGGAGGCAATCGGATGCCCCCACGCAGCAGACGCAAGCACCTCACCCTGCTCGACAATCTCCACCCGCCCACCAGGAACCTGGAGGTAACGCGCCAGCAGTGCGGCCAGATCGTCCGCATACATGCGCGAATCAGAATGCGGTATCCTCTGCTGCCCCCAGGTGGCCAACTGAGCAAGCAGTTCCCAGCCATAGGTCGAAGTTGAGGCGATCAAAGAATCCATGGTATCTGGAATGCTCCTCACAGAGTCCGCAGGGGCGGCACGGGCGGTTGGTCAGCGGAGTGATGGTCAGCAGATGGCACAAACATTGACCATACTCTTTCACAATAAACGCGGGCGATGTTGGTTTCCGCTGCCATATTGAGATACCAAAGGGGAGCGCGGCGCATAGTGGCGACCACAGCTCCCCTCTGACCGCCGGTCATTGTCTGGGGGATGCTACCGCACCCGGCCGAACGTCACCCAACTCTTCTTCCCCAACTCACGCGCCTGCTGCACCGTGCGCTGACGGGTCTCCTCGGCGGTTTCGCTCAGTTCGCGGATGTCGTAGAAGGGGCCATCCTGGCTAGTGAGCACCCCAATCGAGAGCGACATCAGCGGTACCTGGCGGGAGATGCCTTGATCGTCGGTGACCTCAATGTAGCCCTGTTTACGGTGCTTGTAATTGTAGTGCAGACCGATCTCTTCGTCGAAGCGGGTCATCATCCGCTCACAGATCGCCTTGAGCCGATCTGGAGCCGATGTCACCACAAAGGTTGGGCCGACCACCATGTGGCCCACAAAGTCTTCGGTACTGCCCAGTTCATTCACCACCTCGTTCAGCAGCAGGGCACTAAACTTCAACACATCCTCACCCACCACCGAACCATAAGACTGGGTGAAGGTCTCGAAGCCATTGATATGCACCAGCGCCATGCCCCAGCCCTGGGTCGAAAGCAACTGGCGGATCTGATCATTGATCAGGTCGGCGGTGGGCAGATTCGTCACCGGGTGCAACTGGTTTTTGCGCCGGGCATCGTCAAGCTGGTTCTTGACGATCATGTGGACTTCTTCAATATCGAAGGGCTTCACGATATAGTACTGGGCCTGCACCTCACCTAGGCCAACCAAGCGGTCGCGCCGTTCGCCGCGTGCGGTCAGGAAGATGATCGGAATATGGCGCGTGCGCGGGCTAGCCCGCAGCGCCTTACCAATATCATAACCCTCCATATCGGGCAGGTTCACATCCAGCAAGGCCAGATTGGGTGGTGTCTTACTACAGATCTCCAGCGCCACCTGACCACGCATGGCGGTAAAAACCTCATAGCCCTGAGAGGTAAAGTAGATCTTGAGCAGACTTGAGATGTCTGGTTGGTCTTCAACGACCAGAATGCGCTCTTTACTCACCGCCTATCCTCCTCGCCTTGCAGAGACGCCGACGGCTGCTGGCTGCTTCATCACCGAATGATTGACCCCACTGCCCAGATCCGCATCGGCAGGCGGTCTGAGCAATGGGTCATCGGAACTTTCACGGTAGTGCTCACCAGCAACTCCGTTGCCGGTATACGATGCACGCGTATCGGATGGTTCTGTTGGGTCACGTTCATCTGTTGCCGGATCAATATAGACATTCGGCCAGTGGTAGACGATACGGCGCGGTTCACCGCGTGCATCCACATCATCCACATTATGACCGCGAACCGTCTTGCGGATCAGGTTCTTCTCATTGTCAAAGATTATAACAGCATTTGACTCAATCATGCGCCCCGGATAGACCACAAAGCCACTACCGAGCTTGCAATTATGGCCCATCGCCGAACCAAGCACGGGCAGATTGATCTCAACCACCCGCCCCTGATGAACAACCTTGATCGGTTCACCTTGCAGGTTGAAGTCGGTAAAGACGTTGTTGGCCCCAATAAACGTATTCCGCCCGATAACACAGAGCTGTAGAGTGCTATTCTGGGCCACCATACTATTTTCCATCAGCGCGGTCATGAACAACCCGGCATTAAAGGGCAAGAAGCAGCGATCACTCACCACGCTCAACATGACCTGCGAGCCTTGCATCACATTCACATTATTGCCAATGATGCTGTTGGCGATCACCACCCCTGGGCCAATATAGACATCATCACCAATAATCGTCGGCCCGTGGATGATCGCGGTGGGGTCAATCGAGCAGCGTTTACCCACCGTGACAAGGCTCCGCGAAGCCAAAAAGTGGTTGCGCCAGGGTTCCTCAAGCGGGTTAATCTTCTCCCACAAGGCATTGAGCGAGAAGGCAATCTTACCGGGGAAGAGTTGCCAATCTTCTTTTGTCCAGTGGCGGATATTGAGCAAGCGCGCCTTCTCCATGCGCGAATCCTGCTGCGCAGCCAACGAGAAGACACCCATGAGCACATTGGCCATCAAGACATGCAGCCAACTCTCAATAGATAAGAAGGCACGCAGCGGGATCTGGTAGGTCAGATCGCCCTGATTCGTGGCCATATAGCTGGGAATATGGTAATAGCCCATCTCGCGGCTGAGCGTCTCCACAATCAGCGGCATGGGAGCTTCGCGCTTACCTGCCGGATAGTAGAAAATATCGGCCACATGCACCGCGCCCTGGCCCTCACGGCCATTGGCACTATAGGTGACATTGTCGTGGCGAACGATATAGCTACAGAGCTGCAGCGCATGTTTTTCGATACTGGGATCACCCTTGATACCACGAGCCTCATCACTGGCCCAAAAAGCAATCTGGCAGGCCCGCCCCAGCGCTTTAGCGCGCACCATAAACGTCTCGATCAACTCGGCATTAAAAAAGAGGTTATCACGATAAATGATGAGTTCTTCATCGCTCTGATCAATCAGATCGTGGAGTTCCTCCAGCGAGTCAACCTCACTCGTGCGCGCATAATGGGCCTTCAGCAGATCGCGCTGCGTCAGCCAGAGCGGTTTATTCACAATGCGCAGATCGCGAGCGGGCTCAGCGAAGGGTTCAATCAGAGTTGTGTCGCGAATGATGATACGCCGCATGAGCGACCCCTTTCTGCGAGCCAGTGTAGGAGACACCTAGAATAACGTTTCCCGCTCAATTACGCTACTACTATAGACGGTAGATTGGCGCAATCTCAAGGTTGTGAGATTACAGTCGGATTACACGGGAAGCGGGGGGTTTTGAGGTGTCTACGTTGAGGCATTGTACACCGTGGCGTATTCTGAGTCAACGTAGGAGTGGTGGGGGTCGGGGGCGGCTACGCCGCCAAAACACACCACAAAATGGGGTTTGGGGCTTCAGCCCCAAGAACTTTGCGCCCTGGTACAGTCCCACCACCCCACCCCACCCCACAGCATGACGTGCTATACTAGCACCACCCAACCTACAAGGACATTACACCATGAGCAACATCCCCCCCATGGCTGTGGGGTCGCTTGATGCTGATCCCCTGTTAGCATGGCGCAAACAGATCGTTGCGCTGCTCATGCGCCTCTTTATCGTCGTGATCATACCGATGATGCTCGTCAATGGGTTGATGAGTATCTGGTTGGGGCAGTGGCAGTTTGTGCTCTACCATGTGAGCAGTACGCTGCTGGTCTTTGCGGTTGTGCTGGCGCACCGCACACCCTATCAACTGCGTGGCGTTCTTCTGGTGAGCTACTTTCTCCTCACCACACTTGGTGGGGTGTATGTCTTTGGTCTATTCGGGATTGCGCCTGGTATCCTCTTTCTTACCACTGTCCTAGCGGTTCTGTTACTCGGCCAACGAGCGGCCTATAGCGTTATCGCTATCGGAGTCGTTGGGGTTTTGATCATCCTGACCAGCTTTCGCCTAGGGATACGCCCCTACCCCCTTGCACCACTCGATGCGGCGACAACATGGCCGATGATCCTCAACAATCTCATTCTGCTCGGTGGGGTCTCTAGTCTGCTGGTCATCATCATTGGCTCGCTGCTACGCGCCTACCAGACAAGCCTCGAAGCCACTCGCAACGCCCTCGCTCAACTCGAACAGACCAACGCACGGCTTGAACAGAGCCTCATTACTAATAGTGAACTCAACCAAGCCAACGCCGACATGCGTATCCGTCAGGCAACCGAGGCGGCGCTCTCCGAGCAACTGCGCTATGCCGAGACGCTGGCGCGCTGTTCGCGCATCCTCCTCGTGCAAGGAGCCGATGCCCCAGCATGGCAACCAGTCGTGCAACAGGCAGTTACCACCCTCTATAGTGCCCTCAATTGTAGCCACTTGGCACTGCACATCTTTCCACGCCCCGATGCCGCAGAGGTTGAACAAGTCGGCATTGTCATCGAGGGCCACACCCCCGATACGGTTCCCGTGCGCCAGTTTCGGGTACACCGCGAACATCTGCCCCCGATTCTGCGCGCCACGATAGAGCAAGGGGTGATTGTGGCAGGCCCAATTGATCAACTCTTCCCGCCCGGTACCCGCGCCCATACCCTACTCGCCTCCAACGGTGTCCAATCCATGCTTGGCCTGGGCCTACATATTGCCCCGCACTGGCAGGGTGCCCTCGCCGCCGGTGATAACCAGGCGGATCGGATCTGGGACGATGCGACCTTGCGGCTGCTGCGCACCGGCCTGGAGATGATCAAAGCCTTTATTCAGCAGTGGGAGATGGCTAACGCCCTGCGCGCCCGTAACGATGCCGCCGAGGCGGCAACACGGGCTAAATCGGCCTTCTTGGCCAATATGAGCCACGAGATTCGCACGCCGCTCAATGCGGTGATCGGCATGGCTGCGTTACTACAAGAGAGCCGCCTGGATCAAGAACAGCGCATCTTTGTGGATACGATCCGCACCGGCGGTGAGGCGCTCCTGGCGGTGATTAGCGATATTCTCGATTTTTCACGCATCGAGTCGGGCCAGCTTGAGTTGGAACTGGCCGCCTTCGATCTGCACCACTACCTGAAGACAACCGTTGACCTAGTTGCCCATAGCGCCTACACCAAAAACCTCGCTATGACGTGCCATATTGCCCCGGATGTGCCCCAGATAGTCCAGGGTGATGCCGCCCGTTTACGCCAGATCTTGCTTAATCTGCTCGGCAATGCCGTCAAGTTCACCAGCCAAGGCGAGGTAGCGTTAGAAGTCACACTGCACGATCAGCCCAACCCCGATGGGGTAGAGATCACCTTCCAGGTGCGCGATACCGGCATCGGCATGAGCGCTGAACAACTCGAACGCGTCTTTGCGCCCTTTGTGCAGGCCGATAGCAGCACTGCCCGTCGTTATGGTGGTACCGGCCTGGGCTTGGCGATTAGTCAGCAACTGGTGCATCTTATGGGCGGGACGATCAGTGCCACCAGCAGCCTCGGCCATGGGTCGATCTTCAGCCTCAACCTGCCCTTTACCCATGCACATCCCGCCGATCTTCCACAGCCCAGCCCCGCCCTGCTAGTCACCGATCATCCCCTCAAGATCCTCGTCGCTGAAGATAATCACGTCAATCAAGAGGTGGTGCGGCGCATGGTGACGCGCCTAGGCCACCACGTCACCATCGTTGATGATGGCCAAGCAGCGGTTGATGCCCTGCTCGAAGAGCGCTACGATGTGGTCTTCATGGATATCCAGATGCCCCGCCTTGATGGGGCCGAGGCTATTCAGGCCATCCGCGCCTACGGTAACGCGATTGCCCAACCGCGTATCATCGTCCTAACCGCTAATGCGCTGGATAGTGAACGTGACCGGCTGCTGCACATGGGGGCGGATGGCTACCTGAGTAAGCCCATCCAGCCGCTAGATCTGCAAGAGATCCTCAGCTACCAGCCGCCGTTGCCCCCCGCGCCTGCGGCCAGTGAAGCCGAACTGATTGACTGGAAGCACCTTGAAATGTTAGCCCAGTCACTCGGCTTAGATGGCAAGGCTAACGATTTTAATTTGGCCCAACTCTTTGAAGAGGCCCTCCTGCCCCAACTCGATCAGCTAGAAAGCGCCGTCGCCCACACCGATTGGGAGGCAACCCGCCGGATTGCCCACCGCCTGCGTGGGGGTAGCCTCCAACTTGGTGCCCATGCCCTCGCAACCCTGTGTACCCAACTCGAACAGACATCAAACCCCCAAACTACCTGCGATCTCGCCGGGCAAGTACGGCCCTGTTATCAGGCAACAGCAGCACGGTTGCATCAGCGGTTCCCTCGGTAGAGAGACACCAGGGCATGGGCAACGTCCTTGGGGCGCAGCCCCAAACCCCAATTTTTGTGGTGTTTTGGCGGCTACGCCGCCAAAACACCACAAGAAAATATCTTCGGGGGCGGCGTAGCCGCCCCCAACCCCCCACCGAAGGTGCCTTGTAAAAACACCAATTGGGCTTGCCGCAACCCTTTAGGGGTGATATACTCAATACTGTTGAATATCTACATCCGTGAGGATAGCCCTATGGCCTCAGTCCGGCGCGAACTACAGACCGAGCGCGGCACGCTAGAGGAGATCGAACGCGCAATTATGCAGATTAGCTGGCTGGCCCAGCGGCAGTTCATGCAACTGCTTGATGATGAGCGCTTTCGCCTCACCTTGCCCCAGTTCTATACCCTCATCCACCTACAACACGTTGGTGAGGAGTGTAAGATGTCCGATCTTGCCGATGCCACCCATCAGTCCGCCGCATCACTCACGGGTGTCGTGGATCGGCTGGTGGAGAAGCAGTTGATCGAACGCAGCCGCCACAAGCATGATCGCCGCCAGGTGATGGTCTGTATCACGGCACGCGGCATTGCTCTCATCTCGGAGATCCGCCACGCCCGCCGCGAACAGATGCAGATGGCCCTCGGTCAGTTGAGTGAGGACGAGGTTGACACCTTCCAACTGATTCTTGATCAGGTACTCGCTGGGATGCAGCGCGTCACCGAGTATGGGGAAAATAGACGTTTAGCCTAAGTCGGTTGCTTTCGGTCGTTTTGGTTTTCTTATGAAGTGAGGATACAGTTGCATGAGCGATGAGTTGCGCCCTTCGCATGAACCCGCAATGCTGAATAATAGCGATCTTGAGCCGGCAGCCAAGGATGAGCGGTTCCTGCCGCTGGTGGTGCTGGGTGAAATGGTGATCATGCCCCACATGACCATCCCGCTCCAAGTGCCCCAGGGTAAGTCGTACCGGGCTATGGAGCGCGCATGGGACGAAGACCACGAGGTCTTGCTTATCTTTGTGCGCGAAAATGAGTTGGAGGGCTATAAGAGTTCCCAGGCACAGCAACTCCCACCTACAGGTGTTATCGCCCGCCTAGAAGAGTTTGCCAAGCTCCCCGATGGCACCGCCCGTGTCATCCTGGAGGGCTTGCACCGCGCCGTCATCCATCAGGCGGTGCAGATCCAGCCCTTCTACCGCGTCAGTTGTCTGCCCGTGCATGACAGTGATGTGGATGGTATGGAGATCCAGGCACTTATGGATACGGTCAAGCAGCAGGTGGATGAGTTTGTGGATCATTTGGGTGAGGTGCCCCAAGAGGCAATCCAGTTTGTCCACCGTATTGATCGCCCCGGCCACCTGGCCGATATTGTCACCTGGGGGCCGGCCTTCGACTTCCGTGACCGCCTCGATATTCTTAATACGCTCGATCCTGTCGCCCGCTTGCGCAAGGCGAATATGGTGCTGGCCCGCCAACTTGAGTTGCTCAAGCTGCGCGCCAAGATCCAGCAGGACACCAAGGAAGTTCTCGATCAGAGCCAGCGCGAGTATTTCTTGCGTGAGCAGATGCGCGTCATCCGCCGCGAACTGGGCGAAGATGATGATAGCGATGACCCAATTGATGAACTGCGCCGTAAGGTGGCTGAACTTAAGGCTCCTGATTATGTGAAAAACCAGGCGCTGCACGAGATCAAGCGCCTCGCCCAGCAGGGAATGAATAGCCCCGAAGCCGGGGTCATCCGCACCTACCTGGATTGGCTGCTCAATCTGCCTTGGGCCGAAGAGGATCACGGCGAGATTAGTATCGTTGAAGCCCAGAAGGTGCTCGATCAGGATCACTTTGGCCTCGAACGGGTCAAGGAGCGTATTCTGGAGTTTCTGGCAGTACGCAAGTTGGCCGGGAATAAGATGCGCAGCCCCATCCTCTGTTTCGTTGGCCCGCCCGGTGTGGGTAAAACCAGTCTGGGGCGCAGTATTGCGCGGTCCCTCAACCGCCAGTTCATCCGCACCAGCCTGGGTGGCGTGCGCGATGAGGCCGAGATCCGGGGCCACCGCCGTACCTACATCGGCGCGATGCCCGGCCGTGTCATCCAGGGCATGAAGAGCGTCAAGTCCAATAGCCCGGTCTATATTCTGGATGAAGTGGATAAGGTCGGTACCGATTTCCGGGGCGATCCCACCTCGGCACTGCTCGAAGTGCTCGATCCAGAGCAGAACAACACCTTTAGCGATCACTACCTGGAGATCCCCTTTGATCTCAGCAAGGTGATCTTCATTGCTACGGCCAACCAGCTCGAACCGATCCCCGGCCCGCTCCGCGACCGCATGGAGATCATCGAGATTGGGGGCTACACCGAGGATGAGAAGCTGGGCATTGCGCGTGGCTTCCTGGTACCCAAGCAGCGCGAATTCCACGGCCTCCAGCCCGAACAGTTGGAGATTACCGATGGCGCGGTGCTCAAGTTGGTGCGCGAGTATACCCGCGAGGCTGGGGTGCGTAACCTCGAACGCGAACTGGCGACCCTCTGCCGCAAGGTGGCGCGCAAAGTGGCATCAGCCACCGAGCCGGGTGCCGAAAGTGGCCCGGAGCGCTATGTCATTGACACCGATGATGTCGCAACCTACCTCGGCCCCGAACGCTTCACCTTCGGCCTCGCCGAAGAGCGCGACGAGATCGGGGTGGCTACCGGCGTGGCCTGGACAAGCACCGGCGGCGACATCCTCAGTATTGAGGTTTTGCCGGTCAAGGGCAAGGGCGGCCTGCTCCTCACCGGCCAACTCGGTGATGTGATGAAGGAGAGCGCCCAGGCGGCGGTGTCCTATGTGCGCTCCAAGGCCGATCAGCTTGGTATTGACACCAACTACTTCGAGGAGCACAACATCCATATCCACATCCCCGAAGGTGCGGTGCCCAAGGATGGCCCCTCGGCGGGTATTACCCTCACCACCGCGCTGATCAGTGCCATGACCGGCCAGCCGGTGCGCCGCGATGTGGCCATGACCGGGGAAGTGACGTTGCGGGGCAAGGTGCTGGCTATCGGTGGCCTCAAGGAGAAGACCCTCGCTGCCCATCGCGCCGGTATCCGTACCTTCATTCTGCCCAAGGAGAATGCCAAGGATATTGTCGAACTCCCCGAAAAGGTGCGCCAGGATCTCAATCTGATCCCGGTCACATCCATGGATGAGGTGCTACAGATCGCCCTCACCCATCCCGCCGTCGAGGTGATTAAGCCCGTTGCAACAGTGTAACGAGCCACGCCAAAGGGGCGGCGGTTGTACCGCCGCCCCTTTGGCGTGCAAAAATCTTGCTCGTGAAGCGCACGCTGTGCGTGCGCTTCACGAGCAAAACATTACTCAATCACAAAGGGCACCGTCATCGTCAACTCCGACCAATTGCCCCGGAAGACCATCGAGTAGGTACCTGGCTCCAGCCCCTCATTGCTGAAGGTGACAATCAGGTTGCCATCCTCATCAGCCTTGTAGGTCGGGCCAGCCGATACTGAACCTTCCGGCGTGTTGTACCAGACCGTAATCGGCTCACGCGGCAGGAAGTACTGGCTGGTGAAGGTAAAGACCGTCCCCACCGGGCCAGCCGCCGGATCAACACTCATCGGCAATGCCTCGCGCTGATCATTGGCCTCGGCCACGATCAGCATCGTGATATTACTCGAACCCTTGCCATTCTTGGCGCTATCTTTCCACTCGAAGGTGATCCGATTGGCCAACGGTGTCCAGAGGGCAATCCCCTCACGCACACGGAAGCGGATCTTGATCTTGATCTTGGCAACGGTCTGGGCCTTATCGTTGCGCGCACCCAGCCCCGGCGTCTTGATGATGAGGTAGCCGTCGCCGACCTCTGTCACCCATGCCCCATCGTCCGAGACTGCATCGAGCAACTCCAGAATGGCCGGGTCGAAGGGCATCTTCAGCACCACGTTCTTGGCCGAGCCAAGCCCCCGGTTGCTGACCTCCACCTCGTACTCAACAATCTCACCCGCTCCGACTCCATAGTTAGGCGTGGGGCGCTGGACGATGTAGATGTCTGCCGCAGCCTTCTCTTTCTCCTTCTCCTTCTCCAAGGGCACGGGGCCAAATACACCATACATGCTGATCGTGCAGCTTGTAGCATACGGAGCAGGCTCATCCAGCTTACACGTCCACTGCAAACCTGCACCACCATCGCCATATTCTGAATCAACCGTATTATCAAAGCCCGGCCCAAGGATCTCATCCGTTCCTATCGCGTCCCAGAAAAGCGCATAGTCCGCCTCCATGTACTTCTCAGCCGGTGGGCTGATGGCCTGGAACCCGGCGAGATATTGGCGATCCTCTGAACGCTCACCAACAATTCCGTTCTCATAGACTCCATAGCCTTCACCGAGGGTATTACCTGGGAAGTTCATATCCAGATCAGCCCCATGGAAGAGGGTGATGGGTGGGAACCCCTCATCGGTTTTATCGGGCGTAATTACCTGTACCGTGAAATCCATCCGATAGCGCAGATCACCATTCACATAGCTCGTGACCTGAGTCAAGCGCACCGGCATCTCACCAACCCACACACTTGTGGTCATCTGGAAGGGATCAGCCGCTGTACCTGTCCCCGTCACAGGTGACTGGGAGAACGGTATGAAGGGGTAGGGATTTAGGTAACTACCACTCGGTGATGAGCCGAACACGAGGCCATCAAAGCCCACAAAGGTGCCACCATCAAAACCGTCATAGAACTGTTGGCGGCCTTCATAAGCTACTGCCATCGCTAAGTTCATAGGATTGATGGAGATCGTAAGTGGTGAACCATTGATCGTGGTGATCGGAGGGGCCGGGTTCGGTACCGGCGGATTGGATGGTTTGAGGCTACTCGTCGCTGATGCAGGGGCAACACTGGAAAAACCGAACGCGAGCAGAGCCAATAGGGCGATCACGAACATGGACGAACGATGCCGTCGGTTCATACATTCCACTCCATCGTGCATGCGGGCTACTAGGCCGACAAGTTTGGGTATTTTGGATAGCCACTATCATACCACAGTTGCCGCATCGCCCGCTTCAGCCTACAATAGAGCCAGCCATCGTGGCTTGTCCTGGAGGAACACACCATGCCTGAGCTGCGGCAGAACTTGGCCACCCGTGAGTGGGTGATCATTGCCAGTGAGCGCGCCCGCCGACCCAATGTCTATGCCGAGGCGACGGATCGCACCTTTACCCACGAACGCGATGAGCACGACGAGCGTTGCCCCTTCTGTGTGGGCAATGAGGAGCTTGATCTTGAGGTGTGCCGCCTACCCGACGACGGGCCGGAGTGGGATACCCGCGTGGTGCGCAATAAGTACCCCGCCTTGGCCGAGGTCGGGCCACTCATCCGTACCTTCAATGGGGTTGAACGCTTCATTACCGGGGTGGGCTACCACGAGGTGTTGGTCGAACATCGGCTGCACAATGCCACGCTGGCCCTGATGACCGACGAAGAGATCCGTTCGGTGGTTGAGATGTACCTGCGCCGGGGGCGCGAGATCAGCGTTGACCCACGCGTTGAGCATCTGGTCTTCTTCAAAAACCATGGTGAACGCGCCGGAGCCTCGTTACCGCATCCGCACAGCCAGATCATCGGCCTGCCCATCGTCCCCGGCGATATTCGCCACCGCATCGAAGAGGCACGCCGCTTCTTCGACGATACCGGGCGCTGTGTCTTCTGCACCATGCTCGATGATGAACTGAGTCGCGGCGAACGCATGATCGCTGAAAATGAGCACTTCGCCGCCTTTATTCTCTATGCTTCATCATCGCCCTTCCATATCTGGATCTTGCCGCGTGCCCACCGCGCCAGCTTTATGCACATTGATCCGAGTACGCTGAAATACCTCGCACCATTGCTGCGCGATGTACTCTTCCGGCTCTATACCCACCTCAATGATCCCGACTACAACCTGATCCTGCGCTCATCGCCCACCAAAGAGCCGGAAAACGGCTACTTCCACTGGTACCTAGCGATTGTGCCGCGCCTCAGTCGTAGCGCCGGGCTAGAGTTGGGCAGCGGGGTCTGGATCAACCCCGCCATCCCCGAAGAGTGCGCCGCCTTCCTGCGTGGGGAATAGTGGTTCACTCAACGCCGCTGCTGCATCTTGTTGGCAATCGCCAACAGAATCAGTGCGCCGATCACCGCCACCACAAAACTTGAAAGGCTAAAGGCACGGAAGGTGAACGGGTCGCCGGTGAAGAGTTGCATCAACGCACCACCGATCATTGCCCCCACCACACCAATAATCACGTTGAAGAGGCAGCCCTGCTGCGTACCGCGCCCAGCGATCTGGCTGGCCACCCATCCGGCAATGCCGCCGAAGATAATCCATGCGATTGGCCCCATGAGGAATCCTCCTTATGTTCAATCCTCCACCTGCACGCCCGCCAAAAGATCGCGCTCGCGCAGCCCCGGCGTCGCGGTTGGCACGGCGCGCATAAAGGTGTCGTGGCCCCCCAGCAACAAGAGCAGGTTGCCCAGCATGCTGCGCAGCCCCCCAGAGCTACCGCCCTGGCTGACATGGCAGGCGGCTGCGGCTTCGCTGGCTCGCCGTACTGGCCAGATGTCAATCTGGGCATGAATCGGGAAGTCCACCTCAGCCAAGGCGGCCAGATCAATATCGCCATTGGTACCGAAACGGCGCGGATCACGCCCAAAGAGCGGCATCAGGCGCACCAAAACGCGCAACAAACGCCGTGAGAAGGTGTGGAAGTAGAGTTTTTGCGGGCTGTAGGCGGGCAGATCACTGGGGTACTGGGAAGCATCACCCGCCGCCGCAAACGCCGCGACCGTCGCTTGCTGGATTGCAATATGATCGGGATGCCGATAGCCCCCAATCGGGTCGAAGGTGATGACCACATGCGGGCGCACGCGCCGGATCTCGTGCGTGACCCGCGCCACCACCGCATCGAGCGGCTGCGCCACCAACGCGTCTGGGTGGCGGTTGGCCTCGGCTCCCGGCATCCCTGAATCACGGTAGCCCAGCATGGTAACGCTCTGCAACCCCAATGCATGCGCCGCCCCACGCAACTCCGCCGCCCGCCGATCCGCCACCGAGGTGTAGCCCGCCAACAACTCCGGGGCCATCTCACCCTCTTCGCCCCCGGTGGCACACGCCAAATGCACCTCTGCCCCCCACCAACTGTAGAGCGCCAGCGTTCCGCCCATCCCGAAGCTCTCATCATCGGGGTGCGCCAACACCACCAAGATGCGCGGGCGTCCACCACTATATCTCTCGGCCTGATAAAGCATGATCGCACCTAACTGTTGTAGAATCATCCTGAATGTAGCCTACCACAAACCCTGCGCCTGCGCAGAAAGGAAGCCCCATGCGCCTCGTCACCTTTAGCCCCCCCGCTGGCCCGCCCCGTGCCGGTGTCCTCCTCGGTGCTGCCGTGGTTGATCTGGCCGCCGCCGCGCCCCTGGTGCTCGAAGCGGCTGAAGAGCAGCGTTGGGATCTGCTCAGTCTGCTCCAGGCCGATCAGGATGATGTGAACCTCGAAACCGCTGCGGATATTGTCGCCGCAGTGGTGCAACTGAGCGGTGGGGCCGAGATTGGCAGCAGCGAGTTTCAGATCGGGGGGGCCGCGATGCTCCTCCCACTCACCCAGGTACGCTTGCTCGCCCCGCTGCCCCGCCCGGCCAGTGTGCGCGACTTCTTCGCCTTTGAGCAGCACGTCGCCGCCGCCGCTGCCCTGCGTGGCCTCAGCGTTCCCAGTGAGTGGTACCGCATTCCCACCTTCTACTTTAGCAACCATGCCGCCATTTATGGCCCAGATGCGAGTATCCCCATGCCCCAAACCGAGGCCCTCGACTACGAACTCGAACTGGCCTGTGTGATCGGGCGTACCGGGCGCAACATTCACCCCGCTGAGGCCCACGAGTATATCGCCGGGTACACGATCATGAATGACTGGAGCGCCCGCGATCTGCAACTCCAAGAGATGGCCATCGGCCTCGGCCCCGCCAAAGGCAAGGACTTCGCCACCTCCCTCGGCCCGTACCTCGTCACCCCCGATGAACTCGAACTCTATACCGATGACGACGGCGGTTTAAGCCTGACCATGCATGCGCGTGTGAATGGGGAGGAGCGTTCGGTGGGCAACGCGGCCAGTATGTACTACCGTTTTGCCGATCTGATCGCCCACGCCAGCCGCGATGTCACCCTCTACCCCGGCGATGTCCTGGGCAGTGGCACGGTTGGCGGCGGTTGCCTATTGGAACTCACGCAGGGCTATGGGCCGTGGCTGGCACGCGGGGATGTGGTCGAGTTGGAAATAACCGGGCTAGGTGTTCTGCGCAACACCATTGAATAATCTAACCCGAACTACGCTGACCGCGAAAACGCCAGATCAGGCTGCCCAGAGCCGGACCAAAGCGGTTGATGAAGCGTTGCCGATCCCGCCCCGCATCATAGATCTGGTGCGCCAATTGGGCTACTTGGGCGGTATCGGCCACATCCCCCAGCGCCTCAGCGGCGGGCACCTCAAAACGCACATCATCAAGATTAAAAGTTGCCGCTACATCCACCAAGTGCGGTACCGACTCGTAGGGCGGTTCAAGGTGAACATAGGCGCGCACATAGATCCCCTGATCATGCGCGGTTGAGACCACATGGCTCACCCGATGGCGCGTCTGTGCCGACTCAAAAACACGGCTGGCGCGCATGGTCAGCGTCAGCGCCTCACAGCCTACCTGAGCCATAGCGAGAATCAGCGCTTCATCGAGCAACTCAGCATCGGCGCTTGCCTCCCAACCCACCATCAGTTGCGCATCGGCAAGGTGGCGCAACAACACCTCCAACCAGGCCCGATCCATCGTCAGCGGCACATCGGGGAAGAGGAAGTGGCGCAAACCAAACTCCGCCGAAACCGTGCGCAACTCGGCCACAATCTGGCTCGGTGCCCGCAGCACCAGATCCTCTTGATCCGCATCAACCCCCGCAATCAGCATGCTGGTCTGAAATTCCCCCCCCACCGCCCGCAGATGATAGCGCTCCAACGAGAGCAAGTGGCGCGCAGGGAAGGGCAGCGCGTCTATTGCATTGAGCGTTGGAAGCTGCTCCTCATTGCCGCCCCACTGTTGCTGCATCCAAGCGAGCACCGTATAACACACATGGTGTGCATCCAGGCTGCTACGGTTCATCTGAAGTGCGAAGACCCGCTCATGCTGATCTTGGCGCAATGCCTCTAATGCTGCGGTGCGCAGTTCGGCGCGATCTCCTGCCACGACCACCACATGCGGGCGAAAAGAGCGTAAGGGCAGAAACGCGTTACTCCACGTTGCCTCTGGCTCCAACCCCAGATCATAGATACGCACAATATGGCGGCGCTGCTCCAGCAACGTGGCAAGATAGGCCAGACTCAACGGAGGTGTGCAAACCCTAGTGATACTCGGAAGAGCAATCAAGGCTACATTCATGCACAAACCTCTCTCTCCAGAGGTGTCATCAATGACACCTGTAACTATCTTGCGCGTGCATGATCGCACGTTTCCACAATACCTGGGGTTAACATATCGTTAAGTAGCGCCACAGAACGATGACAATATCATCAAGCGACAGGCTCGCGGATCATCTGTTCACGCCGTACCAGAGGAAGAGTGAAGTTGAAACAACTACCCTGAGCAACCGCGCTCTCGACCCATATGCGTCCGTTATGGCCCTCGACAATCTGCTGGCAGATCGAAAGCCCTAAACCCAAATGCACCCCGTGCAGCGAAGACGTATGCTCTAAGCGATAAAAACGACTAAAGATCTTCTCGCGCTGTTCCTCTGGAATACCCACGCCGGTATCCGCAACCTGAACCAGCACATACTGTTCCTGAACCAGCGCCCGCAGAGCGATCTTTCCACCGGCTGGAGTTGCCTTCATCGCATTCTCGATCAGGTTCGTAAGCACCTGACCAATCCGTTCCGGGTCCATCAGCACTTCGGGGATGTTGGTCGGAATAGCCGTCTCTATCGTCAACCCAAACTGTTCAGCCTGAATCTGGAAGCGGGTGCTCGTACGTAGCAGCAGATCAGCCAGATCAGACCACTGTGGCTGAAGGCGCAGCCGCCCGGATTCCAGCCGATTATATTCGAGGAGTTCGGTAATGCGCCCCTTCAGTGCATCAGCCTGACCATCGGCGAGGCCCAAAAATTCTTGTTGCAACTCATTGAGCGGGCCAGCTTTACCTTGCAGCACGACCTTGAGGAAGCCATTGAGTGTATTTAGGGGATTACGCAATTCATGCGAAACCATAGAAATAAACTCAAACTGGCGGCGTTCTTGCAGTTTCTGATCGCTAATATCGTGGATCACCAGCGCCACATAGCTCGCATCATCATCAGCTTCAGTATGCACCAACGAGGCAAAGATCTGGTAGGCACGCTGCTGATCATCCTCACCAAAATGCACCTCACGTTGGATCAGCGCTTGAGGGTGCGCCCGCAACTCTTGACTCATCCGATCCAGATCATCACGCAAGCGATCCCCATGGGCATCACTCTTCTGAAGCGTCTGATAGGCCACCGGGTTGGCAATCACCATCGCACCCTGGGCATCCACCACAATCAGGCCATCGCCAATATCGCGCACTACGGCCTGGAGCATGGCCTGTTGATGTTCGAGGCGTGTATGCAGTTCGGCATTCTGAATGGCCACACTCGCCTGAATACTAAACGAGGTAAGATGGCGCGCCTCGGTAGGGGTAAAGGCGTGGCGCTGCGTACTCACCACCGTGAGCGCCCCGATCACATGATTATGTGGATCAATCAGGGGCACACTCAGCGCCGACAAGACCCCCGCACGTTGCAGGTGAACCCAATCCGCATCAAGCAAGGCATCCCCGACCACCACCGGCGCATGACTCTGCACCACCTGTTGGGCCAGCGGCTGCGCCCACATCTGCGCGGCCACATCACCCATGCCCAATGTACGGTGGGTAAACCCGGCCCCACTCACCAGACTCAGCCCCGCCGCGCTCACCCGTGGCGCACCGAGCATCTGCAGCATACTATCTAGGATCTGACTCAGCACCTCATCCAGACTCAAGGAACCAGTGATGGCGCGTAGACTCTCCTCCAACGACTGTTGGCGGCGAATACGTACCCGCAGATCGGTGTTACTACTCTCTAGCTCGGCCACCCGCGCTTCATGCTCAACCCGCGTCTGTACCAGTTGCAGGGCGAGATCATCCGCACGGCGCAAACGGCGCTCCGCAAGTGCCACCAACAGACACACAAAGAGACAACTTGCCGCGATCAGACTCCAAAACGCCAGCACCTGATCGGCCCGCAAGAGCGCAAAGTCAGCCTGACTACGATAACTCGCCGCTAAATAGAGTGGCCCAAATAGGGTGGGTACCAGCACCACCGGCAAAAAGCTACGCCAAACATAGACAACCTTCAGCCCCATCACCATATAGATCGGAAAGATGATCAAGTCGAAGGGCGCGATCACCATGATCAACCAGATAGAGATGGCCACATCGGCCACGATTCCGGCCATCTGCACCACCTGCAGCCGGATATGTTGCTGGGCACTGCGCGCCTCGCGCAAGACGAACAACCAGCCCAGATGAACGGCAGCATAGAAGAACAACCCACCCGCCACAAACATGTTCAGTGGTACCTGGATCCACCACCAGAACACAATTATGAGGAGCAAGATGATACCTAACAGCCAGTCGCGCAGCGTTGTGCGTACCCATGGCTCGGCACGCGCAAGCAGCGTATCGGTCGTAGCCATGAACAGCGCCTCCTGGCGTCTTGTCTCAGGCTTCAAATTTATAGCCCAGATTGCGCACCGTAATCACATAAGTTGGATGTTCCGGGTCACGCTCAATCTTCGTGCGCAGACGTCGAATATAGACCGCCACCAGATTACTTTCACCCTCATAATCATAGCCCCAGACTTTACTGAGGATCTGGCTCACATTCAAGATCCGCCCGGCATTCTTCATCAGATAGTAGAGCAAACGAAATTCTAGTGGCGTCAATTCGATGGTGCGTCCATCACTAAAAATCGCCTTATGCTCGACTGGATCAAGCGTCAGATCGCCATGGCTCAAGCGTGACGACGTACTGAGGAGATCACTATTGCGCCGCCGCAACACCGCCTCCACCCGTGCCAACAACTCTGATGGCTCGTAGGGCTTGACAAGGTAATCATCGCCCCCTATCTGCAAGCCCATCACTCGATCCTGAAGCTGCGAGCGCCCCGAAAGAAAAATGATCGGCACATCCGAATTGCGCCGAATCTGGCGGCATATATCAAAGCCATTCGACTTGGGCATCATCACATCAAGCAGAATGAGATCCGGGTTATGCTGATCCACCGCCTGAAGGACGCTCTGCGCATCATACACCTTGAGGACCCGATACCCAGCCTCTTCTAACACAAACGAGGTCAGTTTGACACTAGGGATATCGTCATCAGCGACCAAGATATACATAGCGTTGTTCCTTCGTGCAGCCCGGTATTAGATTACAATTTTAACAGAAAAGAAGGTCGAGGCGCAATAGCTTGCGCCTCGACCTTCAGGGCATGTGCAAAGTCGTCGCCATAACGCCACCCGGCCCGTAAACGGGCGGGCTATCCCGGCGAAGGCCGCCTACGCGGCCTAGATCCAGCCCGCGTAGGCGGGCTTTGCGCACCTAGCCCGCCCGTTTACGGGCCGGGCAAGGAACAATTTTACCGCGCCCGCGCCACCCGTTCGCGCATACGCCGCCGTGCCGCCATCGCCCCCAAACTGATCGGCACCGGGGCCGACGGTGCAATCCGCAGCGGCACCGGCTGCTGCTGCGGCGGGTAGCCCAACAAGCGCATGATCGTCGCCTGATCCTGCTGCGGCACATAACGCGATTGCAAGCGCCCCTCGACCTGGCTAAAGACCACCCGCGCTGGCTCTGGGCTGAGGCAATGGTGCGCCCCGCCCCGCCCGGAGATCATCTGCTGGTAGGCTCCGACCCCACAGATGGCCAGCACCAATCCCTCGCCGATGTCGGGCAACATCAGCGGTGGCTGATCCGGGCGCGGATAGACATCATCGCTATCGCAGGTGCGTCGCCCCGCCAGCCGCACCGGGCGTACCGGGCGATCCCAGCCGTTGAGCGGCACAATCACAAACTCCTGCCCCTCCACCAGAATGCTGTCAGGCAGGCTCACCATCAGGCTCCCGTTTACCAAATACCAGTCCGGCTCGCCGGGCTGCCCGGACTTCACCGCGCCCACCTCCAGCAAAAAGACGCTGTGCGTAGCGACAGTGTAGCGCCCAAACTCACCCACCAGATCCGGCATCGGCACATCATACTCGGTGCAGGTGTCACGGATCACCCGCATCAAGCGCGTCAGGAAGCCCACATAATCAAACTCAAAGCCCAAGCGGTAACCCGACGTTGGCACACCACCGCCAAAGTTGAAGTAGCGCAGCGTCGGTACCTGCTGGCGGAGGCGGCAGTAGCCCACCACCGAGTCGCGCAGCGTGTTGAGGAAGTGGGCCTCATCCTCCACCTGGCTGCCGATCATGGCGTGGTAGAGCACCAGCCGGTGGCGGCTAGCCGCGATCATCTCGGCGGCACGGGTGATCTCCGCGCCACTCAGGCCAAAACGATCCTGGCCCGGATGCCGACCATCACGATTGCCCGCTGCCCGCTCACGTACCCCAAACTGCATGGTGTGTGGGCAGGTAATCAGATCCTCAAGCTCGTTCAGATCATCCAAAACCGGGGTAATCGTCTCACAACCATCGCTACGCAACTCACGGATCGCCGCCAAGTAGTTCGGCTCCTTCGATCCGTGACAGAAGATCAAGCGCCCTTTGGGCAGCGTCCCCTGCCGCCAGAGACGCTGGGCGATCATCACATCGGCCGCCGCCGATGTCTCATAGTGTACCCCCGCCGCAAGGGCGGTCGCCACCGCCTCAGCGGCAAAGTTGGCCTTGGTGGCGTAGGCATACAGGAAGGTACCAGTATACTCGCTGATCTGGCGAGCTTCTTCGGCCCACGTGCGCATGCGCTCCACCTGGGTCGTAATCTGCGGAGTATAGACCACTTCGAGCGGGGCACCATGGCGGTTGGCCAGCCGGTTCAGGTTGGCCTGCCCACCCAGCAGGATCTGGCCCTGCTCACGGGTGAGAAAATCGGTAATCGGCCCCTCCGGGGCAATGCCATGGCGATCCTGGATGTACTCGGCGTAGATCTGTTTCTTCAACTGTACCAATGCCCTCCTACAGACAAGAGATGATCTTCCCAGAAGTGAGAAATGACAGCGGTGGCGAACGCAGGCCGCACACAGCCATGCTGTTGTGCTCAAAACACAACCGCGTTGCCGTATTAGGCCGTGAATACGCTACGGAGATCAAAAAAGCCCCTGCATCCGTGTGCAGGAGCCATCCGCGAGGAGGTGGCCCGTATCTCTACGTGCCTAGGCGGATTCAGATCCGCCCTCCGTTAAGAGGCGTCACAGGGGTGCAGTCTGGATGGCGCAGCGTATGTGCGCATAAATTGTCAGAGCCGTCCATACTGCCTCACATAAGCCCGCCCGACGCCACCACTCTGCTAACTGTCAACGGCGACGGTTGCAGTGGCGCTATCCGCTTCGTGTTCGGTGTTGCGTGTTACGTGTGTCGGGTGCCTTCCCGAAACGCGAAACCCGTGACCCAAAAACGTAACGGGGGGCGCGAATAAGCCGGTTGATTGGCTCAACCAAGTGCGCATTATACACCCAGAACCATGCACTGTCAATACGCGTTTTCCTGCTTCCCAGTCAGGAGATTCGCGATTGTGCGCAGGATGATTTTGATGTCGAGTAGCAGCGACCAGTTCTCGATATAGTAGAGATCGTAGCGGGTACGATCTTCAATACTGGTATCGCCACGCAGCCCATTCACCTGCGCCCAGCCGGTCAGCCCAGCCTTCTCTTTGTGTCGCCGCATATAGCGCGGGATCTGCTGGCTAAACTGTTCGATCCAGCGTGGTTGTTCCGGGCGTGGCCCCACCAGGCTCATCTGGCCAATCAGCACGTTGATCAGTTGGGGTAGCTCATCGAGGCTGCTGCTGCGCAACACCCGCCCCACCCGCGTCACGCGGGGATCATTTGGGGTTGTCCAGGTGCCCAACGCTTCGGCATCCACGCGCATGGTACGAAACTTGAGCATCCAGAAGGGCTGCACATCCATGCCCATGCGCTCTTGCAAGAAGAAGATTGGCCCCTTAGAATCGAGCCGGATCGCTAAGGCGATCAGGAGCATCAACGGTGCGGCCACCAGTAAGAGGATGGACGAAACCACCACATCCATCGCCCGCTTCAGCGCCCGGTTCCAGGGGATGTCCAAGGCCGCATTCTTCACGCTCACCAAGGGCAGATCGCTCAGATCGCCAATCGAGACATCATTGTTCGTAATCAGTTGGAAGGTGTCGGGGTAGACCTTGATCTCCACCGCTTCATCTTCAGCTAAACTGATGATCTCCATCAGGTTTTGGGTCGAACGCCCCGACAGCGCAATGATCACCTCATCGGCTTGGGTGGCGCGCACCACCCGGCCAAGCTGCGCTGTGCGCCCCAAGACCGGCAAGCCCTCGATGATCGTCCCAATCGGCGCACTGTCCGAGAGGAAGCCCTGCACGCGGTAGCCCAGATCGGGCCGCCGTCGGATTGTGTTCCACACCAACAGCCCCGGCTCACGTGCGCCCACCAGCAATATCCGTCGCGTGTCTATGCCATAGCGGTGCAGCCACACCACCACCCAACGATGCACTACGCGCAGCGCCACGCAGCCAAACAGGGCGATCAGCCAACTCCAGGCCAGCACATCACGGCTCCAGGGCAGATCCACCGCCCCCAGTTCGGGCAGCAGCGTGTTGATGAGCAGCGCCATCACGGTCGTTAATGAGACCGAGGTCAGTACCTTAAAGGCTTCATCCACCCGCGAAGCACCGCGCCGCATCTCATACAGGCCGTTGAAGGTGAAGACCAACACTGCGGCGAGATTGAAGAGCAACAGGAAACGCAGCGCCACCAACGGATCAGAAGGCAGCAGCAACCCCGCATCGCGCATGGCATCCAGGTTGCTGATATAGACGCCGATAAAGGCCCCATTGATGGAGACCAGATCACACAACATCAACCCAGCCCGCAACAGCGCCCGCCATGTACGCGGGTAGAGGTGGGGCTGCGGTCTAGCCGACCCGGCGCGCGGCGGGGGGGAGGAGGTAATTGCGGCCAAGGGCAAGCAGCTCCTTTAGTGTAATACCAAGCTCAATCAGGGCATTCAGCGCCGCCGGAGTCGTGGCAGCATAATGCTTACGATGGAAGATCCGCATCGCATCATAGAAGGCCCGTATCGAGGGAATAGCCCGCCGAGTACTGGCAGCACGTTTATAGTGGTGAACGATCACCCGTGGATAGTAGACGATCCGCCAACCATAGGTTTTGATCCGATAGGCCCAATCCAGATCTTCACCATACATAAAGAAGGCTTCGTCCAACAAGCCCACTTCACGCAACACCTGGTGGCGGATCAGCATACATGCGCCCACGAGTGAATCCACCTCAGTCTCCTGATCAGGATCGAGGTACGTCATGTTGTAGCGCGCAAACCGCGGGCTGTGCGGGAAGAGCCGCGCCAGACCGAGCATGCGGTAGAGGGCCACTTCCGGGGTAGGGAAGCTGCGCCGACAGGCCAGATCGAGCGACCCATCGGGCAAGAGCAACTTCGGGCCAACCGCACCCACCGTGCCATGCTGCTCCAGATACTCCACCAAGCCATCGAGCGCCCCGGCGGGAACCAGCGTGTCGTTATTCAGCAACAACACATAGTCGGTGGCATGGGCAGGTGTCAAGATCTGGCGCAAGGCTAGATTGTTGCCATGCGAAAAACCGCCATTGATCGGGCTGACGATCAACTGGGCCTGGGGGAAGCGAGTACGCACCATCTCCGCACTGCCATCACTCGATGCGTTATCCACCACCCAAACATTCAGGCTACAGCGCATCGGAGCAGCATAGATCGACTCCAGGCAATCCGCGAGCAGATCGGCCCGGTTATAGTTGAGAATAACAATCGCCAGACTCGGCATAGTACCTCCGCGCAGGTATCAGAGCCACTCAACGGCCTGATCTGCGGCGCGGATATTATACCAACTCCAGTGGAAGATGTCGCCGTCCCTACCCCACCACCAAATAGACAATCAACACCAACAGTTGCCACACAATCGGCAACAAGCCACCCAAGATCGCCTGACTATCCCGCCACTCGTAGAGCGCCTCCCAAAAATTACGCGCCAACCAGAACGTCCACACCATGGCCCCGATCCAAGCCAGCACCGGCAACACCACAATCCCGGCGATCTGGGCCACAATGGCCACCAGCAGCGGTAAGAGCCGGGGCAACTGGCTGATCGGGTAGAGTGGCACCGCCCGGTAGCCATCCTCACCGCCACCCGTCTTCGCGTCGAGGATCGTGGAGCCATAGGTGATCGCTGGCCACTCCAGCATCCCGAAGATCCAGATCCCCAAGGCGGCAAAGAGCATCCCCCATCCGGGTACCACATCCCCCAGCAGACCCGCCAGCAGCACCAGGAGCGCCGGTGGCAAGGCTAGCGCTGCCATCAGCAGCCCTGCAGGAAGCAGCGTCGCTGGTTGGAGCGTGCGCGTGTCAGGATCGGCGCGCACCGCACTCACCATCTCGGCCAGCGCGGTCCGATCATCCATGGCGTGCCATAGCAGACGCGAACGCGCCTCTTGCTGTAGCACCGTCGGCCCACCCGCCTCCTCCAAGGCCACGATCTGGCCTAGGGCTTGTTCGAGCATGGGCTGGAAGTTGCTAATCGCCGAGGTGATCACCACTCCAGGGGTAAAGCTGCCATCATACAGCAGGCTAGTCAGGCTCTGGCTGAGTGGTAAAGCGCGGCTCTGGAGCAGCAAGACCTGGCTCTCTTCCGAGATCTCGGTCAGTTTGAGCGCCTGAATACGGTTCCAGGGCACTACGCGCCAGCGCCGCCGCAGCCAATCATAGACCGCAATGCCCTGTTCACGGATCTCCAAAGCAGGCAGCAGATGGCTGATCCAGAAGATGACCGCCACACTCAGCAGCACCATCAGATGCGCCGCTACCAGAATCCACCACGGTGCGGGCAGATCGGGGCGATCTGGGACACCCATAAAGGGCACCGCACTCGTAGCGTAGGCATTAAAGAGTTGGGTATAGGCAGGATCGCCCCCGCGCCAATTAAAGAGCGGAATCCAGCGCAACGCCGGAAATTCCAAAGCCAGAAAATGTGCCCAGAACCCCAGGTAGCGCAAGATCGTCACGATCACCAAGCCGATCACCGTCGCTTTGATCAACCCAGTGATGCGCGCCGGATAGACCGAAGCCGCGACACTATCCACAGGTGCTGCCGCCAACACGGGCGGTTTCGGGCTGCTCGCATGGCCCTCGTGGGGTGTATGGCTGAAGAATGCTTTGGGACTCAGGATCAGGCGGAAGACCGGCGACTGTGCATCTTCCTGGAGCTGAATCGGGCGCGCCGTCTCACTGGCGCGTGCGGTACGTTCACTCTCGCTGATCATCGTCTGGATCAGCGCATCAAACTCACTGATGCTGGAGGTAACATAGAAGGCCGGTTGCCAATTCAGCCCATGCGCATAGAAGAGGCTATAGATCCGATGCCATGCCGTCAGATGCTGCTTGTCCGTCTGCACCAACAGGACAAAATGCTCACTGGCATGATCCTCCGTCACCTTCACCGCCAGCACATGCTCCCAGGGAATGGGCAGCCACGCACCCGCAAACTCCACCAACAACCCCTGCGAACTGCTGCGTACCGCCGGAAAGGCATTGCGCAGGATCAGCGTCGTAAAGAGCGCCAGGGCAGCCAAGAGCAACGGCCCGATCAAGACTGGCCCCAACTGATCATAGGGCCGCGTATCGGTTCCAATCCAGGATACAACGCTCCCCAACACAGGCAGTTCGGTAACCAGCCCCTCAGGCTGGCCATACAGGCCCCAAAAGGCCCGCAGCAGCATAAACCCAACCTGTGCCGAGGTCAGCACGACCAGCAGCGTGCAGAGCCAGGCAATCGCACTGATCAACATCCGTGGATAGGTATGAACCGACTCGGTTTGGTACATGGCCCCCCCGCAACAATTACCCGCTCACTTCACCCGTCTGGAGTTGCTGAATGCGCAACTCAGCCGCATCAAGCAGCGCTTGGCACTCAGCCGCCAGACGAATCCCTTCTTCATACAGGGTGAGACTCTGCTCCAGCGAGAGATCGCCCGATTCAAGCTGAAGAACGACTTCCTGCAAGCGAGCATAGCGAGTTTCGTAGGTATGAACGGGGGATTGGTCGCTCATCTGCGTTCCTCTTGATCAGTTGGGGGCACCACTTGGGCGTGAAGATCGCCAGCGCGAGTCGTAATGATCAGGGTATCGCCAGGCAGCACCTGATCGGGATGTGTGAGGAGGTGGCCATCGCTGGCGCGCCGCACCAGCGCATAGCCGCGCATCAGGGTTGCATAGGGGCTGAGCGCCCGCAGTTGGGCCTGCAAGCCTCGCAGGTGGCTCTGGTGCAGTGCAGTGCTACGCGTCATCCGCGCCGTCAGGCGGCGGGCAAGGTCATCAAGCTGCTGACGATCCTGGGCAACGCGGCGCAACGGCGCAACCAGATTCATCCGCTGGATCAGCCGTTCACACTGCGCCCGTCGCGGCTGAAGCGCAACACCCATGTGTAGCCGGGAACGCATATAGGCGATCTGATCACCGAGCATACTCATTGCCGGTACCGCCAACTCCGCCGCTGCCGAAGGCGTCGGCGCACGCAGATCGGCCACAAAATCCACAATGGTCGTATCGGTCTCGTGGCCCACCCCGGTAATCAGCGGCACCGGGCTGGCAAAGACGGCTCGCGCCACCGCCTCGTCATTAAAGCACCACAGATCCTCTATCGAGCCGCCCCCACGCGCCAAAATGATCAGATCCACCTCAGTCTGGTAGATCGCATACAGCGCCTCAACAATACTATCCGGGGCGCGTTCCCCCTGCACCAGACAGGGCGCGATCACCACTTCAGTCAGCGGAAAACGCCGCCGCAGGATGTTGAGCATATCCTGAAGCGCCGCCGCTTGTGGCGAGGTAACGATTCCGATCCGGCGCGGCAGATCGGGGAGCGGGCGTTTCCGCTCTGGGTTGAACAGCCCCTCGGCGGCAAGACGCTGCTTTAATTCCTCAAAGCGCGCATTCAGCAAGCCCACTCCGGCGGGCATGATCGTATCCACGACCAACTGCAACTCGCCGCGTGACTCATAGATCGAGACCTTGCCATGGGCCAGTACCGCATCACCAACCCGTGGCAAACTAGGATGCCGATCCGCAAAGGTGCGCCACATCACCCCGCGCAGGGTCGCCCCTTCATCCTTAAGGGTAAAGTAGCAATGCCCCGATGGGTAGCGGCGAAATTCGGAAATCTCGCCCACCACCCATATATTGCGCACAATCTCGTCGGCTTCGAGCAACTCGCGCAGGTAGCTATTGAGCTGGGCAACGCCGAGTGCCTGCATTGCAGTGTCACCTTATACCGGCTCCACCACCATAAGCGGCTGGCCATATTCAACCGGCTGGCCATTCGTAACCAGAATGCGGATGATCCGACCGGCCACATCACTCTCGATCTCGTTCATCATCTTCATGGCCTCGATGATACCGACCGAATCACCGACCTGGATGCTATCCCCCTCTTGAACAAAGGGCGCATCCTTAGGCGAGGGTGATGCGTAGAACGTCCCCACCATCGGTGCAGTGATCGTATGCCCAGCCGGAACCGCAACCTCGGCTGGGGCCGGAGCCGCTGCCACAGGCATCGGCATCGGATGCGGGGCCATCGCGGCCACCGTCGGAGCCAGCGTCTGGGCCACGGGCGCATGGGGCACTGCCGCAATCTGCACGGTCGTCCCGCGCTTGACATGCAGTTTGGTATCGCCACGCTCGATCAGGATCTCGGTAATGTCGGTCTGGTTCATCAAGCGCAGCAGTTCACGTACCGCACTCAGACCAAAGTCATCAGCGTTCTCGGAAGATTCCGTATTCGTCGCATTGATCATGGGCTATTACTCAGGGCATCTACAAGCCGAAACCGTTTCATTGTAGCATACAATATATGCGACGGCACAGCCACCCCGGTAGGGGTTTGGGGCGTAGCCCCAAGAAGAAATCGCGTTAGCTTGAGAGGCAACACGCCATGAAAATCATCATCACGGGTGGAGCGGGGTTTATCGGTAGCCATCTGGTTGACCGTCTCGTCCATGATCGGGCCGGTGAGTTGATCGTGATCGATTCGATGCTGCGCGGACGCCCGGCCAATCTGGTGCAGCACCGCGATAATCCGCTGGTACAGGTGGTCAACGCCGACATCCGCGACGCCGAGGCGATGCGTAGCCTGTGTGCCGGTGCGGATGTAATCTACCACCTAGCCGCCCAATCCAATGTGATGGGCGCGGTGAGCGATCTCAGCTACTCCTTCAGTACCAATGTAGCCGGAACGGTCAACATTCTCGAAGCTGCTCGCCTGAATGGGGTACGTCGAGTCGTCTTCACCTCCTCACGCGAGGTGTATGGTGAAGTGGATCAGTTGCCGGTACGCGAAGAGGCACCCTTCAACGCCAAAAATGCCTACGGAGCCAGCAAAGCCGCCGGAGAACTCTACGCCCGTGTCTTCCTCAACACATACAGCGTCGAGACTGCCGTGGTGCGGCTGGCCAATGTCTATGGTAGCCGCGACTACGACCGGGTCATTCCGCTCTGGCTCAGTGCCGCCGCCCAGGGCGAACCGATGATCGTCTATGGCGGGCAGCAGGTGATTGACTTTGTGTATGTGGATCAGGTGGTAGAGGCGCTCATTCGCGCCTCTACCGCCGCGATCATCGGCCAGCCGATCAACATTGGCAGTGGCCAAGGCACCCCACTACTCCAACTTGCCGAACGGGTACTCGCCCTACCGGGGGCCAAGACGCGCCTCGATCTGCACCCGGCGCGCAGTGTGGAAGTGGCACGCTTCACCGCCGACATCAGCCGCATGCGCAGCCTACTGGGGCTAGAGCCGCCGAGCGATCCGCTCTTCGCCCTCGAACGCCTATGGGGTTAGGTACCAGCGCTCGATATTCCACATATACAGTGGCGAACTGAGATTGACCGGGCCATCCAACGTGGTGACCCGGTCATTCAGCGCCACCGGCATGCGATCCGCCCACAAGAAGAGGTAAGGTAGCTGCTCGGCCACCCGCTCCTGCGCTTGGCGCAGAGCTGCGATGCGCTCATCAAGATTGTAGAGTTGGCGCGCCGCTTGCGCCTGGTTATCATAGACCGCATCGGCAAAGCCGACAAAATTGCGCGTCGCCCGGCTATCTACCTCACCTTGGTTGAGTTGGCTAGAGTGGAAGAGCGCAAAATCATCGGGATCATAATAGGCCGTATCAGCAAAGTCAGGATCGGCCATCCCGTTACTCCAACTCCCCAACAAAAGATCGAAGCTGTAGGGCGTCGCATACTTGGAGAGGATCACGGTAGCAAAATCGGCTGGCTCAACCGTAATCTGGACACCAATACTCGCCGCAACCTCGGCAATACGGCGCGCCGCCACCAGGCGGCGCTCATCATCACCGCGCACAAAGAGGCTCCCACTCAGTGCCACGCCATTGCGTTGGCGGATCGTGGCATCGGGAGGCAGAACCCAGCCCGCCGCATCAAGTAGCGCCCGCGCCGAGTCGAGATCAGCCGCCTGGGGTGGTGGGGGCGTCAGATCGGCCCACGAACCGGGCAAGGCACTCGAACTGATCGGGATACCCTGGCCCTTCGTGGCGGCCTCCACCAAACGCGGCAGATCGAGCACCTTGGCAAGCGCCTGCCGCACAGCGAGGTCAGCAAACGGATGCCCCTCACGCAGATTAAAGCCGAGGAAATAGAAGCCATTCTCTGGATAACTACCCAATTGCAAACCAGTCACCTCAGCCAGATTGCGCTGCACACTCCAAGGCAACTCAGCCAACAACAACTGGCCATCACGCAGCGCCTGAAGCGCGACAGTCGGATCGGGTGCGACCACAAATGCTACCTGATCAAGCAGCGGCGCACCGCGATGGAACCCCTCAAAGCGCGTCAGCACAAACCCCTGGCCCGCTTGGCGTTCAGCAAACTGGAACGGGCCACTTCCTACCGGCACTTCCCAAAAATTGACCGTCGCCAGATCCTGGTTTTCCAAAATATGGCGCGGCAAAATCGGCACCGTCAACGCCGCAAAGATCGGCGCATAGCGTGCATTCAGTTGCAGTGCAATCGTATCGCTGGTTGGTGTCGTCACCGCCTCGATCACATGCAGATCGGCCAAAAGCGCCGTACTGGTTACCGGCAGAGTCCGCAGTTGCTCAAGCGTAAACAACACATCGGACGAATCAATCGGCACCCCATCATGCCATGTCAAGCCTGAACGCAGCGTAAAGGTGATCGTGCGCCCATCGGGGGTCGTCTCCCAACGTTCCGCCAGATCGGGCACCGGGCGCATCTGATCATCGAGATGTAGCAAGCCACTATAGAGCAGACTAATCATCTGCTCCTCACCACGTGAACGCGGTTGCCAAGGGCGAAGATCGGGCAGATCGTCTGCTAGGCGTAGCGTCAAACGCCCACCACGCGGCAGTGCCGTAGCGGTTGGTGGCACAGCACTCGGCTCGGTTACCGCCGACGGATCGGTTGGTAGTGGCAGCGGCCCCGTACCAGCCGTACATGCAGCCAGCGCAAGCGCGAACAACAAGGCCAGCGCCAAGCTCATCCAAAATAGTGAACGCGTAGGTAGAAAGCTCATGCGCCCATTATAGCCCATCAGGAAAAAGCTTGTTAGCGCGAAAAAGCCTTGGGACAGCCGGAATGCGGCGCGGTGGCTGAGCCTGCCGAAGCGGTTACGTGCATTGGCGCAGAGTTAGCATTCACTGAATCGGCCGCGTCCCACGCACAAAGATGTCCGGCCAGGGCTTAAAGGTGGTACCAAAGGTGTTGCGAGCGAGGAGTTGATCTTCCTGGTACACCCAGCGGTAGACCTCCACCTCCAAGCCACCGCGTGCCGTATCGCTCTGGCGCACGCTCCCCACCGGCTGCTCCGGGTCATCCACGTATACCGGCTCGGTCGGCGCGGGGGTGCGCTTCAGAATGCGATAATCCATCCGTACTGTGCGCCCGGTTGGGCTGCCATACAGTGCCACGCTCAACCGCTGACGCCGCAGATCAACGCTACTCTGCATCAACAACCAGCCCCCAGTATCATTGGTGAAGCGCAGATCATACACCCCAGTGAAGATCGCCGCATCCAATCCGGGTGGCTCGCCAAGCTCCTCGTACCAACCGATGCGGAACGAGTGCTCGTGACGCTCAGTGATCGGTAAGCCGCTCCAAAAGGCGGCACGGAAAACCGTCGTGCTCACTTGGCATAACCCGCCCCCCCACTCCTTCTGGGTGCGGTTGTCAATGATCGCATAGCCCTCCACAAAGCCCTGCGTCGCTGTCACTGGGCCGAGATTCTGGTTGAACGAGAAGGTCGCTCCCGGCGGAATGAGTATACCATGCATCCGCCGCGCCCCCGCCCGAATGTTGGTGATGCGGTAGGCTTCCGATTTGGCAAATGAGCTTACCCCCAACCCCAACCGCGTCGTGATACCCAAACTATTCAGGTTGCTCGGGTTGACCGGCGGGGGTAACGGGATGAGTGGGAGGAGCAGATCGCGCTCGCCACCCGCCAGTGCCGCGTTGATCTGCACCAGTGCCGCCGCTGCATCCAGCCCCCGCCCGGCATCCCCCGGCGTGGTGATGCGTAGCTCTCCGCCGTTCCAGTCTACCCGTGGGAGGGTGCCTTCTTCCCGCAGGGCCTCGGCAATCGGACGCAGCGCCTGGCGGATCGCGGCCTGATCAATACTCACCTGGATGCTAGGCCGCCCGGCCTCGCTGGTTGTAGGCCGTAGGCTCAACCAACTAGCAAGTTGGGCCACGGGCCACTCCCACGCACACGTGGGGCTACACCGGCTGCTGGGGCTACGCAAACGGATCGGCCCAGCTAAGAGCGTGCGCAGATAGGCTTCGCTGGCCGCCAAATCCGTATCACGTACCCGTGGCTCCAAACTGCGTGTGCGCAACTCCACCACCTGTGGCGTCATGCTCTGCGCCGCTGCGGTCATCTCGGTCAGCATCTCGTCCACCAAGACCTGCACGCCCCACGCTTCGGCCACAACCCGAATCGTCGCACCATCGAGCGCCACATCCGCGTTGAGTGGGGCATGCTCCACCTGTGCGGCCAGATCCATCAGGTAGCGCTGCATCACACGTTGATCCACGCGCATGTGCAGCGGTAGCTCTAGCCCCTGCTCCCACACCGCCGCTGTGATGCGCACATTCTCAGCCCGGACATCGCTACGACCAACCGCCAGTGCTGCCTCTAATGCCTGATCAATCTCAAGGTGCAGGCCCAGATCGGCTGCACTCGGCTGCCAGATCTGTTCAGCATACCGAATCGTGATCGGTTTTTCGAGAAAGGCTGCATACTGCTGCTCAATTGCCCGCCGTGCGGCTGTCCAGTGCATCCCTCCAACCATCACACCGCGCACGCTGATATTCGGATAGATGCGTTGCGCATAGCCACGCTCACCAAAAAGCAGAACCACCATCGCCAAAGCGGCCAACAACGCACCCAGTGTCAACACTACTAACAGCCATTCACCCGTTCTACGTAGAGGTGAATGCCGCGCCCGTCTTGGAAGCAGGATAGGCTCGTCCGCCATTGGTTGCAACCTTGGATTCATCATAGTTGGAGCGCAGCCCCAAACCCCCACCAGAGGTGACGTTGCCGATACCCTATCATCGTAGCGCGTATTGTAGCGCGAAGCAGGTAGAGCGGCAATCTCTCTCTATGAATAAATAGTCATCCCCAAAACGTTTCGTTATCGCGTACAATGTAATTCCATTCGTTAAAGGAGCGTTGTCAATGAGAACCTTGATCCTCGATGGCTCATGGCCGAATGATCCTCACGCAGCCCATGTGCATACTGCACTGCGTCAGCAACTGGGCCTGCGTGGGTGGAATACCGAACATCTGCTGCTTCGTGAGCAGAATATCAGCAATTGTGCCGGAGACTTCTTTTGTTGGGTCAAGACACCAGGGATCTGTATTGCCAATGATGCCAATCGTATGATCGCCGCTGCCATTGTGCGCAGCGATCTGATGATCTATCTCAATCCGATCACCTTTGGTGGCTATTCTTCGGTTCTCAAACGGATGATTGATCACCAGATTCAGAATATCTCGCCCTATTTCACCAATGTTGGTGGTGAAACGCATCACAAGAAGCGCTATAAATACTATCCGTCTATGTTAGTCATTGGGTGGCAGGATCAGCCCGATGCCCGTAGCGAGGCCATTTTTGGCCATCTGGCACACCGCAATGCCCTCAATATGCACGCCCCAGCCCTCGTCTATGGCACCCTCAAGCCCAAGATTCCTATTACTGCACAGCTTGAAACATGGCTCACCATGGTGAGCCATGGGATCAGTAGCCCCGCGCCCAACCTACCTAGCCCCCAGATCGCTCCCGCTGCGACGCAACCACTGCGCCATGCTACCCTGCTCGTCGGTAGCCCACGTGGTTCAGCCAGTACCTCAGCATCGCTGGGTGAGTATCTGATGGAGCAACTGGTTGCTCGTGGAGTCGCCGTGCAGCAATTCTCTCTCTACCGAGCGCTGAGTAACCCGGAGCAGATGCAGGAGTTGCTATCCACGCTCGATCACACCGACTTGGCCGTGCTCTCCTTCCCCCTCTATATTGACAGCCTTCCCGGCCCAGTCGTTGCCGTCCTGGAAAAGATTGCCGCTCACCGCCGCGAACACGCCCCATCCACGCCACAGCGTTTCGCCGCCATTGCCAACTGTGGCTTCCCTGAAGCCCACCATAACCAGAATGCACTCGCTGTATGTGAGTCCTTTGCTCATGAGAGCGGGTTTGGCTGGGCTGGCGCATTGGCCCTCGGCGAAGGTGCCGGGATGATCAATGGGCAACCGCTCAAACAACTTGGCATGCACATCGCCCCGATCCGGCGCGTGCTGAGTATGGTGGCCATCGGCTTGGTTGAGCAGGGGGTTATTCCCGCCGAGGCCAGCGACCTGATGGCCCAACCCATCATTCCACCCTGGCTCTACACCATGGTCGGTGGTCTCAATTGGGAGCGTGTCGCCCTGGAATATGGGGCCACTCACGCCATTGGTCAACAGCCCTATACGTCAAGCGAGTGTGAAGAGCGGGCCTAGTGTATGTCTGACGAACACCCCGCCTACACCGCCATCTATGCGGTTGTGCGCCACATCCCGCCCGGTAGAGTGAGTAGCTATGGGCGGGTGGCGATCCTGGCTGGCTTCCCTGGTCACGCCCGCATGGTCGGCTATGCCCTGCATAGCCTGCGTACCAACCAGGATGTCCCCTGGTGGCGGGTAGTCAATGCGCGTGGCTTCATCTCGAATATCTACCAACGTGATGAGCAACGCGCCCGCCTACAAGCCGAAGGGGTGGTCGTGGATGCCCGCGATCATATCAATCTGCACGAGTATGGGTGGGAAGCCCTGATCACCCCAGAAACTTAGGCATCCAGCAGCACATGCTCGACTAATGTAGCCGCCATCTCCAGATCACTACCTGCCCGCAGCCAGTAGGCTGCGCGTACCGCACACACCGCAGATCCGAGTTCCTCAAGCGCACTAGTGGGGAGGCTGCTAATCTGGCTGGCGCGCCCAGCTCCCTGCTCGACCAGACACACCACCACTGGCCCGTTACACACCAGCAGATCATCGCCGCTCCCATCACCCCAGATCTGCATCGGGTCACCATAGCCAATATGCACCACCCGCCGTGCAAGTAGGCGTAGCCCCTGATTACGACAGATCTGGATGAGGGTGTCGAGCTGATTGCCAATCAGGCAGACCGCTGCCCCTTCACTTACCAGCGCCGCTGCCTGCATGGCCACCCGGCCCCGTCCATGCGCCAGGAGCATCCCGATCTCCCAGATCACCGCAACCGCCGCCGCTAGATCCTCCGTCGCCATACAGGCTAACGCATAACCCCGCTCAACCTCGGTTAAGATAACCCGCGACCCATCTCCCCCCAACATGATCGCGCCATGGGCGAAGAGCCGCATTCCATCTGCACGCTCCACAGCCCCGCCGAGCACGATCTCCAACGCTAACGTCGGGCTACTATCTACCTGCGCCGGACTCAGCCGCGCCCAGTCGCCGAATGGGTGTTCAGTCTCGATCAGTTCTACCAATGCCGCACTATTCGTATACATCCGCAGGGGTAACCCAAAGAGCGGAAGCCAACAGGTGTGTTCCAAACGACTACTCATTACACAAACCTCGGAATAGCAGGATGCTTCTAATTATGCTATACTATTCTTTCCGAATACTCGTAGTATCCCCCCTACACCCCTACAATCCAACGGGGTCAACCCGCAGTGAGCCAGCGTGAACCACCAATCCAACATCAAGCATAGCACAAGTGCCGGTGGGCGCATTAGTGCCATCCACCCCGCCAGTATTGCCGCCGAACTTGGCCTCCAGCCCGGTGATCTGATCATGGCTATCGCCGACCACTATCTGCGTGATGTGATTGATTACCGTTTCCTGATCGCCGAAGAACAGATTGACGTGCTGGTACGTCATGCGAATGGCGAAGAGATCGTCTATGAGATCGAAAAAGATCCCGATGAAGATCTCGGTGTTGATTTTGAAGAACCGCTCTTCGACCGCCTGCGCACCTGTAGCAATAAATGCCCCTTCTGTTTTCTTACCCAAATGCCGCGTGGCTTCCGTAAATCACTCTACCTCAAAGATGATGATTACCGCCTCTCGTTTATCTACAGCAATTTTGTTACATTTACCAATCTGACCGAAGCCGATTGGGAACGTATTGCATCCCAACACCTCTCGCCGCTGCATATCAGTGTCCACGCCACCGACCCGGCATGGCGAGCGGTGATGCTCGGTAAGCGCGATCTGCCCGATGTGCGCGAGCAGATCCGTCGCCTCGGTCAGATGGGGGTGAGTGTGCATACCCAGATCGTCGCCTGCCCCGGTGTCAATGATGGCGTGGTGTTAGCGCAGAGTATCAACGATCTGATCGCCCTCGCTCCGACCGTGCAGTCTATTGCGGTTGTTCCGGTTGGGCTAACCAAGTATCGCTTTGAGGGTAACAAGCCGCGCACCATCCGCGCCGCGATTGAGGTGCATGAAGCCCCCGAATGGCACGATCCCCATGCCGAAGCCCTGCCCTTGTGGGATTCCGCGCCGCTCCACGATCCCAGCCTGGGCTTCTGTTCACGCCTCGCGGCGGCAAGTGAGGTGCCGCTGCGCTGCTACACCCCCGCTGAGGCCGCTGCCGTGATTGATCTCATCCAGAGTTATAGCGCCACCTGCCGCCGTGATTTCGACATGACGCTGGTCTATCCTAGCGATGAGTTCTATATCCTGGCTGGGCGCGAGATCCCGCCCGCCGACTTCTATGATGATATGCCCCAGTACTCCAACGGCGTTGGGATGGTGCGCGACTTTCTGGATACCTGGGCCAAGGCTAAACGCCGCCTGCCCGCCAGTATCACCACCCCCACCCGCCTCGCCCTCGTCTGTGGCACCCTGGTTGGCCCACTCTTGCAGCAAGTGGCCACCCGCCTAAATAGGATCGCGGGGCTTGAAGTTCTGGTACTCCCGGTTGTCAACGAATTTTTTGGCCCGACTGTTACGGTCAGTGGCCTGCTCGCCGCTCAAGATGTCATCGCGGCCCTTCAGTCCAGTGGCGCACAACGCGCCATCCTGCCCCGTGTGATGTTCGATTATCAGGGCAACCGCACCATTGATGACCAGACGCCCCAACAGATCAGTGAGGCCGCTGCCATGCCGGTGGCGCTCGCCAATGACCCAACCGAACTTGTTCGCTATGTGCGCGCACTGGCCCAACGCTAAGGTACGCGATCAGCAGGGAGGTATGCTATGACTACCGAAACGAGTCGCCTTCAACAGTATGTTGAAGTGATCCAGCAGGCGAATCAGATCGCTGCCAATACCGAACTCGATGCCCTGCTCGATAAGATGCTCGATCTGATCATCAGTGTCACCCACGCCGAAGCTGGTACGCTCTACCTCTATGATGCCAACAGCCACGAACTCGTCTTTAAGGTCGTTCATGGGAATGCCGCCAGCGAACGCCTGGTTGGCCTGCGCATCAATGCCAATAGTGGGGTGGCCGGGAGAGCACTTCAGTGCGCCGAACCACTCTTCATCCATGATGTGATGAATGACCCATACTGGGATCGTGCCACCGGCGAACTGACGGGGATGCAGTTACGCACGATGTATTGTGTCCCGCTTATCTTGCGGGGCCAGCCTGTGGGTGTCGTCCAGGTCTTTAATCTGCCCGCCGAAACCTGCGATGATCCTGAAGAGGTGGCCCTGATCCAGTTGCTCTGCTCGCGCCTCGTCACTGAGGTCGAGAAGGCACGCATGCTCGAAGAATCGCAACGCCGCACCCGTCGCCAACAGGCACTGGTTGAAATCATCTCCAATCTCACCTCCACCTTGGATGGCAAAACCCTGCTGGATCGCATCATGACCCATGCCTGCGATCTGCTCGGTGTTGAGGCGACTTCGATCTGGCTGCGCGATTCCATCAATGGCGACCTGGTACTGCACATGGCGATTGGTGAACACCGCGAACAGCTCCGCGCCATCCGTGTCCCGGCGGGGCAGGGCATCATTGGCCATGTCGTCACCACTGGCGAGACGGTGGTGGTGAATGATGTGCAGAGCGATCAGCGTTTCTACCGCAATGTGGATGACCACAGCGGCTTCCAAACGCGGGCAATTCTGTGTGTCCCCATGCGTGCGCCGCGTATCATTGTCGGTGGCGCACGCGGCGCAGTTGAAGAGCAGGTAATCGGCGGCGCACAAGCCCTCAACCCCACTAACCACCGCGCCTTCTCCGAGGACGATATTAGCCTCTTTACCTCACTCGCAAGTCAGGCCGCCACGGTGATTCGGCTTGCCCGCCTCTATGAAGAGACCGATAAGCTCTTCACCCGCCTGATTGATGCGATTACCGGGGCGATAGATCTCAAAGACCCCTACACGCGTGGCCATAGCCAGCGGGTAAGCGACTACTCGGTGGCGATTGCCGAGGAACTTGGTCTCTCTCAAGAAGACATCTACCGCATCCGTATCTCTAGTAAGCTCCACGATGTGGGGAAGATCCGTATCCCCGATCATATTCTGAACAAGCCGGATCGCCTCGATGAAGCCGAGTTTAGTGAGATGCGCCAACATCCCACCTATGGCTTGGAGTTTCTGCAACAGAATGGCCTGCTCGAAATTGACCTGCTGCGCGACTCGTGGCAAGCCCTGGCCCAGCACCACGAACGCCTCGATGGCCATGGCTACCCCAACGGGCTGCACGGCAACCAGATCTCCCTCGTCGGGCGTATCGTGGCTGTCGCCGATGTCTTCGATGCCATCAGCAGCAACCGCCCCTACCGCGCCGCTATGCCCATCGAGAAGGTCTTTAGCATCCTGCGTGCCGGTGCGGGCACCGAACTTGATGCTACCTGTGTCGAAGCCCTCGTGCGCGCACGCGCCAACGGAAAAATTCTAACCCAAGGCGAGCGCCATGAGGATGGAGCATGATGCAGCACACTAACTCGCCCGCCGAAAATCCTTGATGTTGATCTGCAACTTGCGCTCGCCATTCCACTCATTGGCCTCTAGCGTATAGATCAGATCGATGCGTGGATGACGGCGCAGCGCATCGGCCAAGTGCCCCAAGCGGAAGGCAATCGCCTCATAGCGTGGCCCGCCATCTTTGCGCATGATCAGGCTCAGATGTTGGCCATCGGCCCCGCGACTACGCACCTCCACCACCTGCACGCTGCGGCTCATCAGGATCGGCTGCGGATTGGCTTGGCCAAACGGTTCGAGTTGGGCCAGATCGGCCAGCAGTTCCCAACTCAACTCGTTCAGCCCCACTTCAGCATCTACCTGGATACGCGGCTGGAGCATTGTGTCGCTGAGTTGCGCCGCCGCCAACGCCTGAAGCCGCGCATCTAGCGTGGGAATATGCTCATTGGGAATGGTAAAACCAGCCGCCGCTGAATGACCCCCATAGCGTTCAAAGAGATCGTGGCAGGCTTGCAGCGCAGCAATGATACTAAAGCCCGGAATAGAACGCGCCGATCCCCGCGAGGATGCTTCACCCTGCTCAATCAGCAGCACCGGACGGCCCCACTCTTCGGCCAGCTTGCCAGCCACCAATCCCACCACCCCAGCATCAAACTCAGGGCTATGCAGCACCACCACCAGTTGTTGATGCCGCCCTTCGGCTTCGGCCAATGCCTTGGCCGCCGCCTGCACCTGCTTGGTCAGATCCTGGCGCGCTCGATTGGTCTGGTTCAGTTCATTCGCCAAAACCTTGGCTTGGCTATAACTAGTCGCCAAGAGCAGTTCATACGCCCGCACCGCATCATCCAAACGCCCAGCCGCATTGATCCGAGGTGCCAACATATACCCAATCGCCGCCGAGTCCACCTTGCCCATACTCAAGCCAGAGACCTCGACCAAGGCGCGGAGGCCGGGGCGTTGGGTTGCGTTGAGTGCCTCCAACCCGGCCTTAACCAAGACCCGGTTCTCACCATCGAGCGGCCCCATATCGGCCACTGTACCCAAGGCAACCACATCGAGCAGATCGCGTCCGCGCAGATCACCCAGCGAGAGGCCGCGCTTGACCAATGCCTGCACCAACTTGAATGCCACCCCCACCCCCACCAGATGTGGGTAGGGGTAGGTACAACCGGGCTGCTTGGGATTGACAATCGCATAGGCAGGCGGCAATTCGCTGGGTGGTGTATGGTGATCGGTCACGATCACATCCATGCCCAAGCGCATCGCCTCGGCAACCTCATCATGGTTACTGATCCCGCAATCCACCGTGATCAACAGGCGCACCCCGTTGGCGGCTAAGTGCTGGACGGCATGCAGATTCAGGCCATAGCCCTCACGAGTACGATGGGGAATATAGGGTTGAATCTTGGCTCCCATCGCGCCCAGTGCCTGCACCAGCAGCGTGACCGCCGTCACCCCATCGGTATCAAAGTCACCATAAACCGCAATCGGCTCACCAGCTTGGATGGCCTGCGCGATGCGCTCACTTGCTGCGGGCATCCCCTTGAGCAGCATCGGGTTATGTAAACCCGAACGGTAATCTGCGCGCAAGAACTGCTGCACCAATTCTGGTTCGCGCAATTGGCGCTGGTAGAGCAGCGTCGCCAAGAGTGGGCTATACCCAATCCGGCGGATGAAATCGGCAGGTGCGGCAGGCAAGACATCCCAATGTTTATGGCGCGCAGAGAGCGGCATGACAGATCTCTTCTGAGTATGGCCAGGTGTGGCGAGGTTTGTTGTTGGCATTATAGAACCTCTGTATGGAGTGTCAATCGGGATGCCTATATACCGCACCAAAGAACAAAAAGTTCTCCCCCACTATGCTACAATCAATCTCAAGCCCCCCCCTGCAAACCAATAAGGAGACCATGCATGACCGTCCACGAGGTTGCCTCCGGCATTGTGCAAGTCCAACTGCCACTCCCCTTTGCGCTGCGCAGCATCAACGCCTACCTCTTGCACGATCCCGATGGCTGGACCGTTGTTGACACTGGGCTGCATACTGCCGATGGCGAAGCGGCTTGGAACGCTGCCTTTACCCAACTCGGCATCACCCCCAAGGCGATCCGGCAGATCGTGCTTACCCACTTCCATCCCGACCACTACGGCATGGCGGGGTGGCTACAAGAACTGAGTGGCGCACCCGTCTACCTCTCGCCGCGTGACGCCGAACAGACGCGTGAAGTGTGGGAACTATCGCCCGATGCCGAAGAGCCAACCCTGGCCTACTTCACCCGCCACGGTGTCCCCACCTCGCTCACCAGCACGATTGTGGATGTGGTGGAAATGCTGCGCCACAGCACCTTCCCGCATCCCGAACTGAGTCTCATCCAATCCGGCGACAGCATCGCTATGGGCGGACGCCAATTCCGCGCCATCCACACTCCTGGGCATAGCGATGGCCAGTTGGTCTACTTTGCCGAAGAAGACGGCTTGATGCTGTGTGGTGATCAAGTGCTGATGAAGATCACCCCGCATATTGGCTGGTGGCCCAACAGCGAAGCCGATCCGCTAGGGCGGTACCTCAGCGCCCTTGAAGACCTCGCAACCCTGCCCGTGCAACGCGGGCTACCCGGCCACAACCGGCTCGTTGAAGACTGGAGCGGGCGGCTGCATGAACTCCGCCACCACCACGAGGAGCGCTTAGAGGCGATGCTGGCCGCAGTTGGTAGCGCTGCCAATGCCTATGAAGTTGCCTGCAAGGTCTTCACGATGGCGCGCTACACACCACATGAGGTACGTTTTGCCGTCGCCGAAACGATTGCGCACTTGGAGCTACTCATTCAGCGCGGGTTGCTGCGGCGCGAAGAGGGTGATCGGGTGCAGTATGTGCCTGTAGCCTAAGATGGTAGCACCGGCTTCCAGCCGGTGCTACCATCCCGAAGATCATTTTAGGGTAGTGTGTGGCGGCTATGCCGCCACACACTACCCTAAAAGAGGTTTGGGGCTACGCCCCAAGAAGTTTGCCCGTACCCAACCTAGGGAGTTGGCGTAGCATCCGCACGCACCGGCAGACCACGCTCGACAATCAACTCCATCGCCCGATCAATCGGAATATGCACAGTACCTTCCAGGGTATAGCCATAGGTACTGAGCAACTGCGTATCACGCTCGATGTAAACACTTGCTGGCGTGCCCGGTTGCGCAATAGGTGCCGGACGGAAGGGAACCCGCCCTGCAAAGAGCACCAGCAGGGTTATCAACACGAACGCAATCACCAGCGTCGTCATCAGGCGCAGGGCACTCGGAACCTGAACGGGGCCCTGTACCGGCGCAGGAGCCGGTGGCGCATAGGAACGTGGGCGGTAACTCATTAGTGGTGGCCTCCTGCGTGCAGCCACTCCATATTGGGATCATTGAGTGGCAGCAGCGATGCACGCTGCAAATTCCCAACAAACAGAGCGATCCAGAGACCCACCAGACCTATCGGGGCCGCAAAGTTGACCCAACTCACATCCAGGATGCTCTCGTGGAAGGCGGGCAGCACAATCCAGGTGACATCAATACAGCGCATCAGGATGACAAACCCAGCGATCCCGGCCAGCGTCTTCAGGTTGCGCTTGTTCTGGCGCGAGAGCAACAGGAAGAAGGGCACAAAGAACTGGAACAGGATCAGGATCGGCACCAAGGTCAACCAGCCATTGTGGGTGCGATCAATGTACCAGGGAGTAAACTCAGCCACATCACCCGACCAGATAATCATATACTGGCTGTAGGACATGTACGTCCACAGGATGGTGAAGGCCAACATCAGCTTACCAATATCGTGGAACGGCTTGATGGTGACATGCTGCTGGAAGATGTCGGTCTGGCGCACCTGAGTAGCCATCAAGATCATGAAGGCCAAGGTGAGCAGGCCCGAACTGACCATATAGTGCGCCCCGTACATAGACGAGAACCAGTGCGGATTGAGCGACATTGTCCAGTCGAAGGCCGCAAAGGTGACGGTCAAGACGAAGAGCGCAATCCCGATACCACTGAGCATGCGCATACGGGCGGCCATCGCCTGGTTGCCGGTGCGATCCTGCTCAATAGACCAAGAGCGCAGCATAAAGGCCAGCGCCGACCAGATCACGAAGTAGATCGCCGAGCGGGTGACGAAGAAGGTCGGGTTGAGCCATGGCTCCTTATAATCCACCACAGGATCATAGTGCTCACTACCCGGAGTCACCAGATCGGGCACGGCCCACTCATAGAGCGGATGGTGCATACCCATCGAGTGGCTAATATCGGGAAATGTTGCGAGCGCAATCGGGATGAAGAGCAGGCCCATCACCGGCATCAGCATCGCACCCGACTCAAGCATACGGCGGAAGGTCACACCCCAGGCACCGCCAGTGAGGTGCTGCAACATCAGGAAACCGATGCTTCCGATAGAGAGGCTTACTGTAAAGTAGAAGCCGAACAGATACGAGCGGAAAAACTGATCGGCACCAACCACAAAGTAGCCAAGCGCCAGCAGGGCCAAGCCGATCACCGCTGCGCCGATGCCGTAGGTCTGCAGTCGGCTCAGCTGCGGAACCTTGGTAGGTGCAAGAGAAGTTGTTGCCATGCGAAGAGCCTTCTAACGCGCCGGGGAGACCGACGCCGAGCGATCACCTATTTACTGACCGAGCTGGTCACGCATATCGAGCGGCACATCATCAACCGTCGCGTTCTGGCTGAGTTGGAGGGCACGAATATAGGCTGCAATCGCCCACCGATCCTCAACCTTGATACGTGACGCATAGCTAAACATTGACTGATAGCCACCGTTGTTCGGATCACCACGATAGACGCCGTTGGTGATAATATCAAAGAAGTGAGAGACGGGCACATCACGGAGGCGCTGCTGATGGAAGTTGGCCGGCACAATCGCACCACGCTCAGCAACAGCACTCTGCCCAAGACCAGCGACACCGTGGCATGGTGAACAATAGATGGTAAACTGCTGCTGCCCACGTGCCAGCAAGTCGGCTGTCACCGGGAAGGGCATCTCATCTACCAACTGCCCATCAACTTTGCCAGTATTGAGAAAAGTATCTACCTCATCCTGACCAACCGCCACCGCCCCGGCAACCACCGGGCGCGAGGCTCGCCCATCGGCGAAGAACGTGCTGGGCTCATAGGTCTGGAGCTTGGCCTGATTGTACATGTCGGTATGGCATGCGGTCAGCAACATCCCCAGAAGCCCGACCCAGCTATAGCGAACAAGCCGGGCGAACAGAGAGCGGCGCGAGCGTAGCGTCTGCATCGGAAACATCCTCAGTGCGTGACTTCAGAGACCTGGAGCGGGTTCAGGCTACGCAGGAACTGCGAAGTCTGCGCACGGTCGAAGAGCGGATCCGTCGACTCAATACACAGGAAGAACGCATCCTGCGAAGCGCGCTCAAAGCGCGGAGCGTTAAAGGTCGGGTGGTAGAGCGCAGGCAACCCATTGAGTGCCAACATCCCAAACACCGCACCAAAGGCGGAGAAGAGGATGCCAAACTCGAAGGTCATGGGGATCATCGCTGCCCAGTTGGTGATGTTGTTGGGACGGCCACCAACGATCAGCGGGTAATCCACAAACTGGGCCATTGCCTGGGTAATAAAACCAGTGGTAGCACCGGTCAAACCACAAATGAGTACAATCCGTGGCACCCCCGTGTCACCGGGAGCAACCTCCTCAGACACCTCCTCGATAGGGAAGGGCGAGTAGGCATCCATCTTTCGGTAGCCGGCCTCGCGCGCCTTCTTGGAGGCTTCGATCAGGGCGCTTGGGCTGGAAAACTCAGCCATCACACCATAGATATCGCTGGATGCTTGCATAGTTCTCACCGGGGCGATAGTCGGCTGAACCTGCCAACCTCGCACAACTAGTAGACGAGAGCCGAGGGCCGGGGGAGCATCAGCCGAAGCCTCGCTCCCCGTAATCAATCCAAATAACCGCAGCCCTAGTCAGCCGAAGCATGCGCGTGGCCGTGATCGTGATCGTGGCCATGACCGTGACCGTGGCCATGGAGCGCAGCCTCACGGCGGTGGGCACGCTCCGTCTCCTGGTGCAAGTACATCCGAATTTCAAAGATGTTGATCATCGGCAGAACTCGGATGAACAGGAAGGTCAGGGTAAAGAAGAGACCAATCGTACCCAGGTAGAGCGACCAGTCCCAGACGGTCGGGATGTAACGATCCCAGGACGAGGGCAGGAACTCGCGCTCCAGCGAGATGACGATAATCACATAGCGCTCCAGCCACATACCAACACTGACAATCGTCGAGATGATCATCAGGGCAGGGATGTTCTGGCGCACGCGGCGGAACCAGAGTGGCTGGATGGCGACCGCGTTACAGAAGAGCAGGCCGTAGTATGCCCAGGCGCTGGGGCCATACAGACGGTTGTAGAGGAGGTACTGCTCGTACTTGCTGCTGCTGTAGAGCGAGCCGAAGACCTCCATAAAGTAACCATAGACGACGATCATGCCGGTGGCCAACATCACTTTCGCCATCACATCCAGGTGGCGGATGGTAATGTAGCTCTCGAACCCATAGAAGGTTCGCACCGGGATCATCAGCAACAGCACCATCGCGAAACCGGCGAAGACGGCACCGGCGACGAAGTAGGGCGGGAAGACCGTCACCTGCCAGCCGGGGATCTGCGAAATGGCGAAGTCGTAGGAAATCGTCGAGTGGACCGAGACCACCAGCGGGGTGGAGAGACCGGCCAGCAAGAGCGAAGCCATCTCATAGCGGTGCCAGTGGCGAGCCGAGCCACGCCAACCCAACGCCGCCACACCATAGATACGCTTTACCAACGGATTGGTGGCCCGGTCGCGCAGGGTCGCAAAGTCAGGAATCAGACCCACGATCCAGAAGAGCAGCGAGACCGTTGCATAGGTCGAGATGGCGAAAACGTCCCAGTCCAGCGCACTGCGGAAGTTAGGCCACAGGCCGTGGGTATTGGGATAGGGCGTCAACCAATAGAAGAGCCAGGGCCGACCGAGGTGCAAGATCGGGTACTGACCGGCGCAGGCCACGGCGAAGAGCGTCATCGCCTCAGCGAAGCGGTTGATCGAGTTACGCCAGCCCTGGTTGAGCAGCAACAGAATGGCCGAGATGAGCGTACCGGCGTGACCGATACCGATCCACCAGACGAAGTTGATGATATCCATACCCCAGCCGACCGGGATATTGATACCCCAAATACCAACGCCACGGATCAAGAGCCAGGAGACCGAGACAAGGAAGACCATGAGCAGTGCGAAGGAGATCGCAAAGCCAAAGATCCAGCCCTTGGGCGTCTTCATTGGCGGGGTTAGCGGAACATCACCGATCACACTCGTGATCGAAGTATAGGTCTCGCCCGGCAACAGATAGGTATCACCGGTGTCGGGCTGAGACTGGGTGCGGATGGACTGCGCCTGTGCCATCGGCTAATCTCCTAGTGCTCCGCCGTGTCGTGGACGCTCAGCGCCTCGACCGGGTTGCGGATACGAGCAATATAGGTCGTGCGGGGAAGAGTGTTCAACTCACCCAGGATACCATAGTTGTGTGGTTCGCTCTTCCACGAAGCCACCCGGCTATCCTTGTTATTCAGATCACCGAAGACGATGGCCTCAGTCGGACAAGCCGCCTCACACGCCATGACGATGGCATCATCAGTAATCGTATAGGTATCCTCACCTGCGGCCACGGCGGCCTTCTTGGCCTCGATACGTGCCCCACTGATGCGCTGAACACAGTAGGTACACTTCTCCATCATACCTCGGTTACGCAGGGTGACATCAGGGTTGCGCGACAGCTTGAGGATCGGGGTCACCGTGTCGGAGTACTGGAGGAAGTTGAAGCGCCGCACCTTGTACGGGCAGTTGTTGGAGCAGTACTTGGTACCGACACAGCGATTATACACCATGTTGTTAAGCCCCTCATAGTCATGAACGGTGGCTGCCACCGGACAGACCAGCTCACATGGTGCATTTTCGCACTGCACACAAGCCATCGGCATCATATAGGTATCGGGGTTATCCAGATCCGAACCGGCGAAGTAGCGATCAATGCGCAACCAGTGCATCTCACGCCCCACACCCACCTGGGTCTTCCCAACCACCGGGATGTTATTCTCTGCCTGACAGGCAACCACACAGCTATTGCAGCCAATACAGGCCGTCAGGTTGATCGTCATACCCCACGAGTTATTGTGGGTACTGTAATCAACACCGGGCTGCATACGCTCGAAGTGGGCTTCGTCGGTACCAAACTCGTGCTGATAGACTTCTTTGGAGATGTACTCAGGATCGTGCTTGAACTCCTCGAAGTTACCCACGCGGTAGAGATCGCGCTGCTCCATCGTCCAGTGATCCTGGGTGGAGACAAGTTGGTAGGTTGAACCCGTATCGGCAACCGCATCAATCGTGCCGAACCAGGGGGCATCGCTAGTGCGCAGCGGGTAGACATTCACGCCCACGCCGGTACCAACCGTACCCGCCTTGCTGCGCCCGTAGCCGAGATGCACCGTGATCGAGTCCTCAACGTGGCCAGGAAGCAACCAGAGCGGCAGTTCCATCTTACCGCCACGGTATTCGATGCGAACAACCTTACCATTGATCTCGATCAGCTTCTCAAGGTAGTGCTCGCTTTCAACCTTGCCCCCCACCAACTGGTTCGGGTCAAAGGGAAGGTTGAGCAGCTTAATCGCGGTGCGCGGGCTCATAATGGCGGCATTGTCCCAGACCAGCTTGGTGAGCGGGCGCGGAACTTCCATGAGCCAGGCATTATTGGCATAGCTGCCGTCCCAGATCGAGGGATCGGGGCGGAAGACAAGCTCAATCTCACCCGCTGCCGCCGCGCTGCCATTGAGGCCCGCTTCGCTCAGCGTGGGCGTGCGAGTTGCCGCTGCCGTATCGGGGATCACACCGTTGGCCAGCGCAGCCTGCCACGCAGAGGCGAAATCGCCAGCGAGCTGGCCCTGCCAGTAGGTCTGCACAATATCGAGCGGATCAACACTGGGCTGGCCGAGCAGTGCCGCAAGCAGTTCGTGGCTAGTCTTACCACCAAAGATCGGCTCGATCAAGGGCTGGATGATGCCAGCCGTGCCATCGAAGGCGCGGGCATCGCTCCAACTCTCTAGGCTATGCGCGGCTGGAATATGCCACGTCACCGCCGCCGAGGTCTCATCTACATAGTAGTTCAGGTGGAAACTGAAGGGCACCTTGGCCAACGCATCGGCAAAGCGCAGATCGCCGGGAGCGTTATAAACCGGGTTACCACCAATCATCACCAAGGTCTGCACCTGACCAGCGGCCATCTCATTGACAAGGCTGGAAATTTCGCTCGTCTGGTTGGCAGGGCGGGCCTCAACCGGGTCGGTATAGATGACCGTGCTGCCCACATTGCCCAACTCAGCATTGATGGCGTGTACCAGCGCATGCACCAATGGCGGCTGCTGATCGCCAGCGATGAGGAGCGAGTTGCCCTTACCCTTATGCGCCTCAAGCTCTTCAGCCAGGACTTCGAGGAAGTGCTTAGCCGCCTCCGGCACCTCAGCGGCACTAACGCCGGGGATACCGAGCTTGGATGCCAGCGCCTGGGTGAAGGCAGCCACCAAGCCCGCCTTGAGCGGCAGGCGATGATCGGCGCTGATGCCGGTATTGGAGGGTGACGCCTCAACTACATAGAGGCGGTTCATCTCCTCGGTATCGTGGCGCACGCGGCGACCATCCATAAAGGTGCGCGCATAGGCTGCAAAGCCGGGGCCAGGGGCGAGGAAGTCGGCATCGAGGCTGACCACCAGATGCGCCTTGCTAAAGTCGTAGCGCGTTGTTACGTCCTCACCGAAGGCGAGGCGAGCACCCTCATAGACGTTATCGCGGTTGATCGGATCGTACTGGTACCAGCGCGCCTGGGGATAAGCCGCAAGCACCTGGGCAATCTGATCGGCCAGCGTGGGCGACGTCACCGTCGTTGTCAGCAAGCGCAAACCAGCACCACCAGCGGGTAGAGCCGCCGTCAGCGCCTCAAAGCAGGCATCCCAGGTCGCTACTTCACCCTTATTGAGCACCTGGGTGGAGCGATCCGGGTCATAGAGGCGGAGGATCTCAGCCTGGGCATAAATGTCGGTACCGCCGGAACTACCCGGATGGTTGACATTCGGCTCGATCTTGGTGGGGCGGCCGTCATTAGAGCGCACCAGCACGCCGGTGGCATAGCCATTCAGCAGTACCGAGGTGGCATAATAGAGCGGCACGCCGGGAACCCGGTCGAGCGGCTGGTTAATAAAGGGGGCAATCTTCTCGCGTGGCATGTAGGTACAACCCGTCACACCAGCCAAGGCGAGCGAAGCGCCCATCAACTTAAGGAACGTCCGGCGGCTTATCGGGTCATTCAACTCAGAAGCGCCCTGAGGAAACTCGCGCTCAACCAACTCGCGGAACGCGGGTGTATCCGCCATCTGGTCGAGCGAGCGCCAAAGCTGAGGACCACGGGCATTGCGCAGTTGCGCACGAACAGCGTCGAGGTCGGGATTCAACATGGAGTTTGTCATATCGTTGATGATGCCTGATGCCTGATGCCTGATGCTGCATGAGCGCAAGCATCAGGCATCACATCTCAACACACTAGCGGTGGCAGGTAGAGCAGTTGGTGAGCTGATCTTTGCTCGCCACGCCATACTGCTTGACCAGATCGGCGCCAACCTGTAACTGATCGGCAGGATGAACATAGTTCATGTTGTAGACTTCACTGCGCGGGCGAATGTACTGCTCAGGATTGCGGTGGCAGTTGAAACACCAGCCCATGTAGAAGGGCTGCTCCTGCCAAACAACCGCCATCTCATTGATCTGCCCATGGCACTCCGAGCAGCCAATCCCCTTGTTGACGTGAATCGAGTGGTTGAAGTAGACGAAGTCAGGTACATTATGCACCCGGATCCACTCGATTGGCTCTCCAGTGTTGTAGCTCTGCACCACTGGAGCGATTTTGGTACTGTTCGTCTTGATCTGCGAGTGGCAGGTCATACACGTCTCAGTAGCCGGAATGTTGGCGAAGTACGACTTGTCCACGGACACATGGCAGTAGCGGCAGTCGATCCCGAGGACACCATTGTGCATCTGGTGACTAAAGGCGACTGGCTGCTCCACCGCGACATTGATCTGGCGAAAGTAGTTGGAGCGGAAGTAAACGCCAAGGATCAGTACGAGCTCAACGAACAGTAGCAGCCCGGCGAAAATGCTCAGGCGAATGAGCAGATTCGCGTTACGTGGGAAGATCTGGCCCATCCTCGTGACTTTCTTATGGGTGCCTGTGCAAGGTGGAAACTGGCCGTAATTATAGAACCGCTTGTCTTTTGTGTCAACTGAATCCCATCCGTTGTCAATAATAGTGCGTCAGAATCTTGGAATGTCCACTATTAAAATGATACCTTATAGTTATGAAATGGGTAAGGTATGTCATATAGTGCAACATGAAGGGCTACAATGCGTGTGGCAAGCAGAGTTGCACTGTGCAAGAAGTTGTGCGTTGGGTGTTCAAAATAGCTTGACTTTGCAAAAAAAATCACATATCATCCGGGCAGATAGTGGGTAAGCGCGTTCCGAGGAGTCGTACTGTATGTCTGAGAATCAGCCGCAGATGCCGGAGAGCAGCAACCAGCCCATGCTGGGCTACAGCCGCAACGGAGCGCGGCCGTGGCCCTCAGCCCGCCCACGGGTGGTGATCATTGGGGCTGGTTTTGGCGGGATCAATGCGGCCCGCGCCCTGGCCAACAAAGATGTTGATGTACTCATGATTGACCGCAATAACTACCATGGCTTCTGGCCGCTGCTCTACCAAGTGGCCACAGCCGGTCTCGAACCTGAGTCGGTAGCCTACCCGGTGCGAGCGATCATCCGCCGCTTTAGTAATGTCAGTTTTATGATGGCCGAGGTGACCCGGATTGATTGTGCGGCCAAGATGGTCTATACCCCTACCATTGCGCTCCCCTACGACTACTTGATCATTGCGGCTGGTAGTGCCAATAACTATTTCGGCAATGACTCCTTGGCGGAACATACGTATGGGTTGAAGGATCTGGACGATGCGGAGCGCCTGCGTAATCATGTGCTCTCCAATTTTGAGTATGCAGTGAGTGAGCAAGATCCGGCCATCCGCCAACGCCTGATGACGCTGGTGATCGTGGGCGGCGGGCCAACCGGGGTTGAGTTGGCGGGCGCATTTATTGAACTGGTTCGCCATGTGCTGGTGCGCGATTACCCCATGTTAGACATCTCTGAGGCACGGGTGGTGCTGGTAGAGGCGAGTGAGCATATTCTGGCTGTCTTCCCCGAAGGATTGCGCCGCAGTGGGTTACGCCGCTTGGAGAAGATGGGTGTCGAGGTGCGCCTGAAGACGATGGTGGCCAATGTTGATGCCCAGGGCGTCACCTTTGGTGACGGGAGTCGCTTGGAGACGGGTTCGGTGATCTGGGCAGCGGGGGTGCGCGGGGCACATCTGGGAGATAGTTTGGGGATGAAGTTGGCACGCGGCGGGCGGGTGCCGGTGCAGCCGACGCTCAATCTAGCCACGAATCCCGATGTCTTTGTGATCGGTGACATGGCCTATCTGGACACCTACAAGCCGGGGGTTCCCTATCCGATGATCGCGCCGGTGGCGGTACAGATGGCGGAACTTGCAGCGCATAATATCCTAGCCAAGACACGCCGCCGTCCGTTGCGCAGCTTCCACTATTTCGATAAGGGCAATATGGCCACTATCGGGCGACGTGGAGCGGTGATGGATGCCTTTGGGGTTCGGCTGAGCGGATTTCTAGCCTGGATGGGCTGGTTGTTAGTTCACCTGATGTTCTTAGTCGGGTTCCGTAACCGGGTGATTGTGCTGCTTAACTGGGCCTATAGTTACTTCACATACGATCGTGGGGTGCGCCTGATTAGTGGCCTGAAGCCAGAATCTAAACAGCATGAGTATCGTTAAGGGTCTCCTCTACCCCTGGCGAGCGTTGGGGCTGATCTGGCACCATCGCGAGTTGTGGGGCTTTGTGGTGGTGCCGATTCTGCTCAATCTCATCGTGGGGCTGATCCTCTACACTTGGCTCTATCTGGTCGGCCTGAACCAGATCGAGCAGATTGGAGCCGGTGAGGGGCCGCTGAGAAGTATCCTCACTACGGTGGCCAAGGTGATCTACCTCATTGCGTTGGCGGTTGGTGTGGGCTGGCTGATGGTGCGCTTTGGGGTGGTGTTGGGTGCGCCCTGGTATGGGCAGTTGGCCGGGCGGCTAGAGGTGCTGGTGAGTGGCCAAGCTCAACCCGAAACGCCGCTCTCGCTGGGCAGTGTGGCCCACGATATTGGGCGTGCGCTGCAATTTGAGTTCAAGAAGCTATTGCTGACTATCGGGATCGGATTGCCCAGTCTACTGCTCAATTTCATCCCGATCCTGGGTAACGCACTGTCCACAGGTGTGGCGCTCACGCTAGGGGCGTTGATCGCATGCCTGGACTTCTTCGATGCGCCACTGGAACGGCGGCGCTTGCGTTTCCGCGAGAAGCTAGAGATGGTGCGTCAGACGCTGCCCACAAGTGCCAGTTTTGGCTTTCTCGCCGCGTTTTTGGTCTCGGTTCCGCTTCTGAATCTGGTGGCGATCCCGTTGTGTGTGGCAGGTGGGACGCTCTTGGTGATCGAGCAGCAACAGTTAGATTAGAGAAACCGCTGAAAGACCTGATTGCCGATCATGCGGCCTCTAGGGGTGAGCCAGACGCGCTCGGTGTCACGCTGGAGTAGGCCCTGGGCAAGCAGATCGGCAATCTCGCTGCTATAGATCGCATCGAGTGGATGGCCACAGCGAGCGGCAAAGTGGGCTGCACCCACCCCAATGTTGAGGCGCAGCCCCATCATCATCGTCTCGGCGCAGATGTCAGCGGGGGAGAGCGGGATGATTTCAGCCAGCGGGCGCTGTCCGGCATCGAGCGCAGCCATGTAGCCCTCAATGGTGAGGCGGTTGGCGTAGCGGTGCGGATCAGGGGGCAGCGTGAGATGCCCATAGGCTCCGGCCCCAGCAGCGAGATAGTCGCTGTTGAGCCAGTAGGCGAGGTTGTGCTGGCAGGCATGGCTGGGTAGAGGGCCAGCGGTATGGCTGCGCGCAAAGTTGGAGATTTCGTACTGCACGTAGCCATTGGCGGCCAGATGCTCGATGGCCATCTCGTACATCGTTGCGCTGCGATCATCATCGGGGAGGCGGATACGCCCGGCGGTGACCTGAGCGTAGAGCGGCGTCTGCTCCTCTAGGATCAGCGAGTAGAGTGAGAGATGATCGGGTTGCCACGTGCTGATCTCGTTCAGTGTTGTTTCCCAATCCTCCAGGGTTTGGCCGGGCAGACCGAAGATAAAATCGAGGCTAATCGACTCAAAACCAGCCTCGCGGGCCTGAAGGTAACTCTGGTGGGCCTCTTCGGCGCTATGAATGCGGCCGAGGATACGCAACGTGGGGTTGTGCAGGCTTTGCACGCCAAGACTGAGCCGATTGACGCCGAGTTGGCGCAAGCCGCGCAGATAGTCGGGATCGAGTAACGTACCGGGGTTAGCCTCGCACGAGATCTCGGCTCCGGCAAGCGGCACAATCTGGCTGGCAGCCACGAGGACGCGTTCGATCTGATCGAGCGTCAGCATGGTGGGTGTGCCACCACCGAGAAAGATCGTCGGGCGCAGTGCCGCAGCCTCGGCAGAGACGGGCGGGGTAGGGGTGATGCTGGCCAGCATCGCCAACTCGGCACACAACGCGGCCACGTAGGGTTCAATCCTATCGTCCATGTTGGCGTAGGAGTTGAAGTCGCAGTAACTACAGCGCCGGTGGCAGAAGGGGATGTGGATGTAGAGGTGTTTCATGAGAATCTCTACTCAATGCTGGTTGGCCCCTACATGGACGTGTGCGTTATAGCTTGAACGCACCAGCGGGCCGCTTTCTACGTGGGTAAAGCCGCGCTTGAGTCCTTCTTCCTTAAAGAAGGCAAACTCCTCCGGCGTGACAAAGCGATCCACCGGCCAGTAGCTGGCGCTAGGGGCAAGGTATTGGCCAATGGTGAGAATGTTCACATCGGCACTGCGCAGCGCATCCATAACCTCGATCACCTCGCTATTGGTCTCACCCGCGCCGACCATCATGCCGCTCTTGGTGACAAGTTGGGGGTCGAAGGCACGCGCACGGGCCAAGAGTTCGATACTCTGCTGGAACGAGGCACGCGGGCGAAAGCGGCGGAAGAGGCGATCAATACTCTCGATGTTATGGTTGAGCACATCGGGGCGGGCATCGAGCACCATCTGAAGCGCGTCCCAATTGCCATCGAAATCGGGGATGAGCACCTCAATCTGGCAATCGGTGGTCTGTTCGCGAATGAGATGGATCGTGCGGGCGAAGATGTGCGCCCCCCCATCGGGCTGGTCATCGCGGTTGACCGAGGTAAGAACGGCGTAGCGCAGGCGCAGATGGGCGACCGAGGCAGCCACGCGTTCAGGTTCGCGTTCGTCGAGGGGCTGGGGTTTGCCCTTGCCGATGGCGCAGTAGCGGCAGCCACGCGTACAGATGTCACCTAGGAGGAGGAACGTGGCGGTGCGGTGGTTCCAACACTCCCCGATATTGGGGCAACGCGCCTCCTCACAGACGGTATGCAGGCTCTTTTCACGCATCAGGGTCAGCACATCGCTATAGTTTTCGCCGGAAGGTGCGCGGGCCTTGAGCCAGGCAGGGCGGCGGGAGATCGTCGTGGTCATAGGGATATACCTTCAGCGATCAAGGGGTCGGGTGCGGATTCACACAGACGTACCCCAAAGACCGTCGCAAAATGGTGTAAGAGAATCGGTTCAACCTGAGCCGGAGTAATCGGGTGATCGAGCATGGCTTGGAGTGAGGTGACACCCCGCCCGCCGATCCCACAGGGAATGATCTGGGCAAACCCGTTCAGGTCGGGATTGACGTTGAGCGCGAAGCCATGGCTGGTGACACCAGCGGCACTGAGCTTGACCCCAATCGCGCAGATCTTGGCGCGGCCATCCTGTACCCAGACCCCGGTGAGACCGGGGATACGCTGCCCCAAGATCGAAAACTCGGCCAGAGTACGGATGATGATCTCCTCGATATTGCGCACATAGCGGCCAATATCGCCACCGTGCTGGGAGAGCTTGAGGATGGGATAGCCAACGATCTGACCGGGGGCGTGGTAGGTGACATCACCGCCGCGATCGGTTTGGACGAGGGCAACCCCACGGGCAGCTAAGACCTCCGGCGGAATGAGAATATGTTCGGGCCGCGCCTTATTGCCGAGGGTAATCGTGGGTGGATGTTCGAGGATGATCAGCGTATCATCGCCACGGCCAGCGGAGCGTTCGGCTGCATAGTGGCGCATCATGCCCCACGACTGGGAGTAGTCAAGGCAACCGGGGCGGAGCAGCATAACAGGGCGCAGGGTTGTCATAGAGGTATTGTACCATGGTCGCAAATTTGATCAAAGCCATGATACAATATGAAACGCAACCAATGGCGGTGTGCAGACGTCTGGTTATGCAGTTACCCCAATACTTCGCCTCAGGAGATGATGGATGTACGAGCCCCTGATCGCCGATCTGGCCGCACACCCGCGAGTGATCGAGACACGCCACCACTTACACCATAGTGTTTCCAAGCACGACCACATGATGCGGGTTGTTCGCTACTCGTACCGGCTGGCACGCATCTTCCGTGCGGACCGACGTACATGTGTCCGCGCAGCAATTTTGCACGATCTGGATTCACGGTTGGGAACCCTCAGCACGCACGGTGCGATTGCGGCTGAGGTAGCGGCGACCCTCGGTGAGCCGCAGGAGGTTTCGGCAGCGATCATCAGCCACATGTACCCGATTGGCCCCAAGCCGACCACGCGTGAGGGCTGGGTGCTGGTGGTTGCCGACAAGATCGCCTCGTTCACCGATATGACGGCATTTGTGGGTGGCCTCTTCACCGGGCAGAGCCTACGTGAGCGGCAGCGGCTGTGCCAGAGCGACCCGTTCTATACGCGGAAGCGGCGGCGTAGGTTGCGGCGCTTGTGGCAAAATGTGACGTAGACGTAGGGGGCGCGTCGCGACGCGCCCCTACTTTTTTATTCCTGCGCGGGTGGCGGGCTAGGATCATGGCCACGGATACGCGCCGGAAGGAGGCCCGCCGGGCTAGGCGGCTCGCTGAGGCGGCCATAGAGGTAACTGAAGAGATCGCGAGAGATCGCGCCGAGTGGGGCAGAGAGAATCGCGCCTAACAATCCAAAGACCTGCGAACAGACTACCAGCAGCACCATGAGGATGGCCGGATGCAGGCCGACGCTATCGCCAACGATGCGCGGAACGAGGAAATTGTTTTCGAGTTGTTGGATGAGGATGTAGAGAATAACCACCGCAATGCCAGTGGTGGGTGAATCCATAAAGCCGAGAATCACCGCTGGAACGGCTCCAAGGATGGGGCCAATGACCGGGACAAGCTCAGTAAACCCGGCGACAACAGCGAGGAGGAGGATATAATCCACCTTCATACCGAAGAGTTCGAGGATGAATAGCCCCACTCCTGCGGCGGAACCAACCGCAAGGCCCAAGATCAGTTGCCCACGCACATAGCCACTGACATCATAATCAATGATGTTGACCAAGCCCCAGAAGTCGGGGCGCAGCCAATCGGGGAGCATGCGATCCAGTGCCGCAACCCCGGCCTGCTGATCCATGAGGACGTAGAAGAGCCAGAAGGGGATGAGGAAGAAACCGAGCAGGAAGGTGACGGTATTGACGACCGAGAGCAGGCTATTGATCAGGAAGGTGCCGAGACCCTGCATATAGGTGACAAAGTTGGTACGCAGGGTGGTCACGCCGTTATTGACGAGGACAGCGATATTCTGTTCAACCTCGGCACGCATAGACTCGGGCACGGTGGCGAGGATCTGCTGATACTCCTCCATCACCAGTTCTGACCAGTTCTGGATCTGGGCAATGGTGGGCAGTGCGCTGATCAACTGACTGATCTGGTTGGCCAGAGGCGGAACGATATAGGCAAAGAAGCCCACCAGCACGATCAATGTCCCCAGATAGACCACGAGAATAGCGGCCCAGCGGGGCATGCGTGCATTGAGGCGATTAACCAGCGGCAAGAGCAGGTAGGCGAGCACAATACCGATGATAAAGGGCGTGAGCGCCCCGCTGGCACTCAGCAGCAGCCAGCCAATCAGCAGCATTGCGGCCAACACCAAGAGCCAGCGCGCCACGCGCCGGAAGGTAAGGTGCGCAAAGATGGCCTTGAGCAGAGTCATCGTAAGCGGCTACCGTTCTTCACGCCCAGCCAAGGCACTGACTGTCAGTACCACCGCCAGCGTCTCGCCGCTATTGATCCAGCTATGGGCCATATCGTCACGGTAGAAGAGCGTATCCCCGGTATTAAGCGTATATTCCTCATCGCCCAAGGTGTAGCGCAGTTGCCCTTGGAGTACCAGAACCATCTGGCTGCCGCGCCCGGAGAAGCCCTGCTGTCCACTGCCGGGGCGAGCTTCGAGCAAGCGGGCTTCGAGATCGCTGTTGGGAGGTAGCAGCGCATAGACCTGCACCGGGGCATCATCGAGGCTCAGGCGCACCCGATCCGCCACGGTGAGCACCTGACCGGCCTGTTGGCTATCTTCACCTTCAAAGAAATGGGTCATCTGCACACTAAAGAACTGGGCCAGTTTGCGCAGATTGGCCACCGAGATATTGACTTTATCGCGCTCAAGACGACTCAAAAATGAGGGGGTTAGCCCTGAGCCATCAGAAACTTCTTGGAGTGTTAGGCCACGCTCCTGGCGGAGACGGCCAATTTTTTGTCCGAGTGACATAGGTCTACTGCCTTTAAGCTATGGTTTTAGGCGGCTAACAACACCTATTCTGTAACCTCTACAGCGCCCTAAAACCGTAACTCACGGGAAAAAACATTGCACGATCCAGGCATCAGAGATCCTGAAAATCATGTCGCTCGTTGTATTATACGCCACAAGAATCGGCGATGTCAAGGCCAATGCACAGACTAAGAAAGGCCGTTTTAGGGCATAAAAACGGCCTAAATGCGCTACGCTTTGTCGAAGATTTGCACAGGGCTGGGCGGAAGTTTTGGAAATATAGTCAAATTTGGCGGTCGCGGCGGTGCAGCAACCATGCAGTAATGGCGATACAGATCAGGCTGTAGAGAAGCATCGCGGCCCAGCGTCCGAGCAGGGCGGCGGGGGTGTGGGTAAAGCTGGCTTCGACATCAAGGAAGCCGGGAGAACAGCCGGGCGGGACACTGCCGGTGCTATCAGTATTGGGCAGGTTGCACAGGCTATTCAGATCAACACTCATGCCCAAGGCATCCATGGCCCAACGGCTGATCGTCAGCCAGGAGAGGGGCGTCGCCAGCCCTTCGATCTTGAAGATCAGCCCAGCAAAGAGGATCTGCGGGATGAGGGCCAGCGGGACAATACTGATCGCCCGATCCCCACTGTCCGAGGCGGCACTGATCACTAGGCCCAGGCTCATGCCGGTGAGCGCGGTGAGCAGCAGGGTGATGAAGGTCTCGACCAAGGGCGGGAGGAAGAGGCCGGTATCGGCGGGGAAGTGGACTTTGAGCGCGACCAGACCGAGCATGACGAGGGTTTGGAGAACGATCAGGGCACTCAGCACGGCCACCTTGGAGAGCAGGTAGGGGCCGATGCGTAGGTTGACCAGCCGTTCGCGCTGGAAGATCGGTAGCTCCTTGGTGATCTCACGCGCTGCGTTGATGATCCCAAACCAGACGCTGACGGTGGCGAGCATAAAGAGTACCTTCTTGGCCTCACCGCGCTGGAGCAGATCAACCGCCTGGGCACCCGTGAGCGCATCGCTGCGGGCGACGAGCAGCAGCAACAGGGCAATGATCGGGGCCTGAAGGAGCAGAATGAGCAGGTTGCGGCGATCCTGGAGGGTCAGATCGAAGTAGCGGCGTGCGAGGATGCCGAACTGACGCAGCGGCGAGACGCGGTTTTTGGATGGTGCCGCTGCTGCCGGTACCGCCACTGGTACGGGAGCCGACTGGCCTAGACGATCCGCAACATAGCGCTGGTAGATCGGGGAAGCACGGTACTTGCGCTCCCAGAGTTCGGCCAGACTGGGCGACTCCTTCAGCCCCGGATTGGCCGTGCTCCATGCCTGGTACTCGGCTTGCAGATCGCGCTGCACAATCGGATTCTGCGGGTCGGCTTGGCCTTCGAGTTTGGTATAGATGTCGGCAAAATCACCGCCAGTGACCTGGAAGAAGTTGAGCGCCTCGCTGGGTGGGCCGAAGTAGACCATCCGCCCGGCAGCCATAAAGACGACGTGGTCACACTGGGTGATGTTGGCAGTGGCGTGGGTGACGAGTACCACCGTGCGGCCACTATCGGCGAGGCGGCGCAGGGTGTACATCATCTTCTTCTCAAGGCCGGGATCGAGGCCACTGGTTGGCTCGTCAAGGAAGAAGAGACTCGGATCGGCCAGCAGTTCAGCCGCAATACTGACGCGCTTGCGCTGGCCACCAGAAAGGTTCTCGACCATCTTGTCGCGGTGGGGCGACATTTCAACATCCTCAAGCACGCGAGTGATGCGGGCATCAATCTCGTTCTCGGCGGTATCGGCGGGCAGGCGCAGGCGGGCGGCATAGCCGAGGGCACGGTTGACCGGCAGAGTACGGTGGAGGATGTCGTCCTGGGGGACATAGCCCAGCACAGTGCGGTAGGCATCGAAGTTGCGGTAGAAGTCATCGCCATTGACCAAGACCTGGCCAGCATTGGCGGGCACATAGCCACACAGTGCCTTCATCAAGGTACTCTTGCCGGTACCGCTACCGCCCACGAGGGCCACAAACTCACGCGGAGCAATACTGAGCGAGACATCATGCAGGATGGTGCGTTGCTGACCGCCACGCGCAACGATACGGTTCAGATTGCGGGCATCAATGCGTAGTGCGCCTTGTTGATCATACTGATCGAGGCTCTGAACGTTATAGATCAGCTTGAAGGAACCGATCTGAATCACATCACCGGCGCGCAGCGTGTGGGCAGCGGAGAGGCGCTGGCCATTAACGAAGGTGCCATTGGTACTGCCAGCATCGCGCAGAATCGCCCCGGCGGCGGTGCGGTCTATCTGGGCATGGAAGCGCGAAACCTGCGGATTTTCGAGCACAATATCGCAACCGGCACGCCCAATGGTAATCTGGGGATCGTTGGGATCGAGCGGGTAGCGCTGGGCAAGCGTATTGGCCTGGGGCGTGCGCAGCACATCACCATTGCGGTAGGTAAGGGTGACAAAGCTGCCCGTGGCGGGATCACCAATACGCAACACATCGCCGTCGCAGAGATCGTGGCTGGTGACGCGGCGGCCCTCGAAGAGCAAGCCATTGGTCGAGCCAACATCCAGAATGCGATGGCCGGGGCCAAGCGGTTCGATACGTGCATGGTGGCCGCTGACGAAGCGCGAGGCAAACACAAGATCGTTATCGGGGGCGCGGCCCAGCGTGATCGGGGCGGGCGTTAAAGGGAGAGTGCGGATCTGGCCCTCTTCCTGCACCTGCAACACCGCGCCGAGGCCAATAGTGGCCATGGTCGTTTGCGCACCCTGCTTTGTAGACGCAGCGGGTTGGGGCTTACCACAAGCCGTACAGAAGCGTGCGTCGGGACGACTGAGCGGTGCCTGACAGTGAACACAGCGAGCAGAAGATGGAGACGACACGCGAGCGGCTCCTATGCTATAATTTGGTTGGCCCCGATCTACACCCCTTTAGATAGCACAGGTTGTGCGAGATTGCAACCGATTGAGGCTTGTTTGACCACACCGGGCTCTCAGATGTGCGCTACCTGCGGCGGGCTGATCGGACAGGGATCGCGTTTCTGTCCGCGCTGCGGGGCACCAACACCAGACGATGTTGTCGCTGAGGAGGTTCTACTCCCCGGTTCACGGCGGGTGCGTGTCTCAGCAGACAGCCTGAGCCTGCGTGAACTGCTCGCGATTGTGGAATCGGGAGTCTTCTACTGGCGGCAACGGCTCGCCGAGAGCGATGGCGTGGCGCGTAGCCAAGCCGCCGCCGCACTGCAAGATCTCTCGCGCATCCTCGACAGCCTCGCGCAGCAGTTGGTGGCCGGGCGCGAGACAGTCCGCATCACCTCGCGGCTACCGAGTACCCGCAACGCGCCCCGCGCCTGCGCCGCCTGTGGGCGCGGTAATCGCAGTAGTGCCAAGTTCTGCATTGCATGTGGCGCGGCGTTACGCCCTGGTAGCGATGCAGCCCCGCCCCCACCCCCAACCTTTCGCCTGAACATTGCCGCCCGTAGCGATGTGGGCATGGTGCGCAAGATCAACGAAGACACGTATTATACCGGCGAGTTTACGACTGCTGATGGCAGCATCGGCACCTTGTTACTCGTCGCCGATGGTATGGGCGGACACCAATCGGGCGAAGTGGCTTCGCAACTCGCCGCCAAGACGGTCAAGACCGTACTAGGGCAGGGACTCAGCCAGGAGGTGCCGCAGGATGATGCGGGCTGGCACACCCTGTTACGTCAAGCGGTTCTGAACGCCAACGAGCGCATCTATCAGCAATCGCGGAGCCAGGATGGGCGGCGCATGGGAACGACGCTGACCGTGGCACTGATAACCGAGCGGCGAGCGCATATTGCCCATGTGGGCGACAGCCGCGCCTACCTGATCAATGCGGCGGGTGTGGGTAGCGAACAGGGGACGTGGGTACAACTGACGAGCGATCATAGCTTGGTGGCGCGTCTGGTAGACATTGGGCAACTCACCCCCGAACAGGCGCGGCAGCATCCGCAGCGCAACATGATCTACCGTTCGTTGGGAACCGATGCGCATGTGGAAGTTGATCTGTTGAGTCAAGCGCTGGCCCCCGGCGATACGCTGCTGCTCTGTTCGGATGGCCTCGACACTCATGTTGAGGATGCCGAGATCGCCCAGATCGTGCTGAAGGAGCAGAGCGAAAACCGAGCCTGCGAGCATCTGATTGCCCTTGCTAAACAGCGCGGGGGTAAAGACAATATCAGTGTGGTCATTGCACGGGTACGCGCTTAGAGAGAGAGAAGGAACGGCTATGCGACGTTGTGGCGCATGTGGGAAAGAGAACCGCGAGAGTGCAAACTTCTGCTGGAATTGTGCCACACCTTTACCTGTCTTTCAGACCAAAAACTCAGATCAGCAGTGGCTAGAGCAGAGTCTGACGAGTACTCCAGACCATGCCACCCACAATGACATAACCGCGCCGCTGAACGGGCCAGAGGTGGCTACGCTCAGCCGTGACGCCCAGGAGGGTATGATGCACGATGAGAATCCGCCGACGCGCCGCCTCTTCGCCGGGCGCTACGAACTGGCTGCCGATGCTGCCCCTGGCTCTGTTACCGCGTTGGATACGAATCCGTGGCGACGTTGCTGGGCGTGTGGTTCGGGCGGGAATGATGAGGGCGAGTCCTACTGTATGGATTGTGGGGCAGCGCTGGAGCAGCGCAGTTATCCGGCCTATCTGAGCCAAGATGGTAATCTGAGCGGCGCGGCCTTGATCCCCAACCTGCCAACCAATCTGCCCCACGATCTGTTGCCGGAGTTGATCGATCAGGTTCACGAGGGTGAAGAGACGCTGACGGTGCTCAATGAGAGTGGGCGCGGCGCGATCACCCCGCCGATTGATGAGATTCTGGCCTTGGGCGTAGGGGCCAGCCTAGCCCAACTCTTGGTTGCGTTGCACGCCGAGGGGCTGGCCTTGGGCAAACTCAACCCGGCTAACCTTGAGGCGCTGGCCGCCGGAAAGACGCGGCTGCGTGATGCGCCCGGTTTGCGGCGAGTGGTCGTGGAGGAGCAGTCCGCCGCATTCCAGAGCGATCTGAGCGATCTGGCCGAGTTGTTGGAGCAACTGACGGCTACCCCGCGTACCACGCAGCGCCTTGATGAAGACGAGGCGGTAGTGGCGACCGATGCTGAGTCGGGGAGCCTGATGAGTGTTTTGCGTGAGGTGCGCACCGGCAGCCTTGCCACCGCTACCGCACTGTATGATCGGCTCCAGAGCATCGTGGATGAGCGTACCCGCCCGGCCAGCCTGCGCCAGATCGTGGGTGCGCATACCGATGTCGGGATTGTGCGTGACCACAACGAAGATAGCTACCTGACGCTGCAACTCGGCCTGAACAATAATAACCAAGCCCAGGGGTGGGGTATCTATATTGTCTCGGACGGCATGGGCGGGCATGCGGCGGGAGAGGTGGCGAGTAGCCTCGCCATCCGTAGCGCGGCGGAATTGTTGATCAGTGCCTATATGGCTACGGCGGTGCGCCCCGACACGACCTATGATGAGGCGCAGGCACGCACGCTGGTGCGGCAGGCGATTCAGCAGGCCAACGAGGCGATTATTGCCGAGGGGCGCAGCCAGGGTAACGATATGGGCGCGACGATCACCATGGCCTTGGTGTCGGGAGATCGGGCCATCATCGGCAACGTGGGCGATAGTCGCACGTATCTGTATCGGGATGGCAAGTTGCGCCGAATCAGCAAGGATCACTCGTTAGTGATGCGACTGGTCGAACTGGGGCAGATCAGTGACGATGAGATCTACACCCACCCGCAGCGCAACGCGGTGTTGCGTTCATTGGGCGACAAATCGAATGTTGAAGTGGACATCTTCAGTGAGCGCTTGCGCCCCGGTGATGCGATCCTCCTCTGCTCGGATGGCCAGTGGGAGATGACCCGCGATGTGGAGATCGAGCGTATTCTGAGCCGCGAGGCTAATCCACAGGCCACCTGCGAAGCGCTCATTGCCGCCGCTAACCAGGCTGGTGGCGAGGATAACATCGCCTCGGTACTGGTACGGTTTGCCTAAACAGGATATTCACGCAAAATTATGAACTGCCCCAACTGTAACATCCAAATGCCTGATGATACAGCCTTCTGCCCCAACTGTGGACGGCGGATCGCTACATCCTCGCAGGTACTCCGCACCCTTCAGGGGCGCTACGAACTGACCAAGAAGCTCGGTCAGGGCGGGATGGGTTCGGTCTACTTGGCTGCCGACCGGCGGCTAAGTACGGTACGCTGGGCAGTGAAGGAGATGAGCGACGCAGCGATTACGTCGCCGCTGGAGCGCCAACAGGCTGGCGATGCCTTCCGCCAGGAGGCTGAGTTGTTGGCGCGGTTGAGCCATCCCAACCTGCCACGAGTGACCGATCACTTTGAGGAGGATGGGAAGAACTATCTGGTGATGGAGTTTGTGCCGGGTGAAACGCTGCTCGACTACTGCAAACGCAACCCCCTACCACGCCCGCTAAACGAGGTTCTGGGGTGGGCAGGGCAACTCTGCGATGTGTTGAGCTACCTGCACAACCAGCGTCCGCCGGTGATCTTCCGCGACCTCAAGCCTGCCAACATCATTCTTACCCCTGATGGCACGCTCAAGCTGATTGACTTCGGGATTGCACGCCTCTTTAAGCCGGGGCAGAACCGCGACACCCAGGCGTATGGCACGATGGGCTACAGCGCCCCGGAGCAGTACGGGCGCGGGCAGACCGATGCGCGCTCGGACATCTACAGTATGGGGGTGCTGTTGCACCAACTCCTCACCGGCTTTGACCCGGCGGCAGCGCCCTTCCGCCTGCCACCGGCAAGCCAGGTCAATCCGAGTATTCCCGCCGGAATTTCTGCGGCCCTCGAACGCGCCACCAACAACGACCCAGAACAGCGCTTTGGGAGTGTGGAGGAACTGCGCCAAGCCCTGATCGGTTCGGGGCAGCTTGTGCAGCGTGGTGCAACCAGCCAACCCCAGATTGCGGCTTCGCTCGGCGTTCCCACCCCACCGCCAGCGGTTGGTGGGATGGCCAAATCCACCGACCTTGCCCGTACAGCATTCTGGATGGGGGCGATCAGTGCGGGGATGATGCTGTTCGCCGCGATCCTGGTAGGTATCGGGGCCGCTAGTGGAAATACCAATAGTGGCTTCAATACCAGCGGTGTTCTCCTCGCACTGCTCTCCTTCGTGACCGGGCCAGCGAGTGCAGTTGTCGGCGTCGTGGCGCTCACCCGCCCCCAGATCAGCAACACCAGCCAGGGGCGACGCGATGCGGTGGTTGGCATCGTAGCAGGGCTATCTACACTGCTGCTCTGCTGTGTCGTGATTGTACTCATGCCAAGTAGTAGTGATCCAGAAGCCCAGCGGCTGCAACCTATAGCCCGCAACATATCGTCATAGTGAATGGCGCGTCTATCTAGTGTATTGGAGACAGACATGGCTGATGCAGTCACCCTCACATGCACATGGGGCCGATCCCCAATGCCAGTGACCGGATCACCCCAGGTGGCATACCTGTTGGTTGAAGCAACCCCCGTGGCGGCACCGCCAGTACCCGTCCCGCTCAACTTCTGCCTCGTGCTGGATCGTTCCGGCTCGATGCAGGGGGCCAAGCTCCAGAGCATGAAGGCGGCCACCCGCAAGGTGATCGAGACCCTCACCGATCAGGATGTGGTCTCGATTGTGATCTTTGACGATACGGTACAGACTCTCGTTCCTGCCACGTTAGCGACCGACCGCACAGCGCTCCTGGCGGCGATTGATACGATCAGCGAGGCGGGGGGCACGGCCATGTCGCTGGGGATGCAGGCGGGCCAAGTGGAACTTCAGAAGCATAGCGGGCCAGACCGACTGAGCCACATGCTGCTCCTGACCGACGGACAGACCTGGGGTGATGAGGAGACCTGCCGCAATATCGCACGGGCGTTGGGCCAAGCCGATGTGCGGATCACCGCGTTAGGCTTAGGCGCAGAGTGGAATGAGCAACTGCTTGATGATCTGGCCGAATTTAGCGATGGCACCTCGGACTATATTGCCGATGCGAACCAGATCGGCACCTTCTTCCAGCGGGCGATACGGAGCGCCCAGGGAACAGCCGCCACCGATGCGCGGCTACTGTTGCGCTTGGTGCGTGAAGCAACGCCCCGCGCCGTCTACCGGGCCACGCCAACGATCAGCAATCTGGGCTACCAGCCCATCGGGGAAAACGAGGTCTCGGTACGTCTTGGCGATCTCGTCTACGGCCAGACCGCGAGTGTCATCATTGATCTGATGCTCCCCAATCGCTCGAATGGCTCGTTCCGTATCGCCCAAGCCGAACTGCATCTGGCCCTGATCGGGGTAGAACAGGAACAGGTGATCAAGCAAGATGTGTTGCTCAGTTTTACCAGCGATCCAGCTGCACCCGCATTTGAGCCACGGGTGATGAATCTTGTCGAGAAGGTTACTGCCTTTAAGCTCCAGACCCGCGCCTTAGCCGAGGCGGAGTTGGGCAACACCAGCGGAGCGACCCAGAAGCTCCGCGCAGCCGCAACGCGGCTGCTCGATCTTGGCGAACTGGACTTGGCCGAAAAGACCCGCCAGCAGGCCGAACAATTGGAGCAAGGCCAGCAACTCAGTGCCGAATCGCAGAAAGAGTTGAAGTATGCGACGCGGCGACTCACCCAGAAGCTTGAGGAATAAGGAGATAGCGCGATGATCACCTGCCCAACCTGTGGTGTCCAGAACGATCCGGGCAACCGCTTCTGCGATCAGTGCGGCACCCGCCTCGACAGCCCACCCGCTACCCCCGGTATGGTACCAGCCGACCAGCCGACGGTTACGGCGACGGTATGCCCCAAGTGTGGCGACCCGATTCTGCCGGGTGAGGCATTTTGCGATAGTTGCGGGGCCGATTTGAGTACCGCAGCGCTGCCGGTGGCTGCGCCGGTGCCGGTGGCTGCGCCGGTGCCAGCGGATGCACCGACGATGCTGGCGGCAGCGCCGGTGAGTATTCCTACGCCGCCCCCTACACCTGCATCTGCACCCACCCCCAGCAGCCAAGAGCCGCGTTGCCCAGCGTGTGGGCAACCCAATCTGCCCGGTGAGGCATTCTGTGATCATTGTGGGGCCAGTTTGAGTGCGCCGGTGCCGGTAACTGCGCCTGCGCCTACGGATACCATGCCCGTCGTTGCGCCGGATGATGCGACGATTCTCGCACCCATGCCGATAGCAACACCAGCAATGCCAGAGGTGCAACCAGATGATGCGACCATCCTGGCATCGGTTCCTATTGCTGTACCCGAACCGGCCCCGGAGCCTGCACCCGAACCAACCCCGGAGCCTACGCCCGAACCGGCCCCAGAGCCTGCGGCCGAACCCACTCCAGAACCCACTCCAGAACCAACCCCGGAACCAGCCCCGGAGCCAGCGGTAGCGGGTATCAGCCTCGATCCAGCCGCCTACGCAGCGCAGAAGGCGGAGCTAGAGGCCGAAGTTGGACGCCAGCAGCAGATCATTACCCAGTTCGAGCAGATGCAGGCCATGTTCGGGGCCGCCACGCCGCCCGCCGTCACCGCCGGATTAGACGAGGCGCGCACAGCGCTGGCCAAGGTGCAGGCCGATCTAGCAGCACTGGTGCCCCCAACTCCAGCGGTTGATCCTGAGGTCGTGAAGCAACTCGAAGCCGAAATTGGGCGGCAGCAGCAGATCATCGCCCAATTCGAGCAGATGCAGGCCATGTTCGGGGCCGCCACGCCACCCGCCGTCACCGCCGGGTTAGATGAGGCGCGCACTGCCTTAGCCAAGGCAGAAGCGGAGTACACCAGCCTCACCGGCGGTACCCCACCACCCGCAGCGGCCCCGGTGGTAGCCCCACCACCGCCCGTGGCCCCGGTGGCTCCAGTAGCCCCCGTGGCTCCGCCGCCTGCTCCAGCACCACGTCTGGTGGTGGTGGATGGTGGGCAAGTCTTGGCCCTGCCCACCGACCGAGTCGAGATCATTGTGGGACGGGAAGACCCGGTGAGTAACATCTTCCCAGAGATTGACCTAACCTCGTTCGGGGGCGAGGCGGGCGGTGTGAGCCGTCAGCATGCCAAGATCATTCATCGGGGCAACCAGTGGATGATCTGCGACCTGAACAGCACCAACTTCACGCGGGTGGATGGCATCCGCCTAGAGCCACACGTGGAGACGCCGCTGCACGCCGGAGCACGGGTGCAGTTTGGGCGCGTGGTAACAACCTTCGAGATGTAGGCTACCTTCGGTGGGTTGCGCCCCAAACCGGCTTTTTCTCTGATGTTGGCGGCTTCGCCGCCAACATCAGAGAAAAAAAGTTCTTCGGGGGAGGCTGCACCTCCCCCCCAGCGCCTAGCGCAGCAGACTCACCCCGCGATCCAGCGTCAGCAACTTACCACGCACCCCGGCCTCCAGATCCCAGAGCCAGAGCGCAGCCGGACTGCGCGGCGCATCCACCAACGCGCCACGCAGTGCGGGCGGCGGTTGGGTGAAGGCGAGGTAGCTCAAACTGCCCTCGACGATCACCGCCTGGCCGTAGCCAGCCAGACTCTGACCATTTGCCAGCAACTCGGTCTGCTTCGGCCCCTGCCAGCGATAAATCTGGTAATCCTGCACGACCGAGCTAGAGCAGAGTGTGGCGAGATAGAGCAGATTGCCCTCGGCATCCCAAGCCAGCGGGCGGCTCCAGAACGGCCCCTCATACACCGGCTCGGCGGGCGGTTCGGGTTGCAGGGTAGGCGTGGGGGTCAGAGTTGCCTCGGAAGTCGGCGTGAGGGTTGCGGTTGGCGTGGGCGTATCGGTTGGCGTAGGTGTATCGGTCGGTGTGGGCGTATCGGTAGCCGCACTCGTCACCGTGGCCGTCACCGTGACACTCGGATCAAGAGTGGCGGTGGGGCGAGCGGTACGCGTCGCGGTGGGCGTCAAGATCGCGGTGGGCGTCAATGTGGACGTGGGAAGTGGGGTAGCCGTTGGCGGTGGGGCAGGTGGCACCAGTGTTTGGGCACCAAGCGTTTCGACTAGGCTGCCATCAGATGCGAGAATGAGCAAATCCGCGCCAGGGGTATCGCTGCGCAGTGCTTCAACCGCCACACGGCGGCCATCGAGTGAAGCCAGCGGGCGACCGAAACCCTGGTAGCGGGCGGTCGTCGCATCGCCAACCATTAGCGGAGCGCCAACATCAAGCACCTCACCACCGGGCGAGCGCAAGAAGAGCGTCGAGCGGCCATCCTCGGCTTGAGCGGCATAGATCAATGCCCCGCCCTCCAGCCACTGGGGCGCAGTGCGGCTCCAGGCATCACCCGCCGCTTGAATCCGTTTCGGCGTCCCACCTGTTGCTGGCACGGTAAAAATTGACCACTGCGTGGGCACTGCCCCGGTCTCATCAACCGCAAAGGCGAGCGTCTTCCCATCCAAACTGAAGGCCGGATCGGCGCAACTCACCCCCACCTGGGCCAACAGCTTGGGCTGACCGCCACTCGCAGCCATCGTCCAGAGCGCACTCGGAACGGCCAGACTCGCATCAGCCGGATCGAGACCAGGCGCAGCGCGGCAGAAGGCGATCCGTTCGCGGTCGGGGCTAAGAGCAAACGCGGTTTCGGTTTCGGGCGAATCGGTCAAATTCACGGGCGCAGCCGTAGCCGAATCGAGACGCCAGAGATCGCCATCATAGAGATAGAAGATCGGGGCTGCGAGTTGCGGCGCACCACCACCGGTTGGAATCTGGAGCGTATCACTGGCCGCAGCCAGAGTCGAATTACGCGCCACAGCAATCGTGAGGCGGGTAGGATTGCGTTGCAGGGTCAGGCGATAGGGCAAGGGTTCGGCGAGGCCAATCAGCAGCGTTGCGCCAGCGACAGGATCGCTATGCGGCACGAGGTTGAGCGTCTGAATGGTGCGGGTCGTCGTAAAACTGAGTGTCTGCGTAATGACGGAAGAAGCAAACTGGGCATCACGTAACCAACCGGGCAACTCGACGCGCAGCAGATAGGGATCAGCCGGATCTACCACACCAAGAAGCGTCTGCGCATCAGCAGCACTGACACAACTAGCCCCGGCCTGAAGCGGAGCCGAATCGGGGCCGGGTGCAAAACTGAGCATGAGTTGCTCAAACGCGGGCGAACCACTGACATCAGCCGCCGTCATCTGCGCCGAGAAGCGTGCGGTAGCACCAGGGCTAACCTGGTTACAGAAATTGAAACCAACAAGTGCCGGATTGGGCGTCGGCGTGGGCGGCAAAGGCGTGGCAGTAGCCGTAGGTGTCGGGCCAATCGTGGGCGTACTCGTCGGCGTATTGGTTGGTGTACTCGTTGGTGTAGAAGTTGCGGTAGCGGTAGGAGTACCGGCGCGAATCGTCTCAACATTGGCAATCTGCTCACTATCGCTTACTGGAGCCAGATCGCAGCCTGCGAGAAGCAGCGCAACAACGAGCGGAAGGACGATCAGCGTGTTCGTCATTCGATAACGCGGGAGCTTCACAGATGGCTTCCCTTCCCCCTAGCACGAGCGACGCGTGGGGGGCTAACGCAAGCGTTGCGCCTATACATCACCGGGGAGTTGCACCTTAATCCAACCCCGACGCATCGCATAGACCACCGCCTGCGTGCGGTCATTCACAGCTAGCTTGCGCAAAATTGAAGAGACGTGATTCTTGACGGTCTGGTTACTAATATCGAGATTAAGCGCGATCTCTTTATTGGTACGGCCAGCGGCGACCAATTCAAGCACCTCCAACTCACGCGGCGAGAGTGGCGAGAAGATACTCTGCGTATCCTCATCAATCACCATCTGGCGGAAGGCGGAGAGCACCTGAGCCGCCACATCGGGGAGCGCGAGAACCATTTCATTGATCGGATAATCACCGCGTCGCACTTCGTGGAGTACAGTGAGCAAGCGCGGCCACTCGATGTTGCGGGGTAGATAAGCAGCAACTCCGGCCCGGATCGCCTTAACGACCTGTTGGCCATCCATTTCGGAGCTAAAGAGCAGGATACTCACATGGGGATGGGTACGTTTGATGGCGCGTGAAACTTCCAGACCATTCACTCCAGGAAGATCAACCTCCATCAACACCAGATCGGGATCGGTATAATCAACCAACTGGATGGCCTGTTGGCCATTACTGGCTTCGCCCGCAATGCGAAATTCTGGCTCAGACGAGATATGGTGGCGTAGCCCCTCGCGGAAGAGGGCGTGTGCGTGAACAAGAACAATTGATGTAGCACTCACACGCAACTCCCTAATGTGTATGCCCCTGCATAACGTAGGGATGCACGCGGGCAATAGGCAACAAATAGCAACTTTATCGGTTGTTAAATTATAGCCGATTGGATGGCATTCTACAACCTCTGGTGGGGGTTCGGGGGCGACTTCGTCGCCTCCCATTTTTATGGTGTTTTGGCGGCTTCGCTGCCAAAACACCATAAAAATGGGGTTTGGGGCGAAGCCCCAAGAACCTAGCGCAAGCTCATGGGCATGACAATATGCACATAGCCCTCTTGGCCAACCGGCTTAAAGACGCCCGGATTCTGGGAGCCTTGGGTCTCGAGCGCCACCTGAGCGGTCTTAATGGCGGCAATCGCATCAGCGAGGTACTTGACATTCAGGGCGATCTGGCCGCCCTCACCATGGATCATGCCATCAATTTCGCCGGTATTATCGCCCACCTCAGCCGCATTGGCACTGATGACGAGGCGGCCAGGGCCAAGCTCACCACCGGGTTCCAGCGTCAACTTGACGACATTCTGGCTCGGATTGGCAAAGAAGGAGGCCAACTTCACCGCCTTAGCCAATTCAGCCGTATCCAAGATACTGCGCGTCAGGTATTGGCTAGGAATAATGCGCTCAAAATCAGGGAACTTACCATCAATCAAGCGCGAGACCAGTTCGGTATTCTCGGTATGGAAGAGTGCCTGACCACCACTGGGACTCATGGTCAGGGAGATTTGGCCCTCGCTATCGGCGGCGATACGCGCCAACTCGACCAGTGAGCGAGCGGGAACGATAAATTCCTGGGGCTGGGCAACCGCTTCGGGCAACTGAACAACGCGAGTAGCGAGGCGGAAGCCATCGGCCGCAGCGAAGGTCAGGCGGTTCTCACGCAGGCGCACGAGCACCCCGGCGAGAACAGGGCGGGTGTCATCACTGGCGGCGGCGAAGGCCACCTGATCAATCGCCTCGCGCAGCGTTGCCGGGGAGAGGCTCACTGCCGGAGCGCGATCACTCACCGTTGGAATGATCGGGAACTCCTCAGCCTCGATCCCCTTAATGTTACTCGTATAGCGAGCGCACTCAACCTTAACCGTCTGAGTACGCGCATCCAGTGTCAGGGTAACGCGATCATTGGGCAAACCACCGATCACATCCGCGAGGAGCTTGGCGGGCACCGTAATTGCGCCTTCCTCCTGCACCTGAGCGCCGATCCAGTGGGTAATACCCACATCCAGATTGGTCGCAGCGAGCTTCAGACGGCCACCATCGGTCGCCAGCAAGACATTCGAGAGAACCGGCAGGGTACTCTTCCCAGCGACAGCGTGGCTAACCGTAGCAAGGCCACGCTTGAGGTTCTCTTGAAGGCATGTCAGCTTCATTGAAGGCTCCTTATGTGTGGAACTGACATCGGAGGGTAAAGAAATGCCAGCAATGCTGGCATTTCTTGCGCCTCAAACGGAGAAAGACTGATTAGGCAGCACCGCGACGGAAGGTGACACGCAGCAGATCGTCCTCAAAATAGGCATCCTCGGCATGGAGGCGGGCGAGGGTCTGCGGCAGCGCGATACGGTGGCGATACCAACCGACCGAGATAAGCAACTCATCGGCGCTCTGGGCCAAGTGTACCTGATCCTCAGACGCAAAGGGTAGAGGCAGGATCAGGTCATAGCCACCATCAGCCTTCTCGATGCGCTGCATGGGGCCTTGGTAGAGAAACGAAGCCGGATCGCCATCACCGAAGAGACGGTCGGCCAGGGTACTAAGCAGTTCCGTACCGACAATCTCACGCGGGAAGTGGGGCGAGCGCAGGATGGGCAAGGGGCCAAACATCTGATCAACGTGGGGGGCATACTCCTGCTGCATCGAGCGCCAGGAGGCGAAGTGGCCATCAACCTCCACCGGGAGGATACGATTGACCACCACGGCATCCACCGCATAGCCAAAGAGGCTGAGGTAGGTGAGTGAGCGTTGCGCCTCACGGATGACCATCTTCTCCAGGTTCATCACGATACGCGCCGTCGTCACCTGCTGATCGGTAAGGATCGTCCGCACTTCAACCAGGGCATCAATCGCCTTCTGGGCCGAAGCGAGCACCTCATCGTTGACGATGGGCATATCGGTAACGCGCCGGGCGACGGGACGCACCACCTTGAGCAAGGCCCGCGCCACAGGGAAGAGGCGCGAGATCCACCAGCGCATAATATCGGGCATCGAGAGCAGCCGCAGCGTTTCGCCGGTTGGTGCGGCATCCACCACGAGAACATCAAAGCGGCCCTCATCATAGTGCCGTTTGATCTGGAGCAGGCTAAAGAGCTCTTCAGTACCGGGGATGACCGAAAGTTCACCCTGAGCAATCGTATCCGCGCCCTGCCATGCCAGCAGGTCGGTCATATACTGCGAGACCTCACCCCAATTCGCCTCAAGCTCATGAAGGGCATTAATCTCCTGTGCCCAGAGGTTCGGCGCAACCTCAATAGGTTCTGCGCGCAATTCAACACCGAGAGAATCGCCAAGTGAGTGAGCCGCATCCGTACTGAGGACTATCGTGCGATAGCCACGCTGGGCACAGCGTAGCGCTGTGGCGGCTGCGACACTGGTTTTGCCGACCCCGCCCTTACCGGTATAAAAAAGAATACGCATCGTTGCCGCCACCTAGTGCGCTATGGCGCAGAGCATACAGAAGCATGGGGAAGTTGCTATTCGAGCCTAACGTAGCTCGACTCACACCCATAGCTGCTTGATCCTGCACGAGCTATCATATCACATGTACGCAAAAGCCGAATGTGCATATAGTACACGCAGCAGCGGTTTCATGCAATCGGGGCTTATGGGGCTGCGCCCCAGAGCGGCTTTTTTCTCTGCTGTTGGCGGCTTCGCTGCCAACAGCAGAGAAAAAAATCTTCGGGGGAGGCGAAGCCTCCCCCGAACCCCCGCCGGGGGGCGTAATGTTATACGCAAAGAAGGGCCGGGTAGGGGGAACAGCCCACAACCTACCCGACCCAACCTCACGAAGCCTGTTGTTCACGGCGCTGGGCGGGGAGATTGTTGGCCGGAGCAGCATTATGCGCTCCCTTGCGAACAATATCGGCATAGCGCCGGGTGGAACGCGGGTCACGATGACCAAGAATACGCCGAACCACCTGTTCAGGATAAAACGCGATCAACTCAGCGGCGGCCGTATGGCGGAGGTGATGCAAGGTATAACGTGGCTGCTCCTTTCCTTCAACCAGATCAATCAAGTGGGCAGCCCGACAGACCTGCACCCAGCGCCGGTGGAGCGTGTCATAGGAGGCACGCTTACCGCGTGAGGAACAGAAGAGCGGAGCATCGGGAGCGGGGTTGGGGCCAAGGTCACGCATCCAACTGCGCAGCCCGCGCAGCGAGCGCGGCATGGCATCGGGTGTTAACGCAACCATGCGCTTATTCCCACTCTTGGTGTCCTGCACGAGTAGTACCTCGCGCCCCGTCTCTAAGATGACATCACCAACATTCAAGTTCAACACCTCGTCGGTGCGTACACCAATTTCGCGCAACAAGGTGAAGATCAGGCGATAGGGTTGACTACATGCAGCAATGGCGGTATCCAGTGCCCGCCGTTCTGCTTCACTGACAATCGGCTGGGGGCGATGTTCCGTATGGTAGCGTCCAGCAATTTGTTCGAGTGGATTATACAGGCAGTAGCCACGGGCAACCGCCCAGCGAAAAAAGCGGCCTAAACTAGCGATACGCCGATTCGTCGTGCCCGGTTGCTCATTGCGGCTGTCCAAAAACGACTGAATATCGAGCGTGGTGATCGTCTCTAGCGGCTTGTCCACCACCCCAGCAGCAGTGCGCAAGTCACAGCGGTATGATGTGATCGTATTTCCGCTTAGCCCCTGCTCTGCCTGAATATCATTCAGGAATGTCTCCATCTCGCTGGCAATAGTGCGTGAGCGAGGTGGGGCAAGAGCGCCATGTAGTGCCATAAGAACCTCCTCCGTTGGGGAACCGACGCGAACCCGCCCTATGCGTCTGTTAAGGTGGTGTTAACCCGGTTTTTATCATTATAGCAAACAATTGGCTTTAATTCTAGATCTTCATGCAAAAATTTGAAGGTTCTAGTATTTTTCTCAGGTTGGGGCCAATTGGGATTACATGGGGTGGAGCTTCGGGGGCGGCTGCGCCGCCCCCGAAGCCCACAGGGCATAGGCATCCCAGCGGTGCTATTGTCGTTTCGGGATGGATCGGGTATGATAGGGACGGCGCGTTTGTGCTGAAAGGTGCGGCTGTGTCCGAAAACAGGAATCACTTGGATTAGTCTGTGTTCGTTGCCTGCCAGAAAGGAGCGTGTAAGCCTGTGTGGCGTCTTTCCTTAGGCCACCAGAACGAAAGCCGCAAAAGCGAGAGAGCTGAGAGAGCAAACAGAGTCATGATTGTGGAGTTAGAAAAATATGAGCACACCCGTCGAGACGCGCAATGGGATGCGCTGGATTCGGGCCGACCTGCATATACACACCCCGGCTTCTGAGGATTATGCTGAACCAGATGTAAGCTACCTCGATATTCTTCAGGAGGCAGAACGCCGCGAACTTGAGATCATCGCCTTTACCGACCATAACACGGTACATGGCTATGAACGATTCCAACGTGAGATCGAATTTCTCCAGACCCTCGAACAGGGTGGGCGACTCACCGAAGAAGAGATCAGCCGCCTCAATGAGTATCGGCGGCTGTTGGCGAAGATTACGGTGCTGCCCGGTTTTGAGTTCACTTCCCACTTTGGTGCCCATATCTTGGGTATCTTTGCCCCCAACCGCCCCTTGAGTCTGATCGAGGCGACGCTCCTGCAATTGGGTGTTCCCGCCGAGCATCTGAAGGAGGGATTATGTGGGGTAGCCAATACACGCCATGTCACTGAAGCCTATGAGACGATTGCCCGCGCTGGCGGTCTCGTCATTGCGCCGCATGTGAATGGCCCGAATGGGGTGATCACCGAGACTCTGCGGATGGGGACGAGTGGCCAGTCGCGGATTGCCGCCACCCAAAGCCCGCATCTGCACGCCTTGGAGTTTGTCAACTTCTATACCGACCACGAGAAGTTTACTTCGCCCGGTTTCTATAATGGTAAGGTGGAGCATTACGAGCGGCGAATGTTCTGCATCCAGGGGAGCGATGCGCACCGCCTGCGCCGTCTGCCCGCTACCGATGGCCAAGTGCTGCATCGCCACGGCATCGGTGATCGGTATGTCGAACTGCTGTTGCCCGACAACAGTTTTGAGGCGCTGCGCGCCCTCTTCGCCAGCCAGGATTTTGATCGCGTGCGCGTGCCCAAGCGCGACCAGAAGCAGTGGGCGGTGGATGCGGTGCGTTTTGGTGGTTCCACCGAGCGCCAGGTGCTGCGCCCGATTGATGACGAGAATCATACCAATCAGCTCTGGTGTGATGTGGCAGCATTGGCCAATGCGGGTGGCGGTGTGCTGGTGGTTGGCTGTGAGCCGGGTGGCCGCGTCACTGGCGTGGAGCGCCCGGATCATCTGAGTGAGCAACTGCGCAAGGGGGTCGCCGAACAGATCACCCCGCAACCGTACCTCTCCTTCGAGTTGATGAGCTACGAGGGTCAGGATGTCATCCGCGTGGAGGTGAAGTCGAGCGAGCCGCCGCCATACGTCTGTAGCAACGGGGCGATCTATGTGCGCCGTGATGGCGAGACGGTAGTGGCGGATCGGGGCGAGATTATTCAACTCTGCCGCCGCGCCCTCGCCGAAGGAGCCTCTTCACCGCTCGATAATGGCCAGGATCTCGATCTGCCGCGCTCCGGGGTGGAGATTGTGAGTGGCCAGAAGCGGGGTGGGGTGTGGCTCTATGAGGTGCGCGATCTGCGCACGACAGCGGGTGTGACCCGCGACCGGGCGCAGGGGCTGTGGGCCTATGCGATCAGCCGCTATGAGGATCTGCGCGATGGCCGGGTGGATGTGCAGAGCCAGGTCAAGTGGAAGGGCCGCCTCGGTCTGTGGCGCGCCTACCGCCAGGGCAGCCGCACCAAGTATGATCTGGTTCACCGCGACGCTAACGGGGTGATTAGTCATATCTTCTTTGGGGTGAGCGACTGGGGCTTGAGTGAGGCATGGGAGTCGCTGCTGGGTGAGCGCAGTGGTGAACCAATTGAGCACGAGGCGCAAGATTTTGATCGTGAGGATGAGGTTGTACCGCCGCATCCCGAAGATCAGCCCGAACCGATAAGCCCAGAGCCGATCAGTTGGGGCGAACGCCGCATCCGTTGGCGCGGGCGCGGGGGCTTGGTTGCGGCCTACCGCGATGAGCAGAGCATCGGGCGCTTCGATCTGGTGATGAAGGATAAGGATGGCCCTGGGCAGCAGGAGTATCGCGGGGTGGCCCTCGAAAAACTGACCGATGCCTGGCTCAATCTGATTCGGGTCAATCGGCCCCGCACCGGTATCGAGGTGGTGAGTGCCTCACAGAGCGAGGATGGTGAGTGGCAGTATGTCTTCCGCAACCTGCGTACCGGCGATGTGAGCGGGGTTCCCTGGCGGCTTCAGGATATTGAACCCGGCACGGTGCGTGAGTATGCGGCACGCATGTTCCAGCAGGATCTACCGCTTGATGACTCGAAGGTGCGTTGGTGGGGCAATCTGGGCTATATGCGCCCGATGCGCTCACAGGTGGATCTGCTCTTTGTGGATGAGCAGGGTGAACTGCACTTCTACTATGCGGCGCGCCGCGAGGAACTGACCGGCGAGTGGCGCGATCTGCTCGAACTCTACGAGGAGATGTGACGAATGGGGCGGCGCAGCCGGTGGGGCGGTGGCTTCGACAGGCTCAGCCACCGCGCCGGTGGCGGTGGCTGAGCCTGTCGAAGCCACCGCCCCACCGAAGGTGAAGTTGAGGTGTCCATGACCAATGGCAAGGCCCAAGATCAGTCGGTGGTGCTTGAAGCCCGTGGGATTACCAAACGCTTCCCCGGTGTGCTCGCCAACGACAAGGTCTCGCTCCAACTGCATAAGGGTGAGGTGCTCGCGCTGCTGGGTGAAAACGGCGCGGGTAAAAGCACCCTGATGAACATCCTCTATGGTCTCTACCAGCAGGATGAGGGCGAGATCCTGGTCTATGGCCAACCCATCCGCGCTAAAAGCCCGCACGAGGCGATTCAGCGCGGGATCGGGATGGTTCACCAACACTTCCAGCTTGTGCCCGTCATGACGGTGACGGAGAATGTCATGCTGGGCAACGAGCAGACCAAGGCGGGTTTCTTCCTGGATCGCCGCCGGGCTGCCGAGCAGATCCGGGCGATTTCGCGCCAGTATGGCCTGGAGGTTGATCCCAATGCGCTGATCGCCGATCTGCCGGTGGGGGCGCAGCAGCGGGTTGAGATTATTAAGGCGCTCTACCGCAATGCCGACATCCTGATTCTGGATGAACCGACAGCGGTGCTCACCCCCCAAGAGGCCGATGAGTTGGTGCAGATCATGCGCACCCTCGTGGCGCAGGGTAAGTCTATTATCTTCATTACCCATAAGCTGCGTGAAGTATTGGAGATTGCCGACCGCATTGTAGTACTGCGCGGCGGTAAGGTGGTGGGGAGCACCTACCCCGCCGAGTCGTCCGAGGCCAGCCTGGCCGCGCTGATGGTGGGGCGCGAGGTGTTGCTGCGCGTAGATAAGGCTCCCGCCCAACCCGGTGCCGAGGTGCTGGAGGTGCAGGGGCTGCGCGTGCGCGATGATCGCGGTTTGGTGGCGGTGAACGGGTTGGATCTGACCGTGCGCGCCGGAGAGATCCTGGGCATTGCCGGGGTGCAGGGTAACGGGCAGACCGAGTTGGTGGCGGCGATTACCGGGCTACGCAGCAAAGAGGCTGGGGTGGTGCGGGTGGCCGGTCAGGATGTGAGTCATGCCAGCCCGCGCCAGATCAGCGAGTTGGGGGTGGCGCACATCCCCGAAGATCGCCAGCGGGAAGGTTTGGTAACTTCCTACCCACTCACCGATAACTCCGTCCTCGAACTCTACTACCGCACGCCCTTTGCACGTGGGATCATCCGCGATCAGCCCCAGGTGAGCAGCCACTGCGAAGAGCTGGTGCAAGAATTTGATGTGCGTACCCCCAATACGCAGGTGCGGGCGAGTAGCCTGAGCGGTGGGAATCAGCAAAAGTTGATCGTGGCGCGTGAGTTTAGTCAGCCGCTCAAGCTGCTGATTGCGGCCCAGCCCACACGTGGTATTGATGTGGGTTCGATAGAGTTTATCCACAACCAGATCGTTCGCAAACGCGATGAGGGTGTGGCGGTGTTGGTGGTCTCTGCCGAGTTGGACGAGATCCTTTCGCTTGCGGATCGGATCGCAGTGATGTACCACGGCCAGATTGTAGCCACGGTGCAGAACGGCGAACTCTCACGCGAGCAACTAGGATTGTTGATGGCCGGGGCCGATCTGAAGCAAGCATCTTGAACATGAGCGCAGCCTATGCCACACGCTGAAGAGATCCGCCAACCTGCGAGCCTTGGTGCCCTGTGGGGGCGCTATGGAGCATACCTTGTGCCCATCCTGGCCGTCTTTACCGCGTTGGTGATCGGGGCGTTGTTGATCGGCCTCACCGGCGGTGATTGGGAGGCGGCCTATATTGGGCTGTGGGAAGGCTCGTTCGGCACTTGGAACGGCTTGAGTAATACGATCATTCGCGCTACGCCCTTCATTATCTGTGGGCTGGCGGTGGGGCTGGGCTTTCAGGGTGGCCTCTTCAACATTGGGGCACAGGGGCAACTCTACCTGGGCGCGATCTTTACGATTGTGGTGGCCACATCCCTCCAACTGCCCGCGATCATCCACGTGCCCCTCGCGCTCCTCGCCGGGGTTGTGGGCGGGGCATTATGGGGCGGGCTGGCCGGTTTCCTCAAGGCACGTACCGGTGCCCACGAGGTGATCACGACGATCATGCTCAACTATGTGGCGGTGCGCCTGACTGAGTGGCTGATCAAGAGCAAAACCCCCTATCTGCTGGGCGATCCAGCCGATACGACCGGGGCGCGCACGCGCTTTATTGCCGACACAGCGCGCTTGCCGGGGTTCTTCGTGGGCGATACGACCCGTCTGCATCTGGGTATTCTGATCGGTCTGGGCTTGGCGGTGGGGGTCTGGTGGCTGCTCTACAAGACCACCATCGGCTTTGAGTTGCGTACCGCCGGTACCAATCCGGCGGCGGCGCGCTACGCCGGGATCAGTGTGCCGCGCACGATTGTGTTGACGATGGCGCTCTCTGGGGGCCTCGCCGGGATTGCCGGGGCGGGTGAGGTGCTGGGGGTGCGCAATGCGCTCAGTGCCGATCTGCTCACGGGCCTCGGTTTTGATGCAATTGCGGTCGCACTGCTGGCCCGCTCGAACCCCATCGGGATCATCGCCTCCGGCATTCTCTGGGGTGGCCTGACGACCGGGGCTAGCCTCATGCAAGTGCGTGCCGGGTTGAGTATTGATGTGATCAAGGTGGTGCAGGCGCTGATCATTATGTTTGTCGCTGCTGATCAGATCATTCGTTTTGTGTATCGTATTCCGCAGCAGAAGAAGTAGGCAATGCTATGGTGAGTGATACCCAGCCTGAGCGTGGCGCACGGGTCGCCAGCGAAGAGCACATGGCGGACATCATTCTGCCCCACCAGACCAATGGCTACGGCACGATGTTTGGTGGTGATGTGATGGCGCTGATGGACAAGGCAGCGGCGATTGCGGCATTGCGCTTCTGCCGCCAGCCGGTAGTAACAGCATCGAGTGAACGGATTGATTTTCGCACTCCCATTGGACAGGCCGAGATCATCGAAGCCTTCTCGAAGGTGATCTTTGTTGGCCGCACCTCCATGGTAGTACGGGTACGCATCTTTGCCGAACATCCCCTGGTTGGTGACCGGCGCATCTGCACGACCGGCTACTTCAGTATGGTGGCGATCTCGCGTGATGGTGGGCGTCCGCAGCCAATTCCCGAACTGATTCTGCCCGATGATGAGTCCCGCGCCGAGTATATGATTGGCAGTGAGATCCACGCGACAATCAGTGCGCGTCGCCAGAAGTAGTCATGCGCAGCTTCTTGTTCCTCTGCATACTCATGCTCGTGCTGAACGGGTGCAGCGCCCCACCCTCCACACCCATCCCGGTTGCTACCCTGATGCCCACGGCCACCGCAGCCCCCGCGCCTCCAGAGGCTCCCAGTGGCGTCCCCAGCGATAGTGGCTGGCAAAGTGTCCAGCCGGGGGTTGAGGTGCGGCGTTTGCGGCTCAGTGTGGCCGAGAGTAGCCCCACCCTGATCCATGTGCTGCGCTTCGATCCGGCACGTGTGCGCTTCCAGGTTGGCTATGCGCCCGATGCGCCCAAGACGATTGGGCGCTGGATCGAGGAGCAGGGTGCGATTGCGGCGATCAATGGGGGCTTCTTTGATCCAGAGAATCGCACTGTGGCGTTGCTGATCATGGCCGGGCAGGCGGTGGGGACGAGCTACACCGGGCGCGGCGGGATGTTTGCGGTAGATCAGGCGGGCCAGGTGCAGGTGCGCGGGTTGGCCGAGCAGCCCTACGATACAAGTGAACCACTACTAGAGGCACTGCAAGGCTGGCCGCTGTTGGTGCAACGTGGCGGCGTGGCTGCCTATAGCTATGAGGATGGCGAACGCGCCCGCCGTAGTGCGGTGGCGCGGGATCGGGCGGGGCGGGTGCTCTTTATTGCGGTGACGAGTACCCGCTTTACCCTGGCGGAATTTTCCACATGGTTGGCGCAGTCGGATCTCGACATTGACGCCGCGCTCAACCTTGATGGCGGCTCCTCAACCGGCATGATGCTGCGCACCAGCCGCCTCAGTGATCGGGTTGATGCGTTTGTGCCGCTGCCGATTGTGTTGTTGGTGTTGCCACGGGCATAAGTCATCTAGAGAATCCGTTTACCCAACGCCGACAAGACTAACTCGACCGCCAACTCAGCCGTGGCATTATGGATGTCGAGGATCGGATTGACCTCGACCACATCAAGGCTACGCAAGCCCCCGGCTTGGGCGATGAGTTCCATAGCTAGATGCGCCTCGCGGTAGGAGATGCCACCCAAGACCGGCGTGCCCACACCCGGTGCAATCTTGGGATCGATCACGTCCAGATCGAGGCTAACATGGTAGCCATCTGTGGCATGGCTGATGCAACTGATCGCCTGTTCCATCACTGCGGCCATGCCACGCCGATCAATATCGTGCATGGTGAAGGTATGAATGCCGGAGGTGCGCAGTGCCTCGCGTTCGAGTGGGTCAAGATCGCGCACCGCCACGAGGGCGATCTGGTCGGGTGGAATAGCCGGAACGCGCCCGGCGAGGCCGGTGAGGAGCGGATGGCCACGGCCACTCAGGGCGGCGAGGCTCATGCCATGGATGTTGCCGCTAGGGGTGGTTTCGGGTGTATTGAAATCGGCGTGGGCGTCAATCCAGATCAGCCCAAGCTGGCGGCCCCGCGTACTCCCACTGACCGAGCCCATCGCCAGACTATGATCGCCACCCAGAATGAGCGGCAGTTGGCCCTGTTGGACACACGTAGCCACCCGATCTGCCAGTTCGGCACACACCCGCCAGATAGGATCGAGGTAGCGCAGACGCGGATCATCACCGAGCGGTGCGCCGGTCTCGATCATGGGGGTCGGCACATTCCCCAGATCACAGACATCATGGCCCAAGGCGGCAATGCGGGCCTGAAGCCCGGTATAGCGCATCGCGCTTGGCCCCATATCCACGCCGCGCCGTCCGGCACCTAGATCAATCGGCACACCCAGCAGGGCAATAGGGTACATAAGAACGCTCCATACATTGGGGCGATGACACAAAACATAACCCCGGCACTGCTGCCGGGGTTACGCTCACTCCATCTCGATTGGGGTTGGAAGCACTGGCGTAGCAACGTACTGGTTTTGTGTAAATGGAATTGTGCCGCTGACCTTTTGGCGTAACCGTTGGGTTGTGAAACGTTGTGCGATGTCGTGTCAGACGTAGCGAGATTGCTGGCAACGATGTGAGTACGATGTTGTGTCGGATGTGGCTAGGTTGCTGGCAACGATGTGAGTGTGATGTCAACTCGAACGTAGCTAGGTTGCTGGCAAGGATGTTGGTGCGATGTCGAGTCGAACGTGGCTAGGTTGCTGGCGACGATGTTGATGCGATGCCGGTCACGTCACCCAAAAAATCACTCCATCCCAAGCGAGATATTGTGTCGCGGGAGTGGGAAAGATGAACAACTAGTACATATCCCGTCCGCAAGAGTATGATAGCATCTGGGGCAGGTTGCTTCAATGGTGCATAGGTAGGATCTGAGTACACCGCTAGGTACTATCTACACAACACCAGGAAGTACCAAAAAATGCCCCGTTATATCACATCCGCTTGATCAGCAGCAGCGTAACATCATCAAACGGAGGTTGGCCCCGACTATGGGCATCAATCGCGCCACTGATCGCCTGCATGATCACCCCAACATCATAGTCGGCGTAGGTGGTAATAAGCTGGCGCAGACGCTCAACCCCAAATTCACACTGCGCATCGTCTATCGCCTCGGTGACCCCATCGGTGTAACAGACCAAGAGATCACCGGGGGCCAGAGTCGTCTCGGCTTCGTGCAGGTGAATATGCTCCAAGACCCCCAGGGCGATACCGGGGGTATGCAGGGCCTCGAAAGTGGCACTCTGGCGGTGGAAGAGCAGGGGCGGGTTATGGCCTGCCGAGGTATAGCGTAAGCGTCCCGTGGCGGTATCGAGCAGCCCATAGAAGAGGGTAACGAACATCCCCGACTCGGAGTCGCGGCTAATCCAGCGATTCGCACGCTCGATAGCCGCTGGAGGCGACGAACCATCAAGGGCCGAGGCACGCACGAGAGAGCGCGACATGGCCATGAACATGGCCGCTGGGACGCCCTTATCGCTCACATCAGCGATCACAAAGCCGAGTTCCCCCCACTGGGCCGTATCGCCCTGCACCCAGATGGCCGGGCCACCCACTTCATGCGGTGCGCTATCGTCGGTACGTGGTTCTGGCTGGGCAAGCGCGGGCGGCAAGCGCCAAAAGTCATAGAAATCGCCGCCCACCATGCGTGCCGAGTGCCACGCGGCATCAATCTGCCAGCCGGGAATACGCGGCGGATGGGCGGGAAGCAGCGCAGTCTGGATCTCGCGGGCCACCCGTAGCTCTTGTTCCATACGTGCCGCCTCTTCGGCCTCGCGGGCCAGCAGAATGCTTTCGAGCGCCCCGGCCACCTGCGCAGCAGCGCCGGTACTCAGGCTTATCTGGCGGCTATCGAGCATCACCAACGGGTCATCCCAATCCAAAATGAGTGCCCCCAACAGACTGGCGCGCGCCAGCATCGGCAAAACCACCAGCGTACCGCTACCGACTGGCCCGATCACCTGGGGCCAGAGTTCGGGTTGATCCTGGGCTTGGTGCAGCAACAATGGGCGGGTGGTAGTGGTACCTTCGGCGGCAAGCGCATGCAGGCGTGCCAGCAGCGGGGCATTCTCGATAGACACAGAATGGCCCACGAGTTGGGTATGCAGGTGTTCGGGTAGCCCATAAGCGGCCAAGAGCGCAAAACGGCCCTCACGGCTCCAGAGCAGGCAGTAGCAGCGGCTACAGCCGAGCAGTTGGGGTGGCAGACGCACCACCGTCGCCAACAGGCTATCGAGCGTACTCGCCCGCCCGATATTCTCGGCGACTTGCAGCAGCGCATTGAGCGTCCATGCCTCTTCTTGTTGCGCCGTATAGGTGTTAGCACTATCTATCGCCACCGCAATCTGACCCGCCAGAGTCTGCATCACAAAGAGATCATCGGCATCAAAGTCATCAGCCTTAGCGCTCTGCACATCCAGGACGCCGATCACCTGCTCGCCAATGCGCAACGGTACCGCCAACTCGGAACGGGTAAACTGATTATCCTGAATGTAGCGCGGATCTTGTTGCACATCACCCACCAGCACGGGCACCCGACTGAGGGCGGCGCTACCCACCACACCTTGGCCCAAGCGCAGCGGTTCGCTATCCAAGCCAGCCCACTGCGCCGCATCTGCGGTGGTGGCGCGGAAGCGAATAAGCGTCGCATCGGGATCAATGGTGAAGATATGCACCGGGTGGTAACCGAAGTGTTCGCGGATAAGGCGCACCACCGAGGGCAAAAGTTCATCCAGATTGAGGATGGCGGTAATCTGCTCGCTCACCTCATGAATGGCCTGGAGCTGAATGGCACGCTGTTTAGCCTGGTGGAAGGCACGGGCGCGGGTGATCGCGACTGCGGCTTGATCCGCGATCAGCGAGAGCAGGCGCAGATCATTGGCCCCGAAGGCATTGGGTTGGTAGCTCTGCACCGAGATCGAGCCGATGACCTCTTCCCCGGCGATGAGCGGCACATAGATGCCGGAGCGCGGCGGGCGGGTACTCTGGTAGCGCGGGCGGGCGGGCAAACGCTGCATCTCGCGGTCAAAATCCTCCACCAGCAGCGCCCGCCCGGTCTGTCTAATCCAGCCGATAATGCCATCACCGGCACCAAGATCGAAGGTCAGGACGGGCATACGCACACGATCCTGAACACGCACCTTGAGGGTATAGTAGCGATCATCAAAGAGACCGATGTGGAACGAGGCGGTATCAATCACCTTACTCGCCTCGCGGTAGATCAGTTCGCAGAGCGCATCAACATCAAGCTCGCTGCGAATGATAGCGCGGCTAGCTGCATTGAGCAGGGCCAACTCGCGCACCGAGCGGCGTTGAGCCAAGATGGCCCGATTGACGCGATGGAGCGCGATGCCGAGCAGCAGCGCCACGCCACCAAAGAGGAAGAGCGTCAGTGGGGAGGGCGACGGAACGGGAAGACGCGCCAGCCACACCCAGCCTATGCCCGCCACGAGCAGACAGTAGAGCAGCAGCAACAGCCGTTCACGTCTCACGCACGTCCGAGGCCGAACGAGGATCGCGCCTCCTCCAGTGTAGTATGGATGGCAAAAACCTGGGTAAACCCAGTCAGCGCAAAGACCTCATGCACCTGGGGTTGCAGGCCCGCAAGGCGCAACTCGCCACCCAAAGTCATCAACTCCTTACGGATGAGCAGGAGGGTACGCAGGCCACTACTGGAGAGAAAGGCCACATCACTCAGATCGAGCAGCACAAAGCGGGCACCCGCCGCGATCTGGACATGCACCGACTTATTGAGTTGGGGCGCGGTGAGGGCATCAAGACGGCCCTTCACCGGCATGACCACCACATCATCGCGCAGGCTGGCACTGAGGTACTTGACCATCGTGAGGACATTCCCCTCTTGGGGATGAAAATCAAAGCGCGCCTCATCCATGAGGCGAGTAATCAGATAGATCCCCAACCCCCCAACCTGACGATCTTCGAGGGGCGAACTAATATCGGGTTCGGGGACACTCTGGGGATCAAACTGCCGCCCCTGATCGCGCAGCGTAATAATGAAGCGGCTCGATTCACATGCCCAACTGAGCGTGATATTCCCCGGATGTTCCAGGTCGTAGGCATGTTGAATCACATTTGTTGCCGCCTCATCCACAGCCAGTTGCACCTGCCATGTGGCACGTTCATCCAGGCCGCACTGTTCCGCAGCTTCGGTAATAAACGCACTAATCTTGGCCAGCGCGTCCAAATCAGCCGTGAGGGTAATGGTATCCATAGCTCAGAGGGGATGCAGGGTGAAGGGTGAAGGTGAAGCGAGAGCGCATCCCTCAGCCCCGATCATGATTAAAAGGAACCCACCGCCTCAACGGTATCGGCATACATTTCAAAGAGCGACGTAAAGCCGGTGAGGTCAAAGACCTCTTTAATTTTGGGGGGCAAATTAGCAATCCGAATATCGCCACCCTCCAGATCGGTAATCTTCCATTCGCGGGCGCGTTTGCGGGCCTCGATCAAGACGCGCAGGCCAGGGCTACTAATATACTCCAAGCCAGCCAGATCGAGCACAATGCGGTAGCGGCCTTCAGCAAAGAGGGTATCAATCTGCTGTTTCAGTTTCGAGGCTGTAGCGGCATCAATACGACCCACAACCGCGACCAGATCCACGCGATTCATGGCGCGGTGACTGATCTCCATGCGAACCTCCTTACAGATGCTTCAATTCAGACCGGCAATGGCTCAGTGGGATGTTTACGCGTCGTCAGCGGGAGTGTAGCACGGATCTTGCGCAAGCGCGTGAGCGCATCAACCGCCGCCTCGTGGACATTCGCATCCTCGTCCTCCATCGCCTTGGTGAGCGCGGTGAGTACAGCCGCACTAGCCGCCGCCGCCCCAATCCGACCGAGGGTACGGGCTGCGGCTTCGCGGGTATAGGCATCATCATCACTGATCATCGCCGTCAACTGTGTAATTAACGAAGGTGTCCCGGCGAGTTCACCAAACTGGCCCAGAATAAGCGCCGCCGCTGAACGGACGAAGCTATCCTTGTCGCTGAGACAACGTCCGAGGTGATCGATCAACTGGGGCGAGGCGATGCGATCCCGCAGGGCACCCAAGGTACGGGCAGCAGCATAGCGGGTTTCAAGATCGCAATCGTAGAGAGCCACCTTGGTGAGCGCCTTGACCAGCGGGACGGGTGGATTGCCCGCAAACTGACCGAGCATACGGGCAGCGGCGGAGCGCACATGTGAGGCACTATCGCTCAGGCCATCGTGCAGCAGCACCAGATCAGCAGCACTATAGTTACCATTGCGTTGGCGCAGGCTACGGATCGTCTCATACCGCGATTGCCAGCCTGGATCATGCAACAACTGGCGCAGGCGAGAGAGTTCACCCGGCTCATAGGTATCAATCTCGTGGAGCAGCGAGAGGCGCAGCCACTCATCACGCGAGCTATTCAGGCGTTGGCGGGCCAAGTGGAGCACATTGAGGGTGACGATCAGTTGCTCAATCGCAGCGCGCAGATCGGGCTTGGTGCGCAATTCACGCTCGATCATCTGCGCCACCTGATAGCGCATCTGACTGGCCCGACGCACGATCTGATCGGCTCCGCTGCCCTGAACAATTTCGGCTAAGGCCAGTACTGCCGCAACTGGCTCCTGCTGAAAAGCGTCCAAGAAGGGTTCGAGCGTGCGCACGGCTAAATAGCCAAGTACAGTGTTCGTACCGGCAAGCTGGATGTCTTGTCGTGGGTTGCGCGCAAAGTTGCTCAGGCGGTCTGCAACCCGTGTTCGCCAGGCTTCTTGGTCAAACATGGCATTAACGACGAGTGTCGCTCCTTGGTATGCTACGTAGCATTATAGCATACCACTTTTATACCGCTTGTGGGAAATGTGAAGCCAAGATTACAATGTGGTAGGATAGAAGTCCATACCGTTCAATACCTTACCTATACAAGAAAGCGTGCTATGTCCCAAGAACCTCAGGAAGTGCAAGAGAGTATGGCGCGGGTACGCCGAGGCTGCCTTGGTGTGGCAGCACTCTTTATGGCACTGGCACTCATCTTTGTGGTGTCAACCGGCAATCTCTTCTACTCCGTCTTTCTGATTGGAGCGGCGATCTCGTTTTGGCTCTGGCGAGTCACCCGCTAGGGTAAGGAGGTAGGTGGGATGCTCCCAGAAACCCCCTCGCCAACCCGAGTCGGCCTCTCCATTCTGGGATTGGTGGCGGTGATCGCTTCGTTGGTGATCGGTTTTATCAATCCTATCGGCATCTGGCACTGGATACTCCTCTTGGTTGCCCTCGGATGCCTGATCGCATCACGGCGGGTACACTAGCGTGGTATACTTTGCTCAGGAAAAGCCCATACTCTGTCAGGAGTTGGCGCAATGAGAGTGCGTTTTAGCGCTCGCTCCGATATTGGCATGCGGCGCGAGGTGAACCAGGACGCTTACGGAACCAAGGAGTTGTCTCAGGCGACATTACTCCTGGTTTGTGACGGCATGGGCGGCCATGCGGCCGGTGAGGTTGCTAGTCGTCTAGCGGTTGATACGATCCTTGCGACGTTTGTCGAAGATGCACCACCCGATACAGCCCTGCGTCAAGCCTTTGTGGCAGCGAATGAGACGATCTACCGCGAGGGGCGGGGGAGCATGGGCACGACGGGGGTCGCGGCGCTCTTCCGTGGGGATACGCTCTATGTAGCGAATGTGGGCGATAGCCGCGCCTACCTGATCCGCGAGGGGCAGATCTCGCAGATCTCCCGCGATCATTCCTTTGTCTCTGATCAGGTCGCGGCTGGCTTGATGACCCCCGAACAGGCACGCACATCCAATGTGCGCAACATCATCACCCGTGCCCTCGGCTACCAAGCCGAAGTGCATGTGGATACCTTCAACCTAGCGCTCCAGCCGGGCGATACGGTGTTGCTCTCGTCGGATGGGATGCACGGCTTGATCGAGGATGCCGAGATTGCCGAAGTTGCCAGTATGCTCCCACCCGAAGAGGCTGTCCAACGCCTGGTGGACACCTCAAATGCGCGGGGGGGCCACGATAACATTACGGTGGTGATCGGCCAGGTGGATGAGGTTGACCCGATTGGCAAGGTTGATTCGCCGACAAGTACGGTGGCACGCAGCCGTAGCCCCACCCAGCCTTTGGCGGATATGCAGCAACAAACGGACGATGCGACGAGTTCCAAGGGCGCTGCCGAGCGCCCTCTCTCGCGCACCGGGTTGCTCTTGGCCAGCCTGTTGCTGGTCTTTTTGGTGGGTGGGGGTCTCTTCCTCACCAATGGGTTTGGTATGAATGGGTCGCCAACGCCTGTGCCGGTGGCTACCCTCAGCAGCACGGTTACGAGTCTGCCAAGCGTGACGCCGGTGCCTACCAGGGCAGCGACGACAACCACAACTGCGACCGCTGCTTCGACCACAACTGCGACCACTGCCGCCACCGTAACTACAACCACCGTCACCAGCACAACCGCGACTGCTGCCTCCACCACAACACCCACACGTACTTCCACGACCACCACAACGCCTACGCGTACCTCTACCCCTAGCGTCACCCCCAACCCGTAACATGGTACAATAGTCCGCAAAGATGTTCGTGCGCTAGTAGAGTAGGGCAGGCTATGCCGATCCGTCTCCTTGATGCCACCATCGCCGCCCAGATTGCTGCCGGTGAGGTGGTCGAACGCCCCGCCTCGGTGATCAAAGAACTGGTTGAGAATGCGCTGGATGCCGGTGCGTCGCGCATTACTATTGAGGTGCGCGGCGGCGGGCTGCGGGAGTTAAAGGTGCAGGATGATGGCTGTGGGATTGCCAGCCATGAGGTCGAACTGGCCTTTGAACGCCATGCTACCAGTAAACTCCAGGTAGCCGACGATCTTTTTAACATCCGCACGCTCGGCTTTCGGGGCGAAGCGCTACCCAGCATTGCCAGTGTCGCGCAACTAGTCTGTATTACCCGCAACGCCAACGAAGAGGTGGGTACCGAACTGCGCATTGCCGGGGGTGATCTGCAAGCGCGGGTGCCGTGTGGCTGTTCGCCGGGGACAAGTATCAGTGTGCGCAATCTCTTCTACAATTTGCCGGTGCGGCGTGAGTATTTGCGCTCCGAGGCGACCGAACTGAGTGCGATTAGTGCGGTGGTGCAACAGTATGCGCTGGCCTACCCAGAGGTGCGCTTTAGCATGATCCTGGATGGGCGACTGGCGCTCCAGACGAGTGGCGATGGCGACCGGCGCAGTGTGCTGATCGAGATCTATGGGTTGGATATTGCACGCCAACTGCTGCCGGTCGAGGCTGAGGTGGGCGAAGATCTCCAGGCAGTGCGGGTGAGTGGGCTGATCTCGCCACCCGAACTGACCCGCAGTTCGCGCAGTTACATCCACGTCTTTGTGAATCGGCGCGCCCTCCAGCCGCGTGGCCCGCTGGTGGCGGTGGTGGAAGATGCCTACCACACCATGCTGATGAAGGGCCGCCATCCACTCGTGGCGCTCGATATCCGTGTCCACCCGACCGCCGTTGATGTGAATGTCCACCCCACCAAGAGCGAGGTCAAGTTCCGCTTCGGGCCACAGGTGCATAGCGCGATCGGACGGGCGGTGCGCGAGGCGCTCGTAGCGGGGGCGGGCATCCCCGATTGGGCCGACACGAACTATGATCCCTCTGGGGTGCAGCGGCGCTTCGAGTTGCGCCAACTAGGGCAACCGAGTCGCCCAGCGGAGCCGCCTGCCTCGGCGTGGGGAGTGGGCGCAGCCGCATGGGATGTCGAGCGCTCGCGCTGGGATGTGGGGGGCGGCTATACAGCACCGGCCCCGGTTGACCAGCCGGAGGCAGCAGCGCCGGAGATTATCGCCGCGCCCCAACCTAGCCCCGCCGCCCTGCCACCGTTGCGGGTAGTTGGCCAGGTGGGTCTGACCTACATTGTGGCCGAGGCTCCAGAGGGGATGTACCTGATTGACCAGCATGCCGCCCACGAGCGCATCACTTATGAGCGCCTGATGACCCAACGCGCCTCTGGGGCTATCGAATCGCAGGGTTTGCTGCTGCCCCTCGTGGTGCCGCTGGCCCCGGCGAGTAGTGCACTACTACTCGGCTACCCCGACGAACTGGCGGCACTCGGCTTTACGCTGGAGGAGTGGGGCGAAGGTGTGCGGGTGCGCAGCGCCCCGGCGACGTTACCTAGCGATGAGATCGCACCGGCATTAACCGAGTTAGCCGATCATCTGGCGGGGCGCGGCGGCAGTACCCCTAGCGACCGCTACGAGGAGATCCTGATCACCCTGGCATGCCACACCTCGGTGCGGGCCGGGCAGGCGCTCTCGCACGAGGAGATGCGCCAACTCTTACGTCAACTCGAAGCCTGCATCAGCCCGCGTACCTGCCCGCATGGCCGCCCAACAATGATCCTGCTAAGTCCGGCGCAGTTGGAACACCAGTTTGGACGGCGGGTTTAGCGGTGGCTTCAACAAGCTCAGCCACCGCGCCGCTGGCGTTGGCTGAGCCTGTCGAAGCCAAGCCATGCGGCTCATTGCACCGGGGTAAACGGCACCTGACATGGAATACCGGCAGCCACGTACATGGTACGCGCCCCCAAATCCATCACTATCCCACAGACACTCTCGGCACGATCTACCGGGGCCAAGCGCAGATCGGGATGGCGGCAGATACAGCGCGGGTCGCCGTCGTGGTCGCGCAGGATGGCCTGAAAGTCGCTGATCGCCAAGCGCGGCGTGGCCCGCAGGAGGTTCCAGGCGCGCCCCAGGCGTTCGCGGGTGGTGGAGAGCGCCGGGTCAATCTCGCACTCACCCACCAATGCGCCCGCGTCAAGGCAGTGGTTGGCATGGGCTAGGCGGCCCGCCTCTGGTAACACCTCGGCTACACCCGCCGGGGTGATCTCGAAACTGACCAGATCACCTTCAGCACTGGCCACGGTGATGCACGAGGAACCCGCAGCCGGGGCCAGTGCGGTAAAGGCGCGGGCCTGCGCAAAACTGGTCGCCTGGAGGATCTTGCGCAACAGCACATGCACCGGCATACCCACCCCCTGGCCATCGGCATGGGAACGTAGTAGATTGAGGCCCACGGCCAAGCCTGCACTATTGAGGCCGATCTTGGCCAACATACCAGCTTCGGTCATGGTGAGGATGCTGGGTTCATCCGGCGTGTGGATGCGCAGCAGCAGGCATGCCCCGCGCTGATCCCCCTGCCAATCCCATGTCTGCGCGAGGATGCTGGTGCCAGTGGCGGTTGCGCCGGGTTGAGCGGCGGCGGTGGTACACTCGCCATCATCCAGCGGGGTGGCGCTGGATGGCGCGGCATCATCGAGGTGGCGCGGGACACCCGCAGCCCGGTTGCGGGCATCAGCGGCGGGCCAATCGGGGTGGATAACGCCATTACCGATCCCGGCCATAAGTTCGGTGCGCACATTGAGGGCCACGATCTCACCCAACTCGCGCCCGGCCCCGACGGCAATGCCACGCATCTCTTCGAGCAGATCGGGGGCCACTGCGTGCAGCAGGGGCAGGTATTCAAGCGCCGCTGCTTGGCTGGCGGCCCAATCCATCCCCCGGCGGTAGGCAAAGAGGCGCGAGTAACTGGCGATGCTATGGGCGATCATGTGCGGGACGGCGGCACCATACTGTCGGCCACGGTCGTAGGGGCTACCAGTAATCGTGATTTCGGGGAACATGGATCTCCTACGGGGTAATGGTTAGCACTGTTCCAGTGGTACGCACAAACGGGTTACGCAGCAGATCGGTGTAGTTGGCGCTCAGGTTGAGCGCCACCGCGCCACTGCCGGTGGTGCTGGAGCGCAGGGTGATCGTGAAACTCCCGCTACTCCCGGCGGCAATCGGGTCGGCCATGGTGACACTGAGCGTATTGCCGGTCTGAACACATGTCGCGCCGCTGCAACTCACATAGCTGAGATCACTCGGTAGAGTAACACTGAACGTAGAACCCAGTGCCGCCCCCGCCGTAGCCCCACTAGAACGGTTGGTATAGGCAACCACAACATCCAGGGGTGTATCACGCGCCACACTGGTTACGCTCGGTGTCAGCGTCAGCGCCAGATCAGGCGTACCGGGTTGGGTCAGGTAACTCGGCTGATCGGTCTGCCCCTCTTGGATCAACTGGTTCTCAAACGTCAGATCATCAGTACAAGTGACAATCTTCCACCACCCCGGCTCAGGATTCAGGTAGGTATCGCCACCCCGAGTCGTAGCTGTTCCGTTATTCCAACTCATATTCCCTGATCGCGTACCTGCGAATCCGCCCGTATTCGCCAGAGGATCGTAGACCGCACTCGGTGGGTAGTAGCGTAAGCGGGTGGCGAGCCAACCGCCCATACTTATATCATCCATATCATAATTATGGAACGTCACCGAGGGTTGGCCCGGTGCGACATATTCATATATGGTGGTACAGCGATTATTCCCCGCCAAGGAACGCAGTTCGGCCTGCTGCATCCCGATCATGATCTCGTCGCCAGTACCGGCCACACCGTCATAGTCGAGGGCAGAAGCGCCACCCTGCCAGACCACGCGCATGCCCCAGCCATTGACATCATTATCACTCGTCTCGGTGCGCAACAGGAAGGTGCCGCACGAACCAGCCGGGAGGGTGGTCAGATTCTCCCAGGTGGCGACGGGCGCTGGAGTAGGCTGTGGATAGGTCTGCGTGGTCAGCAGCGTCCCTGCCAATAGCCCATCGGTATAGCTCCAGCCATTGGGCATCTGGTAGAGCCAGAAGGTGGTTGGATCAGCCGGCAGATTGACACTATCATCAGGCGAGGCAGCATTCACCGCTGCATCGTAGAGACCGATCTGGACTGGATGCCCAGTGGTAAGGCAGGGAATATCAATCTGGATATAGGTTGAAGTGCCTTCTTGATTGGCATAGTAGTTCCAGCCATTCCCCACATACGTCGGCCCTGCGGTCTGGAGGAAGTTCGCAGCCTCGGTCAGCACCGGGCGATCATTATCAATGATCGCCACCGTAGCCGTCGCCTGACTGAGCGTCATGCCCACAATGGGATTGAGCGTCAAGGTGAAGGTCTCATCAGGCTCTGACAGCCCGTCATTGACGATGGTCACGCTCATCGTCTGCTCGATCTGGCCAGCGGCAAACGTGAAGCTACCGGACGGAGTGGTATAGTCAGCCGGTGCGGTTGCTGTACCCGGCGTAGTCGTATAGGTCACAATAAAGTCTGCCGCCGCAGGGGCACTCAGGCGCACCGTGAGCAAGGCTGGGCCTGCATTTTCGCGCACGCTATAGTTGGCCTGAGTAAAGCCCATCACGAGGGTATCGGTGGGATCATTCAGCAGCGTACCGATGCCCTGGTTATCAACGATCTCAACCGGCGTGAGGCCAGTGGTAGTGGGATTACTGAGCAAGACCACAAACGCCTCATCTGGCTCGAAGAGCGTATCACCCAGCACCGGCACAGTAATGGTGGCACTCGTATCACCGTCTGGGATCACAAGCTGACCGCTGGTGGTGGTATAGTCACTCCCCGCCGTCGCGGTCAGATCCGCCGTGGTGTAGTTCACCCGCACCTCGCCCCCAGCGGCCCCACTCAAGCTGACGGTAAAGACAAAGTTTTGGCCAACATCGCCCTCATACGCCGTCACATCATCAATCGTGATCTCGATAGTATCGTTATCGGTGATCGTGGCGGTATAGTTGGGGATCGTCAGCGGATTGTAGAGCAGATCCGCGCTACTCACCCCAAAGCTGATCGTGCCGGTATGAGTCCCCTCATAGACCAGATCATCCACGGCGGTGACGGTGATCACCTGCGGGGTGGCCCAATCCACATCGGTGAAGGTGAGCGTCTGGGTGGCGGCCCCGTTCACCCGCACCTGAACATCGGCATTCACCGTAATCACCACATCGTCCGTAGGCTGGGTATCCAGCACCACACTGAAGGTGACGGGCGTGGCCTCACCATCCTCGGCCACTGCTCCAGTGAGCGGGGTAAGCGTGATGCCAGCCGTATCATTATCGGTGTTGGTGAGATTGATCGTGCGGCTGAGACCGCTCTGATACGCATCACCCACCGCACTACTGGTGGGGCCAAGTGTCACTGTGTAGGCCACGTCACCATCGTCGAGCGCATCATTCACCCCGGTGATCGTAATGGTCTGCACCTGATCCCAGTTACCGGGTGTGAAGGTGAGGACGGCTGGGTTGACCGTACCCTCGCTGGTGTCGTTACTGGTAATCGGCACGGTGACATTGACCTCCGGTTGGCTATTCAGCCAGACGCTGAAGGTAGCGGTTCCGCCCGCCTCGGTCGTGGTGCCAATGGTTGGATTCACGTTCAACCCGACATCGTCGTTGTCGGTGATACTAGCATCAACAGGGGCAATCGTGATCCCGCTATAGCGCGGATCAATACTGACCGCCGTATGCGTCACTTGGCCTGGATGCGGGGTCACATTGCCATCCCCATCTTCATCCACAGCATCCACCGCCACTGTGACGGTAACCGTCTGGGGGGTATTCCAATTCAGACCAGTGAAGGTGATGGTCTGGGTCGGCGCACCACCCACGAGGAGTTGGGTACCGGCATTGGCCGTGATGACCACATCATCAGTGGGCTGGCTGGTTAGCACGAGGGTATAGGTGGCACTCCCGGCCAGCCCTTCGGTGAAGGCCATGGGCGCGGCAGTGACAGTGACCCCGGCGGTGTCGTTATCGGTGATATTGACGGCGACACTGGCCACCACGATGGCGTTATAGTTAGGATCGGTACTTGCTGCGGTATGGGTAATCGTCGCCGGATGGGTGGAGAGATTGTTATCGCCATCCTCATCCACATCATCATTGATCGCCGTGACCGTCACCGTTTGAGCGGCATTCCAATTCCCCGTTGTAAAGGTAAGTGTGGTCGTAGCCGCACCATTCACCAGCACCTGAGGATTGGTGGGATCGGTGTTGACCGTAATGGTCACATCGAAGGTCGGCTGGCTCCCCAGCACCACCTGATAGGTGGAACTGATACCAGCCTCCGAGACCTGGAGGGGCGGCGTGATCAGCTGCACATCCACCCCGGCGGTATCGTCGTCGAGGTTGGTGAGCGGAACCGCATCACTCAAACCGGCATAGAGCGCCGAGGCACTCGTCGTCGGACCGAGCGTGACGCTATAGTTCGCATCCCCATCATCAAGATCGTCATTCTGCCCCGTCACCGTGACAATCTGGGGCGTATTCCAATTGCCCGTAGTGAAGGTGAGCGTAGCTGGGGTAGCCGTCGCCTCACTAGTATCATCGCTACTAATCGGAACAACCACATCTTCCAAGGGCTGCGTAGCTAGGCGCACCTCGAAGGTAACGGTTGTCCCACCCTCGCTGGTGGTCGTGCCACTCAGCGCAGAGACATCCAGAGCCGCCGGGTCATCATCCACAATAGCGGCACTCAGATCGGCCAGCGTGAGGTTGTAGAAGGGATCGGCGCTGGTCATCGTAAAGCTGATCGTGCCGGTATGCGCCCCCTCCGTTGTCACATCATCCACCGCCGTCACGGTGATCGTGCGCGGGTTGTTCCAATCGGTAGCGGTGAAGGTGAGCGTCTGCGTGGCAGCCCCGTTCACCCGCACCTGCGCGTCGGCACTCACCGTGATCGTCACATCTTCCGTGGGTTGCGTATCCAGTACCACACTGAAGGTGACGGGCGTGGCATCCCCGGCCTCAGCAACCGGCCCGGTGAGTGGGGTGAAGGTGACACCAGCCGTGTCATTATCGGTGATCTCAGGCGCGACATTGGCAATCGTGATCGCGTTATAGAGTGGATCGGTACTCGCCGCGCTATGGGTGATCAGGCCCAGGTGGGGCGAGATCTCATCCACCACATCATCGAGCGCGCTGACCAACACATCCTGAGCTGTATTCCAGTCGGCGGGGGTGAAGGTGAGCGTGGTGGTGTTGCCACCATTCACCTGCACCTGAGAAGCAGCCGTAACGGTAATGACCACGTTATCGAGTGGCTCACTATCCAGCACGAGGCGATAGATTGCCGTGGCACCACCCTCGGTGACAGCAACCGGCGTATTCTGGAGCGACACCCCAGCAGTATCATTATCGAGATTGGTGAGCGAGATCGGGCCGGGCCAGGTCACGTTAGCATAGAGCGCCGAGGCACTCGTCGTCGGGCCAACAGTGAGCGTATAGGGTTGATCGCCATCGTCCACCCAATCATTCACCCCAGTCACCGTAACAGTCTGCGGATCACTCCAATTCGCAGCAGTAAAGGTGAGGATAGCCGGGCTGACGCTCCCCTCACTCGTATCACTACTACTGATCGGCACAACCACATCGGCCAGAGGCTGGCTGCGCAGGCGCACCGTAAAGGTAGATGTGGCTCCGGCTTCGCTGGTCGTGGGGCTACTCAGCGCCGAGACGATCAACTCAGCGGGATCATTATCGGTAATGGCCACCGTTTGGGGCACAATCGTCAGCGGCGCATAGAAGGGATCGCCACTGGCCACCGCAAAATTGATCGTGCCACTATGCAGCCCCTCGCAGGTAGGATCATCCACGGCGGTGACGGTGAGCAACTGGGGCGTCGCCCAATTCAGATTGGTAAAGGTGAGCGTCTGGGTAGCAGCCCCATTGAGGAGCAATTGACCATCAGCAACGGTTGCGGTAATCGTGACATTGGCGCTAGGCCGGGTGGCCAGCCTAAAACCAACCGTCACCGGGGTAACATCACCGGCCTCGCTCACCCCGCCGGTAAGCGGCACGAGGACGATCTGTGAGGTATCGTTATCAACGATCTCGGCAGCCACATCATCTATGGCCATCGCGTTATAGAGCGGGTCGGTGCTGGTAGCTGTATGGGTAATCAAGCCCGCATGGGGGGTAACATTCCCATCACCCTCTTCATCCACCCAATCATCATATCCACTCACCGTGACCGTTTGTGGTGTATTCCACGTCGTTGGGGTAAAGATCAGCGTATAGGTAGTAGCCCCATTCACCCGCACTTCAGGATCAGGAGTAAGGGTAATCTGCACATTTGTCAGCGGCTCGCTATTGAGCACAATGGTATAGGTATCGGTTGCGCCACCTTCAACCACATGTACGAGCGTGGTAGAGATATTCACCCCAGCCGTATCATCATCCACGTTGGTCAGATTGACAGTACGGGTAAAGGCCGCGCTATAGAAGGGGTCGGCACTCGTTGTTGTACCCACCTGAACGGTATAGGCAATATCACCATCATCAACAAAATCATTTAGCCCCGTCACCGTCACAACAACCGGGTTATTCCAATTGGCGGAGGTAAAGACCACATTGGTGGGGCTAACACTGGCCTCAGTCGCATCGCTCACGCTGATCGGCACAGTGACATTCGCAGTCGGCTGGCTATCGAGCAGCACCTCAAAGGTGATGCTTGTCCCATCCTCACCCGTTTGCGTAGCACTCCGATTTTGCACCGTCAGACCAGGCGGATCATTATCAGTAATCGTGACGGTATAGACATCGGGGGTACCACGAATACCATTCGTAGGCGTACCCAGCGTAATGATCAGATTTTCGGCATTCTCAGCAATACGATCATTGATCAAATTAAAAGTAATCGCCGCAGTTGTGGTATTAGGCGCAAAGGAGAGCGTCCCATTCACCAGGTTATGGTCGGTAGCCCCAGCGGTACCACTAATGGTATAGGGGATACTCACGGTAAAATCGCTCTGGTGGCTGAGGGCAAGCGGCACACTCACAGCTGTACCGAGACCCTCATTGACCGTCTGCGCAGTAGCAGCGAAGCGCACGAGGGGCAGATCATTGGAGTCAAAGATCGTCAAGAGGGCAGTATCGCCACCAGGAAGTAGGATCGCCCCGCTGGGGTTACTCAACTGCAAGCGTACTGTCTCTTGGGCCTCTTTGATCGAATCGGCCAGAATCGTCATGCTAAAGGTGCGCGTATTCTGCGTCGGTGCAAAGGTCAGTGTGCCACTCGTGGGCTGATAATCAAGACCCTGAGTGGCGGTACCACCCGCAATCGTCGCATAATCAACCGAAACAGTACCACGGGTACCAGTAGGTGGGCTGATCGTCACCCGAACTTCAACATTAAAGAGACCATCCCACTCACTGGCCACGATATTCGTTGTAGCGAAGCCCACCGAGACCACCTGCACCGGTGGGGGTGTGGAGGTTGCGGTAGGAGGAATGGTCGTCGGAACGGGGGTACTCGGTGGCACAGTTGGGGAAGCGGGACTAATAATTGGCGTGGCGACAGTGGGGCTACTCGCCACCCCCAAAACAGGAGTAGGCGAGGGAGTTGCGGTGGCAGGATTAGGAGTCGGCGTAGCTATAGGCAACGTGGTACGGGTTGGTGTTGGCGTGAAGGTGGGAACCAGCACCGCCTGGGTCGCAGAGGGGCTAGGGCTAGGGGTAGCAGTCGGCTGATTTGCGACCAGCACTGGTTCGCTACTAGGAGCCGGAATAACCACCACCGGGGCACTCTCTTCAGGCAGAGTAATGATCTCATCAGGTGGGGCCAGATCGTCCTCTTCGGGAGCGGCGATAGCGGCGGGATTAATCGCGGGCACCTGGGGGCCAACATCCCAGAGGGTATAGTTCGCCACGCCTTTAGCCGCCAGATCGCCACTATAGAAGGTTGCCTGGGGCGCAACCACACGCAATGCCAACTGCCCAACGCAGCCAATCAGCAACATGGTAATGAGCAAGGCAAGCAGAACCGCCCAAGTAATGGGTTGGTTCAGTTTACGTTGCTGTTCAGGCTGCTGCGGCCAAAGGGGCCGCAGGTTTTTCAGTGTTTGGTGTAGCATGCGCGTAACGGAGCGTAAAGTAGAAACTACTCCCTTGCCCCGGTGTACTTTCGACCCAGATTTTACCGCCTTGACGTTCGACCAACTGCTTACAGATCGCCAACCCTAGGCCAATTCCACGTTCCGAAGAATTAATCCCTTCACTCGCGCCATCACCACGAATAAAGCGTTCAAAGATCTGCTCGTGCATATCGGGCGCAATGCCACGCCCGGTATCAGCGACCTCAACCAGCATATACTCCGGGAGGGTCTGGGCGCGCACAATAATCTCACCCTGAGCGGTATAGCGACGGGCATTATCAATCAGTTGGTGGAAGATCATGCGCAACTGGTCAAAGTCGGCCAGGATCTCTGGCAGATCCTTGGCGATTTCGATGCGCAATGTCAAGCCCTTGGCTTTAATGGCACTCTGCAACGGCCATGCCGCATCATCAGCCGGGCGGAAGATCGAGAGCGGTTCGATGTCGGTGGCCAGCGAACCCGAATCGAGACCCGCGATCATGATCACATTACTGATCAGGCTCGTCATGTTGCCGGCATGTTGGCGGATCGACTCGATAAAGACCTTCTGGTCATCTTCGAGCGGGCCAGCGAGGCCACGCATAAGGAGATCGGCATTGCCACGAATAACCGTAAGCGGGGTGCGTAGCTCGTGCGAGATCGTACCGATAAAGTTGGTCTTGGCACGGTCAACCGCCACTTCAGCCGTCATATCCTGAAAGACACACACCGACCCCATCACATCGCCAGTCTCGGTCTGTACGCGATTGGCCGAGACGCGCACAATACGCTCATAGAGGGTGAAGAGATCGTGGGCACGCTGCGAGCCAAACCCCAGTGAGCCATCGGTCAGTTCGCAGAGCGGAATATCACTAAACCAGATCGGCGGTGGCTGCTCGGCCTCCAGATTGAGGAACTGGCGCATGGCATTATTGACCAGCGTAATCCGGCCCTCGGTATCACAGACCACGATACCATCAGCAATACTTTCAACAATCGCCGCCCGCTGGCTCGACTCGCTACTCACCTGGCCATAGAGATCGGTCAGGTGGCCGGTCATCTTATTAAAACTCTCGGCCAGGGTACCAATCTCATTTTCGGTATTCACATAGGCGCGCCGCCCAAACTGGCCTTGAGTAATCGCCTCGGCAGTCCGCGCCAACTCACCGAGAGGCGCGGTAATACGGTTGGCAATCAGCACCCCCAGCACGAAGAGAGTCACGGTGAGGATAAAGACCGAGATGACCAGTGGCCAGAGCGTATCGCTACCGGTAGCAATCACATAATCGCGTGAGAGCGCCGGGGCGAGAATACCAACCGCCACGCCACGGATCACGAGGGGAATATAGGCAAACTGGTACTCACGGCCATTAACAGTTTGGGCATTGAAGATCGAGCTACTGGCCGACATCGATTCCTGGAACGAAGCGAGCAACGCCGCGTCCATAGACTCTGCCTGCCCCGGCCCGGTTCCAAAGGTCGAGGCGAGCACCTCACCCGAAGAGTTATAGAGCGTCACCCCAGCCGCCTGGGAACGGTCACGCAGCATGGTAAGCAGATCATCAGCGCGAGTAGCCGCGATCAGACCACCAACCACGTCATTTCCGACATAGACCGGGGTAATCGTCGCAAAGTAGAGTGTCTCACCAAGTTGCACCAGACCAGCATACTTATCGCCCCGGCTATCCGCGACGCGCCCGATAATGCGTTGGGTAAACCAAGCCCCTGAAATATCGAGCGTGGGATGGCTGACATACTCATCGCCATAGCTATCGGGCAACTTCTCGAAGTCGCTCAAGGTCTGGCCGCGCATATCAAACGCGATCAGCCGATCCAAGCCGACACTACTGCGGCGAGTACTGAGCAAGAAGAAGGGTTCGAGGGCTAGTTTCAGCCCTTCAACATCACGGCGCTGGAAGGCATCGGGGACACCCGGAGCGCGGATGGAGGGGTTGGGCTGGGCAAACGCAACCTCTTGCAAGAACTGGAGGTTGGCTCGCTCTTGGTTCAGCATGGCATCATTGGCCGTCCGCGTGACGGATGCCATCTGGTTGTTGAAGCGCTCCTGCAACGAACCAGCAACCTGAAAAAAGACCACAACCGAACCCACCACCGCGACAATCACGGTGAGCAGCAAGAACGGGCCAATAATCTGAAAGCGTAGCTGCGAGTTTATCGCACGCCAGGCCCGCTGCATAGGAGGTTCCTCGGATCTTGGTGCCTTGCAGACAGCAAGCAAGCCTGAGCAGATCAGACTCTCTCAAGGTAGAGTATAGAAGAGAGTAGCACAAGGATCAAGATCGAGTAGATGACAACAGGTTGACAGTTTCTTCATTATAGCAATATTATAGAATTTCCGAGAAGCTTCAAGTTTCCCGGAAGTTCTCGTGGGGCTACGCCCCCACCCCCACATAGAAAGCAGATCGAGCCATGCAGCTTCGCTTTCTCGGCACAGGTACCTCAATGGGCGTCCCGGTGATTGGCTGTGACTGTGCGGTATGTAGCTCCGCTGATCCGCGTAACCGGCGCATGCGCACCTCGGCCCTACTGCGCACATCCGATCACACCATCCTGATTGATGCTGGCCCCGATTTCCGGCTCCAAGCGCTCCATGCAGGGCTACGCCATATTGATGCGGTGCTGCTCACCCATGCCCATTTTGATCATATTGCCGGGATTGATGATCTGCGCCCGTTGACTGAACATGGGGACTGCTTGCCGATCTTTGGCAGCCCGCACACTATCCACGAGGTGCGTTCGCGCTTTGACTATGCCTTTACGGAGACATCGGCGGGTTCGACGTGCCCGCGTATCGAGTTGCACAGTGTCGAATCCAGCTTTGCGATTGGGCAGACCAGCATCACTCCTTTAGCGATCATCCATGGCACCTGGGAGATCACCGCGTATCGGATTGGGGGGCTGGGCTATGTCACCGATGCCAGCCATATTCCGCCTGATTCATACGAAGGGTTGCGCAACCTTGATGTGCTGGTGCTGAATGCGTTGCGCTACGAAGCGCATCCCACCCACTTTACCCTGGCTGAAGCGTTGGAAGTGATCCGTGATCTTCAACCCCGGCGGGCATTTCTCGTCCACATGACGCATGCCTTCGACCATGCCAGCGCCAGTGCGCAGCTACCAGAGGGGGTCGCCTTCGCCTATGACGGGCTAGAGATTGAGATACCGGGGTAATATGCGTATCGGTATTGATGCTCGGCTCAACGCCTACCGCCAGGGTGGGATCGCCCAATACACGCACCAACTTCTCACCCACATGGTCGGGCAGCTCGGTGACGATGCGTTGGTGGTACTCGAACATCGTCGCCAAAGCGAGCCACTGGTACGCGGGCCACAGGTGCGCCATGCGCGGCTGCTCACGCCCCCGCACAACCGTTGGGAACCCGTGGCCCTGCCACTCGAACTTCTGCCCCAACGCCTCGACCTGCTGCACTGTCCCGACTTCGTTGCACCCCGGATGCGCCCGTGCCCTGCGGTGGTCACGATCCATGATCTGGCCTTTGTGCGCTTCCCAGAGATTCTCGATGCCGACGCCAAGCGTTACTACAGCCAGGTACGCACCTCGGCGCACGCGGCCCAAGCGGTGATCGCGGTCTCAGAGGCGACGCGCAACGATATTGTGGAGTTGCTCGATCTGCCTGCGGAACGGATTGATGTAGTCTATGAAGCGGCGGCACCCCACTTTCGGCCCCTCCAAGTGGCAGCGCACGAAGAGCGCAGCATCAACGGCGTGGCGGTACGTGCCAACACCTTCCTGCTCTTTGTCAGTACGATTGAGCCGCGCAAGAACCTGAGTACGCTGCTACGCGCCCTGCACCTGTGCCGCGAGCGTAACCCCCAGGCGGGCTACCGGCTCGTGATTGCGGGTGTGCGCGGCTGGCTGGATGGCCCGATCTTCGATCTGCTGCGCGATCTGGGCTTGGGCGAGGCGGTGGATCTGCTCGGCTGGCCCGCACCAGACGATCTGGTATGGCTCTATGCGGCGTGCCGGATGTACCTCAACCCTTCGCTCTACGAGGGCTTTGGGCTGCCGGTATTGGAGGCGCTGGCGTGTGGGGCACCTACGGTCGTGGCGGATACGAGCAGCCTGCCCGAAGTGGCGGGCGAAGCCGCATTGCGCGTTCCACCACAGGATGTGGCCGCCTGGGCCGAGGTGATCAGCCGGGTCTGGGAGGATGCCGCGCTGCGCCAAGACCTTCGCACACGCGGGCCAGCCCAGGCGGCGCGCTTCTCGTGGCAACGCGCCGCCCGCGAGACCTTGGCGATCTACCGACGGGTGGGTGGGTAGCCCTACTGCAAAGCCGGATTGAGCTTCATTGCCGCCAACCACGCCTCGATGCCCTCGGTGGGCTGCACCCCCTGTTCGGTGACAATCCCAGCGAGAGCGTGCAGGGGGGTCGAGTCAAAATAGACGTTGGCGACCTGAATGTTTTCGGGCACCTCCGGCCAGACCTGCTCCGCTGGCCAGCGCGCCTGCTGGGGCGGGTGGTAGGCGGGGGGCAAGAACTTCTCGGAGCTACACAGCGCATAGACGGGCACCCCAGCCGCATTGGCCGAGAGCACCATGCCGTAGGTACCAACCTTATTCATCAGCCCTTCGGGGCTGAGATGATCGGCCCCTACGAGGACAAGCTGGGATTCCCCGGCCAGCACCACCGCCAGGGCATCCACCACCAGAGTGGTGGAGATACCACTTGCAGCCAGTTCCTGGGCCATAATGCGCCCCTCACAGGCGGGGCGGCCCTCGGCACAGATGACGCGAAAGCGGCGGCCAGCGCGTTGGGCATGGCCGAGAGCGGCGCGTACAGTGGTACTGCGCCCATTGGTAACAATCTGGGCATCCTCAGGAATGAGGCGCAGGGCGGTTTCGGCAATCGCCGCCTCATGCACATGCAAGCGGCGCTTAAATTCGGTGACAGCCGCCTCGATCACCTGCTGGCCCTCGGTAAAGCTGGTTGCGGCATCAATCTTCCAGAGCAACGCATTGACCAGATTCACCAAGGGGGCCATCGTCGGGTGGGCACGAATCAACATCCATCCCGCCTCCAGCAACTCCTGGCGCAAGTGGACAAGATCGCCACTCTGGTTGTGCTGCGCTTGGTAGAGCAGCACATCGGCGCTCTTGGCTGCAATCTCAACCGCAGCCGAGACCCCATCATTCGTAATTGCGGTAATGGCTTGGGCAGCGTAACGATCCACGGCACCTTCCCATCGTATCTACCACTCCAGCATCACGAGTATACTACTATATATTATTGACTACGTGAACCTATCGAGCGTCGTTTGAGTACCTGTTGCAGCGTCGTCTCTAATTGACTAATCGCAAAGGGCTTGGGCAAACAGACATTGCCGCTCTCTTCGAGCTGTTCACGGGTATTCTGGCTGAGCGTATCACCCGTCATAAAGATCAGGCGCTCGGCGAGTTCAGGATCGCGCTGCCGAATAGCGGCAAGCATCTCAAAGCCATTCATACCGGGCATGCGCACATCACACAGAATGACATCGAAGTGTTGGGCAGTGATCGCTTGCAACCCCTCAGCCGCCGTTTGGAAGGTGGTGGAATGGTGGCCCTGTTCATGCAAAAGGCGATCAATGAGGCGCAGTACCGGCTCCTCGTCATCAATCACCAAGATATTGAGCGCATGATCAGCACTGCGGGGCAACGCTTCGGGCGGTAGAGTCAGCACATTCTGGGCCAGTGCGGCCTGCCGCACTGGAAGCGTGACATAGACCCGTGTTCCAGCCCCCTGCTGGCTCTCAGCCCAGATCTGGCCATCATGTTCCTGAATGATACCAAAACAGATCGAGAGGCCGAGGCCGGTACCCTGACCAATCGGTTTGGTGGTGAAGAAGGGATTAAAGATCTTACGGAGGTTGCGTTCAGGGATACCAATCCCGGTATCTGCGACCTCGATACGAATCATCGGTTCTTGACCCAACTCCTGGGCAGGAACGACGCGGGTACGCAGGGTGAGCGTGCCCGCACCACCGCGTTCAACCATGGCGTGGCGCGCATTGGTGATCAGGTTGAGGAAGACCTGCTGGAGTTGGTGGGGATCAGCAATTGTGGTGGAGAGATTCGGATCGAGATCGAGCTGAACAGCGATATTATCCACCCGCAACTGGTAGGCTTGCAGCGCGAGCGCACTACGCAACACCTCATTGATCACCACCGTTGAGCGTTCGGGAGTATGTTCACGGGCAAAGATGAGCAAGTTCTGGACAATTTTGGCGGCACGCTCAGACTGGGCATGGATCTGCTCAATATCCTGGCGCGTCTCTGGGGAGAGATCTTTGTTGCGCAAGGTGAGCTGGGCATAGCCACTCACACTGGTAAGTGGATTATTGAGTTCGTGCGCCACCCCAGCCACCAACTGGCCAATCGCCGAGAGCTTTTCGGACTGAATAAGTTGCTGCTCAAGACGGCGGCGGTCGGTGAGATTACGGGCGATGCAATGCAGACCAGAGGGCTTCCCGCTGCCATTCTGCATCACATGGGCGCTTACCTCCAGATAGATCGGCTCTTGGCTCTGGTTGATGAGTTCCACTTCAAACGGCGGCACATTATGGCCGGCCAGCAGCGCACGCAGATGTACCGCAGCGGCATCCCAGGCTTCAGGGGTGCAGAAGGTTTGGAGCGGTTTCGCAATCAGATCATGGAGTGGGTAGCCAGTGATCTGCGAACCAGCTTTGTTCATGGTGGTAATACAAAGATCACCATCGAGCATAAAAATGAGATCGTAGGCATTAGCAAAGAGATCTTTATAGCGACGCTCGCTCAGGCGCACCTGCTCATAAAGACGCGCATTTTCTATGGCAATCGCGGCATAATCGGCCAGGGTTGCCAGCAGATACTGATCATTTTCGCTAAAAGTACGATCCGATTGTTGGTTATCAACGGCCAGCACCCCAATGACCTTCTCGCCCAAAATCAGGGGTACCTGAAGAATAGCACGCACCAGAAAACCCGTCTTGACCTTCAGATTCATTCCAGCACGGGTCTTATCAGTACGCACGGGTTTGGCAGTACGCACGACTTGGCCTGCGAGGGTATCATTGATGGCCATGCGCAGACTCTGGGCGCGTTGTTCACCCAAATTCTTGGCAGCGCGCAGGTAGAGTTCATCATGCTGCTCATCACGCAGCAGCAGAAAGCCCTCCTCGGCCTGGGTAATATAGACGCCCGCCTCAACAATACGTTCGAGGAGTTGTTCTTGATCCATCAGCCCCGTAACCGACTTACCGATACGGGAGAGGACGGTGAGTTCCTGAACCCGTTGTTGGAGCGAGGCGGTAAGACGTTCTTTATCGCGGCGTAGGCGGCGTTCGCGCAGGGCTTGGTCTATCACCGCCCGCGCCTCGGTATCGGAGAAGGGCTTGATCAGATAATTGCGCGCACCGAGGCGAAAGGCTTCAACGGCGATATTCTCGGAGCCATGGGCGGTCATGAGAATGACCGGCACATCATAGCCATCCTGGGCAAAGATGCGCAGCAGATCGAGGCCAGAGATGTCGGGCAGTTGCAGATCAAGCAGGATGAGATCGGGCAAACCCGCACGCAGGCGCTGCAACCCCTGGCGTCCGGTATTTGCAACCAGAGGATGGTAGCCAAGTTCGGGCAGCACATAGTTTGCGAGAAGGTCGCAGATCTGCTCGCTATCATCAATAATCAGGATCTCTTCCATGGATGTTGCGCTATCTCTGCCCGTAGTGCTGCTAGCCGCCCGAACAACACGGATGGAGGGGCGCATTGTGCCCCTAGACCAACCAATATGCAGCGTAAAATTGATTGTACCTTGTTCCGCAAGCTGTGGCAAGGGTACGATTGGCGTGTAGATAAACGCAGTCAGAAGCTATTCTTGGATTGGAATGGGCATTATCACAGAGGGAAGATCTCCTCGACTGAGGCCAGACGCAGGGCACCCGTTGGGCAGGCACTGACACAGGCTTGGTCGGGATGTCCATAGCAGAGATCGCACTTATCGGCGCGTTGGGGTGCCGAGAGCGGCGCGGAGGGTTGGGGTTGGAAGCGCCGCAACAGGCGCTTCCAGAGCGAAAGTGCCTCTGGTTCGAAATGTTCCTGGGTAATGCTGCTAACCACCTGGTAGGGGCATGCGGGAATGCACGCACCACAACCGGTGCAGCGCTGGGTAATGAGCAGCACGCCCTCTTCGGTGCGCTCGAAGGCATGTTCGGGGCAGGCTTCGACACACTCCGGGCCAACGGTACACTGGCGGCAAGCATCAAGAATATCGAAGCCATCTATCAAGGTGCCATTCAGGTTGAGACGTTGATGACCGTGGCGACCAACGCATGCCTCTTCACAGATCTGGCAACCGGGAGGGCAGAGGCTGGGTGTCCGGGCCAGCAGGTGGCTACCGCGTAGCAGCCCGCGTGCCACCGCCTGGGTGAGATCGCGGGCGCGGCTCTGATCGGCGTGGAGCGCGGCATTGCGCTGGTTACGCTGCTCAACCACGATGCGCAGGCTGGCTTCAAGGTTGGGGTGATCTTGCAGTAGGGCATGAAAATCGGCAGCGGGCAGCGCGAGCAGATCGGTAGGCGTAATTGCACGCACCGTGGCGCGATGTGGGTGACCAGAGAGGAGCGCAATTTCGCCAAAGAAATCGCCATCTGCGAGGGTGGCTAAGGTACGTCCATCCTGCTCAATACTCACTTGGCCACGTTCAATTAAGTAGAGTGAATTAGCATGATCGCCCTGGCGGATGATCAGGCTCCCCCGGCTAAAGCTGGAGTGGCGCAAGATATTGGCGAGGGCAAAGCGTTCGACTGGAACGAGTGAACTGAGCAGGGGAATACGGGTCAGCGTACTCTCTAGCATGCGGCGCTGATGGATACGATTCAGGGCGACATAGAGTTCAGGGAGATCGGGTAGTTGCTCTTGCAGATCGGCCAGTGGCACCTGGAAGAGATAGCATCCCGTAACGGCGGTCGCACTCATACGGCGAAAGAGATCACCAAAGAGCGGCCCTTCACCACAACAATCGCCGGGGCCAAGCAGCGCCATTAACATCTCGTGGCCGTCTTTATCGCGCAGGTGGAGTTGCAGATGACCACGCAGCACAAAGAAGAGGAAGCGGTCGTGTTTCTGGCGGCCAAAGATGGTTGTAGCGGGGCTAAAAGCGCGGAAGACACCCAGCATGAGGAGGCGATCAATCTCTGCGGGGGGAAGATTGGCGACCGCATCAAGCGCCGCGAGCATGTCGCGGGCGGCCTGTTGGCGTTGGGCGGCCAGTGCAGCGCGGGCCTGGACCGCAGCCGATGTGCGAGCCGGGGCGCTTTTATTGGCCATAAAGCCACCTCTGGTTGGGGCTGCACCCCAGATCTGCTTTTTTCTCTTCTTTTGGCGGCTGCACCACCAAAATGAAGAGAAAAAAAGTTCTTCGGGAGAGGCTTCGCCTCCCCCGAACCCCCGCCGGCAATCGGCGCAAGTATTGTACCATAGAGACACAGGCAGCGGTATAATAGGAACGGCAGAACCAATCCGGCAGAAGACATGATGCGCGTAGGGAGACCCTACGCCCTTGGTGGGCGCGGCACGCTGCGCCTGGACAGTTACCCGCATGGCACTACGCACCCTCACTGTAGACCTGGAGCGTGGACTCGCGCGCCAGCAGCTCCCGGCAACCGTCGAGCGCGACTATCTGGGCGGGCGTGGGGCCATCGCCTGGCTACTGTGGAACTATTTACCCGACGACACGCCCCCACTGGCCCCGGAAAATTTGCTCATCTTCGCGGCGGGGCCGCTGGCGGGCACGAGTGCTTATGCCAGTGGCGGGTTTGTGGTTGGTACCCGTTCCCCCATTACCGGGGCGATTGGCTATAGTTGGGGCCAGGGGCATTGGGGCGGGGCGCTGCGGCGCGCCGGGTATGACATCCTCATTATTCGTGGCCAAGCCCCCAACTGGTGCTATCTGGTGATTGACCAAGGCCAGGTGCGCTTGCGTCCGGCCAGCCACTTACTGGGCAAGGATACCCGCGAGACCGATGCGGCCATCCGTGCCGAATTGGGCAACGATTTCCATGTGGTCTGTTTGGGGCCAGCGGGCGAGGCCGAGGTGGCCTACGCGAGTATGGTGGCCGAGGGCCGCTATATGGCGGAACCATCCGGGCCGGGCATGGTGATGGGTACCAAGCACCTGAAGGCGATTGCGGTGCGCGGCGGGCCACCGCTGACTAGCCAGGATGAGAAGCGACTGGCGGTGGCGATGGAGTTGATCCGCCGCCGTGCCGTGGCCAGCCCACTGGCAGATGGTATCCGTGATGTAGGCAGTAACCACTTCCTGAATACCGCGCTGGATTGGGGCGCAATCACTGAAGAGAATGGCCGCAGTGGCCAGCCCAGCCCGGCAGTAGCGCAGATGCGCCACACGCTCCAAGGCTATGGCCAGCGCCAAAGCCGGGGCTGTGCGGGCTGCCCGTTGCCGTGCTACTTCGATACCCAAACTCCAGCCGGGGCCAGCTTGCCCTTCCCCGAACTGGAATTGGTAGCCGGGTTTGCGGCGCGCTGCGGCATTACAAATGTTGAGACGCTGCACACGATTGCAGATCGTTGTATCCGCTTGGGGATCGATCCTGCGGCGGTGAGTGCGACGATTGCCTTTCTGATGGAGTGTCAGGCCGAGGGCTTGAACCTTTCGGGGACGCTGACCTGGGGCGATGAGCAGGCGGTCTTGACGGCGATTGATCGCCTTGCGGTGCGCCAGAAGCAGCGTGATATGCTCTCGCTCGGTGTAGGCGAGATTGCCGATGTCTTCTGGGGCGGAATCGAGTTTGCCGCGCAGGTCAAGGGGTTGGCGATGCCCGCGATTGACCCACGGGCGATGAATCAGATCGCGTTGGCCATGGCGACCGCGCCTATCGGCGGCGATTACCGTTACTCGATGAGTTACGAGGAGTTGATTGTTGATCCGCCCAACTGGCTGCCCGAAGAGGTCTCGCACCCGCAGGCGGTCAAGGGCAAGGCGCTGCGGCTGATCTGGCACGAGCGTTTTGCGGCGATCCTGGACTCGGTGGGGATCTGTCGCCGCCTGGGCTTGATGGCCTACCAGATCTCGCCCGGTGAGTTGCTGGCGCTGATCACCGCCACTGGCAACGCGATCACCGGGGCGGATATGGTGCGCATCGGGGAACGCATCGTGACGGTGGAGCGACTCTTTGCCTGCCGCTATGCGGATAATGGTGGCCAGGATGAGTTGCCCACGCGCTGGCGCGAGACGGCATTGAGTGAGGGGCTAGCCGCCGGGATCTTACCGCGCTTGTCGCTGCTGCTGGCCGAGTATTACCGCCGCCACGGATGGAACCCGGAGGGTATTCCGACGTTGGATCGCCTTGCTGAGTTGGGGATTAAAGCCTAAATGAGTGATCTTGAACCGATTCGTCTGGTGATCAAACTGGGCACCAGTGTGCTGACGGCAGGAACTGATCGGCTGAACCGCCCGTACATGGTTGATCTGGCGCGCCAGGTGGCGGCGCTGCGCGAGGCGGGCGTGCAGGTGGCGCTGGTCTCTTCGGGGGCGATTGCGGCGGGCCGTGAGCGGCTGGGTAGCCAACCACAGCAGCGTGTGCGGGCGAATGTGCCGCTCAAGCAGATGTTTGCGGCGGTGGGCCAGAGCCGCTTGATGCACCTCTACGAGCAACTCTTTGAACTGTATGGGCTGCAAGTTGCCCAGGTGCTGCTCACCCGTGATGATCTGCGCGACCGGCGGCGCTACCTGAATGCGCGCAATACGCTCTCGTTGTGTATCGAGCGTGGGATTGTGCCGATCATCAATGAGAATGATGCGTTGGTGACCGCCGAGATCCGCGTGGGTGATAACGACAATCTCTCGGCACTGGTGGCGGGGCTGATTGATGCCGATCTGCTCCTCATCCTGACCGATATTGATGGCCTCTACAATGCTGACCCGCGCACGAACCCGGACGCCAAGTTGCTGGGTGAGGTTGATCAGATTGATGATGACATCTGGGAGATGGCGGGTGGGGTGGGTTCGGCGCGTGGCACCGGGGGCATGCGCACCAAGATCCAGGCCGCCGATCTGGCCACGCGGTCGGGAACGAGTGTGGTGATCGCCAACGGGGCGACCTCGAATGTGATCCTGCGCGTGCTGCGCGGGGAACGGATTGGAACGAGTTTCCCCAGTGGCGGCAGTCATCTGGAGTCGCGCAAGCGCTGGTTATTGGCCGAGACGGCGCGGCACAGCAAGATCGTGATTGATGCGGGCGCGGCCAATGCGCTGCTCAACCAGGGTAAGAGCCTGTTGCCAGCGGGCGTGATTGCGGTGGAGGGTCATTTTGAGCGTGGCCAGACGATCCGTATCTATACCGCAGATGGCCACGAGATTGCACGCGGGTTGACGCAGTATAGTGCGAATGATGTGCGCCACATCCAGGGGCTGCGCTCCGGCCAGATTGCCGAGACCCTCGGCTATGATTATGGGTCGGTGGTGGTGCATCGGGATGATATGGTCGTGTTGGGATAAGAGGAGCCGTATGTCTATCACAATCCGTCCCGTCACCGGCTATGCCGAGTACACCGCATGCGAAGCGCTCCAGCGGGTTGTCTGGCCCGATTCAGTCGTGCCACTGAATATGCTCTACACCGCGCAGAATAATGGTGGGGTGGTGTTGGGGGCTTTTGATGAGGCCACGCCCGGCACTCCGCTGGTCGGGTTTGTATTTGGGTTCATGGGCCGCGATGGCAACAACCCGATCAAGCACTGCTCGCACATGGCGGCGGTGCTGCCCAACTACCGCGATACGCGCATCGGTGAGCGGCTGAAGTTGGCCCAGCGTGATGCGGTGGTGGCTCAGGGGATCGAGGTGATGACATGGACGTTCGATCCGTTGTTGAGCCGCAATGCGCGGCTGAATATCCGCAAACTAGGCGGCATCACGCGCACCTACAAGGACAACGTCTATGGTCCCGATCCAGTGCCGGACGATCAGTTGCCCTCGGATCGTTTTGTGGTGGAGTGGTGGCTGAATGCGCCACGCGTGTTGACGCGCTTGAGTCACCCGGAGCAAGCGCCGAGTGTGGCGGAGCTGTTGGAGGATTCGATCCTGCTCAACCCTGACCCGATGTTGCCATCATTGCCGATCCAGGGTAAGCGGCTGGTGTTGCGTATCCCCAGCCAGATAGACGCGCTACGCGAGAGTGACTTTGCGCGGGCTAAGGCGTGGCGCGGCCAGTTGCGGATGGCGGCGAAGGATGCGTTTGACCTGGGCTACCATATTGCCGATTTTGCCAGCGATGAGGGGTATGGGTACTACTTGCTGGTGCATGAGCCGGTGTAGTTGGTTATCCGCAGATTATTTCGGTCATGAACCGCAGAGGACGCAGAGAACGCAGAGGGAACGCAGAGAAGAGAGGGAGAGACGCAAGATCTTGCGTCTCTCCCTCTCTTCTCTGCGTTCTTTCGCGGCCAAACAACAGAATATCTCTACCCCGACAAATACCCCGCCGCCTGCTCCGGGCTGAGCCGGGTGAGGAACTGTTCATCCTCGCTGCCATTCACGAGGTACTCGTAGTCGGTACGGTAGAGGTAGTACCCCCCACAGAGTGGGCATTGCAGCAGGTGTAGCTCGCGGCTCCCATGGGGTTGCAGGTCACGCACGAGTTGGAGTTGTGACACCGCTGCTGGTAGCGCAGAATCGTTCTCTGGCCAGCCATACTTCTGGTAGGCGTACTCTTCGTCATCCAACTGGCTACAGATGGGGCAGTCGGTGGGCATGGGAAACCTCCTGTGGGACATCGTGATGTTGCCGCAAAAGAAGACAAAGAACGCAGAGTAGGGCATCGCAAAAAGCCAATCCTCTGTATTACGTTGTGTTTTCTGCGTTCCCTAGAAGACAAAGAACGCAGAGTAAGGCATCGCAAGAAGCCAATCCTCTGTATTTACGTTGTGTTCTCTGCGTTCTCTTGCGGCAACATACCAGGGACGCATCGCGATACGCCCCTACCCAATCACCTCGACACCCCCCATATAGGGCCGCAGCACCTCCGGCACCACAATCGTCCCGTCGGGTTGCTGGTAGTTCTCCATAATCGCGATCATCACGCGGGGCAACGCCAGGCCCGATCCGTTCAGGGTGTGCAGGAACTCCGGCTTGGCTCCGGGGCTGGGTCGGTAGCGCAGGTTGGCGCGCCGCGATTGGTACGCCTCGAAGTTCGAGCAGGAACTGACTTCTAGCCACTCCTCCACGCCCGGTGCCCACATCTCAAGATCGTACTTCATCGTGGCCGTACCGAGATCCGCCGTGCAGAGCTTCAGGAGGCGGTAGGGGATCTTCAGCGCCTTGCAGACATCCTCGGCATTGTCTACCAGGGTGAGCAATTCGGCGTAGCTCGTCTCTGGGGTAACGAACTTGACCATCTCGACCTTATCGAACTGGTAGACGCGCTTGATGCCGCGCACGTCGCGTCCGGCGCTCATCTGCTCGTTGCGCCAGCAGGGGGTATAGGCGACGTGGAAGATGGGCAGATCGCTGGCCTCCAGGATCTCGTCGCGGTAGAGGTTGGTGACCGGCACCTCGGCGGTGGGGATGAGGGTCAGATCGGCACCCTCGATGCGGAAAAGGTTCTCACCGAAGCGCGGCAGGTTGCCGGTGCCTACCAGCACATCCTCTTTGACCACGTAGGGCGGCGTGATCTCGCTGTAGCCGTGCTGTTGGGTATGTAGATCGAGCATCCAGGTGATCAGAGCGCGCTGGAGACGCGAGCCAGCCCCTTTGAGGACGAAGAAGCGCGAGCCGCTGAGCTTCACCCCGCGCTCAAAGTCTATGATCCCCAGCGCTTCGCCCAGTTCCCAGTGGGGCTTGGGCGTAAAGTCGAACTGGCGCGGCTGCCCCTCAACCCGCACCACCACGTTATCATGCTCGGTGCTGCCATCGGGAACATCGGCGTGGGGCAGGTTGGGCAACCAGAGCAGCAGGCGCTGGAACTCGGCCTCGGCTGCGTTGGCCTGCTGATCGAGTTCGGCAATACGATCACCCACCGCCCGCATCGCACTGATCTTAGCCTCGCGCTCGGTGGCATCGCGCAGCTTGCTGATCTCCTTCGAGACCGCATTGCGCTCGGCCTTCAGCACCTCAACCTCCTTGATCAGACTACGACGGCGCTCATCCACTGCCAGAATCGCATCAACCTGCGCCGGGTCATCACCACGGCGGCGCAGCCCTGCGCGGACAAGATCGGGTTGTTCACGGATCAACTTAATGTCAAGCATGTTGGCTTCGTTCCTCTAGCGACGGCCCAATTCCTGCAACACACGGATAATATCACCAAATGAAATATCATCGCTACTACCACCACTATTCAGCGCGGTGAACATGCGCGTCAGCACCTCGCGCTGCTGGGGGTCGGCAATGCGGGTAGGGACGAGGTAGATCGACTCGCCCTCTTTGACAAAGTAGAACGAATAGGGGCTACCGCCACGTTCAAGCGCACTCAACACCGCCTTGCGCACCATGGGGTGGATCACCGGCACCATCCCAAGATCGGGTACAGAATCGGGGATGTTGGTACTGGCCAGTGGCGGCGGGGAGGGTGGTAGTGATGGCGGAGTAAACTCACCCGCCCGGTTGGGAAAGTTGCCCCAGGCGCGGTTGAGCATCACCAGCACAAAGACGACCAGCACTAGACCGGCCACGATGAAGATTGCAACGAGTGTCCAATCCATGGCTGTCCCCTAGATCAAACTATAGCTCCAATGCACCGGCTGGCCATCGGCATAGGGCATGACCCCATGAAACTGGCGCGGATCAGAACTGAAGAGCAGGGGCAAGAAGTAGCGATCCCCCGGCCAGAGGGGCAGATCGAGCAGGTGGGTGATGGGTACCCAGACCAGATCGCCCTCGGTGTTGCGCGGTGGGGGCGTGCCGGTAAAGGCATTGATGACGAAGATGAAGCCCAGCCAATCCTCGCCCTGCGTTCCAAACCCCGGCCAACTCACCGTACCGCGCAGCGTCAGTTGGGTGGCCTCGATCTGCGCCTCTTCACGCAACTCGCGCCGCATGCCACTCACCACATCCTCATCGGGTTCCACCTTGCCACCCAGACCATTATACTTGCCCAGATGCTGATCGGTAGCACGCGCATTGCGATGCACCATCAAGACCGACTGGCCATCGGGGGCGAGGACATAGCCGAGCGTGGCGATGATTGGGGTATAGGGCATACGTACCTCCTACCAGGGGCGGGCCAGCCCAGCCAAGCCCTGGTGAAATTCAGCAATCCGGCGTTGCGAACCAGGATCGGTGGTAGCGGGAATATCTTGGGGCAAAAAGAAGCGGGCATCAACGATTTCAAGATCGCCCACGGGCGGATGCGCGGCGGTTTGGGCGGTACAGACAAAGACGGCAATATGGTTACTAAAATGGTGATAGTAGGCGAAATAGAGGCCGAGCAGGTGATCAACCTGTGCCACACAACCGCCCTCCTCGCGCACCTCGCGCAGAGCTGCGGTCGCCAAATCCTCGGCGTGGCCAACCGCGCCCCCCGGCAAACTCCAGGGCGTTGCGCCGCTGCGGTGGCGCACCAGCAGGATGCGCTCCTCGTGGCGCACCAGGGCGCGCACGCCAAAACCGATGGGGCGCGTCATCCAGCGCAGCCCCTCGCGGGTGAACACGAGGCTGTGGTAAGCCAGAGTCAAACCAGCTTCGCGCAGATTATGGGCAAGTTGGTTCATCATTCTCCTATCACATCGCCCCAACTGGCCCCGCGTGCTACCCGCCACTGCTCGCGGTCACTGCGGGTGATCGTGGTGGTGCGCAGCCCGTTGGGGGTACACAAACGTAGCTCGATATGCCCGGAGCGTATTTGGGGGTGGCGCAGCAAACGGGCATTGATCGGCAGCCCAGGGCGGCGGGCGACGGCGATATAGGCAAACTTCTCATCCTCATAGCCCAACGCGGCCCCTTTGACACTGCGCTGGAGCTTCGTGCGCGCCACGCGTTGCGCAAAGTGGCACCAGTCATCCGCCGCGAGGGGGCAGCCATCCTGGTGTGGACACGGGGCCACCACGTAGGCTCCAGCCGCCCGCAACTGCTCCCGCGCCGCCCGGATGATCGCCCAGCCCTGCGGGGTGCCCGGTTCGACGAGCAGCAGCGCGTGGCTGCTCTGCTGCCAGAGTTGGGTGATCAGGCGGGCGCGTCCGCTGACGGGCAATTCACCCAGCACGTATGTCGCGGTGACGAGATCATGGGGCTGGCTGTGCCACGCCCCCAGCAGATCGGCGGCGTGCCAGTGGGCGCTGCTGATGGCTGGGTGGGGGCTACGCGCCGCCAATTGGCGACCGAGGTGCAGCATGGCCGGGGCGGCCTCGATCATGTCGGCATGGCCCAGATCCTCCCAGGTGGTGGCGGTGGCCCAGAGTGCTGCGCCGAGACCGGCACCAACATCAAGCAGGCTGCGCGGTTGCCAATCGGGGAAGCGCGCCGCTAGGGCGGACAACGCCGCACACACCGCCGCGTAGGTGGCGGGCATGCGGTAGGCGGCGTAGGCCAGGGCGGCGAGTGGCGCAGCCACATAGCGCCCACTAGGTGGCCCGTCCGCCGCGCCATGGCCGGTGCGGTAGCGTTGCGAGAGCGACGCTGCGGCGGCTTGGAGATCGGCCTGGGCGATGCCTTGCAGGCTGTTCTGGATGGCCAGATGGAGTGCAGGTGGCAGTTGCATAGTTAAATATCGGGTGGCGGTTCAGGTTCTCCGATCATATCACCATACCAGCGTTCGAGCCACTCCAACGCTTCCACGAGGCGGCCATTGGGCATGCGGCGGTAGGATGAGATACCGAAGTTGCGGTAGAGGCCGCTAAAGACGCCGAAGTACTCGTTGCGGCGGGTGCGCTCGGCTAGGGCATGCGCCACCCGGCGTACCGTCTGGGCCAGCCGCGCCGCCGCCGGATCATCCACGCTGGAAGTTCGATGCGCCCAGGGGTCGCTGCCCTGCTCGTCATCTTCTGCATGAGAACCATCCAACTGGCGTTCGATCAGCATCTGCTGGCGCGCCAGCGTCGCCATAGCCATGCTGCCCACATAGGCTTGTTCGGGCGAATTTTGCTGGTGGCGGGTGGGTAGAACCAGATCGCCGCTATCAAAACCCTGCGGGCGAGCGGTTTGCCAGAGAATCGAAGCCGCCTCGCGCTGGAAGAGATCCAAGCGGGCGCGACCAGCGGGATCAACCACCTGCCCAACATCCAGCGTCAGCAACCAGAGCGGAATCAACTCCACCCGTAGGCAGAGCATCAACACATCGCCCGTGTCGGTCTCCACCGGCAAGCGACGCGCACCAGCGGAGAGTACCGCATGGCCGCGTAGACGGCGTTCTTCACGCACGGCACTCATACCCAACGCCTCACACAACTCGGCGATGGGTACGTAGGTGCGGTTGGGGTCATTGCCTAACCAAGCGAGGATGTCCTCGGCATAGAACCAGTTCACTCATTTCCCTTTCTCGCTATGGCCTAGAGTATACTTGACATGAGCGTACATGATCGCCGCGCCTTCGGCAAATAGATAGTACTACGTCAAAGTTATGTACCCAGCCCGTAAACGGGCGGGCTACAATACGCAAAGCCCGCCTACGCGGGCTGATTCTAGGCCGCGTAGGCGGCCTTCGCCGGGTGCTAGCCCGCCCGTTTACGGGCTGGGCGACGATGTGGCTCTAGCAAATAGAAGGAGCTACCATAATGGAACTGTTACGATTTTCTGGCCGCCTGCTTCAGACAGCGATGTTGGGTATTATGAGCCTGATCTTCCTCGGTGTGGGGATTTTTACGGGTTTCTTTCTCTCCCGCGATGCCCAGAACGAGGCCGAACGCGTGGCCAAGCTCACCCCGATGACGCGCATGGCGCTCGAACGGGCAGCGGTGGGCACGCCAGTGCTGCTCGAAGCCCAGGTGAGTAGCCGCAATCCAACCAAGTTCCGCAGCTTTGTGGCCTATGTGCGCGAGGAGTACCGGGGGCGCGATAGCGATGGGGATGCTGATTGGCGCGAAGATGAGCGTGTCACCCCGCCGCTGCTGCTCGATCTTGATGGTGGGGTGGTACAGATCGGCAATGGTGATTATCGCATTAGTCGCTCCCATGAGAAGTGGCAAGAGAGTAACACGCTCTTCTGGAATGGCCTTAGCGGCGAGGGCACGAAGCGCTACGCGGGCCTAGTGGCAGGGGGCAAGTTGCTGGTGATCGGGACGATTCAGCGTGGCCGCGAGGGCAACACGGTTCAGGCCGAGCAGGTGTTTGGTGGCACGCAGGCCGAGTATATCGAGAACCAGCGCAGTACAGCGCGGTTCTTGCCCTTTTTTGGCTTGATCTTCGGGGTGATCGGGTTGATCATGCTGGGTGCGGCGGTGCGTAAATTATTGGTAGGGTAGGACATGACAAACCCGTTCAAGATTCGGTATAGTTAGAAGCAGAAATACCCACTACCTCCGAGGAGCTACCCCCATGCATCGCCCCGACCTCATTGACGAGTTGCGGCGCATTGTCGGTCTACGCGGGGTTGTTGCTGACCCCCACGCCCTGATGACCTATGACGCGGATGGTTGTGTGCTTGATACTGGTAATCCAGTGGTGGTGGTTCTGCCCACAACAACCGAGCAGGTGAGTGCGGTGGTGCGCCTCGCCGCACGGGCCGGGTTGCCGCTGGTGCCTCGCGGGGCTGGGACGGGTCTCACCGGCGGGGCGACGGCCATGTCGGGCGGGATTATGATCAGTAGTGCCCGTATGGATAAGATCCTTGAGGTGGATGTGCGTAATGGGCGGGTGTTGTGCCAGCCCGGCGTGATCAACTACGAACTCTCGCAGTACCTCAAGCCTTATGGCTTCCAGTTCGCCCCTGATCCCTCCTCACAAAAGGCATGTACCGTGGGTGGCAATATCGCCAATAACTCTGGTGGGCCACACTGCCTCAAGTATGGCATCACCGCCAGCCACGTCTATGGCGTGGAGATGGTGTTGGCCGATGGCACGGTGATGTGGAGTGGCGATGGTAGCCCCGCACCTCCGGGGTATGATCTCACCGGCGTCATCACGGGGAGCGAGGGCACCTTTGGCATGGTGACCGCCGCTTGGCTCAAGCTGACCCGCTTGCCCGAAGCGGTGCGGGTGGTGTTGGCGCTCTTCCCCGATATTGCCGGAGCTTCTAGTACGGTCTCGCAGGTGATTGCAAGTGGCCTGCTGCCCGCTGCGCTAGAGATTATGGATCGCCTGGCCATCAAGGCGGTGAACGAGATGTACCGGCTTGGCTTGCCCGAACAGGCCGGGGCGGCGCTGCTGATCGAGGTGGACGGGGTTGAGGATGGCTTGGACGAGTTGCTACACGATGTCACCGCGATCTGTTGGCGTAACGGGGCGCTCGATGTGCGCCCGGCGCGTACCCAAGCCGAACAGAATCAGGTTTGGGCGGCACGCAAAAATGCGTTTGGGGCGATGGGCCGCTTGGCTCCCACCTACTATCTGGTGGATACGGTGGTGCCGCGCACGCGCCTACCCTACACGATGGAGCAGGTGGGGAAGATCTCGCGCACCTTTGATCTGCCGATTGCCAACGTCTTTCATGCCGGGGATGGCAATCTGCATCCGATCATCCTCTTCGACCGCCGCAACCGCAGCCAAAACCAGCGCGCCCTAGAGGCTGCGAGTGGCGTGCTTCAGGTGAGTATTGAACAGGGTGGCGTGATTAGTGGTGAACATGGCATTGGGGTGGAGAAGCGCGACTACATGACTCTGCTCTTCTCGACCGAGGATCTGGCGGCAATGGCCGGGTTGCACCAGAGCTTCGATCCGCACGATCTCTTCAATCCGGGGAAGATCTTCCCCAAGGGGCGCGGGTGTGGTGAGTTGGCAGCCCTCCGTCGCTCAGGGCTGCGCGGGGAGGTCGCATGATGCAACTTCAAAGTGAGATGGCTGCGCTTGTGGGCGCGGCGCATGTCCACAACCAACCCGGCGCGATCCAGGGCCAAGCGCCCCTCATGCGGGTTTGCCCGGCAGATCGGGAGGAACTGGCCGCCGTGGTTGCGGTGGCGTATCAGCATGGGGTGGGAGTCGTGCCGCAGGGTGGGGGAACCAAACAGCAGTGGGGCCACCCGCCTAGCTCCGGCTTCATCCTGCTGGATACGACGCGCCTCAACCGCGTGCTGATCTATGAGCCGGATGACCTGACCATCTCGGTGGAGGCGGGCATGACCCTGGGCATGCTCACGGCCACGCTGGCGGCCAACGGCCAGATGTTGCCCCTCGATGCGCCCCTGCCTGCCCGCAGCACCGTTGGCGGCCTCCTCGCCACCGGCATAGACGGCCCGCGCCGCCTGGGCTATAGCAGTAGCCGCGATCTGCTGATCGGGGTGCAGGTGGTCGAGGCGAATGGCCGCTTCAGCAAAGCGGGCGGCATGGTTGTCAAGAATGTTAGCGGCTTCGACATGATGAAACTCTATATCGGCAGCCTGGGCAGCCTGGCGATCATCGTGGGGGCCAACTTCAAACTTATTCCGCGCCCGCGTGCTGCGGCAACAATCGCCTGCGCCTTTGAGCAACCAGCGGCGGCCTTCAGCCTGATCCACGCTATTCAGGCCAGCCAACTCACCCCGGTGGCAGTGGAGTACCTGCATGGATCGGCCCCCCCCGGCTTGGAGGCACAAGCCCCACTGGTGGTTGCGGTCTGTGCCGAGGGGCTACCCGCAGCGGTGGAGCGCCATGTGCGCGATGTGTCCAGTATGGCCGAGCGCAGCGCAGCCGTTGGGGTAACGCTGCTGCGCGATGACCCGCACGAGGCGGTGTGGGCGGCGATCAACGATCTGTCCCAGACTGACGCGCTCAACCCGGACGAGATGGTGCTGCGCCTGAGTTGCCTCCCGGCAGACCTGGAGCGGGCCGTCACCGATGCCAGCGATCTGGCCCACCGGCACGCCCTCAAGCTGCGCATCGTCGCCCGCGCCCTGAGCGGCATGGCCTATCTGCGCATACAGAGCCATGATGCGGCAGCCCTGGAGAACTACCATCATGCGCTGCTGGCGGCATGGCCCCACATCAGCCTGCTGGCAGGCGCGGCCAAACAGAAAGCCGGTGCGCACATCTGGGGGCGGGCGATCCCCAACCTCGATCTGATGCAGCGTATCAAGCACGAGTTTGACCCACAGAACCGCCTCAACCCTGGGCGTTACATCTAGGAGCAGCGAAGGAGCGCCTCTGTGAGTACCTCTGATGATCAGCCAGCCATCCCGCTGATCCCCTTCAGCGATAAGGATCGGCCAAGTTCCGACATCATCAATACCTGTGTCCATTGTGGGCTGTGCCTCTCATCCTGCCCCACCTACCGCGAAACTGGCCTGGAGATGGCTTCACCACGCGGGCGCATCTATCTGATGAAGGCGGTAGATGAGGGCCGGATTGGCCTAGAGAGCGCCGTCTTTCAGGAACAGATGAGCATGTGCCTCAACTGCCGCGCCTGCGAGGCGGTCTGTCCGTCGGGGGTGCAATACGGGGCCATCCTCGAAGCCAGCCGCGCCCAGATCGAACAGGCCCGCCAAGCCAGCCTCAGCCCCAGCCTCACCCCGCCCCCGGCACTCCCGGCGCGCCCGCTGTGGCAGCGTGCCCTGCGTGGGATCGTCTTTAGGGGCCTCTTCAACGACATGCGCCTCTTCCGCACCTTTTCGGCCAGTATGGCGCTCTACCAACAGAGCGGCGTGCAATGGCTGGCGCGGCGCAGCGGTGCCCTGCGCCTGCTTGGTTTAGCCGAGACCGAAACCATGCTGCCCAGCCTCAGCGGGCGGGCCACGGTACCCATGGGTCAGATCTACCCCGCCGAGGGGCCACAGCGCTACAGCGTAGCCCTGCTGACCGGGTGTATCATGAGTACCGCCTTCAGCCATGTGCATGCGGCAACTATTCGGGTATTGCAGAAGAATGGCTGCGAGGTCATCCTACCGCCCGATCAGGGATGTTGCGGGGCACTCAATACCCATGGCGGCGATCTGGATGGTGGGCGCGAACTGGCGCGGCGCAACATCGCCGCCTTCAGTGGGCTAGGGGTAGATGCGATTATCGTTAATGCGGCCGGTTGTGGTAGCACGATGAAGGAGTATGCGCATCTGCTCCACGACGACCCGGAGTGGCACGAGCGGGCCGTGGCCTTTGTGTCCAAGGTAAAAGATGTGCATGAGTTCTTGGCCGGGATTGAACTCAACACCCGCGATCTGCGGCCACTCAAGCTGAGCGTCACCTACCAGGAGCCGTGCCACCTCGCCCATGCGCAGCGCATCACCGCCCAACCGCGCAGCTTGCTTCAGGCCATTCCAGGGCTAGAACTGCGCGAAATGGCCGAAAGCTCGCTCTGTTGCGGTAGTGCCGGGATCTACAACATCACCCAGCCGGAGATGGCCAGCGCCCTCGGTACACGAAAGGTGAGCAACGCACTCAGCACTGGAGCACGTATCATCGCCACAGCCAACCCCGGCTGTGCGCTGCAACTCGTGGGCGAGTTGCGCCGCCGAGGTGAAGACGTACAGGTCCACTATATTGTAGAATTGCTCGATGCAGCCTATATCCAGGAATCATGAAGGGCTACGTGCTGCGCCCGTACTTGAAGGAATGTCATGGAGAGCTACCCCAGTCTGGGCCTCGATGGAACCATCGTCGCCCTGAGCCACCTTGGTCAGATAGATGGTGAGGCCGGTCGCCTAAGTTTCTGCGGCTATGATCTGCATGATCTGGCCGATCATGCCAGTTGGGAAGAGGTGCTGCACCTGCTCTGGTGGGGCGAGTTACCCACCGCGAGTCAACTGGCCAACTTGCGCACCGAGCTGGCAATGGCACGCATGCTCAGTGCCAGCGAGATTGACCTGCTGCGCAAACTGCCCCGTACCGGCCACCCGATGGACGTGATGCGTGCGGCGATCAGCCTGCTGGCGGGGTTGCACCGCCCAGCGGTGATGAAGCCCGCGACGCTCTTTAGCGATGGGATACGCCTAACCGCCAAACTGCCCCTGCTAGTGGCAACCTACCTACGCTTACGTGCGGGCCAACCCACGGTGGCCCCAGAGGCGGACATGGGGCATGCGGCGGCCTTCCTGCATGCGCTCAACGGCAAACGCCCCGCCCCCGAAGAGGAAGCCGCCTTCAACACCTACTTGGTCTTGCTGGCCGAGCATGGGCTAAACGTCTCGACGTTTGTAGCACGTATGGTCACGAGTGCCCAGAACGATCTCTACACCGCGATCAGTGCAGCCCTGGCAGCCCTGAAGGGCACGGCCCATGGCGGAGCCAACGAGCATGCCATGCGCACCTTCCTGGCGATTGGCGACCCGTGCAACGTCCCGGCCTATATTGAAGATCTCATCGAGCGCAAAGCGCGGCTGATGGGGGTGGGGCACCGCATCTACAAGATCGAAGATCCACGCGTGCGCCACATGCGTCAGCACTCGGACATCCTCGCCGCGCGCCCAGGGGTAGACAGCCGCCCCCACGATGTTGCCGAGGCGGTGGCGAGCTACATCCTCAACCACCCGCACTTCCAGGCGCGCAAACTCTACCCCAACGTGGAGTTCTACAGTGCGCCGCTGCTCTTCCAGTTGGGCCTACCCACCGACGCCTTCACCCTCGCCTTTGCGATTGCGCGCATGCCGGGCTGGATCGGCCACATCCGCGAGCAACTGAACGTGCCGCGCCTAGTGCGCCCCGAAGCGGCCTACGTTGGCCCCGCGCCGCGTGCCTTCGTGCCCATTGGGGAACGGTAGGTGGGGGTTCTGGGGCGGCTTCGCCGCCCCAAAAGATCTTTTTTGTTATGTTTTGGCGGCTTCGCCGCCAAAACATAACAAAAATTGGTTACTCCCCCTCCGGCATATTGCCGGTCATCTCATACTCAGAGAGCGCCACCAAGGCGCGCTCCAAACTATAGTAGTAGACCTCCGCCGCCCAACAATCGCTCGTGCGATCCCGGCAGCAATAGATCTCAATCTCCATCTCCGCATCCTCAATCGGATGCGCCAGTGCCATCCAGCGATCCGCGCAGCGCAGCAACACCCCACTCCGCAGCAACCGACGAAACCGCTCGGCCCCCGCCGCACTCAGGATCTCACCGGGTTCCATCTCGGCATGTGAACTGCTCGCCATGCCTCGCTCCTTCCCCGTTTGCTCTCGGTTCTGGCTTCTGTGGGGCAATTATAATAGAAGATGGGGGATGACGTATCATACAATAGCTGTACGATCTATACCACCAAAAAAAGGGTTTGGGGCTGCGCCCCAAACCCTTTGCCCCAGGCTCTGCTTCGACCCTAATCCACCGGGTAGAGCATCCCCGCCTGAAGCGTAATATCGGGAATCACCGGGCCAGTATCGGGATAGGAGTTGAGCACCTTCATATAGTTGGCGCGCTCGTAGGCACCCGGCTGGGCAACCGCCCGCTGGGCCATACTGCCCTGCATCTGAGTGATCGACTCATACTCACGCTCGGTCATCCAGGCTTGCAGGTTGCTGATCAACTGGCGCACGTAGGCATCGGGGGTGTTGGTCTTGAGTAGGGCAGAAGCAAGCATCGTCACCTTAGCCCCGGCCATCACCGCCTTCAGCACGTCCTCCGCCGTATGCACACCGCTAGTAACCGCCAGATCAACCGGCACGCGCCCGTAAAGCAATGCCACCCAGCGCAATGGTACGCGCAATTCACTCGAATTACTCAACTGGAGGTTGGGCACAACTTCGAGCTTCTCCATGTCAAAATCGGGCTGGTAGAAGCGGTTGAAGAGCACCAACGACTGCGCACCTGCCTCCATGAGCCGCCACGCCAGGTTGGGGAGTGAGCTGAAATAGGGGCTGAGCTTCACCGCCAGCGGAATCTGGATCTCGGCGCGAATGTTGCGCACCAGATCCACATAGCCCTGCTCCAGATCCGCGCCACTGATCTTGGGATCAGTCGGGATGTTGTAGATATTCAGTTCCAGCCCATCCGCCCCGGCCTCTTCGATCAGGCGAGCGTAGTGAATCCAGCCCCCCGGCGAGATCCCGTTAAGGCTGCCAATCACCGGGATGGTGACTTTGCGCTTCAGTTCGTGGATCTGCTCGATATAGCGCTCAGGGCCAACACTATACTTGCCGTGGTCGGGCAGATAGTTGAGGGCTTCGGCAAAACTCTCCGACCCATGGGTCAGCAGATAGTCCAATTCCAAACTGGTACGGATAATCTGCTCCTCGAAGAGCGAATACATCACCACAGCCGACACGCCCGCTTCCTCTAAACGCTGAACCACATCCGGGTGGTGGGACAGGGGCGACGCAGCCGCGACAATCGGCGTTTTTAGCGACAGGCCCAGGTAGCTTGTGCTCAGGTCGATCATCATTGATTCCTTTCAGGTTGTGGTTTGTGGGGGTTCGGGGGCGGCAAGCCGCCCCCGAAGATCTTTTTTTGTTGGGTGTTGGCGGCGAAGCCGCCAACACCCAACAAAAATTGGGGTTTGGGGCATAGCCCCAACACCGTCACCCTGCCCTAGTCGTTCTTGGCGAGCGTCTCCAAGTGGGCGTACTGTGCCTTGTTCAGATCCGCCGTCTTGGCCATCAGTTCCTCGGCGCGTGCCCGGTCGCTGTGGAAGAGCATCTGGAAGCGCCCCTCACCGGCGATGTACTGCGACGGGCTGATCGTCGGTGGCTTGGAGTCGATGATCAGCGGGTGCTTGCCCTCCAGTGCCAGATCCGGGTTGTAGCGGTAGAGTGTCCACATACCGCTCTGCACCGCCAACTTCTGCTGCTCCAAGCCCTTGCGCATATCAATGCCGTGGGCGATACAGTGGCTGTAGGCGATGATCAGCGAGACCCCATCATACGCCTCGGCCTCCTGGATGGCCTTCAGCGTCTGCACGTCGTCGTAGCCCATCGCAATGCGGGCCACATAGACGCTACCGTAGGACATGGCGATCAGGCCCAGATCCTTCTTGGGAGTCACCTTACCCTTGGCGGCAAACTTGGCCACTGCCGCACGCGGGGTGCTCTTGCTGGCCTGTCCACCCGTGTTGGAATAGACCTCGGTATCCAGCACGAGCAGGTTGACGTTGCGCTGCGACGCCAGCACGTGGTCGAGACCACCGTAACCAATGTCGTAGGCCCAGCCGTCACCACCCATGATCCAGACGCTGCGCTTGACGAGCACATCGGCAATCGCCAGCAGATCCTTAGCCCGATTGAGCATGGGGCCATCGGTCACGGCGCTGAGGCGCTGCTTGAGCAGGGTCACCCGCTCGCGCTGGGCCGCAATCCCGGCCTCGCTGCTCTGGTCGGCGGCGATGATCGCATCCACCAGATCGCTGCCGACGATCTCAGCCAACATGGGCAGCAGTTCGAGTGCAAACTCGTTCTGCTTGTCAATGCTCAGGCGCATACCCAAACCGAACTCGGCATTGTCCTCAAAGAGCGAGTTCGACCAGGTCGGCCCGCGCCCGTCGGCATTCACCGCCCACGGCGTGGTGGGCAGGTTGCCACCATAGATTGAGGAACAGCCGGTGGCATTCGCAATCACCGCCCGGTCGCCATAGAGCTGGCTGACCAGTTTGACATAGGGGGTCTCACCACAACCGGCACAAGCACCGGAGAACTCGAAGAGCGGCTGGAGCAACTGCGAGTTCTTGATCGAGTTGAAGCTGATCTGGGTGCGATCCACCTCTGGCAAGGTGAGGAAGAAGTCCCAGTTGGCACTCTCGCTGGCCCGCAGCGGGGGCTGCGCCTCCATATTGAGCGCCTTGCGCCCGGCCTGGGTCTTGTCCTTCACTGGGCAGACCTCGACACACAGCGCACAACCGGTGCAGTCTTCGGGGCTGACCTGGAGGGTGTAGCGCTGGCCGGGCAGTTCCTTGAAGCGCGCATCAACGCTCTTGAACGTGTCGGGGGCACCCGCAAGTGCATCCGGCTGGTAGACCTTGCTGCGAATGACAGCGTGCGGACAGACAAAGGCGCACTTACCGCACTGGATACAGATCTTCTCGTCCCAAACTGGGATCTCCAGTGCCAGATTGCGCTTCTCCCACTGGGTAGTGGCGGTGGGGTAGGTGCCATCGAAAGGCATCTTGCTCACCGGCAGATCATCACCACGCCCAGCGGTAATCATCCCCAAAACATCCTTGACAAACGCAGGCGCATTGGGGGTCATCGGGGGCAGCATGTGGTAGGCATACTCAGGCGCATCGGACTCGGGGATCGTCACTTCGTAGAGATTGGCCAGTGTCTGATCAACCGCCTGGAAGTTACGCGCCACCACCTCTTCACCCCGGCGGCCATAGGTCTTCTTGATGCTCTCCTTAATCGCCGCAATCGCCTCCTCACGCGGGAGAACGCCACTGATGGCAAAGAAGCAGGTCTGCATCACCGTATTGATGCGGCTACCCATACCCGTAGCACGCGCCACGGCAGTCGCATCAATCACATAGAAGCGCAGGTTCTTGGCCCGAATGCCCTGGCGCAACTCGACCGGGATGTTATCCCAGATCTTGTCCGGGCCGTAGGGGCTATTGAGCAAGAAGATACTGCCAGGGCGCGAGAAGGAGAGCACATCCACGCGCTCCAAGAACGCAAACTGGTGACAGGCGACGAAGTCGGCCTGACCGCGCCCGATCAGGTAGGGAGCGCGGATGGGATGCGGGCCAAAGCGCAGGTGCGAGGTCGTAATCGAACCCGACTTCTTCGAGTCATAGACGAAGTAGCCCTGGGCATAGTTGGGCGTCTCCTCGCCGATGATCTTGATGCTGCTCTTATTGGCACCCACCGTACCATCAGCACCCAGACCCCAGAAGACACAGCGCACCGTCTCTTTCGCCTCAATGCTGAAGTTCGGATCGTACTCCAAGCTGAGGTTGGTCACATCATCATTGATACCAATGGTGAAGCGTGGCTTGGGCTGATCCTTGGTCAGTTCATCAAACACGGCCTTGATCATGGCCGGAGTGAACTCCTTGGAGGAGAGACCATAGCGGCCACCGATGACCGTCGGGTTGAGCGGGCTTTCCGTGATTGCCGAGACCACATCGAGGAAGAGCGGCTCACCGGCGCTGCCCGGCTCCTTGGTGCGGTCGAGCACCGCCACGGCGCGTACCGTCTTGGGCAACGCCGCCACGAAGATCTCGCTGGCGAAGGGGCGATAGAGGCGCACGCGGATGACACCCACCTTCTCGCCGCGCTCGGCCAGGTACTTGACCGTCTCCTCAACTGCCTCACCACCCGAACCCATGATCACAATCACACGCTCGGCATCAGCAGCGCCGGTATAGTCGAAGAGGCGATACTGGCGTCCAGTGAGGCCCGCGAAGCGATCCATCACCTTCTGGACGATACCGGGGCAGGCGATGTAGAAGGGGTTGACACTCTCGCGGCCCTGGAAGTAGACATCCGGGTTCTGCGAGGTACCGCGCAACACCGGGCGATCCGGGTTCAAGGCCCGCGAGCGATGCGCATACACCAACTCGTCATCAATCATGGCCCGCATCGTCTCGTGGCTCAACTCGCTAATTTTATTGACCTCGTGCGAGGTGCGGTAGCCATCGAAGAAGTGCAGGAAGGGCACACGGCTCTCCAGCGTCGCAGCATGGGCAATCATGGCCAGATCGTGGGCCTCTTGCACCGAACCCGACGCCAACAGGGCAAAGCCTGTCGAGCGTACCGACATCACATCGGACTGATCGCCGAAGATTGATAGCCCCTGGGCGGCCAAGGCACGCGCCGCAATATGGAAGACCGTGGGTGTCAATTCACCAGCGATCTTATACATATTGGGAATCATCAAGAGCAGACCCTGGGAAGCGGTGAACGTCGTAGTGAGCGCACCAGTCTGCATTGCACCGTGGAGTGCGCCGGCAGCGCCGCCTTCAGACTGCATCTCGTACACGGTAGGTACTGTACCCCAGAGGTTGGTTTTGCCTTCAGCGGCAAAAGCATCAGACGACTCACCCATCGGCGTGGACGGGGTAATCGGGTAAATCGCAACAACCTCACTGAGCATATAAGCCACTTTGGCAACGGCTTCGTTGCCGTCAAGCGTGATCTGGTCGCTTGTCATCAGGATCTCCTCAATCTCCTCGGTTAGTGTGATGGTCGAAGGACTACGTAGGTAAGAACAGACATACGCGTAGCCAATACGGCCAGTATACGTTTGCGCTGCTTTACACCAAGTAAAGCTCAGGCAACAGAGAGTAGCGATCTCTTTATGTCACCTGTGATGCACAGACCTCTATCATAACAGTTTTTTCACAAAGCCTTGTTCTGGTGCCACCTCCCCTCTATAATACGCATCATGTTGCTCAGAGACATTGTAGTTCTCCGATTTTCACCACAACGGGATCACAACGCCCTAACCAGTGTATATGAAGAGCCGAATGATCTAACTCTAGCACACACTGAATGTCAAGCGCGTCAAGTAATACTTGCCGTTCCTCATCTGGCATTGCTTGAAGCGCCTCATAGTCAATGGTTAGGCGTTGGAAGTAGTGAACCGTTTCAACTATCTGTTCGTCTGATATGATGCTGTTCTCTAGTGATAGGGCTAGGTTACTGCGTTCAGTTACAAGTGCGTCAAGTTTGTCATTTTGCCGTCTGATAAGCTCCCTATACTGTTCTCTCAACCGCTTATTATCCTTATACTCCCTAGCCTCTTCAACAAGGTATGTCAGTTCGCTTTCAGCCTCTTGAATTGCCTTGTCGAAGTCATGTACCCGTTGGGCAAGATCGGTATTTTCTGCTATCTGTTCGGCTTGCACTTCGTTATAGGCACGTAATACCCGTTCGGTATCGGTTAGTAGTTCAGTTACCCAATTCCACACGATTGTATCTACAGTTTCAGATCGTATACACGTCTTACAACTACACTTTGTCCTAAATATACCCCCATTGAGTTTATAATACCTGTGTGCATGTTTCGTGATAGCACCAGCATACGCTCTACCATGTATACATTTAAGCCTACTACGCATCATGTACGCTTTACCACTAGATGCTAACTTACCACGCCCCATAGATAATCGTTGTTGAGCTTTCTCATAAACCTCTTCTGAAACGATTGCAAGATCTGGTCTATCGAATACTACCCATGCTTCTGGTGCTGTGATTATTTTCTTGCTATCTGGTTTTTTTTGATACTTGTAGCGGATAACATGCCCCTTATACATGGGGTTATTGAGTAGAGCGTTCACAATGGTATTATTCCATACCTTACCAGTTACACGACGTATACCATAACTATTCAACGTGTGCGCTATATCTGTAGTTCCAATGCGATGATACGCATACTGTTCAAATATCCATCGCACCACGTCTGGTTCAGTTTCTAGGCTGGGTATGTCGGATATGGTAGCAGGATTGATCATTGCATCAGGCTTCTTTGCCCCATTACTGCAATAACCGTATGTTCTGTTACCTGTCATGAGTACACGATTTTCCTCTTCAATGGCTTGACGCTTACCACGCATACAACGCTCCCTAATCTTCTCTCGTTCATGCCCCCCTGCCCAAAAACCTATGATATGCTCAATACCCACACTATGAAGGTCAATAACCTTACCACCAGTGACTACATAGAGCGTAGATACTTTATGAGTAATTGGGGGCAAAATACCGTAGAATGTTTGTACACCACGCGCAAAGCGGTCTATATCATACACCACGATTGCATCAAACTTGCCTTGTCTGGCAGCGTCTTTCAGCTTATTGAGTATTGGGCGTTCTACTTCATATCCTGAATACGCCTCTTCATATTCAGCTACTACGTTCAATCCGTGCTGTTCGCAGTATTGACGGCAAAATCTTAACTGCGTTGTTAGACTTGTGCCGTTATCCGATTGATCTTCAGTGCTTACGCGGGTATAGATTGCTACGCGGGTCATGTGGGTGTATCCCTTCCTTGTGATTACTTGCTAGTAACAGGTTCGTTAGTAACTTTCACAATTCCTTTTTCAATCAAAATCTTAATAAAACGCTTAAAACTTTCATTTTGCTTTTCAGTCATACATAATCACCCCCTCTCTCTTTGTAGAAATAGAAAAACCGCACTAAAGCGGCTACGTTCAATACGATTACTCTACTGTTTGTATTCATTGTGATACACCCACAACGCAAAATACCCGCTGGTTAGCAGGCTTTCCATAGGTGTCTCACACAGATTGTAACTGTTTACAAAAAATCGGTTACAATAGTGTCGGGCTATGTGATACACCCATGTAGCCCTCTCCCTCGTTAGTGTTAGCCGCACTAACGAGGGGCTTTTGTGTGCATTGAGTAGACACACAAAACCTACCAACATTATACCACAAAATCACAGTCTGTCAAACCATTGGGGTTTTCAAGTATTCTTTCGTTGGTACAAATTTCATTACATTCAGATCCCTTTTGAGTGTTAAACTTTCTTGCTGTAATCCCTCGTTACGTCGTTTCATATTCTCTAGCTCAAAATTCAGTCTTTGCACTTCTTTTTCAAGATGTGCTTTTTCTAGTTCGTACCGTAGTTTTTCCACTTCTGTCTTTAGTTGCTCTACGTCTGTGTCATTCATTGGGTTGTATTCCTCTCGTATGGCTTCTGTATGGCGTCTGTCTGTCAAACGTATGGGCGCGTATGGTATGCGTATGAAACGTGTATTATGGCTTTGTAATCAGGTAAAATGATTATTCCATCTCACTGCGTAACTCGTTAATACGCGCCCATGTTCGTGTACGATCCCCTCCAACAACATCAAAAATCTGTGTGTTATTCATACCCATACCTAAGAGCTTACTAATCAGTTTGTCTTTCTGTTCTTGCGTATCAAAGGCAATAAGGTTTGTACCTGTATGCTCACTGGCAATCAATCGGCTGAACAGAAAGCCCATGAGAATAAAGACGACGTGTAGAGCGTGCCAGTGGTAGCTACCGAACAGATCAACGGTAACAAGGATACCACCAGCTAGAGCCGTTCCTACCGTCAACCAGTTCCACAACCCTTGGTTCTTACTGAACGCGGTATATGTTATGATTGCATCCAAAACGATTGCTGAAACGAGTGCGATAATCAAACCTAGAAACTTTGGCATACCGTCTGGCATACTGTTATACATCCATACCCCAACAAACGAACTAGAAGTTAGACCAGATGCGAGTAAAACAGACTTACCCATTGTAAGTTTCTTGCGTAGCCATAGAAAAATGCTTTGTACTGTGCTTTTCATAGTGTTACCCCTTGCCATTGTGCTAATGATTTTTCAATAAAACGAATGAGGTTCGATACCTCGTACTCAGGAATACTAAACCATTCACCTCTAACGTGATATACACCTAAAAACGCATGTAGAAAACTCTCTACCTTGCGTGTATTCTTCACATAAAAGTATGCAACTAACTTTAGCGTTCTTACGTTACCTGTTTGTAACTGTTTGAGGCGCTTCATTGGTTCATCTTTTGTTAGACCGATTTTATAGTAATCTTCGTTTATCTCTTTGATAATGTAAATATATCCATTTTGCATACTTATTTTCTCTTTGCGTAGTAGTCGAACGGTAGGGATACGCCCAAAACATTGTATAATGGCGCTCCCATGTCGTTATAATGCGTTATCAAGGTGCGTTCAACACGTTTAATCAAGTCTGGTGTATTCAAAATGCACAAAACACCAGCGCATAAGAGATACCCTTGCTGAAAATCCCGTAGCATCTCTTTATTATGGTGTGTGCCGTCTGCTAATCGTGTGACATGCTCCAACCAACGTTGTTTGAAGCTGCGTGTTGTTGAACCTATGTATATCTTACCTGTTTTCGTGTTGCGTAAATAATAAATACCACATCGGTTTTCATCAATTTGTGTATTATGTTCCCATATCATGTAAGTAAATCTCATTTCTATGTAATGTATCTGTTTTCATAAATGCTTTTACTCGTTTCTGTGCTACTAATTTACCAGTTCCCGTTAGTTTTGGTATCCATATCATTTCATCTTGATAAAACCCACGTCCGATTGGTAGTAAATTAGCTTCTTTTGCCGTTGTATCAAACGCACAAAACTTTGCAGCATCATTCTTTGATGATTTTAATACCACTGCGCTACTAATACTATCCCTCAATTGCGACGCTACTCTGATTGCTTGCCCCCAACTTTGACCAATGAGCATTAACCGTAACCCTACTTTGCGATACTGGTTCACACTATCTAATAACTTTAGTGCCGATGCTTTTGTATCTGAACTATTGAGCAAATACGAAGTAAATTCATCAATCACGAATACTAGCGGATAGTGATCACCAGTGTTGTTTAGGCGTTCGTAGCCTATCTGGTGGAATAGTTCGATATACCGCGTAATATCGCCATAATCACACGCACACGGCTCTACCAACGCATCGTGCAAATGCTCAGTAGCAACGTAAAGGCTTTGACGGTTATTCATGTGCGGATCTGCCATAAGTAACCGTACACCTTGACACGCCCATTGAGATAACCAATATGCACTATTGGTTGTTTTACCTGAGCCACCTTTACCAATAATAGCTAAGGCGTTTTCATTGTCCCAGTGCCAAATGATAGGTTCACTATCTTGATTGACACCAAGGATAAGGTTATACGTGTGTTTTTGCATGTTAATCCTCTTTGAAGTTAAAAATATCCTCAATGGCTATTTTCGCTGTAGATAAAGGATCTTTTGTATCTGGTATAATCGGTGTATCCTTTACTGCGCTATTCGTATGGCTATTCGTTGTAGATAACGTATCTAACTGCGCGGTAGCTAGGCTTTCAGCGATACGATAGGCTACCTTTTCTGTCAAAATATGCTGCAATTGCTGTGCGTTATTGTAGTCATAGTGTTGGTATAATGCGTTTGCTAACCGTTCCTTGTGTGCTTTGTGATAATTCGCAATGAATGAAGTAAAACCCCAACTAATCAGACTGATAATCACCATAGTTGGTAGTGAATATGCAATTATGTCTTGCGAAAGACACGTAGTATTGTAGTTTTGTTCACATTTATACCCAGCATAAGCAATCGCACCTACCCATACCAGTGTAATAAATGCGAGAATACTGCCTACAACCCCCCAATCTATGAATGTTGAAGGTTCAGATGCAAGGTTTTTGATAGCATCTGGTTCGTTTTCTGTTTGTGTGCGTTGATATAAGAACATTTTACTTTTCCATTTCGTTTTTATTTTCATCAATATCTGTGTAACCAGAAAATGTGTGTTATTAGTACGGATTTTCCATACCCCTACCCTTTGGTGTATTCATTATTAAAAACACATGTATATATCGTGTGTCACCACGGGTAGACACGTAAGTACCCACTTGATTATGCTGCGTAGGACACCGAACAGTATGGGTGTATGTGTACCACTTGCTAGAATGCCACCAGACGCACTATACGCCACTGTACGCATCATAGGCACACTGGCATGCTGTGATAGGGTAGCAGTGTTGAGAAGCGCACAGTGGCGTACAATGGCTTATAGCACATGTTTGTAGGACACATGAAAATACATGTGGTATACGTGTCTGGTGATACGCTGCCAGACGTTAGGCGGTATGGGTAACAAAAACCCCTCACAATGGCGTGTGAAGGGTTCTGTAGGGTATGTGGCGCTGGTTAGCAAAGGTTATCAGTCACTACCACGTATACAGACTTCAAGAGGCGTATCAGGCTCATAGGATACCCCATCTATCACAAGATACTTATAGCCGATACTATCAACCCTAGTCCACTTGTTTTGAGAGAATAGCAACGAACCAGATGTATCAGTCAAGACACCACGCACATAGAGCCTAGCATCACCCAGAAGCGCGGTAGCATGGGTAAGCATTGCTCTAATCTCTTTGATGCTGGTCAACGAACCTTGCAAGGCGTTATCAGTTATTGTTAGCATTGTGCTTACCCTTC
>NZ_GL501404.1:2069859-2071178 GCF_000152145.1 Oscillochloris trichoides DG-6
CGCAGTTTGACGAATATGTAAAAGCAAGGTGGCAAAGCGGGGTTGTAGTTTGGCAAATTCATAGCGAACTGGTGGAATACGCAACGCAGCACGGTATTGATAAACGATACGTTCCAACCGCACGAACGCTATATCGGTTAATTGCAAAATGGAAGAATGAAGAGAACGATGGGGTAAACAGTTAAAAATTAAACAGAAACGAGGTAAACAATGGAGAGTGACTTTACATTAGTTGACGTTCGTGGTGATGTTGTCAAGTTTCAGTATTATGATATGACATTTGTTGTATACGTTGTCGAAAACGGTAGAAAAGCGACACTGCCGAAGCAAGTATGGTTTTCCGATAGTGATGTTTTTGCTCATTTGGCACGTAAGGCTAAGAGGGCTTGGAGTGAAGCGCAGATGCAATTACTGAACGAGGGTGATAATGGAAGCTGATTTTGTAATCAAGAAGATTGAACCTTCACAACGCGGCGTTGGCTACCGCGTGTTGGTTGACTATGGGGCTGTCGGCTTTACGATTTTCATTACTGAAACTGGTTCATTCAGTATCCCTACGGTATTGAAATTTCGTCAACCTGAATATGATGGGTTCGCACGTCTATTGAACGCTGAATATAAGAAGTTTTTAGCAACATTGGAGCAAACAGATGAGAACAATTAAGCTCACTACGGATAGCGTCGCATACATGAGTAAACCAGACGGCAAGTATGCGGAAATTACGCTACGTTTAGATGATCCGATACACATTCAGTCAAGCACAATTGAAGAACTGATGGAAAATGTTCTTGAAGGGTATGGTTTCTCGTGTGGTGTTTACAATGGCCGTCGCAAGAATAAGAATTGGGTATCATCGGATATTGTGGCTATAGACATTGATCACGGTTTACGTGTTGAAGATGCGTTAGCGCGATGTAAGCGGTATGCGTTAGAACCTAGTGCGGTGTATGCCTCATTCAGTCATGCACCAGATGCACACCGATACCGTATGCTTTGGGTTCTACCTGACACCATTACTGATGAACGCATTAGGAAATTTCTCTACAATGGGCTACACATCGTTTTCCCGGAGCTTGATAAGGCGTGCTTAGATGCTGCTAGATTTTTCAACGCTGGTAAGGAATTGCTCTACACAAACTATGAGAGAGAGCTAGACCTTGTTGCACTGGTTCAAGCGGCTTACACTGAAGAGTATCTGCGCAATGCTAACAATGTATCTACAACAATGGAACGTTGGGCGGGTAAGAGTAACATTGCTTTACTTAATGGGTTGCCGTGGGTAAGTAGAGTAGATGAAAAATGTGTGATTGACCCTAAG
>NZ_GL501404.1:2072177-2120731 GCF_000152145.1 Oscillochloris trichoides DG-6
ATACCGTGGGCAAGCCATGTTTCATCACCTCATTTTTACCTATAATCTTCAAAAGTTGTCAAATAACGTCAAAAAAAAGGTTTTGTATGTGTGCAATGTCGCTTTCATCACACACACACCTTGCGAGTTACTAAGGCCGAAAGTAAGAAAACCCTAGCACTTTCGCAATTCTGCCATATTTAGCAGAATTTTCATTTTCTACTATATAACGGGAATAGGTGCTTATTCGCACGTTCTTGATAAGTTATTCAACCCGTCAACTACAATAACTGTACACTATTGACACCTTCACAACTTATCAGTCTTTCTATATATAATATAAAGCATATTTAACACCCATTTGGGAGAAAGATTACACGTAATCTATATCAGCGTGTGCGTAATCACGTCAAACATTCTTACTCTATGTTAGAAACACAAAAAGCGCCACACAAGGCACGCTTTCAGATACATTTAAGTATAGCACACTGTCTGAATTATGTCAAGTCAATGCACTTTTATACGGTATGGGATACTTCTGAAACCTGATAATTGTATGATAATTTGGTAGAAAAATGTCATAGAGGATAAAAAATGTACATATATGCAACACAAATGTAACCAACATGTGAAACAGATAGCTTACACTTGCATTACTGAATGTATGCGAAACCGTGTATGTATTGATACACGCTATCAATGAGCACGCTGAACCATTGGGATACTGTAAGGTGATGCTTTATCTTAAATAGTGTATTGTAGGGAATATATTTGCGTGGGGTAAAAAATCACCAGACGCTTGCACATCTGGTGGTAGAACGTGCTATGATGTGCTGTAGAGTGTTATGAGGTAATGGGAATAGTCCACACCAATAAATTGTTGTTGTGAAAATTGGAATATTGTAGTGATCCGAGATACGAACTAATTCGTCGGGCGTCTTTGGACGGCCGCCGACCCATGAGGCTATGACACACCTCCTTATTACCCTTGCCCATGATCCGACGGTTCGCCCTATTTCGACCGAGATCGCCAAGCGGATGCAAACGCAGGCGATTGATCTCTACACCGCGTTTTTAGATGACAGTATTACTCTAGCAACCCACATCAGTCATGCGACAATCAACCTACTTGCGCACCAAGAGTCACTCCTCCCCGAATATAGTCGCTACTCCGGGGAGGTCGGTATCTCCAACATCCCCAACATGAACCAAGCCACGTTAGCCCAACAAGTAGCACTGGCCCTCAATACGGGGCCGGTGCTTCTCTTTGGGGGCGACATGCCGCACCTGCCGCTCTGGCGCTTGCGCGATACCGTAACCCACCTTCAGAGCGGGGTTGACTTGGTGATCGGATCGGGTGAGCAGGGGGACTGGTACCTGATCGGGTTACGCAGCCCCCACCCGGCCTTGCTGCGCAACCTCCCATTAAGCGGCGCGGCCCCCGATGATCTGTGTATTGCCGCTGCCACCCATGGGCTACGGGTGGAGCAACTTCCGCCTTGGTACACCCTGCGCACCATGAGCGACCTCAACCGGCTGGCCGATGATCTGCGCACCATGCCCAGAGACGTGGCCCCCCAGACGCGGATCTTCCTCACCACCAGTGGGCTGCATTCGCGGGTTGTGGGGGAGTAAGAAATTTGGTGGTGTTTGGCGGCTGCGCCGCCAAACACCACCAAAACAGATCTTCGGGACCTACCCACACTGAGTCGGGCGTTCTGCTTGCCCAAAGACGCGCTCGAACTCCTGCATGTACAACTCGGCAAGCTGCGGATCATCAATGATCAGCAGGTTCTCGTCATTCAGATCCTCGGCACGCCCGGTAAAGTTGTACGAGCCGGTGATCACAATACGGCGATCAATAATGATCACCTTGTGGTGCATCGTGTAGCAGTTGCCGTCACTCAACACATCAACCCCGGCATCGAGCAGGATCGGGTATTCACTGCCGATCCCTTGTGCATTGCGCTTCTCGAACACCCCGCGCACTACCACGCCTGCGTTGTGGCGCTCGATCATGGCCTGGGCAATATCATCACTGGTGTAGGAGAAGGCCAGGAAGTCAATCCGCTCGCGCGCCTGACTGATGTACTCGACAATGCGCTGGCGCGGTTTCTCCTTGGGCGAAAAGTAGTTCTCGATCTGCCCATTCCCATAGCGAATTACTGGATTGGGGGTAGACTTCTGCTTACTGGTGCTGAAACGCCCCGCCATCATCTGCTCAAACTCGGTTTGGTAATTGGCTACCAGTTCGGGAATGGTGATCCGCAACAGGTTGTTATTGTTGCGATAGGTGTCGTTGATGGTTGTGTTCCACGAACCCATCCACACAACCTGTTCGTCAATAATGATGAACTTGCTATGAAGAAAGGCGTCGCTCTCCTGCCAACTGATCGGAATCCCGGCATCTTCCACCACACCGGCCCATTTGGCCATAACGGGATCTTCGAGTTCTTCGCGATCCAGGGCCAAGCGCACCTCCACCCCGCGCTGTTTGGCCCGTACAAGCGCCTGCGATATGCTACTCAGATTGAACTCAAACGTGACCATATCAATACTGCGCGTGGCGGCATCAATATCGGCAATGATCGCCTGCTCATGGGGCGGTGGAAGGCGATTTTTGGGCACATCAGGGTAGATCAGGCTGGGTGTGGTGAAGAAGACCTCGATGGCCTGATGGTTGCTGGCAACGGGCGGCGCGGAAGACTCAAGCCCGAAGCGGCTGAGATCAAGCAGCCCCTGCTCAAAGAGATACCCGATCCCTAAAATGATGACAACGATCAGCGTACCCAGAATGTTTTTAGCAGTGCTTTGTGGCGAACGACGAGAGGACATGGTACCTTTGCCTATCTCAATAGACCCGGTGGGTAGTCAGGGAGATCTGACGCACACCCAATGCGACCCGTGGGCGGTTGGGGGGAACGACGGGGGCGGCGGGAGGCACGGGGGCTGGCTCTGATGCCAGGGCTACCACAGCTTCCAGGGGTTGGCTCAGGGTGGCAGGTGCTGGGCTGGGGAGTGCTGGAGCTAGGGTGGCAAATGCCGCTTGGGCCAGCGCCAGCACATCCTGCCCGGTATGGGCTTGGCGGGCCGCTTGGCGCGCCGCCTGTCGCAATGCGCTCAACGTCGCATCAAGCAGGTCATCGCTCACCTCTGGAACGGCACTGCGTACTGCGACTTCACCCGCCCAGCGGATTACACGCGCCGCCGCATCATCAGCCAGCCCACCTGCAAAGCCCTCATCCTCCTGGATGCGCTCGGCAGCCAACAACTGGCGCGGTGTGAGGTGTTCCATGTCGAGCATAGTCCTTCCCTCCTATGAACGGAAGAAGTCCACCACCTGGCTGCGCTCCTCTTCGCTGGGCATAATCTCCAAGAAGGTAATGCGATGCCAGGGATAGAGAACCGACTGCACGCCAGCCGCAAGGTAACTCACCGGCTTACCATCGCGCTTGCGCATATTGGTCACTTTGAGAAACTGATCGCTGGGCTGGGGTTCCTGATCAATCTCAGCCAGCACCGGGTCCTCGCCACTCAGATGTAGAATAACGGTCTTGGCCACACCCAACTCCTTGTCTGGTTAGTTCAGTTCAAAGCGCAGAATGAGCGTCCCAAAGCGCAACTCATCACCATGCTGGATCGGAGTTGGCGACTGGGGCGCAATTCGCCGCCCATTGATAAAGGTGCCATTGGCACTCGACAGATCCTCTAACAAGTAGGCTCCATGATCGGGGGTAATGATCGCATGACGACGCGAGACCCCGGCATCATAGCCACCATCAAGGCCCAGATCCACATCGGGGAAGATACCACGCTGGTTATCTTTGCGCCCCACGAGCAATTCTTCGCCCGCTTCGAGGTTAATCCGCCGCCCACTATTGATCACCACCAGGCTGATCGTGTTGAGGGCGAGGAGCGGAGCCGGGGTCGTCTCTTCGGGCACATCTTCCACCACCACCGGCATATCACTACTCTGCTGGTTCAACGAAGCAGTCGTCTCACGGGCGGGACGGACATTCAAGAGCGATTCGCCACATTCCGAGCAGAAGATCGCCCCATTCATCTGATTGGCTTGACAGTTGCGACAGCGTATCATCGCCTCTCCCTCACGGCTTAGACTTCACGCTCCTGCATCCCCTCACCCTGCATGAGACCCCGCGTGCCATACTTGATCCGCTTACGCCCCTCGGCACTGGTCTGCCCAGAGCGGCTGAGGCGCGTGGCCTCCTCCTGCACAGTCCGGGCCAGATCAATCTGCCCCGCCTCGAAGAGCCGCGTTCCGGCCATCTGGAGGCGACGCGTGGCTTCTTCGATCCGTCCAGCTTCGACATCCTGCCACGCTCCGGCTTGGAGCCGGTAGGCGACGAGGCGCTCTAGCCAGTGGCGCACAGTCGCATCAACCTCGTAGCTGATGTTGGCACTGGGGCGCACGCCGATGCGTAAGACTAGGTTGCCCTCTTGGTTCATCAGGTTGGCACCGGGGAGGCTATAGCGCAATGTCAGGCGCACCAAGGGATGATCGCCTGCGGGGAGGGGTGGAACAACTACTTCGAGCAGAAAGGCTTGCGGGTCGGTTCCGGGCCAATCGCCCAGACTGGAAGTCCAGAGCAGATCCTTCTCTTCGACAATCGGCACCGTGGCAATAAAGGGGCGCACGCGATCTAATGAGCGCAACATGCCCCCCGGACGTACCTCGGCACGCAGTTGCAGATCCTGCGCAAAGACGGAGTGCATCCGCTTGACCTCGTCGGTGAAGATCTGGGTAATCTCGGCTGCCGAGGTGATGTACTGGGTGCGGCTATTCTCACGCGCTGACATGGTTTCGAGCAGATCTTCGTTCCACTCACCCCCAATGCCCAAGGCGGTTAAGCCCACTCCTCGCCCCTGAGCGCGGCGCGCAATCTCGACACAGCGACCCTCATCACCATAAGTACGTCCATCTGTCAGCAAAAGAATCCGGCTCACCCCACGCCCCATCAGGGGGCGCTGGGTCTCTTGCAGTGCCAGCGCCATGCCGGTGGCCATTTCGGTACCACCCGCAGCCTCGATTCCGCTGATCATGCGTTTGAGATCAGGGCGGTGCTGGGGGCGCTGTGCCGGAATAACCACCTCGGCACGGTCGTTAAACGTGACCAGCGAGAGGTAGTCATCATCAGTGAGCATATCCACGATGCGGTTGGCAGCATCCTTCACCTGCTGAAGCCGTTCACCACGCATCGAGGAACTACGATCAATCACCAAACACAGATTGAGGGGTAACTTAGAGATATTAGTGGGAACCCCATGGGCACTCACTTCAAGCAGCACATAGACCAACTGCTCCTCGGTAATGTCGGGAAGCAGGCTACGGCTCAGCGTTGAGCGGAGTTGGATACCTGGTGCCATGCGATCACCTTTCCGCCAGTGGTAGCGAGACCACCACGGCTGAGATATTATCGTCGCCACCGGCCAGATTGGCGAGGGCGATCAGTTCGTTGCAGGTATCTTGCGGCCACGGGCTACGTTTGAGGGCTTGTTCGAGCATCGGGGTATCAATCAAGCCCCAGAGACCATCGCTACACAGGAGCAAATGCGAACTCACCCCAATCGGTTGATAGACAAAATCTACCATAACTTGGGGTTGTTGGCCTACCGTTCGATAGAGTTGGTTGCGTAACGGGTGCTCTCGCGCTTCGGCGGGATCGAGTTGCCCAAGCTGAATGAGCCGCCCAACCGTAGAGTGGTCGCTGGTGAGTTGGCGTAGCCCCCCCGGCTCAAAGAGATAGGCGCGTGAATCGCCGACATGGGCAATATAGAGGGCGTGGCCTACCAAGAGCGCGGCGGTACAGGTGGTACCCATATCGGTGCCCAGGCTCTGCGCCGCCTCCCAGATGGTCTGATTGGCGACCTGCACCGCCGAGATCATCAGCGGTTGCAGTGCGGCATTCATGTTGTCATCGAGCGCGGGCAGTACCAATTGGCTCAACACCTGATGCACAATGGTACGCACGGCGAGGCGGCTGGCCAGTTCGCCACCCTGATGGCCACCCATACCATCAGCAACAATGAAGAGTCCTACCGTAAGATCGGTACCCTCACGTGGGAGGGTGGTAATCATCGCAAAGACACTATCCTGGTTCATCTCGCGCACGCGGCCAATGTCGCGCACCGCCATTGCGGCCAGACCCTGGCTAGAGCGGCGAGCGATCAGGGCCGGAGCCTGGTTGATGTCCAACTGATGAGTTGCATCGAGTGGTTCGGTCGAAGCCTCAACACCACTGTCGGGTGCATCATTAGCTGCCGCCACCTGCGCCGCAACACTGGCCAGACGCTGGCGAGCCTGCTCAATCTCGAAGAGACTCATCGGTGCGGTGGGGGTATCTTCTTCCGCAACCACCGGAGCAGCGGGCGGTGGTGGGGCGGGTGCAGCATCAGTGGCTGAACTATCCCACCAAACAGCCGCATCAGGTACCGTGGTGGGGGTATCCGGCTTCGCCTCAGGTGACGCTGGGGTGGGCGTCTCCGCATCCGTGGTGGTATCCGCCTCCTGGTTGTGCGACTGGTGTATATGCACCATGAGCTAGCCTTTCAGGGCATAGATGCTATGATCCATGCTGCCCACATAGACAATCCCATCGGCAATGGCCGGGGTTGAAACAACCGCTGCATTGGTGGGATACTTCCAGATCAGCGTCCCTACTCCAGCATCGAGGCAATAGACATTCCCATCAACTGCCCCAAAATAGACCCGCCCACTCTCGACGCGCGGCGAAGAGGTGATCTGGCTACCAACCTCAAACTTCCATGCCAAACGGCCATTTTTGGCCTCAAGAGCATACATGAAGCCATCAATACCACCCACAAAGACCCGCGAGCCAAAGACGAAGGGCGAGGAGTTGATATAGTGGCCGGTGCGGAAGCGCCATGCCGGCCATCCGCCCTCGGCATCGAGGGCATAGAGACTCTGATCGAGTGACCCGACAAAGACCAGCCCCTCATGGAAGACAGGCGATGAACGCACGGGTTGCTGGGTGCGTTGTTTCCACTTCAAAGCCCCATTGCGCACATCAAGACAGTAGACATGGCCATCATCACCGCCAATAAAGATCACCTGGCTGGTAATGGCGGCGGAGGAACGAATGGGGTTCCAGGTGCGGTATTTCCAGATCGGTGCGCCACGAACAGCATCTACGGCATAGATATGCTGATCATCGGAGCCGATATAGACCACCCGCTCATCAATGCGCGGCGAAGAGCGGATTGGCTTGCCGGTACGGAACGTCCAACGCAGCGAACCTCGGCGCATATCACAGGCATAGAGCGCCCCATCCTCGGAGCCAACGATCACATAATCCTGCCACACCGCCGGTGAAGAGTTGATGCCACCATCGGTGGCATACTTCCAACGGAACTCACCACGCACTGCATCGAGCGCATACAGGTTGGTATCGTAGCAACCCACAAAGAGCATGCCACTATTGACAGCGGGCGAGGAACGGATCTCATCTTCGCAGGTAAACTTCCAGATCAGTTCGGTCTGCGGGGTGCCTTTGGCCACCGCAGGAGCCGAGGGCGGTGCCGCTACTCCCGCCACTGCCGCCCCTCCAATAATAGCCACAAGCGCCTGCTTCATCGCATCGGCACTCTCCCAGCGTGCGCCCATATCATATTCGAGTGCCTTGACCACGATCATCTCCATGTCAATCGAGACATCGGGGCTGATCTGGCGTATCGGGCGCTCCTGGAAGGTAAAGGGTGTCTCAAGGCGCGGGTCGGTATTGGTGAGCAGGTGGTGCATGGTTGCCCCTAGGGCATAGAGATCGCCCTGGGGTTCAGCTACACCACGATACTGTTCGGGGGGCGAATAACCTTCGGTACCGATCATCGTGCCCTTACGGTCACTACGGTTGAGGTTACGCGCAATACCGAAGTCAATCAGCACAATGCGGTCTTCCCCCACCACCATGACGTTAGAAGGCTTCATGTCGCGGAAGACAATCGGTTCCGGGGTATGTTTATGCAAGTAGCTGAGGACATCACAGATCTGGATGGCCCATTTGGCCACGCGAGCCTCACTGATCGGCTTGCCCACCTCTTCCAAGACGGCCTCAAGATCTTTCCCTGGCACTAGTTCAAGCACCAAGTAGAGACGGCGATCCTCTTCAAAAAAATCATAGACCTTGGGGATGGCAGGATGTTGCAAGGTCGCCAACAGACCCGCCTCGCGCTCAAAGTTCTTCAGATTGAGGGCGCGAGTATGTGAATCGGGGGCCGTCTGGGACATCTCTTTGATGGCGCAGTAGCGGGCCACATCCTTAAAGCGCATATCACGCCCACGGTAGACCACGCTCATGCCACCTACACCGATAGGTTCTTCAATCCGATAGCGCCCTTGGAGGAGCGTCCCCGTAGGGAGGATGTGGATGTCAGCCGCTGGTGCTGCTGGTGCTGCCGCTGGGGTAGGTGGGGCAGGGCGGGATGGGGCGGGCGGGATCTGCTTGGTGCCCTCATCAGTCGGCTGGCCCTGGATACGGCGCGTACTCTCCTCCTCACTGGGAGGGGTAACGCGGGCACTACTCTCTGCGGCAGGGATCTGGCGCGTGCTATCGTCTGCCGATGGCGTACCAAGCCCCTTCGTACCGACTCGTTTGATCAGGCCCATGCGACTTCCTCGTAGCGTAGTGGTGGGGGTCAGCGACGGTGCGGGCGGATGGATCGTATTCACTACCTTGTGAGGTTCTATTATAGTGTTTTGGCATATCTATGGCAACACCCGATCTCTTGCCACCGGCGGTGCTATAATCTACGCTATGCCCCACCCACCCCACAACCCCGATCTACAGCACCAGTTGCGCGAGCATATCTTCGCGCTCTCGCCGTATGCCTTCGAGCTACTGGCGGGCGATCTGCTGCCCTATATCGGCTTGCAGCACGTTACCGTCACGCGCCAACGTGGCGATGGCGGCATAGATGCCGAGGGTGATCTGATCACGCCATCAGGGTTGGTGCGTGTACGCACCGGGGTGCAGGTTAAACGCCACCGCAATAATATCGGGCGGCCCGATATTGATCGCTTCATTGGCGCATTGGGCGGTAAGTTCCGCCACGGGCTGTTTATCACTACCAGTAACTACGCGCCCCAAGCGCTTCAGAAGGCCAAAGAATCGCCACTGATCGGGGTGGATACGATCAATGGCGGCCAACTGATTGCCCTGATGCAACAACACAACCTGGGTGTCTGTGAACATGCCGAGGCTCCCAGGGTTGATGCGGACTTCTTCTTGCAGTTTGAGGCCCAAGCGCGGCTGCACGCAGGCCAACTTAAAGACGCACCCGCCACCTATCTGGCGAGCCAGAACGAAGCTACGCTGCGGCCCCAGGATGATCTCATCTCGATGCACACCCTGGGCTTTGAGTTGCGCGTTGATCCCTATACGGTGCAGGATTGGGTGCGTAACGGTCGCCTCACCCCAGATAGTGCGCCCTTGGTTGGGCAGCGCGAGCGCTACTTCTTCCGCCGCGACCGTATTGCTACCATTCGCCACGAGTTAGGCTTGGATGCGCTGCCTAGCAGCGGAGCCGAGTGGCGGCAGGCGTTCCTCGATTTTGCCCGCAGCCGCCAGATGACGCGCTCCTACAAGCCGGTATTGCTGCTGGTGCTGCTGCGGCACGTGGATCGGCGTGGCGAAGCCCATATTGACCGCATCGCCCAGGAGTTCCGCGCCTTCTACCAACAACAAGCGCGTGATGGCCACCTAATCGAGTCCGATGGGCCACTGCATCAACCCGATCAGGCCGATCTAGAGGCTGTGCGACGCTTGATCATCAAGCATCCGCTGGAGCGCTTTATCCTGCAGCATTTTCTGGAATATGATCCCGCCACTGGCATGGTGCGCTTTACACCCGAACTCTGGCAGGAGTTGCGCGCCTATGAGTTGCGCGATCTTCAGGCAAGTGCTGAGGCACAATTGCACGCCTATAGGCAGCGCCGGGGGTACCCACCCAGCCCGTAAACGGGCGGGCTAGTACTTGGCGAAGGCCGCCTACGCGGCCTAGAGTTAGCCCGCGTAGGCGTAACTGTTCACACTTCTCCTACACAGCCCGCTGGTTTGTCATTCCTCGCTTCGCTCGGAATCCCGACCGGGACGCTTCGCTTCGCTCAGCGTGACAACATCCTTTACCCCAAGTGTGAACACTTACGCGTAGGCGGGTTTTGCGACGTGTAGCCCGCCCGTTTACGGGCTGGGTACAGATCTTTGACGTAGCCCTAGGCAACACAGATCACTACCCGCGTTTGCTCAGTTGCTTCTCGCTATCCTCGCTGCCCAAGAGGAGCCAATCAAAACTGACCCCCAGAATCATGCGCAATGCGATCAACTGATCGGCGCTGGGCAAGGTATCACCATTCTCAATCCGGCTGTATTGGGTACGGCTAACATAAACGTGGGCGAGTTCCAAACGTGCCCGCAGGTGTTCTTGGGTCAGATCGAGGATGGTACGGCGTAGGCGCAAACGCTCACCAATGGCACGGGCCAAAGCGCGTTGATGGGTGAGGTATTCCTCTGGAAGATCTTGCATCCGCTTGGGCATAGTTGCTCCAAGCGATACTATCTAGCATTGCGCTGTTTTTATGTCCCATAGAAGGGATTTTTATGGATTTTGCCCCAAACCCATCGTTTTGCTGGTGTGGTTGGCCGCGAAGCGGCCAACCACACCAGCAACATATTCTTTTTCGTGGGGGCCGCAGGCCCCCACACCCCCGCTACGGGCGTAGCTTGAGGGGTAGAGGGGCGCGTCGCGACACGCCCCTCTACCCCTGCGCCCCGTCGCTAAAGATCAGGTCGCGCCGCGAAAATGAGTAGATCGCCAGTCCCAACAACGCGATCAGCAACGAGATCTGGGCCAGAATGTTGGCCACGGCCGTCATCGAACTGTAGTCACGGGTTACCGTAAGCTGAAAGCCGTAGAAGGCCGGCACTAATGGCCCGCCCAAGACAGCCTGTATCGCACGTAGGATCGCCCGCACCAGTGGCGGGAGGGACTCAAAGATCGGCCCGCCAATGAAGTTGCTCGAAAAGGCCAATGCGATCAGGCCCAGAACTGTCAGCCGCCAACTACTCGGAAAGACCAGCGGTGAGAGCATGAGCATCAAAGCGGCCAGCAGGGCAACATTCAAGAGCAAAGGTATGGTACCCAACATCCAACCAAAGATCGTCAGGTCGAGCGGGCGGTTGAAGAGTGCCGCCATCAAGGCCAGGATGCCATAGGAACCGGCAACAATGCTCAGGGCACTGCCAAAAATACCCAGCAGGTAATTGGTGCGACTCATGCCGTGCGCAAGCAGCACATAGCCCTGTGGGCGATCTCCTAAACCAATAAATGCCGCTGTGGTGTACAGGGTCAAAATAGGAGCATACACCCCCGTCACGCTGAAGAAGTATTCCGCATTCATGCTGATGCCCACCCGGCGCAAAAAGACGAAGAAGACCACCATGGTGGCAATGATCTCTAGCGCTACGCGGCCTGAGCGAAGATATTCCAACAGCATAAAGCCGGTGAAGCGTAGACTACGCATGCGCCTACTCTCCTTACTTTTCAGATTCAGGCTTATTTGTCTCGCCATTGGCCGAACCAGAACTGCGCCGCAATAGCTCGTTTAGGAGCGTCTCGCCCTCACCGGGCGGGCGAGTGACTGGGCGCTTGGGTGGAGCAAGATCGGCAGGAGTGGCCACAAAGACTGGCTTCTCTTTCTTGGGCCGTTGCGCTACCTGGGCAGGTGTGACCGACTGTACCGCCTGGGTGTAGAACTGTTCGAGTGGGCTTTCGAGTGGCTCCAACGCCAAGATCGCCACCCCCGCATTGATCAGGATTTGTAGCACTTCGGTCTGTAACTGGGGCGTATTCTGGCGGATCTGGATCATGCGTGGTTCGCAGGTGATGCCCATGCTGAGTGCCTGAAGTTGGTTACGTAGCTCTGGTTCGAGCAGATTCACCTCGATCATCACATTACTACTCGGCATACGCAGATCATGCACCCGCGCCTCGGCAGCGATCTGGCCGCGTGCCAAGACGCCCACCCGATCACATAAGTATTCGATCTCGTGCAGGTAGTGGGTACACAAAAAGACCGTGTGGCCACGGTCGCGCAGACTGGCCAGCAGATCGAGGACGCCACGCTGCCCGCTCGGATCAAGCCCGCTGGTTGGCTCGTCAATCAGCAACAGGCTCGGATCGCCCAGTAGCGCCTGCGCCACTCCCAAGCGCTGCAACATCCCCTTGGAGAAGGTGTTCAGCATGCGGTTGGCGTCGGCCTCAAGATCTACCAAGACGATCAGTTCCTCAACCCGATTGCTTAACTCGCTCCCATACAGCCCGCTCATCTCGCCCATGAAGTGCAGATACTCGCGGGCGGTGTAGCGCGTGTGGTAGCGTTGCCGTTCGGGAATATAGCCGATCTGGGCGCGCATGGCCTCCAGATTGCTACTTCCAAAGACCTGCACCCGCCCCGCATTCGGTTTGAGAAAACCAAGCAGCAGGTGTAGCAGGGTTGACTTGCCCGCGCCATTTGGCCCCAACAATCCATAAACCTCGCCTGCCGCAACACGCAAGCTCAGTCCACGCAATACGTCGTGGTGGCCATACGACTTGGAGAGATCCTCGATCTCGATCACCATGTCGTGCTCGTTGCTCACGCGCTACTCCGTATCTTCAAGGCAAGCGGTAACACCATCATCCACGCGGAACCAGCAACAGTGCCGCACATGCCGCCCCCGCCAGCGGCGCGGCGTAGGCCCACCCAATGCGTAGGCTGGTGAGCAACGGCAAGCGCGGAAGCCGCCCGGCCATACGGCGCAGGATCAGGCTGACCACAATAAACGCCGCCAGGATCTGAATGAGGGCCAACCACGGCGGTACAATCCCGGTGGGAAGAACGGCGACGAGCGTGATCGCCAACAGGGCGGCTGTAGCCACATCACGCGCCAGCGTACTCAGGTGGCGTAACTCTGGCGGTAAGCCCGCCTCCAGCCCTGCGCCGCCCAGGCTGATCTCGTCATCAAATGGCCCCCAGCCTACCGCAATCGGAAAGGCCACCACTACGGCCCCCAGAGCTAACAGGTGGGCGGGCAGCGCGGCCATACTCCATGTGTCATGAATGGTGAGCGCACTACCCAACGCCAGCCACAGGAAGGCGCGCCCTAAAACCCCAATCTGAGCGCGGCGGGCTGCACTGCGCACGACTTTAGGTACTCCCGTTGCTAGGGCTGGGGCCAGCGGCACCAAGAAGGCAACTTCCAGCGCTGCCCAACTCCATACCCAGGCATGCGTTGCTTGCGCCGGATGGTAGGGCCAGGGTAAGCCCGCCACCCCCACACCTGCGGCGAGCAACCCCACCAGACAGGCCGCGCCCTCGCGTGAACGCAGGGCTTCCGCGAGGCGCACGCTCCCGGCGGTGGCCCCCAGCAAACGCCGATAGATCACGCCCAGCACCAGGGCAAGCAGCAAGCCGGGGTAGACCAACCCCGCCATGAGAACCAGGATCTGCTCCATCTTCTGCCTGTCTCCTGCCTATAACGCCCGAATAAAGGCCAACTCGCGGATCACGCCATCAATATTGGCCAATAACGGGCCAGGGTAGAGGCCAATCGCCACACAGATCAGAACCAGCGTCAGAGTCAGTGCGGCGGCGCTGGTTGGCTCCGAGGCCAAGCGCCGGGGTGGTAGGCGATCAAATTCGGTTTCACCCAGCATCAATGGCTCTGGAGCCGCCGCATCCTCGCCGGGGCCAAGCAGGCGCTCTTGGGCCATACGCGCTAAGGCCAACCCGGCCAGCAAGGTTGCAGTCAACAGAACCAACAACTCGATCCAGTGCTGCTCGGCGGCCGCTTGGTAGATCAGCAGCCGACTCATCGCTCCGCCCAGCGGCGGCATGCCGATCAACGCCAACCCCCCGGCCAAGAACCCCGCCCCCGCCACGGGCCAGCGGCGGAGCAGATCGCGCCGCACTACCCCCGGTGGGCGTCCGTCGGGGCGCTCGATCAGCGCCAGACTGACGAGTAACAGTACTACCGCCAGAGTCTGGTTGATGGCCCCGAAGACTGCCCCGGCCAGACCGAGGCTCGATACCGAGGCCAGACCATAGAAGACCACGCCTCCATCGTAGAGGATGAGGTAGGCCATGCCGCGCCGCAGCGTGTCGCTGCCAAAGGCCATGCCCGCACCCAGCAGGGCGCTGATCAAGGCTCCAATCCGCAGCACCATCAACGGGGCTTCATTCTCGATCAGGAGGGTCGGGAAGCTCTGAAAGACGAGTAACAGCACCAGCATGCTGCTGGTGTTGAGTAGCGTCACGACCAGCGCCACGACGAGGAGCGAGGCATGTTCCATCAGATCCACCAACCAGGCGTGGAAGGGGATGAGCGCCATGCGCAGCGCGAAGCTCACCGCCAAGAGCGCCAAAATGAAGCGCGCCAGTGAGATACGGCCTGGTAGCTCACCGGGCCGGAAGATGTCGGTCAGCACAAAGGCGATATACATCAGGATGGCCGCCAACACCATCAACACCATATACTTCAGCGCGGCCGCAATCGTGCGCGTGCCCACAAGGCTGCTGGTATCCACCGGCAGATCCACAATCGCCAACACCGCACTCAGCCCGGTCAGGCCGAGCAGCAGCGTGGTTAGGAAGGTGTTCTGCAAGAGTAGAACCGCGCATACCTCACTCAGAATCAGCAGCACCGTCGGCACAAAGTTCTCACCGTGGGGGAGATGCCATGCCGCCACAAAGGCGAATCCGCTGATCGCCAAAAAGAGCAGCATAAACATCCGATTGAGCGAACTCAGCATCAGGGTGATACCGAGGAAGCGCGTCGGATCGTCGAGAGGGATCTGGGTCGCCACGAGCATCAGGGTGATCACCGTGCCCAAGCCGACAAAGATCACCTGACCGCTATTCTTCCGCAACACAAAGGCGCTCAAGGCCATCGTGATCGGAAAAAAGATAAGCAAAAGATAGAGCATATCAATACGCTAGCGCTTGTAGAGTTCGTTCAGTTCAAGAGTCTTGAGGCGGCCATAGAGCAGTCCACTCAGGTAGGCAATGGCCAGAGCCAAGAGAATATGCAGGTGGCTCAACAGGGCCATGGGGAAGATGTTCAGGCCACTCGCGTTGGGGGTACTGACGACGATGGTGTAGAGGAGATCAACCCCACTTGTACACAGCAACAGCCCTAGACCGATCTTGAGCAGATCGCCCGCCGTAGCAATCGTAAAGACCCCAGTGAGCAGCAGCCAGTACCAGGCAAAATCGGCGGCGGGTGTGGGCGCAATCGCATAGACCCAAGGCAGCGCCGCACTCGCAAAGAGCGCTAACACCCCGGCCCAAAATGGCATCACATAGTCGCTGAAGTGGAACGGCTCGGTGGCCCGTTGACGTTGGGCGGCGCGAGCGGCGCGGCGCAACTCCGAAAGACCAAACTCATCGAGCGTCTCTAGGCCATAATCACGCGAGAAGGTGAGCGCCGTAATCGCTAGGATCGCCGTTACGGCCAGACCAGTGATCACCTTAACGGCAACCAGCGTCCCGATCTGGGCCAAGACATGCTCGTTGGCCAACACCGACTGCTGTTCAAACATGAAGATGGCGCGGATGATATAGTTGAGCAGCAAAGCCCCAATCGTCAGCCGCCAATCACGAAAGAGCAGCACCACGGCTGCCGTCACCCCTAAGCCGATCAGAAACCAGTTTATATCCATAGCTTATTGTGCCATCAGCAGCATGACGGTGAGTAACGCCACCATCACGCCGAGCAGGTAGTAGCGTTGTTCAAAGACCGACATGACGATCTGGAGCAGGCGACTCGCGGTTAACATACGTTCCCAGAGCCAACCAAAGAGTGCATCGGTACGCGCAAACCAAGCAAAGGGGCGCAGACTGTGGGCTAAGCCGTCTGCCGCAAGTTGTACCGGCTCCTCTTCAGGATCGCGCCCCACCTGGCGCACCACGGGGAGACGCATAAAGAGCCACACCAGCGCCGCGATCACCACACCGATCACCAGTGTCGCTACCTGCATGCTGGGGATGATCGGCAAGCTCGCAGCGCTCGCGGGAAGCAGGTGCAACCAGAGTTGCCAGGCCAGTTGGGGCGCAAGGCCAAAGATGAGTAGGGGCAGCAGCGCCAGCATGCCCGACAGCGGATCGAATAGCCCCGACATAGGCGGGCGGCTACGCGGATCAGGGGCGGGCCAGAAGCGCGCCAAGGGCAGGAGCAGCGCCAAACCGAGCAGGGCATGGCCAACCACGAGCAGCGGAATGGCCCAGGCAGCCTGATCCAGCAGCGCCTCGAAGAGCCAGGAGCGGCCCCAGAAACCCCAGAGGGGCGGAAGTCCCACGGCGGCCAGCGAGGCTCCAATCCAGAGCGTTCCGCTCAGTTTTAGGCGTGGCCCCGGCTCGGCCTCGGCGAAGGTGTCGCTCCCGGTGTTACGTTCGAGATCGACCACTGCCGCTGCGGCGGCAATCGTGGCCAGCATCAGATTGAAGAGGAGTGCCGCACCGGCCAGGGCAGCCAACGGGCCACCCAAACCAGCCGCAACGACCACCAAACTGGCTTGGGCGCTGCTGACCCAGCCCAGCAATGGGTGTAAACGCCGTTCGCTGTATGCCGCCGCCGCACTGGCCATACTGCCCAGTGCCCCCACCCCCACCATGGTCAGCGCCCAACTGGTGGGCAGGTTCGGCAGTGCATCAACGAGGCGTAACAGGTAGCCCAGGCCCAACATGGGCAGCAAGAGGCCATAGATCAACGCCCCCAATGGTGCCGGAGCCGTTACCGCCTCGTCACGAGCCATGCCCAGCGGGGCAGTACCCGTAATCGCCAGCACCGCCAAGAGGATGGCGAGCGCCAAACCAGGGGCGGGCAGTTCACCATGCGCCAGCGCTGCGCGTGCGCCCAACAGCGCACCGAGCAACAGCCCACTCGCCAGCAGCCCCAGCGCCAAGCCACGCGGCAAGCCATTCGGCTCCAACACCGTCCCGGTTGAGCGCAGCGCGGCATAACTGGCCATCACCACCACCGCCCAGGCCAGCGGCGTGAACATGGAGAAGGGCGGTGCTGCCTGTACCAAGAGCGTGGCGGCAGTGGCAAGGCTGGCCCAGCCAAAAATGCCGCCAAAGTCGCGCACCTTGGGCGCAATCGCCATCGCCAGCGCCGCCAGGGTCAACCCAGCCCCCCAGAGGAGCGTCACCACCAGCGTGATCTGGCCCGCCGCCACCTGCCCCGCCACCTCAAAACTGGCCGCCCCGACCTGAAAGGTGGGGAAGACCAGATCAGGCAGGGCGTTCGGTAAGGCCGCAATCAGCAGGCCACTCAGGCCAAAGAGCGCCGCCGCCCCCAAGCCGAGTTGGCGCGTAGGCACAAAGCGGCTGAGGCCGATACAGGCCGCCGCAACGATCAGCAACAGGATGACGACGATAACCAGCATAGGTCTTTCAGCTATATTACATAGCGCGCAGTGCCTGACACGCACTGCACGGGTCAGTGGAAAGGGCGATCAGGAGGGCATCATCGGGGGCGGCTTGGAGCAACAGGGTGCGCGCTAACAGGCGATCAAACTGCGGGGCCGGTTCAACCCAGAAGTTCAGTTCGCCCTTGGTATCGCCCTCCACTCGGTAGCGCAACGCCCCGCGTGGCGCTTCCACCGTTGCCTCGGCCTGGGCGACCGGCAAACTCTGGGGCAACTCGACCATCACTGCACCATCGGGCAGGTTGTCGAGCGCCCGGTCGCTCAGCTTCAGGCTCTCCAGCGCTTCGAGGAACAAGAGCACCACCCGCGCATAGACATCCCCGCTACGCTGCACGATCATTTGCGGGGCCAGTGCTGCATACGCCCCATAGGGCGCATCCACACGCACATCAGTCTGTAGGCCCGATGCCCGCGCCAAAGGGCCACACAGGCGGAATTGGGCCGCCGCTGTCTCACTCAGGCTGCCCACCGCCACCGTGCGCGCCAAGATCAGACGCTGATCAATCACCCGATCCGCCAGCCGATAGACCTGTTCACTCAATGTGGTGAGCAGGCTGCGCAGATCGGCCCCATCGGCGGCACTCGGATCGCGCCGGATACCTCCCGGTACCACCAAGACGCCTTCGGCGGAACTACCCACCAACTGGGTTAACCCCTGGCTCAAACGCGTCCGCATCTCGGCCAGCGTCGCAGCGGTGGTAGCCACGCCCATCAGCGTGAAGATGGCTTCAAGTGTGGTGAGGTGCGAAATAGCGCGTTCACACTCGGCAGCAACCAGGCGGATGCGTGAAGCCCGGAGCGGCGCACTCACCCCCAAAAGCGCCTCGACTGCCAAAGCGAAGGCGAGGCTATGGGACTGGCTACACGTCGGGCAACTCTGAGCCACCTCCTGGATCGGAGAGAGCTTGCTGGCAGAACGTGATCGTAGCGGCAGATCGAACCGATACTCAACATCGGTAATCTGTTCCGCCGCCACCTTCAAGATCAGCCGTTGCGGGCCACGCCATGCCGCTGCAGCCGGTTCAAGCGACAAGATATAGGTCACACCGATCTCCACACGGACGTAGGAGCCATCTCTATGGCTTTCGCTTCCCGAAGGCGATTATACCATACCGCCCGTTGCAAAACCTGTGGTACCATGGATGGGCTAGGACGCAAAGTCCGTACCCAGCCCGTAAACGGGCGGGCTACCACCCGGCGAAGGCCGCCTACGCGGCCTAGTTCCAGCCCGCGTAGGCGGGCTTTGCATCATGTAGCCCGCCCGTTTACGGGCTGGGGGACGATGTGCTGCGGTGGCTTTAACCTAACCCTCATGGACGGCTCAACCTGATGAAAGGGACTCCTATGTCCGTCGGAGTGGCCTATACCCTCACTCTGCGCTGCGAAATTCAGAACCAACCCGGCATGCTCGGCCGTATCACTACTATTATTGGTGAACACGGCGGCGATATTGGGGCCATTGATATTGTCCGCGCCGAGCGCGGCCTGGTGGTACGCGATATTACGGTGCGGGTTCTGGATGAGAACCACGGCGAACGCCTCGTGACTGCCATCAATACCACCCCTGGAGTGCGTGTCATCCGCGTGAGCGACCGTGTCCTGCTGGCCCATATCGGCGGCAAATTGGCGGTGCAGAGCCGCGTCCCACTGAAGACTCGCGACGACCTCTCGATTGCCTATACGCCCGGTGTCGCCCGCGTCTGCAAGGCGATTGGCGATGATCTGACCAAGGCGTTCACCTATACCTGGAAGCGCAATAGCGTCGCCGTAGTCAGCGACGGCAGCGCCATTCTGGGCCTCGGAAACCTTGGCCCCGAAGCGGCGATGCCAGTGATGGAGGGCAAGGCCATCCTCTTCAAAGAACTGGCCGATATTGATGCTGTGCCGATCTGTCTGCGTTCGCAGAACCCCGACATTATTGTCCAGACCGTCGAACAGCTCTCGCCCACCTTCGGCGGCATCAACCTAGAGGATATTGCCTCACCCAGTTGTTTCATCGTCGAGGGCCGCCTGCACGAGAGCCTCGACATCCCGGTGATGCACGACGATCAGCACGGAACCGCCGTGGTGGTGCTGGCCGCCCTGCGCAACGCGCTGCTCATCACCGGCAAACAGATGAAAGATGTGCGTGCGGTCGTCAATGGGGTCGGTGCCGCCGGTACCGCCATCATCCGCGCCCTGCTCGAAGCCGGTATTGGTGATGTCACCCCCGTAGACCGCTACGGGATCATTCTGAGTGGTGACGATGCCCACCAGACGCCTATGCAGCGCATCATCGCCTCGCAGACCAACCGCGACCGGCGTAGCGGCGATCTTGCCGCTGCGATGGCCGGGGCCGATGTCTTCATCGGGGTTTCCCAGGGCAACATCCTCAGCCCCGAAATGGTGCAGAGCATGGCTCCCGACCCGATCATCTTCGCGTTGGCCAACCCGGTGCCCGAAGGCGACCCCGACATGCTGCGCCACTATGCACGCGTCGTTGCCACTGGGCGCTCCGATCAGCCCAACCAGATCAACAATGTGCTCTGCTTCCCCGGCATCTTCCGGGGGGCACTCGATGTCCATGCCACCAAGATGACCTCTGGTATGCGCCTCGCCGCCGCCGAAGCCCTGGCCTCGGTCATCCCCCCCGACGAAGTGAACGAGGAGTATATCATTCCGAGCGTCTTTAACCGCCACGTCGTCCCGATGATCGCCCACGCCGTCGCGCAGACCGCGATCAACGAGGGAGTGGCGCGGCGGACTCATATTCCTACCAATACGTGAGGGCACTGAATCAACCGCAGAGGATGCAGAGGTGCGCAGAGGTTTTGAGATACCTACGCTTCTTCCTCTGCGTTCCTCCGCGTCCTCTGCGGTCAACACCGATGCGACCCTACAGTTCTTCCTCTGCGTTCTGTTGCGACAAAAAAACCGGGGTACACGATCTGGGCGCATCACGATGCGCCCCTACGGTTCTTCCTCTGCGTTCTGTTGCGACAAAAAACCGGGGTACACGATCTGGGCGCATCACGATGCGCCCCTACGGTTCTTCCTCTGCGTTCTGTTGCGGCAAAAAACCGGGGCGCACCACGAAGCCCCATACACATCAAGCCGTCGCTTTACTCTGGTAGACCAGTTCGTCTAGCTCCGCATCAGTGAGATCTTTATAGTATGGTTGCTGGTTCAGCATGGTGTGTAGGCGTTGATCCTGCTTGCCCATCTCCATGCGCTGTTCCTCAGGGATCGGGTTGGGGAGCGGGATACCACGCGGTATAGCCTCATAGACCCGCAGCAGTTTCGGGTCGCGGGCGATCTTCTCGTAGAGGTCGGGGAAGCTGCTCTGGATCACGGTCAGCTTGGCGATCAGACCCGCAGCGGTCTGTTTGCCCTGGGCACGATCAAGGGTGAGGTGCAGGCGGAAGATATTGAAGCTACGCTTCACCTTTCGCGGGTTGCGCAAGAGGCCAGTGGTCATCAGATCAGCAACCTGGGTGCGCTCCGCATCGCTCATGCCCGCCACGGCGGGCAAGCGCCGCTGGAGAAAGCGCTTGATCGTACTGGGAGCCAGTGGGGGCAGGCGGAAGGGTACCTGAACGATCTTTTCCAGATAATCGCGCTCGGCCACCGGGAACGGCTCAGACCCAGCCGCGCCATGCAGCGCAAACTCCTTGTAGCGCACCCGAATACCCCGCTCGATGATCTCACGGTCAATCCCCAACACAAAGACACAGCCCGGAATATCGAGAAAGACCTTGAGTGCCTCAAGCACGCCAATCGCCTGCTCCGGCAGACAGCGATCCAGATCATCAATAAAGACCACCAAGCGCCGATCAAGATCGCTCACCAACTCCTTGACCAGTTCCTTAAGCTGCGTGTGGAACTGCTCAAGGCTCTGCACCTGCTCGCGGTAGATACGGGTGCGCTCACGTTGAAAGAGATCGCGCAGCGTATCGGCGTATGGCTCCTCACCCAACTTCTCAGCCGCCTTCTCTACCGCCGCACTCATCTGACCGAGGATGGGGATATAGCTGAAGCCCGCCCGCACCACCGCACCCGCCACCAACCGCCCCGCCGCATCCCACTGGAACTGGATCTCCCCCGGCTCCTCGCGGTCAATACTGCGGTAGAGGCTGGTCGCAAGATCATCGAGACGCCGCGTAAGCGCTTCGGGGTCATACGGCGGCTGGCGTGAATCAATGCGTTGCTGCCGCTCGGCAAGCGCCTGCACCCACGCAGCATCGTGCGTGACATATTCGCGCAGATTCTCCACCACACACAACAACAACGCCCGCCAGAGCGTCTCGTTCTGGGCATAGCGCCACGCATCAAACCACACCGGCATACAGCGGTTATGATCGAGGCGGGACAGGATCATCCGCATCAGGCTGGTCTTACCACTACCCCACTCGCCATACACCCCCACCGTAAGCGGCGTATCATCACGCTGCGCCTCTTGCACAATCGTCGCCAACGCCACGACCGCCGGTGTAAAATCGAGTTCATCTTCGGTGGCGGGAAGATCGCAATAGCCGATCTGATGCATGGGGGTGCTCCTTGTATACTGGTTTTAATGCAGAGACAAGATAGTAGTCACGTGGCCGTTTGCCGCCGAACGGCCCTCACCCCCAGCCCCTCTCCCGTGGGCTTCGGTATGGCCCTCACCCCCAGCCCCTCTCCCGTGGGCTTCGCCCACAGGAGAGGGGGGCACTTGGATGGGGTATCCCGGAATGTATCCCCCCCTCGCCTGTTCGCGCAGCGAACGGGAGAGGGGGGCTAGGGGGGTGAGGGCCATGACTACCCACCAGCCAACGGAGAATAACTGGCGACCCGCAACCCACTATCTTCACTGCGGTATCGCATACTGATGCTGATGTAGCGGTACGCCCCGCGCACGTAGCGTTGCGATGCGTACCACGCCCCTCCACGGAATATGCGCCCAAAGTCTTGCTCCAAATAACGCTCCACCCACTCATCCTCAATGGCATACGGATACCGCTTGCCCCAGCGTGTCGCACACCACTCCCAGACATTGCCCGCCATGTCGAGTGCAGCATAATAGCTCGCTCCGCTTTGGTATGTACCAACAGGCGTGGTCTGGCCAATCTTGGCATCTTCACTGTTACAGCACTCAGCCTGCCATGTGTTGCCCCATGGCCAGATCCGCCCCTCTGGCCCCCGCGCCGCCTTCTCCCACTCGGCCTCACTTGGCAAGCGAAATGCGTGGCCAGTCTGGGCGCTCAGCCAGCGGCAGTAGGCCACCGCTTCAAACCAACTCACGCCTACCACCGGGTGGTCATCGGCGTTCCATTGCCGATCATCCCAATATGCAGGTTTCGCGATCTCCTTCTCTTCACGCCAAGCCCAACCCGCCCTCGTCCAGTAGGCCGGGTTGGTGTAGCCATCCCCCACGACAAAGGGTTGGAACTGGGCATTGGTCACCGGGGTCTTGCCGATCCAGTAGGTGGGCAGATCCAGGCGGTGCTGGGGCTTCTCATCATCATCAGCCATGGGGTCAGCATCGCTGCTACCCATGAGGAAGGGGCCAGCGGGTACCCGAACGAGAATAGGCACCCATGACGGCAAGGCTGGTGGTTGCGCCACCGCTGGGGTTGCCACCGGCAAGATAGGCGGTCGCTCCACCTTTGGGGGTGCCACTGGCAAAGATGATGGTCGCTCCATCTCTGGGGTTGCCACCGGCAAGGCAGGCGGCAGCGGCACCCCCAGCCGCTGGCGAAAGACCGTCGCCAGCAGGGGGTTGCGCGCTGCCCAGTAGTCACCGTCGCGTTTGGCGAGGCCGATCAGTTCCAAGCGCACCAGATCCTCATCGAAGCGACTGAAGCGTGGTCGCTCACACAGCAAGCGGCGGGCGGCATCTTCAAGCTGGTACTCGCGCATGTCATCGCGGATGTTACGCAGCAGTGGCGGCGCGGCGGTGATGATCTCGGCTTCTGCCCGTGCAACATCGCTGGCGCTCAGGGGCTGGCCACGGCTGGCATAGCCGACCAGTAACTCACCCATGCGTTGGGTCAGGTAGGGGTGACCCGCAACCCGCGCAAAGACCGCCTCACCCATGTCGGTGCTCAGTGGCGGAGCCACACCCGCCACTTGGAGACCATCGGCAATCAGGTGTACCGCCTCGGCGTGGGACAGATCGGGCAGGTAGATCTCGTCGCAGACAGTGTGTAGCGTGGAGACCCCACTTACCACCATGGTGTAGAGTTCTACCCCACCACTGAAGATCACCAGCAACTTCTGGAGTTGGGGCGCAAAAAAGCGCTCGTGGAAGAAGGAGCGCAGCGCGTTACTCAGCGCCTCACGCGAGGCGGGCAACAATGCGCCGAGTTCGTCGAGCAGCAGCACCAGCCGATGATCATCGGGTATCTGTGCCAGCGCCTCGCGCAGCCGCGCCTTGAGGCGCGGGGCGCTCGTGATCGCGGCAACATCAGAACCAAGTGGCAGCACCTCGTGAATCTGCTCGGCCAGCATCATAAAGGCGCGCTCAGGAGGGACGCGATCAAATGCCTGGAAATCAATCTGGCAGAGGCGCACCGAGTCTGGCAACTGAGCGCGCAGTTGGTATAACAGGCTGGTCTTGCCGTTCTGACGCCCGCCATAGATCACGCCATACTTCGTCACCTCGTCTTGACACAGGCGTACCAAACGCGCAAGCTCGTCGGTTCGCCCGCGAAAGGCGGGGCTTCCTGGCCCAAGAACCGTTGTTGAGAAGAAGGCCATAGGTGCTGCTGTTCAGAGTGTGGATTGTGCAGGAAACTCCCCCCTATTATACTGAGTTTTTCTGGATGTTGCCGGAGGGGGCGCATCGTAATGCGCCCCATACGTTCTTTCTCTTCGTTCTTTTGCGGCCAAAAAACTGGGGCACACACATCAACCGCAGAGGACACAGAGGTGCGCCGAGGTTTTGCGATACCTACGCCTCTTCCTCCGCGTCCTCTGCGGTCACACACCAGGGCACACCTACCCCCGCGCACACTGCTTGGCCAACGCCTGCCACTTCTCAATCGCCATGCCCTGGCCCTTGACCTGGATCGTATTGGGTGGCACATCCCGGTAGACCACTTCACCAGCCGAGATGATCGCCCCCTTGCCGATGCGTACCCCCGGCATGATCATTGCGCGTGCCCCAATCCAAGCCCCATCTTCAATCACAACCGGGAATGAGTCGTACTTTCCCGCTCGCCCCGTCTCCGGACCAATCTCGTGCGTGCCGGTCATGATCATCACCTCTGGCCCGATCCCAACCTGATTCCCAATCGTGATCTTCTGGCTCAGATCAAAGTGGCAGTTAATGTTGATCCAGGTATCTTCACCAATCGTCAGACGATCAGTGATCTTACCACGCCCAAAGATGCGCGGCATACCATAGAATCCCGATCCATGGCCGATGGTAAACCCAACACCCCGCAAGACTGCGGCCCGGATCTGCCCGAAGGTGAAACGCGGTAGCGGTGTAAGGAGGAGACGTGCCAAAATGACTCGGATCTGGATCTGTGCGAGCTGATCATGTAGGTAGTGGGCAACGCGGTTTGACCATGAGCGATGCGCAACCTGATCAATCCGCTCCTCCTCTACCTGGATCTTCAGTGAGCTCTCCACGGTATTCCCCCTTACTTGTGCCCAACAACTATGCTATGTGCCTGGGTGTGTGACGTACAGCCGTTGGCTGAGCTTGTCGAAGCCAGCACCAGCGGTGCGATGGCTAGGCGCATCACGATGGCTCCTACACGTTCATCCTCTGCGTTCTTTTGCGGCAAAACCGCCCCTACCTCCGATGAAACTGGTTGGTTAAGGCTTGCCAACGCTCAATCGGCATACCTTGGCCCTTGACTTGAATGGTGTTTGGTGGGACATCGCGATAAACGACTTCTCCAGATGCAATGATCGCCCCTCTGCCTACCCGTACCCCCGGCATAATCGTCGCTCGTGTGCCAATCCAAGCCCCGTCTTCGATCACAATCGGAAGTGCAGTGTAATCCCCCGCTCGTCCCGTCTCTACACCAACCTCATGGGTTCCCGTTATGAACATGACCTCTGGCCCGATCCCAACACCATCACCAATCATGATCTGCTGGCCCAGATCAAAGTGGCAGTTAATGTTGATCCAGGTGTTTTCACCAATGGTAAGACGATCAGTGATCTTGCCATGCCCAAAGATGTGGGGCATACTGCACAATCCCGATCCCTTACCGATCTTAAATCCAATACTCCGCAAGACTGCGGCTCGGACCTCTCCCAAGGTTAAACGCGGTAGCGGTGCAAGGAGGAGACGCGCTAAAATGACTCGTATCTGGATATTTATGAACTGATCATGCAGATAGTTGATAACTCGGTTTGACCATGAGCGATGCGCACCTTGGTCAATACGCTCATCTTCTGTATGGATGTTCAGTGAGCCCTCCACGGTATTCCCCCTTACTTGTGCCCAAATATCCTCGCGTTTAATTCAGTGTCGCCAAAAAGGCGATCAGGCTTCCCGCTACCACCCGCTGTCCCTGGCTATTCAAGTGTCCACCATCATCCGTGTAGTCGCGTACTAGGCACGGCACACTCGCACCATCCACCTTCATCGTACAGGCCGTCCCATCAAGCGCCGTCGCCTCAGTGGCGGCGAGATCAAAGAGTGTTCCGCTCGCCGCATAGCTGGCGCGTAGCAACTCATTGAACTGGTGCCGCTTGGTGTTGGCGTTCACCTCCTGGTTGCGCCCCAACATCCCCTTGAGGAAGCCCTTGGCTCCCTGATCAGGTGCCATGAGCGGAGTCGTCACATAGACCAACGTCAGGTCGGGATAGTCACGCTGTAATGCGTCCATCGTCGCTTGGTAGGTCGTGAAGAGTTGCTCAACATCGGTCTGTTGATCGAAATCAACGTAGCAGAACTTGAAGAAGGCGATCTCGACCCGATCCCCTAACCCCTCACGGATGAGCCGGTCGAAGTCCTGCAGTTTGGAGAGCGGATCATAGTTCTGCCCCACCTCGGTATGGACGAAAGCCGCACCTTGCCCATCCGTGTACTCCGTGGGAGTGGTGAAGGTCATGGTGACATCGGGATGCGCCTGGAGGATCGCATCTATCCCCGTGATGATGTTCCACCCCACCGACTGGTGCCCAAAAAAGATGCGCTTCGCTGCCACACGCTGGAGATCCATGCTTGCCACCTCTTGCGGGGTAAGCGGCTGCCCACCACACCCGATCAGGATGAGCATCGCTAACCCCATCAGGATTATTACTCGCCGCATCAATGCTTCTCCCTTAGCCTAACTGACCGATACTCGTTGCTCAAGATAGGCATGCAGTCGTGCAATCGAATTGAAGTTCTCAGGCAACATATCCTCTGCTGGAACCTCTAGCCCAAAGTTTTCGGAGATGAAGAGTACGAGCTCGATGACACCAGTGGAGTCGATGATCCCAGTGTCCAACAGGGCAGTGTCATCGGTCAGATCGACGCTGGTGTCGCCAAACAGACAGTTCTCGACAATGAACTCGCGGATACGTTCCTTGATCTCCACAGCAGCCCTCCCTAATTAATTGATTACCGCACCATAAGTGGCTTGGCACGCAAGTATTCAGTTGAACGACTCTTCTGGGCCAGATCACGGTAGACATGCTCCACCTGTTGCGGGCTGATCTGGAGCGCAGCCGCCACATCCGCAGCAGGAATGTCGTGATCGAGGCCATACCAGATCAGATCCATCTGTTCAAAGGGCAGCCGGAAGTAGAATTCCTCTTGGCTACACTCGGCAGTGTAGGTATCGGTGGTAGGGGTACGCGCAATAATCTCCTGCGTCACCCCAAGGTAGTGCGCCAATTGGTAGATCTGGGTCTTGTAGAGGTGCTGGATGGGTTGAATATCGGCTCCACCATCCCCATACTTCACGAAGAAGCCCTGGGCATGCTCGTTGCGGTTGGCGGTACCGATCACCGCATAGTTGCGCTGCTCGGCGTGGTAGTAGAGCATCAGCATGCGCGAACGCTGCTTCATGTTCGAGGCGGCCACGATCTGAAGGTAGGCCGCAACCGGCAACACGCGCCGCTGCTCCACACCATCCGCCCCGGTCAGACTGAGCGAGTAGACATTCAGGCTGCCGCGTTCCAACAGATCGCCCGGCAACACCAGCTTGATCTTGTCCACAGCCGGGTCATAGTCGGGAAAGACCGAACGTACCGCCTCGTCTTGGCGTGCATAACAGCCCAAGCCCTCCAAGCCCGCCGTCAGATCCTCCTTGATCGCCTGCACCCCAAACTTTGCGGCCAGTTGCAGTGCATACGCCTCACTCACCGGGCTAGACGCCTTCTCCGGCATCATCACCGCCAGAACCCGCTCGGCCCCAAATGCCCGCACCGCCAAACCCAGTACCGTCGCCGAGTCGATTCCGCCACTCAGGCCCACCACCGCCCCACGGCGGCGGAAGTCCTGCTGAATTATTTGACGCATCAGCGTTACAATATGGTTGGTCTCGGCCTCAACGTCGAGTTGCAGGACGTGGGTTCCAAACTGCATGATTGCTGCTCCTTCATATCAAAGCGTTTACCCCAAACGCGTCATCCGCAGATCACGCCGCCGCGTCGCCATCTGATGATCCCAATCACTGATGAACATGTGGTGAATCATCTGCATGGTTAGTACCCCAATGAAGGCCATCTGATCCACCTCGCTGAAAGCGGGTGATTTTTGGGCCTTCGCGACCAACAGCCGCACCGCCTGGGGGGTGAAGATGCCACTGGCACGAATCGCGGCTTCACTCAGTAACTCTTGGGCATAGTCAGGGAGGGGCCGCCCGTTAAAGACGCTGCGGATGGGGGCGCGGTAGGGCTGTTTGAGCCGCCCGACAATCTCCTCTGGCGCGATGCCCTGCGCGGCACGCCGCAGAATATACTTCTCACCCCGCAGACCACGCAGCTTCCAACGTGCCGGAATGCGGTTACTCAAGGCGACGACATGCGGATCGAGGAAGGGATGCCGACACTCCACCGCATGCGCCATGCCCACCCGATCTCCCTGCGAGCCTAACAGGTAGGCCGAGAGGAAGGTGCTAATCTCGGTGTACTGCGCCCGCGCCAGCGGCTCCCAGCGCATCATCTCGCTCGGCAAGCGCGCTGCAATCGCATCCACCACATGGTAATCGGCTAGGCTCGCCACCAGATCGGGGGCAAAGAGGCGGTGGGTACGGCTGGTATTCTGCCAACGCAAAATGTGGCTGTAGTAGGGCAGATGGGTCTCGGTTAGGTGCTGCCCAAAGAAGGGGCGTAACATCTCCGGCGCGAGCGCTTGCAGATCGGCAATATGCTCATAGATGCGGCTCAGGAGCAAGGGGCGCAGACGTGAATCGGGCTGCCGCGCCCAGAAACGCCGCACCATTGTCTCTTTGAAGATGTCATAACCACCAAAAAACTCGTCCGCGCCCTCACCAGAGAGCATCACCTTCAGGCCATGCTGATGCACCAACTGGGAAAGAAGATACATCGCCACCGGGGTGAGGCGTAGCAGCGGTACCTCGGTATGCCAGAGCACATCGGGCAACGTAGCGCGGATCGAATCGGCATCACACTCGATCACGTGGTGCAGTGTGCCCAACTGTTCGGCCACCCGAAACTGATAGCTGCGCTCATCATAAGCAGCATCGTGGAAGGCCACCGAGAAGGTATGCAGTTGGTGTGGTAGCTGAGATTGCGCAATACTCGAAATCAGGGTCGAATCGAGACCACCACTCAGATACGCACCCACCGGCACATCGGCACGCAAGCGCAGCCGGGTCGCCTCGTGCAAAGCGGCGCGGATCTCCTCTACATACTCCTCCGGCGCACGCTGCTCCAGATCCTCCACCGCCGGAAAGCGCAGTTGCCAGTAGACGGGCTGGCGTACCTCGGACGTACCCGGATGGGCAAAGAGGACATGGCCCGGCAGCACCTCACGCACCCCGGCCATAATGCTACCCCCCGGTAAGGGCGACCAGAGCGTAAAGACCTCGGCCAAGCCGTGGGCATCCAACTGGCGCGGCACCCCGGCGGCAAAGAGCGCCTTGATCTCCGAGGCAAATAGGAACTGCCCCTGGTAGGTGGTGTAGAAGAGCGGGCGCACCCCCAGGCGATCCCGGCCCAACATCAAGCGTTGCTGGCGTGCATCCCAGAGTGCTAGGGCAAACTGCCCATTAAGCGCCTCTATCGCCTGCCAGCCCTGCTCTTCATACAGATGCACCAGCACCTCGGTATCCGAGTCGGTACGAAACTGGTGGCCACGTGAACGCAAGCCGTTACGCAGTTCAACATAGTTAAAGAACTCGCCATTACAGATCGCCCAGATCGTGCCCTCCTCGTTAGGAATGGGCTGGAGGCCATTACTCACACCGACAATACTCAGGCGTGCATGGGCCAACCCGACGCGATCATCAGCATAGAAGCCCGCCTCTTCTGGGCCACGATGGGTAAGCATAGCAAGCATGGCCTGAAGATCGGGGAGTGGTGTTCCCTGGGCAGCGATGAGGTTCAAAGCACCCGCGATTCCACACATCCGCAACTCCCTTCATGGCTTATACCAGTTCCTGGTGAATATGCCGCATGGTCATTCCGAGCGTAGCGAGGAATCCCGTCCGAGACGCTTCGCTTCGCTCAGCGTGACAATGCGGTAGCTTCTTCAGGAATTGGTATTACTCCATTTCCCGCAACGCCGTCTTCAAGATCTTCCCCTGCTGATTCATGGGCATCTGATCAAGCACGCGCACCTCACGCGGCACCATATAGCGCGGAAGGTTGCGCCGACACTGATCCAGGATCGTCTCAGTGGCGAGCTGAGTGCCCGGTTGCAGCGTGACAAAGAGGCGAATCGCCTCGCCCAATAGCGGATCGGGCACCCCGACCGCCGCCGCCGCCACCACCTGCGGCACGGTCATCACACATGCCTCGATCTCATAGCTGCTCACCCGATGGCCAAGCGACTTAATAAAATCCTTCTGCCGATCAACGATATAGATGAAGCCATCGGCATCAACCGTAGCCATATCGCCGGTATAGAGCGCCCCATCAACAAAACTGAGCGCAGTCGCCTCCGGCTCATCTAGGTAGCCGAGGGTGATATTGCCACCCCGCGCCACGATCTGGCCCACCTCACCCGGTTGGACATCCACACCATCGGCATTGATGACCCGCAACTCCACCCCCGGCAAGCCGCGCCCAATCGAGCCGGGTTTCGTGTGCAGCAGTTCGGCGGGCAAACACGCAAGCCGGGCAGTCGCCTCGGTCTGGCCATACATCACAAAGATGCGGGCCTGCGGGCGCAGCGCGGCCAACTCGGCGATCAGCACCGACTGGAGCTTACCGCCCGCCTGCTGAAAGGTGCGCAGACTGGGCATACTACGCCGGGGGAAGGTGGAATTGCGCAGCAACATCTGGTAGATCGAGGGTACCCCGGCCAAGCTGGTACACTGGTACGCCTCGATCTCATTCAGTACCACCTCGATCAGAATGGTGTTACTCGCCAACACCAAGCTGGCCCCCATACGCAAATGCGTGTGTAAGAGCGAGGTACCAAAGCAATAGTGGAAGGGCAAGACCACCATCATGCGATCATCGGCAGCGATATCTAACGATTCGATGATCGAATCGGTATTCGCTTGGATATTGCCATGGGTTACACATACGGCACGTGCCTGCGCAGTTGTGCCGGAAGTTAACATCAGTGCTGCCAGCATATCCGGGGGACACGCGACATTCGCCGGGGGCGCTGGAGCTTCCAAGCATGCAGACTCAAGCTGAGTGGGGGTGATCACGGCCAGATCGGCAAACACCGCCCGCACCGGGGGGGTAAGATGCGCCTCAAGGCCACACACCACCCGACACTTAACCCGTTGCTGCATGACGCGCAGTTGGGGCGGGCGTACCGCTGGTGAAAAGGGCACCGCTACCGCCCCCAACTTCAATGTTGCCAGGTACGCAACGACCCAGAACCACGAGTTGGCTCCAAAGATCCCCACCCGATCTTGTAATCCAACTCCATGCACATGCAATACATACACCATCGAATGTATAAGTGTATGTAATTGACCATAGGTATACGTCCGATCCCCGTCAATCAGTGCAATACACTGATCCTGTGCATGTTCCAAGAGGTAGTCGGTAGTGTTCATGAGTGTCAGGAGCAATGTTGCACATGACCTGATGTCAAGAGCACCATGGTTAAAATTAGTAAAAAAATAAGATATAATCTACTGAAGGCATGTCATCATAGTATTCAAAAACAACATTGTCAATAGGCAAAAATTTATTATTCGAATACAAAAAGAGTACGGGCGACCCAGTGGGTCGCCCGTACTCTTTTTCTACCACTACGCAGCCTCAATGCGCCTTGCAACCACATTGCCAGATGGCACCAATGGCTCTAGTGCGTGCCGATTCACGTATGGTTGTCGCTCGATCATGACCATCCTCATGACTGAACCCTGCTGAGGAAAGATACGTGCCGCATACATAAGCTGTTTACGCGACGCAAATGGGGCGCGATACGATTCACGCACAGGGTTCATCTCTGGACTACTGTACCAGCGACGCGGTTTCATGCGACAACTCCACAACACAACGGGGAGACTCGATCAACTATTGCATGGGCGAAATCCTACGTATTACCGTCGTATTCTCCCATTAAGGCAACAATAGGCAGGGGGATAATTTCCCCTGCCTATTGTAAAGGAGCATCATTATAGCTTTGCTTGCAGTCAGTGTCAATAGGGTTGATAACGTCAAACTATGCTACGTCTCTATTGCACCTCAAGCAATTGGCGTAACGCATGCCAGTTGGCGGGTTCGCTCAGGAGGTGTGCATAGGTATCGAGGCTTGTGCCACGTAATAACGGGCGGGTGAAGAGTACCGCTTGGCTACTAATCACATCGAGTGGCCCTAAAAGATCGAGCATCAGTAAGGCCGTTGGCCGCCAGCCCGCCCGTGTGATAGCTGTGGCGAGTTGCGTCAGGTGGGAGTTACTCGGCTCCATATTACCCCCGCATCTCGGCGGTACGCAGCAGCGCGGTCAGGAACTCCTGCGCCAAGCGCGAAAAGCGCGCCCGCTGGGTGGCGTCCAGAACACCCACAACCACCTTGGGCAGATCAATCGTATCAATCCGATCAATCCGATAACGCCCTTGGCTCAACGGGCGGATGCTACAACGGTTGACCCCAGTGAGCGGCGGGACGTTGATGCGAAAGCTGGTTGCACGGCTGAGGGCAGTATATTCGATCACCTGCATGTCGGCATAGACGACGCTGCCGCGTAGCCGAAATTGGTAGTTGAGGTGCGGTACTGGGTTCGTAGGCAGATCAACCTTGACACGCTCGAACGAGGGCATCCAGGTTGGCCAACTGCCAAAGTCATCTAGAACGGCAAAGATACGCTCAGGCGGTATCTTTGTTGTTGCAATGGCGCTGATTTTGTAGTTCTTCATGATCTCGTGGAGGTTCGGGGGTGGCAAGCCACCCCGAAGATCTTTTTTTGGTAGTGTTTGGCGGCGAAGCCGCCAAACACTACCAAAAACTGGGGTTTGGGGCACAGCCCCAAGGGCTTTTCACAGGGCTTCTGGGAAGCTAGAAGTTCAGCCTTGCAATTATACTATTATCCCACGCTGCGTGCTTCGGCCCAGAAGATCTCGATCTTCTGCTTGAGACGTGCGTGCTGCGGCAATGCCAGCTCCGGGTCTTCGTCGAGGATGGCACGTGCCACATTGCTGGCGGTCTTCAATAGCCCCACATCGGTCAGTTGGGCGATCTTTAGGTCGGGGGTGCCACTCTGACGGGTGCCGAAGAACTCGCCCGGCCCGCGTAGCTCCAGGTCAATCTCGGCTAGACGAAAGCCGTCACTCGTTTCGGTAAGCGCATCGAGGCGCTTGTTGCCGGTCTCGTTCTCTTTATGGGGGATGAGGATACAATAGCTCTGGTGCTCGCCACGCCCCACTCGCCCCCGGAACTGGTGTAACTGCGATAGCCCGAAGCGCTCCGCCCCTTCGATCAGGATCGTCGAGGCGTTCGGAATATCAATACCGACTTCGATCACCGCCGTGGCGACCAGAATATCAAAGGCGCGTTCGCGGAAGGCCACCATCACCTCGTCCTTCTCACGCGGTAGCATCTTGCCATGCACCAACCCCACCCGCAGATCGGGAAAGACCTCGCTCTGCAAGCGTTCGTGCATCTCCTCCGCCGAGGGCAGATCGATCTTGTCGCTCTCCTCTACCAACGGGCAGATCACAAACGCCTGCCGCCCCTTCTCGATCTCTTTGCGCATGTGTCGGTAGGCTTTGTCGCGGTCAGTCTTACTGATCCAGCGCGTGCGGATGGTTTGGCGTCCTGGCGGTAACTCGTCGAGGATCGAGACATCGAGATCACCATAGATGGTCATGGTGAGGGTGCGCGGGATGGGCGTAGCCGTCATGACGAGCAGGTGCGGGTTGAAGCCTTTGTCACGCAGGCGTTGGCGCTGCTCGACCCCAAAGCGATGCTGCTCATCCACCACGGCGAGACCGAGGCTGTGGTACTGCACATGCTCGGTGATGAGGGCGTGTGTCCCCACGATCAGATCCACCTCACCCTTGGCGATACCCTCTAGCACCCGGCGGCGCTCCTTGGCCCCCAGGCTGCCGGTGAGGAGCGCCACGCGCACCCCGGCCCCATCCATATCATCCTCAACACTCATCCCCAGCAACGCCTTGATCTCAGCCAATTGCGCCGCTTCTTCACTACTCAGGCGCGTGCGCCAATCCGCCCCTTCCACCTCCGGGCGCGGCTGGCGCGGCACCCGTACTCGGCTCAACAGCCGCTTTAGCCCCTTGTAGTGCTGTTCGGCTAGAATCTCGGTCGGGGCCATCAGGGCGCCCTGGAAGCCATTGGCGATCACTTGCAGCAGACTGGCCGCCGCCACCACCGTCTTGCCCGAACCGACATCGCCCTGTAAGAGCCGCGCCATAGGAACCGGGCGCGCCATGTCGGCGAAGATCTCTTCCAAGGCCCGTGTTTGTGCGCCGGTGAGGGCGAAGGGTAGGTGTTCCAGCAACTCGGCATGTACAGCAGGGACATGCGGCATCGCGTAGCCCAATTCGCCCTGCCAGAGCAGTTTGCGCTGCATGACCCCCAATTGGATGAAGAGGAACTCATCGAAGCCTAGCCGGGTACGCGCCGCTTCGATCTCCTGTATCGTATTGGGAAAGTGAACCTGGGAGATCGCCTGGCCGAGTGGGAGCACCTTGGCCGCTTTACGCTGCGCTTCGGGCAGGTGATCCTCTAAGTGGGGAACACTCACATCTACCAGATACTTGATCATCTTGCGTGCATTGCGATCAATCAGCCCCTTGGTCAGCCGATGTACCGGCACCAAACGCCCGGTGTGGATGAGCGCATCAGGTTCGGGGCGGTAGCGCTCCCAGGCGGGGCTAGTCATCTGGCGCACCCCACCGTAGACGCTCACCTTCCCGCTCAACACAATCTGATCGCCCACCGAGAGATCCCACATCAGCCAGCGCTGGTTGAAGAAGACCGCCTTGATGATGCCGGTCTCATCCCCCAGGGTGATCTCAACCCGCAGCGGTGTTTTCTCTACGAGGCGGGTCTCCTCGACTGTGCCGATCACCGTCTCGTTCGATCCCACTATCAGATCGGCAATATGCTTGTGCGAACTGTAATCTTCGTAACGGTGCGGAAAGTGGTAGAGCAGATCTTCAACCGTGTGCAGTTTGAGGCGTTTGAAGGCCAGCAGATCTTTGCGCTGCATCCCCGGCACGTCCTTCAGTTCTGCATACGGGCTGATCGGCGGCTCTACCAGCGGGGGCCTGGCTACCACCGAACTACTTATTGTGGTACGACTGGCAGCGGCTGGCTCAGACGTGGCTACCGCCACCTTGCTCGGCTCCACCGCCTGCGGTGGAGCCGGTTGCGGCTTGAAGATGTTGCGTAGTGTCTCGATGGCTACTTCAATGCGCTTCTTACGCTTCTCAATCGGCAACTGCGCATAGTCTTTGAGTTGCGCAAGCGCCATACTGACATACGGATGCGTGCCATCTTCACCCGCAGCGGCGAGCCACTGCTTGAGGTACGCAGCAAGCCCGCCAGGCAGGCTGCGATCTGCGCAACCTGCCTGTTCTTCGGCGACAAGCGCCTTCCCCAAGGCAATGATGTGTTCACGATGCTGCATGACGCACTTACTCGTCAAAGCCCTCAAACACCACGACCCCCATCGTCCCCGATCCGAGGTGCGCGGCGATACTGGGGCCAAAGCGGGCAATCTGTACCTTCTCACGCGGGAAGATTGGCTCAACCTTCTCCAACAACTTCTCCACATCTTCAGGGGTGGTGGCAAAGAGCACAATCACCTCCTGCACCCGTGGGAAGTCCTCAATAAAGGTGAAAAGGCCCTCAATCGCCTTGGCCCGCGTGCGGGTGCGCTCATAAGGCACGATCTCGCCTTCATCAAGGATCATCAGCGGCTTGATGCGCTGCATGGAACCCAACACCGATCCAGTAATCGTTAACCGTCCGGCGGCCTCCAAATGTTCCATCGTATCCACAAAGAAGCAGGCGTGGGTGTGGCGCACCATCGAATAGATTAGATTGCCCACCTCTTCGGGCGAGGCCCCATCATGAGTTGCCTGCGCCGCCGCCAACACCACCGAACCCATCCCCGCCGAGGCCGACTTGCTATCAATCAGCTCGATGCGCGTATTCGAGGCGGGAAGTTTACTCCGCGCCTGGGCTGCATTGCTGTAGATGTTGCCCAAATGATTGCTAAGATGGATGGAGAAGACATAGTCATAATCGCCAACCATACGCCGGTAGAGTTGCTCAAAGACTGCCGCCGAAGGCGACGCAACCGTAAAGCGCGCATGGTTCGACATGAGCATGTCATAGAGGAGATCATCAGAGATGTCTACCCCAGCCCGATAGACCTTATCGTCGGTGTGGATGAGCAGCGGCACAACCTCAATGCCGAGGTCGCGGGCGAGCTCGGGTGGAATGTCAGCAGTTCCATCGGTTACGATCTTAATTTTCGCCATGACTCATTACCTAATCGTTTGCCAAAGCCGATACGGTATGGTATATTCTCGCAGATACGCGAAAAATTCAGCGTTTATTGCGATACCATCTGGAGTACCACCAAAATGGCCAAGTGTAAGATGTGCGGCAAGTCTCCCTCGTTCGGCCACAACGTCAGCTTCTCCAAGCGCCGCACCAACCGTATGTGGCGTCCCAACTTGCAGAAGACGACCGTGCTGAACGGTGAGGGCAAGCCGGAGCAGATCCGGGTTTGCACCCAGTGTATGCGGACGATGTACAAAGCCCGCTAGTCGCTGCCGCAACCCACGCATCAGATGAGGCCAGCCTCCCCCTAGGGAGGCTGGTTTTCTTATATTCTGTGGGTGTTGCGCCCTCACTCGGCGTACTCAAGCCAGCCGTGGGTGTCGGCCTGCTCGCCATGCACAATGCGGAAGAAGGTGGACTGCACCTGCTCGGTGATCGGCCCGCGCCGCCCCGCCCCCACCGTGATGCGGTCTACCGAGCGAATCGGGGTAATTTCGGCGGCAGTGCCGGTGAAGAAGAGTTCATCCGCGATATAGAGCATCTCACGGGGGATGACCTGCTCGCGCACCTCGATGCCCAGATCGCCCAACAAGGTGATCACGCTGTCACGGGTAATCCCGGTCAGGATGGAGGAGCCAGCCGGTGGGGTGTAGACAACCCCGTCGCGCACCACAAACAGATTCTCGCCACTGCCCTCGCTCACTTGGCCGTTGGTGTCGAGGGCGATCCCCTCCGAATAACCATTGGCCAGGGCTTCCATCTTGATCAACTGCGAGTTCATGTAGTTGCCACCCGCCTTCGACATCGCAGGCATGGTGTTGGGGGCAAAGCGGTTCCACGATGAGACACACACATCTACGCCCTGCTCCATGGCCTCGGCCCCTAAGTACTTGCCCCACTCAATCGTGGCAATCGCCACCTCCACCGGGTTGCCCAGCGGGTTGACCCCGATCTCGCTGTAGCCCCGGTAGACCACCGGGCGAATATAGCCCGCCCGCAGCCGGTTGGCCTTCACCGTGGCCTTCACCGCCGCGACCAACTCTTCCAGGGTATACGGAAGCTTGGTGCGGTAAATGTGCGCCGAGTCGATCAGACGGCGCATGTGCGGGGTGAGCCGGAAGATCGCTGGCCCTTGCGGGGTCTCGTAGCAACGTAATCCCTCGAAGAAGCTCGATCCATAATGTACCACATGCGACATCACATGGATCGTTGCTTTGTCCCACTCAACCAATTCGCCATTAAACCAGATGTAATCCATCTTTGCAATCGGCATTGATAGTGTACTCCTTTGTTATGCCTGCCACCATTGTTCGAGTAGTTCCCGCGCCGCCCGCGCTGCTTCGGCGCGGTGGCTGATCTGGTTCTTGCGCTCGGCAGAGACTTCAGCCAGGGTCTTGTCATCATCGAGCAGATAGAAGAGCGGATCATAGCCGAAGCCGCCGCTGCCGCGTGGCTCCAATTCGATCACGCCCGCCAGACTGCCCTCGGCAAACTCGGTCGGATAACCGGGGCGCGCCAAGGCAATCACACACACAAAACGGGCCAACCGCTGGTGCCAGGGAATATCCCGCATCTGCTCCAGCAGGTATGCGAGCTGCGCGGCACCTTGCACCCCACCGTAGCGCGCCGAATAGACCCCCGGTGCGCCGTTGAGGGCGGCAACCTCCAGCCCACTATCATCGGCCAGAGTCGGCAGGCCACTTAACGCCATATAGCCCTCGGCCTTCAGCCGCGCATTCTCGGCAAAGGTCGTTCCCGTCTCCTCAATCTCCGTACTAATCCCCAGATCGTCCAACGTGCGCAGGGTTATCCCCAAACCGTCGAAGATGGCGGCAAATTCGCGCCGTTTGCCGGGGTTGTGGGTGGCAATCAGCAATTCATGCATAGTGCTAGAATCTACGCCCCTCCGCCCGCCCTGTCAAGGGGCAATTTCCACCCATCTATTTGCATCGCCGTGATGCCTCAGGTACAATCAATCGGTATGCTGCTATCCAGCTCCAATGGAGCGAGGTTTCATGAGCCAGTTCTCGACGACAGCGGCGCAGGCCGCCAATCCACCCAATATGTTGGCTGAACTCCTGCGGGCTATGCGCCCGCGCCAGTGGGTTAAGAACGTTTTTGTCTTTGCCGCACTGGCCTTCTCTGAAGAACGCCTCTGGCAGTTCTGGAACGATCCTTGGCCCCTGATCAAGACTATCGCGGCCTTTTTGATCTTCTGCATGGCGGCAAGCGGAATCTACCTGGTCAATGATCTGGTAGACATCGAGAAGGATCGCGCCCACCCGAAGAAGCGCAATCGCCCCTTCGCCTCCGGGCGACTCAGCCCTATGGTTGGCGTGGTGGCGGCAGTTGTGCTTATTCTCATCGCGGTGCCCGCTGCCTTTTTCCTTGATCCATCCTTCAATTTCCTGATCGTTATCGGTCTCTACATCTTCATCCAGGGCTTTTTGTATAGCTACTGGCTCAAGCATGTCGTCCTGCTCGATATTCTCATCCTCGCGGCTGGCTTTGTGCTGCGCGCCCTAGGTGGGGCTGCCGTGCTGGGCGTGCTCATTACCCCCTGGCTGCTCCTGTGTATGCTGCTCCTGGCCCTCTTCCTCGGTATCGGCAAACGCCGCCACGAACTGATGCTGCTCGATGCCAATGCCGGTGAGCATCGTCGTATCCTGGAGGAGTATTCGCTGCCCATGCTCGACCAGATGATGTCTATTGTCACCGCCAGCATCATTATGGCCTATAGCGTGACAGCCTTTCTAGCTCCGGCTGCTCCCCAGGAACCCTACCCGATGCTGATGGCTACGATTCCCTTTGTGATCTATGCCATCTTCCGTTATCTCTACCTGATCTATATCCGCAACGAGGGCGGTTCCCCCGATGAACTGCTGCTGAAGGATATTCCGCTGGCCGGAAGTGTCGTGCTTTGGGGAATTGCCGTACTTACCGTCCTCTGGCTCTTCCCCAACTAGCTGCTGTAGGTGGTGTGATGTATACCTTTATCAAATTGGGTGGCTCGGTCATTACCGATAAGGCGGGGCGTGAGGCGGCGGATCTGCCGCTTATTTCCCGTCTCGCGGCTGAGATTGCCCAAGCCCGTGCCGCAAACCCGAATCTGCGCCTCATTATCAGCCATGGGAGTGGCTCGTTCGGCCACCACTATGCTGCCAAGTATGGTGTCCATCGTGGCCTCGCCGCCACTGCCGACTGGATGGGCTTCGCGCTCACCGCCGGGGCTGCACTACGCCTCAACCGCATTGTGGTAGATGCGCTGCTCGATGCCGGTCTGCCCGCACTCCAACTCCAGCCCTCCGCTGCCCTCGTCAGTGCCGCTGGCCAGATCTCCTCGTGGGATACCCGTAATCTCGCCCTGGCGCTCAGTCATGGCCTCTGCCCGATCATTCATGGTGATGTGGCCTTCGATACTACCCAGGGGAGCGCGATCATCTCTACCGAGCAACTCCTGGCCTACCTCGCTACCAGCAGCGATCTGCGCCCCTCGCGGATTATCCTGGTGGGTGAAGATGCCGTCTATACCGCCGATCCACGGGTTGATCTGAATGCTGAACGCATCCCGCGCATTGATGCTAGTAATATCGGTGAAGTACTGGATAGCGCCGCTGGATCGCACGCGATTGATGTCACCGGCGGGATGCGCAGCAAACTCGATCTGATGTGGCAACTCATCCAAACTGTGCCCGGTCTTCAGGTGCGCCTGATTGGCCCCCAACCGGGGGTGCTGGCATCCGCCCTGGCCGACGCACCGCTCCACGTTGGGACACTGATGCTTGATTCTTGAAGAACCTAACCCACCAACCCTATGCGTGCCGAGGATTTTATTCAGCACAAGCGCCCCCACTGGGAGCGGCTCGATGCCCTGCTCTCGCGTAGCGCTGCGGGCCTCGCCACCCTCTCGGCTGATGAGATCTATGAACTCGGACGCCTCTACCGCCAGGCCAGTTCCGATCTGGCCCTTGCCCGCCGCGACTTCCCGCGCCACCAAGTCAGTAGCTACCTCAACACGCTGGTGGCGCGGGGCCACGCCGCGATCTATCGCGAGGATGCTGGGGGCTTCGCGAGCTTCCTGGCCTTCTTTAGCCAGACCTTCCCGCGCACTTTCCGTGAAACCTGGCTCTTTAGTCTGGCCGCGTTCCTCATGTTCTTCATCCCCGCCCTGATCGCGTTTGTCCTCACCTTCCGCGACCCTACGTTTGGCCCCGCGCTCATGCCCGGTGCCGAGTATGTGATCGCCCAGATCCAGGCGGGTACCGAGTGGTGGCAGACGATTAACACCGACGGACGGAGCCTCAGTTCGGCCGAGATCATGACCAACAACATCGGGGTGGCCTTCCGTGCCTTCGCCGGAGGCGTGACGTTTGGGATCTACACTCTGATCGTGCTGGTCAGCAATGGGCTGATGCTGGGTGTGGTGGCCGGGGCCGCCCAGCGCTTCGATTTTGCCGATAACTTGTGGGGCTTCATCTCCGCCCACGGCGTAATCGAACTGAGTGTGATCTTTATCGCCGGGGGTGCCGGGCTACAGTTGGGCTGGGCACTCATCCATCCCGGCCTCTTCACCCGCCGTGCTGCGCTGGTACTCGCCACCCGCCGCGCCCTGCGCCTCATTCTCGGTTGTGTGCCCCTGCTCATGATCGCCGGGCTGATCGAGGCGTTTATTTCGCCCTCGCCCTTGCCGTTGGCGGTGAAGCTCGTGGTGGCCCTGGGGTCAGGCGTGGGGTTAGGGGTCTATCTGCTGGGTTTTAGGGCGCAGGAAAGATCCTAATCTCCTCAACCCACACCTCGCCGCCATCCCCCATCTCAACCGGGTCAAGGCGTAGCCCCCCGATCACCCCCGTCCATCCCGAATGCGCCCCCACCTCCAGCCGGTAGGTGTGGAAGTCAGCATCAGCGGCGAGTCGCCAGCGGAGAGATCGTTCCTCAGTCGCCTGCCCCTGCGCGTCCAGAAAGAAGATTTGCGCCTCGCGGTTGGTGGTACGCGCCGCCATACGCACCTCGATCACCGCCACGCGTGCGGGATCAATCTGCATGGGTGGGCTGCGCAAGCCCGCATCTACACCCGGCACGAGTCGCCAACCCTGCCCCACCACATGTTGCGCCTCGCCCTGGCTGAAGCGCCACCCCCAGCCCCCCTGACGGAAATCCCAGCCCTCCCCGTCGGCCAGCGTCTGCACGTTGGCGATGCGGCGGTAGTGCGGCAGCCCCGCACCCAGATCTACCTCGCTCATCATCGCCTGAAGCGGCGCGTAACACGCGCCTACCTGCTCAGTGCGCAGCCCAAAGCGCTCCATCATACTAGGTGGCTCGCCCAGCGGGGCTGGTTGGGGCGCTAGAGCATCGTCCGCCAGCAACACCCCATACCCGCTGGCCAGCGTCAGTTCCACCCGCGCTTGGAGCCGCTGGCAGGCCGCTACCCAATCGCCCCCACTCTGATTCATCGCCTGGGTCAAGCCAGTCAGGTTCTCGCGCTGGGCGTAGTAGGGCAGGTAGAGTTCCAACAACCCATCCGGCACCACCAGCAGATCGCCCGCCCCACTCTGGGCAGCCAACGCCTCGGCAATCCGGCGCTGCAAGTCGTTGCGCGCATCACCGCGTGCGGAGATCGCGGCCCAGTTCAGCCCCAGCATGGCGACGGCCAGCGCGATGCCCAGCCCCAGGCGCACATGATCGCGCAGACTCATCACCAGCAGCAGGTAGAAGACCGGCAGACTGGCGATCCAGAACTCGATATTCTCTGGCTCCCACCAGAGGAAGAAGGCGGCATAACTGACCAGCCAGAACAGGCAAAGCGGCACCAACCCTGCTGGGGCTTGACGCAGCCCCCGCAGGCTACTCAGCAAGAGCATGAGCAAGCCGAGGCCCAAGAGTACCCCCGCTGGCCCTTCAGCCAAGGTGTTACTCAAACCACGCGCCAGGCCGATCAGTTTATTGCCATCCACCGCCCCGCCCCACCAACCCGTGCGGGCGTAGTCGGTCATCCAGGTATAAAGTTGCTCCCAACTGCGGAAGCCGCTCACCCCCAAACCCACCCCCAGGTAGGCTCCAGCCACAATCAGCCCCAACGGGATCATGTAGGCGAGGAGTAGGGTTAGCTTCGGCAAGCTCAGCCAACGCGGCGGGTTCGGCGTTGGCTGAGCTTGTCGAAGCCAACGACTGCCTACCTCACCCCTGCTACGCCACACCACCCACAGTGCCGGGATACTCAGTAAGACATTTGTTTGGTGGAAGAGTACCGCCAAACCCTGCACCAGCCCCAAGCCTAGCGCCAGCGCAATAGTGGGCCGCTCCAGCATACGCAACAGAATCCCCAGCGCCACAATCAGGAACAGCGCGGCAATCGTATAGACCTCGACCTCAACTGCGTAGTACCAGAAGGCATAGCTGGCAGCCAGCAACAAAGCCCCCAGCGCGGCTTGCATGCGGTTGCCGCCGCTGGCCCGCACCAGCGCAAGGAAGATCGTCACCCCAGCCGCTCCGGCCAGCGCGTTGGCGATCTGGATGAGGAGTGCCGCGCTCCCCTGCCAGCCCCAGCGCAGCGCTAGGCTGCGGATAGACGCGCCCAGCGGCCCATACGCCAAGTGGTGCGGGTGGAAGAGTTCGGCCCAGGGTTTACGGTCAACATCGAGGATATAGGAGAGCGCATCATAGGTATGGACATCGGTCAGGGTCAGTAGATAAAGGCCGAGACAAGCGCCGAAGACCAAGAGCAGCGCCCCAACCGTTTGCCAGCGCACCCAAGATCTCACGCAGCGTCCAGTTCTAACTGATCGCCGATCTGGGTGCGCGAGGCTGCAATCACCCCGGCAGGTAGCTCGATCACCGCCCGCGCACCGCGTGCCCCGGCGTAGGGGCGACCGGGGGGCATGGCAGTGTGCAGGCCCACCACCTGGTGGGCACGGTTGATAAAGACCACATCAATGGGGAAGCGCATAAAAAAGGTATGGATGCTCGAACATGGATCGATCAGCATACCCGCCCCCGGCGCAAGATCGGTGCGCCCCATCAGGCCGCGCCCGCGTGCCACAAAGCTGCGCGCCTGCTCACACGCCTCGGCCAAAGTGGTGTGGCGGGTATGGTTGGTGATGCGCAACATCTTCATGAGCCAAAACTCTCCATGATACGGGGCACGGCTGGCCCCAGAATCACCACAAAGAGCGCCGGGAAGATCAAGAAGACCATCGGGAAGAGCATCTTAATCGGTGCCTGCTGGGCAGCCTCCTCTGCCCGTTGCCGCCGCCGTTGTCGCATCTGATCGGACTGGAGCCGCAGAATCTTTGACATCGAGACACCCAACTGGTCGGCCTGAATCACCGCCGCCGTGAAGGTCTGCACATCATCAACACCCGTGCGCACACCCAGATCCTTCAGCGCCTCACGCCGGGTACGCCCCAGCCGAATGTCCGAAAGCACCTTCTTAAACTCGCGTGACAACTCGTCATCCCACTTCTGCGTCACACGTTGCAGCGCCAAGTCGAAGGCCAAACCAGCTTCGACACTAATACAGAGCAGATCGAGGGCATCCGGGAGCGCCTTGGTGATAGACTTCTTGCGCTTCTTGATCTGCTGGCCAAGCCAAGTGACAGGCAACATATAGCCCAGCACAAAGCCGATCATGCTATACAACAACGCTTGGGACAACTCCATTGAGCGCAGCGTAATCACCGTGATCAGCAAACCCAAGACCAAGGCGAGGCCCACACGCAGACCAACAAACATCGTCGGGGTAATGCCACCCGGATTACCTGCCTGTTGCAAGTTGGTACGCAGACGTTCGGCACTCTGCTTGGCCCCATACTTACCAAGTGTTGCCAACATCGCCTTAGCAGCCGGAATGAAGATGCGATCCATGATCGGCTGCTGCAATTCCAACTCTTCCAGGGTCAATTCGCGCTCGGTGAACGTGTTGAGCCGCTCGCTGATCTCATCTGGCTTGCGCATACGCAACACCAGGAAGATCACCACACCGATCACCGCAATACCAACGACGCCCAGGATCAGCATGGTAGGCATCGCACCACCTCCCATTCCGTTCGTCGTGTGCTCTGTAGAAAGCCCACGGTCATACCTCGATATCCATGATCTTCATAATTGCAAAGTAACCAATGGCGATCATTGCCAATGAGGTCACCGGCAGACAGCACCAGTGTTTGGGCGGCATACCAAACGAGAAGATCGGCATCATATACTCAGGGTTGATCATCGTGATAAAGATCGCCAAGCCAATCGGCAGGCCGGTGATCACCCAGCCGGAGATACGCCCCTGCGCGGTAAGAGTCTGAATTTCGCCCTTGATACGCACCCGTTCGCGGATGGTATGCCCAATCGTATCCAAGATCTGGGCCAGATTACCACCCACCTCCATCTGGATATTCACTGCGGTAATCAACAGATCCAGGTCTTCGGAGGGCATACGCCGCAAGAGGCTCTGCAACGCCTCTTCGGTTGTGCGACCCAGACCCACCTCCTGCACCACGCGCCGGAACTCACCCGACATGGGTGCGGGGGCATCACGCGCCACCATATCCAAAGTCTGGAGGAAGCTGAAACCACCACGTAGCGCATTCGCCATCATGGTAATCGTATCACCCAACTGGTCGTTGAACGACTTAATACGCTTTTTGGCGCGCATATTGAGGTAGATGTTGGGCGCAAACGAAAAAATAACAGCGCCAACCAGACCCGCCCCAAACATGGCAGCCTGATTCGCTCGCCCCACATACATCCCAACCAGCAAACCCACCACCGCCGCGATCAGTTTGACCCCCATGAACTCGGCCACGGTCAGCTTCAGGTCGGCACGCGCCAAGTCGCGGGTAATATCACCGCCCTGCTTACTCTTCGAGACGACCTTATCAATTTGCTCGACCACCTGCCGGGCAACTGGGCCAGTATTTTCTTCAACCTGATCAGGCCGTTTGGAGAGATCCGAAAGGCGCTTGGAGACATCGGGTTCATCCGACTTGCGCAGCACCAGAAACACAACCGCAATGATCAAGATGAGCAGCAGCCCCAGACCGGCCAACGTGATCGGCATCATACCAGGTGAGAGCAGCCTATCCATAGCCCCCCGCAGCTATCATCCGACCTGCTGGGGCGGCCCACACCGCCCCAGCCCGCGATGATCGTTACATCCCAAAGCGATCTCCACCTACCCCAAAGATATGCGAAGGCAGGAAGATGTTCAACGACTCGAACTTCTCGATAAACTTCGGGCGCACGCCGGTGGCGCGCAACTGACCAACAATCTTGCCACGCTCATCCAAGCCGGTCTGCTCAAAGACGAAGATGTCCTGGAGCACCACCACATCACCTTCCATCCCACTCACCTCGGTGATCTGGGTAACGCGGCGCGAACCATCTTGGAGACGCGATTGCTGAACAAAGATCTGTACTGCCGAGACGATCTGCTCGCGGATGGCGCGGGCAGGTAGATCCATACCCGCCATCAGACACATCGTTTCGATACGCCCGATACCGTCACGCGGCGAGTTGGCGTGGATGGTGGTCATTGATCCATCGTGACCGGTATTCATGGCCTGGAGCATGTCGAGGGTTTCACCGCCGCGACACTCACCCACCACGATGCGCTCCGGGCGCATACGCAGGCAGTTGATCACCAGATCGCGGATGCTTACCTCACCACGCCCCTCCACATTTGGGGGCCGCGATTCGAGCGTCACCACATGATCCTGGAGCAGTTGCAACTCAGCCGCATTCTCTACGGTGATAATGCGCTCATCTTCGGGAATAAACGACGAAAGCACATTTAATAGCGTCGTCTTGCCCGAACCCGTACCACCCGCCACCACGATATTGAGTCGGGCCTTCACACATGCTTCGAGGAAGTCGGCCATCTCGCGGTTCATTGAACCAAAGCGGATCAGGTCATTGATCGAGAGCGGATTCTTGCGGAACTTACGAATAGTCAGGGTTGGCCCGTTGAGCGCCAGGGGCCGAATGACCGCATTCACACGCGATCCATCTTGCAGACGGGCGTCTACCATCGGCGAAGACTCATCAATACGCCGCCCCAGCGGAGCCACGATGCGGTCAATGATGCGCAAGACATGATCATCGTTGAGGAAGGTAATATCGGTACGAATCAGCTTACCCTTACGCTCAATATAGATGCGCTTGGGACCATTGACCATGATCTCGCTAATATCCTCATCGCTCAACAACTGTTCGAGCGGCCCAAGGCCAATAATATCGGCCTCGATACTCTCGAAGAGCTTGGAGCGTTCGGCCCGCGACATGACAATGCTCTCACCATCCAGGATGGCATTGAAAGCCTCTTCAACCTGCTTACGCACCTTAGCCTTATCGCGGAGATCAATCTTCGGATCAAGCTCGCCAATGAGTCGGTTCTGCACACGTGCCTTGATCTCATTAAAGGTCTCTTCATCGCGGCCGGCTGCTGCGCGCGCCGGTGCCTCAGGGCGGGAAGACCCACTGTTACTGGGCGTTTCCGCTGGAGAGGTTCCCCCGATTCGTTTTAGCAGAGACATCGTTCCTTACCTCCGCTCCTAGAGTAAGCTTCCTGGAAGCTTGGGTGCTACCGTTTGGGAATGAGCCGCGAGAATAGCCCGCCACTCTTCTGGTCGGGCGGGGCGGTTGTACTTGCCGGGGCACTCGTCTCGGCGGGCTTGGCCCCTCCCGAAAGATCCTTAGCCAAGGCGATAATATCGCGCACCACTTGGTGGGTGGGTTTGCCGATCACGAGTGGTACACCCTGGTTGATCGAGTAGGTAATATCCGCACCCGCATCACCGATCTGGTGTGCCAATTTGCGCTGGATATTCTTCTCCACATCCTCGGCCTTGATCCCGGTACGGTTCGAGGCTTTGTTCAGTACCAGCATCACCTTCTCATGCGGGTACTCTAACAGATCCGCCACCTCCAAGAAGAGCCGGATATTACGGATGCAGTGCATCTCCAGCGTCATCAGCGCCACAATCCGATTGGCCATATCCAGCACCGCCAACGAGCGATCCTGGAACGAGGCGGGCGTATCAACCACCACATAATCAAACTCTTGGCGCATCAGGTCGAGAATGGCCCGGATGTGATCCGAAGTCACCAACTCGCCGCGCTGCGGGTCGGGAGGCGCGAGGAGCACCTTGACCTGCGAGGTATGCGTGGCCATGACATCATTGAGCAACTCGCCGTCCATATCATCAATACGGGTAGCAATGTCAATGATCGTCTTGTCGGAACGCAGATTGAGGATGACACTCAGATCACCAAAGATGACATTGCCATCAAGCAGCGCCACCTTCTTGTTGGTGAGTTGGCGCAGCGCCACCGCAAGGTTGGCGGCAATCGAAGAGCTGCCCACGCCCCCCTTGGGGCTAAAGACGGCGATGATCTGGCCTTGGATGCCACTCGACTTAGCCCCACCACCACCCGTATCGGCGGCCTGCATCGTCACCTTGGGGCGCGTGGCCGCAAGGCGATGGACGTGGCGGATGGACTTGTAGAGGTCATCGGCACTGATCGGTTTGGTAAGAAACTCGCGTGCCCCGGCCAACATTGCCCGCCGCAGGTAGTCCGTCTCGCCCTGGACGCTCATAATGATGACCTGGATCGTGGGATCTTGGGTCATAATCGCCTCAGTGGCGGCGATTCCGTCCATGTCGGGCATATTGATGTCCATCAGGACAACATCGGGATGGAGTTGTTTGGCCATCGCCACCGCCTCACGGCCATTACTGGCCTTGGCAATGACCTCAATATCCTTCTCAAAGAAGAGGAGTTTTTCCAGCTGATCGCGTGTATCGACAATGTCGTCCACGATCATGACGCGAATTTTTTCGCCTTCACTCATGGCTCGGCTCCTCAGGGCGATCTGCTGGTCGCATATCGACACACTGATTATGGGTGGATGCTCTCTTCACTATCGTACCACTATTTTCGTCAATCTGCCGCCTAAAGAGATTTTGCCTTGGGGCTGTGCCCAAACCCGCTTTTTTCTCATACGTTGGCGGCGAAGCCGCCAACGTATGAGAAAAAAAAGTTC
>NZ_GL501404.1:2120766-2129094 GCF_000152145.1 Oscillochloris trichoides DG-6
AGGAGGCTTAACCTGAACCCTATTTTCTTGCGGGGGCCTGCGGCCCCCGCCCCCCCGCTATTCTCTACGGTACCCGTGTCGGGGCGGGAGTGCGGGTTGGGTCGGCAGTGAAGACATCGTCTGTGTCCAGCACATTCGCCGGTATCTGCTGCGGCACGGGTACGCCAAACTCCGAAGTTAGGAGATCATAGGTAACGCCTATCGTCTCCTCAAACTCCGTATCGCCCGCGCCGCGCAGTACCAACACAATGCGTGAATTGGTGCTGAGAGCGAATTCGATCAACTCGACCTCTTGATCATTCACCGATAGAACGAGTGTCCAGGCACCCTGAGAGATCGAGCCAGTGGTATCGGCTTCCGTGCCCGGTGCAATCGGCTGGCCCGACGCATCTACTTCGGGCAGGCTACTAGAGTTAACCGGCGCATCCGATCCGGCTACCGGCGTCTCTTCGGGTAGGGCTACCTGTGGGCGCAGGATCTTCAACACCTGCGCACGCTGGACAATCGTCTTCGTGGTGTAGAAGAGTTCATCCTTCAGTTCACGCTCAATCATCGGGATCATCTGCCCGCCGACCTCCTCGTAGGTCAGGCCAGTGGGGTAGGATTGGCGTCGCGGAATCTGGAATGTGACTACCACGTCCACAAAGTCGCCCGGTTTGATCTGATCCGAGACCCCCGACAGGTTGTTGACGATCAAGGGGTAGGCTTTGTTGGTTGACCGATCCGCTTCGGCAGTCGGAATCTGCTGCGACAACCCCGGCTCGATCAGGTTCTTGGTGTTGATCGGCTGCTCGGCCACGATCTTGCTGGTGGTCAGTTTGCCCACCACATCCATCAAGTTTGAAGATTGGGTATCGGGATTAAATTCGGTCTGTTTGATCTTGACCAGTTCCACATCAGTGTCTTTGATCACCGTGTTGGCCGCAATGTCAAACCGCGCATGCACAACATCAACCAACGGAATTGCCGTTGGCTCGCTGGTGACATCAGTTGCGGGGCTGCCACCAATCAGTGGGTTACTTGGGTCTTGGAGAAAGAAGAAGGCCAAGACACCACCAACGACAAGAATCAGAACGAGCAAGATAATGAGTACACCACCACGCCTCATAGGGGGCTTCCTTCCTTATCAGGCAGCGCACAGGTACCACGAGAGTTTCTGAGCACACAGTATAGCATACGCGACGCCTCCGCTTCTGGGTAGCCGGGGTGTGGGGGCCTACGGCCCCCACCCAAACCATGCCTACCGCACCACCAATGGCAGATAGACTGTATAGGGACTCTTGACCATGAACTGGATCAAGGGCGTAAATTGGGTGCTCTGGTTGTCGGTATTTTCACCCAATGCTGGTTGGCTGGCATCCTCCTCTGGGATCAGGTTGCCCGCATCCAACAGCAAGCCTATCGTGTAGTAGCCATCATCCTTGAAGGCCGTCTTGATCAGATCGGCGACATTCGGATAGGTGTTCCCATCATTCGCGTACCAGTAGGATTTCCCGGTAAAGGTATCGGTGCCCATCAAATTCAGCGTCGTGCCCTCACTCATCGCGGCGGTCTGGATGTCGGCGTAGTAAGGGCAAAGCTCTCTGAAGTTGGCTGGTGCCAGCGGATCAAAACTAACCTCGTTCGGGTTAGGTAGCGTGAGCGTTGGGTAGACGGGATTGCCCTCGACCAGATCGTTACGTGCGATACACAGGTGAACATAGAAGGAACCAAGATTCTGTTCGTTTGCTTCCAGTGCTTGGTTGAGGGTCAGGGTTTCAGAGATCTGACCATTCACCAAGTTCTGGATCTGGATCGCCATCGTATCCACCCGACCGTCCTTGGTGGTCGCGCTGAAGCCATTGGCGGGGATGATCAGATTGACCCCACCGACGATCTCGCGCTGTACATAGACGCTCAACAACTTGGGACTCTCGCTGCGGAGGGGGCCACCCTGGATCAGTTTGGCACGGTACTGCACGCAGTTACCCACCAAGTAGGTGTCAGCAAAATTGGCTTCGAGGTTGTATTCGTTATACACCTTGCCATTAACTGGATGTTGCGAGTAGAGGGCATTGCCTGTATAGCCATCGAGTGGCCCTTGCCAGGTTTGTTTACTAAGTGGTGCCTTTTCGAAGGTGTCCTGCTCACACTGACCACTAGCGGTCTGTATGGCGCGGAAGTAGATCTGAATATCGGCATTCTCGTTGCTGCCGCGATCAATATAGGTAGCCCAGTGGAACTTAAGCAACCGCGCTTGGATGTACTTGGCCCACTGCCCCTCACCAAAAACGTAGGATGTCTGGAAGACGGGTGAGTAGTACCAACCATCACGGGCACGGTAATTATCGTTCGCATCATCACCGCCCACCTGGCCCCGGAAGATGGTGTTCGTGACATCACCATTATTATCCTGACCCCCGATGACATAGATCCAACCCGGAATCTCGTTGGTGCCATCCAAGAGACCTTCGATCATCGCCACACCATGGTTGTAGCGCCCCATCGGTATCACCAACATTCAGCACGCGGTCATCGGTACCGATGATGAAATTGGTATCATCCAGCTTGATGAGATTGCCATTCTCATCATAAAAGGCGGTCGGAACGCTGTTTTCGATACCCGTGGGGGTATTGGTGGTATTCCCGGCAATAAAGTAGAGCTTACCGTTGGATGCCACAAGGCCCATGCCACGCCGCCCAACGATACCAACCTCATCGGGGCCAACCGTCTTGGCACGATCAGTATCACCCCAGTTGAGGACACCGTTGGCACCCAGGTCGGCACGATAGACGAAGTTGTTGAAGACAGGGAGGGTATCGGTGTCCAACTGGCCACCCGCCACGTAGATCATAGACTTCATCTGGGTGCCATCAAGAATGGTCGTACCGCTAATCCCGGCTCCCCACAAGCCCTGATTTTCCTGTGGGATATTGCGCAGTTGGATGTCGCTATCACGCACCCAGACAGTGCTGGTGCTACCACTCACCGGGTGCTTAAAGTTGCCGGTAGCCGGATCAATCTCGGTGTAGAAGACGCTGGCCAAGGCACGATCCTTAGGCTCACCCTTAAGAAAAAAGAGTGATTCATATTCACCCTTAATAAACCGACTCTTGCCGCCCATCACATAGAGGAAGTAGCGCAGCGTGCCATTGCTCTCACGATAGGGCACCACTGTGGTGGAGATCGAGTCGGCACCTAAGAGGCGCGTGGATACCGCTCCATTATCAGGAAATTCTGGGCTAGGCAGCGATACCGAGCTACTGAGCGTCGTCCACGTCAACGCACCTGTCGTCTTATTGACCGTGGCACGCTGGATGACAGCGGTAGAGAGTTCGGTAATACAATCGGCCCCTTTGAAGACCCCACCAATGATATAGATATAGCCAGTGCTGCTATTGACATCGAGGCTGGCAACACCAACATCACTACGAGCAGCAAGATTAGCAGTACTACTTTTACAATCGTAAGGTGGTGTATTTTCGTAAGTGAAAATTACATCATTATCCAAAATTAATTGAGCTGGCGGCATCGGCGTTGCTTGCCAATCGCCGACCAGATTCCCACTGGTAGGATCTACCTTAGCCCAATAAATCTGATCGCTGCGTCCACCTGACCCCTGAAGAATACCGCCGATGACATAGATAAAGTTCCCCATGGCAGTGACACCCGCATTGGTGACCGGCACCGGCAGGGGTGGGCTAAACGCCGCCCAGGGCTTGAGCACCCCGGCGGGGGCGAGTTGCACCATACCGGGTTCATCATGAATTTCTTTCTGCTCATAACCGGGCAGGGGGGTCATCAGCACATCGTCCTCAAGATCCTGCGGCCCAAGTGCCGTGCGCTGGAAGACACCGGTAGCGAAGTTGCCCTGGGTATTATCAAGCCCAACCGCTTTCGAGGCATTCGCTGCATGGCTGGGACGCCCGGCCATAACCGTAGTCAAGACGAGGAGTACCAACAACAGACTCGTATTCCGCAACAAACGGCGATCAATAACCTTGGGCACCATGGGGGCACCTCCTAAAAGAGTGCGATTGGCAGAATCATCATGTCAGAGTTGGAAGAGCGCACACTGCGTTCAATGAGGTGCTCGTGCAAGCCGCATACTCAATGGCTAGAACGTTCAGATGGGTTGGGACACATAGGGTGAGAGCAGACTCGTATCAAGAAGAGGTGTGCAGGATGCCTCATACCAACGGATTGGTTAGTGGCAGTGTATCACGGGGAGCGTACCAGAGTCATCACCTGCGGTGGGGGATCGGGGGGCGGCGCGTTGGCTTCGACAAGCTCAGCCAACGCGCCGTTGGCTGAGCTTGTCGAAGCCATGCCCCATACACCTAGTTTGTCGGACAGACGTTGCCGGTCAACTTGAGCGTCAGCGGCAACTCGATGCGGTTCGAGTTGTTGGTCGTCTGATCAGGAGTGACATAGACCGTCATATCCTGGGCACTCGTTCCGGCACTGAAGAGGTTACCATACAGGCGGGCCGAGACCCCGGCAGGATCGAGCGGGTGGCGGTAGTAGATGAATGCCTGCAAGCGGTAGGTTCCGGGCAGAATGGACGAAAAGTGGTAGCGTAGCGTACCATCATCAGCCGCGAGAACCGGTGCGGTGTAGGAGTTGGCATCGTTCGTGATCGTCACCTGACCCACCTGTGGGTAGTTAAAACCACTCGGATTGCTGCCAAACTCCGAAGAGGTGATCTTGCCATTGGTGGTACCACTCGGCCCGACCACACAGGCACCAGTCTCAACCTTGGCGTTGATCGTATCAATGATCTGATCAACATTGGTGGTGCCATTGGCATTCACCTGAAGGCTGGATGCCGCGAAGAAGTAGTTAGTTGACGAAGCCACGCCGGTGTCCAACCCGGTTGCCGGGATGTTCGAGAGGGCGATGACAAAGACCTCGGCATTGATCGTGGCGTTGCGCAGATTGTTCTGGCTGGTCAGGATCATCTGGGTGACCGGGCGGTCATAGGTCTTGCCACTGACGGTATACTTACCACCCACTTCAGTCGTCTGGCACGAGGCACTCTCGATCACCTTACTCTTCATGTTATAGCAGGTGCTATTCTTCTTGAAGGTGTCATACGAACTCAACGGGCCTTTGAGATCGCTGGCGCTCGTATTGAGGAAGTAGTTGGAGACACCGTCCGTCACGAAGAGCACCACGCGCTTGTACTCAACGTTCGTCCCATTGAAGCTGACCGTCTTGGGCGCGTTCTGGTAGAGCAGGCTGGCGCGGTAGAGGCCACCAGCACCGTTGGTACCACCGGCACTGCGGTAATTACCATTGACGTTGTTGAGGGTCGTGATGTAGTTCTTGAGCGTAGTCGGGTTATTGGTAAAGGCTTGGGTCTGGCTAGAAGAAACACCGTCATTGAACCAGACCACTGCCATCTGGTCGGAAGGACGGGTGTTGGTATAGCCAGGGTTGCCCGGCATGTTGGAGAGCGTCACCAAACGCTCCAGCGCCTTCTTGGCCACATAGATACGCCGCTGGCTCTCGGTCGTCCACCAATAATCGTAGCCAGTATTAGAGACTTGGACATCAGGGAAGCCAGATGGGCCGTTGGCGCACTGCTTCACCCCACCACTATTGTTGCACTGGCCATCAAAGTTGGCACTCATCGAACCAGAGGCATCGAGCACCACCACATACTGGATCGGCTTCTGCGAGGTGGGGATGATCTGGTACTCCGGGTAGAAGGAGACATTGCCAGCCAGGTCAAGCAGGTTGGTCTCTGCTGGGGGTGGCGGCATCTGCGAACAGACATTGTACTGGCGGGTGGGCGGCCCCAGGTAGATCATATCGAAGTAGGGGCGATTCTTATCACGTCCGCTAGCCACGATGATGAAGCTACCGAAGTTGACGATACGCACACTGGCATTGTTGCCTGAGCCAACCATGCGATCATAGATCGGCAGGATCATGATCGTGCTATTCGCAATATGCTGATCAATCGCGCTCGTAACGGCGTTGCTATTGCTCCAACCTGAGTTACCCCAGGCCCAGTCACCGATGTTAATCGAATGTGGGTTGTTGGGATAGTCCGACGGAGCGGTCTCATTGCTCGGCCAGGGTGCCTCATCAAAGCCCCAATCGAGGTTGCCATCGCCCGTAAGGCTCTGGGCCAACTCACCGGCGCTACCGGCAGCTTGACCTAGCTCGCCCTTGTCTTCCTTCCAGCGCAGCCAGCCGAACTGGCCGGGGCTATCGTCACCGTCGCGCACATAGACGCGGCGCTGCACCATCCCATTGCTCAGCACCTTATATTCGGTGGAGGGGTTGGTGACACCGATATTATTAAAGACGCCATTGCCAATATAGGCATTGTCAACCGCAATCGGGTAGACACCCGAATTGACCTGACACAGCCCCGCGTGGGCATCGGCATTGATGGGCAGATCATCACGACCCACCACACGGGCGAAGGAGGTGTTGACCATCCCACTGAGTTGGACGCGGATGTAGGCCGCGCCGTTGGGGGCGGTACCACCCGAACCAACCACCGGGTGACCGGCGAGCAGGTTGCCCTGGGAGTCAAGGTAGTTGGCGGTCACTTCAACCGTATTGTTGGTGCCATCACCAACCACAAGGCCGTTGGACTGAAGTGAGGCGGTAATCGCCTGGTAGATGGTTGTATCGAGCGTACTCGAACTGCGCGCCATATAGGCGGACATACCGGCCAAAGAGGCGGCATTTGCCGAGGCGACGGCTTGGCGTTCCTTCGAGAAGGTGTTGCCAACGTCCACCGAGAGGCCAACCATGGCCACCAAGATGAGGATCATCAGCGCGATGATCGGGATGCTTTGGCCGTGCTTGCGTTGGCGGGCAAGCCGACGCAGCAGGTGCCGTCGGGGTGTGTTCATGACCGTCCTCCCTGTTCGTGTGGGTTGATCTGAGCGGGAAAAGTTGGATTGCATAGGTTTGGTCTCGGTGGTGTTCTAGCTAATAAATTGGTGTGTCATTCCGAGCGTAGCGAGGAATCCCAGTCGGGACGCTTCGCTACGCTCAGCGTGACATGCGAGACTCTAGCCAATAAAGGTGCTACGGATCTGCATCATGTGTGTCGCCCGGAGGCGGATGGTATCGCTAAAGACCGGCGCTAACGGAAAGAAGAAGCGATAGTTGTAGCTCACCGTCACACGCACATAACAGAACTGACCGGCGTTGCGCATCCCCTGATGCGGCGTGGTGGTTGGACATGTTGTGGGCGTGTTGCTCAGGTTGCCATTGGCGAAACGCAGGTTTTCGATATAGATAAAGGCGTTGGAGTTGCTATAGCTCAAAACACCACTATCAGATTCATCATTATTGCCATTGTTATTCAGGTCATACAGATCAACAAAACCTGTCGAGGGATCGCCTGCTGATGCGCGTACCCGATTCACAATCTGGGTATAATCCAGATCGACACTGGTAATCGCTCCACTATTATTGGTATAGATGCGTGGGTAACTGCCAAAAGTAGCTCCCTCTTGAGCGGCGGTACGCAGCGCCTGCATCGTAAAGAAGATGAGGCCCAGATCCACCGCTGCCGCCAGCAGGGTAAAGATCAGCGTGGCAGCCAGGGCAAACTCAACCAGTGCCTGGCCAGAACTACGTTTTGAAAAAGTGCGGCGAAACATAGCTCTTCCCCTTAATCATTATTCATCATTAATTTGGTACCACTGGGCAACACTCTCGGCACAAGCAATGCCACTCGCTTTGGTTGGATCACGCCCCAAGCTCTCTAACGAGCGGCGCTGGGTCACGTTGAGGGTGATGGTGCCATTATTCCCAATCCTCATCATGCTGAAGAGCGGCGTAATGCCACGCACTTGATAGGTGATTGCGACCTCAATCGGGCCGCGATCATTCATGTTGCGCGTATTGCGATTAAGGACATCATCCATGGGGTAACTGATGACGAGGCCATCCGAGATCCCCGCAAAGATCGTGTCATCACTCTCAGCCGCCTGGTAAACCGCACGCACGCAGGCATCAGCACGAAAGCCGGGGTAATTGGCCGGTGGGCTAGTATCATCCTTGTAGGCCAGCCAACTCTGTTGTGGGGGCAACTGCGCAGCTGCCTCGGCGGCGTTGCGCGCCGCCTGTGAGACGGTGGAGTAGGCAAAGATGATGTAGCCGAACTCCATGATGCCGAACAGCACCACCAAAAGGATCGGTAACACAAATGCCATCTCGACCAGTGATTGTCCATTTGCTCGACGCCACATAGCCAACCTCCGCTGCTGATTGCTGTAGTTTCATTATAGAACTAGGGGAGTTTGGGCAACAATAGGCTAAAGGTACCGAATACCCAAACGGGGTTCATGCATGGCCTTCATACCACCTTC
>NZ_GL501404.1:2129138-2177141 GCF_000152145.1 Oscillochloris trichoides DG-6
GGTATGGCTTGGCGGCTGCGCCGCCAAGCCATACCAAAAACTAGGGGTTGGGGCACAGCCCCAAGGACTTTGCCCATGCACGAGAGTCACGCATGGCCTTCAGGCACCAGCCAAAAGCAGAGCATCACGCCCAGGATGGCTCCGGCAGCCGCCAACAGGCCATTGCCCCAGATGCCAATTGTCAGGAAGAGGGCCGGGCCAGCCAGCGAGCCAACCACGCGCCCCAAGCCCATCATAGCCACCATCAGCGCCAGCACCGTCCCGCGCCCGTTATCGGTCAGGCCACTAACGAGTGGGAAGGCCGAAACAATCGCAAACTCGAAGCAAAGATCGAAGAGCAGGAAGAGAAACAGAAAGAGCAACCAGTGGCCACTACTGAGCGGCAGCAGGGCTTGAAAGAGGGCTACCCCACTAAAGCCGATCAGCACCGCCCGCCGCTTGCCCAGGCGGTCGGTAAAGAGCGTGGCGGCGAGCGAGCCACCCAACTCAACGATACCGAGCAGCCCGAAGATTAACCCGATCTGTTCGGTGGTGGCGGCAAAATCATGTTCTAGCCAGGTCGCATAGATGACAAAGATCAGTTCAGCCGCGAGGAGCTGAAAGAACATGGTGCCCAGCGCTGCCAGGATGTCGCGGCGCTGCAACAGATTGAGCCGCACCGTGGGGGTGCTAGGGGCATGCGCGTGCAGGGTACCGGGGCTAAGCAGGGTGATGGTTAGGCCAAAGATGAACAGGGCACCTAGGCCCAGCACCCAAAAAGCGGGTGCCCAACTCGCTTGCCATGCGATCAGTTGGGTTAGCCCAGCCACCCCCAGCAGGGCCGCAGCGGCCCAACTCAGTTCGAGCAGACCGAGGATGCGGGCACGTTCACTGTAGGCGCTGCGCGCACTGGCGTAGGCTTGCGCAGGCGACATATAGAGTGCCGTGGCCATACCGATCAGGGTGTAGCCGAGCATAAACATGCCAAACTCGGAGGCCAAGCCACAGATCGCCGCCCCAACACTAAAGAGCGCCAACCCCAAGAGCATACTGCGCCGCTCGCCATAGCGGTCGGCCAACATGCCCCCCAACGGGCTGAGCATCGTCGCCCCCACCTGCACCGTCACCAACAGGCTGACCATACTGAGGCTCACCTGGAGGCCGTGGGCCAGCAGGGGAAGGAGCGGGTAGATGACGCGAAAGCCGGTATTAAAGACAAACCGACCGAGCAAGAGCACCAAGATCTGGGGTAGGCTGAGGCTGGGGCCAGCCGTAAGGGTTGGGGTGGTCATTGAGCTTAGTAGAAGAAGAAATCGTCGGGGAGCGGAGTAGTATTGCGCAGCGTGACAGTGACTCGATCATTGCTACGCTCCACACCGGCAATAATCGCCTCTAGGATCTGATCGCCATTGCGCCAACGCACAATATCGCCCACGCGCAGATCATAGTGGTTGGGGCGGGTATAGGCACCGCTGCAATCTATCACAAAGCCATCAATATCCAGGTGATCGACGGGCAGGTCGCTATAGCGGCGGCCATAGCCACGCCGTTCGATAGTAATGGTGGTGAGGCTGGGGACAATCATGGCGCTGATTATAGCATGGTTGGTGGGGGTTCGGGGGAGGCCAAGCCTCCCCCGAAGAACTTTTTTTCTGTTCTTTTGGCGGCTTCGCCGCCAAAAGAACAGAAAAAAGCGGGTTTGGGGCTGCGCCCCAAGCGTGGGTTTTTAGGCTACCGCGTAGGGGCGCGTCGTGACGCGCCCCTATAGCCGCACAGGGTAGCACCGACGCACTCTGCGAGTGTAAAAAGTACTACCTCCCTCAAAACATCACAAAATGGTGAGAAAGGCCCGTACTGGGTTGAAATCGCCGGTTGGGTGGTATATAATGAGCAAAATTGTGGGGAAAAGTGGGGTAAAGTGGGGAATTAGAACGAATTTTCGCCACAATATAATTTAACACTGAGGCGCACACGTGTTTCTTGGCGAATTTGAACATAGCATTGATGACAAGGGCCGTGTTGCCATCCCTGCGCGCTTCCGCGAGGAGTTGAGCGAGGGGATGGTACTGACACGCGGCTTCGATGCATGTTTGCAAGCCTTTCCGCGTGCCATCTGGCAACAGTTGGCACAGAAGGTGAGCAGTCTTTCGCTGGGCAGCCCGGAGGCGCGCACTCTGCGGCGCATGCTCTTCTCGAATGCGGCTGAGGTAGAAGTTGATCGTCAGGGGCGCATTCTGGTGCCGCAGAACCTGCGCGAATATGCCGGGTTGGCCGAACAGGTGGTCATCAGTGGGATGGATACCTATTTTGAGCTTTGGTCGGCGGATCGTTGGCGGAATGTGATGGAGCAACTCGATACGAGTGGGGCCGGTATTGCGGCTCAGTTGGCGGCAGTGGGGATTTAGGAGCGACGTTTGATGGCGATCACGACTTCCATGCAACCCTGCGCGCCCCCCTTCCAGCACATCTCCGTCTTAGCGCAGCCGGTACAAGCAGCTCTCAACCCGCGTCCGGGCGGGATCTACCTGGATGGAACGCTGGGCGGTGGTGGGCATGCCTTGGCAGTATTGCAGGCGGCCCAACCCGATGGGCGACTGATCGGGATTGATGCTGACCCAGCAGCCCTCGCAGCGGCCCAGGCACGGATGGCGGCGGCCAACATACCCGCCAGCAGCTACCAGTTCTTCCATGGCCGCTTTGGGGCCATGGCCCAGATCGCCCGCCAAGCCGGGATTACTTCCTGCGATGGCATCCTGCTCGATCTAGGCGTCTCGTCGCCCCAATTGGATTGGGCCGAGCGGGGCTTCAGCTTTAGTGCCGATGGCCCGCTGGATATGCGGCTTGATCCGACGCAGGGCCACACGGCGGCGGATCTGGTCAATACGCTTGATGAACAATACCTCGCCGACATCATCTTTCGCTATGGAGAGGAACGCGGCTCGCGGAAGATAGCGCGCCTGATTGTGGAGCGGCGCAAACACGCACCCTTCGAGCGCACCGCTGATCTGGCGGCACTGGTGGCGCGGGCAGTCGGGCGCGGAGGGCGCGAGCGCATCCATCCGGCCACGCGCACCTTTCAGGCGTTGCGTATTGCGGTCAATACCGAGTTGGAGCAATTGGAAATAGCGCTGCCCCAAGCCGTTGATCTCTTACACAGTGGCGGGCGTTTGGCGGTGATCAGTTTTCATTCCTTGGAAGATCGGATTGTCAAACACTTCTTGCGCGCCGAGTCGGGCTATGGGGGCAACGCCAATCCGCGCCCGCCGCGCTTGCGCATCATCACCAAGAAGCCGCTCGAAGCCGATGCTGAGGAGTTAGCTGCGAATCCTCGTTCCCGTAGCGCCAAGCTGCGGGTGGCAGAGAAATTATAGGGAGGCCCCTTATGGCCATCAATACTGAGCGTCTCTCATCCATCCTGCGGGCGCGTGAACGGCGTCTGAATATCCCCCACTACCTGCGCCTGGATGGTAGCCGATACCTGTTGGCGCTGGTGCTCTTCCTTTCGTTGATGAGTCTGGTGGTGTTGCTTCAGACCGGCGCAGTGGCAACGCAGGGCTATGCGATCTCCGATCTTCAGGCTGAAAAGACAGTACTGATGCGTGAGCGGGCGCAACTCCAGGTACGTGAGGCGCGGGCGCAGTCGTTGACGCTGATTCGGCAGCGGGCCGAGCAGATTGGCCTGCGCCCACTTCAGCCTGAACAATTGCGCTACCTCCAGATTTCGTCGGATGGACGCTAATTTTTATGGCACCACGCACCACGAATACCCTACGCACCCAACCCGGTGTAGCCAACGCGCCGGTACGGGTGCGTTTGCCGCGTTGGCGGATCAATGTGATTCTGCTCTTCTGCATGTTGCTGATGGGGCGTGTGGTGCTGCGCTTGGGCGAGTTGCAGATCGTCCAGCATGAGTCGCTTTCGGCGTTGGCTCGCGCCGAGATTGATCGCCAGGTGCCGATCCAGGCCCAGCGTGGCTTGATCACCGATCACTTGGGGAATGTGCTGGCCATGGATGTGGATCGTGAGAGTCTGTGGGTGGTACCGGCCCAGATCGATCCTGAACATGCCCCCAAGTTGGCCCTCAGTTTGGCTGCGATTCTGAACCAAGATGCCGAGAAGATCCTGGCTACCTTGACGAACCGCGACTACTACTGGTTGCCGGTGGCGCGCTGGTTGGAACCAGAGGTTGCCGCGCAGATTGATGCGCTCGATGAGCCGGGGCTGCACTGGCAGTATGAACCGCGCCGCGTCTACCCGCAGGGCACCTTCGCGGCCCAGATCTTGGGCGCGGCCAATTTTAATGGCGATGGCATCAGTGGCGTGGAAGGCTTCTACAACCAGGTACTCCAAGGGGTTGATGGCAGTGTACAGGCCGAATTTGACCCCAATCAGAACCCGATTGCAATTGCGCCCTCGCGCACCTTGCCGCCCAGTGATGGGGCCGATCTGACGCTGACGATTGATCCGCTGGTGCAGTATGTGATCGAGCGCGAGTTGCAGCAGGCGGTGCAGCAACATAACGCCGATGGCGGCACGATCATTGTGCTCGATCCGAAGACCGGCGCGATTCGCGGGATGGCCAGTTGGCCCACCTTCGACCCCAATCGCTATGGCGACTATCCGCCGGAGGTGTACGGGCGCAACCCGGCGATCAGCAACTTGTATGAGCCGGGCAGTACTTTCAAGATGATCACCGTGGCGGCAGGTTTGCAGAGCCGCAGCTTCGATGCCAATGTGCTGGTGAATGATACCGGCACGATCTACCGCTATGGCTACTGGCTGAAGAACTGGAATGCCGGTGGTAATGGCATGATCGATCCGGGCAAGGTGATCTACTACTCTAGTAACGTGGGGGCGCTGCTCCTGAACGAGATTACCGGGCCAGAGAACTTCTACCGCATTGTGCATGATTTTGGCTTTGGCCAACCCACCGGCGTGGATATGGCGGGTGAAGAGGTCGGGATCGTGAATGCTTGGGGCACACCAGCGTATAACGATCTGGGACTGCTGACCAACGCGTATGGCCAGAGCATCTCCGTAACCCCCTTGCAGATGGTGCAGGCGGCGGCGGCCATCGCCAATGATGGTGTGCGCATGCGCCCTTACATTGTCGAGAAGCGCTGCCAAGCCGGGCGCTGTACCGAGACTGAACCGACCCAGGTGGGCCAGCCGATTGATAAAGAGGTGGCCTGGACGATCCGGCGCATGTTGGTCAATTCGGCCAACCACTACGCCCCGGTAATCTGGGGCACCCGTACCGGGAGCTATGCGGATCAGTGGCTGGTGCCAGGGTATCAGGTGGCGGCTAAGACCGGCACTTCATCCATTCCGTTGCCCACAGGCGGCTACGATCAGAGCTATACCATCGGTTCGGTGTTGGGGTTTGCGCCCGCCGAAGAGGCGCGGTATGCCATTCTGGTAAAAATTGATCGGCCCAAAGATGATATTTGGGGTGTTACTACGGCCATCCCGGTCTACTACAACATTGTGGATCAACTGCTCCGCTACGATAAGGTACCCCCCGATCCCACCCTGGTCAGTCCGGGGCAATCTATTCCTGGCATGGTGACGGCAGAGCCGTAAGCATGGGAAAGGAAAGGTGATGCTATAATTGCCCTCGGCAAGAGGCCAGCAACCCCAGCGTGGGATGTGAGGAGGGCAGCGTGGTTGGTCTAGCAAACATCCTCTATGGGGTACAGCCAGCATGGTCGCGTCAGATGCCGTATATTCCGCCCCAGTGGCAGGAATTGGTCTTTGGTGAGACGGTGATCGACTCCCGCGAGGTTGAGCCGGGAACCCTCTTTGTGGCTTTAGCTGGTGAGCGTACCAATGGACATACCTTTCTCCCCGATGTGATCGCACGCGGTGCGTTGGGCGCACTCGTGTCACGTACCGAAATCGAGGCGCGTACTACTATACTGGCTCGTACACCGCGCCGTTGGGCGCTGGTGAACCCGGTGACTGGGGCGGGCTTGGATAGTGCAACGCCGGGGGTGTGCCTTCTCATCGCCGTAGATGACCCGCTGATGGCCCTTCAGCGCTTGGCCGTCTACCATCGGCGGCAACTCACACCGACCGTTGTTGGTATCACCGGCAGTGTGGGCAAGACCTCAACCAAAGAGGCGCTGGCGGCACTCCTGAGTCAACGCTTCTGCACCTTAAAAAGTAAACGCAGCTTTAATAGCGAAGCCACCGTGCCCACAACGCTACTCCAGCTTGCGCCCGCCCATGAGGTGGCGGTGCTAGAGATGGGCATGTGGGCACCGGGTGAGATTCGCTTTTTGGCGGATCTCGCCCGACCACAGATCGGGCTGGTGACGAATGTGGGGCCGACGCATCTGGAGCGCTTGAAGAGCCAAGAGGCGATCTGGTATGCCAAGGCGGAGCTGGTGGAGGAGTTGCCGCGTGATGGTTGGGCGGTGCTAAATGCCGATGACCCACTGGTCTGGGCGATGCGCGACATGACCAATGCGCGGGTCTTTAGCTACGGGTTGGCACCACATGCCACGCTGTGGGCCAATCAGGTGGAGAGCTACGGGCTAGACGGGATCGCCATGCGCGTCCACTACCAGGATCAGGTGATCAGCATGCGCTTGCCGCTGATCGGGCGGCACAGTATCTATCTGGCGCTGGCGGCAATGAGTGTGGGGCTGATTCTGGGCATGGAGTGGCCAGCGATGATCGCTGGACTGACTGATCCGGCGGCGCAGGCACGTTTGCGGGTGGTGGCGGGGCAGCACGCAACCACCCTGATTGATGACACCTATAATGCAGCTCCGATCTCGACGCTGGCGGCACTCGATCTTTTGGGCGCTACCCCCGGACGCCGGGTGGCCATTCTGGGTGATATGCTCGAACTGGGCAGCGCCGAAGAAGAGGGCCATCGCCAGGTAGGCCAACGGGCAGCCCAAGTGGCCGATCTGCTGGTGACGGTGGGCCAGCGGGCTATCTGGATTGCCGAAGCAGCCCGCCAAGCCGGGATGCCGAGTGCGCATATTCTTGTCTGTATGACGAATGCGGAGGCGATTGCTTCTGTCCGACCACGCCTTATGCCGGGTGATCATATCTTACTCAAGGCATCACGCGGTATGGCTCTGGAGGAGATCGTCGTGGCCCTACAACCCCAACCTGAGGAGGAGGCATAGTTGGACGTTCTACGTGCGGTGCTGGTGCAGGATATGGCACGTGCCCTGCTACTAGCCGCAGCGGCATTTGTTTTGACGCTCTTTGTGGGGGCGTGGTGGGTGCGCTTTGCACGCCAGCATAAACTGGGTAAGCAGATTCGGCTTGATGGCCCGCAGAGCCACTTGACCAAGATGGGTACCCCGACCATGGGCGGGGTTATGATCGTCAGTACGGTACTCGTCCTGACAGTCCTCTTCAACCTTGTGGATCGCTGGTCTATGCTCTTACCCCTGGCGGTCATGGTCAGTTTTGCGGTACTGGGTGGCCTGGATGACTGGTTGACCCTCACCAAGTCGCAGTCGAAGACTTACGGCTTCACGGTACGCTATAAGTTCTTGTTGATGTTGGCGATTGCCTTTATTGCCAGTTTGGCGCTCTACCTGCCCAAACCCTTCGGCTTGGAGCATGATGGCCTGGTGCAGATCCCCTTTGTGGGCGAGCGCAACATTGGGGTCTGGTTCATTCCGATTGCGACGCTCTTCATTGTCTTTATCTCCAACGCGGTGAATATCACCGATGGACTGGACAGTCTGGCGGGCTGGAATCTGACCATGGCCTTCGGGGCGTATGGGGTCATGACCTTCCTGGCTGAACCGCGCCTCACCAATCTGATGGCGCTCTGCTTCACCCTGGTAGGGGCGTGTGCCGCCTTTCTCTGGTACAACGCCCATCCAGCACAGGTCTTTATGGGAGATCTGGGTTCGTTGGCGTTGGGAGCCGTGTTAGCGGTGGTGGCGTTACAGTCACAGCAATGGTTATTATTGCCGGTCGTCGGCATCATCTTCGTTGTGGAAGCCTTTTCAACCCTCATCCAAACCGGCTACTTCAAATGGACGAAGCGGCGCTATGGGGAGGGGCGGCGCATCTTCAAGATGGCCCCCTTACACCACCACTTCGAGCTACTCGGTTGGAGCCAAGTGCAGGTGACACAGCGCTTCGTGCTGATCGGTACGGTAGCGGCGATGGTAGGAATCTCGCTGGCGATCACCTTTGCGCGCCCCAGCCCCGGCACGGAGCGCGCCGGTACCCCGCCGACGGTGATGGTGGAGCAGGCGGGGGAGTGAGGTAGGGAGTATGAACCTCGCAGGTCAAACGGTCTTAGTCATGGGCTTGGGAGTCCACGGCGGCGGGCTGGGGGTAGCGCGCTGGCTGCTGGCCCAGGGCGCACAGGTGACGGTGACTGACATGGCGACGCCGGAGGCGTTGGCGGTGCCGGTGGCGCAACTGGATGCGTTCGCAGCCCAGTTGGGGACGCAGGTTCACTACACCTTGGGCGAGCACCGAGCCGATGACTTTACCCGTAGCGATATGGTGGTGGTGAACCCGGCGGTGCGGCCCACCTCGCCATGGCTGAGGTTGTGCCAAGAGGTTGGGGTGCCGGTCGAGACCGAAATGACACTCTTCTTCCGCGCATGCCCCGGCCCCATCTTGGGGGTGACGGGCACCAAGGGCAAGACGACCACCTCGCTCATGTTGGCGGCGATGCTGCGCGAAGCGTACCCAGACACGTTAGCGGCGGGCAATCTGCGGGTTTCAGCATTGGAGGCGCTGCCCAACCTGACGCCAGAGACGCCGGTAGTGTTGGAATTGAGTAGCTTTCAGCTCGAACGGCTGGGGGCGGTGGGGTTAAGTCCCCGGTTTAGCCTGATCACCAACCTCTCCGGCGATCATATTAACTGGCACGGCTCGTTTGGGGCTTATGCCCAGGCCAAGACGCAGATCTTTGCGCATCAAGGTGCGGATGGGGTAGTCGTTCTCCCCGCTGCTGATGTGGGGCCAGCGAGCCAGATCTGGCCGTTGGCAGGCGGCTATGTGGGGCGGATGATTGCCTACGATGCCAGCCCTGGGGCAACCAGCGCAGCGCATATTGATGCCAGCGGCAACCTGCGCTTGGAGGCGATGACGCTGGCCCACTGTGATGATATTCACCTGGCAGGGCTACACAACCGCTCGAATGCACTGGCAGCGGCAGCCTTGGCCTACAGCTTCGGTATCTCACCGGGGCAGATAGCGCGGGCGTTGTGTAGCTTTGTCGGTGTTGAGCACCGCCTAGAACGGGTACGCGAACTGGCCGGGGTGGTCTATGTGAACGATACGACCGCCACCAACCCAGCCGCAACCCTAGCGGCCCTGGAGGCATTGACAACCCCGATCATTCTGATTGCGGGTGGAGCCGACAAAGAACTGGCGTTTGCCGACTTGGGCGCGGCGATTGCGCGCCGGGTGAAGGCGCTGGTCTTGTTGGATGGCACGGCGACGCCCCACGTACAAGCGGCGGTTGCGCAGGCGGGGTTGCTCGATCCCCATGCCATCCACGGCCCCTACGCCGAGTTTGCCCAGGCGATTGATGTGGCACGCGGCTTGGCCGAGCCAGGTGAGACGGTGCTACTCTCGCCGGGGTGTGCCAGTTTTGGGATGTTTCGTAACGAGTTCCATCGTGGGGAAGAGTTCCGGCGGATTGTTCAGGCGTTGGAATGAGTCACGAACCTCAATTTTTCGTGGTGTTTGGCGGCATAGCCGCCAAACACCACGAAAAAAGATCTTCGGGGGCGGCTGCGCCGCCCCCGAACCCCCACCAGCGATGGAGAGGAGATCCACCTACTTGACTGAACCCAACCCAACGCCACCGCGCCTCCCACCGACACCAGCGGCGACTTCTCTCCTTTGGGCCATCGGTATCATCTACCTGCTCACCGCTGCGCTAAGTGGGGGCTTGCAACCCCGCTTGTCGGTGCTGGTATTCCTGGGGGCCAAGGTTAATGAACTGATTGCTGCTGGAGCCTATTGGCGTTTGCTGAGTGCCACCTTTCTGCATGGCAGCCTGATCCATATTCTCTTCAATGGCTATGCACTCTATGCCCTCGGCCCAGAGACGGAGCGGATCTACGGGACACGACGCTTCTTAGCGCTCTACTTTCTGGCCGGGTTGGGGGGTAGCCTCGCTTCCTACCTGCTATCGCCATCGGTTTCGGTAGGGGCGAGTGGGGCGATCTTCGGGCTGATCGGCGGTCTGGGCATCTTCTACTACCTGAACCGAGCGGTGTTGGGGAACTTTGGCAAGGCCCAGGTGCAGAACATGGCGACCGTGGCGCTGATCAATCTCTTCATCGGCTTTTCGGCTCCGAGTATCATTGACAACTGGGGCCACTTGGGGGGCTTAGTAGGCGGCATTGTGGCCGGGTGGGCGCTGGCCCCCCGCTTTATGGTTGATCCCGGTTTCTACCCGCCGCTCATGCGCCGCACCTATCCGGCGCAGGGTTGGATGTGGGCAGTAGCGCTCGTGTTGGTGATGCTGGTGATGGTGGGCATGCTGCCACATGCGTAGGGCCGGGGCCGTGCAGGAGGTTAGGAGGCAAAGCAAATGATGACCGAACGTGCCAATAAGCCCGACTATGTCTTACTGGCAACGGTGGGCGTGCTGGTGGCTGTGGGCCTGGTGATGGTCTATAGCGCCAGTTTTGTCGAAGCCTTCAACCTGCAAGGCAACCAGTACTACTACCTGCTGCGCCAGATGGTCGGAGCGGCGCTGGGGACGGTGGGGTTGTTGGTGGTGCAGCGCATCCATTACAGTTTCTGGCGGCGCTACTCGGTGCATCTGATGGCAATTGCGCTGGTGCTACTCTTTCTGGTGTTGATCCTGCCCGCCTCGATGACCGAAGTGAACAACTCGCGCTCGTGGATCAGATTCGGGCAGGGTGGGGTCTTCGGTCTGATCAGTATTCAGCCGACAGAGTTTACCAAGTTGGCAATTATTGTCTATTTTGCCGATTGGCTCTCGCGGCGCAGCGACAAGCTGGGCAACGTCACCTACGGCCTGATCCCCTTTGCGGTGATGTTGGGCTTAGTGTGTGGTTTGGTGATGTTGGAGCCAGACCTGGGGACAACGGTAGTGCTGGTGGTCATCGCCGGGGTGGTCTACTTTGCGGCGGGGGCGAATGTCTGGCACGTGATTGGCGCGGCGGGATTGGGCGGATTGGCCTTCTGGTTACTCGTCAATGTGGCCGGTTTTCGTAACTATCGCATTGAAGCCTTCAAAGATCCGTGGAAATACTACGATACATTCGGATTTCAGCCGATTCATGCGCTTTACGCACTCGGAAGTGGTGGTATCTTTGGTATGGGGCTTGGTCATGGGCGGCAAAAGTTTCAGTGGTTGCCGCAAGCCTACACCGATACGATCTTTGCGATTGTGGGTGAGGAGTTGGGCCTGATCGGAACCCTGGCCGTTTTGGGAGCCTTTGGACTGATCGCCTACCGAGGGTATAAAATTGCAGGGCGCGCACCCAGCCCCTTTGCGGCACTGGTCGCGGTGGGTATCACCACCTGGATCTGCTTCCAAGCACTGATCAACATCGCCGTGACGACATCGCTCATTCCGTTTACCGGCTTAACCCTACCCTTTCTCTCCTATGGAAGTAGTTCGCTGCTCGCCTCTATGGTTGGTATTGGAATCCTGTTGAACATCTCGCGGCACACCACGTCGCAGCAGGTCGAGGAGACCCCAAATGGCCCGATCATCCGTCGTCGCACCACCTCCAACATCCTCGACACTCTTGCTCTCTGGCGGGGGAACTGGCGGGCACGTCTACCCAGCCCTAGCGGTAGCCGCCGCGCTCGTCGCCGCTGGTGAGGAGCGTCCACTGATCTATGTGGGCAGTGTAGGAGGGATGGAGGAGGGCATTGTCGCCCGTGAGAGTCGCCTACCCTTTCGCGGCTTGCCCGCAGCGGCATTGCGCGGGCGCGGGCCGCTCCAGATGCTGCGCGGTATCGCCACCATGGCAACGGGCAGCCTCGCGGCGCGGCGGCTCATCGGTGAGGTGCGCCCGGCAGCGATCTTGGGGACGGGCGGGTATGTGTGTGTACCGCTCTTCATCGCCGCTCGGCTACTCGGCATTCCAACGATGATCTACCTGCCCGATGTGGTACCGGGCTTGGCGGTACGCTTTCTCAGCCGAATTGCCACCCTCACGGCGGTAAATGTTGAGGACGCACTGCCCTATCTCTATGGTGCGAAGCCGCGCAAGCGGCAGGTGGTGGTGACGGGCTACCCGGTGCGGGCGGAACTCTTTGCCCAGGATCGGGCGGCGTGTCGGCGGGCATTCGGCTTGGATGATCGGCTGCCAGTGGTTTTGGTGTATGGGGGCAGTCGCGGGGCACGCAGTCTGAATCAGGCGATCAAGGCACTGTTGCCCGATCTCTTGGAACGCTGCCAGATCATCCATGTGTGTGGACGCGAAGGCGATGCGGTGTGGCTGGAGCAAGCAGCCGCAGGGTTGCGGCCAGAACAACGCGGGAGGTATCGCTTGTACCCCTATCTGGAGGCGGGAGCGGCAGAGGCAGGCGGGTATACTCCGGCAATGACGAGCGCACTTGGGGCGGCCGATCTGGCCATCTGCCGGAGTGGTGCCTCGACCCTGGCCGAGCTACCCGCCGCAGGCGTGCCGGCGGTGTTGGTTCCCTACCCCTATGTACATCAGGACGAAAATGCCGATTATCTGGTGCGGCACGGGGCGGCAGTGAAGGTGGCGGATGGCACAATGCTTGGTGCTGGGCAACCACAGGCGGGGCCACTGGCCCAGGCGATCTTGCGGTTGTTGGCCGATACCCCGGCACGCCAGCAGATGGCCGCTCAGAGTCGCGCCTTAGCCCGCCCACATGCCGCAAATGACCTGGCAGCAGTGTTCCGTAGTCTGGCAACAAGGAGTGCTGGCAGATGAACGACCAATGGCTCACGTTGATACCTCTGGCGCAAACCGGGCTCACCTTAACGGTTAGTGGTACAGCCATCCTGCTGGTTCTGATGGCGCTGGGTGCCTATATCGGGCACATGCGGGGGGTGCGGGCCATCCTGACGGTGGCGTTGGGCACCATCGCCGCCTATCTGGTCTGTGTGCAGGGTGGTGATCAGATCGTTCAGGTGATCAACCGCATTTGGCAGAACAGCCCCAAGTTGGTTGCCTTTGCAGCGGGCCAAGATCCAGGAGCGGTCTCTGTCTTTGATCCGCTGTTAACAACGGATCTGCAAGTACCGCTCTTCTTCCGCTTCATCTTCTTCATCGCCTTGGTGGCGATCAGTTGGTTCTTCAACAAGCGCTCGAAGTGGTATGGTGGTAGTCCGGCCAAGCACGAACCTTTGGCTCCCATCTTAGGGATTTTTAGTGGTGCCTTGACGGCGCTGCTCTGGGCGAATGCCGCTGGACTCTTTTATGATGAGTATGTGAATGTCATGGGGCCACTGGGCTACCCGGTGGGAACGGTACTCGCTTCATTACCCGATGTGAGCCAGTTTATCCCCTCGCTCATTCTAGTCTTCATCTTGGTGTTGGTGTTGATCTTGGTCTTCTATATGCCACGTATTCTGACGGTGCCAGAGCCACCGAAGCGGTAATTATGCACTACCATATTATCGGGATAGCGGGCGCGGGAATGAGCGCCATTGCCCATCTGCTCTTGGATCAGGGCCACAGCGTGAGTGGCTCGGATCTGGGGCATAACCGGCTGACTGAAGGCTTGGCAGCGCGGGGGGCGCGAATCGCCCAGGGCCATGATGCAGCCCATGTGGTGGGGGCCGAGGCCGTCTTGGCGACCGCCGCCGCCCGCCCCGATCATCCCGAACTGGTGGCGGCGCTGAAACTGGGTATCCCGATCCTCAAGCGCGATGACCTGTGGCGGGTCTGGTCGCAGCAGCGCCCCGTAGTGGCGGTGGCGGGCAGCCACGGCAAAACGACCACCAGCGCCATGGTGGCGCTGGCGTTGCGCGGAGGCGGGCTAAACCCTGGGTTCCTGATCGGGGCCGAGGTACCCGATCTGGGTGGCAACGCCACCTGGGGCGATCCAGCCGCCCCGCTGGTGATCGAGGCCGATGAGTATGACCGCGCCTTCCTGAGCCTGACTCCGGCCCTCGCGGTGATTACCAACGTCGAGTGGGATCACCCGGACATCTACCCAAGTGCCGAGGCGTACACAGCGGCCTTCACCAGCTTTGCCCAGCAGGTGGGTGGCCCTCGGCGGCTGGTGCTGGGTAGCGATGGCCCGCACCTGAGCGACCTGGGCGATCTGGAGCCAGTACTGTATGGCATTGAAGAGCGCCTCGCCACCGACCCGGTTTCGTGCCGTTTAGCCCCATTTGATTGGACCGCTAGTGGGGTGACGGGCATCCCCGGCGGGGGGGTCAGTTTTGATCTGTGGCGCTTCGACCGCCAGCGCATGGGGCAGCGGCGCATGGGGGTGCTGGAGTTGGCCGTTGCGGGAGCGCACAACGTCCGTAATGCCCTGGCAGCCCTGGCAGTCGCGGCACTCTTAGGGGTAGACATGCAGGGGGCCGTTGCCGCCCTGAGCAGCTTCCGGGGCAGTGCGCGGCGCTTCGAGTTGAAGGGCGAGGCGGGTGGCGTGGTCGTGGTGGACGACTACGGGCACCACCCCAGCGAAGTGCAGGCCACCCTGGCGGCAGCGCGGATGCGCTACCCAGCGCGGCGCATCGTGGCCTACCTACAGCCCCACACCTTCAGCCGTACCGAGGCGCTGCTGGATGCATGGCCAGAGGCGTGCCGCGACGCCGATCTGGTGCTGGTGGGTGATGTCTATGCGGCGCGCGAGGAGGGTGACGTAGCAGCATTAGCCCAACGTCTCACCGAGCGCATCAGCGCAGCCGGAATAGAGGCACGGTACAGTGGGAATTTGGAGGCCAGTAGCGCGGCACTGATCAGACTCGTACAAGCGGGCGATCTGGTACTGACGCTAGGAGCCGGAGACGGAGACCGGGTTGGGATGCACGTCTTAGCACATCGAGCAGAACCATGAACCATTCCAAACCACCTATTCCATTACGTGAAGACGAACCAATGGCGCGCCACACTTCATGGCGCATTGGAGGGCCAGCTCGCTACTACGGCGAGGTGAGCCGGGTTGAAGATGCGCTTGCCGTTATGGCTTGGGCCAAAGCCGAACAACTTGATCTGATCTGGATGGGGGGCGGCACCAACGTCCTCGTCCAAGATGCGGGCTTTGCGGGCGTCATCGTGCGCTATGTCGCCCAAGAGTGGCACATCGAGGAACAGGAAGATGTGGGCATCCTGCACGTTGATTCAGGTGCCAGCGTCGCAAGTCTGGCGCGGCGCATGGGCAACCTGGGTTGGGCGGGCTTGGAGTGGGCCGAGGGCATCCCTGGGACGATAGGCGGGGCCGTCTTTGGCAATGCTGGCTCCTATGGCAGTGACATCTCGGCCATTCTGCTGGGTGTCAGCGTCATTATGGAAAATCATGTCGAGCAATGGCCAGCGAGCCGCATGGGTTTTGGCTACCGACGCAGTGTGCTGAAGGATGGCGAGCACAGTTCCACGGGAGTACCACCACTGATCGTAGGGGCCAGCCTGCGCATGCGGCGTGGCGATCCCAAAGTGTTGGCGGCGACCATGGCGCGCATTGCCGCCGAGCGCAAGAACAACGCCCCGTTTGGGCGCACATGTGGCAGCGTCTTCAAAAATCCAATCGGCTATAGTGCAGGGCAATTGATTGATCGGGCGGGGTTGAAGGGCACACGTTTGGGTGATGCGGAGATCAGCCAACGCCATGCCAACTACATCATCAACCTGGGCGGTGCAACAAGTGCCGATGTTTTGGGCCTGATCGAAATCGCCCGCGAAGCGGTACGCAACAAATTTGGGATCGAACTCGAACTAGAGGTGAGGCTGATATGAGCACAACGGTAGCCGTTCTTTTTGGTGGGCAGAGCGGTGAGCATGAGGTCTCGCTGGTTTCGGCGCAAGCAGTGATTGCCGCACTCGATCCGACGCGTTACCGAGTGGTGCCGGTGGGAATCAGCAAGGATGGGCGCTGGTTGGCAGGATCGGGGGCGATGGCGGCGCTCGTTGCGGCAGCCGATTCCACCCGGCTACCCGCAGGTGCGCACTACCCACAGGAGGATCTCGAAGCGGACGAGGTTGAGGTAGCGCACACGGGGGGCGCGGGGCAGGTGAGTGTGGCGCGGCTCCTCCCGCCGGGGGTAGATGTGGTCTTCCCGGTGCTGCACGGCCCACGCGGCGAAGATGGGACAGTGCAGGGCCTGTTGGAGTTGGCCGGGGTCGCTTATGTGGGCTGCGGGGTTGCAGCCAGCGCGGTGGGGATGGACAAGGCGTTGATGAAAGCCGCGTTTGCAGCGGCGGGATTGCCGCTCTTACCCTGGCTGCTGGTGCGCCGCCACGAGTGGCAGCAGAACCCAGAGGCGACCTACAATCAGATTGAGGCCGCACTTACCTACCCCGTCTTTGTGAAACCGGCTAACATGGGCAGCAGCGTTGGGGTGAGCAAAGCCAAGGATCGGGATGGGTTAGCCGAAGCGCTGGCCGAGGCAGCCCGCTATGATCGGCGAATTGTGGTCGAGCAGGGCATCCCCGCCCGCGAGATTGAAGTCAGTGTCTTAGGCAATGATGAGCCAGAAGTGAGCATTCCGGGGGAGGTAGTTCCATCTGGTGAGTGGTATGATTATCATGCAAAATATCTAGGTGGCCAATCGGCGATTCATATTCCAGCACCGATCAGTGCGGATCTGAGCGAAGAGGTGCGGCGTTTAGCACTGCGGGCCTTTCAATCCATTGATGGTGCGGGCTTGGCGCGGGTTGATTTCCTGCTAGACAAAGAGAGCGGCCAGCTCTGGATCAACGAAGTCAATACGATGCCCGGTTTTACACCGATTAGTATGTATGCGAAGATGTGGGCAGCGAGTGGATTGGATTACCCAACGCTGCTGGATCGGCTGATCAGCCTCGCTTTGGAACGTAAGAGAATCTCATAACCCCAATATGGAATATAATCCACCCAACACACGTCAGCGAATTGCGGCACGGCGGATGGCCCGGCAGGGCCGTTCAGGGCCGGGGCCGGGGCCAGGGCCGGGGCCAGGCGGCTCACATGTGCGCCCCAACGCATGGCGCGCCTTGTTGAGTGGCCTGCGCAATGGTCGGGTGGTGAGTCTGTTGATCTTTCTGACCTGTGTGGGGATTTTGGGCTATTTACTGACTCAGGCGCGTTTTAGTGTGCTACAGATAGAAGTGATCGGCAACAACGCCCTGCATACCGAGGATGTGATTACCGAATCGGGATTACTGGGGCGACCGATCTGGTTCGTCAATCCGGCTGAGAGTGAAGCGCAGTTGCGGGCCAATCCGTATGTCGAGTCGGTACAGGTGCAGATCGGTTTACCCAATCAGGCCCGCATCCATGTTGTTGAGCGCCGCCCGGAGGTACGCTGGGAGGCGGGTGGAGTCGAATATCTGGTGGATGGCCGAGGGCAAGTTTTGGCAGTTGCGCAAGAGGATGCCAACGATGACGTTCTAGTGGTTATTGATACGAGTACGCCCGATCTGAAACCGGGCGATCAGATAGATACCGATGCCCTCAGCCTGACACGGGCATTAGCCTTGCGGCTTCCCACCGAACTTGGTTTTACTCCGGCCCAGATTGGTTGGGATTTTGGCGTGGGAGTCTATGTGCGTTCCCAAACAGGGCAGACGATTATCTTTGGGCAGAATCGCAACTTAGATCGTAAACTCGCTATACTGGCGACACTCATAAAGGAACAGACTGCATTCACCTATCTGGATCTGCGATCAGGCAACCCGTTCTACCAGAACAGCCCGCAGAATTAGAAGAAGCAGGATACGCGCAGGACGAAGGGTAAGATTGGGATCACTGTATAGGCATGGGGAGGCAGCGACCTGCGACCTGCCACCTGCCTCCTTACTGGAAGAGAAGCCAATGCAGCGTACTATTGTCGGTATTGATGTCGGGACGACCAAAGTCTGTACCATTGTCGCCCAGGTCTCCGACGCTGGTAGTATGAATATCCTCGGAGTTGGCCTAACGCCCAGCAAAGGGCTTGATAAGGGCGTGGTAGTCAACATTGATGATGCGGTAAATGCGATTGCAACCAGTATCGAGAAGGCCGAGCGACTGAGCGGGTATCGCATTGGCACGGCGTTTGTCGGGGTTGCGGGGCGGCATATTGCATCGCTCAACAGCCGAGGGGTAGTGGCGGTACAGCGTCCTGACCACGAGATTACCCGCAATGACGTAGCGCGGGCGGTTGAGTCGGCGCAGGCGGTGGCTATTCCCACCCAGCGCGAGATTATTCATGTCATCCCGCGTGCCTATGTCGTAGATGGACATGAGGGTATTCGTGATCCAATAGGCATGAGCGGGTTTCGTTTGGAAGTCGAGACACATATTGTCACTGGCGAGGTCATGGCCATTCAGAACCTGATCAAGAGCGTGCAGAAGGCCGGGGTTGAGATTGATGATCTCGTATTGCAACCCTTAGCGTCGGGTGAATCCGTATTAACTGCCGAAGACAAGGATCGCGGGGTAATGTTGGTGGACATGGGTGGCGGCACCACCGACATGGCGATCTTCGTCCAGGGCGGAGTATGGCATACGAGTGTCTTACCAGTTGGCGGAACACACTTCACTAATGATATTGTGTATGTGCTACACACGCCGCATAATACGGCTGAGTATCTGAAACTCAAATATGGCTCGGCGATTGCGGGAGAACCGCCCGCAGCGGATGACACATCGGATCTGATTGATGCCGAGACCCTAACCGTCGGGGAGAAGCAGCAGATTAGTCGGCACCTGCTCAACGAGATCATCCAGGCCCGCGCCGAGCAGGTGGTAGAGTTGATCTATAACGAGATCAAGCGCAGTGGCTACGAGGGGATGCTGCCAGCGGGGATTGTCCTTACTGGTGGGGCTGCGCAATTGAACGGCTTTGACGAGTTGGTGCGCGAGATGTTGGGGATGCCGGTACGGATCGGTGTACCGAACGACCTGACGGGTTTAGCCGATTCGCTCGATAGTCCATCCTACGCTACTGGAGTAGGGTTGTTGCGCTGGGGAGCGCGTCACGGGCTCTCGATGTTGGGGCCAACTCACCGCTCGGAAGAGCGGCAGGGTTGGGGCAATGTCTATGAACGCTTCAAGGGGTGGTTGCGGGAATTCTTACCCTGACCTTGACTGACAACGGGTGACCAGCCGGTCGTGGGGTACGTCGTTCGTCAGGTGTCAACACGCAGGAGGACGGAGATGGTGGAGCGCAACAACAATTTTAGCTACGAGGACTTCGCACAGATCAAGGTGGTCGGTGTCGGGGGCGGTGGGAGCAACGCAGTAGATCGTATGATCGCTGACGGCGTGCAGGGCGTGGAGTTCATCACAGTGAACACCGATGTCCAGGCGCTGATGCACTCGCTGGCCCCGGTACGCATCCGCATTGGCGATAAATTGACGCGGGGGTTGGGCAGTGGTGGCAACCCGGTGATCGGCCAGAAGGCAGCCGAGGAGAACCAAGAGGACGTGTACGAGCAGCTTAAGGGTGCCGACATGGTCTTCGTGGCGGCGGGCATGGGTGGTGGCACCGGCACGGGTGCCTCGCCGATCATTGCCGGGGTGGCGCACGACCTCGGTGCGCTGACGGTGGGTGTCGTGACGCGGCCCTTCACCTTTGAGGGCAACCACCGCCGCAAGATGGCCGAACAGGGCATCGAGCAGTTGCGCCCAGTGGTAGACACCCTGATCGTCATTCCCAACGACCGGCTGCTCCAGACGGCCAGCAAGAACACCACCTTTACGCAGGCGTTCCAGATGGCGGATAACGTGTTGCGCCAGGGCATCCAGGGCATCTCCGATCTGATCACCCAGCGTGGTTTGATCAACGTAGACTTTGCCGATGTGAAGACGATTATGGCCCAGCAGGGCTCCGCGCTGATGGCGATTGGTATGGGCACCGGCGATAGCCGCATGGTGGATGCGGTCAACCAGGCGATTGCCAGCCCCTTGTTGGAGGTGAGCATTGACGGGGCGCGTGGCGTCCTCTTCAACGTCACCGGCGGCGAGGATCTGGGTATCCTGGAGGTGTACGAGGCCGCCGACATCGTGGCCAAGCAGGTTGATCCCGATGCCAACATCATTGTGGGGGCGGTGATTGACCCGACCTACCCGCCCGGCGAGGTGAAGGTGACGCTGATTGCTACCGGCTTTGACATCATGCGGCCCGGTGACCCGGTGAATATCAAGCGTATTCGCTCTACCCCCCCCAGGCGACCAGCACCGGCCATGCGACGGGGCTGCCGACACAACCGGCACGTCCGGCGCAGCCCGCGACACCGCCGCCGACACCACAGCCTGCGCCGCCACCGGCACGCCCGGCCTCCAACTACAGCAGCAGCGATGATCTGGACATCCCGCCCTTCCTGCGCAATCGCAATCGCGGTAAGTAGGAGGGCTACCGCCCGAAAAACCACACTTGGGGCTGGGCCTCAGACCCTCTTTTTTTCTCGTATGTTGGCGGCTTCGCCACCAACATACGAGAAAAAAAGTTCTTCGGGGGTGGCTTCGCCGCCCCCGAACCCACACTAGAGGTGACTTTGCCCATGCCCTGAGCCGCACCAATAGTGTTGACAAAGCCTATTCGATGCGTTACACTCAAAAAAGAAAAATAGTTCAGGTTGTAAAGAATTGTCGCAGCATTCTTGCGCTTGGAGTGCGCTATGAGCCTTAGCCCTCAGGTGCTCTTCATCCTACTCGTCACCCTGATGATCATCGCGGTGACATGGCTACACCACGCACGGGTACTCTCTGGCAAACTACCCACCCGCCGCCCGTTGCCAGCCCTTGATGTGTTGCGTAATGCGTTAAGGCGTGGGGCCGAAACGGGGCGCGTGCTGCATATTTCACCCGGAGCCGGGCAGATCGGTAGTGGCAATGGCACGCGTGGTTCAAGTGCTGAAACCTTGGCCGGATTGATGGTTGCCACACGCATTAGCGAAGAAGCAGCCCTCAATGGCGCACCGATTCTGGTCAGTTCGGGAGACGCAGTTACCCATCTCGCGCTACGCGGGATTGTGCGTCAAGCCTACCAACAGGCTGGGCAGACCCAGGATTATGATCCGGCGCGGGTGCAGTTGCTGGCGCATCAGGATGAGTTTGCCTACGCCACCGGGGTGAAGACCTTGTATGGACGGCAGCCCATTGAGGCAAGTACCCTGGTGGGAAGTTTTGGGCAGGAGTACTTGTTGATCGGGGAAGAAGGTGCCCAACGCGATATTCCCCAGGTGGTAGGCACAACCAACAGTACAGCGCTACCTATGATGATGCTAACGACGCCAGCCACCCTGATCGGTGAGGAGATCTTTGCGTCTGAAGCCTACTTGAGCAGTGATCCCACCGCGCAGGCACGCCTACTGACACAAGACACCCTCCGCACCGTGGTCATCCTGCTGATCATCGGTGCGTTTGTATATGGCCTCCTTCAGCCCGCGTTCGGTCTACCCGTCTTGACAGGTTCGTAAGTCAACCCAGAATCCTCTCGGTTGTAGTGACCATCAGTGCCAAATACGTGCCTGAAGGAAATACTACAGCCACTGTTGTACGAGGGGCACGGATGTCCTTCCTCCGCGATCCGAAACGCTTGGTGGCCACTTTGATCGCCGGGGTCTCCGGCCTGATGGTGTTGCTCGATTTTGCTGGTAGCGGGGGCTTGATCGCGTTCATCGCCCAGACGTTGGTACGTTGGGCAGCCTTGATCACCGCGATTGCCTTGTTGATTGGTATCCTGAGTGTGGCTTGGTCGCATCTGCAACGGGTACGCCAACGCCATGCCGAGTGGGGCTACAGCCTAGTGTTGCTCGCCGGGATGTTACTGGTTATTGTCGTCGGGATCTTCTTCCCGCTTCCTAGTCGCACCGGGATTGTCCTGCCACGCAGCCTCGCTGAACAACCCATCCACGTCCTCTTTGCCATGCTCTACCAACCAATTGCGAGTAGCCTGTTGGCGCTGTTGGCCTTCTTTAGCCTGAGCGCTATGCTGCGGGCGCTTGGACGGCGGAGTGTTGATGCACTGGTGATGATCGGCATTGCCCTGGTCGTGCTGGTTGTCCAATTACCACCCGTGGCGACATTGCCCGGTGTCACGGCGGTGGTACAGTGGATGAATGATTATGTCGCGCTGGCTGGTGCCCGTGGCCTGTTGATTGGGGCTGCGATTGGGGCACTGGTGGCGAGTGTTCGGGTATTGCTGGGGTTTGACCTGCCGTATCTTGATCGCTGATGCTCGGCCTTCACCGGCTGACTCTGCTGCTACACCATGGAACATCTGCCAATCTGGCTGCGTAATGTACCGCTACCCGCTCGTCCGGCAACTGGTGAACCTCCCGCCGAGGCTGAAACGCCGGAGTGGTTGCGTGAACCGGGAGGTGCTGCGTCGCCTACCCTTCCACCAACTCCTGCCGATGATAGCCTCGATTGGTTGCGGGAGCCAGAGGCGTTACCATCACCAGTTGGGCCTGCGCACCAAGCGGATGATACGCCCGATTGGCTGCGTTCGCTTGAGAGTGAGGTTGGGGTTACGGCTACTGGCGATACCTTCCTACCACCAGCGGCTCCTCATGATGATACCCCCGATTGGTTGCGTGAGGCAGTTGAGGAGCGGCCAACACCCCCTGCGCGACCAGCCGCAGAACCGTTTGGGGCGACGAGTTGGTTGCAGAGTTTGGTGGGGGAAGAGGCAAAGGAAGAGGTGCCCGAACCAACCCCAGAGCCAACCACAACGACGACCTCGCGGATTAAGATGCCGGTTGGTGCCACCGATTGGCTGCGCAGTATTGGCCAAGAGGAAGAGCCTGAGCCGGTTGAACCCAAGCCCACGCCTTCCGAAATGATTGATGTGAAGAGTGGGGTGCCAGATTGGCTGCGTGATGTCAGTCCTTCTGAAATTCTTGAGACGATGGCTTCTGATGCTCCCGTGTCAGAACCTATTGCGGCATCACCTGAACCGCCTGCCCCTGCGCCGATGTTTGACCCACTGGCCTCGAATTGGCTCACCGCAGAGAGCAGTGAAGAGGAAGAGGTCGTTGAAGCGCCTGCTATCGAACCAGCCACGCCACCAAGTGCGGTGCCTAACGAGCAGGATGGCATCCCTTCATGGCTGCTTGAGGCGGTGCCCGATTCGTTTGATCTGCCCGATCTGCCTGATCAGGAAGAGACGCCTGGTTGGCTAAAGGATGATGTGACGGTCAGTCCGCAGGCAGCACTGCAAGGGGCTGATGTTCCAGATTGGCTTCATAGTGCGGTGGATGAGTCTGCTGATGCTGGCCCGGATTGGTTGCGCGAGCCGGAGCTACCCGCTACTGCCCCTGCGCCCAGTGCCCCTATTCCTGATGATGTTCCCGATTGGTTGCGCGGAGCCGACGCGCCCACTGTGGCCGTCCAATCTCCCACCGATGATGTCCCCGATTGGTTGCGCGAGCCGGAGCCACCCGCTACTGCCCCTGCGCCCAGTGCCCCTATTCCTGATGATGTTCCCGATTGGTTGCGCGGAGCCGACGCGCCCACCATGGCCGTCCCCTCCCCTGCTGATGATGTTCCCGATTGGTTGCGCGAGCCGGAGCCGCCGCCCGCTGCCCCCCCTGCGCCCAGTGCCCCCAGCGCGGATGATGTTCCCGATTGGTTGCGTGGGGCTGACGCGCCCACCATGGCCGTGCCCACCCCCGCCGATGATGTTCCCGATTGGTTACGCGAGCCGGAGCCGCCGCCCGCTGCCGCCCCTGCGCCCAGTGCCTCCAGCGCGGATGATGTTCCCGATTGGTTGCGTGGGGCCGACGCGCCCACCATGGCCGTGCCCACCCCCGCCGATGATGTTCCCGATTGGTTGCGCGAGCCAGAGCCACCTGCTGCGGCCCCCGCGCCGAGTGCTGATATTCCCGATTGGCTACGTGGTGAGGCCGAAGCCCCTACAACGGCTGTCCCCACCCCCGCCGATGATGTTCCTGATTGGTTGCGCGAGCCGGAGCCACCTGCTGCGGCCTCCGCGCCGAGTGCCGATATTCCCGACTGGTTGCGTGGTGAGGCCGAAGCCCCTACCACTGCCGCACCTGCCCCTGATGATGTTCCCGATTGGTTGCGTGGGGCCGAAGCACCACCGCCAACCTTCAGTGGGCCTGCACCCAGCACCGATGTTCCCGATTGGTTGCGTGGTGAGGCCGAAGCCCCTACCACTGCCGCACCTGCCCCTGATGATGTTCCCGATTGGTTGCGCCAAACTGAGCCACCCGCTGCGGCCTCGGCACCCAGCACCGATGTTCCCGATTGGTTGCGTGGTGAGGCCGAAGCCCCCACCACCGCCGCACCTCCTGCCGAGGATATCCCCGATTGGTTGCGCCAAGCCGAGCCACCCGCTGCGGCCCCGGCACCCAGCACCGATGTTCCTGATTGGCTACGCCAGCCAGAGCCATCGGGAGCAGCCGCGATCCCTGAGGATGTGCCGGATTGGTTGCGCCAACCGGCATCGCCCATCCCGCCTAGTGCAAGTGATACGAGCGACAGTTGGTTGGACAAGGCCCCAGCACCCAGCAACGAGAGCGATCTTCCGGCATGGTTGAGTACCGACAGCGATGCAGCGGCCAGCGATGCACGCGGAGCAACCAGCGGTGACATGAGTCTGCCATCGTGGTTGCGCGGTGTTACCGATGAGCCGGTGGCACCACCAGCCGCGCCACGTAGCCCCAGCAGTGGTGATAGCACCACCTCGCGCCGACGGCGGGTGAATGAGGATGCAGAAGGAGATGATTTCCTCAAGGGCACTGAACTACCTAGTTGGCTACGCCCGATTGAGCCAGAGCCAGCCCAGCCGAGTCCTGAACGGAAAGCCCTGGATTGGCTTACGCGCCTAGGTGGCAGCGAAGAGAACGAGAATGAGGGTGAGGGCGTCAGTTCGCTAGTCCCCGAACCGGCTGCGGTGGCGCTACCGGCACGCCGCATCTATGAACGCAGCCCAGAACAGATCGAAGCGCTTGCGCTTCTAGAGCGCCTCGTGCATAGCCCCTACCCCGCGCCGGTTGAGGCACCACTTGCGGCGGCACCCAGCCGCTGGCAGAAGATTGGCCTGGATCGGGTGCTCTATATGCTCTTTATGCTGGTGCTGTTAATAGGCATGATCGTGCCTGCCATCAGCACCCCGTTCCAGACGACCACCCCCAGCGCACCGGGAGCGGTGGCCTTGAACGAACAACTGGCGCAACTGAGTGAAGATGATGTGGTCTTGATTGCTTATGAGTGGAATGCGCAGCGCGCATCCGAACTGCGCCCATTAGAGACAGCGATCACCAGCAAACTGATCGCCCAGCGCAGCAAGTTGATCCTGCTCAGTACTAATATCCAGGGCACCATGCTCTCGTTTGAATTGCGTGGCCCCCTGCGTGCGGCTGGTTATAACATTGATCCGAATGGTACTGTCTTTGGTGGCCGTGACTATATTCTCTTGGGCTACCGCCCTGGGGGTGAACTAGCCCTGCGTCGTATGGCCCAGAACCTGCGCGGTGAACTGACCAGTGACTTTGAGGGTCATGATGCCACCCCCAGTTTGGTGGCCACGAACTTTGATGATAGCCCACGCATTAGCAGCCTGAATGACTTGGCCATGATCATCGTGATGGCCGATCAACCCCAGGATGTGCAGGCGTGGATGGAGCAGATTCATAGCGCCGCACCAGCGGTGCCTATTGCCTTCCTGCTCCCCCAAGAGACCGCACCATTGGTACAACCCTACCTACGCCTACCCAATGTCTACCATCTGGCCGGATTGCCGGGTGCGTTGGCACTGCAAGCCCAGGGTGAAGAGGTAGACACGCAGATGATCGCTCACATGAGTGGGCAACAAGGGTTGGCAATCGTGACTCTGGTGGTGCTCGTGATCGTTAGCAGCCTCGGCGTGGCCATCGCCCGCGCCCGTAGAACGCAGCGAGGTGCCGCGTGACCGGCGATATGCTGAGCCTGATCACTGGTTTGGTGGGGGTCGTTTTGACCCTGATCGTCTTTAGCCGCCTGTTGGGTGATAATCCGGCCTTTCGGACGGTGCAGTATCTCTTTGTGGGTGCCTCGTTGGGGTACGCATTTGTGGTCGTCTACCACCAGGTATTACGCCCCAATGCAGTAGCGATGATCCTGGGATTGAATGATCTGCCAACGTTGGGAGGGCTGATTCTGCCATTCCTGCTGGGCATTCTGCTCCTGGCACGCATGGTGGCACGCCAGCAGATCTCATGGGTGGCCAACATCCCGCTGGCGCTGGTCTTTGGCGTAGGAGCGGCTCTAGCACTAGGTGGCGCGTTGGTCGGAACCTTGGCCCCGCAAATCCAGGATACAGCGCGGCCCATCAGCAACGATCCTTTTCATGCGATTGGAGCGGTATTGCTGGTTCTCGGCGTCGTACTATCGCTCAGTTACTTCTACTTTACGGTACCCCGCGAGACACCGCGTGGCGCGATTGTGCAGACCAGTGCGCGTATCGGGCGTTGGTTCCTGCTGATTGCCTTTGGGTTCTTCCTCGCGGGGAGCCTCCTGACCTATATTACTGCGCTGAATGAGCGACTGGCCTTCATTGTGGGCTGGGTACGCGGCCTATTCGGCTGATCAGGAATCACGAGAGGGGCTATGGCTGAGACACGCGGGTCGGTGCTGATTGCTGAGATCGGGAGCTTGATCACGAGCGTGACGCTGGTGGATCAGGTGGATGGCGAGAGCCGGATGATCGGCCATGCCGAGACGAATAGTAGCATCGAGCCACCCTATCAGAATGCACTCTACGCGGTGTTGGAAGCCAGTGCGCAGATCGCGGAGATAACGGGGCGGCAACTGTTGCGTGAGGGACAGTTGATCATGCCCCAGGGGAAAGATCGCGATGGGGTTGATCATCTGGTGGTGGTGACGAGTGCGGCGGGGGCCATGTCGCTGGTGATTACCGCGATTGCGGCGGATCTTTCGGCACGTAGTGCGCGCCACGCCATTCGTGCTACCTATACCACCCTGCTCCAGACGGTCACGCTTGATGATGCGGCACGCCAGCCGAGCATGGGTAGTGGTGGGTTGTCGTGGATCGAGCGGCAGGTACAGGCGCTGCTCAATCTGCGACCTGATGCGGTACTCATTGCCGGTGGGCTTGAGCATGGCGCAATTGATGCGCTCAACCGGCTGGCGCATATTGTGAGTTTGACGGCGGTAAGTACCACCATTGACCATAACGGGCAGCAGCGCCAAGATGTGACAGCACGCCCGGTACTCTATGCGGGGAATAGCGAGGCGCGTGAACGGGTGATCGAGGCGTTATCGGATCGCGCCGAGATCTTTGTGGTCGAGAATCTGCGCCCAAGCCTGGATGTGGAGCGTCTCGATGCAACACGCCTGGAATTGTCGCGGCTCTACGAAAAGCAGATCCTCCCGCGCCTACCGGGCATCGCGGGGCTACGGCGCATGAGTCAAGCCCCCATCCGCACCGTGTGTGATGTGGCGGGGCTACTCACCCGCTTCGTCGCTGAACGCCATGGCCGCCGCGTCTTGCTGGTAGATGCCGGAGCCAGTAGCAGTTCGGCCTTCTATGCTGCACCAGGGCGCTACTATCCAGCAGTGATTGGCAGTTGTGGGGTAAGTTATGGGATTAGCAACATCTTAGCTGAACGTGGGGTGGAGGCGATCCGGCGTTGGCTGCCCTTCCCCATGAGCAGCAGTGAACTGACCCACCGTTTGCTCAACAAGCAACTGCGCCCGCACCTGTTGCCGAGTACAGCAGAGGATCTGGCAATTGATCTGGCCTTAGCCCGCGAGGCGATAGGGATCGCGCTTGATGCGCTGCGGGGTGAGATCAGCCCCGATGATTATGACTGGCTGATCGGTTGTGGTGGGGTGTTGGCGCACGCCCCGCACCCTGGATTGGCACTGTTAGCCATTCTCGATGCGACCCAAGCCGGGCGCGATCAGCGCCAGCCGATTCTCGACATCCACCTGGATAGCCTCGGCTTGGTGCCGGTGCTTGGTGGGTTAGCCGGTTTCCACACCGATGCGGCCATCACCGTCTTCGACCGCGACTTACGGCATAACACGCCGCTTGCCACCTGTGTCATCCCCATGGGGAGTGGGCAGCCGGGTGAGGTGGCAGTTGAGGTTGAGTTGAGCCGGGTGGGTGGGAAGAGTGAGCATTGTACGGTGCGCCATGGCGAGATTGTACGTCTGGCACTCGCGCCGGGGCGTTTTGCCCAACTGACCCTGCGGCCTGCGCCGGGGGTACAGATTGGCTCCGCCGCACCGGGTGAGGTGGTAGTCTCTGATCCGGCCGGGATCGCGGGCAGTGCGCTGGGTATTGTGATTGATGCCCGTGGGCGTCCGATCCAATTACCAAGCGATGATCAGCAGCGTTATCTGAAGCTGTGGGAGTGGATGGTGGCACTAGGGGCAGAGAAGGGGGCCAACCCGTACATTACGGCCAACGCCAGCCTGCCCGTACCCGAACCGGCAGCACCTGTGGCGACGATTCGCTTACCTGCTGAGGTGATCGAGCCACCAGCGGTGGCTATCGAGGCACCGCCTGAAGTCGCGCCACCCATAACCATTCCGCTTGAACCGCCCGCGCTTGCCGCGAGCGAGGTGGTAGGCAGTGGCGAAACGAAAGCGGCACCGGGTAAACGCATCTCGTTAAGCGATCTCGCTGCCCAAGAGGGTCTGAAGTTGCCCGATCTGCCACCCGCAGCACCAACCGAGGCGCTGGGAAATGATCTGGACGCCCTGCGGCAGAGTATGGAGTCCCCCAAACGGCGCGGTTGGTTTGGGAAGAAGAAGTAGGGGGTGTGGGGGCCTGCGGCCCCCACGAAAAAGGGTGTTTTGCTGGTGTGGTTGGCCGCTTTGCGGCCAACCACACCAGCAAAACCATGGGTATAGGCTTCGCCTGCCACACACCCTACGGATATGGTAGGGCCGAATCAACCCTACTCCTCGCTGATGGTGATACCAAGGATGGTCTCGCCGGGGCGAGTCGTATCGGCGGGGTTGCTGGGATCACGCAGCGGAATGCCGTTGACCACATCTTGGCCGGAGATGACGCGGCCAAAGATGGTGTACTGGCCATTGAGCCACGCGGCATTGCCGGTGGTGATGAAGAACTGCGACCCGGCGCTGTTGGGATCGCTGGAGCGCGCCATAGCGACAATCCCCGGCTGATCAAAGGCGATCTGGTCGGTAAACTCGGCGGGGATGGAGTAGCCCGCATCACCTGTTCCATCGCCGTTGGGATCGCCACCCTGGGCCATGAAGTTGGGCAGGACGCGGTGCCAGGTGAGGCCGTTATAGAAGTTCTGGCGTGCCAGGAAGACAAAGTTGTTGACCGTCTGCGGGGCGATATTGGGCAACAACTCGATCACAATATCGCCGCGTGGGGTGATGATCGTGGCGGTATACTTCTTGGCCGGATCAATACTCATGGCCGGTGCCGCCGCATAGGTATAGGTAGTTGCGGTGGGGAGTGTCTGCACGTTAGTGGCGGGGGCGCTGGTTGGTGCCACAGCCGAGGGCACGGTGGGGCTGGCAGCAGCCACGGTGGGGCTGACAGCAACAACGGTGGGACTGGCAGCAACAACGGTGGGGCTGGCCGCCGGGGTAGCTGGCGCGGCTTGGCCGATGATCAGACCAACAACAATACCAATAACGAGCAATACGACGGCGACCACTATCACACCGGGCATGGCGGGGGGTGGGGTTGCGGGCTTAGGCTGGGAAGAACGTGGCTGACTCACGAAGTGACTCCTTAGGTAGTATAGGCCGAAAATCGCAGCTATTATAGTGCGGTTTGGATGGGTACGCCATGGGGAGCTTTTGTTGACACAGGGCTTGATCGTTCCCCAGCCCGTAAACGGGCGGGCTATCACCCGGCGAAGGCCGCCTACGCGGCCTAGAGCCAGCGCGCAGCCATATCATGGCGCAGGCGTAGCAGGGCTAGATCGCCCGCTTTGGCCTCTAGCATCAGATCGAAGGCCGGGAGGACGCGTGCAGCGACGAGTAGGCGTTGGAGTGCGGCAGCCTCGATGAAGTCGGCATGTTGGCCGGGGCGGGGCGGCAAGACACGCCCCGGCTGGTGGGCTTGGGCGGGTACAAGGTGGGCCTCGCTACGCGGGCTGCTCAGATGCACTTCGGGGCGGATGGCGACGGGCCATGTGGCGAGAGCCAGCCCCAAGGCCAGACTGAGTGGGATAGCCTCAGGGTTGAAGAGTTCCCAGTGCAGCATGTCGAAGACCACCGGGACACCACAGTGCTGATGCAGGATGAGCAGTTGCCCCAGACTGAACCCGGCGCTCTCATGTTCCACCGCGAGGCGGGCACGGGCACGCGCCGAGAGCATCATGAAGCGGGTGGCAAACCGATCCAGCCCAGCCGGATCGGTGGGTGATGCACCCACATGAACTACCAGTGTCCCCTCGATAGATCCGGCGGGACGGTGGGCGTCGAGGCGTTCAAGAAGCGCGGCGGTAGCCTCGATGGCGGCGAGGCTGGCAGTGGCCTGGGCCATATCGGTGCAGCCCAGCGCCACCCCATGATCCATGTGGCTCGTCAAACGGATGCCGGTATGCGCCAGACGGGCGGCGAGGAGATCAAGCTGGAGGCTGCATTCTTCTAACTGATCCAGTGTCTGGGGAGTGATCAGATCGGGCCGGATACGATAGAACTGTACCCCAATATGCTCCAGGTAGCCCAACACATCGCCCAGACGCACCAGCGCCAGACTGAGGTGCGCCGGGCCACCCGCGCCAAGCCCAGGGCGGCCAACGATGCGCACGGCAAAACCGAGGCGGATGTGGGGAGGTGTTGGCATGATCTGTTCGCCAGCAAATAACCGCAACCGTGTAGATAGTATATCACGGTTACGTGTATTTGTCATGCTGCGCCTACAGGGAATGCGGGGGCGCAGCCGGATATGCGTTCGATGAAGCGTCCTCTTGCACCCCGGTTTTTAACCGCAGAGGACGCAGAGGAACGCAGAGGAAGAACCATAGGAATCTCAAATCCTATCCCTCTGCGTACCTCTGTGTCCTCTGCGGTTGATAGCGTGACAACGCTCTTTCTACTCCGGGTTGGCCAGGAACTTACGGTGGGTGCGGGTGTAGTAGCGGATCTGGCGGGGGAGGTTGGGATCTATCGGGGTGGCATGGATCGCCTCTAGCACGCGTTGCGCCGCGATCTTCAGGCCAGCCTGGATGAGTTCGGCGGGCGCACCAGAGGCGCGCAGGTGGCGCAGTTCGGATTCCCAGGGCACGCTACAACGGCCATGGGCGGTAATGCCGATCAGATCGGGGAGTGCCTTGTTGTGGCGCAGCCAGTTGAGGGCTAGGCAGAAGGTGATCGTCGGACAGGTGATGCGTTCGAGGGTGAGTAGCATCAACTCAGCCTCACGGCCAACCGCGATGAGAAAGAGTGCCCGATCTTCGGCTACCAGTTGATCAACCTCGCGCTGGGGCAGGGTCAAAAATTCAGCCAGGGCATCGGCGAGGGGGCGCGAGAGCGTGTCAGCACAGACAATCGCACTCAGATTGAGATCGGCACTCTTGATCAGCGCAATCAGGCGTTGGAGCGTGGTGCCAATATCAGCATAACTGAAGTGGAAATCTTGGGTCTCACTCATGTGCAGGCCATCATCCTGGGCCGAACCGAGGTAGACCACACCTTCTTGGGCGTAGAGATGATCTTTGACTGTGGTCAGGTGACGAAATTCGCGGTAGCGCTCAACCGCATTGATGTTATCGAGCAGTTCGACCTGCGCCTGGGGGCCGTTGGCGAGTAGGAGCGCCCGGCCAAACGCGGTCATGGCTTGATCATAGTCACGCAGGCCCAGGTAGGTCTTGCCCAACAGATTGTAGATCTCCCAATCAGCGGGGTAGCTCTGGAGCGGGCGTTGCAGATGCGCGAGGGCGGTTTGAAAATCGCCCAGGATGTAGGTGATAAGGGCAATCTCAAAGTGGGTCGCGGGATCGGCCGGATCGAGGCTCAGGCAGTGCTGGAAGATGGTCAGCGCATCCTCGTAGCGCTCCAATTCCACCAAAATATAGCCCAGATTGAAGTAGGCCAAGAAATCGCCAGAGAGGTTGGCAACCGTGCGAAACTCCTCAGCCGCCTTGGCCAAGAGGCCACTGCGCTGGTAGTAAAAGCCCAGTGCATTATGGGCTTCGGAGAGGTGCGGGTTGCTCGCAATGGCTTGCCGATAGGCATCAACCGCTTCGGCAATCCGATTGGAGCGCTCGAACGCGATGCCGCGCTGGAGATAGCGCAGGCCCGCATCGCGGTTGTATTCTTCCTGCATCCTCGGCTCCTTCGGTTGCTACTGATACGACGCTCTTAGCCCAAGACAGCTTGTTGGATAGTGATCAGGCGCGCTATCCCCTGGCTGGCCAGATCGAGCAGGGCATCGAGTTGGGCACGATCTATCGGCATCCCCTCCGCCGTCCCCTGCACCTCAACAAAGGCTCCGCTGGCGGTCTGCACGATGTTACAATCCAGATCGGCGCTGCTATCTTCAGCATAATCAAGATCGAGCAACATCTGGCCTTCTACCACACCTACGCTGATCGCCGCCACCGCATAGCGGATCGGGTTGGTGGCGATGAGACCTTCTGCATGCAGTTTACGCAGCGCCAGGGCAAGGGCGACATAGCCGCCGGTAATCGCAGCCGTGCGGGTGCCGCCATCGGCCTGTAGCACGTCACAGTCAACGGTGATCATGCACTCACCGAGGGCTTCGAGATCAACTGCTGCGCGCAACGAACGCCCAATCAGGCGCTGGATCTCCTGCGTGCGGCCGCTCGGCCCACTGCGTTCACGCCGGGTGCGGGTGTGGGTTGAGCGGGGCAAAAGCGAGTATTCGGCTGTCACCCAGCCGCGCTGCTGACCGCGTAGCCAACCGGGCACCTGCGGCTCTAGGCTGGCGGCGCACAATACCCGCGTATTACCGCAACTGATCAGGGCCGAACCTTCTGCATACGGGGCCGCGTTGACGAGGATCTCGATGCTGCGTAGTTCGGTGGGGAGCCGTCCACTCTGACGGGCCATGAGTTTCTCCACTATATGTTCTGAGCTTTTCGGAAGCTTGAGTCACCTCTGGTGGGGGTTTAGGGGCGAAGCTCCCTTCCTTATAGCATCTTATGATAACAGAATATGCCCGCGTCTGGGGAGATCAGAAGGAGATTCTGGTACAATCAGCCTATGTATGTGATTGGCACTGCGGGTCATGTGGATCACGGCAAATCTACCCTGGTCAAAGCCCTCACCGGGATTGACCCGGATCGCCTCGCCGAAGAGCAACGCCGGGAGATGACGATTGACCTGGGGTTCGCGTGGCTGCGCCTGCCGAGCGGGCGCACCGTGAGCCTGGTTGATGTGCCCGGTCATGAGCGCTTTATTAAGAATATGCTGGCCGGAGTGGGCGGGCTAGATGCGGCACTGCTGATCATCGCTGCCGATGAGGGCTTTATGCCGCAGACGACGGAGCATCTGGCAATCCTCGATCTGTTGCAGATCCAGCACGGGGTGGTGGTGCTGACCAAGGCGGATCTGGTGGAGGCCGAGTGGCTGGAGTTGGTGCGCGAGGATGTGGCCAGCCGCTTGCACGGAACGAGTCTGGCTGCTGCGCCGGTGGTGGCCGTGTCGGCACGCACTGGCCAGGGGCTAAACGAGTTAAAGACGATCATTGATCAGGTGCTGGAAGCCACGCCGACACGGGGCGATGCACGCGGGGTGCCGCGTTTGCCGATTGACCGCACTTTTAGTATTGAGGGCTTCGGGACGGTAGTAACCGGCACGCTGATTGATGGGCCACTAACATTGGGGCAAGAGGTGGTGATCCTGCCCCACGGCTTGCCCGCACGCATCCGGGGGTTGCAGGTACATAAGCAGCGCGGCGAGATGGCGTTGCCCGGTTCGCGGGTGGCGGTCAATCTGGCCGGGTTGCACCCCAGTCAGATCCGGCGCGGCGATGTGCTGAGTCTGCCAGGGCGGTACCAGCCTACCCAGATGCTCGATCTGCGCCTACGCACCCTGGCTGATGCGCCGCCGATCAAGCAGAATGATGGCCTCGATCTCTTTGTGGGTGCGGCTGAGGTGCGGTGTCGGATCACGCTGCTCGATGCTGAGGTGTTGCAGCCAGGAGCCGAGAGCTGGGTGCAACTGCGCCTCGATGCGCCGGTGGTGGTGACCAAAGGGGATCGCTGCATCCTGCGGGTAGCCTCGCCTAGCCTGACGGTCGCGGGCGGACAGGTGGTTGACCCGCATCCGCCACGGCATCGCCGCTTCCGCGCCGAGGTGGTTGCGGGGCTGGAGACGTTGGCGCGCGGCAACCCCGATGAGTTGCTGCTGCAAGCGTTGGGGGCCGGGCCACCACGTGAGGTGGCCGATCTGCTCCAGGAGTTGGGGATGCCAGAGAGTATCGGGTTGCCCCTGGTAGAAGATCTGGTGGCGCAGGGGCGCGTGCAGATGTTGGGCAGCCCGCCCAATGCGGCGCTGGTCAGCCCGGAGGGATGGGGGAGACTGACGGAGCGCCTCGCCGCGCCGCTGCGCGCCTACCAGCGGCGCTACCCGCTGCGCGAGGGGATGCCGCGTGAGGAGGTGCGCCAGCGCTTGCGCCTGACGCCGCGCCTGCTCGCGCTCTGCCTCGAAGCGGCGCAGCAGCAGGGGCTTCTCGGCTGGAACGAGACGAGTGTCTGGATCGCGGGGCATCGCGCCGAACCCGATGCAACCACCCGGCGCAGCCTGGATGCCGCACTGGCCGCGATGGCCCGCAGCCCTTATGCCCCACCCACGCCCGATCTCGACCCGGAACTGTTGGCCTGGGCGCTGGAGCGCGGGCTGTTGGTGCGGGTGGCCGCCGATCTCTTCTTCTTACCCGCTACCTACGCCGAGTTGGTGGCGTGGGTGCGTGCGACGATCATCAGTACGGGCAGTGTGCAGGTGAGCCAGCTCCGCGATCAGTTCGGGACGACCCGCCGCTACGCGCTGGGGCTGCTCGAACATCTGGATGAGCGGCGGGTCACCCGGCGGGTGGGTGAGGGGCGGGTATTAGTATAGATTTCTGGACAGAGGCCGCAAGAACGTGCTACACTCCCTATAGTTTTAGCAACGTGAGAAAGGATTGATCCGTGGCAAAGGAGCATGATCTGCGGCGGTTCGGCACGATCCTGTTGTTGGGGGTCGCGGCGGGGGCTGCTGCACGTTACTATATTGAGGCTCGCGCCCGCGAGGCTACTACCACCACCACCACCCAGATGATTGACTGGGAACAGGCTCGTTCCATCGCCCTGCGCGTCTCACAGTGGGAGCAGGCTCCCATCCCGGATCGCGCCTTCCGCCGTGAACAGTACATCCGCTTGGTGAAACAGAGCGAGCCGCTGATCGCCGCCTATTTGGGGGTGGAACTGCCCGCCCCGGTCAATCGGGTCTATGTGTTTGACCGGCGCGAGTGGCTGGAGGCCAACTTTGTCTCCTTTAAGCAACTCTTCCGCCCCATTGAGGAGATCTATGAGCGCAATGGCGGCGCGCAGGGCGGCTTGGCGCTGCTCTTGGGCGGGGTGAATAGTAAGCTGCTGGGTAGCCAGATCGGGGTGTTGCTGGGCTATTTGGCGCGCCGGGTGTTGGGGCAGTATGATCTGAGTCTGCTCTCGCCCGATCCTGATATACGCGGCTCGCTCTATTATGTCGAGCCGAACATCAGCCAGGTGCAGTCGGGGCTAGGCGTGAATGATGAGGAGTACCGACTCTGGATCGCGCTGCACGAGACGACACACGTCTTTGAGTTCGAGGCATATCCGTGGGTGCGCGACTACTTTAACAGTCTGTTGCAGCAATACTTTGATCTGCTCAGTACTCAGTTAGAGAGCCTGGGAAGTAGCTTGATCAGCCTGGCCAACCGAGTAGCGCAGAGCCTGAACACGGGCACGCACTGGATCGAGGCGGTACTGACCCCGGAGCAGCGGGTGATCTTCGAGCAACTCCAGGCGTTGATGTCTATTGTTGAGGGCTACGGCAACCATGTGATGAACGCGGTGGGCCGCCAGATGTTGCCCAATTTTGATCAGATCGAGCAGCGTATGGCGCAGCGCCAGCAGAATCGGACGATCTTCGAGCAGATCTTCAACCGCATCACCGGGCTGGATCTGAAGATGGCGCAGTACCAGCAGGGCGAGGCGTTCGTGAATGCGGTGGTGGAGGCACGTGGCATCGCCTTTGCGGCGCGGGTTTGGGAGGGGGTGGCGTTTCTGCCCACGATGGACGAGATCCGCGAGCCGCAGCGCTGGATTGAGCGGGTGGAGGGGATGGAATGATCGGTTGTTAGCCGCAAAGGACGCAGAGGACGCAGAGGGGTGGACGTAGGGGCTTCGTCGTGACGCGCCGGTGACGCATCATTGTGCGGGCGCGTCGTGATGAAGCCCCTACCTATTCCTTATACGGAACATGCTATACTTTCTTGAGCGACCATGTATGCGATGTAGGACTTGTGGCATACCGTATCGAGTACACGGATAGTGCGATAGGTGATATCGCCTACTTCACCAAATACGAACGAGGATTAATCGTCACTGCGATTGAAACGCAACTTACCCATGAACCGCTTCGCGAGGTGCGGAATCGGAAGCCGATGGAACCCAATACGCTGGGGCGTTGGGAAGTTCGCGTCGGGAAGTATCGAATCTTTTATGATGTGGAAGTGAGCGATCAGGTAGTCCTGGTCAAAGCAGTGGGCTGGAAAGAGCATAATCGGCTCTACATTCGGGGCAAGGAATATAGCCTATGAAAACCGTAGACCTGACACAAGTTGTTGATGCGGTAGAAGAACTGCTCGATCTTGCAACGAATGATGGCATTCTTCTTCGATTGCCAAATGGAAAAGTCTTTTTGCTGCGCTCGGTGGCGGAAGATGATGCGGAGTGTGATGATTTTGCTGAGGAAATCGCACGAACGCGCCAGAATAGTGCGCTGATGGCGTTGCTTGAGGAACGATCACAGGAGCAGTCCCGCATCCCGGCGCAGGAAGTACGGCGACGCCTTGGATTAGATGCTTAGGTACGTCGTGACGAAGCCCCGGTTTGTAGCCGCAAAAGAACGTAGAGGATGTCCCACACCCCCATCCGTAGGGGCGCGTCGTGACGAAGCCCACGGGATGTTGCATCATTCCGGGGCGCATCACGATGCGCCCCTACGTCCGTCCTCTGCGTTCCTCTGCGCCCCTCTGCGGTAGAACCCTCCGCCCCGATTTTCCACCGCCGAGGACGCGGAGGTACGCAGAGGATATGTTCTTGGGTCTCCCCCTCTGCGTTCCTCTGCGCCCCTCTGCGGTAGAACCCTCCGCCCCGGTTTTTCACCGCCGAGGACGCGGAGGTACGCAGAGGATATGTTCTTGGGTCTCCCCCTCTGCGTTCCTCTGCGCCCCTCTGCGGTATCCCCCTCCGACCCGATTTTTCACCGCCGAGGACGCGGAGGGGCGCAGAGGATGCGTTCGTGGGTCTCCCCCTCTGCGTTCCTCTGTGTCCCTCTGCGGTATACCCCCACCCCTACCCCGGCCACTTCCCATGCTCGCGCACATACGCGACCTTGCGTGCATCCTCCTCGGCATCAGGATGCCCAAGTTCCTGCTCGTAGGCTACACACATATCGAGCAACCCCAGCGCCTCGCTGACCTGACCCTGGCCCACGAGTGCAATGCCCAGATTCCAACTCGCAATCGCTTCCCCGCGCCGGTCGCCGATCTCGCGCATCATATCCAACACCTGCTCGTAATACTCAATCGCGCGGCGCGGCTCGCCCAGGGCGGCGTAGGCCAAACCCAGGCTGCCCAGGGCATTGCCTTCCCCGCGCCGGTCGCCGATCTCGCGGGTGATAGTCAATTGCTGCTCGTAATACCCAATCGCGCGGCGCGGCTCGCTCAGGTCGGCGTAGGCCAAACCCAAGTTGCCCAGGGCTGCCCCTTCCCCGCGCCGGTCGCCGATCTCGCGCACGATAGTCAATTGCTGCTCGTAATACTCAATCGCGCGGCGCGGCTCGCCCAGGTCGGCGTAGGCCAAACCCAGGTTGCCCAAATCTTGACCTTCTGCACGGCGATCACCAAGTTCACGACTCACTACAAGTGCCTGCTCGTGATACGCAATAGCGCGGCGCGGCTCGCCCAGGGCGGCGTAGGCCAAACCCAGGTTGCCCAGGGCATTGCCTTCCCCGCGCCGGTCGCCGATCTCGCGGGCGATCACCAAACGTTGCTCGTAGATCTCAATCGCGCGGCGCGGCTCGCCCAGGGCGGCATAGGCCAAACCCAGGTTGCCCAGGAACCAACCCTCAGCACCCCGCCGCCCCAGGCGGCGCGCTGCGGCCAGTGCGGCCTCCAGTTGGGGGATGCGCTCGCTGCGTGGGTGGTAGCGTAGCTCGCCGATATACGCCGTCGCATCAGCGTCATCAATCAGCAGCGTATCTACTTCGCGGCTGCCCGCGTGGGCGTGCAGCCAGCGCCGCGCCGCGTCCAGGTTGGCGCGTTCGCGCTCGAAGTGGGCTAGGCCACGCACGATCTGATCGCCACCCGCGAGGTAGTGCTGTTGCGCCTCTTTGGCCGCTGCGATGTAGTATGTGGCATAGCGCAGGCGTGCCGCTCGCTCCTGCTCGCCCAGGCGCTGTAGGGCAAATAGGCGCACCAGTTCGTGCAGGTCGTAGCGTTCCTGTTCGGGGTGGTATTCGAGCAGGCTGCGCCGGTAGAGCAGGCTCATGTCGTCGCGCAGCCGTTCAGGGTCGTCGGGCTGCACTACCGCCGCTGCCGCTGCGTGGCAAAAGCTGGCTCCAAACACCCCCAACTGGGCTAGGGTGGCCTGTACCTGCGGCGTGAGCAGGTGGTAACTCAGCGCAATCGAAGCCTCGACATCCACCTCCGGGTCGGCGGCGCTGTCGGGGTCTTTGAGCGCCATCAGGGTGCGCTTCTGCTCGCTGAGGCGGGCGATGTAGTCGGCAGTGCGCAGCGTCGCGTCGTTGTTGAGCAGGCTGGCGGCGATGCGTAGTGCCAGCGGCAGGCAGCCACAGGAAGCGGCGATCTGTTGCGCGGCGGCGGCATCCAGCCGGGGGCAGATGGTGCGCAGGAGCGTACCTGCCTCGTCCATCTCCAACCGAGTCAGGTCAATGCGTTGCATCCCCTTCAGGGTGAACTTCTGGCGGCTGGTGATCAGCAGTGCCGACCCGGCGGGGGGCAGGAGTGCCTGCACCTGGGCGGCGTCTTTGGCGTCATCGGCGAGGATCAGTACGCGCTTGCCGGTCAGTATGCTGCGGTAGAGCGTTGTTAGGTCGGTGAGGGTGTCGGGGAGGCGCGGATCGGGGACGAAGGCCGAGATCACCTGTTGCAGCGCCTGGGTCGCGGGCATGGCCGGGTCCCGCGAGCCTTGCAGGTGGAGCATGATCTGCGCGTCGGGGTAGTGATCTCGCAGCCGGTGGGCGACCAGCAGCGCCAGTTCGGTCTTGCCCACGCCGCCCATCCCGGCGAGGCCACTGATACTGGCGGCGTCGCCGCGCTGTAAGGCCGCGCTGAGGGTGGCGATCTCCGCGCTGCGCCCCACGAAGTCGGACACCGGGGCGCGCAGTTGGTGCAGGCTGAAGAGGCCGGGTTGCGGGGCTGGGGCGTGGTGGTGGTGAACCTCCATGTTGCCCTTGACCACATTACCGATGCGGATATCCCCGGCCTGTACTCCATCTAGGCGGACAAGAGGAGAATCGGGTTGGGTGTTCATGGATGCTCCGTGGGTGTGGGTCGTATGCGCCGTATGGTACATCATGGAGTGGGTGGGGCGCAATGGGGTGGGGAACCCCGATTTTCCACCGCCGAGGACGCGGAGGTACGCAGAGGATGTGTTCTTGGGTCTCCCCCTCTGCGTTCCTCTGCGCCCCTCTGCGGTATACCCCTCCGCCCCGATTTTCCACCGCCGAGGACGCGGAGGTACGCAGAGGATATGTTCTTGGGTCTCCCCCTCTGCGTTCCTCTGCGCCCCTCGGCGGTAAAACCCAAGGTACCTCTACCCCCCAACCAACTCCCGCAACCCCGCCTCATCCAGCACCGGCACCCCCAACTGGGTGGCCTTCGCCAGTTTGCTCCCGGCACTCGCCCCGGCGACCACGTAGCTGGTCTTCTTGCTCACGCTCTCGCTCAGCTTGCCGCCATGCGCCAGGATCATCTCGGCGGCTTGTTCGCGGGTGAGTGTGGGTAAGGTGCCGGTTAGCACAAAAGTCTTGCCGCTCAGGTTCTGGCTCTGAAGCTGGCGCGGTACCCCGCCGGTGAGAGTCAGCCCGGCGGCACGCAACTTCTCCACCAGGGCGCGGTTCTCTGGGTGTTGGAAGAAATCTACCACGCTGGCCGCCAGCACCGGCCCGATGCCCTCGATCTGCTCTAGGTCGGCCTGGGTCGCCGCCATGATCGCGTCGAGGCTGCCATACTGGTTGGCGAGCGTCTGCGCGGCCACGCTGCCCACAAAGCGGATGCCGAGGCCCACGAGCAGCCGATCTAGCGGGCGCGTCTTCGACTCCTCAATCGCGGTGATCAGGTTGGCGATCTTCTTGGGGCCAAAGCCTTCCATGCCCTGGAAGTGGTGCATGTGCAGCGCGTAGAGATCGGCGACATCGGCGATTAGCCCTGCGGTGACGAAGAGTTCGGCCTGTTTCTCACCAATCCCCACAATGTCGAGCGCCCCGCGACTGACATAGTGTTCCACGCGGCGCACCAACTGCGCCGGACAGATACCGAAGTTGGGGCAGCGCCATGCCGCCTCGCCTTCTACCCGTTCGAGCGCCGTACCACAGGCCGGGCAGGTGGTGGGGAAGCTCCAGGGCTGCTCGCTGCCATCACGGCGGCTGAGAATCGGCCCGATCACATAGGGAATCACATCCCCGGCGCGCTTCACCGTCACATAGTCGCCAACGCGAATATCGCGCTCGGCAATATAGTCGGCGTTGTGCAGGCTGGCATTGCGCACCGTCACCCCGCCGATGACCACCGGCTCCAATTCGGCTCCGGGCGTCAGGACGCCGGTGCGCCCCACATTCACCGTAATCGCTTGGAGGCGGGTGGTGGCTTCGCGGGCGGGGAACTTGAACGCAATCGCCCAGCGCGGGTCGCGCCCGACTACCCCCAACTCGCGCTGTTGGGCAAAATCGTCAATCTTGATCACGATGCCGTCGGCCTCGAACTCCAAGCTATCGCGGCGCGCCATCCATGCGCGGCAGTAGTCGAGTACCGCCGCGAAGTCGTCGAAGCGGCGCGCATCGCGGTTGACCGGGAAACCCAGATCGCGCAGGTAGGCCAACGTCTGCCACTGGCTGGTCAGTTCGACCCCTTCCACCGGGCCAACTTGGTAGGCGAAGAAGCGCAGCGGGCGGTTCGCGGTGATGGCCGGGTCCTTCTGGCGCAGGCTGCCAGCGGCAGAGTTGCGCGCATTGGCAAAGATCTTCTCACCACTGCTGGCGAGGCGCTTGTTGAGCGCCTCAAAGTCGGCACTGCGCATATAGACCTCGCCGCGCACCTCAATGCTGGTGGGAATGGGGGTGTCGGGAGTCTCGGTGCGCAACAGCAAGGGGATGCCGCGCACCGTGCGCAGGTTGGCGCTCACATCCTCACCGACCTCGCCATCCCCACGGGTGGCACCGAGTTCAAAACGGCCCGCACGGTAGGTCAGGGAGATGGCGAGGCCATCAATCTTCGGCTCGACCACATAGGCCAGGGGCGTATCGGCACCGAGCAGCTTGAGTACCCGTTCGCGCCACGCATGCAGATCGGCCTCATCAAAGGCATTACCCAGCGAAAGCATCGCCTGGGGGTGGCGCACCTTCCCAAACTGGCTCGTCACGGGTGCGCCGACACGCTGAGTAGGCGAATCGGGGCTACACAGTTCAGGATGCGTTGCCTCCAGGTGGCGTAGCTCACGCATGAGTGCATCATACTCGGCATCACTCACGTTGGGATCATCGAGTACATAGTAGCGATAGTTGTGTTCACGCAGCAGCGCCCGCAGGCGCTCGATCCGCTGCACCAGCTCAGATTCTGCCATAAAAGATGCCTTTCAGCCTCCAAACAGGCTCATTTCAACCCAGAAGTAACCAAATGACCAGCCCAAGTTGATATGCTACTACTCTGCAAACGCCCAGAACAGTGTACATTAAATCACAAATGTACCCCTGGGATTCCCAGCCAAACTGTGGCGCGATGGAGCGTCCGACACCGACCCCTCACGAGCGACGTAGCTCGGCACCGCCGGCCCTCGCGGCCCGGGCGTAAGAGCGTGGCGGGGTGCGGGAACGCTCCGCCGGGGGTAAGCGACAAAACCGTTGCGCCGCACATGATACCATGGCGCACAATCCAATCCAGAGAGGTTACAGCATTATGGGCGACGTTGAGGGCTTTCTTAAGTATGGACGGGCCGAACTGCATGGGCGTCCAGTCGCGGAGCGGCTGGCCGATTACCAAGAGGTGTACGAGCCAGTAGACGAGCAGACGGTGGTGCAGCAGGGCGCACGCTGCATGGATTGTGGCATCCCCTACTGTCACGTCGCCTGCCCGCTCGGCAACTACATCCCCGGCTTTAACGATCTGGTCTACGAGGGGGATTGGGAGAACGCGCTGACTCTGTTGCACCGCGACAACAACTTCCCTGAGTTTACCGGCCACCTCTGTCCGGCGCTGTGTGAGGGGGCGTGTTCGTTGAGCCTGAGTTTTGAGCCAGTGACGATCAAGATGATCGAGTTGCAGATCATCGAGCGCGGCTTTGCCGATGGGCGCGTGCGCCCGCAGCCGCCGCGTACCCTGACCGGCAAGCGGGTCGCCATTGTTGGCTCCGGCCCGGCGGGTCTGGCCGCTGCGCAGCAGTTGCGCCGCCAGGGCCATGAGGTCGAAGTCTTCGAGCGGGCAGATCGCATCGGTGGCCTGCTGCGCTACGGCATCCCCGAATTTAAGTTGGAGAAGAAGATCGTTGACCGGCGCTTGGAGCAACTGGTTGCCGAGGGCATCATCTTCCACACCGGGGTTGAAGTGGGCACCGACATCTCCGCCGACGACCTGTGCCGCGACTTCGACGCGGTGCTGCTGGCCGGTGGGGCGCGCAAGCCGCGTGACTTGGTGGCTGAGGGCCGCGAACTGAGCGGGATCTACTTCGCCATGGACTTCCTGACCCAGCAGAATCAGCGCTGTGAGGGTGATGTTGTCCCGCCGGATGACGCGATCAGTGCCGAGGGCAAGCGGGTGATCGTGATCGGTGGCGGCGACACCGGGGCCGATTGTGTGGGTACCTCGCTGCGCCAGGGTGCGTTGCAGGTTACATCGTTTGAACTGCTGCCCCAACCGCCGCTCAAGCGCGCCAAGGACAACCCCTGGCCAGAGTGGCCGCGTGTCTTCCGCACCCCCTCGTCGCACGAAGAGGGTGGCGAGCGCATCTACTCGGTGCAGACCAAGCGCCTGATCGGGGATGAGCGTGGGCGGGTGGTCGCCATTGAGGCGGTGAAGGTGAATTGGCAGCGCGACGCCCAGGGCCGCATGCGTATGGAGGAAGTGCCGGACTCGAACTTCACCATGCCCTGCGATCTGGTATTGTTGGCGATGGGCTTCACCGGCGCAGAGCGCAACGGGATGATCGAGCAGCTTGGGGTTGATCTGACTCCGGGCGGCACGGTGGCCACCAACACCTCGAAGATGACCTCGCGCCCTGGGGTCTTCGCCGCCGGTGACATGAGCCGGGGCCAGTCGCTGATCGTCTGGGCGATTGCTGAGGGCCGCGAGGCGGCCAAGCGGATTGGCGAGTATTTGGCGAAGGCGTAACGGCCTTATACCCCTCCCCCCTCCCCTTTCAGGGGAGGGGGCGATATATTTTTGCTGCTGAAGCGCACGCTTTGCGTGCGCTTCAGCAGCAAAAACGCTACTGCAATTCCTGAACCGGCAACTCAACCCGGAAACAGGTCCCCTCCTCGCTGCTACGCTCCACCAGAATCTGCCCACTATGATCAGTAATGATCTGCTGGCAGATCGCCAACCCCAAGCCGGTACCATCAGGCCGCGTGGTAAAGAATGGCTCAAAAATATGTGGCAGATTATCGGGTGTAATCCCCAAACCATTATCACAGACGCGGATAATAATCTGTAACTGCCCCTGCGCATCAGCCACCCAATCGCTACTCATCACCAGACGCCCACCCTTGGGCATCGCCTGCATGGCATTAAAGACCAGATTGATCAACACCTGGATCAGTTCATCAGCACGGCCAATTAGCATGGGCAGATTGTCAGTCAGGTTACACTGGATCTGTATCGCCCGCCGCCGCAGGGTTGGCTCGGTCAGCAAAAAGACGCGCTCGATCAGCGTATTGATGTTGATCTGCATCGGTGCGGCACTCGGTCGGTAGAGATCGAGCAGTTGGCGCAGCGTCACACTGATGCGCTTAATCTCCTCACGGGCAAGCCGCAAATAGCGCTCACGATCCGAATCAGCACTCATCCGCCCCGCCATGTGCAGGCACGTCTCAATAGACTGAAGCGGGCTATTGACCTCATGGGCAACCACGGACGCCAAACGGCCCGTGGCCAAGAGGCGTTCGTGCTGACGCATCTGGGCGGCAAACCAGAGCGGCTCGGTCATATCGCGCAGATGCACCAAGAGCCACGCCAGATGCCCTTCAGCATCATGCAGGGGCATGGTTCGAATATCGTAGATACGCTCCCCACCCAACGGGTTGGGAATTTGGACACGCGCATGGCGCACTTGGCCATCGGCCAGACTCTGATCAATACTTATGAAGGGTTGAGCAGGCCACGTAGCATGCAGACCGGCCCAGGTACGCCGCAACAATACTTCATCGTTGGGCGCAAGCAATACCGTTGCCGCTGCATTGACCAAACGTATTTGCCCCGCTGCATTGAGCAGGAGCAAACCATCATGCAAGCCTTCAAAGAGCGTGGATAATAGCTCAAGATCGCTAGGCAGTGGGGCTGCCTCGGTAGCGAGGAGCATGAGGCGCTGGCTGCCCAGTGGCGTGAGACGCACCTGCCAGATCCGCCCGTTCAGCGCGAGGCGCCCGTCTTGGGCCACACCAGTCGCCAATGCCTGCGCCGCCCGCTCAACCAAAGGGGCTGCATCCGGGCCGTGTACAGTCAGCAGTGTTTGTCCTACGCTATGCAATGAAGCCAAAAAGCGGCCGGAATTATAGATCGCGGTATAGCGCAGAGTAGCATCAAGTTCAGCCAGTGTGGCAGCAGAATCAGCGAGGGCAGCCATGAGGTCAGAGGAAGACAGATCAGGCATGGAGCACCTCGTATAACCTATGTTGTTGAGGTGAGATCGCTACAATATAAGGGGGATTATAGTAGCATATTTTCGAGGAGCGCGATCATGCACTACGATGTCGTCGGGCTAGGCACTGCCGCACACGATCTGATTGGCGTTGCCAGTGAAGCGCCACAACTAGGGCGCAAACAACCGATCAGCACATGGATCGAAGCTGGAGGTGGGCCAGTTCCTACGGCACTGGTGGCCTTGAGCCGCTTAGGGGCACGCACATGTATGATCGGGGCGGTGGGGGATGATAGCTACGGAACGCGGATTATCCACGACTTAGCGGCTGAGGGGGTGGATATATGCGGAATGCAGGTACACCCCGGCAATTCACACGTAGCCTTTGTACTGGCCGAACCCGGCAGCGACCGGCGCTCGGTCTGGTTTCGTACTGATCCCAGCGTCTTAGCCGCTGTGCAGGTTGATCATGCCCTGATTACGCGTGGCCGTGCGCTGCACCTCGACACCTACACCGGCACAGCGGGGCTGCAAGCGGCGCACTGGGCGCGGGAGGCGGGCATCCCGGTGATGATTGATGCTGAACGGGTGCGCGACACTACCATGGATCTGCTGCCGCTCTGCACCTGGCTGGTGGTCTCGGCCAACTTTGGACGCACCGTTACCGGCGCGGAGCCAGCGGCGGCGGCGCAGGAGCTACATGAACGCTACGGTCAGATGGTGGTGGTGACCGCCGGGGAAGCGGGGAGTTGGTGCGCCCATAACGGCGACCTCTTCCACACCCCGGCCTTCCCCGTTACCCCACTCGACACCACCGGCTGTGGCGATGTCTTTCATGGCGGGCTACTCTTCGCCCTCTTGCGCGGCGACCCACCCCGCGCTGCGATCCGCTTCGCCAGTGCCGTCGCCGCCCTGAAGACCCGCGCCTACGGTGGGCGGGCGGGTATCCCCAACCTTGCCGAAGTTGAAGCCTTTTTGCAGGGTTAGAACGCCAACCGCTTGCGCCGCAAGGCAATACTCTGCAACAAGCCCACTCCCACCAACACCGTAATCATAAAGCTGCCCCCGGCAGAGACAAAGGGCAACGGCAAGCCGGTGACGGGCAAGAGGCTCAGGTTCATCCCGATATTGATCAGCACATGGGCGAAGATCATCGCAAAGACACCCAAGGCAAGCTGGCGGCCAAAGAGGTTCGATGACTGCTCGGCAATCGTGAGCGCCTGCCAGAGCAGCAGCGCCTCAAAGATAATCAGCACCAAGCCACCCACAAACCCCAACTCTTCGCCCACCACCGCAAAGATAAAGTCGGTATGCTGCACCGGCACATAGTTGCCCTGGCTAAAGAGACCACGGGTCAGACCCGTACCAACCCACCCGCCGGAACTGATTGCGCTGAGGGCCTGAATGACGTTGTAGCCCGCATCGGGATCAACCTTACTCATATCGGTCAGCAAGTAGTAGAAGGTCATCAGGCGCACATGCTGATACTCATCAAGCACATGTTCCCAGGCCACCAGGCCCAGCGGCAGCGCCAAGATGGACAAGATCAGCAATTGCGACCAGCGCATCCCCGCGCCCCAGGCCATCACCAACCAGATCGTGGCATAGACTATCGCCGAACCGAGATCGGGCTGAATCAGAACCAGCACCATCGGCGGGAGCAGAATGAAGAGACTACCTAGTTGCACCAACCAATGATCAGTCTGACCCTCATGGCGGCTCCAATAGGCACCTAGCGCCAACATCAGAGCCAGTTTGCCCGCCTCGGAGGGCTGGAAGGTGCGTTCACCCAGCGCGATCCAGCTCTGGGCACCCTCGCTCACCCGGCCAATCAAGAGCACCACTGCCAACAGCGCTACCACGACAATGTAGATCGGGCGCGAAAGGCTAGAGAGCAGGCGATAATCGAGCAGCGTCGCACCCAGCATGAGCACTAAGCCAACAATGATATAGACAATCTGGCGGGGAAAGATCGTGCGTAAGGGGACACCGTTAAACGTGACTGCGGTGAGTGTGGCACTGTGGAGGGCAAGCAGGCCAATAATCAGCAGGACAGCCACACAGCCAAGGAGTGGCCAGTTATAGTCGCGCCAGCGACGTACTTCCATAGGTTTCTTCGGTGGGGATTCGAGGGCGGCTACACCGCCCTCGAAGATGGCAAATCTACTCGTAAATCCAGGCGTCCGTGGCCCGATCCCACTGCTGGATCAGTTCGGCATCATCAAAGAAGATCGACGTCTCACGCTCGCCGCTCTCTGGCGAATCAGAAGCGTGGATCAGGTTGCGCCCAATCTCGACCCCAAAGTCACCCCGGATCGTCCCCGGAGCCGCCTTGGCCGGGTTGGTCGCCCCGACCATGGTGCGGATCATCTCAACCGTGCCCGCCTTACCGACCACCACCGCCACCACAACCGGGGCGGAGGTAATATACTCCACCAGCCCCTGGAAGAAGGGCTTGCCCTCATGCTCACCATAGTGAATGCGGGCCAGCGCCTCCGTCACCTGCATGAGCTTCAGCCCCTGCAACTTGAGGCCACGCTGCTCGATACGGCTGAGGATCGGGCCAACCAGGCCGCGCTGTACCGCATCGGGCTTGAGGATAATTAATGCACGCTCCATACCAATAAACCTCACAAGATTACTGTAGACACACTGAAAAAACACCAATTGGGGCTACGCCCCAGACCCGCTTTTTTCGCATACGTTGGCG
>NZ_GL501404.1:2177347-2219278 GCF_000152145.1 Oscillochloris trichoides DG-6
AGTTCTTCGGGGAGGCGAAGCCTCCCCCGAACCCCGCCAGGAGGGTTTATGTTACTATCTAGAGGCGGCTGTGCCGCCCACGAAGTATACCACACACACATAGCGGCCACGCAGAGAACACATCTCTACGTGGCCGTGAGCATATCAATCAAAAAGAGCAGTGCCTAAATTGGGACAGCTTCACCAATCCGCTTCGCAGCGCGCCGCATCTCCATCTTCACCAACCCAAAGTTGACGATGCGCTGGGTGATAACCACCAAAATCAACTCGCGAGCCTCAAGCAAGAGGATCGAGCCATCTTTGGCATCAATGATCGAGTCCACCAGCGTTCCAACACCGATACGCTTGGTCGCTTTATCAATCTCGCCGAAGACTGCGGCTGACATAGCGCCAAGGATCTCGGCATCTTCCTCATCAAGCAAGGTGCTGGCCACGACCAGGCCATCCTTACCGACAAGGAGGCTGCCGATCACCCCCTCAACGCGGATCAGATCCTCGACGATTCGACGCATAAGCTGACCTTTCGTAATCTCCACAGGCGCATTCATTATGTGTACTCCAGGCTGTATACCAAGCGCATGTGTCGGCTAGCACCTAGCCGCCAAATGTATGGTTGTAGGCTGCAATCGCATCCTGCGGGCGGCCCTGCTTCGAGAAGGTGTCGCCGAGCACCCGATAGAGTTGGTCGGTCATCTCGGTATCTTTCACCGAGCCCAGCAACTTCTGGACATCAGCAGCCACATCGTCAAGATGCGCCGCTATCCGCACCAAGTAGTTGTAACTGTAGATCATCAACTCGTTGCGGTCGGTCTGAGCCGCGAGACGCGCCACCGAGAGAGCCATAGCGGCATTATCGGCAGCCAGCTCGATCTTCAACAGGATATCATCAAGGCCCTGGTCGCCGGTGGGGACGAAGGAGTCGAAGGTGCGGCGAGCATTCAACTGGGCGCGTTCACGGCGGGCGGCACGCTCTTCACGCGCCTGAAGCATGGCTTCACGGCGAGCATAGAGTTCATCACGCGGTACACGGCCTTCGCGGTGCGGGCGCGGTTCGCGTGGTGGGCGGTCGGCGCTCGGCTCACGCCGCACCGAGGGGCGTGCGGGAGCACGTTCGCTCATTGCGGGCAAGACGATCCGAGCGGGTGCAGTTGTGGCTTCCAGTTCGGAGGCGGGACGATCCCAGATGTCGTCGAGTTGTTCCAGTGGCTCTGGCACAAAACCGACATCTTCGGGTGGGATGGAGGGTGGTGGCTCCTCGACACGTGGAGCGGTACGTACCGCCTTCTGGATCGGAGGTGCCGCCGTGTCAAAGTCGAAGTCGAAGAGATCGGCCCCTTCGGCCTCTTCGCTCTCCTCTTCGACCGCACTGAGCATGGCGATCTCGCTGGCCGAGAGTCCCAGTTCATCCAGCGACACCTGGGTAGGTGCGGCAGACACGGGTGGTGCAGCCTCCACCACCGGCGCGGGCGGTTCGGCCACGGGAGCAACTTCAACCACCGGCGCGGGCGGTTCGGCCACGGGAGCAACTTCAACCACCGGCGCGGGCGGTTCGGCCACTGCTGCCGGAGCTACCTTGGCCTCAATCGCTGGAACGGCGGTCATCATCGGAGGCGTCTCTTCCTCGTTCAGATAATCCAGTTCCTCCAGAGTCAGGCCCAGGTCTTCCAGCGACAGCGGACTCATCTCTGGCTCCGCCTCAGCCACCATCGCCGCATTGAAGAGGGTTGAAACCTCATCAACCGTCATTCCGGTGAGCAGTGCCAACTCCTGGGTCGAGAGGCCCAGTCTATCCAGCGAGATGAGCAGATCGAGATCTTCCTTCGCCACTGGTGGCAGCGCCCCGGTACCACGCGCCGGAGTCGCAGGCTTGGACTGCCAGACATGCGGAGGTGCCATATAGGTAGATGGCTGTTCAACCGCTGGCGCGGGCGGGGCCACGGGGGCCGCCGGTGGCATCACCGGCATTGGCGGGGCTACAGGTGCCGCCGACGGGGCCTGAGCACTGACAGGTGCCGTATCGCCATAGAGTTCGGCGATCTCTTCCGCCGAGAAGCCCAACTCCTCCAGTGACAATGGTGCGCGTTCAACCGATGCGGACGGTGCCGCCGGAGCATCGTTGGTACCAAAGAGGAGCGCGATATCCTCGGAGGTGAAGCCCCACTCCGCCAGCGAGGAGACATCCACATTCGCCGCAACCACATTGGCTGCCTTGGCGGCTGGGGCTGGCGCGGGCATAGGCGCAGGAGCAGGCACTGGCGCAGGTGGGCGTTGCGGCTGCTCCGTCTCACCATACAAGAACTCGATCTCTTCCGGCGTCAAGCCCAACTCATCAAGCGAGAGGGGTGCCATCACAGCCCCAGCCGCCGCCGAGCCGCTTGCAGGGGCTTCATCGGTGCCGAAGAGCATCGCAATATCTTCCGGCGTGAAGCCCCACTCCTCCAAGGCAGCCATATCCACAGGCTGCATAGAGGCCACCGATGGCGTCGGCGCAGCAGCCGCAGCCGGAGACGGAGCCGGATGGGGTACTGGATCAGCACTCAGCAGCGCAATATCTTCTGGGGTAAGCCCCAAGTCAGCCAACGAGAAGGATGTCCACTCCTGATCACCACCGGCGGTGCCAGCTACACCCGACTCGGTGCCGCCAAACCCACCCGACGAGTCCTCAATCACGCCGGTGAGCAGTTCGATATCCTCTTGCGAGAGGCCCAGGTTGGCCAGCGAGAAGGGGGTAATCTCGGTCGCCATGATTGGCGTTGCCGTCCCCGGTGCTGGAGCAGGTGGTGGTGGCACTGCCGCTGCCGCAGGGGGCTGAGCGGCCATACCAAACTGATCGGCCTCTGTCAAGGAGAAACCGAAATCCTCAAAGGAGAAGGTTTCTGCGGCTGGTTGAGGAGCCACAGGCGCAGGCGGCGGAGCCACAGGCGCAGGCGGCGGAGCCACAGGCGCAGGCGGCGGAGCCACGGGTTCCGGCTCCGGCTCCGGCTCCGGCGCAACTTCTGCCGCAGCCTCGTTCAGCCCAAGCAAAGCGATCTCTTCGGGCGACAATCCCAACTCCTCCAGCGAGAAGGGCGTCATCTCCGGCTCCATCTCCAACTCGAAGACTGGTTCCGGCTCTGGTTCCGGCTCTGGTTCCGGCTCCGGCTCTGGTTCCGGCTCTGGTTCCGGCTCCGGGGCAATCTCAACCTCGGCTTCGCCTAGGCCAAGCATAGCGATCTCTTCGGGTGAGAGGCCCAGTTCCTCTAGCGAGAAGGGCGTCAACTCCGGCTCGGCCTCTGGCTCGAAGACTGGTTCCGGCTCTGGCTCTGGCTCGAAGACTAGTTCTGGTTCTGGTTCCGGGGCAATCTCAACCTCGGCTTCGCCTAGGCCAAGCATAGCGATCTCTTCAGGTGAGAGGCCCAGTTCCTCTAGCGAGAAGGGCGTCAACTCCGGCTCGGCCTCTGGCTCGATCACCGGGGCGGGTGGCTCCGGCTTGACCGGCGCAGGCGGCTCAGGAATCGTCTCGGCCTCAGCCAAACCAAGCGAAGCGATCTCTTCGGGGGAGAGACCCAGTTCCTCTAACGAGAAGGGCGTCATCTCCGGCTCAACATCCGGCTCGATCACCGGGGCGGGCGCAGGTGGTTCAGGTGGTTGCACCGCACTCGGTGCTTCCTCAACCAGACCCAACTCAGCAATCTCTTCAGGCGAGAGGCCCAGTTCAGTCAGCGAGAAGGGCGTGAGATCAGGTTCAGCCTCGAACTCAACCGGGGCAGGCGCTTCAACTTCAGGCTCGGCAAACTCAACCAGCTCACTATAGGCATCTTCGGTCTCAGCCGACTCCAGATCCATGTCAATGATCTCATCACCATCACGGATCTGGATGCCCGCCCGATGCAGCGTCCAGCCAATCTCTTCAATGCGTTCGGCCTCTTCCTCAGGATCATCAACCACACCGATAATATCGGTGAGATCAACATAGCCCTGGCGTTGACCAAGCATGATCAGTTTGTCCAGCGCCGGATCGCCGGTCATCACCTGCGACTCTGGCTCTGGCTCACCCATATCGAAGGTGGTATCAGCACCCTCACCACCGATAAAAGTCTCCAGTTCACCCAGATCAAGCCCAGCCAACTCATCATCAGTCAGGCCCAACTCACGGGTACTCAGATCGGGAGGACTTCCGGCATCAATTCCCAGGTCATCGAGCGAGAAGACATCAGCGACGACATCATCAATGGCCGGCTCTTCTGCCACGGGCTGGCTGGAGCCTTCCAGATCAAACTCGTCGAAGGAGAACGGCTCCACCTCGGATGTGAGATCTTCCAAACGCATGGTCTCAGAACTGACCGGTTCGGTAAGATCGAAGTCAAAGGCATCAACCTCAGCCAATGCTGGTTCGGCCTCGGCAGGTTCCGAAGCCTGCTCCAAACTGGCAATCTCTTCGGGCGAAAGGCCCAGTTCAGCCAGCGAGAAGGGCTTCAGTTCGGGTTCTTCACCCTGCGACCAACCCGGAATGACCGTATCGCCGGTTGCGGCCATTCCCGCCTCAGACGCGGCATCGGCGGCTCTGAGTTGCGCAATTTCTTCCGGCGAGAGGCCCAGATCTTCGAGCGAGAAGGGCATCAAAGAGGGTTCTGGTGCTGGTGGGGGAGCCTCAGGCTCGGCCTCAGCATCAGTCTCAGCCGCAACCCGCGCCTCTTCAGCCGCAGCCATACTGAGCAGGGCAATATCCTCTGGTGAGAGACCCAGATCAGCGAATGAAGGTGGTTTCTGCTTAGGACGCGGCTGATCATCAATCTCTAGGGCTGCAAATTCGTCAAAGGAGAAGGTATCGAGGTCAAGCGCCTCTTCCTCTTCCTGGGCCGGTGCAGCCTCCTCACCCGACTGAGCCGCCTGCAACTGGGCGATCTCTTCGGGCGACAGCCCCAGATCCGCCAGCGAGAAGGGCGTCATCTCTGGCTCTTCCGCCGCTGCCGCTGGTTCCTCAGCCGCCTGCAACTGGGCGATCTCTTCGGGCGACAGCCCCAGATCCGCCAGCGAAAAGGGCGTCATCTCTGGCTCAGCAGCCTCAGCAGCGGCAGCCTCAGCAATGGGTTCCTCAGCCGCCTGCAACTGGGCGATCTCTTCGGGCGACAGCCCCAGATCCGCCAGCGAGAAAGGCGTCATCTCTGGCTCGGCAGCCTCAGCAGCGGGAGCCTCAGCAACGGGTTCCTCAGCCGCCTGCAACTGCGCGATCTCATCCGGCGACAGCCCCAACTCCTCCAGCGAGAAGGGCATCATCTCCGGCTCGGCAGCCTCAGCAGCGGGAGCCTCAGCAACGGGTTCCTCAGCCGCCTGCAACTGCGCGATCTCATCCGGCGACAGCCCCAACTCCTCCAGCGAGAAGGGCGTCATCTCCGGCTCGGCCTGTGGTTCAGGCACAGCCGCTGTCAGTTCACCCGCATCCTCTTTCGGCAAGCGGAAGCCGGTATTAAAGCGCACACCCGCCGCCTCAGATGCCTCATCCATATCGCGGAAGGAGATATCATCATTATCGTTCGCGAAATAGCCAGCCGCCTCATCATCATCATCAAGGCTGATCGGCGGCAAAGGTGGCAGATCTTCCTTGGGCAACTCACTAGCCCGCTGGCGCAGCTTGGCAAAGATCGAACCACCCTCCGGCTCTTCCTCTTGCGACGGGCGCACAAAATCGGTACGCGACTTAGATGTTGGTTGCTGCCAGCTATAGCCACCCGTCTGACCCGTATCATCAGCATCGAAGGCGGGCATAGGCAGATCGCGGGACAACGGCGCGCCCTGGGTATCATCAAGCGAGAAGGGCTGGAGCGAGGGCGGCAAGGAAGCACCCGCCATTCCATAATCATCCACCGAATTGAGATCGAGATCATCAAGCGAGAAGGGCTGAAGATCGCTCATCTCGCTATCAAAGCCCATCTCCATCGAAGACGACTCATCACCCGCATCCCAATCGAAGGGTGCGACGGCAGACTCGGCCTCCGGCTCGGCTTCAGGCTGTTCAGCGGGCTGCGAGAGCAACTCGCGCTTAGGCTGCATCGCCTTGGAGACGCTACTCAGCAGATCAACCTCATCGGGCGAGAGGCCAATATCATCAAGCGAGAAGGGTTGCAGATCGAGCGAGTCCATCTGATCCTGTTCACCCGCAGACGTAGCCGCCGCATTCATCTCGGCAATCTCATCGGGTGAGAGGCCCAGATCGGCCAGCGAGAAGGGTTCCATCACTGGCTCTTCGGCTGCCGGTTGTGGCTCTTCAACCACAGGCTCGGCAGGAGGTGCGGTGTTCAACTGCGCAATCTCATCGGGCGAGAGGCCCAGATCGGCCAGCGAGAAGGGTTCCATCACTGGCTCTTCGGCTGCCGGTTCAGGTTCGGTCGCGTTCAACTGCGCAATCTCATCGGGCGAGAGGCCCAGATCGGCCAGCGAGAAGGGTTCCATGGCTGGCTCTTCAGCCACAGGCGCGGCAGGTGCTGCCGGTTGCGCCGGGGTTGCCGTCAGATCATCAAAGTCGAAGGGCGTGACCTCATTCACCTCGCTAGAGGTATCCACCATCACGCCGCTCTCTTGCTTTGGGGTATACATCGCCAGCAAGGAGGCCAGAAAATCATCTTCTGGTTCGGCAGGCACGGGGGCCTCAGGCGCAGGTGCGGGAGTCAGATCGAAATCCTCACCCCAGCCACTGAAGAGATCGGTTTCTGGCGCAGCCGGAGTGCTACTGGGGGCCACGAAGGCCGCCACCTGCGCCTGCTGGGCCTGAGCCTGTGCTTGGCGCTCCTCGGCTTCACGAGCCAGACGTTGCTGCCATGCCTGCTCATCCCAGGCAGAAATATCAAGACTGGGGCTGGCAATATCGGGTAAGACCTCAAAGAGTGCGCGGGCCACTTGCTGGTAGGGTTCGAGTTGCTGGGCAAAGCGCCAGTAGCGTTCGCCACCCGGATCACCACTGGCCTGAAGGATATAGCCCAACAGGAGATTTGCCTTGAGGACATCAGGCCGCAAGCCAAGAATCTCCTCACACACCTCAGCCGCCACATCGGCTTGCCCATCGCGCCAGAGCGCCTCGGCCAAGCCGACCCGCGCATCAAAGCGGTCAGGGTACTCGTCAATGACGCTACGGAATTCCTGGATCGCCTGGGGCAGCATGTTGCCCTTAGCATAGAGCCGCGCCAATCCAGGCCGACTGAGACGCAGGGTAGCCCCTTCATTGCCCCATACTTCGGTATAGAGGCGCAGCAACTGCGAGCGCAGTTCGTGCATATCCGGGCGTACCTCAAGCGCCTGCTCAAACTCGGTCACGGCACGGTCGAGCTTATTCTGGCGCTCATAGGTAATACCCAAACCGACATGGGCCGGGATATTTTCGGGATCAGCGTTCAGAACCCGACTGAAGGCCGCCTCGGCCTGGTCAAATTGCCGGCTCGCTAGGTACGCCTCGCCAAGGATGCGGTGCGCCTCCAAGCTCTCAGGGAAATATTCGAGGATGTGCTGAGCCACAGCGACGGCCTGCTCGACCTTGTTGACCTCAAGGAAAGCACGGGCCTGGTCGTATGCGGCTTGCAGGCTAATTGTAGCCATCCTGGCTCCTCCTGCTGTCGCGTACAGAGCGGCGGGGATGAGAAGGGTTTACGGCGCTGAGGACTGCGCAGATATAGGCGCAGATTCGCCCGATAGAACGTGTAAAGTATAAGTCTATTATAGTCGCGGTGTCAAGAGCATTCGGCATTTTGTAGCTTAGAATAAGGCTATACCACAAAAAATGGTTTACTAGCCATACCCCTAAGACTCAACGACTATAGTATACAAGTAAAAATCATGTTCTACACCGAACAACCCACACGACATCGAGATATTCGTCAGTATAACGGCGAGGTAGTGCGTGCCTCTTCCAATGAAAGGATCGCATATACCAGAGCGAACATTCGTTTTATTTGGAATGTTTCAGGCACAACCTCGTGGTATAACATTTTATCACCTTATTGGCTTCCTAGCATGCAAAACAAACGCAGGGTTGACGCCATTTCCGTCAGCCCTGCGTAAACAGGAAAAAGATAAAGCGCTCACCGTTTGGTGAACGCTTTACAAAACTTGGTCGGGGCGACTGGATTTGAACCAGCGACCTCCTGAACCCCATTCAGGTGCGCTACCGGTCTGCGCTACGCCCCGCAGCAACGGCGATGATTATAGCGCCTTCGCGGCAATCAGTCAAACGGCGGACGCCAGATCATGGACGCATACGCTCCTAGCACGGCACCGAAGAAGAGGCCCCCCCCGCCCCAGAGCAACAGGGTGCGCCCAAAGAGCAATACCCAGCCCAGGCCAGTGGTGGGGAGACTCTGGGCGGCGAGGGCGATTACCAGGGTAAAGATGGTGCCCAGGATGAGCGTACAGCATGCGAAGATGATGGCTCCACGGGTGGCCCAGCGGCGTAGGCGTTCAGATGCGGGGTTCATGTGGCCTCCAAGGGCAGATAGATCTGCATGCGAGTTCCGGGCTGATGGGTCGGATCGAGTTCTACGGTTCCGCCATGGGCATGGATGATCTCGCGCACAATCGCCAAACCTAGCCCGGCGCTGCCAGGATTAGCCCCGCGCACACCGCGCTCCCAGATGGCCGCGTGCATCTCCGGGGGGATGCCGGGGCCATCATCGCTGATGCTGAGTATGGCCTGGGGGCCGCGCTGCTCCAAGGCGAGGAAGATGTGGCCCCCCGGTGGGGTTGCGCGCAACGCATTGTCGAGCAGGTTGAGCAGCGCCTGTTTGAGCCGATCACGGTCGGCGGCCACGCGAATGTCGCTTGCAACCCGGTAGTCGAGATTCACCCCGGCGCGGCGGGCACGCCCAGCGAGGAGATCGTGCAGTTCGCGCAGTAGGCTGCCCAGGGCAATTGGCGTGCGGCGGGCGAGCAGCAGTTGGCCATCGGCGGGCGGGCGGAGCAACTCATCCACCAAGCGCGCCATGCGTTGGGTCTCGTTCTCCAATAGGCTGAGGGCGGCGTGCTGCTCTGCCGGGGCTGTATCGCTCAGATTCTCGATCATGCCACTGATTGCGGTGAGTGGCGTGCGCAGATCGTGCGAAATACTGCGGTAGAAGCGGCTGCGTGCCTGTTCGAGTTCGGTGATGCGGGCGCTATAGGTGCGCAAACTGGCTTCGAGGGTATCCAGATTGGCCCCCAACTGACCGATCTCATCGCGTTGGGGTGGGGGTGCAGCGGGGAGATCCTGGGTAAAGCTGCGCGCCAGATCACTGGCACGCTGGCTCTGACGCAGAATCGGGCGCGCAATCGAGCGCGCCACCCCGAAGCTCACCAGCGCCATGAGCAAGGCTGCTACCAGTGCAACATTGAGGGTGAGGTGGCGCAATGAGACGAGCAGGCGTACATCCTCGGCGCTGCTCACGGATAGCTCCACCACCCCAATGATGCTGGCCCCAACCCGAATCGCCTGCGCCGCGTAGGTACGATCCGCAACCTGGGAGGCTGGCAGTGGCCAGGGTGGACGCAGCAACTCCAAGGCGGGGCGGCTCGGAAAGGGGCCAAGATCGGTGTCGCCGGAGAGACGCGTCCCATTGGGGTCAAAGAGGCGCACCACCGTCCCCGACGGCAAGATCTCACGCCCCACCCCGCTCGCTGCGAGGGCCTGAAGGGTGGCAGGTGAATCGGCCAACTCAGCGAGCAGGGCAGCGTAGAGATCGGTTTGCGCGGTAAGGGTGGTGGTGCGCTGTTCAGCGAGGTAGCGCCCGGCCAAGGCCACAAACCCACCGCCAAGCAGCACCATCCCCACGAGCGTGAGCAGCAGGTAGGTGAGGCTCAGGCGCAGGGTGAGTGACATTGCCCGTGGCATACCACCTAGCCGATCACCATGCAGGTGACGGTGCGCTTGACCCCTTCGACACTATGGATCTCGTTCATCACCAGGCGGCCGATCATGCGCGGATCGGGCGTCTGGACCGTGGCGATAATGTCGTAGGGGCCAGTTACCGCATCAACTGCCGCCATCCCATTCAGAGTGCGCAGGGCCGCCAAAACTTCCGCAACCCGTCCCGACTCGGCTTCGATCAAGACATAGGCTCGTGCATCCATACGACACCTCCACGTTGAGGTCTTGTGTTGGTGGACGCCCAAGACAAGGCGTCCTTAGGCTTCGATCCCGGTCATCAGATCACGCACAAAACGAGTCGCCCCTGGAACAAGGTCAGCGGCGGGCAACTGCTCAAGCTGGGCGATCAGGGCGCTGCCGACAATCGCGCCATCGGCGATCTGGGCCACTTCGGCGACATGGGCGGGGCTGCTGATGCCAAAGCCGACCACGAGGGGCAGATCGGTGAGGCGGCGCATGCGTTGGAGAACCGTGGCGAGGTTGCTGGAGAGGCTGGTGCGCGCCCCGGTGACGCCGGTGAGCGAGACAACATAGATGAAGCCGCTGGCGCGGGCGGCAATCTCGGCCATGCGCTCATCGGGGGTGGTGGGAGCCACAAACATGATCAGGTCAAGGCCGTGGGCAGCGGCGGCGGCGTGCAGTTGGGCCGACTCTTCGGGGGGCATATCGGGAATGATCCAACCATCACCACCAGCCGCAGCCAGATCGGCGCAGGCACGCTCCACTCCGTAGCGCAGCAACGGGTTGTAGTAGCCCATCATCAGGAGTGGGGCTTCGACACCCCGCGCCCGCAGCGCCGCCACCGTCTCGATACAGGTACGCAGATTGATCCCATGATCGAGGGCACGCTGCGTCGCCCGTTGGATGGTTGCCCCATCGGCGAGCGGGTCGGAGAAGGGCATACCCAACTCAAACAGGCTGGCTCCGGCAGCTTCGAGGGCGGGAACGAGATCGAGGGTACTGCCCGGCTCCGGGAAACCAACCGTCAGATAGGGCATCAGGGCCACGCGGCCTTCCTGACGCAAGCGGGCAAATGTCGCGGCGATTCGGCTCATAGGTGTGGGGTACTCCAACAACATGATCAGTTTAGCAGCATGATACCACACCTAACAAAGCGCCCATGCTATAATTGCCCCCAACTATACCCCAGAGGAGAGCATCATCACCATGGCAGCAGGTAAGATACTTGCCGAGCCGATGCGTGTACTGAACGCATGGCTGGCCCAACACCCAACACTTTGGCGCTGGTTGAAGATTCTGCGCCTCGGCCTCTTTCAGTTTGGCATGGGCCTCTCGCTCGCCCCCATCACCGGCACGCTCAACCGCGTCCTGATTGATGAGATGAGTATTCCTGCCGTCGCGGTCGGTTTTTTGCTGGCTATCCACTATTTTGTCTCGCCCACGCGCGCCTTGATCGGCTTTCGCTCCGATGTGGATCGCGCCCGTGGCCGTTGGCGAACGCCATACCTCGTCTTTGGGGCAATGCTCACGTATGGCGGTTTAGCCACCGCGCCCTTCACCCTGATCCTATTGAGTGGCGAGGGTTCCTTCACCTTCTGGCCAGCCTTGATCTTCTGTAGCCTGATCTTTTTGGGCTATGGTATCGGGGTGAATGTGGTTGAGACGATCTACTTGGCGATGGTGAGCGATATAACCCCCTCGCGGGAGCGCGGCCAAGTCCTCGGTGTCCTCTGGATCATGCTGGTGCTGGGCACGATTGTCAGTTCGATCATTATTGGTCAACTGCTGCTCGACTACAGCCACTACCGGCTCATCCAGGTGATGCAGGCGTCGGCGGTGATCTTCGTGGCCCTGACCTTCGTTTCGCTCTACAACCAGGAGCGCCTCAAGCCGAACGGTGAGTTGGAGGATGTGGCCGAGCCGGTGCGCGTGCGCGAAACGTTGGGGCAGTCGCTGCGGCTGCTGGCGGCCCAAGTGCCGCTGCGCAACCTCTTCATTGTGCTTTTTCTGGCCACCCTCGGCTTCGCTACCCACGATGTGCTGCTCGAACCTTATGGTGGCCAAGTGCTTAATCTGAGTATTACCGAAACCTCGCGCCTCACTGCGTTATGGGGCATAGGGATGCTGGTGGCGATCATCCTGGCGGCATGGGCGTTGTGGAAGGGGCGCTCCTCGGTGCTGTTGATCACGGCGGGGGCTATGCTCGGTGCCGGGGGCTTCCTGACGATCACACTGGCGAGTAGCCCCGCAATGGCCACGATCTTTCGCGGTGGGGTGGTGCTGATCGGCATGGGGCGCGGCATGTTCATTGTTGGCGCACTGGCACTGGTCATGTCGCTGGTAGACAAGAACCACGCCGGACTCTTCCTCGCCCTGTGGGGCATCACCCAGGCGTTGGCCCAGGGCTTTGGCACCATCGGTGGCGGTCTGACGCGTGACATCATGCAGCATCTTACTGGCCAGGTGGCGGCGGGCTATACGGTGGTCTATAGTGCCTCGCTCGTCCTGCTCAGTCTCGCGGCCATTCTGCTCTTCGTGTTGAAGATTGGGCGGCAGGTGCAGAGTGGGGCGGTGCGTTCGCCCTGGGGTGGGTTGGATCAGATCAATGCGGATCAGATTATTTTTTAGGGTATGGGCGGAGGTGGTATGCAGATTACCGAGAGAACCGATCACGACCCGGCAACTGACCTCCTGTTGGTAGATGCGTATATGCGGTGGGCGTTGTTGGCCGCCGAAGAGGTGGTGGGTAAGAATGGCTTGGCGGTCATTTTGCGCCAGAATGGGCTGGCGCACCTGATCAACAACTACCCGCCGGAGCAACTCAAGGCCACCACGGGGATGACGCTCATCCACTATGCCAACCTCAATGCCGGGTTGCTCAACTTCTTTGGGCGTTCGGCACGCAGCATGACCTTGCGGATCGGACGCCAGACGGCGCGCTACTCGATTGATCGCCAGGGAGCCTTGTTCGGGACGGCGGCGCTGCTCGCCTCCAAGATGCTGCCCATCTCGACCCAGATCAAGATGGGCCTCTCGGCTATGCAGGGCGGTATGCGCCGTCTCAGCCAGTCGGTGGGCCAGGATCGCCACTTTGAGCTTGAGGATCGCGGCGATGCCTGGGCCTACCACGATTTTGCCGATCCCACCAGTGCCGGAAAGGTCGCCGATGAGCCGATTGGCTGGATTCAGACCGGCGCGATTCAGGAGACCCTGCACTGGCAGATCGGCAAGGATTTTGAGGTGGAGCAGGTGGCCTGCCGCTCGATGGGTGCACCTGCCTCGATCTGGTTGGTGCATAAGACCCCCAAACTGCCGAGTGCATAGTCAAGGAGTGTGTCATGGCCGATCTGAATCCTGCCCAGATCTTCGACCTGCTCAACCGCCCTGGCCCACTCTGGCTGGTGGGGGCGGATCTTTCGGGGGCCAATCTCTCCGGGGCAAACTTGAGCCATGCCAATCTGAGTGAGACGAATATGGCCGGGGCGCGGCTGAGTGATGCCAATCTTTACCGGGCTGATCTGAGTGTGGCCGAGTTGGGTGGCGCAACCCTCAGTTGGGCCAATCTGCGCGAGGCGCGCCTGGCCTGGACGCAGATGGTACGCGCTGATCTGAGTGATGCCGATCTGCGCAAAGGTGATTTGGCCTGGGCCAATTTGGAGTTTGCCAATCTGACTGGCGCGAACCTGCGCGGGGCGAATCTGAGTGCGGCTGACTTTAGTGGCGCGAATCTGTATGGGGCCAACCTCAGTCTGTGCAACCTGAGCGGGGTGGATCTGCGCGACACGATTATGATCGGGGCCAACCTGACCGAAGCGCAACTGCGTGAGGCGCAGTTGGTCAATCTGAGTGGCGCGAATCTCTCTGGGGCCAATCTGAATAAGGTAAGCCTGGGTGGCGCGAGTATGCAGGGGGTCAATCTGAGTGGGGCCAGCCTGCTGAGTGCCAATCTGCGCGAGGCGACGCTGCGTGAGGCCAATCTGATCGGGGCGAATCTCTATGAGGCCAATCTGAGCGAGGCCGATCTGAGTGCCGCTGATCTGAGTATGGCCAATCTGAGCGGGATCTATCTGAGTGGGGCCAATCTGGAAGGCGCGATCCTCACCCATGCCAACCTGAGCCGCGCTAACCTGAGTGGCTGTAATCTGCGCGGCGCACAGTTGAATGGCTGCAACTTGCGCGAGGCCAGTCTGGCCGATGCCGATCTCACCGGCGCGGATCTCACCGGCGCGGATCTCTCCGAGTGCGATCTGAGCGGGGTGATCGGGATGGTGCGCGGGGCGTAGGGGTACACCATATCAACCGCAGAGGACACAGAGTTACGCAGAGGGATAAGATTCGAGATACCTGGTTCTTCCTCTGCGTTCCTCTGCGTCCTTTGCGGTTAAAAACCGGGATGCAAAATGCCCACCCCGCAGATGTTCTACTTCTCCACCAACAGATCACGCAAAAACCGCCCGGTATGCGACTCCTCCACCAACGCGACCTCTTCGGGGGTGCCACAAGCAACCACGATTCCCCCGCCATCACCGCCCTCTGGCCCCATATCCACGATCCAGTCGGCGGTCTTGATCACATCCAGGTTATGCTCGATCACCACCACCGTGTTGCCCGCTTCTACTAGGCGGTGCAGCACGGTGAGCAGGTGCTGCACATCGGCGAAGTGCAGGCCGGTGGTCGGTTCATCAAGGATGTAGATGGTGCGCCCGGTGGCCACACGTGCCAACTCTTTGGCCAGTTTCACGCGTTGCGCCTCGCCACCAGAGAGCGTCGTGGCCGGTTGCCCCAGCTTAATGTACTCCAACCCGACATCTTGCAGCGTCTGGAGGATGCGCCGCACACGCGGCACATTATCGAAGAACTCCAGCGCCGTCTGCACATCCATATCCAGCACATCGGCAATAGACTTGCCCTTGTACTTCACCTGCAAGGTCTCGCGGTTGTAGCGTTTACCCTTGCACTCATCGCAGCGCACCCAGACATCGGCGAGGAACTGCATGTCAATCTTGATCTCGCCGTTACCCTCGCACGCCTCGCAGCGCCCGCCCTTCACATTGAAACTGAAACGCCCCGGCTCGTAGCCGCGCAACTTGGCCTCGGCGGTCTCGGCGAAGAGTTGGCGCAGGATGTCGAAGAGCTTCACATAGGTGGCCGGATTGGAGCGCGGAGTACGCCCAATCGGCTGCTGATCAATCTCGATCACCTTATCCAGCACTTCGATGCCCTCCAGCAGACGGTAAGGGCCGGGCTTGAGTTGGGCCTTGTTGAGCCGGTTGGCCAGCGCGGGGTAGAGCGTCTCGGTAATCAGCGAGGACTTGCCGGAGCCAGAGACGCCGGTGATGGCGATGAAGGTACCGAGCGGGAACTGGATGCTCACATCGCGCAGGTTGTTGAGCGTCGCCCCCTCGATGCACAGCCAACCGCTCTGGGCCACGCGGCGCAGACCGGGGATAGCGATCTCCAAGCGTCCGCTGAGGTACGCCCCGGTGAGCGAGGTGGGATGCGCGGCGATCACCTGGGGTGGCCCGGCCACCACCACCTCCCCGCCCTTGATGCCCGCGCCCGGCCCGAAGTCCACCATCCAATCGGCGGCCTGCATCGTCTCCAGGTCATGCTCAACCACCACCAGCGTATTGCCCAGATCGCGCAGACGCAGCAGCGAGTTGAGCAACTTGCGGTTATCGCGTTGGTGCAGGCCAATGCTTGGCTCATCAAGGATATACATTACCCCCACCAAGCCGGAGCCGATCTGCGAGGCCAGCCGGATGCGCTGCGCCTCCCCACCAGAGAGCGTGGGCGCAGCACGTTCGAGGGTCAGGTAGTGCAGCCCGACATTGCGCAGGAAGTTGAGCCGCTCGCGGATCTCCTTCAGCACATCGCCAACAATCTCCAACTGAGTCGGAGTGAGCGTGCTCCCCGGATGCGCCAACTGCTCGGCCCACTGGTACGCAGCCTCAATATGCTTGGCGCACACCTCCTGGATACTGGCCTGATCCACCTTGACCGCCAGACTCTGCGGGCGTAGGCGCGCACCGTGGCAATCAGGGCAGGGCTGTTCGCTCATGTACTGCACATAGAACTCGCGCTGCGACTCGCTACCCGTCTGCATAAAGCGGCGGCGAATCTCGGCGGCGATGCCCTCCCAGGGGCGGAAGAACTCGCCCCGGCTGCCGCTCTCGTTCTCCCAGGCAAAACGCAACTTCTGTTTGCCACTACCCAGAAGCAGGCCATCGCGCTGATCTTGGGTCAGCGTCGCCCAGGGTGCATCAAGATCGATTCCATAGTGGGCCGCAATCGAGAGCAGCGAACGGTAGCCCCACGAATCCTTCTTCTTGCGCATCTCGCCCCAATACGTTACCGCGCCCTCGTGGATAGAGAGGGCTTCGTTGGGCACCAGCAGGGCCGGATCAATCTCTAGGTGGGTGCCTAGGCCGGTACAGGTGGGGCACGCGCCTTGAGGCGAGTTGAAGGAGAACATCTGCGGCGAGAGTTCAGGGAAGGAGATACCACAGGCGAGGCAGGTATTACTCTCGCTCATCAGCCACTCGTCACTATCCTGGAGCGCAATAATGATCGTCCCCTCACCGACACGCAACGCCTGCTCAACACTATCGGTCAGGCGGGTCACAAAGCCATCCCACTCCGTCCCCGCCCCAGACGCGGCAAACCCCGCCCCGCCCTCCGCATCGAGACGGCGCGATTCAGCCTCGGCACGGTCGGGCATAATCAGGCGGTCTACCACCACCTCAATCGTATGCTTGACCTTCTTATTGAGCTTAATCTCCTCGTCCAGATTACGGATCTCGCCATCAACACGCACACGCACAAAGCCCTCGGCCTTGGCCTCAGCAAAGATGTCCTTATACTCACCCTTACGCTGCGAGACCACCGGCGCGAGGATGAGGAAGCGGCTACGCGGGGGGATATTCAGCACCCGATCCACCATCTGCTGGGCGGTCTGCGAGGCCACCGGGCGGCCACACTGGTGGCAGTGTTGCAGCCCCACGCGAGCATAGAGGAGGCGCAGGTAGTCGTAGATCTCCGTAACCGTTCCGACGGTTGAGCGCGGGTTTTTGGAAGCACTCTTCTGCTCAATCGCAATCGCTGGCGAGAGACCTTCAATCAGATCGATCTTAGGCTTCTCCATCTGGCCCAGGAACTGCCGCGCATAGGCCGAGAGCGACTCGACATAGCGGCGCTGGCCCTCGGCATAGAGCGTATCAAAGGCGAGCGAACTCTTGCCCGACCCACTCACCCCGGTGAGGACAATGAGTTTGTCACGCGGGAGTTCAACATCCACACCCTTCAGATTATGTTCACGAGCGCCCTTGATGACGATCATATCCTTAGCCATGGGCGGAGTCTCCTGGGTGCAAGCAGCCGAAAGCGCCGCTAGGGGTAGCGACGCTGAAATAGGTTAAAACAACCGTGCTGATTATAGCATTCTTTTTGCGGTTGGGCAACGGAAAGATTGGGGATTTTTGGGGGCGGCTGCACCGCATTGGCGTTCGGTTAGGCGTCCTCTTGCGCCTCGGTTTTTGACCGCAGAGGACGCCGAGGAGCGCAGAGGAAAAACCCAGAGGTTGTACCCACAAGTAGCGTGAAACCCATCCTCTGCGTACCTCTGTGTCCTCTGCGGTAGATAGGCTGCGCCGCCCCCGAACCCCCACCTACACCGGCTGTTCGGCCTCCAAGGCGGGAGCCAACGGCGCGGGCTGTGGCGGGGCGGCCAGTTGGCTGCGCACCGCATTGGTGATCACCGCGCCCGCCGCCGAGACGATCAAGGCACCACTCACATAGGGAGCCGCAGGCCCAATCAGGTCGAAGATCGTACCGGCGAAGAGCGGCCCAGCCACCATCATCAGGCTGTTGAAGGACTGCACGCCCCCCAGGATCGAACCCTGGGCTTCCGGGGCGACGCTGCGCGAGATCATACTGGTGATCGAGGGCGTGGCCATGCCCGAACCAGCCGCCAACACGCCCAGCGCCGGGTAGAGCATCCACGCAGCAGGGGCCGCCGCAATCATCGCAAAACCGAAGGTCATCAGACCCAAGCCCATCACCGCCAGACGCGGCTCACCGAAGCGCGGCAGCAACTTGCGCAGCAGGAAGCCCTGCATCAGCACCGCCATCAGCCCGATGAAGGCGAACATGAAGGCGTTCTCGGTCGGGCCAAGGCCGAAGCGGATGTCACTGAAGACGGCAAAGTTGTTCTGCAAACCGGCGAAGGCAAAGTTGACCAGCAACGCACCCAGCAACAGGGGCCGAATATCGGTATTTTGCACCACGCCCTGCAAGCGGCTGATCGGGTTCATCTTGCGGAAAGGCACCTGGGTGCGGCGCTCAACCGGCAGCGACTCGGGCAGACGGAAGAAACCGAAGATCACATTGGCGAAGGTGAGCGCCGCCGCCACAAAGGCCGGGGTGGAGAGACTGATCGTGCTGAGCAGGCCACCAATCGCCGGGCCAAGCATAAAGCCCATCCCGAAGGCCGCACCGATCAGACCCAGCCCCTTCGCCCGATCCTCCGGCTTCGTCACATCGGCGATGTAGGCTTGGGCAGTGCTGATATTCGCGCCGGTAATGCCGTCCATGATGCGGGCGAAGAAGAGCACCGACAACACCACGCCAATGCCGAGGGGCAACAACTGATCGGCAATCCCGAAGATGATATAGGAGATGCCCGTACCCGCCAGACTGATCAGCAGCACCGGGCGGCGACCGAAGCGATCCGAGAGCGCCCCCAGCACCGGCGAAAAGAGGAACTGGAAGAGTGCGTAACTGGCCGCCAACGCCCCCACGATCAGCGCGCGGTTGGAGGTAATCCACGAGGTATCGGCCTGCTCGATGAGCTTGACGTAGTAGGGCAGCAGCGGCACCACAATCCCGACGCTCAGTAGGTCAATAAAGACGGTAAGAAATATGAAGATCAGCGGGGAGCGCTTGTTGGTTTCCACGGTCGCCTCCTGGGTTGGGCTGGCGGGTTCATTCATTGCGCCAAATATAACATATTTGTCGGGTATTTGTCAATAATTTGCACAGTATTTTTGGAAAATCCTGTGCAAGGCCACCTTCGGTGGGGGTTCGGGGGCAGAGTCACGTCAACGTTCCGTACCCAGCCCGTAAACGGGCGGGCTAACATTGGGCGAAGGCCGCCTACGCGGCCTAGAACTAGCCCGCGTAGGCGGGCTTTGCATACTGTAGCCCGCCCGTTTACGGGCTGGGTGGTGGTATGCCGACAACGTTAACGTAGTCCTAGGGTTTGGGGCTGCGCCCCAAAGATGCCCCCAGGATGTGGTACCATGGGGGCACATCCGCATCCCCAACTACAACGAGGTCGCTATGGCCTTCACAGGCTTCTCAACTGATCGCCTTGTTGGCCTGCCTCCCGAATTTTTCAGCGAGGTGCTACCGGCGATCAGTCTGGCGAGTGAGTTGAAGGTGACACTGCACATCTTCTACCGACTTAGCCGCCAGCGCGGAACGCCGCGCCGCCTCAGTTGGGAGGAGTTGTTGAGCGATCAGGTGTTGCGGCGCTCGTTGCGGATGGTCTCGAAGTTGCGCCCCTACGAGGATCTATTGGCGGAGGGCTTGGATGCAGCCGTGCAGCGCGGGAGCCTGTTGCATGTGGCCATCCCGGCGGGGGGCAGGGTGGGCAATTGGTACCTCGTGCATACCGCCGCGAACCGCACTTGGGCCGAAGAGATGGCCCTGGCCCGCGCTGTCCTTAGCCCCAATGCGGCCAATCCTGAACCGATCTCGGTGGTGCGTCTCTATGAGCAGAATATCGGTCTGGTGACGCCGATCTTGATCGAGGAGTTGCGCGAAGCGGAAGAGCGCTTCCCAAGGGCGTGGATCGAAGAGGCCATCCGTGAGGCGGTGCGCTCGAATGCCCGCTCATGGCGCTATATTCGTAAAGTTTTGGAGAGGTGGGCGTCCGATGGACGAGAAAATGCGCCGAATCGCGCCGAGCGATCTATCAACATCGAAGAATATACCAGCGGCCAGTTGGGACAACTCTACCGACGCGGAAGCGACGACTCCGATCTCTGAGAGTCCGGCTGACCCCAATTGTCCCACATGTCGCGGCGCGGGTTTCTATGTGCGTGATGTGCATTATGGCCACCCCGATTTTGGCCGCCTCATTCCTTGCCATTGCAAGGATGATGAGATCCAGCGCCTGCGTAGCCTCAAGTTGCTCAGAATTAGTAATATCGAGCCATTTCGTGATAAGACGTTTGAAAATTTTGATCGCAACGTCCCCGGTGTGGCCCGCGCCTTCTCACGCGCCGTGGAGTTTGCGCGCAATCCTCGCGGCTGGCTGATTCTGTATGGTGGCTATGGGTGTGGCAAAACCCATCTGGCCGCCGCCATCGCCAACGAGGTGCTCAAGATGAACACCGAGGTGCTCTTTACCGTCGTCCCCGATCTGCTCGATCACCTACGCTCCACCTTTGGCCCCCATTCCGAGGTGGCTTATGATGAGCGCTTCGATCAGGTGCGCGGAGCTAAGTTGTTGATTCTTGATGATTTGGGTACGGAAAATGCCACCCCATGGGCCAGAGAGAAACTTTACCAGATTATTAACCACCGCTATAATTATGCTCTACCCACCGTGATTACAAGTAATCGCGAACCTAAGGATATTGACCCGCGCATCCTTTCACGTATGGAGGATGTGGCCCTCTGTCCCGAACGGATTATGCTTGATGCTGGCGACTACCGACGGTTAAGTGTGGATCAACGCTTCGGAGCGCGTAAGCGCCGCCCTGAGCCTCGCACCAAGGGGTCGCGCAGTTGGTCATGATAAAGAAAGTAGTAGCGACTGATGGTACGCCATTTTCTCTCTGTCACCGACATGAACCGGGAAGAGTCCGAAGCCCTGCTGGATCGGGCGGCGGCGCTGAAGGCTGAGTGGTACGCCGCTGGGCGAGGGGTGCATCCCGGCATGCCGATGCAGGGTCGCACGCTGGCGCTGGTCTTCGAGAAGCCTTCGCTGCGCACCCGTGTCGCTTTTGAGTCGGGAATGACCCAATTGGGTGGCCATCCAAGTTACCTCTCGGCCAATGATATTGATATGGGTGGGCGCGAGAGTGTCCCCGATGTGGCTCGCAACCTGAGCCGTTGGGTGCAGGTGATCGCGGCACGGGTCTTTAAGCACAGCACCGTCGAGACGCTGGCGCGCTATTCGAGTGTGCCGGTGATCAATGCGCTGTGTGATGTTGAACATCCCTGCCAAGCCCTGGCCGATATGCTCACGCTGCGCGAACACTTCGGGCGGCTCCAGGGGCTGAAACTGGCCTATGTGGGCGATGGCAATAATGTGTGTAACTCGCTGTTGCTGCTCGGCGCGACCTTGGGGGTGAATGTGGCGGTCGGTGCGCCCCAGGATTACCTGCCCGACCCGGAGATCGTGGCACGTGCAGAGGTGCTGGCTGCCGAGAGTGATGCGACGATTACCGTCACCACTTCGCCGAGTGAGGCGGTTGCCGATGCACACGCCGTGTATACTGATGTGTGGGCCTCGATGGGCCAGGAACACGAAGCCGCTCGCCGCCGCCCGGTCTTTGAACCCTACCGGGTGGATGCCGCGCTGATGGCCCAGGCGAATAGCTCCGCGCTGGCGATGCACTGCCTCCCCGCCCATCGCGGCGAAGAGATGAGTGCCGAGGTGATTGATGGCCCGCGCTCGGTCATCTTCGACCAAGCAGAAAACCGTCTCCATGTTCAAAAGGCTCTGGTGCTGACGCTTTTAGGAATGTAAAATAGTTGTAGCACGCGGCACAGTGCCGCGTGCAGCCGCATATTTTGCATTAAAAACTGGTATGGCAGGAAACCGCGCAATCTTCGAGCGAGCGATGGAGCAGAGCCGTGAGGCGGCTCGCGGCGGACGTTGGGAAGAGTCGCTGAAGAGCGCCATCCGGGCGCTTCAGGAGTTCCCCCAAGATACCGACGCGCGGATTGCGGCTGCGGTGGCCCTCTTTAACACCGGCAAGTTGGATCGCGCCTTGCAGATCTTTACCGAACTGCGCGCTGCTGATCCCAATAATGCCTTCCATCTCAACTATATTGCTCAGGGCCATAGCCGCCAGGGGAATACCCAAGCGGCTATCGAGAGCTACCGTGCCTTGGCCGATCTGCATATCAGTCAGCGCCGCCCCGCCCAGGCGGTTGAGCCGCTGCGCGAAATTCTCAATCTGCGCCCTGACATGGACGACCAGCGCCAACGCTTGGCGCGGTTGTTTGAGGAAATTGGCTCAGTGCGTGATGCCGCCAATGAGTATCTGGCGCTGGCACGGCGGCTCCACGAGGCACAGCAGTACGACCGCGCTGCGGAAGCGGCAGAAACCGTGCTGCGGCTTGATCCCAATTCCCGCGAGGCTAAGGATCTGATCATCACGCTGCGTGATGCGATGGCCCGCGCCGCAGGCATGGCCAGCCAGCCCGCCCCAACCAGCCATGATCTGCCTATTCACGCAACGAGTATGACTGGTATGCTGCGCTCGCAGCAGTTCCAGGCCGAGAAGTTGGTCGAGCAGGCGATGAAGCGCCAAGAGGCGGGTGATGCCGATGGGGCCGCTGATCTCTATGAGCAGGCGATTGCGTCCGGGTTGGAGCGCGCCGATGTCTTCTACTCGCTGGGCTTGATCTACCAGGAGCGCAACGATCACAAATCGGCGGTTGGGGTGCTCAACCGCGCCGCCAATGATCCCGAATATGCCCTCTCGGCCCATTTCGCCCTTGGCCAGAGCCACCGTGAATTGGGCCAGTTGCCCCAGGCAGCCCAGGAGTTTGAGCAGACAATTGGGCTGGTTGATCTGGAATCTATCGGGCGCGCTGAGGCCGACGATCTGATCAATATGTATGAGTCGGCGGCGACGATCTATAGCGATATTGGCGATATTGCCCGTGCCGCCGCGCTCTATTCCACCCTGGCCGATTTTCTGGAGAGTAAGCGCTGGGGGCGCGAACGGGCAGGTGAGTTTAAAGCGCGGGCGAAGGAACTCTCTGAACGCAACATGTTCGCTAAACTGCGCACGGTTGGTACGGGGGCGCTTACCCCCCAAGCTGCCTCAGCCCCTACGCCCCACCCCAGTGATGATGATCTGCCAGGGAGTTGGGGCAAGATCCGCCCGATTACCGACTTCTTGCGCAATGATCGCCCCGGCACAACCGGCGGTCTGGGTGGGCAACCCGAACCCAAACCGATCTCGGAACCTATCCTCATCCTCGAAACCATGCCGACGGCGATTGAACCCAACTTCCCGCCCGCAACCCAACTCGATACGACCGGGTTGGATAGCGAGGCCGAGAAGTGGGTAATGATTAGTGGTAACTATCTCAATCAGGGTTTGATCGAGGCTGCGCTTGATGCCTGCCACGAGGTAATACGCATCAATGTGGACTATCTGCCCATCCATCTGCGTATGGGCGAGATCTATGAGCGCCAGGGTCGCCCCGAAGAGGCACTGACCAAATATCAACTGCTGATTGATACCTTCCGGGTACGCAACGAACCCGAAAAGGCGATAGATGTCTACTTCCGTTATATCGAGCTTTCGCCCGATACCACCAATGCGCGTGCCCGTTTGGCCGAGATTCTGAAGAATGCAGGCCGGGTGGATGAGGCGGTCGAACAGTCTATCCATGTCGCCAATACCTACTATCGCCTCGGCCAGACCAATAAGGCGCTTGAAGAGTACCGTCGCCTCCTGCAATGGGCACCCAAGAACCGCGATGTTCACATGCAGTATGGCTTGGCGTTACTCAAACTGGAGCGCTTTGAGGCCGCGCTCGATGAGTTCCGTAAGGCGATGGAACTGGGGAGCGCTGATGATCTGATCGCCATTGCGCGCCTCAACATTACCCTGGCCCTCATGGGAACCAGCCCGGCTGATGTGTGGGACTCGTTAGCCACGTTGCTGGATCAGCTCAAACAACACCCGCAGGAGTTTGGTTCCGTCCAGACTGAATATCGCTCGGCGATGCTGATCGCCGATGCCAGTATTCTGCACTATATTCTGGCCATTATTCAGCAGCAGGCCGGGCAGCACAACTCGGCACTGCTCGAACTCGAACAGGCGCAGGCAATTATTGGCAGCGAAGAAGATACGATGCTCGCGCCGGTTCTGATCTACCAGGCCAGTGCCGATAGCCACATTGCCCAGGGCAACGCCGAAGCTGCATTGAAGCAACTGCATAAGGGCCAGGCGGTGGCGGCGGCTACCATCAGCAACCCCAACATCAAGCATGCCTTCGCGGTACCACTCTCCAAAGGCGATCTGGCGCGTCGTATGGCCGAAGCCTATGCGGCAAGTGAGGATCTGCAAGGGGCCGAGCAAGCCTTGCTGGAAGCCAAGAAGTTGGTGCCCTATGATCGCATGATCCATACCAAGTTGGCCGACATCTACTTCCGCCAAGGCAAGTTGCCCGAAGCTCTGGCCCAACTTGAAGAACTGGCTACCTATTATGAGGATGGCCAGCAACTGGATCGCGCCATCGAGATGTTCGAATATGCGCTCAAGTTGGCTCCCAACCATATCGCTATTAGTGGGCGGCTGGCGCGGCTGCAACTGCGGCGCGGCTACCTTGATAAAGGCGTGGATGGCCTGATGCGTGCCGCTGAACTGATGCGCAAGGCGGGGCAACTCAAGGATGCCGTCGCCTCTCTGCAAGAGGCGGCCCAAGTCCACTGGATGTTGAGCCAGCACGAGAAGGCGCGCCAAGTCTACGACAAGATCGTTCAGATCGCCCCCAATGATGTCGAGGCGCGCCAATGGTTGGCCCTGATGCACACCCTGGCCCGCCGTACCTCCGAGGCGATTGCGGAGAAGAAACAGATCGCCCGCATCTTCGCCCAGCAGCGCGACTATGACGGTGCGATTGCGGAGTTGCACCAGATCATCGGGATTGACCAGAAGGATCTCGAAGCCTACTACCTGCTCGGTGATATGCTCATGCGCCGCGAGGAGTATAGCCAAGCTGCGCAACTCTATAGCCGTATGCTGAAAATGGAAGGAGTAGAAAAGGAACGCGTCGAAGCCCTCGCCTCGGCAGCAAACCGCATGCTCCAACAACGCCAATCACAGCAGAAAGGGTAAAGAGATCACCTTGCGTAACCACCCGCTTTAGGGTACTCTGAATTGTAAATCAATTAGCCCTTGCGCTCTTGGCCCATCGCACCCAGTTTGCTGTGCTTGATTATGGACTTCGCACGTCTCTGGTCGCGGCTCAATCCACTCACATCACCGTTTGCCCTGCTGGACATCCTCATCGTCGCCGTCTTCTTCTACTGGATCTTCGGGATCATCCGGGGAACGCGGGCGGTGCAGTTGCTCCGTGGTATGGGCGTGGTGTTGATGGCGGCCTTTGTGGTGGGTACGGTTGCCAATGACCGCTTGAGTACGCTTTCGTGGCTGCTCAACAACATTATCAATCCGGCCCTGATTGTTGGCGTCCCGATCCTCTTCCAACCCGAACTGCGCCGCGCCCTGGAGAGCCTGGGGCGCTCCAGTAATCTGATCACGCGCCCCTTTGGTGGAGCCAATCGCTCCGAATTGCTCGAAACGATCACGGTAATCTGTCGCGCCACTGCCCAACTCTCACAACAAGGTGTCGGTGCCCTGATCGTGATCGAACGGACAACCCAGCTTCAAGAATATGCAGATCGGGGCGTCATCCTCGACTCACGCATCTCGGCACCCTTGCTCCTCAATATCTTCTACCCCAATTCGCCCCTCCACGATATGGCCGTGATTGTGCGTGGCAGCCGTATTCTGGCCGCCAATGTGGTGATGCCATTGAGCGAAGATGTGATCGGCCCGCGCCGCTATGGCACCCGCCATCGCGCCGCCAAGGGGATTAGCGAACAGACCGATGCGATTTCGGTGGTTGTCTCTGAGGAGACCGGCGCGATTTCGCTGGTGAATGATGGGCGGATGGCCAGCTACCTGAATGAATCCCGTTTGCGTACCATGCTGGCCGGGCTACTGCGTGTTCCATTGGAGGATGAGAAGAAGTCATGATAGCCACACCATGACCGCCCTACGTTCAACGATCCTGCGTGCGCTCTTGGCATTCGGCCTCAGTTTTGCGCTCTGGGCCTTTGTCTCGTTTAGCCAGAATCCTGAAGAACTGGTACCCTTTGAGGGTCTGATCCCCCAGGTCGTGGGCCTGCATAGTGATCTGGTCATTGTGGATGCTAACGGGATGCCCAATACGAGTCTGCCAACTATCAATGTCACCCTGCGCACCGACCGCAACCAGCGCACCGAACTGCGCCCGGTGGATATTCGGACGGTGGTGGATCTGAGCGGGTTTGATGCGGGAGAACATATTGTGCCCGTGAATGTGCAGACTACCCGCAGTACGATCTCGTTTACTCTGCCGAGCGATGGCGTCGCGCCTTCGGCCATTCCGATCCGCCTCGAACGGCTGATCAGCCATACCGTTCCGATTGATCTAAAGGTCGTGGGGAATTTGCCGTTTAGTTTTGAACGTGGCGACCCGCAGATGAGTGCCGCCGGGCAAACGATCAGCACCGTCACGGTGAGCGGGCCACAGAATCGGGTGGATCGGGTGGCAGCGGTGCAGACCAGCGCCAATATCGAGCAACTGCGTGCCAGTTACCAAGCTCCGCTCGGCCTGAGTGCGGTAGATGCCAACGGGCAACTGGTTGATGGGGTGCAGATCAGCCCCAGTACGATCAATGTGCGCATCCCGATCACCTCGGTGGTGGGCTTGAAACTGGTGCCCGTGCAGGCCAGTATTACCGGGCTACCCGATGCGGGCTACACGATCACCGCCGTGAAGATCGATCCGCCCCTGATCGCCCTGACGGGTAGCTCCGGACCACTTGATGTGGCGGCAGTGTTGCGTACAGAAGATATTGATATTCAAGGTGCCCGTACCCCCATGGTGCGCCAAGCCAATATCATCTTCCCCGCCGGTACCTCACCCCAGATCGGCGAGCCAACCAGTGTCCAAGTGACGATCCTGGTTGCGCCGATTAGTCAGAGTTTCCAGGTGGCGTTGCCTGCCGAGGTGCGCCTGATCAATATCGGTAATGGGCTGCTGGCTAGTGCCTCAGCCGCTATCGTGTCGTTGGATCTGACCGGCAGTAGTGCTGTACTCAATCAACTCGCTCAGCAGACCCTCACTGCCACGGTTGATCTGGGCGGGCGCGGGCCGGGTAGCTATGATCTGCCGGTAGCGGTGAATCTGCCGAGTGGGGTAGAACTGGTTGGTGCGCCACCCTTGGTCACGGTGGTGATTCGGATTCCGAGTGTACCGCCGACGGAGACACCAACGCTAACCCCTCCTTTGCCCGAAACACCATCGCCCCTACCAACGGGTGAGGCAACGAGCGAACCAGAACCTACCGCGACGCCCAGCAATCCCCCCGTAGAGACTGAGACCAGTATTGTGGTGCCTGATACCTAAATCATACATCCCGTATCAAGGACGATAACGAGAAGGAGTACATGCGTGTCTAATCAATTGGGAACCTCGGCCCGCCCACTACGTGTTGCAATCATCGGATCTGGCCCCGCTGGGTTTTATGCTGCTGAAGCCTTGTTGAAGCATAAGGATCTTGTTTGTCAGATTGATTTCTTCAACCGCTTACCCACACCCTATGGTCTGGTACGCGAAGGGGTTGCCCCGGATCACCAGAATATCAAGGCGATCACGCGGGTGTATGACAAAGTGGCCGAAGCGCCCAATGTGCGCTACTTCGGCAATGTTACCTTTGGGCGCGATATTCTCCACGAAGATGTTACCCAGTACTACGACCAGATCGTCTATGCGGTCGGTGCGCAGTCGGATCGCAAGATGGGTATTACCGGCGAGGATCTCGATGGTAGCTTTCCGGCCACGATCTTTGTCGGTTGGTACAACGGCCACCCGGATTACCGCGATCTGACCTTCAATCTCAACCACGAACGCGTCTTAGTCGTGGGTAATGGGAATGTGGCCATGGACGTGGCGCGTATCCTCGCCGCCGACCCCGATGATCTAGCCAAAACCGATATTGCCGATCACGCTCTTGCCGCCCTGCGCCAGAGCAAGGTGCGCGAGGTGGTGTTGCTGGGGCGGCGTGGGCCAGCCCAGGCGGCCTTCACCAACCCGGAGTTGAAGGAGTTTGGTAGCCTGAACGGGGTGGATATTCTGATTGATCCCGCCGATCTGGTACTTGACCCGGTCAGCGAGGCATCGCTTAACGACGATAAGACCGCCCGCAAGAACGTGGAGACGCTGCGTAGTTATGCCGAACGCGGCAGCACTGGGGCTAGTCGGCGCATTGTGATGCGCTTCCTGGTCTCACCAGTCGGTGTGATCGGCTCCGGCAGCCGCGTCGCCGCCGTCACCATCGAGCGTAACAAGTTGATCCAAGCCCCCGATGGCAGTCTCCGCGCCGTTGGCACGGGCAATTACGAGACGCACCAGTGTGGTATGATCCTGCGCTCGGTGGGCTACCGTGGCTCGCCACTGCCGGGTGTACCCTTCAGCGATGCCTCTGGCACCATCCCCAATGTAGCCGGGCGGGTCTTTCAAAACCGCGACGAAGTCCTCCCCGGTGAGTACGTGGTCGGCTGGGCCAAACGCGGCCCCTCTGGGATCATCGGCACCAACAAGCCCGACTCGGTCTCCACGGTTGCGGCGATGATCGAGGATGTTCCCGATCTGGAGGGCATTCGTGATGAGTACCGCGATCCCCAGGCGATCATCAATCTGTTGCGCGCCCGCGAGATCAATTATGTCACCTTCGAGGATTGGAAGATCCTCGATGCCTACGAGATGGCCGCCGGAGCGGCACAGGGCCGCCCACGCGTCAAGGTGACCCGCGTTGCCGAGATGATGGAGATCATCCGCGCCCAGCGCGGCTAATAGACATTTCTCCTTGGGGCTACGCCCCAAACCCTTTTTTTTCTGTTCTTTTGGCGGCTTCGCCGCCAAAAGAACAGAAAAAGAGTTCTTCGGGGGCGGCACAGCCGCCCCCGAACCCCCGCCGGGAGGCGTAACTTCAATATGGATATTGTGATGATCGCGCCCTTCGGCATTCGGCCCAAGGGTACGTTATTGGCACGCATGCTGCCACTGGCCCAGGCGCTCCAGCGGCGCGGCCACCAGGTCTTTATTGCGGCTCCGCCGGTACAGAACCCCGAAGATGCGGGCAGTTGCGTGGATTATGCGGGGGTGATTGTGGCCCACACCCATAACCCGCGCTGGTCTGGCCCGCTCGCCATCCTGGAACAGAGCCGCAGTCTGCGCCGTCTGGCCCTCTCCAAACGTCCCGATCTGATCCACCTCTTCAAGCCCAAAGGCTATGGTGGGCTGGCCGCGCTGGGGGTGCAGATGCGCCACCCCAACCTCCCGCTGGTGGTAGATACCGATGATTGGGAGGGCTGGGGCGGCTGGAATGACCTGCTACCCTACCCACGCTCGGCAAAGTTGCTCTTCGCATGGCAAGAGCGTGATCTGCCTCGCCGCGCCGGAGCGGTCACGGTGGTGAGCCGCACCCTAGAAAGCCTGGTGTGGAGTTTTGGCGTTCCGCCAGAACGGGTCTTCTACCTGCCCAATGGTATGGGCGAGGTGAAGCGCGAACCCCAGGAACGGCGGCGGCAGCCCCCCACTATTCTGCTCTACACCCGCTTCTGGGAGTTTGATCTGCATGAATTGATCAGTGCCCTGGTGGGGATTTACCACAGCCGCCCCGATGCACGCTTGGTGGTGGTGGGCCAGGGCGAGCGCGGCGAGGAACAGGATCTGCTCGATCTGGCGGCGCAGGCCGGTATTAGTCCAATGATTGACTACCGAGGCTGGCTGCAACCCAGCGAGATCCCGTATGTGTTGGCGGGAGCCGATGTGGCTCTCGTACCACTCCAAGACACGCTGATCAACCGGGCACGCGGCCTGGCCAAACTGCTTGAACTGATGTCGGCCGGGTTGCCGATTGTGGCGAGCGAAGTCGGCCAGACCAACGAGTACCTGGAGCATGAACGCAGTGGCTTACTGTGTACGTCGGGCAACCCGGAGGCGATGGCCAGCGCCACGCTGCGCCTGCTCGCTGACCCTGAGCTACGCGCCCGCCTAGGGGCTGGGGCACGCCAGCGCGCCACTCACTTCGCCTGGGATACGCTGGCGCTCACGGCTGAAGCCGCCTATGCGCAGGCGATGCGCTAACGGCTACTCTTTCCACTTCGGGCTAGGCAGACGGGGCGAATCCAGCAGGTACTCGAAGAGGGATGGGGGTAACGGCTCGGTGTAGAAGAAGCCCTGAATCATATCGCAGCCGACACTATGCAGAAAATCGCGCTGCAACTGGGTCTCAACACCTTCAGCGACCACCTGCATACCCAGATGGTGCGCCAGGTTGATGATCGAGTTGATGATCGCCCGGCCACTATCATCACGATCTGTGCCGATGTCGGAGACAAAAGTACGGTCAATCTTCAGAATGCTGATCGGCAAGCGGCGCAGATAGCCCAACGATGAATAGCCGGTGCCAAAATCGTCAATCGCCAACTTCAGGCCCAGGGCGCGCAGATCATTGAGGCGCTGGGTGACACTGGCCTGATCACCGATCAGCATACTCTCGGTCAATTCAATAATACACAGGCTCGGATCAAGGCCCGTCTCATCCAGAACGGTGCGCACCGTCTCGATAAAGCCGGGCTGCGAGAACTGAATGATCGAGACATTCATGGCGACCGAGATGGGGCGACCGGGGCGTTGCCACTGGCAGATCTGGCTGAAGGCGCGCGCCATACACCATGTGCCGATGGGAATAATCAGTCCCAACTCCTCAGCCATGGGCACAAAGCGGCTGGGAGCAATAATCCCCAGATCGGGATGTTTCCAGCGCAGCAGCGCCTCGACAGCCACGATCTGGCCTTGGCGATTGACCTTGGGCTGGTAGTAGAGATCGAGTTCGTTGCGCTCCAATGCGCGGCGCAGGTAGTTCTCCAAGCGCAGACGTTCCAGCGTGGTCTGGTTGGTAGTAGGATCAAAGAACTGGAAGTTATTGCGCAGGTGTTTGGCGCGGTACATGGCTGCATCGGCGCGGCGTTGCAGGCTATCCGGGTCTTCACCATCGGTGGGGTAGATGCTGGCCCCAATACTGGCACTGATAAACAGTTCGTGGCCCGCAATATGGAAGGGCGGTTGGAGCAGTTCCATCAACCGATGCGCCACCTTAACCACCTGCTGGGCGTTGACAATATCGGTGAGGACAAGCATAAACTCATCACCGCCACGGCGGGCGAGAGTGTCGGAGCCACGCACACAGCTCTCAAAACGACGCGCCAGTTGGATGAGCAGGGTATCCCCTACGGTATGGCCGAGGGTATCATTGATCTGCTTAAAGCGGTCGAGATCAATAAAGAGCACCGCGATCATGCGCTCAGAGTGGCGCGCCCCATCAATTGCACGGCGCAGATTCTCTTCAAAGAGCAGCCGATTGGGTAAGCCAGTCAGAGCATCGTGCTTGGCTTGGTACGCGAGTTGGCGGGTATGCTCCTGCTGCTCAAGGGCAATCATAAGCAACTGCTCGGCCAACTCGATCACCTGGGCATCTTCGAGGCCAATCGGGGTCGGCTCACTATGCGCCACCACGAGTACCCCACCGATGCGCCCGGTATGTGCCCGAATGGGCGTCACCCAACAATCACGCAGCCCCATCGCATCAATCAGATCGCCCATCCCGGCCCAGCAGACATCATCAGGGAGGCAATGTTCCACCTGGCCATGGCGCATGCGGTCGGTCGCACGCGTATGTGCCCACGCATCCAAGCGCTCCAGAACATCCTCATGCAGATCGGGGCGCGCCAAGTGCTGCACCGGCAATTCAGCCAGCGCCAAGGCGGTATAGATCATACTTGGGTAGTGTTTGCGGATCATGGCCAAGATCTGCTGGCCCACCACCTCAAGTTTCTGGCTGCGCGCCACCAACTCCAACACCTGACGGCGCTCATTACTCAGGATCTCGCTCTGTTTGCGGTTACTGATGTCCTCGTGGGCCACCACCACACGCACATGTTCACCATCGCCAAAGCGGGTGATGCGCAGCGCAAACCAGAGCTGGCGTTTACCAAGGTTGCACGGATATTCCAGATAGTAACGGGCGTGGATACCGGCAATGACTGCGCGAATGCCGGTGGCAACTGCGCGAGCAATCGGGGCTTCATCACCCACCACCGTATCGCAGACATGGAGATAGTTATAGCCCACGCCGCTGCGGTAGGGATCAAAGCCCGCATTGCGCGCAAACTCCTGCCATGCCCGATTGACGGCCACGATCATGCCGATACCGTCAATAATCGCAATATGGGCCGAGAGCGCATCGAGGGTTGAGCGCAAAAACTGCTGCGACTCGATCAGCAGTTGTTCATCACGATGGCGCTCGGTAATATCATTGAGGATGGCCAGAAAGGCCGGATCGCCATCAATCGTAAGCTGCTGCATACGCATCGCCACGAGGGCGACACTGCCATCGGGGCGAATAATCTCTAGGTTGGTGGCCTTATCAATAACGCGGGGCGCACCGAAAGCCGAACCCACGAGATCACCAACCCGCCGACCAAAGAGAGCTTCAGCCGGCGGACTGGCAAAGCGCACAATACCTTCCGTATCGAGCAACAGCAAAGCATCGGTACTATGCGCCGAGAAGGCCCGTAGCGGAAGATGATCAGCGAGAGTTGATGGAGGGCTGATTTGATCAGTGCTAGGAATCTGGCCCTCTCTCATACCACTGCTCCGTGTATCCCTGAGCGAACGCACCGTGTGGTGCTACTCAACCTCGGAGCTATCTTTAAAGAGGCGTCCAAGACGCTCGATCTCACTCGGCGCAGCATGCGTAAACTGCCCAGAGAGAATACCAGAGATCGTGCGAAATGCCTTGCCAATATGGAGACCGCTCCCATCAATCGTAAACTCACGGATCTCCTTATCATGGGCCGATCCGCGCATCTTCAGAATCGTCAAACCGCGCCGCATCTCGCCAAAGAGTTCGACATAGCGCATCAGGATGATCGAGTCGGTAATCGTGGAGATATGCGCCTCGGTGATCGAGGTGCCACCCAACAGAGTCGGCGTGGTGGATGTGTACAGCCCCACCACCTCCTGATGTTTAATAAACGAGGTTAAACCAATAACAAACTCACGGAAGCCCTTCATGGTCGAAACTCGTTCGAGCGCCGAGAGACTATCAATCGCCACGCGCTGCGGGCGGAACGACTGAATCTCATTCTTCATCATGATCAACTGGTCTTCCAGGCTGGCCGCTTCGGGGTAGTGGCAGACCACGCGCATCTGGCCGGTCTGTTCATACTCCTCAAAATCGAAGCCCCAACCAGTTGCATTACGGAAGAGTTGATCACGGCTCTCTTCAAACGCAAAGAGCAACACCCGGTCGCCCTGGGCCGCCCCAGCGGCGAGGAAGGTCGTCGCCATAAGCGTCTTGCCGGTACCCGTCGCGCCGGAGACGAGGATGATCGAGTCGCGGAAGAAGCCGCCGCCACACATACGATCAATATCGGGGTTGCCGGTGCCGATACGCAGGTTGGAAGAGCGTTGTTTCAGCTCAATTGCCGAAAGCGGGATGACCACCACACCTTCGCCGGGAATGACCGTAAAGGGGAACCCGCCCTTCTGGTGCGAGGTACCCCGGAACTTGAGGATCTCAATCGTGCGGCGGCGCTTCTCATCTTCGATCAGATTGCGCAGAATGACCACATCATCGGTCACAAACTCTTCGATCCCATAGCGACCAATCTCACCATACTCTTGGGTACGTTCGGCAGTGAGAATAGCGGTAACACCCATACGGCGCAGGACAGAGACAATACGCAGCAGTTCACTACGGATGACTTGGTTATTTTCGAGGCGCGCAAAGATGGCACCGAGGGAATCGAGCACCACACGCACCGCCCCAACGCGCTGCACCGCATAGGTAATGCGTGCCAGGAGGCCACCGAGATCATAGACGCCACGCACCACCTCTTCGACATCGGGCTGGGGCGAAACATCAACAAACGCCCACTTCCCTTCCGCCTCCCAGGTGGCAATATCCCAGCCAAAACCGGCCATATTGCGGCGCAAAGCATCAGGCGATTCTTCAAAAGTAACAAAGACCCCAGCTTCGTTAAACTGAATAATGCCTGCCGCAAGGAACTGCGCCGCAAAGACCGTCTTCGCACTCCCCGCAGTACCAGAGAGCAGCGTTGTACGGCCACGCGGCAGGCCACCATTCGCGATATGGTCAAAGCCGGGAATACCGGTCGGCAGCTTGGTAATTGGGATAAACAAAGGCGCTGTCATAGTTCCTTACATCTGGGCGGGGCGGCAGACCGCAAACGGCCCCCGCCACCCTGATAAGACCTAGCATCAGATTATGATGCAGGTGGTGGTGGTGGTAAATTCAAAGCCGCTAGCAGACCATCAGCATCATCGAGGTCGCCAATAATACGGCGTTGGGGCGAAGGAGACTCCTTGATCAGGGTAGGCGTCGCCAGGATCTGACGGTCTTCGGCCTGTTGTGGGTCGGTCAGCACATCAACTATCACCAGTTCGCACGGATAGCCACTCAAATGCTCATCCACCAACTGACGCAGAGTGGCGATGGCATTATCAGTGCGCGGTGTGCGGCCGGCGATAAAAAGCTGGAGAACAATGGTGCTCACGGCTGTCCGTCGATCTTCTTTCGTAGAATGATGCTATATTAACCGAAATTCGCTCAGCGGGCGCAGCTCAAGAGACAACACCGTCACGGTAGTAGGCAACCAGATAGCCCATAATCTGAAGAGCAAGCATTCGTCCCTCCTCAAGATAGGCTTGCTGGCGCGCAGGAGGTATCCCCAAACTCCGATTGCGTAAGGCCGCCAGATGGATCTCGATCACATCGCGGGCAGTTGCCCGCAAATCACCTAGGTGCATCGCCAACTCACGCGCTTCGGCATCCTTGTCTGGAACGCCAAACCCCCGTTCCTGTACTGCCGCATTGAGCAGATGACCATAGCGCTCAATATACTCATAAAAGAGCGTTGGACGTGAGGCATGCAGTGACGCCTCGTGGTGTGGAACAGGTGGACGTACCTGGCCTCCACCAGAAATGACTCCCAACGCCCGCAATTCACGTTCACGCGCCTGAAGTTGCTCACGCAGCGCCTCGGCTTCAGTAGCAGCACGCGCCTGACGGCGTTGTTCGGTGATGTTTGTGTGCGAAATAACCATACCACGCCGGGCATCATGCAGCGGCACGACCCGCACTTGAAACCAGCGTTCTTCGGTTGGACTATCCCAGGGATACTCAAGTTCAAAGAGCGAGAGATCACCGCGCAGAACCCGTTGCATCCCCTCCAAGAGCGCGGCAGTGTTTTGGGCATCACCGCCGACCGTTATGGCACAGGTATCGAAATAGTTAGCCCCAACTCCTATCGCGAAGAGATTAGGATCACCATTCTCGGCAGCAAACTTGCGCCACGCATCATTCACTAAGAGAATAATACCACGCTCATCAACCACTGCGATATGCTGCGAGAGCGAATTAAGAATGGCCCGGCTAAAGCCCTCAGCGTCGCGTAGCGCCTCCTGAATGCGCCGCCGCTCGGTTAGGTCGCGCAAGACAATCAGGTAGCCTGGTGCCTCCTTCCAGATAAGCGGCGACATGCGCATCTCTGCGCTCAACAAATTGCCTGAGGGTTGAATCAGATTGATCTCAGCAACCTCACCAAACATGATGGGTAGCCCAAAGATCTGTCCGATCAGATCGTGCGATTCACGTGAGAGTAACGATTCAGCGGCCGGGTTGGCGAAGCACACCCGTCCGTCACCATCAACGACGAGCATCCCATCGGCGCTCGTATTGGCCACCGTCTGAAGCCGCGTATCTGCCTCGGAGGGTGGGGTGAGTAGTTCATTGGAGGTGTGCCCCATAACGTTCGGCCTCAATAAGACAGCACGACCACATAAAGCAGATGCGGCACATCCTGTCTCTGTATAATCGTATGCCTAAGCAAGCCTGTCAAGAGGGAAATCGTTCAACTTACTAGAGGTTTCAATCTTCTGCGCTGCTTCCCAAGATCAGCAATCGTCCTCGGCAAGTAGCCGCAACACCTATGCTACAATATGCCCCGCAATGGTAGTTATATGGCAGGTAGGCACCAAGGGGAGCCATGATGAGTCAGGATCTGATGAACCAGGTACGTACCCAACTTGCGGCTATCCCCAATCTCGCACATGGCCCACGGCTGGTGGCATCAGGTGATGTGCCCAGCAGCATCACCCAGATGATTGATCATACCTTACTGAAGCCTGAGGCAACTCCCAGTCAGATCGAGCATCTGTGCGCGGAGGCACTTCAGTATACCTTTGCGAGCGTATGTGTCAACCCCTGCTATGTCGCACTGTGCCGGAATCTCTTGGCCCAGTCGTCGGTGGCAGTCTGTACGGTGATCGGTTTCCCCCTGGGGGCAACAACATGTGCTACCAAGGTTTTTGAGGCCATGCAAGCCTGCGCCGATGGTGCCCGCGAATTGGATATGGTGATCAATATCGGCCTACTCAAAGCGGGGCAGTACGCTGCACTCGCCGAGGAGATCTTCCAGATCGCCACGGCGGTGCATGGTCAGGGCGCGTTGCTCAAGGTGATTATCGAGACTGCCTTGCTCAACGATGCTGAGAAGGTCGCAGCATGTCTCCTCGCCGCCAAGGCCGGGGCCGATATGGTCAAGACGAGTACCGGGTTTGCTGGAGGTGGAGCAACCGTGGCAGATGTGGCGCTGATGCGCCAAACCGTCGGCCCAGAGTTGGGGGTCAAAGCCTCCGGCGGGGTACGCAGCCTCGCCGATGCCCAGGCACTCATCGCTGCCGGGGCGACTCGAATCGGAACGAGTGCCGGGGTGGCAATTGCCCTGGCCGCATCTAACGCATGATCTCTTCGCAAGATCGGGTGATAGTGCCCGATTATGTCGCATACAATTGGAGGGTTCTTTGAGCATCCTGATTAACAACGAGACGCGGTTGCTGGTGCAGGGCATTACGGGCAAGGAGGGTGAGTTCCACACCCGCCAGATGATCGCCTACGGCACCCAGGTGGTGGCCGGGGTGGTGCCGGGCCGGGGTGGGCAGACGGCGATTGACGGACAGGTGCCGGTCTTCAATACGGTACGCGAGGCGGTTGAGGCCACCGGGGCGAATGTGTCGGTGATCTATGTTCCGGCAGCCTTCGCCCCCGATGCCATCCGCGAGTCGGCGGCGGCGGGTATCCCGCTGGTGGTCTGTATCACCGAGGGTATTCCGGCATTGGATATGGTGGCCACATACGAGTTCGTGCAGCAGTGTGGCTCGCGCCTGATTGGCCCCAACTGCCCCGGTCTGCTTACGCCGGGTGCAGCCAAGGTGGGGATTATCCCCGGTAATATCGCCACCCCTGGCCCGGTGGGTGTGGTGAGCAAGAGCGGTACGCTGACCTACGAGGCGGTTGATGCGTTGACCCGGCTAGGGCTAGGGCAGAGCAGCATTGTGGGTATCGGTGGTGATCCGATCATCGGCACCAGCTTTGTGGATGTGCTGGCCATGTTCCAGGCCGATGAGCAGACCAAGGCGATTGTGCTGATCGGCGAGATCGGCGGCGATGCTGAGATCCAGGCCGCCAACTTCATCAAGGCCAACGTCACCAAGCCGGTGGTCGCGTTCATCGCCGGACAGACCGCACCCGAAGGCAAGCGCATGGGGCACGCCGGAGCGATCATCAGTGGTGGTGAGGGCACCGCGCAGGAGAAGATCCGCGCCCTAGAGGCGGTTGGGGCGAAGGTAGCGCGCCTACCCACCGATATTGCCCAGTTGGTGCAGGAAGTTTTGGGGTAATTTAGAAGGGGGTTGGGCGGCATAGCCGCCCAACCCCCTTCTAAACAAGATTAGGACAATGGAATGCGCAACTCCACGGTGGTGCCCTGTTCGGGTTCGGAGCGAATGCGCAACTCGGCCCCGATCAGGCGCGCCCGTTCCTTCATATTGAGCAACCCCAGGCTGCCACGGGTGTTGTAGTTACTCTCCACCAGCGCGACATTAAAGCCCCGCCCACGGTCGCGCACACTGGCCACAAAGACATCCTCTTCTACATAGAGATAGATGGTGATCACGTCGCTGTGGGCGTGTTTGCGCGCATTATTGACCGCCTCTTGGATAATGATGAAGGCGGCGGCCTCGATCTCGGAGGGCAGGCGCGGCACATTCATCGGCGCTTCGATGCGCAGACGGGTGGTATTGCCAGAGGGATCGCGCCAACGTTCCACATACTGCTGGAGCGTGATCAATAAACCCTGCGTCTCCAAGCCCAAGGGGCGCAACTCAAAGAGCAGCGTGCGGATGTCGTTGGTGGTCTTATGCACCAACTCGGCAAGGGTATCCAACTCAGCCGGTACCCGTTCGGGCATAGCGCGGAAGAGCTTCTTAATAAACTCGATATTCATCGCAATCGCGGCCACACTCTGGGTCGGCCCATCGTGCAGGTCGCGGGCGATAGCATAGCGCGTCTCGGCCTCTTTACTCAACAGGCGGTCGCGCTCTTCCTTGAGGCTCTGGTAGAGGCGCGCATTCTCAATCGCAATGGCGGCCTGGGCGGCCAGGGTGGTGAGCAATTGCATATCCTGATCGCCAAAATGGCGATTGTCATTCTTGTTGAGCAGTTGCATCACGCCAATGATGCGATCTTTAATCCGCATGGGCACACAGAGGATAGAGCGCGTATTGAACTCCGCCTCGCGGCCAATCGCGTCGTACCAACGCGCATCCTGTTCCACATCATTCACGATCTGGCCGACGCCATGGGTTACAACCCACCCGGCAATGCCACGGTCGGAGGGCATGCGATACTGGCGATTCTCGCCGGGGATTTCGAGGACGAGTTCATTGCGCTGCTCATCTAGCAGAAGGATCGAGCAGCGTTCAGCCCCTACCACCTTGGGTGCCCGCAGCTTAATATCGTTCAGCAGGCTGGAGAGATCGAGGTTAATCGAGAGCGACTGGCCAATCTCGTAGAGGAGATTGAGTTCACGCAGGTCGCGTTCGGCACGGCGCAGCATCGAGAGCTTATCGGCCTCACCACCAATGGCGCGCACCAATAGCACCATGAGATCTTCATCAGGGCTGAAGGAGTCGGAGGTCTTACCCTCTGCACCCAGATCCTGCCCATTGACGACGAGGTGCAAGAGGCCCACACCCTGACCCGCACTCTGCAAGGGCAGTTCGATCAGATCGCGGGTACCCTCAAGCGAATAGGAACCGAGCATCGGTTCGCCGCCATCTTCACGGCGCATAAAACCGCTGCGAGCTTGATCGATCAGGGTACGGGTCTCATCATCAAGCGTGCCATGGATAAGCTGAACCGTCTCGCCGTAGGGTGTAATGTAGAGGAGGGCACCGGCCTGGGCGGGCCAGAAGGAGACGAGGCGCTCCAGCGAAGCGGCGAGTAGGCCAGAGACATCGTGGTGGCCACCGGCAATGAGAAGCTGGCTGAGTGTCTCCAACTGGCGCTGATTGAAGGCGATAGGGGACATACGGGCACCTCGCAATCGGGCTGATGTGTGTGTGTGTACTTTACTCCATTTTGAGGGGCTGTGTCAATGTAGGCTGCTGCGCAGTGTTCACCTTCGGTGGGGGTTCGGGGGCGGCTGCGCCGCCAAAACACCACAAAAATTGGGCTTTGGGGTGCAGCCCCAATGACTTTACCCATGCCCTGGGCAAAAAACACCAAACATTGAGGTTTGGTGTATCAGCGTGGTATTATAGTGCATAGCACCTTGAATGCCCCTCCTAAATGATAGTGAGGTAATCATGGCTGAACAGATCGCTACCTCCACAAACCAGCATGAGGCTGATAGTGTCCAACAGGATCAACGCCCGGTGAAGCGCTACGCCCGACTGGCCCCGCTCTACAAGGCGATGATCTGGACTTCATTTCTGATCAACGTGATTCTGATCATCATTGTTGGTATTTTGGTGGGTTTCTTATTCACCAACCGGGGCCAAGTGGGGAGTATTGGCGGGAGTGTGCAGGTCTTTGCAGCCAATAACATCTCCGAACTTCAGGATGTGGTGGCCCAACTAGAAGCAGCGACGATCAAAACGACCATCCCGCTCAGTCAGCCGCTCTCGCTGGCGGGTCAGGGCATCTTCGTGCCGGTAGATCAGGTGACGGAGGTGACGCTGACCCAGCCGGTGCCGCTCTTGCTGAGTGGTGCGGATATTGATCTGGGCAACGGGAATCGCTTGCGAGCGAACAATATCAGCTTGACACTGCCCGAAGGTACCCCGCTCCAGATCGCCTTAAAGATGGACATCCCGCTGGATAGTGTGGTTATCCCTGTCCAACTAGATGTGCCAGTGAGTATCCCGCTCGCCGATACCGAACTAGGGCCACAGTTCCGGCGGCTGGGGGCGATTGTGCATCGCCTGGTTGATCCGATTGCGCCGCTCTTGCCCATGCCGGAAACGCCGCCGATTAGTAGTGAATAGTGTCACCACAGCGGCAACCAGACCCGCAACTCTGTGCCTGCGCCGGGACGCGAGATGACCGTGAGCCGCCCATCAAGGGCGGCGGCGCGTTCGCGCATCTGGCGGAGTCCTAGGTGGCTACTCGGACGGTTATCGTCCTCGCCGGGATTAAAACCGATCCCATCGTCACGCACGATGATCTGGAGACCTGCATCAATCTGGCGCAAGATGACAGTCAGGCTACTGGCTTGGGCATGTTTGGCTGCGTTCGTCAATCCCTCCTGCACAAAGCGGAAGGCGGCCAATTCGAGTGCCGGGGAGAGATCGGGGGGCAGATCGGCCAGATCGAGGTGCAGATCCCAGCCCTGCTGATCGGCAAACTCGTCCACAAAGCGGTGCATAGCGCCACTAAACCCCAGTTGACTGAGTTCAAACGGGCGCAGCGCAAAGATGGCGCGGCGCAGTTCTTCAATTTGCAGGCGCAGGTTGGCCTTGAAGTTACGAAACTCTTCGCTGAGACGTTGAGTATCATGCTCCAGCCACTCCTCCCACAGATCGATCCGCATGCGCATAAAGGCGAGGCTCTGGGCGACTCCATCATGCAGGTCGCGGGCAATGCGGGTACGTTCGGCCATGATCGCCTGTTCAAGGGCGGCGACGCTGGCGATGGCGCGGGTACGGCGGCGGCTACCCTGTACCGCCTCGGCCAACTCACCGGCAACCGTAATCAGCAATGTGGCACTCTCGGCGCTCAGGTGATCTTCTTCAACCCGCTCATCAGGAAGGTGCAGATCGTTCAGGTAGGCTTCGATCCAGCCCACTGGAGCATCGTCACCTTCAGCGAGGGGTAGCGTTACTACGGCACTCTGCGCGTGGCGGTAGAGTTGCGGACGCGAGAGATCGGGGGGGCTGGGGAGCAGACCGAAACTGGCCCGCGCCGCCTGAAGTGCCTCGCGGCTCATCCCAACACTGCGGGCCAGCAGCGGGTGGCCCTGCTCATCGTACAAGACGAGGGCAGCCGCACTGGCCCCGATCAAACGTGCCGGTAGGGTTATGGCATAATCAAGCACTTCATCCAGCGTCACGCTTGATGCAATGCGCTGGTTCAGTTCGTAGAGTTGCTCCAAACGAATCGTGGAGCGGCGCAACTCACTCAGCATCGCGGTCTCGTTACTGCGGCGACGATACTCCTGGGCAGCGGCCCAACTCAACACCATCCAGATCGCTACCCCAGCCAGCAAGCCCCAGAAGAGTGGATCGAGGGTATCGCGCAGGGGTGAGTCTATACCACCTTGGATAAAGAGGGTTTCAAAGAGACGCAAGACAGCAAACACGAGGCCAATGACTGCCGCTAAGGGCCAGCGTAGGCTGCGCAAAACCTGGATGGTATCACGAGGTTCGGGTAGTGGCATGGCGTTTGGGGTATTGTTGAGCGACTGTGCTGCTCAACAATACCCTAAGATTAGGGCATGTGCAACCAGTAATTGACACGGCATGTTGGCCTACCTTCTGGTATTATTTTCCACAACCTTTGGGAAAATAAACCTCTGAAATTGGCGCTAGAGGGGGATAGATTGGGGACATGGGAATATAACCTGCGCACCAACCTTGTCAGC
>NZ_GL501404.1:2219298-2239987 GCF_000152145.1 Oscillochloris trichoides DG-6
AGTGATCAACGCGATATTCCAATTTCTGGCGTGCTTAACGCTGAACTTGAGGTCAATCAGGTTGCCTTGCAAGAACTCATTCATCCTGATGATCGTTCGCGTCTCGATGCCACGCTCATGGCCTATCTGCGCGGTGAAACCGAGCACTTTTCGATAGAACTCCGCACCAATCCAAGTGAAGGCGAACCACGTTGGGTGTTGTGTCGCGGGCAGGCAATCGAACATGATACGGATGGTGCGGTGGTACGCATGGCCGGTACCTACATGGATATTACCGAGCGGGTAGCGATTGAAGATCAACTACGGGCAAGTGAGCAGCGCTACCAGACTTTAAGTACCATCTCACCCGTGGGGATCTACCGTGCCAATCGGCACGGCTTTTTTACCTATGTCAATCCGCGCTGGTGTGCAATTGTGGGTGTCCCTGCCGATGCGGGCCTCGGCATGGGCTGGCTGCGTTATATCCATCCCGAAGACTATATGTTGGTGCGGAATTTTTGGGATAAGACGATCAGTACTCAACAAGAAAGTCAGATCGAGTTTCGCTATCTACGGCCCGATGGGCGTATCTGTTGGGTGATCGCCCAGGTTGTCGCTGAAACTGATCCCAGTGGTAGCCTGCTTGGGTATGTGGGAACCCAAGTGGATATTACCCGGCGGATGGTCGTTGAAGAGCGGCTGCGCCAGCAATCGGCGTTACTGGAGGAGGCCAATACCAATCTGGCCAAAGCGGCGCGCCTGAAGGATCAGTTTTTGGCCAACATGAGCCATGAACTGCGTACCCCGCTCACCGGCATTATCGGCTTTAGTGAGGCGTTGAGCCAAGGGTTGTATGGTGCACTTGGCGATGCGCAGCAGCGTGCGGTGCAGCATGTTTTCGATAATGGCCAGCATCTGCTCCAGTTGATCAATGACATTCTCGATCTGGCCCGGATTGGGGCTGGACATGTAGATCTGAAGCTGGGGCCGGTGTTGGTGGATGATGCCTGTGGTGAAGTAATTGATCTGCTAAATGGCTTGTTCCAAAGCAAAAAGCAACAGTTCACCTATACGGCTTGTGAGGCTGGGTTAAGTATTGAGGCCGATATTTTGCGGGTGCGCCAGATCCTGATCAATCTGCTCTCGAATGCGAGTAAGTTTACGCCCAGAGGTGGTGCGCTGGGGCTGGAGATACACTATGATGCCCAGAGGAAAGAAGTTCAGTTTTGTATTTGGGATCATGGAATCGGGATTGCAGCGAACCAGCAGAATATGCTCTTCCAACCCTTTGTACAACTGGACGACCGTTTAGCTCGTGATCAACCGGGTACCGGGCTGGGTTTGGCCTTGGTGCGGCAGTTGGTCACGCTGCATGGCGGGCGCATCGAGGTTGAGAGTCGGGTTGGTGAAGGCAGTCGTTTTCGGGTGTTTCTGCCCCAACATTCACCACTTCCAATACTAGAAACGCTATCGAGCCACACAGGAACGCCACCGAGCCATTCCCCACCCACACCCAATACGGCAATTCATATTCTCTTGGCTGAGGATGAAGCATCGGTCGCCGATTTGCTGCTGGAGTATCTGGGCTATCAGGGCTATAGCACCAATTATGTTGGCCGAGGAAATGAGGTGATCGAGAGCGTCCACCACCTCCGCCCGCATCTGCTCCTCATTGACATCCAGATGCCAGGGATGAGCGGCTTGGATGTGATTGCCCATCTACGCGCCGATCCTGACCCAGAGATAGCGCAGATACCGATCATTGCGCTTACGGCGCTGGCGATGGCTGGGGATCGTGAGCGTTGTTTGGCCGCTGGTGCCGATGACTACCTGAGCAAGCCAGTAAGGTTGGAACAGTTGGGAGCAACGATCCGACGCGTCCTCAACACAACCCAAGATTGAAGTTTCGGGCTATGTATGCTACGCTCAGTTGAGGGTAGTCTGGTAGCATAAAGGAATGATCGCATGGCTGGTGCTTCCATAGTTGTTGCCGATGATGAACCAGTAGCCCGCGAATTGATCGCAAGTTATTTGGCCCGTGATGGGCATCAGATCCATACTGCAACCAATGGGTTAGAGTGCCTCCATCTGGCACGCGAGATTCTGCCCGATTTGATTCTGCTCGATGTGATGATGCCAACGATGGACGGGCTAGAGGCATGTCAGCATATTCGGAGTGATCCGTTACTCGCTGAGGTGCCGGTACTGATCATTTCGACCCTTGATGACCGTACCTCGCGCCTGAATGGCATCAATGCCGGTGCTGATGATTTCCTCACCAAGCCGATTGATTCGCTCGAACTGCGCGTGCGGGTACAGTCTATCACCCGCCTTAATCGCTACCGCAAGCTACACGAGAGCCGCCGTGAGCTTGAGACAGCCTATGATGCGCTGCAACAAGCCTACGATACGACTATCCTAGGCTGGTCACGGGCACTCGACTTGCGTGATCGTGAGACGGAAGGCCATAGCCAGCGCGTCACCAATATGAGCGTGCGCATGGCCAAGATGCTCGGTCTTCCTGAGAGCGAGATCGTGCATCTCCGGCGCGGGGCGCTGCTCCACGACATCGGCAAACTGGGCATTCCTGATGCTATTCTGCATAAGCCGGGGCCGCTGACGCCGGAAGAGTGGGTCATCATGCGGCTGCACCCGGTCTATGCCTATGAGTGGCTGGCCCCCATTGAGTATCTGCGCCCGGCCCTCGACATCCCCTACTGCCACCACGAGAAGTGGGATGGGAGTGGCTATCCGCAGGGTTTGGCGGGAACGGCGATCCCGCTGGCGGCGCGCATCTTCGCCTTCGCCGATGTCTGGGATGCCATGCGCTCGGATCGCCCCTACCGCAAGAGCATGCCGGTAGAACGAGTCAAACAGCATATTGCCGAGATTTCGGGCAGCCATTTCGATCCTGATTTGACGCCGATCTTTCTTGCCTTGCAAGAAGAGATCGCCTAATTGACGATAAAGCTAGATCGGGTAAGATAGACCCATGGATCACAACTTCTTTGTTTACCAGCGCCGTAGCCTCGCTCCGCTCCTGCAATGGGGGATGGGAAGTAGTGTCGTCGGCACCATCCTCACGCTGCTCCCCAACGACTACTGGCGTCAGTTTGGGACCCAGGCATTTACCTGGGGTATGATTGATACGCTGCTGGCCTTTGCCGGACGGCGCTCGGCGTTGCTGAAGGCGGAGGAGTTCTTTGCTGGTGACATTAGTGAGGTGCAAGAGCGTACCCACGCCGAGCATTTCCACCGCATCTTGATGCTGAATGCGGGCCTGGATGTGATCTATATCCTGGCCGGGGTTGCCCTGGCCAAACGCTATGCCGAGTCGCCGCGTCGGCGCGGTTTGGGGCATGGGGTGGCGCTGCAAGGTGCCTTCTTGTTGCTCTTCGATGCGTTCCTCGCCCGTGATGTTGAGGCGCGCTGGCTCTGATGCCGTTGTACCCTGTTGACGCACCGCGTCGCTTCAGATAGACTCATTATGATCACACGTGCCCTGTTACCCCTACTTCAATGTCCGACCTGCCACTCACGCATGCTCTACCTCGCCGATGATGGCCTCCGTTGTGCCGCATGTGCGACATGTTACCCGTTGGAAGATGGGTACATTGACCTCATGCCACGCGGGGCCGACTTCGATTATGTCTCGAAGTATGTCACCGATGAGGCTGAGTTGGCCGAGGAGTTGGATTACCGCGATCTGGCTCCGCCGCTTTTGGCCGCTGGGGTGCGCGACCGCACGCTGCGCCGTTTGATGCGCTGGCAGCCGAGTGATGTGGTACTCGATAATGGCTGTGGCACCGCCAAGCATGCGGTCTGGAACACGCCCTATGTGGGCTTGATGGTCGGTTCCGATCCAGCCACGCTCTTTGCCGATGAGGCGGTGGCTAAGGTGGCGCTCGCCAAGGCCGATTCGCGTACCCTGCCCTTTGCCGATGCCAGTTTCGATAAGGCGTTTGCCATTGACATCCTCGAACACTTCCCGATTGATGTGATTGATGACTACTTGCGCGAGACGGCGCGGGTGCTGCGCCCCGGTGGGCGCATGCTGGCTTTCTCCAATACGCGTGAGATGTCGCCCATCCAGCCGATCATCAACATTAGCCGCCGTATCGGGCGACTCTTTGTGCGTGCCGGGGTCTACGACTTTTCCCGCGAGGCGCGCCGCAAGTCGGATCACCTCAAGGCGCTGGAGACGTGGGAGGATGTGCTGGCGGCCTTTGAACGTGCCGGGTTGCGCCCGGTGAAGGTCATCTTCTGGAATAGCCTCTTTACCACGTTTGTCGAGCATGTGCTGATGAAGCTGGGTGAAGCCGTGCTGGGGCGAGGCTCCAAGAAGCCCACCAAACCCACCGCTGCTGACCCGCAGCCCGCAGGGATCGCCCGCGAGATCCGTGCCCGCCGCCGCATGCGCGGCCAACTGCGTCCGGGTAGCCCGGTCTACTATGCGCTGATGGCGATCACCCTGATGATGGAACTGGATCTCTGGTTGTTCGGTTGGATGCGTTGTGGGAGCTATTTCATTCTGGTTGAGAAACCCCATGGATTATCGCGTTCTGAGTGAATCTGATCTTGATCGCTGGCAGAGCCTCGAAAACTATGCCTTCTTGAACACGGCCAGCCCGGTGACACCCGCTCAACTGCCGCGCCTGCGTGGGTTGTGGGTGGCGGGTGAACATGTAGCCCAGCTTGAAATCCTCCCCTTGACGCTCGAAACGGGCCACACCCAGATCGCGGCGTGTGGCTTTGCCTCGGTAGCCACCGCACCCGAAGCGCGTCGCCTCGGTTATGCCGAGGAGCTTTTGCGCCATGCCTGCACCGAGATGCGCGAGCGGGGGATGGGCATCAATATCCTCTACCCGTTTAAGCGCCCCTTCTACGGGCGTTTTGGCTGGGCCACCTTTATGGAGCGGCGTGTCTACCAAGCGCCACCGGCCAGTTTTCGCAGCTTCGCGGCATTGCCGGGGGGCTTCCGCGCCGCCAGCTATGACCAGATCGCCGACTTCGACACGGTCTATCGCGGGGCGCTGCGGGGCCGTTTTGGCCCCACCGTGCGCGATGAGTCCTGGTGGCGGCGCGTCCTGACCGCCCGTGATGGCACACCCCATCGGGGCTATATCTGGTACGATCCGCACGGGCAGCCGCGCTCCTTCTTGATCTACCAGATCATTGTCGAGGGGGCCAACCGGCGGCTGGAGTGCCAAGATATTGTCGCGCTTGATCCCCAGGCGCGTTCGCAACTCTTCCGCTTCTTCGCCAACCACCAGGATCAGGTCGGCATGGTGCGCTTCAAGGCCCCCGCCGATGCGCCGGTCAATCTACTCATGCCCGATCCGCTTGAGTGTACGGTGGAACCCCACTTTATGCTGCGCATCCTGGATGTGCCCACCGCGCTGCATGGCTATGGCTTCCCGCGTGATCTCTCTGGCCATGTGCGCATTGCCGTCCACGATGAGTGGATCAGGAGCAACCAGGGCACCTTTGAAGTGGAGATCGAACACGGCCACGCCCAGACGCGCCGCCTGCCCGATGGGACACCCGCCGACATCAGTTGTGATGTGCGCGTGCTGGCCCAGATCTATAGCCGCTATTTGCGCCCACGCACGGCGGCGGCTTTTGGCGTGCTGAGTGTGAACAACCGCAAAGGCTTGGCCTTCGCAGAACGTGCCTTTGCTGGTTTGGCTCCGTTTAATGCCGACTATTTCTGATACATTATGAGCATTCGTCCACTCTATGTCTCGCCCATGGGCCGGGGCGGGGTTGATTTTGGCATCCAGAATATCACCCGCTCGGTGCGCGCTGCCGGGCTTCGCCCCGAACTGTTACGCCTGCCAGAGATCTACAACTTCGCGCCCTTCCTCATCCCACGCGGCTTACCGGCGGGCTGGTGGCGCGGCTTCGATCTGGTGCAGGGCCGCTCACGGGTGGCCTTCGCCTTCAAGGCAACCGGGCTGCCCGTAGTGACAACCGTGCATCACCTGACGACTGACCCCGATCTGCAACCCTACAGCTCGTTTGCCCAGCGGCTCTTCTACCGCCTGGTCGAGTCGCACTATGATGGCCTCTCGGTGGCGCGTGCCGATGCGGTGGTGTGTGTGAGCCGCTTCACCCAGCGTCAGGTTGAACAGACCTACGGGCGACGCGATAGTACGATCATTTTTGATGGCATTGATACCGATGTCTTTGTGCCTACACCCGGTCTGGTGCGCAGCGACCACGGCTTGCCGCCCGCTGCCGGGCGCATTCGGCTGCTCTTTGTGGGCAACCGCACCCGGCGCAAGGGCTTCGATCTGCTGCCCCAGATTATGGAGCGGCTGCCCGCCGACTATACGCTCTTCTACACCGGCGGCTTCCAGGGCAAGGAGGATGCGCCACCCCACCCGCGTATGGTGCCGATTGGCTCACCCGATCGCGCCGGGTTGGTGGCGGCCTACCAGAGTTGCGACATCCTGCTCTTCCCCTCGCGGTTGGAAGGTTTTGGCATCGCGCCCGCCGAAGCGCTGGCGTGTGGCCGCCCGGTGGTTACCACCAACGCCAGCGCCCTGCCCGAAGTCGTAGACGAGGGTCAGAGTGGCTTCTTGGTGGCACGCAACGATGTGGAGGGCTATGCGGCGCGGGTACGTGAACTCGGCGAAGATGCGGCCCTGCGCCGCCGTTTTGGCGAGTATGGGCGCGAGAAGGTTGCCGCCAACTTCGGGTATGATCAACTCGGCGCGGGCTTCCGGGCACTCTACAGCCGTTTATTGGAGAAATAAGGCATGGCCAAGCGACCCATCTACCCAGCCGGGCACCCGCAGCGGATCGAGGTCATCACCACGGAGGGGCTGGAGCCAGTAGTACGCGACGAGATGCGGCGTTTTGGCCGTGAAGCCCGCCTAGAGCGCGAGGGGCCAGCCGGGGTCATCCCGATGGACTATGTGGGCGAGTGGAAGGCGCTGCTCACCCTGCGTAGCGCCCAGTCGGTCTATGTGGTGCGCAATTTTGCCGTACCGCGCCCCAAGGCGTTGCTAGGTGACGAGCATTTCCGGGCGATGGTGGCGCTGATCGAGCGCGTGCGGCGCATGCATCCTCCGGGTGCCTTTAGCAGCCTCTTTCTGAGTGCGGCGGGTGCCGACTCGGCGGTGCTGACGCGGCTGAAGGCGGAGTTGTGCCGTGCCACCGGCTTGAGCCTGGGAACCGAGGATGGCGATCTTCTCCTGCGGTTGCGCCGAGCGCAGAGCGGCGAAGGTTGGGAACTGCTGGTGCGCCTCGCGCCGCGCCCGTTGGCCACCCGGCCATGGCGCGTCTGCAACCGTGAGGGCGCGTTGAATGGGGCAGTTGCGCATGCGATGGCGCGCTTGAGTCTGCCTGACCCCACCGACCGCTTCTTGAATATCGGCTGCGGGTCAGGGTCATTGCTGATCGAGCGGCTGCTGATCGGGCCAACGCGGCGGGCAATTGGCTGCGACATTGACCCGGCGGCGCTGCGTTGCTCCAAGGCCAATGTCGAGGCGGCGGGATTGAGCGAGCGCTGCCAACTTGAACTCTGGGATGCCTGCCAACTGCCGTTGCACAACGCGAGTATGGACGCGATAGTGGCTGATCTGCCCTTTGGGCATCTGGTCGGCTCGCACCGCGAGAACCTCGAACTCTACCCGGCGCTGCTCGACGAAGCAGCGCGGGTAGCCCGTCCGGGGGCGCATTTTGTGTTGCTGTCGCACGAGGTACGCCTAATGGAGCGGCTCTTAGCCCAACGCAACACCTGGAATTTGCACAGCCTCGTGCGGATCAATTTGGGTGGATTGCACCCCCGGATCTTCGTCTTGGAGCGGAGCTAACCCACCTCCTCGCCGCCCTTCGCCTCCACCTGGGCCGCCTTGATGCGCTCATACTGATTGCGCACACTGGCCACCAGGTTGGTCAGCGTATCCATCTCGCGCTTCTCGATCTCGATGATGCGGGCGATATGCACCTGCTGGGCGGCTTCGAGGCGCGTGGTTGCGCGTGAGAGACGCTGTTCAAGCTCGCGCAGCCAGCTATCAATGCGCTCTAGCCACGAGGTGAGCTGGCGCATGTGCTGCTCGTCCGATTCTTCCAGCACCGCAAAGCGCTCATCGGCCTGCTGGCGCAGATCCTCAAGTCGCTCCTGGTTCATCAGGAAGCGCTCGGTGGAGATACGTTCGACGCGCTTAATATCGGCAATAATGTCGGGGAACTTCGCGGCCAGTTCGGTATACTGCTGCGGCAAGGTCTCGGCAAAGAGATCAATATGCTGGCGGATCTCATCAAGGCGCTGGATGCGTGAGTCATGCTCCTCAAGGATACCGTGGACATCGGCAACTAACTGTTGCGCCTCGACCGAGTGACGGCGTAGGGTCTGCTTCTCGATCTGGAACTCCTCAGAGACGCGGCGCGCCTCTTGGATGGCCACTGCATCAGCCTCGCGCAGACGATCCAGTTGCAGCACAAACTGACGCTGGCGCTCATCCACCTCTTTGATCTGGGCCTGAACGGTAAGGATCTGTAATTCAAGCGCCTCGATACGCCCAAACCAGCCCGACACAAAATCCCGATCCTGTTTGCGGGCCTCGGCCACCTGCTGGATCTGAGCCTGGAGGTCGCGGATGGGTTTGACACTCTCATCAATCTTGACCAGTGCCCCGGCCACCTCACGGCGCAACGCGATCACATCACGGCGCACCGCATCGGTAGATTGGGTCACCTGCTCGGAATGTTGGTCAAACAGCCCCTGGATCTGACCGACCACCGCTTCGGTTTTGCGCACCTGCTCCAAGGCCCAGTTATACTTATTGGTCTGGTCCTTAATCATGCGCCGCAGTTCATCAATCTGGCCTTGCAGGTAGACGATCTGCGACTGACCATGGGCGCGCAGGCGCTCTTCTTCATATTTCGCAGTTAAATCAGGATTCGTCATAGCTACCTCATGCTAACGCTTGCGCCAGATCAATGGCCCCGGTATAGAGCGCCTTGCCGACAATCGCCCCTTCCACGCCCAACTCAGCCAGACGCTTGAGGTGATCGAGGGTTGCAATCCCACCACTAGCGATGATGGCCGGGCCATCGGGACGCACCAGTTCGCGGATGGCAGCGAAGTTTGGTTCGGTCATGGTGCCATCGCGGCTAATATCGGTATAAATAATACGACGCACCCCGACTTGGGCCATCTGGGTGATCAGATCGGTCGCCTGCACATTGGCCGTCGTGAGCCAGCCATCAGTCGCCACTAGGCCATCACGGGCATCCACACCCACAATGATGCGCTCACCAAACTCGGCCACCATCTGGGCCACGAGATCGGCTTGGGCCACAGCGGCAGTACCGAGTACCACGCGATCCAGGCCGAGGTGCAGCGTGGCGCGAATATCCTCGGCGGTGCGCAGGCCGCCACCGAGCTGAACGGGTATTTTGAGGGCAGCGACAATCGCGTGGATGGCGGGCGTATTGACGGGATGGCCCTGCTTGGCCCCATCGAGGTCAACCAGATGCAGACGCGGGGCACCCAGGCTGGCCCAGCGCTGGGCCATGGCGGTCGGATCTTCACCATAGACCGTCGCCTGGGCAAAATCACCCTGGTAGAGCCGCACACAGCGGCCATCTTTCAGATCGATAGCGGGAATAACTTGCATAGAGTCTCACCTAATGTGCGCCAGCAGCGGCGCAGATCTGGACAAAATTGTAGAGCAGTTGTAGCCCCAGGCGGCCGCTCTTTTCCGGGTGGAACTGAACGGCGGACAGATTATCACGCACAATCACGCTCGGAAAATCGAGGCCATAATCGGTACGCGCCGCCACCAGATTGGGATCAGCGACATCACAATAGAAGGAGTGGACGAAGTAGAAATCGCTACCACTCGGAATATGGGCAAAAAGTGGATGCTCGGTATAGGCAGGCGTGGGGCGGATCTGGTTCCAGCCGATCTGAGGAATCTTACCCGCCGATTCGGGCAGGCGGCGCACCGCACCCTCCACCAGATCGAGGCAGGGATGGTGCCCGAACTCCTCACTCACGCTGAGTAGCACCTGCATACCGACACAGATCCCCAAGAAGGGCCGCCCGGAGGCGATCACCTTGGGCAGTACCGGGGCAATACCGAGTTGTTCCAGGCTACGCATCGTATCGGCGGTCGCACCGACACCGGGCAGCACCACCGCATCAGCCGCTTCGATGGTTGCGGCATCCTCGGCCACCACCAAATCGGCTCCGACATGGCGCAAGGCCCGCACAACACTGGGCAGATTACCGGCACCATAGTTAATCACCGCAATCATAGGGGTATCTATCCTTCAGGCTCAACGCGCAAAGAGCGGGTGACGTTGACGAATCATCTCGATCTGTGGCCTAGGGCTAGTACCGGGCGTTTGCGGTACACCTAGCAGATCGGGGCCAGGCTCACGCCCAAGCAGCAGGCGCATAGTTGCAATTGTACACGCCCCCAGCGCCTCCAGGCTATAGCCACCTTCTAGGATAAAGGCGATCCGCCCCTGACACAACTCCTGGGCCAGATCGAGCAAGCGGGCGGTCAGGTGGGCATAGCCGGAGGTAGAGAGCGTCATCGGGCCGAGCGGGTCTTTCCAGTGCGAATCGTAGCCCGCCGAGACGAGCAGCAGTTCGGGATGGAAGCGGCGCAATGCGGGGACAACCAACTCATCAAAGACCTGGGCATACCCAGCATCGCCAACCCCGAAGGGCAGGGGGATGTTGAGAGTCGTCCCGGCGGCTGGCCCCGGCGTCCCCACCTCTGCCATGGCCCCCGTACCGGGGTAGAAGGGCGCGGCGTGGGTAGAGATAAAGAGGACACGCGGTTCATCATAGAAGGCATCCTGCGTGCCATTACCATGATGCACATCATAATCCACAATCGCAACACGACGCAGGCCATAGCGATTGAGCGCGTGGCGAGCAGCGACAGCAACATTGTTGATCAGGCAGAAGCCCATGGCCCGATTGGGTGTGGCGTGGTGGCCGGGGGGACGCACCAGCGCAAAGGCGTTATTTGGATGGCGCGCCAGGGCCACATCCACTGCCCCCATAGCGGCACCAGCGGCATAGAGCGCAGCATCCCAACTATCATAGGTAAGGTAGGTATCGCCATCAATCTGACCACCACCAAAGCTACTCAGATGGCGAATACGCCAGAGCAGATCGGGGGTATGCACGGCCAGCAACGCCTTCTCCGGGGCCTCGTTAGGAGCCACACTACGCAGATCATCCGTCAGGCCCGAAGTCGCTAGCGCCTCCATAATCGCATCAAGGCGGTCGGCACACTCTGGATGCCCATACCACGTATGGGCCGAGAAACGCGCATCACTCAGGATTACGGTACTCATCGCAGGCTCCATGCACGCGTGCGGTTCTCTTCATTGTACCCTATCTTGGCCCAAGACTGGATTTTGAACCCACAAACCGTAAACGAAAGTGTTAAAATGCAATGCAATTGCATTTCTTGTCGCCCGACGCAATGGAGGGCGGGCGAGCAAGGAGTGATCGTTGTTGAGGAGGAAGTATGCTCCACCCAATTCGTCGTGTCGCCGCCCCGTTCGCTCTGTCGTTGCTCTTAACCCTAGGTGCCTGTGGTGGTGGCAACCAGGCTGCCAGCCCCACCGCTGCCCCGGCTCCCACCGAGGCCCCCACGCGCACCCCACGCCCAACCCGTGAGCCTGCGCCGACCGAAGCTCCCACCGAAGTTCCGACCGAGGAAGCAACTGAAGAACCAACCGAAGTGGTGCTGGATGATGGCGGCGATGGTGAATTGCAGACGGTTGATATTGGCGATCTCCAGACCTATGCACACACCTCAGGCGTCTTCCAGATTGACATCCCAGAGAATTGGTCGCTTCAGGACACCAGCAACCCTGATGAACTGATCCTGATCTGGACCGACCCGACCCGCAATGGGGCGGTAATCGTGGACATCTTTGAGGATGAGACGGTCTACACCGATGAGGATCTGACCAAGGTGCTCCAGACCTACCTGGAGAATAGCTTCGGCAGCCAGCCCGATTTCTATTTCGAAGATCCGACCCCACAGTCGGATGGCAGCATCCTGATCGTCTGGACCTACACCGCCACCGCCGATAATGGCGTTGAGGCCACCCTGCTGGGCAATACCTTCATTGAGCAGCGCGGCAACAAGATCTCCCTGCTCAGCACCCTGGTGCCGCAGGCACAGTTTGATACGCTGATTGATCGCACGAACGAGATTATCAATACCTACCGTATTGATCCTGACGCCTCGATCTCCTAGTTGAGACAACATCTTCGGGGCGCAGCCCCAGAACCTCTTTTTTCGGGGAGGCGCAGCCTCCCCCGAACCCCCTATGGTATAATCCTCGCCGATACGATAAGTCCAGCGAGGAGTGACTCTGACCATGCCTAGGCGAACTGACCTCCATACAATCCTGATTCTCGGTTCTGGCCCGATTGTGATTGGCCAGGCGTGCGAGTTTGACTATTCGGGTGCCCAGGCGTGCAAGGCGCTGCGCGAAGAGGGCTACCGCGTGGTACTCGTCAACTCGAATCCGGCCACGATTATGACCGATCCGGGTCTCGCTGATGCGACCTATATCGAGCCGCTCACCGTTCCTAGCCTCGAACGCATCATCGCCAAGGAGCGCCCCGATGCCATCCTGCCCACTGTGGGCGGACAGACGGCGCTTAACCTCGCGATTGATCTGCACGAGGCCGGGGTGCTCCAGCGCTACAGTGTGGAACTGATCGGTGCTTCGGTGAATGCGGTGCGTGTAGCTGAGGATCGCCAACTCTTCAAGGATAAGATGTTGGAAATTGGCCTCAGTGTGGCCCGTAGCGGTACCGCCCATTCGCTCGATGAGGCCCTCACGATTGTTGGTGAAACCGGCTTCCCGGCGATTATTCGGCCCTCCTTCACCCTCGGTGGGGCCGGTGGCGGGATTGCCTACAATATCGAGGAGTTCCGCGAAATTGTTGAACGTGGCCTCGATGCTTCACCCGTCACCCAGGTGCTGATCGAAGAGAGTGTCCTGGGCTGGAAAGAGTTTGAGATGGAGGTGATGCGCGACCGTATGGATAACGGCGTCATCATCTGTTCCATCGAGAATATTGACCCCATGGGTGTGCATACCGGCGACTCGATCACCGTCGCCCCGGCCATGACGCTCACCGACCGCGAATACCAGCAGATGCGCGATCAGTCTATCGCGGTGCTGCGTGCGGTTGGCGTGGAGACGGGTGGCTCGAATGTGCAGTTTGCCGTCAATCCCCACGATGGCCGCATCTATGTCATCGAGATGAACCCGCGTGTCTCGCGCTCGTCGGCGTTGGCCTCCAAGGCGACCGGCTTCCCCATCGCCAAGATCGCGGCCAAACTGGCCGTCGGTTATACCCTGGATGAGTTGCCCAACGATATTACCCGCGAGACGCCCGCCTCCTTCGAGCCGACCCTCGACTATGTGGTGGTGAAGATCCCGCGCTGGACCTTCGAGAAGTTTGCCCAGGCCGATCAGACGCTCACGACATCCATGAAGTCGGTGGGTGAGGTGATGGCCATCGGGCGCACCTTCCCCGAAGCCTTCCAGAAGGCGTGGCGCTCGATGGAGCAGGGCCGTATGGGTTGGGGTGCCGATGGCAAAGAGAAGATTGATCCCGACCGCCTGCGCGAGCGTTTGATCACGCCCCACCCGGAGCGCTATTTCTACATCCGCTACGCCCTCCAGAGCGGCATGACCTCAGCGCAGGTCTCGGCACTGACCCACATTGACACATGGTTTATCGAGCAGTTCGAGCAGATCCTCAACCTTGAAGGCCGCTTGCGCGCCTTTACGCTCGACACGATCCCCGCCGATCTGCTGCGCCAAGCCAAGCGGATGGGCTTCTCCGATGCCCAGTTGGCCCACCTGCTGAACGCGCCTAGCTCCGGCCCCACCTGGAGCGCCGAAATGGCCGTGCGCCAGCGCCGCCTTGCCCAGAAGATCAGCCCCACCTTCCACCGTGTAGACACTTGCGCCGCCGAGTTCCCGGCCTTCACGCCCTACCTCTACTCAAGCTACGAGACCGAGTGCGAGGCCGAGCCGACCCAGCGCAAGAAGATCATGATCCTTGGTAGTGGCCCCAACCGCATTGGCCAGGGGATCGAGTTTGACTACTGCTGCTGCCATGCCGTCTTTGGCCTGCGCGATATGGGCTACGAGACGATCATGGTCAACTGTAACCCAGAGACGGTTTCGACCGACTATGACACCGCCGACCGGCTCTACTTTGAGCCACTAACCCTAGAAGATGTCCTCAACATCGTGGATGTTGAGCGCCCCGATGGGGTGCTGGTGCAGTTTGGTGGCCAGACGCCGCTCAAATTGGCGCGGGCGCTGGAAGCGGCTGGCGTACCGATCTGGGGCACCCCGCCCGATGCGATTGACCTCGCCGAAGACCGCGATCGTTTCGGGGCGTTGCTAGATCGCCTAGGCATTCCCGCACCGGCCCACGGCAGCGCCACCTCCTGGGAGGAGGCCCGCGCCGCCGCCGAGCAGATCGGTTACCCGGTGGTGGTGCGACCCTCTTACGTTCTGGGCGGGCGCGCTATGGCGATTGTCTATGATGAGACCAGCCTAGAACGCTATATGCGCGAGGCAGTCGCGGCGTCGCCCGAACACCCCATCCTGATTGACCGTTTCCTCGAAGATGCTTTCGAGATGGACGTGGATGCGGTGAGCGATGGCAGTAGCGTGATTGTGGCCGGAATCATGGAGCAGATCGAACTGGCCGGGGTGCATAGCGGCGACAGCGCTTGTGTCATCCCAACCTACATGGTGGCCCCGGAACATGTCGAGACGCTGCGCCGCTACACCGAACAACTGGCACGCGAACTGGGTGTCGTTGGGCTGATGAACATCCAGTATGCGATGAAAGACGACATCGTCTATGTGCTAGAGGTCAACCCCCGCGCCTCGCGCACCACCCCGTTTGTTGCCAAAGCGACCGGGGCACCCTGGGCACAGATCGCGGCCAAGGCGGTAGCGGGCCAGAAGTTGGCAGATATGGACATCACCACCAACAACGCGGGCGCGAGCAAGTACCATGTCAAGGAGGTGGTGCTACCCTGGGCGCGCTTCCCCGGTGTGGACACACTGCTAGGGCCAGAGATGAAGTCCACCGGCGAGGGCATGGGCAGCGGAGCCACCTTTGGCGAAGCCTTCGCCAAGGCCCAGCAGAGTTGCGGCCAGCACCTGCCCATGAGTGGCAGTGCCTTCATCAGCGTGAATGACCGCGACAAAGAGAACCTCGCACCGATTGCCCGCGATCTGGTCGCAATGGGCTTTACGCTCTTTGCCACCGGCGGCACCGCTGCCTACCTGCGTGGCGTGGGGCTTGAAGTCACCACCATCTACAAGGTGAACGAGGGGCGACCCAACGCGGTAGACTACGTCAAGAACGGCCAGATCGCCCTGATCATCAACACGCCATTGGGCAAGTCGAGCTTCTTCGACGAAGTTGCCATCCGGCGCGCCGCGATCACCTATGGAATCCCCAGCCTCACCACGCTCTCCGGGGCGGCGGCGGCAGTGCAGGCCATCCGCGCCCTGCGCGATGATGTCTGGACGGTGGAGAGCTTGCAGGATCGGGTGTAGGGTTGTCGCTGGCGGTGGCTTCGGCAGGCTCAGCCACCGCGCTGTTAGCGGTGGCTGAGCTTGTCGAAGCCACCGCGCCCCTACCCCACCATCCGATTACGCAACACCCCAATCCCACTAATCTCCACCTCAATCAGATCGCCCGCCTGCAACCAGACCGGCGGCGTGCGCCCCATTCCTACCCCCTCCGGCGTCCCAGTAGCGATGATGTCGCCAGGGCCAAGTTCCATCCCGCGAGAGAGTGTCGTGATCACGGTTGGAATGTCGAAGATCATGTCGTGGGTACTCGAATCCTGCATCGTGGTGCCATTCAGCCGCATCTGAATACGCAGCGCGTGCGGATCGGGGATCTCATCAGCCGTCACGATCCACGGCCCCATCGGCGCGGCCCCCTCCAGACTCTTGCTAAAGAAGAACTGCTGGTGCTGCATCTGCAAATCGCGTGCCGAGACATCATTAAAGATAGTGTAGCCAAAAACGGAGCGCATGGCATCCTCACGCGCCACGTTGCGGGTGGGCCGCCCGATAATAAAGGCCAACTCGGCCTCCCAATCGCGCTTAGCCGACACCTCGGAGAGCATGGGGATGTCGGCTCCGGGATGATTGACCGCCGACACCGACTTGGTGAAGAAGACCGGGTGTTCGGGCAATTTTTCGGGCAAGCCCTTGGCGCGTAACGACTCGATAGCGTGGGCGGCATAGTTCATCCCCAGGCAGATGATGTTCTGGCGCGGTCGTGGAATAGGAGCCAACAAGCGTACCTGATCGAGTGGCGTACCGCGCTGGGCCGCCTCTACCCGCTGTTGAGCTGCGGCCAGCAGGGCTGGCCCCGCCGCGATCAGCGTGAGCATATCGGGAGCCATGTCACTCAGATCAATGACCAGATCGTCACGCACCGCCCCAACCCGCTCAATCGCACCATCTATATAGGTCACCAGCCGCATAGCAGATCCTTTTTCTAGGGTGTCCCAATCGTGATTGGCACCGGGATAAAGACCAACACAAAGACCACCAACCCCAACACGGCCAGCATACGCCAGCGGCCTTCTAGGGGCGAGACCTCGTTGCGCAGCGGCGCACGCGAGCGCCCCAACAGCGCCACCAGGATGGCCCACACAAACCAGCCATTCCACACAAAGCCCATGGCCAAGAGTACCACCGCGATCACCATGTTGGCGATCTGGGCCACGCGGGGGCCAAAGAGGGTGAAGAAGATATGTCCACCATCCAATTGTCCGGCGGGAATCAGGTTCAGCCCGGTCACCAATAACCCTGCCCAACCGGCCATCGCCACCGGGTGCAGAAAGACATCCTCGCCGCCACCGGGCAGCATGCGCCCAAAGACGAGCAGCTTGAGTGCGGCATAGAGCAACGAATTGCCCTCGGTAAAGTAGGCTTGGTCGGGCGTAGCCGCCCGCATGGCGGCCAGGTTGTGAACCTCGGAGAGACTCAGGCCGAGCAGCAGCACCGGGATAGTCACGACCAACCCAGCGAGTGGCCCGGCAATGGCGATGGCGAGCAGCACACGCCGGTTGGGTACGGGTTCCTTGATCGAGATGAACGCGCCCATCGTCCCCAGAATCCCGGCGGGGAAGGGGATGAAGAAGGGGTAACTGACCGCCACTCCAGCGCGGCGGGCGACAATATAATGCCCCAACTCGTGGGCGAGGAGAATACCCAACAAAGCGGCGCTATAGGCAGCCGCGTGGCCCCAGTTGAAGACCACCTGGCCATCCAACAACTCCAGCCCACCCACCTGCATGGTCGTGGCAATCGTCAGCGCAAAGAGCAGCAGCGCCAGCCACAGCCGCGAGGGCTGCGGGGTGAAGAGGCCGGGCAGGGCTTCTAGCGCCACCCCCTGACCCTCATGCTGCAAGAGCGCGGTGTAGCCCAAGTCGGCAAACCGGGGAGCCACGCGATCATACGCCTGCTGGGCATCCCCATGGAGACGCCCGATAAAGCGTGGAACGACCAGATCCCCGCGCTGATCCAGTTGGACATCTTCAATGTACAGCACCTCAACCGCGATCATGCGCAGGGCGGCAATCGGTGGTTCGTGTAGTAGTGTCATAGGGGCATTATAGCCTATGCTATACTAGGATTTGCCATTATAATGCGTTACTAATACTTCATTATGACAGAATTGGGCCACATCCTGATTGTTGAAGACGACCCGCTGATTCGGCGGGTCTATCATGATGTGCTGGCCAATAGTGGCTACCGCGTCTCGCTCTCGGCCAGTGGCGAGGAGGCGCTGGCCTATCTGCAACTCATCACCCCCGATATTATTCTGCTCGATCTGGGCCTGCCCGGTATTGATGGGAATGAAGTCACTCGTCAAGTCAAGGCAGATCGTAGCAAGCCCTTCATCCCGGTCATGATCCTCTCGGCCCAAGCTGATCTGGCCACCAGTGTGGCGAGCCTCGATGCCGGAGCCGATGACTTTTTGGTCAAACCCGTGGAGATTGATGCCCTTTTGGCGCGGGTGCGCGCCATGTTGCGTCTGCAACGTGCCCAGCGCAGCTTGAGTAAGGCGCAACGCAAAACCGAACTGCTGCTCCATCTGACCCGCGATCTAGGAGCGACGATTGATCTTGATCTGTTGCTGACCCGTTTCCTCGATCATCTTGCCGATGCCGTGGGGGCGATTCGGGCCAGTATCATTCTGACCGGCTTTGATGAGGAACAGGCGCTCTACTATTCGAGTAGTCGTAAACCGATTACGCCTGTCTTTCCCGATATTCTACGCCGGGGGGTTGCGGGTTGGGTGCTACGTGAGCAGAGTCCGGCGATTATCCACGATACCCGCGAGGATGATCGCTGGTATGTCGGCACCGACATCCATTCTAATGTGCGCGCCGTGGCCGCCATGCCGGTGCAGCGCGAGCATAATCTGTTGGGCGTCATCACACTGGTTCACCACACCCCCGGTTTCTTTACCGATGAACATATCGAACTACTCGAATCGGTTGCTGCCCAAAGCGCCGTGGCCATCGAGAGTGCCCAACTCTTCCGCGTCTCACAGCGCCAGAAAGAATTGCTCTCGCGGCGCGCCGAGGAACTGCGCAAGATCAACCAGATCAACGCCTTCCTCTCTGAACTCATGCAACCCGATCAGGTTACTCGGCTACTGGTGTACATGATCCAGCAGCAGTTCGGCTACCCGCAAGTCAACCTCTTTTTGCGGGAAGGAACCGCACTGGTGCTGCAAGCCTCGGTTGGCAGTAGTGCCCACCAACCAAGCCTACGCCTCCCCGATGATACCGGGCTGAATGGTTGGGTGATGCAGCACGCCCAACTGGTGCGGGTTGATGATGTGCGTAGCGACCCGCGCTTCATCCCCCAACTCCCCGATGATCTCATGATGCGCTCGGTGTTGGTCATCCCGATCATGCTGCGGCGTGAGGTGTTGGGAACGCTTGATGTGCGTAGCCCCATGCCCGCCGCCTTTGGTGCGAGTGATGAGGCCATCCTGAGTGCGATTGTGAGCCAGTTGAGTGTAGCCCTGGGGAATGCACGTCTGCTCGAAGATGAACAACAGCGCGTCCAGCAACTCAGCCAGGTCAACCGGCTCTCACTGGCCATTACCGCCCAACTCGACGCCCCGCAGAACCTTCAGATCGCTGCCGAAGCAGTAGCCAAGATCTTTGGGGTGGCCAATGTGGGCATGATCTTGTTTACCCAGACCGATCAGGCGTTGATCGCGCTGTATGGCAATCCCAGCCCGTTTGATCAGGATCTGCACCGCCTGATCTTTGCACTGCCGCATGCCCATGAACTCGCCGCCAACCTGCATGTTCCCCAGAGCCTGCTGAATATCGCCGAGCATCCTGCGCTGAGCCTGATCCATAACTTCTTGCATGCGCGGCGCATTCGTGATCTCTTAGCCGTGCCGTTACGCTCCGCCCAACACACGATTGGCGTGCTCTTTATTGATGCCAGCGAACGCCCAACAGGCTTCGGGCGTGCCGATCTGGAACTGGCGACGACGGTGGCCAGCCTGATTGTGCAGGTGATCGAGAATGCACGCCTCTACCGTGAAGTAGCCGATGAGCGCTCGACCCTCAATGCGGTGCTGGGTGGGGCTGCCGATCCTATCCTGCTGATTGGCCCGGATCAGGAACTCTTGCTCGCCAATCGCGCCGCTGAGGAGCGCTTGGGTTTGTGTAGTGAAACCGATTATGGCAAACGCCTGCTCCATGTGGTTGCGCCGGATACGCCCCTCGCGCACCTCTTGCCGCTGCTGAATGGCGAACATCCCGTCGGTGAGGTGGCCGAGATCGTCCTGCCCGATGAGACAGTATATAACCTCAGTCTCTCCGCCGTCCAAGGTGGCGATGATCAGCCCTTGGGCCAAGTTGCCGTGCTGCGCGACATTAGCGCCATCAAGCGCCTCGAACGCCAAGAACGCGAACGGGTACGAAGCGTCTTCCGCCGCTATGTCTCGCCCCAGGTGGCCGAACAGTTGCTCAGTGCGGGGAGCGACTTTGGCAACCCGACTGAGCGTGAGGTGGTGGTGCTCTTCGCCGACCTGCGTGGCTTTACAAGCATCACTGAACGTACCGACCCCCAGGTGCTCATCCAACAGATCCTCAATCGCTACTTCACCGCCATGACCGAGGTGCTCTACGCCCATGATGGCACGATTGATAAGTTCCTGGGTGATGGCATTATTGGCGTTTTTGGTTCCCCCATTGCCCACCCCGACGACCCCTACCGCGCTTTGCAGGCGTCCGTGGCCATGCAACGCACCTTTGCTGATCTGGCCGCCACATGGCAGCAGCAGTTGGGCATGGAGATCGGCTTGGGGATTGGGTTGAGCTATGGACGGGCAATCGTTGGCAATATCGGCTCGATCCAGCGCCAAGACTACACCCTGATCGGTGATGTGGTCAATACCGCCAGCCGCCTCTCTGGGATTGCCCGCGCTGGACAGGTGGTACTCTCCTACCACCTCCATGATGCCTTAGCCCCCGCAACCTTGGCCTGGCCACTCGTCTCCTTAGGCGCGATTGAGCTCAAAGGCAAACAGGAACCCCATCAGGTCTATGAGGTACAGTATCTGTAGTGGCGCGTCGTGATGTGCCCACCAAAAACCTAGGCA
>NZ_GL501404.1:2240123-2269191 GCF_000152145.1 Oscillochloris trichoides DG-6
GGGCGTAGCCCCAAGAACTTTGCCCATGTCCTACTAAAAACCTTCATTGCTTGACAAGGGAATGTAAAAATTTTATCATGCCGCGTATTATTCTCCCCATCCCCAGGAAAGGGTCTATGCTGCGATTGAACTGCGTTATTCACCGATTGCGCCGCATTCGGCGATCCATGATCGCCGTCAGCATACTCGCCATTATGGCCATGCTCAGTGCATGCAGCAGCAGCACCGGCCCGCTGTTGATCGGAACTATCCGCGATGCGTATACCGGCGAGGTGATCAGCCAAGCCAATGTGCGTATTGGTACCCAAAGCCTCAGTACTGATACCAATGGTGCCTTCCAGACCCAGCGCTGGCGCAGTAGTGACACCTTGGCGATCAGTGCGCCCGACTATGAGCCGCTCAGTCTGCCACTGGCCAGCCAACCCCAGGTGGCGCAGAGTAGCAGCATGACGGTGACGCTCGAAACCAATCTGCGCCCCAATACCCTGCGCGGCGTGGTGCGCGATGCCTATACGGGTGCGCCGATTAGTGGTGCCGAACTGACGATCACTCTGAATGTGAGTAATACGCTGGTCTTGAGCAGTACGGTGGAGGGTGGCTATCGCTTCAGTGATCTGCCAGAAGCATTTACGCTTGATGTGCGCGCTGCTGATTATGCCCCTTACACCCAAACAGTCAGCCGCACGACCAACCTCGATCTCAGCCTGCGCCCGAATGTGTTAAGTGGCCAGGTGACGGATCGCTTCACCGGCCAGCCGGTGGCCGGAGCAACGGTGCGGGTGGGGGCCGCCCAGGCCACGACTGACGCCGAGGGTAATTACCGTGTCACCGAGATTGCCGCTGATGAGCAGACAATAGAGATTAACGCCGATGGCTATGCGCCGCTCTCTGAAGAGATCGGCCAGACAACGGTGCTCAATTCGGTGCTGCGCCCGGATACGCTGCGTGGACGCTTGGTGGATCGTAGCACCGGCGAGCCTATCGCCAACGCGACGATTATTGCGACCCCCAATCTACCCGGTACGGCAGTTGCCTATACCCAGATCCAGAGTAGTAGCGATGGCAGTTTTACCCTCAAGGGAGTGCCGGAGCAGGGCTACATCCAAGTGCTCTCGCCTGGCTATGCCAAAGAGGTGCTAGAGATTAGCCCCGGCAATCTGCCTGAAGAGATCGGTTTGGATCGCTTTGTGGTCAAGGCGCTCTATGTGACGGCAGCGGTAGCAAGTAGCTCCAAAGCCCTACAGGAATATATTGATCTGATTGATACTACCGAACTGAATGCTATCGTTATTGATCTCAAGAGCGATCTGCGTGACGATCTCGGTTTGGTCTATTATGACTCGCAGGTACCGCTGGTTAAGGAGTTGGGTCTCTCAAAGCCCTATATTGATATTCAACCCCTCCTCGCCCAGTTGAAGGAGAAGGGCATCTACACCATCGCCCGTATCCAACTCTTCTCCCACGACAATATGCTCTCCGATGCGCACCCAGAATGGTCTATCCGGCTCAAAGAGACCGGCGAGGTCTATGCCGATTACCCCGGCCCTGGGATTCGCTACGCCTACCTCGATCCGACCAACCGCAATGTCTGGGATTACAACATCCAACTCGGTATTGAAGCTGCAATGCTCGGCTTTGATGAGGTCAACTACGACTACATCCGCTTCCCCGACTGGTATGGCGATAAAGCGAGTTTCCGCGATACGCTGCTCTTCTCTGAGCCGATGGATCCCGTAGACAACCCGGATCGCATGTTCGAGGTGCTGACCGAGTTTATGCAACTGGCCCACCGCGAGGTGAACGAGGCCGGGGCGTATATGTCCATTGATGTCTTTGGCCGGGTGACGCTTGGCCCCTCGATGACTATCGCCCAGGACATTGGGCGCATGGGTGCCTACTGCGACTACATCGCGCCAATGGCCTACCCCTCGCTCTGGGGGCCAGGAGCCTTCGGCCTCGAATCGCCGGTTGATCAGCCCTACGAGGTCCTTTCGGCCTCGAACGCGGCGGGCATCGAACAGATCAAGGATCGCTACGCCCGCCTACGCCCGTGGCTCCAGGATCATACCGACCCGTGGGCGTACAAGGTTGTCAAGTATGGCCCCGATGAGGTCCGCGCTCAGATCGAAGCGAGCGAAAAATACCCAGAGATTGATGGCTGGATGCTCTACGATTCGGCGAACGTCTACCGGGGTGCCTTTAATGGTGCCGTTCGCCAGAAGTGAGGCTGCTATGCGCCAACACCGCGCCCGGCTCTCTGTGCTGACCCTGATCCTCGCAGCGTTCCTCGTTCTGGGAACGCTGCCCGCCTTTGCCCAAGAAGAACCGACGCTCAAGCTTGAAACCTGGGAACTGAGTACGGTCGCCGACTGGCAGGCGGGTAGTGTCACCGGGTTGCTGGTAACCAACAATGCCGGCGGCGAGTTGCGCCTGGCCGAAGATCAGGTGCAGGGTGAATTTGTCTCGGCTCCCTTCAGCACAACGTTCACCTTCAACGCGGTGGGGGCGGTGTGGCATGCCGAACTGCTGACTGGCACGCAGGTGCAGTTGGCGGTACGGGCGCGGGCTATGCCCGAAGATAGCAGCGATACTGAGACGGGGTGGAGCGATTGGCAGCCCTTGGAGAGCGGTGATGCCCGCTCGCAATCGGATGACGGGGCTTTTGCGACTGCCAACGTGCGCGCCTTCGATCCGAGTAGCACGCAACTCCAACTCCGTGTTCGCATGCAGAGCGAGGTTCTACGCGCCTCTGCCGTGCTGAGTGAAGTGCATCTCAGCTACATCCAATCCGCCCAGGAGCCGCCGATCCTCGCGGCGGGCTTGCCGCGCCAGCCCATCCTAGCGGGCAAACCGACCCTCACCCAGCGCCCGGTGGTGATCGGGCGTAGTGATTGGAGCGGCGAGATCAGTGCTGCCCGCCCTGCGCGCCGCGATCCGCGAGGCATCATCATTCACCAGATCAGCGCCGATCCCAGCACGACCAATAGCCGCGATTTTATGCGCGCCCTGCTCAGTTACCAGACTTCAGTCTTGGGCTGGGATGATCTGGCCTATCACTATGTGATTGACGCTGATGGCAATATCTTTGAAGGCCGCGTCGGTGGCCCCACCTCGGAGGTGGGGCGGTTAGCTGGGGGTGATGTGGCTATCCACATCGCCGTCATCGCCGCGCAGGATGCGGCCCCCAGCGAGGTTGCTCAGGCCAACCTGATCAGCCTGCTCGCGTGGCTCGGCCAAGCCTATGAGATCGCCCCTACCGGCGAGCATATTGTTAGCATCGGCGGGCAGCGCAGCACCCGCCCGAACATCGCCGCCCACCGCGAAGCCGATGCCAATGCCGCCGACCCCGCCGAGGCCACATTGGCGCTCATGCCGCAACTGCGCAGCCGCGCCGATCAGTCCACGGTGCGGGCGCGCTGGTACTTTGCCGAAGGCAATGTGAGCGACTATAGCCAGCGTTTGGCGCTCTTCAACCCCACGGGTAGCGCCGCCGATGCCAAAGTGACCCTGCTGCGCCCCGGTGATGCGCCGCTGGTGCGCTTGATCAGCGTGCCTGCTGGGGCGCGCAGCGACCTGATTATCAATGACCTGATCAGCAACGCGAATGCCCTGCCCGCCATTATCGAGTCAAGTGCGCCGATTCTGGCCGAGCGCAGTATGAGCCTCACCACCGATATTGATGGTGGCCCCGGCATCAACCGCCTCTCGCGCATCTGGTATTTTGCTGAAGGTTCCACCCAGGGCGACAGCCGCACCTACCTCATCCTCTTCAATCCCCAGTCGCACCCGGTGGCGGCCACCATCACCTATATGAGTAATGATGGTACGCAACTTGGACAAGAGGTGCAGATCCCAGCCCAAGATCGGCTGGTGGTCTCGATGAATGAGCATCTGCCGAATGCCAACTTTGGCGTGCGCGTGATCGCCAACCAACCAATTGCGGTCGAGCGCACCATGCGTTTTGGTGAGCAGCAGCGTGGCCTGCACACGGGGCGCGGTATTGATACCCTGGCGCGGCGCTGGTATTTTGCCGAGGGCACCACCGAGGGTGACTTCCAGATGCGGCTGCTGGTGCTCAACCCCAACGATCAACCCGCCAACGTTGAGGCCACCTTCCAAGGCCCAGAGGGCACCGCAGCCGTGCGACGCTATGCCATCCCTCCACGTACCCAGTTGGCGATCAACGCAAATGAAGTTGTACCCAATCTGGGCGTTTCAACAGAAGTGCGTGCAGACCGCCCAATTGCCGTAGAACGTGCTATGATATTCAATAACGGTGCTGCTGGTTCAGTGGGAGCAGGCGCACTCGCACCAAACTATAGCTGGGCCTTTGTTGAGGGCCGCACGCGGGACAGCAGTTACTACCTGTGTGTGAGCAACCCCAACCCCGCACCAGCCACCGTTACGGTGAATCTCGTCTTTGCCGATGGAGCTACCGCCCGCGAAGAGTTACGCATCCCCGCCCAAGCTCGTTACACAATGGCAGTCCATCAACTCTACCCCAATGAGGCGTCTGTCGCAGCCGTTCTCCACGCAACCCAGCCGATTGTGGCTGAACGCTCGCTCTACCCCGGTACGAGTACGGATCGAGGCGGCGCAACAACGCTGGGAATTCCTATACCGTAAAAGAATGAATTCACAAAGAATAATACTTTTTGGTAATAGGATGGTACTACACTGAGGCCAACCGAAACGAGATCGCTCGCTATCAATGAAGGAGCAACCTATCATGGCGGATGCAGATCGTCCAACTCTCGGTTCACTAATGAGTGTCACCTGCTTCCACTTCCTGCGCACGGGTGCAGAAGAAGCAGCAGGCCGAGCACTAATAGTCTCAGCCGGTCGGATGCGTGGTCAAGATATTGTCAAGGGCTTAGGTCTAGAGGGTAAGGTGCAGAGTGCCGCCGATATTCAGCAGCACCTGGCCAAAATTCTAGGGATTGATGGCACACGACTCTGCTTGGTGCAGAAGGTCGTTGCCAAGGACAACGGCGGCTTCGAGGTACACATCACCGAGGGAGCCTGCACCGCAGGTGTCCACGATGCCCCCGAACCACACTGCGCCTTTACCATGGGTGTCTTTATTGGGTCTATTTCCAGCTTTACCGGCAAGCGGATGACCGGCAAAGAGACGATGTGTACGGGCATGGGTGCGGCCGAGTGTGTGTATCAGATCGATCCGCTGGATTAGGATCTTCTGGGTGGGGTGAATCTTGTAGGGGCGCGTCGCGACGCGCCCCTACGGATTCTCATCGCTTTAGTTTGGCCGCCAACTGGGTATAGAACTGGCTACTATGGCGCAGCCGCAAGAAGGTACACACCTTAGCACTGCGACGCACCATCACCTCATCCCCCTCCAACAAGGGCAGATTCCCTCGGCCATCAATCGCAATACTGGCATTGTTACGGCTACGCATGGTGATCGTCACCACTGCGCCCTCGTGCAGCACCATTGAAGGCACGTTGGTTAGGTGGGCCGCGACGGGCACCAGCGCCAAGGCCCGTGAACGCGGATCAATGATCGGGCCACCCGCAGCGAGCGCGTAGGCAGTCGAGCCAGTAGCCGTTGCCACGATCACCCCATCGGCCAAGTAGGTGGTGAGGAGTGAACCGTCAATCGCCACTTCCACATTGATCACCCGGCTGATCTCACTGCGCGAGATGACCACTTCGTTCAGGGCAACAAAATCGGCAATATGTTCACCCTCGCGCCACAGCGTGGCATCAATCAGCGCCCGCTCATCGTGCCAACCCCCGCCATTCAGCAGGGTCTCGATACCTTCATACAGCTCGGCAGGGCCGATCTCGGCCATAAAGCTGAGGTGGCCGAGGGCAACCGGCAAGACGGGCAGCCCACTGGGGAAGGCCAAGCGGGCGGCACGCAGCACCGTGCCATCACCACCCATGGCGATCATCAGATCCGCATCTTCAAGAATCTGCGGGCACTCGCGGCACTCCTGCGAGATACCGCGCCAAATATCAATGCCTCGCTCACGCAACCAAGCAGCTAACAATGCCGAATGGCTAATGGATGCTTCCGAAAAAGGGTTGTAGATAATTGCAATACGCTGCATGCAGATCTCTCGTAGGGCGGATGAAGCTTGGTGAACAAAGTGACAATGCTATAATACACTAAGTCTCTTTCTCAGGTAGGAGCAAACAAAACCATGCAAGAATCACACCCCCGCCTTGGCTTTCTGAAGCGTCTGCTCAGTACTCCCGGCCCCTCCGGCGACGAGGCCGCCCCGGCGCGGCTCTGGCGGGAAGAGGCGCGCAGTTTTGCCGATACGGTCTATGCTGATGTGAGTGGGAATAGTTATGCCCTGATTGATGGCGCTGGGCCGCGTATTCTCCTCGTAGGCCATATTGATGAGATCGGCCTGATGGTGAGCTATATTGACGAATCGGGCTATCTCTTCTTCGCCCCGATTGGCGGCTGGGATTCACAGGTGTTGGTGGGGCAGCGCGTGCGCCTGCTCGGTCATGCCGGTGAGGTGATCGGGGTGATCGGTAAGAAGCCGATTCATCTGCTCAAGTCGGACGAGCGCACCAAGGTGACAACGGTAGAGCAGATGTGGATTGATATTGGGGCTACCAGCCGTGAGGAGGCCCAGGAGCGGGTACGCATCGGTTGTGTGGGGGTGCTTGATGCTCCACTCTATGAGTTGCCTAACCAGCGCATTGTGAGCCGCAGCCTTGATAACCGCATCGGTGCTTTCACCGTTCTCGAAGCCCTGCGTCTGCTGAGCCAGGATCGCCCGGCTGCCAGCGTCGCAGCAGTTGCGAGTACCCAAGAAGAGATTACCTTTGCCGGAGCGAGCACCGCCGCCTTCAGCTTCGATCCCCAAGTAGCGATTGTGGTGGATGTTACCTTTGCGACCGACCACCCCCAGTCGGATAAGCAGCAGCATGGGGATGTCAAGCTCGGTGGGGGGCCGGTGCTGGCGCGTGGCTCCGCGAATAGCCCGCTCGTCTACGAGCGGCTGCTGCAAGTCGCTGCGCAGGAGGGCATCCCCTACGCACTCCAGATCGCCCCGCGCTACACCGGCACCGACGCTGATGCCATCCATAACGTGCGCGGTGGGGTGGCTACCGGGGTGGTCAGTATCCCCAACCGCTACATGCACTCGCCCAACGAGATGATCGCCATCGCCGATGTGGATGCGGCGGCACGCCTGATCGCGGCTTTTGTGCGCAGTGTGCGTAGCGCCGAGGAGTTTATTCCGGCGCTGTAGGGGGGCTACATCAAGTTCTTGGGGCTTCGCCCCAAACCCCATTTTTGTGGTGTTTTGGCGGCTTCGCCGCCAAAACACCACAAAAAAAGATCTTCGAGGGTGGCTACGCCGCCACCGAACCCCCACCGAAGATGACTTTGCCCATGCCCTGCGGCTACTACAGAATACTATTGACTCCCGCCTATTCTCAGGTATGATGAAAGGAGACCCTGTGTTTAATCCTTAACTTTGTATTACCAAACATCAACTCTATGACTACTCTTGCTCCCCCCCGTACCAACCGCTGGCCGCCGAGTACTTACCCCGACTTGGACGCGCAGTTGGCGCTTTTCCGTTCGCAGCACCGCCCGATCACGGCCCACTTGGGCGGGATTACGTGGAGTTATCTTGTGGCTGGACATGGGCCGCAGACGCTCTTGTTGCTCCCCGGCGCACCCGGTATTGCCGAGATGGCGTTCGCCTACATTACCGCCTTTGCGCCGCAGTACCGCGTGATCGCCCCTAGTTACCCCGCTGAGGTGGGGTCGCTCGATCTGCTGCTGGCTGGGCTGGATGATCTGATCGCCCGCGAAATCAGTGGCTCCTTCCACCTGATTGGGGCTTCCTATAGTGGTATGGTAGCCCAATACCTCGTCCCGCGCCACGCCGAGCGTATCGCCAGCCTCCAGATCGGTGATACGGGGGTGCCGCGCCCCGAACGCGCCCGCGCTATGGAACTGGCAACTAATCTGGTTGCGCGTAGCTCGCAAACCGTTTTTAGCGCCTTCCTCAGTACGGTGCTGCGCTTCGTCCTCAAGGGACAGAGCCCGGCCCACCGCTTCTGGCAACGCTACTTCAAGGGGGTTGTGGCCAATCTGCGCGTGGATGAGTTTGCTAATCGGGTGCGGGTGATGATTGATATGGATCGCCAGGGCCAGCGGTTGCACAGTTCGCCTGGATGGCAGGGGCCAACCCTGTTGCTCGAAACCGCCGCCGATCCGCTCTTCTCACCGACTGAACGCGCCTCCCTGCGCCAGCGATTCCCGCATGCCGAGACGCATACGTTCCATAGTCGCGGCCACATTACCGCCCTCACCCGCGCCCCGGAGTATATCGCGGTGATGAGTGCCTTCTTGCAGCGGTTGAATTAGGCCAGATCGCGCAGATCAAAGACCGGGCCATCTTTGCAGCGTGTGCGTAGCCCTTTATGGGTCGTGATCAAGCACGCGTTGCAGATGCCGATGCCGCATGGCATGCGCCCATCCACGGCGGCAAAGGCAAACCCGCGCTCCCAGCGCATACGCCCGTTACGCACCGCCGCCGCTGCCGGGGCGATCAGATTCTCGCTCAAGGCAAAACAGATCTGGTCGGCCCAGGCAATCGGGGTGTTGAAGAGCGATTGCCCGATCTTTGGGGCTGCTAACAGGTCTATCAGGCTGGCTGCGCCATCAGCGCTACTCTGGTACTCAAACTCAGGTGGAAGCAAGAAGGCCGGTGGAAGCAGATCAGCAGCACTCGCGGCTGCGAAGAGTACCCCGGCAATGCCTTTGCTGGCAGCCTGGTGGGCTAAGAAGAGGAGCGCCGGAAGCGCGGTGCCAGTTCCGGCGAGCAGCAGGTTGCGGGTACGTGGATCGAGCCGGAAGGCGCGGCCCTGCGGGCCAAGCAGATCGAGATGCGCTCCTACCTGCTGATCACAGATCCACACCTTGCCACGTTCGTCGGGCTGTACCAGCAGATCAAGCGTTCCCTCGCGGGGGTTGGCCCCGGCAATAAAGAGTGCTCGTCGTAAGAGGGGATCGTGGCTGGTGGCATGCTTACCTGAGGCTAACACGTACTGGCCTGGCTGGGCCGCAATCGCGATCTCCGGCGCAAGCAGGCGGAGGAGGTGTAAATCTCCGATCACATGGTGTTCGATAATGACCGGGTTGTGGTGGGGCATGGTGTGTTCGTGAGAATAGGAAATTATATCGAAAGTCAGCATTGTACCACTACTCTGCTATACTGTTACCTATGCCGAATGACACCATCGCCGAGGTTGCGCTACGGGCCAGCCTGCTCTTATCCTACCGTGTGCCGGAGCGCCTACATCGGTTAGCCCGCGTGGGCCAGTTGGTCTGGGTGCCACTACGCCGCGAGCGGGTGCAGGGGGTGATCGTGGCGGTGCGCCCTCCCCAGCCGCATGATTCGCGCCACGAACTGCGCGAGGTGCTCGATCTGGCCGATCCTGAGGCCACAATTCCGAGTAGCGGTTTACAACTGGCGAGTTGGGTCGCACAGACCTACCGCGCCCCGCTCTATGATGCGCTCGAACTGCTCTTGCCGCCGGGGGTTGGTCAAGAGGCAGAAGCACATTACCGCGCTACTGCTGCCGGTATTCAGGCCACCTTGGGCGATCTGCCACCCCGCGAGCGTGCCATCCTCTACTACTTGCGCACCCACGGTACGCAGTCGGAACGCGATCTGCGCGCCGTCCTGCGGGGGAGTGATAGCGACCTGCGTGATGCATATATCGCCCTGGTCGAGCGCGGTCTGCTCACCCGCGACATGATGTTGAGTGCGCCGCGTGTCCGCCCGCGTACTGAACGCACGGTGCGGCTCGCAATTCCAGTTGAAGAGGTGGATACCGCCCTCACCACCTTGGCCCGCGCCCCCAAGCAGGCCCAGGTGATCCATTGGATGCTGGAGCAGGATCTGGCACGTGCCAATATGGAAGAGGGCTTTGATGGCGCATGGACGACCTGGCCAGTGGACGCGATCTATACCGCGACCGGGACAACCGCAACGCTCCTGCGCCAACTGGAAGAGCGCGATCTGTTGAAGATCGGGCAGCGGGAGGTGCGCCGCGATCCTCTCGCCGGGGATGGTGTGCCGCCCGATGTGCCGCCGCCGCTTACCCCGGCCCAGCAGCGTGCCTACACGGCGCTGGTTACGGCCTTGGAGGAACGCCAAGCGGCAGATGTCTTTCTGTTGCATGGGGTGACGGGCAGTGGGAAGACCGAGATCTACCTGCGGGTGATTGCGCGTGCCATGCGGCTGGGTAGGCAGGCGTTGGTGTTGGTGCCGGAGATCGCCCTGACGGCGCAACTGGTGCGCCGGTTTGCGGCGCGTTTCCCCGGTAAGATTGCGGTGTTGCATAGTGGCCTGGGCATTGGCGAGCGCTACGATGAGTGGCGGCGGCTGCGCCGGGGTGAGGCGCGCCTTGCCATTGGCTCGCGCTCGGCGGTCTTTGCCCCGCTCCCCGATCTAGGCCTGATCGTGGTTGATGAGGAGCACGAACCAACCTACAAGCACGATGCTGGCCCGCGTTACCATGCGCGGGATGTGGCCATTCAGTTGGCGCATATCACTAAGAGTGTGGTAATTCTAGGCAGTGCCACCCCCAGCGTCGAAACGTACCAGGCAACGCGCACGGGTGGCTATCACCTGCTCGAACTGGATGAGCGGGTGGGGGGTAGCCTCGGCCCCGACGGTCTGCACCACTCGGTGGCGTTGCCGCTGCCGCCGGTGCGCTTGGTAGATATGCGCCAGGAGTTACAGAACGGCAACCGTTCGATCTTCTCCCATGCGCTGCAACTGGCGCTGACGAGTACCCTCGAACGGAAGGAACAGAGCATCCTCTTCCTCAACCGGCGCGGCGCAGCCTCGTTTGTGATGTGCCGTGATTGTGGCTATGTGGCCGGGTGTGGGAGTTGCTCCAATCCGCTTACGCTGCACTATGATGACCAGTCACCTACCAGTTCCAGCCTGATCTGCCATGCATGTGGGCGGCGCGAAGCGGTGCCACGCATCTGCCCGCACTGCCTCAGCCCGCGCATCAAGGATTTTGGTGTCGGAACGCAGCGGGTGGTAGAGGAGGTGCAGCACCTCTTCCCCCAAGCGCGGGTGCTGCGCTGGGATCGTGACAGTGTGCGCGGGAAGCACGGCCATAGCCAGATGCTCGACACCTTCTTGCAGGGGCAAGCCGATGTGCTCGTGGGCACCCAGATGATCGCCAAGGGGCTAGATCTGCCCCTCGTGGCGCTGGTGGGGGTGATCGCCGCCGATACCGGCCTGCACATGCCCGATTTCCGCAGTGGCGAACGCACCTTCCAACTGCTCACCCAGGTGGCCGGGCGCGCCGGACGGCGCAGCGCCGGGGCGCAGGTGATCTTTCAGACCTATAGCCCCGATCACTATGCGCTCCTCGCGGCCCAGGAGCATGACTACCGCGTCTTCTTTCGGCAGGAGATCGCCTACCGCCGCGAGTTAGGCTACCCGCCCTTTGGGCGGCTGGTGCGCCTGATCTACACCGCCAGCAAACCGAGTATCTGTAAGCGCGAGGCGACCGCCGTAGCCAGTAAGATCGAGGAACTGATCGAAGAGCGCGATCTGAGTGGTTGGAGCCTGATCGGCCCAGCTCCGGCCTTCTTCCAGCGTAGCCGGGGGCAGTGGCGTTGGCACCTCATCCTGCGCATCCCGATGCCCCAGGCGGAGAGTTCCAGCATTGCGGGTTTTCTCGATCTGCTCGGCCCGCTGCACGGCTGGACGGTGGATGTTGATCCGGTGCAGGTGCTGTGATTACTGCCCTGCTACAGCGATCTTGAGTATCTGCTTCGCGTTCGTACTCACATACAAATAGTTCTCGCGGTCGAAGACCAGATCTTGCGCCACCCCTGGCACGTCAATCATGCCCACCAACTGGCCATCGGGCGCAAAGACGCTGATGCCCTTGGGGAAGTTGGTGACATAGATCCGCCCCTGGCCATCCATCGCCATTTGTGAGAAGGCCCAGGCCGAAGGCGTGCTGAACTTGTCGCGGAAGGTGCCGCTAGAACTAAAGAGATAGACCACTTGGGCGTCGGCATCGAGGACATAGATCTGGCCCATACCATCGGCGGCCAAGGCACTGGGAGAACCATCAGCATCGGCATTGGCAATAATCGCACTGATGCGGTTGATCTCTTCGCCACGGGCATTGAGTTGCACCAGATCGCCATCATTGCCCCACGGAACCCCCAAGAGGGTGCCATCACCCAGGGTGATCATCTCCTCAAACCCATCGCCATTGGCATCGGTGATGGTACGCACCAACTCGCCCGTGGCCCCATCAAAGACACTGATCGCAAAGTTCTGGGTGACATAGACCAAGCCCTCGCGGTCGGCGGTCATGGCAAGAATCGGGCGCTCATCGGGCAGCACCCAACTGCGCTCAAACGTCCCCTCGGCACTAAAGCGCTGCACGCGCCCCGGTGAGTAATCGGCAACATAGATCGCGCCATCGGGGCCAACCGCAATGGCACGCGGATCGTTCAGGAAGCCGTCGCTGGTTCCTTCTTGGCCAAACTGCAACACCACTGTGCCAAAGGAAGTGCCGCTCTCGACACTCGGCTGGATGAAGGGGCCAGTGGCAATCGCAATCTCGGTCTGTACGGCATCAACCGTGGCATTGACATCGGGAATGGTGATGGATGGCACCACAATAGACGGTATTGCAAACGCGGTCGGATCAAACTCACCAATCGCCGTCGCCATGGTCGAGGTACCCGTGGTGATCGCGCCCCGCAGCAGCAGCGCACTCGCGCCGCCAATGACGGCACACAGCACCACCGCCACCCCGATCACCATGGCGGGAACGAGCATACTGGGGCGGCGCGTGACTGATGGTGGTGGGGGTGGCCCACCCGGCGTAAAGGCGGGCGGGCTGGCCATGCGCGGCGTTGCCGCAACAGTGACCGGCGGCGCGGACTGGACGATAGTCTCCATCCCCGCCGTGGAGGCACCCGCCGAGCCGGTGCGTACCGCTGCTGCCAATTCGGCGCGAGCCGCCGCCGCACTGGGCGGGCGCTCATCGGGGTTGAGCGCCATACAGTGGCTAATCAGGCGCGACACCGGGGTTGGCACTTGCGGATTGAGGAGATGGAGTGGCTGCAACGGATCGGGCTGGTTCTGCAAGACCGCCGACGCCCGTTCGAGCGCATTCACCGGGGATTGGTTCGCCAAGAGGGCGTAGAGCGTCGCCCCCAGGCTGTAGAGATCGCTACGCGGATCGGTGCCGGTGCCCTTGATCTGTTCCAGCGGCGCATACTGGGGCGTGTAGCCATACAGACTGACACTGCCCGCCTGGGCCAGATCGCCGCCCTTGGCCAAGCCAAAATCGAGTAGCACAATCTCACCACGCGGGGTCAGTTTGAGGTTCTGAGGCTTCAGATCGCGGTGGATGATGGGCGGATTCTGGGTATGCAGATAATCGAGCGCATCGAGCAGCGTATCGGCCCAGCCGCGCACCTCGGCAAAGCCGAAGGGGGCAGTACGTTCTGCCAGGAGCGAGCCGAAGTCGCTACCGGGGATGAACTGCATCACCAGGAAGTGGCTCTCACCCTCGGCGAAATAGTCGCTCACCACCGGCAGGGCGGCGTGGCGCAGCGAGGAGAGCAGGCGCGCCTCACGTGCAAACGCATCATCAAATTGAACACCGCGCACCAATGTCTGTTTGAGGGCAACCGTATTGCCCAGGCGGGTATCCACCGCCTCGTAGACCGCACCCATACCGCCGCGCCCAATCTGGCGCACCACGCGGTAGCGATTATGAACCAGCGCATTCGGCTCCAGCGAACCAGTCGGGGTCGTCATACCGTCACTCTCAGATCGCGTAGTTCAGCCTCAATCCGCGCCACCAGCATATCAATCGCTATCGGATTGTACCCACCTTCAGGGATAATCAGATCAGCATAGCGCTTACTTGGCTCAACAAATTCTAGATGCATGGGCCGCACGGTCGTCAGATACTGATGCACCACCGAATCGAGGCTACGCCCGCGCTCCTGCACATCACGGCTGAGGCGGCGGATGAAACGCAGGTCAGGATCGGCATCTACAAAGAGTTTAACCTGCATGCGGCGGCGCAGCAAGGGATCAACAAAGATCAGGATGCCCTCGATCAGAATGACCGGGTGGGGCTGGATCGTCTGGGTCTGAGGAAGACGGGCATAGGTGGCAAAATCGTAGGTTGGCACTGCAACCGGCTGGCCCGCACTGAGCGCATCGAGGTGTTGGATGAGGAGCGCATTATCGAGCGCATCGGGATGATCGAAGTTGAACTCGGCGCGCTGCGCAAGGGGCAGATGACTGAGATCGTGGTAGTAGAGATCGTGGGGGATGTAGGCGATGCGATCTGCCCCCACGCGTTCGAGGATCGCCTGGGAGACCGTGGTCTTGCCACTGGCACTACCACCCGCCACACCAATGATGATCGGAGATCGTTGCATGCTCATTCCCATCTGCTCGGTTTGCGGGTATAAACGGCAGATGAGGGAGTCTTTTGATGTGGGGGTATTCATACAAAGATCTTTATTTTGGGTATTTGGCGGCTGTGCCACCAAATACCCAAAAAAGCAACTACCCCAACAGCGGCGGATCTTCTGGCGCACCGAGGATCTTATTGGTAATGTAGGTCGCCAACCAGGAGGCGGCCAACCCCAACACCAGATTAAGCATCCCTTGGATCAGGCGACGGCGAATATCCTCTTGTTCCATATTGATCAGTTCCTTCGTCCAGAGAGCAGGCTAATAAAGTAGAGCAACTGCGCGACCGCCTGGGCCGCAGCGGCGACATAGGTCAATGCAGCCGCGTTAAGCATCGCATTGACACCTTGGGCCTCTTCAACGGTTACCAGGCCATTGCGCATGAGCATCTCTTTGGCGCGGGCACTGGCATTAAACTCAACCGGCAGCGTCACCAGGGTAAAGGCAACCGCCGCACTGAAGAGCACCACCCCCATGATGGCTACAGTATACCCTAGACCGCCACGGGTAAATGTACTCAGCATGAGGCCCGCGAAGAAGAGTAGCGTACCGAGTTGCGAGCCGATATTGGCCACACCCACGATACCGGCGCGGGCACGTAGCCAGACATAGCCCTCTTTATCTTGGGCCGCGTGGCCGAGTTCGTGGGCCACAATCGCCATGGCCGCCACCGAGGGTTGGGTGGAACCTTCCGAGAGGCGCATCACTTTGCCCTGCGGATCGTAGTGGTCGGTGAGCATCCCGCCGATGCGCTCGACCTGCACATGTTCTAGACCTTCATTGCGCATGAGAACGCGTGCGACATCCACCCCACTCAGGCGTTGGGCACTCGGCACCCGCGACCACTTCTCGAAGTTGGACTTGACCATCCACTGCGCCCAGAGGGCGAAGATCATGGCAGGCAGGGCGAAGATAAAATAGGTGAAGGACATACGAACCTCCCGCATCTTGGAACAAGATAGCTACCACGATTATACACGCGTGGGAGGAACTATGGCGTTAGAGGGGCATTAGATCCCCCACGCCTCACGCTGGCGGCGCAGCAGATCGCTGCCCAGATCCTTCAGTTCTAAGGCACGTTCGCGCAGCAGTTCGCGCTCACGCGGGGCAAGCAGCGCCACCCCAGCAGCACCCACGGCTGCCCCAATCAGCAAGCCGCGCAGGAGTGAGGCACCACGCTTCGGCGGGAAGAGATCGTTGATCAGTTGGTCAAGATCGTCCATTGGTTGGCTCCTGGCAGTAGATATGTGGCCTCTCAAGCGCCCTAGTATAGCATACCCCCCAACCTGATACCCTCCTCATCTCCTTTTCAGCTTGCCACAAGCCATGCGCGATTGCTCCGCCATTTATCTTTCTCTCCTACCGCGCTATAGTATATCCATAAGCAAACGCTGAAAGAGATCGGAACCTATCCCTTCAGCCGAGCGTCTAGATAGATGACGAAGCCTAGGAACACAGGGTAGATTTCGTCTATGCAAAAGGAGGCGTGTGATGTTGCGCGGAACTTTACGCCGACGGGGCGGCACGATCATCGCCGCTATTATGCTCGGAGCCATCGCCCTCACGACCTTGCCGGTCGGAGCGGCACCCTTTGATGGTACCCGCAGCCAGTTTGCCGATGCGCGTTTCACCTCGGTGTGGACACGTACCGACAGCCAGAATGTACGCGGCGGGCGCAGTTGGTACTGGGGGCCGGGGCCATGGTTCGATTATGCCGAGTTCTATCGCCAGGGTGAGAATGGCCTGCGCACGGTGCAGTACTTCGATAAGGCCCGTATGGAGATCAACAACCCAGCAGATCGCTCTGGCCCCAACCAGGGTGTCACGAATGGCTTGTTGGTGAAGGAGTTGGTGAGTGGGCGCATGCAACTCGGTAACGACCCCTACGATACCGATCAGCGTCCGGCGGCTGATGTCCCTGTAGCGGGCAATCCCCGCAACGCCAATGCGGTTGCCCCCGGCTATAACGTCTTTGCCGGTTTGGCCACGATTGACAATGGCTACCGCGATCCGCAACGGCTGAATGAACTGGTCTCCACCACGATTGATCGTAACGGGAACTTGGGGCTACGTGCCGATCTGGCGCTGCCCGAAACCAAGATTGTCCAGTACAACAGCGTTACTGGCCACAACATCCCGCAGGTCTTCTGGAACTTCATGAACCTGCAAGGGAAGATCGAGGTGGATGGCAAGATCCAGACTGGCCCGGTGGTGGATTGGCTCTTTGCGATGGGTCTGCCGATTACCGACCCTTACTGGACACAGGCCCAAATCGGCGGCGAGACCAAGGATGTGCTGGTGCAGCTCTTTGAGCGCCGGGTGCTGACCTACGTGCCGAGTAACCCGGAGGGCTACAAGGTGGAGATGGGGAATGTTGGGCAGCACTACTTCCAGTGGCGCTACCCGCACCTGGGGATGCCCTGGGCCGCACCTGATCCGAGCCTCCCGCTCGTCTATGCCTCGAACATTGATACCGGCAGCCATTGGGAAGTCTATATGAGCAACAATGCTGGTGGTGGCACGCGCATGACCCGCAACCCACAGGAGACAGTTGCCTTCTCGTGGCGACACAGTTGGGACCCGGCCATGCTCACGCTCCTGGTTGACTCGCGGCGTACCAATGCCCAGTTCCGCCAGATCTATGAGTATGATGTGAACGCCATCTACAGCGGTGATTTTAGCGCCAACGCCTTTGTGCGCCGCCTGACCTATACCGATGGCACGCAGCCACCGCCCAACGCGCCCTATCCCGGCTACCTGCCCAACAATACGGCCAATAACTACAACGCCAGCTACTCGCCCGATGGCACCAAGATCGTCTTTGTCACCGACCGCTGGGGTGGCCAGGAACTCTTCATTATGACCCCGACGGCGAATAGCCCCACCCAACTCACTGGCCAGGGCTGTATCAACGAAAGCCCGACGTGGTCGCCCAATGGCCGCCACCTCTACTGGACGAGCAACTGTGATGGTGACTTCGACATCTATCGGGGTGAGATCGCCTACAACTATGAGGGAACCTGGAGTGTTGATGCACGACTGGTGAATGTGGTCAATCTGACCAACAACAACGTGGATGACCGCTTCCCGCGTGTGTCGCCCGATGGCAAGACGGTTGCCTTTGGCAGCAACCGCGATGGCAACTGGGAGATCTATACGATGAGTAGCGCCAGTGGGGATACACTGCGACGGCTGACGAGCAATAATGCCACCGATGACAGCCCCACCTGGTCGGCTGATGGGAGCAAACTGGCCTTCGCCAGTGACCGTGACGGGGACTTCGAGATCTACACGATGACGCTGGATGGCAACAACACCACCCAGATCACCAACAACAGCGCCCAGGATCGCTGGCCGCTGTGGGCACAGTAAGGAAGAAGGGGGCGGGGCGACGCAGTCGCCCCGCCCCCTTTATGCGTAGGGGCGCGTTGCGACGCGCCCCGCGATGTTACTAGAACTTCACCTGAAACGCCTGCTTGCCCGCGTACTTGGCCGACTCGCCCAACTCCTCCTCGATGCGCAGGAGCTGGTTGTACTTAGCCACACGGTCGGTACGCGCCGGGGCACCCGTCTTGATCTGGCCCGCGTTGGTGGCCACGACCAGATCGGCAATGGTGACATCCTCGCTCTCGCCGGAGCGGTGCGAGACGACCGCCGTCCAGGCGTTGCGCTGGGCCAACTGGATGGCGCTGAGGGTCTCGGTCAGGCTGCCGATCTGGTTGAGCTTGATCAGGATGGCGTTAGCGGCATTCTCGTCAATGGCGCGCTGGAGGCGGGTGACGTTGGTGACGAGGAAGTCGTCGCCGACCAACTGCACCTTGTGGCCGAGCTTCTGGCGCAGCAACTTCCAACCCTCCCAGTCATCCTCGGCAATGCCATCTTCGAGCGAGATGAGCGGGTAGCGGGCGGCAATATCCACCCAGTAATCCACCATCTCGGCCGTAGTGAGGACACGCCCATCGCGCTCTAGGTGGTACTTACCATCCTTATAGATCTCGGTACAGGCTGGGTCCATGGCCAACATCACCTGCTCACCGGGCTTGTAACCGGCGCGCTCGATGGCCTCCATGATCACCTGAAGCGGAGCCTCGTTGCTGGGCAGGCTAGGCGCAAAACCGCCCTCATCACCCACCGTCGTAGCCAGGTGGCGGTCGTGCAGCACCTTCTTGAGCATCTGGTAGATCTCGGCACCCCAGCGCAGCCCCTCGCGGAAGCTCGCGGCCCCCACGGGCATGATCATAAACTCCTGGAAGTCGGTGCTGTTCGTGGCGTGCTGGCCGCCATTCATGATGTTCATCATGGGCACCGGCAGGGTGTGGGCATAGACCCCGCCCAGGTAGCGGTAGAGGGGCAGACCGAAGGCCGCTGCCGCCGCCTTGGCGGTGGCCAGCGAGACGCCCAGGATGGCATTCGCACCCAGCTTGCTCTTGTTGGGGGTACCGTCAAGGGCGAGCAACTCCTGGTCAATCCCCACCTGATCGGCAGAATCAAGACCAACCAGCGCCTCAGCAATATCGGTATTGACAAAGCCCACCGCCTTGAGCGTGCCCTTGCCACCATAACGCGCCTTATCGCCGTCGCGCAGTTCCAACGCCTCGTGGGCACCCGTCGAGGCACCACTGGGCACAATCGCCCGCCCGACATCGCCACTCTCCAGCCGGACATCTACCTCTACCGTCGGGTTCCCACGCGAGTCGAGTACTTCACGGGCAATAATCTCTTCGATCAATGTCGACATAATTCCTCCGCAGGGTTAGCCATACTTGTGTGTACTACGCCCAGGTACGGGTAGCATTGTTGGGGCAAGCCCCAAACCCCAGTTTTGTGGTGGTTTTGGTGGTTGTATCGCATAGATGTTCGATTAAGCATCGTATTGCGCCCCGGTTTTTGACCGCAGAGGACGCAAAGGAACGCAGAGGAAGAATCAGAGATCGTCACCACAGGTAGCGCGAAGCCCATCCCTCTGCGTACCTCTGTGTCCTCTGCGGTTGATATGGCGTACCAGCGAGGATGATGCCCTCCGTAACCGAACGCCTATGCTGTTGCGCTGCCTCAAACCGCTCATACCCTACCATAATTGGTTCCTACCGCAGGCAAGTATAGCACAGAACAGCGGCGTTTCTGGGAGTGGGGTATAATTTTCTGAACAGCTCAATTCTGTCGGGAATAGAAAGGACTCGCCCACTATGAGTGTTGCGCTCCCCCGCCGCGATGAAGTCGCGCCTGAACATACCTGGGATCTCAGCTTGGTTTTTGCGGATAGCGCCGCTTGGGAAGCTGAACTCAGCGCGATTGATACACTGGCCCAACAATTTACGACCCTGGAGGGGACGCTGAGCCAGGGAGCGGCGCAGTTGCTGGCCGCCCTACGCATGCGTGACGAGATTGGACAGCGGCTGTGGGCGCTCTACACCTACGCCCACCAACTGAAGGACTCGGACTCCACCAACCCGACTGGGCAGGCACTGAATGATCGTGCCGGTTCGTTTGCGGCGCGCATCTCGGCGGCGCTGGCCTTCGTTGAGCCGGAGATCCTGGCGATTCCCGAAGCGACCCTGAGCGGATGGATCGCATCTGAGCCGGGGTTGCAGATCTATGCCTACGAGTTAAACAAGCTGAATCAGCAGCGCGCCCATATTCGTTCGGCTGAGGTCGAGAGCATTCTGGCCCAGTTTGGCGACATCACGCGTGCGCCGTATGAGATCTTTGGGATGCTCAACGACTCGGATATTGTCTTCCCCAACATTAATGATGAGCAGGGCGCAACACTGCAACTCTCGCACGCACGCTACGGGCGCTTCCTTGAGAGTGACAATCGCCGCGTGCGCCACGATGCCTTCAAGGGGATGTACAGTGCCTATAAGCCCTTCCGCAACACCCTGGCGACCACACTCAGTACGGCGGTGCGCTCGCACGTGCTTGAAGCACGGCTGCGCAACTATAGCTCGGCCCTTGAAGCGGCGCTTAAGCCCAACGAGATTCCGCTGGAGGTCTACCACAACCTGATCAGCACCATTGAGGCCAATCTGCCCAAGCTGCACCGCTACATGGCCATCCGCAAAAAGCTGATGGACCTCAATGAATTGCGGATGTACGATCTCTACACCTCGCCAGTGCCTGAAGTTCCGATGGAGATCCCCTACGCCGAAGCCCAGGATCTCATGCTCGCCGCGTTTGCCCCGCTCGGCTCCGACTATGCCGAGGCGCTACGGGAAAGTTTCGGCAGCCGCTGGATTGACGTGTATGAGAATGTTGGCAAGCGCAGCGGGGCGTACAGCGGCGGTTCCTATGGCACCCCACCCTACATTCTGCTCAACTACCAGGATCGCCTCAACGATGTCTTCACCCTGGCCCACGAACTGGGCCACTCGATGCACTCCTTCTTTACGCGCAAAACCCAGCCCTTCGTCTATGGCAACTACACCATCTTTGTGGCCGAAGTGGCCTCGACCCTCAACGAGACCCTGCTGACCCACTACCTGCTCAACCACCGCGACGATGAGCAACTGCGCAAGCGGCTGCTCGTTACCCAGCTTGAAGATGTGCGCACCACGATCTTCCGCCAGACCATGTTTGCCAGCTTCGAGCTAGACATGCACACCCGCATTGAGGCGGGCGAATCGCTCACGACTGAGGGCTTGTGCCAGCGCTACTATGATCTCGTGGCCGCCTACCACGGCCCCGCTGTAACCCTGGATGAGGAGATTAGTTGGGAGTGGGCGCGCATCCCGCACTTCTACTACAACTACTATGTCTACCAGTACGCCACCGGCCTCTCGGCGGCGCTGGCACTCAGCCGCCAGATCATCAACGAGGGCCAACCGGCGATTGAGCGCTACCTGCGCTTCCTCAGCAGCGGCTCCTCCAAGTCCTCGATTGATCTGCTACGCGCAGCGGGCGTGGATATGACCACCACCGCGCCGGTGCAGGCGGCGATGGATGCGTTTGATGGGTTGTTGGATCAGTTGGAGGCGTTGGTATAAGCAGAAATAAAGAAGCAGGTTGGGGCAAGCCCCAACCTGCTTCTTTATTCAAATCTTTTACGTATGCGTATATTCCCTGGGCTAATAACAGTAAATGCGCCGATCATCTCTGTTCCATGTTCCATGATCGCGGCGGATACAATGGTTGCTTTGGTATCGGGATGCAATCCGTCTAACCGAACGAGAATCACACCTTGTGTAATTCGATTCATTCGGTAGACTAATTCTCCAAAGTCTTTATCTCGCGTTGCTAGAATGGCATCTTGCTGGTTCGCCATCTCAAGAATCACGTCGTCTGTTATTCCTGGTAGTTCTTCGGCTATATACACCACCCTATGACCATCTTGACGAAGACGGTCAACGATGTGCTTATCAATTCCTTCATCAGCAAGAAGATTCATGCGGCTTTATCCGAGATAGGGTAAATAATATCCGAACGAAGCATGTCTGCGGCAAAGGCAAAGACCGCAAAGATCGCCTCTTTAGTAAGGCGTGGATGGGAATCAAGTATTTGGCTCATCGTCTCGCCTGCTGCAAAACGGTCGAGAAGAGATTCAACGGTAATACGAGTTCCTGTGATGACTGGCTTTCCCATCATAATCGTTGGATCTGTGGTAATAAAAGTATGTTTCACTGATGTTGTCCTTTCACGTACTCGTATTATACGTAGAAGTACACAAGAATACAACCCTACTCCCCACATCTTACCCCCTGAGACTCATAATACTCCCGCACGGGCTGGTTGAAGATGGCGGACTCCAGATCGGGGCTGTGCGCGAGCAGACCCAGCGCCTGCAACTGGCTCGCTTCTGCCGCCCACAGGCTCGGAACGCTATAACCGGGGCAGGTCGCGCCGGGGCCATAGGTCATCAGCGTGATCGTCTCGCGGGCCTCAAAGCTGAGTTGGGCCGGATCGAGATCAGGGTTGTAGCGCGCCACCAGCACCACTGTCTCCTCCGGGTGGGCGATGGCCTCTTGCCAGCCGCGTAGCGTGGCCTGCACAAAGGCACGCACGGTATTGGGATTGTTGCGCGCAAATTCGGCGGTGGTGAAGAGCACGTCACCCATCAACTGCACCCCGTAGTCACGGGCGAGAATGAGGCGCACTTCAGCCCCTTCGCGGCGGGCGATATTGGGCTGGTCAGTGGCATAGACCGGCCAGACATCGGCGCGGCGCTCCAAGAAGGGGGCTAGACTGTAATCGCCGGGGATCTCCGTGATGCCCGCCCGATCCACTTTGGTGGCTGCCAACAGCGCCCGGTACTCGGTTTCTACATTATCGCCATAGAACATGCCGACCGTGTGGCCGGGAAAATCTTGGGGCGTGTGGATGTCCGAGTCGCTATGCACCATAAAGGCCACTGGGCTGGCCTGGAACCAAGTGGCCAGCGCCACCACATCAATATCCTGCTCACGCGCCGTGAGGATCGTATCCGCCCCGGTGCTGCCGAATGTATCGCGCCCGGTGGCCACCAGCGGCAGGGGCACCAGATCCGGCCCGCCGGGGTTGAGCGTTACATCCAGTCCGGCCTCGCTATAGTAGCCCTTCTCCTTGGCCACAATGTAGCCCGCAAACTGGTACTGCGCGAACCATTGCAGCCGCATCGAGACCTGGCGCGTCTCTGGTTCGGACGAGACAGGTGTGGGGGAAGAAGCTGGAGATTGGGCACAACCGACCAGAGTTACGGCAGCCATCAGCACAAGAAGACGCAGCAGTCGCATAGCAAAGATCATCCTTCAGTATGCCAGAAGACAATCTGGCGTTCAGCAATATGGAGAAGTACCGAGAGTAGAAGACTCAGACCGGCGGCCAGCGTCACCGCCGCAAAGACGCGGTCGGTTTGCAGGTGGTAGGTAGCGATACTGATCACATACCCCAGCCCTTCACTTGAACCCGCCAACTCGCCCACGATAGCCCCCACCACGGCCAGGGTCGCCGCGATGCGCAACCCGGCAAAGAGCGCCGGGAGCGCGGCAGGTATGCGCAATAGACGGAAGGTCTGGAGCGACGAAGCGCCCCAGGCGTGTAAGAGATCGCGCTGTTCGGGCGTGATCTGGCGCAAACCCTGGGTAGTATTCACCAGCACCGGGAAGAAGGCGAAGAGCGCGGCCATGGCTAGGCGCGGCGCGAGGCCATTCCCCAGCCAGATCACGAGCAAGGGGGCCAGCGCAGCGCTTGGCAGCGTCTGCGACACCAGCACCCAGGGGTAGAAGGCGCGTTCCAGTGGGCGAATCGCAACAAAGAGGATGGCCAGCAGCACCCCGCCGACGCTCCCCAGCACCAAGCCACCTACCCCGGCCTGCGCGGTGGCCCACAAATGCCCCGCCAAGCCACTTCCCGGCTCGGTCAGGCGTGCCCACACCCGTGATGGTGTGGGCAGAAGGTAGGACGGCACTCCTAGGGCGGGCAGACCCACCTGAAGTAGCACCAGCAAGATGAAAAAGAGGAGCAGAGCGGGTAGGTAACGCGCCCAGGCAAGACGAGGAGGCGACATACGTACAGATACCCAATGGCGCAGGGTCTTCTTTACAAAAGGATAGAGCATGAGACCATTATAGAGGCTTTTGAACAACTCCATGCTTCGTCTGCCTTTCTCATCCGGCTCTCATCTTATCCTAAGAATATGCTTATTCCTTCCAGGCATACTAGATGGGAGAACTGCGTATCATGTGCGGTTCAACCTCAGATAACCCGATGTATCCGCCGCCTCCTGCCACCTTGTTTGCTGGTATTCGCCCCTGAGTACCTCGCAAGAAGGAGAGATATAATGACAACCTCCGCATTTGCCACTCCTCTGCCAACCGAGTCGATCATTCTCTATTTGAATGAGATCGGTGATGAACCCCTGCTCACGTTTGATCAGGAACAGCACCTTGCTGCTCAGATCGAGGCCGGACGCGAAGCGGCCCGCCGCTTGGCCGATGAGCACCCGTTCACACCGAGTGAGCGCTGGCGGTTGGAGCAGCAGGTTCATGCCGGAGCCAATGCACGTGCCCAGTTAATCAATTCTAATCTGCGCTTGGTGGTCAGTATTGCCCGCCGCTACCAGGGCCATGGCCTGAGCCTGCTCGATCTGATCCAAGAGGGCAGCCTGGGCCTGATGCGTGCCGTGGATAAGTTTGATCCGAGCCGTGGGCTGAAGTTTTCTACCTATGCCACCTACTGGATTCGCCAGAGCGTGGGGCGCGCCATTGCCGACCACGGGCGCACCGTGCGCCTGCCCGTCCACTTGGGCGAGCGGCTTTCGCGGCTGGCCCGCGCCCGCCAGCGCCTCACCCAGCGCCTCGACCGCGACCCGACCCCCGAAGAGGTCGCCGACGAGTTGGGGATCACGACCGATCAGGTGACGCGTGCCGAACAGGCAGCACTGACCCCGGCCTCGTTGGACGAGACCCACAGCGATGATGGTACCGGCGCACTGGCCGAGGTCATCTCCGATCCGCTCGAACCCACCCCACTAGATCATGTCGCCCACGGGTTGCTGCGCGACGATCTGTGTGAGGCGATGTCTCACCTGACGCAGCGCGAGCGCAGTATCCTCAACCTGCGCTACGGCCTCGAAGGCGAAACCGCCCTGACGCTCGAACAGATCGGCCAGCGCCTCAGTCTGACGCGTGAGCGAGTACGCCAACTAGAGAGCGAGGCACTCAGGAAGCTGCGTGACCCGCACTTGGGGCGGCGGTTGCACGGCTATTTTGAGTAGAGGTATTGTTTTTCTGCTGCTGAAGCGCACGCAAAGCGTGCGCTTCAGCAGCAGAAATTATCTCCCCAACACCTGCTCGGCGCGCTCGCGCCAGATCGAAGCCGGTTCCCGATCCGCCGCTTGGATGAGGGCCAAACGGCCCGCCTCGTTCTGCCCCGTCGCCCGCAAGGCCATCCCCAAATAGTAGGCGGCTTCAGCGCCCGCACCACGATCCAGCGCTTGTTGGGCGCTCATAACCGCATGATCCATCTCACCACAATAGTATTGGTATGCCGCTAACAGCGTCAATGTCGCGGGCTGTTCGGGGCGGGCCTTGGCGGCGATCTCGGCCAACGGCAAGCCCATGGGACATAACTCGTAGGTGGTACGGAGATGGAATTGTGCCCCCAGCATGGCATAGTGCCCGCGCTGATTGGGGTGCGCCTGCGCCACAGCCAACTGGTACATACTACTCGCCTCTGGATAGGCATGCTGGGCAATATGCCAATTGGCCCAGGCCACCAGCAGATCTGGCCCGCCAGCGGTCATTTGGGCCACCGTATCGAGTTGCGCCCGCGCAGCCTGATCCTCCTGGTTGGCCAAATAGGCCATAGCCAGCAACATACGGGCCTGGGCATCGTCGGGATTGGCGGCGATGATCGCTTCCAGTTGGGCTTGACCAACAGCGCGATCTCCACCCAGCCAGTGGGCGTAGGCCGCATAGATGCGTGCCCCGCGTTGCAGTGGCCCTGGTGGTACCTGGCGAAACTGGGTCTCCGCGAGTGCATACCACCCCATGTTGAGGTAGATCTGGCCCAAACGCTGGGTACGCATGGGGGCGGCTTCGCCCAAGGCAAGCTCCAGTTGCTCGCGCCAGGGTACACTCGTGGGAAGGAGTGGGGCAACCCAGGGCAGATCGAGTTGGGCCGGGGGGATCGGGCCACGCAGTAGCTCCGCCGCCGCACTCGGATCATAGTCGGCGGTGAGCAGCGCCAAGCGTGCCTGGGCCAGCGCAGCCCAGCCGGGTGGCAGCGGCAGATCGAGACTCCGGCGGTACTGCGTCTCAGCGGCGATCAGATCGGTGTGGCGCAGCGCTTCTTCGGCACGGAGAATATAGGCCGGGCCACGGTACTGACATGCCGAGGGGGTACGGCAATCCTCGATCAGTGCCCAGGTATCGTGAGCCAACTCGCTGCGCCCGGTGGCGGCGAGGGCTTGGCCCAGGTAGAGCAGAGCGAGGTGGTAGTCGTTAGGATCGAGGCCCACCTGCATGGCGGCGCGAATGGCGCGCTCGGCTGGATAGTACTCGCCGCGTTGCAGACGCAGAATGCCGAGGTGGAGGGCAGCCTGCGGGGCCGCCTGGACATCAATCGGTTGGTAGATCTGGAGGGCAGCATAGTAGTGACCCTGCTGCCAGAGCGTGTCGGCGTGGTGCAGTGCCGCTCGCGGGCCAAGTGGTAAGCGGGTAGCATCGGCCACCAAGCCGAGCAGCAGCAGCAGCAATAACGGACGCAGCTTGGCGATGCGCGCCCACACTCACCGCTCACCCCGTGGCCAAAAAGTCCAGAATACCGCCGCCACTGCGCCCCACCACGCCCGTCTGGCCTCCTTCTCCAAGCCCCGCGTGCGCAACTCCACACCGCCCAAGAAGAGGCTGGCCGCCATCACTCCACCTGCCAACCGATCATTCGAGCGTTCCACCCGGCGCATACTGCGTTCGAGACGCGCCGTATCCGAGCGGGTTTGCAGATCGCCGCGATTGGCCGCCGCCAAGTAGGCATCCATCTGGCGTGGGAGTTTGAGCAGCAGTTGGCCCATGTCGAGCAGTTCCTTCTGGGCCTGCTCCACCCAGTTACCCTGCTTCTGCTCACGTTCGAGCATCATCTGGGCAAAGGGCAGCAACTCATCAAACAGGTTAATATCGGGGCAGATCTCGGTCGCCAACCCGCCCACCATACTCAAGGCCCGCCCTAGGTAGAGCAGATCCTGGGGAATCTGGAAGGGCAGATCATAGACAATTTCGCGTGTCTCGCTAAAGAGAACATCCATGTCCAGTTCGTTCATCTCGCGCATGGTACGGTTGAACGAGTGGCGCAAGAGCGCCTGGATGCCGCGCACAATCACCCGCCGGTCGGTTCCGGGCAGGAGCATGTTCATCTTCTCGAAGGCATCTACGATGCGTTCGGCATCGTTGGTGGCCAGACCGATCACTCCGCTACGCAGCGAGTCCATCGTCTGTGGGGGCAAGTGGCCCACCATACCAAAATCCACAAAGATGAGTGTGAAGGGTACCCCCACCGCATCCTCGTTGTGCATGTGTGATTCGGGCAGCGCGTGCGAGACCCAGGCCCCACTGATCAAATCCTCATCCGAGACGCGCCCATTATGGTAGATCGCCATCGGCTGATCGTCTTCAACCCGCACAAAGAGGTTGCCGGGGTGCGGATCAGCATGGAAGACACCATCAATAAAGAACTGCTTCAGGTAGACGTTGCTCAAGCGCGCCGCCACCTCCAGGCTACTGACCCCCACCTCTTTGAGCGTCTTCAGATCATTGATCTTGACCCCGTTGATGCGCTCCATCACCAGCACCCGGCGGGTGGTCAGTTCCATGATCGGCTCAGGGAAGTAGACCCCGGAAACCTGGGCGAAGTTGGCTCGAAACGTCTCAGCATTCTTCGCTTCGCTGATATAGTCCAGTTCATTAACCAACACACGCCCAAACTCGGCCAGCAGCGCCTCCATATCGGCACGGCGGCGGATGGGGGGATAGTTCTTAATCAGGCGCACCACCCAGGTGACGGCACTCAGATCCACCTCCACGATGCGCCGGATGTAGGGGCGTTGCACCTTGACCGCCACCTCACGCCCGTCCTTCAGCGTCGCAAAATGAACCTGACCGAGTGAGGCCGCCGCAACCGCCTCTGGCTCAAAGGTAGCGAAGATCTCAGCAGGCGAAGCCCCCAGATCCTCCAGGATCACCTCCAGCACATGGCCAGACGGGGCAGGGGGCACCTCATCTTGCAGGCCAGCCAGTTCGCGCCGCACCGATTCATGCAGAATATCGGCCCGCGAAGAGAGGAACTGGCCCAACTTGATCTGCATGCCCCCCAGAGCAAGCGCCATCTTACGGAAATTGCGTGCAATCGCCTTCCAGCGCCGGATCTGCGTGCGGCGCACATACCAACGCGCCAGCGCAAAACGCTGGAGGAAGATGTCCCACACATAGATATGGATCACGACCCCAAGGAAGAAGAGCGAGACGCGCAAGAACCGCTGACGCGGATCAAACGGCGGCGGCATCACCGGCTGGGGAGGTGGAGAAGGGGCCGGCTGAGCCGGTGGTATCGTCAAAGAATCGGACATAGATCCGCCATCGTCACCTTTCCGAGAAGCATCCTGGGTGTGTATCAGTATAAACCCTGTACAGCATGGGGATACACGACACAGGTCTATATGAATTATACCAAAAATCGCCTAGGGTGCAGGGGCAGCTTCTGCAACCCTCGCCCGATCCGAAACTCGAACTCCAGACCGATACCACTTGGGGCGAACCTCTGCTACCATACTTGTGCGCCATGGCGCAAATAGTGTTCTTCCGCTACAACCGACACTCCAACACGATGGCCATTGACAGTGTGCGTCTGCTAACCGATAGTGCTGCCCAGATCTGGCGCGGTTTGAGCCGCTACAGCAGTCTTGAAGCGCTCACAACCAGTGAGTGTTTCGACGAATGGATCAGCGCCAATCGGCCCCCGATGCCACTTGATCGGGCCGAAGAACAGGCGCTGCGCCGCGACTATCGCCGCCTCACCACCCTGATTGATGAGATCGAAACCCTGGTGCGCTCACGTAGCCAGGCGATTCAGTTGGTCGTAGCCCAGATTACTCCCTCAGATTGAGAATC
>NZ_GL501404.1:2269300-2343282 GCF_000152145.1 Oscillochloris trichoides DG-6
GAGATGTATTTGACTCGCCCCATCTTGCCCGGTACAATGGCAGGGATGTAGCGGCGATCCTCCAGCGAAACGAGCGCGATCATGTTTGAGAGTCTCTCCGACCGGCTGCAAACGGTCTTTCAGAAATTAGGCAGCAAGGGCAAACTCACCGAAGATGATGTCCGTGAGGCGATGAAGCAGGTGCGCCTAGCCCTGCTGGAAGCTGATGTCAACTTTAAGGTGGTGAAGGACTTTGTTGCTAAGGTGACAGAGCAGGCGATTGGTGAGGAAGTGACCAAGAGCCTCACCCCCCACCAGCAGGTGGTCAAGATCGTTCACCAAGAGCTGATCAATCTGCTCGGTACCGATAATGTTCCCCTGCAAGAATCGCGGCCTGGCCCCACGGTGATCATGCTGGTGGGTTTGCAAGGCACAGGAAAGACGACCCTCTCGGCCAAGTTAGCCCTCCATCTGCGCAAGAAGGGGCGGCGCGTCTTGTTGGCGGCGTGTGACATCTACCGGCCCGCTGCGATCACCCAGCTTGAGTCGCTGGGTAAGCAACTCGGTATTACGGTCTATAGCGAGCCGAATTCCAAGCATCCGCCCGAAATCGCCACCCGTGCCGTCGAGTTGGCCAAAAAGGAACTCTACAACGTCGTCATTGTGGATACGGCGGGCCGTCTCCAGATTGACGAGCCGTTGATGAAGGAACTCGAAGATATTGACGCCTGCGTCCAGCCCATCGAGCGCCTGCTGGTGGTGGATGCGATGACCGGCCAAGAGGCGGTGCGCGTCGCCGAGACCTTCAACCAGCGTGTCAAAGTCACCGGCTTGGTGATGACCAAGATGGATGGTGATGCGCGTGGTGGTGCAGCACTCTCGGTGCGTTCGGTCACGGGCGTGCCGATCAAGTTCATCTCCAGTGGCGAGAAAATTGACCTCAACACCCTCGAAGCCTTCCACCCGGATCGCTTGGCCTCGCGCATCCTCGGCATGGGCGATGTGCTCTCGCTGATCGAGAAGGCTGAGGAGATGTACGATGCCGAACAGGCCAAGCGCATGGAGAAGCGCCTGCGCAAAGGCAAGTTCGACTTTGAAGACTTCCTCTCGGCCATGCACCAGATGCGCAAACTTGGCCCGCTCCAGCAGATCATCGGCATGATCCCTGGCCTAAGCCAGCTTGCCCGCGATGAAGAACTGGTCAGTGAAAAGCAACTCAAGCTGATCGAAGCGATCATCTTCTCGATGACGATAGAAGAACGGCGCAACCCTGAACTGATCAAGGGCAGCCGCCGCGAACGCATCGCCAAGGGCAGCGGCACTTCGGTGCAAGAAGTCTCGCAACTGGTCAAGCAGTTCCAACAGATGCAGCGCATGATGAAGCAGATGGGCAAACAGATGGGCGGCAAGGGCCGAGGCGGTCGCGGTGGTCGCGGCGGTGGGCCACCACTCAACCCCGACGATCTGATGCGCATGCTCAAGTAGCGATTCGCAGAATCGCCAAGATATGGTAAGATAGACAGGTTAAGCGCCGGAACAGCATGGCGCGAGCAGCACATGGCCTTTCGCTATTGATCTGGAGGCAGTTTACATCCATGGTTAAGATTCGTCTTCGCCGCACCGGCAAGACCAAGCAGCCCAGCTATCGTCTGGTCGTTGCCGACTCGCGCTCACCCCGCGACGGCAAGTTCATCGAGATTATCGGCCACTATAACCCGATCCGCACCCCCAAGGTGCTAGAGATCAACGCCGACCGTGCCCGCTACTGGTTGGGTGTAGGTGCCCAGCCCAGCGACACCGTTGTGAACCTGCTCAAGCGGCAGAACATCCTCGATGCGGATGGCAAGGTCGTGGCTGCTCCCGTCGAAGGCTAAAGCAAGCCGGGGGCAACCATTGCTCCCCCTGGTTGCAAAGTAAGGCTGGCTTATGAAAGATCTGCTCGACTATATCGCCCGTAGCCTAGTCGATACACCCGAAGCGGTGCAGATCAAGGAGCGCGTTGGGCGCTTCACCGTAACCTACGAACTCTCGGTCGCCCCCGATGAGACGGGCAAGGTGATCGGGCGTAGTGGGCGCGTCGCGAAGGCCATCCGTGACCTGATGGGCGTCGCTGCGGCACGCCAAAATAAACGCGTCCATATCGACATTGAGTGATAGTGACGCCCTAGCTGGAGAGACGCCTCGCTTCGGGGCGTCTCTTGGTGTGACATGCAAACTCCTCTTTCACCCGACGATCTCTTGCTGATTGGCGTGATCGCTGGCCCCTTTGGGGTCAAAGGCCAGGTTAAGCTCAAGTCGTTTACCGACCGTCCCGATTACCTGCGCCGCAATCTGCGCGAGATCTTTGTGGGTAAAAAACTGGTTCCGTACACCCTCACCAAGCTCCACGAACATAAGCCGGGGCTACTGATCCTGACCCTGCGCGATCTTGAGACCCGCGAGGCGGTTGATGAACTGCGCGGTTGCGAGGTCTTTATTCGCCAAAGCGATGCCGCCCCACTCGGTACTGATGAGTACTACCTGCACGATCTGATCGGTCTCCAGGTCTTGACTGAGGCTAACCAGGAGATCGGTACGGTGCGCGAGATTATCGAGACCGGCGTCCACGAGGTGTTGATCGTGAGCCGCCCCGGCCAGCCGGATGCGCTCATTCCTGTGGTGCGCGAGTTTGTGGTCAATCTTGATCTGGCCGCCCGGCAGGTGGTGATTCGCCCCATTGAGGGTTTGTTGTAAGCACATTAGTAACATTGCGACCGTCCTACGTTAACGATATTTCCCTTGACGCGGCCCCATGCCAGAGCGTATAATGCCCATACTTCTTTAATCACCCCTTAACCTTTTGATAACGGAGTATGGCATGGGGGCAAAAGTCTACAACCGAATCTCTAGCCCCTAAAGGGCGGCGCAGGTTCTAGCCTGTTGCCGCCCTTGTTGTTTAACATCCCCGCAATACATCGCTCCTGGACGAAGCCGTTCAGACGTTACCGTAGGAGGTATCCCATGCACTCAGATCTGATCGGGAAGGTTGAGAAGGCCCGCCGCTATGCCGAGGAGCCGGAGCGGATCAAGTTTAGCCACTTGAAGGCCCATTTTAACGGCGGGAATAGCGAGCACGAGATTGAGCTGAAGGATAATCACTGGACGTGTACATGCTCCTTCTCGCACACATGGGGGACTTGCGCCCACATCATGGCGATGCAGCGCATCCTCACCCCAATGCTCACCCCAGAGGCCATCCACGACACGGACCTCAAGTTGGACTCCGCAACGGTGGAGGCGTAACCAGATCTTCTTTAGTACGTGATACCTGCTGCTCTTCAGCAGCAGGTATCGCGTTTTCTCCTTCTTATGCCCCTGATTATTGCCCACCGTGGTGCCTCGGCCTACGCCCCTGAAAATACCCTCGCCGCCTTCGATCTTGCGCAGCGCCAGGGCGCGGATATGATCGAGTTGGATGTGCAGATCAGTGCCGATGGGGCGCTGGTCGTCTTTCATGATGCGACGACGGAGCGCTGGGATGGCCGCAGCCGCCCGCTGGCGCAGTGCAGCCTCGCCGAGCTGCGCCGCCTCGATATTGGTGGCGAGCGCATGCCCACCCTGGCTGAGACGCTCGATTTTGCGCGTGGCTGCGGGATCGGCCTCAATGTAGAACTCAAGGTGGCGGGGATTGGCCAGCGCTGCGCGGCATTGCTGCGCGAGTTTGGTATGCACGAGCAGACGATCATCTCTTCGTTCCTGCCCGCCGCGCTGCATGAAGTTCGCAACGCCGATCCAACACTGCGCTGTGGTTACCTCATGGGTACCCGCACCTACCATCCGGCCACGCGGCTGCGCGAGTTCTGGCCCTTCTTGGCGCTCAAAAACTTGGGCGTGCAGGCATGGCACCCCTCGTGCGAATTGCCCGGCCTGTTGCCGATCATCCCGCTGGTGCGCCGGGCTGGCTATGCAGTTCACGTCTGGACGGTGGATGACCCGCTGCTCATGCAGCGCCTGGATGCCGCCGGGGTCTCTGGCATCATCACCAACCGCCCCGATGTGGCACGTACAGCGGTGTGAACCGTTACGGCACCAGTGGCGGCGGTAGCACTCCCGTCACCTCCATCCAGATGCGGTAGCGCGCCAGCGCGATCAGGAAGGTGAGGCCCAGCACCAAGCCGATGAAGGCCGGGTGCGCCAGTTGGGTGGTGCGCGTAACTCGCCCGCCCAGGCCCAAGAAGAGGCTGGGGATGAGCATCATCACTAGAGCGAGGTTGAGGAGCACCGCTGCGGCGGAGAGCAGAGCCAGCGGCACTGCCACGATGAGCAGATTGGTATAGATGAGCGCCACGATGATCGCATTGATGAGGATGATCATCCCCAACTCGCGCCACGTCCCCAGCGAGTGCAACTGATCCTGCACATCGCGGCGCAGGGCAGTGTTGATCACCAGCAATACCACCAGGGCCAACCCGATCCCCGCCCCCATCCCCGTCACCAGCCGCAGATCATCACGCGGGGTGTAGGCATGCGGAAAATCAAACTCGGCCAGTGTCGAGTTGACCCCATCCACACCCATGATCACAAAGAGCAGCAGGATCGTCAGGCTGATGCGCAGTGGTGGCAGACGCCCGGCCAAGCCGCGCCCACGCGCAACCACCACTCCGAGTGTGACGAGGTAGCTCAGATACATGCCACTATCACGCGCACAGAGCGGGAACTGGAAGCCTCCCACTACCAAGTTATGGGTCTGGGCGCAGATGCCATGCAGTGCCAAATAGAGGATCTGTTCCAGCGTCACCCCTGGCATGAAGAGTACACCGAGCAGCAGGCCCACCACCATGCCGATCACCACCGCCGACCAGCGCAGCTCAATGCGGGTGGGTGTATTATCAAGATGACTGATGTGTGGGCCGCGTGCTAGGTCTTGCATTACTTCACTTCCACCAACTCAACTTCAAAGATCAGCGTCGCATTGGCAGGGATCACCGGCGGATAGCCGCGTGCGCCATAGCCCAGGCTGGCCGGAACCCGCAGTTGGCGCTGGCCACCTACGCGCATGCCCGCGACTCCCTCATCCCAACCCTTAATGACACGCCCGGCACCAACCTGGAACATAAACGTTTCGCCCCGGCTAAGGGAGCTATCGAACATGGTACCATCAGTCAGCCAGCCAGTATAGTGAACTTCGACCGTCTTACCGACGGTGGCCTCAGCCCCAGTGCCGACCTGCATGTCATAGTACTGTAGCCCGGTGGGGGTGGTGGTGTACTGTGATTCTTCCACCGTAGTAGGTGCTTCGGGCGGGCCGGGGAGAATACCGATCAGTTCCACCTCGAAGGTGAGCGTGGCATTGGCGGGGATGACCGGCGGATAGCCGCGTGCGCCATAACCAAGATCGGGGGGAATGATCAACTTGGCCTTGCCACCCGCGTGCATCATGGCGATGCCCTCATCCCAACCGGCGATCACCATCTGCTGGCCAAGAGTAAAGCTGATCGGTTCACCCCGTTCATAGGAGCTATCAAAAACCGTCCCGTCTTCCAGGGTACCACGGTAATGCACCGCCACCACCTCACCGGGCTTGGGCAGCGGCCCAGTACCGGGCGTCACTTCGATATAGGTCAGGCCACTTGCAGTCGTCACACGATTCTCCTCACTATCGGCAGTACCGACATCAGTAGGAACCACGACGGCGCTCGTCGTAGGGTTAGGCAGGGGTGAAGGGGTTGCCGGTGGTGGCGGGGTTGCGCAACCAACCAGCACGAGTAGAACGAGGATAGAGAAGATAGAGCTACGCATCAACAATGAAGCCTTTTTAGTAGTAGAGCAGAAGTAATGCTGTCACCCTGAGCGCAGCGAAGGGTCTCGGTCGGGATTCCTCGCTACGCTCGGAATGACAAGATCCCACACCGTGTTACTTCTGCGGTATTGCCCTAACCGAACACTAATGGCAAGTATTGATCATACAGAAAAGCCAGCGGTGGAATCAGGCGGATCTCAAAGAGATATGGCCAGTGTTTACCCGTAACAAAGAGCCGGTCATGCTCGGCATCATAGGCAATCCCATTGAGAACATCGGCTGCGAAACGCTCTTCTGGTGTGAGCAACCCAGCCAGATTGACCGTACCGATCACCTCGCCCGTGGCAGGATCAATCTGCACGATCTCGTCCGTGTACCAGATATTCGCCCAGACCGTGCCGTGGATATACTCCAGTTCATTGAGTCTTGGCACGGGAGTACCCTGACGCGTCACCTGGATCTGGCGCACAATTGCCAGTTGGCCAGTATCAAGCGTCTTCTGGGGATCAACAAACGAGAGACGGTCGGTGCCATCACTCATGATCAAATACTGGCCATCATAGGTCAAACCCCAGCCCTGCATGGCGCATGTCCCGTTGGCCTGGGGGTAGGAAAATTCCCCTAAGAGGGTGAAGTTGTGACGGTTAAACATGAGGCCCCGGCAGTTCTGCCAGGTGAGCATGAAGATGGTATCACCCACCACCGCAATGCCCTCGCCATAGAGATCGGAGGTGGGCAGACTGATTTTGCGCAGCACCTCGCCCGTAGCGATACGCACCTCACGCAACGAAGAATTGACATAATCGCCGGTACTCTCATAGAAGGTATCCGCACCGTTCACCACAAGCCCCTGTGTCCAGGCGGAGGAGTCGTGGGGGAAGTGTTGCACTACTTCATAGGAATAGGTGGCAATGCCAGAACGGGGTAGGGTTGGGATGGTAGAAGGGGTCGTAGCCGCTGCTGAGGGTGCGAGCGTACAGGCAGCGAGCAGCAGCATGAGCAGCAGCAGCCCGCAGCGCCGGATCAGATGGGTATAGCCTTGCAGCATCACGCCTCCCGTTATGCGCACCATTGCAGGCATTGTACCCCAAGGGGTAGGGCATGTGCAAAGTCACCTCCGGTGGGGGTTCGGGGGCGGCTAGCCGCCCCCGAAGATCTTTTTTTGGTGGTGTTTGGCGGCTACGCCGCCAAACACCACCAAAAATTAGGGTTTGGGGCGTAGCCCCAAGGACTTTGCCCATGCACTGACACCCCCAGGCGTTGCCGAATAACTACCACGCGTAAGCGGAATCCTCTGTCCCCCGGCAGTGGAACGCGGTATGATACACATAGACACGGCGACGAGATAGCGGTATCACGACAGCAAGGAGGCTGATCATGACAACGACGTTACCTACTGATACCACCGCGTCGAGGGTTCCCGTCGAGCAAGAAGTCCGCTACTGGATGCGCACCCCGGCGGTCACGATCAACCTTGCCGCTCCCCTCAGCGACGCCCTCGCCATGATGCGCGAGCATGATGTCCGGCGGCTGCCGGTGGTGATTGACACCGGCGAACTGCGCGGCATGATCACCCAGGGCGATATTCGGGGGGCCGATATTATGCGCGTTGCGGGCCTCGATCCGCTCGACATTGCCCAAGCGTTACGTCAAGTCAAGGTCTATGAAGTGATGACCACCAACCCGATGGCCATCACCCCAGAGACGGGCTTGCGCGAAGCGGCATTGTTGATGATCGAGAACAAGATCGGCGGGCTACCCGTAGTGGATGATCAAAACCGGGTTATAGGTATAATTACCGAGAGCGATCTCTTCGAGACGCTGGTACTTCAGCTCGATCATGCCCATACAAGCGCCTGATTCGTGTATAATCTGCAATGAACAGGGTCGTAACCGATACAAGATAAACCCTGTTGGTAGTAGGAGAAGGAGCAATCTACATGGCCAAGGTGCAGATCAGCAAAGGCAAGTTTGAGGGTATCCAGGCGTGCGCCGATGCCAACGGCATCATTGCCGCAGCGGCGATGGATCAGCGTGGTTCATTGAAGAAGGCTATCGCCAAGGCGCGTGGCGCTGAGGTGGATAATGCGGCCCTGACCGAGTTCAAGACGGCCGTGACCCGGATTCTGACCAAGCACTCTAGTGCCATCCTGATGGACCCGGAGTATGGCCTGCCCGCGATTGAGCAGCGCGCCCCCGGCACCGGCGTGTTGTTGGCCTACGAGAAGACTGGCTATGATGCGACCGTCAAGGGTCGGCTGCCCGATCTGCTGAGCACATGGAGTGTGCGCCGTCTGGCCGAGGCGGGTGCTGACGCAATCAAGATCCTGCTCTACTACAACCCCTTTGATGATGCGGCGGTCAATGAGGTCAAGCACGCCTTCATCGAGCGCATTGGTGCCGAGTGTGCCGCCATTGATAAGCCCTTCTTCCTTGAGCCGCTGGCCTACGACGATGCGATTGGCGATGAGAAGTCGTTCGAGTTCGCCCAGGTCAAGCCGAAGTATGTCACCGCCTACATGGCCGAGTTCTCCAAGCCGCGCTACGGCGTAGACGTACTCAAGGTCGAGGTACCAGTAAACGTCAAGTTCGTCGAGGGCATGAAGGTGTATGGTGGGCAGTGCGCCTACACCATCGAGGAGGCCAAGCAGCACTTCGAGACGGCTGCTGCCGCCGCGACCAAGCCCTTCATCTACCTAAGCGCCGGTGTCACCGACGAGGTCTTCCGCGACACGCTGGAGTTGGCAGCGCAGGCGGGGGCACCCTTCTCCGGCGTGCTGTGTGGGCGCGCCACCTGGCAGGACGGCATTCCGATCTATGGTGAGAAGGGGTTGGCGGCCCTGGAGGAGTGGCTGGAGGATCGCGGCGTCGCCAACATCACCGCACTCAACGAGGTCATCGCCAAGGGTGCCAAGCCCTGGTGGACGATCTATGGTGGGTTGGAGAATATCGAGGTTGTGGGCTAACGAGCAGTTGCCCCAAATAGCATGAAGAGGCAGCAATGCTGCCTCTTCGTGTTGCCACCAGCAACCAAGCAACTATACGGAGGTAGCCGCGTGGAAGGATTGCTGCGTCTCTCGAAGGTGATTGACGCCTTTACCGAGGTGGTCGGTCGAATCACCTTATGGCTTGTACCACTTGTGGTAGGAGTTGGGGTTTGGAACGTCTTTAACCGCTACATCGGGCGCGCAATTGGCAAACCGCTCGGCTCCAACTTTTTTATTGAGGCCCAGTGGTACCTCTTCGCCATCATCTTCTTCCTTGGGGCAGCCTACGCGCTCAAACACGGTGAACATGTACGGGTGGATGTCTTGTATGGCAATTGGACACCCAAACGTAAAGCATTAACGAATCTGCTAGGAACCCTCTTTTTCTTACTCCCCTTCTGTGTACTCTTCATCTACTTCTCCTACTCCACGGTGCATCAAGCCTGGGGCTTCTTGCCCAATGGCCGCCAGATCCCCTGGGAAATGTCACCCGATCCGGGTGGCCTACCGCGTGCCCCACTGAAGACCTTTCTGCTGATCAGTCCCGTCTTGTTAATTATTCAGGGCATTTCGGAGGCGATTAAGAGCATTGCGATTCTGCGCGAAAAAGCCGATCCAAGCGCCCTCGTCGAAGAACACGAAGCTGCAATGTAACGGAGGTTCGCATGTACGAGTGGCTCGGTCCGGCGATGTTTCTGGGAGCGCTGATTATTCTGAGCCTGGGCTACCCGGTGGCCTTCTCGTTGGCGGCGGTGGGAATGCTCTTCGGCCTGATCGGCGTGGCACTCGATATTTTCGACCCCATCCTCATCCGCACCATGCCCTCACGGGTCTTCGGGATCGCCTCCAACTTTACCATGCTCGCCATCCCCTACTTTATCTTCCTCGGTTCGATGTTAGAGAAATCGGGCCTCGCCGAAGACCTCCTCGAAACCATGGGTATCCTCTTCGGGCCATTACGGGGTGGTTTGGCGATTGCAGTAGTGATCGTGGGGGCCTTGCTGGCAGCGACGACCGGGGTGGTGGCAGCAACCGTGGTGGCCATGGGGATGATCTCGCTGCCGATTATGCTGCGCTACAACTACAACAAGGATCTGGCCTGTGGGGTCATCTGCGCCTCTGGCACGTTGGGCCAGATCATTCCGCCCTCGGTGGTGCTGATTGTGCTGGGCGATCAGTTGGGCGTATCGGTGGGAAAACTCTTTATTGGCTCGCTCATTCCGGGCTTGCTCTTGGCCGCAGCCCTGGCCTTCTATTGCTATATCATTGCGCTGATCAAACCCGATGTAGCTCCGGCCTTGCCTCTCTCGGCGCGCACCCTGAGCGGCTGGCCGCTGGCCCAGAAGGTGTTGAAGGTGATGGTGCCGCCGCTCTTCCTCATTCTGGCGGTGCTGGGCAGCATCTTTTTTGGCCTCGCCACCGCCACTGAGGCCGGGGCGGTAGGGGCGTTGGGGGCCACATTCCTGGCCTTCGCCAATCGGCGCTTGTCACTCAAGACCTTTCGCGAGGTTGCCGATACGACTATGCGCGTCACCACGATGGTGGTCTTCATCCTCATCGGCTCCACCACCTTCTCGTTGGTCTTTCGCGCCCTCAGTGGGGACAAGTTCGTCTTTGATATTATGGCCAACTTGCCCGGCGGTTACTGGGGTTTCATGATCGTCAGCATGCTGATCGTCTTCTTCCTCGGTTTCTTTATTGACTTCTTCGAGATCTGCTTTATTGTCATCCCGCTCTTTGTGCCGGTGGCACAGGCATTGGGGATTGATATGATCTGGTACGGGGTGATTCTGGGGGCCAACTTGCAGACCTCGTTCCTGACACCGCCCTTCGGCTTTGCACTCTTCTACCTGCGCGGGGTAGCTCCACCAGAGATTACCACCGGCAATATCTATCGCGGTGCAGTGCCCTTCATTCTGATCCAACTCACGGTCTTGGTGTTGGTGATTCTCATCCCTGCCTTAGTGACGTTCCTGCCCTCGATCTCATACGGAAGGTAGCACAAGGCTGGGTGGGGACTTTGAAGGTGACGCTTGTAGGGGCGCGACGCGCCCCTACAAAGCGCTCTGTTTCTAGACGGGGTAGTTCTTGACGAAGTTGTTGAAGGGCAACTCATTCACATGATGCCACTTCTGCACCTTCTTGCGGAACAGGATCCACTGATCGAAGATCTCCTTGAAGATCGGCGTTGCGGCTGAAGTCTCAGCATAGATCTCAAAAGCGGCCTTCTGGGCAGCTACCATGATCTCATCGCTATAGACCTTCCACTCGACCTTCCCGCCACTCAGGATACGCTCAAGAGCATCATTATTGAGCGCATCATACCTCGCCATCATACTCAAATTCAGTTCCAGCGAAGCCAAACGCATATAGGTTTGGTACTCCTTGGGAAGCGTATTGAAGGCATCGCTATTAACGATAGTATGCAGCGCTGGGCCGGGTTCCCACCAACCGGGCGAGTAGTAGTACTGCGCGGCATCGGGCAGGCCGAGCTTCTCATCATCATAGGGGCCAACCCATTCGGCAGCATCAATCGCCCCCGTCGAAAGCGACTGGAAGATCTCACCGGCAGCAATAGTCTGTGTCACAACCCCTAGGCGCTCCATCACCTTGCCACCCAGGCCAGGGATGCGCATCTTGAGGCCATTCATATCCGCAACAGTGTTGATCTCCTTGCGGAACCAGCCACCCATCTGCGCAGCGGTATTCCCCGCCGGGAACATGGTGATATTGAAATCAACACCAACCTTATCCATAGCTTCATTACCGCCACCATAGTAGAGCCACGAGTTGTGCTGCTGGGCAGTGAGGCCAAACGGAAGGGTTGTACCAATTGCAAAGGCTGGGTTGAGACCCATATAGTAGTAGAGGGCGCTATGGCCGATCTCAACCGCACCCTGCGACACATTCTGTATCACCTCAGTACCGGGGAAAAGCTCACCCGCTGGGAAGGGGGTAATCTTGAACATGCCGTTGCTGAGTTCAGCAATTCGGTCGGTCATCTGCGTCACACCACCAAAGATGGTGTCAAGCGCAACTGGCCAACTGGTACCCATACGCCACTCAACGGCTGGCAATGAGGAACTCTGAGCCGGAGCCTGCGACTGTACCGCCGTTGGGCCGGTGGCAGTGCCCGTAGTCGCCTCGGTACCCGCTGTAGGCGAGGCCGCCGGTGCATTGGAACACGCCGCCAGTGTCATCCCTAGCCCGCCCATGATGCCCGCAGCGGCACCGCGAAGAAACTCCCGTCGTTTCATATTCTACTCCTGGGAATCGGTTTGGATGAGTATCCGTGCGGGGTATTATAGTTGATTGATACGCCACTTGCAATGGGTTGTGTATTATCCTACAGCAACACCAACACCACCGCAAGGCTAAAGACACTCACCAGATTACTAAACAGCACCGTCGTCGTAACAAACTGCGGCAAAAGATCATTTTCTAGCGCAATGATACTGACTAAGATGGCTGCTGGCATACTGGATTGCAAGATTCCCACTGTCGCCTCTAGATCGGGCAGCGCAAACCAGCCGATCAGGCTGAAGGCAAAAACCGGCCCACTGATCAGGCGGATGGCGCTGGAGATAAAGAGATCAGGGCTAAAGCGTAACTTCCCGGCTCCGGCCAACTGAACGCCCAGAATCAGCAGCATGATCGGGATGAGTGCCCCGGAGAGCAGGTCGAGTGGGCGCACGACGACCGGGGGCAACTGAATGTTAGCAGCATTCACCAGCAGGGCGGGAACAATAGCAATCAGCGCCGGGGTGCGAAAAACCTGCCCGACCATGGCCAGATTGAAGCCCCGGCTCACATTCGCCGCCGCCACACAAACGATAAAGGCCAGTACCAGATTGGCCAAGAAGTAGATCGTGGCTATCCCCAATGCCTCTGGGCCAGTGGCAAACTGGATGATCGGCAAACCGAAATTGCCGACATTCCCAAAGACCGCGATCATCACATAGGCCGATGTCATGGCCTGAGAGCGCCGCAGCAGGCGGGCGACTACGAAGGCCACCATAACCGAGCCGAGGTAGACAAGCGTGATGAAGCTGATCATACGCCCGGCCAAACCCAACTCGATGCGCGTCTGGCTGAGGACGTTGAAGACGAAGGCCGGGGTAAGAATGAAGTAGGCCAGCCGTGAAAGGGTGCGCGCTTCCAATTGTAGGCGCGGCCCAGCTAGATAGCCGGTGAGTACCAGCAGAAAGACGGGGGCCAGGACATTCAGAAAGATAGTGATCAGTTGTGGCATGGGGATTCCTTCATTTTTGTGAGCGCTCAAGCTAAGTCCGTAGCAGGGGTGTGGGGGCCTGTGGCCCCCATGAAAAAGAGTATTTTGCTGGTGTGGTTGGCCGCTTCGCGGCCAACCACACCAGCAAAACGATGGGTTTGGGGCATAGCCCCAACATGGCATGCCTATGATAACATCCCAAATGGTTATCAAATAATTAATGAACAACAACTTTGCAAAACTTGTGCATTTGACCAATCTATGGTATCCTACGCCCAGAAATCTGGTTGATACCTCAAATTTTCACCCAACAGGAGTAGTGCCACAATGGATGAGCAGTTTGCTACGTCCCTGCCTTCCCATGGTGAAGCCACGATCACCCCGTGCATGGTTGATGATCATTTGGCTGCGCTACGTTACGAGCCACCACCACTGGTTGCCGATGAGATGTTAGCCAGCCTTTTGGCTGAGCGCAACACCACCAGCCAGGATGAGGCTCTAGCAGCGTTGCGGGCGACCGCGATGCCTGATCCCAAAACGCTCCCGGTACGTCTGCGGCCAAAAACGACGAAACACAAGGGGATTACGCGCATTGATCACCCGGCCAAGCGCACCTTTGGCTATTTTGTGCGCGTCACCTGGAACAAGCAGCGCCGCAGCAAGTTCTTTTCCGATTCGGTGTATGGGGATCGTCTGGCGGCGCTAAGCGCAGCACTGGATTGGCGCAACGCGGCAGAGCGCGAGTTGGGTAAGCCGCGCACCGAGCGCCAGGTGATCGGCGTCTCGCGCACCAGTACCGGGATCGTGGGCGTGCGGCGCACGGTGAAGGATGGCCGCGAGGTGTACGAGGCTACCTGGCGTGATGGCAACCGTATCCGGCGCACATCCTACTCCATCGCCAAGCACGGTGAGCGCCGCGCCCTAGCCCTGGCCCGCCGCGCCCGCGAGAAGTTTGAGAAGGCGCGCCATCGGATGCCGGCGGAGTAGTGCTGGCTTCGACAAGCTCAGCCAGCGGCGTGCTGGCTGAGCTTGTCGAAGCCACACATTCCCCCTACCCCTCCAATAACAGCGCTTCGGGATCTTCGATCAATTCTTTGATGCGAACGAGGAAGCGTACCGAAGTGCTGCCATCAATCAGGCGGTGATCATACGAGAAGGCCACGTACATCATCGGGCGAATAACGATCTGCCCACCCACGACGACCGGGCGCTCTTCGATCTTGTGCATCCCTAAGATTCCAACCTGAGGTGTGTTGAGGATGGGGGTGGACATGAGCGACCCGTACACCCCGCCGTTGGTGATGGTGAAGGTGCCGCCTTGCAACTCGGCGAGGCTGAGCGTTCCGGCCCGCGCCTTCCCGGCCAGTTCGCCGATTTCGCGTTCGAGCGCGGCAAAACTCTTGCGGTCGGCGTCGCGCACCACCGGCACCACGAGGCCCTCGTCTACCCCTACGGCGATCCCGATGTCGTAGTAGTGCTTGAGCACCACTTCGTCGCCCTGGATTTCGGCATTGACGATGGGGTAGGCTTTGAGTGCCCCGATCACCGCACGGGTGAAGAAGGACATGAAGCCCAGGTTGACGCCGGTGCGTTCTTTGAAGCCATCTTTGCGCCGCTTGCGCAGATCCATCACCGCGCTCATGTCAATCTCGTTGAAGGTGGTGAGGATGGCGGCGTTCTGCTGGGCCTCGACTAAGCGCCGCGCAATGGTGAGGCGGCGGCGGCTGAGTCGCTGGCGCTCTTCGGGGCGGCCACTGGGGGTCGCCGCAACCGGGGCCACCGGCGCAGGTTTGGGGGCCACCGGCGCTGGTGCGGGCGCTACCGGCGCTGGCGCGGGCGCTACCGGCGCTGGCGCGGGCGCTACCGGCGCTGGCGCGGGCGCTGGCGCGGGCGCTACCGGCGCTGGCGCGGGCGCTACCGCCTTCAACACATCCTCCTTGGTCACCCGGCCATCCGCGCCGCTGCCCGCCACACCCCGCAGATCGAGCGCATGCTCGGCGGCGACGCGCTGCGCCACCGGGGTAGCCGCAACAGGAGCCGGGGACGCGGCAGGAGCCGGAGTTGGGGCGGATGCCGTCACTACGGCTGGAGCCGGGGCCGGGGCCACGACCACCCCAGCCGCATCGCCCACAGTCGCCAACACATCACCGATGGCCACCGTTTCACCCTCGCCACGCAGGATGGACGCCAACACCCCGGCATGATCCGAGGCCACTTCGAGATTCACCTTATCGGTCTCCAACTCCGCTACCGCCTCACCCGCCGCAACCGGATCGCCTTCACGCTTGAGCCACTTGGCGACGGTCGCCTCGACTATCGATTCACCCAGGGCGGGAACCTTGATCTCGTAGGCCATGATGCTACTTTCTATGTGATATGCTCTCTCTGGTGGGGGTTCGGGGGCGGCTGTGCCGCCCCCGAAAATCTTTTGTATGATGTTTGGCGGCTGCGCCGCCGAACATCATACAATAACCGACACACCCTGCACGGCAGTGCGGATGATACGGTTCTGCTCGATGCTGTGCTGGCTATGCAAGCCCTCCGCCGGGCTGGCCGACTCGCCGCGCCCGACATAGTGCAGTGGCATGTCAGCGGGCAGGAGCGCACGCAGCCGGGGCGCAATGTAGCTCCATGCGCCCATGTTCTGCGGCTCTTCCTGCATCCAGATCACTTCGTGCAGGTTGGTGTAGCGGGCAAGCAGGGCGGCCAGTTCTTCCTCTGGGAAGGGGTAGAGCAGTTCGACCCGCAGCAGATCCACGCTGCCTCCGGCACGTTCAAGCTCGCCGCTGGCCATAAGATCCACTGCCACCTTGCCGCTACACAGCACCAAGCGTGCAACCTCAGCCGGGTTGGGGGCCGCGCTACCCAGCGTCAGGACGGGTTGGAAGGTCTCGTCGCTCAGATCACTGAGTGACGAGTTAGCACGCGGGTTGCGCAGCAGACTCTTGGGGGTGAGTACCACCAGCGGGCGCGGGTAGCCCGATAGCGAGGCGGCCTGGTAGCGCAGCAGGTGGTAGTACTGGGCAGCGGTCGTACAGTTGGCCACGCGGATATTATCGGTTGCGGCGAGCTGCAAAAAACGCTCCAAGCGACCACTCGAATGCTCCGGCCCCTGGCCCTCATAGCCGTGCGGCAAGAGCAGCACCAGCGCCGGATCTTGGCCCCACTTGGCGCGCCCGGAAACAATAAACTGATCAATGATCACCTGGGCACCATTGGCGAAGTCGCCAAACTGGGCTTCCCAGAGCACCATGGTGCCGGGGGCGTGGGTGCTATAGCCATACTCGAAGGCCAGCACCGCCGCCTCGGAGAGCGGGCTATTATAGACCGCAAAGGCCGCCCGCGCCTGGGGCAGATGGTGCAGGGGAACAAAGCGCTCACCGCTCATCACATCGTGCAGCACGAGGTGGCGTTGGCTGAAGGTACCGCGCTCACTATCCTGGCCACTCAGGCGGATGGGGGTACCATCGGCGAGGATGGCGGCAAACGCCAACGCCTCGGCATGTGCCCACTCAATCCCAGCAGGATCGTGGATGGCCTGGCGGCGGCGTTGCAGCATACGCTCCAACTTGGGGTGCGGCGTAAACTCATCGGGGCGGTCAAGCAGCGCCTCATTCAGCTCGATCAGGCGCTGGGGGGTAAGTGGCTTAGCATAGACGGAGGGGCGCGGTTTGGGCTTATCGCTGCTCTTAGAGGCGACAGGCGGTGTCGTAGTACTCAGGCGTTGGCGCTCGCGCACGGTATCGAACGCCTGCTGCAAACGGTTCTGCACCTCATCGAAGATACGCTGGGCCTCATTGGACGTAATCACGCCGCGCCGTTCCAACTCGCGCGCCCAAATTTCGCGCACGGTGGGGTGGTTGCGGATCTTCTCATACATACGCGGCTGCGTAAACTCCGGCTCATCACCCTCGTTATGGCCCCAGCGCCGGTAGCCCACCAGATCGATCAGAAAATCCTTCTGGAACTTCTCGCGGTAGGCCCAGGCCATACGGGCCGCCGCAATACACGCCTCCGGCTCATCGGCATTGACATGCACAATCGGGATCTCGAAGCCGCGTGCCAGATCCGAGGCATAATGGGTACTACGTGAATCATGGTAATCAGTGGTAAATCCGATCTGATTATTCAGAATAACATGGATCGCACCACCGATATGATAGCCCTTCAGGCGGGAGAGATTGAGCGTCTCGGCGACAATACCCTGGCCAGGGAAGGCCGCATCGCCATGCACCAGAATCGCCAGCGACTCCTTCTCATCGCGCTGGGGATAACCGGGGCGGGTACGCTTCTCCTGCGCAGCGCGGGCGCGCCCGACAATCACCGGGTTCACAAACTCCAAGTGGCTGGGGTTCGGAGCCATAGTGATCGGCATCTCGATCACACCACTCTCGCGGTAGGCTTTGCGCGCCCCCAGGTGATACTTCACATCGCCCGTCCAGCCGGTGTAGGTATCTTTACTATAGTCGGGTGTATGGAACTCACTCAGAATTGACGAGTAGGGTTTACCCAGAATATGGGCCAGAACATTCAGGCGGCCACGATGGGCCATGCCGATCACCACCTCACGCGTACCCGCAGCGGCCGCATTACGGATGATCGCATCAATAACGGGCACCGCCATATCGGTACCCTCAATCGAGAAGCGCTTCTGACCGGGGAGCGTCTTATGCAAAAAGCGCTCAAAACCCTCAACTTCACTCAGGCGATCCAACAACTCGCGCTGGCGCTCAGTATCAAAATTATCAAAGAAAAAACGGCTCTCGGCCATGCGCCGAATCCACTCACGCTCCTCAAAGTTTTGGATATGATCGGTCTCATAGCCAATCGAGCCAGAGTAGACCTGGCGCAACTGCTCGACACCATCAGCGGCATTGGCCACCGCACGCGAGATCGGGCCACGCACAATCTCAGCCGCCAACTGCGCCAGATCGGCCTTGGTGACACCATGATTCACCATCTCCAAGCCGGGGTCACTGGGCGGTGGAGAGCCAAGCGGGTCAATCCGAGCGGCGGTATGGCCAAGCTCGCGGATATAGCGGATCAGGCGCGCCGCGCCGACAATACGGGTCGCATCGAGTGTCGGCTGGGCAGTAGCGGCGACAAGCGCGGCCACATCGGGATCATCGGGGGGCGGCGTCCACTCGGCGAAGAAGGCACGCGTCTGGGCATCAACCGCGCTGGGGTCGGCCAAATAGCGCTCGTACAACTCGATCAGATAGCCCGCGTTGGGGCCATGAAAGGGGTTTGCAGCCGGCATATCGAGATTCTTTCATGAATCAAGGTTGGTATTTGGGCTATTGTACCACGCTCGGTTGGGGGCGGGGCTTGGGGGTTGGCACAGCCATTGATTGTCGGGGTAGCAATCCTATAGTACAATCAGGGTACTTGATTTTTGTTTCGTCGGAGATCATACCAATTTGTTGCTCTTGTGTGAGAAAATGATCGAAACCATTTTTTAGTGCCCGTATCAACCGTAGAGGACGCAGAGGGACGCAGAGGGATGGGTTTCAAGATACATCCCTCCCTCTGCGTCCCTCCGCGTTCTTTGCGGCAAAAAACCGGGTCGCACCTCCTACGGCACAACCACCGTGAACTCCGCTCCCGCACTACGCCCGAACACCTCCGGGGCATACGTGCGCATTGCCGTGGTCGGCAATACCTGGAAGATGCCCGGTGTCGTCGCCCGCGCTAGGTAGGTGTAGGTGTAGCTGCCCCGTGGCAGGTTGGTGGCGAAGAGCGCCACCCGGTTGTCACGCATCTCGCTGCGCCCGAAGTACCACCACCCCGGTAGTGTCCCGTCTGTCTCCGCCATGGCTGGCTCCCGCGCCGCTGCGCTGCTGGTCTTCAGGCTGGTGTCGAGTGCCTCTAAGCCCGCTGGCAGCATGTCCTCGACCATGAAGTAGGGCATGTCCTCCGGCACGTTCAGTTTGATCCGTACCTGCACCAGATCACCCAGGTTGGCCTGGTTGGTCAGTTGCCCGGTCGGGCTGAGCGTAGCGCTGTCCACCAGCACATACTCGCGGGCCACGCTCACCCCCTGGTCAAGTGGCTGCACGCTCGCCGCATCGGCAAAGCTGCGCATCCGCAGGGTGTAGTAGAGACGCCCCGCTCCGCCCTGACGCTGGATGCTCAACTGGCTGTCGCTGCCCTGCGCCAGATCGGTCAGCTTCACCAGGATCTCAATCGGGGTGTTCAGGTTGCTGCGATCTACGCTCCCTTCTTGTAGGCTGGTGTTGTTCAACGCCACCCGGTAGCTGTAGTTGGCCTCCAGTTCGCCACTCTGGCCTAGATATTCCGAGAGTGCCAGTAACGTCACGGCGGTCTCCTGGGTGCTGGCCCAATGGCCATGCTCACGCAGACTCATCAGGTAGCGCACCACGTTGGGCACCAGGATGCTCTCCGGCTGGGTGCGTACCAGCGCTTGCAGCATGAGTGCCGTCGTGCGCACATCGCTGCCCATCGTCCAGTAGTCGGCGCGCGCCTCCTCCCAGTGCGCATCCGTGCTGCGCATGATCGCCGCACTGCTCAGTTCATCCGCCAATGCCTGGGCACGATCCTGATCGCCCAGGGTCTGCAACGTCATCAGCAGATAGGCCCGCCCAAACAGATCGAGCTTGGCGCGCTCCTCGTACAGCGCTACGCTGCGCCCGCGATCCGCCTGCCCACGCTCGGCCATGATGAAGAGGATGTAGGCGCGGGTGTTGAGCCAGCTCGCGTCGGGCAGCATGCTGCTTGGCTCAGGCCCGGTGTTCGTGTTCATGAACTCCTTCAGGTAGGCCATGCCACGGTTCAGCACGTTCTGATCCACACTGAACCCGGCGCGCTCGGCTTCGTGTAGCCCCTGGATGACATACGCGGTGATGTAGGGGTGACTCGCATCATTCGCCCACCAGCCCCAGCCACCATCAAGGTGCTGCAACTGGGCAATCCGCTGCATCCCCGTACTGATCTGCGCACTCAGGTTGGCGCGTAGCTCCGCGTTCTCGACTCCCAGCTCCTTGGTGATGCGGTAGGTCACGGCGTTCGGTAAGAAGGCGCTCACCGCTTGTTCGGTACAGGCGTAGGGGAAGGTCTGAAGGTACTCCAAGCCACCCTGCACGCCCGCCGCCAACGAGGGGGCCAGTTCGAGGCTCACTTCACCGCGACTCGCGTCTCCCGGCGGTGGGCGCAGTGTCTCGACGGTGAGATCGAGTACCTGTCCGGCACTCGCGGTCACTTCGGGGGTCTCGTAGCGCTGCACGGGCAGGCTGGTCTCCAAGGCATCCTGCATCCCCCCGCCATCCACACTCAGCCGCACGGTTACGTCACCCGTGCCCGCCACCGTGGCGCGCCAACGCACCAGGGTCTGGCCGTTCGCCGCCACACTCACCGTCTGACTGGCCGGGTCTTGCAGGCTGATCGGCCCGCTCACTCCCAGGCTCACCGTGGCTTCTAGCGGGTTCGCGGTGCTGTTCTGCACCACCGCCTGCAAGGTCGGCGCGTCACCATCGGTGAGGAAGCGCGGCAGCGAGGCGCGCACCAACAAGGGGCGCGTGGCCACAATGTCGGCGCTCGTCTGCCCCACCAGCGTCGCGCTGGTGATGCCGCGTGCGCTCATGCGCCAGGTGGTCAGGTTGTCGGGCAGGGTGACGCTGATCTGGGCGGTGCCGTCCGCGCCGGTCATGAGCGCCGCATTCCAGTAGGCCGTGTCGGGGAAGTCGCGCCGCACCAGCGCAGTCTCGCTCATGCCGCCACCACCTCCCTTGGCCGCATCACCCAAGGCGGCTGTTACCCGCTCACCCAAGGCGATCAGCGACTGCGAGGTGAAGACGCCCAGTGGCCGCCGTTCGTAGAAGGATTGGCGCAGACTGGGATTAGGATCGTTGGCCAGGCTCAGAATCGCCTTGTCCACCAGCGCCAGCGTCACCTCTGCTGGTACCCCCTGGCCAGTGTAGTCCTGCGTGCTGATCGTGTAGGTGACGCGATCACGCGGGCCAACCTCGTTCTTATCGGGGCTGATCGTGATCGTCAACTCCTGCTGCTCGGTCGAGACCGGCAGGTTCACGAGGCCCATTCGCATGTCGGGGATGGCCGGCGCATCCGCGCTCGTCCCGTCACCCGCCGGGGTGATCAGCACCAGCGAGACGTAGACATTCGGTGCATACTCGGCACTGATCGGCACCTCGATCAGTTCGCTGGTGCCACTGAGCGTGATGATACGGTGCGAGATCACCTGGGCCTGCTCGATAGTCAGCAGGGCGGTGCTGCCCTTGTACGGGGCCGTTACCAGGATCTTGGCCGTGTCACCCGGCTTGTAGCTCGTGCGGTCGGCAATCAGGTCTACCCGGTTGTTATCGTTAATGCCCCAGAAGGCGTCGCCGCCCGCCACCCAGACAAACGCGCTCGACTGCACCGTGCGCCCACCATCATCCTTGCCCGTCGCACCGATGCGGTACGATCCCGCCTCACGCGGGGTGAAGCTGATCTGGCTACGCCCCTTGTCGTCGGTGGTGGTCGGGATGGTCTGAGTCAACGTATCGGTATAGGCCGAGGTGAAGTAGAACTGGCCGTCTGGGCCTTGCTCGCGCACGCTATACCACTCGCGCTGGTAGATACCCACCTCGACGCTGCGCCCGGCCACCGGCGCACCCTGCGGATCGAGGGTGATCAGATCCACCGTCTGCGGCTGCCCGATCTGGCTCACATAGCCATTCGGGCGCAGGCCAATATAGAAGGCTCCGGCGTGCATCGTCATGCCGCCCTGCGCCGCGATCACCTGGCCGTCAATATCGGTCACTTCAATATCCACGGTCAGATTCTGGCTGTGCAGATCCTTCACCGTCCCGGCTGGCAGCTTCAGCACAAAGCGCCCCTGCGCATCGGTGGTCGCCGTACCTTCAGCCAGCATCTCACCCGCCGCCGGACGTTCCGTGTCGAACCAGCGGTAGAAGGCGTAGGCATCGTCCAGATTCTCAAACTGATAATCGGGCGCGGTCTCCGAACTGAAGTAGTAGGGCCGCGTCAACAAGCGCCAGCGCAGCGGCGCATTCGCCAACACCCCACCCGCAAAGTAGCGCGCCGTTGCCGTTACCTCCAGCGCCTCACCCACGAGCAGATCGTCACGCGCCGCATCCACCGTAATCTCAAAGACCGGCTTGCGGTACTCGGCCACCGTAAAGCTGCCATACGTGACATAGGCCGTGATTTCACCCTCTAACTCCACACCCATAAAGTAGCTTCCCAACAGGGCATCGCCACTCAAGGGCAGATCGAGGTCAAACGTGCCCATCTCACTCAGGCTTAACGTCCCCGAATAGACCTGATTACCATCCGAGTCGCTGACAATCAACTTGGCCTGCTGGTCACTCCCTGGTACACGGTAGCGTCCGTCATCATTCAGGCGCAGCACGCCCTTGATGTGGACAAGTTCACCCGGACGGTAGATCGGGCGATCCGTACTCAGATTGCCCACCGCCACCACCTGCTCCTGGTTGCCCGGCAGGGAGAAGTTCCAAGGCGAGATCCCGTCACTCCACAAGGTCGAACCGAACGCAAACGGGGTGCCCTCCGCCGTCCAGACATAGAGTGCATCATAGGGGCTAGCGGCGGCAAAATCGGCCCGCAGCACACCCTCGGCGTCAGTCGCCCCCAGATCCACCACCTCACCCAACTTCATCAGGTTATCGCCATAGAAGATGCTGCTCACCTGAAGTGGCAGGTTCGTTGTCGGCTTCCCACTGGCCAGATCCACTGCCCAGACAAAGAGCCGATCCGCACTGCGCTTGATCGTCAGTGTGGTGGGGCTTACCAACATCAGTTGGCGCTCCACCCGATTGGCCCCGCGCACCTCCAACAGATAGGGGCCAGGATCGAGCGTCCCCACCTCCACCAGACTCAGATTGACCCGGTTGCGTGGCCCCTGGGGGGCCAGCGTATTGCTCAGGATCTGCGCCGCTGCATTGGGGCTATACTGGTTCCACTGCTCACTATTCTGCGTCGCCGGAATGAGTTGCGCCAACTCGCTACGGCTCACCCGATAGAGCGCATATTCCACCTGCTCAGTATTCACCGTCTGGATGGGCACCCGCACCGGCGCGTAGCTGCTATAGGTCATCATGCTGTTGCTGCCCACAATCGTCAGCGAAGGCAGCATGGCCATAGTACGGAAATTCAGCACCACATCCTGGCCCAACGTCACCCCGTATGTATCCTTGGCCGCCGCACCCACCCGAATCGTATAGTCGCTCTCGGCCTGCAAGGGGAAGTAGAGGTAGATCTGGTTATCATACGTCCCCGTATAGACCGAGGTCGGTTTGGGCAGGATGCTCAGATTCTTCTCCACCGAGGCCCAATCCATGGGTGTGGTGAAGGTGAGACTGAGCGAGTCATTCGGGTTGACCTGCTGATTGCCCTGGGGCGGGTAGCTCTCCAGCAACGCCGGGAGCGGCGCGACGATAAAGCTGGCGCTATAGGCTTGGCCCAACGCCGCCCCGCCATTCACCGCCCGCGCCTCGGTACCCACCACCAGGGTGTAGCTCTGCCCACGGGTGAGCGGGGCCGCCGGGGTGAACGTCACCGTAAACCCGCTGCGCATGGGGTTGTTGTAGTCCTGTCCAGCTTGGTAGAAGACCGAGGCCGGTTTGCTGGCCACAGCCACACGACCGGGCACGCTCACCCCGTTGGGGTCGAGCAGGCGCACCGCCCCATTCAGGCTGGCCATGTCCATCGGCTGGTTGAAGACCAGACTGAGCGCCGCATTCGGATCAGCAAACCGCGTCCCGCTGGGTGGCAGCGAACCATACACCAGCGGCGCAACCGTCGTAAAGCTCCAACTAAACCCATCGCGCAACGTCCCGCCGGTCTGATCATTCAGCCCCGCCGCAATACTCACCGTATAGCGCGTCGCTGGATCGAGAAACGTCGTCGGCGAAATGATATAGGTACTCGTATCAATCCAGCGCCCCACTCCGGCCACCGGCGGGCTAATCGTGAGTGGCTGGGGCAGCGTATTCTGCTCGCTCGGCGTCACCACCGGCACGACGGGATGGTTGAAATGCACCGCAATCTGCTGCGTTGCCGTCACCACCTCGGTCGTATCGGCGGCGGGGATGACCTGGGCGATAGCCAGATCACCAATCACCTGAAACTCCCAACTCAGCGGCTCGGTATTGATCGGCTTGCCACTAGCCGCCTGCACGCCGGAGGCCAGCACCGCTTGGTAACGGCCACCCCGGTTCAGCGCCTGGGAAGGGCGGAAGATGAAGCGATCATCCTGGGTCTCCACCGTCCCCGCCACGGGTTGGTTCGACATCACATCAATCAGCATGAAGTTGGCCGCCGCCGAAGCCACATCCACGCCCCGCGCCAGATGCACCTCAACCGGGCGATTGGGCGCTACCTCCTGCTCCTGATCGAAGGGGCGTGTCGCCGCCAAGAGGCTGGCCTTGGTACTGAATCTCCAGCTAAAGGTCTGCTCCATCCGCGCCAGACCATCGGCGCTCACCTGCTGCGGCACCGTAACGGTATAGGTGGTTGCCGTCGCCCAACCGCCGGTTGGTGCGAAGCTATAGCGCGTCGGGCTAAGCCACTGGCCCGCGCCCTCCACCGGCGGCTCAATCTGCAACGGGTGGGGCAGATTGGCCACCAGGCGCGGATCTTCCGCCGCCGCCCGCACCTGCTCTGCCGGTACCACCATCTCATCAAAGACCAGAATCAGTGGCGCATTAGGCGCAATCGCCTCGGCATTCGCATCGGGCAACACCCGCTCCACCGCCACATAGGGCTGCGTGGTAAAGCGCAGCGTCAGCGGCTGCTCCATGGCACGCCCAAACTGATTAGTAAGCCCGGTAATCGTCAACCGATAATCAGCCCCATAATGCAGCCCCTCAGTCGGCTGAATCGTCACCACCGGCCCATCCACCGTCACCGTAAAGGGCGCAGCCGGTTCAAACTGAATGGCAGCATTGAGCGATGCGGGCTGCACCGCCTGATCAAAACGAATACTAATCGGCGACTGCGGGTTCGCATGATCGGCCCCATCGGGCGGCGTGACGATCAAGACCTGCGGGCCACGCAGAAGCTGCGGGCCAAGCATAATGCCCCCACCCGCCAGACCAACCACAACCAAGATCGCCAGAGCGATCATGCCACCCCGAACGCTGAGGAGCGAGCGAAAACGGCTCATACCAATCCCTCGCGATCTATTCTATAACCCGAAAACCTATCTCACCACTGCGCACACCCGCTACCTCCACCCATGCCGTATGTTCCCCCGGCGTGAGTTGCCAAAAGGCACGGTAGGGCGGCGCGCTCAGATCAGCAATGCGCTCTCCATCTATGACGATAGAGAGGGGGCCTTTAGTTCCATCACCAACCGCCTGAATCAACAATTGCTGCCGTTCGGCAGGAATCCCGCTACTCAGTTGGTAGACCGCGCCATCGGCAGGCACCACCAGCGCCGGGCCGCTGTTCCACGTGGGCAGCGGATCAGGTTGTTCCGGCAAAACATCCCCGGCCATCTGGCAGACCCGGCGCGGCGGGCTAGGAAAGCCATGCTCTATCGCCCACGCCTCGGCCTCTGGAGGCACCAGCCAGAAGATCTGGGTAACAGTGCGCTCGGCGGGGTAGCCCGCCGGAGCGCGGCAGCCCAACAACCGATCCACCGCCACCGCAATATGGCTCGTATCGGGCGTCTGCGGCTCCGTACCGGCCACAAAGCGTTCCAGGCGCGTAGCAGGGCAGTACGGGCTAGGCAACATGCCACTATCGGCACAGATACGCACCTCAACGATCCCCTCCGGGCGCACAAACTCACGGATCGGCAAACCCCGATGCGCCGCTCGCATCACCGCATTCCAGATCGGGGCCGCCCCGGTAATGCCACTCACATCCCGCATCGGTCGCCCATCGGCATTCCCCACCCACACCCCCACCACCCGATCCGGGGTATACCCCAACGTCCAGTTATCGCGCCAATCGCTGGTCGTCCCCGTTTTGACCGCCGCAGGCCGATCCAGATCCAGCGCACTCTGGGCACCAAAGGCACGCATACGCGCAAAGCGATCCGCCAAGATGTCCGTAATCAGATAGGCCACCTGGGGCGAGAGCGCCGGGGTCGGTGGGCGATGGCTGGGTATCGGCGCACCCTCAACCGCCAGGATCAGATATGGTGTCACCCGCATCCCACCGTTGGCCAACGCGGAGTATGCCGCCGTCAACTCCAACGGCCGCACCTCCCCACTCCCCAACGCCAGGGAGAGGCCATAACGCGCCGAATCGTGCCCCAACGATTCCAGACCAACCCGGTTGGCCATATCCAACAGCGCCGGAATACCGATCTGATCCAACACCCGCACCGCCGCCACATTCGAGGAAGTGGCCAGAGCCGTGCGCAGACTCAGCGGGCCGTGGAAGGTCGCATCATAGTTCTCTGGGCTATATGGCCGCCCCTCGCGGGTCGTAAACGAGGTCGGCACATCCAGAATCAGGCTGGCCGGAGTCCACCCGCGTTCCAGCGCGGCTGCATAGGTGAGTGGCTTAATCGCCGAACCAGGCTGACGCAGCGCCAGCGCAGCATTCACCTGCCCCGCAATCGCGCCATCGGCGAAGTTGGGGCTACCCACCAGCGCCAGAATCGCCCCATCGTGGGGATCGAGCACCACCACCGCCCCATTCTGCACCTGATGCGGCGGGCCGCCCGCCTGCGGGGTATTCAGATGTGCCAGTTGGCGGCGCAGGATCGCCTCGGCCTCCTCGTGCAGTGCCAGATCGAGCGTCGTTGTGACAGTCAGGCCACCACGCAGCACCACCTCCGGGCCATACTCAGCCGTGAGCAGATCGAGCACATACATGACCGCGTGGGGAGCGCGCATCTCCGGGGCCGCGCCGTGGAACTGGAGCGGCTCGGCCTGCGCCTGTTCCAGCGTGGCCGCATCAATAAAACCCACCCGCTGCATCGCCGCCAACACCTGCGCCTGACGCACGCGGGCCAGATCGGGATGCACCAGCGGATCATAGCGACCGGGAGCCTGGGGCAACCCGGCCAGCAACGCCGCCTCGGCCAGATCCAGATCGCGCACCGGCTTCCCAAAGATACGCTGGGCTGCCGCTTCCACCCCATAACTCAAGCCGCCATAATAGACCTGGTTCAAATACATGGCCAGGATCTCCGGCTTGGAAAAGTGGGCATTCAGTTTGAGCGCCAACACCGCCTCACGCAGCTTCCGCACCAGACTCTGGCGCTGCGCATCCTGAGGCGCGAGCAGAATCGTGCGCGCCAGTTGCTGCGAGATGGTTGAACCACCGGCGACCACCTCACCCTGCTGGAGATTCGTCCATGCAGCACGGCCAATCCCGCGCAGATCGAGGCCGGGATTCTGATAGAAACTGGCATCCTCAATCGCAATCGTGGCCTGTTGCAGCGCCAAGGGGATCTCGCTCAGCCCCACTGGCTGCTGGCGACCCGTGAGCGGATCGGGTACTGCATAGATCAAGCGGCCCGCCCGATCCAGAATGCGCGTATTGCCCACGCTTGTCTGCAACCGAATCTGGTTCGGGTCGGGCAAGGGGGTTGAGAACCAGAAGAAGGCCAGCACCAACAGCACGAGCAGCACGAGTCCACCCATCGCCCGCCCCAGCCAGCGCCGCGCTTTCCGCCACCATGTACGCATGCCCCAGCCCTCCACAGACAACGACTCAGTCTCTATTGTCGTTGGCCGGAGGCGCATTGTCCATGGTGTGCGGGTGAGAAGGGGATGATGTAGCTACAAATCCACCCCATTCGATAAATCGGGCAAACGCTTATTGCTCGGCGCAGGCATACGGGCACGATTATAGACGTGGCTAGCCCCGATGATCAGGGTGGCCACATACTGCGGGTTGGGGCAGAAGAGCACGCCACCTGTAGCCTTATAGCGCAGCATCACGCCATGCGCGTGCATCTTGCAATGCTTCATCTCTGGCCATGTGGCCGCAAAGGGATTCTCAAGCCCCAGAAACATCACCCGTTCACTCGTTACCAAAAATTTGCCACTCGCCGAAGCCTTTGCCGGTGCGCCATCAGGCAAAAAAGAGGCTGGAATATCGAGGTGACAGATCTCTTTCTTATAGAGCGTGACCGAAGGTTGCAGGATGGGCAACTCGCCAACCATCAACTTGGCCATCGCATGCTGCTCATCAAGCAGCGCATAGAGACGGTCAGTGCGCTCACGCGGCAGGCTAAACTCGCTAATGTTCTGTTTCAGCCCCTCAACGATCTTCTTATTGGAAAGATAGGCGGCTCGTTCCAAAATCATGGCATGGATCTTCTGCTCGGCCATCGCAAAGACGCGCTCTAGGAGCGGCGCATTATCCAATTCAAGCCCCAAGCGGCGCTGAAGACTGAGCAGATCCTTGATCTCATCGGGCGTAATCCGGCCATCAGCAATCACGCGGCGGATCGAATCCTCAAAGAAGGCTTTGGCCTCGCCAACCACATAGCGGCGGGCGAGTTGCCAATCTAAACCGGCCTGCTGAGCGGCTTGGTAGAGGCGTTGCTGGCGTTCAGGTGGGTAACGGCCATCGGCAATGAGGAGGATGAAACTTTCGCGAAAGAGGTTGAGTTTGCGGTCGAGTTCGCGTTGTGGATTGCGATTGCGAAACATACCAAGCCCCCCAAGGTATGCCCATGAAGATCTCCAGGTTACACAAAGAGGACGGTAGAGACGCAACACTCTGCATCTCTACCGCCCTCTTCAATTGGAGCGGGAGACGGGGTTCGAACCCGCGACCTGCACCTTGGCAAGGTGCCGCTCTACCAACTGAGCCACTCCCGCGCGACACCAGAAGTATAGCATAGCTTGTAGAAAAATGCAAATCGGCTGAAGATAGCAACCTAGTCAGCAAAAAAAGGACACACCAGCATGCCAGAACCAACCTCCAGCTTACGCCAACGCGTCGGGCGTCGCCTGGGACTCACGCCCTACTACCGCATTACCGAGCAGAGTAGCGAACGCCTCGTCCTCGAATCATGGCCCCAGGCCAACCGCCAGGGAGGGAGCAAGATCATCGCCGTCGGAGTAGGGATTGTGCTGGTCGCCACGCTGATTCTGGGCAGTGGCATCACCGCCAGCATTCAGGGCAGTGGCTTCGGAGTGGCGGCAATCTCGGCGGGGATTGCCGGGCTACTAGTCAGCTTGGCGATGCGCCGTCTGGTCGGGGGGTATGCGGTATTCACCACCCAGAACCGCATAGAAGTAGACACCAACCAGCAGACAATCCTCTTCACCCAGAGCAGCCGCATCGGCCAACCACGCAGTCAGAGTCTCAGTTTGAGCCAGATCGAGAGTGTACGCCTGCGCCGCCGCCCGTTGGTCATCGGCAGCCTCCTGCGCCAGATGCGTGAGGTGGTGGCCTTGGAGTTGGTGGTAGGCAAAGAGATCTGGGTGGTGGATAGCGCCGAGCAGGACAGCGATCTGCAAGCAGTCGCAGTCGCCCTACACGAAATGATCGGGTAGAGATTACCCCTTCGGTGGGGATTCGGGGGCGGCTTCGCCGCCCCCGAAGATCTTTTTTGGTGTACCGGTAAGCCGCCAACATACACCAAAAATTGGGGTTTGGGGCTACGCCCCAAATGGTATAGACACGAAGAGCGGCGGCAGATTTCTGCCGCCGCTCTTCGTGTGCTAATAGCAACCTTACTGCAACGGAGCAGGTGGCAAGTCAGGGAAGTTGATCCCCGCCTCAATGCCCCACTGATACCAGTTATCCACGAAGGCGGGCTGGCTAATAAAGATACCAATCGCGCCGGTAATACCACACAACCACGCGAACCAGAAGGCCCACAGGTGAATGCTATAGGCATTGGCATTGAAGCCGATGCACCAGCGCCACAGCAACTGCGCACGCTCGGTGCCAGTGCCGGGAGCCTGCAACTCTGCCCACTCCTCGTGCGCCCCATACTTCTCCAGCGCCCAGATGGTACCGGCGTGCATCGCCAGCAACACCGTCGAGCCGAGCAGGAAGAAGATCGAGAGCATGTGGAACGGGTTGTAGTAGAAGTTCCCGTAGCGCACACTCACATTGTTAGTCCAGTCGAGCAGCGCCTTGACGCCGTGCGACGGAGCCTCAGACCAGTCACCCATCCACATGGGGCGGATGATGTAGATCACCAGATAGAGGATGACCGCGCTGCTGAAGCCATACGCCAGGTAGGGCTTGATGCCCAGGGTGCGGGCACGGGTATAGACGTGCATGAACCAGCAGAGCACCGCCAAGGTCAGGAAGAAGGTAGCGGCCAGCCACCAACCGCCCTGCTCAAGTGGCGGGAAGGAGAGGCCATAGGACGCGGGTGGCGGATCAACCTGGAGCACCACAAAGTACTTGACGAAGGCGACCGGGTTCCAGGCCACCTGGGCAAACATCACCATGATCCAGATGAAAGCCGCCATTAGGCCGAACAGGTAGGCAGCCATATTCCAGAAGCCCATGTAGAAGGGGCCGAACTGGCTGTCAAAGCCCAGGTTCTCTAGTACCGGCAATGAGATGGGCTTGCCGATCCGACCATCGCGGTCGGGGCCAAGCTTCAGATCGCCGGTGGGCCGTGTTATCGTTGCCATAATCGCTCCCCTTAAGTACTACACGTTGCTCCAGAAGGGCAGAGTGGTCCAGAAGTTCCAGAAGCTCACCCAGTCCTGCACAACCCAGCCGGAGAGCAGGATGCACATGTTGGCCGAGAGGACGCCGCCACAGGCAACGATGAAGCCCAGACGGTGGATACCAGCCTCACCGACGGAGTAGAACTGCACGTCGCGGAAGAAGGTATCTTCGATGTCGCTGCCCTCAGAGCCACGGTACTGCGAGGCACTCAGCACCAGCGAACCGTGCGCACCGAGCAGGAAGGTCGAGGTGAAGAGACCCGTAATACCGATAGCGTGGAACGGGTTGTAGAAGAAGTTCTTGTAGCGATAGCCGAAGTTGGAGACCCAGTCCAAGTGCGGCATCACGCCTAGCACGAAGCCCTCGTGCCACTGCCCCATCGCAATCGGGCGCAGGATTTGCAGGGTAATCCACGCCGAAACGACCACACCATAGGCGACGGCCACATGGTAGCCCATGTCGAGCTTCATGCTGATGTCAACCTGGCGCATCATCCAGCTAACGAAGGCCAACGTCGCGAAGAAGACCGTCATCTGCCAGGTAAAACCGGGTTGGCCAGGGGTGACGAGGTTGAGACCGACCGAAGCTGGCGGTGGATCAATACGTCCGGCGAAGAAGTTCTGCGGTAACGAGTACGGCCCTTTGATGATCACTGCGTCAACATAGAAGAAGGTACCAAAGATGATCGCCAAGACCGTAATGAACCCCCAGAAGCCCACATAGAATGGGCCGACCCAGAAGTCGAACGGGTCGTACTTGAAAAGCGCACTAAATGTTGTTCGCCCTTTGATCTTGTACTCCGGCTCGAGCTCCTCGATTGTCCGTCCTCCAGATACTCGCGTAGACCGTGCTCCAGGGAGTACGGCATAGGAGAGATCCGGAAAGCGCGGATCCTTTGGTGCTTTTCCACTCATTGTGGTTCCCTTTCCAGACGCTCACAGCGTGGGGGCCCTAGGCATGGGGAGCTTCGCAGGTAACCCTGCGGCGCTCCTCACCAAGCGCATGCTTTCAACATAAACAAAAATCTGAGTGTTGAGCCAAAGTATAATACTTGGGTATGGCCTTGTCAAGCGAGGCCGTATCATACGGATTTTGCACTGTGATGCGCCAAATCATCACTATGGCATATATATATGCCTCCCTAGACATCAGGATTACTCTTGCATATAGGCAAGGTTGCGCAGCAGGTATTGTACGCTGTGCCATTCCTCTGGGGTGTTGATGTTGCGCAACGCATGACCGTCGGGATCATGGAGCGCCAGCAAATCTGGATTAAGGGTTGTGAGATGGAGTTGGGCAAGCAGTGCGTGCAGGGCGTAGTTGCCCACCGCAAGGGCGGCTTGGATGGCGGGCAGGCAGGTGGTGCGGTAGATCGCATGCAACGGTTCGTAGCGATGACGCTTGGTGCTGCTACGCGCCACTGGCACAAGAGCGTCACCTGCAAAGGGGGTGGCGATCATGGCCCGGAGCAGAGCCGGGTTAAGCAGCGGCATATCGGCAGCCACCACCAGCGCGGTGGGGGTGGTCGCAGCGCATAAACCTGTGTAGAGGCCCCCCAACGCCCCCGTTCCCGGTACCCGATCCGCCACTAGCCGCGCCGCTATTCCCGGCCACGCATCAGGATCGTTCAGCACCACGATCACCTCGGTGCAGAGCGGGGCTATGAGGGCGACGGTGTGTTCCAGCAGGGTTGGCCCATCTGCCCCCCACAGCCGCGCCCGCCGCTTGTCCCAGCCCATGCGCTGCGCTCGGCCCCCGGCAATGATGATGCCAGCCACGGATGTCATCTCAACCCTCCGACCTATATGTTCTCAGCCTAAAGGCTGAGGTGAAGTCGCGCCTTTCTTCTGATGCGCCAGCGTGGGGATACTGCTAGGCTTGTAGCATAGGCAATGTCGCCTTATCGCAACGCCGCCCAAGGATCTGCTATGAACTCCCACCATCCTAGCCTGCACCCTCACCATCAGGAGAGCCACGCATGCCATCAGGCATGGCAGGTGCAATCGCGCCTACTCGCGCAACGCCTCTTCGATCAGGCACTGCGCCAAGGTTGGGTGGCCCGGTTCTTCGACGCACTCTGTCGCCGCAGTTCAACCTTGGCACTTCTCGCCGATCTCCCCATCTCTAGCACGGCTAGTACCAATCTGCCGGGTGTTCAGTCTATCCCACTGCACCAGATTATTGGTAGCGAGGGGCGCAGCCACGATTTTGACCGCCACTTTGCGCCGCTTCACGAGCACATCCGCGAACGCTGGGTAAGCCTTGCCGCGTTGCGCAGCGAAGGTCATCCGCTACCCCCGGTTGAACTGGTGCAGGTTGGTCATTCCTACTATGTCCTCGATGGCCACCACCGTATTTCAGTGGCCCGCGCCTTTGGTGATGCGACGATAGATGCCTGTGTGACGGTCTGGGATCTGGGGCCGAATCCGGGAGCGAGGGCATCTTGCCCTCGTATCCACCGCGAGGGCGGGACGCCCTCGCTCCCAAAAAGGTCAAGTATCACCCGATAAGTATCTACGACACCTGCGCCCAGCTACGACTCTTCTCTTCTACCAACTCATGGTATAGCCCACTGATGCGGCGCGCAATGCTCGGCCAACCATATTCGTTGGCGCGCTGGCGGGCACCGTTGCGTAACGTCTGGGCCAACTCAGGATCGCCGAGGACGCGGCTGATCTGGGTAGCCAGGGCGACATGATCATCCACGGGGATGAATAGCCCACTGTGCCCATCCTCAATCGTTAAGGCCAAGCCACCCACATTCGAGGCAATGACCAACGCACCACAAGCGAGCGCTTCGAGTGCCGCCATACCGAACGACTCGTAGTGTGAGGGCACCGCAACCACATTGGCAGCCGCGAAGTAGTCGGGGAGTAGCTCTTGGGGTTGCGCACCGAGGAAGGTGACGCGGTCGGCGATGCCCAACTGGTGGCGGAGGGTATCAAGGCGGCGCTGTTCACTATTCCATGCCGCTGGCTGATCCTCGGTTTCACCCCCTACAAGCAGCACGCGCCGCCTAGCACGCTGGGCCGGTTCTTGCTGGGCAAGGAGAGCCAGCGCACGGATGAGAGCATCCATGCCCTTGAGTGGCTCCATACGCCCCACACAGAGCAGAATTTCTTCATCAAGGGCTAAACCCAGGCGCGTGCGGGCTTCAGTTTGAACCTGGGGTTGGAAGCGTTGCAGATCCACCCCACAAGGCACAATCCGAATCCGCTCCGGGTTGGCGGCATAGTTCCACACCATCTGGGCGCGGTCAAGGCTGGTTGCGGCCACTACCGCGTTGGCCTCGTGCATCAGCTTGCGCTCAATCGCAATGCGTTGGCTCGTCTCGGTCTCTTCGTGGCTACGGGCAATGCTGTTCTTCATCGCGCCAAGGGTGTGGAACATGTGCAACACCGGCACGCCCCAACTACGCCGCAGACGGAGTGCGGCTTCTCCAGAGAGCCAGTAGTGGCTGTGGATGAGATCGTAGGAGAGATCTTCGCCTTCGGCGAAACAGCGCACCCGACTGACAAATTCGGGCAGGTAGGTGAGTACCCAGTCCTTCTCGTAGGGCGCAGCGGGGCCGGTATGCAGGTTGATTACCCGCACGCCACAGGCGAGTGGCTCAATGGTCGGGGCATGGCGCTCCTGGCTACGGGTGAAGATGTCTACTGGGATGCCCCGTCGCCCCAACTCACGCGCCAACTCGCGCACATACACGTTCATCCCGCCCGCCTCCTTACCACCAAGGCGGGCGAGCGGGCTGCTATGGACACTCAGCATTGCGATGCGCAAGGGAGATTCCTTGGTGTTTTTTAGGGTATCAACCGATACTTGAAGAGTGCCAAAATGGCGTAGAAGCCCTGGCTCGGCTTCATCTTCTTGCCCTCTTCGTAGGTGCGCCCCATGTAACTCACCGGCACCTCGTAGATACGGTGCCCGCGCTTGAGTACCTTAGCGGTAATTTCTGGTTCTAAACGGAAGTCGTTACTCTCTAGGTTCAAACTGCGGATAATCTCGGTGCGCATGACTTTGTAGCATGTCTCCATATCCGAGATCCAGCAGTTGAAGAGAAAGTTGGTCAGGAAGGTGAGTGCCTTGTTGCCAATTGCATTCCAGAAGTACATGCCGGTATGACGGCCTGCAAAACGGCTGCCAAAGACGACATCAATCCGTCCATCCACAATCGGCTGAACGAGATCATAGTAGTCATTGGGATCATACTCCAAGTCGGCATCCTGGATGATGGTAATTTGGCCGCGTGCATGGGCCAATCCACTGCGTACCGCCGCACCTTTCCCTCGATTAGTGGGGTGGCTCACCACCTTGAAGCGGGGGTTGCGGGCGGCCTCGGCTTGGAGAAGTTTTAGCGTATTGTCGGAAGAGTGATCATCAACTGCAATAATCTCTTTGTCGAGATTAATTGCTTTGACCTTGTCGAGAATGCTCAACAGGGTTGACTCTTCGTTGTAGCAGGGCATGATCACCGAAATGAGCGGGCGATCTGTTGTCATAGGTTTCAGGGGATAAGTATCATGGTATAGGTTCAAAAGACGCCGTAGGATTGTAACAGAGGGGTAGGGTGGAGTCAATTGTACTGATTCACTGAGGCACTGATTCACTGAGGTTCTGGTAGAGTTTATCATGTTGGTGTATTGTCGCTGCAAGGTCGCAGGTGCGTGCCGTGGGGGCTAGGTGTTCGCGGTGGGCGAGTAGCCAGGCAATACCGTTGGCTAGATCGCTTGGATTGCCGGGTTGGGCGAGGTAGCCGCTCTGCTGGTGTTGGATCATGTCGGGGAGGCCACCGACGGCAAAGGCAACCACGGGCGTACCGCAGGCGAGGGCTTCGAGTACCGTGTTGGGGAAGTTGTCCTGCACGGAGGGCGCAATAAAGAGATCGGCAGCCGCGTAGAGCGTAGCAAGGCGCTCTTCATCGTTGATGTAGCCCATAGCATAGGTGGACAGACCGGCAAAGCGCGCCGGTGCCTCGGCCCCAAAGATGACCGCCGCCGCATGATCAAGGTGCCCAGCTGCCCCGGCGTGGTGCAGCGCGGCTTCAAGCAGCACCGCGCCTTTGCGTGGGTCGGCGAGGCTGTTGTTGGCCCCGAAGAGGAGCAGATCGCCTTCCAGCGGCAAGCCCAAGGCGGCCCGCGCTTGCGCTTTGGGCTGCGGGCAAAAACGGCGCAGATCGAGGCCATTCGGGATGACCTCGCAGCGGTATTGGGCCAGTACCGAACTGCGGCGGGCGCAGGCGGCCATCCATTGGCTGGGCGCAACCAGTGTCAGGGGCAGATCGGCCCAAGCAGCCCGCTTCTGCTGCACACTCCAGGCACTCAGATCGTGCGGGTGGCGCGAACCGAGTTGTGGGCAAGCGCCGCATCCCTGCGCATAACGGCCACACCCGGCATCATAGTGGCAGCCGCCGGTGAATGGCCCCATATCGTGCAGCGTCCAGACCAGCGGGCGACCCAGGGCGGCCAGGGCGCGAATGGGTAAGTAGCCGTTGCCCACCCAGTGAAGATGGATGCTGTCGGGGTTATGCGCAGCCACCAACCGGGGGATGTGGTTCATACGCCAACCGACACTCCACCCGGCGAAGATGCGGCGCTGCGGGTAGGCGAGCAGGGGGAGATGATCGAGGTAGGTGGGTAGGTAGCGCTGCAAACGCCCGCGTGGTGCGGCATGTACACGCGGATCGTTCAGGTGGCGGTGCTGCACCAGCATGTGCGAGTCATAGCCGTGGCTACACAGGCCAGTATGCAGGCGATAGGCGGCCCGGCCAGCCCCGTCATAGGTATCGGAGAAACTGAGGTGCAGGATGCGCATCAGCGTTGCCAGCGCCGCCACTGGCGCGTAAGCCACCAGCCGATGCGCCAGCGCAGATCGGGGGCGTAGAGACTGCGCTGGAGGGCGCGATCCGCCCGGCTATCCGCAGCCACCTGCGCGGGATGCTGGAGCGGCCAGAGCAGATCGGTTATGGGTAGGGCGGCAAAGGGGCCATCGGCGGCGGTGGTGTGGGTGGCCCCAGCCCCAAAGCCGATGTTGCGCACCAGATTGCGCGTCGGTGAGATCGAAAGCCCTTCCTGCCGCCAGCAACTATAGAGCCAGCGGTAGGCCCAGGAATCGATCTCCCCGGTGTATGTGCGGTCGAAGGTGCGCCGCCATGCCTGGGCTGCCCGCCGATCCCCCAGGTAGGTTTCGAGCCAGCCACTGGTGCGCAACCTGGGCCATTCATGCATCGGCCCGTCATAGATCTGCCATGCACGCCGCCATGTAGCCCAACCCCAACAGTGCGGGTAGATCGAAAAACGGTAGCTCTGGCGGGAAGAAGAACGGGCATAGAAATCATTGCCCGCAATACTCAGGATGCGCGGATCATCGGCATAGCGTTCCAGCAACTCGGAACAAAAGGGGAAGAAACTCGGCCCCGGAACACAATCCTCCTCCAGAATGATCGCCCGTTCGACCAGTTCAAAGGCGGCACTGATGCCACTCTCCACGCGGCTGCGTAAGCCCATGTTGGCCTCGGCATAGATGCGGGTCACCTCGCAGGGCCAATCGAGCACCTCGGCCACCATGCGGGTCGCCGCGACCGCCGCCGGGTCGGTGGGGCAATCCGGGCGCGGCCCATCTGCCACGATGAGCATGCGGGTTGGTTGAAGGTTGCGCAGCACCGCCATCACCTGGGCGAGCGTGTGGGGGCGGCGGTAGATGAGCAGAATGATTGGGATCGGGAAACTCATGGGTCACGGGTATAGATCGTTGTCTGCGAGAAGGCAGCCAGAAACGGGATCGCGCCGCGCAACACCAGCGGCTGGTAGTCGCGCAGGAAGGTGTGGGCAGCAAACTGGTAGCGCAAGCGATCCGAGTTGTCGAGGATCAGCATACCACCAGGGCGCACTTTTGGGGCGGCGTGCATGAGGCAAGACGGGCGGGCGCGGCCATCAATGAGCACCAGATCGAGGCTGGCATCGGCACAGGCATCAATCTGGGTGGCGTAGCGCCGGTAGGAACTACCATCCTGGGGATAGTGGGATGAGATGTAGGCATACGGATCGGCGGGATCGGGATTGGGGAGCAGGAGTGGCTCTGGCGGCACCAGCCGGTAATCGAGGTGCGCCGAGGCGGGCAGGTAGGTGCGTACCATCTGGTACCAGGCCCGATCATGCTCAACGGAGATGAGGTGCGCCCCGCGTTGCAGCCAGTAGAGGGTGGAACTGCCGCTGCCATACTCAAAGATGCGCCAGTTGGTGAGATCGATCTGGTTCAGATAACTGATGGCATCGAAGACCAACCAGGGACGCGGGGAGCGCCAGAGAGATCCGGGCATGAGCGAGGCGATCCAGGGCAAAACGTAGCGCCGCTGGCCGGGTTGGGCCAGCATCAGGGTGGGGAAGCGTAGGTAGCGGAGGGCAGTGCGGAGTGAGGGCATAGATCACCAAAACTTAGGCCAGAGCATGGCCCGCGTCATCATACGCCCAGCGGGGCGCAGTTGGGGCAGCAAGAAGCAGGTGCCGTGAGCTGCCAGCCAGTAGGTGATCAGCGAAGCCAACGCCGCCCCCACCCCACCCCAGTGGGGAATGAGCCACCAGTTCAGCCCGACATTCGCTACTGCCCCGATCAGCACCGTGATGGTATGCAGATGGGTCAGATTCTCGGCATTCAGGTAGGTGGTGCGCGCCACCCCCAGCGCACTAAACATACCCGCCCAGGTGAGTAAGATCAGGATGGGCGTAGCGGCAGCATAGCTCGGCCCAGCGAGGAGCTGGAGCAACCAGGGTGCAGTCAGAGTCACCGTGAGGGTGGAAGCATAACCCAGGGCAGCCACCAACGCATAGAGGCGCTGGAGTTGTGCGCTAAAGCGCTGCGGGTCACTCTGGCGCAGCGCCACCAGTGTCGGGTAGGCCGAGGTGACGATGGCGATGGGCAGGAGCGGGAATGCCTCGGCGATGCGCACCGCCGCTGCATACAGACCCACCTCGGCATCACCAACCATCTGGCCAAGCATAATCTGATCAATGCGCAGGTAGAGCGTCACGAGCAGGCCAGAAAAGATGAGTGGCCAACTGGCGGTGAGCAGGCTACGCGCCTGAGCGACGGTGCAACGCCACTGCCACAGCATCCGCGTGCGACGCTGGTAGGCGAAGAGCGCCGCGCCTGCGCCCAAAAGTGCTTCGAGGGCGAACATGGCGGCAAAGGCCAGGATTGGCGCGTGAATGAGCAGCAGCCAGAGTTTGAGCAGCGTTGCGAGGATGAAAGCGAGAGTACGCGCTGTGACAATCGGGCGCACATCAACCTGCGCCTGGAACCAGAGATCTATGGTACTGAAGGCTTGCAGCGGCGCAGCCAAAGAGAAGAAGAGGGTCAGAAGGAGAATAACCGGCTCAGCGGGACGCAGGAGGGCGACGGCAAGAGTAGCGAGTCCCACGGCAACCAAGCCCGCGCAGAAGCGTAAGAGCGCGGCACTAGCGAGGATGGTCGGGGCGGCGGGGGGATCGCGCACCAGCTCGCGCACCACAATCGTATCGAGGCCCAAGGTGGCTACGGAACCCACAAACATGGAGAGCGCGAGGGCATAGTTATAGCTACCGAAGGCGCTAGGGCCAAGGTAGCGCGCCAGCCAAAAGCTAACCAGCATCCCGGCCATAAGGCGCAGGATGCGGTCGAGCATGAGCCAGCCGGTATTGTGGATGATCCGACGCACTATAATCTTACCGATAAAGGTGTATCTTGCGCAGCACAACTAATCTCAGCAAAGATACGTTCTAGTGTATACTCTTGCTTCCATGTAGGGTAATCGGCATGAATACGGCGCATATCGCTGATATAGCAGATATGATCACCGACCCGATGTTCGTCTACATATTGAATATGCAGACGCTTGCCAATGAGATCTTCAAAGCGGTCAATAGCCTCGATCACAGAAACACTATTTTCGCGTCCGCCACCCAGGTTGTAGACGGCTGCAATGCGCGGATTGTGATAAAAAGCCTCGAAGAAGGTACAGACATCATAGGAATGAATATTATCACGCACCTGCTTACCTTTATAGCCAAAGATACGATAGGTGCGGCCCTCACGCACGGCCCGCGCTAAGTACGATAAGAAGCCATGCAACTCAACTCCGGCATGGTTTGGCCCGGTAAGGCAGCCGCCCCGCAAGCAGACAGTGGGCATGTTGAAGTAGCGCCCATACTCCTGCACCAGAATATCGGCGGCAACCTTGGAGGCTCCGAAGAGGGTATGCAAACACGCGTCAATTCGGCAGTTCTCGCTGACGCCGTGGTAATCCTCAGGCCGCGCATATTCCCAGCGCGTCGCTAATTCAACCAGGGGTAACTCATTGGGAGCATCGCCATACACCTTATTCGTGCTCATAAAAATAAATGGCGCTTCGGGGCAACTGCGGCGGGTCGCTTCAAGGAGGTTGAGCGTACCCACAGCATTGACATCAAAATCATCAAAAGGGCGATCTTTGGCCAGATCATGCGAGGGCTGCGAGGCACAATGGATGATCAGGTTGGGGCGCAGATCAGTTATCAATTTGAGCATCATGGCCCGATCACGAATATCCTGATGGTGATACGTAAAGTGGCGGGTGGTCTTCCGCAGCCGATGTAGATTCCAGGTGGTGTCCCCATCCGGGCCGAAGAAGTCGCGGCGCATGTTGTTGTCTATACCATGAACATCCCAGCCACGTTGATCAAAGTAGGTCACCGCCTCGGAACCAATCAGGCCACTACTCCCAGTAATCAAGACCCGCCGTACTGTATTGGACATAGTCGCTATCCTTCAGCGCGTGATCATTCGCTGGCGTTGCCGCCACAACCATCCCCACGCGGCACTGAAGCGTGCGGCCAGACCGAGTGGCATGTGGTGTTCAAGGAGGCTTAAGGGGAATTTGAGCATGCGAGGGCGCAGCCGCGCCAGGTTCCATGCGTAGGCGAAGTAGCGCAGTGCCTGCGCAGGCTGGCCATTCTGAGCCTCAAGGTTGGCCATCGCGGCGTAGATGTCGGCCAGCACTGCCGGGCGTTCGCGCTGCAACTCGGACGGAGTGCGCGGGTCGGCAAAGAATGCCTCGGCAATCGCCAGCCACTCGGCATAAAAGCCACTCGCCTGCGAGACCGTCTTGGAGGATGCGTGGAGGCGGTAGGTTGCCACCAGCGCCGGAACGTGCTGTAGCGGAGCAAGGTGCGCAATACGTGCCCAGTAGTCACTGTCCATACTGTAGCGACGACTCATACTCAGCGGGCCAACCATGGCCACGATCTCACGGCGCAGAAAGACGGTCGGTTGGGCGGGAATTTCAAGCCGCAACAGGGCCAACGGGCTGTAGGGGCGGGCGTAGATGCAGGTGAGTGGGGCACCTGCGGCAGTAATATACTGCGCATCGGCATAGACAGCCGCAGCGCTGGGGTGGCGCAAGAGGGCGTCTACTTGGGTCGAGATCGCGCCGGGTAGGTAGGTATCGTCGCTGTTCAGCCAGGCCAGAATCTGGCCCCGGCTACGTGCCCAACCCATGTTGATCGCGTTACTCTGGCTGCGTTGACCCGCAACCAACCAGCGCAAACGTGGCTCATGGGTGTAGGAACGGAGGATGGCGTGACTCTCATCATCGCTGCCATCGTCTACCACAATATATTCCAGGTTGGGGTAGTCTTGGGTCAGCACACTCTCGATAGTCGCCCGCAGATATGCCCCCTGGTTGTAGGAGGGCGTCACCACAGTAACCAAAGGGAGATGCGGATCGCGCAGCAGCGGCGACGGTGCGGATTCAAGAGATGTGTAGGCGGCCCATGCAGGGGCGGTGTGGGCAAGTGGCTGGTACATAGGGGGATTATACCAAAGTCACCATTGGTGGGGGTTCGGGGGAGGCTTACCGCCCCCGAAGAACTTTTTTTCTGTTCTTTTGGCGGCTGCGCCGCCAAAAGAACAGAAAAAAGCGGGTTTGGGGCTTACGCGGTTCACGACCGCGAGGGGAAGCCTCAGCCAACGGGGCCACACGCAGCGCCGGAGGAGGAAGCCGAAGATGCCGAGCCACCACGCGGGCCAGAGGTGGCAAACATCGAGAGCAGACGTTCGGCACGTTCGCCACCACATGTGGGGCACGTCACTTTGGGGGCGGAGTCGCTACTGCGCACCAGGCGCTCGAAGCGGCTTTCGCAATCAGGACACTGGTATTCGTAAAGCGGCATACGAAATGAACCTCCATCTATGGGTTGTCTGAGAATATGATGCGCGTAATACGGTTGAGGTTACAGGCAGAGCATGCTACTATGCCTCCCCAATCGGGGTATGGTAAAGTCCTTGGGGCTATGCCCCAAACTCCAATTTTGTTCAGGTTTGGCGGCTTCGCCGCCAAACCTGAACAAAAAAATCTTCGGGGGCGGTTGCACCGCCCCCGAACCCCACCAATTGCGAGGTGCTGGCCATGCTGGCCTACATGCGTAGTACATCAACCCTTTTTACCCAGCCGCTCCGGGTGCTGCGTGGCTATTCGATCTCGTATCTGCAAGCGGATCTGATTGCCGGAGCCTCGGTTGGGGTGGTGCTACTCCCCCAAGCCCTGGCCTTCTCGCTCCTCGCTGGGCTGCCCCCGACGATGGGCCTCTACGCGGCGGTGTTGGCCGGGATCATCGGCGCACTCTGGGGTTCCTCTAGCCATTTGCATACTGGCCCCACCAATACTGCCTCGATCCTGACCTTTTCGGTGCTGGTGCCGATTGCAGCACCGGGTAGCCCGGAATTTATCGCTGCTGCGGGTCTGATCGCGGTGATGGCAGGGGTCTTCCGCTTGATCATGGGTTTGGCGCGCCTGGGGCTGTTGGTCAATTTTGTCTCCGATTCGGTCGCGGTTGGCTTTACCGCTGGCGCAGGTATTCTGATTATGTCGAATCAGATCGAGCCGCTCTTGCGCCTCGATCTGGCCGGTAATGGCGGTCTGCTCGCTACGCTGCGGGCAACGGTGATCCAGATGCGTGAGTTGCACGCGCCTTCGATGTTGTTGGGGCTAAGTACCATCGCTCTCTTGGTGATGTTGCCCAAGTTGCAGCGCAAGCTCCCGGCGGTGCTGGTGAGTGTGGTAACTGGCGGCTTCGTCTCCTGGGGGTTGGGGTTGGAGCGCTGGGGGGTGCAGGTTCTGGGCGAGTTGCCACGTAGTTGGCCACCACTGGCCGCGTTGCCGCTGCTCGATCTGCATCTGATTGGCCAGTTGGCCAACGGCGCTTTGGCCTTGGCGATGATCGGGCTGGTGGAGGCGGTCGCAATTGCACGCGCCATCGCCAGCCATTCGCGCCAACGCCTGGATAGTAACCAGGAGTTTGTTGGCCAGGGCTTGGCCAATATCGCCGCCGGGTTCTTTACGGGCTACCCGGTGTCGGGATCGTTTAACCGCTCGGCTCTCAGTTACCAGTCGGGGGCCAAGACCGGGCTGGCCAACGCTTTTTCGGGGCTGTTTGTGTTACTGGCGATCTTTGTGCTTACGCCCTTCATCGCGCATCTGCCGCGTGCGGTGCTGGCCGGAACGCTCATGGTGACGGCGTATAGCATGATTGACCGCCGGGCGATGCTGCGTATCTGGCGCGGAGCCAAGGGGGATACGGCGATTATGCTGGTGACGCTGGCGGCGACGCTGGCGCTGCCGTTGCAGTTTGCGGTACTCGCCGGGGTATTGATGTCGCTCGGTTACTACCTGCTCAAGACGAGTATGCCCCAGGTGTTGGATGTCGTGCCCGATGCGAGTTTTCAGCACTGGGCACACCAGCCGCAGCGCCCCAGTTGCCCGCAGTTGGCGGTGGTGGATCTGCTGGGTGATCTCTACTTTGGAGCCGCGAACCATGTTGAAGAGAGTCTGTATGCGATCCTGGCCCGCCATCCGCACCAGCGCTTCCTGATGCTGCGGATGCACAGCGTCCAACATTGTGACATTAGTGGCATTCGGGCGTTGGAGAATATCCTGCGCGTCTGCCGGGATCGTGGCGGAGGGCTGTATCTGGTGCGCGTGCGCGACCCGGTGTTGCGGGTGATGCAGAGTACCGGGTTTGTGAAGTTGCTGGGTGAGCAGGGCTTTCTGGATGAGGATGAGGCGATCAACCGCATCTTTCACCGCGTGCTCGATCCGGCGGTCTGTATCTATGAATGTGAACTGCGGGTCTTCCGCGAGTGTCAGGATCTGCCCAAGCGCGAATTTCCGGGAGGCGTGGCGAGTCTGGCGGATTACGGGCCGCTGCCAAAGGTGGAGGAGATGAGTGTCCACACGTTGTGGCAGCAGTTACGCAGTGAGGCACCGCCGTTGGTGGTGGATGTGCGCGAGCCGCGTGAGTATCGCCAAGGGCATATTCCAGAGGCACAGTTGGTTCCGTTGCTCAACATCCTGCGCGATAGTGAGAGTCTGCCGCGCTACCGCCAGATTGTGCTCGTCTGCCAGAGTGGACGCCGCAGTATGCGCGCTGCGGCGCATCTGCACCATAGCGGCTACTATGATCTGACGATTCTGCATGGTGGCATGTTGGCATGGGAGGCGGCAGCGTTGTTGGAAGCAGTTGAGGTGCCAGAGTGAGCGAAGCCAAACTCTACCGAAATATGGGCTTGGATCTGGTGCGCACGACCGAGGCGGCGGCGATTAGTGCGGCCCGCTGGATGGGCTTGGGGCGAAGTAATGAGGCTGACCGGGCGGCGAGTGCGGCGATGGTGCGGGCGCTCGACCGGCTGAAGATGAATGGCCAGATTGTGATGGCTGAGGATAGCCGGGTGGGTATGGGGCTGCCTGAACTCCATGCCGGGAAGGCGGTCGGCACCGGGCGCGGCATCGCCACCGATGTGATGGTAGACCCGATAGATGGTCGTCGCCTCTTGGCCTACGGGCGTGCCGGGGCGATCTCGGTGGCGGCAGTCGCCACCCGTGGCTCGATGTGGTCGCCTAGCCCAGCAGCCTATATGGAAAAGATGGTGGTCAACCGCACTGCGGCATCGGCCCTGGTGCCGGAGTGTCTGGATGCTCCGGCGGCATGGACGTTGGCTTTGGTGGCACGGGCGAAGGGCAAAGCCGTGCGCGATCTGGTCGTCTTTTTGTTGGATCGCCCCCGGCATAAAGATCTGCTCGATGAGATTCGGGCCGCCGGGGCTAGGGTGATGCTCACCGATGACGGAGATATTTCGGGGGCGTTGCTGGCTGCCGCGCCGAACGGGCCAGTAGACTTGTTGATCGGGGTGGGTGGAGCGGCTGAGGGGCTGCTTTCGGCATGTGCGGTGAAGGCGCTGGGTGGTGGGATGTTGGCGCGCTTGGCCCCGCAGAGTGCCGCAGAACGCGCCGCCCTGATCGAAGCGCGTGTCGAAACCAAGCGCATCTTCACCTGTGAAGATATGGTAGCGGGCAATCAGATCTTCTTTGTAGCCACCGGGATCACCTCTGGGTTGCTACTTGAGGGAGTCAGTTTCGAGCATGATCGCGCCAGCACCAACTCGCTGATTCTGCGCAGTGAGACGCGTACCCGGCGTACTATTCAGGCCGAACACCTCATAACGGATGAAACGGATGAAACGCACCTCCTGGATTAACCTAGCTGTAGCGCTCCTCTGCATCGGGGTGCTCTGGATCGCTGCCTACCAAGTACCGCTGCATGCCTCCTGGGCGATTGGCGGCGATGTCACCACGCACCGGCGCATGGACGAGGATGCCTTCATCCGTGGGATTCACGCTTCCGAGCCGCCCACCCGCACGGCCTGCATAGATGATCCTAACCAGACCTGCTGGTGGTGGCAAGTGTTGGCCCCAGGCGAGCGCCCCTACCGCTGGAGCGCGGCCCAAACCCAGATCCGGCTGCCCGGTGTGGGTGGCGGTGCCTACCGGGTGACGCTGAGTATGCGCGGGCAGCCCGCTGCCCAGCCGACGTTGAGTACGTGGCAGATCGGGGATGTGGCACTGCAAGTGGCGCTGCCGCCCAACCAAGTGCGGCGCTTGCATATTCTGACCCCGGCCGATGCGGCGGGGAATATGGAACTGCATCTGAATACGCCGCCCTTTCACCCCGCAGGTGATCCGCGTGAACTGGGCTTGGTCTGGTATGAACTGGGCATCGCCCGGCTTAGTACGGGGCTACAGCAGCCGGCATGGCCGGTGTTGGGGTGGCTCAGCCTGAGTCTAGTGGCGCTCTATGCCGGGGCGCACCTGCTGACGAGTAGCCCCCGGCTGAATCTGGGTTGGCTGTGGGGGATGGGTGTCGCGGCGGGGCTAGCGCTGGCGCTGGCACGGCTGGCGATCAGTAGCTTTGCGCCCACCCTGGCGGGTATGGCTGGGGTGGCGCTGCTGTTGGCCGGGGTGGGCTGGTTGGCGACACGCCACCTTGCTACGCAACGCGTCTTTGTACGCCAAGTGCTGGCGCTCACCATTCTCGCTCTAGCGCTGCGTAGCGCTGGCATGCTGCATCCGCATGCGCGCTACTCCGACTCCATGTTCCACGCCAACAAGCTCTTCGCACTGAGCCTGGGCAACGTCTTTCAGACCGCTGGGCTGCCGAGTGAGGCCGGGGGCGGAATGGCCCCCTACCCGACCGGGATGTATCTGCTGTTGTTGCCGGGGCAAGTGTTGGTTGAAGATCGACTGCCCCTGGTGCAGATCGGCACTGCCGCACTCGATAGCCTGGTGGTACCCGGCATTGCCCTCCTCCTCGTGGCCTCCGGGTTGGGGCAGGCCGCTGCCCTGTTGGGGGCAGCGTGTTACCTGCTGCCCATCCCGGTGCTTGAATCGCTCTCGGTGGGCGAGTTAGCGAATGTGGGCGGGCAGATCATCGCCTTTGGATTTGTGGCCTTGGTGGTGGTCGGTGGTAGGCAGACACCCCACCTCACCGCAGCCATCGGGCTACTCAGTGCCGGGTTACTGGCCCACTCCGGGGTGACGCTCTCGCTCGGTGCGTGGACAGCCGGACTCTGGGGCTTGGCGTTGCTGCGTTGGCTACGCGGGAAACGCGATCCAGGGCTGATTGGGTTGCCGCAACTGAGCCTGGTGGCGAGTGTTGGGTTAGGCTTGGTGCTGCTCACCTACTACAGCGCCCCAGTCTACCTGAACGGGATGCTGGAGCGGGTGGGAACGAGCGGGGCAGGCGAACCAAGTGGGCGGCCACTCAGCGCAATCATCGCGTGGACCGCAGGCAGTATCGTGGGGTTACAGGCCCCCGGTGGGCACCCGCTTCCCCCATTGTTGGGGGTACTGGCAGTGGCGGGGCTGGGGTGGCTGGGGTGGAGCCGCGAGGCGCAGGCGACCGGGCTACGCATGGGGTTAGGCGCGTTCTGGATCGGGGTTGGGTTGACCCAGGCGATCCTCCTCGTCGCTGATCAGGGGGTGCGCTGGGCGCTCTTCCTCTACCCTGGGCTATGCCTGAGTGCCGGAGCGCTGTTGGGGGTGTTGTGGCAACGCGGGCGAACGGAGCGGCTCGCGGTTTGCGCCATGCTGGCGATCATCGTGGGGTATGGGGCAATGATCGGGATCGTGCAGGTACGCGATTATTTACATACATAATTCGCATACGTCGGGCTTCGACAAGCTCAGCCAACGCGGCGCGGGGGCTGAGCTTGTCGAAGCCCCCGCGCCAAAGGCACAACTAGCCACGCGCAATATCGCGCACCAGATCGGTGATGGAGAGTACGCCTATCGGACGCACGCCACCATCGGCATCCTCAATCACCACCACCCGATGGATGTGGCGCTCCATCATGCGGCGGCTGGCATACTGCAGCGAATCCTCAGGACGTACCGAGACCACATCGGTGACCATGATGTGTCCAGCGGTGAGGCCGCGCCAATTCTTCCAATATTGCTCGTAGAGGCGGGCGTTGACCAGATCGGTACGTGAGATCAGGCCGATCATGTTGCCAACTTCATCCACAACTACCAACGCACTAATATCTTGTTCAGTCATCTGGCGCGCGACATCCTGAACTGGCGTCTCACGACTGCACGTCAGCACGCCACGATGCATCACCTCACTCACCGTGCGCTCCATCAAGGCATCCTTTCAGCGGTATTGGGGCGTTCACTGGGTTAAGGGTAGTGTACACTGTTTGGCATACATGGTCAAACCGTAAAGATACTATGGTATACTAACCCGCATATCATACACACCGACCTAGCCCGACGAGGAACATACTGGTATGTGGACGACCCTGCTCCTCGCCATTGTGCGCTCAATCTTGATCTGGATCTGGCTTGCATGCAAGCCGGTTCTCGGCTGGTTCCTGATCATCATCGGGCTGATCGGCATGCCCATGCCTATCGTCAACGGCCTAATCTTTTTGATGCTCGGCATCGCCCTCGTTGGGCCACGCAACCGCATCATCCGCTGGAGCCGGGTGCATCTGAAACTCTTCCTCTACCGTTGGGCCGCGCTTCCCACCCCACTGATCGGCACTCTTGGCCGCATCGCCCTTGAGGCAGCACGTCAAATCTCACGCCAACATCGCCGTCTGCGCTGGTGGTGGATCAGTCGCCCACGTCGTCGCGCTGCCGCATAGCAGCCAACGAGGCACTCTATGTCGCACCGCAGCCTCTTTTGGCCCCTCAGCCTGATCACTATCGTCGGAATCACCTTCTTGCTGCTCCTGATCACGGCCAATAACCAGTTTCAGACTGATCATGTCGCAGCCGCAACCCTCTGCCCCTCCGACCCCAATGATCCCTTCTACCCCTACTGTCTCCAAACCCAAACTGCCGAGGCACCCACTGCAACCTTCGATCTGAGTAGGATCATCAATGGATGCCCAACCCTCGGCCCCAATAATATTCCGCCCTACCCACCCTATCAGCAGTGTATCCTCACGCAAACTGCTCTGATCCAACAAACAACCCAGAGAGGGACGGTGACACCATCTACCCCCACCAGCACGCTTCCCAAAGCCACTGGAACCGTTACAACAACCCCAACCTGGACAGCAACACCGACTGGCACGAGTAGTAGTGGCAATAATAGTGTCACGCAACCAGTGAACACGACTATCCCAGCCAATACCGTTGCCCCCACTGCCAGCCCAACCATCACCCCCACGCCCACCCCAGAAGGGCCACCGACCCTAAGCTGCATCCCCGGTGAAACGATCACCATCGAGGGGACAACCAACCCACACACCGCACTGATCGTCACGTTTGCGGAACGACCTGTCGGTGGTGGGTTTAGCCGCGCTGATGGGTATTACCGCATCGCCTTGCGCATCGGCAATGAACGCCCCGGTCGCTACCCGGTGGTGGTTGAGGATCGCGCCACCCGCAAAGAGGTGCAGGAGTTGGTGTGTCAGGTACCGAACCCTAACGCCACACCAACCCCAACGCCTAACCGATAATAACCTTCTCCACCGTCACATGCTCTAGATACTCCATATCCACCTCGGCCCCACTCCCTGGCCCGGTGGGCACACTCAGCGTGCTGTCCGGGTTGAGCCGGAACGGGTTAGTGACAATATCGCGCTTGAAGTAGCGCTCACTGGCACTAATATCACCTGGCAGGCTGAAGTTAGGCAGACTCGCCAGCGCCACATTCGCCGCCCGCCCGATCCCGGTCTCCAACATCCCACCACACCAGACCGGCACGCCCGCTGCCTGGGCCATATCGTGGATCTGGCGCGCAGCAGTAAGGCCACCCACGCGGCTAGGTTTGATATTGATCACCCCACACGCACCCATCTCCAATGCCCAGCGCGCATGCTCCGGCGAGACGATGCTCTCATCCAGACAAATCGGCGTGCGCAGTTGGGGCTGGAGTTTGGCATGATCAAAGATATCGTCGTGGGCGAGAGGCTGCTCAATCAGCAGCAAGTTGAAGGCGTCGAGCTGGGCCAGATGCGCCGCATCGGCCAGGGTGTAGATGCTATTCGCATCAACCTGTAGGCGAAGATCGGGCCAGCGCTCGCGGATCGCCCGTGTCGGCTCGATGTCCCAACCGGGCTTGATCTTCAACTTCACCCGCTGGTAACCGGCTGCCACATACGCCCCCACCACCTCTAGCAGCGCCTCGATACTGGACTGCACGCCCACACTCACGCCGACATCCACACTCATGCGCGTCCCACCCAGCATACTCGTCAAGCTCTGGCCACGCAGCCGCCCAAAGAGATCCCAGGCTGCAAACTCAATCCCCGAACGGGCCATACGGTTGGCGCGCACACGCGCAAAGGCTGCCTCCACCCCCTCCGGGCCATCCAGATCAACCTGAAGAATGAGCGGGGCCAGAATCTCGCGCAGCATCACCCAGGCGGTAGCGCTGGTCTCCTCGTTGTACCACGGGCCAACCCCCACTGGAGCCTCGCCCCAGCCCTCAGCGCCCTGGGCAAACAGGCGCACCAACACCGAGTGGTTGGCTTCTTCCCGCCAACCACTGGTCTCAAATGGGGCAACAAACGGCAATTCGATCCGGCGCAGTTCAATCTGCTCGATACGCATAGCTCTCCTCGTAAACTTGCACAAACCATGCCAAACCGGCTCGGTCGCTATGCGACCGAGCCGGTTTGATCCAAACTAATCCACATATTGGCTGAATTGCGGGGCCAGGGTACGTGGAATACGCCCCTGAATATGTGTCCCCTCGCCAATATACTCCTCACGGTCAATCACGCCCCGGCGGTGCCACAGCGAAACCAGATCATTGCGCTGGTAGGGGATCAGCACCTTGAGGGCCACCATCCCCTCCGAGAGTGCCGTGACGATGCGCTCACCAAGCTGATCGAGACCCCAGCCGCGCTGCGCCGAGACCGCGATCACATCGCTGGGCAGCCCCATCTCGCGCACCAGATCGGCCACTTCGCCCGCTGCGACGCCTTCGAGTTTGTCAACCTTATTCAGCACCGTTAGCGTCGCCTTACGGCTCACGCCTAGCTCCTCCAAGGTCTTCTCCACTGTCTGGGCGTGCTCTTGGGCATTTGGGTGGGTTAGATCGACGACATGTAACAACAGATCAGCTTCATTGATCTCCTCAAGTGTGGCCCGGAAGGCGGCCACTAATTGGGTCGGCAATTTCTGAATAAACCCGACCGTATCGGTCAATAGGATGTGATGATTACCGGGCAGTGTCACCTGGCGCGTCGTCGGATCGAGGGTTGCAAAGAGCTGATCCTGGGTCAACACATCAGCCCCGGAGAGCGCATTCAACAAGGTACTCTTGCCCGCGTTGGTGTAGCCCACCAGCGCCACCACCGGCACCCCACTCCCCTTGCGCCGCTGCCGATACAACTCGCGGTGGCGATGCACATCGGCTAATTGCTCCTTCAACCAGGCGATGCGCTGGTCAATCAAGCGCCGGTCAATCTCCAACTGGGTCTCACCCGGCCCGCGCAGACCGACCACCCCGCCCGCCGAGGTACCACCACCCGTACCGGCCTGCCGTTCCAAGTGCGACCACTGGCGGCGCAGGCGCGGCAACATGTAGTTGTACTGCGCCAACTCAACCTGCAAACGGCCCTCGTGGGTGCGCGCATGCTGGGCGAAGATGTCGAGGATGAGCGCAGTGCGATCCAGCACCCCCACCTGCAACGCCTCCTCCAGATTGCGCGTCTGCGCCGGACTCAACTCGTCATCAAAAATGACCAAGCCAGCCCCGCACTGCTCGCGCAACTCAGCCACCTCACGCACCTTGCCGGGGCCGATGAAATATTTAGGGAAGGGCTGGTCAATCCGTTGATAGATGCTCCCAACCACCTCCAGGCCCGCAGTATCGGCCAACAACGCCAACTCACGCAGCGAATCCTCGGCACTCCAAGCGCTGCTGAAGCTGGCCACCTCCGCCCCGACCAATAAGGCACGGGTACGCGGCGGTGTAGTTGGGTGTAACCGCTTGCCATCGTGGGTACGAATATCGTTTATGATCGTCTCCTTTGACTTGTGTGAAATAGCGTACAACTATTCTAGCACTCATCGCCGGTAGATCTCAAGGGGCTAGAGAAGGAGCGAGATCAGTCTTGAGCCGGAGAAGATGGGGGAACTTTGGCGTAAATATCCTCAAACAGCAGTGTACAGTCAATTGATGGAAGCACTATCGAGGTTCGGACATCGGTACGTTCGGTAAATAGCCACTGATGCTCAGCATAGCGGACAAAATGCTCAATATGTTGGCCATCTTGGGCAACGATAAGATATTCTTGCAATGACGGAATAGTCCGATAGATTTGGGCCTTTTTCCCTCGATCATAGATTTCGGTTGAAGGCGAGAGTACTTCGATAATAACCGTAGGATTTTGTAGGGTATCTTGCCCTTCGTGGGCATATTGAATATCGCCACAGACAACCATAATATCGGGGTAGGTGTAGGTGCGGGTCGCTTCTATTTTCAGCCGCATATCGCTTGGAAAGACGGTACAGTTACGCTGCCGAACTTGGAAATGGAGGCTGGCAATGATGTTAGCGGTGATGATATTGTGAGCAGTACTTGCCCCGGCCATAGCGACAATGACACCATCAAAAAAGGTATGTTTGACCTCACTGGTACGCTCAAAGGCCAGATACTCCTCTGGTGACCAGATGCGAATGGGTTGCATGGTCATGGGCTGCCTCCTGTGCGTTGAGTTACTGCCAGTATAGCATCTTAACTACGCCAACAACGCCTGCAACCGACGCTGCAAACGCAGCGCCTCCACGGGTGAAGGGGCGGGTTCGATCCAGCGCACCAACTCCCCCACCGGCACGCTACGCCCCGCCTGGATGACACGCCGCTGCGCCAACAAGCGCGGCATCTCGCGTAGCCCCGCCAGCCGCCCGCGCACCAGCGCCACCTGCCCGCGTAGCAGCGCATACCCCACCGCGAGCAGATCGTAGCGCAGGATCGCGGGCAACAGATCACGTAGGATCGGGGTTGGCAAGACGCGCACCAACACCCGCACCCGGTTGCGCCCCAGCAGCGCCTGTTTGAACGGGCTACCCTGGCCGCCCGTGGCCGAGTAGACATGGCGTGCGCGTGCCCCACCCGCCAACACGGTATCCCAGCCGCGTAGCCGCGCCCGCCACGCCAGATCCACATCTTCCAAATAGCTAAAGAACTCTTCGGCAAAGAGGCCCACATCATCCAGCATGCGCCGCCGTAGCAACGCCAACCCGCCACTCGCCCCGAAGATGGGCTGGGGTTCCTGTGGCAATTGCGCCACGGGTAACCCGATATGCATGTCGGTGGCCACGCCATCGCCCTGGAAACGAATCCCCGCCGAGGCCACCCGATCCGGGCGGCGGCTGAAGACGAGCGCCCCGGCTGCCGCTCCCGCCGAGGGCGACTCGCGCAGTGCCGCCCACAACGCCGCGACACACCCCGGTTCAGCCAGTGCATCATCGTTGATCAGCAGCAGCAGTTCGCCGCGTGCCGCCCGGATGCCCGCGTTGGTGCCACCCGCAAACCCCAGGTTTGTGGGCAACGCCACCACGCGCACATCCGGCGCATAGCGCCTCGCCCACGCCCCCGCACCATCCCGCGAGGCATTATCCACCAACACAATCTCATCCTGTGGCCCCAATTGGGATTGGAGAGCCATCAGGCATGCCGGGAGGTAGCGCAGCCCGTTCCAGGTCGGGATCACCGCAGAGATGGGGGGGCGTGTCATAATTCCTTACCCCTCACCCTGCCCCTTATCTTTACGCCCCACCGCCTTGCGCACCTTGCGCAACGCCCACTCCACCGCCCGCGCCGGAGCCTCCGCCGGGGTTGCCGCCAGCACCTGCGGGGTCGGGCGGCCCAGCGAGTCCAACACCCGCGCCGCTGCGGCAATCCCGGTGACACATGCCCGCTCCAGGAAGAGCGAGGGGTGATTATAGCCCACCCAGTCGCCACAGCACGAGATCCCCGGCCAGACACTCGCCACCCCTAGATGCTTGGGGCCACTCGCCGCCCCAAAGCGGGTATGGCTGGGCGGGTTGCGGCGCATCGTCTGGTGGAACATGTGGCCGCGCAACTCCGGGTGGATGCGCTGGATGTCGTTGGCGGCCTGGGCAATCAGTGCCGCATCGGGCTGCGCCAGGACATCGGGCGGCCCGTAGATGTGCATCTCCACCACGGTTGCCCCCGTCGCTGCGTGCCACTCGGCCACCCCGCGCTGGAAGCGGTGCAGCCAGAAGAAGTTGTCAATCGTCATGTCGCCGCTGCACACCCCCGACTCGGCCGTGCTGTTGGGTGCGCGTGAGAACCAGAGCCGCACCACGCCAGTATCCAGACATGTCGGCCAGATGAGTTGCTCCGCCGCCGGTGCGGTGGCCGGGCTGCCGGTGAGTAAGCCCTTCGCCGCCGCTGCATCGAGCGCCACAATGATCTGGGGGGCCTCGCTCTCGCCCTGTTCCTCCCTACACGTCCAGCGCACCCGCCAGCCCGTGGGTGTGCGCTCCAACTTGGTGGCTGCGGTATTCAGCCGAATCTCGCCCCCGCGTGCCTGAATCGCCGCCGCCAGCGGATCGATCACTGCCGCCGCCGAATCATCGGGCAGATACTCGAACGCCCACGCATCGCGCCGCAACAGCGTGTAGAAGCGCAGGAAGGCCAAGAAGCCCGCCAGCGGCACCTCTTCGGGTTGCGCCGCCAAACCACTGCGCATTAGCGCGGTGATGAAGGCACGCAGACTCGGCGGCCAGCCATCGAACAACCCAGCGACCGTGCGCGAGCCAAAATCAATCTCCTCGCACAGCGGATCATAGGCCAGCGCCAGATAGATGCTGCCGGTGACACGCGGCAAACCGATCAGATCGGCCAGAGTCAGCATGCGCAGGAAGGCCGGACGGAAGAGCAGCCCGATATAGTGGAATGGAGCCGGGATGAAACTGCGCCGCACCGCGCTACCCGCCTCAGCACGCAACACCCGCCCGCGCTGCGCATGCGCCCACTCCTCGTAGCGCGCATACTTACGTGCCGCCGCAATCCCGTGGCGATCCAGCATGGCACGGACATTGTGGTACTGCCCCCACAGCGCGTGGATGCCATGCTCGGCAGGGAAGTGCCAACTACGCCCACCCATCTCCAGCGTCTCCGTCTCCGCGCCTGCCAAGCGCCCACCCACACGCACATCCGACTCGATCAGCAGTGGGCGCACCCCTGCCTCAGCCAGATGTAACGCCGCCGTCAGCCCCGCCAACCCGCCGCCGATCACGATCACATCTGGTTGTGCCATACATCCCCTTCAAAACAAAAGCAAGATGCGCGATGCAAAATTGAACATTTTGCATAGGGCATCTTGCAAACTCCTGGTGGGCCGCCCGGGATTCGAACCCAGAACCCGTCGGTTATGAGCCGAGTGCTCTGCCGTTGAGCTAGCGGCCCCCACCAGCAATTATACCATACTGCTACTTTTCGCCGACAACTAAGAGCATCGAACGGGTCGGCGGAATCAGGGTCGTTAAGGCAAAAAAGGCCCCCTTCACCAACACCCGTAACGGATGGTGGCGTATCCGACCCGCCTCTAGACCCACCTTCTCCCAGGGGGCCTCGTACTGATGGCGCACCACCCGAAAACCGGCCTGCTCCACCAGCCAGGTCAGTTCACCCATCGTATAGGTACGGCTGTGGGTAGTGTAGCGCTGTTCCCCCTCCAGCAACATCTGGTGGCGGAACTCCTCGCGGGTGAGCAGGCTCTGCCAGAGTAGCATGCGCAAAATTCCGCGCATGCGGCTCTTAAAGTAGAGCTCATTCGGGGTCGTGATCAGCACGCGCCCACCCGGACGCAACACGCGTCGAAACTCGCGCAGCACCGGCAGCGGCGAATAGACCAGGTGCTCGATCACCTCGGAGAAGACCACCTGATCAAAACTATTGTCGGGGAAGGGCAACGCCTCGCGCTCCAGATGTACCTGACGCACCTCCACCCCCAAACGATCCCAGAGCGCCTTGCGCGTAAAGGGATCAAGATCCGCGCCACTCACCCGATAACCCGACTGCACCAGCAACTCGGTGAAGTGGCCGGGGGTCACCCCCACCTCCAATACCTGCGCCCCCGGCGCAGCATTGATCGCCTGCAACATCGCCGCAAAACGGTGGCGATGTAACCGAAAATATGCCGCCTTACCATCCGCCTCGGCGCTCCGCGCCACCTGGGCGAAGATGGTTTGCGTCTGTGTGGTCATCAGTGTATCCTATCCTACCCAAGAGTATTGGGGCCAGCCCCAAAGTACTGAAATGCGGCACGGTGGCTTCGACAAGCTCAGCCACTGTGCCGCTGGCGGTGGCTGAGCCTGTCGAAGCCACCGTGCCACCCCCGAATCCCCGCCGGAGGCAGACAAGGCATTGATACATATAGTATCATACAGACGGAGACAGCTATGCAATACCCACCTATCCCACCTATCCCCCCAACCGATCCGCGCCCTCCATGGCAGCGCCTCACGCTGCGCTGGCTGATCAGCAGCCTCGCCATCTTCGCGGCGGTCTGGATTGTTCCCGGCATTGAGTTCAGTGGCCCCGGCTGGCAGATCGGGATCGTCGCGCTCGTCTTTGGGCTGCTCAACGCCCTGCTGCGCCCGCTGATCTATATGCTCACCTGCCCGCTGGTCATCCTGACCCTGGGCATGTTCGGGTTAGTGATCAACGCGGTCATGCTCGGCCTCACCTCAGCCCTCGCCGATCAACTCAACATCGCCTTCCACGTCTATGGCTTCTGGCCCGCCTTCTTCGGGGGCCTCGTCATCTCGCTCGTCACCACTGTGCTGAGTATGCTTGCCGGTGATACCCAGATCCAGGTGGTGCATGTGAAGGAGTAGGGGCGCGTCGTGACGCGTCCCCCACGAAATATTTAGTTTGGGATGTGCGGTTGGCCGCAAAGCGGCCAACCGCACATCCCAAATCCACTCATCCCACCTTCTGCTTGGCCTTCTCCTCATCCACCAGAACCCGCCGCAACACCTTACCCACCATCGTCTTGGGCAACTCGGTGCGGAACTCGATCTCGCGTGGCACCTTGTAGGGTGCGAGGTGCAGCTTGCAGAACTCACGGATCTCTTCGACCGTTGGCGACTCACCCTCCTTGACTACCACAAACGCCTTGACTGTGTCGTCGCCACGCGCAGGGTTGGGTACCCCCACCACCACCGCCTCCATCACCTTGGGATGCATGAAGAGTACCTCTTCCACATCCCGTGGCAATACCTTGAAGCCGCTGGCGATGATCATATCCTTTTTACGATCTACAATGTAGAAGTAGCCATCACTGTCCGACTTGCAGATGTCGCCGGTGTGCAACCAGCCATCCGCATCCACCGTCAGTGCCGTCTCATCGGGGCGCTGCCAGTAACCCTTCATCACCTGCGGGCCACGCACACACAGTTCGCCCTGCTCGTCACTCCCCAGCGGAATCTCCTCGCCCGTCTCCAAATTGACAATCTTGGCCTCAGTGTCGGGTGCCGGGATACCAACACTACCCGCCTTGCGCGTCCCATACACCGGGTTCACCAGCGCCACCGGGCTGCACTCGGTCATCCCAAAGCCCTCGACGAGCCGCCCACCCGTCACCTCACCAAAGCGCTCCTGCACCTCCATCGGCAAGGGTGCCGAACCAGAGATACACGCCTTGATGCTGCGCAGATCATATTCCGCCACCTTGGGGTGGTTGATGATGCCGATATACATGGCCGGCACACCCGGAAAGAGCGTGGCGCGCTCCTTCTGCATGATCGTCATCACATTATCAATCGGGCGCGGGTTGGGCACAATGATGATCTCGGCTGCCATATAGACACTATAGAGCATAGCCACCGTCATGCCATAGACATGAAAGAAGGGAATGGCCGCCATCATCTTCTCGTGGCCACGATGCCCACTCACCAACCAAGCACCAACCTGCTGCACATTCGCCATCAGGTTGTAATGAGTCAGCATCGCCGCCTTGGGTAAGCCCGTCGTCCCGCCGGTATACTGGAAGAGCGCCACATCGTCCACATCCACATTCACCTTGGGTGGCGTGGGTCCATACTGGTTCAGTAGCGTCTCAAAGAAGAAGATGTCCTGCTCCGGGTTGACATCAACCCACTCCGGCGTCTTCTTCTGCGCAATTTTCACCAACAGTTTGGAAGGAAAACCAAGGGTATCAAAGACATGCGCAACGACGATCCGCTTGACTTTAGTTTCAGGGCGAATCTCGCGCAGGCGCGGCCAGAAGAGATTGAGCAGGATGATCGTCTCTGCGCCACTATCCTCAAGCTGGTGCTGCAACTCACGGCTGGTGTAGGTCGGATTGACGTTCACCACAATCGCACCCAAACGCATCGCAGCAAAAAAGGAGATGATATAGTGCGGTGAATTGGGCAACATCACCGCCACCCGATCACCCTTGCGCACACCAAGTTGGTAGAGCGCGGTGGCCATGCGATCAACCTGCTCATTCAGCTTGCGATAGGTCGCCTTACCACCAACTGTAAAACGCCCGCCCAGCATATAGCGCAGGACGAAACTGGTCGCGGTGGTTTCGGGGAACTCACGGGCAGTCTCAGCCAGCAGATCACTAATCGTGACCCGTTTATAGCTGATCGTGCGTGGTACGCCCTTCTCATAGAATGAGAACCAGGGTTTGTCCATCCGGCACCTCCTTGTGCTGCTAGGTTGCTTCAAAATGGCTGGAGGGTGCTCCTCCAGCCATCTTACTTACACATCGTCGCGCAGCCAGCCGCGCTCACGGGCAATGAACTTGATTGTCGCATCATCTGGTGGATAGAGGCCCGCCATCTGATAGGCATACGCCAGCAAAGCTGCACCACTGATCAGGCCCACAACCAGCCCGAAGAGGAACGTAATCGCGCTCACGACCTGCTTCATACCAACCTCCCGAAATCGCACATGTCCAGATTGTGAAGAAATTGTGACTTGGTTCTCATTGTACCATGGCCATGTGGTGGATCTGGTAGAATAGATATACACGACGCGATTCACTAAGGGGATGCTTGCCATGGATGAGCGCCAACGAATCCAGCTCACCAAAATGGCCGCTTGCGCTGGCTGAGGATCAAAGACGGGGCCGGGTGCCCTATCTGCCATCCTGAATAAACTGCGCCTGCCTACCCATCCCCAGTTGCTGGTCGGGCTGGATAGCAGTGATGATGCTGCGGTCTATCAGCTCGATGCAAACACCGCTATCGTCCAGACCCTTGACTTCTTCCCGCCGATTGTTGATGACCCCTACACCTTCGGGGCTATCGCGGCGGCGAATGCGTTGAGCGATGTCTACGCGATGGGCGGGCGTCCGATCACGGCTCTCTCCGTAGCCGCCTTCCCCGATGACCTCGATCCAGAGATTACTGCCGCCATCATCCAGGGCGGGGCGGATAAGGTGGCTGAGGCCGGGGCGGTGTTGGCCGGGGGCCACACGATTAGTGACCGCGAACCCAAGTTTGGCCTGAGTGTCACCGGGTTGGTGCATCCCCAACGCATCACCACCAAGGGCGGCGCTCGCCCCGGCGATCTGCTCCTGCTCACCAAGCCGCTCGGTGTGGGCCTGATCACCACTGCGATGAAGTGGGAGGCCGGGCAAGAGAACGATCTGGCCGCCGCAATTGCCAGTATGCTGCTCCTCAATCGTACCGCCGCCGAATTTGCTGCCCTCATCACACTCCACGCCGCCACCGACATTACCGGCTTTGGCCTCCTCGGCCACGCCGCTGAAATGGCGCGTGCAAGTGGGGTAGCCATGCGCTTCCGTACTGGTGATCTACCCCTCCTTCCCGGTGCGCTCGGCTATGCCCGCGCCGGGATCTGCCCCGGTGGCCTCGAACGTAACCGCGATTTCCTCGCCATAGATGGGTACGTTCGCTACGCCCCCGATGTTGAAGCCGCCTACCAACTCATCCTCTGCGACCCCCAGACATCGGGTGGCCTGTTCTTTGCCCTTAGCCCCAACTGCGCGACCCAACTCCTACGCCACTATGCCGATGTGGGCCAGGGGTGCTGGGTTGTCGGTGAGGTGCTGCCTGGTAGTGGGATCGAGGTAGTGGCTTAGTCGCCCCCACCTTGACGCTAGTGCTATACTAGGAACATCAAATACCTGCCTGTGATCGTTCCGTTTGGCGATCCTCTCCCTCCCCATAACAGCGGCAGGAGGTACCCCCTATGATGACTGATCTCGACCCTGACCAAATGGTTGCCCCCAAGGTTGATCTCGAACGCGCCTATATCGCCGAGTATCTACGCGGTGTTGGCTGCGATCCCGATCACGTACAGGAGCTTCCCGAACCCCAACGTCATGATCTGCTCTGCGCAGCCTCAAAGTTTGCTTCGTCCCGTCTGGCCGAAGTTGAGGCCAAGTCGCACCTGATTGACGAAATGCACGGCGGTGAGCATGCGATCTAGTAGCGAGTTCCCCTATATCAAGCGGCTCCTCAGCGCGTGATGCTGAGGAGCCGCTTGATTCTTAGCCATTCCCAACAACTTCCTGCTGAATACTTCCAAGCGCCTCCATCCGTCGCGCCCGTAGCAGCGACGCCACCACCGCGATAGTCAGGATTGAGACGATTACCCCTAGCGAAACCGCCGTCGGGATCTTGTAGATGTCCACCATCACCATCTTGACACCCACAAAGGTTAGGACGACGGCCAACCCGGTCTTCAGATAGTGGAACTTATCCATCACCCCGGCCAGCACAAAGTAGAGCGAACGTAGCCCCAGGATGGCAAAGACGTTTGAGGTGTAGACGATGAACGGGTCTTGGGTCACTGCGAAGATGGCCGGAATGGAGTCAACGGCAAAGACCAGATCGGTACTCTCGACCATCAGCAGCACCAGGAAGAGCGGCGTCGCCATCAAGGTGCCCGCACGCCGCACAAAGAAGCGATCTCCTTCGTAGTGATCGGTCACTGGCATGACGCGGCGGAAGAAGCGGATGAGCGGGTTCTTCTCAGGATGCACTTCTTCATCTTTGCTGAAGCCCATCTTGATTCCCGTGAAGATCAGAAAGCCACCAAACAACCAGATAATCCAGTGGAACTCCTTCAATAATGCGGCTCCGACAAAGATCAGGATGCCACGCATCACTAACGCGCCTAGCACGCCCCAAAAAAGGACGCGGTGTTGGTAGGCGGCTGGTACCGCAAAGTAGGTAAAGAGCAGCACAAAGACAAAGATATTATCAACACTCAACGATTTTTCGATCAGGTAGCCGGTAAAGAAGGCGAGTGCGGCATCTCCATTGCTATAGCTACTTCCCGGTGCCATACGATCCCAAAAGAAGTAGATACCCGCATTAAATACCATGGCTAACGCAATCCAAACCCCGCTCCACGTCAGCGCTTCCTTCACCGAAACGGCATGCGATTTGCGATGAAAGACGCCCAAATCGAGCGCCAACATCGCCAATACAAACAGGTTGAACCCAATCCACATCCAGAGCATACATCTCCTCCTTGTTGCTACCATCCGTGCGCAAGATCAAAAAAACGAGACGACCACGCAGTACCGTGGTCGTCTCGCCTCGCTCTCGCGCAATCAGCCGGGAGTATTCCTCCGTCATGACGACTGATTATCTTGCTCTATCTCGCAAGCGGCTACTCCCGAACCTGTGCCAATCCTACGCGGTGTCGGGAGGGTAGACTAGAGAAATTTTCCCCTATAATCCGGCCACCATCTGCACCCGGTTGATAATGCCCAACACCAGGTTGGGGAAGATGCCGATCAGCAACACGCCCAGCACCGATACCCCCACTGCGGTCATCATGCCCGCCGGGGCATGCACCGGCTCTAGGCTGGCTGGTGCTTCAATGAACATGGCACGTAGCAAGCGCAGGTAGTAGTAGAGGCTGATGATCGTCGTGATCAGCGCGATGATGACCAACCACCACGCGCCCGATTGCCAGCCCACCATGAAGATGTAGAACTTGGCGAAGAAGCCCGCCAAGGGAGGAATGCCCGCCAACGAAAGCACGCTCACCGCCAAGAGTACCGCCAAGGGCAGGTTGCGCCGCGCTAAGCCGTTCAGGTCGCGCACATCATCGCCACCCACCGCCATGCTCACCATCGCCAAACCACCGAAGGCTCCGATGTTGGTGAGGGTGTAGACCACCAGGTAGTAGACGATGGCAATCGTGCCCTGATCGCGGTCAAACTGCTGCGGTGAAGCCCAGGCCACAAGGCCGAGCAGCACGAAGCCCGCATGCGCAATGCTCGAATAGGCCAGCATACGCTTGGCGTTCTGCTGCGGTAGCGCGGCCAAGTTCCCGATGATCAGTGTGATCAGCGCCAGGAAGGCCATCATACTCGTCCAGCCACCCAGCTCTTCACCAAAGTTGGCCGAACCAGTCAGGCTGGGGAAGGCGACGGTGAGCAAGCGGAAGAGCACCAGAAAGCCCGCCGCCTTCGAGGCGGTCGAGATGAAGGCCGTCACCGGGGTTGGCGCACCCTCATACACGTCGGGCGACCAGCCATGGAAGGGGACGACCGCGATCTTGTAGCCCACACCGGCGATCAGCAAGATCATACTCAGGGTGAGCAGGCTGTTACCCTCACCAGCCAGTTCCGCAATCTTGCTCAACTGAGTCAGGTCGTTGGCGGTGCTGTTGCCACCTAGCGCGTTGGCGGCGAAGCCATAAGCGAGGCTCATACCATACAGCATGATCGCCGAGGACATGGCCCCGAAGAGGAAGTACTTGATCCCCGCCTCCGAAGAGCGCTTGTCGCCAAAGTAACCGGCCAGAATATAGAGCGGAATGGAAGTCATCTCCACCGCCAAGAAGATCAGCACCAACTCGGTGGCTCCGGCCATCAGACACATACCGATGGTCGAGAAGATGATCAGCGCATAAAACTCAGCCGGGTTACTGGTGGGGTGGAAATCCAGACACAGCATGCTGGTCAGGAAGGCCGCCCCAATCAGGATCAACCGGGCGATCATGGTTAGATCATCGGTCGCAAACGCGCCGCTGATCGTTCCCTGTCCCGGCCCACCCGCCTGGAGGTTGCGCAGGATGTTGGTGAGGAAGTTACTCGGTGCGTCCACAGGCAACGTATAGAGGTAGCCGCTCTGCACCAAGGTGATGATAAAGATCAAACCCAAGCCAATCGTCGAGAGCTGCGCCGAAGCCCGCACGCGCTCCAAGCGCGAGGCATCGGTATACGACCAGCGCTCGAAGATGTCCGAACCGAGGACCAGCAGTGCCAGCACGAGCAGCAGGATCTCTGGCAGGATGCGTGGAATATCAGTGATTTGGAACACGCTTCACTCCGTGATAGATAATGTGCAACCTGCTCAACCGTCTTAGCGGCCCGCAACAATCACATCGTTCAACTGCTGGGCAATCGGGGCCACGCCCATGTTGATCATGTCGGTCAGGAAGCCGGGGTAGATACCAACCAGGATCAGGATGCTGGCCAGGATGAGCGCCCCACTATACTCCTGCCAGGTCAGCTTGGGCAGGTTGAGGAACTCCGGGTTCTTCACTTCATCGAAGAAGACCGAGTAGACGGCGCGCAGGATGTAGGCACCCGTAATTGGGATGGAGAGGGCGGCAATCACCGCGATCAGTGGGTAACGCTCCCACACCCCAATGAAGATGGCAAATTCTGCCCAGAAACCGGCAAAACCGGGCATGCCCATGGATGAGAGGCCACCCAGGATGAACATCACCGCCGCAAAGGGCATCACCCGGCCCAAGCCACCCAGTTCGGGCAACTGGCGAGTGTGGGTGCGCTCGTAGATCATGCGCCCGACCACCGAGAAGAAGAGTGCGGTCATGATGCCGTGGGCGAACATCTGCAATACCGCCCCCAGCAATCCGATCTGCGTTCCCGATGCCAGCGCCATCATCACCAAGCCCATGTGGCTCACCGAGGAGTAACCAATGATGAACTTGGCGTCACGCTGGGCCATAGCAATCGTGGCCCCATACACCACGTTCAGGATGGTCAACACCGCCATGATCGGCAGCCAGTCGCGGGCACCTTCGGGCATCAGCCACATAGCCGCCCGCAGACAGCCATACGCGCCGAGTTTCATCAGCACGCCCGCGTGGAGCATACTCACCGCCGTGGGTGCTGCAACGTGGCCGGTCGGGCTCCAGGTGTGGAAGGGGAACATACCCGACAGCACCGCAAAGCCGAGGAAGAGCAGCGGGAAGAAGATGCGCTGGTATTCCGCCGACATCGTCACGTTGCGCGCCAGCGCGATCATGTCGAAGGTGCGCAGGCCCGTCTGGAAGTAGATACCCAACATCCCGATGATCGCCATAGCACTACCGGCCATCAGGAAGAGGGTCAACTTCATCGCCCCATACTCTTTGCGCGTGCTGCCCCAGATGCCGATCAAGAGGTACATCGGCAGCACGGCCAGTTCATAGAAGACGAAGAAGAGGAAGAGATCGAGCGACACAAAGACGCCATAGACGCCGGTGGTGAGCAGGAGCAGCCAGATCCAGTACTCTTTGGCGCGGCTCTCGATGTTCCAACTCATCAATGAACCGGTAAAGATCACCACCCCATTCAGCACCAGCATCGCCAGACTGATCCCATCCACACCGAGTAGGTAGGTAATCCCGATCTGGGGTATCCAGTCCAGCCGTTCGACAAACTGAAACCCCGCCACCTTGGGATCATAGGCAAAGAAGATCAGCAGCGAGAGCACCAGCGAGATGAAGGCAAAGCCGGTACCGACGATCCGCATCAACTGCTGCTGGGTATCTGGGATGAAGGCGATCAGCACCGACGGCACGAGCAGGCTTAGCCAGATGAGACTCAGCCAAGGGATGTCAGTTGAGATGGTAATCAGACCCATAGGTTCTCTTTTGTTTCTTTATGCGTGCGGCTTGGCGTCGCAAGCCGCACGTAGCACTGACTATGACAATGCCTGCAAGAAGACCGCCACCAACTGCGTCGCCGCTGCATTGGCCAAATTCATGATCGGGGCCGGATAGACGCCCAGGATCAACAGTAGCACCAAGAAGGGCACCGTGCTCCACAACTCCATCGGGCGCAGGTCGGCAAAGCCCTGTGCGGCCTCGCCCGTTGGGCCGAGGAAGATACGCTGGTACATGATCAGCAGCGCCAGCGCGGTGATGATCAGGCCGATGACGGCCAGCGCGGTGAAGAGCGGCAGAGTGGCCCACGCGCCCCGGAAGATGAAGAACTCACCCACAAACCCAGCCAGACCGGGCAAGCCCAGGTTGGCGAACATGGCCATGCCCATCACTCCGGCAAAGGTGGGGGCTACCGTGCGCAGCCCGCCCAACCCGTTGAGTTCCCAACTGCCCGTGCGCTGCTGGAGTGCCCCGGCGAGGTAGAAGAGCGCCCCGGTGCTCAGACCGTGGGCCACCATCTGCATCAGGGCACCGTTGATCGCAATCGCCCGCGAGTCTTGGCTGGCTCCGCCCGGCAGCGCCGCCGCCGCCGCAATCGCCAACATCACGTAGCCCATGTGGTTGATACTGGTGTACCCGATCAGCCGCTTCACATCGCCACTGATGTTGGCCAGCGCACCGAAGGCACCCGCCACAATACCGACCAGCGCCAACCCGCCCATCACCGGGGCGAAGTACTGCGCGGCATCGGGCACCAGCGGCAGCATGATGCGCAGCATTCCGTAGGCACCCATCTTGCTCATCACCGCCGAGAGCAGCACCGAACCCGCCACCGGCGCTTCGCTATAGGCGTCGGGCAACCAGGTGTGGAAGGGCCAGACGGCGAGCTTGATCGCAAAGGCAATGAAGATCGCCCAGAAGGCAATGCTGGTATAGAGCAGTGGGTAACGGCCCAGGCTCTCGGCCACACCCAGATGCTGCATATAGTTAAAGATGACGTCACGCAGCGAGCCGGTCACACCCTCCACTGGCAAGCCCTGACCGAGCCGCCCCAGCGTAATCAGATCGAAGGTCGGCGCACCGGCGTAGCGCGTCGCCAGATAGATCACCTGGAAGAGCAGCAGCATACCCACCGAACCCGCCATCGTATAGATAAAGAACTTGAAGGCGGCATAACGGCGATTCTCGCGGCCCCAGAGCTGGATGAGGAAGTAGGCCGGAACCAGACTGAACTCCCAGAAGATGAAGAAGAAGAAGAAGTTCAGCGCGACAAAGTAGCCCAGCATGGCCGCCTCAAGCAGCAGCAGCAGGGCAAAGTGGGTCTTCACCCGCGTATTGACGCCCCACGAGGCAATCACACCCAGCGGGGTCATCACCACGGTGAGCAGCACCATGGGCAGGCTCAGCCCGTCCACCGCCATGAAGTAGTCCACGCGGATGGAGTCGATCCAGGGAATCTTCTCCACAAACTGAAGCGCGGCCTGACCATCAGCGGTCGCGTTAGGATTAAAACCAGCGGTAATCAGTGCCGCCAGCGCAATCGGCACACCCGTCCAAGCGAGCACCCCCAACTTGACGATACGATCATCAAGCCGCATAGCCCCCGCGATCCCCACCAGAACCATTCCCAAGAGTGGCGTGAGGAGCAACAGAGTCAGCCAGGGTAAACCATCAGCAGAAGGAATCAGATACGCAGGCATTGTAGGGGCGCCCCCTCGTGGGCATCCCCGTAGGGACGCCCCGACAATACATTATTTGCCAATCACATACAGGTAGAGCATCGCCAACGCGAGCGTACCGGCAAAGACGTAGGCCGCATAGTCCTGCGCTCGCCCGGTCTGAAGCTTGCGCGTCTGGCGACCAACCGCGTTGGTGCCATCAGCAACAGCGTCCGGGCCATCGTTGAGCAGGGTGTCGTCAACAATAAAGTTGACCCGACTGATGAAGAGGGTCAGATGGCCAACGCCATTGACAATCCCATCTAGAACCACACGGTCGAGGAACGACCAGAGCAGCGCGAGCAGGGCCGTCAAGCGCCCCACGGTGGCGTTGTAGAACTCATCAACCCGATACTTCTCATTGAGCATGGCGAAGATGGTGGGGACACGCGCATCGAGCGGGTCAGTATCCTGGGCCTTGGCAAAGGCGTTACGGTAGGAGAACCAACCCACCGCGATACCCGCTGAGGCGATCAGCAGCGAGAGACCCGCCACCATCCAGTTGATCCCCACACCCGCCTGCCCCCAGATGTGGCTCAGCCAGTGGCCACCGGGCATGCTGAAGGGCAAGTTGAAGGCTCCGGCTGTCACCGCGAAACTGGCCAACACCACCAACGCGGCCGTCATCGTGGGCGACTCGTGCCAGTGGATGTGGCCGTGGCCATGATCATGGCCGTGGTCATCCGCGTGGTGATCCGCGTGGCCATGGTGGTGGTGATGCTCGGCCTGGTGCTCCGGGTTGACGAAGACGACCGGGTGCTCGCCTCGGAACTCACCGAAGAAGACGAGCCGCCACTGGCGGGTCATGTAGAAGGCGGTCAGGAAAGCGGCCACGGTCAGCACCGCATAAACAATCGGGTGGCCGTGATCCATCGCGTGGGCCAGGATCTCGTCCTTGCTCCAGAAACCGGCAAAGGGCACAATTCCGGCCAGAGCCAAATAGCCCGCCGTATAGGTCCAGAAGGTCCAGGGCAACTTGGTGCGCAGGCCACCCATGTTGCGAATATCCTGCGCCGTCTGCTGGGCCGCATACTCATCGTGGTGGTGCAGCTTCTCTATCGCCGGAGTGGCCTCCATGGCGTGGATGACCGCCCCCGAACCGAGGAAGAGCAGCGCCTTGAAGAAGGCGTGGGTGAGCAGATGGAACATGCCAGCAACCCAGCCGCCAATACCAATCGCTGCGACCATAAAGCCGAGCTGACTGAGCGTACTGTAGGCCAGAATGCGCTTGATGTCATACTGGGCAACGGCAATCGTGGCCGCGAAGAGGGCAGTGAAGGAGCCAATAATCGCCACCACCTGCAACGCCATGCCGCCGTCGGCCTCGAAGATCGGGAAGGTGCGCGCCACCAAGAAGACACCCGCCGAGACCATGGTGGCGGCGTGGATGAGCGCCGAGACCGGGGTGGGGCCTTCCATCGCGTCGGGCAACCAGACATGCAGCGGGAACTGCGCCGACTTACCGACCGTCCCGGCGAAGATGAGCAGCGAAATCAGGGTGGCGTGGGTCATGCCCATGAAGCCGGTTTCGGTGCCGATACGCTGCAAGAACTCTGGGTTGAAGATCTCGCCCACAGCGGTACCGAAGGCCAAACTGCCAGCCTGCGTCCACAGGTAGACCAGACCGAGCAGCATCAGCACATCACCGATGCGGGTGGTAATGAACGCCTTGATCGCAGCGCGATAGGCTTGGGGCCGCTCATAGAGGAAGCCGATCAGGAGGTACGAGCAGAGGCCCATGATCTCCCAGGCCATAAAGAAGAGCAGCAGATTATCAGCCAGCACCATCAGCAACATCGCCGCCGCAAAGAACGAGATGAAGCTAAAGAAGCGGCTCTGGCGCGGATTAGCCGCCATATAGCCAATCGAGAAGAGGTGAATGCAGGTAGCGGTAATCGTCACCATCGCCAGCATCACCGCGACGGGGGTATCTACATAGATCCCCATGGCAAAGTTGGTTGAACCCGCTGGTGCCCAAGCAAAACGCTGCACCACCACCGGCGCGGGGAAGGTGAAAGCGGCCTTATGTTCCGTGGCCGCCTCGCCGTGCGACTCGGTCGTCGCGGTCGTCGTTTCGCCGTGGGTCTCGGTCGTCTCGGTCGCCGCCTCACCGTGCGACTCGGTCGTTTCGGTTGTCGCCTCGCCGTGGGTCTCGGTCGTCGTGGTTGCAGCGTGTGATTCGGTAGAACCCGCGCCCACCACCCCAACCAGGAGGCCAAGCGCCATCACCACCGCAAGACCCATCAACCCGGTAGCCGTCCAGCCACTCGCCAACTTGTTGCGGCGCAGCGGCGTGAAGGTGATCAGCGCGAAGCCGAGGAGCGGCAGCGCCGGAATCAGCCATGCGTACTGCAAAAAGAAGGACATCGTTAACCCTTCAGGCTATCCACACTATCAGCGTTGACCGTATTCCAGCTCCGATAGATGGCAATAATCATCGCCAGACCGACCGCAGCCTCTGCGGCCGCCACCGTAATCACAAAGATGGCAAAGGTTGGCCCGGTGATAAAACGTGGCTCCAGGTAGCGCCAGAAAGCCACCAGATTGATATTGGCCGAGTTGAGCATCAGTTCGATCCCCATCAGCACACCGATCAGATTACGGCGTGAGAGGGCACCGAAGAGGCCGATGCAGAACAGGGCGGCGGCCACCACCAACACCGCCTCCAGCGGGATCGCACGGGTCATCGCAGGTCACCTCCGATGAGGATGTGGGGGTTGCCCCCCACAGATCGTCCTGACGCAGCCAAGCCACGTCCACACAAGTAGGTTTAATCCACAGACTCAGCCGCCTGGCGGCGCTTGCGCAGTTCCAACTCTTCAGCCAGGGTCAGCACACGGCGACGGCGGGAACGCTCTTCAAAGGCAATCACAATCGCCCCGATCAGGGCCACCGTCAGCAACACACCCGCGATCTCAAAGTGCAGCACAAACTCACTCACAAACCCACGCCCTAGCTCCTCGACCCCCGACAGCACCTCTGGCGTACCAGCGGGGCCAGTCGGCTGGGGCATGTTCCAGGTTGTCCCAGTGAACGTGGGCAGGAACGCCACCCCAAAGAGGCCCAGCGCAATCAGGGCACTGGCCCACCAATACTTGGTGAGCAGCCGGTCGCCCTCATTGGAGCGCGTGAGCATGATTGCAAAGAGGATCAGGATCGAGATCGCCCCGACATAGACGAGCACCTGCACGACAGCGATAAACTCGGCTTCGAGCAGCAGGTAGAGGGCAGCAACCCCAAAGAAGGAGGCGATCAACCAGAGCGCCGCGTGGATGACGTTGCGCACCGTCACCACCATCATTGCCGCGCCGATCACCAGCGCCGAGAGTAGCCCAAAGATGATTTGTATCAACAGATCCATCAGTTCCCCACCGATTGTCGGGGCATAGTGATAGGGTGGGCGCAACGCGCCGACCCTATCGCTACGCAGTTAGGCCACATTAGTCAGGCGCTCCAGCACCTCGTTATCCAGGCGGGCACGCTCATCCTGGGCCTGCGAGTAGACACGCGCCAGGAAGATGTAGGCAGCAATGTTAAGTAGCAGGGTGATCACAAAGGCCACGCCCCAGCGCATCAGGGGTGCCCAGCCCTCGACAAAGGCCAAGCCCTCCGCCGCGCCCCACTTGGTCAGGCCAACCCAGATCGCAGCGCTGATCACATTCACTAGGGTTAGCGGAATGAGGAACTTCCAACCGAAGTCCATCAGTTGGTCAATCCGCAGACGGGCATAGGCACCGCGCACCCAGACCATCACAAAGAAGAAGAAGTAGGTCTTGGCGAGGAAGTAGAAGACCCCCAACATACCCGCCAGCACATTAAAGAGGCCATTACCATCCGGGTTGGTGGGCGTTATCGCCTGGGCATAGAGCCAACCCACACCCGGCCCCTGCCAGCCACCAAAGAAGATGATCGCGGTGATGGCACACAGCAGGAAGTTAAGCACATACTGAGCCAAGTAGAAGAGACCGAACTTCATGCCGCTATACTCGGTCATATAGCCCGCGACAATCTCCGAATCGGCTTCGGGGATGTCGAAGGGAGTACGCTCACCTTCGGCGAGGGCCGCGATGAAGAAGGCGATGAAGGCCAGGAAACCCACCGGGGTAAAGACAAACCAGCCCAGACCGAGATCAGGAATGCCGGGAACATCGGCACTACTGATAAATAGCCCGGCCTGCTGGTGGATGAGATCCACAATCGAGAGGCTGCCCGTCACCAGCACAATCGCCAGCAGACTCAGCACCGCCGGGATCTCATAGCTCACCATCTGGGCGACGGCGCGCATGGCCCCCAGGAGGGCGAACTTATTGTTACTGGCCCAGCCGGAGGCCATGAGGCCAACAGCACTGACCGACGAGATAGCGAAGAAGAAGAGCAGACCGATATTCATATCCAGGGGCACCATACCCGGCCCCCAGGGCAGCACCGCAAACATGAACATCGTCGGCGCGACAACAACACATGGGCCAATCAGGTGAACCCACTTATCAGCCGCATCCGGCACGATGTCCTCTTTGGTGAACATCTTCACGCCATCAGCAACCGGCTGGAAGAGTCCTTGTGGGCCGACACGGTTGGGGCCGATGCGATCCTGCATCTGCGCAATCGCCCGGCGCTCAAAGTAGGTCAGGAAGAGCATCTGGAACGGCGCGACCAGGAAGAGGATGGTAGCGACGAGCAGGTAGGCGATCAACGAGATGGCCCAACTCGGCCAGCCCAGGCCAAAGACGGTGTTGATCAGGTGATTGATAACATCGTACATAGCGAGTCTTTACCCTCGGCAGCGTGAGGAGAGTGCCTCTCGAAACCAGTAGAAAGCGAGAAAACTATTCAGACTTCTTCTTGGCGGCGTTGGCAGCGCGGATGGCCGCGAGTTTCGCCGCCTTCTCGTCCACCGGGGCGGCGGGTGCCTCGGCAGCAGCGGCCTTAGCCGCATTCGCAGCGCGGATGGCCGCGAGTTTCGCCGCCTTCTCGTCCACCGGGGCGGCGGGTGCCTCGGCAGCAGCGGCCTTAGCGGCGTTAGCAGCGCGGATGGCCGCGAGTTTCGCCGCCTTCTCGTCCACCGGGGCGGCGGGTGCCTCGGCAGCGGAAGCCTCAGCCGCCTTCTTGGCCGCATTCGCGGCCTTGATAGCCGCCAGCTTGGCCGCCTTGGCATCAGCGGGGCTAAGTTCTGGTGCTGGGGCCGGAGCCTCCGCCGCCGGAGCCGCTCCACCCGCCTTGGCCGCACGCATCGCCGCCAACTTGGCCGCTTTTTCTTCGGGCGAGAGCTTACCCGCCGGGGCGGCTGGAGCCGCATCTGCGGGTGCGGGCGGTGCCGCTGCTGCCTCGGCCTCCAGTTCACGGCGGCGCGCCGCGATCTTGTCGCTCAGGTGGCCCGCAATCCCGATCACCCCAGGGCGGCGCTTGATGCTACCCTGAAGCTTCTTCATTGCCCCCTCCTTCACCTCGTCCCAGAGATCGGGCGCAATCGTGGTGTAGTAGGAGATCGGGCGGTTCAGATCGGCTTTGCGCTGCAACAAGCCCATGCGGTCATCGGTGGCCAACTCAAAGAAGTGATCCATCTTGATCGCATCAAAGGGGCATGCCTCGGCACAGAGGCCACAGCTCATACAAGCATCATATTCAATAATGAATTCTAGCGAGGCCGGTACCATTTTACCCGTATTGGGGTCTTTAGCCTGGGTGATATGGATCACCTCTGGAGGGCATGCACGCGCACACTGGTAGCAGGCGGTACACAACTCATGGCCCGTCTCATCATCATAGATCAAGACCGGCATATTGCGATACGCTTGGGGGAGCTTCATGCGCTCGTCGGGGTACTCAATCGTAAACGTGCCGTGGATCTGGGAAAAGTTCTCGTTCTTACGGAACGAGCCGATCCAATGATCCCAGACCACCTTCAAGCCTTGAAGGAGGCCCTGCCCGGCGCGCAACTTGCCCCGACGCCGATCCATCACAATGATATTGCCACGCTGAATGTCCATTTTGACCTTTACCGTGGAGCGACCTGAATGCGCAGATCACCCCAACTAACGATCAACCTCGCCCATGACGATATCAATACTCCCCAGAATGACCACCACATCGGCGACCTTATAGCCACGGCACATATCGCCTAACGGGGTCAGATTGATAAAAGAGGGAGCACGGACTTTATAGCGATAGGGCTTCAGGCTCCCATCGCTGACCAGATAGAAACCCAACTCGCCCTTAGGGGTCTCAACACGGGCATAGACATCACCCGCCGGGGGGCGCACATTCTGGCGCGCCTTGGGGTTGATATGGCCACCCTGGGCATCGGGGAGTTGTTGAATAATCTGCTCAATAATGCGCTTACTCTGGCGCATCTCTTCGATACGCACCAGAATGCGGTCATAGACATCACCGACGGCCCCGATAGGCACATCAAAATCGAAGCGATCATAGATGCTATACGGTTCGGCCTTACGAATATCGTAGGGCACCCCGGAGGCGCGCAGCATGGGGCCAGTGACGCTATAGGAGATGGCGACCTCTTTGGGCAGGATGCCGATATTCTCCGAGCGCTGAAGCAAGATCTCATTCTCACGCAGCAGGCGCTCCATCTCATCCACGAAGGCGGGCATGGCGATGAGCAGATCCTTGAGGCGGGGCATGAAATCGGGGGGCAGATCGCGGGCCACACCCCCAAAGCGGAAGTAGTTGCACATCAGGCGTGCGCCGGAAGCGGACTCGAAGAGATCGAGGATCTTTTCGCGCTCGCGCATCCCGAAGGCCAACTGGGTCTGCCACGCGCCCATGTCGTTAATCAAGAAACCGAGCGCCCCGGCATGGTTAAGGATACGGGTCAACTCCACCATGAGGACGCGCAGATACTCGGCGCGTTCGGGCACCTCAATACCGACCAACTTCTCGACCGCCAACGCATAGGCGTGGTTATTCGCCATCGAGTTAAAGTAATCGAGACGGTCGGTATAGGGCATATTCTGGAGGTAGGTATTCACCTCGGCGATCTGTTCGTGGTTACGGTGCAGGTAGCCGAACACCGGCTTCAGGTCGGTGATCGTCTCGCCGTCCACCGTCACGATCATGCGGAACACGCCGTGGGTGGAGGGGTGCTGCGGCCCGATATTAATCTGTAGCTCTTCGGTCTTCAGCATAATGAATACAACATTCAGAATTCAACATGCCCTACGGGGCGGCGAGACACCCAGCGCGGACATATTGGGCTGGCTATTCTTCTGCACCGATATACTTATCGCCCTGCTTGGGAAAGTCCTTGCGCATCGGGAAGCCCTCGAACTCATCCCACATATAGATGCGCCGCAGGAAGGGGTGGCCAGTGAAGACCACACCATAGAGGTCGTAGGCTTCACGCTCATGGAAATTGGCCCCTGGCCAGTGGGGCGTGAGCGAAGGCAACTCAGGGTTCTCGCGGGAGAGGCGCACCTTGAGTGCAAGAGACGGGCCACCATCCAGGTGGTAGAAGCGGTAGACCACCTCCAAGAGATTGTCGGTGAGGTAATCCACCACGGCAATATCGGAGAGGTAGGTATAGCCAACCTGATCGCGCAGATAGAGGGCAGCATCGAGGAGGCGGGTCGGCTCAACCAGGACATCGGGGGTCACAAACGGCCCCTTAGAACCGTGGGCAGGTGGCACAATCTGGAGCGGTGCGGCCTCAAGGACAGCCCCTGGCAGATCGCGGCGCATACGGGTGCGCAGTTCTTCCGCACTAAGCTGTGGCATCAGACACCTCGCTGCGCTTCAGATCATTAGCAACAATCTCTGGGGCCACCCCACGCGCCTTGAGCGCGTTTTCGAGTTCGACAGCGGGGTCCATAATCGGGAAGTGGCGCGTAATCTCTGGATGCTCGATCATCCCGGTCTTCTTTTCGCCGCGATCTGGTGAGGAGTAGGGGCTGACGAGGGGCAAGCCACCCACCGGGTCAACCAGTTTACCATCAATCTCCAGACCCTTGGCACCAAACTCAGGAATGGGAAAAT
>NZ_GL501404.1:2343433-2370146 GCF_000152145.1 Oscillochloris trichoides DG-6
CCTGCATCTGGGGGCGATCACCGCTACCATACCAGCGCACCTTGCCAAGTTTCTGATTATCAATCTGCTCTTGGAGGGTGATCAGGGCGTGTAGCAGCGCCTCTGGACGCGGCGGGCAGCCGGGGATATAGACATCCACAGGAATGAAGAGATCAACCCCGCGCACCACGTTATAACCATCGCGGAAGGGGCCACCCGAAGTGGCACACGCACCCATGGAGAGCACATAGCGCGGCTCGGCCATCTGGTTATAGAGGCGCACCACCTGGGGCAACATCTTCTTGGTGACGGTGCCAGCGACGATCATCAGATCGGCTTGGCGCGGCGAAGCGCGGAAGAGCTCGGCCCCAAAGCGCGCCACATCATAGCGGCTGAGACCGAAGGCCATCATCTCGATAGCACAGCAGGCCAGACCGAACGACATCGGCCAGACCGACGAGCGCCGCCCCCAATTGTAGAAGCGGTTGACCGTCGACATGAAGACGCCCTGCTTCTCAAGTTCTAGCTGGATTTTGTTCGTGTCAGTCATAGTGCTCGCAGATCGCAGGTTCTTAATCGCCACATGGTGTAGAGGGCTAGATCCACTCCAACGCGCCCTTACGCCACTCATAAATCAAGCCAGCAAAGAGCATGGCGAGGAAGACCATCGCAGCGGTAAAGCCATACAGCCCCACTTTGTTGAAGGCCACTGCCCAAGGATAGAGGAAGACCACCTCAACATCGAAGATCACGAAGGCCAGGGCGTAGAGGTAGTACTGTACCTTGAACTGCACCCGGATGTCGCCAATCGCTTCAAGACCACACTCATAGGTAGAGAGCTTGAGCGGAGCCGGGCGTTTGGGCCGCAGAAAGAAGGCGAGCAGCAGAGGGATGACCGGAAAGCTCAGTGCAGCAACAAAGAATACCCCGATAAAGGCATAGTTCGCGAGCATCGCGGCGAACCTCCGTGGCTTATACGATACCTGTTTTGGTATGAAATAGTATAGCACAGGCCGGGAGGTGTTGCAAAACGAGGCATTTTCCAGGTTTCGCACTGCAATGCTGTGCAGAGATAGTGCGTGCGGTGCATCACAATAGGATTTTGTACCATTATAATGGTTATTTGTTAACCAAGATAGTATGACGCGCCCCCACCGAAGGTACCGCTACACAGCAAGCAACATCACCTTGAGTTCGACGCGCCCAACCCGAATCACATCGGTGTCATGGACTTCGGTAAGGTCGCGCACCTCAAAGCCGTTGAGGTAGGTGCCGTTGGTGCTATGCAGATCTTCAAGCATCCAACCGGCGTCTTGGCGGCTAAGGCGGGCATGTTCAGCGGAGAGGAAGGTATCGTTGAGGGCCACATCAGTCTCGGTGCTGCGTCCGATGATGGTGACGGGGCTGAGGGGGAAGATCTTGCCTACTGGGATGCCGGTTTGGCCGGAACTAACCACCACCAACTGGCCGAAGGGATTCGCGGCTTGGGGGGCAGTGGCTGGCCCAACGTGCAGATCGCGGGCCACGACGCGGAGTACCTGCCACAAGAAGAAGTAGAGCAGGAAGACGACGCTGACACGCAACAGAAGGAGAATGACTCCAATGGAGAGGTTGGCAATATCAAACATTGGTTTTTGATCAGTGAGTGGGGCGTTAGCCCTCACGGAAGGTCAACTCTAGGCCACCCAACGAGATCAGATCACCATCACGCAGGGCGGTTTCGGTAATGCGAGCCGCATTGACAAAGGTGCCGTTGGTACTATTCAGGTCAGTGATCCAGAAGCGGCGCGCCTTGTAACGCAGTTGGGCGTGGTGGCGTGAAACTCGCGTATCTTCGAGAATAATATCATTCCCCAGACCGCGCCCCATTGTTGCGGTGGTGGTCTCCACCGGGATGGGCTGCGCGCCAGCACTGGTCTGAAGGAGCAGCATGGCGTGGCCGCGCCGCGCCGGGGTGGGCTGCGCCGCTGTCGCCGACATGACCTGGGTACTTGAGGATGCCTGGGCATTGGCCAACTCGGCCACCACCTGGATGCTGCGGCGCGGGACAGCGGCCTCTTCGGCCAGCGTCACGCGGGGGTGTTCGAGCATCGTAAAGCCTCGTTCTGCGGCCAGATCGCTCAGGTAGGTTGCCATCTCCTGTTCAAGCTGGGTACGCACGGGCTGGAAAGCAGCAAAATCCTGCGGGTTGAGGTAGGCGCGGTAGAAACTGGGCACAATGATGCGCTTGACGCTGATTGACTGCTGGCTCTCCATGGCCCGTTCGAGGCGGCGAGCAATTTCGACCGGCTGCACGGGGCTACGGAAGAGGCGCGCTACCGACCCTTCAACCATCTGTTCCATGAGTTGCTCAAAGCGGCTCAGTGCAGACATAGCGGTGCTGGCCTCCTAACTGTGCGCCTCCTGGGGTGGAACCACCACTTTGGGCTGAACAGCCTCACCGAGATAGACCGGCTCAAGGGTGGCGAGGTCATCATAGGCGTGATTCTGGTAGCGTTGCCAGGCCAATTCGGCCAGAAAGCCGGGGCGGCGCAGGGTGGCGGCGGGGGTGGGGAAGAGGGCGCGTTCTTCACCCAGATGGGTTTGGATCTGGGTACAGACCTGATCGTCAAGATCGCCACAGAAGAGGGCGCGTTCATCAATCTCGGCGCACAGTTCGGCGAGGGTGACGTTACGGTCGGGGGTTTGGCGTTCGATCCAATCGCCAAAGCGGAAGGCGGCACTGGCAAAACGCTCACGCCCCAGACGAATGAGCGGGTAGATGGGCAAGCCACGGCGCTGTTGTTGGTAGGCGAGGGCTTCGAGGCTACTGATACCGATCAGGGGCAGATTGGCAGCCAGCGCCAACCCCTTGGCAACACTCAGACCCACGCGCAGACCACTCCAACTGCCGGGGCCAAGCGCAACCGCCACGGCCCCCAGATCGGCTTGCGTTGCGCCAACGTGGCGCAGCAGTAGATCGAGTTGGGGGAGGAGTTGGGCAGTGTGGTTGCGTCCAGAGTGCCATGCAGCTTCGGCCAGCAGTTCGCCATGCTGGCAGAGGGCCAACCCGGTGATGGTAGTAGCGGTATCAAGCGCAACAAGGATCATAAATAGCTTGCCTCTAACCGAAGGTCATGTCCTTAAAGCGGTCAACTAGAGCCACATAGCGCGAACCGTGGGGAGCCAAGCGCAGGCGGCGTTTCGTCTCGCTAAGGTGCTGCATGTGGATAGCCAGATGTTCAGATGGAAGGAGCGCCCCGGCGCGTTCGGGCCACTCGATCAGGCAGACGCCATCACCATCCCAGAGTTCATCGAGGCCAATGGTGGTGATTTCCCCTGTCTCGGCGATACGGTAGAGATCGGCGTGGTAGATCGGCATGGCGCGGCGCGAACGCCCGGCGCGATACTCGTTGACAATAACAAAGCTGGGGCTGGTGACGAGATCCTGTGATTCAAGCCCGCGTGCCACCCCTTTGACCAGATGAGTCTTGCCGACGCCAAAATCACCGATCAGCAAGATCAGATCACCGGCCTGAAACTGTTCACCCAGGCGCTGACCGATACGCTCGGTTTGGGCCGGGCTGTGGCTAATAAAATCGAGTTCGTGGGCCGCTTGGGTGGCCGGCAACTTGCGCTCGCTCATGACTACAGATCTCCTCGTGTGCCTATTGTAGCACGGGCGGACGAGATCGGGGCCAGGGGATGGGGATCTGGGGCAAGACGACGGCCAGGAGGCTGGCGATCACGATTGACTGGACATTAGCGGCCACATGATCGGGGCTGATGAGGGGCACCATAACGTAGCGCGCCAGGAACCAACTCAGGATGAGCGGGTACCAAGCCCAGCGCGGGTTCCAGCGGACGATGATCACCGCGAGGGCGCTGATGGCATAGATGACCGAGAGCGGATAGAGCAGAGTGTTGAGCAGAAGCGCCAACCCGAACCAATCGCCGCGCCCGCGACGGTACCAGACATAGAGGGCAGTAGCGGCCACCAGTGGGCCAAGCGGGAGGAAGATCAGCGGGCGATTGGGCAAGAAATCCTGATAGCCAGTGAGGGCGGTATACCACTGAATGTAGATCTGGGGGCCAGAGATGAGTAGCATACTGCCCCAAAAGAGAGCGCTGAAGAGCGCAAAACTGAGTGGCAAGCGCCATTGACGCTGCCAGAGGGCGGCGGCCAGCAACCAGGCAAGCGGCAAAATCCCCACCTGTGGTTTGAGCAACGCTAAGGCTAACAGGAAGCCCGCCCAGATAGGGCGACGCTCCTGGCTGGCCTGTTCGGCCCAGATCAAGGCCGCCACGACAAGTAGGGTAGTCTGGCCAACCCAGATCCCCTGGGCAAACGGCAGCCAAACCAACAGCCAGGGCAGTGCCGAGCGTTGGGTGGTTTTGCGACACCAGCGGTCAAAGGGCACAATCGAGAACATCAGCATGAGCATACTGCTGATCGGCCAGGGCAGCAGAGCCAAGGGGGTAAAGAGGATCAGAGTGGGTGGGGGGTAGGCATAGGCCCCCACATGCACGATCACCCCCTCTGCCACCGGGTGCGGGTACTGGCCATAGGGGTTGCCCCCGGAGAGCCAGAGTTGGATACCGGCCATCAATAAGCGCCAATCAGCAAATGCGTCTTCCATAAAATCTCACGACTAGTGTCACGCTGAGCATCGCGAAGCGTCCCGGTCGAGATTCCTCGCTACGCTCGGAATGACCAACCATCCACAACTAGGGTACGATTACACGATCAGACTTGCGCCACGGCCATGGGATTTGGGGCAAGAGTATCGCCAGCAACGCCGTAGCAACGACCAGTTGGTTATTGATCGCCATCACATCGGGGATATTCCATGGACTCTTGAAGAAGAAGATCGTGATCGGCCAACTGAGGAGCAGGGGGTACCAGGGCCAACGCGGATTCCAGCGGATGACCACAACGGCAATTGCGGTAACGGTATAAAGAACATAGAGCGGGTAGATCAGCGTATTGATCAACAGGGCAAGCATGAAGAAATCGTGGCGGCCATAACGGTACCAGACCAACCCAGCCAGCGGCACCAAGAGCGGCCCCAAGGGTGGGAAGATAAGCGGTTGGTTGATCAGATAATCATTGTAACTATTGAGCGCCGCAAACCACTGGGTATAGATCTGAGGGCCAGTGACTATGAGCGCACCGCCCCAGAGCAGTAGCGTGAAGGCGAAAAAACTGAGTGGGAGACGCCAACGGCGCTGCCAGAGGGATGTAGCGAGCAGCCATGCAATGGGCAAAAAACCGACTTGCGGTTTGAGCAGCGCTAAGGCCAGTAAGAGACCCGCACGAGTATCACGTTGCTTTACCGCAGCCTGTTCGGCCCAGAGCAGCGCCACTAGCGCCAACAGAGTGGTTTGGCCCAACCAAATACCTTGGGCCAAAGGCAACCACACCACAAACCAGCCTAGCGCAGATCGTTGCGCAGTGTGACGCGTCCATTGATTCAGCGAAGCCATAGAGAGAAAAAGTATCAGTATGCTACTAATTGGCCATGGAATAATCGCAAAAGGCAGTGCAATGAAGAGTGCTGCGGGAGGATAGGCTTGCCAACCTACAACGATCATCTTGTCTGGTTCTAAAGGATTGGGAAAGGCACCATAGGGATTCCCACCCGCCAGCCACATCTGGATACAAATCATCAAGATACGCCAATCATTGAAAATAATATCCATGGAGATCTCACATGAGCAATGATATGGCCAGAATACCTCATTATTCTAGCACGGGAGGTTTGCGCCACGGGATTTGGGGCAGCAAGGCAGCCACAAGCGCCATCATGGTGATCAACTGGACACGTGCCGCGATCATATCGTCTTGAGAGAGCGGGAGGAAGAGGAAGAGCACCAGCCAACTGAGAATGAGCGGGGCACCATTCCAGCGCGGGTTCCAACGTATGATGATAGCGGCCAGGGGCGTAGACATGTAGATCACCGAGAGCGGATAGATGAGGGTGTTGATGAGCAGCGCGAGGCCAAAGATGTCGGAGCGGCCATAGCGATACCAGAAGAGCAGCGCTAACACCCCAAGGATGGGGCCGAAGGGCAGCGCAATCAGGGGGCGAGTGGCCAATTTACTGGAATAGGCATCAAAGGCAACCCACCACTGGGCATAGATCTGTGGCCCAAAAAGCAGTGCGGTACCGCCCCAGAGAATGAGGCTGGTAAGTAGGAAGGTGGCATGCACCGACCAGCGGCGCTGCCACAGCGCCGTACCGAGCAGCCAGATCAGTGGCAAGAGGCCAACTTGGGGTTTGAGCAGCAGCAAGGCCAGCAGCACCCCGGCGCGCAGATCGCGGCGTTCGTGCAGATCGCGTTCGGCCCATAGGAGGGCCACGAGGACTAACAGAGTCGTTTGGCCGAGGATGATGCCGTGGAAGAGCGGGAACCAGAGCAACATCCAGGGCAGCGTAGTGCGCTGATAGTAACGGCGACTCCAGTGCTCAAAGGGGATGAAGGAGAGACTGAGCATCAGGATCGTACTGATTGGCCAGGGGAGAAGGGCAAACGGAGCAATGACAAACAGTGCTGGTGGCGGGTAGGCGTGCCAGCCAGGGGGAATCGTATGGCCGACATGGATCGGATCAGGAAAACTGCCATACGGGTTGCCGCCCGCAAACCAGATCTGGATGATCACTAGGAGGGTGCGCCAATCAGCGAAGAGTGTCTCCATAGCGTCAACTCGTTTGCTCAATGTGTTTACGCCACGGCCCTGGCAATTGGGGCAATAAGGCGGTAAGCAACCCCGTCGCAACAATCGCCTGGGTCATTGCCGCAATCGTATCGGGAGTATGCTGAACTAGCGGGAAAAAGGTTGGCAACCAGCTAAGCACAAGTGGATAGATTGGCCAACGCACATTCCAGCGAATGACGACCGCAGCCAGAGCACTCGCAACATAGATCACCGAGAGCGGATAGATCAGCGTATGGAGCAAGAGCGTTGTGCCGAATATATCGGTACGACCATAGCGATACCAGAGCAGCAAGGCCATGGCGGCCAAGATGGGGCCAAAGGGTGGGAAGATCAGGGGCCGATTAGGCAAGAGTTTGGCATAGCCATCCAGCGCCGCAAACCAGTGGAGATAGATCTGCGGCCCGGCAATAAGGGCCGTGCCACCCCATAAGAGCAGACTCATCAGCGCGAAACTGAGTGGCAGGTGCCAGCGCCGCTTCCAGATGGCGACAGCAAGCAGCCAAGCGGCAGGCAGCAAACCAACCTGCAACTTGAGCATCATGAGCGCGAGGAGTACCCCGGCACGGCCATCACGGCCCTGAGTCATGAAGCGTTCAGCCCAGAGCAGTGCCACCAGAAAGAGGAGCGTCGTCTGCCCCAAGATGATGCCTTGCATCAGTGGCAACCAGAGTATGATCCATGGTAAGGCCGTGCGTTGGGTGGTTTGGCGTGCCCAACGTTCAAAGGGAATAATCGAGAGGGCAAGTATGAGCAAGCTACTCAGCGGCCAGGGAAGGAATGCAAAGGGCATCGCAATAAGTAATGATGGCGGTGGATAGGCATGCCAACCCGTTGGTACCATTCCTCCAGGGCGCAGCGGATCAGGAAAGGGGCCATAGGGATCGCCCCCTGAAAACCAGATCTGAATGCAGGCCATCAGAGTGCGCCAGTCATTAAAAATATGCTCCACTGATTCCTTCCTTGATGGATAGTTGGTTGTATAGGAGAAGTTTATTCTAGCACGGGCGGCTTACGCCACGGCATCTGGGGCAGGAAGGCGGCCAACAGAACAGTAGCGGCGATGACTTGGTTCTGGATGGTGCGCAGATCGCCACCGGGGAGGAGGCGCGGCAGCAGCATGGCCACCAGCCAACTGGTGATGAGTGGGTAGACGGGCCAGCGTGGGTTCCAGCGGATGACCAGGGCGGCCAGCGGAGTGGCCATATAGGCGACCGAGATGGGGTAGATCAGGGTATTGAGCAGCAACGCAAGGCCGAACATATCAGTGCGGGCGCTGCGGTACCAGAAGAGCAGCACCAAGACGGCCAAGATGGGGCCGAAGGGCGGGAAGATGAGCGGGCGGGTGGGCAGGATCTGGGTGTAGCCGCGCAACGCCACGAACCACTGGCTATAGATCTGCGGGCCAGCGACGAGGGCGGTGCCGCCCCAGAGGATGAGGCTGGTGAGCATGAATGCGGCGGGCACCGACCAGCGGCGCTGCCAGAGGGCCGTGCCGAGCAGCCATACCAGCGGCAAGATGCCGACTTGGGGTTTGAGCAGCAGCAAGGCCAGCAGCACCCCGGCGCGCAGATCGCGGCGCTCGTGCAGATCGCGTTCGGCCCACAGGAGAGCCACGAGGGCTAAGAGTGTCGTTTGACCGAGGATGATGCCGTGGAAGAGCGGGAACCAGAGCAGGATCCAGGGCAGTGTGGTGCGTTGGTAGTAGTGGCGGCTCCAGCGTTCAAAGGGAATGAAGGAGGCCAGCAGCATAAGCACGCTACTGAGCAGCCAAGGGAGTAGCGCAAAGGGCGTGATGAGCAGGAGCGCAGGCGGGGGGTAGGCGTGCCAACTCGGAGCAACCATACTCCCAGGGTTAACCGGGTCTGGAAACGATCCATAGGGGTTGCCCCCGGCGAGCCAGAACTGGATGGCGATGAGTAGGGTGCGCCAGTCGGCAAAAATGACATCCATAGGGTCATTTCACTTCTTCAGAACGCTTGGGCCATGGCCACGGCAGTTGGGGTAACAGAGCGGTGAGCAGCGCGGTCACAATAATCGCCTGGGTCATACCGGCGATGCTATCGGGGGTGCGCTGGGCAAGCGGGAAGAGCATCGGGATGAGCCAACTGAGGATGAGTGGGTACCAGGGCCAGCGCGGGTTCCAGCGGATGACGATCAGGGCGAGCGCACTGGCGCTATAGACGACCGAGAGCGGGTAGATCAGGGTGTTGAGCAGCAGCGTGAGGCCAAAGAGATCGCCACGCCCACGGCGATGCCAGAGCCAGACCGCGAGTGCGCCCAGGATCATGCCAAAGGGCGGAAAGAGTAGCGGACGGTTGGGTAAGAACTGGTCGTAGTTATCGAGGCCACCCAGCCATTGCAGGTAGATCTGGGGGCCAGCGATAAGCGCCGTTCCGCCCCACAGCCCCAGGTTGATCAGCACGAAGGCGATTGGCAAGCGCCAGCGCCGCTGCCAAAGGGCTTCGAGCAGCAGCCAGGCAATAGGCAGAATACCCACCTGGGGCTTGAGTAGCGCCAAGGCGAGCAGTATGGCGGCACGCACATCCTGGCGCTCACGGGCGGCACGCTCGCCCCAGAGCAGCGCAACCAAGGCCAGCAACGTGGTCTGGCCGATCCAGAGACCCTGGGCCAAGGGCAGCCAGAGCAGCAACCAGGGTAGCCCGGTACGATCACTGGTGTGGCGTGTCCAGCGTTCAAAGGGAATGATCGAGGCCAAGAGCAGGATGAGGCTACTGAGTGGCCAGGGCATGAGTGCTAGGGGTGTAAAGAGGATCAGGGTGGGCGGAGGGTAGGCGTACCAACCGGCATTCACCATACGCCCCGGAAAGACCGGGTGGGGGTAACTGGCATACGGGTTGGCCCCCTCTAGCCAGAGTTGGATACCGACCATCAATGAGCGCCAATCAGCGAAGATCTGTTCCACGGTGAATGTCCTCTGTACCCCTAGCTTCCCGGAAGCTTACAAAGTCCCTGGGGCTACGCCCCAAGCCCCATTTTTTGGTGTGTTTTGGCGGCAAAGCCGCCAAAACACACCAAAAATTTCTTCGGGGGCGACGAAGCCGCCCCCAAACCCCCACCAGATGGAACTTTGCACATGGCCTGAGTTCACACCCCTGGGATCTGTCACGGTTGCAGCCTGCGGCTATACTGTACGATGATTAGCCTAGATAGTGCAACCCAATCAAGACCAAGGGGAAGAGTATGCGCGTTCTGCTCGATCAGAAGTCATACGAAGAGATGCTCGCTCGTGATCTCCATCCACGCGACTGCTATGTACGGGGTACCGAATATCTGCACCATCTTTACATTGATGGGGTCAAGTATACCGTAGCGCGGGCGGTCTATGCCTGTTTGAAGGAGGCACAAGCCCGGAGTGACACCGATGCGCTCTTGCATTTGACGATGCATGTGCAGGACATCGAGAAACTGATTCAGGAGGCGCGCAGCCGAGGTGACAATATCGCCAGCCTCCAGGCAATTGGCGATCCTCCCCCCACCGAAGATGAGGCGCGCCCCCAATTGCGCAACAGCTTTACCCCCGAACGTCCGCAGACTATCGAGGAGACCGGGCTGAACCGTACCTTCCTCACCGAGCATTTTCTGCGCATTCTCTACAACAAGGGCCGCTTGACGGGTAGCCAGATCGCGGAGGAGATGTGCCTCTTCTATGCGATTATTGAGCAGGTTATTATTGATCTGCGTAATATCGAGCAGATTGATATTATTGGCCAGCGCGGCTTTGGCGATATTAACTATGAGTATGTTCTGACTCCACGCGGGATGGAGGCGGCCCAATCGGCGCTCGGCAAGACTCAGTATGCCGGACCATGCCCGGTAACGCTCGACCGCTGGGTCGAGTCGGTGAAGACCCAGACGGTGAAGAATGTGCGCGTGACGCGCAAAAATATCCGCGAAGCTTTTGATGGCCTGGTGATTGATGAGTCGATCCTCAACATGGTCGGCCCGGCGGTCAATTCGGGTTCCTCAATGATGCTCTTCGGCTACCCTGGTAATGGGAAGACGACGATTGCCGAGCGTATCACCCACCTGATGGGTGACGACATCTTCATCCCCTATACGGTCTATGCCGATGGTGCGGTGATCAAGATGTACGATGCGATTGTGCATGAGCCACCGCGTAAGCCCTGGGATGATAGTGTCGAGTATGACCGACGCTGGGCACGCGTGAGCCGCCCGGTGGTGGTGGTGGGTGGTGAGTTGACGCTGGAGCAACTCAACCTGATCTTCAACGAGACCTCGAAGATTTATGAGGCTCCCTTCCAAATGAAGGCCAACTGTGGCATCTTCCTGATTGATGACTTCGGACGCCAACAGGTGCGCGTCTTCGACCTGCTCAACCGCTGGATCGTGCCGCTGGAGAAGCGCTACGATTACCTCAATACGGTGACGGGGCAGAAGATGCAGATCCCTTTCGATCAACTCATTATGTTCAGTACCAACCTTGATCCCAAAGATCTCGGTGATGATGCGCTGCTGCGGCGTATCAAGTTTAAGTTTGAGATCATTGACCCAACCGAGCGCCAGTACCGCGAGATCTGGAAGATCATGTGTAAGGTGCGCAAAGTTCCCTATGATGATCGCGGTGTAGATTACCTGATCAACAAGTGGTACAAACCCGATGATCGCCCCTTCCGTATGTGTCAGCCGCGTGACATTCTCGATCAGATGATCTCGATTGCCAAGTACAACATGGAGACGCCGACGATGAATGCGGATCTCCTGGATGCGGCGTGTCTGACCTACTTCCCCAGCAAGGACAAGAAGAACTTCGGAGCCAAGGTGCGTCTGGATATGTAATCGTGTGTTGTTTTTTGGCGGCTTCGCCGCCAAAAAACAACACACGATATCTTCGAGGGCGGCTTCGCCGCCCCCGAACCCCCGCGAGGGTTCGACAAGCTACCGGCTTTAAGATATAATTCCCCGACGCTATTGTTTCTGGGGAAATGTGTGCGGTTTTGGGCTTAGGAATGGCCTACGGCAGCGTATGAGCGTGGTGTCACCTTGATCTCCCCTCAAGGTGGCACCGCGCTTGCGTATGCGTAACGGAAGGAAACAAAGAAGATGACAGGGGTGCTGACGCTCTATCGTTCGTCCATTGGAAAAAAGGTAATCATGGCCGTCACCGGGATCGTCCTGGTGAGTTTCTTGGTAGTTCACATGTATGGCAACACCAAGATGTTCTACGGGGCGGAGACCTTCAATGCCTACGCGGCTGGGCTGCGTGATCTGGGGCATCCAGTATTTGGGTACGAGCATCTGTTGTGGGTGATGCGTATCGTTCTGGTTGCTTCGGCGGTGGGCCACATCTGGTCGGCGATGGCCCTGACCGGGCAGAGCCAGAAGAGCGCCTACGCCAACGGGGTGGGCAAGGCCAAGCGCTACGCCCAGAAGCAGCGCCGCACCGGCTATGCCGCCTATACGATGCGCTATGGTGGCATTGTGATCTTCCTCTTCATCGTCTACCACCTGTTGCACTTTACCTTTGGGGTGGTCGGCTATGGGCCGGGGCGTGAGTATATCGCCGAGAAGCATGGCGAGTTTAATGCCTATAGCAATGTGGTGCTGGGCTTCCAGGTCTGGCCCGTCTCGTTCTTCTATATTCTGGCCATGGGCTTTTTGGGCTTCCACCTCTTCCATGGCATCTGGAGCGCCTTCCAGACACTTGGGCTGAATAATGAGAAGTACACCAGCATGTGGCGTGGAGTGGCGATTGTGGTGACGGCAATCATCATTCTGCCCAACATGTTCTTCCCGATTGCGGTGATGACCGGGATCGTTGGTCTGTAAGCGGTTGGGCATGGGCAATACCCTTGGGGTAGCCCCCCAAACTCCAGCTTTTGTAGTGTAGTTGGCGGCTGCGCCGCCAACTACACTACAAAAAAGATCTTCGGGGGCGGCGTAGCCGCCCCCGAACCCCCACCGAAGGTGGGTTGCCCATACCAGTCAACTCTGTGTAGGAGCTAGATGACATGAGTGATTCAAAGACGGTACCGGGGCGCATCCTGGATGGGAAAGTGCCGAGTGGGCCGATTGAGCAGCGCTGGGATAAGCATCGCTTCGATATGAAGCTGGTCAATCCGGCCAACCGGCGGCGCTATACGGTGATCGTGGTCGGGTCGGGGTTGGCGGGTGGCGCTGCGGCGGCGACCCTGGGTGAACTGGGCTATAACGTGAAGTGCTTCTTCTACCAGGATAGCGCTCGGCGTGCCCATAGTATCGCCGCGCAGGGTGGTATCAACGCGGCCAAGAACTATCGCAACGATGGTGATAGTATCTTCCGCCTCTTCTATGACACGGTGAAGGGCGGCGACTTCCGCGCCCGTGAGAGCAATGTCTACCGTCTGGCCCAGGTCTCGGTCAATATCATTGACCAGTGTGTGGCCCAGGGCGTGCCCTTTGCGCGTGAGTATGGTGGCTACCTGGATAACCGCTCCTTCGGTGGGGCGCAGGTGAGCCGCACCTTCTATGCGCGTGGCCAGACGGGCCAGCAGTTGTTGATCGGGGCCTATCAGGCGCTCTCGCGCCAGGTGGCAGCGGGGACGGTGAAGCTCTTCCCACGTACCGAGATGCTCGATCTGGTGGTGGTGGATGGGCGTGCGCGTGGCATCATCACCCGCGACATGGTGACGGGCAAGGTGGAGCGCCACGTTGCTGATGCGGTGGTGCTGGGCACCGGCGGGTATGGCAATGTCTTCTACCTAAGCACCAACGCTAAGGGGTGTAACACGACGGCGACGTGGCGGGCGCACCGCCGAGGGGCCTTCTTCGCTAACCCCTGCTACACCCAGATCCACCCCACCTGCATCCCGGTCACGGGTGATCATCAGAGCAAGTTGACCCTGATGAGCGAGTCGCTGCGCAACGACGGGCGCATCTGGGTGCCCAAGAAGAAGGGCGATACCCGCGCACCGCAGAGTATCCCTGAAAGTGAGCGCGACTACTACCTGGAGAATCGCTACCCCAGCTTCGGCAACCTCGTGCCGCGTGACGTGGCCTCGCGCAATGCCAAGCAGGTGTGCGATGATGGCCGGGGCGTCGGGCCGGGTGGCTTGGGCGTCTACCTGGACTTCTCGGATGCGATCAAGCGCCTGGGTAAGAAGGTGATTGCCGAGCGTTATGGCAATCTCTTCGACATGTACAAGCAGATTACGGGCGAAGACCCGTATGAAGTGCCGATGCGCATCTATCCGGCCATCCACTACACCATGGGTGGCTTGTGGGTAGACTACAACTTGCAGAGCAACATCCCCGGCCTGTTTGTGGCCGGTGAGGCCAACTTCTCCGATCACGGGGCCAACCGGCTAGGGGCCTCGGCGCTGATGCAGGGTCTGGCCGATGGCTACTTCGTGCTGCCCTACACACTCAGCAACTTCCTGGCCCAGATCAAGCCCGATGGCATGGGCACCGACCGCGCTGAGTTTGCCCAGGCCGAAGCCGAAGTGACCGGGCGGATCAAGAAGCTGTTGAGCCTCAACGGCAAGCGCACGGTCGACTCGTTCCACCGCGAGTTGGGCAAGTTGATGTGGGACGAGTGTGGCATGGCGCGCAATGATGCTGGGCTGCGCAAGGCGCTGGCGCGTATCCCCGCGCTGCGCGAGGAGTTCTGGCAGAACGTGAAGGTGCTGGGTGCCAACGAAGAGATGAATCAGTCGTTGGAGAAGGCCGGACGGGTCGCCGACTTCTTGGAACTGGCAGAGTTGCTGTGTACTGATGCCCTGAACCGCACCGAATCGTGTGGGGGCCACTTCCGCGAGGAGAGCCAGACGGAAGAGGGCGAGGCGAAGCGTGATGATGCGAGCTTCTCGTATGTGGCCGCGTGGGGCTATACGGGCAACCTGGCCAAGCCGGAGTTGAACAAAGAGCCGCTCACCTTCGAGTACGTCCATCCGAGCCAGCGCAGTTATAAGTAATGTTTGGGGTATGCTCCCGGTGGCAGACCGGGGGCATGCCGCACTACTGGGAGCCATAGCGACATGAAGCTCACCCTTAACGTCTGGCGCCAGAAGAAGGATGGCACCGGCGCGTTCAAAACATACCAGGCCCCCCATGTCAGCCCAGACATGTCCTTTTTGGAGATGTTGGACGTGGTGAACGAGGATCTGATCCTCAAGGGCGAAGATCCCATTGCCTTCGACCATGACTGCCGCGAGGGCATCTGCGGCATGTGTTCGCTGATGATCAACGGCGTGGCTCACGGGCCAAACCAGGGTGTCACCACTTGTCAGTTGCACATGCGCAGCTTTAAGGATGGCGACACGATCACGATTGAGCCGTGGCGCGCCCAGCCCTTCCCGGTGATTAAGGATCTGGCAGTAGACCGGGCCGCCTTCGACCGCATCATTCAGGCCGGTGGCTTTATTAGTGTCTCGACCGGCTCGGCCCCGGATGCGAATGCGGTGCAGGTACCCAAGCCAGCCGCCGATTCGGCGATGGACGCGGCGGCGTGTATCGGGTGTGGGGCGTGCGTCGCGGCCTGCCCGAATGCGTCGGCGATGCTCTTTGTGGGCGCGAAGATCGCGCACCTGGGCTTCTTGCCCCAGGGCCAGGCCGAGCGTTCGCAGCGGGCGCTGAATATGGTAACGCAGATGGATGCCGAGGGCTTTGGCAGTTGTACCAACATCGGCGAATGTTCGGCGGTCTGCCCGAAGGAGATCAAGCTGGACGTGATTGCGCGTATGAACCGCGATCTGATCGTGGCCTCGCTCAAGGGGTTGGAGCCGACCGGGTTGGCGGCAAAGACGCTGGAGCAGAAGAAGAAGTAACAATTCTGTGGGGGCGGCAAGCCGCCCCCACACCCCCTCCAGTTAGCGCGCCGCGCTACTCAACACTGCCACGGTCTCTTCGGCGACGCGGCGGTAGGAGAACTGGCTGGCACGGGCGAAGCCTTGGGTGCGCATATCAGCGCTGAGGCGCGGGTCGCTGAGAAGGCGACCGAGTGCGGCGGCCCAGCCCAGCACATCATCGGGGGGGACGCGCAGGGCGGCGGGGCCGACCACTTCGGGGAGGCTGCTGGCGTCACTGACAACGACCGGGGCACCGCAGGCCATGGCTTCTAGAGGCGGTAGGCCGAAGCCCTCGTAGCGCGAGGGGAAGGCGAAGGCGGCGCAGGCGCGGTAGAGGAGCGGGCCATCCTCGGTGGGCACGTTGATGCGGCGCACGGCGCTTTCAAGTTCCAGATCGCGGATCATGGCGTCCAGATCGGGGAAGAGGCGGCGATCCCGGCCCAGCGCACGGCCAGCAATCGCGAGCGTGGCCTGAACACCGCGTGAGCGCAGCAGGGCGAAGGCGCGCAGCAGCACGCCCAGATTTTTGCGCGCATCGAGGCCGCCAACATAGTAGACGAAGGGGCCAGTGATGCCATAACGCTGGGCAACTTCGGCGCGGGCGGCTTCGGCATCAGCGGGGCTGTACTGGTCACCAGCGGCGAGCAGCACGCTGGTGATGCGGCGTGCGGGCAACCCCAGGTGGGTAATAATGTCGTCGCGGCTGGCCTGGGAGAAGGTGAGGATGTGGGCGCTGCGGCGCACACTGCGGCGCACAAGGTGCATATAGGCGCGCACATGCGGGCCACCGCGATACTCTGGAAGAATGAGCGGGATGATGTCGCCCACCGTAGTGACGACCGGGATGCTCGAGCGCACCGGCGGAGCAAAGTAGGGAATGAAGAGCACCGCCGAACCGCTACGGCGGGTAAGGCGCGCCGCCGCAGATGGCAGCGCGATCTGTTCAAAAAAGAGCTTGGCCAAATTGCGGTTGATGCGGTCAAAAGGGGTGCGCAGCGCTAAGGCAGCAACACCAGGTGGTAGGTCTGGGCCAGGCGCATCTGTGGCTGGGCGTAAAAGAAGATAGCGATGCTGTGGAGCAACTTGGGGCAACCAGCGCACCAGCCCGTGGAGGTATTGGCCGCTCCCGACATTGGGTTGGCTCCAGAAAGTCCCGTTAATGAGCACCTGCACAGCGTTGTTTCTACTCCTCACTCTGGCTTAACGGGCACAACTATACCACATAGCCAGGTTTTGTCAGATACCCAGGGCTAAAGCACCTGGGCTTGCATCTCAACCCGAAGGCTGGACACCATAGGCTATCTGACAGGTAGCCCGATTGCGGATATTCAAAGCCGCGTTGTAGTCGGCAGGAACCGTATGACCACACACGACACAGCAGAAGTGATCACTCCGCCAGCTAAAGCAGGCGGCTTCTCGGAGGCAGAAGCCACCGATCTACCAACCGCCTTCACAGCGGCTTCTCAGGCAACGCATGCGGCAACCCGCTACGTTCACGCCTGACGGCTCGATCCGAGCCATGCGGTTGCACCATACAAGGAACACCCGACATGTTTTACGTGCCGCAGGAGTTGCGCGACACAACCAGCAACATATCCAACTGTTCAGGTGCGGCGTCCGAAGACGCAACTGGCCTGCCGAAGCAGCCATTAGCACTATTGTACCATAACCCGCGTTTTTTTGCCATAGGAAGCCCATCCCGGCGCTTCCCCTGCCGCCTAAAGGCGGACAGTCCCCGCGCCGTGGCGTTGGTGTACGACCTATAACGTAGGAGTCTTTTTATGGACAAACGCCCGTCAAGTGTCCAGATGGAAACCTTTTTTGCTGGCATTGCCCACGAAAGAATACGATCATCGTAGGCAATACTGCCGTGTGGACGGAAGATTCGCTTCGTCTTGATGTCCAGTTTGTAGGCATCGCCAACCTTGGCAATCACCCGAATAGCCAACTGAGCCGACAATCCGTAGTGTTCGCGGATAGCCGTATAGCACAGTTTTTGAAGGTCAAACTTCTTGAACACCTTCATATTCCAAGCAACCTCGCTCACGTCATTACATGCCGTGTTCGCCGCCTCAAGCGTTCGCCTGAGCGCATCAGCCTGAGCCGCTGTTGCTTGAAGTTTAATCTGTGCTATAATTTTCATAACAGGAATTATATCATATCAGGAACCAGAGCGCAAGTCGGCATTCCTCCCAAGGCTAAAGCTCTTGGGCTTCCTGCCGACTCATCCGTGAGCGGGTGTCACGAAAAGGTTTGTACCAACTCCCAGTCGTTGGCTTCGGCAGGCTCAGCCAACGCGCCGCTGGCGGTAGCTGAGCCTGCCGAAGTCAGAAAGAAACCTAAGCATCTCGTGAGCAAATGACGAGGATTTCCCAATACAATTCCAAGAGAGCCAAGCTATTCTGTTCCTAGGTTCACTACGAACACCCACCCGCAATACCGAGGAGGAGGATAGATATGCGCCAGCGCACCACCCGCACTTTTCTTGCAATGGTTATTGCTATTACCTTAGTTTTTGTGAGCGATGGCATCTCGATCCTCTACGCCAACATCTCCAGCGTCATCCAGTTGAAGGAGTACCCGATCTCCTTCAAGAATGCAACCTCCATCGCCCTCTCGCACGAGCCAGATGCGCGTGCCTTAGGCCAGCCCGTCCTCGTCAACTATGCGGGGATGATGGTGTATGAGGTAACGCTGGACACGGGGCGCATCTATGTGGATGCCGAGACCGGGCGGGTGATCGCCAATACGGCACGCGGGCCGATCAGTTGCCAGGCAACAGCGGGGAGTTGAGGGTGAGACCCTACCTCTTTATCACCTCACGTGAACGCCCGCCCTCCGCTGGCCCGACCACCCCTTGTTGTTCGAGCAGATCGATCAACTGCGCGGCTTTGCTGTAGCCGATGCGCAGGCGACGTTGTAGTAACGAGGCTGAGGCGCGTTCGTGCTGCGCTACCAATTCACGCGCCTTCACCAACAACTCGTCCTGCTCGTCTACACTGAGGAACTCGGCGGGGGGGCTGAAGTCCTCTTCGCTCTGGATGGCCTCGGTCGGCTCGCTGGGGCGCGGCCCCGGCAACGCCCCACTGAACCCCGGCCCGTTCATCCCCAACGATCCCCCTGGCTTCGCCTTCACCTCGGCTTCGCTGGCCGGTGGTACCGCGTTGCGCCAGAATTCGACGATGCGCTCCACTTCACGATCCGAGACGAAGGTGCCCTGGATGCGCACCAGTTTGGCCGAGTCGGCGGCCATGTAGAGCATGTCGCCCCGTCCGAGCAACTGCTCCGCTCCCGGCCCGTCTAGGATGACCCGGCTGTCAATCTGTGAGGTGACGGCAAAGGCGATGCGCGAGGGGAAGTTGGCTTTGATCAGCCCGGTGATCACGTCTACCGAGGGGCGCTGGGTGGCGATGATCAGGTGGATGCCGGTGGCGCGCGCCATTTGGGCCAGCCGACAGATGTAGGTCTCGGTCTCGTCGGGGGCCATCATCATCAGATCGGCTAACTCGTCAATGACGATCATGATGTAGGGCATCGGCTCCAGATCGGCGCGTTTGCGCCCCAGTTGTTTGTAGCTCTCTAGGTTGCGGCAACCGTGACGGGCGAAGATCTTGTAGCGCCGCTCCATCTCGCGGGTGGCCCACTTGAGTGTCGGGACAACCCGTTCCAACTCGGTGACGACCGGCGAGAGGAGGTGCGGTACGCGGTTGTAGACGATCATCTCGACCATCTTGGGGTCAACCAGGATGAGTTTGAGTTCGTCGGGGCTGTGGCGCAGCAACAAACCACACAGGAAGGCGTTGACCGCCACCGATTTGCCGGAGCCGGTCGAACCGGCCACCAACAGGTGCGGCATCTTGGTCATGTCGGCGATGATCGGGGTGCCGCTGACATCCTTGCCCAAGGGCAGTTTGAGTTTGCCCCGGTGGGCCTCGAACTCTTGGCTGTCAATCACCTCGCGCATCCCCACCAGTGCAATCGCCGAGTTGGGGATCTCGATCCCTACCGCTGCTTTGCCGGGAATAGGGGCCTCAATGCGGATTGATGGTGCCGCCAGTGCCAGCGCCAGATCCTTCTCCAGTGCGGTGATCTTACTCACCTTCACCCCAACGGCGGGCTGGAGTTCAAACTGGGTCACAGCCGGGCCGGGGTTGACGTTGACCACTTGGGCCTCGACCTTAAAGCTGGCCAGCGTCTCTTCGATCAGGCGCGAGCGGGCGCGGATGTCATCCTCACTAATCCCAACATCGCCCTGGTAGGAATCGAGCATGTCGAGTACTGGCAACGGCCATGCTCGATGAACCGCCGTAACCTCAAAGCCTTCCAGCGCCTCCTGTACCGTGGCATTGACCGGCTCAGGGGGAGGAAGGGGCCGTCGCTCTGCGGGTGGCTCGACGGGGCTAGGTTTGGCGCTCACCGGCGCGGGGGCAGGCAGCGCAGCCGGTTTGGCCGGGGCTGGTTTGGGGGTGGCAGGAGCCTCTACGCCGGGGCGCTGAAAGAGACTCGCCTTGGTCGGGCGCGCCGCGATGGGCGTAGCCACCAGATCGTCACTCGCACCTAGGGGCGGGGGCTGAAAGGGGAGATCGGCATCGGCGGATGGGCGCGGGCGCGTCGGACGGCGCGGGGCGCTCCACAGCATGGCCCAGAAGCGGGCGAAGTGCAGGCTGATGCCGGTATACAATTCGCGCAGGGTAATGTTGAAGGTGAGCATGATCCCGGCCAGACCGAGCACAATCACCACCAAGACCGCCGCTGGGCGTCCGATGCTGCGATCAAGCAGTTCGGCGATCCAATAGCCGATCCATCCTCCACCCTGATCGAGCCGATCCAGCAGATGGATGTCGTGGAAGGGAAACTCTAACAGGGCAAGGATGGATGTCAGCACCAACAACGTACCGAGGGTATTTGAGCCGCTCAGCTTGGCATCCTGCATCCGCTCCTGGATCAGAATCGCCCCGCCCAGCAACCCCAGCGTCAGTGGCACCACCAACGCCCCGCTGCCAAACGCGAAGCGCACCACCTCCACATACATCCCGCCGATCCCCCCCGCCACTCCGGTCAGAAAGAAGAGGATCGTCACCAGCGCCACGGTGATCAGTGCTAGGGCGAAGAGCTCGCGTTGGTGTTCGGGACGCAACGCAATGCTCCAACGTGGCGTCTTGCTCGCCCCGCGCCGGGTGGTCGGCTTGGGCTTACTGCTGCGGCTCCCCGTGCTACGTTTATTTCCGCCCCGTGCGGCCATCGTCCATCCTTTCTGCTTGGCGCAGAAAGTATAGCACGTTCTTCTGTGCTATAATCCTGCCGCACCGAACGAGGATGGCTTTGATTATGCAAAAACTTGAGTCCCGTGTGCGCCAGATCAGTTTGGTAGATGGGAACGTCCAATCTAGCAGCGATCTGATCAGCATCACCATTCCTAGCTCTCCGTTAGCTCCCCAAGCCCCCAAGGGCAGTCTCTATATTCTGGTTGAACCCGATACCCTGGTTTCCCACAGTCGGCAGGCATGCCTCTTAGCGCTGCGTACCATTCAACGCGCCTTCTACGACGAAACCACATCGAGCATTACGGCGGCAATGCGGCGGGCGATAGCCAGCGCCAATAAGGTGGTCTACGAAGAGAATATCCCCCAACCGGCGGGCCAGCGGGCCACCGTGGGCCTCACCATGGCCGTGATCAAGGATGCCGATCTCTATGTGGCCCAAGTGCAGCCCGCCCAGGCGTATGTGCTGAGTCAGGGGGCGTTGCGCGCCTTCCCGGCGCATCCCTCCTGGGACCCGGCGCATGTGAGTGTGGCCCCCTTCAATCGAGCCGGGGCGTTGGGGGCGAGCCTCTTTATTGAGCCGGAATTCTACCGCTGTACCATGCGCGCCGGGGAGACGCTGATTCTGACGTCAAGTGGCTTCTCGCCGCTGCTCACGCGCTCCGAGACCAACCAGATCTTGCGTTGGCGCGACCCGGAGGCGAGTGGGGAGCGCCTGCTTCAGATTGCGGCCCAGCACCAGTTGCTGGATGCCTACGCTTTGGTGGTGAGTTTGGAGGCCCAACGGATGGCCGCGATCCAGGCCGAGGCGAGTGCCCCGGCTATCGCGCCGCAAGCGGCCCCGTTTTGGGCCGGTTGGTTGAAGCGCTGGCGTCCAGTAGCGGATAGTGCGCCGCCGGTTGCGCCCGTTCCTCCGCGCCCTGATCCCCTCACGACCTTGCCGCCGCCATCGCCCTACTCGACCAACCCGATAGCGCGGCCTGCTCCACTGGATATTGGTGAGGATCTGGGTACGCGGTATGCGCGTACTCAGCAGGAGCGTAGCCGCGAGAATCCCGATTCTGAGTTGCCTCCCTCCACCTTCCTAGGTGAAGAAGGCTACTTCAGCACCTCGCGACGTATCGATCTGGGTGATGGCCCCGAACTGGCTGCGACCGCGCGCCCCTACCGTACCCGCTACGAGAAGCGCCCGTTTGTTGATCTCACCTGGAAAGAGCGCCTCTTGCTGCCTTTCCGCCTGCTCTGGCTGGCGCTCGATGAGGCTATGCGGGCACGCCGTGTGCGCCCGCTCAATACTCCACCCGCCATCCTACGCGGTCAGGGTCTCTCCTACCGCCGCAACCAGATCAATATCCCCTGGATCATGCTCATGGCGATGAGCTTGCTGATTGTGATTCTGATCCTCTATGGTATCAATCTGACGCGCCAGAACGATCAGGAATTGGCGCTGGAGTATATCACCGCTGCCGAAACCCGCCTCGCCACTGTCCGTGAGGCGACGAGTGAGACGGTGGCGCTCGATGCCCTAGAACTGGCGCGCCAAGCGATTGATGAGGTACGGGCGAGTTCGGTTGTCACCGATACCAACCCGACGCTCTGGCTGCGCTACCAGGAGATCCAGCGCGAGTATGAGCGCGCCTTGGCGGCGGTGCAGCGCGTTACCTTCCTAGATAGCCCGACTATTCTCTCCACCCATCCCATTCCTGATGGTAGTTTTATGGGGTTGGTGGTGCCGCCAAGTTCTACTACGATCACCGATCCCTACCAGTTGGAGATCATGAACTATATCTATACGCTCGATGCGGAACGCGCCAATACCCCGCTCTACCGCATCCCGCGTGATGGTGGCCCGCCAGAAACCTATCTGCAACCCAGTACGCAGATCGGTGAAACCATCGTTGGCCCCATGCGGGCGGCGCTCTGGCGTATTGATCAGGTGGTGGCGGTTGATCAGGCTCCTGAGGGTTTTGGTTACTACTTCCGCAATCGTGATCAGTGGAACTACTCCAAACTTGGCGGCAGTGAGATCTGGCAGGTGCGCGACCAACTGCGTATCGCGGAGTATGACGGTAATCTTTATGTTTGGGGGGCTGTCCCGAATGAGGTGCTGAAGTTCAATTCGGGAAGTTATGGCGATACGCCTGAATACTGGCTCGATCCGGCCAGCCTTGCCGATGTTGATCTGAGTAATGTGGTAGATATGGCCGTAGATGGGGCGATCTATCTGCTCAAATCGAATGGTGGGGTACTGGTCTTTAGCCAAGGCCGTTTGGTGAGTGAGATCAAGCCAGAGGCGATAACGCCACCGATCACTGACGCAACCCGCCTCTTCATCACTAACGATGGCTTTGGGGGTGGGGCGATCTTTATAGTTGAGCCAGTGAATGGGCGCATTATTCAGATGGATAAAGTCACCGGGCGCATTATTCAGCAGATGCGCATGCGGACCGATAGCGACTACCAACTGAATCAACTCAGTGATATTGTCGTGGTTGCGAATGGGCCGCGCACCCTCATCTATATGGTGAATGGGAACCAGATTCTGCGCACCGATCTGCCCGCTCCGCCGCGACCCTTCCGTGAGGAGACAAGCACCCCAACGCCTGCGGTGCAGCCATGAAGCGCTGGGTGTGGATCTTGTGTTGCTTGTGGCTGCTGGTGGGTTGTGCGGCCCCGGCGGATGATACCGGCTTAGGCGTGGGCCGTAGTAGCCCAGAGGCGGCGGTTGATGGCTTCCTTGAAGATCTCAACCTCGCCCTGCGCGATCCAAGCCTGACGGAAGGGGCAACCCAGCGCAGTTGGGCCGAGCGTCTGGCGGGCTACTTTGCCCCCGATGAGCGAGTGGATCAGCGTGTGGCCTTTAGTGAGATGCTGGCGGGCTTTGCCGATACATCACGCAATCCGATCTTTGGCAATCGGGCTACGCTGGAGATCACCTACTCTCGGATCGAGATCCTCAACCGTGAGGGCAACGAGGCACTCGTCCATGTGGTGGATGGCTCGTTCAACCTGCGCTGGCTGAACGAGCAGGGTGATGTGATCCGCGAGCGCACCGGCGGGCTCACCGAGGTGATCGGCCAGCCGAGCGGCGGTATCCCGGTCATTCAGGTGGATGGGTTGTGGTATCTGACTGAGGGGTAGGCTACTTTACTCCGGCAAATACGCCGGGTCGCGGCGCGCCTTGGTGCCCAAGAGCGTCAGCGAGAGCCGCCGGTACTCGTCCTGCTCGTCGCGCTGAATGTAGCCCTCACTCACTAGCCGCTCGATCAATTCCTCTATTGCCGTCTGCGCGAGGTGGCGCAACGCCCCGAACTCCGCGCAGCGCTCCGGCTCTACCGGGCTGCTGCTGGCCCCCTTCAACACCCGCGCTAACCCACTGCGCCCCATCGCAAACGGTAGGTGACTCAGGCCATCCAGGGTGCGCTGCACATCACTGCGTGGATCCTCGTCGTCGCGGGGGGGCAGCGGCTGCGGGGCGCTGCGGGCCACCCGGCTGACCCCGCTGCTCAACGCCAACTCCGGCGCACAGATGTCGCAGCCGCTCTTGCAGCGCGCCAGCCGCTGGCCGAAGTGCGCCGCGATGTTGCGGTGGCGGCACTCGTTGGCGCGGGCGTAGTGCGCCAATGCCTCGACGCGCTGCATCTGGCGCTCATGGTAGTCGTGTAGCAGGCTCTCGATGCGCTCGGCGACATCACTTGGGGCGGGCAGTAGCTCGATCAAGACCTGGCGCGGCCCACCTCGGTAGCGCAAAAATCCGGCGTCGTGCCAGTGCAACAGTGCGCCTTCCAGATCCGAGGGCGACCAGCCCGCCTGCGCAGCGAGATCCAGCAGGTTGACTTCTTGCCACGCCCCCACACTCAGCCCGGCCAGATCGGCCACCCGCTGCGCCGCGTCCTCTGGCGCAGCCGCGCCGGTCAGGCTCAGGCTGGCCGTTTCGGGTAGATCGAAGTGGCGGCGCAGCAATGCCACCCGCTCCAACATACTCAGACCCACCCGCACCAGCGTGTCATCATCACCATTCACCGCCCGTTGCAGCCGTTCCAGATCCACCACGTCTATGCTGCCGCGCATCTGCTGGCGCAGCGCCTTGTAGAGCGCCCGCAGGTGGTCGCGGGTGATCGCCTGCTCCTGTAACCAGGTGGTCAAGCGTGCCTTATCGCTGCCCGCATAGAGCAGCACGCAGCGCGCCGGTTGACCATCGCGCCCGGCGCGCCCCGCCTCCTGGTAGTAGGCTTCCACCGATTGGGGCAGGTTGTAGTGGATGATCGCCCGAATGTCGGCCTTATCAATCCCCATGCCGAAGGCCACCGTCGCCACTAAGACGCGGGTCTCACCGCGCATAAAGCGCTCCTGGGTCGTAGCGCGGTCGGCCACCTGGGCGTGGTAGTAGTCGGCGGCAATGCCCACCCCGCGCAGCACCTCGGCCAACTCCTCGCAGGCTTGGCGCGCCCGCGCATAGACGATGATTGGCCCGTTGATCTCGCGGCACAGGCTGATCAACGCCTGCTGCTTCTCCTCGCGGTTGCCCGCCCGCAGCACCTGAAAGTAGAGGTTGGGGCGAAAGACCGAAGCCAGTACCGGCACACTCTGGCCCAGCACCTCAACCACTTCGGCCTGCGTCTCCTGCGAGGCGGTGGCGGTGAGTGCCAGCAGGGGAGGGTTGCCCAGTTCATCCAGCGCCCGCCCGATGAAGAGGTAGTCGGGGCGGAAACTCAGGCCCCACAGGCTGAGACAATGCACCTCATCCACCACAAAGAGCGCCACCCCGCAGCGCTTGAGCGCGTGCAGGAAGGCGCGCTGGCGCAGCCGCTCCGGGGCAATATAGACCAGCTTGAACTCACCGGCCGCAATCGCCCGGATGCGCTCGCTCAACTCGCGGGTGGTCAGAGTCGAGTTGATCAGCGTGGCGCGTTCGCGCACCAGATCGGGCAACCCGTCCATCTGATCCTTCATTAAGGCGATGAGCGGGCTAACCACCACGGTGGCCTGGGGTAGCAGCAGCGCGGGCAGTTGATAGGTGAGCGACTTCCCGGCCCCGGTGGGCATCACCGCCAGCGTACTCACTCCTGCCAGGACATTATGGATCACCCGTGCCTGATTGGGGCGGAACTCGTGCAACCCGAAGGCATCGCGCAGCATCTGGTAGGCAGCGTCGGGAAGCAGCGGCGCGGGGGGCGGCGCGGGTTCGGGCAGATCGGGCGCAGGGGTGGCGCGTTCCAGCCGCATACCCAGTTCAGCCAGCACCTTGCCCCGATCCGCCAGTTCAAGATCGGCCAACTGGGCACGCAGGGCCTCAGCACTGGTCGTATCGGCCTGCAACTCTGCCGCTTGGAGCAGAATCTGAAGATCGGCAATACTGGGCGTAAAGTCTGGGCGCAGCATGAGCGCATCAATCTGGCCGCGTGCCGCCTCTGGGTCGCCCTGCTCCAGCGCCAACTCGGCCAAGCGGCGCACCGCCGCCATCCCTTGCAGATCGCGCAGCGCCACCGCCCGATACTGCTCGGTCGCCCCTTCCAGATCACCCTGGGTGTGCAAGAGATCGCCGCGCAACAACCCGGCCAGCAGCTCTTGGTTCGGATCTTCAGCCAGCGCATCGAGCGCCAGATCAAGCTCGGCGTAGCGCCCGGCGGCCAAAAGCGCCCGCAGCCGCAGTTGGCGGCGCGTCACACTCGTGGGGCGCTCGGCATCAATCTGGGCCAGGATCTCCAACGCCTCCGCCGCTCGGCCCACCTCGGCCAACACCCGTGCCCGCCCTTCGCGCAGCATCACGCTCTGGGGTTGCTCGGCCAGCCATGCCTCCAAGTAGCCCAGCAGAGTCGCGGTGTGGCCCCAACGGTGCAGATAGTTGACCAGATGACGCCGCGCATCCCCGGCGATCAAGCTCAGTGCCGCCGGAGCGAGGGTGAGAAGTGGGTTAGATGCTATCATTGCAGTATTGTAGCAGAAGCTACGGGAGGAGTCTTCTCAAC
>NZ_GL501404.1:2370329-2486706 GCF_000152145.1 Oscillochloris trichoides DG-6
AGGTTAGGAGGGGGGAATCGGACTTTGCACATGCCCTGGTCTTCTCAACATGAATCTTGACAAGCCGAAAGAAAGATGTTATTATCCTCTTTCGCAGTTACTAGAAACTAAGGTGGCCATACCCTTGTGTCAACCTTATAAGAAGTATCGGTTATTGACCGAGTTAGATCAAGATTTCCTGTCCGCTATGCGCCGTTCGGCGCTTTTTTTTGCGAATATTTGTGTTCATTCCGCCTCCCGCCAGTTCCATGGCCACCCGATGAAGGGTTGCTGCCGAGAACCGGCGATTTCTGTTTTCCGCCTGCCGGAAGCCTGTACGCGCCAACGAGTAGTTGCTTCGTCGCTCGTCGAGGGCGCAACGACTGAGGAGAGGTGAGTATGCCCCCGTTGATTGAAAGTGTCGTGCTCCAGCCGCTGATCACCCCCGTCGATCCTGGCGTGAGCGGTCGTCGTGAGAGTCGTATTGAGCGCCGCTCCTTCGCCCGCATCCATGATGCGATTGATGTGCCGCGCCTGATCGAAACCCAGGTGAATAGCTTCGACTGGTTTAAGCGCGAGGGCCTGCGCGAGTTGTTTGATGAGATCTCGCCCATCACCGACTTCACCGGCAAGAACCTGGAGCTTCACTTCCGCGACTATGTCTTCGGTGAGCCGCGCTTTACTGAGTTTGAGTGCCGCGAACGCGACCTCACCTATGCCGCACCGCTGCGGGTGAATGTCGAACTGCGTGTGCTCGCAACCGGCGAGATCAAGGAGAGTGAACTCTTCTTGGGCGATTTCCCGGTGATGACCGATAACGGTACCTTCATCTATAACGGTGCCGAACGTGTGGTGGTCTCGCAGCTCATCCGCTCACCGGGTGTCTATTTTAAGGATGAGAAGGAGCCGACCAGTGGGCGTTCGCTCCATTCGGCCAAGCTCATCCCCAACCGGGGCGCATGGCTCGAATTTGAGACCAATAAGCGCGATGTGATTAGTGTCAAGGTGGATCGTAAGCGCAAGATCCCGGTCACGATCCTGATCCGCGCTATTCTGGCGTGGCAGGCCGATGAGACGGGTGAGGGCCATTGGGTACCCGATAACGAACTCGATCAGCATGGGCATAACGAGCATGTGATCGAGGTGCTCAAGCATATTGATACGGTTCACGAGCATCCCTATACTCAGGCGACGCTCGATAAGGATCCGGCGCGGAATAGCAAAGAGGCGCTCATGGAGCTGTATAAGCGCCTACGCCCCGGTGATCCGCCGACGCTCGAAAATGCGCGCTCGCTACTTGAGTCGCTGCTCTTCAACCCGCGCCGCTATGATCTGGCCAAGGTTGGTCGCTATAAGCTCAATAAGAACCTCTGGGAACGCGAAGCCCGCCGCGACGGCGTCTCCAATGCGCCCAGTATGAGTGTGCGCGTGCTCCTGCCACGTGACATCATTAAGATCGTTGAGCAGCTTATTCAGCTCAACAATGGCCACGGTCGCCCCGACGATATTGACCACCTCGGTAATCGCCGCGTCCGCACCGTGGGGGAACTCATCCAACAGCAGTTCCGCGTCGGTCTGCTGCGCCTAGAACGGGTCGTCAAGGAGCGTATGTCGCTCCAAGATCCCGATAGCGCCACTCCCAATGGGCTGATCAATATCCGCCCGGTGGTGGCCGCGATGCGCGAGTTCTTCGGCGGTTCGCAGTTGAGCCAGTTCATGGATCAGACCAACCCGCTGGCGGAGTTGACCAACAAGCGCCGCCTTTCGGCCCTTGGCCCCGGTGGTCTCTCGCGTGACCGCGCAGGCTTCGAGGTGCGCGACGTTCACCACTCGCACTATGGGCGTATCTGCCCGGTCGAGACGCCGGAAGGCCCGAACATCGGTCTGATTGGTACGATGTCCACCTTCTCGCGGGTGAATGAGATGGGCTTCCTCGAAACACCCTACCGCAAGGTGTATAACATCGTTGAGAATGCGCCGGTCTGGTTGGAGAAGGGCATTCTGCTGCGTGATGTGCGTGACTTGCGCACCGGCGATCTGATTGCCGCCAAGGGGACGCGTGTGGATCAGGCGATCAGCAAGCGGATTGCGATTGGCTTGCTGCGTGGCCAGATCTTGCGCGAGGATATTGTTGACCCCAATAGCGGCGAGACGATTGCTGAAGCCGAGACCGAGATCAACCGCAATCTGGCCGAGCGCATCGTTGAGATGCCGATCAAGACGATCAAGATCCGCCCGATTGTCTCGCAAGAGGTGGATTACCTCAGCGCCGACGAAGAGGACCGCTTTGTGGTCGTGCAGGCGAATGCCGAGATTGACGAGCACAACCGCTTCCTCAGCAATATGGTGGCCTGCCGCTTCGGTGAGGATTTCGTCAGCGAGCGGATTGACCGCGTAGACTACATGGACGTTTCGCCCAAGCAGGTGGTAAGCGTCTCGACCGCGCTCATCCCCTTCCTTGAGCATGACGATGCCAACCGCGCCCTGATGGGTTCCAACATGCAGCGCCAAGCGGTGCCGCTGCTGCGCCCCGATGCGCCGATTGTCGGTACGGGTATGGAGTTCCGTGCCGCCCGCGACAGTGGCCAGGTGGTGGTGGCGCGCAAGCCCGGTACGGTGCTGAGTGCCACTGGGGATCGCATCATCGTTGAGGAGGATGATGGCACCGAGCGTGAGTATCCACTGCGCAAGTTTATGCGCAGTAACCAGGATACCTGTATCAACCAGCGCCCCAATGTGCTGCGTGGCCAGCGCGTTCAGGCGGGTGAGGTGATCGCGGATAGCTCCAGCACCGATTTTGGGGAACTGGCCCTCGGCCAGAACATCCTGGTGGCCTATATGCCCTGGGAAGGTGGGAACTTCGAGGACGCCATTCTGGTCTCGGAGCGCCTAGTCCGCGAGGATATCTTTACCTCGATCCATATTGAGAAGTATGAGGTTGAGGCCCGCGATACCAAGCTCGGCCCCGAAGAGATCACCCGCGACATCCCCAACGTCGGCCAGGATAGCCTGCGCAACCTGGATGAGCACGGCATCATCTATGTCGGTGCCGAAGTGCAGCCCAACGACATCCTGGTGGGCAAGATTACCCCCAAGGGTGAGACCGACCTGACTGCTGAGGAGCGCCTGTTGCGGGCCATCTTTGGTGAGAAGGCACGTGAGGTGAAGGATAGCTCGCTGCGCGTCCCCAACGGCGTGCGCGGCAAGGTGATTGATGTCAAGGTCTTCTCGCGCAGCGAGGGTGCCGAACTGCCCGTCGGGGTGAACCAGACCGTGCGCGTGCTGCTCTGCCAGAAGCGCAAGATCAGCCCCGGCGACAAGATGGCCGGTCGCCACGGCAACAAGGGTGTGGTCTCGCGGGTGCTGCCCATCGAGGATATGCCCTTCCTGCCCGATGGCCGCCCAGTAGACATCATCCTCAACCCGATTGGTGTGCCGTCGCGTATGAACATCGGCCAGATCTTGGAGACGCATCTGGGTTGGGCGGCAGCGCGGCTAGGCTACCGGGTCGCCACGCCGGTCTTCGACGGTGCCGACGAGAAACAGATCAAGCAGATGCTGATCGACTCGGGGCTGCCCGCCGACGGTAAAGTGACGCTCTATGATGGGCGCACGGGCATCCCCTTCCACCACCCGGTTACGGTCGGCTATGCCTACATGCTCAAGCTGGCCCACTTGGTCGAGGACAAGATCCACGCCCGTTCGACTGGCCCCTACAGCCTTGTTACCCAGCAGCCGTTGGGTGGTAAGGCTCAGTTCGGTGGCCAGCGCTTCGGTGAGATGGAAGTGTGGGCACTCGAAGCTTACGGCGCAGCCTACATTCTCCAAGAGATGCTCACCGTCAAGTCGGACGATGTGGTGGGCCGTGTCAAGACCTACGAGGCCATCGTGAAGGGCGAGCCGATCCAGGAAGCTGGCGTGCCCGAAAGCTTCAAGGTGCTGATCAAGGAACTTCAGTCGCTCGGTCTGAGCGTCGAAGTCCTCAGCGAAGACGAGAAGCCGGTGGAACTATCCGACGACGTGGATGGTGACATGGCCGCCCTCGACGGCATCAACCTGAGTGGAATGGAGCGCGGCGAGTTCTAGGTGCAATGTCGGGGGAGAGCACCGCTCTCCCCTTGACATTCAACCTGAAAACAGGTAGTATCTCTCCAGTATATATGTTCTACTGGAGAACGATCATGCCTCGCATTGCGCGTCCGATTGACTTCTTTCGGGTTTGGTCGCCGGAGATGGCCTATGTGCTAGGATACTGGTGGGCGGATGGATGTATGTACATCAAGCCCAGCACGACCGCACATGAGGTGAAGTTCGCAAGCAAGGATCGTGTACACCTGGATCTGATTGCACAGGTCATTGGTCAAATACACCACACCCGCCCTGTGACAAAAGGCTCTGATTGCTACGATATGGCCTACTGTAGCAAAGAGATGTACAACGACCTGTTAGCACTTGGAGGCACACCGCACAAGTCACGCACAACCACAATGCCAGAGGTTCCGCGCCATCTCTTGCCCCATTTTGTACGCGGATGCGTTGATGGAGATGGAACACTAGTCTGGAATGGTGATCGGCCCGTAGTGCAACTCTATTCAGCCTCTTCAGCGCTTCTTGCAGGGCTAGGAGAGGAGGTCGCGGCTGTCACTGGCATCCCGGCTCCTCATATCGTAGCCAATCGGGAACTGTACTATATCAAGTGGAGCACGATACGGGCGAAGTGTCTGGCGGCTTGGCTCTATGTTGAGCATCCAGGTTTAGCCCTTGAACGTAAGGCTGCCATTGCAGCTACCTTCTTACACTGGCAGCCGAAAAAACGCCCTGAGCGTGGCACAATCACAGAGGAGATGCGTGTGCAGTTTTGCGCGTATCTGCCGCCACAGGAGTGAACCCCATGCTTGAGATCAACGACTTCAACGCAATCCGGATTAGCTTGGCCTCCCCAGAGGATATTCGCGGCTGGTCGCACGGCGAAGTGACGAAGCCAGAGACGATCAACTACCGCACCTTGAAACCTGAGCGTGATGGATTGTTCTGCGAGCGAATATTTGGACCCACGAAGGATTGGGAGTGCTACTGCGGGAAGTACAAGCGGGTCCGTTATAAGGGTGTGGTGTGTGACAAGTGTGGGGTTGAAGTTACCCGCGCTAAGGTACGGCGCGACCGCATGGGCCACATCACCCTCGCCTCGCCGGTGTCGCACATCTGGTTTGTGAAGGGCACCCCCAGCCGCTTGGGTCTGCTACTCGACATTAGCCCGCGCAACCTGGAACGTGTACTCTACTTCGCCTCCTATGTCATCGTCGAGGTGAAGGAAGATCTGCGGGTGGTGGCGCGTGAGATGTTGCAGGAAGATTATGCCAAGAAGCGCGAGAACATCCAGCGTCAGGCCGAAGATAAGCGCATCGAACTGAGCACCCAACTGACGCAGGATCTGGGGGGCATGGAGAATGCCCAGGTCAGCACCCAGCGCCGCATCGAGGAGGACTACCGCCGCCTGCGCGAAGAGATCGCCAACGAGGCCGAGCGCCTGCGCGAGCGCCTAGAGGAGATGACCAACCTCGTCACCGATGAGGACATCAGCTTCCGCAACACCACCCTGGTGGAAGAGGGCGAGGTGATCAGCGAGCGCACCCTGGATCAGCTCGACGAGATGCTGGATCAGGAACTGGACACCCTGGATGCGCGCCGCACCCGCGATATGTCGGATGCCGAGTTGCTCACCGATGCCGAGCGCGAGCGCAAGGCGGCTGAGGCCACCCAGGAGCAGGAGAAGTTGCAGGAGCGCCTCCAGCGCGAACTGGACACCCTGGTGCGCGAGGAGAAGGAGAAGCTCGATCAGCTTGATGGCCTCAAGCCCTGCCGCATCCTCTCCGAGATGGAGTATCGTCAGTTGCGCGATCTGGCCCCCGGCGTCTTCCGCGCCGACATGGGTGCTGGTGCGGTACGCGAGTTGATCGTGCGCCAAGTGGATCTCGACAAGCTGGCCGAGGATCTGAGCGCTGAGGTGCAGACCACCCAGGGCCAGCGGCGCAAGAAGGCCACCAAGCGCCTGCGTGTGGTCGAGAGCTTCCGCAAGAGCGGCAATAAGCCGGAGTGGATGATCATGACCGTGTTGCCGGTCATTCCGCCCGACCTGCGCCCGATGGTGCAGTTGGACGGCGGGCGCTTTGCGACCAGCGACCTGAACGATCTCTACCGCCGCGTCATCAACCGCAACAACCGCCTCAAGCGGCTGATGGAACTGAATGCGCCCGAAATCATCGTGCGCAACGAGAAGCGTATGCTTCAGGAGGCCGTGGACGCCCTGATTGATAACGGGCGGCGTGGCCGGGCGGTATCGGGTAAGGGCAAGCATCGCCTGAAGAGCCTGAGCGACATGCTCAAGGGTAAGCAGGGCCGCTTCCGCCAGAACCTGCTCGGTAAGCGTGTGGACTACTCTGGCCGTTCGGTGATCGTGGTTGGCCCGAACCTCCAGTTGCACCAGTGCGGTCTGCCCAAAAAGATGGCGCTGGAACTCTTCAAGCCGTTTGTGATGCGCCGTTTGGTAGAGAAGGGCTTTGCCCACAACATCAAGAGCGCCAAGCGGATTGTCGAGCGCGTGCGCCCAGAGGTGTGGGACGTACTGGAAGAGGTGATCAAGGATTACCTGGTGCTGCTCAACCGCGCCCCCTCGCTGCACCGCCTCTCCATCCAGGCGTTCGAGGCCAAGCTGATCGAAGGCTCGGCCATTCAGTTGCACCCGCTGGTGTGTGCCGCCTTCAACGCCGACTTTGACGGCGACCAGATGGCCGTTCACGTACCCCTCTCGCGCAAGGCCCAAGAAGAGGCCCACACGCGCATGCTGAGTAAGTACAACCTGCTCAGCCCGGCCCACGGCGACCCGATCATTACGCCTTCGCAAGACATCGTGTTGGGTTGCTACTACATCTCGCAGGTGCGCGATGGCGCTCTGGGGAGTGGTAAGAAGTTCGCTACGATTGATGAGGCCATGCTGGCCTACGATAAGGGTCTGGTCGCCATTCAGGCACCGATCTGGATTCGTATGGATGGTATGCCGCAGGGCAAGAATGATCGGGCCGAGAATGTACGCATCCTCAAGCCCGCCGATGACGGCACCCCACGCATGCTAATCGAGACCACGATTGGGCGCGTGTTGCTCAACAACGAACTCCTGCCGCCTTTGCGCTACCGCAACCGCGTGGTTGACAAGAAGGGGCTGCGCGAGATTATTGCCGACTGCTACCAGTACTACACCAACCTCAAGAATGTCAGCCATGCTGATCTGGCCGAACTGCGCGCCATGTGGCCGCACAAGACCGATATCGAGTTGGTGCGTATCTATGGTTCGGAGAAGACCGCTCAGCAGGCCGACAAGATCAAGGCGCTGGGCTTTAAGAACGCCACCTATGGTGGTATGACCATCGGTATCAACGACATCGAGGTGCCCCAGGCCAAGTACGAGATCGTCGGCAATGCCGAGGCTCAAGTGTTCGATGTCGAGAAGCAGTTCCGGCGCGGTCTGATCACCGAAGAAGAGCGCTACCAGGAGGTAGTGCGCATCTGGCAAGAGGCCACCAAACTCACCATCGTTGCGGTGAAGGAGAACATGAACCAGTTCGGCCCGGTGGCCATGATGTCCACCTCCGGCGCACGCGGTAACATCAACCAGATCTCGCAGATGTCGGGTATGCGCGGCCTTATGTCCGACCCCACCGGGCGCATTATCGAGCAGCCGATCAAGGCCAACTTCCGCGAAGGACTCTCGGTGCTCGACTACTTCGTCTCCACCCACGGTGGGCGTAAGGGTCTGGCCGATACCGCCCTCCGTACCGCCGAAGCCGGGTATCTCACCCGGCGTCTGGTGGACGTGGCCCAGGATGTCATTGTCACCATCGAGGACTGTGGCACCGAAGATGGCGTCTGGCTGCACGCTGCCGATGATGACGAGTTGATGGAGCGCTTGGCGGTGCGTATGGTCGGGCGCTTCCTGGCCGCTCCGATCTATGATAAGCAGACCGGCGAACTGATCGCGGATCGTGATGTCGAGATTGACGACGACATCGCCAGCAAGATTGACGCACATAAAATCGAGTCGGTCTATGTGCGCTCAACCCTCACCTGCCAGTCGGAGCATGGCATCTGCCGCCTCTGCTACGGACGCAGCCTCGCCACCGGCAAGCTGGTGGACATCGGTGAGGCGTGTGGCATCGTCGCGGCGCAATCCATCGGTGAGCCGGGTACGCAGCTCACGCTGCGCACCTTCCACACGGGTGGTGTGGCCTCCGCCGACGACATCACCCAGGGTCTCCCGCGTGTGCAGGAGATCTTCGAGGCACGTGTACCCAAGGGTAAATCGCTGCTGGCCGAGATTGATGGTGTGGCCCAGGTTGTCAAGGATGACGATGGCGTGCGCACGATCAAGATCATCGCCTCGGAGGTCTACACCGACGAGTACGTGCTACCCAAGGACTTCATCGCACTAGTTGACAACGAGAGCGATGTGGCCGAGGGCCAGGTGATCGCCGAGAGCAACAACGCCGACAACCCGCAGCCGCCGATCATTGCCCGCCTCTCTGGGCGCGCCTACATCTACGGCAACCGCATCGTGGTCAGCCAGGAAGATCGTGAAGAACGCGAGTTGGTGGTACCCCACACTGCGCGTATCCGTGTCGAGAATGGCGCACGGGTCGTGGCAGGGCAGCAACTCACCGACGGCAGCGCCAACCCGCAAGAGTTGCTCGATCTCCAGGGCCGCGAGGCGGTCCAGCGCTACCTCGTCAACGAAGCCCAGAAGGTCTACCGCTCACAAGGTGTGAACATCAACGACAAGCACATCGAAGTGATCGTGCGCCAGATGTTGCGCCGCGTGCGGATCGAGGAACCGGGCGACACCGGGCTATTGCCGGGCGAACTGATCGAAGCCGCCGAATTCCGCCGCCTGAACAACGACATCGTTAGCCAGGGTGGCGAACCGGCCACCGCCGCCACGGTGCTGCTGGGCATCACCAAGGCATCGCTCAACACCGACAGCTTCCTCTCGGCAGCCTCGTTCCAAGAGACCACCCGCGTCCTCACCGATGCGGCCATCACCGGCAAGGTGGACTACCTGCGTGGCCTGAAGGAGAACGTGGTTATCGGTAAGCTCATTCCGGCCGGTACCGGGATCGAGAAGCGCACCGAGCGCGGGCGTGACGAGTTGGTGGACGAGATGGCACGCATGATGGAGAGCGGCGCGGCAGCAGCCGAGCAGCAACCCAACAATGTGGAACGTGCCGAATCGCTGCTAGGGATCAACGAGACGGCTGCGGAAGAGAGCGAAAGCGACCGCAAGCTGCGGGCACGCATCGAGGAGATCCTGGGCAGCGGCGCAGCCGATGATGACCTCGGCAGCGAGGATGATCTGGCTACGGAATAGCCAAATGCCCAGCAGGGGTGTGGGGGCCTGCGGCCCCCACGAAAAATCTTGTTATGGTGGTGCGGTTGGCCGCTTTGCGGCCAACCGCACCACCATAACCATGGGTTTGGGGTGTAGCCCCAAGTGCCCTACAGAGATTTGCCAGCGGTAGTAACCATGCAACACACCACCCGATCAGCGCCGGACTGGAGCGCCCGCTTGTCCAGCGCACTGAACGCAGAGTTGCGGGGAATGATCCATCCTGCACTCTGGTTGAGCCTCCTAGCTCTGCTGATCATCTTCCTAATTGCCCCCCACCTGCCCCTAAATTACCCGATCCAGGTTGGCTACCCCGAAGGCGTTGGCAGCGATCTCCCCTTTGTGCAGGGCTTCAACGCAGGTGAAGCGAGCAGCTACGGCAACTACCGTTGGACACAGGCTGATTCACGCATCGAGATGGCCGGGGTAGGGAGACGCAGCCTGAGCATCGAGATCCGCATTCTGGGACTCAGCCCGGAGATCCAGGCGGTTGCGCCGCAACAGGTCGCCATCTTCGCCAATGAGCAGCATCTGGTTGATCTGCCGGTACGCCCCAGCGGATCGCGCCACTACCTCCTCATCCCCGCGCCGAGCAGCGGCCAGATGCGCCTGAGTCTGCGCAGTTCCACCTTCACCCCGGCGGGCGACCCGCGCCAGTTGGGGTTGCCGGTGGAGCATGTGGTCATACGCAGCGTCGCGGCGGCGGGCTTCGTCAGCCCCGATTGGGAAGCCAGCCTGGGGTGGCTAGGCGCGATGCTGGTGTTGTGGCTGGCGTTGCGCCACGCCCTGGGGGCGGCGGTGCCGCAATGGCAACAAGCGAGCCTCTACGCTGGGGCGGTACTGCTCGTGGGGGTAACGGCGCTCCTCGACCCACCGCACTGGGCAGCGGGGGCCAACGCGGCACTGATCGCGAGTGGACTGGCCTACCCGTTGGCGATCATCCTCAGGGCCGCCGTCGCCCCACTGGCCTGCCGCTTTGGTGTGCCACTGAGCGCCAACAACCTGGGCTGGCTGGTCGGCTTTGCGGTAATCGCCTTTACGCTGCGCTACGGGGGGCGGCTCTACCCCAACGCGATGCATGGCGACATCAACTTTCATGTCAACCGCTTCACCGAAGCCGCGAACGGGCTGATCTACATCCTCTCTAAAAACCGAGGCGTAGACTTCCCCTACCCACCCGGCCCCTACCTCGTCATTGCCCCCTTCACCCTGCTGGGCCTGCCCCCCAGCACCGTGCTGCAAATCGGGGCCGCCCTGGTAGATGCCCTGAGCGCCATCCTCATCTACGCCATTGCCAGCCGCATCACGCGTGGGCCAACCGCACTGCTCGCGGCGGCTACCTATGTCTTTACTGCCGCCACCTTCATGACCACCTGGTGGTCGTTTGACACCCACATCTACAGCCAATTCTTCCACCTGCTCTGCATTGCCGCGCTCTGCTGGGCGGGTGAGGCGTGGCAGGGCGATGACCAAGCCCAGCGCAGAGGCTGGAGTCTGGCGCTGTTTGTGCTACTCAGCCTGGTCTTTCTGGGCCACTTTGGGTTCTTGATCAACACCACACTCTTGGTGAGCATGCTCGTCGCGGTCACATGGATACAGAGCTGGCGCGGAGTGGCCTGGGCACGCGCAGTCCGCTGGCCACTCAGCCTCACCTTGGGCGGGGCGGTACTCTTTGCGGGGCTTTTCTTCTACAGCGCCTACATCCCCATGTTCCTTAACCAGTTGGAAATAGCGCGTGAAAGTGGCATGAGCGCCGTAGCCAACCGCGCCCCGGCCAGCCGAGCAGCCATGTGGGAGAACCTGTGGCGGGCCGGGTTGATCACCCACTTCGGCATCTTCCCCATCCCACTAGGGCTGATCGGCATAGGCCTACTGGCCCGCCGCACCCGGCTTGGTGCGCAACTCAGCCGCGAAGGGGTGGTGTTGGCCATGATGCTTGGCAGCCTGATCGTGGCGATCTGCTTTGCGGTGCTACCCTTCATCACCCTGGCCACCAACAGCCCGCGCTGGCTCATGTTCCTCGCCTGGATCATCGCTATAGGAACAGCCATCAGCAGTGCGGCCCTGTGGCGACGCGGCTGGATCGGACGCCTCGCAGTACTGCTGATGGGCGCGGTGGTCGTGGCAAATACGGCCTGGATCTGGATCGCACCGATGATCTGGCGCGTGCGGCCACCCGAACCGTTCTAGTAGTACAATGCTATAATACCAACCCGACCACCTGCTAGAGAGGAGATTCTATGCTCACCGCATTCGTGTTGATCGTATGTGAATCGCGGCGCATCAGCGAAGTTGCCCATGCCATCGCCGAACTCCCCAACGTCGCCGAAGTCTACTCGGTAACGGGCGAGTTTGACATCATCGCCCTGTTGCGGTTGAGCGACTATGAATCTCTTGATCAGTCGGTGCCGAGCGGAATCGCCCAGATCGAAGGCGTCATCGAGACCAAAACCGTATTAGCCTTCCGGCGTTACTCGCGCCGCGATTTGGCCGCCGGGTTTGATATTGGGCTGTCATGAGCTTGACGTAGCGTGCGGAGTATGGTATAATCCGAACACTCGTTCGGAGTGTGAATTTTATGAGTAATAACTGAAACGGGGAGGCAACCCATGGCTAAGGACTTGAACAAAGTACAACTCACGGGGCATCTCGGCGCTGATCCTGAAATGCGCTACACCGAGCAGGGCAGCGCAGTAACGACCTTTCGGGTGGCGAGTGGACGCACCTGGAAAGATCGTGACGGGAATAAGCATGACGACACCGAATGGTTCCGAGTGGTTGCGTGGGACAAACTTGGTGAGATCTGCAATCAGTATTTGAATAAAGGCACGCGAGTCTATATTGAAGGCCGCCTCCAGACTCGCAAATGGACCGACCGCGAGGGGCAGGAGCGCTACACCACCGAGGTGATCGCGCAGGACATGATCATCCTCTCCAGCCGTACCGACCGTGGTCCGGCCCCAGATATTGACGAGTCTTATGACGAGCCAGCGGCGGGGCCACCGGCGGGGCGACGCACCAGCCCGCCACCAGCGCCGAGTTCGGGTGGGCGCACCCCCAGCCGCCCGCCGGGGCGCAACCAGCCCCAGCCGATTGATAGCGATGATGATATTCCGTTCTAGGTGAGTCTGTTTGAGGGCGGCTGTGCCGTGGTGGCTTCGACAAACTCAGCCACCACGGCGCGGTGGCTGAGCTTGTCGAAGCCACCGCGCTGCGCCGCCAAAAAACAGCAAACAACAGAAGCTAATACACCGGCGTACACCACTCGCGGTAGGCCGCCACCTTCCCATGCACCACCTCGCGGTAGAGTTGGGCGAGTAGCGGCGCTATTGGGCCAGGCGTACCCTCACCCACCTTGCGGTGATCAATCTCGATGATCGGCTTCACCTCGGCCCCGGTACCACAAAAGAAGACCTCGTCGGCAATATAGAGCTCAGTGCGGTCAATCGGACGCTCGACCACATGCAGGCCGAGGCGCTCATGGGCCAGTTGGATCACCACTTGGCGCGTGATGCCCTCTAGCACATCGCTGGTGATCGGCGGAGTGATCAGGGTATTGTTGCGCACCAGGAAGAGATTCGCCGCACTCGCCTCCGCAACATGGCCATCCGAGCCGAGCACAATCGCCTCATCGTAGCCATTTAAGAGCGCTTCGGTCTTGGCTAAGGCCGAATTGATGTAGGCTCCCGCCACCTTGGCCCGCGAGGGAATGATATTATCCTCGATCCGCCGCCACGAGGAGACACACACCCTGAGCGCACTGCTATCTAGATATTGCCCGAATCCTACCGCCCACAGCGTGAAGCTATCGGTCGTATCGTTCAGACGCACTGCAATCAACGGGTCGCTCTTGTAGACCAGCGGACGAATATAGACATCCTCGCGGAAGCCCTCCTTGCGCAGCAGATCAACCGTGATCTGGCACAATTCATCCACACTGTAGGGCAACTGCATATACAGGATGCGGCACGAACGGTGCAGCCGCTCCATGTGTGCGCGCAGCTTGAAGATGAAAAGTTGCTCCTCTTCGGCATTCCAGTAGGCGCGAATGCCCTCGAAACAGCCCGTTCCGTAGTTGAGCGCATGGGTCATCACGCTCACCTGGGCATGATCAATCGGCACGATCTGACCATTGAAGAAGGCGTATTGGTTATTCGGCATGAGTGGGACTCTCCTTATGTAGCGGTGGGCCACAGATCAGCATGATCGGCGCATCATGGTGGCGGGTGAGCACCACCACCAGCGGGTTGGGGCCATCCCCACTAAGTTGACGGGCCAGACTGTCGGTATCGAGTGGTGAACCGCGCTTCTTGACCGTCACCGGGCCGGCTGCGAGTTCGCGCAGGCTGGCCCGCAGCCGCTTGAGGTTGAAGGGCTGCCAGTTCTGGATCGGCCATACACGGGCAAACGGGGTATGCTGGAGGTGCGCAGCGCTCAGATAGGCGATCTGCGGATCGAGTTGCGCTGCTCCAAGCTGCGCCGCCAACTCGGCCACCAGCCCCGCCCGGATCACTGCCGGGTCTGGCTCGTAGAGATACGCCAGCGGTGGCATGATCGCCGGGGTGGGTGAAGGTGTGGCGGGTTGCGCCAGCATCGCCACCCGACCGCTGGCATCCAGCAGTGTGGCGCGGCGTTCCACCTGGGCCAATGGGCCACACCAGAGCAGCGCTTCTTTCAGCTCGCCATGGAGCGACACAAATTCCACCTCGGCATGTGCGGGCAGGCTTGCCAGATCCACACCGGGAGCCAACTTCACCGCCAGCGCCGGGGTTTGGCGTTGCCAACTGAGGATATGGCTCAGAGGCGGCTCGTACTCCTCCACCGCAAAGCGCCGCCGCCCCCCCGCCCGGCGTCCGGGGTCGCAGAAGAGCGCCGCCGCAGGTGGTGGCGGTTCGTGCAGGAGATCGCGCAGGTGGGGATGCACGCGCTCAGCAAGGCCCAAGGCAGCGGCATTCGCGGCCACCATAGCCAGCCGCACGGGATCACGATCTACCGCCTGCACCTCGGCACCGCCAGCGGCGAGGGCCAGGGCGTCGCCACCCACCCCACAGCAGAGATCGGCCACCTGGCCATACGGGGCCAGGCGGGTAGCCCGGTGCTCCGCCACCAGCGCCGCACTCGACTGCTCCAACGCCTCGCGGGTAAAGAACATGCGCTCGGCAGCCGCAAACTTGGTGCTGGCGCGGTGGCGTAGGCGGGCCAACTCAAGCGCGGCGCGTGCCAGATCAGGTGGGAAGTGGCGGCGTAGGCGCGTGAGTTCGCCCAGCATATCCGCATCGGTTAATGGACGCAAGGCCAGTTCCGCCAAGAGCGTCTGGCCGGGTGGAGATTGGAGCCAGTTGAGGGTGTCGAGATCCATCATGTGGTACGATCAGGTTGAAGAAGCTCTAGCCTATTGTAACCCACTCAGGAGAACCTATGCGCCGGATTATGCTCGCATCATGCGTGGCGGCCAGCCTATTGGTCGGTTGTAGCCAACCCCAGGCCAGTCTGCCCACCAGCCAACCCACCGTTGTGGCCACGGTAGCCCCCACCAGCGTAGCTACTTCTTCCGCCACCGAAGCCCCCTCCGATGAGTCCTCGATCATGGCCGGGATTCAAGCGACGCTCGACGACTATGCTCGCGCCTACAACCGCAACGATCTGGCCCTGCTCGAAACGACGGTTGATCAGAGCAACTTGCCCTTTCGGCGCTTAGTTGAGGAGCGCTTCAATACCTACCAGGAGTCGATGTTTGGCGGTGGCGGCGGCTGGAACTTCACCGTTACAGAGATAGAAGAGCGCGATCTGGGCTTCATTCTGGCGCATATTGAAGGATCGGGCACGCAGCGCTACGGCTGGCTCTTCCGCGAGGTGGATGGCAAGTGGCTGCTCTCCGAACCGACCGCCAAGCAGATTGGTGAGACGATCAAGCTGGAAAGTGAACACTTCACCTACCGCACCTACGCCTGGGCCGATGACATCAACCCTCGGATTATGGAGTTGATGGAGGAGTCCTATACTATCGTGACGACCCGTTTGGGTAAGGGGATTGACTTCAAACCCACGGTAGATATTCGGCCCATCTTCGGCATTACCCCCCCCCAATCGGCCTCGGCGTTGGCCTACTACCAATCCGGCAACCGCCCACGCGCTGATCGTATGGTCATCTTCGCCCCCAACTCTTTCGCCTTTGGGTTTTATGATGCTGCCAAGGGCTGGGATGGTGAACTGGGCGAAACGCTGACCCACGAGTTTACTCACCTGATCAACGAGCGCGCCTTTATGCCCGTCTCGACAATGCGCGACTGGATGTTCGAGGGCTTGGCCGAGTATGTTTCGGATAGCCCCCGCGCCTCACAGGTGAGCGCGGCGGTGGCCAGCAACCAGATCATCCCCATTCTGGACACCTCAGGCAGCACAACCCCGCAGGATCTTGATCACCTCTACCTGCTGGAAAAGGATGTCTCGCTGGCCTACGGTCTCTCCTACTCGCTGGTGGCCTACATAGACACGGAACTTGGTGGGTTGGAGAAATTCTGGGAGTTGGCCAGCACCATGAACAAGACCGCCGGAACCGGCGTGGAGCGCTACGACCGCGCCTTGCAGACGGTCTTTGGGATGAGTTTTGCCGAGTTTGATGCCGGATGGCGCGAGTATTTGAAGCAGAACTACTAGAAGAACTTTTTTTCTGTTCTTTTGGCAGCAAAGCCGCCAAAAGAACAGAAAAAAGAGGATCAACTACCTGACAATCGTCAGCACCGCCACGGCAAAGAGCAACTGGATCATCGCCGAAGCCATCTGGAGCATGCGGGCACCCAAGGGCGTGCGCAGATAGAGCGTGATGCCCAGACCAGCATTGATAAGCAGCGTAGCGAATGCAGCCAGGGGTAGGAAGAGGATCTGATGGCGGGGACTGAGGACACTCGCTTCGCCCGCCGCATTGGTACGCAGATCGATCATTGGGGGGAGTTGGGGATAGATTGCGGCCAACCAGCCTAGCAGGATGAGGCTCAGGCTGAAGGCCAGCACCAGCGCCTGACGTACCACCCGATCATCCCAGAAGGCGTAGGAGAAGAAGCGCCCCGCCTCAACCCCCAGCGTGAGTTGTTGGATCACCCCGATCCGCTGGCGCTGTTCAAGCTCCTGCACAAAGGTGTCGGTATTGTTGGGAGTGATGATATAGGCGTCGCTACTGGTTTGGAGCATGATCGCCTGCTTGGTGGGCCGCGTCGAGAAGCGTTGGGCGATCTTCCCGCTGGGGAGCTTGAAACTTCCATAGAAGTAGCCCAGGCTGTGGCTCAAACCAACCCTATCGGCCACAGCAGCGCTGCTCTCAATGCTCTCGATCTGGCCGAGCGGCACGACCATGCGATTGCCCAACCAGAAGATGTAGAAGCCATTACGATCCAGCCCATAGCTCAGAGTGAGTGCGGCGGCGACGCGGTAGGCTACGAGGGCGGTGACAATGAGCAACGCCACACCAGCCAAGAAGCGCAGGTAGAGATTGAGATTGATCGCCCAAGCCTCAATCGGCACGCGCAGTGCTTGCGCTACTTCGACAAAAAAGAAGCCCGAACCGGCAGCGGTGATGATCATCAGGATCACCGCCAACCAGACTCGTGGCGTGGGTTGGGCTTTCCATTTACGCATAGCAGTGGGGCGATAGGTGTGCGCTGCGGTTTAGAACAAGCCGCAGCGCGCACCTATCATGTTACGGCGTTGGTGTCAGGGGTACCGCAGTTGGCACTACCTCAGTTGGTGCCACACTCGGCACTTCAGACGGTGCCGCCGTCGGAACCACCGTGGTAGTGGCCTCGGTCGGTGCCGCCTCGGTCGGTGCCGCCTCGGTCGATGCCGCCTCGGTCGGTGCCACCGTAGTGGGTACCTCGGTCGGGATGGGCGTCGGCATCGGCGTTGGCGGGCCAGCCATAAAGGTCGGGATGGCTGTTGCAGTTGCCGGGCCAGGATCAGGCGTGGCAGTAGGTGCCGGGAAGCGCTGCACCGCAATCGCGCTACGCTGCTGGGTTAGCCAGTCATCGAGCGCCTTCGTCCGCGCCTCGCGCAACTGATCTTCCTCGGTCGGAACGGTACGATCCGTTACTTCCAGAATATGCCAGCCAAACTGCGTTCGCACCGGCTCACTCAGCGTATTGGCTGGCAACGCCAAGGCTGCGGCGACCAACTCCGGCGGGTAGGTTGCGCCATTATCGGCCTTGCCATCCTTATCAAAGCTACCCAGATCGCCACCCATACTCGCCGAACCGGGATCGTCCGATTCTTCAGCCGCGAGGGTAGCAAAATCGGCCCCATTGCGCAGATCAGCCAGCAGCGCATCAGCGCGAGCCTTCGCCGTAACGAAGAGCGCATCAATCTGCTCCTGCGTCGCCTCAGCCGGTGGGGTCACCGCCACCAAAATCTGGCGCGCCGTCACCTTGGTTGGCACATCACCGGGTGTAAACTCGGCTTCAGGTACCAGTTTCTCCTGCACCCGTGTATTGAGCAACTGCTCGTGATACTGCGCAGTCAGGGCGGCGCGGAAATCCTCCTTGGTCAGCAGCGGCTTTTGGCCCACTGCGCCCAACTCCACTTCATAGCGGCGGAAGATCTCATCCACAATCTGGCCCACCTGGGTATTGGCCTCAGCCGCCAACGGGGTAGGCAGCGGCGTCATGGTAGGTTCGGGCGTACTGGTTGGGCCACCCGGCGTTGGTGATGGCGTCGGCGAGGGGAGCGGCGTGGGCGACGGAGTTGCGGTTGGGGTAGGCAGCAATTCAGCCGTCGTCGTCAGCGCAACCGTCGGGGTAAGCTCAAGCGTCGCCGTTGGCGTCACCGGCACAGCCGGTGGGGGAATGAAGATCAGGGCCAGATCGTTCGCAATCGCCTGGTTGATCTCATCCGCTGTGACACTCATGCCCATCTGGGCTGCACCCTGGAGCTTGAGTTGGAAATTCTCCCACTGACCAACCACAGCCGGATCTACCTCAGCGCTACGCTGGTTGCGGATCTGCTGGTTAATTAGCGGACTTTGATTGGCAAACTGCTGCGCAAACTGCTGATTATTGCCAAAGAGGGCCAGAATCTGGAAATTCTGCGACAACTCACGCGCAAAGGCCAAGCGCTGCTGCTGCCAATAATCACCCCGGCTCAACTTGGCACTCCCAACCTGGGCCACTGGGCGACTAGGAATCCAGAGACGATCATAGCTCAGGCCAACCAACAAGACCAACAGTGCCAACCCGATACCGGCCCCAATGATCACCATCACACGGCGCTGATCGCGCACTTCGCGGGCATGACGGGCGAGACGGCGACGGGTGGGTGGAGGAGAAGCGTGGGGGTTGGGGGTCGTAGATTTACGGCCACCCTGTGGGGGATTTTTGGGTGTATCAGCCATCGTATGTAGACACCTGATAAAATCACCCCCATCCTGCACCTCCCGCACCCAGATCAAGGGTACGGGAGCGCGAATGAGGGATCAACGGTTATGGGCCTACTCCGCCTGATCAGCAACCGGCTCAGCCTCTTCAGCAACCTCTTCGGCTGGGATCGCCTTCTGCTCAACCAGCGTAATGAGGTGGCGCATGACACTATCGGTCAGCTTGAGGGTGCGCTCAACCTCGGCTACCTTAGCGGCGGCAAGGCTGAAGGTGAAGAGCGCATAGTAGCCCTCGGTGAAGTTGCGGCGGCTCGCTTCACCACTTGCATACTCGCGAATAGGGTAGGCCAGCTTGCGGCGGCCCCAGGGTGGGCTTTGGTTGACCCCAGCGACTTCGCCGCCCGCATTGGTGATGGACTGCGAAATACGCTCGACCGTAGCGGTCACTCCCTCTTCGTTGGCGTGCAGTGGGCTAATAATGATCATCAGTTCGTAGTTCCGGCGACGCTCGCGCATGGAGTCCTCCTCTGGTGGCATCCCGCTCGTCGTACCATAACGGGCTGCGCGTGCCCGGTGGTGCGGCGGGATAGAAAGGGTTCGACTGCACTACAAAGCACAGTGTTAGGCGTTTACACACAACCGGGGGATTATACCATAGATCGAGATACTACCCGCCAAGCTGCGACATCCCGCGTAAGGTTGGGCGCACCCCATCGGGGAGGCCGTGGCCCCAGGGTTTGGCGCTCACCGCCATGCGGATGATCTGCTCCAACTCGGTTTGGCTCGCTCCAGCACGGAGCGCCGCACGCAGATCTACCTCATCATCGCGCAGCAAGCAGAGGTGCAGGCGGCCTTCGGCGGTGAGACGCATACGGTTGCAGGTGCTACAGAACGGTTCTGTCACCGCACTAATAAAGCCGATGCGCCCTGGTGCTCCAGGAATACGATAGCAACGGGCGGGATCATGGGGATCGTGGGTGAGCAGTTCGAGCGGGCCAAAGTGGGATTCAACGTGCGCAATCAACTCGGCGCTACTGATCACCCCCGCATCGGCGAGGCCCGCCACCCCGGTAAGCGGCATCACCTCGATAAAGCGCAGCTCCCACGGGTAGGTCTGCGTTAGGGCGGCCAGTTGCACCACCTCATCATCATTCATGCCGCGCACCACCACGGCGTTGAGCTTAATCGGGTGTAGCCCGGCCGCATCAGCAGCGCGCACCCCCGCCCAGACCTCATCCAAACTCCCGCCACGCGTCATGCGGCGGAACTTGTGCGGGTCGAGGCTATCAATACTGATATTGACCCGATCCAGCCCGGCTTGGCGTAATGGCTCGGCCAACTGGCGCAAACGCAGGGCGTTGGTGGTCATGGCAATATGTTCGATCCCAGGAATAGCCTTGATCGCAGCCACCAGTTCGACCAACCCAGGGCGCAACATCGGCTCGCCCCCGGTAAGGCGCAGCTTGCGGAAGCCCACCGCAGCGGCGGCTTGCAGCACCAGCAGCAGTTCGGCGTTGCTCAACAGTTCAGGGCGAGGAACAAACTGCATGCCCACGGCGGGCATGCAGTAGACACAACGCATATTACAGCGGTCGGTAAGCGACACCCGAAGGTAATCAATGCGCCGACCATAGCTATCATGGGCGGGTTCACCCAGCGTTGGGTGATCGGACATGCTGGCACTCCTCTAGGACTGCTCACCACCTGCGTACTTCATGATCGAGATACGTCCGGCAACCTGGCGCGCCAGTTCGCGGAAGAGCTCGGCATAGGCATCAGGGGCATCGCTGATCACAGCGGGCTGGCCGCTATCACCACCGGCACGCACCGCCATGCCCAGGGGGATCTGGCCCAAGAGCGGCACCCCCAACTGGGTCGCTACACGCTGCGCCCCACCCGATCCGAAGATGTCGTAGCGTCGCCCGGTGTCGGGGGCCAGGAAGTAGGCCATATTCTCGACCACCCCGACCAGTGGCACGTTCACCTTCTTGAACATCTCCATCGCCTTGATCACATCAATCGTCGCCACCGTCTGCGGTGTGGTGACGATCACTGCGCCGGTGAGCGGCAGGCTCTGGGCGAGGGTGAGGGCAATATCGCCGGTACCGGGCGGCATATCAATGATCAGATAATCCAGCGGTGCCCAGGCCACTTGGTAGAGGAACTGGCGCAACAACTGGCTCACCATCGGGCCGCGCCAGATCACCGGCTGGTTCTCATCAATCAAAAAGCCAACCGAGATGGTCTTGATGCCATAACCCTCCAGGGGCAACATCACCGCTTGGCCATGCGCGTCACTCACCGCCTCTGGTTGGCCGGTAATCCCCAACATCAGCGGCAGGCTAGGGCCAAAGACATCAGCATCGAGCAGACCGACACTGGCCCCCTCTTGGGCCAACGCAACTGCCAGATTCGCCGCCACGGTACTCTTGCCGACACCGCCCTTGCCGGCGGCTACCGCGATGACATTTGCCACCCCCGGAATTGCTGCCTGCTCAGGAATACCGGCATGTTGGCGCACATTGGCACTAAACTCAACCTTAACCTCGGTGACACCGGGGATGGCGAGTACGGCGGCCTCTGTCTCATTGCGAATCTGGCCCTTGAGCGGGCATGCGGGCGTCGTCAGTTCAACCGTAAAACTGACCACACTGCCTTCAACCTGCACATCCTTAATCATCCGGCGCGAGACGAGATCGCCGCCCAGCTCCGGCTCTTGCACACGGCTCAACGCGGCAAGTACCTGCTGCTCGCTGATCTGCTGGCCCATGGTTACTCCTCGATCACAAAAAATGACAAAAGGCCGGGGAGCGCTTGCTCACCCGGAGCCTCTACCGACTGATTCTATTATAGCAGGTTTGGTTATAGGTGGGGGTTCGGGGGCGGCTTCGCCGCCAACCTACGCGAAAAAAGCGGGTCTGGGGCGCAGCCCCAGACCCCATCACGTTCTACGGCACCAGCTCAATCTGATCGATGTAGAAGACCGCCTGCGCCCGTCCCGCCGCATCCTGGATGACCAGATCACTCAGGTTGGCCGGGTTGCCCAACTGGCTGAGCGGAACTTCGATCTGCATCCAACTGCTAGTCAGCGTCGGCAGGGCAACGGTGGGGCTGGTTGTACCATCAGCCTTACGCACCCACAGCTTCAGTTTCTGCTTCCCTCCAGCCCCATGCGCCCAGAAGCGCACCTTGGTATAGCCTTGAGTATTCAGCGCCTGATCGGTGTGCAGGTAGAGTCCGGCCCACGCCCGGTTATAGGTAACGGCGATAGAGCGCGTCCCCACCTTCTTCTTGGCGGTAGAGCCGAAATTGACTGTGCTATCCCACGACCAGTTGACCCATCCGGCCGCGAGGTTGTCGGTGTAGATCTGCGTTGTTGTCGCCGGAGCCGGAGTTGGCGTGGGCGGCACCGGCGTCGCCGTCGGTGGTACCGGCGCAGGTGTCGCGGTCGGCGGTACCGGCGCAGGTGTGGCCGTGGGCACTACTGGGGTCGCCGTGGGGTTCGGGGTGCCACCAGTCGTGATGTTCACCTCACGCGCATAGGTCGTGTTGAAGGCTTTGTAGGCGGCGGCAATATCATTCCAGCCACCCGCGCCATCCACATTCTCATAGCTCCAAGCCCAGGCTCCGCCATAACAGTTGCTATGCAGCTTCTCCAACAAACCGGCAGGTGTATAGCCCGTCTCACCGGCATTGGCCGGGAACTCACCAATGACCGTAGGCTTATCGAAGCCCGCCGTGGCCCAATCAATCAGGGTTGGCGAGTAGCTCCAATAGACCCCATCACCATTCATCCAGCCATAGTAATGGATCTGGTAGAAGTCCAGGTAGCCCTTGGCATCATAGGGGGTAAGTGCAGCATCCTTCCAGACATTGCCGGTGGCCCCCAGCGAGCGATCACTATTCCAGCGCATCGCCGCACTGCCCACGGTGGTCAACTGGTTAGAGTTGCGATGGATCGCGCCGGAGATCTCAGCGATGAAACGCTGCATCTGGACTAGGGTGACGGGTGCGCTGATCTGGGGATCAACCGCGCCCAAGTCGCTGACGCCAAACTCTGGCTCATTAAAGATGTCCCAGCCCAACACATTGGGATGGTTGCCAATCGTATAGCTCGTACCGGGCACCGGGTAGGCCAACATCGGCAACAGGGCTTTATTGATGAACGAAGCGCGCTTGGTCGCATCGGTAATCAGATCGGTGTGCCCGCCCGCATGCTCACCACGGGTATAGCCGTTGGAGTCGGGCATGAGCATATCGAAGCTCCACAGATTAAAGACGATCCGAATGTTATACTCCTGCGCCAGCTTGATCGCATCGGCCATACTGGGCAGCGTATTGGCGTCTAGGCCCGTGACCGCACCGCCAGAGGTTGCGGCAAACTCAGGCGCACCGCGCCCATCGGCGAAGACCCACCAACGCACCGTGTTGATGCCGTTGGCCTTGAGTGCGGCGAACATCTGACGGGTCTTATCGGTAGAGTAGGTATGCTGGCCCCACTCCTCCACCGTACCGAAATCGGCCCCATAGCCGCCACTCTGCCAGGGCACATTAACCCCGGAGAGGAACCAGCGACCACCCTGGAAGGGCACGAGATGGGCTTGATTGGTGGGGCAAGCAGGTGCAGCCGAAACAACAGTGGGAGAGGTGGTGAGGCTAGGAAGGAGTGCGAGGATGAGACCGAAGATCAGGCTACTCAGCGTAGTGATGCGCAAAACCGACTGCGGGCGAACAGAGGCGTACATGAGAAGCTCCTTGGTGGTAGGTGCTGGGTTGTCATAGTGAGTATACTTAAACATTTTGTCATCTTCGCCGCCAATCAGTTTATACGCCTTTTCTATAATTACGACTATAGGCCAGTGGTACTAGATTTTTGCCAGAAATAATCGGGGGCGGCAAGCCGCCCCCGAACCTCCACCAAAGTGGAGCTACGCCAGATAATGCTCCAAATGCGCCTGGGTATCAAACGGCTTGGCCTCGGAGGGTACCGACATTGGCCTTGGCTCAGCCTGATAGAAGAGACCCAACGGCATGCGCTCGGTCTCTAGGGCATAGCGCATCGCGGCGACCATATCTTGCGGATTGTGGTCGTCGGGGATCTGGTAGACATGATCCTTAAAGATCTGGTAGGTGTCGAAGTAGCTCACACACGGACTCAGCACATGGATGAAGCTGAAGCCCTGATGCTCCATCCCCTTGCGGATCAACTCGGCGAGTTGCTTGGGGTTGCTGGAGAAGCCCCGCGCCACGAACGAGGCCCCACTGGAGATCGCCAAGCCCAACGGGCGCATCGGCTGGGCCAAGTTGCCCATCGGAGTAGACTTGGTGATGTGGCCATAAGGCGTGGTGGGCGAGGTCTGGCCTTTGGTGAGGCCGTAGATCTCATTATCCATCACGATACAGGTGATGTTCATATCACGGCGGAAGGCGTGGGGCAGGTGGCCCGCGCCGATGCTGAAGAAATCACCATCACCACCGACCGCCAGCACAGTCAGGTCGGGGCGGGCCAGCTTGATGCCCTGTGCCGCCGGGAGCGCACGCCCGTGGACGGTGTGCAGGCCATAGCATTGCAGGAAGATCGGCAGACGCGAGCTACAACCGATACCAGAGGCAATCGCCAGATCCTTGGGGTTGATCTGAAGGGCTGCCAACGCCTGCTGAATCGCCGCCAACACCGCATAGTCCCCACAGCCGGGGCACCAGATCGGCTTAATATCGGTCTTGTAATCGGCGGGCTTGCGCACGATCACATTCGGATCGAGGATAGCAGTCATAACAGTACCATTCTCCAGTTGCCGATCCACGCGTGGTGCATCGGCAAGGTAGCAGCTAGTGCAGTACCGGCTCTTCAACCCCCATCAACTCGTACACCTTGTGCAAGATCGTCTTGCGCTCAAAGGGCAACGAGTTGTACTGGGTATAGCTCTCAACCGGGGTGCAGAGTTCGGCCTGGATGATCTTGGCCAACTGGCCCTGATAATTCAGTTCCGGCACTAAGATGATCTCCACATCCTGCATAAACTCGCGGATGGCCTCCACCGGCAACGGCCAGACCATCTGGAGTTGCAGGACTGCCAGATCGTGGCCAGTCTGCTGGGCAACCCGCAGCGCCCCACGGCAAGCCCCGGCGGTCGTGCCCCAGCAGATGATCCCCACCTTGGCCTTGGGGCTACCGAAGCGCTGCACATAGGCGCGGCTGGCCTTGAGCGGAGCCAACTTCTCCCAGCGCTTCTTGCTCATGGTGGTGTGGGCTTCCGGGGTTGAGGCCGGGCTACCAAACTCATTATGCTCCAAGCCGGTGGCGGTATAGTTGGCGTTGAGCATACCGGGCGCAGCCATGGGCGAGATGTGGTTATCCGTCTTGGCAAAGCGCTTGTACTGCTTCGGCTCCAGATCACCCTCTGGGCGCAAGCGGTTCACCTGCGGGTACTGAGTCAGATCGAAGGGATCAACCGTCTCAGTACGGTAGGAGAGCGAGTAGTCGGAGAGGACGAGTACCGGCGACTGATACTCCTCGGCCAGATTGACGCCCGCAACGGTGAGTTGGAAACACTCCTCCACTGAGGCCGGAGCCAACACAATGCGGGGCGAATCGCCGTGGCCACCATAGACCGAGATATTCAGGTCGGACTGCTCGGTCTTGGTGGGGAGGCCAGTCGAAGGCCCACCGCGCTGGGCATCCACCACCACTAGCGGGATCTCGGTCATACTGGCGAAGCCAAGCGCCTCACTCATCAGGGCCAACCCCGGCCCGGAGGTAGCGGTCATCGCCTTGCGGCCCGCATAGGAAGCGCCGATACAGGCCATCACCGAGGCGATTTCGTCTTCAGCCTGAAGATAGGCCCCACCGGTCTGCATCATAGCGCTGGCAACCCCCTCCATGATCTCGGAGGCGGGTGTAATCGGGTAGCCCCCGAAGAACTCGATCCCAGCGTGCATGGCCCCAGCCACAATCGCCTGGCTGCCGGTCATCACATAGCGATGGTGCTCACCAGCGGCCTCGATCCAGAGCGAGTCGGTGCGCTGGATACTCTTGGCATAGGCGATACCAGCACGTAGCGCGGCTAGGTTCGATTCAAGATACTCGGCCTTCTTGCCCAACTTGGCATGCACAATATCTTCGAGCTTCTTCAAGCCCAAACCGAACATACCCGCCACGACGCCGAGCGCCACCACATTCTTACCGCGCCGATTACCGGCCTCATTGGCGATCTGGTTAATCGGCACTGCATAGGCAATCCCGGTGTAGCTCTCTGGGGGCGTACACTCATCGGGATCGTAGAGGAGTACCGACTTTGCCGCCAACGCCTGGTGATGCAGCCGCCACGCCTCTTGATTAAAGGCAAAGAGGACATCAACTTCATCCCCCATCGTGCGAACCGGGTTGTTCGAGGCGCGTACCTGGAACATTACCGGGCCACCCTTGATCTCCGCCGGGGTGGTACGAAAGGTGAAGACTTGCAACCCCGACCGTGCGGCGGCCTGCGCGAGCATCTCGCCCGTCGCGCTGCTTCCGTCACCCGACTCGCCAGCCACCCGGATGACCAGATCTTCCTTTTGAATCATGGGCGTGCTTCCTTAGAGCAGTACTCTCAGTGCGGAGTATGCGAATACGTGTAAATAGTATGCGTCCCCGCAGTGCCGATGCGCACATCATAACATAATCCTGCAGGGCATGTGCAAAATTCTTGGCACATCGTCCCCCAGCCCGTAAACGGGCGGGCTACAGGATGCAAAGCCCGCCTTCGCGGGCTGGCTCTAGGCCGCGAAGGCGGCCTTCGCCGGGTGCTAGCCCGCCCGTTTACGGGCTGGGTACGAACTTTGCACATGCCCTGGATCTTCCTTGACAACGCTTTGGCGCGGTGCTATCCTACATACCACCACAAGAACCACATACGCGATGGTCGCGGATGACCGAAGCGGGAGGCGCGGACTGGCGTTCAACGCCAGCCCTTTTGCTTCTCAGGCCATGTGTATCACGCTCGCGATGGGTGTCAGGTGGCACATTATTCCCCGTCCGCCACCTTTCTCCCCCGCCAGATCGACCATTTCAGCTGAGGATACGGTAATGGACGACTCGACTGCCACCGCTGCGATGAGCGGCTATGAGGATCTCCCTCGTTTCCCTGGGCATCCGGCCCCATCATCCCCTGCTTCCGCCCCACGCCGCCAACCCGATACCGAGCCGATCATCTCCCTCAGCCCGCTGCTCCAACATCCCATCATCGAGACCTTCGCCCAGCACCTGCGCGAGAAAGAGAACCCGGAGGCCACCGCCGATAGTGTGCGGCGTACCTACTTGGCCGCGCTGACTTCGCCGACGGTCGAGGCGATCATCGGCCAGATGCACCAGTACCTTCCCGGTGGTGATGCGGATCTGATCCGCCGCGCGTATGCCTTGGCGCTGATTGCCCACGCAGGTCAGTATCGCCAAAGTGGCGAGGCGTATATTGATCATCCCGTGGCCGTGGCTTCGATCTTGTTGGAACTGCGCCTGGATGCGGAATCCATCGCCGCTGCGCTGCTGCATGATGTGGTTGAAGATACTGGAGTGCAGCTTGATCTCGTGCGCAATCAGTTTAATGGCTGTATTGCCCACCTCGTAGATGGCGTTACCAAACTGTCGGGCCTGGAGAATAAGACCAAAGAGGAACTTCAGGCCGGTTCCTACCGTAAACTGATTATCGCCACGGCTGATGATCCACGCGTCATCCTGATCAAGCTCGCCGACCGCCTGCATAATATGCGTACCCTCGGCGCAACGCCGCCGCATAAGCAGAGGCGCGTCGCCCGCGAGACGCTCGATATCTATGCGCCGCTCGCGCACCGCCTGGGTATGTGGCAGGTGAAGTCCGAACTGGAGGATCTGGCCTTTAAGGCAATGAATCCAGATCGCTACCAGGAGATTGCCCAAGGGCTAACCCTGCGCAAAGAGGCGCGTGAGCGTATCATCCAGCGCGTGATCAAGCGGCTGAATGATGCCCTTGAGAAAGAGGGCATTAGTGCGCAGGTCTCTGGCCGCCCCAAACATATCTATTCGATCTGGCGCAAGATGGATCGCAAGGGCTTGCCCCTAGAGCGTATCTATGACCAACTTGCGGTGCGGGTGATCATCCAAGAGCGCGATCCCGAACGGGCGGTTGGGATCTGTTACCGCGTCCTGGGTGTGGTACACATGCTCTGGACGCCCGTCCTCTCCGAGTTTGATGACTATATCGCGGTACCAAAAGAGAGTTCCTACCAATCGCTCCATACCACCGTCCTTATTCCGGGTGGTACCCCCTGTGAAGTCCAGATCCGTACCGAGGAGATGCACCAGATTGCCGAACACGGTATCGCCGCCCACTGGCGCTACAAAGAGGGTTTTACCCGTGGCAGCGACCAGAACTATGAGGCGAAGATCAAGTGGCTCCGCGAACTGATCTCCTGGCGGATTGAACTGACCGATGCGCGTGAGTTTGTCGAGAGTTTCAAGACCGAACTTGAAGAACAGGTCTACATCTTCACCCCCAAGGGCAAAATTATTGACCTCCCCGAAGGCTCCACCCCCGTAGACTTCGCCTACCGCATCCACTCCGAAGTTGGCAATAAGTGTATCGGGGCCAAGGTGAATGGGCGTATCGTTCCGCTCGACTACCATCTGCGGAACGGCGAGATTGTCGAGGTGATGACGACCAAGACCGGGCGTGGGCCGAGCCGCGATTGGCTCGGCTTTGTCAAGACTCCGAGTGCCCGTGATCATATCAAGCGCTTCTTCCGGCGCGCCGAGCGCGAGGAGAATATCGCCGGTGGCCGCGATATGATCGAGAAGGAGTTGAAACGCCTCGGTCTGAGTACGATCAGTTTTGAACAACTCGTCGAACAGACCAATGCCCGTTCGGTAGATGATCTCTTTGCCCTGATTGGTGCCGGTGACATTTCGGCACGCACGGTAGCCCAAAAAGCCCTCGCCCATCAGGTCGAATCGCACCCCGAAGAACCAACCCACCTCGAACTCACTACGACCCACCACGCCCCGGCTCCCAGTTCATCCAGCGGTATCCAAGTCCTTGGCGTGGGAGCGGTGCATAACCGTCTGGCCAAGTGCTGCAACCCGGTGGTCGGCGAACCGATTGTGGGTTATGTGACGCGTGGTCGCGGGGTTACGGTGCATCGCGCCGATTGTCGCACCATCGTCAATGAGCGCGACCGCGCCCGCCTGATTGATGTCACTTGGGGCGGCCAGCAGCCGCGTGGTTACTCGGTGCCGGTACGAGTCGAGTCGTGGGATCGGGTCGGTTTGTGGCGCGATGTCTCAATGGTGATCGCCGATGCCGGGGTGAATATCGAGCGCGTGGAGCAAGGTAGTACGCGCCGTGTCGGGCGGGCGGTGCTGCATGTCACCTGCACGATCCAGTCTATCAACCAACTCTCGGCTTTGCTCGACAAGCTCAACCGTATTCCCGATGTGATCGAGGCGCGCCGCGAAAACCAGAGTACGGCTAAGTCAGGGGATTGATCTCGCTTTATGCTCGCCAATCTCCTCCTGGCCTGGTTTGCCCAACACGCTCGCGCTTTGCCCTGGCGGCAGAGCCGCGACCCGTACCAGATCCTCGTGTCTGAGGTGATGCTTCAACAGACGCAGGTGGATCGGGTGTTGCCCAAATATGCCGCCTTCCTGGCAACCTTCCCCAACCTACATGCGCTGGCAAACGCCCCTACCGCCGAGGTCATCCGCGCATGGGCCGGACTGGGCTACAACCGGCGAGCAGTCAATCTGCAACGGGCGGCCCAGCAGGTGATGGCGCAGTATGACGGGCAGTTCCCGCGTAACGTGGCCGAGCTGCGCAGTTTGCCGGGGATTGGCCCCTACACCGCCGGAGCTATCGCCTGCTTCGCCTTCGAGCAGGATGTGGTCTTTATGGACACCAACATCCGCCGCGTGTTGCAGCGGGCCTTGGTTGGCCCCGACCTTCAGGTTGCGCCGCCTGAGCGCCAGTTGCTCGAACAGAGCGCCACGCTGCTCCCCAGCGGTCAGGGCTGGGCCTGGAACCAAGCCCTGATGGAGTTGGGGGCTTTGATCTGCACGGCGCGGAATCCGAGTTGTGCGCAATGCCCCATTCAGCGCGTGTGCCGCGCCTATAGCACTGCGACCCCACCCGCTCTGCCCCGCCCACTGCGCCGGGTGGCCGAGGGCCAGCGCGAAGCCTACCACGGCTCGCGGCGCTGGCTGCGCGGGCGCATCATTGATGCCCTGCGCGAACAACCCCAACTCAGCCTGAGCCAACTAGGGCCACGCCTCAAACCCGACTATAGCGCCGCTGATGAAGCATGGCTGCGCGATCTTGTCGTGGGGTTGGAGCGTGATGGTTTAGTTGCGATGCAAGAAGATAGAGTAGGGTTGCCATAGGGGGTATAATAGATTCAATGCTTGACCCTACTACAACGCTGTGTTACAGTGTTTTTCCATAGGCGAGTGAGAAGAGCTTATGGCAACCATCACCCTGCGCTCCGGCAAAGAACGACCTGTCTTCCAACGTCACCCCTGGATCTTTTCTGGGGCGATAGCTTCTGTGCGTGGCGATCCGATTGATGGTGAGCCAGTGGATGTCCTGTCCGCATCGGGTGATTGGTTAGCACGCGGCTGGTGGAGCGGCAATTCACAGATCCGTGCCCGCTTGTGTACCTGGGACCCGAACCAGGATCTGGATGCGGCGTGGCTGCATGATCAGATCGCTCGTGCGTTGGCAGGCCGCCGCCATCTCATGCACGACCCGGAGGTAGCGTGCCGCCTCGTCTTTAGCGAAGCGGATGGGATACCGGGCCTGATTGTGGATCGCTACGGCTCCTACCTGAGTGTCCAGATTCTTACCCAGGGGATGGAGCTACGCCGCGAGGCACTGGTGCGCATCCTGGTTGAACTGCTCAACCCGCTGGGCATTATCGAGCGCAGCGACGCCGACATGCGCGAGAAGGAGGGCTTGCCCCCCGCCGAAGGGCTGCTATGGGGCCAAGCGCCACCCAACCAACTCGTACTACGCCCGATTGGAGCCAACCCGCCGCGCTTCTTGGTTGATCTCCAAGCTGGGCAGAAGACCGGCTCCTACCTCGATCAAGCCCTCAACCGCGAGCGCGTCGCCGCCTACTGCGCCGGTGCCGAGGTACTCGACTGCTTCACCTATAGTGGCGGCTTTGCACTCTATGCGGCACGTGCCGGGGCCAAACAACTCACCCTGGTTGATACCAGCCCCGCCGCACTCGATCTGGCCCGCCAGCATCTGGCACTCAACCAGTTAGAAACTCCCGCCGAGTTTGTTGAGGGTGATGTCTTTAAAGTCTTGCGCACCTACCGTGAAGAGCAGCGCCGCTTTGATGTGATCATTCTCGATCCACCCAAGTTCGCGCACAGCCAGAAACACATTGATCGCGCCGCACGCGGCTATAAAGATATTAACCTGTTGGCAATGCAACTGCTCCGTCCGGGTGGCATCCTCGCCACCTTCAGTTGTTCGGGCCTCGTCTCGACCGATCTCTTCCAAAAGATCGTCTTTGGGGCATCGGTTGATGCCCATCGTGATGCCCAGATCATCGAGCGACTCGCGCAGTCGCCCGATCACCCCATCCGCTTGACCTTTCCGGAGAGCGAGTATCTCAAAGGCTTTGTGTGCCGCATCTGGTGATGGGAGATGTTCGCTAACTGCTTCCCTCAAGCAGTTAGCAAACATCTGCAATCTGCAACCACAATGAGCTATACCATTTTTGAAGACGGCCATATCTCAAGCCCGCACGGCTTTCGGGCCACAGGCGTCTCTTGTGGACTGAAGGATGGGAGCAAGGCGCGTGACCTGGCGCTGGTCTACTCGCTCCACCCGTGTAGGGTGGCAGCCATGTTTACCAACAGCGTCACGCGGGCTGCGCCGGTCTATCTGAGTCAGGCGATCCTCTCGCGCAACCGCGATGCGATTCGGGCGGTGATGATCAACTCCGGGCATGCCAACGCTGGTACTGGCCAGTCTGGCTTGACCGATGCGGTTGAGTGTGCCAAGTTGCTCGCCGATGAGTTGGAGATCCAGCGCGATGGCGTCATGCTGATGTCCACGGGCATTATTGGCCTGCCGCTGCCCATGGCCAAGATGCGCGATGGGATTCGGCGGGCGGTGAGCGAGTTGGATAGCGGCGGCGGGCGGCGGGCGGCGGTGGCCATTCTCACCACCGATACGCGCCCCAAAGAGCGTGTCTACCGGGTGCAACTCGCCGAGGGGCATCGAGTGACGCTGGCCGGGATGGCCAAAGGGACGCGCATGATCCATCCGCGCCTGGGAACCATGCTCTGCCTGATCACGACCGATGTGGCGATTGAGCAGCGGCTGTTGGCCCAATCGCTCAACCAGAGTGTCAACCGCAGTTTCAACCGGCTCAACCTGGATGGGGATTGTAGCCCCAACGATACGGTGATGATCCTGGCTAATGGTGCGGCTGAGGGGCCGCTGATCAGCGACGCGACCTCGCGTGAGTTCGCAGCCTGGCAGGAGGCGCTCAACCACCTGTGCCATGATCTGGCCCAGCAGATTGTGCGTGATGCCTCAACCGGCGGGAAGGTGCTTGAGGTGACGGTGCGCGGTGCGCCCAACGAAGAGGTGGCGCGGAAAGTGTGTGATGTGGTGGCCCAATCAACGGCGGTGCGTTCGGCATGTACGCGCAACCTACCCGATTGGGGGACGCTGCTGGCTGCGATTGGATCGAGTGGGGTAGAACTGCGCCCCGAATTGCTAGAACTGCGCGTCGGCCACCTACTCTTGATGATCGAGGGCTTACCCTGCCCCTTCGATCATTCAACCGCGCTGCAACTCTTCACCAGCCCAGAGATCAGTTTTATGATTGATTTACACTTCGGCCCAGCCGAAGCCACGGTCGTCACCTGCACATGGCACGAGGAGTAGCCGAAAATCTATGATCCAGCAACTCCCGCTCTTTCCACTAGGGACAGTCCTCTTCCCTGGTAGTACTATCAATTTGCATATCTTTGAAGAACGCTACCGCACGATGATCAATCAGTGCATTGTTGAAGATGTCCCGTTTGGGGTCGTCTATCTGCGTTCGGGTGATGAGGTAACGGAAGATCGCCCCTTTGCGCGCCCCGCCGAGACCGCCAGTATCGGCACGATGACGCAGATCAATGCCCATGTGCGGTTAGAAGATGGCCGCTTTCTGATCAATGCGATTGGGATGCAGCGCTTTCATATTCAATATATTATCCAACGCTCTCCGTATATGGTCGGCATGGTCATGCCGCTCTCAGAAGAGAGTGGTTCGCAGGTCGAGAGTGCCGCCAAAGAGTTGCGGGCGGTCTATCGGCGCTACTGGCATGCCGTCTCGGTCGCATCTGGCGCACCCGTCGAGGTAGAAGATCTGCCGGTGGCCCCCGAAGCGCTGGCCTACTACCTAGCCGACCGCTGCCAGGTTGGGTACCCACAGAAGCAGCGCTGGTTGGAGATGGAACTGACCGAGCGGCTGCGCAGTCTCTCCAGTGAGTTGATCAGCGAGTTGGCCATTCTGCCACCCTCGGTAGGCTTAGGTAATCTGAATTAAGTCGCCTTACTACAGCCATGGTTATTGGAGTCTGCACCCTCACCCTGCACATCTTCGCCGCCCATTCGCTCAAAGAGAAGCGTCAGGTGGTCAAATCGCTCTTGGCGCGTGTGCGTAATGAGTTTAATGTTTCGATTGCCGAAGTGGGCGACCACGACATCTGGCAAAGCGCCGAGCTCGGCATTGCATGTGTCAGTACGGATCAGAGTTATGCCCATGGCCAGTTAGAGGCCGTAATTCGGTTTATTGAGCGTACCCGCCCCGATGCGCCGATTGGGGGCTATGAGATCGAGATGCTGTGAGCATGGACGAAGTGCTGCCCTTTCCGCTGCTGGCTCTGGTGGGTCAGCCCGAATTGAAGACGGCGCTCATCCTGGGGTTGATCAATCCACAGATTGGTGGCGTGTTGATCAGTGGGCCATACGGGGTGGGTAAGACGACGGCGGTGCGCGGGTTGCTCGATATTATGCCCCGCCGTGAGCAGCAGTGGCAGGATGCCGAAGGGGCGACCCACACCAGCCACGAGCCGATGCGCCTGATCGAATTGCCGCTCAATGCCCGTATTGAAGATGTGGTGGGTGGGATCAATGAGCGCGTGGCGATTGAGCAGCAGCGCGTGTTGCTCGAAGAGGGTGTGCTGGCGCTGGCGCATCGCAACCTGCTCTATGTGGATGAGATCAACCTGCTCGATCCCGCCGTGGTGAAGGCCATCCTGGATGCGGCCGCGCAGGGCCGCACGTTGGTGCGGCGCGGCCCCATGACGCGCCTCTTCCCCAGCCAGTTCTTCCTCGTGGGTTCGATGAACCCCGAAGAGGGGCCGCTGCGCCCGCAGATCCTCGACCGTTTTGGCCTACGCGTCTGGGTGACGCCGCTCGAAGACCCCCAGGCACGCCTCGAAGCCTATCGGCGCTCGCATCTTTTCCGCAGCGATCCGGCGGCCTTCCGGCGCGCCTATGCTTCCCAGACCAGCGCGCTGGCCGAGGAGGTCGAAGCAGCCCGCGAGATCTTGCCCCATGTGGAGACGCCTCCGTACTTGGAGGAGTTGGCCATGAACCTGGTGCAGACGCTCAAGGTGCCCTCGCAGCGCGCCGAGATTGCCTTGCTCGAGGCGGCGCGCGCCCGTGCCGCCGCCGACTTCCGCGACCGGGTGATCGAGGAGGATATGCGCCGCATCGCTCCGTTGGCACTGCGTCAACGCCACAGTATGCAGATCGAGCAGTATGCCTGTGGCATCGCCGATGAACGCTCGCAGATAGATACCGCACTCGATAGCCTCATTACCCCCAAGCCGCCAACCCAACGGTCGCGCAAGCGCAGCACCGTGCGCCAGATTGAGGATGATTGAGGAGGTAGGCAGTGGCGAGTGGTCGTGTGCCGCAGATCGAGTTTCCCGCGCTGCCCCAACGCGCCCAATCCTACCTGATCGGCCTCTGGGCGACGGCGATCATCCTCTCCCTCATCACGGCGCTCTTCTACCCGCGTGGCGGCATCCAACTGATTGATGTCCTCTCTACCCTGATCTTCGCCGGGATGCTTATGGGGGCCGACCTGCTGGCCTTCGATGTGAAACAGGGGCGCAGCCTCTCGATCTCTATGGCGCTGCTCATCGCCGGGGTGACGGCGTTGGGGTGGCCGCTCATGCTCGCGGTGGTGCTGGTTGGCAGCATCAGTGCCGGGGTGGCCCACGAACGAACCTGGTGGCAGATCAGTACGCTGATCGCCGTGCGCATGATCGGTATCCTGATCAGCACCGGGATCGCCCTGCTCCACCTGGGCAGCGCCTTCTTTGATGTTGGAGTGGGGCGGCTGCCTTACACCACGATCACGTCACTCCTGGCGCTGCTCTTCACCGGGGCGATCATCTACGCGCTAGATCTGGCAGCAGAGGGCGGTTTTGCCATGTTTGCTGCGGGGAAAGCGCCCCACGAGGTGTTGCGGGTTCGCAGCGATGAGGTACGCTGGCATGTCTTGATGCTGGCCCCCCTAGGGGGGCTCATGGCCACGCTCTGGGAGATCAGCGGCTTCGCCTTTATGCTCGGTATTGTGCCGGTGGTGGTCTTTCAGATGGCGCTGGCTAATCAGGGGCGCATGCTCAACTATACGACTGATCTCCAGGCGCTGAGTGCGAAATCCTCCGATCTGAACACCAAACTCGAACACCTCCAGAGCCTCATGATGGCCCTGATCAGTACCCGCGATGTTCCGGCTATGCTCGAACTGCTCTGCCACCGCCTCGCCGTACTGATGAATGCCTCCAACGGCTGGGTAGTGCTGATTGATGATCTGCAACGCCCGGTACTGGTGGCGGCTCACAATCTGCCCGTGCCCATGGAGGGTGATGTTGCTATTCCCGTGCCCTTCCCGCATAGCTACGAGATCGTGCTGGCGCGCCAACGAGTCATGATGTTCACCGACCAGTACACCCAGACCCTCGCGCCGCTGCCCGCGCTGACCCAGAATGTCTACTGGAATGCGATAGTCTGTATTCCATTGGTGGAAGAACAGCGGGTCATGGGGGCGATCTGTCTGACCTTCCCGGAAGCGCGCAGTTTGTTGGATGAAGAGCAGCGCATCCTGATGACCTTCGCCCGCCAAGCGGCGATGGTGATCCAGAATGCGCAACTCTTCCGCCGGGTGCAGGAGTCGCAGGCCGAATTGATCCAATCCTCCAAGTTGGCCGCGCTGGGTACCTTTGCCGCCGGGATTGCCCACGAGTTCAACAACCTGCTCGGCGGGATGCTGGGCTACGCCCAACTGGGCCTCTCAAGCCCCGACGATACGACCAAGAACGAGTCGCTCAAGGTGGTGGTGGACACCTGCAAGCGGGGCAAGAGCATCACTGGCAGCCTGCTCACCTTTGCGCGCCGGGGCGAGCCGCGCCGCGAGATGGCCGATCTCTCCGATGCGGTGCGCGGAACCGTAACACTGATGGAGATTGAGCTGCGCAAACACCAGATCAGCATCGTGCAGAAGATCGAACCCGTGCCGCTCACCATCTGCGATCCGGGCCAGATCTCGCAGGTAGTCCTCAACTTCCTCACCAATGCCCGCGACGCCATGAAGCCTGCGGGCGGCACCCTCACTGTGCGGCTGAGTAGCGACGAGCAGCGCATCACCCTGTCCATCTCCGACACCGGCTGCGGCATTCCCGACGCCATCCGCGACAAGATCCTCGAGCCATTTGTGACCACCAAGGGTGCATTGGGCGGCAGCACCACCCCCGGCACCGGGCTTGGGCTATCGGTCTCGTATGGGATCGTGCAGAGCCACGGCGGCACCCTAGAGGTAGAGAGTAGCCCCGGTCAGGGCACGACCATGATCATGCACCTGCCGATCACCGCGAATGCCACCGACCTCCCCGACGCGCCGCCGGTGGTCGAGGTACCCAACCTCAACCTGCTGGTGGTGGATGATGATCGCCGCATTGGCCAATCGCTCCAGGTACTGCTCGAACGCATCGGACACAGCGTCACCATCTGCACCGACGCCCTGAGTGCGCTCGACAGCTACAAGTCGCGGCGTTTCGATCTGGTCTTGACCGATCTGGCCATGCCGGGGACGAACGGGATCGAGTTGTTGCGCCAACTACGCAGCTACGACCCCAAGGTGCGGGTGTTGCTCTTCACCGGCCAAGTCTTGCCCAACCTGATCGAAGAGGCACAGCGAGCTGGAGCGGCGGGGGTATTGCGCAAGCCGTTCGAGTTGAAGGAGGTGTTAGGGGCGATTCAGCAGGCGTACAAGAAAGATTAGCTATTTCAACTCCGGCATCTCCACTGGATCCTCCCGTGGCTCGCACACCCCACAAAAGAGCGCCTTGGCCGTCACCACCGCCTTGTGGATCCCCTTGGTGTCATGGTAGAGCGCGACAATATGCGGCATCTCCTGGGCATGTTCGCGGCAGACGGCGCGCCCGCAGAAGATGCAGGTGCCATGGGCGGGGCGATCACAGTGCCAACAGTTCATGATCGGTTCCTTTCAACGCGGCAGCGCCTGGTAGATCGTTGCCCACTCGTGCAGTGTCAGCGTCTCGGCGCGGCGCTTGGGGTCAATGTTGGCGCTATGCAGCGCTGCCACTACCTCATCACGCGGGAGGCTGCTGCCGATGGCCGCCAGCCCACCCGGCAGGGCGTTGCCGAGTTGTTTGCGCGGTTGGAGAAACCCGGCCTTGATGATGCGGAAGAGCGCGGCCACATCGTCCACCGCCACGGCCAGTTGCGGGCGGCGGCGCATGCGCAGGATGGCCGAGTCTACGGCGGGGGCGGGGTGGAAGCTGCTGGCCGGGACACGGGCGATGATCTCCGGCTGGGTGTAGATCTGGACGGCGTGCGCCAGCACACTCAGGTCGCCGGGCTGCGCACAGATGCGCTCGGCAACTTCCCACTGTACCAGCACCACCATAACATCGGGGGGCGGCTGGCCCTCCAAGAAGTGGCGCAGCACCGGCGCGGTGATCGCGTAGGGCAGGTTGGCCACGAGTTTGTAGGGCGGGGCCAGATCATCCAGGATGGCGGCGGGAGGCGTGCGCAGCACATCAGCTTGGATGATACGCAGCGGGGCAGTCGCAAATTCCTCGTGCAAGCGGGCCGCGAGGCGGCGATCTAGCTCCACCGCCACCACCTGCCGCGCCACACGCACCAACTCCCAGGTTAGCACGCCCAAGCCGGGGCCAACCTCAACCACCAGATCATCCGGGGTAAGTTCGGCGGCCTGCACAATCGTGTCTAGGGCCAACTGATCAATTAAGAAGTTCTGGCCCATGCCCCGCGTGGGACGCAGATCGAGCGTCCGTAGCGCGGCACGTACCCGTTGGGGAATGAGGTAGGGGTTCTGCACATGCGGCTCTATTCAATCGGGACGACAATCGTCACTTTGGTGCCCTTGCCAAGTTCGGATTCCATATCGGCTTGACCACCTACTAGGCGCGCCCGCTCATCAATGTTGAGCAGGCCAAAGGAGCCGCGCTTCTCGTAGGAACGCAGCACCGCTGCCTTATCAAAGCCCGCGCCATCATCCTGCACCACGGCGTGCAGCATCTTGCCATCGCGGCGCATTCGCACCCAGATGTGCTTGGCCTTGGCATGCTTGAGGGCGTTATTGACCGCCTCTTGGATGATGTTGAAGAGCGTGCCTTCAGTCTTGGTATCCAAGTGAACATCAGAGAGGTGTTCGGCCTCTAGAACAATCTCGGTACCAGCATTATTGCCCTTAAAGCGTTCAAGGTACTGCTCCAGTGTCACCTTCAGCCCTTGGGTCTCCAGCACCAACGGGCGCAACTCAAAGAGCATGGTACGCACCTCATAGGTGGTACGCTTGGCCAGGGCACTGAGCTTATCCAATTCGTCCACTACCCGCTTGGGGTCGCGGTCGAGCAGTTTCTTGATAAACTCAATGTTCATGGTAATAGCGGCAATAGACTGCGCCGGGCCATCGTGCAAGTCGCGGGCGAGTTGGTGGCGTACCTCTTCTTCCTTGGAGAGTAGTTTGGTACGCTCTTCCTTGAGGTCAAAGATCAACTGGGCATTGTGCAGGGCGATGATCGCATAGCGGGCGAGAGCGGTGAGCATATCACTCTGCTCGCCGGTAAACGAACCAGATCGATCCGTCCCCACCACCATCAGGCCATAGGTGCGCATCGCCGCTTGCAGCGGGATGATACAGGCTGAACGGCATGCCCGCAGCGACTCGAAGAGTTGCAGATCGGGCTGCTCGGCAACCGTCACCGTCTGCGACGCCCCGGAGCGCAGCACCTCAGCCAGTCCTCCCTGGCTCACCGTGATCTTGCGGGCCTGATCGGCGATACTCAATGACTGGCTGGCAGCAACATACAGTTCATTCTCTTGGCCAGAGGAGAGCATCACAAAGCCACAGGTATAGGGCACCAGTCGCCGACTCTCGCGCAGTGCCGATTCGAGCACGTTGCGGTAGTCCATCGTGGTGGAGAGGGCGTAGGCGACCTCATAGAGCGAGCGCATCTGGTCGCGGTAGGCCCGTGCCTGCGTCAATGCCTGATCGGTTTGCAGTTGGGCCTGGGCCACACTTTGGCGATTATTCTCGCTCCAACGCTCGGCCAGGGCACTCGTCATCCATGGCAAGAGGCTGAGCGTAAGGCTGCGCAAAGCGAGGGCAACAAATTCAATACTCTGCACCGAACTCTGGCTGATCAGGTAGCGCCAGCCCACAAAGACCATGGCGTAGAGAAGCGCCGTCCCGATCCCAGAGATAAGGCCGATCATTGCCGGTTGGCGAATCGCGGCATTGATCAGGGGTAACAGGTAGAGCGGGAAGAAGATGGCATGATCATCGCCGCCAAAAAAGGCCATCAGCGAGATAAAGCCAATATCTATCAGATAGGCAAAACTGAGCAGTTGCGCCACCCCAGGGATGAAGAGCGCCCCGGTTGCCAGCAAACTAAATGCTGCATACGCCCACAGAATGACCACCAAAGGCTGGCTTTGCAAACTCAGCGGCCAAATTGGCGTCTGGGTGATAAAGAGGGTGATACCCATGAGGAGCAGGATCGTCACCCAACGTGCGAGGGTATAGAAGCGCTCACCACCCAGTAACTTCCAGCGGTCGGAACTAGTGCTTGGCGCGTCGGTGGTTGATGTTCCTGTCGTTGTGCTTGCTTTCACGCCCACACCTCGCACAAGAAGGAGGGGTGCGAGATGGCTCCAACACCCCTCCAAACTCCAGACTACAGGGTCTTCAGGGTCTCCAATGTGGATCGTACCGCATCAGCCGACTTCTGCACCAACGCCTTCTCGTCGTCATTGAGCGGTAGTTCGATGATCTTCTCAACACCACCGGCACCCAGGATGACCGGCACGCCGAAGTACATATCGTTCAGCCCATACTGGCCACTCAGGTAGGCGGCGACAGGCACAACACGCTTCTTATCCTTCAGCACTGCCTCGACCATCTGGGCGGTCGCGGCTGCCGGAGCATAGTAGGCGCTGCCAGTCTTCAGCAGATTGACGATCTCACCGCCGCCCTTGCGTGCGCGATCCACAATCGCCTCCAGCCTATCGGCGGGGATGAACTCGCTCACCGGGATACCGCCGATGGTCGAGAAGCGCGGCAGGGGCACCATCTCATCACCGTGGCCACCCATCAGCATGGCCTGGATGTCCTCGACCGAAACCCCAGCCTCCATAGCGATGAAGGTGCGGTAGCGGGCACTATCGAGCACCCCAGCCTGACCGATCACGCGCTCCTTGGGGAAGCCACTCGCCTCGGCAGCGACGTAGGTCATCGCATCGAGCGGATTGTTGACCATAATGATGACCGCGTTGGGCGAGAGCGGCGCGGCCTTGGAGATGCAGTCGCGGGTGATGTTCGCGTTGACCTTGATCAGATCCTCGCGGCTCATACCGGGCTTGCGCGGTGCGCCCGATGTGACAACGATCACATCCGAGTTGGCGGTATCGGCATAATCGTTACTACCAATAACGCGCACATCATAGCCCTCAATCGGGGCCGCCTCATAAAGATCAAGGCCCTTGCCCTGGGGCACGCCCTCAACAATATCGAGCAATACAATATCGCCTAGCTCCTTGGCGGCCAACCAATGCGCCGTCGTCGAGCCAACAAACCCCGAACCGATAATGCTGATCTTCTTCCGCATACGCTCCTCATTGATTACGGTAAGACAAGGTACGCACCTTGTAGGATGTCAACAACATCTGCATTGTAGCACAGTAGTGACGGTGGGGGTTCGGGGATGGCTACGCCGTCCGCATCGCCCGCAACTTCACCAACACCGCCTGGAGGTCTGCGGGCAGTGGCGAGGTAAACTCGCGCCAACTGCCATCCAAGAGTTGGAAACCGAGGCAATGGGCGTGCAGGAATTGGCGTTCGAGTCCAAAAGTCGGGCGACCCTTGCGCACCCCATAGAGCGGATCACCCAGAATGGGGCGGCCCAGGTGTTGCAGGTGAACCCGGATCTGATGCGTGCGCCCGGTTTCGAGGCGCAATTCGAGCAGCGTATAGTTGCCCAACTCCTCACACACCCGATAGTGGGTACGTGCCTCACGGCCAGTGGGTGTCACCGCCATCCGCAGCCGATCATGCGGGTGGCGACCCACCGGGGCATCAATCAGGCCCTCGGCCTGCTTAAAGCGGCCCTCGGCCACCGCCAGGTAGATCTTACGCATCTGGCGGGCGTGTTGCAGCGCGGTCAGGTGGCGCAACGCCTGGTCGTGACGAGCCACCACCAGCAAGCCGGAGGTTCCCGCATCAAGGCGATGCACAATCCCTGGGCGCAGGTCACCGCCGACCTGCATATCGGGGTAACGCGCCAGCAACGCATTCACCAGCGTACCGTTGGGGTGGCCAGGGGCGGGATGTACCACCATCCCCGCCGGTTTCTCCACCACCACCACGTCGGCATCTTCATACACAACATGAAGGGGAATAGCCTCTGGCACGAGCGCGACTGGCTGGGCAGGTGGCACCGTCACCGAGACCAGATCGCCATGGCGCAGGGCATGGCTGGGGCGCACGGCCTGAGCATTGACCAGCACCTGCCCGGCAGCGATGAGGTGCTGCACAAACGAGCGCGAGAGATCGGGGAGCGCCTGGGCAACAAAGCGGTCGAGGCGATGCCCAGCCGCTTGGGCCTCCACGTACAAGGAGTAACTATCTACCTCAGACATGCAACATCACTCCACATCGCGGCTGAGGAGATCATGCAGCAAGCCATCATCGCGGGGCGGGGATGGCGGCGGGGCAGGCTGCTCACCAAAGAAGAAGAGATACCCCGCCAGCGCGATCACCCCGACCACAATTGCGCTATCGGCCAGATTAAAGACCGGCCACCAGCCGATGCTGATAAAATCCACCACCCAACCCAAGCGCACCCGATCAATGATATTCCCCACTGCCCCACCCAGAATCAGCCCCATTGCCAACTGCACCCAAGGCACATGGTTGGGCAAATAGGCGTGGTAGGCATACAGTACTACCAGGGTAATGAGGATCGCAGTAAACAGGAAGAGCAGCGGCATCTGCTGAAAGAGACCGAAAGCCACCCCGGTATTCTGCGAATAGACGAGATTGAGCCACGCCGGGCCGAGGGAGATACGTTGCGTATATGGCTCTGGGCCGAGGGTCGCCACGATGGCGATCTTGCTCAATTGATCACCCACGATCACCAAGAGCGCTAGGGCCAACGGAATGGCCCAGCGCAAGGGTAAGGCTGGCGACTGAAACGAACCTCTCACTGCAAAACCATGGTTCGGTCATCACGCTGCGGCGCAAACTCTTCACGGATAAACTGGATGATCAGGAAGAAGGCACCAACTGAGATAGCACAATCAGCAAAATTGAAGATCGGGAACCAGCCAATCTGGATGAAGTCAACCACATAGCCCAGGCGCACCCGATCAATCAGGTTACCAAACGCGCCACCCATGATCAGGCCCATGATCAACTGCACAAACCATTGATGATTGGGCAACTGAGTACGGTAGAAATAGATCGCAACTGCAATAATCGCCAATGAAGTAAAGGTCAGAAACTGCGGCACATCCTGAAAAAGACTAAAGGCCACCCCAGTATTCTGTGAATAGGCAATCCGGGCTGTATCACCAACCACAGGAATAAAGCGGGTCATCGTCGCCGGGCCAAGCGTCTGCACGACCCATGCCTTACTGAGTTGGTCGGCAGCAACAATAGCGGCGGCTAACAGTGTTGGCACTGACCAGACACGATTACCCAAGTTCATGCGCACATTCCCCTTGATGTTTGTTCCAATAGGCCACTTTATGGCTGCATTATACCATTAACGGTATGGCAGACGCAGTGTAAAGGTACTCCCCACCCCATACTCACTCTGTAACGTCACCGTACCGCCTAGAGCCTCGGCCAAACGGTATGCCAAGCGTAAGCCCAAGCCAGTCCCCTCGCGGGTATGCACATCTACTGAATTGATCCGTCCAAAATCGGCAAAGAGGCGGGCTTGGTCTTCGGGTTTGATGCCAATACCAGTATCGCGCACCACAAAGAGAAGGGCTTGAGTTTCACAACGTAAACTTACATGCACCTCACCCACATCGGTAAACTTGATCGCATTATTGACCAGATTGATCAAGATCTGGCGTAAGATGCGCAGATCGGTGGTCAGGGGGAGGGGCGATTCAGGAGCGTCCATCTGGAACTGCAAGCCACGCTGTTCAGCCAGCGGGCGCAATTCGGCGATCACCTCATGCAGCACCTCTTGGGCCAGCACGGTTGTGAGGCGTAACTCTAAACGTCCCGATTCTATCCGCGCCAGATCGAGAATATCGTTAATCAGGGCTAGAAGGTGTTGGGCGCTGCGCTTAATCGTACTCAGTTGGCGCTCCTGAGATTCGGTCAATGGGCCAGGTAAGCGCATCAGTAGGGTGCCGGTAAAGCCAAGAATCGCATTGAGGGGGGTACGCAATTCGTGGGACATGCTGGCCAAAAAAGCACTCTTGGCCTGATTGGCGCGTTGCAGATCGCGGGTAAGCCGTGCGCGGGCATAAGCACTGGCAATCTGATTGGTCAAGGTCTCTAACAATTCAACATCCTGGGGGCTAAAATCGGGAGCCTCCAGCCGATTGACCGCCACTAACCCACCGACAATCTCCTCCGAAGGGGCAAACGGTATCACCACCACCGCGCCACACTGCGCCTCGGCACGCCACGCCTGGGCAGCGGGACTCTCGCGCGGGTCGCGGTAGCCCTTGGGCGAGATGGCTGTGCGCCGTTGCTCAATCGCCCAACCGATCAGGCTATCCATCAGCCGATCATAGCTCATGGACTCAGATGAACGTGGGGTCGCCGTTCCTGCACTATGCCAGTGGATGATTTGGCGCTGGTTCTGGTCAAAGAGCAGCAGCAAGAGCCGATCCGCCGGTATGGCTTTGGCAGCCAAATCCACCACTTGCTCTAGTGCAACATCAAGATCATCGCTACGGATCGTCGCATTGGTGATCTCGTAGAGTGCCTGGGTACGGCGCAGCGCCAGACGCAACTTGGTATTCGTCTGTTCGAGATCGTGTTGGGCAACGATACGCTCGTGTTGACTAGCAGCCAGCAGCAACCCAGAGGTGATCAGCACGGCAAAGAAGGCTTGACCTGCGAGCAGGTGAGTACTAAGGGGATCATCCGGGGTGCTAAAGAAACCGTGCCCCATTACGGTGATCCAGAGCACCATTGTGGCCAAGATGAGGCCAACCATGGTTGTGCCATGCACCCCAAAGCGGGTCGCAGCCCAGATCACGGGCGGAATGAGCAAGTAGGGGTAGTTGATCGCAGTGGGCAGGGGGCCGAAGGTGGAAGCACCAATAGTGAGACTGATCAGGCAGAGTAGCGCAAATTCCATTTCGCGGCCTGCGAACGCGAAGCTACGGTTGCGCAGATCAGCATTCCAGCTCAGGATAGCCCCACCGACCAAGAGCATCCCCAAGCCATCCGCTGCCACCCAGTTGAGCCACGTGGGCCAGAAGGGTACTCCAAAGGCAGCCACCGCAACCCCCGCCCCGAACAGGCCAGTGAGGGCATTGGTGCCGATCACCGCCCATCCGAGCAGGCCCACCACTTCACGGATGCTGCCCAAGGTGATGGGGAGGCCCACATAACGGATGAGCAGGCTACTTGCTATGGCCGATTCGGCGGTGTTGGCAATCGCAAAGCCAAGACTGGGTAAGAGCGCCATCCCAGTCAGCAGGTTAGCAGAGAAAACCGCCGTGAAGATCCCGGCCAGAAGGAGCGAGCGTCCACGCTGATCAATCAGCAACAGGCTCGCCAGGGCTAAACCACTCGGTGGCCAGATCCCGGCGATATTGTGTGGCAACAGCACCAACATGCGGCTGGCACTGGCGGTTGCCATATATATCAGAATGATACTGAAGATGATAACAAAGCGCCGTTGGGTTTCGGAGCGCACTAAGGGCTGCAATGGTGTGGTTTCGATGCGCATACCAATAGCCCTCGTTGTTTATACCGAGATTCTCAGGCGTGTGCAAAGTCACCTCTGGTGGGGAAGCGGGGGCGGCTGCGTCACCCCCGAAGATTTTTTTGTTCTGTTTTGGCGGCTGCGCCGCCAAAACAGAACAAAAACTAGGGTTTGGGGCTTCCGCCCCAAGGACTTTGCGCATGCCCCGACTGATCCTACTGCGGCTGAGTTACCAACTCTGTACCAGCCACCCAGCCTTCACGGCCATCGCTGGTGCGAATATGCCACCAGGGGTAGCCATCGTTGTCAACTGGCCCGGCGAGGAGAGTCATCTGGGTTCCGGGGGGCAAGCCATCAATAACGGTGGTTTGCAGGCCCGCCGCACTGCGCAGGCGCAGGTTCTTGCCGCCCTCTTTGCGCACATAAGCAGTGCGGCCAACCGCCAACACATGCGGATCTTCGAGGGCTGCCTTGCTCTCATCATCGCCCAAGGATACCGGCTTGGCCCCCGCCGCTGCGCCAGCAGTCGGGCCAGCTGGCTTTGCGCCGCCGGATGCGCCCGCAGCCGGGCCAACGCGGCTCACGCCTACCGGGCCGGCACTCCCCGCCGATTTGCCACCTGCCGGAGCAACCGCACCACCCGATCCTTTGCCGCCCGCAGCTTCGGGCTTGGCCTTCATCTTCTGCATCTCCTCCTGGAGTTGCTTGAGTTGGGTCTGCGCGGCAGCCAAAGCACTATTCGCTTGCGCACTCATAGCTTCGTTATTTTTGGCCTCAATCAGCTGGGCCTGAAGTTGCTGGATCGTTTTGGTCTGCTGCGCGATCTGCTCTTGCATCTGCGCCATCAACGCATCTTCCGCCTTCTCCCGCTCTTCCTCTTCCTTCTTCTTGTTTCCGAAGCCGAACATAGGGGATACTCCTTTGTATAGTGCGGATAACTAGAGGACAGTTGATGGTAGATACTAGCTGACCTAGTATCTGGCATCAGCGATCAGAAACAACATAGTGGAAATGGTACCACGCTGAGAGGGTGACGGCAACCCGGATTAGCAGAACAGTTACGCCTGTTGCCCCCCCTGGCGGCTCTGGGCCAAGGCGATGAGGGCACGCGCCTCGAGGTAGGGCATCTCCATCTGTTGTGCCAGATTAGCGGCGCGCTGCCATGTGCGCCGGGCGCGTTGCGGCTGGCCACGCAGCCACGCTGCTCGCCCGCGCCAGATCAGGACGGACGGACGCACCACTGGGAAGATGCGCGCCAGTTGACCGAGCATGATCGTGATCCGGCGCAAGCGCCGAGTTTGGCGCTGGGTGGCCCCTAGTTCCAGTGTTACTTCGGCTAACGCCAAGTAGCCGCCCAGGGCATAGACCGCAACCGGCGGATGTTCGCCCACGAGATCATCCGCTGTATCGGCCAAGGTTTGGGCGCGTTCGGTGTGGCCACTGCGCCATGCCAGTTTGGAATGCAGGCCATAAGCCCAGATCTCTTCGGCACGCGTGCTGCCCAGATTCTCGGCCAGCAGGCCATCCGCAACCTCCAACATGGCCAGGGCTTGGGCATCATCGCCAGATTGCAGGAGCACTTCAGCTTGGCCAATCAAGCCCCACGTACACACCTGAAGATCGCCACTGGTTTGGGCGGCGGCATAGAGTTCGGCATAGCGATCCTGGGCGGTCTGGATCTGGCCTTGGAGCAGTGCCGCCAGCGCCAGCATGCCAAGGCACTCGGCGCGGCGGCGCTGGTCGCCTAGATGCTCCGCTACCGCCAGGGCAAGGTTGAGCGCCGCCGTTGCTCGTCGCCAATTGGCATGATCTATGGCCGCAATACCTTGGGCCTGATACACCCAGGCATACGTGGGCAGATGGTTGATCTGGTGGGCCAGATCGAGGGCACGGTGTTGGTAGCGGCGTGAGAGGGGCGCGATAAACCCGGTGGCGAGGTGGGCTGAGGCATAGGCGGCGGCCAATTCGGGGGTTTCGCCACTCCGTTCGGCGAGGCTCAGGCTGCGCAGCGCGGCGCGGATGGCTTCGGGGAGTTGGCTGTTGTAGTAGCTGAGTTGAGCCAGCAGCATGGAGGTACGGGCCGCCTCACGCAGCACCTCCGAATCGGGTTCGCGGCGCGGCGCGGGCAGGGGCAAGATGGTGCGCAGCCCTTGACGTAGCAGCAACCAGCCCAAACCCATCATCGTGCGCCGCAGATGCACCGGCAAGAGGCGACTCAGATGCTCCTCGGCGCGTTCGAGCAGATCACGGCTCTCGTTCAGGCGACCTAAACCGTGGTAGGCTTCGGCCAGTTGGCGCTCCCAACGTATCCGCGTGACCAGATCGGGAGTAGCGGTCGTGTCATGACTGCCGCCACTGATCTGGATCGCTTCGCGCAGAAAGCTACTCGCCTCACGGTACGCCCCTGCCGCCAACGCCTGCTCGCCCGCTCGTGCCAGGTAGCCCACTGCCCGATCCGGCTCATCGGCCTGCCGCCAGTGGTAGGCCAATTGCGCCGCGTCACCATCAGCCGTGTAGTACTCCGCAAGGGCGCGGTGCAGTTGCCGCCGCTGCCGAAAACTCATCAGGTTGTAGGCCACTTCGGCCACAACCGCGTGGCGGAAGGTGTAGAGCAGTTCGGGGTCGAAGGCTTCGATCAGCACCAACCCGGCCTGTTGAAGTGTGAAGAGCTGCTCAACCAGATGGTTGGGATCGTCCTCCACGGGATGGATCGCGTTGAGTGTCGAGAGCGCAAACGAGCGCCCGATCACACTGGCCACCTTGAGGGTCAGTTGCTGCGCCGCAGTGAGCCGGTCAATGCGGCTGGTGATCAAGCCCTCTATCGTACTCGGCAAGGGTACGGCATTGAGCACCTGAATAGGATCACCCACCCGCGCTACGATCTGACACTCGCGCCCGACAACTGTAATCAGGCCGTTTTGGCGTAGGGCGTGCAGCAGTTCCTCACTAAAGAAGGGGTTGCCCTGGGAACGATCCGCAATCAGTTGCCAGATCGCGGCGGGGACACGTTCTACGCCCAGGCGCTGGGCCAGCAGATCGCGGATCTGGGATGGCTCCAGGCCACCCAGGGAGATGCGGCGGGTATGTGGGAGGTAGGCGAGGCGCTGGTATTCAGGTGGAGGATCGGAGAGCGGGCGGGTTGCGACCACCAATAAGAGGCGTTCTACCCGTTCGGCGACGGCCAGTAGGAGCGCCCACGAACTGGTATCGAGCCACTGGGCATCCTCGATCATCAGCGCCAACAGGCTACGTTGGGCAGCGCGATCCAACAGCCGCACCAGCAGATCGCGGGTGTTATCGGCGCGTACTTGGCCACTCATCTGGGCAGTGATGGCCGTTTCGGGCAGTTCAACATGCAATACTGCCCGCAGCAAGGGCGCAAGCGGCATCAGATCGTCGCCAAGAAGATCGGCAGGCCACTGCGCGGCATCATTCAGCAGCAGCGCACGAAAGATCGTCCGCCACGCTCCGTAGGGCGCAGCATCTACCGAGCGCCCGATACCCATCTTCGTCTCGATGCCCGCTTGGCGGGCGGTATGCTCAAGCTCATGCAGCAAGCGCGTCTTACCAATGCCCTCGTCGCCCTCCAAGATCAGGGTGGCACCTTGCCCCTGCGCCACCAAGTTATGCAGGAATGTCTGCATCAACGCCCGTTCACGCTGGCGTCCGATCAGCGGCCCCATGGTCGGGGCTGGCTCGCGCACCATGGCCGGGAGCGCCAGCGCCAAGGGGCGGTAGACCACCACTGGCTCGCGCACCCCCTTGAGGCGGAGTGGAGCGAGGCGTTCAAAGCGCAGCGCGTGGTGCGTTGCCGACATAGTGGCTGCATCACACAAGATGGTCATCCCATCTTCCGGGTTAAGCTGCGCTGCCGCCTGCATAAGCCGCGCCGAACGGTTCACCATCGAACCCATCATCGTATATTCGCGGCGCACCTCACCGCCCACGGCCCCACACAACGCCTGGCCAGTGGTGATGCCTATCGCACACCGCAAGCCCTGTTCGGCCAAGGCCGCATGAATATCCAGCGCCGCCCGCGCCCCACGCTCCGGGTCGTCCTCGTGCGAGAAGGGCGGCAAGCCCAGCGCTGCCACCAGGGTTGGCCCCTTGGCATCGGTGCCCAGGCGGCTGATACTGCCCTCGTAGCGGTAGAGCATAGACTGAATGCTACGCATCATCGCCTGGGCTTGGGAGAGTGGTGTTGCGGCTTGCAGATCGGGCAGATTGATAAAGAGCACCGTCACCCGACGCTGCTCGGCCAGCCATGCCGTCTGCCCAGCATCCATACGCGCCAGGATCGCCTTGGGTAAGTAGAAGCGCAACGAGTCGGCCATCTCCGCATGCAGTAGCGGCACCTCCAGCGCCCGCATGGGGAGGTAGTCGGTGAGGGAGACCAGACGTACCCCACCGCTAGGCAGCGCCACACCCATACAACTCGTGGCCACCAATGGCCACGCCTCAGCGGCAATCACCACATCCCCCGGTTGGGCCTGGCTCTCGGCCAGCCCGGTCTGCCGGATGGGTTCGCCCGTCACCAACAATTCCCAGCGCCCAAAGATGCCACCAATATGCATGGTCGTCACCTGACCAGCACCGACCCCCACACGAATCTTGAGCGGCGTGGTGGTAGACTCAAAACTGCCCCACATCTCCGGCGACATCATCATCTGGATCGCCAAACCACACTGCACCGCACGTTGGGCCAGTTGGGCCAGATCCTCCTCACCATACCAGAGCGCCAGCAAGCCATCACCAGCAAACTTCATCACATCCCCACCGTGGGCCGTCACCACCCGCACCAGATGGCCGAAGTAGAGATCGAGGATCTGGGTCAGTTCTTCGGTACCGGCTGGGTTATGCAGGCTGAGTTGCTCGGTAAGGGCGGTAAAGCCGGAGAGATCGGCAAAGAGTGCCGCAGCGGGGAAGTGTTCAAGCGAGGGGGCCATCGTGAGCGTCGCATCACGGCCCATTCGGCGCAGGATAAACGCCGGAAGGTAGCTCGCCAGATCCGCAAGCGACGCAGAGGAGGTTGGCATAGATGATCAGATAGACCTCAAATATGGTGTGCTGTCTCAACCATTCCTACTCATGATAGCAGATAACGGCACAATCTGAACCCTGAACCTCCTCATTTCGTCAGGTCTTCGGCAGGTTCCGCGCCTCTAAAAAGTGGGTTGTGCGCAGTAGGCTGGGTATAGCAAAAGCAAGACGTAGCCGACACCACACGACGAGGAGGCCCGATATGACGCAGATGATGAATACAGCCGCCATCGCCGCCGTGCCGAGCGGCACCCGCAGCCACAGCGGGGACGACCTCAGCCGGATGGATCTTGGTGCTCTGATGCGCCATTGCGCGGTCGAGAGTCGGCTTTTCTATGATCATCAAGAGTATGACCCGCGCTTTGCGTATGAACTCTTCCGCCGCGCCCTAGTCGAGCGCAACGAGGATGCCTGGGAGCAGATCTACCAGCACTACTTCCAGTTGGTCGAACACTGGGTGCGCCGCACGGGGGCGTTCACGGTGAGCGGTGAGACGAGCGATTTCTTTGTCAGCGCGGCCTTCACCCGTTTCTGGCGCGCCATTCCCGCTGAGCGCTTCGGCTCGTTCCCAACGCTGGCCTCGCTACTCAACTATCTGCGCCGCTGCGCCAGTTGCGTCGTGATTGACAGCGCCCGCGCCCAGTCTTACGCCGACATTCTGCCCGAAGAGAGCATCAACTGGAACAACCAGAAGTTCGCGCACGCCGACGAAGAGGCCACCGAGCGGGTGAGCCGGGTGGAGTTCTGGAAGCTGGTGGATGGATTGTTGCAGAACGAGGCCGAGCGGGTGATCGTGCGCTGCTCGTTCTTGTTGGGCATGAAACCGGGCGACATCTTCGCCGAGCGCAGCGATCTCTTCACCGACATTACCGAGGTCTATGCGATCAAGCGCAACATCCTGGTGCGTCTGCGGCGCAACCCGGAGTTGCAGGGGCTGTACTAGGCTGCCGTGCGCAAGAGTTCCTCGGCCCAGGCCGCATCGGCTTCGTCCAGGGGTGGTTCGGGGGGACGCTTGTAGTCGAGGCGCAGATCATAACCACTACGATCATACAGAGCATGCAGAAGCGGCCCCAGATCCACCAGCGGCTCAGTATCGTTGGGCAACAGCGGCAGGTGGAAGGTTGGGATTGGCTGGCGCACACTAAAGGGCAAGAGCAGCGAGCGGGGGCGCTTATTGCCCCGGCTGATCAAGATCCGATAGTCGCTGCGGTCGTTCCAGCCCGACATCGGCATCGGCTCACCCGCCCGCAAAAGATCCACCTCTACCAGATGCGTCAGCGAACTCACCACCGCATCGCGCTTCCGCAGATACTGCTTGCGCCCCTCACCAGGGCGCTTGTTGGTTGGTGAGAGCAGTTCCAGCATCGTCACCACATTCCCGGTCGCCGAGGCGCGTATCTCTAAATAGGTCTCGCGCATCAGATCGGGCATCTCAACCAGCACCTCCAAGCCCCCCGCTTCAGCCTTGGCCGCATACTGAAGCGCCTGCGCATACCCCGGCCCCACCACTGCCACATCAGCCCGCCCCGTAAAGACTAGATCGCCCGGCTCGATCAGGTAGGTGCGTTCCTCAATGGCGACATAGTAGCGTGGCCGTAGTGGCGGCGCTAAAGATTCTGCCAACGCAACAATCAGACGATTATGCACATCCGGCCAGATGATCGGATGCTCCAACCAAGGGTCCATACCAGGAAAGGGTGTGGGCATAAGAGCCTCCTTCGGGTGTGGGGGTAGCTATACTCGTAGTATAGCATGGGCCTCTTCGGGGTAGAGGGTCTGTCACCTCCGGTGGGGGTTCGGGGGCGGCTGCGCCGCCCCCGAAGATCTTTTTTGGTGTTTTTTGGCGGCTTCGCCGCCAAAAAACACCAAAAATCGGGTTTTGGGGCTTCAGCCCCACACGCGGGGTTCGAGGGACTGCCGCCCCCGAACCCTCACCCCGTTCTTGACATCCTTTTATTGACTCGGCTACAATCCGCACGGTATTGCCTAGTGCCCAAATGATGAAAGCGACCGCACCATGAAAGTTCCTTTGAGTTGGTTGCGTGAATTTGTTGCCATCACCATGCCGGTAGAGGAGTTGGCCCAGCGCCTCACCCTGAGTGGTATGGAGGTGGTTGATATTCGGTACATTGGTCTGGAGGGTAGCGAACTGCCTTGGGACCCGGAGAAGATTGTGGTGGGCAACATCCTTGAGGTGAAGCCGCACCCCAATGCCGAGCGCTTGGTGCTAGCCGATGTGGATTATGGCGCTGCCGAGCCACATACGGTTGTCACTGGGGCACCCAACCTCTTCCCCTACCGTGGCCAAGGGCGACTCAGCCACCCGCTTAAGGCGGTCTATGCCAAGGAAGGCTCGCGCCTCTATGATGGCCACGCTGAGGGCTGGGTGATCACGACCCTGAAGGGCCGCCCGGTGCGTGGGGTGATGAGTGATGCCATGCTCTGCTCCGAGAAGGAACTGGGCATCTCCGAAGAACATGATGGCATCATCATCCTCGAAGATGATGCGCCGGTGGGTGTGCCGCTGCGCGATCTCTTAGGTGAAGTAGTCCTCGAACTCGATTTCACCCCCAACTATGCGCGCTGCCTCTCGATTGTGGGCATGGCCCGCGAGGTGGCGGCGATCACCGGGGCCGAATTGACCCTGCCCGATCCGCAGGTTTTGGCTGAAGGTGCGCCGCTGGAGGGTCGCACCGGGGTGGAGATTGTCGAGCCGGATCTTTGCCCGCGCTTCACCTTGGGGTTGATCGAGGGGGTGCAGGTTGGCCCTTCGCCCCAGTGGATGCAGCGCCGCCTAAGCTATGCTGGCATGCGCCCGATCAGCAACATTGTGGACATCTCTAATTATGTCATGTTGGAGTGGGGCCAGCCCACCCACGCCTTCGACTATGCCAAGGTGCAGAACGGTCAGTTGATCGTGCGCAGTGCCCAGCCGGGTGAGTGCCTGAAGACTCTGGATGGCAAGGAGCGTTCGCTGACCCCCGGAGCCGAGAGTGGCCTGAGCCATGCCCCGCTGATGGTGTGTGATGCAACCGGGCCGCTGGCCGTGGCCGGGGTGATGGGTGGTGAGAGTAGTGAGGTGAGTGAGGGGACATCCGCTGTGCTGCTCGAAGCCGCGATCTGGGAACCCGTACAGATCCGCAAGACGGCGCGGGCGCTCAAGTTGCCCAGTGAGGCTTCGCGGCGCTTTGAGCGCGGTGTGGACTACAATTTGCCGCTGTTGGCCCAGCACCGCGCCCTCGAACTGATGCGCCTCTACGCGGGGGGCACGGTGGCACGCGGCTTTGTGGATGCCTACCCGCGCCCCTGGCAGACGATCAGCCTCGATCTGACTCCCGCAGAGGTGGCGCGGATCGTCGGCATTCACCTCACTGCCCGCGAGATTGCCGACATCCTCATCCGCCTCGGTTTCACCTGCGAACTCTTCGGTGGTAGTGGCCTGGGCGACTTCGCCACCTATGTGCATGAGCCAACCGTGCGCGTGACGGTGCCCTCGTTCCGGTTGGATGTGCAGATCCTGGCCGATCTGTGCGAAGAGGTGGCGCGGATCTACGGCTATGACCGCATCCCAGAGACGTGCATAGCCGATGCGTTGCCCATCTCCGAGGATCACAAGGAGCTGCGCCTGGAGCATAAGGTGCGCGACGTGATGGTCGGCTGTGGGCTGGATGAACTGATCACCCACTCGCTGATCGCCATGCCCTTGGTCGCTGCGGTCAACCCCAGCGCGGCGCAGGCCGAGCAGTATGTGAAGTTGGCCAACCCCAATACGCCCGAACGCACCTACATGCGTCGTTCGCTGCTGCCCTCGTTGGGCGAGGCGCTCACCAACAACCTGCGCGAGCGCGAACGGGTGGCGGTCTTTGAGGTGGCACGCGTCTACCTGAAGCCGGAGCAGGTGGGTGAAGAACAGGGCTGGCTGCCCGCCGAACCGCGCCGCCTGGGCATCGCCCTGGCTGGCCCGCGTGAGGCGGAGGGCTGGCGCGCCACACAGCGCGAACCGATGGGCTTCTACGACCTCAAGGGGGTGGTGGAGGTGCTGGTGGAACGGCTGGGTCTGAGCGAGCGGGTGCGCTACGCGCCCCTAACGGATGACGAGCGCTTCCATCCGGGGCGTTCGGCGGTACTCGTATTGGAGACCAAGGCCGACAAGAAGAGTAAGACCGCCGCAAGCACGCAGGTGGTGGGGGTATTGGGTGAACTGCACCCGGCGGTACGCGAGCGCTTGGAGATCAGCCTGCCCCGCGCCGCCATGGCCGAGATAGATCTGGATACGCTCTTTGCCACCAGCGACAAGGCGCACTTCACGTCCATCTCGCGCTTCCCGGCGATTGTGCAGGATCTCTCCATCACCGCCCCGGTCGAAGTTGCCGAGGCCACCGTTGCGACACTCATCCGGCGGGGCGCAGGCGATCTGCTCGAATCGCTCACCCTCTTCGATGTCTACAGCGGGCCGCAGGTGGGCGAGGGCAAGCGCAGCCTCACCTACCACCTCGCTTTCCGCGCCGCCGACCGCACCCTCACCGACGATGCGTTGGTGAAGGTGCGCAAGAAGATTATCGGTGGCTTGGAGCGCGAGATCGGCGCGACGATTCGCGGGTAAAGTGTGGGGGATCGGGGGCGGGGTGGCTTCGACAGGCTCAGCCACCCCGCCGCTGGCGCTGGCTGAGCTTGTCGAAGCCAGCGCGGCGCTACGGTTGCCTATCGCGCAACCATGGCGGGCCGCCGCCCCCCTGCTGGGTGCCGCGTGGGTTGGCAACGCTGGGTGCAGTGGCCTGGAGCGAACGGATATAGCGCACCAAGGCGGTAATCTCCACACTCGTCAGCCGCTCGCCAAAGGCGGGCATACTCGAATTGGGCCGCTTGCCACCCTGGATGATCGCCTGCTCAATCGCCGCATCATCCTTACGGCTGAGGAACTGCTGGCTGTTGATCGCTGGCCCAATTCCACCCGATCCATTCTCGCCGTGGCAGGTGGTACAGGTGGTGGTGAAGAGCCGCTCGCCCAGCGCCAAGACCGCCTCGGCATCACCCAGATCGATCTGCTCAATCGTGGGCAGACTCAGCGCCACCCCGGCAGCTTCGACCTGATCCCAGTGCAGCAGGAACTCGGCAAGCGCACTGATCTCCTCTGGTTGCAGCGCCTTATTCCAGGCCGCCATCATTGTCCCCGGTACCCCCTCACTAATGGTGCGCGTGATTGTCGCCGCATCCTGGCTGCGTAGCTCTGGCGTATTCAGTGCCACCGCGAGGCTACTCCCCTCGCCGGTCGCCCCGTGGCAGGTGGTACAGTTCTGGGCATACAGGTTCAGCCCGTTGGCCCAGATGCTCCCTTCTGGCCCTAGCGCACTGATGGCGGCGATCTGCTCGTTGGCCACTTCGGGTGCCGCTAGGCTGACCGGGATCATCCCTTGTTGCGCGGCCAACTCGCGCACCTGCGGCCACTCGCCATAGCGCAACAATGCTACCAACTGGTCAATCTGGTAGGTGGTGAGCAGGCCCCCTTCATCCACATGCCAGCCCGTCATCGCGGTGCCATACCGCCCGCGTGCAATCGTCTTGAAGAGCGTGTCGTAATCCATCCCGCGCACCCCGTCATTATCGAGCGGCGGCGTGGCCCCAAGCCCCTCGCCGGTTGCCCCGTGGCAGGTGGCGCAATACTGCACATAGACCGCCGAGGCATCGGTGATCGCCACCTGGCGCAGATCGGCCTGCGCGGTCTGCATGCGTTGTTCCTCACGCGCCGTATAGATGGACAGCGCGGTTATGAGAACCAGCAGCGCGGTAAAACCGGCAATAAGCGGGTAGCGCATGGGAAGATTCCTCTCTCAGACATACAACAACTGCTCCGGCGCAATCTGATCACGCGGAATCGCCTTCGCGGTATCCACCACCAACACGCCGTCGCGCACAGAGATCGGGTAGGTGTCGAGTGGACGCGGCGCGGGCGGGTTCTGCACATCACCTTGCAGGTCGAAGTGCGAACCGTGGCACGGGCAGGCAAACTGGTTCTGACTGGCCTCCCAACTCACCGCACAGCCCAGGTGGGTACAGCGCCGCGAAACGGCCAGGAAGCCGCCATCGCTGGTACGCGCCAGAAAGAAACGCCCATCGGGAAACTCCGTCACCGATGCGGGGGGGAAACTCGCCGCCAGACCGGCCTCGACTAGCCCGCCAAACTCACCCTCCACCCGGCGCGGGCCGAGGAACTGGAGCGTCATACCACCCATCTGGAGCATGCCGAGCAAACCCACGGCACTCATCCCCAAGGTAAGAAAGTCGCGCCGCGACATGGTCGTATCGTGTGTCATAAAAGTTCTCCCCTACCAAGGCCAGATCAAGGCCATGTTCTCACCCCGCAACCAGATCCCCACGGCGGTTAATACCAGCAACGCCACGCCCACAAAACTCAAGAGTCCCACCAGCGCCTCGCTGTGGCGCGCCCGCAGGCCACTACGCAACCCGGCATAGATTGCCGCCAACCCGGCCAGCGTCAGCAGCAGCGGGAGCAACCCGTTCGAGACCAGCGTGGGTAGTAGGACGAGCAGGGTGGGTAGATCGAGCCAGTACTCATCCACGAGTACCAGCAGCGGGGTGAAGAGCAGGCCCCAGAGTGCGCCGATGGCCCCGGCCAGACGCCCGGTGGGTGAGCGGAAATAGATCCCCTCATCGGCGGTATCACGATCCCAGAGCGGCAGCAGCGCCAACCCCAGCCCGCCGATCAGTGTGAGCAGCAGCGCCGCCAGCGGGTGCATATGCAGCAACAGCTCCTGCACCCCCAGGAAGTACCAGGCTGCCTTGGCCGGGTTAGGTGGATGGGCCGGGTTGGCCAGATCTTCAAGTGGGGCAGGCACGAGCATGGCAAAGATAAAGAGTCCTGTTAGCGTGATCAGCGCCACCCCCAATTCAATATGCACCAGATGGGGAATCGTGGTTAGGCGCGGCGCAGGCGTAGACTCAGCAGGCAGCGTCACGCCACCATCCTTACGCACGCGCCAGAAGTGGTAGGAGAGACCAAAGATCAGGATCACCGGCAACAACGCCACATGCAGGGCATAGAAGTTGCGCAGTGCCGGTTGGGCCACCTCCGGCCCGCCCAGGAGGAAATCACTGATCGGCTGGCCGAGCAGCGGCATATATGTGAGCAACCCCGTACCGACCGTAATTGCCCAAAAGGCCAGTTGATCCCAGGGCAGTAGGTAGCCAGTAAAGTTGAAGACCAGCACCAAGAGCAGCAGACCAAGCCCGATCAACCAATTCATGCGCCGTTCAGCCCGGAAGCCCCCGGCGGCAAAGACGCGCACGAGGTGCAACACCGCCGTGATCACCAGGAGATTCCCGGCCCAGTGGTGGATAGCGCGCAGCAGTGACCCGAAGGGCACCACCGTCTCCAACGCCTGCACCGAGCTATAGGCACGCTCAACACTCGCATCGTAGCGGAACATGAGCAGCACCCCACTCACCACCAACACCATGGTGAGCAGCGCCGAGATCCCTCCCAAGCCCCAAGTACGGGGGAAGCGCAACGCCCCCGCCGCAACCCGTGGCGGGTGCAGGTGCAAGATGAGGCTGTTCGCCACCGCCCGCATGCGGTGGCGATCTTCGGGGGGCGGCCCACTGCGGTAGATGAGGCGGGAAAACCAAGCCATAATGATCGCTCCTGCGGTATTGCGTCGCTACATCCCATGGGTCAAATCGTTGGGGCTGCGCCCCAGTCCTTCTTTTTTCTCGTATGTTGGCGGCTTCGCCGCCAACATACGAGAAAAAACGTTCTTCGGGGGAGGCTTCGCCTCCCCCGCCCCCCCGCCAGGAGGTTTACGTTCATGTCAACCATACCAACCAATGTTGGAGATCCTATGGAGAGATGATGGATACTGTGGGCGAAAAATCTCACCCGCAGGGGTGTAACTTTTTGGTTACTGCGTGCATTATATTAGTTGGTAATCAATTCTAGTCCCCCAAGATATAGAAGCAATGGTACATTGACGCAAGGAGATCCCGCCTATGGCCCGCGTTGTCATTGTTGGAGCCGGTTTCGCCGGCCATACCGCAGCGCTCTACCTGAATGCAAAGCTGGGTAAAGAGCACCAAGTCACCGTCGTAAATCGCTACGACTACTTCGGCTTCGTTCCTTCGTGGGTCTGGGTTGGTGTTGGGCGTATGCACCCCAAACACACCACCATCCCTCTCAAGTCGGTCTATGACAAGCGCGGGATCGGGTTTGTGCATGGCTCCGTCACCGAGGTGCATCCCGACGACAACTATGTAATCATCAACCGCCAGGGGCGCGGGGGGATGGAACGCCTGGATTATGATTACCTGCTGATTGCCACCGGCCCCAAGCTCAACTTCGAGGCCACACCAGGGCTAGGGCCACATGGTGGCTACAGCACCTCGATCTGTACGCTCGATCACACCCTGGAGGCGCGTGAATCCTACCTGGAGCATGTGCGCCGCATGCAGAAGGGTGAGCGGCTGCGTTTTGTGATCGGTACCGGCCACCCCGGTGCTACCTGCCAGGGTGCGGCGTTGGAGTATATCGCCAACATCCATAAGGATCTGGTCAAACGCAAACTGCGCGAGCGCGCCGATCTGGTCTATCTCTCTAACGAGCCTGAACTGGGCGATTTTGGGGTGGGGGGACTGTATGGGCGCTTCCGGGGCCGCATGATTACTAGCGAAGAGTTCATCAGCGCGGTCTACCAGCACTATGGCATCACCTCATTCGTGCAGCGCGGTGTTCACAAGGTGGATGCCAAGAAGATCTATTGGGAGGACTATGCGGGCAAGTATGGTGAAACGAGCTACGATTTTGCCATGCTCATCCCCCAGTTTACCGGCCAGCCAATGAAGTATATCGGGCGCAACGGCGAAGATGTCTCTGACAAGGTGGTGATGCCCAACGGGCTGATCAAGGTTGACGCGATCTACGGATTAGACTACGAGACACTCTGCAAGCGCCCGGAGGCGTGGCCAGCCACCTACCAGAATCCTCATTATGCCAACATCTTCGCAGCGGGCATCTCCTTCGCCCCACCGGGGCCGATCTCCAAGCCCCACATCACCCCCAATGGAACCTCGATCAGTGCCGCGCCGCCGCGTACCGGCATGATCGCCGGGGTGATCGGGCGGCTCACGGCCTTCAACATCGTTGATCTGATCAACGGTCGCCCGATGCAGCACCGCGAACGCATGACCGAGATGTTCGCGGCCTGTGTTGCCTCCATGGGCGATTCGCTCTGGGACGGTGAGGCGGCGGCGATCTTTATGTACCCGGTGGTTCCTGACTATAACCACTACCCCAACAGCAAAGGCCGTGACCCCAGTGTCACCCACATGGAGATGGGTACCAGTGGTGCGTGGATGAAGCGTATGGTTCACGAGACCTTTATGCACAAGTTCCGGGGCCGTCCGGGTTGGCAGATTATTCCCGAATAGGAGGTGTATGGTGAAGATTACCGATAAGGATCGCTTCTGGATGAACTTTAAGCCCTACCAGTTGTGGCGCTTTATTGTCTTGAATATCAAGATCTTGAAGGCAGTGAACCACAGCAAGCGGGCGTAGCGCCAGAATATGCCCCAAGGCCTTGGGACAGTAGCGACGCAACATGTTGCGTCGCTATTTTGGTTGTCTCGTGACAACCGACTTAACAGAGACGTTAACCCGCTTTTTTGTCGCCATCACCTAGAATATTGGTATCATGGTGCGAGTTTGTGGCCGCACATAGGGAAGACATGTATGCCCAAAATCCATTCACATGCCCATAGCGCCCGTGATCTTCATGTTCCCGAAGCCCGTGATTGCCCATCGCCGCAGGACGGAAAGGTTGATGTTGGGGCACGTCTACGTTTCCTGCGTGAAGGACGCCAGCTCTCGATCCGCGCCTTGGCTGAAGCGAGTGGCCTCGCCGTTAATACGCTCAGCCTGATAGAGAACGGCAAGACCTCGCCTAGTGTGAGCACCCTGCAACAAGTTGCGGTCGCGCTTGGTGTCCCGATTACTTCGTTTTTTGAACCCGACAGCCCACGCAGTCGGGTGGTCTATATGCCCGCTAGTCAACGTAGAAGTACGAATCTGCCCCACGGGATGCTCAGTGATCTGGGAGCAGGGTTAGCGCAGCGCACGATTGAGCCGCTCTTGATCACGCTTGATCCGGGTGCGGGCAGTGGATCACATGCAATTGTGCATCCGGGGCAGGAGTTTGTCTTCTGCTTGGAGGGGCGTATTCAGTATACGGTGGATGGAGCGATCTACGTTCTGGAACCCGGCGATAGCCTGATCTTTGAATCAACGCTGCCCCACGGTTGGGAGAATCTCGAAGCGAGTCCGGCACGTGCGTTGCTGGTACTCTGCCCGTAATCAACTGTTGGCGCGAAAAACATCTGGGATGCGCCGCATGGCTTCGACAAGCTCAGCCAGCGGCGCGGTGGCTGAGCTTGTCGAAGCCACCACCCCACCAAAGGATCTCCCTATGGTACACCTACCCCACCGGCGGCTGCTCTCACTCTTCAGCCTGCTCGGATTGATGTTGGCCCTTGTGGGCATTCGCTCCACACAGGCCCAAGAAGTGGCCGCCCATGCGGTGCTCTTCTTCTCACCCTCCTGCCCGCACTGCCATATTGTGATCGATCAGGTGTTGCCCCCACTTCAGGAGCGCTATGGGAATCAACTCCAGATCCTCATGGTAGATTCGAGCCAGAGCGATGGGCAAGCGCTCTACCAGGAGGCGGTGCGTACCTTCGCAATTAGCCAGGATCGCCAAGGGGTGCCCGCGCTTGTCTTTGGGAATGAGGTCTTGGTGGGCAGTGGCGAGATCCCTAGCCGCCTGCCGGGCTTGATCGTGCAGACTCTGGCTGCGGGAGGGAATAGTTGGCCCGCGATTCCCGGCCTTGAGCCATGGATCGCCAATCAAGGAACCGCCTCTACCTCACCTGTGGCCCAGAGTCCCTTTAAGCGCGATCCGCTCGGTAATAGTCTCGCCGTCACCATGCTGCTGGTGATGATTGGCTCGGTGGTGGCGGTGCTTGTGCGCGCCAAGCCGCCCTTCAAACCCACCCTGGAACCCTGGCGGGTACGCGCCATCCCTATTCTGGCGCTCGTCGGTATTGCGGTTGCGAGCTACCTCGCCTTTGTCGAGGTGACCGGCTCTGATGCGGTGTGTGGCCCAGTTGGCGACTGCAACACGGTACAGCAAAGCCCGTATGCCAAGCTCTTCGGCATTCTGCCCATCGGCGTATTAGGGGTGATCGGCTATATCGCTATCCTGATCGCCTGGGCATTGCGTAACCGACCACAGCCACTGGGTGGTCAGGCTATCAAGGCCATCCCGATCATGGCCTTTCTGGGTACCATCTTCTCGATCTACCTGACCTACCTTGAACCGTTTGTGATCGGGGCTACCTGTATGTGGTGCCTCACTTCCGCTGTGATCATCACTGCGCTACTCTGGATCGCGCTGCCCGAAACGGCTCCGCAGGTCCAGCGCGGCAAGGGGCGAGCGGTCAAGCAAAATCACCCCTCCTGAAACGATGTCCAACCGAATCTTGAAAGGGGGGATGTGGCGGCACAACCGCTACATCCCCCCTTGTATGACCTATGCCTTAACCTAGTCGTCGTCGTCATCTTCCTCATCATCGTCATCATGATCTCCCCCCCCGCCACCGTTGGTATTGGTGGTCGTGCTGTTGGGCAGGGTGCTCGCCACGACTTGGCCACTGGTGGCATCAACATAGACTATGCCGGTATCCAGTGTCACTTCGTAGACCGTTGCGCCCTGGTAGGTGACAATGACGGGGGTGCCCTGAAGCGTGGTGCCGGGTGCGCTGGCGAGGGCAATAGTGCCCGCCTGATCCGCAGAGACCGCGTAGCTACTTGCAGGGGCCGAAGTGGCATTTGTTACCGGGGCGGTGGCCACCGGGGTGGTGGCTTGGGCTGTGGGAGCGCTGCGGGTCGGCTGGGCAGCCGGAGCAACACTGGTGGGTTGGGTAGTGGCTGGGGTGCTGCGGTTGCCTTGGTTAGCGAGGACAACCCCGATGACGATGAGTACGAGGGCAACGCCCACAGCGACAATGGTGCGACTCGAACGGGCATTCATGCTGACAAACCTTCTGTGTTGTGGATACGGAAACCTTGGTTAGCCTACTACGCTCTTCTTGGAATTTGATAAGAACGCTTTCAAACCTAATTCCAACCTTTGGGGTGTATGATCCGAAGCACGTACTCACAGAAACCTCTGAGGCTGCCAATGAGCATAGATCGTCGCTCTATCTTTTTTGATCTCACCCGTGCCAACGTCTTGGCGCGTGGATGTGTGCAACCCGATGCTGGCCGCTGTGTACAATGTGGCATCTGTAGCCACAACTGCCCGCTGGGTCTGGATGTGCGTGCTTATGCTTGGCGCGGCATACCGATCACCGATAGCCAATGCCTTACCTGTGGACAGTGTGTGGCCCGCTGCCCGCGTGGGGTATTGGAGTTTGTGCCGTTACGCCCAGAGTCTTAGAAGTTAAGGATCGCCCCATGGCGACACACTATGTGATTGTTGGCTCAGGCGTTGCGGGTGTCACCGCCGCCGAAGTGTTGCGTTCGCGTGCCCCCGACGCTCAAGTAACGATGATCAGTGCCGAAGCGGCTGGTTTCTACTCGCGCCCCGGTTTGGCCTACTATCTGAGTGGGCGCGTGCCGGAGCGTCAATTGTTGTTGCGCTCTCCAGCCAATCTGCGGGATCTCGGTGTGCGCTGGGTTCAGATGCGGGTCAATGAGATTGATGTAACCAACCGGCGCATCAAGCTGGCTGATGGGCAAAAAATCCCCTATGACCGGCTGCTCTTGGCGACTGGCTCGCGGGCTATGCCGTCCGATCTGCCCGGTTCGGAGTTGGAGGGGGTCTGTTACCTCGATACGCTCGATGATGCGCGTAATCTGGTGCAGCGTGCCCGCCGCGCCAAGGCCGCTGTAGTGGTAGGTGGCGGGATCACCGCGCTCGAATTGGCCGAGGGGCTGCATGCTCGCGGGGTGCATGTCCACTACCTGTTGCGCAGCGACCGTTACTGGGCCAATCTGTTAGATACTGAAGAGTCGCGCTTAGTTGAAGATCGTTTGCGTGCCGATGGCATCAGCATCCACTACCAGACCCGCATCCGCCAGGCGCTGGGGTCACGTGGTAAGCTCGAAGCGATTGAGACTGAAGCCGGGGAACGCATCGCCTGCCAGATCTTGGCGGTGGCGATTGGTACCCGCCCGCAGATCGATCTTGCGCGTAACGCTGGGATTAAGGTGGATCGCGGCATCCTCACCGACACGACCATGGTGACGAGTATCCCCGACATCCTCGCCGCTGGTGATGTGGCCCAAGCATACAACCCCATACTTGGTCAGGCGACTCTCGACACCCTCTGGCCAACGGCGCGTAACCACGGCTATGCGGCGGCCCACACCATGCTGGGTGATCCGCAGCCCTACCAGCGCCACGTAGCGATGAACGTGACTCTGTTGGCCGGGATTCCCACCACGATCATCGGGGCGGTGGGGAGCGGCAGCGACGCCGATCTGGTGGCGATTGCGCGTGGGGATAGTGAGACATGGCGGCATGCCCATGCCAATTGGGTGGTGGTGGAGCGCCACGACGTGAATCGCATCCGCCTGATGCTGGGGGAACGTAGCATCAGTGGGGCGGTGGTCATGGGCGATCAGAGTCTCTCCCACACCATCCAACGCCTGATCCGTACCCAAGCCGACATTAGCCCCATCCGGGCTACGCTCATGCAGGAGAGCCACGCCGTTCCTAAACTGCTGGCCGATTTTGCTGCCTCTTTGGAGCATCTCCATGGCAACCATGCCCCACATTGATCCAACCCGTCCGCTACGCCAGACAACCTACGAGATCGAGATCTCGCTGGTGGCGCTGGGTGGCATCACGGGTCTCTACCTTTGGTTCTCACGTTTCGGAACGCCCGCTGCAAGTGGCTTAGTTGGCCACAGCATCGGTATCATCGGTTTCGTGTTGATGTTAGCCACCGAAACACTCTACTCGTTACGCAAGCATACCCGTACATGGACGTATGGGCGGCTGAGTACCTGGTTACAGTGGCATATCGTCACCGGGATTGTCGGTTCGTATATGGTGCTACTGCACTCGGCATGGCAGTTTCGCGGCATCGCGGGGGTGGTGGTGTTGCTCACTGCTGTCGTCGTGCTGAGTGGTGTGGTGGGGCGCTACTTCTACACTGCCATCCCGCGCACGCTCGATGGCACAGAGATGGGTCTGGCCGATCTTGAGACCCAACTGGCTGCAGGTGCAGCGCGCCTAGAGATCCTGACCCGCACACGAACATCGGGTGAACCGGCCCCCGCTCTAGAGTTGCCAGCATTGGAGACCCCCCAGGGTGGCCCGTTGGCAAGTGTCTTGGTGCGGCCCTTGATCACCTGGCGAGATCGGGCCGCGCTCGAACGCGCTATGCAGCAGATCGGCAATCAGGATCAAGCTACGGTGAGTGAACTGCGTCGCTTGATGCGCGAGCGCCAGCGCCTCTTGCGCCAGATCGAACGCCTCGACATGGCTCGTCGTTTGTTGGCTCTCTGGCATACCGTTCATGTGCCCCTTGGTGTGGCGCTCTTCATTATGGCCTTTGTGCATGTTGGCGGGGCCATTTACTACGCAACTCTGTTGCGTCTCTAAGAGATTTCTATGAACCGCCTTGGCTGCCTCACACCCTTTGGCATTGGTGCGGGGATCATCACCATCATCGCTCTGATCGTCACCGGCTGGCTCAGTGGTGGCACGATGTTTAGTCCTGGCCCACTGAGCGCCCAACAGCGCAATGGCATCGCCCTAGGGGGTGTCACCTCACACGCCGCAATTGGTGGCGATTGTGGGGCATGCCACACTTCCCCCTGGCAGGCGCGTACCATGGCTGATGCATGTCTGGAGTGTCATAGCGACATCCAGAGTGAGATCGGCAACCCGGCTACGCTCCACGGTGCGCTGCCTGATGCGACCAAGTGTATGGGTTGCCACGTCGAGCATCGCGGCGAGTCGGCCAGCCTGACCGATGCTGTCCTCAACGAGTTCCCGCATGCCCAGCTCGGTTTTGCGCTCGACGCCCATCAGTATACGGCGGACGGGCAAGCCTTTGCCTGCGCCGATTGCCATACCCCGCTCACCCAGAATCCGCGCCCGTCCAATGCGTATGATGGCGCTGCGGTGGATTGTGTCGGCTGCCATACCCAGGATCAGCCCACCTTTATGCAGCAACACCAGGCCGATTTTGGTAGTGCCTGTATGGATTGCCACGATGGCGTGGATCGCTATAGCAACTTCGACCATGCCAGCCTGCGTTTCCCGCTCGAAGGGCTGCATCAGCAGGTTGAATGTGGGATGTGCCATACGAATACCCGCACGCCTGAACAGTTTGCGAGCACCGCCGATACCTGTCTCTCCTGCCACCAGGAAGATGACGTGCATGAGGGAAGCTACGGAACCGACTGTGCGGCATGCCATACGCCCTCAGGCTGGGCGCAGGTGACGTTTGATCATAGCCGCACGGCCTTCCCACTAACTGGCGCACACATGCAACTGGAATGTGTGGCCTGCCATAAGAACCAGGTCTACCAGGGTACCCCCACCACCTGTGTGGGCTGCCACGCGGAACCGCAGGAGCATCTCGGTCAGTTCGGTACCGACTGTGCGGCATGCCATGTTACGAGTAACTGGAAGAATGTGATCTTCGAACACACCTTCCCGCTCAACCATGGTGGTGAAGGCCAGATCGCCTGTGCGACCTGCCACACCAACCCGCCACCCAATCAGTACACGACCTACACCTGCTACAACTGCCACGCACATAACGAGTCGGAGATACGTTCAAAGCATCTGGAGGAGGGGATCAGCGACTATCAGGATTGTATGCGCTGCCACCCAGATGGACGCGAGTAGGGGCGCGGTGCGCCCCTACTTCCCCCACCTAATCGCCCGCGCCAAGACCCGCTCGATCAGACCGGGGAAGGCGCGGGCCAACATGATCCCCACCCGATCCCCCCTGGTGACATAGGCGCTGCGCGATCTGCGCTGGGCCACGCGCAGGATCGTGGCCGCTACGACCTCTGGCTCAACCCCCTTGGGGGCCAAGCGGCGCTGCTCGCCACCCCCACCCAGCCGGTTGCGGCTGAACTCGGTACGGGTAGTGCCGGGGCGCACCACACTCACGCTGATGCCCGTGCCGCGTAACTCCATGCGCAGCGCCTCGCTCATGCGCTCCAGCCCCGCCTTGGCCGCCGCGTACCCCCCCAGGTAGGGGAGAGTCTGTTCGGCGAGTACCGAGGAGACCATGATGATCTGGCCGCTGCGTTGCTGGCGCATGATCGGCACCACCGCTTGGGTGAGCCATATCGGGCCGAAGAGATCGACCGCAAAGGCACGGGCAAGGTCGGGGGTGGCCAACTCGGCCACCGGCCCAGCCAGCCCCACCCCGGCATTGTTGATCAGGATGTCTACCCGCCCACAGGTAGCCTGAGTCTGGGCGATCAGTTCCTGACACTGATCGGGGTTGCCCACATCACACGGAATGACTACGGGATCACCGGGGAGGGTGGCGGCTAACTCTTCCAGCGGCTCGCGGGAACGTGCCGCCAACACCACGCGTGCCCCCGCCTGCGCGAAGGTGCGCGCCGTGGCGGCACCAATCCCCGCCGATGCCCCGGTAATGATGACGATGCGGTCACGGATCTGCATAGCCCTACCCCGTAATATGCTTACAAATCCCGGCCTTGATCGTCTGTGAAGGCACTTCGTGGCCGAGCATATCTTCCAGCATGCGCGCCGTCTGCATCAGCGCCGGGAGATCTAGGCCAGTCTCGATGCCCATCTCGTGGAACATGTGTACCATATCCTCGGTACACAGATTCCCCGGCGCACCGGGGGCAAACGGGCAGCCACCAATCCCGCCGATACTGCTATCGAAGGAATCCACGCCCAACTGCATAGCGGCAAAGATATTGGCCAAACCGGCCCCCCGCGCACTATGCAGGTGCAGGCGCAAGGGCTGACGCGGGAAGCGCTCGTGGAAGGCGCGCACCACCTGCTGCACCAGCACCGGGTGGCCCATACCCGTCGTGTCACCCAGCGTCAGGTTCTCGGCCCCCAGATCGAGCAGCCGCGCACACAGATCAAGCACGCGTTCAATTGTCACTTCGCCCTCAAAGGGGCAACCGAAGGCCACCGAGAGCACCGCGTCAAAGGGCAACCCCGCGCCGCGCACAATCGCCGCCATATTCGCCACCTGCACCAACGACTGCTCCACCCCCATATTCACATTGCTGCGGTTGTGGCTCTCCGAGGCACTCAAAAAGACCTGGACTGCATCCACTTTAGCCGCCACCGCCCGCTTGGCACCTACCTCGTTGGGAGCAATCGCACTATAGATCACACCGGCTTGGCGCGGCAACTGCGCAAAGACCTGGGGCGTATCCGCCATCTGGGGCACATTCTCGGCACGGACAAACGAACCAACCTCAATCTGATCCAGCCCAGTCGCATTCAGCGCGGTGATCAACTGAAGTTTTTGTTCGGTACTCAGAATGCACGCCTCATTCTGAAGGCCATCACGCGGGCCAACTTCGCGGATATGGACACGATTGGGCAGAACCGGCAGGCCAGGGATAATGGTCGGCATTGACACGCGCTCCTTATACGAATGGGATAACGACCACCAATGGTCAATCTTCTCCGGCATTGTAGCATTATTAGAGCGGGCAGACGTAACTCCGGTGTAACCTACGCAGATACGCTCAGATCAGCGCAACACCAAATTCGCAAAACTATACTGGTGGTAATACTGAAGGAGAAACCAATGGACTGGACCAAGCAGGCAAACGACATGATCAAGACCTGGACCGGCACGCAGCAGAAGGTGTGGGATTCCTGGCTCAACTCGATGCAGTTGATGTCCACCCCCCAGAGTCCCGAAACCTGGCAGAAGATGGTCGAAACCTGGCGTGGTACCGTCAAGCAGGCGCTCGAGTCGCAGCTTCAGCTCACCCAGATGTGGGCCGAGAGCGTTGCCGCTGCTTCGGTCAGTATGCCAGCCGTGCCGGGGATGCCTGCCATGCCTGCGCTGCCCAGTGTTCCAGGGGTACCCAGCAATCCAGTTGAGATGACTCGTCAGGTGTTGGAGATGACGCGGGCCATGACCGATACCCAGGTGCGCTTCTCGGAGAACTGGTTTGATCTGCTCAAGAAGGCCGATCCGACCACCATGATGCAGACGTGGGACATCAACCAGGCCCAGAAGATCATTGCCACATGGCAGGATGCCGCCCAGAAGGCGATTGATGCCCAGAACGAGTTTGGGCGCATGGTGGCCAAGGCGGCCAACGAGGTTGCGACGAAGAAGTAGGGATTTGTTAGTGGCGCGGTGGCTGAGCTTGTCGAAGCCACCGCATGAATCACTGCCCCAGGAACCTACGCACCGCCGCGTCAAACATCTCCGGCAACATCAGCGTAAAGAACTGCCCCACCTGCACGATCCACCCCGCGAGGAGTGAGGTCTCCACCGCAGACGACCATGCCGGGGTAGGGAAGGTAATCATCCCGATCAGGATGATCGCTCCGGCCAAGATGGCCTGAATCAGCCCCAACACCCCACCCAAGAGATGATCGAGCCAGCCTAAGAAGAGCAACCCGGCGAAGATGCGCAGGAGCGAGGCGGCGATGCTGGCGATGCTGCTCACCAGTACCAACACCGCCACAAAGCCCACAATCCCGGCCACACGCGAGTCGCCAATAAACGAACTGAGCCAATCGGCGACGTTGGGGCCAAACTGACCGGCCAGGGCTACCCCGACGATCAGGCCCACAATCGAGAGCACTTGGCGGATCAAGCCCCAGTACATCCCCAACACCACAAAGACCCCCGCACCGATCACGAGGCCAACATCAAGATTGTTCATGGGGGGCCGTCACTCTCTGCTTAACGCTGCTTGAGCAAGTAGCGAATCATCCCGGCGACACTCATGCGGCTCCAACTGCGCGCCATGGGGCCAACCGGGCCGTCACCTTCATAGGGAACATAGCGTGCCGCGAGTGTCTCCACATCGGGGTCGCCATCGGCAAGTGCCGCATCTACCAGCGCGACCAACTCCTCCAGCCGATCATGGGCGCGGGCAAGTTGGAAGGCCACATCATCATGGGGGCCGTGGTGGGTGACATAGAGGCGCGGGAAGTCGTAGCGCTGGAGCATGGCAATCGTGGCACGGTGCGCTTTGAGGTCATAGGTTGGCACGGGCGTTACGGGGAAGGCCATACCCCAACGATCCATCACCAACCCGGCCGCATCACCAATAAAGAGGCCCCCGCTCTTCTGCTCGCGATAAGAGAGGTGATCGGGAGAATGGCCGGGGGTGGCGATAGCTTCCAGCACCACATCGCGCCCCAGATCGAGGCGCAGATTCTCGGCGGGGAGCAGGCGCGCAAGTGGGATAGGCAGCATATCACCATGCAGCACCCATGCCTCCTCACCAACAGCGCGGCGCACGCTGCCCATCAGGCGGCTCGGTTCGGCTAGGTGTTCAACCATGGTGCCGTGGATATAGACCGTGGCACGCGGCAGCGCCGCCGCCAAATACCCCGCCCCCCCGGCATGATCCATGTGAACGTGGGTGCAGAGGATATGTTCAACCTCTTCGGGGCGCACCCCTAGTTGCTCCAACCCAGCTAGAGTATGCGGCACCGTCAGTGCTGTGCCGGTCTCCACCAGGGCGCAGGTCTCACCGCGCACCAAGTAGCTCACCCCAATGCCCGGCATCCCCAACAGGTCATGGTCAATCGCGGTAATATGATCATCTACCGGGATGATCTCCATGCTCAGCATCCTTCCCAATACATCACTTAATCCTCACCCCGATGCGGCTTACGGCGGCGGCGGCGCTGCTGGGGATGCGCATCTTCTGGCGGTGCGGCCTCACGCTGCGGCGGTGTTGGTGGGCGCTCATCTGCCGCCTGGGGTGGGCGTGGCGAACGCGGCGGGCGGCGCTCATCGCGCTGGGGCGGGCGCGGACGATCATGAAGGAGATCCAGTTCACTTGGCTCATCCTCCAGTAAACTCAGATCCTCGCCCATTTCATACTGATCAATCTCATCACGCAACTTGCGCCGCTCGCCCCGTTCGGGGCGCACACGCGGGCTTGCGGGGCTGCTCGCATCACTCTGGCGCGCCCGCGCCGATGCAGCATCATGGGCACTCACCACCTCAACGCTATCCACGTCGTAGGTCTCGATCATGCCACTGCCCGCCAACTGGACGATCAACTGCTGCTTGAGGACATGCTGACTCACCACCTCACCCGGCCCATCGGGAGTTTGCACCCAGGTACCCCGGCGCGGCAGTTCGGTACGCATCTCCACATACTGATCGTGTTCGTAGGAGAGGCAGCAGAGCAGCCGCCCGCACACCCCAGAGATCTTCGTCGGGTTGAGCGGCAGATCCTGATCCTTGGCCATCTTAATACTCACCCGCGCATAGTCGGGCAAGAACGAGGCGCAGCAGAGCACGCGCCCACACGGGCCAAGCCCACCGAGCAGCTTGGCCTCGTCACGCGGGCCAATCTGGCGCAACTCGATGCGACTCTTAAAGGTACGCGCCAGATCGCGCACCAGCATGCGGAAGTCCACCCGCTTTTCGGCGGTGAAGTAGAAGGTGAGCCGCGAGCCATCAAAACTATACTCGGCCTTGACCAGATTCATCGGCAAATTATGGTCGCGGATCTTCTCGGCACAACGCGCCAAGACCTCATCGTGGCGGGCATGGAGTAGGCGTTGGCGCTCCAGATCACTCGCTTCAGCACGGCGCACCACCGGCTTGAGTTCGCCAATGATCTCGCTCTCAGGCACCTCCTGACGACCCGCGATCACCCGCGCCAACTCCAAGCCGCGTACCGTATCCACGATCACATAATCGCCCTGGCTCAACTCCAGATCACCCGGATCGAAGGAGTAGATCTTGCCACTATCTTTGAAACGCACCGTAATAACAACTGGCATATTACTTCTTGGCCCCAAGCACCTTAAAGGCACTCACCAACTGCTGCTTCCCCTTGAGTTGCAGTTTACCCATCTCTTGCAGATCAAAACTGGAGCGCACCATCTGGGCCGTATCCTCACCAATAAAGACACTCCCCGGCTCGGCGGCGCTCTCTAAGCGCGAGGCGGTATTCACCGTATCGCCAATGGCAGTATACTCCAGACGGTGGCGCGTACCAAAAAAGCCGGTGTAGGCGGTGCCGGTGTTGACACCAATGCGGATAGTGAAGGCTTTACTCGGTTCCCACTTATCCACCAGGCGCTTCTGGGCGATCTGCATCTCGATGGCAGCGGCGACGGCGCGCATAGCGTGCTGATCATCCACTGGCTCATCGGGCAGACGCGGGGCACCAAACACGGCCATAATGCCATCACCGATATACTTATCCACCGTGCCGTGGTAACGGAAGATCACATCGGTCATCTCGTGCAGATACTCGTTAAGCAGATCCTGCACCTCACGCGGCGAGAGACGTTCCGAGAGCGACGTAAAGCCCTTGACATCGGCGAAGAGTACCGAGACAGTCTGTTCCTGGGCTTCCCAGAGCTTACCGTGCTGTGCGACATAGCGTGCCAGGGCTTGGGCCACATTGGGCGAGAGGAAGCGTTCGAGGTTCTGGCGCAACTGGCCCTGTTGGCGCAACTCTTCGGTGAGGCGGGCGCGCTCAATGGCCACCGCCGAGAGATTGGCAATCGCCGTCACCATATCGCGGTCGCGCATGTTGAACTGCTCGCGCCCCGGCGAGTCGAGCAGGATCACGCCGATGGCACTATGTTGCAGCATAAGCGGCGCACAGATCGCCGAGCGGATATTGGCACTAATGATACTCTCGGAGCCAGCAAAATCGAGGCGTGCATCACTCGTCAACACCGCCTCGCCGCCCTCCAGTGCCTTACGCACAATCGTACTGGAGATCGCCACATCCCCCGTTCCGGCAGGCAGCACCACACGCGGCACCAGTTCCTCACCCTTCCGCAGCAGCAGAAAGCCGCGCTGGGCAGGCACCACGCGCATGATCTCCTCCATCACCAGATCGAGCAACTCGCGGAAATCCACCACCTGGTTAAGCCGCATGGCGATAGAGTAGAATTCCTGAAGATTGACCGCCTCCGGCGGCAACTCGTGGCCCTTCACCGGGCGCACCTCGGTAGCCAGCGGGAAGTAGCGGCTATCATCAAGGACGACGCTCTGGGCGGCGCGATCTTCATACTGAAGTTCAAACGGCCCCACCCCGATCACATCACCATCGTTGAGCTGCTCCTCCTTCACCCGCAACCGATTCACGGTAACGCCATTGCGGCTCTCAAGATCAATGATCCATGCCTGCCGCCCACGCAACTCAATTTGGGCATGCTTGCGCGAAACAATCGCATGGTTAAGCACAATCTCGTTATCGAGTTGGCGTCCAATCGTTATAGGGCGATTGTGGATTGCGAAGGTGCGCTGCTCGCCATTAATACTGACTGAGACACGGGCCATTGCGCGAGTCCTTCCACTGAATCTCAGCTACCAGCAGGGGTGGGGTTGGTGCCCACAAAGATCATGAACGATCATTCGCCATGATAACAGACGCATCGGGTACGGGCAATACATCGCCATAAACTAGCTTAGGTCGTAGCCTTACATCCCCCCCGCATCCACCAAACTGAGCATAAGTTGGCGCACCTGGCGCAAGCGGCGATCCAATCCCTCAGGGCGCAGGTAGAGATCATTGCGAATCTGGCCGATTTGAAGGCGGAAGGTATCAATCGGCCCCTTCTCCGGCTCTCCGCTGATGGCATAGGCTTGATCAAGTGAGCGGCGCGCATTGAGCAGAGCGCGGCGGGCCGCATCGAGATCGTTGCTCTGTAGGGCCAAGAGTGCATCATCAATCTGGCTGGCGGTACGCAAGAGGTAGATCGCGCTCCACAAATGGCGATCCTCGGCTTCAAGATCGAGCAGCGCCAAGCGTAACACGCGCTCATCGGCGGGCAGCGGCGCAGGCAGCGGGGTGGCCGGGATGGATGGGGTGGGTGGGAGGGCTGTCGGGGTAGGAGCCAACGCCTGTGGTGTGGTGAGGAGCAACGACTGAAGCAGCAGGCTCACGAAAACCGCCGCGACTGCCGTGATGAGATACGGCAGTACGCGGCGAAGACGAGACGGAGGTGGTGGCGAGGGTGCCGCATCGAGCATTAGATCTCGTTGGCTAACAAGATGGCCTGCGCAATCTCCTTCATGGACTTGCGCGTATTCATCGAGAGCTGTTGGATCTTGCGGAAGGCTTCGGCCTCTTTTAGCCCCTGCGTATCCATGAGGATACCCTTGGCGCGCTCCACCAACTTGCGCGTATCGAGCGTCTCCTTCAGATCGTAGATCTGCTTGTCCATCTCCAGGAATTCCTGGTAACGTGCCATAGCGATCTCGATGGCCGGAAGAAGTTCTGCCTCGCGGAAGGGCTTGACCACATAGTTGACCACGCCCGCCTCTTTGGCCCGATCCACCAACTCACGATCCGAGTAGGCGGTGAGCAACAATACCGGGGCGATCTTCTCTTCGGTCAGGATCTTGGCCGCTTGGATGCCATCCAACTTGGGCATCTTGATGTCCATCAGCACCAGATCGGGCTGAAGTTCACGCGCCAAGTTTATCACACTGACGCCATCCCCGGCTTCACCTACTACCAGGTAGCCCAGGCCGACCAGCGTCTCCTTGAGATTCATGCGGATGATCGACTCATCATCGGCGATCACCAGACGTGTCTGCGCCATGGCGCCACCTTCCTCACTTGCTATTGATGTGAACGAAACCATGCGGGCTTCCAAGGCTTGTGGATGCCCTATCCTACCCGTATGCGGGAGGTGTGGGAAAGTATAGCACGCGCATAGGGCAAGGTCAACTCTCTATAGGGCAAGTCACGACTCCTAAACCTACAAAAAGGCGCGTTTATGCTGTAAACTACACCTTGGTGATGCGGATGAACCATCAAGAAGACTTATGATTATACGAATTTGGGGAACCCGTGGCTCCTATCCGGTGGCACGTGCTGAGATGCTTCGCTATGGTGGTAACACCACATGTGTCGAGGTGCGCGTCGGTGAGATCTGTGTCATTCTCGATGCTGGTACCGGGTTGCGCCCACTCGGTGAGGCCCTAGGCCGCGAGGCCAACCCGCCCAACACCATTCACCTTCTGATTACCCATACCCATTGGGATCATATTATCGGCTTTCCCTTCTTTGCGCCGATCTTCAATCCTCATAATCGGATCGAGATTTATGGCCTTCAGCGCACCCAGTCAAGCCTACGCACCACCATTGCCAATGCGCTGAGTGATCCATTGATGCCGATCAGTTTAGAAGATCTGCGTGCCGACATGAATTTCCACGAAATTCATGATGGTGTGCGCCTAGATATTGAAGGCCGGGTACGTATCTCTACGGCGCAGGCCAATCATCCCTACCGCGCATTGGCCTACCGCATCGAGAGTGATGAGGCGGCACTGGTCTTTATTCCCGATACCGGGCCATTCCACACCATTCTCTTTGGTGATGAACGGGTAGCCTGGACGGGACGCCCCGTGCCCAATACAGAAGAAGAGTTAGCCACGCTTGCGGATATGCGGGCGAAGGTGATCGCGTTGGCGCACAGGGCGGATTGGATGATCTACGACTCGCAATTTACCGATGAGCAGTATGCGCGCTTCCCGCACTGGGGCCATAGTACCCCTGGGCAGGCCCGCGAGATCGCCGAAGCAGCGGGGGTGAAGCACCTGCTCCTCTTCCACCACGATCCGCACCATACCGATGCGCAGATTGATGCGATGCTGGCGGCCCAACATGCGCTTCCAAGCTCCAATCTGAAGATCAGCGCCGCCTTTGAAGGCATGGAGTTGCGCAAGGGGTTTGCGCTATGAAACTACAATTTTGGGGTGTGCGCGGCTATGTGCCAACACCGGGTGCGGAGTATCTGCACTATGGTGGGAATACCTGCTGCACGGCACTTATGGGCGCAAATGGCGAGTTGGTGGTTATTGATACCGGCACCGGCTTTTGTCAGTTTGGTGATGCGCTGGTTGGGCGTGAGTTTGGGCGCGGCGGCGGTGAGATGACGCTGCTGATTAGCCATACCTACTGGGATCATATTCTGGGCTTGCCCTTCCCGGCCCTCGTACATATCCCCGGTAATCGCCTGCATATCTATGGCCCCGATAGCACACGCGGCTCGTTACAGATGGTCTATGATGGCATGCTCTCGCCGGTCTATTCGCCGGTGTATGGTCTGGCCCATATCGGAGCAACACATAGCTTCCAGCCCATCTCGACCACTCCGTTTATGGTGGGCGGTTTGCGAATTAGTGCGATGCCACTCTCACAACGCAAACACTCGCCGATCTGGGCTTACCGCGTGGAGGAGGGCAGTCGTTCGGTGGTCTATATTACCGATGTGCGGTATACCAACGATCTGATCTGGCAGCAGGCGTTGCACTTTGCCGACCGCGCCAGCATCCTCGTGCATAGTGCGCCCTATACGCGCCACGAGCAGGTACAGGATTATGGCCACAGCCGGGTAGAGGATGCGATAGAGTTGGCCCAGAAGGCCGGGGCGGAGCAGTTGATGCTCTTCCACCACGCGCCTACCCGTACTGATGCGCAATTGCATGCCATCGTGAAACATTACCGCGATCGTTTGGTGACGCAGGGGAGTGGCTTGTTGCTCGATGCGGCCCGCGAGGGCGAGGAGATTGAGGTCTAGGGGCGCAGCACAACGCGCACTGCGGGGGTGTGGGGGCCTGCGGCCCCCACGAAAAAGAGTATGTTGCTGGTGTGGTTGGCCGCTTTGCGGCCAACCACACCAGCAAAACGCTGGGTTTGGGACGTAGCCCCTACGGCTTGATGCGATCTTTATTTTGGCGCTGAAAGCGAGCAATATCCTTACCAAACTTGCGTGAGTCTTGGCGGCGTTGCAGCGCCACAGGATTGATGACGCGGCGCTCATCGCGCTCGCTGCCACGCTCGTCACTGGCGCTCATCTGCTCCACTTCGTCAATCAGATCGAACTCGTCCATTGCGTGCATGTCACGCAGGTTGATGCGTAGACGGGGCATGTTCTTCCTCTAGTTGATACGGTTTCTACCCCTCGCCCGTGCGCAAGCGAGTGTAGCTGTCATACCGAACGGGATCTATCGTGCCATGACTGACTGCCGCACGTACAGCACAGTCGGGTTCGTGAACGTGGGTACACCCGGCGTAGTAGCACTGGCCCAAGAAGGGGCGCAGTTCGCGGAAGCACCAGTCGAGATCTTCGGGGGCAAAGTTCCACAGCCCAATCTCGCGGATGCCGGGGGTATCGGCAACATATCCGCCACCTTCCAGATCTAACGGGTGGAGTTCGGCGACGGTGGTGGTGTGGCGGCCTTTGCCGAGTAGTGCCGAGACGGCACTGGTGGCCAGGTTCAATCCCGGCACCACGGCGTTGAGCAGGCTGCTCTTGCCGACCCCGGATTTGCCGGTGACGACGCTGATCTGCCCGGCGAGGCGCTGGCGCACCTCGGTGATGCCCTGGCCTGTGTGGGTGCTGGCGTAGATGACCGGGTAGCCGATGCGCTCGTAGGGGGCCAGCATGGCCTGGGCCGCCTCGGCACTGACCAGATCAACTTTGGTGGCGACGATCAGTGGCGCGAGGCCGCTATGCTCGCAGATCACCAAGTAGCGATCCAGCATGCGCGGGGTAAAGGCGGGTTGGGCACAGGCGAAGATGAGCAGCACTTGGCTGACATTCGCCACCATCACATCCTCGGCGTCGCGGGTACCGGCGGCGCGGCGCGCCAAGCGCGAGCGCCGTGGCAACACCGCCTCCAGGGCACCCTGGCCGGGGCTGACAATACTGATCTCAACATCATCACCGATCACGGCAATGTCGCTGCGCTGGCGTTCACGCTTGAGCCGCCCGCGCATACGGCACTCCACAATCCCCTGCTCGGTCTGTACCCAAAAGAAGCCGCTCTGGGCACGTAAGATCACCCCGCTGATCGTCGCTCGGCCCGGTTTGGTGGTGGGCACGGGCGGTTTAGCGTTTCTGGGGCTCATAGATGTGTACCTCAAGGTTGTTGATCCCCAGAACATCATAGGCAAAGCCGAGTACGCGATCAATCAGCGAAGGGGCTGGTTGACCTGTAGCAAGATCGGCATGCAGTTCGACCCGTGCGTGGTCGATCTTCTTGGTTGGTATATCTGATGCGGAATGGCTGATGGTGCCATCACGTTCGAGAATAATCAAGGTCGTGTTCCTCTCGCAGATAGGCTGCAAATCTGACGACGACGGCAGATGGGTGGCCGCGACCGATTGTTCGATGAGTATCATTACGCACTTCCTTTACTGTTTCATCACTTCCGAACACTATCAGCGTTGCGGCACTCTGCGAGAGGACACAAAAAGGCTGTGGTCGCCTTTATGGGACGCCACAGCCTCATGCAAAAAGTTGAGGCTGTGGGTACCTCTTGGTCGCCCACAGCCTCATACTCACCAGAAGGAGTTTCTGTCAACTCCTGAGTAGATGCGAGGGGAGACCAGGCCCATCACCGCGAGCGCCGATGATGTGCGCAACAAGGGCTAAATAGCCCGCGCCGGTGCGACCGGCGATGTCGTTGTATGTTGTCACATTCATCAAAAATTCCTCCACGGTTATGCCCGAACATCCAGCGGTATGCCTACCACTAGCGGTAAGGATAGCATAGGGTGGTGTGGGTTGTCAATATCGAAATAGGCTAGTATGCACAACGCATTGTTACAGTCAGTTGCTAAAGTGTTAGGAAAATATCTACGCTGCCAACGCTGGCGCGTAATGTAGCACAATCAATTGATCAGCATGCAAAGCAAGCAGTGCATAAGTGCGCCCATTATCATCACTAAACTCGACCTCGAAGACATCTGGTGCTAGATCTTCGACAATGGTACCGACCTGTCCGCGCCGTAGCCCGCGATCAGGAAGATCATTCAGTAAAGCAACGACATCTAATATCTGTAATGTATCGTGCATTCTATTTACTCCTTTCTTATGGCACATAACAACTCGTTAGCCGTGGGAATTGCTCACCAGTGCGTATAATCCAACTGCTGCGCACTGTTACTTCACCTTGCGATCCCTGCATACGAAAGTCTACCACATAGCGCTGACCAAAGGCATCTCTCTCTAACGCTACTGCATCACATGTTCGTGCTGCCTCAAGAAGTGCATTGTGGAGTATTACTGCATTGTCGGCGGTAAGACCTAGCGCCGCTGCAAAAACACGCGCTTTGTGTCGCCCACGCGGATGGGTTGGGTTGAGACAATAGTCGCGTAGTTTGACCATATCAACAATCGCTTGGTCAGCATTTGGAAGTCGCATAGTACCTACTCCATACGCAACGCCAATTTCAGCCTGCACGACCGTAAAGCGTCCGGCAATAGTATAGCATGTGCGCTTCTGTACTTGGTTCCGCCTGAAGGCGGGAGTCTCTCCACCTCTAACACTCTTTTTGCGCTGCGCTAACGAGAATCTAATACTGGCCATGTATCGTACAATGCAGCATGAATTGGGTAGCAAGATAAGCGACAAAGGAGCTTGCCACAATGACGACCGACCAGGAGACGGTGCCCGCGCCGGAGGCGATGTCCTTCCGTGCCGAGGTGCAGCAGGTACTACATATTCTGGCCCATTCGCTCTATACCGACCGTGAGGTCTTTCTGCGTGAGTTGATCTCGAATGCTTCTGATGCGATTAACCGCTTGCAGTTTGAGATGCTGACCAATCAGGATGTGCTGAATCCTGAGGCCGAGTTGGCAATCTGGATTGAGGTGGATAAAGAGGCCAAGACGATCACGGTGCGCGATACCGGCACGGGTCTGACGCGCCAGGAGATGATTGACCACCTGGGCACGATTGCGCAGTCGAGTGCGCGGGCGTTTGTGCAGCAGGCGAAGGAGCAGAAGGCCAACGCGAGTGAGATTATCGGCCAGTTCGGGGTCGGTTTCTATTCGGTCTTTATGGTGGCGGATAAGGTCACGGTGGTGTCGCGCTCCTTCCAGCCCGATGCGGAAGCGGCGGTGTGGGAATCGACCGGGGGCAACAGCTTTACGGTGGGGGTGGCTGAGCATGCCGAGCGTGGCACGAGCATTACGCTGCACCTCAAGGATGATGCGGCGGAGTTTGCCAACGATTGGAAGTTGGAGCAGATCATCAAGCGCCACTCGGATTTTGTCTCCTTCCCGATCTATATGGGTGAGCGCCAAGTCAATCAGCAGAAGGCGCTCTGGCGGCGTGCCCCGCGTGAGGTGGAGGCCGAACAGTATAAGAGCCTCTACCAGCAGATGACGATGGATTATGATGAGCCGCTGCATAAGCTGCACCTCTCGACTGATGTGCCAATTGATCTGCATAGCATCCTCTTTGTTCCGGCCAAGCGTGAGCGTGGCCTGATCGAGCGCCGCATCGAGGGCAAGATCAAGCTCTACTCGCGTAAGGTACTCATTCAGGAGGATGCCAAGGATCTCCTGCCTTCCTACTTCCGCTTCATTGAGGGCGTGGTAGATAGTGAAGATCTGCCGCTGAATGTCTCGCGTGAGGGTGTGCAGAGCAACGTGGGAGCCAATACCCAATCGCCGGTGCAGCAGCGCATCCGTAAGACGCTGACCGGGCGTATGCACCGCGAGTTGAACGAACTGGCCGACAAAGAGCCGGAGAAGTTCGCGGCCTTCTGGAAGGAGTTCGGCGTCTTTATTAAGGAGGGCGTAGCCACCGATTACGAGCAGCGCGAGGAGTTGCTTAAGCTGTTGCGCTTTAACAGCACGACGAGTGGCGATGATCTGATCACGCTGGCCGACTACAAGGGGCGCATGATCGAGGGGCAGAAGGAGATCTACTATGTGATGGGTGGTAGCCTAGAGGCGGCGCGGACGAGTCCGCACCTCGACCCCTTCACGGCGCGTGGAATCGAAGTGCTGCTCTTCGGTGATCTGATGGACGGCTTCATGCTCTCTGGGTTGCGCGAGTTTGAGGGGCTGAAGCTGCGCAATGTGGACGAGACCGATCTGGAGTTGCCGGGTGATGTGGATGCGCCCGAACCGCGCCTGAATGATGCCGAGTTTAGCACCTTGGCCGAGCAGTTGGCGGCCACGCTGGGCGAGCATATCAAGGAGATCCGTGCCTCCAAGGTGCTGCGTGACAACCCGGCGCGTCTCGTCAGCGATGATGACGGGCCAGGCCGCGAGATGCAGCGCATCCAGCAGATGTTGGGCCGCGAGACGCTCAATCTGCCGCGTATCCTCGAACTGAACCCGGCCCACCCACTGATTGTCTCGCTGGCCCGGCGCGCAGCGGCTGACCCCAACGACCCGATCTTGCAGGCGGCGGCCGAGCAACTCTACGATAATGCGCTACTGCTGGAGGGGTTACACCAAAACCCGGCCACAATGGTACCGCGCATCCTGCGGTTGCTGGAGGCAGCAGCCCGGACGGAGTAATCGCTTGCAGCCTGTGCCAACCTCGCATATACTTTTGCCTTGATGTATGTAAAGGAAAGCACAAGCTTGGCTAGACTTGGAGCAGCACTCCACCTCGGAGTGTTGCTCGTTCTTGTCATGCTGACCGTGACCGGGGTGGGCTGTGAGTACAGGATCTGCGACCGGCATGCCGATACGGTATCGTTGCATACACAGGCACACCATAGCGACATGCCCGTGCCTCTTCCTGATGCGCCGGAGCGCTGTGGTCTCGATTGCGCCCTCCACTGCGGGGTGGTGCTGCTTCCGCTCTTGTTCCTCGTTGTAGCCCCGTCGTTCAGCACACGGGTAACCTTGTGTGCCCCGGCCTTCTCCTTTGGTCTGCGTCTTCCCCCCCTTCTCCCTCCGCCCGAAGCTGCGTAACTGTTCAGACTTCTAAGTTTTAACGCAAAGACGCCAAGGCTCAAAGCCTTCGCTCCAGCCTTTGCGCCTTATGGCTTCGACACGGTGGCTGAGCCTGTCGAAGCCACCGCCAGCGGCACGGTGGCTGAGCCTGTCGAAGCCACCGCTAGAGGCAGTGAAGAATCTGGCATATTGCCGCAGCGAGGTTATTGTATGTCACATTGGGTGGATCATCCCTACGCCGATGCGGACGCGGATTCGCCGCTGTTGCGCATCTTCGGGCACCTCAGTCGTTATGTTGCGCTGCTGGCTGCATGGCTCGCGCTGGGCGGCAGCCTCTTTTTTAGTGAAGTGTTGGGCTGGGTTCCCTGTACGCTCTGCTGGTACCAGCGCATCCTGATGTACCCGCTCAGTCTGGTGATCGCCATCGGTATCCTGCGCCGCGACGATGGGTTGCCGCATTATGTGTTGCCCTTTGCATTGCCGGGTGCCGGTGTGTCGCTCTATCACTACTTGCTGATCAAAACCGATTGGTTCCCGCCACCACCATGTCAGGCAGGTGTGCCGTGTACGGTGGATTATTTGGATCTCTTCGGTTTTATCAACATCCCGTTTCTGGCGCTGACGGCCTTCCTGCTGATTGCGCTGATGATGCTGGTCTCACGCTTGGCTCCCTTCAGGGCAGGTGTGCCTGCTGGGCTACGCGCCCTCATCGCCCCGTCTGCCCTGGCCGTCTATGCCGTCATCATCGTGGTGGTGGTGGCGTTTGTCGTTGTTCGCCGACTTTTATAAGCTGGAGTTATATATGGCAAGCCGTCGAGAAGTACCGCGCCGCAAGCCCGCATCGCGTATGCAGCAGCGGCTCACCTGGATGATCGGGATTGGAAGCCTGCTGGTGATTCTCCTCCTGACCAGTGTGGCCTCGCTGGGGCGCAACGCGACCGAACAGCGTAATGCGAATAACCTGGAGCCGATCATTGTGAGCGATCATCCTGCGCCACCGAATGCCGAGCCGAACGGGCGCGCCTGGGGGCCAGTTGACGCGCCCATTCAGGTGATCGAGTATGCCGACTACGAGTGCGAGTCGTGTGGCTACTTCGCCCGCACCTACGAGGCCGAGGTGATTGCGGCCTTTGCCGCAACCGGCAAGGTGCGCTTTGAGATCCGTAATGCGCCGTTCCATGGCGAGGGGGCGCGTAACGCTGCCGCCGCCGCCTACTGCGCTGCCGAACAGGATGCCTTCTGGCCGCTGCACGAGACACTCTTCCTCAACCAGCCCACCGTTCATGGTAGCGGCGCACAGGTCTTCAGCCACGCCCGCTTGAACGAGATGGCGGCGCAACTAGGGCTGAACAGCGCGGCCTTCGAGCAGTGCCTGGGATCGGGTACCTACACCGCGCAGGTCGAGGCGGATTATGCCGAAACCAGCCGGGTAGGGGTGACGGGCACCCCGACCTTCTTCATCAATGGGCGGATGTTTCCGGGCATTTTGAGTACCGACGACTTCCGGCGCATCTTTCGCGAGGTTGCGCCAGCGGTTGATCTAGACTGATCTTTACAGCCCCTACTCCAACACCATGGCCACCCGCAACAACTCGGCCTCGGCCCACGGGCGGGCCACCAACTGCACCGCGAGGGGTAGCCCCTCGCGGCTGAACCCGGCGGGCATACTGATCGCGGGCCAGCCCAGGCAGTTGAAGGGGCCGGTAAAGGTGGTGGCGGTGATCACGCCCAAGGCTGGGGCCGGGTGGGGAACAACCGGCAGCGCCAGGATGTCAATCTGCTCGAAGAGTGCCGCCATGCGCTGGCGCAGCACCGCCCGCGCCTGCTGGGCCTGCACGAAGGTGGCCGCGCCATAGACAAAGGCGGCCAGGATGCGCTGGCGCATAAATTCGGCATAGTCGTTCAGGCGCGTGCGCAGATTGGGCAGGTGGAAGGCGGCCGCCTCCATGGCCAGAATGACCGGGTTGAGCAGGCGCAATGCCTCGATCTCGGCCACATCCACTGCCACCACCTCAGCCCCGGCAGCACGTAGGCGTTCGCCCGCCGCATGTACAGCGGCGATAGTCTCCACGTCGGCTTGGGGCGCACCACTGCCATCTGCACCCAACACCCCAACGCGGATGCCGCGTGCCTGGGGCGCGAGGCCAGCCGCACGGAAGGGCGGTACGGTGTGTAGCGTGCGCCCATCGCGGCCATCGGGGCCAGACAGCACCTCCAGCATGATCGCAGCATCGCTGACCGAGCGAGTCAGTGGGCCTAGGTGATCGAGCGACCAGGAGAGGGTGACGCCCCCGGCGAGGCTGGTGCGCCCGTGGGTGGGCTTGAGTCCTACGATCCCGCACTGCGCGGCGGGAATACGGATCGAGCCGCCGGTATCGGTGCCGAGTGCCGCTACGGCCATCCCCGTCGCCACCGCAACCGCCGAACCACTACTCGATCCCCCACTATCCCGTTCGGGGTTGTGGGGGTTGGCGGTTGGCCCGTAGTGGCCGTTGTTAGAACCGGGCGAGTAGGCAAACTCGGACATGCGCGTCTTGCCGATGATGATCGCGCCTGCCGCTCGCAACTGGGCCACACTGGTCGCATCCTGGCTGGGGTAGTAGTCGGCCAGGATCTTCGAGCCAGCCGTAGTGGGCGTGCCGACCAGATCAAGCAGATCCTTGACCGCCACGGGAATCCCGTGCAGGGGGCCACGATACGCCCCGGCACTGATCGCGGCCTCAGCCGCTTGTGCATCGGCCAGGGCTTGCTCGGCCAACACCACCTGAAAGGCGTTCAGTTGCGGGTCGCGGGCAGCCAGCAGATCGAGCGCCTGACGGGTCAACTCGACGGGTGATATGGTGCGTGCCTGGAGTTGGGGAGCCAGCGCGGTGATGGTGTTGGGTTGCGGGTTGTTGGCAACCATGGGTGCTGTGTCACCAACCGCATCCACCACCGGCAACTGATCACCATTCAGATAGTCGGGCAAACTGGTGCTGGCAATCGTGTCAAGCAGGCGCTCCACATCAGCCACGCGGCTCAGAAAGCCCTTGGCGCTGATTCCCTCCAGATCCGCAGCACTCACCGGGATATTCGCGGCGCGCAGGTTGGTGCGCAGACGGTCAAGCAGGTTGGTCATGGGTGGTGTTCCTCTTGGTATATGCGAAGTCCCCCATCCCCAGCCCGTAAACGGGCGGGCTAGCACCGGGCGAAGGCCGCCTGCGCGGCCTAGAACCAGCCCGTGTAGGCGGGCTTTGCCTATTGTAGCCCGCCCGTTTACGGGCCGGGGGTGAGGGCCATGCGGCGGCAAACGGTCAAGTAACTACGAACCATGTCTACTAAATAATATCCGCATACAGCGCCTCAATACGCTCAAGCATCCGGGTATGATCAAACTCCATCTGCGCCCGTTGGCGACCGGCAGCCCCCCATGCCCGCGCCAAGTTGGGGTTCTCCAACACCACCCGCATGGCGCGTGCCAGCGCGAGCGGGTCGGCGGGCGGCACCACAATGCCGGTCTGCCCGTGCAGGGTGACATAGCTGGTGCCAGTGCCGAGTTCGCTGGTGATCACCGGCAGAGCGGCGGCTTGGGCCTCGATCTGCACGATGCCGAAGGCTTCGCTCCGCTCGATGGAGGGCAGCACAAAGAGATCGGCGGCGTGGAAGTAGGCGGGGAGCGCGGCATCATCTTCTGCTTGGAGAAAATGTACCCGCTCGGCCACCCCCACCTGCTGCGCTAGGTGGTGCAGATCGGCGCGGCGCACCGTCGCATCGGCCCCGATGATCAGGGCTTGGCCGGGGGCGTGGACCAGCGCACGGATGAGATACTCGACACCCTTATAGTAGCGCAAGCGCCCCACAAAGAGGCTGAGCGGGCCGGGGTAGCGGGCGCGGATGGCCGCCACCTGGGCCGGATCGGCATGGGCAAAACGCGCCAACTCGATCCCATACGGCACGACCACGCAGCGATCTTGGTGCGCGGCCAGAAAGGGCGAGCTGCACTGGTAGGCCGGGCTAGAGACGATGATGCGCGTGGCGCGGCGCAGCGTGCGGCGCAGCAGCGGCGCGTAGAGATGCAGCAAGTGGCGCTGACGCACAATATCGCTGTGGTACGAGACCACCAGCGGAGTACGCGGCCCCACCAGAGCAAGGGCCAGATCGCCGGTAGGATCGGGCATGTGCAGGTGGACGAGATCGGGACGTTGGCGCACCATCTGCACGAGGAGTGCCGGGCTGAGTGGCGCAGAAGCCAGAGTCGCCAGCCGCCCCGCCGCCACCACGCGCACCCCGTTTACCTCGTATTCGCCACCACGCCCGTTCAGCGCGTTGGTGAGCACCGTCACCTGATGGCCACGCGCCACCAAGCCCTCGGCGAGTAGGCGCAGATGATTTTCGATCCCGCCCACGACGGGATAGTAGTCTTTGTAGATGTGAAGGATGTGCATGATCTCTGATTATAAATCGTCTATCCATGCTACAATAGCCAGCCGATGATGATTGGTAGGGGATGTGCAATGTTCGATCCCCCCCTCCTAACCTCCCCCCGATGGNNGGAGGAATCCGGCTCCCGCCCCCAGCGGGGGCGGGTTGGGGTGGGGGCAACATGGAAATTAGGGAGTCTATGGACGCAGTACTTGTGCTTGAGGATGGTCGAGTCTTCGCAGGGCGCTCATTTGGCGCGGCTGGCGAACGGATCGGCGAGGTGGTCTTCAATACCGGGATGACCGGCTACCAAGAGATCTTGACCGACCCTTCGTACTGCGGCCAGTTGGTGACGATGACCGCGCCGCATATTGGGAATACCGGGGTAAATGAGTTTGACCCCGAATCGTTCCGCCCGCAGGTGGCGGGGTTTATTGTGCGCTCCTACAGCGAGGAGTATAGTTCGTGGCGTTCACGGGGGAGTCTGGCCCAACTGTTGCGCGATTACCAGATCGTGGCGATCAGTGATGTGGATACACGGGCGTTGACGCGCCACATCCGCACCGCCGGGGCGATGCGCGGCATCATCTCGACCACCGGCGAGTCGGTGGAGAGCCTGATTGAGAAGGCGCGCTCGGCTCCGCCCATGGAGGGCCAAGATCTGACGCGGGTGGTTAGTTGCACTACTCCTTATGCGTGGGACGAGAACAGCCTGCCCTTCAGCCCGCCCTACTCCTACGGTATCGCCCGCTCCACCCAATTCCATGTGGTGGCCTACGACTTTGGCCTCAAGCGCACCATTCTGCGCCGCCTAGTAGACCATGGCTGCCGCGTGACGGTGGTGCCGGGTTCGACCAGTGCCGAAGAGGTGCTCGCACTCAAGCCGGATGGCGTCTTCTACTCGAACGGGCCGGGCGACCCGGCGGCGACGGTGTATGCCTTCGAGAATCTGCGCGGCCTCTTGGGCAAGACGGTGGTCTTCGGTATCTGTCTGGGTCACCAGTTGCTGGGCCTCGCGCTGGGCGGGCAGACCTTCAAGCTGCCCTTCGGGCACCACGGTGTGAACCACCCGGTGCGCCACATCCCCACGGGGCGGGTGGAAATCACCTCGCAGAACCACGGCTTTGCGGTAGACCCGGAGAGCCTGCCATCAGAGGTGGAGATCACCCACATCAACCTGAACGACCAGACGGTGGAAGGGCTACGCCACGCGGGGCTGGGATGCTTCAGTGTGCAGTACCACCCCGAAGCCGGGCCGGGGCCGCACGACGCCAGCTACCTCTTCCACGAGTTCACCCAGATGATGGCGGCGCGGCGCAGTTAGGTTGCCCGCCTGCGGCGGTAGGGTTTGGGTGAAAATATTCTGTAGTGTTTTTTTGCGGCTGCGCCGCAAAAAAACACTACAGAATAGGGTTTGGGGCGCAGCCCCAATCTGATTTTTCTGGGTGGTTCAACCCACCCAGAAAAAGAGAGATCTCATGAGCGAGCACTCGATCATCGGCAGCTTTGCCCGCCGCCTTGCCCACCTGCGCGGGCTGCTTGCGCGTGATCCGGCGGAGGCCGGGGATCAGGGACTCAAGTTGCTTGAGGAGTACCTGGAGTACGAGGCGGTTGAGGTAGGCTACCACCAAGAACATGGCAGCATCGGGCGCTACACCAGTTGGCTGCGCCGACGCGGGCCGATCCGTGACGAGTTGCTGGATCGGGCCGAAGTGTATGCCCAGATACGCAACTGCCTCGCCCACTCCTATGGGCTACAAACCAGCCCCGATCTCGCCGCCGAGGTGATCGAGTTTCTGGGGGTACTCATTCATCAGGAGGCCAACACCGCCGCCCAGATGATGAGCCGCCACATCCGCAGTGTTGATGAGACATCGCGCCTCGCTGATGCCCGCGATACCATGCTGCGCGAGGGCTTCGGGCGTCTGCCCGTGCTGCGCGGGCAGACGGTTGTGGCGCTGCTGAGTGAACGCGACCTTGTTGTTGCTGATCTCATCCCCGGCGGCAAAGCCGACGGCATGACGGTGGCGGAGGCACTGACTCCCCAGTCCCGCCGCCGCTTCGGCGTCATCGCCGCCGACGCCAGCCAAACCGCCGTCGTCGAGGCACTGCGGCGTCCCGGCATTGACGCCCTGATCGTCACCCGCGACGGGCAGCGCAACCAAGCGCCGTTGGGGATCATCACCCATGCGGATGTGCTGTATCGGATGTGATGATGGATGAGGCACAAGAACCAAGCCCGATTGATCCACGCAACCGCCTGAACGACCTGAGCGGGCGCGAGTGGACATACGCGCTACGCTCGGTGATCAGCACACGCTACCCCACGCGTGGCCCCGAAGCCTACGCCCATCATCTGCGGCGCTTGCACCCCTCGCCCAAACCGCCCCAACTGATGGCCGAGTTGGTACGCTTCTTCACCAAACGCGGCGGCCATGTCCTCGATCCCTTTGCAGGCGTGGGCGGCACCCTGATCGCCTGCTCGCTAGAGGGCCGCAGCGCCATTGGCGTGGATCTCTCCGAGGTATATGCGGCGTGCTACGCCGAGGTGTGCGCCACATTAGAGATTGCGCCGCAGCCCTACATCATCGGCGACTCGCGCCACCTACAGCGCTACCCCGCCATCACCGCGCAGCGCTTCGACCTGATCCTGACCGATCCGCCCTACGCCCAGATGCTGGCCAAACCCAAGACCGGCGAGCGCAAGAAGCGTGGCCAGGGCGCGGCGACCCCGTTTACCGATTCAGCGGATGATCTGGGCAACCTGGGCTATTGGGAATTTCTGAGCGCCCTGCGCGACCTCTTCGCCAACACGATCCCCCTGTTGCGTCCCGGTGGCCACCTCGTCCTCTTCACCAAAGACCTGCAACCCAGCCCCGACCACCACAACATGCTCCACGCCGACATCGTGGCCAATCTGCGCGATCTGCCCGGCCTAGAGTACCGGGGCTACCAGATCTGGCACGACCAGAGCCAGAACTTCTACCCCTTTGGCTACCCCTTCACCTTTGTTGCCAATCAGGTGCATCAGTTCATTCTGATCTTTCGTTATCGGCCCTAGGGAGGGCGGCGCAGCCGCCAAAAAACACCACAAAATGGGTTTGGGGCATAGCCCCAAGAATATTGCCTACGCCCTAAATTTCTTTGCAAATCCCGTGCAAAAGGTTTGCAAATCGTGATATACTAGAAGGGACAAACAATCACACAAGCCTGTTGGAAGGACACCAACCATGTCAACCACAACCACTGATACACCCGCCACGCCCATGAATGCGCATGGCACGAGCATCTACCAAGACTGGCTCCAGGGCGAACACGGCCCGATGCGCTACTGGGTTTCGGAGCCGAAACGGGGTGCGCCGGTCGTTTTCATCCACGGCTATGCAGCCATGGTGGAACACTGGAAGCAGATCACCCTTCATGCTGCGCGCAGCCACACCTTCTACGCGCTCGATCTCTACGGTTTTGGCGAATCGGCGCGGCCGAGCGGCGAACCTACCCGTGAACGCTGGGCGGCCCAGGTAGCCACCTTCATCCGCGAGGTGGTGGGCGAACCGGCGGTGGTGGTCGGGCACTCGATGGGTGGCGTGGTCGCCACCGAGGTGGCCCGCAGTTACCCCGATCTGACCCGTGCGCTGGTACTAGTGAACAGTTCTGGCATGCAGCTATTCGAGCGCCCGCCCACCTTCTTCGATACCGTGATGATGAATGCGCTCAGTTTGCCGATTCTGGGTGAAGCCGTAACCTGCGCCTTCACCAACCCGTGTACCCTGGAGTATAGTGTGCGCCAGGGCTTGCTCTCGGCCTACCACAACAAAGAGCGCGTCACCCCGGAGTTGGTGCAGACCTTCACTACACCGCTGCGTAAGTATGGGGCCAGATCCTACCTGGCTGCATCGCGCAACTTCCGGGGGCTGACGCTGGAGGCGTTCCCTGGCGATGTGCGCGCACCCACGCTGCTGATCTGGGGGGCGGAAGACCGCTCCATCCCCCCGTCGGATGCCGAGGCGATCAAGGCGCATCTCATCCCCCAAGCCGAGATTGTGGTGCTCCCCGATACGGGCCACTGCCCCTTCGACGAGACGCCGGAGGCGTTTAATCAGGCGCTCTTGCCCTGGCTGGATCGGGTGTAGATTCTCCGCCTTTCGCCCGATTGCATAAATCAAAAATATCAGGTATCCTTACTATCAGGATACCTGATATTTTTTTCGTCTTGTGCGAAGGGCCGCCCCATGTGTGCTGAAGCTGCCAGCATTGCCCAGATGCTGCTCGACATGCTGCCGTTACTCAACCGCGCCGTGGCCACCACTATTCAGATGGATGCGCCAGATGCGCTCACCATGCCCCAGTTTCGCGTCTTGGCCCACCTGAGTGACGGCCCAAAGACGGTGAGCGAACTTGCTCGCCGCCGCCGCGTCACCCTGGCTTCGATGGGCCAACTCGCGCAGGCATTGGTTGAGCGCGGCTTGGTTGAACGGAATCCCGATCCGCAAGACCGCCGCCAGTACCAACTCTCCCTCAGTCTTGCCGGTCAGGAGCGCTACGCCGCTACCTATGCGCTGGCACTGAGTCAACTCACCACATTGCTGGGTGAACGCCTGAGCAGCGCCGAGTTAGCGGCACTTCAAACCATTCTCCCCCGCCTGCACCACGCCCTCGCCGATCAATAAGGGAACCACTATGTCAACTCCACCTACCCCTCCGCGCCCACCGAGCCGCCTGCTACGCGGCTTCAGTGCGCTGCGCGTGCGTAACTACCGCCTCTACTGGTTCGGTCAACTCGTCTCGATGACCGGCTCGTGGGTGCAGGCCACCGCCCAGGCACTGCTGGTGCTGCAACTCACCAGCGAGCCGCTCGCAGTCGGCTTGGTGGCCACGTTCCAGTTCCTGCCGGTGATGCTCTTCTCGCTCTTTGGCGGGGTCATCGCCGACCGCGTGCCGCGCTACCGCATGATCCTGAGTACCCAGGTGATCGCCATGATCTTGGCGATCATCTTTGGTAGTCTGGTTGGTTTGGGCATCATCCAACTCTGGCAGGTCTACCTGCTGGCACTGTTGCAGGGCTTTGTGAATGCGCTGGATGCGCCGGTGCGGCAAGCCTTTGCGATTGAGTTGGTGGGCAAGGAGGATCGTTCCAATGCAGTGGCGCTCAACTCGATTGTCTTTAATGGCTCGCGCATCATCGGCCCGGCCATGGCGGGTATCCTGATCGGCCCGTTGGGTATCGCCAGCATGCTCTATATGAATGCGGCCAGCTTCATGGCCATGTTGATCGGCCTGCTGCTGATGGACACGCGCCTGATCAAGAATGAGCAGCGCCCCCCGCAGCCGGTGCTGCGCCAACTGCGCGAGGGCTTGGCCTACACCTGGCGCACACCAGAGGTGTTGCTGGTGATGATCCTGATGGCAGCGATTGGCACCTTCGGCTATAACTTTAGTGTGATGATGCCCCTGATTGGTGGCTTTGTCCTGCATACCGATGCGGTCAGCTACGGCATGCTCGGTACCTTTTTGGGGCTTGGTTCACTCGCGGCAGCGCTGGCCAACGCCTATATGCGCACCTTCACCCCGCAACGCATGATCGTCTCGGCAATGGCCTTCAGTCTGCTCTTGGGGGCCTTGTCGCGCACAACCCAGTTGCCGCTGGCCTTGGGGTTACTGTTTGCCCTCGGCTTCGCTGGCATCAGCTTTACTACCGCCGCCAACACCACCATCCAACTGCGCGTCCCCGACCACTTGCGCGGGCGGGTGAGTAGCCTCTACTTCACGCTCTTTGCGGGCAGTACGCCGATTGGTGGCTTACTCATCGGTGGGGCCGCGAATGTGATCGGGGTGCCCAACACATTATTGCTGTGCGCAACCCTGTGTCTGCTGGGGGTGGGTGCCGGGACGCTCTACCAGCGGCGTACCTTGCACTTGCAGATGGCGCATTTGTAGAAGAACTTTTTTCTCATAAGTTGGCGGCTTCGCCGCCAACTTATGAGAAAAAAGCAGGTTTGGGGCGCAGCCCCAAGCATAGATACCTTATTCTGCTATAATCCCAATACCTACCACCTTCCCACCCAGGAGAGCCGCCGTGACAAAGAAGCCCGGCCGCCGTGTCACCCTATTTGTTACCTGTATCGTGGATCAGGTCTACCCTGGGATCGGCTTTGCCACGGCCAAGCTGCTCCAAGCCCAGGGGATCGCGGTTCATGTTCCGCGTGGCCTCACCTGTTGCGGTCAGATGGCCTTTAATGCCGGATTCCGCGACGAGGCGTATGCGGTGGCGGCACGCACCATCGAGGTGCTGCGTGGCCATGGTGATGTGGTCATCCCTTCAGGTTCCTGTACCGCCATGATTCGTCACCTCTACCCCGAACTCTTCCAGCGTAGCCCCTACGCCGAACCGGCTGCCGAACTGATCGCCCGCACCTATGAGATTAGCGAGTATCTGGTGGATGTGCTCGGTGTGGAAGATGTCGGCGCGAGTTTCCAGGGTAGCCTCGCCTATCATGACTCGTGCCACGGGCTGCGCTACCTCGGCCTCGGTCGCCAAGCACGTACCCTGCTCGATCACGTGGCCCAAGCTGAATTGCGCCCGCTCCCCGGCCATAACCAGTGCTGTGGCTTTGGTGGCCTCTTTGCGGTGAAGCAGGCCGCCATCTCCGAGGCGATGCTGTCCAATAAGTTAGCCGATATTGAAGCCACCGATCCCGATCTCATTGTCATGGGCGATGCCTCGTGTATGACTCAGATCAGTGGTGGCTTGAGCCGCCAGGGTCGCCGCACCCGCGCCCGTCATCTGGTTGAGGTGCTGGCCAATATGACCAACGAACGCCCGTAGCTAGTCTTGTTTGCTAAAAATAGTCTTCCCTCTGCGTTCCTCCCCGTCCTCTGCGGTCAACTTTATCCCACGTTAGCTGACCGCAGAGGACACAGAGGAGCGCAGAGTAAGGATGCGGGACTAAAGGAAGTCTGTATGTCTAGTCAGCCGATCTCCTTCTATGAGCGGGTCAATACGGCCCTTGATGATACCTCGCTGAAGACGGCGCTTAACCGGGCCACCGAGCGTTTTGTCGGCAACCGCGCCGGGGCGCTGCGGGCGTTGAGCGATGCCAATGGGCTACGCGATGCGGCACGCGCCATCCGCGCCGGGGCGTTGGCACAACTCGACACCCTCTTGGTGCAACTGGCGGAACGGGTCGAAGCACGCGGTGGGCATGTCTGTTGGGCCAGCGACGCCGCCGAAGCGCAGCGCTATATCGTCAACTTGGCCCAGGCGCGTCAGGTGCGCAGTATCGTCAAATCCAAGTCTATGGCCTCCGAGGAGATCCATCTGAACCAGGCGCTCGAAGCCGCCGGGGTACAGGTGGTCGAGACCGATCTGGGTGAGTATATTATTCAGTTGGCGGGTGAAACGCCCTCGCACATTATTGCCCCCTCCATCCATAAGACACGCGAGCAGGTGAGTGAACTCTTCCACCAACACCTGGGGGTGCCACCTACCGACGACATCCCCACCATGACCCAGACTGCGCGACGGGCGCTGCGGCAGCGCTTCCTCCAGGCCGATATGGGGATTAGCGGGGTCAATTTTGGCGTCGCCGATGAGGGCGCGGTAGTGATCGTGGAGAATGAGGGCAATGCGCGCCTCTCCACGAGTGTGCCACGCATCCATGTCGCCATTATGGGAATAGAACGGATCGTGGCGCACATGGAGGATCTGGGCGTCATGCTGCAAGTGCTGGCACGTTCGGCCACGGGCCAGAAACTGAGCGTCTACACCAGCATCATCAACGGCCCGGCGCGCCCCGGCGAGGCCGACGGGCCAGAGGAGTTCCATCTGGTGCTACTCGACAACGGGCGCTCCAAGATGTTGGGCAGCCAGTACGCCGAAGCGCTGCTCTGCATCCGCTGCGGGGCATGCCTCAACGCATGCCCGGTCTACCAAGCGATTGGCGGCCACGCCTATGGCGGGGTCTACTCCGGCCCCATCGGGGCGGTGCTTACCCCCATCTTGCAACCCGATCTCCCCGATGTCTACCTCTTACCCCAAGCCAGCTCGCTCTGCGGCGCGTGCCAGGAGGTCTGCCCGGTGCGTATCGCCATCCCCGATCTGCTCTTGCGCCACCGCGCCGACGCGGTCAAGGCGGGCAAAGCCCACCCCATCGAGCAGGCCGCGATGAGCAGCTACAAGCGCATGATGACCAACCCCTTTCTCTACCGCGCCGCCGGACGCGCCGCCCGCAACGGCAGCCGCCTGATCGGACGCAAAGGGCGCATCCGGCGCTTACCGCCACCGCTGCACACCTGGAGCCGGGGACGCGATTTCCCCACCCTCCCCGCCAAAAGTTTTAGCGAGATGTGGGAAGAGGAAAACTGATGACCCGTAGCCAGATCCTTGCCAACCTGCACACCAGCCTCGCCTCGAATCGCCCCTGGCTCGAAGCGGTGGCCCGCAGCGCACCGCACAGCATCCCGCCCTACGTCATGCCCGCCGCTGACGATCTGGATGCGCAGTTTATGGCGGAACTACACGCCATTGCTGGGATGGCCTACCCGGTGGCCGACGAGCGCGCCGCCCTGACCCAGATCGCGGCCCTACTCGCAGATCGTCCCAGCCCGCAGATCATCGCCTGGGAGGTGGAGCAGATCGGCCTTGCGGGGCTAGCCGCGCTGCTCGATCAGCAGGGGGTAACGCTCGCCACAAGCGACCTGCACGGAACCAGCCGCAGTGCCCACCTCCAGAACATGGAGCCGCTGGCGATCTGCATCTCTGGAGTCGAGGCGGGGATTGCCGAGAGCGGCAGCCTCGTGCTGCGCCACGGCCCCGGACGGCCCCGGCTGGCCTCGCTCCTTGCCCCGTGCCACATCGCCATCCTGCGCCGCAGCCAACTGGTGCGCGGGCTAGGCGAGGCGCTAGCGCTGCTGCGCAACCGCTACGGCGAAGAGATCTTCACCAGCACCAGCAACCTCACCCTCATCACCGGCCCCTCGCGCACCGCCGACATTGAAATGACGCTCTCGTTAGGAATCCACGGGCCGCCGGAGGTGCATGTGGTTTTGGTGGGGTGATAAACGAAGGGAGCCACAATATGTCTTTAGCAACCTATGACATCCTGCTCCATGCTGCACGTCACTTATCGCTTGCTGATCGGTTACGACTCGCGAGTGCGCTTGTCAGTGAGGCTGTGAGCGAAGTACCTGAGCCAGCCCGCCGACCGAGAATGAGCCATGAAGAAGCCTACGCCACCCTCGATGCGGTACGTGCTCATTTTGCGGCTCAAGGGCCAGTCTCACCGACTATCGCTGAAGATCTTGCGGCATCACGCCGCTAGAACGGGAGGCGATTGCCAATGTATACCCTTGATGCAAACATTTATGCTCGCGACATTGACCCAAACGATCCCAACTTTGAGGATTGTCACGCTTTGCTTGAGCGCCTCAAGCGAGGGGATGTGCCAATTATCGTGCCAACCCTCTTGTTAGCTGAACTCGCCGCTTCCATTAGTCGGGTACGTCGCGATCCCATCCGCGCACGCTTGGTTGTTGATGCACTACAGAGCCTGCCCTTTATGGAGTTTGTTGACCTTGACCGCACATTGGGACAGGCAGCAGCAGACATTGCGGCTGATCGAGCAGTCAAAGGTGCTGATGCCGTCTATATCGCAGTTGCCCATAGATATGGTTGCACGTTGGTGACGCTTGATCAGGAACAAGCCAAACGTGCTGCACTTATAGTCACAGTTATGACACCGCAGGATGTATTGCGAGTCCTGTAAAGCCCGTAGCGACGCAAGGTATTGCGTCGCTACCATGGTGTAACTAATTCCTACGTACCGAGTGATGCACAACATCCACCGGGTCAATCAACCGCCCAAACCATGTCGCAAGCATGAGAGCATGAATATAGCGTGGCTCATTCAGCAGGGTTGGCGGCTGGGGAGCAACCGAGAAACGGGTATGCACCGGAGCCTCGGCGGTCTCCAAAACAGACGTATCCGTTGGGTTGGGTTGCTCGTATTGTTCTCTGTTCGACACCATAGCGCCACCTTCTTTCTGTGGTACAGTGTCATCAGCCGTCACTATGAGCATAGCACAAGAGACCCGGCGATACTAGGGAGAAATCACCCCGCCGGGGTACCAGAATAGTTCCTTACCCAAAGGTATGCCCCATGAGCCGAACACTATGTAGCCTCCTCCTCCTATGCAGCCTCTTCCTCAGCGGATGTAGCGCACCGACCATCAGTGCCTGGATACCGCTGGATCGCTTCGTTGCCCCTAGTGCGAGTCCCACGCCCCCCCCCAAGCCCGATCTTGACCCCGCAGTCGCCACTCAAGCCGCCGCGCTCATCCCCGATGCAGTGGGCGATCTTGAGGCTGCCGAGGCATGGGATCGCTACCAGATCATCGCCGCGCTCAACCCCGACAACCTGAGCATCAGCGGGACAGTCACGCTCGATCTGCGCAACCGCACCGGGGTCGCCCTGGATCGCCTCTACTTCCACCTCTACCCCAACCATCCTGATTTTGGCGGGCGGCTCAATGTCACCAGCGCGACCGTGAACGGGAACCCGGTGGCCTCGGAGGTGCAGTACAGCGACACGCTCCTGGCCCTGAAGCTTGAGTCGCCCCTTGCGCCAGAGGCCAGTGCGCAGGTCATCCTCGGCTTCCGCGCCCAGACCCCACGCGCCGCCAGCCGCAAGACCTTCGGAGCCTTCAACTATGAGGCGGGGGTCTGGTCTATGGCCAACTTCTACCCCATCTTGGCGCGCTACTTCCCCGATAGCGGCTGGGACACGCGCCCGATTGTGTCACGCGGCGACTTCACGGTATCGAGCGTGGCACTCTACGATGTAACGATTGATGCGCCCCAAGGCTGGCGGTTGATCGGCAGTGGGGTGAGCATCAGCAACACTGAGGTGAACGAGTCGATCCAGCGCCAGCGCTTTGTGAGCGGGCCACAGCGCGAATTCTATTTTGCGGCGCTCCAGGGGCTACACGCCGCCGAAACGGTAGTAGACGGCACCCGGATTGTGAGCTACTTCCAACCCGGCATGGCCGAGGCGGGCCAGAAGAGCCTTGAGATAGCCGAGCAGTCGCTACGCGCCTTCAACAACCGCTACGGCCCCTACCCCCTGGCCGAGCTAGAGGTCATCCAGAGCGCCCTCACCCAGTTCTACGGCATGGAATACCCCGGCGTCGTGCTGATCGAACAGAGCCTCTACAAACGTCCGAGCGATGATTTTGAGGTCACCATCGCCCACGAGATCGCCCATCAATGGTGGTACAGCCAGGTCGGCAACGACGCGCAGGGCGAGGCGTGGCTAGATGAGGGCTTAGCCAGCTACGCCCAGGTCATCTACTACGAAGAGATCGGGCAACCCGACGCGGTGGAGGAGGAACTGCAATACTTCCGCAGCACCTTCCACAACGCACGGGCAGCGGGCCGCGATGCGCCGCTGGACACCCCCGCTTCCGAGTTGGGTGGCGGGCGTTACTACCCGCTCAACTACGCCAAAGCGCCGCTCTTCTTCCACGCCCTGCGCCGCCAGATCGGTGATGCAGGCTTCACCCAGTTTCTGCAAAACTACTACGCGGCCTACCGCTACCAGGATGTCACGGGCGAAGATCTGCTGCACATCGCCGAACAGACCTGCGGCTGCGAGCTAGATACGCTCTACCACGATTGGGTGGAGACGAGTACGCGGGTGGGGATACCGTAGGGGAGCAAGCTATCCCCCAGAAACACCGCCTAACTGAATTTGCTGTTGTTTGACAGCACTTAGGGGCGCGTCGCGACACGCCCCAATCGTTATCCCACCCTATTTTCCTCTGCGTACCTCTGTGTTCTCTGCGGTAGAAGAACATGATCCCGATTTTTAACCGCAGTCATCCATGTGCTGTGCGCACACCGCGACATGAAAATGGGTGGTTTTTTACGAGGAGCTACTCCTCATGCTCCCTATTTTCACCTCAGAGGACACAGAGGATGTAGACTTGGGTCTCCCCTCTGCGTTCCTCGGCGTTCTTTTGCGGTAAAAACCGGGGGGTATGGTTGTTTACCGCCGAGAACACGGAGGAGCGCAGAGGATGTACACTTTGGTCTCCCCTCTGCGCTCCTCTGCGGCAAAAACCGAGGGGTAAAAAAAAGAGCGAGGTGCGCCACCGCGCACCCCGCTCTTTTTTTCTTACCCCTTCACCGCATCCTTCAGCGTGCTGCTGGCGCTGAAACCGGGGGTCTTGGTCTCAGGAATATGGATCTTGTCACGCGTCTGCGGGTTGACGCCCTCACGCGCCCGGCGCGAACGTACCTCGAAGGTGCCAAATCCTGTCAATGTCACCTTCTCACCCCGCGCCAACGCCTCGGTAATCACGTCCAGGGCCGAATCGACGACGAGCTTGGTCTCCTTCTGTGAGACACCCGCCTTCTCGGCCACTGCCTTAATAAAATCTGTCTTCTGCATGTGTGCAGTCCTCCTTACATGGTATGTCGGTATGATGTATTTGCCTTCAGAATGCAGTATACTGCGCTTGTCAAGACCCCTAAGTGATATAGAAGCCCTAGAGCGCCTTTCAGAATTTCCAACTCGGTTTTAGGGCATTACAAAGCCATGAAATTTCAGTACATACGTTTGATATTTACGTTCGGAATGAGTAAACACACAAAAGCCGTTTTCCGCATTCGGATGCAGAAAACGGCCTCTGTGTGTAGCGCAAGCAACGTTTAGGAGGTCTCACAACTGATCAGGGTTGGTTTGACCCCGGTGGTTGCGGATTGGGCGCGTAAGAAGCGCAGCAAGACATCATTAAAGAGTGTGGCTTCGTCTAAGAAGGGGAAGTGGCGGCTGCGGGGCATCACTACGACCTCGGCCATCGGCACATGGTCGAAGAGATCGGCCTGATTCGGGTTGACAATATCATCACGACCGCCGTGGACGATCAGGGTGGGGACTTTGAGCCGCCCTAGTTCGGGGCGCAGGTCGGTGCGCCACATCGAACTGATCGCTCGGCGTAGCGAGACAGCACTGGACTTCACACTGTCATCAATCATCTCGCTGATGGCGTGGTCGCTCGTTTCGCCCAGAAAGAAGCGGAAGAGACGGCGACGCAGCCAGGGCATACGCGCAAAGGCATCGGCGAAGAAGGGGCGGTCGGTGAGTTTGAGCAGCCACGAGAGCGAGTCGCCATCTATCGGGGCACCCACGGTGGCCACGCGCTGGATGCGGTTGGGGTAGCTGATCGCCGTCTTGAGTGCAACCATGCCACCCATCGAGTGGCCCACCAGTTGCACGCGATCAATACCCAGGGCATCGAGGAAACGAATCACCTGATCTGAATAGCTCTGGATGCTCTCTTGGGTCAGTTTGCGGCGCGAATCACCAAATCCCCAGAAATCAAAGGAGTAGGTGCGGAAGTGTTCGGAGACCACTTCCATCGTGGGAAACCAGTAGCGCCAACTCCCCAACCAGCCGTGCAAGAAGAGCACCGGGCGGCCGCGACCGAATGCCTCATAGTGAACCGCCTGATTGTCAATAACCACGATGCTCATAGGATTTTGCTAACGCTACACGGGGCGGATAGTATCTGTCGTACTTCCCATAATAACGTAAGTATATAACGGTTTTGGAAAAGCACCTGCGGTGGAGGGGCGGGGGCGGCTGCGACGCCCCCTGCCCTCATCACTACGTACTAGGACTCGTGCGCGCCCGCAGCGAGGAGATGTTACTCTCACGCTCGTGCAGCGAACGCCGCAGCCGCCATTGCAGGGTGGCAATATCCTCGGAGATGCCGCGTAGTTGGGCCATCTCCTGCTCCAACTCGTCGAGCAGCGCCCGCGCATGCACACTCACCTGGGCATTGCCGCGATCCACCGAGATCTGCCCCACCCGCTCCTGAATCGCCGCCAACAGGCTCATCAGGTAGGCCCAGGATTCATTGTCCTGCACACTCGCGGCGCGTTGCGCCTTGCCGCGTGTATCCAGCCACCCCTGAATCTGGGCCTGAAGTGCGCTAATCCGATCTTCCAATTGGCGTAACGCGGCCTCGTCGGCGGCGCTGTGGACAACGACCCCATGCTCCCCCGGTTTCTGCGCCTGGGTGACGATCTGCTCAAGCTGCTCTTGCAGGTAGGCAATGGATGAGCCAAGCTGGGATTGGCGCATGGTCACGGCCTCTTGCTCGTTGAGCATGTCGAGCAGCATATCGCGCAGCTTCGCGGCTTCGTCGGCACTACGCAGCGCCTGCTGGTGGAGCAGGTGCGGCACAAACCAGAGCAACAGAGCGAGCAGGGTGATAACGGCAATGCCGAGGGCAACAAAGAGTGCTGTCATACGTCCTCCTCCTACCTCTAGTGATAGTATAGGAAGAGGCTCCACCGTTGACTACGCTTATGGATGACAGGTGGATTACGTTAAAGTGGCCACCCGCACCACGCGTGCATGTCCGGCCAGATCGTGGTAGAGGCGCACTTCATCCGTGGGGAAGGCCGCCTGCGCCAGTGCGCTCACGATCTCACCCTGCCATGCCCCGATCTCACACACGATGGCCCCGCCTGCGCGGAGATGCTGGGGCGCAGTGGCAAAGATGCGGCGGTAGAAATCGGCTCCATCTGCGCCGCCGCCCTCTAGGGCCAGGTGGGGTTCGTGGGCCAGGACGTTCGGTTCGACTTCGGCGAGGATGGTGTAGGGCGGGTTACTCACGATCAGGTCGTAGTGGCCCGCCAAGGGTGCGCACAGATCGCCCTGCATGAGCCGCACCCGCTCACTGAGTGCGTGGCGCTGCACATTGGCCGCCGCCACCTCCAGGGCGTCTGCTGAAAGATCCACCGCCTCGATCTGCGCGTGGGGTAACTGTAGCCCCAAGGCTACCGCTATCGCCCCGCTGCCGGTACCGAGGTCGGCAATGCGCCACGCCGCCTGCCGATCACCCAACCCGGCCAGCGCCACCTCCACCAGCAGTTCGGTTTCGGGGCGTGGCACCAGCACCCGCCGATCTACCAGTAGCTCGTAGCCGTAGAACTCCTTGTGCCCCACCAAGTAGGCCACGGGTTCGCCGGTGGCGCGGCGCTCAACCAGATTCATAAACGCCTCGGCCACCGGCGGGGCAATCGGCGCAGCGCGCTCGGCCAACAGCCGCGCACGCGGCCAAGCCAGCAGGTGGCTAAGAAGGAGCTCCGCATCCAGGCGCGGGGTGGTACTGGTGGTGCTGAGGCGGGCGGTGGCAAAGTTCAAAAGCTGTAGCACTAATCTATCCGTCGCTCAGTATAATCGCTGCCATCAAACGAGAGCAGCCGCTTCTTGTCATCAATGCGCGTCTCTAGATGTACCGGGCGCGTCCAGATGCGCTGGAGGTTGCGCATCGTATCGCGGGCATAGTCCATCTTCAGATCCACCCCCTCGTGGCGGTGGCGCAGGTAGAGTTCGCCCCGGTTGTTGTAGTTGCCATCTTCAATGGAAATGAAGGGCTGACCGAAGTTGGTGAGCCGGAAAAGCAACTTCTCCTTGATCTCCTTAAACTCACGCGAAGCGATCTCGTAGAGGTCACTGTCGCGGTTGTAGCGGAAGGTGAAGAGCTTGTTTTCGATCACAAACTCCGGGGTCAGGAACTCGTCAATAAAGGTGACATCATTATACAGCTTGCGGATCTCAAAGATCTTCTGCCGCCCTAGGCCCAACTGGCGATCCCAAGTGCGCTTGGCAGCGATGTCGTCACACTCGTCATACTCCTTGCCGAAGCGGCCCCGGTTCCAGCGATCCTCTACGTCGCGCAGCAGTTCCAAACCCAGTTTGTACGGGTTCAGCCGCCCGCCGCCCGTCGCCACCACCCCACTATGCAGGTCGGCAAAGGAGATGATTTCCGCCGCTGAAGCCACCTTCTGGGTCATGATCGTGCTGTGCCAGTAACTGGCCCAACCCTCATTCAGAATCTTGGTCATGCCCTGGGGCGCAAAGTAGTAGGCTTCATCGCGCACAATCTCTAGCACCGTATGTTGCCAGCGCTCTAGTGGCGCATAGTTCAAGAGGAAGAGGAGAATATCGCGCTGCGAATGTTCGGGGAAGCGGCGCTGTTTGGCACGTTCATCCTCGATCTTCTGGCGCTGCGCCGCCAAATACTCCGGCGGATTGATATAGTCGCGCATGTAGTCGCGCTCTACCCGCAAGCCCTGCGCCACCGGCGGTTCTTCTTCCCCTACCAGCGGCTGGGGGGTGTGGGCATCGGGGCGCTTGATATAGGGCGAATGGTAGTCAATCAGGTTTTCGAGCGAGAGACAGGTATCAATGAACTCCTCAACCACGTCATAGCCAATCCGATCAATGATGCGCTGGATGCGCGTGGCATGATTGGCCATGGCATCGAGCATCTTGCGGTTGGTGTGGGCAAACCACATATTGTGCTTGAAGAAGTCCACATGCCCGGTCACATGCGCCATGACCATCTTCTGGGTCACATCTTCATTGCCCTCCAGCAAATAGGCGTAGGAGGGATTGGTATTGATCACCATCTCATAGATAGTTGATCCCTGCCAGACATGGCCCTTCATCAACTGGTCAAAATCCATCCCGAAGCGCCAATGCGGGTAGCGGGTCGGGAACCCGCCCATCGCCGCCGTCTCATACAGGGTGCGGTAATCTAACACCTCATAGATGATAGGGAAGAAATCGAGGCCATAGGCACGCGCATGGGCCTCGATCTCTTCGCGGGCGGACTCTAGGTTGGCTGGTAGGCGGGTGTTTTTCATAGGCGTGTATACAGACGGCCCGCTGGGCCGTCTCTACTTCCCCTTACCCAAAAAATCCTTAATCGTATCGTAGATGTCGTCGCGTTCGGAGATCTCACTGACCACCACGCGCTCATCAGCCCCCAACAGTTCCTCAAGGTCGTGCGCAAAGCGGCCCGATCCGTAGAGCGAGCGCACCTGCCCATAGCAGAACTGGTTGACTTTGGGCAGGATCTCGTTCCTGAGCAACTCGACACACTCGCGGGTATCCCCGCCCCCCCAGTTATCGCCATCGGAAAAGTGGAAGGGGTAGATATTCCACTCACTCGCCGGGTAGCGCTCGTCAATCAGGCGGTTGCAGAGCTTGTAGGCCGAGGAGATCTTGGTACCGCCACCCTCCCGGATGTGGTAGAAGGTCTCCTGATCTACCTCCTTGGCCGCCGCATCGTGGACGATATAGCGAATCTCGATCTCCTTGTACTGCGAGCGCAACCAGGTCTCGATCCAAAAGGCGGTGATACGCACCAGTTCCTTCTGTTCGGTACCCATCGAGCCGGAGACATCCATCATATAGATGATGACGGCGTTACTCTCTGGTTGCAGTGTCTCCTTCCAGGAGCGATAACGCATATCCTCACGGATGGGCACCACAATCGGATCGGCCTGATCATACTCACCCGAAGAGATCTGGCGGCGCAGCGCCTCGCGGTAGGTACGCTTGAAGTGGCGCAGCGAGTTGGGGCCAGTGCGCCGGATACCGACGTAGCGATCCTTCTCACTGATCAGGTTCTTGCGCCCCTTGGGCTGGATGTTGGGCAGTTGTAGCTCCTCACCCAGAATCGCAGCCAGTTCCTCCAGCGTCATATCTACTTCAAGCACATGCTGCCCCGGCTCAGAGCCAGCTTCGCCCTGACCGGGCTGCGGATCACCCTGGCCCACCGGGTCACCCACGTCGCCCTCGCCCTGCCCCACCCCACCGCCCTGCTTGGCCCCATAACGGAACTGGGGCAGGTCAATCGAAGGCAAGGGGATACTGACCAAGCGCTTTCCTTGCCGCCCGATCATCTCGCCGTGCGACATGTACTTACGCAGATCCTTCTTGATTTTACCGCGCACAATCTGCCGAAAACGGTTCAGATCGCGGTCAACACGTTTCATTGACATAGGCGTATTGTATCCATTTGCGCCCCGGTTATTGACCGCAGAGGACGCCGAGGAACGCAGAGGAAGAACCAGAGGTTGTAACCACAGGGAGCGCAAAACCCATCCCTCTGCGTACCTCTGTGTCCTCTGCGGTTGTTATCCGAATACCACTGCATCTGCGCCGCCCCCACACCCCCGCTATGCTAATAACTCCCCCGCGTATCACCACGCGCAAAGATCGAGGCCACATAGTTGAGCACATCGGTAGCACTCTGCTCATTGTAGCCAAAATCGCGGATGAGGCGCGCCTTGACCACATCAATCTTCTCTTGGGTGTCCTGGTCAATCACCCGCGAGACGAGCGAGGTGAGCTTGATGCTGTCCTTCTGATCCTCAAAGAGCTTGAGTTCGAGGGCCTTGTGCAGCCGCTCGTTGGTGCGGTAACTGAAAGTCTTGCCCTCAATTGCCAACGCCCCGATGTAGTTCATGATCTCGCGGCGGAAGTCGTCCTTGCGCGATTCGGGAATGTCAATCTTCTCCTCGATACTGCGCATCAGCCGCTCATCCGGCTCCTCGTACTGGCCGGTGTAGCGATTACGCACCTTCTCGCGCTGGGTATAGGCTTTGATGTTGTCAATATAGTTGCCCGCTAGGCGCTTAATCGCCTCCTCATCGGCGGAGATGGCGCGCTGCACCTCATTCTTGACGATCTCGGTATACTCCTCGCGCACTGTCGCCAGCAGATCGCGGTAGCGTTTGCGATCATCCTCGTTACTGATCAGGGCATGATTCTTCAGCCCGCTCTCCAACTCATTGAGTACCATAAAGGGGTTAATGTAGCCCTCCTCCTGGTTACTCACCAGCGCATTGGAGATCTTATCCTGAATATAGCGCGCCGAGATACCCTCCATGCCCTCGCGCATGGCCTCCTTGCGCAACTCCTTGATATTATCCTCGGTGAAGCCGGGCAGACTCTTGCCGTTGTAGAGCTTCAGCTTCTGGAGCAGCGTCAGATTGGGTTTCTTCGGATCTTCCAGCCGCGTCAACACCGCCCACATCGCCGCCACCTCTAGGGTATGCGGGGCAATATGCACGCGCACCTTGCGCTTGTTGAAGTCGCGCTCATAAATGCGCACCTCATCGCGCAGCCGGGTGACATAGGGGATGTCAATGCGCACGGTACGATCCTTGAGTGCCTCCATGAATTCGTTGTTTTCGAGGCGACGATACTCTGGCTCGTTGGTGTTGTGGCAGACCACATTGCCGACCCCACACACAAAGTTGTGTAAGCCGACGCACTCAATGTCATACACCCAGAGATCATCCACCGGGCGGCTATGCAGGCGCGCCTCGAAGCGATCATGGCGTCCGCCGCGCTTACCCTCACCAGAGACAAAGCGGATGCGATAGGCTGGCTCGCGCTCCGGGCGTTCAGCCGCATAGACGCTATAATCGTAGCCCAGCATGGTCGCCAGCGTGCCCACCTGCGCCGCCAACATGGGCGAGATGGTCTTATACTCAAAGAACTGCTCACGGTAGGTAGGCGAAGCCGTGCGGGTAAGCTGCGCACTCAGCTTGCGCGAGCCATCGGTACGCATCAGTTCATCGAAGGCATGCTGAAGCAGATCGGGCGGCAGGGCAAAGAGGAAATCGGGCAAGCGCTTCTGGGCCGCACCCTCCCCACAATGATGCACCGCCAAGCGGGCAATCGCCTGCGACCCCAAGTAGAGCCGCCACGCCGAATCGCTCTTGGCCCCCGCATCAATCGAGCCATCAGCGGTAGAGATGCGTGAGTATGCCGCCCGCACCCGTTCAAGCTCGTCACGATCCGCCTGACTAATCACGATGCCGCCATTATGGCCATTCACATGGCCCTCGGTCGCATACCAGACCAACACCGTGATGAGATCCTTCAACGCCTCGGCATCTGCCAGCGGATGGTACTGGCTGCGAATCGCCGTCGCGTGGCGCGGCAGATCGAGGCGCGCCCAACCGGGCTGGCACGGCCGCGTGATCGGCTGGCCATCGGCAAGCGTAAGCGCCTTACTGCCAATAAAGCCCGCAATCCCGGCCACCACATCAATCAGCGCCGGAGCATCGTCCGCTACAAAGGCGGCATCCAAGCGCCGGAGGGCCATCATCTCATGGCGCTCTTCTGGGTAGAAGGTGTGGCCAGTACGATCATAGATCGAGTGGTTCGGCGTCGTCTCGACCACCCCCCACTTTTGGGAGGAGGTGTACATATCGCCCGTGAAGCGGTGGCGGAAGACCGACTTGACCGGCGTCCACTGCACGCGCTGGCGCTCAAAGTCGTAGGCGAGCACTTCGAGACCCTCCGTGGATGCGGCGAAGGTCTCATGCATGCGCTCCAACGTGGCCCACTGCACCGCGCCACGGTAGCGGTAGGGAATGGGCGTATCACCGGCCACACTATGCCCGACGATAACCTCATCAATATCGGTCTGGGCGAACTTCTTCGACTTGATGCGGTGCTCTTGCGATGCCCCCAGCAGATCGTAGAGGAAGGCCACATCCAGCTTGAGCATCTCGACAAACTCGATGATGCCGCGATTAGCGATATTGAACTCACCATCAAAATTGAAGGCACGCGGATCAGAATCGGAGCCATAGATCGCAATTTTGCGATAGTTAATATCGCCGGTCAGCTCGGTACTATCCTGGTTCTTCTCATCTTTGGGCTGGAAGGTACCGATCCCAACCCGATCCTGCTCACTAAAGAGCAAGCGCCGCACGCGGATATGCTGCGTTACGCGGCTCCAATCGCCATCATAGCGGCGCATCAGTTCGCGGAAGTGGTAGCGACAAACCGGGCAGAGATCGCCGACGATACGCACATGCTCCTCGCTGGGGCGACCCTCATTCAGTTTGGCCAGCATCTGCTCGCGCAGATCCATCGGCACGAGGTGCAACGGCTCCTCGTGCATGGGGCACTTTTCCCACTCAACTTCGGGCACCTTGGTTAGATCGAAGGCCGCCGGATCATCAATTGGCCCTAGATACCAATCGTAGGTATAGATCGCCCCGGCATCAGTCTTCGAGTAGTGTTCCATGCCCTTCTTCAAGCGGCGCACAATCGTAGACTTCGAGGAGCCAACCGGGCCATGCAGCAGCAGCACACGCTTCTCGGTACCATAGCCCTTGGCCGCGCCCTTAAAGAAGTTGACCAGGCGCATCAGCGGGATCTCAAGACCATAGATCGCATCATTGCCATCAAAGGTCTCATCCGAGAAGAACTTATAGCGGATCAGCCGCTTCTTGGCATCAATAAACTCCTCGGTTCCATAGGACATGATCATGTCATAGACCCGCTGGAAGGCATTACGCGTCACCTTCGGGTCTTGAGCAACCAGATCGAGATACTCGACAAAGCTGCCGCGCCAATTGAGTTGGCGAAACTGTTTGCGATCCTGTAACTCACCGAGGAACTGCATGAGCGACGAGCCGGGTGTAGTCATATCGGGTAGCCTCCTGCTGAGGGTGGTCTTGCTTCGCAATCAAGTGATTGTGAATGGGACAGATAACCGCCACACTGGGCACACCATCAACCTGACGGTTCAGATCGAGATTCAGCGAGCGGTATTGCTAACGTGCAGGTGTGATCATGAGGTGTGCGGATGATCTGACGCTCTGCTCAGTGCGCAACGCGCTGAACAATCCGCCTTATGTCATGTTCTATACAGCTTCGAGGGATTCGGGATGAGGAGTACCTGTTCATGACAGGTATAATTATTATAGCAACAGGCATGGGGGGCGTCAATGGATAATTGTTAGGGTTTGGGCAAATACCGAAGGTGCTATACTACCCCCAGAGGTATTCGATTCTAGGCACTAGAAAGCGCTGCACGATGGCTGTTCCACCACACCAGGCACAACCAATCTCCCGCCGCATGATCGTCGCGGTAGGGGCGATTTTGCTCTTCACCATCCTGATTCTGCTCTCGCTCAATAGCGGCCAGGATGTGCGTTACCTAACGGGCGGATCAAGCCTCTTGGTGCTGGCACTGCCCGCCTTTTTAGCTGGATTGCTCAGTTTCCTCTCACCGTGTACGCTACCGATTCTTCCTGCCTACTTTGCCTTCACCTTCCAAGCCGGGCGGCGCGGGGTCTTTCTGATGAGTGTGGCCTTCTTCTTGGGCCTCGCCACCACCCTGACTCTCTTGGGGGCGAGTGCCACCGCACTGAGCGGGCTGATCTTCGAGAATCGTCAGGCGCTCACCTTTTGGGGTGGGGTGGTGGTGATCATCTTTGGCGTCATGGGGATGGTGGGCAAGGGCTTTGCTGGCCCGCAGATTCAGGAGCGCCCCGCCGCCACTCTCTTTGGCTCCTACGTCTATGGGGCCACCTTCGCCCTGGGTTGGACGGCGTGTGTGGGGCCGATCTTGGGCGCACTGCTCACGTTGTTGGCGGCCACCAGCGGAGTGGCGATTCTGCAAGGCGCGATCCTGGCCTTCATCTACGCGCTGGGGCTGGGTACACCGCTCATCCTGCTCTCCACCTTCTTTAACCACCTGGGCAACGGCTCCAAGTTCTGGCAGATGATCCGGGGCAAGGGCTTTGAAGTATCGCTCTTTGGCAAGAGCCTCTTTCTGCACAGCACCAGCCTGATCAGTGGCTTGCTGATGGTGATCATGGGGGTGCTGCTCGCCACCGGCCAGCTTGAGGCACTCTCACGTATCTCGAATAGTAGCGGGCTGGCGCAGTGGTGGGTGGAGTTGGAGAGTTGGGTGAGCCGCGTGTTTGGGTTGCAGTAGGATGGTTCCGCTTCTGGGAAGCTTGGAGCTTCCCAGAAGCTGGTATGACGCTACCCCTGCGAAGGTTGCACAACGGTTTTTTCCTTGCTCACCCGTCGGCGCAAACCAAAGGCAAGCCCAACCAAGACAAAGGCGGGAACGGCACTCACCACATAGGCTGTTGTATACCCCGTAAGACCGCCCCCCGCACTCGCCGCCACCGCACCCACAAGCGCACCACTAAACAACTGCCCAACCCCGGTGAAGACCGTAACGGCACTCTGGGCAGCCGTGCGATCTTCGGGTGGGGCCTCATTGAGCATAATGTAGCGAATCGGTGCGCCAATCAGACTCGCTAAACCGGCACCAATCAAGCAACTCGCAACGTAGAAGGCCCAGAGTTGCCCACCGAAGAGTCCGAGCAGCAGCATTCCGAAACTCAAGAGTAATGCGCCACCAATGACGACGATCCGTGAACCGATCTTATCCAGAAGACGGCCCGCTACGGGTGAACCAACCGCCATCGCCAGTACCACTGGTAAGGTCATATAACTGGCGGTACTCTCACTCACCCCGTAGGCTGCAACCGCCAAACTCGGCAAGAAGACAATCACCCCTTCACCAAGCCCCGCCCCAGCCGTAATCGTATTTGCTAGGGCTAATTGGGGCGTGCTGATCAGGCTACGCCGGATGAGCGGATCGGCTGCCTGCCCTTCGGCCCACCAGAAGGCGGGAATGGAGAGAACCGCAACCACGAAGAAGGGCCAAACTAATGGACTCATCAAGCTACCGACAAGGTTATTGGCATCAATGTTGCTCGCTCCAACGGTCAAGCCGCCGAGCAGGAGGGTTAACGTTATTAAACCGAGGGTATCGAAGGGTTGCGGTTGGGTCGCGCCCGTGGTTGGCAACGTCATCCAGCCTAAGATAAGCACCAATGCGGCAAGCGGCAGGTTAATCAGAAAGATCCATTGCCAACTGATACTGAGCAACAATGCGCCCACAATTGGCCCAAAGAGAAAGGCCAAACCAAAGACAGCACCGATCATGCCCAGCGCAAATCCCTTGCGATCAGCGGGAAAGCTATCGCCTACCACGGCACTCGCCACCGGGAAGATACCACCCGCACCAAGCCCCTGAAGTGAACGCCCTAAGAGCAACACGAGAAAGCTCGGAGCCATTGCTGCTAACGCTGATCCCAGCGCAAAGAGACCCACCGCAAGCATATAGGCTGGCCGCCGCCCATAGCGATCACTGAGCTTGGCCATGAGTGGGGCACCCAAGAGATTGAAAAAGACATATATGGTAAAGATCCATGCCCCGGCCCGGTCATCAATCCTAAACCATTCGCGTAGTGCAGGTAGGGCCGGGCCAACAATGGCAATATCGAGCGCCCCCATCAGTACGCCCAGAAAGAGCACCGTCAGTACCATGCGTAGTGATGATCCCGTTTTGGTGGTTGACATAGGCACCTCATAGTTAGTCAATATTGACTATTCGTGTGTAGACTATACTATGCGTGTTAGGCACTGTCAAGCATGGAATGGGCAAAGTCAGGGTATGGGCAAAGTTCTTGGGGCTACGCCCCAAACCCCATTTGTGTGGTGTTTTGGCGGCGAAGCTGCCAAAACACCACAACAAAATGATCTCCGGGGGCGGCTGCGCCGCCCCCGAAGATCATTTTGGGGGTGTTTGGCGGCTACGCCGCCAAACACCCCAAAAAACGATCTCGCCTAGAAGATCGAAGTACGTTCCGCCAGACGCGTATTGATCGTCTCCTGAATCGTATCGCGCACCCGCTCGGCGAGGGAGAGCACCGTAAGCGGATCATCAGCGGCACGCGGGCCATACTCCTCGGTGGAGATGGGCGGACAGAAGGTGATGTTCCAGCGCGTTGGCAGCGGAATCGTGCCCAGTAGGCCCAGCCAGGGGAAGAAGGGCGTGATCGGGAAGTAGGGGAAGCCGAGCATCTTGGCGATAGACTCGGCGTTGTGCAACATCGGGTAGATCTCCTCGGCCCCCACCACCGCTACCGGCACAATCGGGGCACCCGTGCGCAACGCAACCTGAATGAAGCCGCCCCGCCCGAATCGGGCCAGTTTGTAGCGATCCTTATAGAGTTTGCCCACCCCCTTAATGCCTTCGGGGAAGACACACACCAACTCGTCATTTTCGAGCAGGCGCACCGCATTCTCTGGTAGGCCCGGCACCTGGCCGGTTGCCGCCAGCGCCGGGGCAATGAAGGGCAGCGTCGTAAACCAGTGCAGGTGCAGGCTGCGCACCACACGCCCCACCTGTAGCGGGTGTTCGCTGGCCACTGCCGATGCGATCATCGCCCCATCCCAGGGCAACACCCCACTATGGTTCGCTACGAGTAGCGCCCGGCCCTGCGCCGGGACGTTCTCTAGCCCCTGGGCCTGCACCCGCCACCATGTGTGGTACATGAACGAGACAAACGGGCGCACAATCTCGATGATGTCGGGATCAAGGCCGTAAGGGTCAATCGTATATTCGCCGCGTGCGCGCCGCTTGATAAAATCTACCTGCTCCTGCACCTGATACTGAAGCACCATGCCGATGCCCTTCCAGAAATCTGGATCGAGGTAATCGCGCAAGTCGGTGCCACCCAGCATCTCGTTCACCTTGCCGACCTGTTCTTCGGTCATGCGGCGCATGTTCTCGCCGACTAGGCTGAGCAAGCCAGCGGCAATATCGCCTAGGGAAGAAGAGGATGGGGCTTCGGCCTGAGCAGCGCGGTTACGCACTTCCAACTCCACCTCGAAGAGATCCTCGCTGGGTTGGGTACTCCACGCCGAGGCCGGATGGGGTGGGGGTGGCGGTGCGGGGCTAGGCTCCGGCTCTGGATTCGGCTGCACGGGAACCTCGGCACTTGCCCGCTTGCGACTACGCCGCTTGTTAGGCTGCGCCGGGGTCGGCTCGGCCTCCGCAGGTGCATGACTCACATCAATTTCAACGGATACAGGTGGAGTTGGCGCAGAACCCGCCACCTCAATCTCAATCGATTCTGACACAGACTACCTCTTTCGGTTAAGGAATGCACGCAGGGCCGCCTCGGAGGCTTCGCGATCCGGCGGAGCCTGGCCGTTCTGGCGCGTGGCAATGATCGAGTCTGCGGCTCCATACTGGGGTGCCCAACCCATCTCATGCTTGGCGCGGTGGGTATCTACCACACAGGTGTGGCGCATAAAATTGACATCCACCGGCCAATACTGGGGCTGATCGCGGCTCACATCACGCTTCGAGCGCACGATCATGGACTCGATGGTTGGCGAGGGCAACTGGCCACACAGGCGGATGGCCTGTGAAATACAGACCGCATCATCAGCAGCGAGATTGTAGGGGCCAGAACATGGGTTGAGGGCAAAGTGGGCCAGCGCCTCCACCGCATCATTGATGCTGAGTAACTGTATCACCGGATCGAAGCCGATCAGCATGCGCGGCCACGGCTGGGAGAAGTAGTCTATCAGCGATGACCAGCCGCCCACCAGGGGAGCCATACGCAACGAGGCCACCCGCATATCGGGGTGTTGCTCGGCAAACTCGCCCATAAAGATCTCAACTTCGGCCAGATCACGCAAGAAGCCGCGCAAGCCACTACGGGCAACGGGGCGACGCTCATCAATCATCATCGGATTGAGCGGACTAGCCCCATAGACCCAACTGTGGCTGCGTACCACCACCTGCTGCACCCCGGCGCGCAAGCAGGCCCCCAACAGATCCATCGTCCCGATCACATTCTGCTGGATCGCCGCCTCACGGCTGCTGACGGGAGCCTCAGTACCAGCAAAATCAATCTGGATGACCGTATCAATCTGTTCGGCCTCCAGCAACTCAACCAGTTGCAGCCCATTGAGTTGAGCCACCAACCATTCGGCCCGCCCCAACGGAGCCAGCGGCTCGTAACGGGAGAGACCGATCACCGTCACATCAGCATCTTCACACAAGCGGCGGGCCACTCGTGCGCCGAGCACCCCACCTACCCCATTGATCAGCACTCTTCTCATGCTCTGGCCTCTACATGGTCGCGGTCGTGCATCGGTGTGGATACAGCATCTCGGTGGGTTAATCGCGCTGGCGCATGTGCGGGAAGAGGATCACTTCACGGATGGTGGGCTGGTCGGTAAGTACCATCACCAAGCGGTCAATCCCGATCCCTAGGCCACCCGTCGGCGGCATACCATACATCAACGCATTCACATAATCGGCATCCATCTGGTGGGCCTCGTCATCACCAGCGGCAAAGTCCTTCAACTGATCCAAAAAGCGCTGCTCTTGGTCGAAGGGATCGTTTAGCTCGCTAAAGGCGTTGCCGATCTCCATACCCACGATAAACGCCTCGAAGCGTTCGGTAAAGGCGGGTTGCTCCGGCTTGCGCTTCGCCAGTGGCGACAACTCGACGGGGTAATCAATAATAAACGTTGGCTGGATGAGCAGGGGCTGCACATACTCACTAAAGATCTCATCCACCTGTTTGGCCCACGTCCCCTTACGCTCCACCTTCAGGTTCGCAGCGTTCATCGCCGCATGTAGCACATCAATCTCGTGGATCTGGGCAATATCAATCCCCGTCTGCTCCAGAATCGCCTGCGCCATGGAGATACGCGGCCATGGCCGACCGAAATCGAGTTGCTGGCCCTGGTAGGGTACGAGTGTGCCACCCGTGACGGCCAGTGCAATCTCGCGCAGCATCACCTCCACCAGATCCATAACATCGCGGTAATCGGCAAACGCCTGGTAGCACTCCATCATGGTAAACTCAGGGTTATGGCTGCGATCCACGCCTTCGTTACGGAAGTTCTTACTAATCTCATAGACCCCTGGAAAGCCACCCACAATCAGGCGCTTGAGGTAGAGTTCGGTGGCGATGCGCAGGTAGAGATTCTGGCCCAGTTGGTTATGGTAGGTGGTGAAGGGCCGCGCCGCTGCCCCGCCATAGATCGGCTGGAGGACAGGCGTCTCGACCTCAACAAAGCCACGCGCATCAAGCACGGAGCGCATCGTACTGATCGTGCGGGCGCGGGCGCGGAAGATGTCGCGGCGCTCACTATTCACAATCAGATCGAGGTAACGCTGGCGATGGCGCTCTTCGACATCACTCAGGCCAGCCCACTTCTCAGGGGGCGGATTGATCGTCTTGGCCAGAATGGTGATCGAGCGCACAAAGATCGAACGCTCACCCTTCTGGGTCAGACGCAACACCCCGGCAACCTCAACAATATCAAAGGTATCGAGATCATCACGGAAGCGCAAGAACGCCTCATCGCCCACTTCAGCGCGGCTAATCCAGAGTTGGATACCGGCGCTACCATCTTCAATATGGGCAAAGGCAATCTTCCCCATGACCCGGCGCGCCCCAACAATACGACCAGCCAGCGTCAGTGAAGACTCAGACGTAGCCAGCGCATCAAAATCAGCGAGGGCGGCGGCAATCGAATGGGTGCGGGAACTCCGCGTGGGATACGGGTTCAGACCGGCATCGCGCAGGCGTTCAAGTTTAGCCTGACGCTGAGCCTGTAGATCATTCAGCTCCATGGTGACCCTATACTGCGCGGCGTTACGGGCCGCAGGCGACTCTGTGGGTCTATTATACCATTGAAGGAACATGGAGGGGAGGGGCGCGTTGCGCCCCTCTAGGGCGGTAGCCCGAAAACCCACGCTTGGGGCTGAAGCCCCAAACCCCAGTTTTTCTCGTATGTCGGCGGCTTCGCCGCCAACATACGAGAAAAAAATTCCTTCGGGGGAGGCTTCGCCTCCCCCGAACCCCAACGAAGGTATTTCCTACTTCACCTTGAGGATGGTGAGCTTCATGACACCAGAGGGGGTCTGCACCGTCACCTTACTGCGAGCACGCTTACCAAGCAGAGCAGCCCCAATCGGCGACTCGTTCGAGATCCGCCCCTGGCGCGGGTTTGCCTCGGCACTCCCCACAATCGTCCACGTCTCTTCTTCGTTATCTTCCTCAAGCCGCACCGTGACCGAGGAGCCAACCCGCACTTCACCCGTGCTATGCGCATCCTCATCAATCAGTTCGGCACGTGAGAGAATATGTTTCAGTTCACGAATACGGCCTTCAAGAAGCGCCTGGGACTTCTTGGCATCCTCATATTCGCCACTCTCAGAAATATCACCAAGTTCCTTGGCGGCTGCAATCCGTTCGGCAACATGCTTGCGCTCAACCGTGGTCAATTCTTCTAACTCGGCTTCGAGCTTGGCACGGCCATCACGAGTCAGGTATGTTGGCTTATCTGTCATCGTCGTCAATGCCTTCTGCTGTGGGTCGCCAAGGGGAGCTACAGCGTGGGAGAGCCGGGTGGCCCTGCTCCCAGGGCGATAGAAAAAAGAAGAACTGAGAGCGAAACTCTCAGTTAGGCCAGTGTTCCAGACTACGTCGCCTGTATATAAGAACCCCGGCGGGGTGATTATACGAGAGAACGGACGGTTTGTAAAGTTGTTTGAAAATGGTCTTCAGGGAATCAAGAACTCAGCCGATAGGGCGGGTTTTCGGCATGCTCGCCAATTTCAAAGTTGGAGTTTCATTTCTGAATGATCAGGCGAGCAATAATATATCCCGAACCAATAATCACAAGACAAGCAGCAAAAGGGCCATAAATTGCACTTACATCTCTTCGAAAAAGGGACGATAATATTGTAATCAATACGAACAAGACTGCGGCATTTCCTAGCAAAACTTCGTCTCGTACAAAAAAAGAGTAACTTGCAGATTCCGTTGGTCGTAACTTGTCGGCATCCCATCGTTCTGAAAGATACCAGCACAAATGCAAGGCAAGAAAAACTCCTGCTGCAATTCCAATATACTGTTCTAGCGAACCAGTGAAAAAATCTCCCAAAACAGCAAATACAACCATCAGAACTGGAAATACAAGGGACGACAATATGATTTTTGTTCGATATGTCATTCAACTATGGGGTAGTGGCTTCATGCCGAATGGTTGGTCATTCCGAGCGAAGCGAGGAATCCCGACCGGGACGCTTCGCTTCGCTCAGCGTGACATTGGAGATGGAACCACTACCAACTATGGTGCGGTTGAAACGATCCTGTGGTGATAAACAACGGGCAGAAAGAACATCGGCAAGCCACTGAAAGCCAGATGAGAGACCAGAACCAGCTAGGAATGAACCACTCATGCCTAGGTTTGGTATTCTACGCGAAGAAGGTGCTGTGAAATACCCAAGGCTAAAGCGCTTGAGCTTTACGGGCTATTACTGAGTTATGCCCACTCGGATCAACTGTGCACAGCGCTTCGTTCAAGGCAGGTTTCAGGATGGGCTTTATATAATCGTATTTTGGAAAGCTAACGCCGTCGTTGCTGTTCAAGCCATTCAGCTTCTTCACGCTGTAAGCACTCTTTCGCCTTACGCCAATCTAAATTTTCATTAGATATGAATGTGCCACTTATAAAATTAGGAAAGGTTAAATTTCGGTGATATGGAGATTTAAAAAACCAACCAATCCAAGTGAATAAAATTGCTCCGGCAACGCCAATTGAAGCAATAATAAATATAGCTATATTATACTGCATCCCTAATATCCGAGCTATTCCCGGAATGGAAACGCCAATCAAAATACTCAGGGCGATTTTTTGCCCGCTTACGGCAGCAGTAATAGGCATCGACATAGCCTTATCTACATCAGCACGGAAATCAAAACATCCGACAATTCCGACTACCACTCCCACAATACAACCCAATAAAAAGGAAGTGGACAAACCGGATTCAATTAATACTCCTATCACCGAACCAAGGCAAAGTACAGCAAAGAATGACCACCCTATCCTGTGAACTGTTGGAGACATAAAAAGGCTCCTATTGTTATTGCTGTAAGCCTAGATTCTTAAAAATGCGTGGTTTCACAAAAAATTCATTATACATCCCAATCCCTGTTGTAGTGACTAGAGAAAACAATGCTGCGTTGCCGACTGTACTACCCGCAGCTAAAGCAAAAGCACTAATCCCCATTCCAAGAGCGCCTAATGACAGAGCCATCCCGCCCGCAATCAGTACACGGTAAAACCTTTGACGTTGCGTAAGGCAAAGTCCTTGATCACTGAAGTATTGTAGCATCATATCCAATCCCAAGTTACCTGCAAGGACGCCATCGGCTTTG
>NZ_GL501404.1:2487650-2488075 GCF_000152145.1 Oscillochloris trichoides DG-6
TGCAAGGAGCCTAGTGGACTTCTTACACCACCACCAAATCCCCAATTCGGACTCACATCCAAGTGAATCTGGCTACTTTTCCGAAGCGCGGTTAGATTCCTACTTGCTGACTGCGCAAGGAAGTGGTTAGATTTATATCTAGAAAGAACAACCTCGTAGTAATCAATATCCGATTGCTGCACCATTGAGCCGGGGCTAGGTACGAGACGAGGGCGGATATCTTCTCCTAGACCCATGGCGAGGCCAGCTCCATACGCCAAGCCAGGAGTCGCACCAAAGGCAACTGTCGGTACGGTTGGTGGATCGACCGGTTTGCAGCCACAAGCAGGTGCGCCATGCCAATCTGGGTTGTTCTGGTTCCATGCTTCGGCCCCGGCTGCGGCAAACATACCGCCCATGGCTACTACCATTAAGCGCGCCATAAT
>NZ_GL501404.1:2488769-2492229 GCF_000152145.1 Oscillochloris trichoides DG-6
TCAGTGATACTCGTGATGCGGTTGACGCCATCGTAGGCCGCGGGCGCGGCGCAAGGAGGAATCGCACGGCTCGACTGAGCTCGCCGAAGTCCTCGGATAGACGCGCCGCGAGTCCGGCTCCTGGTTGTCATCATGTAACCATTTCTTCCCATTGTGATATAATTCTTGCTATGAAGTTCATCGCACAAGTCAAACTCACCCCCACCGCCGCGCAGGCAGACGCCTTGCTTCGCACCCTTGAGGCGGCGAACGCGGCGTGTGACGCGGTAAGCGAACTTGCGTGGAATACGCGCACCTTCAAGAAGTTTGACCTGCAAAAGCTGTGCTACCTGAGCATTCGTGAAACCTACGGGCTGTCGTCGCAGTTGGCGATCCGCGTGATCGCGAAGGTCGGAGACGCCTACAAGCTCGACACCACGACCGTGCGCACCTTCCGGCGACATGGCAGCATTGCCTATGACGACCGGATCTTGTCGTGGGCCTTGCCGGGGCGCAAAGTGTCTATCTGGACCCTCGACGGGCGGCTGTCTATCCCGTTCCTGACCGGCGAACGGCAACTTGCCTTCCTTGCGTACCAGCACGGCGAGAGCGATCTGGTCTACCGCAAAGGCGAGTGGTACCTGCTTGCGACCTGCGATATTCCCGAACCGACTGAGCAAGAAGTTGATGATGTGCTTGGGGTAGATTTGGGTATCGTCAACCTTGCGACCGATAGTGACGGAGAGTCCTACACCGGCAAGGACGTCGAGCGCAAGCGGCAGTGGTACGCGGGGCGCAAGAAGGCGCTGCAAGCGGTTGGTACGAAGTCGGCCAAGCGTCGCTTGCGCCAGTTGTCGGGACGGCAGCGTCGGTATCAAAAAGACGTGAACCACGGGATCAGCAAGAACCTTGTTGCGAAGGCAAAACGCACGAAGCGGGCGATTGGGCTTGAGGAACTGACCCATATTCGCCAGCGGGCTAGGGTTACGAGGCCAACGCAACGAGCACGACACAGCAATTGGGGCTTCGCGCCTGTATCGCCTACAAGGCGAAGATGGCCGGCGTGACCGTGCGCGTAATCGACCCGGCCTACACGAGCCAAACGTGCCATGCGTGCGGGCATAGGGCGCGAGCGAACCGGCGTTCGCAGGCTGAGTTTTGTTGTGTGCAGTGCGGTCATCGCGCTCCTGCTGATTATAACGCGGCGCTGAATATCCGCGAGCGGGCTGCGGTCATACAGCCTATGGTGTCCATCTCAACGCTTCGGCGTTCGGGTTGAGGCACAAGCCGTGGGGCTTTAGCCCCTGCGGTTTATGACAAAGAGTTACGGTACACAGGCTGGAATATCCATCCAAAACAAAAGCAGAAGATAACACCAGCCATGCCCAATAAGCAGATAGTAAATCCGATAAAACTATAGGGCACACCTATCAGCCTAGTGATGCCTGGAATGGCTATAGCGAAAAGAACACTGGCGGCAATTAGTCCCCCACCTCCTCTTCCTAAAGTAATTTGCGAGGCAGCTTTTCTAGTATCTTGGTAAAAACCATAGCAGCATATAATTCCAAGGGGAACGCCGATTATTAACGCTAGAACGAGTGCAGTAGAGAGGCCATCAGTAGCCAGAACGATAATAATGCATGCCATACATAACATACTAAGGCTAGTTCCCACCAACCGCTGTGCCAATATGGACATCAGATTGCTCCTATAATTTCTACTGTATTCCCAAGCCGTCAAATTCACGAGGTTTCACGTAATATTCGTTCACCAAAATGTCGTTCTGGCGTGTGTCTATATACTGCTCGGATCAACCAGGTTGACCGGATCATTATACACATAGGCATAACGATTCCATGCCTGTCCATTGGTGGGGTCGGGGATGAGCGAGTCGGGGGTGAGGAAGCGGCCCATGCCGGGGTGGGAGAAGCGGGCGCGGAGGGCGAGCAGGTCGCCTGAGGGGTCGGATGGCTCGCCGGTGAAGCCGAGGACGGACGACGGGCCGCTCTGAGACTCCAACTCGCCGAAGGGCGAGCACCTGGCCCGTCGGGTCACTCAGCAGGCGCACGCTGCCCAGGGCATCGCCATGCATGTATTGCCACGTACCGTTCGCCTGCTGGCCGACACCGGGGTAAGAGGGTTATCGACGCCGCTGCTTCTCTCTCCATTCAATCTCTTCTTGCCTCTGGCGGCGCAGTCTGTCACGCCATGCAATCTTTTCTTGTTTCTGACGCCGTATTCTCTCATTAAAACTATCTTTATCGATAGTAAGTTTGCGCCCTGAAAATGTCTTTTGCTCACCTCGGTGTGACCATAAAACAAAGGATACAGTCCCAGATATAATGATCAAAAAGGCTGTAATACTCCCAATCAATACATCAATCCAATTTTGCGACAATCTTTCGCCAAATATTCTTGCCAAGACAATGCCAAATGTACTGAACATGATCAGCAGCGGAATACTTGCTCTATTACCTCTTCCACGATCTTCACCAACTGATCCTTCCGGTTTAAAAATTTGGTAAATAAGAAAAGCGCCACCACAAAAAAACCAATAAGCACGCCAGAGAATAATGAGAAGGAGGCGTTTGTTGTTATCCTTAAAGCCAACAAAGCTATAACTGCCACACAACCAATGGTTGATACCAGAAACATATATCTAACATCATCTTCCATCTTTACTCCCTTCTTAGTCTAAGAGCTAATGCAATTTAGAGGCTTATGGGGAAGCGGTTTTAGCTTTGTCGACAGTAGTTCCTATAACTTCGCCAAGAGCAATGGATGGCAAACTCCATGCGATACCAAGGGTTGTTCGATACAAGCGATCGCGAGGCGACAAACATTCATAGTTATCTTCCCACCATTGAAACACACCAGCTGCAACCACTCCCAATCCAGTAGTCCCCGCTACCTTCAGAGCAAACGTACCTCCACTCAAATCACCTACACCTGGATTCATATGGGCTTTTCGTAACACCCTAGATGCAACTATAACTCTATCTTTGAACGCTCCAACTCGTTCCATGACCGTAGCTTTGGGGGCTGGACCCAAAAACTCAGGTCTAGGCTTTGGCGCGGTGTTTTCTACTGGATCGTGGTGACCAGCCGCCCGTTGCCGTCGTAGACGTGCTGGGTCAGCCCGCCACTCCAGTCGCTGATGCCGGTCACCTGGTTGGCTCCGTTGTAGGCGTAGGTCGCGGTGCGCCCGGCGGGGAAGATCAACTGGGTAACGACATAGAGTTACTCCTGCTGCAAACCTAAACCCCGGAAAATTCTAGGCTTAATATAGGCCTCGTTACCCACGCCTACGACAACCGTTATAGCTGTCGCCAAACCGGCTGCTGCAAGACCAGGTACTCCAGCAGCTACAAAACCAGCACCAGCTACCAATCCGAGAGCACCCAGCCCTAAACCCATACCTCCGACTATAAGTACGCGGTAAAACCTTTGCTCGCCGGTGAAGCCGAGGACGGACGGCGGT
>NZ_GL501404.1:2493199-2494608 GCF_000152145.1 Oscillochloris trichoides DG-6
TAAAGCTACCCCATGGTGTCAAGAACTCAGCCGATAGGGCGGGTTTTCGGTACAGCAGAAGATGGTGTAAGTTAGCGTCTATTGCGCCGTTGCCGGTCACGCCATAGAGCTTCCTCTCGGCTGAGCCGATCCTGGGATTGGCGCCATTCTTTCTCTGCTGCTTCTTGCTGCCACTTTTGATTCGCTTGTGCATTACTGTCTTGACGCCAGTACGCAGAGAACTTGCTTTCTGGTTTCTCGTGCCTTGATTGTAGCTTGTATTGAAAAAAGTCGCCAAAGAATACAATTCTCAGAGACTCTAGTAGCATCATTGATGCAGATGCACCTCCAATCACCAGTAGCGCTCTCTCACCGCCCCATATACGCACTAAACCAACAAGAAGTAGCCCTATTAATGGCGCCACTAATACGACTTTGTTTTTCTGAACGTTTTCATGATTTCTGGGCGTGGACTGCGAACTGCGGTATGCGGTAAGAGCCCAACCAGCGCCAATTGGAAGGCCACATAATAATCCCATAAGATACTCCATTGGCCAATTATAGCGTATTCCTACCCCAATCATACCAAGAAAGAAGAACGCCCCGAGAAACAACCATCTGATTTGTTCAGGATTTAGCTTCATAAGCAACACCTCGCATTGAATATTGTTGATTCAAGAGAAAAAGACCACCTTGGCCCCCTTGCCTCATTACTTTAGGCCAAGTCCATCATAGATAGATGGTTTCACAACCAACTCATTAATGGCACCAGCGAAAAATGACGTTACTACTCCTTTAATAGCAGCTCGACCCGCATTTGCACCATGACTGGCGGCTAATCCCACTCCGCCTACCGCCATGCCAAGTGCGCCAGCTACTAGCATACGATTGAACTTCTGGCGCGGTGAAAGACAAAGATCACGATCTCCGAAACCTTGGAACCCTGCATCTAACAAGCCACCGGCAAAAAGGACTCCATCGGTACCCGCTTGTAGAAAACCTGTTGACCCGGATACGCCTTCACCCAAGCCCCAATTTACCGTACTGCGCACTCGTGCTGCTCCAGTGTCTACCAACTCATCCAGATACCGTTGCGATGCCCCCCCAAAGCGTCTTGCTTGTTCTTGCACGTAATCAAGATGGGCTTGGGTAGTAGGATTATGTGGGCCAGGTACGAGAGTATAATTCATCTCAGCGGATAAACCTCCCGCTGCCATGCCAATTCCAAGCGCTGTCCCGGGAATCAGACCCAGGAAGAATTCAGGACTCAGCGAAGGATCTGTGGGGGCTTGACAGCTACATCCAGGTTTGTTGTTCCACCACTGTTGGCGAGACGGGTCATTGTTCATATACCAGTCACCATAGAGAGAAAGCCCCGTACCTGTTGCAAGCGTCATTGCAACACGCGCTATGATTGCCCATGGGAAGTG
>NZ_GL501404.1:2494943-2496561 GCF_000152145.1 Oscillochloris trichoides DG-6
CCAGCCGCCCGTTGCCGTCGTAGACGTGCTGGGTCAGCCCGCCGCTCCAGTCGCTGATGCCGGTCACCTGGTTGGCTCCGTTATAGGCGTAGGTCGCGGTGCGCCCGGCGGGGAAGATCATCTGGGTGCGGTTGCCCACGGCGTCGTAGCGGTACTGGAGCAGCTGGCCCGCCCCGTTGCGCACCTCGATCAAACGGTTGCGTGGCTGAGGAGACCGCAAACTATCACTCAATGACGACGCTGACGACGCTGTTGTTCAATCCATTCTGCTTCAGCATTTTGCAATTTCTCCTCAAATGCTCGCCATTCCAGTTCTTCTTCTCGTCTAACCTTTTCATCAATATACTTCGGAGCATTACTGGAGTATGGTGACTTGAAGAACCATCCCAGCCATAAACAAAAAGTGGCACAAGCTGCCCCTAATCCTGGAACAATGAACGCGGCCAGATTTTGAGTTGCCCCAAAGATACGCGCCACCCCCAATATTGCCATAGCCAGTAGAACACCCACTGAAACAATACCGATATTTATCTTTTGTGAGGGGGAAGGGGGTTTCACCGCTACACTCATAGCAACCCCAATGCAGCAAGCTAACCCCAAAAAGATGCCGACGATGACACTCAAGATTGAAACGGTGTTAAATCCACCGTCAATGAATGACAGCACAACAAACATAAACATCAGGAGGCTGAAAAACGTGCCAAATATTCGTTGCGCCAGTAACGACATAGAGTTATTCCTGCTGCAAACCTAAACCCCGGAAAACTCTAGGCTTAATATAGGCCTCGTTACCCACGCCTACGACAACCGTTATAGCTGTCGCCAAACCGGCTGCTGCAAGACCAGGTACTCCAGCAGCTACAAAACCAGCACCAGCTACCAACCCGAGAGCACCCAGCCCTAAACCCATACCTCCGGCTATAAGCACGCGGTAAAACCTTTGGCGCTGCGTCAAGCACAACCCCTGATCGCCGAAGTATTGAAACATTATATCCATTATTGTGCCAACTGCCAGTACACCATCGGCTTTCAAATGGAGTGTACCCATGGAACTGCCAGTTCCGCCGCCAAGGCCCCAGTTAGGGCTGACATCTACTCGTACACGACCTGCTGTTCGAAGCTCGTTTAGGTGCTTCTCCGCCAGGACTGATGGTCGAGCATAGGGCCCATGCTTTGCGATAGTTCCTTCAAGTCGGTCGATTTGTGCCTGGCTTATCCCTAAGCCCGCCCTAGGAACATGACGAGGCCGAAGGTCGTTTGCAAGACCCATCATAGAGCCAAGCCCAAAAGCTGCACCAGGGGTCGCTCCTAATGTAAGAGCAAGTGGGTGAGGGTCTCCAACAGGTTCACATCCGCATTGGGGCAAAGTATTCCAATCTGGGTTGTTCTGGTTCCATGCTTCGGCCCCGGCTGCGGCAAACATACCGCCCATGGCTACTACCATTAAGCGCGCCATAATCGGAACGTAGATGTGCCCGCTCGGATCCGTGTAGTTCAGCGGGTCGTTGATGACGTAAGCATAGCGGTTCCATGCTTGGCCGTTGCGCGGGTCAGGGATGAGCGAGTCGGGGGTGAGGAAGCGGCCCATGCCGGGGTGATAGAAGCGGGCGCGGAGGTA
>NZ_GL501404.1:2497263-2501641 GCF_000152145.1 Oscillochloris trichoides DG-6
GCGGTAGCCCACACTGCCACCGAGCGAGAGCGTCACGGTCAGTGGTCGGCTCGCCTGGTCGTAGGCGAAGGTTGTTATCCCGCTCGCGTCGGTCATCGTCGTCATGCGCCCGGCCGCATCGTAGCCGTAGCCAATGCTCAGGTTCGGTGCTGTCACCGAGGTGCGCTGGCCGTTCGGGGTGTAGCCGTAGTTCACGGCGGTTCCGTCGGCCTTCTCCCAGCGCGTCAGCAGTCCGCGGGCGTCGTAGACGTAGCCCATCGTCCGGTTCAGCGGGTCGGTGAGGCTGGTCAGGCGATTGAGCGGGTCGTAGCCGAAGGTGGTGACGTGGTTGCGCGGGTCGGTGATGGTCGCCAGGTTGCCCACGGCGTCGTAGCTGAAGGCGGTGCGCACGTTGGTGTCGGCGGAGGCGGGCAGATCTGGCCGCACATTGGCGATCACCTCGTCGAGCCGGCCCAGGGGGTCGTAGCGGTAGCGCGTGGCGATGCCGTTGCCGTCGGTAATGAGGCTGGTATGGCCCAGCGGCGTGTAGGCGTAGCGCGTGCTGCGCCCCTCGGGGTCAGTCACCACGAGCGGTCGGTTCAAGGCGTCGTACTCCACCGTGGCAGTACTGCCCAGGGTGTCGGTGATCACCGCCACGTTGCCCACGGCGTCGTAACCGTACTGGAGCAACTGGCCCGCCCCGTTGCGCACCTCGATGGGCCGGTTCAGCGCGTCGTAGGTAATCGTCGTCGCAAAGCCGTTGGCGTCCGTGATCACGGTGGTGTTGCCCAGGACATCATACCCGTAGCGGGTCGTATGGCCCAACGGGTCGGTCACGGCGACCGGGCGGCCCGCGAGGTCGTAGGCCGTAACCACCTGGTTACCGAGCTGGTCGGTGACCGTGATCGGTCGCCCCAGCGGGCCGTAGTCGATCCGTATGACGCCGCCCTGGGCGTCATGGATCGCCACGGGCTTATCGCGTAGCCCCAGCGAGTAGGTCAGGACGGTCGTGTGGCCCGCCTGGTCGGTCAGCCGCACGGGGTTGCCCACCAGGTCGTACTGCACCGCCACCACACCGCCCAGCGCATCGGTGATCTGGGTGAGGCGGTCGGCGCTGTCGTAGGCCATGGTCGTCATCGCCCCACGGGGGTTGGTGATGGAGACGGGCCGCCCCACGGCATCGTATTGAATCTGCGTGACCTGATTCATGGCGTCGGTGATCGCCGTGATGTCGCCAGCGGGGTTATAGGTGAAGGACGTGGTTCGCCCCTCCTGGTTGGTGATGCTGTTCAGCATGCGCTGCCAGCCCGCCTGTGCGCCGTAGCTCAGCGTCACCGTCTGTCCCAGCGCATCGGTGATCTCCGTGAGGTCACCCCCGCTGTAGGTGAGCGTGGTGGTACGGCCCAACGGGTCGGTGATGCTCGTGGGGCGGCCCCAGCTGTCATAGACGAGCGTCGTCGTCTGGTTCAGGGCATCCGTGATGGTGAGCGGCAGGCCACGGCTCGTGTAGGTCATGCGTGTCACCCGTCCCAGACCGTCCACGACCTCGCTGGGCTGCCGGGCGGCGGTGTACCCGCGATACTCCGTCGTGGCCCCAGCCGGGTCGGTCATGCGGCGCAGCAGGCCGTCGCTACCAAAGAGGTAGACGGTACGCGCCCCGGTCTGATCGGTTACCGTCCGCTGGAGCAGAATCGGCGCCAGCCCCGTCCCAACCAGCAGCCCCTCCGAGTCGGGCACCTCTGTGTAGCTGAAGGTGAGCTCCTGGCCCATGCTGTTCTCCTGCCGGATCACGTGCCCCTCACCGTCAAAGGTGTTGGTGAACTCCACCTCGCCGCGCGCGTTGGTCTTGGATGTCAGCAGCGGGGTAACGCCCTCGTAGCCGTAGGTTACCGTTTGCCCATTGGGGTCAGTCACCGTACTGAGGCGACCCGTTGTCACATGGGTCGGCTGGTCGTAGCCAAAATGAACCGTGCGTCCACTGTTATCGCCGACAACGACCAACCGATTGGGCTGGTAATAGTCGTAGCCGAACCACAGATAGCGACCACCGGGTGCGTCAACACGGGCCAGCCGTGTCCCGCTGTACTCTCCCACGCTAACAGTGGACTGGCTGTAGGTTTCGTAAGTCATCCAGAGCATCCCGCCGTTCGGATCCTGCTGCGCGATCAGTCGGCCCTGGGCATCGAACAGGTCAACGCGCTGCGAGCGGTGGAGCAGAGCCCAGCCACCTTCGGGGCGTTTCACCAGGGTCACCTCAACCCCAGTCGGCCCGGCGTAGACCGTCCCACCAGTGTCGCGGAAGACGATCAGATCGCCGCGGGGGGTCGTCAGGATGGCCAGATTGTTGCGCGTCGAGATACGCTCCTCAAAGGTGTGGACCCAGCCTGGCCCCAGAGCTCCTCCATCAAGTCGGCCCTGCTGATAGGTGCGCGAGAAGCTCAGTGCCACCTCCGAGCAGCCCGTGGCGACGCCCAGGTCTTGCTCCTGCTGGAACTTGAACCCGGTGAGGATATCAATCGGGTTCCCAGTAGTGGGTAGGTTCGGACAGAAGCTCGCTGCGCTTCCCGTCACTGCGACCGTAATCCACCCCCCGGTGTTGCCGCCCGCCTGCGTATTGGCGTGGTATCCTTGCGTTCCCGCTGGGGCAGCGCTATCATCGTCCGGGAGCCAGGGTCCAAACGTCTGCATTGCCCCGTTATTGTGCAGGTCGCTCCATGGGTTACATTGGCCATTACCAATCCAAGTGAAGGTTGGGTCTTGATATGGCAAGTCGATCACACCGCCCCCGACCAGACGTTCGTTTGTTGCTGGATTCTCCCATCCTGCGTAGATACAAGCGTAATGAGTACCAGCCCACCAGCCCTGACGCTGCGAAGCACCCGTGATAAACTGATATGCCCCTGTACTTGCCCGTTTAATCTCCGCTGGACGACCCTCCCAATAGTTGAGACCAATGCTAGGGAAGTGCGCAATGAACGGTTCAAGCCAACCATAAGGGATGGTAAGAGCCACAGGTGCTTCGAGTGGCAACACGTAGATCACCGACGCAGATCCGGCTGGGATCGGAGTCGGTTCAGGTGGCAGCACCACCTCCAGCGGCTCGGTGGTCACCTGGCGATTGGGGTCTCCCCGATCAATGACGGTAATAGTGTGATTCCCTAAGGAGCGAAAGGCGAGTGCATCAAAGACCTTCAACCCTGCATCTTGCTCCGTAAAGACGGCATCGGCAACGGAATGGAACGGTGACTGTGGCAAATTATGAACGTCCGACGAGGCGTTCAGATCAACGGCACAGCGATAACCCGGCACACGTTGACCATCCAAGTCAACCACCTCGATCTCAAGGTTGATCTGAGGATCGTTCACATAAGCTGGCATACCCGTGAACCGAGCGCGAAGAAACACCTCCTGGATTGTGAAAGGCGTCGTTGTTGCGGTGCGGAAGCCATCGCTAACCGTAAGCGTATGTATTCCTGCATTGAAGAGCATCACACCCGTCCAAACTCGACGGCCCGCATCCACTTCCGTAAAGGCATAAATGTCGCCGCCTAGTCCACCAATAGGGAGTCCACTAAAGCGCGTGGTACCGGTGAAGGTCACATGGCCACGGTACCCAGGAACAAGTACACCATTTTGATCGCGCGCCTCAACCGTAACAGACACGGTTGGGTCACACACCAATATAGAGGGCGTATTAACACTTATACTGAGGGTAACGGCTTGGACGGTTATTGTCAACGATGTTGCATGCCGGAAGCCATCGGAGACAGTAATAGTATGGTTCCCTGCGGTGTTCAGGGTTACACCCGTCCAAGTGTGACGCCCCGCATCCATTTCGGTAAAGGTATAGGGGTCGCCGCCCAAGCCTCCTCGCGGCAAACCGCTCACGACACTTGTACTCGTAAATGTTACGTAGCCTCGGTAGCCCGGAACAATATTCCCCTGATCATCACGCGCCTCCACAGTAACGCTTAGGGCTGGCTCGCCGACAAACACCGTCGTCGGACTGACGCTCACCTCCAACGTGACATTCTTGACCGTTATGGGTGCTGATGTCATTGTACGGGTGCCATCAGAGACGGTGATGGTATGGCTCCCCGCAGTATTCAGGGTCACGCCCGTCCAGGTGTGACGCCCCGCATCCGCCTCGGTAAAGGTATAGGGATTGCCGCCCAGCCCGCCGCGAGGCAACCCGCTCACGGAGCTCGTACTGGTGAATGTTACACAGCCTCGGTAGCCCGGAACAATATTCCCCTGCTCATCACGCGCCTCTATAGTAACCGAGACAACCGGTTCATTCACAAACACGGAGATAGGACTCACGAGGATGACAAGTTGAATGGTTGGTACTGCCGTGGGCAGCGGGGTGTTGGTCGCTGTAGGCAGGGGCGTGTTGGTT
>NZ_GL501404.1:2502101-2503759 GCF_000152145.1 Oscillochloris trichoides DG-6
GGTTGCCGTGGGTAGCGGGGTGTTGGTTGTCGTGGGTGCAATGCTAGTGCTGCCAAGCTCGATCTGATCGAGGTACAGGATTTCCTGAGCCGACCCAGTCATGTCCTGCCATATCAGTTGGCGCACGTCGCCGAAGAGTCCACCAGAAGGGAGTTGATGCCTGATGACGGTCCACTGACCTGCGAGAGCGGTCGCATAGCCGAGCGTGAACTCCTCGCCAGAGCCCAATACCGCGTAGACCCGCACCTCTTGACCGCCATTGGCTCCTCCGTGGATCGCATAGCGTAGCTCGTGATAGCTGGTCCAATCTGCGCCGACGACAGGCATGAGTCGAAATCCACCCCACCCGCCACTATAGCGCACCCCATAGGCTGCTAATCCCTGATACCTCGGGGAACTCACGTTTGGGGTCAGTTGTGTATTCCACGACCACCGCTCAGCCCATCCCCCACGCAGTTCGTCATCGTAGAGCACGAAATCAGCGGTAGGCATGCCGGTTGGAGTAGGAGTAGGGCCAGATGCGGTACTCGTGGGAGTGGCAGACGGAGTCATGACGGAGGTAGGGGTAGGCGTGATACCGCCACCGACGCTTCCAAGTTCGATTTGGTCAAGATAAAGAGTCGGCAGGGCTTTGCTTGATTGGGACAACCAGATTACTTGGCGTACGTCGGACAGCCCAACGGGAAGTTGGTGACGTACCACTGTCCATTGACCTGCGGTAGCTGTCGCAAAGCCGAGATCTATGCCTTGCCCTGAACCCAGCATAACATAAACTTTAATTTGCTGGCCTCCAACAGTACCACCGTGAATCGCATAACGTAGCTCTTGATAGCTAGTCCAGTCTGCGCCGACTGTTGGCATGATTCGGAATCCCCCCCATCCAGAGGTGTAAGTAATACCATAAGCGAATTGACCCAAGTAACGGGGAGTACTTACAGCCCCTGTGAGGAGTGTATTCCATGACCATTGCTCCGCCCAACCCGGGGCAAAGGAGTCTCCGTAGAGTACTATAGACGCAGGATGAGTAGGTGATGAGGTAACGGTGCTAGTTTGGAGATCCGAATTACGAATCGGGAGCGCGGGTACACTTGCTGGCAGAAGGTCTTGAGGGACAGGAGCAGCTTGAATAGAATGCGCAGATGACATCAGAGGATCAGGGGCAGCCGGTAGGCTTGCGGTAGCAACCCTCAGGGGGAAAAGTAAATTCCCGATAAGCGATATCAGCAGTAGCCATGAACACAACCGATAGTGGGAACGAAGCATACTGCTCTCCTATCCACGTTATCAATAAAGTGTATCAACCACCATTCGTTTAAATCGGGTTAGCAAAATATTTTTCATCAAAAAGTATGTATCAAAACAAGACAGATGAGCACAAAAGTTTCGCCTAAGATTGTTTCCATACGCACAAAGAAATCACAGAAAGAACATTCATAAGGTGTTCAGATAAATTGGTTCAAGTATATCAGAAAGTGTTCTGACTTACAATTTAAAAAAGATTTTCAAGTATAATCATGAATTAACAAGAAAACGCGCTCTCGCACTGGCAACCGATGTCGACTACCGAGTAGCATCCAAATAAAACCACCGCTACTGCTTAACAACCCCATCCCCCCCAAACAAACTTGTGCGCCCCTACAGAATTGGGTACAATGTCC
>NZ_GL501404.1:2504143-2515900 GCF_000152145.1 Oscillochloris trichoides DG-6
CTATGCCGGGTTCCTCAATCAGCCGGTGACGCTGGCATACACCGGGGCGGTGTGGCGGCCCACCTTGGCCGAGCTTGGCCTGACGTTCGATCCGGCACTCTTGGCGGATCAGGCGGTGGGGGTCGGGCGGCGCGGTGATCCGATGACGCGCATGCGCGAGTTGTGGCAGATCTTTCGGACTGGGATGGATCTGACGCCGCGGGTGTTGGTGGATCAGCGCCAACTCCAGAACTATGTGTTGCAGGTGGCGCGTGATGTCGAACGCCCACCCCAGGATGCGGCGCTCAGTATCGCTGGAGCCAAGGTGGTGGGTATTCCCAGTACCCCCGGTATCCAGGTCTTGGTTGATGCGACCGCCAATGATGTCATGCTCGCCGCCCAGTCGCTCGCGCCCCAAGAGGTGATCATCCGTACCCGCAACCTCGATCCGATTGTGGGTGATGCGGCACTGGTGCGCGTGCAGGCACAGGTGGTTGATCTGTTGCAAAGCCCGCTCGAATTGGTGCGCGGTGAGCAACGCTGGGTCTGGCCTGCCGAGAAACTGGCCGAGTTGCTGCGGGTTGAGGCCCACGGTGCGGATCTGATTGTGCGGGTGGATACCGATCTGCTCACCCAGGCGGTGGAGGGCTTGGCTCAGGTGGTAGATACCGGCACCGCCGAGCCGCGTCTGCGCTTTCGTGGTGGCCAGGTGCGGATTGTGCAGGAGGGTATACCGGGCTGGCGGCTACGCCAAGAAGAGGCATCCGAGGCGATTGGGGCGCTGCTCATGCAGGCGTCACCGCTCACCCGCACCCTCGATCTGCCCGTGGATGAATTGACCCCGCAGATTACGGCGGCGACGCTCGATAATCTGGGGATTGTCGAGTTGGTGGGCGAGGGCCGCAGTAGCTTCAGCGGATCGGCGGAGTATCGCATCACCAACATTCGGGCTGGTGCGGCCCGGATGGATGGGGTGTTGATCGCGCCCGATGCGGAGTTCTCCTTCAACCGCCAACTGGGTGAGGTGAATGCCGAGAATGGTTTTGTTGAAGGCTATGCGATTATCGGCAACCGTACCCAGCTTGAATGGGGTGGTGGTGTGTGCCAGGATTCGACCACCGTCTTTCGCGCCGCATTCTGGGCGGGTTTGCCGATTACCGAGCGCCATGCCCACGCCTTCTATATTAGTTGGTATGATGCCTTTGGCCTCGGTGCGCAGGGCAGTGGCCAGGGCATGGACGCCGCGATCTATACCGGGGTCAACGACCTGAAGTTTGTGAATGATACTGGCCACTGGCTGCTCATGCAGACCGAGGTGGACGAGGCGAATCAGATTTTGACGGTGCGCCTCTACGGCACCCGCCCCAAGCGCGAGGTACGCCTTGAAGGCCCGTTCATTACGAATGAGGTGCGTGCGCCAAGTGCGCCGGTCTATATTGATGATCCGAGTCTGCCATCCGGGACGATCCGCCAGAGCGATACGGCGCGGGGTGGGCGCGATATTACGATTGAGCGCGTGATTGTGGAGGATGGGGTGGAGGTGCGGCGCGATACCTTCTTCACCCGTTTTCGAGCCTGGCCGAATATCTTTTTGCGCGGAAGTGGTTAGTAATCATTATGATCACCTGCCCAGCGTGCGGCCATCAGAATCCGCCGGGATCGCGTTTCTGCAACGCCTGTGGCTCACGGGTGGTACCGGCTGATAATTTGGGCTTGCCCGCGCCCCCCGTGCTACGCCCCCCTGCGCCGCCGCCGCCGCCGCTTGTGCCGGCTCCCGATGCCGAGTTGTTGCCGGGTGAGCGGATTGGCACCGGCGGGCGCTATGTGGTTGAGCGATCAATTGGGCAGGGGGGCTTTGGGCAAGCCTATCTGGTGCGCGATCAGCAACTGGGGCGCTTCTGTGTAGCTAAACGCCAGGTGCCCAATCCGGCTTGGAGTGCGCGTATCCGCGAACAAGCCTACAGTAACTTCCGCCGCGAAGCCCAGTTGCTCAGTACCCTCAATACCCCCGGCCATCCCAATATCCCGGAGATCTTCGAGTACCTGCCCGAACTGCACTGTCTGGTGATGAAGTATGTGGAGGGCCGCGATCTGGGTTGGGTGCTGCATGGGCGTGGTGGGAAGTTGCCACTCGATGAGGGCTTGGCGATCATCCGCGAGGTCTGTTCGGCCTTGGCCTATATGCACAGCCGTAGCCCAGAGCCGGTGCTGCACCGCGATATTAAGCCCTCCAATATCCTGATTGATAGTGAAGGGCGGGTGTGGGTGATTGATTTTGGGCTTTCCAAGGCGACACCCGTAGACAGCAACCTCACTAATACCGTAGAGACCCAGATGGCGGGCACCTTCGGCTTTACCCCGCCCGAACAGTGGCGCGGTGAGGCGGTGCCGCGTTCGGACATCTATGCGCTCTGTGCCACCCTGCACATGACCATCAGCGGCTTTCAGCCGACGATGGATCGTGATGATATGGACGATTTTTTGGCCGGGAAGTATGCGCCCTTTCCGCCGGTGCGTAGTATTGATCCCAATATCCCGCCCTTGGTCGAGGCGATCATCAGGAAGGGCATGGCTTTTGACCCCGCCCAGCGGCCGACAGCGGCGCAACTCCTAGCGGCGCTGGACACGCTGCTCAACCCCAAAGCCCGCGCCGATCTGCAATCGCCCGATGGGGCGGCGTTAGCCGATGAGCCTGCGCTGGCCCATTGGGCCGAGGCGCATTGGGAAGCCGCCGCGCTCTGGTTGTATGGCAGCCTGGCCGATCAGGTGACGCGGCTGTGGGGCAAGAATCGCCTCGCAGCGGATATGCGGGCGATTACTGAGCGCAATGCGACCGATCAACATGCCGGGTTAGATGAACTGCTTACGCTGCTCGATCCTGAAGGCTATGCAGCGGCGTTGCCCCAACTCACCGCAGATCGGCAGAGTATTGACTTTGGCCAACTGGGGTCGGAGGATCGCCGCGAAGTTGTGCTGCAACTGACCAACAACGGGCGACGCTATGTGCGCGTGGAGATCCTAGCCCCCCGCTGGGTGATGGCGAGTACCCTCACCGTAGCGTTACCCCCAGGGCGGCAGCAGCGCATCCGCATCACAGCGGATATGCGCCGCACCAACGAGGCTGGTCGTCTGCGTGATGCCTTGATCATGCGGGATCGCAGTGGTACCACCTTCCGCATCGAACTTGAAGTGCGGCTCTCACGCTGGGGCGCGATGTTGCAGATGATCAGCGGTACCCGCCGTATCAACTGGGAAGGTGGAGAGGTACGCCAGATCCGCCAGATCGTCGCTCACCGCAGCGGTGTTTGGGCGCTCGATGTTAGCCCCGATGGCCGCCAGATCGCCTCCGGCGGCTGGGATCAGCGTGTGCGTATCTGGCGCACCGCCGATGGTGCCGCCGAGGAGGTTCTGGATGACCACGGCGGTAATGTGCTCTCGGTGGCCTACAGCCACGACGGGCGTTTTCTGCTTGCGGGTGGCAATTCCGACCAGATCAAGCTCTGGGCGATCCGCAACCGGCGCATCGTGCAGGTGATCAACAGCCAACAGGGCTACCAAGAGAGCGTCTTCTTTAGTAGTGACGGCCAACTCATGATCGCCCATGGTGGCGATGGCAGCATTGGTGTGTGGCGGCTACGCGATGGCTCACTCGTCCAACGGCTGCAACCCAATGTGGGTGGACAGACCATCAGCCTGCACCCCGATGGGCGCAGCGTGGCGATTGGCTGTGCCGATAGCAGTGTGCGCCTGTGGGCCATCGGTGAGCAGAAACCAGCAGCCGTACTCACGGGGTTGCGTGGCGGCGTGAATTGCCTCGTGCATAGCCACAGCGGCGGGGTACTAGTCGGCGGAGACGGTACTGGCGTAGTGCGGATCTGGGATCTCGACACCCATAGCGTGCGCCAGGAACTGCGCGGGCATCAGAATGCCGTCCGCTCGGTAGCCATCCACCCAGACGGGCAGACCGTTGTTTCGGCGGGGGTAGACAGCACTATTCGGATCTGGCGGGTGAGTGATGGGGCCGTACTGCAAGTGTTGAACGGCCATGCGGGCAGTGTGTTGCGGGTTGCCTTCAGCCCCGATGGGGATCTGCTCATTTCGGGTGGGGTAGACGGGACGATCCGTATGTGGCAGTGATTTTGCATTTTCAATGCTGGCTTGGTACACTACCAACGACACCCCTTGGGGCTGCGCCCCAAGCCCTAATTTTTGTGGTGTTGTGGCGGCTACGCCGCCACAACACCACAAAAAAAGATCTGCGGGGGCGGCTGCGCCGCCCCCGCACCCCCACCGGAGGGTCTGGGGCGCAGCCCCAAGCAAGGATAGCATCTATGGACGATGACGAATCGCCGATCCCAGAAGAAGAATCCACCAGCGTCGAACTCGCCCGGCTCGCCCGTGAAGCCATCGAGTCGCAGGCGGGCGAGATTGACATGCAGGCAGCGCGGCAGCGCTGTCAGCGCGTGATTGACCTGTATAGCAGTGGACAGATCATCAATGGGTTAGATTACTTCCATGCAGCCTGGGTCATGTTGTGTGGCGAGACGCAAGGCCACTACTACATGGCACGCGTCTTGGCGCGTCTAGCAACCCAGCATGGGGAAGAGCGCGCCTGGAGCCTGCGGGCAATGGCCTGGGATCGCTGGCTGGTAGCAACTGGTCGCCCGCAACGCTTCGGTACGCAGATTCTCAAACAGGGCGGGCGCTGGTCGTTGGGGCCGGTTGACCCAGCGGTGAACGATCTCGAACGCGCCATGTATGGGATACCGCCGCTCTATGTGCAGCACCAGAGTGCCGAACAGCTCCAGCGGCGCGAAGAGCGTTAGCTAGTGATCGTCGCTCGGCTCGGTGGTTGGCTGATCGAGCAGGCCATCAAAGAGGGTTTGGAGGAGGGTACGCAACTGCGCCACTTCTTGCGGGGCTAAGGTACGCATGCGGCGGCTCACCCCGGCGTGGTGACGCGGCTTAATGCGCCGCAGCTTCTCGGCCCCCGCAGGAGTGAGGCTGATCAGGCTCACCCGGCGATCTTGCGGATCGGGGCGGCGCTCCACAAAGCCCTTACTGGCCAACCGCTCGACAATCCCCGTCAGGTTACTGTTATCACACAGCATACGGCTACTGATCGTACTGAGCGGAATCCCCTCCGGGGTTGCATAATTGAGGATCATAAACTGGGGTACCGTCAGATCCTCGCGCCGCAGATCGTAGCGATTGTAGGTGTCCATCATCAGATTGACTTGGCGTAGCAGCGTGTACGCCTCGAACTCTGGCTCGGCAGGCATAACATCTGCACTCGAGATGTCGGGTTGGATGCTCATGACCGAATCCTTGCTGATGAACAGACACTACAACAATGGCGTTATAATTCCCATCAACAAAACTATAACACGCCGAATCCCTGATGTCAACCGCATGTCCTAGTCATGCACAGAAAAACTGTGCATTTTACGGTCAATAACCATGACACCGATTGCCCAACCGCGTTATGATCGCATTGTTTCGCTCATCTTTGTCATCCTGATCGGATTAGCCGTCATCTTTTTGGTGGATGGAAATCCGAATACGTTACGCATCGTGCTGGGTGGAGATCTACCGACGATCACATTATCGTGGTTTTTGCTCGCCTTCTTAGTGGTGATCACGAGTGCCGGTGCCGATCTCTTTGCCCGCTCGCACCCACAGATGCAGAACCGGCGCTTACCGACGATCACCCTTGGGCCGCTGCGGGTCGAGATAGCGCCGACCTTTTGGATTCTGCCCTCATTCAGCGTCATCGCCTCGTTTGCCTTCTTCCGCCTCTTTAGCGGAGCGCCGCAAGGTTTCGCCTTTGCCCTCGCAATTTTGGCCGCTGGTGGCTCCCTGATCACCGTCTTACTGGCCCAACACTTCGCACTTGATCGTCGCCCAGAGGTGAGTCAGCGCGCCCAGATGGTGATCAACGGCATGGGCTACCTCCTCGCCTTTGGCTGCTTCAGTGCCGTCGCCTACACCCGCTACCGCACCCTCTACTCTGCCAGCCTGATCGGGGTCAGTGCGACCCTGATCGCCTACGCCCTACTGGCATGGCTGCCCCGTCCTGGCTCGCTACTTACCTCAGCGCTGGTTGGCATCACCGTTGCCGAGGCGATCTGGCCGCTCAACTATTGGGCAACCACCTTTTTGATCGCCGGGACACTCTTGTTGGTCATCTTCTATGTGGTGGTGAGCCTGTTACAACACTATGCGCTAGAGCGTTTACAGCGCCGCTTGGTATGGGAGTATGGCCTGTTAGGGGGCGGGCTATTCTGTGCCATTGTGTATGCAACGCTGCGTTTGTAGGGTTGCCGCAGGGGTCTTTTTTTGCTACACTGATAGCCTAGGTGTTGGTCTACACCCGAAAGGGATCGCTGTGAATATCTCATCCGATATGTGGCGCGTCCACGCACAGCATGAGACCTTCTTCTGGGCCTATCGCTGGTTGGCTTGGGTAATCGCGGGGTTAGCCCTCACCCTGCCTGCCGAACCACTCCTCAGGTTGCCGCGTGATGCTGGGTTGTGGGGCCTATTGGGTGTGCTGACGATTGGGGCGACGGCGTTTGCCCAGTTGTATGTGCGTCTGATTCAGGAACGCCCGATCACCCTGCTCCTGGATGGGTTGCTTGGTTTTTGTTTTGTGTGGCTGAGCGAGGGGAATATCTTACCCTTCTTACCCTATACGCTTGGGGTACTCATCCTCCCAGCCCTGCTCTGGGGATGGCGCGGGGCGTTCGGCATGGTAGCCGGTTTTGTGGCAATTGATCTGCTAGGGATGCAGTTCTTGGGCCTCCTGGGTAGTTATGGGTGGTTTGAGTTGGCGCTGCGTGCCAGCATCCCACTGGCCTTTGCCCTGATCTGGTTGATGGTGGGGCAACGCCGCAACGCCCATGACGATCCAGCCCAACAGAGTGACTGGGATTCCTCGTTGTACCCCACCCCGGCCTTCCTCAGTTTCCAAATGAATCAGATCCCGCCACTCACCCCGCTAGTTGCGCCATCAAACGACCCGACCCTAAGCCCGAATCACCCGCCCCGACCCACCAGTCTCCAAGCTCCGCCTGAGCCGATGAAGCACGCGGGTATCTTTAGTACCGCCGTTGGCGAGCAGATCACCTTTCCCACCGCGATTGAGCAACTTGTCCTCGGAACGAACCGTCAGAGCAGTTTTGATCTGCAACTGAATACCGTGGGCCATGTGCGCCCACTCAGTAATGCCCAACAGAGTGTGATGTTGCGGGTGGCCCAAGAGGCGGTGCTGAATGTTCAGCACCATGCCCACGCCCAGCATGCGATCCTCACGCTCGATTATGCGCCGCAGTCGTTCACGCTGATGGTGCAGGATGATGGCGTGGGCCTGCTTGATGGTACCCACGAACGCCCCGGCATGCACGCCCTGCGCGCCTTACGCTACCGCTTGGCTGAGATGGATGGCGAGTTGCTGGTGGCCGAGCAACCGAGTGGCGGGGTAGTGTTAGAGGCGCGGATTCCGTTGGAGTAGAAACAACAAAGTTCTTGGGGCTACGCCCCAAACCTCCACCGATCCTAGCGGTGTATGCTACACTGTGGACTCAGGATGAGCCTCAGATAAGCAGAGGAATGTGCTCGTGAGCGATACTAAAGTTATCTATTCGATGATCCGGGTGAGTAAAATTCACCCGCCTAACAAACAGGTTCTCAAGGATATTAGTCTCTCCTACTTCTACGGGGCCAAGATCGGTGTCATCGGGGCTAATGGTTCGGGGAAGAGTTCGCTGTTGCGCATCCTCGCCGGGGTGGATAGCGACTTTATTGGTGAGACGGTCATCTCGCCGGGGTTTACGATTGGTTTCTTGGAGCAGGAACCACAGATCGATCCCAACAAGACTGTGCGCGACATTGTTGAGGAGGGTGCGGCTGAGGTGGTGGATCTCCACCGGCGCTATGAGGCGATTAACGAGAAGTTTGCCGAGCCGGATGCCGATTATGATGCGCTCTTGGCCGAACAGGCTGAGGTGCAGGAGAAGCTCGATCACCTCGATGGCTGGGATATTGATAGTAAGCTCGATCTGGCCATGGATGCGCTGCGCTGCCCGCCCAGCGACACGCCCATTTCTGTCCTCTCCGGGGGCGAACGCCGCCGCGTGGCACTCTGCCGCCTGTTGCTCCAGGCTCCCGATATTCTGCTCCTTGATGAGCCAACCAACCACCTCGATGCTGAGTCGGTGGCCTGGTTGGAGCGCCATTTGCAGGAGTATAAGGGTACGGTGATTGCGGTGACGCACGACCGCCACTTCCTGAATAATGTGGCGGGCTGGATCTTGGAACTGGAGCGCGGGGTTGGTATTCCCTGGCGCGGTAACTACTCAAGCTGGTTGGAGCAGAAGAAGCAGCGCCTCGCCAGCGACGAGAAGAGTGAGAGCCAGCGCCAGAAAGCGTTGCAGCGCGAGATGGAGTGGATCAGCATGGCCCCCAAGGGCCGCCACGCCAAGAGTAAGGCGCGTATCAGTGCCTATGAACGCCTGCTCAATGCCAGCCAGGATACCCAAGAGCGCGAGTTGGAGATCTTCATCCCGCCCGGCCCGCGCCTGGGTGATATTGTCATTCGTGCTGAGGGAGTGGCCAAAGCCTTTGGCGAACGCCTGCTCTATGATAACCTGAGCTTCGAGCTACCCCCCGGTGGCATCGTGGGCATCATTGGCCCCAACGGGGCGGGTAAGACGACGCTCTTCCGCATGATTGTCGGCCAGGATCGGCCCGATGCGGGCAGCCTGACGGTTGGTTCTACGGTGACGTTGGGCTACGTGGACCAGAGTCGCGACGATCTGGATGCGCAGAAGACGGTGTGGGAGGAGATTTCGGGCGGCCACGATATTATCATGTTGGGCAACCGGCAGGTCAACTCACGGGCCTATGTCTCGCGCTTCAACTTTGCGGGTTCGGATCAGCAGAAGATGGTCGGTACCCTTTCGGGTGGCGAGCGTAACCGCGTACACTTGGCCAAGATGCTCAAGTCGGGCGCGAATGTGTTGCTGCTCGACGAGCCGACCAACGATCTGGATGTGCATACGCTGCGCGCCTTGGAAGAAGGTCTGGAGAACTTTGCCGGGTGCGCGGTGATCATCTCGCACGACCGTTGGTTCCTGGATCGTGTGGCCACCCACATCCTGGCCTTCGAGGGTGACAGCCAAGCCTTCTGGTTCCCCGGCACCTACTCGGAGTATGTGGCCGACTACCGGCGGCGCAAAGGTGTGGATGCCGAGCGCCCGCACCGCATTACCTATAAAAAGCTGGTGCGCTAACGGGATGAGAGTACAAGTATGAGTGAAACAAAACGGGTCATCGTCACCGGCGCGACCGGGGTGATCGGGCGGCGGCTCTTCCTGGCCCTGGTGATGAAGGGCTATGAAGTGGTAATCTTCTCGCGCAACCCGCAGAAGGCCCGCGAGCAATTGCCGGGAGCGGCGGAGTATGTACGTTGGGCACCGACCACTACCGGGGCATGGGCAGCCAGCATCAACGGAGCGTATGGAGTCATCCACCTCGCGGGCGCACCGATTGCCGAGGGCATTCTGGGGCAACGTTGGGTGCCTTCGATCAAGGCCAACATTTATGATAGCCGCATCATCGGCACACGCGGGATTGTTGAGGCCATGGCAGCGGCCACCACCCGCCCCAAGGTGCTGCTCTCCGCTTCGGGGGTGGGCTACTACGGCTTCCGCGACTCGACCCCGCTGGATGAACAGGCCAGCGCAGGCAGCGACTTCTTGGCCAAGGTGTGTGTGGACTGGGAGCGCGAGGCGCTGCGAGCGCAGGAGTTTGGGGTACGCGTAGCCTGCATGCGCACCGGGCTGGTGCTTGATCCAGAGAATGGGGTCTTACCGCAGATCATGCAGCCCTTCAAGCTGCGCGTCGGCGGGCCGGTCTTGCCGGGTACCCAATACTACTCCTGGATTCACCCGGATGATCTGGTAGGCATCTATCTGCTGGCGTTAGAACATGAAGATGCGAGCGGGCCGATCAATGCGGTGGCCCCCTCACCCCAGACCAACCGCAGTTTCAGTTCAACCCTGGGCAAAGTGATGGGTTCGCCCTCGTGGATGCCGGTACCAGAGTTTAGTTTGCGGGTGGTGCTGGGCGAGATGGCCGATCTGGTCGTCTATGGGCAGCGCGTGCTGCCCAAGAAGGCGCAGGCACTCGGCTACCAGTTCCGTTACCCACAGTTGGAACCAGCCTTGCGCAATCTGATCGGGTAGAGATCTGCGGGGGCGGCATAGCCGCCCCCGCGATTAGCGATTACTATATTGACATTCTTCAATATATCCCGTATACTCCCCATATCAGTAACGAGGAGGAACGATGCGCCCCGATCATGACCCACCCCCAGAGCGCCCGGATGGCTGCTGCAACCCCGGCATGCAGCCGCGCATCAGTGGCGAGTTGGCCCAGGCGCTGAGCGCAGATCTGGCTATTCTGGGGCACCCGATTCGGCTTCAGATCCTCGACATGTTGGCCCAGCGGGCCGGGCATGTCTGTGTGTGCGATCTTGAGGCTGCACTGCCCGTGAAGCAGCCGACTATCTCGCACCACCTGAAACTGCTGCGCGAGGCGGGATTGATTGGGGTTGAGCGGCAAGGGTTGTGGGCCTATTACTTTGTGCGCAGCGAAGCGCTAGAGAGCCTGCGCGAGCGGCTGCTCCAGCATCTCAGTCTCTTACGTTAGGGAGTTTTTTTGTGGTGGTTATATCGAAGTCTATCAATATGAGGAGCCAACCATGAGCCAGATCAGTAACGATCCCAACGCGATTAAGGATGCCGTGCGCAACCACTACGACCAAGCCATTCAACAGGCAAGCGGTTGTTGTGCTTCAACTGATGGATGTTGGTGGGCCAACCAATACCGAGATTGCGCTGTATGGAGCCGAGACGATAGCGACGCTGCCGAGTGATATGGTGACAGCCTCGTTTGGCTGTGGGAATTCGCTGGCGCTGGCGAAGCTACAACCGGGTGAAGTGGTTCTCGATCTGGGATCGGGAGGCGGGTTGGAGGTGCTGTTGGCCGCACGCCAAGTCGGGGCGAGTGGGTATGTCTATGGCCTCGACATGACCGATGCGATGTTGGAGACAGCCCGGCGTAATGCCGAGAAGGTCGGTGCCACCAATGTTAGCTTCCTCAAAGGCGACATCGAGGCCATCCCGTTGCCCGACCAGAGTGTGAATGTGATCATCTCCAACTGCGTGATCAATCTGGCTCCTGATAAGGGCCAAGTCCTGAACGATGCCTTTCGGGTGTTACGCCCCGGTGGGCGGCTGGCAGTTTCGGACATTGTTTTTGATGGTGAACTGGACACCATCCCCGTCTCCGAAGCCGAACTGCGGACCGCGTTGAGTTGGGTCGGCTGTATTGCGGGCGCACTCACCATGCGCCACTACCGCGAACTGCTGGAGGCGGCGGGGTTCAGTCAGATCGAGCTAGTGATTACTGAGCGCTACCCGCTGGATGATCTGCGCCTCCAGATGAGCGAGCGGGGCAGCCTCAGCGAGGCAGTTACGAGCGCCCTAGAGGGGAAGATCGCAAGCTGCGCCATCAGTGCGCGGCGTGGGTAGAGATAACGTAGCTCTCGCATTACGAATGACGCGACGGCCCAAGGGGCCGTCGCGTCATTCGTAATACCAGACAGGTATAATGCACCATCTGAAGTAGGGCCACGTCGACGTTGTCGGCTACCGCCACCCAGCCCGTAAACGGGCGGGCTATCACCCGGCGAAGGCCGCCTGCGCGGCCTCG
>NZ_GL501404.1:2516050-2546241 GCF_000152145.1 Oscillochloris trichoides DG-6
TATGGTAGCCCGCCCGTTTACGGGCTGGGTACAAAAAACTAGTTTATAATTCGTATAAGGAGCGGCGAGCCTCTTCGCTCATTCCTGCCTCCTAACCTCATGGCTTCCTGATACTCGTTCCAACATACTCACCCGCAACCCTCTCCTAAGGGAGCTGATCTCATGGATTTCGGACGCATTCTCGTCGTTGATGACCACGAAACGATCCGCAACATGATTAGCCGTCAGCTCATGCAGCAGGGGCATGATGTCACCTGCGTTGCGAATGGCAAAGACGCTCTCGCCCTATTACGAATCCAGAACTTCGACTTGGTGCTGCTTGATATGGTGATGCCCGAAGTTGATGGGGCGATGGTGTTGCGGGTTATTAAGCATGATCCTCACCTGAGTGATTTGCCGGTTGTGATCATCTCTGGGGATACTAACATTGAACATGTGGTGACATGCATCCAGATGGGAGCCGAGGACTATCTCTTTAAGCCCTTCAACCCGCTCTTGCTACAAACCAAAGTGAGTGTCAGTTTGGCCAAGAAGCGGCTCCAGGATCAGGAGCGCCGCCAACGTGCCGAGTTGGAGCGCCAGATCGCCGAGCGGGCAGTGGAGTTGGAACGTTCCGAGGAGCGTTATGCGCTGGCGGCACGTGGCGCAAATGATGGGCTGTGGGATTGGGATGTGCCGAATAACCATCTCTTCCTCTCAACGCGCTGGAAGAGTATGCTGGGCTATCGTGATGAGGATATTGGCAACAACCCCCAAGAGTGGATGCACCTGATTCATCCTGATGATCAGGAACTCTTCAAGGTGCGGCTGGCGGCTCACTTCCGCCGCCTACTCGATTCGTTTGAGCATGAGTACCGCATCCGCAACTACGACGGAAGCTACCGTTGGGTGCTCTGTCGCGGTTTGGCGGTGTGGGACGAGAATGATCAGGTGTTGCGCATCGCTGGCTCGCAGACCGATATTAGTTTGCGCCGCGCCGCCGAACAGCAACTCCAGCACGATGCGCTCCACGATCTCCTTACCGGCCTGCCTAACCGGGGTCTCTTTCTTGATCGGCTCGAACGGGCCATTACGATCAGCCGCCGCCATCCTGAACGGCGCTTCGCGGTGCTCTTTATTGACCTGGATCGCTTTAAGACGATCAATGATAGCCTTGGCCATACCGCCGGTGACCAGCTCTTGATTGCGGTGGCGCAACGTATCCTGGGTTGCCTGCGCCCTAGTGATACCGTGGCACGTATCGGCGGCGACGAGTTTACCATTCTGATCGAGGACATTGCCGATTTCCAGATGATCCAGGCGATTGTCGAGCGCATCCATGCGAGTATCGCCGAACCGATTCAGCTTGGGGGCCACCGCACCATTAGTACCGCCAGTATTGGGGTAACCACCAGCGATCTTCAGTACACGAGTGCAACGGAGATGATCCGTGATGCCGATACGGCCATGTACCACGCCAAGATGGGCGGTAAGGCGCGCCATGTCATCTTTACCCCGGCGATGCACGCCCAGGCGATGGAGAAGTTGCAGATGGAGAGCGATCTGCGTGGCGCGTTGGGGGCGGGTGAATTGCGCCTGCACTACCAGCCGATTATGTCGCTTGAACACGGCACCGTGATCGGTTTTGAGGCACTTATCCGTTGGCAACATCCGCAACGTGGGCTACTCTACCCCGGTGCGTTCCTCGATATTGCCGAAGAGACCGGCCTGATTGTGCCGATCAGTTGGTGGGTGTTGCGCACCTCGTGTCTTGAGGCGAGCAATTGGCAACGCGAGTTTCCGGGCGATCCGCCTCTTTCGGTGAATGTGAATCTCTCGGCGCGTCTCTTTGCCGAGCCGAGTATTGTAGATCAGATCGCTGATGTGCTGGCTGAGAGTGGTATTCCGCCTTCTAGCCTGAAGCTGGAACTGATCGAACATAGCCTCATGACCCTGAGTAATCAGACGAGTGATGTGCTGCGCCGCATTCGCGAGATGGGTGTGCAACTCTGTATTGATGATTTCGGTACTGGCTATTCATCACTCAGCTACTTGCATAGCTTCCCGGTGAGTACGCTCAAAATTGATCGCTCCTTCATTAATCGTATGGGGCCACTGGGTGAACAGGGTGAGATTGTGCAGACGATTATCGGTCTGGCGCGCACCCTCAACCTTGATGTGGTCGCCGAAGGCATTGAGACCGAGCAACAGTACCAACAACTGCGCGATTTGCAGTGTGGTTTGGGCCAAGGACTGCTCTTTGCGCCCGGTTTGGATAGCGAAGGCGTGCGCGCCTTGTTGTCCAATGCACGCGAAGCGGATCGAAGTAGGCCATAATCTGATTCTCGGCTATACTGGGCGCGATGATGATGATGGAGGCAGGCATCGCCGGTCATCCACATTTATCCACATACTATCCACAATTGAGAGGTTATAGGCACCCGCATGACCAACGATACTCGCCAGGTCGCTAATCTGCACGTCCGCGATCTGACGCCTTTTCAGTCTCCGCGCCAACTTAAAGAACTCCTGCCACTGAATGATGCGGTGGCGAAGACCGTGGCGGAGGCCCGCGCAACAATTCGGCGTATTCTGAATGGTGCCGACTCGCGCCTGATTGTCGTGATTGGCCCCTGCTCGATCCATGATCCGCAGGCCGCGCTGGATTATGCGCAGCGTCTAGTCAAGCTCCAAGCCGACTTGGGCGACCAGCTCTTCCTGGTGATGCGCGCCTACTTGGAGAAGCCGCGCACCACGGTGGGTTGGCGCGGCTTGATCAATGATCCGCATCTCGATGGCAGCTTCGATATGGCGGCGGGCTTGACTATCGCCCGTCGTCTGCTGTTGGAGATTAACGCCATGGGCATGCCCGTGGCGACCGAGATGCTTGATCCGATTAGCCCGCAGTATATTGATGACCAGATTAGCCTGGGGACGATTGGTGCCCGCACGACCGAGGCGCAGACCCACCGCGCCTTGGCGAGCGGGGTTTCGATGCCGGTTGGGTTTAAGAACGGGACGGATGGCGGCATCCAGGTGGCGGTGAATGCGTGTGTCTCAGCCGCAGGCCAGCACAGTTTCTTGGGTATTGATGATCAAGGCCAGGGGTCGGTGGTACGGACAACCGGCAACCCGGATAGCTTCGTCATTCTGCGCGGTGGGCGGGCGGAGCCGAATTACCACGAGGAGTATGTGGTGCAGGCGGCGCGGCTGATGCGTGAGGCGCACCGCACCCCAGCGGTGATGATTGATTGTAGCCACGCCAACGCCAGCGGCGATTTCCGTCGCCAAGAGGCGGTGCTGCATACCGTGGTGGATCAGGTGGTGCGCCGGGTTGGCCCGATTGTCGGCGTGATGGTGGAGAGTAATCTGGTGGAGGGCAAGCAGTTGCTGACTTCGGATCTCTCCGCGTTGCGCTATGGGGTCTCGCTCACCGACGGCTGTATTGGTTGGGAGACAACCGAGCGTCTGTTGCACGAGGCCCACTTGGCATTGGCGCGGCGGGGGTAAGGGGTATCCTTGGGGTTTGGGTGCGACCCCAAACCCCCACCAAAGATCACGCTCTCTCCTCGCGCAAGCGCCTATACAACGCCTCATACTGCGGCACCAACACCGGCACGGCGTAGCGCTGGCGGGCCAGATCATGCGCTGCCGCCCCCAAGCGCCGCGCCGCTTCGGGGTGGGTGAGAAGATCGGCGAGGCGCTGCGCGAAGTGTTGCGGGGTGGCCGCCAGCACCCCGTTTACCCCGTCGTGGATGATGTCGGGCGTGCCGCCGGTGGGCATGGCCAGGATCGGAGCGCCCACGCTGGCCGCTTCGAGCAGGACGCGGCTCAACGGTTCGCCCCAGGATGAGGGGAAGAGGAGCAGATCGGCGCGGGCCATCAGCCGGAGTACCTCGTCATGGCCAGCCCAGTCGAGGAACTGCACCGCGACACCCAGGCGACCTAGCTCCTGCTCCAGCCACTTGCGCAACCCGCCATCCCCGGCAATCAGTAGCGTGTAGGCGGGCAGCGGCACGCCTCGCAGCTCGCGGAAGATCGCCGGGAGTAGCCCGGCCCCCTTGTTCGGCTCCAACTTGCCCACAAAGAGCAGCATTGGCCCCGCAATCTGCACTTGGCTTGGCGTGGCAATGGTTGTGGACAGCGCCTCCTGATCAACCATGTGCGGTAACACATGGATGCGCTCCGGCGGTACGATTCCGTGCAGACGACGAGCGATGTAGCTACTACATGCAATCACCGCGTCGGCTTGGGCCAGGAAGGCCGCACGACGCCGCAGATGCGCGAGCATGTAGGGGATGGCGGGCAGGGCCAGGGTGCCGCGTAGTGGCCCCAAGCGCACCGGGAGATCGCTGGCAAGGCTGGCCCAACTCGCCGCCGGGTGCGGAATACGATCCCCGTGCAACCCGGTGGCAAAATAGTCCCACGGCCAGTGGTCGCGCACCGTGACTACCACCGGCACCCCCAGCCGTTGCCCGGCTAACACCGCTGCCGGAGCCACCTGCACATGCTGGGCGTGGATGACATCGGGCCGCCCAACCGCCGCCGCGATGATAGCGTTAGCCAACGGTTTCCAGAACTTCTCGTGGCGGAAGTAGTTCTGGATGATCGGTAGGCGCGGCGCGGCATAGCCCACCCGCAAAGCAGGAACACCGAGCGCGTCATACGCGCTGATCCCGCGTCCGCCCCGATCCGGCACCACCGCCTTGATGCGGTGGCCACGTGCTTGGAGCGCCAGTGCTAAGGCATGGCTGCTCCAGGCTGCCCCACCCTTGCCGCTGGGTGGAAAGACATCGCTTGGAATGATGATCTGCATTAGGGTAACACCGGCGTCATATTCTCCCCACGCTGCCACGCCTTCAGGTAGGGAAAGGGCGAAACCTGCCCGCGCCGTACTTTCCAATCGTCAGGGGTGGTGGGGCGCGAGATACCGAAGTGAAGATGGGGCGGGGTGTTGCGCGCATTACCGCTCTTGCCGGTGAGGCCGAGCAACTGACCCGCCTCGACCCGTACCCCCGGCGCGATGCCATCAGCCAGGGCGGAGAGGTGCGAGCCATAGTAGCGCACGCCATCATCGCCGATCATGGCCACCGAGATCCCCCCCCGGATGGCCGGGTCGTCGTTGGCCGGGTTCCAACGATCCTCTGGGCTGGTAAAGTCAATCACCCCCGATGTCGGAGCCACAAAGCGGCTCCCCTCCGGGCAGAAGATGTCGGTAGCCGGGTAGTCGTGGTGGCTCGAACCATAATCCACCGCTGCCCCCTGCACCGGGAAGACATAGGTGAGTTGCTCCGTCGCTGGAGGTAGCAAATCGTCACTCACCACCAGAATCGGAGTCGCATCGGACGTAGGCGCTGGTACTGGTGTCACTACCTGGGCCGCAATGGGGGTGGCAGTAGTGGCAGGCGTTTCCGTGGGCAGCGCGATAGTCGGGCTGGGGGTGGCTGTGGGCAGCGGGGTGGAGGTTGGTAGCGTGGTGGGTGTCAGCGTCGGCACTGACGTTGGCGTCGCCGTCGGCACCTGGGCGGTGTTGGGTGTACAGGCACTCAACAGCACGAGGAGCACGAGCAACCAGGAGGTGCGGCGGATGGATGGTATGATCGGCAACAAAGTAGGGATCTCCTTGAAGGATACCATGTGTAGGGTTGGGGTTGGCGGCATAGCCGCCAACCCCAACCCTACACACTATTAGGGTAATGGCATCTGGCCCATAATCACAATCTCACTAATCGGCGTAAAATCGCGCCCACCCTCCGGCGGAACTGCGGTTGTCTCCAGAATGACCAAGCGCACATAGCTACTCAGCACCGGCTTGGGTAGGCGGATGCTTTGCAGACTGGGATCATCAGCGAAGGTGGCGGCGATACTACTGCCATCACTAAACTCCAAGCTCACCGTCACCACGCGCCGGTTCTGCCAGAAGCGGTTGGTACCATCGGTCGGATCAACCTTAGCATAGCCGGGAATGACCTGCACCTCGCTGATCAGCATCGGGGCACCCAGTTCCAACTGTAGCCCCTGGCCAATCCCATCGCCCGGAACGCGCCAGGCGGTATCGGCATAGCCATCTACCACATTCCATGGTGAATAGGAGATCGGGTTGCCCGCCGCATCAATGCCATCGGGTGCGGCATCACTGGCCATAATGTCATAGGGGAAGAGTTGCTCAACCGGGCCATACTGGATGCCACTAGGGGTCGTGCCAGTCGTACCCGATGCGCCCGAAGATGGCCCGGTGGGGCTACTGGTTGCCCCTGCCTGCACGGCACCAGCCGTAGGTGCCCGGTCATCGGTAGGGGTTGCGCTTGGCCGAGGGGTACGGGTGGCCCCCACCGCCACACTCGTCGGCGCGGTTCCTGGCCCGCCATCGCGGGTCACAAACCAGAACACCCCGCCACCCGCAGCCAGCAGCACGACCAGCCCGACAATGATCGGTAGGACGGAGCAGCCGCGCCGCTTCACAGGTGCTGATGCGTCCAGAGGCAACGCAAAGGCGGGAGGTGGGGGAGGTGGGGCAGCGCGGGGCAGTGGCGGCGGAGCCGCCGGGCTCGCCTGCACCACAGTGGGATCGTAGCCCCTCGGTTGCACCACCGTCGGCCCGACATTTGCCACCGGCCCAGCCCGCATGATCTGGGTGAGGTCGCGGCGCATCGCCGCTGCGCTCGGCGGGCGGTTGCGCTGATCGAGTTGCATACCGTGGGCAACCCAGGCTGCAAGCGGCTGCGGCACCTGTGGGTTGACCAGACTGAGCATCTGGAGTGGATCGGGTTGGCCGGAGGCGGTAGCCCCCAGACGCTGTAGCACATCGGGTGGGGGCGCACCAGCCAGCAGATGGTAGATCGTCGCCGCCAAGGCGTAGAGATCGCTTAGTGGGCCGGTACCACTGCCCTGCACCTGCTCTAACGGCGCATAGTTGGGCGTATAGGCAAAGATACTGGCCGTGTTGGGTGATTGCACATTGGCATAGCCCTTGGCCAAACCAAAATCGAGCAACACGATCTCGCCCGCCGGGGTCAGTTTGAGGTTCTGGGGCTTAATATCGCGGTGGATGATCGGCGGATTCTGGCTGTGCAGATACTCCAATACCGCGAGGCACTGATCAGCCCAGCGCACTACCTCTTCCACCGGGAAGGGCTGGCCACGCTTGGTGAGCAGGTGGCCCAGATCATTACCGGGAATATACTCCATCACCAAAAACTGGCCCTGCGCATCAGCAAAGAAGTCGGAGACCTTAGGTAAAGCAGGATGGCGCAGACTCGCCAGAATACGCGCCTCGCGCTCGAAGGCGGTAGCCACATTGGCCCCTGTCACCGTCATCTGCTTGAGGGCGACCGTAGCCCCCAAGCGCTGGTCAACCGCCTCATAGACCGCCCCCATACCACCGCGCCCAATGGTGCGGGTGATCAAGTAGCGTTGGTTGATCAGGGTGTTGGCCGGGAACTCAGCGGGATTCTGGGTTTGCATGATTGGGCCTCCCTAAGATCTTTTCTGTTGTGTTTTGGCGGTTACACCGCCAAAACACAACAAGTATTGGGGTTGTAGGGGTACATCGCGATGCGCCCCTACAAGATGGGTATAATGGATGCGACAGCCTCCCCACCAGACAAAGGACATCCCTATGCAGGAATTTTTCGAGTTTGGAATTGGCACCCGTGTCCTGTATAAGCCTGGTCTCGCCCATGAACTTGGTACCGTCATCGAAGAACTCGGTGCGCAACGTCCCTTCATTATCGCCGATAAAGGCGTGGTTGGTGCAGGTCTGCTCGATCCAATCCTCAATGGAATCAACGCCCAATATGCAGCGGTTGGCCTCTTCGATGCGGTTCCCGCCAATTCTTCGGTGGATGTGGTGATGGAGTGCGCCGCCATCGCCAAGGCGGCGGAGGCCGATCTGATCGTGGCGATTGGGGGCGGTAGCCCGCTCGATACCGCGAAGGCGGTACGCATCATCCTCACCTTTGAGGGGCATCTGCTCGATTATCAGGGCTACAACGTCATCTCCGACCGACTCATCCCTATGATTGCCGTGCCCACCACCAGCGGTACGGGCAGTGAAGTCACGCCCTACGCGGTCATCCGCGATGCCGAGCAGGATCTGAAGCTGAGTTTTGCTAGCCGCTACCTGCTGCCCGATGTGGCCGTTCTCGACCCGCTCCTGACCTGCACGCTGCCGCCCATGCTCACCGCCGCCACCGGCATTGATGCGCTCTCCCATGCCATTGAGACCTTCGTCTCGACCGAGAATACGCCCTTTAGCGACGGCATGGCGCTAGAGGCGATCAGGTTGATCAGTACCCACCTGCGCACAGCGGTACAGCAGGGTGAAGATATGGAGGCGCGCAGCCAGATGCTGATTGCCGCCTGCATGGCCGGAATGGCGTGCGCCAATAGCTACTTCGGCGTCATCCACGCGATGGCCCATGCTGTCGGTGGCAAGTTCCATGTTCACCATGGAACCGCGATCTCGATCTGCATGCCGCACGGGATGCGCTATAACAGCAGCGTCGCCCCCGCACGCTACCTGCGCATCGCCGAGGCACTCGGCGTCAGCCGCGAGGGGCGTAGCGATGCTGAGGTCATCGCGGCGGGTATCGCGGCTGTCGCAGCGCTCGCGCATGACTGTGGGTTGCCCAGCCGGCTACGTGATGTCGGCGTCCCCACCGAGGCGCTCACCGATCTCGCCGCCACCGCAGTGATTGACGGAGCCATCTTCCACAACCCGCGTGAGGCCAGCGAGGAGGAGGTATTGGCGCTCTTCCAAGCCGCGTGGTGATGGGAAGGTGGGGGTTTGGGGATGCGAAACCTGATATGCGTTCGGTTAAGCATCCTCTTGCGCCCCAGTTTTTGACCGCAGAGGACGCCGAGGAACGCAGAGGAAGAATCAGATGTCGTCACCACAGGGAGCACAAAAGCCATACCTCTGCGAACCTCTGTGTCCTCTGCGGTTGCTATGGTGTACCACCGAGGCTTCCCCGCCCCCGAAGAACTCGTCGCTACACCACCCGACCAGCATCAACCGTGCCGTTTACATGCACCTCACGACTCAAGATCACCCCGCGTGTACAGAGTTGGGTTGGAGTGAGCAGCCCGGCGGTCGCGGCGGTGGGGCGCAGATTAGTGAAGTGTTGGGAAGGAAGGCGCGAAATAGGTGCCACCGAGGCCAAATCATCGAGCCAACTACTCTCCACGCGGCTCCCCGCCCCCACATGCGCCCCGGCTCCGATCACCGAGTCATGCACACGCGCACCATCATCTACGTGGGCACCCGGCTCCATACAACTGGTCTCGACGCGGCATCCGGCCCCGATCACACAGTCATCCCCGATCACCGCCGGGCCAATAATGCGGCTACCTGCACCCACCCTAGCCCGCCCGATCTGTACCCAACCACTGATCTGCACCCCTGGCTCGATGTGCGCCTGCGGATCAATCTGGCTGGCCAAGCCTGCCCGTCGCGCCAACAAGAACTGAACGGCACTCAATGCTTCCCAGGGCGTGCCAATCGGTACCCAAAAGCCGGTGCAGATGTGGTAGCCCACCGGGCGCTGCGCCGCCAACAAGCCGATCAGATCGGTCAGTTCATACTCGCCGCGTGGCGAGGGCTGGATCTGCTCTAGGGCCGGGAAGGCGGCAGCATCGAGGTGGTAGATGCCGGGATTAGCCAACGCATCGGGCGGCGGATGCTCCGGCTTCTCCCAGATGCCCCGCACATGCCCGTCTTCAATCTGGAGTACCCCAAAGGAGCGCGCATCCTCCACGCGCAGACCAGCGAGGCTGGGCAGGCTGGCGCACACCCCGACCAGATCGGCATGGGCGATCAGATTATCGCCATAGAGCAAGAAGAAGGGTTCGGCCAGCGGCCCTACCGCCCGCAACGCCCCGGCGGTACCATTCACTTCGGTCTGAAGCACATAGTGCAGCGCAATACCTCGGTAACTCGCACCAAAGGCATGGCGAATAGCATCAGCACGGTAGCCAATCACCAGCGTGGCATGATCAACCAAGCCCACCAACTCATCAAGAATGTGGGCGAGAAGTGGCCGACCGAGAAGCGGGATGAGCGGCTTGGGGCGGTGGCTCGTGAGTGGGCGGGTACGTTTGGACTCGCCCGCAGCCAGAATGACGGCGTGGCGAGTCGTACAGGTAGCCGGGACGGGGCGATGAGCCATAAAAACCTACTTCCCCCACTGGGGTGGGCGCTTCTCAAGGAAGGCACAGATACCCTCTTGGGCATCGGCGAGGGTGGCATTGGTCGCCATCACATCTTTAGTATAGGTGTATGCTTCAGGTTGGGGCATGGAGATCTGGCGGTAGAAGGCTTGCTTCCCCAGACCGACCACGGTGGGGCTAGCCGCAACGATCTTCTCGGCCAAGGCGCGAGCGGTGTTGGCCAGTTCAGCCACCGGCACGACCCGGTTCACCAAACCAGCTTCGAGCGCCCGCTGGGCCGAGATCATCTCGCCGGTGAGTAGCATTTCTAGTGCCAGCTTGGCCGGTACCGCCCGACTGAGCGCAACCATCGGCGTTGAGCAGAAGAGGCCGATCTTCACCCCTGGGGTGGCAAAACGCGCATCCTCAGTGGCCACAACCAGATCACAGGTGGCCGCGAGTTGGCAGCCCGCCGCCGTCGCAACCCCATGGATCTGCGCGATCACCGGCTGGGGGATGGCCTGGATCTGCTGCATCAACTGGGTACAGACATCAAAAATCTGCTGGTAGAACTCCGGCGTTTGGCCGGTCATTTCGCTCAAATCGTGGCCAGAGCAGAAGACCGGGCCATTCCCACTGAGAATGACCGCGCCCACCTCACGATCCGCACCGATCTGGGTAAAGCAGTCCAACAACTCCTGCATGTGCTCTAGCGAGAGCGCATTGCGGCGCTGCGGACGGTTCATCGTCACATGGGCAATCCGGCCCTCACGTTCGACCAAAATATGCTGATACGTCACTGTACCCTGGCTCATGCCGCCTCCTTTGGTGGTATATGATCGAATTTAGGCGCATGGTACAATTGTAGAGGCTTTTGTGCAACTGGCCATCACCGAGGAGAATTGTAGATATGCGGCTTACCCAGCGCCAAGTCATCCTCGCGCTCTATCTCATGCTGATCATCGGCTCGATATTGAGTCTGATCTACCAGTTGATCTTGCCACATGTCTACGACACCTCGCTCTTTATTGGCAGCATCGCCGTTATTCCCATCCTGGGTGGCTTGTTTCTTGCCTACTGGCATGGCCACGAGTGGTCACGCTATGCCATGCTCATCCTAATCACGTTATTGTCAGGCATGTTAATAGATGAGAACTACCTGTACGAGCACTTCTCCCTCACCGCCTTCATGCCGCCGGTACTCGCCCTGATCGTGGCTGGGCCAGCCTGGCTGATCGGAACAACCACCAGCTTGATCGTGATCCTCTTGATCCGCGCTGGCGGCCAAGGGATCTATACCGATCCGATCACGATGCTGATCTATACGATGGTGGTAGTGGGAATGTTCATGGCGCGCATCGTGATGGATAACGCCCAGCAGCGCGCCGAGCAGAGTGCCCAAGAGGCCAATGCGGCACTGGCCAGTACCCGCATCCACGCCGAGGAGTTGGCGCAGAAAGCCCAGGAACTCGAAGCCCAGAATGCCCAGCAGCGTCAGTTGATCGAACTCGTTTCCACCCTAGAGACCCCGGCGGTGCTTCTGGCCGAGGGCGTCATTCTGGCCCCGATCATTGGGCACTTGGACAGTCGGCGGGCGCGTGACCTGACCAAACGCCTACTCCGCGAGGTTAGCGGCCACAATGCAAAGATGGTCATCATTGACATTGCCGGGGTACCTACGGTAGACACCTCGGTTGCCCAGGCAATAGTGCGCACCATCCAGGCCATCCGACTGCTCGGTTGCGATGTGACCATCACCGGCATCTCAGCCTCGGTCGCGGCCACAATGACCCATCTGGGCATCAACCTGAACGGGGTACGCACCGCCCGCACCCCGCAGGAGGTCATGCAGATCGCGTAGGGGCGCGTCGTGACGCGCCCCCGTAATCTATAGTTGGGCGGTATGTGGCGGCGTAGCCGCCACATACCGCCCAACCTGATCTACCCTACCCGCGCCCCACAGTTGGGGCAAAACATCGCGCTACTCGGCATCTGGAAGCCGCAACTGGCACACACCTTCTGCGCGGCAACTGGCGGCGGCGTCACTGGCGGTGGGGTGACAATCGGTGGCGAATCATAGGCGATGGGTACCGACTGGCTGGAACTGGTGGGTGGGGCACCCAGCGGGGTCTCCTCAAAGACCTCATTCTGGGCCACCTTCAACTCCTCCTCACGCGCCACCACAGTCGAACGCAACTGATCTACCAATGCCGCCATCTCGGCAATCGAGGGCGCACTAATCTGCCCAGCACGCTGGAGATCATAGGCCCGCTGGCCCATCTCCATCAGCTTGGCCTCAAGTTGACGGCGGGCCTCATTGATCTCGCCCTGGAGGCGCGTTGTCTTCTGAAACTTCTCGGCCTCAAACTTCGCCCGATCAATGCCCTGATTAAGTGTCTTGCCAATCTGATCAAACAACCCCATGACCAACCTCCTTGTGCTGTTGCGCACCATCCCTGCGGGTATGACGTTGGAGGTAGCCCGCTGGATGCAATCATTATTGTAGCATATCGGCCCTACGTCCCTCTGTCGTAAGTCATCCCCGTAATCACGACAGAAGTACTATGGACGCCACCCACAACCTTTCGTACCATATACGTGCAGGCACGCTACTGTCGCTACTCGAAAGGACCTGCTGTGAACCAGCTTCTGACAATGACACCCCTTACTTCGGAAACGACCGCTCAACTCTTAACGCTGCTCGAACTGCGTCGCCATGAGTTGCCATTTGCTGACGAGGAATTATCCCGCCATCAGACATTGCTCAGTGCGATTGAGGAACAGAATCAGCGCGGCGAGCAGACGTTGGCCGATTGGCGCAAGGCTCTCGCGCAGCGGTGGCAGGCAGAAGTTGCGGGGCAGCGCGCCTACATTGCCGTACAACGTAAACTTGCAACCTACTTCGATAACGATACCACCTACCTCCAACTGGTTGCCCCCACGTCACCCGCTGCTGCCCTAACCGCAACTACCCTACTGGCCGACATGCGTCGTCTGGAAGCGTCGCTGACTCTCTTGCGCCCGCGCCCACCCTTTGCGGAAGAGTGTCTGATCCAGATGCGCGAGGCCGGTGATCAGCTCGCGGCTGCGATCACCATGACCGAGTATTGTGAGGCCGAACGGCGACGAGTGCTGATTGAGCAGCGTATGGCCACGCATCTCTATGAGCGTGTCTGCCAGAAGACGCGCCAGTTGGTGGCTGAATATGCCCACGAGGAAGAATTGGCTGCGTAGTTACCCTCAAACCTACGCTTGGGACTGAAGCCCCAGATCTGCTTTTTTTCTCATAAGTTGGCGGCGAAGCCGCCAACTTATGAGAAAAAATCTTTTACCCCACCAACGCCGATTGGCGCACCAGATCTTCACGCAACGCCGCCACCCGCCGACTATTGCCGCGCTCATCGCCTAAGGTTTGCAGTTGGTGCTTCTTGTGTACCAACTCGGCACAAGTAGCATAGAAGTCGCGTTGCGCCCGCCCGCGCATGCCCAAGCCGATCTGGGACTTGATCGAACTGGCTACAAGGTATTGCGCGGGGCTGATCACGCCCATCTCCACCTCTTCGCGCAGATAGTCGCGCATCCAGCGCCGCTCACGCAAGATCGCCCAGATGACGATCCCCAACGCCGCTGCCCAGCCCGTCCAATCCACGAGCAACGTGGCCAATAGCCCACCTAGCCCGAAACTGCCGCCCAGAACCGTGGCCATACCGTTGTGCAGCGCATGCAGAAAGACAGCCACGCACCACCCCAGGAAGGGCGCGGCTAGTTTGATCGTCCAGCCCGGACGCAGGCGTGCGACCGCGAGGCCAATCCCGATAAAGGCGGTGTAGACGGCATGGCCCCACCCGCCCAGGATGACGCGTAACACAAACAGGGTGATCATGTCGGCCATGCCACCCTCTTGGTAGCCCATGAAGTAGAGGTAGAGGACGTTTTCGGTGGCGGCAAAGCCCAGCGCGGTGATCGCCGCATAGACCATCCCATCCAGCACCGAGTCAAATTCGTGGGGAAAGAGAAGCACAATCAGGAGTACCGCCAACCCCTTTAGGCTCTCTTCAACCAAGGGAGCCAACAGGGTAGTGCCGGTCAGTTCGGCGAGGGCGGCATTCCCAGTAATGACCTCGACGCCCACTTCAAGCACGCTGGTGGCAATGATCGCCCCCAGAGTGGCCACGCATGCCCCCCACAAGAAAGCACCTCCTAAGAGGTGCAGCGGCTCCTTCTCGAAGCGGTCGAGCCAGTAGACGATGGCCGCGTAGAGGAAAGCAGGCCCAAAACTGAGCAGCACCGCGATGAGAAAGACCATCAGAGAACCCCCTTTGTACTCGGTACAGCCCCGGCCAAGCGCAGATCAAGCTGCGTGGCGCTGTCTAACGCTCGCCCAAAGGCTTTGAAGATCGCCTCAACTTTGTGGTGATCGTTGCGCCCATAGAGTACCTGGGCGTGCAGGTTGAGCCGCCCGTGGAAAGCGACGCTCTCCAAAAGGTGGTAGATCAGATCGGTGCCGAGTTGGCCAACACGCGGGGTAACAAAATCGGCCTGTACCACACAGTAGGGCCGCCCGCCCAGATCGAGCGCCACCAAGGCCAAGGTCTCGTCCATCGGGACGAAGCTGTGGGCGGTACGCACGATCCCGCGCCGCTCACCCAGCGCCATGTCTATTGCCCGCCCCAAGCAGATACAGGTATCCTCGGCGGTATGATGCTCATCCACATGTAGATCGCCCTGGGCATGCACCGTGAGGTCGAAGAGGCCATGTTTAGCCCACAAGGTCAACATGTGATCGAGAAAACCGATCCCGGTAGCAACGTCGGCATGGCCGTGGCCATCAATCTTCAAACTCAGGCTGATGCTGGTCTCGCCGGTGGTGCGGTTAATCGTTGCACTGCGCTCCATATTGCTCCTTACGCCTCGCGCTGTATACTGCGTTCGCTGGAAAAACCTTCGGGGTAGCGACGGCGCAACTTCTCGATATTCTGCGCCATCACCTCACCCATCTGCACACCCAAGGCATCACAGGCCAACGCCGCGTACCAGAGCACATCGCCCAACTCCTTCCGCAAGGCGTCAGTATCGAGGCTGTGGCCATGAAACTCGGCCTTCTTCAAGGTGTCGGCAAATTCGCCCGCCTCGCCACACAACCCAAGCGCCGCATTCAACAAGCGCTCACGATCACTGCGTCCGCCCGCCTCGGTACGTAAGGCCAGTACCTGATATTCATTCGCATCCATGCTACGCTTCCTCGGCTCTATTTCACTAGCGAAGGCCCATAATCCACCCGTGGGTGGTAGATACTCTGCAAACTATTCACAAATGCCTGCTTGATCAACGTCATTTCGCGCATCGTCAGGGGCGAATCGTCCATCTCGCCCTCGCGGATACGCGACGAGATGATGGACTGCACCAGATCATCAAGCGCCTGCGCCCCCGTCAACCCCTCACCGCTTGCCCCCACTGCCAGCAATTTCCCGTGCTGCGCCTTGGAGCGCACCGTCGCTTCCACCGAGTCGGCGAGCATGAGGATGGCCTGCTCGCGGGTGTGCGGGCGCGGCCCAGGGTAGCGAAAATCACGCGGATCAACGCTGTCATGCTGCTGGAGCGCCTGTTCGTAGAAGTGGCGGATCAGACCCGTTCCGTGGTGGGTGGCGATAAAGTCAATAATCTGCGGCGGCAAGCCCGCCGCCTGGGCCATCTTCACTCCTTCGCGCACATGATCGAGAATGATCTGCGCACTCGTCTGGGGATCGAGTTCATTATGCACGTTGGCGCGCCCCATCTGGTTGTCGGTAAAGAAATAGGGCCGGATGGTCTTGCCAATATCGTGGTAGTAGGCGGCGACCCGCAACAAGAGCGCGTCGGCATTGATCGCCTCAGCGGCGGCTTCGGCCAGGTTGCCAACGGCCACACTGTGGTAGTAGGTTCCCGGTGCCTCGCGGATCAGCTTGCGCAGGAGCGGCCGCGAGGGGTGCGCCAACTCCATGAGCTGGAGCGGTGTCACTTGGCCCGCCGCCCGACTCACCAAGTTGAAGAGGCCCAAGGCGAGGATGGTAGAAAAGATGCCATTCACTCCCGCCAGCAGCAGCCCCGTCACCGCTTGTGCCCCCAGGGCTGAGAGCATATCGGTACGAATGATCGGCTGTCCGAGCATCCAGAAGGCTAGTTGGGCCAACGCCACCGCGATACTCACACTCAAGCCCGCCAACAAGAAGACCGCAATATGATCGGCGTTGCGCACCACAAAGACCGCCACCACGCAACTGGCCAGCAGCGTCAAGGCCAGCGGTAATGCGGCATCATGCATCAGGCTGATCGCCACACTGAGCAGAGTTGCGGTTGCCAGAGCCAAGCGCCCCTGAAAGACCACCGCGATGATAATAGCGAGGCTGGCCAGCGGCCAGAAGTAGGCATTGTTTCCTGCCAAGGGGATGACGATCCGACTGAGGACGAGCATCAAGATGATCAAGGCGATCATCACAAAGAGGGAACGCGGGTTGCGTGCGGTTTCGGCCTGGTAGATCAGGCCATAACTGAGGAAGGCCAGCATCAGCAGAAGCGCAATCAGCCCGCGCCCGACAATCCCCAACCAACTCAGTGCCAACGGCATGGCCCCGGTCTGCTGCAACTTCTCGATGGTCTCTGGGCGAATAATCTCGCCCACCCGCACAATACTCTCGCCAGCCAACACGCGCACCTGCTGGGGCGGTACCTTATCGCGGGCACTCTGGCGACGCGCCGCCGTGGCCTCTTCATCCAACGTTCGGTTTACCAGCAAAAACGACTGGGTGAAGAAGAGGGCCAGATCGCGCTGGGTGGGTGAAAGAGTGGTGGTTGCGACCCAGTAGGTAAGCCAGCGTTCACGCAGTTCAACCAGTGCCTGCTCATCAATCGCATAGTCGTAGCGATTGAGCGCACGGTTGTAGAGACTCACCACCTCTTGGCGCAGAGTTCCCCAACTCTCCTGATCCAGAGTCAGGATCAGATCGGCGCGTTCCTCGGAGAGCGCCACGGTCGCATTGGGCAGATTGGCCAACTTCGTCAGCCGCGCAGCACGACTGAGCGAGGGATCATCGCGCACACTGGTGATCGTATCCAGCAGCGCATTGAGGGCGACCCGTTGGCGGATGGGAGTCTGGGGATCGTAGAGATAGACCAGATTCTCCGGGCTATTCTCGGCTTGCGCCTGACGTTCCGCCGTGAGTACCACACTGATATAGGTAGCATCGCGGGGAGCCACGATACTTTGCGGGCTAGGCTGTCCCACCTCCAGCCGCCCATACTCACCGGGGAGGCTCAGGCTGAGCGACACCCAGATCCCCAACCAGAGCAGCAACCCTTCGAGAATGAGGGCCAAAGTGGGACGCTGCGCAATCAGCACCAAGGGGCGCAGCGCCCGTGATGTGGTGAGGCGCAAGAGCCAGCGCCGCAAGGTCGTATTCATCGCCAAGCCGATTAGTTACCGGCCAAAAGTTCGCGGGCTACCTGACTGAGCAAGCGCCCCTCGGCTTGCCCCTTGAAGCGCTCCATCAAGGTCGGCATCAGTTTGCCCATGCTCGCTGGCCCACTCAAGCCGAGTTCGGCGATCAGGGCTGCGACCTGCGGGCGTAACTCCTCTAGGCTCAACTGCTTGGGCAGGTAGATCTCCAATAACTGCGCCTCAGCCTCTTCACTCGCCGCCAGATCCTCGCGTCCGGCCTTGTGGTAGATCTCGGCCGCATCACGGCGGCGCTTCACCTCCTTGATGATGACCGCAACTGCGGCTGCGTCATCAAGCGGGGCGTGGGCATCAGCCGAAATGGCACTCAGCGCCGCATCACGTGCTTCGGTATCATCGGCATACTTGGCCTCAATCTCCCGTGCTGCTGCATCATAACGCTGCTTGGCCGCCTCCAACTGGGCCGTTTGCAAGGCTGCCCGCGTGGTGCGGATCAGTTCGACGCGGGCCTTATCACCGCTCCGCATGGCGTCTTTGAGATCACTATTCAGTCGTTCATGGAGTAGCATATCAGACCTCCGATGGGGGTTTGGGGGCGGATGCGCCGCCCCCGAAAATCTTTTTTGTGGTGTTTTGACGGCATAGCCGCCAAAACACCACAAAAATTAGGATTTGATGGCTCGGTTATAACGTTACTTGGCGCGGATAGACGCGCAACTTCTCGGCCATAATGATGGCCCGAATCTGGCCCGCAGCTTCATCCAGACGCGACTCGTGGTTGATCACCACATAGTCGAAGAGCCGCGCCTGCTCCAGTTCGTGGGCCGCAACCGCCAGCCGCTGCTCGATCTCATCGGCACTCTCGGTACGGCGCAGAGTCAGCCGGTGGCGCAGCTCGTCGAGCGATGAAGGGGCCAGGAAGATAAAGAGCGCCTCCGGGGCGATGCGCTTGATCGTCGCCGCACCATCCACATTGATGCGCAGGATCACATCGCGCCCGCTCGCCATCGCCTGACGTACCTCAAATTTAGGAATGCCCTTATACTGTCCGTAGACATCCGCCCACTCCAGCAATTCATCTTCCCGAATCATCTGCTCGAAGCGTTCAGTAGTCACGAAATGATAATCAAAGCCATCAATCTCACCGGGGCGCTTGGGGCGGCTGTTGGCAGTGACCACAAAGTGGAACGGGAACCCAAGTTCACGCATCCGCATCAGTACCGAGTCCTTGCCGACCCCCGACGGGCCAGAGATGACGACCAACAGCGGTGTGGCGGGCTTGCCTTCGAGCAGAGGATTGAGCATTTGCGACATTCGCATCCCTAATCTATGTACTTCGACGCACTGACCATGAGCGCAGTGGCCGATGAACTGCGCGAGACCATTGTAGGGGGACGCATCCAACGGGTGGTACTGACTGGCCCGCTCAGTATTGGGCTAGAGATCTACCAGCGTGGCCAACGCTACCACCTGCTGGCTTCGGCACATCCCCAGTTTGCCCGCGTGCATCTGGTGCAGAAGCGGTTGAGCCGGGGGGTAGAGCAGGCCACGCCGCTGTTGCTCCTCATGCGCAAATACCTGCTGGGTGGGCGGATTGTGGGTATCGAACAGCCGCACCTTGAACGCATCCTTGTGCTTAGTATAGCCAAACGCGCACAGACGCGCAACCAAGCCGAGGAAACCGAGGAGGAAGCAGGGTTGTTTCCCCCTCCCCAGCCCTCCCCCGTTGGGGGCGGGAGCCTGTTTCCTCACCTCCAGCCATCCGGGAGCTTGTTTCCTCCCCCAGCGGGGGAGGACGAAGGAGGGGGCGACGACGAACCCGATGAACCCTGGCCTGATGATGCCGAACAGCCCGCCCTGATCACCTGCGACCTGATCATCGAGCCGATGGATCGGCGCAGTAATATCATTCTGGTGGACGACAATAACATGGTTATGGAGAGCATCAAGCGCGTCACCCCGCGCATGAGCCAGCGCGTGATCATGCCGCGCCACGTCTACGAGTTGCCACCGGCCCAAGCCAAGCGCGATCCTACCCGTGCGATGGGGGAGGGGCTGGCTGGATTGAGTGCCGGTTTGGGCGGGGAACTAGAGAAGGCGCTGGTCACCAACTACCGGGGAGTCTCGCCCCAAGTGGCCCGCGAGGTCATCTTCCGCAGCCTGGGCCAGCCGAAGAGCGCGATCAGTGCCGATCTGCCCTGGTATAGCCTCGCAGCGCGGCTGCGCGAGATCTTCAACCCACCCTGGCACCCCTGCTTGGTGCGTGGCCCCGATGGCCCGCTCGCCTATGCCGCGTACCACCTGAATCACCTCGCCAACGCCCAGGATGGCCCTAGCATTAGTGCGGTGCTGGAGGAATTTTATGCCGCCCGCGAAGAACTAACCAACCATACCCAGCGCCGCAGCGCACTGGCCCAGCAACTCAGCGCCGCCAGCGAGCGCCTTCAGCACCAGTGCGAACAGATCCGCGCCGAGTTACGCAAGGCGGGTGATCTGGAAGTGCTGCGCTGGGAGGGCGAGATGATCTTCGCCTTCCTGCACGCGCTCCAACCCGGCCAAACCGTGTTGACGGTCGAGGGACGCAAGATCCAACTCGACCCGCAACGCAAGCCAGTGGAGCAGGCCCAAGAGCGCTTCAAAGCCTACGACAAGGCCAAGAGTGCCCTAGCCGGGTTGCCCGAACTGCTCAATCAGGTGGAGATGCGCATCCATGGGGTGGAGCAACTCAAAGCGCTGCTGCTGCTCAGTGACGACTATGACCAGATCGAGCAGATCGCCATCGAAGCCGAAGAGATGGGCTACCTGCGCGAGCACCCCGACCCGATTGCCAAGCGCCGCCGCCACAAGAGCACCAAGGCGCGTCCGTTGCAGGTACAATCGAGCGACGGATTCGCTATTGTCATTGGCCGCAGCGCCCGCCAGAACGAGGAGGTCACCTTCCGTATCGGGCGACCAGAGGATCTCTGGCTGCATGCGCGGGGCATTCATGGTTCACACGTCATCATCCGCAGCGCGGGCCGCGAGGTACCCGAAACCACCCTGCTTGAAGCAGCCAGTTTGGCGGCCCACTTCAGCCAAGCGAGCCACGACGCCAGTGTTGAAATTGATCTCTGTCGGCGCGCACTGGTGCGCAAAGTGGTAGGTGGGCCGATTGGCCTCGTCACCTACCAAGCCGAGCGGACTATTCGGGCAGTGCCACGCAAGCCTTAAGACATGGTTTCAGAAGGGTCGAGCCAACATGACAGTGTCCCCCACCCCCAGGCGGGCTAGCACCCGGCGAAGGCCGCCTGCGCGGCCTAGAGCCAGCCCGCGTAGGCGGGCTTTGCCTATGGTAGCCCGCCCGTTTACGGGCTGGGGGTGAGAGCCGTTCGGCAACGAACGGTCAAGTGGTTACGAACCTTGTCTAAGCATAAAAAAGGGGGGTGGTTGGCGGCGAGCCACCAACCACCCCCTTTCTCAATGTATAACCCCGTATCTAAATATCCGCCGTAATATCCACGTCCTTGGTCTCTTTGAGGAAGATCGCGCCAACGATGAAACAGATGGCCGCAATCGCAATCGGGTAGTAGAGACCAGCCATGTTGTTGCCGGTACCCTGGATGAGGCTCAGACCGATGATCGGCACCATACCACCAAAGACACCGTTACCCAGGTGGTAGGGCAGCGACATCGAGGTGTAGCGGATGCGGGTGGGGAACATCTCCACCAGGTAGGCCGCGATGGGGCCATAGGCCAGCGTCACGTAGATCATCTGGATGAAGACGAAGACGCCAAGCACAACCGGGCTGTAGTTCGGGTTGACCTCGTAGGGAATCTTGTTCCCAGCGGCATCAACCAGCTTCTGGAGCGGATCAAGCGCGTAGCGGAAGTTGTACATCGCCGAATAGATCGGGTAGTAGGTCAAGGCACCCAGCGCCATACCACTGAGCATCAGCCACTTGCGCCCGATGCGGTCGGAGAGCCAGCCGGTGAGGATGAAGAGCGGCGTCGCGAACAAGATGGCCACACCAATGATCAGGTTCGAGTCAACGAGGGGCACCTTGAAGATATTCTGGAGGTAGTAGAGCGCGTAGAACTGGCCGGTGTACCAGACCACGCCCTGGCCCATGGTGGCACCGAAGAGCGCCAGGATCACGTAGCGCAGGTTGACCGGGTTGGTGAAGCTCTCCTTGAGCGGGTTCTTCGAGGTCTGGCCGATGCTCTTGAGGCGCAGGAAGAGCGGCGACTCCTTGAGCGAGGAGCGGATGTAGAGCGAGACCGCGATCAGGAAGATCGAGACCAAGAAGGGGATACGCCAACCCCAGGCGGCGAAGGCTTCCGGCCCAACCGTGAGGCGGGTGGTCAGAATGACACCCAGCGAGACGAAGAGGCCCAGGGTGGCCGTGATCTGGATGAAGCTGGTGTAGAAGCCACGCTTGTCCTGCGGGGCATGCTCGGCAATGTAGGTCGCCGCGCCACCATACTCACCACCCAGCGCCAGACCCTGGAGGATACGCAGACCGATCAGGATGATACCTGCCGCTGGGCCGATGGTTTCTTGTGTAGGCAAGAGGCCGACCAAGAAGGTACACACCCCCATCAGGGTCATGGTGACCATAAAGGTGTACTTGCGGCCAATCAGGTCGCCGATACGCCCGAAGAAGATCGCGCCAAAGGGACGCACAATAAAGCCGACGGCAAAGGCCGCCAACCAGGCGATGATGTCACCAAGGGGCGTACCTGTCTGGTAGAACTTACTCGCAATGGTACTGGCCAAACTACCAAAGATATAGAAGTCGTACCACTCGATCATCGTACCGGCAGCAGAAGAGAAGATGATCTTTGTAATGTGTTGATCTGGCGCGGCGGGGGCGCTACGGGCGGCACTCGATGCCATTCTTGACATACCTTTCGTTGGCTACCTACAAGGAATGTACGATCCGGGTCACGATCTTGTCCGCTCTCATCGTTGGGTTGGTTCTTAGGCTCGAAACTGCCCCTCCTACTCACGACGTTGCCGAAATCAGTGCATGCCCAAGCAAGCCCGCTGCCACTCGTGATGACAACAAGCTCTGGCATCAGCCGGATCGCCTGACATCGGCGTCTATTCCATACTCACGGAGTATAGATATGATACACGTCAAATATCAGGAGAGTTCAAACTGTGTGACAAGTTTGTGTGAATATGTGTGAAGGGGTTTCACACAAGGAGGCGCTTGAGGGGCTTCCAATCGGGGTTGGGGCAGAAGTTGTGTGAAAATTGTGTGAAAATGAAGCTAACTGACTCCATTGGTACGCAAAACTATAACAAACGTACTCCCCGCGCCCAGCCCAGGGCTTTCGGCCCAAATATCGCCATGCTGCGCATGCATCAGGTGGCGCGAGATCGTCAGGCCCACCCCCGCACCCCCACTATGGCGCGAACGCGAAGCATCAACACGGTAGAAGCGGTCAAAGATCATGGGTAATTGATCGGGGGCGATCCCGATGCCGCTATCCTGCACCAACAGACGCACACTTCCCGGATGTAGCTCTGCACGTATCTTGATCGTGCCTCCCGGTGGGGTATAGCGTATCGCATTCACCAACACATTGATCAATACCTGCTCGATGCGCTGCTGATCGGCATAGACGAGCGGTAGATGGGCGGGCAGATTCACCACTAGGCTGATGCCCTCATCCTCACATTCGGGGCGGAACTGGGCCGTGAGATAGCCCACCACCTGGGCGAGATCGAGGGGTTGGAGATTGACAGTGAGTTGCCCAGCTTCAGCACGTGAGAGTAACGAGAAATCATCAACCAAGCGCCGCATGCGGGCGGCCTCGCGCTGGATGATGGCCAGGTTGGCCGGATCACTCGCAATCACCCCATCAATCATGCCCTCCGCGTAACTATCAATCGTCATAATCGGGGTACGCAGTTCGTGGGCCACATCCGAGAGCAGCGCCATACGGCGCTGCTCGGTCTGTTCGAGCGAGGTGGCAAGTTGGTTCATACTGCGCCCAACTACCGCCAATTCATCCTCGGCGCGCGCCTTGAGCCGAATATGGTAACTCCCGTGCGCAATCTCTTGGCTGGCCAAACTCAGATCCTTGATCGGCTGGATGATGCGCTGGGCAAACTCGTTACTTACGATCACCGAAAAGATCATCACCGTAACCGCTGAGGCAATCACACCCTCGTCTACCAAATAGACAAAGAGCGCCTCTTCTTCGGTCACCATCGGCTCATTCGGATCGGTCACGGTGCCGCTTACACTCCCCACTACCATCATGTGGGTCATGCCGATCAGCAACAACATACCGAAGATGTTGATCACCACATACGAGGCAAACAGTTTCCAACGTAATGAGATGAAACGGCGCATAGACTACTCGATCCGCGTGGCAACCAAGCGATACCCCACCCCGCGCAAGGTCTGGATGATCTGGGGATTGCTGGGATCAACCTCGATTTTGCGGCGGAGTTGCTTGATATGCACATCCACGACACGATCAATACCCGCAAAGTTACTGCCCCAGATGCGTTCCAGAAGCTGATCCCGATTACAGACGCGTCCGGCATATTCAGCCAACACATACAGCAGATCAAACTCGCGGGGAGTGAGGATAATCGCCTCACCATCGCGCCACACGGTATAACAACCCGGATCAATCGTAAACTGCTCGAACCGCAATGCCGGGCGCTCGATAGGCTGATGGGTATGGACGCGTGGCCCCGGCGTGCGGCTGCGCCGCAGGATCGTCTTGACCCGTGCCGTCAGTTCGCGGGGGCTGAAGGGTTTGGTAAGATAGTCATCGGCTCCTATCGAAAGGCCGATCAGCTTATCTACCTCTTCGCTGCGTGCCGTCAAGAAGAGAATATAGACATCAAAATCCTGCTGAATACGCCGACAGACCTCAAAGCCATCCATACCGGGCAGCATAATATCGAGAATAACCAAATCGGGCCGCACGGCCCACATCTGGCTTAGGGCACTGGCCCCATCCTTGGCGGTATAGACGCGGTAGCCTTCGGCACGCAGGTAGCTACTCAGAACATTCTGGATCGGTACTTCATCTTCGACGATCAGGATGGTCGCCTGCTGCATAAATCGTACCCCTTGGGTGGGCAATGGTATGGTATATTCAGATTGTACCAAACGTTGTGAGTTGACACCCCACGATGTATGGGGTATCGTACCGCCGCACCAAACCCATCATTTCACATACCGGGCCTGCACCACTGGGCAGCCCGTTCAGATCTATGTTTAAGCTGCCCTTGCCTGCCACCATCACCGACGATCTTCAGGCGGTTGATCGGATTGTTCGCGAGCGTACCGCATCGCGCTCTGGAGTCATCGGCGTGGCCGAGCCGACGATCTTGCGCCCCGACGCCATGCGTCCACGTGCGGCACTCGTGCTGCTCGCGGCCCACCTCGGCGAGTACCAGCTTGAGCGTACCATCCACGCCGCCGCAGCGGTGGAACTCATCTACGCGGCGACCCGTACCCACAACGATCTGATTGATGCTGCCGAACGCCGCCGGGGGCAAGCGCGTCAAGGCGATTGGGGCCACGGGCTGTCACTCATGGTTGGCGATTATCTCTTTGCCCTCGCCGCTGGCGAAATGGCACTCAGCCCCGATCCACGGGTGATCAGTTCCTACTCGCAGGCGGTGATGCGCATCTGCGAGAGTGAACTTGCCCCCATCCCTGGGCTGCGCCCGCTTGAGGTGGCGCAGGCGGCCTACTTTGCCCACACCGGCAGTTCGGCAGCGGCGCTCTACGCGGCTGCATGTCAGGCCGGGGCTGCCTGTGGGGGCCTCGCCGGAGATCAGGTGGCGGCGCTGGCGCAGTATGGCCACGAGCTAGGTGTGGCGCTGCGTATCAGTACGGAGATCCACGACTTTACCACGCCTACCGAGGCCGGGGCGAGTCTGCGGCGGGGTGTGGTGAGCCTACCGCTCATCCTCGCGGCGCAGCACGGGGATGGCGAGCGCCTTGAAGCAGCCCTCAACACCCCCGACAGTGACCACGCCTGGGCCGTGGCTGAGGTACGCCAATATGGCCTCGTGCCCGCCCAAGCCGAGGTGCAAGCACGCCTCGCGGCGGCCCGCGCCGCCCTAGTCGGGTTGCCGGAGCATCCAGCACGCATGGTGTTGGAGTCAGTAGAAGTGTAGGGGCGCGGTGCGCCCCTACCTCCGCACCAACTCCCACACCAAACGCGGATCACCAGCTAGGTTACGCAGCAACAACGCCCGCCGCGCCCGCAGCGTGGCACGCTGCCAGGGCAAGGCGATGTGCTGGTCGGCAAGCTGATCGAGGTGCAGTTGCAGGATAGTGCGCAGTAAAAGATGCCCCGGACGAGCAGCGGCGGGCACATGCGTCTGTGCCCAAGCGAGCAGATGATCCAAACCGGCCTGAGCGGCAGCCAAACCCTGCTGCAACGCCACCCGCTCCGCACCGCGTGCGGCCATCACATAGAGCTGTTGGCGCAACAGCAAGAAGCGCAGCACCCCCGCCGCCACCTCCCACTCGGCACGCTCGGCCTCCAAGGTGGCCCGATCTGCAAACGCAGACTGCATCACCGCATCCCATGCCGCCTGCCCAGCCAACAGATCGGCCTGCATGCGCCCCATGCGCTCTAAGCGCAACTCGCAATCCGGGCGCGCTGCCGCCATATAGTCCAACACATCCAGCGGAGGGGCCAGGATCGGATCGCGCTGATTGCGCACCTCCCGACGCAGCGCCGCCTCAGCCGGGCTACGATCCAGCACCGCCTGCCACGCATGCTCCAAGGTCGTATAGACACGCTGAAGCGCCGCTGGGCTGCGCGGTGCGCGCACCTCAGCGTAGGTCGCCAACAGTGCCGCCGGATCATGTTCCGGGTTCCAGGCCAAGCGCGCAAAGAGGTACGCATTGATCGGCGCTGCCAACCATGGCCGGTCGCCCGTCATCAGCGCGTGAACCGCCGCTACCCCCTGGCTACGGTAGTAGCGCATATCCGCCGCGATCACTTGGGCCAATGGCGGCAGCGCCGACTTAAAGAGAATCGCATCCAAATAGTAGTCGAAGACCGCCACCGGGCCGCCCATGGCGGCCCGCTGCTCCGCCATCTGCGTCGCATAGACAGGATTGAGGCGACTCTGGGGATCGCCCAACCCCTGCGCGTAGGAACGCGGACGCGGCGCAAACAGCAACTCCACCTGTGCATGCGGGCGCACCACCTGGGGAGCCGCCTCGGTAGTGTGGTAGGCCAAAAAACTCACGCTGGCCGTCGGGCGCAGTGCCGCCAACGCCTCAGCCAGCGCATTGGCCGCCAGCAGACTCTGGTCGGAGGGGCTGAGGCTGGCACAGGACGGGCATGCACACCAGCCCCCACTGAGCAGATCATCGGGCCAGAGATGGTAGACTTGCGCTTCGGGATACGTCTGAAAGAAGGCAGTGGCATGCTGGCGCAGCAGGGCGAGCGATTGCGGGTTACTAGGGCAGAAGTTATGGTCAGGCGTGCGATAGCCATCCGCGACGCGGAAGAGATCGGGCTGGGTGGTAAAGAGGCGACGCGGCAGCAGATCACGCAGATGGTGGCCACCCAACTCCAGATCGAGGCCGCGTTCGGTAAGGCGCGGTAACAGGACACGCCGCCTTCTGCGCCAAGTGGCGAGGCGGCACGCCCCAATCGCCGGGCCATGCCCAATCGTATGGACAAAGATCGTATTCAGACGGTTCTGTGCCGCCCAGGCGATCCATGCCTCGGCATCGGCCAAAAAGAGATCGTGGCCCAACACCAGGCTGCGCCGCGCAATCGCCGGACGATCCGCCAGCCCCTCAGCGGGAAGCACCACGCGCTCGCGGCGCGGCAGGAACTCACCGGCAGGCCCCGGCACCACCCAGCGGCAACCGAGCGCCTCCAGCAGATCATAGACCGCATAGAGCAGACCACGCGGGCCATCGCCACGCAACAGCATACCGGCGTGATCCGTAGCGCGCAAAAAGGCATCACCACCCGGCCCATGGCGCAGCACAATACGCGGGCCATCCGCCTGGGTAACGATTGGTAAAGCTGGGGCACCCAAGCGTTGCAACGTCCGCCGCAACTCCTCAGCGGCAAAACGGGCCACGGGATGCGCACTCGCCAATTCAATCGCCCAACGTGGCGTCAGGGTCAGATCCACCAAGCAGACCTCTTGGGATTAACGGGGGTGTGGGGGCCTGCGGCCCCCACGAAAAAGAGTGTTTTGTTGGTGTGGTTGGCCGCTTCGCGGCCAACCACACCAACAAAACCCATGGGTTTGGGGCGTAGCCCCCTCTACGCCGACGGCGGCTGATCTTTCGGCTCCGTATTGAGCAAACGCTGCGTCACCCGTACCGTATCATCAATCAACTGATTCAGATTGGTGACCGGCCAGAGCACACTATACAGACCAATGCGGTTAATACTACTCAGCAAATTGAAGGGCCAACGGCCAATATGCTGCCAATTGATGGCCGCGATATTCTCTAACAGCCCGGCAAGATGATCCGCCGCGTTGGTACCAGCAGGCGGATTGAGTACCGCATCACACTGACGGCGCATCTCTTCGGCACGGGTGAGCACCTGAACCGGGCCAGTACCGCGCAACGCCGCCTGACAACCGAGGCGGTAGCCCTGTGCCAGACGCGCATCAGTCAACCACGTATGTTCCACCTCAGTCGGCTCATTCAACTGATCCGCGCCACTGAGGACTTTACACTCACACATCGTACAGATCCCGCTGCCATCGCAATAGAAACCAATATGCGCGGCATTCCGGCGTGCAATCGTCACGATCCGTTCACCGAGTTTGGCATCGGTGGATTCATCATTGATCTCAACCTGAACCATAGCGCCAACTCCTGTGCAATCCAATCGCCCTGCACAGGTATTGTAACACGCCCATAGCGCCACGCGAAAAAGCGATTCCCACGCGTTCAGGTGGATACCAGCGGCCAAAGCCGCGTCTTCTCCTCATGACCTCCAGAAAAATACGACACCCCATCGTAGGATCTGTCATCCGTTGCTCATCTAGCGATCTTCTCATACGCGTAGCGACTGCCTACAATCACTGTAGGAAGACCCACAGCGAGGGCATGCAGACGCCAAAAAGCCAACCAGAGCGGTGCGTCTGATAGCAGCGCAAGTAGCCCCAGCGGGGCTGCTTGGAGAATTGAGGAGGCCATGATCACGCAGCATATTGACACATCCAGCCGAACCATCCCCAACCGAGGGGCGAGCATGGGCCTCCCCCACCCCAACCGCGAGGGCAGCCGGATCATTGAAGATGAGCAGCCGGAGTACATGGATCTCACCGCCCTCGTACAACGCTGCGCCACCGAGAGCGAGCGTTTCTACCGTGGCCAACCCCATGACACCCGCTTCAGCTACGAACTCTTCCGGCGCGCCTTAGTCGAGCGTGATGAGTTGGCCTGGGAACAACTCTACCTGCACTATAGCGGCTTGGTTGAGGGCTGGATTCGGCGCAGTGGTGCCTTTGTGAGTAGCGGTGAGAGCAGCGAATACTTTGTCGTGGGTGCCTTCACCAAATTCTGGCGCGCCATCTCCGCCGAGCGCTTCGCCTCCTTCCCGACCCTGGCTTCATTGCTGCAATACCTGCAACTCTGCTCAACCAGCGTCGTGATAGACAGCGTGCGTGCCCAATCCTGGGCCGAGATGCTCCCCGAAGAGACGATCAGCCCGGCGCATATCCCCCACTACTCGCCCGATGAAGAGGCCATGAGCCGCGTAGATAGTCAAGAGTTCTGGAACTTCATTAACACCCAGCTCCATAACGACGTTGAGCGGGTGGTGGTCTACTGCTCCTTCGTGTTAAGTATGACCCCGCGTGCGATCTATGCCAAGCGCAGTGAACTCTTCAGCAGCGTGAATGATGTCTATAATGTCAAACGCAACGTCTTAGGGCGGCTGAGCCGCAACCAACAACTCCGCATGCTGCTCGCCCAATAGCGCGTAGTGATGCTGAACGCCTCTCTATGCACCGAGAGGCGTTCTTTTTGCACAGAATAAACGACACACCATAGTAGGTGTGTAAAAATCGTCATCCACTGCGTTTCATACTATACGGCAGGGGGGTTCGACTGCTGGTACATTGAGGAGCGCATGGATATGATCATAGATGAGGGCCAGGAGACAGGCTGCGTGGCACCACCTGGATTGAGCAACAGTGCATTTATGGCTGCGGTGGATGGAGAGATTGATGCACAGATCCAGGCCCACCTTGAAATATGTCCAAGCTGTGCCGCACAAGTACGGAAGATGCGCACATTTCAACGGCGGCTGCATCTGCGGCTCTACCGGCTCTTTTGCCCAACCACCGATGTACTGGTGGACTATTGCCAAGGACTCCTCGATCCATACCAACGGGCACAGATCACGCACCATATTGCGCTCTGCCCCCATTGCGCCAGCGAGGTCGCGCTGATGGAAGCGTTGGATCCAGTTCCCGATCATGTGGCCCCGCGTGGGGCATTGGTCTACATGGCGCGCTAGGCGCAGCGGGGGCGGTGGCTTCGACAAGCTCAGCCACCGCAGCGGGGGCGGCTGCACAGCCACAGCGGGGGCGATATTTCTGCTGCTGAAGCGCACGCTGTGCGTGCGCTTCAGCAGCAGAAAAGCAATACCCCCCTCTCCCGCA
>NZ_GL501404.1:2546462-2547778 GCF_000152145.1 Oscillochloris trichoides DG-6
TCTCCCGCATGCGGGAGAGGGGGGCAGGGGGGTGAGGGCCGAACCTTCCCACCGAAGGTGGCTCTACTGCTCAAAATGCTCGGCAATATAGGCCGTCAGGTCAGAGACACGCGTGGAGTAACCCCACTCATTGTCATACCAGGAGACCACCTTGAAGAAATCGTCGCCCATGGCGATGGTGAGCGGCAGATCGACCATCGTGCTGTAGGACATACCGATGAAGTCGCTGCTGACCAACTCCTCGTGGCTCACGCCGAGGATACCGTCCATCTCCTCGCTCTCGCTGGCATCAATGAATGCCTGGTTGATCTCCTCCACCGTAGTGGGGCGGTTCAACAGAACCGAGAAGTCCACCATCGAGACGGTGGCGGTGGGAACGCGCACGGCATAGCCGTGGAACTTGCCCTTGAGTTCGGGGATGACCAACGAAACAGCCTTGGCCGCCCCGGTGGTGGTGGGTACCATATTGATCGCTGCGGCACGGGCGCGACGCAGATCTTTATGTACGTTATCCTGGAGATTCTGATCCATCGTATAGGCATGGATCGTCGTCATCAAACCGCGCTGAATCCCGAACTTGTCGTTGAGCACCTTGGCCACTGGGGCCAGACAGTTGGTGGTACAGGACGCATTCGAGATGATATGGTGCTTCTCATGATCATACTTGGTCTCGTTCACACCCAAGCAGATCGTCAGATCCTCGCCCTTCGCAGGTGCCGAGATAATCACCTTCTTGGCCCCTGCGTCCAGGTGCGCCTTAGCCTTATCCGCATCGGTGAAGCGGCCAGTTGACTCGATGACAATATCTACCCCCATCTTGCCCCAGGGCAGCGCGGTGGGATCGCGCTCGGCAAGAGCGGCAATCTCATAGTGAACATCATCATAATCAACGATAATTTTATCGTCGGTGACACTCACCTCGCCATCGAAGGGGCCGTAGGTCGAGTCGTACCGCAGCAGATGCGCCAGCGTCTCATTGTCAGTCAGATCGTTAATCGCGACGATCTCGAACTCATCAGGGTGGTACTCGAGCATCGCCTTAAGCGTCTGGCGACCGATCCGACCGAAACCATTGATTGCGACGCGAACCATGAATCGTGCCTCCTTCTCGATACGTAATTACCTCGCAGGCATCTACCGCCGAATTGGGTTCAATCCTATTGAGCCAAGCCGTCAGTAGCCGGTCTAGCGCCATGCCCTCACGAGAAAACGCATAGGATGATAGGCAACATTATAGCACGCTCAAGAGCGCAAGGGAAACCCCTGGCGGGGCATGTGCAAAGTCCTTGGGGCTGCGCCCCAAGCCCCATTTTTGT
>NZ_GL501404.1:2547943-2605492 GCF_000152145.1 Oscillochloris trichoides DG-6
GGCTTCGCCGCCCCCGAACCCCCACCGGAGGTGACTTTGCCCATGCCCGCCAAGGGCATGTGCTACAATTGAACGTACCGTTGGCGCAATCGGCGAGGTAGCGGATATGATACTGGACATTATTCTCTGTATAACCATCGGGCTTCTTGGCTTCATTGGCTTCTCGCGAGACGTGCGCCGAGGATTGATCGCAGTAGCCGGGACGCTGATGAGTGCGGTCTTGGTTGATCTCTGGCAAGTGCGCTGGTCTGAATGGCTCAAGAGCGAGGTCAATCAATCCCCCTGGATCATCTTTCTCCTCACGGCGCTGATCTTCTTAAGCGTGGCGCTGCTCGTGGGGTATGGTGGGAGTCTGCTGCTGCCTCCCGATCCGGGCTTCAAACCTAAAGTTCCTGACTGGAAGGAGCGGTTGGGTAGCCCCCTGCTTGGTGCTCTCAATGCCGCACTTATCGCCAGTTACCTGATGCGCTATGCCAACGATATTTGGCCTGAAGAAGAGGCCCAGGATCTGATTAGTCAATCTCTGATTGCTAATGTACTCGATCAGTGGTTGCCCTGGTTCATTCTTGCGATGGTGCTGAGTACAATGGCTAATGTGCTTGTCAGAGCCTATATACGCATCTCAAAGGCACTCAAACAACCCGTTGTCCCCTCTTTCCCCCAAACTAAACGCCCCAATCAACCGCCCCCGGCCCCTGCGCGTAAAGCCGCCCCGGCTGGCGCCACGATGCCGCCCCCGCCACCTACCCAACCCAAAGCGCCCACACCTGCGGATCAGGCCGAGCTAGAACGCATTATGCGCGATTTGAACTCGATATCGGATAAGAAGTAGTACTGCACTTACCCTCTTGACAAGCGCTAGGTGATGGTGTAATATACCCCCCAGGGGTATCCGGGTAGGGTACACAAGCAATACAAGCACCGGGGTTATTCCCGAGGAGGATGGTAATGGCGAAGCCCGTTAAGGTCACAGATGCCGAGTTCGAGCAGGCGGTTCTCAAGTCGGACAAGCCGGTGGTGGTAGATTTCTGGGCACCCTGGTGTGGGCCTTGCCGCGCTATCGCTCCGACGCTCGACAAGTTGGCCGGTGAGTTCGAGGGTAAGCTGACCATCGCGAAGGTCAATACCGATGAGGAGATCCGCTGGGCGGGGCAACTGGGCATTCAGGGCATCCCTACGCTGGTGATCTTCAAGGGCGGCAAGGAAGTTCAGCGCCTGGTTGGCCTGCGCTCCGAAGGTGCCTACCGCGATGTCTTTAATCAGGTACTCGGCTAAACTTGCAGCAACAACGATCTTGTGTGGAGGCTGCTATGGCCGATCAGGTTCGCCCCCTCTCACCCGAACGACGTGAAGATGTCATGGTACGCCTGCGACGGATCGAGGGTCAGGTGCGCGGTATTCAGCGGATGGTCGAAGAGGAACGCGACTGCCGTGAGATCGTGACCCAGGTGGCGGCGGTAAAATCGGCCCTCGCGAGTGTGAATAGCCAGGTATTACGCTGTTATGCGCATAATTGCCTGGATAGCGGCGAGGAACCACGCGAGAAGACGATTGCCGATCTGATTCATCTCTTTGAGGGGAAGTAGGGTGGGTGGTTTTTCGTGGGGGCCTGCGGCCCCCACACCCCCGCTGGGGCGCATCACGATGCGCCCCTACTCCTCTTCTGGCTCCCAGCCCTCTTGTTTGGCCAATTCGCGCAAGCCCCGTGCGAGGCTCTCCAACTGTTTGAGCAGCAGGCGTAGCTTGAAGGGCGCACCTTCATCGGCCTTGACCCACTTGTGCAGATCGCCTTCGGCATAAGCCCGCGAGATGCGATCTGTCTCGTCTACCATCTGATCCAGCGAGCGGATGCGGAAGACGCGGGCTTTGTTCTTCGGCTGGTTCTCGATGGTCTCTTCTTCGACGTACAGATAGCCCTGATTCTCGCCATCCTCTGCGGCTTCATCTTCATCTTCCCAGAAACCAGCCTCGCTCTCGGCTTGGTCTACCGCAGCGATGCTTGTCTTACCCAGTGGCCCGCCACCGATACCCCCCTCTGGTGTGCTGGGTTTGGTGCGCAGTTCCTCGCCCTGCTCCAATGCTTGCAGCGCGGTCTCTAGGGTTAAGTTGGGGTTGGCGGCAAAGTAGGCCACCAACTTGCTCAGTTCCGCCGCCGACATGCCCTCTTCAACGGCAAAACGGGCCAACTCGATCTGGGTGCGCGGGTTACTCACACGGCGTAGATGCTGGGCCTGGGTGACATTCAGTTCGCCCTGGCGGATGCGCTGTTGCACCTCGTCGGGGAGATCGAGCAAGCCCAGGTAGCGCCGCACGGTGCGCCCGGTCAGCCCAACTGCCTCACCGACCAGTTCGTCAAGCTCGTTCTCGGCCAGTTTGCCACGCTCGGCAATGATGCGCGTGCGTAGCCGTGCATAGGCACGCGCCTGCTCTATGTCGTTGAGGTCTTGACGCTGCACATTTTCGATCAGTTGGCGCAGCAAAAGATCGGGATCGTCGGCATCCAGCACAATGCAGGGTAGCCGTTCGAGGCCCAGTTGCAGCGCTGCCGCCCGGCGTCGCCCACCATAGACGACGCGATAGCGCCCGGTGCCGACTTCGACAACCCCTAGGGGCTGGAGTAGCCCACGCTCGGCGATGGTAGACGCCAAACCCGCTACATCGCCCGGATCTTCGCGCACACCATCCGGGTCGGTCTCTAATTGGCGCGGATCAAGATAGAGTAACTGCATTGCAGAGCGCTCCTTAGATAAACACATTTGTTTGCTAATTATACCACGAGACGCAGTGCGCCCGGACAGACCTCGGCTTGCACGCGAGTCGCTGCGGTGGCGACCACTTCGCCATCGGTGGCGACCGGGATGCCTTGGGGGCACGTCACCTCGATCTGGCGGGCGCGGCCCATCGTGACGACTCGTAATGTCGTGTGGCTGCCCTCCATCAGTTTGGGGAGGTAGCGGATGATCTGATCGAGCCGCAACTTATTCACAATACAGAGATCGAGCAGGCCATCATCAATCTGGGCTTCGGGGGTCATCCAAAAACCACCGCCCTGGCAACGGCCATTGCCCACACTCGCAAAGAGTAAGCGCCGCCGCACCTCATAGTCATCGTAGCGGACACTCATCACATGGGCTTTGTAGTTGGCCATGGCCCGAATGATCGCCATCAGGTAGACCGCAAAGCCTTTGATGCCGGTTAGTTTGAGGCTCTCGACGGCGACTTGGGCATCCATGCCCATGCCCAGGCCATTGATGAAGTAGCGTTGCTCTTGGCCTAACGGCGACTCAACCATGACGCGGCCCAGATCAACCGGGCGCGTGCGTCCGCCAGCCAAGCGCCGCACCGCGCTGGACAGATCGTTGGGTTGAAAGCCATCCAGCACCTTGACAAAATCACTACCCGTACCGAGCGGCACAATGCCCAGGCTGGCACTCTGGCCAAAGCGCTCCTGACCGCCCATGAGGCCATTCACCACCTCGTTGATGGTGCCATCACCACCGACTGCGACCACACAGGTATAGCCACGTGCAATCGCCTGATAGGTCAACTCGATGGCCCCACCCCGTGCATGGGTCTCGATAATGTCAAATGCTACCCCAACATCGCGCAACAACGTCTCCAATTCAGCCCGCCGCTGCCCCGCCATACCGCGCCCCGCCCAGGGGTTGAGAATGATACCGATTTTGGTCATGATGTGCCCCCTTTTGGCTCATCATAGCATACGGGCAAAGCCACCAAACATCTTGCCTAAAGGCACACACAATGCTATAATTTGCCAACAACATGCTTGCATATATGCAAAAGTTCTGACCTATCAACCCATCAATGGCCGGGAGGTACGTGTGGCCTCCCCGCATAAGGAGCCGAGTATGGCCGGGATTCATCCGCTTCGTAGAGCGGCCGCAGCCGAGCCTCGTTATGTACAGCTTGGGGGACAGGCTGTGCATACCTTTCGCTTCGCCGCCCCCCTTGACCTCGCCTACGAATACTTCTGTGATGTCCCCGCTGTCTTCTCGTTGCTCCCCGATGCCCTAGAGGTCTACCCGTATGCGACCGACCGCTACCGCTTGGTGGTGGGCGCTACTGATGGGCATGGTCACACGATGGCCGGGGTCTTCGATCTGATCACCATCCACGAGCCGGGTGAGGTGATCCGCGTTGTCCCCGATGAGCATGGCCCCCCGATCAATATGCCGGGGCTGATCTTTAGCGGCTTCCTCGCCGCTGAGGCGGTCTTTAATCCCGATCATCAGGGAACATCGGTTGAGTATAGTGTCCATATTGAGATGGATATTCCCATTCCTTCGATGCTGCGCATGATGCCGCACCATGTGCTTCAGAATCTCGGCGAGAAGGGTATGGAACTGAAGATGAACCACATGATCACCGGGTTCACCCGTAGTGTGACGAATGATTTCCACAAGTGGGTGCGTGGCGGCTAGTTGCCGCACCTTTGCTATACAACACGAAGGGGCGCAGCGACATAAGTCGCTGCGCCCCTTAAGTTTTCCCGTTTCACTCTGCTACCAGCGCCGCCCTCCACCCACTTCGTTCACCTGCAAAATTTCGGCTTTGAAGGTTGCGGTGCCGACTGTCACCAGATCCCCTTCATCAATGCGTTGTTGCCCGCGTACCGTGACCCCATTCACAAAGACTTGGGCATGGGCATCGAGTGGGCTGATGAACCAGTGATCGAGCACCACCCGTATCTGGGCGTGTTGGGGTAGCACATGGCGATCATGTAGCACCAGATCGCAGCCGTTGGCACTCCCGATCAGTGTCTGGCGACTAGCGACGATCATCTGGATGCCAACCCGTGAGCCGGAGATCCCGGTGAGGATGAGCGACTTCGCCATAACCGATTCCTTTCAGGAGTGGACGGTATTATCTTTTATTTTAGGGTGGATGTACGTTGTAGCACGTATATAGTCTGGTGTCAATAGGATTTTGCTCCCTACTCAGCCCGTTTGAGGTATTCGATTACCCCCGCCGCCCCTAGGCGTAACTCCAACCCCAACACATGCTCCAGCGCTGGGCGGTAGGGATGCGGTGCATTGATCATGCGTTGGGCAGCCAAGTCACAGCCGATCCAGCGCAGATGGTGGTAGGCAACCCATTCGGCAAAGCCTTCACGCAGGAGTTCATCCTGTAATAGTGGGCAAAACTCGGTCTGCCATGCATGCGCATACTCGTGGGCCACGGTGGTGCGGAAGGTGAGTTTGGGTAGCCCGTAGAGCATGTAGATGGTACGCAGGTGTCCGGCGCGCTGGTAGAGGCCCAGAATGTCCGCGCCCTCGGCGGTGAGTTGCCCGCCCTGCCCGCGAATCTGGGCCATGGTTGGCGCATCTACCACGCGGAAGGCGACGCCCACGTTCAGGCGCAGGCCAAACTGATTGATCAGTGCCGCTACGGTCTGGTGGAAGATCTGCTCGGCGATGTGCGGATCATAGATCGCCGTGGCGTGGCATGCCGCACACTGCCGCCGCCCATCGTGCAGGCTCCAGTGCTGGTTGCCCAGTGGGGCACCGCAGGTAGCACAGCGCGGGCGGCTGGCAATACAGTCGGGACAGTAGCGCTCCGGGCGGTCTATCAGGCCAAAGAAGACCGCGCCGAGCGCTTCGCCACAACTGGCACAGGTTGTGGGTTCGGGGCGCGGCATGGATTACCCTACATTGGCGAGGAAGGCACGTACCAACCGGGCAAATTCGGCGGGGCGTTCGTCCTGTACCAGCATTGAGGCGCGGTCTATCACCTCTAGCCGCGCACGCGGGTTCATCTGCACAAACTCGTTGGCTTTACTCACTGGGGTGGTGGTGGCCTGCCGCCCCCAGATGATCTGTATCGGCATGCGCAGCCGGGGGTAGACCGCCGCAATATCGCAGGTGAGCAGCCCACTCACAAAACAGACCGGGGCGTAGTGGCTGCCCGGAATCTGGGCCGGGGTGTAGAAACCAGTGAGCGTCTCTGGCGTAAAGCTGGCCGGGTCGTTGTAGGCTTGGCGCGCCAGGAAGAAGCGCATGCTGCGTTTGCTGGTCAATTGGCGGAAGACCCACCGCCCCAAGGGGCCATCGAGCAGCCGGTAGAGGCTCCAGTTGAAGGCACTGGGCGGCGTGGCAAGTTGCGAGATGCCGACGGGACAGGCCAGCACCAGCGCACTGACCAGATCGGGAACCCGTGCCGCTGCGGCAATTGCGTAGGCCGCGCCGAGCGAACTGGCGATCAGCACCGTGGGCGCACCGATGCGCTCCAGTTGCGCCACCGTCTGGTCAATATAGTCTTCAGCCTGATAGACCCGTGCCGGACGATCTGAATTGCCATAGCCCAACAGATCGAAGGCATGCATGGTATAGTCGGACTGCAATTGGTTGAAGGGGCCGCGCATCTCAAAGGCCGAAGCAGCCGCATTGATGCTGTGAACCAGCAACATCGGCTGGCCATGTCCGGCGCGGTAGGTGGCAATACGATGGCCGCGCCAGGTGTCGAACTCGGGTTGGACGGGCAGAAGGGGCAGGGGGTGTTGGTTATTCATGGTACGGTTCCTGCAAACATTCCTCTGGTGGAGGGTTGGGGGCGGCTTCGCCGCCCCCGAAGATCTTGTTTGTTGTTTTTTTGCGGCGCAGCCGCCAAAAAACAACAAACAAATCAGCCTGCGTATACCGGCACAGGCCAGTGCATAATACGATTATAATATGAGCGCGATGGTTGTGCTTGACAGAGGAACAATGGTATGCGGTTTGAGGTTGCGCCACTAGATGCCTATGCCAGCCGAATCACCAGTGGGTTGGCCTATCTGGGTGGCGTCTTGATGTTGCCCCTCCTCTTCGCCTACCTCGCCAACCTCCGCTGGGCAGGGTTGATCGTCCCGGCGGCACTGGCCCTGCCGTTGGCCATCTTTATGCTGCTCTGTTATGCAGCCCAACCCAGCCTCTATCTGATCGAGGAGTATGCGCTTGTGATCATCCGGCGTTGGTGGCGACCACTGCGCATTCCGTTTGATCAGGTGAGTGGTGCATCGTCGGCGAGTACGCTGGCCGATGTGCCGCGCTCCGGGCTGCGCTTTGCCTTCAACCCTGGCATCTTCGGTTATCTCGGCCCGTTTCGTCTCGACCCTTATGGCGAGACCTTCTTTCTGGCCACCAACCGAGCCCGCTTGGTCGCGGTGGCTCGGCTCGCTCGCCCGCCGCTCATTCTGAGCCCGGCCCGCCCGCGTGAGTTTGTCGCTGCGCTCAATGAGCGCCGTAGCCAAGCAGCGCTCGATCAACTTACCAATGGTGGGGCGGGTAGCTCTGATGCGGCGCTAGTGCAGGATGCACCTGCATCTTCTCGATCCGCGTTTGTCAGCTTTGAAAAACAACAAGGTTGTTATGTTCGACACCGTACTGATCGCTAACCGAGGCGAGATCGCGCTTCGGGTCATGCGCGCATGCCGTGAGTTGGGCCTGCGCTGTGTCGCCGTCTATTCCGAGGCTGATCGCGAGGCTCCGCATGTAGCCTATGCCGACGCGGCCTATCTGTTGGGGCCGGCACCTTCCGCCGAGAGTTACCTGAGCATCCCCCGCATTATCGAGGTGGCCCAGCAGGCTGGTGCCGGGGCCATTCACCCTGGCTATGGCTTTTTGGCCGAGAATCCCGATTTTGCACGGGCGGTCGCTGCCGCTGGGATGGTCTTTATTGGCCCTCCGCCTGAGGCGATGGAGCGTATGGGTGGCAAGACGGCGGCGCGCCGTGAGGCGACTGATGCCGGGGTGCCACTGGTGCCGGGTACCCTGGAGCCGCTCGAGTCGCTCGATGAGATTCGGCGCTTGGGTGATGCCTACGGCTACCCCATCGCGATCAAGGCGGTGGGCGGTGGCGGTGGGCGCGGTCTGCGTGTGGTGCGCACCCCCGATGAGATCGCCGATGCCTTCGCCAGCGCTCGCCGCGAAGCCGAGGTGGCGTTTAAGAATGGGGCGCTCTATGTCGAGAAGTACCTGACCAACCCGCGCCATATTGAGATCCAGGTGCTCGCCGATACCCACGGTAACGCGGTTGCGATTGGTGAGCGCGACTGCTCGGTGCAGCGCCGCCACCAGAAGCTGATCGAGGAGTGCCCTTCGCCCGCACTGACTCCCCAGATCCGCGCCGAGATGGGTGCCGCCGCCGTCCGTCTGGCTACCTCGGTCAACTATGTGGGTGCCGGGACGCTCGAATTTCTCTTTGAGGACGGCCACTACTACTTCCTGGAGATGAATACGCGTATCCAGGTGGAGCATACTGTCACCGAGATGGTCTTCGGGGTTGATCTGGTGAAGGCGCAGATCCGCATTGCCCAGGGCGAGAAGCTCTGGTTGCGCCAGGAGGATCTGGTGCCACGGGCGCACGCGATTGAGTGCCGCATCAATGCCGAAGATCCGTTGGCCAACTTCCGCCCCGCGCTAGGGACGGTGGGAGAGTACCGCGAGCCGAGTGGCTTGGGGGTGCGCGTGGATAGTGGGGTGCGGGCCAATTATACGATCCCGCAGTTCTACGATTCGCTGCTGGCCAAGTTGATCACCTGGGGTGAAGATCGCAACGAGGCCATCGCCCGTATGCGCCGCGCTCTGGCCGATTACCAGATCGGTGGGGTGATTACGACCATCCCCTTCCACCAGGCGGCCATGGCGCATCCGACCTTCGTCAGTGGCGATCTGAGCGTCAACTTTATTGGCCAGCACCCAGAGTTGGTCGAGGCCACCCGCAGCTTCGCCCCGCCCGCACCCGAACCGGGGGCCAGCGAGGCTCCCGCCGAGCCGCGCAGCCTGACCGTTGAGGTGAACGGGAAGCGCTTTGGGGTACGGCTCTTCGGTGATCTGCCTGCGGGGAGCGCACCGGCGGCTACGGCTGCCAAGACCAGCCGCCGTGGCCCAGAGCAGCGCAAATCATCGCAGATGGCGGTGAAAGTGGATGGCGTGGTTAGCCCACTTCAGGGCCGCGTGGCGGCGGTACGCGCCACCCCCGGCCAGGAGGTGACGGCGGGCCAGGTGCTCTTCATCATCGAGGCGATGAAGATGGAGAACGAGATCACCGCACCCCACGCGGGCAAACTGGGCGAGGTGTTGGCCCAAGAGGGTACCACGGTGGAAGCCGGAGCCGTGTTGGCCACCTTCCAGCACTAACCCCCCATGCCAACCTCGGTCATAACGCTGCGGCCAGCTACCCCCCAGGATGTGGAGGTGCTGGCCGCGTTGCTGGTGCAACTCTACCATGTCGAGGCACCGGGGGTGCTGCGCGGGCCGCTGGAGGGGCAGTGGGGCTTCTTCCAGCACCTGCTGGCCTACGAACTTGCCAGTGGGAGTGGTGGCCGCTACTTGGCCATCAATGCGGCTGGCGAGATCGTTGGCACGCTGGGCCTGCGCCAACCGGGACGCACGCTGGCCATGGTGCTGCCCCCTGGTACGCTACGCATGGCTTTCCAGAGCATTGGGTATGCCGATACCCTGCGGCTCATCCTCAGTGGGCTACGTGCCGCCTGCGCCCCCGAAGTCATCCTGAGCCATGGCGAATTCTACCTCTATAGCGTGGTGGTAGATGCCCCCATGCGCGGGCGTGGCATTGGGGCCAAGATGATCAGTAGCATCGAGGCAATCACCCGCCAACTAGGGGGCCACAGCCTGATCCTGCGCGTATTGAGCGACAACAGCAGTGCCCGCCGTCTCTATCAGCGGATGGGCTACCAGGTGGTGCCGCGCCGACCAGAGTTGTTAGAACGTTTGGCTATTGCTATTCCTAGTGAAGAAATGCGCAAGGTGTTGGACGCACATCCAACAGATGCGCCAATCAGAGTATAATAGCCCTAGCAGGCGCGCCCCGCGCCCATGGTGATCTGCACAAAACTATCTGCCCTGAGGAGCGATTAACTATGCCCAAGGAAGTCATTACCACCCGGGCCAAAGATTATAACCAGTGGTACCTCGATATTGTGCGCGAAGCTGACTTGGCCGAGGTGGCTGAGGTGGTGCGCGGGTGTATCGTCTTTAAGCCGACGGGCTGGGCGATCTGGGAGATGATGCAGCGCGCTCTTGATGATCGCATCAAGGAGACGGGCCATAGTAATGTGCAGTTCCCTTTGCTCATTCCCAAGAGTTTTATTATGAAGGAAGCCGAGCATGTGGATGGCTTCGCGCCCGAAGTGGCCGAGGTGACGCGTGCTGGGGGTGAGGATCTGACCGAGCCGTATGTGATTCGTCCCACCAGTGAGACGATCATCGGCCACTTTTATAGCAAGTGGATTCGTTCCTACCGCGATCTGCCGCTGCTCTATAACCAGTGGTGCAACGTGATGCGCTGGGAGATGCGTACCCGCCCCTTCCTGCGTACCTCGGAGTTCATCTGGCAAGAGGGCCATACCGCCCACGTGAACGAGGCTGAAGCTGAGGCCGAGACGCTCAAGATTCTGCACGAGGTCTATGCCGATTTTGCCGAGCAGGTAATGGCTGTGCCGGTGATCCGTGGCCTCAAGACCGAGAATGAGAAGTTTCCCGGTGCGCTGCGCTCCTACTGTATCGAGGCCATGATGCAGGATGGCCGCGCACTGCAAGCCGGTACCTCGCATAACCTGGGACAGAACTTCGCTAAAGCCTTCGAGATTACCTACACCGACCATAACAATACCGTTCAGCATGCCTGGACGACCAGTTGGGGTGTGAGTACGCGCCTGATCGGGGCACTGATCATGACCCACTCGGACGACGAGGGGTTGGTGATTCCGCCCCGCCTCGCGCCGATCCAGGTGGTGGTGGTGCCGATCTTCAAGAATGATGCCGAACGCGAAAAGGTGATGGCGACGGTTCACGCTCTGACCTCCACCTGGAAGGGTGTGCTGCGCTTCAAGATTGACGACCGCGACAACCTCTCGCCGGGATTCAAGTTTAACGAGTGGGAGATGAAGGGCGTCCCGGTACGCATCGAAGTTGGCCCCAAGGATGTCGAGAAGGGCAGCGTCGCCATCGCCCGCCGCGACATTCCTGGCCGCGAGGGCAAGAGCTTTGTGCCCCAGGAGGGCTTGACCGAACGCATCCGCGATCTGCTTGAAGCGATCCAGCAGGCGCTCTTCGAGCGGGCGCTGCGCTTCCGCGAGCAGCATAGTGCCGATGTGCAGAGCTACGAAGAACTCAAGGTGCAGGTTGAACGTGGCTTTGCCCGTGCCTACTGGGCCGGGAGTAGCGCCGATGAGAAGCGTATTCAGGAAGAGACCCGCGCTACCATCCGCTGCATCCCCCTCGATCAGCCCGGTACGCCCGGTATCTGCGTTTATACCGGCAAAGAGACGACCCAGCAGGTGATCTTCGCCCGTGCATACTAGATAGTCCAGCTTCCGGGAAGCTGAAAACTTCCCGGAAACTCAGTCAGGAGACGATGATGAGTACGAGCCTCGGCGATCTTGGCAACTACATCAAAGAGCATAGCGATTCTAGTCTGCGCGAGCTGGCTGAACAAATCTATGATGAGAGCGCAGCCTACCGTAGTAATCAAGGCAAAGAAGGGATCTACCAGACCTTCCGTACCTCATTACTGCTGATCTGCGATGCGCTCATCACCGGCTCCACCGAGAATATCGTCTCGCGGCTCTCCAATGCCGGTGCCGACCGTGCCCAAGAGGGCTTTCTTATCGAAGATGTCCTGCTCGGTATCCGGCTGCTGCGTGAACTGGTCTGGGATCAACTCGAGCGCTGCATGGTCACCAACGGCCCGATGTCACTGGTAGATGTGCGCATCCTCGAACGCTTGCTGCATCTCCTCAGCCGCACCATGATGCTGGGCTATAGCCAGACCTTCCAGCAGACTATCAAGGCGGTCGAGAAGCAGGCTGCTGAGATCGAAGCCCAACGCTATACGATCCGCGAAATCGGGACACCGATTCTGCCACTCTACCCCGGCGTCATCGCCCTACCACTCGTGGGCGCGATTGATAGCTACCGAGCAACCCAGGTGCTTGAACGGCTGCTCGAAGAGATTAGCGCCAAGCAGGCCGATATTGTGATCATTGACATCACCGGGGTGCCGGTGGTAGATACCGGGGTGGCCAACTACCTCTTGCAGACCGCCCGCGCCGCGCAGTTGATCGGGGCACAGGTGGTGCTGGTTGGTATCGGCGCGGAGATCGCCCAAACCCTGGTGCAGCTAGGCGTCAATCTGAGCCAACTCAAGGTGCATGCGACGCTCCAAGATGGTATTCGCTATGCGCTGGGCCAGTTGGGGTTTGAGATTCGGGCGCTCTAGGTCACACCTAGGGAAGCCCACGTGGCTGTCACGCTTCGCTTCGCTCAGCGTGACAACGTCTTTTACCCCAAATGCGAACAGTTACCCAGCATCTCGCGGTAGACTTCGACATGGCGGCGCGCCACCGCCGCCTGAGTGAAGTGCTCCAGCACCCGCGCCCGCCCGCGCTGGATGAGGTCGTGGCGAAGTTGCGGGTGCCCCGCGATCTGGAGGATGGAGTCGCGCAGGGCGTTCAGGTCGCCTTCGGGGAAGATCAGCCCGGCAGCGCCAACCACGTTGGGGATCTCGGCGGAGCTAGAGCCTAACACCGGCACGCCGCAACTCATCGCCTCGATCAACACACGCCCAAACTGCTCCTTCCAATTGGCAGTGGTGTGTGAAGGTAGCACCAGCAGATCCAGATCGGCCATGGCCGCCGGTACCTCGGTGCTACGCACCGCAGGGCGTAGCTCAACCCGCTCGCCCAGCCCCAATGCCGCCACGCGGGACTCAATCTGTGTGCGCAGCACCCCGTCACCCACCAGGCGCAGATGGATATGCGCGGGCAATTCGGCCAGCGCCGCCACCAGATCGAGTACGCCCTTCTCCGGCACCAGCCGCCCCAAGTAGCCAATGGTGAAGCGCTCCTGCGCCACTGGCTGCCGCTCCACCTGGGCGAACATCTCCGGGTCTACCCCAAACTGCGGGATGACACTGATCGGCCCCTGGTAGCCGTGCCGCCGAATGATCGTCGCAGCCTCCTGATTGCCCGCAATTGCATGATGGGCGTGGCGCAGCGTGTAGCGCTCAAAGAGGCTGAAGGGCGGCGGGTAGCCGCGATCAATATTGGCCCAGTTGTAGAAACAGCAACGCACCCCCAGGTCTAGCCCGATCCGCAGCGCATGGACGGTGGCCAAATTGAAGCTCTCTTCATCAATGTGCAGCACCTGCGGGCGCAGACGGCGTAGGTGCTGGGCCAAGGTGGGGTAGAAGTGGATGTGGTGCTGGCCATTGAAGGCGATGGGTAGCGCGGTAAGTTGGTAGCCCTGGGTGAAGCGGCGCTCAAGGCGCTGCACACCCACCCGTGGCTCGCGCCAACTATGCGGCACCAGTGCGGTCAGTTCCACCCCCAGCCGCGCAATCTCTTCGAGTTTACGCTGGTAGGCACCCGCCACCAACGCCTTAGAAAGTATCACAACCCGCATACATGACAACAGGGTGGGCGTGCGGCACAACGCCCCCGCCCACCCCGCCCATTCTGACTAGCCATTCTTCTGGGCAAACTCGTCCATGAACCCGGACAAGGCGATACACGCCTCCGGCTCCAGCGCGTTATAGATCGAAGCGCGGATACCGCCCACCGAGCGGTGCCCCGCCAACCCGACCATCCCGTGCGCCTGGGCCTCGGCCACGAACTTCTTCTCCAGCGCCTCGTCGGGCAGGCGGAAGGTGATGTTCATCTGCGAACGCGCCTCGGCAGCCGCGTGGCCACGGTAGAACCCACCGCTGCGATCAATCGCCGCATAGATCTGGGTTGCCTTGTCGGCGTTGCGAATCGCCATGGACTCCAGACCGCCATGCTCGGCAATCCAACCCAACACCAGATTCACCATATAGACCGCGAAGGCCGGTGGGGTGTTGTAGAGTGAGTTGTTTTTGGCGAAGGTGCTATAGCGCATGATCATGGGCAGATCCTTGCGCCCCTGGGCGATCAGATTCTCACGCACCACCACCACCGTCACACCGGCAGGCCCGATATTCTTCTGCGCCCCGGCATAGATCATGGCGAAACGGTTGGCATCCAGCGGCCGCGAGAGGATGTCGCTGCTCATGTCGGCGATCAGCGGGGCTGTGCCAACATCGGGCAACGCCGACCACTGCACGCCCTGGATCGTCTCGTTGGTGGTTAGATGCACATAGGCCGGATTGGCGCTGAGTTTGATTTCGTCCGCACTGGGTAGGCTGCGGAAGTTGCCCTCAGCGGTATTCGCCGCCACGTTGACATTCCCAATCCGCTTGGCTTCTTCCAGCGCCTTCTCGCCCCACGACCCGGTGACGATGTAGTCAGCGACTCCATCGGCAGGTAGCAAGTTAAGCGGAATGAGCGCAAACTGCGAGCTTGCCCCACCCTGCATAAAGAGCACCCGATAGCTATCGCTCAGCCCCAAGAGCGACTTCATCCGCTCCTCGGCCTGGGCATTGATCGCCTCGTACTCCTTCGAGCGGTGGCTCATTTCGAGAATTGACATCCCCCGACCTTGGTAGTCGAGCAGTTCGGCCTGGGCCTGCGCCAGCACTGCCTGGGGCAGTACGGACGGGCCTGCGTTGAAGTTGTGTACTTTGCTCATGCGTATCCCCTCCACGGCCCCGCAGGGCTAGATCGCTCATCGCCTTAGTATAATGCTCTTTTGGCATGTCTTGTGCAACGGTGTTGGGGTTTCACCCCAAACCCTAGTTTTTGTTAGTGTTTGGCGGCTTCGCCGCCAAACACTAACAAAAAAGATCTTCGGGGGAGGCTTCGCCTCCCCCGAACCCCCACCGGAGGTGGAGAAACTCACCGATTCGCTAGCACCAACGGGAGATAGATCCTAAACCCTACCGCCTCCACACCCGCCACCTGTACCGGCCCATACTCCATCCGCGTACCGCCCGTTCCGACCTCCATCAGCCAATAGGTGTAGGTCACTCCCGGTAAGGCACTCTGATCGTGGAAACTGTACGCGGCCCCCCCGCTCGTCCCACCGCGTGCCAAGATCAGCGTTGGGGTGATGCGCACCGCATCCGTGCGCTTGCCCCGCGCACTGCGGTAGAGGTAGAAGCCGTCGCTCTGGATCTCGATCCCGGTTGACCAACGCAGCAGCACTCCCTCCCCCTGGCGTTCTGCATCAAAGCTCGTTAGCACCACCGGGGTGAGCCGCGAGAAGGTAACACTGGCTTGATCATTCTCGGTTGCAGCGCTATTCCCCGGTGTGCTGTTAGGATCAGGCTGATCCGAACGGCTCACCTGGGCCGTGTTGGTAATTGCGGTACTCTCCGCTGCTGTCACCTGGGTCATAATCTGGAGCGTCACCGTCGCCCCCGTGGGGATGGTGCCGATGTACCAGTTGCCCGTGGTGGGGTTGTAGCTCCCCTGGCTAGGAGAAGCGTTGACATAGAGCAACCCCGACGGCAGTTGCTCCAACACCTCCACATTCGTGGCCGGATCTGGCCCGTGGTTGATCACGCTGATCAGGAAGACCGCGCTGTCACTCAGTTTACTCAGCGAGACCAGGGTCTTCGTCAGTTCTAGATCGGCCTCGCCGGGAGGCACGCCTACCCGTGCGCTGGATTGATCATCCTCGCTGGCATTCTGGTTGTCTGGGCTACTATCGGGATCGGGCAGTGCCGAATGCGACACCTCGGCGGTGTTCGTGAATGGCCCCGGCCCAGTCAGTTGCACCGTCAGCGTCAGGGTCGCCACTTCGCCCACCGCCAGATCGCCCACGTCCCAAACATTGGTGCCCGTATCATAGCCGTTCTTGCTCTGCACAACATTGAGTACCGTCGCCCCCAGCGGGAGCCGCTCGATCACCAGCACATCGCTGGTCGGGCTTGGCCCATGGTTACGGATCTCAATACTAAACTCCACAATCCCATCGGGTGGTAGCAACGCCGTATTCACCCGCTTGAGCAATGAAAGATCGGCCATCAGGCCACTCAACGTCGCACTGGCCTGATCATTCTCACTCGGTTGACCATTCCCCGGCGTACTGTTCGGGTCGGGCTGATCAGAACGACTCACCTCGGCGGTGTTAGTGTAGGGGCCAACCCCGGCCACCTGCACCACCACATTGAGCGTCACCTGCTGGGTGTTGGCCAGCGTCCCCACGATCCAGCGGCCCGTGGTGGGGTCATAACTGCCCTGGCTGGCAGCGTGGCTCACATAAACCAAGCCGCTGGGAAGTTGTTCACTCACCTCGACATTGGTGGCGCTATCCGGGCCATCATTCCGCAGCGTAATAGTGAAGGTGGCCTGATTCCCCACCGCCACACTGCTGGGGTTCACGCTCTTGGTGAGGACGAGATCTGCCACCTGGGGCGTCAGCACCACACTGGCCTGATCATCCTCACCGGGTTGGTTATTCCCCGGCGTACTGTCCGGGTCGGGCTGATCGGAATGACTCACCTGGGCGGTATTGACCACCACCGAGTTGGTTGCCACCTGCGCCCGAATCTGGAGCGTGGCACTGGCATTGGCCGCCACGTTACCCACCGTCCAGATGCCGGTGCCAGCAGCATAACTGCCCTGGCTGGGTGTTGATCCCACATAGATCAGACCGGGTGGGATCTGATCTTCAACTGTGACGTTCGTGGCCATACTCGGCCCGGCATTCCGAAGCGTCAGGGTATAGACGATCTCCGCACCATAGATCGGCTGCGGGTTATCCAGCCCCTTGCTCAAGGAGAGATCAGCCAGTTGCCCGCGCACAATCGCCACCCCGTAGTCATCTTCACTGGGATCATCATTGTTGGGCGTACTATCAGGATCGTACTGATCACTCCCACTCACCTGAGCCACATTACTGAAGGGGCCAACCCCCAGCATGGTAGCCTCGATCTGCATGCGGGCACTCGCATTCAGCGCCAGATTCCCCACATTCCAGATGCCGCTACTCGCATCATAACTACCCTGTGTCGGCGTGGCCTGCACCAGCGCCAGCCCCAACGGCAACTGCTCGCGCACGCGCACCCCACTGGCCGCCGCCGGGCCATCATTCGTCACCTCAAGCGTAAAAGTTACCGTCTGCCCCACCGCAACTAGCCCGCTATTCACCGTCTTCGTCAGCCGCAGGTCGGCGATCTGGAGCGGCAGCGCGGCACTAGATTGATCATCCTCGCTGCTAGTGTTGTTGTTCGGGGTGCTATCCGGGTCAGGCAGACTCGACGCCGTCACCTCAGCCACATTACTCACCGCCGCCCCCGACCAGGTCGCCCGCAGCGTCAAGGTGGCCACTTCATTGAGCGCCATATCGCCCACCGTCCAGATCCCGGCGAGATACGTACCCTTACTCGGCAGCGCCGTCACCAAGGTCAAACCGGGCGGCAATTGCTCGCGCACCACCACCCCGCTGGTGCTCGCCGGGCCACGGTTGCGCAACACGATGCTAAACTCCACCTCCATCCCCGCCGTGATGGGTGGGGGCGTGATGATGCTCTTGTTCAATTCGAGATCAGCCACCACCCGGATCGGAGCGGTATCGGTAGTTGAGTTATTCCCCGGATTGGGATCGGTCGTGTCGTTGGTGCGCTGCACCGTGGCCGTATTCACGAGGCTACCCGTCGCCGAGGGGCTAAGGATGCCGTTAATCGTGAAGGTCGCCACCCCACCTGTATTCAGATCCACCGTCGTATCAATCAGATTACCAATCCCACTCGCCTGATCGCAATTGCCCTGCCCGGCAGGCACACTACACGACCAGGTGGTATTCAGAATCAGCGCCGGTACGTCATCAATCACGCGGCTATTCGTGGTTGCACTCGGCCCATAATTGGTCACAGTCACCGTATACTGCACCGGCTGCCCCGGCGTAAAGATCGCGGGGACGTGGCTCTTGGTGATCCCCACATCAGCCTCGGCGAGGACGATCTGGGTATTGAGTGGCACCGAACCAGAGGGGAAGTAGGTCCAGGTATCAATCACGCGGTTATTCCCAAAGTCCGCATCCCAGGCATGCGCCCCGGCACTACTCGGCACCCCCAGCAAGGCCGCACGCGGGTTGGGCGGGGTTCCACCACTCAGATTGCGGTCATCATAGTAGATGCGATCCTTCACCGGCTCACTCTCACCACCCCGGAAGCGGTTGACCCGAATGCCATTGGTGTTATTTTCGGGATCAACAAAGGGAAAATGAATCTCGCCCACGTTCGTCTGGATCGCGGCGGTAATGTTGAGCGTCCCGGCAGGTATGGTTGCCCCCAGTGCATCCAGGGTGTCCCAGAAGACCATGTTATGCCCCGCCGAGGCACGGCCCAGCAGCACCCGATCTTCAGGATCGCTATAACTGCCATTGCCATTCACATCAATCGAGATCTGGTAGTTGGCCTCATGGGTCAGGTCGAAGGAGAAATAGCCCCCCAAGGGCGAAGTTCCGGCCTGGCCAGCAGTTCCCTCAACCCCCACAAAGGCGAAATTCTGCGGCACCGGCGGCGGCACCGGGGTTGGCAGACGCAACCACGTCGCTACCACCGAACTGGTCGCCTGATCATACTCAGACGCCGTAGGCGGCAGATCACTGCTGGGCAATTCAAAAAAGATCTTATACGTCACATCATTTTGGGTCAGATCATCGGGATCATTCGGCCTATGCACCATGTACGGGCTAGGCAGCGTCCCGGTACCCACCTGCTGCATCGAGCGATAGATCGGATTGCCCCGCGCATCAGTAATCCCCTCGGCATTGGCAAAGAAGATGAAGCCATACGGGTCAATCCCGTTCATATCAATCTGATACCCGTAGCCCTCATTGGTCAAGATCCAGTAGTCAGCGTCCAATGAACGCCCATTCGCGCCCATGTTATAGGCCAAGTAGCGCGCAAAGACCCGCCCGGTGATCTCGGTTCCACTCGCATTACGTACCGAGACATGCCATGCTGCGGTGGCCCAGCGATCATTTGGTTGCACCCATGTGGGATCGTTGGCCGCAATCGGTGCGGGATCATTGCCGACAATACCACTATCCGGCTCAGGGCTAATAAACTCAAAATCCCAGATCCCCGCTCCGGCATTGTTCGTCTGGGTGGTGCTGATGAGACACGGTATAAAACTACCGCTCTGCTCCTCCGCATAGTCATTGATCAACCCCACCCCCGCGCCCTGCGCCGTACAGACTCCAGTCGAGCCATCGGGGCCATAGTAGCGAATATCACCCGATCCAATCCCCACCGCACTCGATCCCAAAAAGATCTGCTCGCCCGCATTCGCATAGGCACTAATCGTCGTTTGACGCGGGATACCCGCCGAAGCGTTGGTGGTATGCCATTCCAGATAGGCGCGATCACCCTGCTGGATGTGGCTACTGCCCACCGCTGCAACCTGGGTGATGAGACCACAGCAGCCAAGCAGCACGAGGGCAACCATGAGCCATTTGTGACGCCATAGCGGTTTCATAACTCCCCCCCTTATTGAGATCCTGCAAACTAGGGCGAAGCATCGCCCGCATCTGGATGAAGAAGAGTTGCCAAGTGAGGGGCGATACTTCGCCCCTACTGGGATGAATGAGTCGTAGTCCAAGGGGAATGAGGGGGGGTGTGAGGTGGGTTATCCCGGCTATCGCCGACTACGCATGCAAGACGGCCCGGCGCGATTGACTAAGTAGTTCATAGAGCAGCACACCAGTCGCCACGGCAAGATTGAGCGAGTCACTACGCCCGCACATGGGCAGATGCACCATCTGATCACAGAGCGCTTGCTGATCGGGACTCAGCCCCTGACGCTCGCTGCCCATAAGCAGCACCAACGGCTGGGGATAGACGAGGTCTTGGTAATGGGTAGGGGCCTTATCGGCAGCCCCAACCAGAAAGATTCCCTGCGCCCGTTTCCAGGCGGCAAATTCGGCAAACGTGGCCCGCACCACCTGAAGCGCAAAGATCGCCCCCATACTCGCCCGCAGCGCCGCTGGGTCATAGGGGTCGGTCGCATGATCGAGCAGCATCACCCCACTCGCCCCAACCGCATCGGCGGTGCGCAGGATCGTCCCCAAGTTACCCGGATCGGCCGGTTCGAGCAGTGCCACCCACCCAGGTGCGTTGGTCAGCCGCACATCGGCCAGATTCACCCAGCGCTGACGGGCAACGGCGGCCAATCCCTGCGGCCCCTCCTTCTGCGAGATACTGGCAAAGACTTCAGCACTCACCTCGATCATGCGGGTGTGGCCCGCCTGCTGCGCCACCAGATCCTGCCCGAACGGGCTAGTGAGCAATTCTGGGGCCACCACGAGGGTCTCAACCATCCCCAACGCGACCGCTTCGCCCACAAGGCGCACGCCTTCCACAAAAAAATGGCCGCTCCGCTCACGCTCTTTACGCTGGCGTAGGACACGGATCTGACGGATGCTCGGATTGGCCGCACTAGTAATCATCATGTGACGCGAATATCCTATTCGTAGTGGCCAAAAATGGCCGCAGGGCGGCCATTGTAGCGTATCAGGGCATGGGCAACGTCCGTACCCAGCCCGTAAACGGGCGGGCTACATGATGCAAAGCCCGCCTACGCGGGCTAGCTCTAGGCCGCGTAGGCGGCCTTCGCCGGGTGATAGCCCGCCCGTTTACGGGCTGGGGGACGATGTGCTGAGGACTTTGCCCATGCCCTGTGTAGCGTATCGCGGCTATGTAATTATATGGTAAGTACTATTATAGTACGATCTTGCCTGGGTTCAAGTAGCCCTGAGGATCAAAGCGCACTTTGATCTGTTGCTGAAGATCAACCCCTGCTCGCCCCAGGGCACGCTCCAAAAAAGGCCGCTTGAGCGTCCCAATCCCATGCTCACCCGACAACGTCCCGCCCAATTCGAGCGCCAACCCAAAGATCGCCTCGGCACATGGCCACAAGCGCGCCATCTCCTCCGCCCACTGGGGATCGAAGAGGATGTTGGGGTGCAGGTTGCCATCACCCGCATGGCCAAAGACTGCGATGGGTAACCCATACGCGGCACTGATCGCCTGCACCCGCGCCACAAACGGCGCGATCTGCGGCAGTGGCACACAAATATCCTCACCCAAACGGCGGGGCCGAATGCGCGCCAACGCCGGAGCCACCGCCCGCCGACCGCGCCACAAGCGCGCCTCATCGGCGGGATGCGCCGCGACCTGCACCATGATCGCGCCCCCCTGTTGCGCCAACGCGGCCAGCGCCTGCGACTCCGCCTCCACCTGATCGGCCTCGCCATCGGCCAGCATAAGCAGGATCGCTCCCGCATCACGCGGCAACCCCAAGCCCAGGTACGCCTCCACCGCCGCAATACAGGTCGCGTCCATCAACTCCAACCCACCCGGCACCAGCCCCGCCGCCATGATCTGCGCCACCGTCGCGCATGCCGCCTCGGTGCTACGGAAAGCGGCCAGCGTCGTGCGCCGCGCCGCCGGTAAAGGCAAGAGGCGCAACGTCGCCTCGGTGATCAGCGCCAGGGTGCCCTCGGAGCCAACCAACAACTGGGCCAGACTCTGCTGCCCACCCTGGCCCGCCAAGCCATCCCCCCACTCCACCAGCGACCCATCGGCCAGCACAGCACGTAGCCCCAACACATAATCGGCAGTCACCCCATACTTGACACAGCGCGGGCCGCCCGCATTGCAGGCGATATTGCCGCCAATCGTCGAGACCGTATGGCTCGAAGGATCGGGCGGGTAGAAGAGACCGTGCGCCTCTGCCATCCGCTGCACCTCCGCCGTGACTGCACCCGCCTGCACATGCGCCACCATCTGCGCGGCATCAATCCTAATGCGTTGCATCCGGCTCATCGCAACCACCAACGCCCCGGCGCTACTCGTCGTCCCACCGGCGAGGCCACTTCCGGCCCCACGGGCGATGACGGGCACCCCAGCGCGGGCGGCGTAGTGCATCAAGCCCACCACCGCCTCGGTGCTAGTGGGCAGCGCCACCGCCAGCGGCATCCCCTGGGGTTGGGCAATCGAGGCATCCCGGCTATAGACCGCCACCTCCTCCGGGCGGGTAAGAATGAGGGTGGGAGCCGTTGCCTGCTGGGGCTGCGCATGCGCAACGTGGGTAGCACCAACAGGCATAACCGCCCCCAACTCCGTTGTCCGCGCCCCACCCAACCCCTGCGCCAATGCGGCCAGCAACGCCAACAGCCGCTGCCCTGTTGCAGTGGCGGGGCCAGCCAGGTGCAGATAGATCGCCCCCACCCCCGCATCACCCCAGAGCGTCAGCGGCAAACCACTCCGCCGCGCCAGCGTGCGTGCCGCCTGCGCAAACGCGGGCAGCGCCACCCGTGGCAGCGTCAACTCCAGGCGCAAGGACGCTTGTACCTGTGCCTGAGCCAAAGCTTCCCAACGCGCCCATGCCTGGGGTGGGGCCGGAAGAACCCGCACAGCGGCGGCGTGCGCCGCCGCCACCAAGCGCTGCGCATGGCGCTCCACCAGCACCACTGGCCCGGCCAATTCCGCCAACAGCGTACCGCGACCATCGGGTTCCTCGGCCAACGCCAAACAGCGCAGCGTCAACCCCAAAGGCACCAGCCGCGCCGCCAGACGGCACAGCGTCGCCACATCCCCACCCTCCAACAACCACGCCGCATAGCTCGCGGGCAGCGGGCGCAGGCTGAAGGTCAGATCCGCAGGTGAACCTAAGCCAACCCCATCAGCGGCGAGTACCCGATGCAGACCATAGCCGGTGGCCCATTTGAGCGTCGGCCCACCCAAGATCAACCCATCCTTGGCCCGCGTTGCCGCCCGCAGGTAGCGCCCCACCGGCCCATACGCCAAACGGTAGCGCCCACCAACATTCTGCGCCACCAACTCGCCCAGCGTCAGCCCGTGGCGTAGTGGAGCTATCGGCAACCATAGCCCGTGATCGGCCAAAGCCGCATTCAGATCGGCAAGTGTGCGCTGCGCAGATGCTTGCACCAACAACGCAGCCGGTTGGATTGAGTCGGGCATGGGTGTTGTTCACCTTCCAGGGTATGGGCAAAGTCGTTATTGCCCCCACCCCAACCCGCCCCCGCTGGGGGGGGGAGCCGATTCCTCCCCCCGTTGGGGGGAGGTTAGGAGGGGGGAATCGGACTTTGCACATGCCCTGTGTGCGCCTCCGTAGAGATTGACGTGCGTTTAGCCCTATGGTAATATACCAGCCGTTGTCTTAAAGACCAAGTAATCTTAGGAGTGGTGTTGTGAGCGCAAAGATGAAAGTCCTGCTCACCCACGATGTCGAGCATCTGGGCAAAGCAGGTGAGCTTAAAGATGTTTCTGGTGGTTTTGGGCGCAACTACCTGATCCCGAAGGGTTTTGCGGTACTCGCAACCAAAGGCCAGATCCGCCAGGCCGAGGAGCGCATGGCCGCCCAGCGCCGCCGCGCCGAAGCCAGCCGCAAGGATGCCCAGGCACTCGCCGCACGCATCAATGGGGTCTCGCTGCATTTTGTGGTACGCGTCGGTGAGCAGGATCGCCTGTATGGCTCCGTCACCAACGTAGACATCGCCGAGAAGATCCAGGCCCAGCTTGGTATCGAGGTTGATCGCCGCAAGATCGAGCTTGAAGAGCCAATCAAGCGCACGGGTGCCTACGCCGTTAAGGTGCGCCTGTTGAGCGATGTTGAGCCGGTGGTGAATGTGATTGTTGAGCCAGAGGGTGGCCTGCCCGCAACGATTGACGAAGGCCCCTCGGATCAGGACGTGCCGCAGCTCTAGTTTCTGCGCCCCACGCACCATTCTTCTTCTGCAATGTGCCGTAGCATGTGCTGCGGCACATTGTTGTTATAAATCCGCGTATCATGTGTAGGACATGTGCAAAGTTTTGGCGGCTTCGCCCCAAATCCCTTTTTTTGTTCTGTTTTGGCGGCTACGCCGCCAAAACAGAACAAAAAAATATTTCCGGGGGCGGCGTAGCCGCCCCCGGCCCCCCACCGAAGGTAGCTTTGCACAAGCGCTGTAGCATACGCCGGAGGGCGCATGGATCGCACTATACCCTATGATCTCCAGGCCGAACGCGCCACCCTTGGATCGATCCTGTTGGATCGTGAAGCGATTGTTGCGGTTGCCGGTTGGCTGCCATCTGAATACTTCTACCTCGAAAAGCACGCGCTGATCTACGAAGCGATGCTGGCCTGCTATGGGCGGCGTGAACCCCCCGATCTGACCACCGTCGCCACTGAGCTGCGCCGTCAAGAACGGCTCGATCTCGTCGGCGGGATGGCCTTCCTGGGCGAACTGCTCAGCGAGGTTCCTACCGCCGTTCACGTCGAATACTACGCCCACAGTGTCGAGCGCACCGCTGTCCTGCGGCGGCTGATCGAGGTCGGTGGCAAAATTACCGCCCTCGGCTATGATGAGAGCGAGAGCCTCGAAACAACCCTCGATAAAGCCGAAGCCGAACTCTTTACCGTTAGCCAGCGCCGGGGTACCCAAGATTTTGTCCATATTGGCCAGATCGTCAATGCCCTCTTCACCCAGATCGAAACCCTCCAAGAACGGCGTGGCGAAGTCGTTGGTGTACCGACCGGCTATACCGATCTCGATGAACTCACCGGCGGCCTCCAGCCCAGCGACCTGATCATCCTCGCCGCGCGCCCCTCGGTGGGCAAAACCAGCCTGGCCCTCTCGCTGGCCTACAACGTCGCCTACCAAGCCAACCAGACCGTCGGCGTCTTCAGTTTAGAAATGAGCCGCGACCAGTTGGTGCAACGCATGCTCTCGATGCACACCGGCATTGATATGCAGCGCCTACGTACCGGCAACCTGCGCGGTGATGAACTCAACCTGGCACTAGAGGGCATGGGTGTGCTCTCCGAAATCCCGATCTATATCGAGGATACCCCCGGCCTGAGTATTAACGAGGTGCGCAGCAAGGCGCGCCGCCTACACGCCGAAGCCGGGGTTGACCTGATCATGATTGACTATCTGCAACTCATGTCGGGGCGACGCAGCGACAACCGCGTCCAAGAGGTGAGCGAGATCAGCCGTGGACTCAAAGCCCTCGCCCGCGAGATCAATGTCCCCGTGATTGCCCTCTCCCAACTTTCGCGTGCAGTTGAAGGCCGCACCAGCCATGTACCCATGTTGAGCGACCTACGCGAATCGGGAAGTATCGAGCAAGATGCCGATATTGTGATGTTTATCTATCGTGAGGAGTTATATGATAAAGAGACCGACAAAAAAGGCATCGCCGAAGTGCATATTGCCAAGCATCGTAACGGCCCCTTAGGCGTCATTCCGCTGCGCTTTGAAGCTCGCACCACCCGCTTCCAGAACCTCGAACGTTACCGCGCCCCCGAAGGGTATTAATTCGACTCATCTTCTTCTCATTTTGGGCTTATTTCTTGCAAAGCCATGCGCATTCTATGCTACACTAAGCGGCATCAGGTATTGTGACTATATGCTCAATGGATGAGGAGGCCCTGTATGAGCTGGCGAGGTTCTGGGAATTTCCGTGGCTCGGGTGGCTCGGATTGGCGTGGCAAAGGCAATTCGGGCGGGTCGGCGCTGAATGGTGGCAGTGCGGGTGGCCCGCCACTGATCTACCTGATCGCGGGTGCGATTGGCGTCGGTATCCTCGCGCTGATCATCGTTATCGCCGTCGGTATGTCATCAGGTGGGAATACCGCCGCCGCGCCCACCGCTGTGCCAACCACCGCCCCCGCAGACGCCACCGCTGCCCCGGCCCCCACGGGTGAGCCAGTAGCAGCCGCTACCGAGGTTCCGGCGGCCACCCAGGCTCCGGCAGCCACCCAGGCTCCGGCGGCCACCACTGCCCCCACGGCCACTGCCGCGACGACAGCCACTGCCGCGACGACGGCTACAGCGGCCACCACGGCTACCACCGCCGCCGCCGTTCCGGCTGGTATCCCCACTGAGCCCTACGGCCCCGCCGTGACGACCGGCAGCGGTACGGCACTGGAGATCGGCTCGGATGGTGAGTTGCTGCTCTTCGACAAGACCACCCTGGAGGTGAACGGGGGCGACACCTACACCCTGACCTTCACCAACAACTCGACGGCGGTGCAGCACAACTGGGTGCTGGTTGAGGGTGATGCCACCGTGGTTGATAATGTTGCCAAGGCTGCTATCGCGAACCAGCTCAAGCTGCGCAATCCGCTCGGCTCGGTGCCCCCTGAAGGGACTGCGGGCGTGTTGGCTGCTATGCCGATCATCAATCCGGGTGAAGTTGGCGAGATTACCTTTGAGGCTCCCACCAAGCCCGGTACCTACTACTTCATCTGCACCTTCCCGGCCCACTACATCAATGGGTTGCAGGGTATGGTTGGCGAGTTAGTGGTGAAGTAAGGCTACGCCCCAAAACTTTTTTGGGGGTGTTTTGCGGCTTCGCCGCAAAACACCCCCAAAAATATATCTTCTACTGAAGGTCTTCTACTGCTCGCGCAGCGGTGTACGCGGGCGCACATAGTTACGCACCTGCGAACGCAGAATATCCCACGTCATCTTCATCTGCACCGCCCAGGGAGCCGGGGCCATCGTCTTGTGCATGTAGCTATCGAAGGTGAGGCGCTGCACATCCGGGTTGCGGCACATCTCGGTAAAGACTTCCATCTGGCGTTCGTTACCGTAGCCCCACTTCTGAAGCCCGCGCAAGAAAGTGTACATGGTGCCATACTGCTGCCACCAGAGCCGATCATAGTTGCGCAGGTTGGCCGCTGTGGGCGCATCAAGGTACTGGCTGAGCACCTGAGCCGCCAACTGGCCACTCTTCATCGCCCAGTAGATCCCCTCACCCGACGTATGCGTCACCAGACCCGCCGCATCGCCCACCAGCATGGCCCGATCAAAAGCCAGATACTTCTGCGGCTGCATCGGCAGGGCATAGGCTTCACGCAACAGCAAGCGCCCCCCGGCCAGTTTGGGGGCTAGACGCTGCTTCAGGTTCTCTAGCAACTGTTTGGCCTGCTTACTATGCGCCGGGCCAGTGCCGATCCCAATCGCCAGATGATCATGTTTGGGGAAGGCCCAGGAGTAGAGATCGGGGCTTAACTCACGCCCCAGGAAGATCGTGGCCGTATCCTGCCATTCGCGCATCGCCTCTGGGGGCAACGCAATGCGCTCCTGAATCGCAATCGCCCGTGGCAGGGGCGGCAACCCCAACAGGCGCGCCGTCGGTGAGTAGGCTCCATCAGCACCGATCACCACATCGGCATGGATCGTCTGTTCACGGCCATCGCTCATGGAACGGTACGTGGCGCGTACCCCAGACGCACCAACCTCCAAGCCATTCAGTTGGCCATGGATCAGTTCGGCCCCACGTTGTTGGGCGCGCTCACGCAGAAAGCCATCAAAGACCTCGCGGCGCACCATGGCCACATAGTCATGCTCGGTGGGGTTCGTGCCCGCCACCGGCACACTCGCCTCTTGGCCTGAAGGCGAGACCAAACGACAAATCGTGACTTTACGGTCAATCAGAGAGGTGGGAATATCAAACTCGCGGAAAGCCGCCGGAGGCACTGCACCGCCACACGGCTTCGGTTTGTGCAGTTCCTTTTCGAGCAGAACCGTCTCAATCCCCATACCACGCAGCGTTATCGCTGCCGTTGCGCCCCCAACCGAGGCACCTACAATCAGAACCCGCTGAGGCATCGCGCATATCCATCCTAGGGGCACCCAGCGCGGTACCCAACCCATACAGACTTACGCCGCAAGACCAATCGCCGCCGCCAGCATCCCCCACACAAAGAGCATGATCGCGGTCGCATTGAAGAAGACCTCATTATGCTCCGGGTCGCGGATGAAGCGCACATTGGGGATACTCTGGGCCGCCAGCAGCACCGCCACCACCGTAGCCGCAACCGGGTGGCCCCACCAGACCAGGAGGCCAATCACCCCGATCTGCGCCACACCCATGGTGATGACCACGAGGCGCGCTGCCATCACCTTGCCATACTGCACGGGAATGGAACGAATACCCATGCGCGTATCGCCCTGCATACTCTTAAAGTCATTAACCGTCATGATGCCGTGGGCACCCAACGAATAGAGCAGTGCAATCGCAAGGCTCTGGCTAGTGAGTGTGCCAAACGCCGCATGCCCCGCCATCCAGGCCAGACCCTCGTAGGAGATCGCCACCAGGGTATTGCCGAACCAGCCATTTCGCTTGCCGCGAATCGGCTTCAGGCTATACGAAATGGCACAGATGAGGCCAATACCAACAAAGAGTGCGACTTGGTGGCCCAAAAAGATGGCCATACTACAGCCCAACAGGGTGAGCAGAATGGTGAGCGTATAGACATGGCGCAACGAAACCTGACCAGAGGGGATCAGGCGCTGGGGTTCATTGATCGCATCTACTTCACGATCGCAGTAGTCGTTAATCACCTGCGAAAGCCCGGTGAGGATCGGGCCAGCCATGAGGACACCGAGCAGCAAGCGGCCCAGCACATCCAACGACCAACCCAACTGGCCACTAGCCACCGCACCACACAAAAAGGCCCATGCCGGTGCGAACCAAGTCACCGGCTTCATGAGTTTAATCGAATGGCCCAGAATGCCACGAACCCCGCCGACTGGCGCAACGGCCGGAGTGACAGCGGGGGGAGGGGGAGTTACACCAGAACGGTCGGGGAGATTGCGCATGGAGAGACTCATTTCATCGTGTAGGGAAACTAGGCTAGAAACATAATGGCGGGCGGGTGCCATCGGCCCCCGCCCGCCACTACTTCGGGATCTAGTTCCCTCCGCGCAGCACCTGCGGGAAGATGGTTAGACCAGCATCACCCTGATCGAGGAACGACGCTTGGTTCATCGCCGCCCGTGGGATACTCACGCCATCAGCGTTATTATACCCTTGATGACAGGTGAAGCAACCGGGCATGTTGTAGTACTGGCCGCCAATCAAGTGGTACGAGAGCTTGCTCGCCCCACCCTCCAGCGCACTCGGAATTGTCGCCTTCGGAATCGCCCCATACGTCGGCCAATTGGCCTGGATCCAGGAGGTCATCAGCAACATCTGCTGCGCCTTGAGGCGATTGTAGGCATAGAGTGGATTGGTGACATTATCGGCCGGTGCCGTCTCGAAGCCGGCAAAGTTGCGTGAATTGTGGCAGTAGTTACAGCCAACATTCAAGCTCCAACCCAGGTTGTTCATCGTGTTCTGCACGATAGTCACCTGATCCTGGGTACGCCCACCATCATAGACGAGTGCTAACGAGCCACGTCCAGTACCAGGCACTGCCGGATCATACTGGCTCCAGATCTTGTAGTTGTAGATGTAGTAGAGTACTGCATCCTGGAGCTTGACCGGGTTCTGGATCGCCGCTGGCTTGAGTGCCGCATCAGTAATCGGCTTGCCCGCATCATCGAGCGGATCAACCGTTACGTTAATCGGCGGGACGCTTGCAGTAAACTGCGGAGCAAACGCCTCTAGGTTATTGGGCTGGTTGTTGTGGCAGGTGGCACACTGGACATAGTTTCCACGCCAGTTGGGCAGACCAACCACAAAGTTGGCATTCAGATCCATCACCAGGTACATCATGTTCCGGGCGGTGGTCTTCTGCGCATAGGTATCCAACGAGAAGTTGGTAATATCATGGCAGTACTGGCAGCTCACACCAAGTGCGCCCGACACATACTGCTGCATGAAGGTCCAAATTTGGGCCGAGTTCATGCCCAGAAGCACCTGGACATTGACTGGATTGGGGTTATTCGTAATCCAATCCTGGCCTGCCTGCACACCTGTAGTCCAGGCTGCCTGGCCCATCCAGGGCTGCCGAATATCACCCGCAGGTGGAACGTTGGCTGGGCTCTCGGTAATCACCTTGATGCCCTCACTGGGACTCCAAGGAGTTACTGCGGTAATCTTCGCGGCGGCGCGCTCTTGGCCCAGCGCCAGATCATAGATCCAGAAGAAGGTCGCGGTGGTCACCACGGCCACGATGATGCCTACGGCCACCGAGACAAATACTGCCGCCTGTCGATCGCTTGGCCGGGTCGACGATTGCATGGGAGTCTCCTCTGTAGCAAAAAAAGACCGTTTATGGCAGCCTCATAGGCAACAACCGCCAGCAGATGGCCTGCCGGCGGTTGTTGTTCTGTCTGCTGGTCTGTCGGCGACAGCACCGGCACATGGCTGCCCGTACCGCTAGAAGCCGAGGAGTACCCCAAGGTAGTTCAGCAACAGAGCAGCACCCGGCGCTCCAGCGGGAGTCAGGCTGTCGAACCAGTTGTAGCGAACCGAGCTAAGCACTACGAAGTGAATCAGCAGGGCGACCACAAAGCCAAGAATCGTGAAGATGACGATGTTTGTACGAACCGGACTGCGAGGGGGCATGGGAAACCCTCCTAAATATTTCTATTAAGGTTATGCTGACAGGGTGGGCCCTTCCCGCCCTGTTCCGCATACGTCCCGCTGCTTAGATACCAGCATTCAGCCAAGGCCGCCAGATCCAGACTGCGAGATGGGCAATAGCCGCAATCACGCCGAAGGCCCAGAACGTCTTGACCATGATGTCGTGCATCAGCCAGTCCTGGTTGTTGAACAGCGAACGCCAGCGGGTGGGTACCAGATCGTCGTCGTCGCGCATGGGCGAACCTCCACTTGCTATAAGACCTTAAGTCCAAGGCGAATACCAGGTACGGCCAGCGCGCCTGGCTGTAATCTACATCCCCTCCCGACCACCACTCGATGGACGGTTGAGAATGTATGGAAGTTATTGGAATCACAAGGCTTATGTTGGTGCAAATTATATAGGAGTCAACAAAATTTGTCAATCGTTTGCTTTTAAGCACTTTTTCATTTTGGAGTCGGGGTTGATTCGTGACGCTGATTCGGCCTTCAGACCGACTGCAAAGCCTTAGGACGGTGTTATACTCCCTCTGCCACGCCCTCTTCCTGCCTGCCCCAAGGAGCATGCATGTATGTCCAATTTACGTCATCTTTTCCCGTACTTGGCACGTTACCGCCTGCTCTTGCTCGGCGGTCTGCTCTGTGCGGCGGTGGGGGCGGCAGTAAGCGCAGTTGGCCCCTACGTGTTGCGCCTCGCCGTGGATGAGATGCAGCAAGGCCAGATTATTTCGCAACGCTTGCTCTGGTTCGGCGGCCTCATTATTGGGGTAGCAATCCTTGATGGCGGCTTCAAGTTTATCCAGCGGATGCTCATCGCAACGACATCCTATAAGGTCGAGTATGATCTGCGCCGCGATCTCTTTGCGCGCTATCTCTTCCTCGATCAGTCGTTCTTTGAGCGTAACCATACCGGCGATCTGATGGCGCGTGCCACCAATGATCTGAGTGCAGTGCGCCAGTTGCTTGGCCCCGGTCTGAATGGGACTGCCACGGCCATTCTCACCTTTCTCGCCGCTGCCATCCTGATGCTGCGCATGAACTTGCAGCTCTCGCTCGTCTTGCTGGTACTCTTGCCCACGGCGACTATTCTCCTCTTCCTGGTCGGTGAGCGCATCCGCAAGGTCTTTACGCGGGTGCAAGAGCAGTTCGGGGTCATCTCGACGCGTGCCCAGGAGAATTTTAGCGGTATCCGCACGATTAAAGCCTATGCCCAAGAAGAGGCCGAATTGGCCGTCTTTGCCGAGGATAATCGCCGCTACCGCCAACTGAATCTGCACTATGTGTTGCTGAGTGGAGCGCTCTGGCCGAGTATGTCGCTCTTATTGGGGAGCGTGGCGGCACTGGTGCTGCTCGTCGGCGGGCAGTTGGTGGCGCAGGGCCAGTTGACGGTCGGTGAGTTGGTGCAGTTTAATGGCTATCTGGCCCTGCTGGCCTTCCCGATGATTATGCTCGGTTGGACGGTGGGACTCTTCCAGCAGGCTGCGGCCTCGATGGGGCGCTTGGTGGCGGTCTTGCAGCACGATCCTCAGATCCAGAACCGGCCCGCAGCGCGTCCGCTACCTGCGCCGCGTGGCGAGATCGAGTTCTGTGACGTGGGTATTCGTACCGAAGCCGGGCGCGCACATACCCCGAACAGCCCGCCCCTGGCCCGCGAGTGGATGTTGCAGGCGATCTCGTTTACGGTGCCCGCCGGTACCTCGCTCGCTATTGTCGGTGCGACCGGGGCGGGTAAGACGACGCTGATCAATCTGTTGGGGCGCGTGCGCGACCCCGATGCGGGCGCGGTGCGCTTCGATGGGGTGGATGTGCGCGATCTGGATCTGGCCGATCTGCGGCGGGCAATTGCGTATGTGCCCCAGGAGACGTTTCTTTTTAGTGTGACGCTGCGCGAGAATGTGGCCTTTGGCCATGCCGATGCGGTTGATGCGGCGACGCTCGATCATGCGGTGCAGGTTTCGTGCCTGAGTAACGATCTGGCGCAGTTCCCCGCTGGCCTAGAGACAATGATCGGCGAGCGCGGGGTGACACTATCGGGTGGCCAGAAGCAGCGCGTGGCGATTGCGCGCGCCCTCACCCGCGATGCGGCGGTGTTGATTCTGGATGATGCGTTGAGTAGTGTGGATACGCATACCGCCGCGCAGATCCTGCGCGGCTTGCGTGCGGTGATGCAGGGACGCACGAGTATCATTATTGCCCAACGGATTGCCACGGTGAAGGATGCCGATCAGATCATCCTGATTGATGACGGGCGGATCGTGGAGCGCGGTACCCACCAGGAGTTGGTGCAACTTGGTGGCCTCTACACCGCAATGTATCGCCGCGAATTGCGCCAAGAGGAACTTAATGTCGCATCAATCGGCTGATGATGAGATTAAGGGCAAGATCTATGATGGGCGGCTGGTGCGCCGTCTGTTGGTCTTTGTACGCCCCTATTGGCGGCGCTTAACCCTGGCGGTGATCTTGTTGCTGGTGGCCTCGCTGGCCGAACTGGTGCCACCGTTGTTGCTCCAGCAGGCCATTGATGGCCCTATCCTCCAGGGTGAACTGGGCGGGCTGTGGCGTATCTTCGCGCTCTATATGGGGGTGTTGCTGGCGATCTTTGGGCTGCGCTATGCCCATACCTATATCATCAATAGTGCTGGCCAACAGGTGATGCAGGATATTCGCATTGTCATCTTTCGGCATATTCAGCGTATGAGCCTGAGTTTCTTCGACCGTAACCCGGTCGGGCGTTTGCTCACCCGAATCACCAATGATGTGGACGCGCTAAACGAGTTTCTGACTCAGGGCTTTATTATGATCCTGGCCGATACGGTGACGTTGATCGGGATCATCGGCATTATGCTGGTGCTGAATTGGCGGCTGGCACTGATTAGTATCGCTACGCTGCCCGTTCTGACCCTAATCGTCATGATCTACCAGGGGATGATGCGCACCACCTACCGTATGGTGCGCCAACGTCTGGCGCGTATCAATGCCTACCTCAACGAGCATATCGGTGGGGTGCTGGTGACGCAACTCTTCAACCGCGAGCAACGCAGCTAGGCCCACTTTGCCGATCTGAATGCCGATTACCTTCAGGCCAATATGCGGGCGCTGCTGATCTTTGCGATCTTTATCCCCAGCGTCAATCTGATGGCCGCAATCGGTACGGCGGCGGTCTTGTATGGGAGTGGGCAGGGCATTCTGGCCGGGTGGGCTTCGTTGGGGATGTTGGCGGCTTTTGTACAGTATACCGAACGCGCCTTCCAGCCCATTCGCAACCTGGCCGAGCGCTACACGGTGCTGCAATCGGCGATGGCGGCTTCGGAGCGCATTTTTGGCGTGCTGGATACCCCAGAGGAGATCCGCGACCCAGAACACCCGGTTGCGCTGCCGCGTCCAGTACGCGGCGAGATCGAGTTCCGTGATGTGGTCTTCGGCTATGACCCGGCTGAGCCGGTGTTGAAGGGGATCAATCTGCATATTCCGGCGGGCCAGGCGGTGGCGATTGTGGGTGCAACTGGGGCGGGTAAGAGTTCGTTGGTGGCGCTGCTGGCGCGTTTTTATGATGTGCAGCAGGGCGGAATCTTCCTTGATGGGGTGGATATTCGCCACCTCGCCCAACACGAACTGCGCCGCCATGTGGCCGCTGTACCTCAAGACCCGGTCTGTTTTTCGGGTACGATTGCCAGTAACATTCGCCTGCACAGCCAGGAGATGAGCGTTGAGCGTATGCGCTGGGCAGCAGAACTGGTAAACGCGGCGGTCTTTATTGAGCAGTTCCCCGACGGGTATGATCACGAGGTGCGCGAACGCGGCTCGAATCTCTCGGTGGGGCAGCGCCAACTGTTGGCGTTTGCGCGGGCGTTGGCCTTCAACCCGGAGGTACTACTCATTCTGGATGAGGCGACGAGTAGTGTGGATACTGCCACCGAGGCGCTGATTCAGGATGCGTTGGCGCGGATGTTGCGCGGGCGTACCAGCATCGTGATTGCGCACCGCCTGAGTACCATCCAGCATGTGGATCGGATTGTGGTACTGCATCAGGGCCAGATCGTGGAGGATGGGAGCCACGCTGAGTTGCTGGCTCAGCGCGGGTTTTACCACCGGCTCTACCATTTGCAGTTTGCGGAGGAGGTGGGGAGGTGATTTTTAGCCGCAAAGGACGAGTTAGCCGCAAAGGACGCCGAGAACGCAGAGGAGAAAATATCGCAGGACATCCCCTCTGCGTCCTCGGCGGTAGAAGAATAGGCGATGAGATTTAACCGCAGAGGATACAGAGGAACGCAGAGGAGAAAATATCGCAGGACATCCCCTCTGCGTACCTCTGCGTCCTTTGCGGTAGAAGAAGAAGAATACTATGAACATCCAACCAGCCACCCGTGAGGATGCCGCTGCGATCCTCCACCTCCAACACCGCGCCTACCAGCGCGAAGCCGAACTCTATAACGATTGGAGCATCCCGCCACTGACCCAGACGCTTGATGAATTACTGGCCGAGTTTGATGCCTACCTGATCCTCAAGGCGAGCATTGATGGCCAATTGGTAGGCGCGGTACGCGCCCAGATCAGTGACGGGATCTGCCACATTGGGCGGCTGATGGTCGAGCCGAGCTACCAGGGGCGGGGCATCGGCCAGCGGCTGATGCAGGCCATCGAGGCCGCGCTTGTCCCCACCCAGTGCTACGAACTCTTCACCGGCGACCGCAGTGCGCGCAATGTGGCACTCTACGAGTATCTCGGCTACCGCACGGTACGCACGGCCAAGCTGAACGCGGTGGTAACGCTGGTCTATATGCAGAAGGATGTGGTTCCTAGCGATAACCCTCAGCCTGAAGGTTGAAGAGCCGCGCATAGGTACCATCAAGGGCGAGTAGTTCGGCGTGGGTACCTAGTTCAGCCACGCGGCCCTCTTCGATCACCGCGATGCGATCCGCCATACGCACGGTGGAGAAGCGGTGGCTGATGAGAAACGCGATCCGCCCGGCGGTGAGTTCGCGGAAGCGTTGGAAGATCTCATACTCCCGTTCGGCATCGAGCGCCGAGGTGGGTTCATCGAGCACCAGTACTTCACTATCACGCATAAAGGCGCGCCCCAGGGCAATCTTCTGCCACTGACCGCCGGAGAGTTCCGCGCCCTTCTCAAACCAGCGCCCCAAGAGCGTATCGTAGCCATTCGCCAGCTTGGCCATCACCTCATCAGCCCCGCCGCGTTCGGCGGCGGAGAGAATACGCGCCTCGTTGTCCAGATCTTTGATTTGGCCAAAGCCGATATTCTCACGCGCTGTGAGTTGGTAACGGACAAAGTCTTGGAAGATGACCCCGATCATATCGCGTAATGAGTCGAGATCGTATTCACGTAGATCAATGCCATCGAGCAGAATCTGGCCCTCGGTAGGATCATAGAGGCGCGTGAGCAGCTTGATCAGGGTGGTCTTACCGGCCCCATTCGCCCCCACCAGCGCGATCTTCTCGCCGGGGCGAACGTGCAGATTCACGCCGCGCAATGCCCAATCCTCACGGTCGGGGTAACGGAAACTGACGTTGCGGAACTCGAAGCCGTGGCTAATCGGACGCGGCACCGGGTGGCCGGTGGCGCTGCGCATCTGGGGCGTGAGGGCCAGGAAGCCGAAGAGATTCTGCAAAAAGAGGCCACTCTCATAGAGCTGGCCGGTATTGTAGAACATGCCCTGGAAGGTGGTCTGGCTCTGGCGAAACACGGCAAGGTAGAGGGTCATATCGCCAATAGTAATCTGCCCGGCGATGGTGCGGTAGACGATCCAGGCATAGCAGGCATAGTAGCTCATACTCGCCAGCAAGCCCCACAGCACACTGATCAGCGAGCGGCGGCGTGCCAACGCTTCATCCTCGCGGTAGAACTTCCAGAAGAACTCCTGGTAGCGCGAAAGTAGCGGCTCACCCAGGCCAAAGAGCTTGATCTCCTTGGCGCTATGATCCACAGTGAGCAGGTGTTCAAGGTAGTTCATGCGGCGGAACTCAGGGGCACGCCATGTGAGCAGGCGGAAATTGAGGCGGCTATACTTCGTCTGGGCGACAAAGGCGGGGATACTGGCCCCAAAGAGGATCAGCGCCACCAGCGGGCTGAAAGCCAACAGCGCCGCCGCGAAGGAGATCAGGGTGATGGTGGCCTGAACAATGTTGAAACTGGTATTGATGATGCTCAAGGCACGCCAATTGGACTCGCGGCGCGCATTCTGGAGCTTGTCATAGAACTGGGCGTCCTCGAAGTATTGCAGATCGAGCGCCAGTGCCTTGCGGATGATGCCGGTATTGATGCGGTTGGAGAGACGCGCATTCAGCATGTGCTCAACCAACGTGCGCCCCTGGCTCAGTACATTGCTGATCGTGAGCAAGAAGAACTCGACGATCAGAAAGGGCAAACAGGCTTGCAGACCAGCTTGCGCACCAACACCACTATTCAGGCTCGTGATCACCGTATCAATAATCAGCTTACCCACCCAGGCGTGCGAGATGGGCAGCACACCATTGATCAGGGTAATGATGGCCATGAGAATTGTCGCCGGGCGGTGCGCCTCCCAGACGAGGGCAAACGCCTTGGGCACATTCTGGAAGGCCGAACGCATCTCGTCCCAGCGTTCGCGCAGCGTCTTGGCGGGCGTATCGGGTGGCGACCCTTCGCTAATGGCCGGGCCGTGGGCCATGATTTTGCGTTTTCCGTATTTCATACGGATAGTATAGCCCCAATTGGGGAGCCGGAAATCGTACTAATGTACGATATTAAGAACTGAATGCAACTTTTTGGGCCAACAATACGTCTGAGTCCTAGCGCTACTCGACACAAAGGGGATCGATCATGGGCACACTGATCGCACTTGCCACGAGTTTGGGCCTCTCGACAGCGGCGGGATTCAACGCCTTCCTGCCATTGCTCACGATTGGCATTCTTTCCCGTTTCGGACTAATCGAACTGGCCACGCCCTTCGGGCTACTCAGCCACCCCCTGGTGTTGCTGATCATCGCGGTGTTGGCCATCCTCGACTTTATTGGCGATAAGGTTCCAGCGGTAGACAGCGCTCTGCACGCAGCGGGCATGATCATCGCCCCGATTGCGGGTGCCATCCTGGCGCTGGCGGGGCAAGGTGATGTGGCCCAGATTCACCCGCTGGTAGTGGGGATTGCGGGAGTCGTGGCGGCAGGTAGCGCCCATGCGGCGCGTACCACCATCCGCCCGGTGGTGACCACGGCAACGGTGGGCACCGCCAACCCGGTGGTGAGCCTGGTTGAAGATGCCACGGCGGTGATACTCAGTATTCTGGCCATTGTGGCCCCGATCTTGGCGATCATTCTGGCGGTGGTATTGGGGATCATACTCTTCCGCGTCTTCCGGGGAGCGCTGCGGGTCTGGAATGAGCGCAAACCTAGCACAGACTAGGAACTGTTCACACTCCTGAGAACCATAACGTGAGCGCCGCTAGTGGTGGCTTCGACAAGCTACAGCCACCACTAGCGGCGCGGTGGCTGAGCTTGTCGAAGCCAAGCTTAACGTGGGCTTTCGTAGAAGAAGTGTGAACAGTTATGTTCAGTATCAGGTTAGTTACGGAATGTGGCGATGCGCTCAACACTATGACGATGATGGGGGTAGCCGTCTTCATCTGGGCGACCTAGTGCAATCATCGCGGTAATCATGGTATGAGCGGGCAGGTTGAGTAGTGCCTTAACTTCTTCTGGCATAAAGCCGAGCATGGCTGAGGTTGCGTAGCCCATGCTTTGCGCTGCCAATAAGAAAAACCCTAGGGCGATATTGGCCTGCGCATTGGCCCAATTGGCGCGCTCTTCAATACTCATCTTGGCAAAGTTTTGGCGCATGCCTTCCGCCCGACTGCGTACCTGCTCCGCACCCATCCCCGGATGGACGGTCTCCTCGGCATGGGCCAGCGCATCCTCCATATCGCTATAGAGCACGATGAGCGCCGGTGCTGCGGTTACTTGGGCTTGATCATAGGCAACCGCACGCAGTTGCTGCTGAAGCTCTGCATTCTGGATAACGATAAAGCGCCAGGGCTGAACATTCATTGAGCTAGGTGCTAGGCGCGTGAGACGCAGCATTGCGTGCAAATCAGCTTCGCTGATCGGTTCTGCGGTATAGCGGCGAATACTGCGCCGGGATTCGATGGCGTCGGGAACGCTTAACATAGGATTGTCCTTTTATTATATGTGAACATGTACACAATTAATCAACATAAGAAGTATACCACAACTGTGCATAGTCGTCTGGACAGTACCCCACGCCCGTGCTATAGTCCGAGGTGCTTAACGAGAACCGCGAACTGAGAACAAGCGTGGTACGTCATGGTCATCCCATTCCAGATTGTGGTTGAAGCACGGGGCGAAGGATATGTGGTGCGAGCGGCATCGGCGGGGCGCAGTGCCGAAGCGGCACTCGATCTACCCCACCTTAAGGGCGAGTTGGGAGCCGACGGGGCCGCCTTGGGGCAGGCGATCTTTGCGCCGCCGATCCGGCAGATGCTTATGGATGTGGCCCAAGAGGCTGATGATGCCGGGGCACGTATGCAGATCCAACTGCGGCTGCCACCTGCGGAACTGACGGCCATGCCCTGGGAGTGGATGACGCTGGGGAGTAGCACCCTTTGGCAACCCGCACTACGTGATGACTATGCTCTGGTTCGCATCAATCCCGCCGTGTTGCCCCCGCCCACCCTGGCCGTTACCCCGCCCCTCCGCTTGGTCATCGCTACGGCTGCGGGGTGTGATCGCCAAGCCGATGTGCTCGGCGTGGCGTTGGCGAGTGAGGTACGGGCACGGCGGCTGATTGTGGATCGCCTGCGCGACGCCGACCCCGATGGGCTGGCTGATGCCTTGGCGGAAGAGCCGTGCCACATGCTCTACCTGATCGCCCCGGCGCTCTCTAGCACGCCGGGTGGCCCGGCACGCGCCGCACACCCGCGTGTGCGTCTGGGGCGGAATATCGATTCTGTGGCCCTGAGTCGGGTCATTGCCGAGTACCCCGACCTGCGCATGGTGACGATTGCTCCCGATGGCCCCGATTCAGAGGCGGGGGTGATGGAGTTTGCCGCCGCGCTGCACGCTGCAAGTGGGGTGGCGACGCTGGGCCTGGGGAACTTCGAGCCGAGTAATGCGGCTGGGTTTTGTGCGACATGCTACGGGGCGTTGGCCACGGGTGAGCCGGTGGATCTGGCGGTGACATACGGACGCGCCCGCCTCGCGGAGATGGCCGGTGCGTGGGGCGCAGCGCAGCTCTTTGTCGGTAATGGGGGCGAGACCCTCTTCCGCATCGGAACGCCCGCACCTATTCCCGCAGCCACCCCGGCACGTCCGAGCCGTCCGTTGCGCTCGGAGCCACGCCGCCGGAGCAAGGCCACGAATGCGCCCAATCAGCCGGTGCGCCCGGTGCGCCGTGAACCCGAAGAGGATGATGTGCCCTTGCCGAGTATCAGTATTCCGGCTTGGCTCACCCCCAAGGTGGCAATTCTGATTGTGGCCAGTCTGATCTTGGTTATTCTAGTGAGCCAAAACCTCAGTCGCCCGGATTCAGCCGCACCACCGGCCACACCAACACCACCCTTGGTGGTGACGGCGCTGCCAACCGGGACGCTGCCTGCCGACATGCCGACACCAACTATGGTGCCGTAGAGCGGTGGCTTCGACACGCTCAGCCACCGCGCTTCTCCGCTGCCTGAGCGTGTCGAAGGCAGCGACGCGGTGGCTTCGACACGCTCAGCCACCGCACTCAATCACCGGCCCTTCCGGGGTATCGCGCACCTGCCAGCCAGCGGCCACAATCTGCGCCCGTAGGCGGTCGGCGGCGGCCCAATCACGTTGGGTACGCGCTGCTTGGCGCTGCGCAACCAATTCCACCACCTCCGGCGGGATGCGCGGGGTAGATGGGAGTGGCGTAACATCAGCCGCGCTCGCCTCCCAGACAGCCGGTGGCAACCCGTGGGCTGGATCGATCATCTGGAAGGGGCCGAGGTCGGTAAGGGGAAATTGCTCGCGCCGCGTGTAGCATCGCGTTACCCCAGCGCGCATAACCGTGACCCCGCCGCGCCCCAACACCTGTGCGTGTCCAGCATTCAGATCGAGTACCAAGCCGGTATGCTCGTCAATCCCAACCACGGTCTGGTCGGAGGGAAGTTGGGCCAACAGTTGCGCAAAACGAGCACGCCCCATATAGCAACAACTGGTATCCAATTCGGCTCCGCCCTCGCTATTGTTCCAGTGGGGCAGGAAGATGAGCGCCAGACCATACGCACCGAGCAGATCAAGCCCTGGTTGCCAGTGCAGATCGGTTCCTACTTTGTAGATCTCGTAGACTGGCAGAGCCAGGCGACCCATCGCAATCGTTGCTGCGCTGGCGGTAACAAGCGCGGCTCCCCGGCGGTGACGGGCTTGCAGGCGCTGCCATGCCAAACTGTCGGCAAGTTGGCGCACGGTATAGGTTGGGCTACCCGGCCCCAGGAAGATCAGGTCAGAGTGCAGGAGCGCACTGGTGGTGGCGGGATCATCGGGACTGAAGGCGCTCCCACGGGCGCGTGCGGGGAGCAGGGCAATATCGGGGCGCAGATTCTGGAGCCGCACACGCAAGAAATCGGCCACTTTAGCCGCTACCCGCTCCGAGTTGGGCTGGAAGCCTGCCGGTGTCTCTAGGATTGCGACCTGTAGTGGGGCTTGGACGTGGCGGGTAAGCCGATCATAGACGACACCACTACTCGGCGCAGTCTCGCCAGAGCCAAGCAGGGCGATCATCCCCGGCCCGTGTGATGCAGCGTTAGGCATCCAGAATCTCCCGCTCCAGATCCAGTAGCGCTTGTTTGTGGTTCGGTTCCATATATTCTGTAAGTTCTTTCATGGCTCCAAGCCGCTCCAGATCCAGCAGTGCTCGTTTGCGGTTCAGCCCCCAACGAAAGCCGTGCAACGTACCACCACTCCCCACCGCACGGTGGCAGGGTATCACCAGCGCAACCCGATTAGTGGCACAGGCCCGCCCTACCGCCCGCGCTGCATTGGGGTTGCCGAGGTCGGTTGCAATCTGAGTGTAGGTACGGGTCTGCCCGTAGGGGATGGCGCGCAACGCCTGCCAGACGCGCTGTTGGAACGGGGTAGCCGCGACATCCACGGGCAGATCGAGGTTCGTCGTCTGACCGACCAGATAGGCCAGGAGAGTAGCGAGCGCAGGCAGCGGAGATGCAGCGGGGGTAAGCGTGGCCTGGGGATAGTCAGCGCGCAGCGCCGCCTCTAGGGTGGCATCAACATCGGCCATGGAGACTGCGCACAGCCCCTGGGCCGTACTGGCGACGAGTAGGCGTCCGAGGGGTGAATCGGCGATGGTATAGGTAATCAGCATACCTGCTCCAAAAAATGACGAATCAGGTGCAGCAACACTTCAGGTTGATCATCCTGAATACTATGCCCCGACTGGGTGACAAAGGTGAGCCGTGCATTGGGAATGCGTGCAGCTAAACGACGTACATCTTCGGGCAGATTATTCACCTCACCATCACCATTGATCAGCAGTACCGGGCAACGGATCTGATCGGCCTGATCATACACAATGTTGCCTCCTGCCGCCAGAATAGCGGCTACCGCCGCCGCCCAACCAGAGATGAGCGGTTCGAGCATGGCTTCACCCTGCGTGGCCACAATCTCGGCACGCCATGCCGCCCGGTTCGCGCCCCATGCCGAAACGGGCAACCAGCGTTGGGCCGCCGCCGCCATCTGGGGCGCGATCACCCCGGCGACGCCCCACGCCACCACGCCGCGCACCAGATCGGGGCGACTGGCCGCCAGCACTAAGGCACTCTCAGCCCCATCACTAAAGCCCAGCACGACTACCGGCCCCGGCGCAAGCCGATCAAGCAGCGCGGCCATATCGGACGCATCGCGCTGGTAGAAGTCGGGCGGGAAGTCGCGCAGCGGCGGACGACTCATGCCATACCCGCGCAGATCGGGCGCGATCACGCGGTAGTGCTGGGACAGATCATCTATGAGGCTGCCCAGGTGGCTGCGAGCCGTGCCGGTAAAGCCGTGCAGCATGAGGAGTGCTGCGCCAGTGCCGCGATCATGGTAGGCCAGGGTGGCCCCGTCGGGAAGCGTTGTCTGGTGCATAGGTGTTTCCGAAGATCTTTTTTGGCTTCAGTCTCACTGATAGCCATACTACCACCAATCTTCAGCGCAATGGTATACTAGACCCAAATGTCCACTACCAATGATCTGCGGGGCATCCCGCTTCTTGCCAGCCTAGATACACCGACCCTGGCCGACACCGCCCGCCGCATGCGCCATTGCACCTATCGTCCTGGTCAGTATATCCTGATCGCGGGCGAGCAAGCGCCGGGGCTATTCTTCGTGTTGCAGGGGAAGGTACGCCTCTCGCGCACCGCACCCGATGGGCGCGAGCAGGTGTTGGCGATGATCGGCCCCGGCGAGCCATTCGATCCCGTCCCGCTCTTTGATGGTGGCCCCAATCCTAGCAGCGCCCGTGCGATGAGTCCCGTCAGATGCCTCTTGCTCTTACGCGAAGATCTGCTGGTGCTGATCGAACGCCACCCCGGCTTGGCCTTTTCGATGCTCGGCCTGATGGCCAGCAAAGTCCGCGAACTGGCCGGGTTGGTTGAAGATCTCGCCTTCCGCACCGTGCGTGCGCGGCTGGCTCGCCAACTCCTGGCCGAAGCCGCCGAAGGCTCCGCTGATCTCACCCACCAAGAACTGGCCGAGCGCGCCGGTACCATCCGCGAGATTGCTGGCCGCGCCCTGCGCCGCCTCGCCGAAGAGGGGTTGGTGCGCCTCGAACGGGGTCGGGTGATCGTTCTTGATCCCGAAGGGTTGACGAAGGTCATTGAGGAGTAGGTGGACTATGCTACAATACCTTTATATTTTAATAACTTGTAGGAGAAACAGATGACTTTTACTATTGAGATTGAACAAGAAAACGATAGGCGCTGGATAGCAGAAATCTTAGAACTCGCGGGTGTGCTCGCCTATGGTCGCACCCAAGAGGAAGCTATAGCACGCGCAAAAGCGCTGGCACTGCGCGTACTTGCAGAGCGGCTAGAACATGGTGAAGACCCAGCAACCGTCACAACTATTGCTTTTGCCGCACACTACGTATGAGTGCATGGCCAACAACAAAAGCTCGCCGTGTTTTAGCAGCGCTGCTTCGTATTGGATGGCAAATCAAACGGACTTCTGGCTCCCACCGCACCTTAATGCGTCCTGGCTGGCCTGATGTTGTGTTTGCATTCCATGACAGCGAAGAGATTGGCCCACGTATGCTGGCTCGTTTGGCAAAACATACAGGATTAACTCCTGAAGATCTCTAAGAGGGCCTTCAGCCCCAAAGGTATTGCCCATCCTCCAAGTTAAGGAACTAAAGTCCTATACAGCCCCTCGAAAATCGAGTAATCTGAAACCGAACAACGGCGGAATTGGCCGCCCGCGTATATCAATCGCGCTAGTGCCTAGAGGAGTGACACCGTGGCGTATGTGATTGCTGAGCCGTGCGTGGGGACGAAGGACGGGGCGTGTGTGGCGGTCTGCCCGGTAGATTGCATCTACGAGGGTGAGGATCAGTACTACATCAACCCTGATGAGTGCATCGAGTGTGGCGCTTGTGAGGCTGAGTGCCCGGTTGAGGCCATCTTCCCCGGCGATTCTGTTCCCTCTCAGTGGGTCAGCTTTGTTGAGAAGAACCGCCTCTTCTTCGGTGCGTAGAATGAGGCTCGGAATACGGGTGGTGGCTGAGCTAAACCCTCGCTACCACCCGTTTCTGTTTTTCTGATACGCATCCGGCGTATCGAGATCCACCACGACTGCCGGATCATCCACCGCTACCCGGCACACTGCGTCGGGGTGACGATGCAGTACTACCCGTGCCCCCACATCCCCTTGGAGTTCTCGCAGTTCCGCAAATAGCCCGCACCCCAGAATCGTTGGGGTTCCGCGTTGCCCCTGGTAGGTCGGCACGAGTGCTAGCGCAGCGGGTTGCGCCCGGTAGGCTGCGATCAGGTGATCGATCAGGCCGGGTGTCACCAGCGGCTGATCGGCTAACACCACCAGCACCGCCGCGCTCGCGGTGGGGAGCGCCGCTAAACCCACCCGCAGCGAACTGGCCTGCCCGCTGGCATAGTCGGGGTTCTCGGCTATAGTCAGGCGTGGCCCTAGCCCCGCCAGGGCAGTGCGCACTTCATCTGCCACCGCCCCGATCACCACCACCAGTCGCTCAACCGACTGCGCCGCCAAAACATTGCATGCAACGTGGCGCACCAGCGGCTGGCCCTGCCATTCCAGCAACTGCTTGGGCTGGCCCATGCGCCGCGAGATTCCCGCTGCGAGCAGTAGCGCCGGGATCATAGGGCTGCCTGAATGACCTGAACCAGATCGGCATCCTGTTCGGGGAGTACCGTGCGGAGATCACATACCAGTTGCCCATCGTAGAAACGGGCCACCAGCGCCGGTTCACCCAGGCGCAAACGCCGACTCAGCGCCGCATCCCCGCCGTGCAGCACGAGGCCCACACTAGGTAGCGTGGCCCCCGGTAGGGAACCACCACCCACGGTACTGACACACGCTACCCGGCTGACGGTGCTGCCCAACTGGGCCACGAGCGCCTCGGCGCGCCGGTGCAGTTCGTCCAGCGGCGTGGCAATCATGCGCCAGACCGGGATCTCCTGGATCGCCCGGCCATGCAGGTAGCTCAGAAGAGTTGCCTCCATCCCCGCAATGGTGGTCTTGTCCACCCGTAGGGCGCGAGCAAGCGGGTGCTGCTTGAGTTGCTCAACCAAGCTGCGCCGCCCGACGATTAGGCCCGCCTGTGGCCCGCCTAACAGCTTGTCGCCGCTAAAGGTGATCAGATCGGCCCCGGCGGCAACACTCTCTTGCACGGTGGGTTCGGGGAAGAGGCCATACGCATCGGTAGGTAGTAACGTCCCACTGCCCAGATCATCCACCAGGGGTAGCCCGCGCTCATGGCTAAGGGTCGCCAATTCGGCCAAACTGGTCTCATGGGTAAAGCCAACTACCCGGAAGTTGCTGGTATGTACGCGGAGAAGTAGCGCGGTACGCTCGGAGATCGCCGCCGCATAATCACGCATGTAGGTACGGTTGGTGGTACCCACCTCCACCAACTGCGCTCCGCTCTGGCGCAGCACATCGGGAATGCGGAACCCACCGCCGATCTCTACCGCCTGCCCCCGCGAGATGATCACCTCGCGTCCGACTGCCAGCGCACTCAGCACCAGATAGATCGCAGCGGCATTATTGTTCACCGCCAACGCCGCCTCGGCCCCAGTGATACGGCACAACAGCGCTTCCAGATGCACCGTGCGGCTCCCCCGGCTGCCCGCATCAAGATCATACTCCAGGTTGGAATAGCCCGCCCCCACCCGCTGCATCGCCTCTAGCGCCGCCCGACTGAGCGGGGCGCGGCCCAGGTTGGTCTGGATAATCACCCCGGAGGCATTGATCACCGGGCGTAGCGTCGGGCGCAGATCGCTGTCCAGCCGCGCCACAACGCGCTGGATCAGGTGATCGAGCAACGCAACGGCAGGCCGATCATCCTGACGCATCTGCTCGCGCAGCCGATCCACCTCCTCGCGTGCCAGGGTGCGCAGCAATGCGTGGGGCAGATGAGGTACGGCTGCGGCCAGCGCAGTCAAGAGACGATCAACACTGGGAATATCGCGGAGATTCGTCATGGTAGAGAACCTCAATCTGCGTAATCTGCGGATAAACCCGGATTTACCCCACCAACGCCGCCCGTGCCAACACCGGCAAATCAAGCACCTCACCCCGGCTCGGTCGCGTCAGATCGAAGACCGCCCGCAGCAGCGCCTCGTATGAAGCACTCATCTCGCGCTTACGCCGCCCCATCACCGTGCGCGCCACGCTGATCATATTATCAATGCGATACTCGCGGAAGATGTCGCCCCCCCACGTAAAGGGCGGCACCGTCTTGGGTGCGCTATGCACCCCAAAGATATTGCTCGCCGTCCCAATCACCGTCCCGCCATTCAGGTGCAGGCCAATCCCCAGTTTCACATGATCGGCCAAAAAGCAGCCCAGCTTGATCAGGCCACTCTCGATCTGCCCCAAACCATCCAGGGCAACGCGCACACTGCCATAGTTATTCTTCAGATCAGAATTGGTCGTCATGGCCCCGATATTGACCCACTCGCCCAACCAGGAGTGACCGAGAAAGCCATCATGGTGTTTGTTGGAATAGCCCTGAATGATACTCGCCTCAACCTCACCGCCGATGCGACAAACCGGGCCGATACTCGTTTCGCCCCGGATGCGAGCGCTGGCAATCAGAGTCCCCGCGCCGATATAGGTTGGCCCCTGAATAAAGCTGAAGGGTTCAATATGGGCACCAGCATCAATACAGATCGGCCCATCACGTGCATCAAGCACCAGCGGCCCATCGAGACGCGCATCGGGGGCCACAAAGACATCGGTGCCGCGCACCACCACATGCGGATCATTGCCATGGTAGCGCGGCAACCGCGCTTGGAGCAAGGGCAAATCGCGGATGATCTGTTCACCCGACTGAGCGATCAGATCCCAAGGATAGACGAGGCGGGCGGGATGCTGTGCGGGGGGTAACTCGATCACCCGTGCAAAACGCAGCAACTCATCGCGGGCATCGGTCGCCCGTTGTTCACGCAGATAGTAGAGTACGGCACTGGTCAGCGCGGGGGTAAGGCGCGCCCCGATCAGATCACCCTCGGCCAGATAGAGTGTATTGAGCGGCTCTTGGAGCAGGCGCGGCAACCAGGCCAGATCGAGGCAGCGCCCATTCACCAGCAACGTCGGTTCGCCGCTATACATCGCTGCCAAGCCGCTAGGCGGGCCAAAATGGCCCATCAGGTGGGGACGAGCCAAACCACATACCTGATCGTTCTGCAACAACGCGGCCACGCGCTCGCGCACACTAAAGCCCCCGCAGCGCAACTCGAAGAGCGGGCGGGCCATAGCAATCGTGGCCAGGTTGGGCCAGAGATCATCTTCAAAAACGATCAGACTCATACACCTATGTTCGCCGCAACAACTCTAAAATCGTCGCCGTCAGTTTTTCACCATCGTGGCGCAACACCCGGACTGCGCGGCTCTGGTTAGGGTTCTCTAGCGTCGCCGTATACTGAATGACCGAAGAGGCCAGATCGGCCTCGATCACCACACTACCCTCGATCACCAAACGCCGTTGGCTATCACGATCCCCGGCCAGCACCGCCGTCTCTTCATACTCTTCGGGCGCGAGATAGACCGGCGACTGGTTGGCTGCCGCATAGAGCCGATGCACCTCTGGATCAATCCGCTGCGCATTCACCAACACATAGTCGGGGCTAAAGCCGGCATAACGCTTGATCATGCGCAGATGATCGCCAACCCCAAAGCCAGTGGTGCGCCCGGGTTCGGTCATCAGGTTACAGATATAGATCTTGCGTGCATGGCTCTTCGCCACAGCCTGCCGGAACTCATCAAGCAGCATATTGGGCAACACACTCTCAAAGAGGCTGCCCGGCCCCAAAATGATCGCATCGGCATCACGGATCGTCTCGGCCACGACACGCGGCAGGGGCGTTTGCGCCGCCGCCGGATCGCGCAGCAGCAGCCGTTCCACATGGCGCTCGGCCAGCGCCGGATTGAGCGCCACATGGCGCACATCCACCTGTTGACCATCGTCCAAGACTGCCAAAACATCGAGCGGGGTTGGGGTGGGCACCACATAGTAGACATTCTGAAAATTGAACAGCCCAGCGGCGCGGTAGTAATACTCAACAGGATCATGGATCGGCACGATGCAGGTCATCTTCTCGACCCGCACACCCAGGTTGGCCAACACCAACATCCCCGCCCCACCCGAAAGCACCACCACTTGGCGTGGTCGTTCCGCTTGCTGAAAACCGACCACCAACTCACCATCGGGGCTTTGGGTATGCTCATCCACCGGGATGACCACCAGATCACTCAGCCGCCAGAGGCCATAGCCGACCACCCCCAAGCCCACCGCCAAAAGCAAAATACCCCGCCACAGGCGCGGGATGAACTGGAGTGTCAGCACACTCAAAATCGGAGGCAAACCCTCAATTGTGCGGTAGGCGTGAATAAAAAGGTAGGCCACCCCCAATGAGAGCAGCACAATACCCACAAACGTGAGCGCCAAGGGGGCAGTAAGATAGACAAGACGCCCAAGGCGTCGGCTCATCTGGTGCATGAGAGCGTACCGCGCCTACTTCAGTTGATCTCGCTGCGCATCAAGCAGGGCACGCAGGCTCCCCCCACTCCGCGCCACCATCTCGGTCACCAACAAGCCCGCCAGCAGCGCATCGGGGTAGGCCGCAACACGTCCGATGCTGATCTCGCCATCACGGTTCAGCCCCAAGAGCAAGCCGGGGCGATCCTGGGCCAGCAGTTCAGCAATCCGCGCATCGGTATCCAGCGTCAACTCCAGCTTAATGCCAGTGGCCTCTTCCCACGCCGCCAAACGTGCGGCATTAAAGGCGGTATCACTGGCCGGTGGCGGTAACAAAACCAAACCCTTGTGGCGATGCTGGCGCACAAGATAGCTACTCAGCAGCAAGGCCACCTCGGTAAGATTGACCTGCTCGCCACTCTTATCAATCACCGCCAGGGCGGTTCCATCGGCAGAGATCGCCAAGCCTAGATGTGAATCACTCTCGCGCACCAACTTCTTGAGGCGCAACAAACCCGACTCTGCCGGATGCGGTGTCACCTTCGCAAAGTGGGGGTCAGGCTCGCGGTTGATCTCTATCGCCCGTGTTTGGCCGCCATCGCCTAAGAGCGCAGTAAAGCCACCGGCGGTTGTGCCATTCATCGGATCAACAAAGATCGTCATCGAGACACGCCGGATAAGATCGAGATCCACCACCCCACGCAGTGATTCGAGATACTCGGCGCGCAGATCGGGGAGATCGGGAGGCAGCGGGGCGGGATCAATCAGCGGCGGAAACGAGGATTGCGGCTGCTCATCAGGAACACCCAACGTCATCCCTGGTGGCGGGGCAATCAGTACCAAACCATTATAGTAGTAGGGGCGTTTACGCGCCGTCACCACCAGCGCACAATCGGCCAATTTGCGTTCGAGAGCCGCATAGACCGCCGGAAGAGGAGTCGGACATGCCGCCAAACGCGCTTGAACACCACGTGCCAGCAGATCGGCATACAACGCACGGGCAAAGAGATTCCCCATAAAGCGGGTATCATAGGCAACCAAACAACTCCAGCCGCGTGCAACCACACCCGCAGCAATCATCGCGCCGCGCCGCCGCACATGATCGAGCGTAAAATCGGCGGCGTAGACAGCTTCCCACGTATAGTTCAGCGAACGGTAGCGCGGGCTCATAATTGGTTGCGGAACTCCTCTACCGCCGACAACATGATGGTACGAATCTCACGCGCACGATCCATGGTCATGGCCTCAAAACGGGTCGTAATTGCCGGTTCAGTATTCGAGGCCCGCACCAAGCCCCAGCCATCACCAAAATCAACCCGTAGCCCATCAATTGCCACCACCGGGTACTTGGGAGCGAAACGAGTATACAAATACTCAACCACACGAAACTTCTGTTCCTCAGCATACGGAATGCGGGCCTCATCAATCGAGGGACGATCCGGGTAAGGAGCAAGAAGTTCATGCAACGTCGTGCCCATCTGAGCCAAGGCAAAGAGCAAGTAGGCCCCGGCAAAGGTACCATCATCATAATAGTGGCCAGGGAAGGTGGAGAAGGTATGGCCACTCAAATCCGCGCCCAGTACCGCATCCAATTCGCGCATCTTCGCCGAGATGTTGGGATAGCCGGTCTTCCACATCACCGGGGTACCGCCCAGTGCAGTAATCGCTTCAGGCAACACCACACTACAGCGTACATCGAAGATGACGTGGCCAGGACGCTGGCCCAAAAGGTAAGTCGCCAGCGCAATCAGGTAACGGTCGGCAAAGACGATCTGGCCCTGGCTGTTCACCACACCTAGGCGATCTCCATCGCCATCGAGGCCAATGCCAATATCAGCGCCATGCTCGCGCACGGCCGCAATCAGATGTTGGAGATTCTCCGCCTTGAGCGGATCGGGATGGTGGTTGGGGAAGGTGCCATCCGGCTCGATAAAGAGCGGCACCACATCCAAGCCTAGGGCTTGGTAGGTGCGCAACCCAATCGGCCCGCCCACACCATTGCCCGCATCCAGCACCACCTTGGGGCGACGCCCCTGGAAGGGGAGCAGCCGACAGACCGAGGCGATATAGGCATCACTCACATCCACCTGGCTGAGTGTCCCCTGGCCCTGGGCAAACTGACCGGCCAGTGCCACCCGGCCAACCTCTTGCACATCCTCACTGGTGAGCGGTTCGCTGCCAAATGGCACCTGGCGACGGCGCAACTTCAGGCCGTTATAGGAAGGTGGGTTATGACTGGCAGAAACAATCGCCCCGGCATCCAGGTTCAGATGTTCAACCGCAAAATACATCACTGGTGTTGGCACAAGGCCAATATCCACCACATCCATACCCGTAGAGAGCAAACCCGCGATGAGGGCTGTCTGGAAGCGCGGCGAACTCAGTCGCGCATCGCGTCCAACTGCTATTGTGCACCGCCCCTGGGCCAAAAAGATCGTCCCAACCGCCTGACCCAAAAGCCGATAGATCGCCTCATCGAGATCAACATCAACGACGCCGCGAATATCATAAGCGCGGAAGATGGTTGGATTGAGCGCCAGGGCCATCGCAAGCTCCTCATTGAGAGGGTAATAACTGTCGGGATTATAGTATAAGCATCCACGCAGGTCAATGGGCTGATGGGCTGCTCAAGCGTTGACAGCCCCCTATCGCCCCTGCTATACTTCCGCATCAACCACCCTTCTCCCCCGCCTACCCATACTGCATGTGTGGTAATGCAGACTCAACCATGATCTATTCAAATCTTCAGCGCCGTTTAGCCGCCGGGCAGATCGTCGTTACGGGTGAAATGGCCCCACCCAAGGGCGGCGATCCAACCCGCTTGCTCCAGTTGGCCCAGGCGATGCAGCCCAGTGTTGATGCGATCAACCTCACCGATAACCAACGTGGGGTTGCGCGTATGTCTTCGTTGGGTGCCGCTGCCATCTTGCGCCAGGCCGGGATCGAGCCGATTATGCAGATGACCTGCCAGCATCGTAACCGCATCGCGCTGCAAGCCGATGCGCTCAGTGCCTCGGCACTGGGGGTGCGCAACATCCTCTGTATGACCGGCGATCATCCCCGTATTGGCGATCATCCCCAGGCCAAGAATGTCCTCGATCTCAATTCGTTCCAGCTCATCCGTATGCTGCGCAAGCTGCGTGATGAGGCGCGTTTCGATTCGGGCGGTCAGTTGAAGGAGCCACCCCAGTTCTTTGTTGGTGGGGTGGCCAATCCCAATGTCGAACGTGCCGCCCGCCTCGAAAAGAAGGTGCAGAGTGGCGCGGAATTCATCCAAACCCAACTCATCTTCGATGTGGCCCGCTTCCGCACCTGGATGGCCGATGTGCGGGCGGCTGGTCTGCACCAACAGGCCCACATTCTGGCCGGGGTGATGGTGCTGCGGCGGCCCCATTCGGCCCTCTATCTGCGCGATCATCTGCCCGGTACACTCATGCCCGATGGCATTGTAGATCGCATGCAGGCCGCTGAAGACTCGGAACGCGAGGGGATTAGCATCGCTGCCGAGTTGGTAAGCGAATTGCTGAGTGTCGAGGGCGTCGCCGGGGTTCACATTATGTCCGTGGATTGGACACGCGCTATTCCTCAGATTATCGAGCGGGCGGGCATGCTGCCGCGCCCCGATCTGCCAGAGTAACCCCTATGATCCCCACCAGCCTGGTCATCCAAAACTTCATGTGCTACCGTGCCCCCGGCGATGCCAGCCCCGACCTGCGCCTCGATCTCGATGGCCTGCATGTCGTCTGCCTCTCCGGCGAAAATGGTGCGGGCAAATCGGCGCTGCTCGATGCCATCACCTGGGCGCTCTGGGGCCAGGCGCGCACCCCCGATGACGACCTGATCGCCCAGGGCGAGAGCGAGATGCGCGTAGAGCTTACCTTCCAACTTGGCGACCAGCACTACCGCGTGGCGCGCCGTCGCCAGCGCGGGGGTACCACGGGAAAACGTGGGGGCACATCGAGTGGTAAGACCTTCCTCGATCTCCAGGTACACGATACGACCGGCTGGCGTCCGATTGCCGAGACGGGCGTGCGCGAGACACAGGAGCGGATCGGCGATCTGTTGCGCATGTCCTACCAGACCTTCATCAATGCCTCGTTTCTGCTCCAGGGCCGCGCCGATGAGTTTACCGCCCGCACCCCCGCCGAGCGCAAACAGGTCTTGGCCGAGATCCTCGATCTGGGTGAGTACCAAGCGCTCGAACTGAAGGCCCGCGAACGTGCGCGTGAGCTGGATGGGCAGTTGCGAGGCCTGCGCGGCAAGATCGAGCAACTCGCCGAGAGTGCGGGGAAGGTGGCGACATGGGCCGCGTTGGTGCGTGATGCCGAGGCCCACGCCGCGCAGATGGCCGCGCAAGTGGCAGAGGCCGAAGCCGCCCAGGCGAGTGCCGAGGCGCGCCTGCGTAGCCTCGAACAACAGGCCGAAGAGCGCAAGCGGCTGCGGCGTGAACTCGACACCCTGCGCAAAGAACAGCATGCCCGCAGCCAAGAACTGGCCAGCCTACAAACCCGCATGCACGCCGCTGAAGCGCTGGTAGCGCAGCGTAGCGCGATCCTAATCGGGGTAGCCGATCTGGCCCGCGCACGGGCCGAACTGGTGCGCCTCGACGATCTGCGCGAGCAGTATGATCGCCTCAGCATCCGCCAGAACGAGCTACGCCAACAGTTTAGTGAAGCCCGTGGCGAGTTGCGCAGCCGCTTGGCCAAACACGAAGAGCAGCAGCAGCAGCTTGAAGCCCGCGCCGCCCAGCGCGAGAAGATCCAGCACGAACTCGACCGTCTCGCGGCCCAGTTGCAGGAACTTGGCCCCCTGGCGCTGGAGCAGGCGAACCTGATCGAGCAGCGGGCGCTGTTGGAGCAGCAGAGCAACCAGATCAATGACCTGCGCCACCGCCATGAGCAACTCGTCAATCGCATCCAGATGCGCCGCGACGCGCTGCACGCCACTTGCGCCCAACACGAGCGTAGCCTGCGCCTGCACGATCAGCAACTCGCCCCGCTGGCAACGTGGCACGCCAACCTTGCCGCTGCGCAGGCCGCCACGATCCAACTGGCCCAGGACGAGGCGCTGCTGGCTGATCTGCGCCAGCAGGAGCAAGAGGATCTGGATCGGGTGAGTAACTTACGCGCCGAATGCTCCCGCCTCAAAACCGCCGCCGACAAACTCAAAGCCAACCAAAAAATCCTCGCCGATGCCGGTGGCGCATGCCCGGTCTGTCGTAGCGAGTTGGGGGCAACCGGCATTGCCCACGTTCAAGCCCACTATAGCCAAGAGCTAGAAGATCTGCGCAACGACTACAGCGAGGCCAAGCGCCAGGCCGACGCGGGCGATGCGCGGCTCAAAGCGACGCGCAGCCGCGCCAGCCAGTTGGAGCAGCAGATCGCCAGTTTGCGCCAACAGGCTGCCCAGGTTGCCACCTTGGAGCATCAGATCCACCAAGCCAGCATCTGGCAGAGCGAGCGGAGCCAGACCGAGGCGCTGCTGAAGGCCACCCAAGCGCAACTCGCGGCGGAAGAGTACGAACCCGAAGCCCGCGAACAACTCGCGCTGGTCGCTGCCGAACTGGCCACCATGAGCGATCCGAGTGCCGAGCGCAGCCGCATTGATCACCGCCTGAAGGAACTCGACCGCCAACTGCGCGAGCGCGACAAAGCCGAAGGGCTACGCCAAGCCCGCCACGAAGAGTTGGCGCGCATCGAGCAAGAACTGGCCGCCCTGCCCGCCCTGCTCGCTACGATCAGCGAGATGCGCCGCATGCTTGAGCAGAACGACTTCGCCCACGCCATCTACAAAGAAGGCGTGGAGGTTGGAGCCAGCATCAGCGCCCTGGGCTACCAAGCCGAAGCCCACACGGCCACCCGCGAACAGGTGCGCAGCCTCGAACACTGGACACAGGCCGAACAGGAGCTACGTCTGGCCGAGCAGCGCCTCGACGCCGACCGCGAACTGACGCGCAAGGCCGAAGAGTTGCAGCAGCAAGCCGCGCTACTCATTGCCCAAATGGAAACCGAGGATACCCGCCTCGATCTGGCCCTGCGCGACCTACCGGCCGCCCAGAGTGCAGCCACACAGAGCAACGAAGCGCTGCGCCGCATCCGGGTGACGCTCCAAGTCAGCCAGCAAGATCTGGGTGAAAAACAAGCCTACCTCAAACGTGCCCAGGCCGACGCCGAACAACTCGAACGCGAACAGGCCAACGAACGCGCCCTCAGCCTGCGCCAAGACCTCTTTGCCGAACTCGGCGAAGCCTTTGGCAAGAAGGGCGTCCAGGCCATGCTGATCGAGAGCGCCATCCCCCAAATCGAAGACGAAGCGAACCGCCTGCTGGGCCGCATGACCGACAACCAAATGCACCTCAGCATCGAGATGCAGCGCGACACCAAAAAGGGCGATACGGTCGAAACGCTGGAGATCAAGATCGCCGACGCCCTCGGCACCCGCGTCTACGACGCCTTCAGCGGTGGTGAGGCACTCCGCGCCAACTTCGCCGTCCGCATTGCCCTCTCGCGGCTCCTCGCCCGCCGCGCCGGGGCGCGCCTGGAGACCCTCGTCATAGACGAAGGCTTTGGTGCCCTCGACGCCAGCGGGCGCGAGCGCATGGTCGAGGCCATCACCGGCGTTCAAGCCGATTTCCGGCGCATCATTGTCATCACCCACATTGACGAACTGAAAGAGCGCTTCCCCGCCCAGATCGAGATCACCAAGACCGCCCACGGGTCGCGCTGGGAGTTGCGGTGATCTGGTGGGGCGCGTCGTGACGCGCCCCAAAATCTAACGAGAGGGTTATCATTTCTCTCGGTTAGCGCATAACCAGCGGCAGGTAGATATATTCGCTGACCGCCTCAATCTCCACGTTGATGGTGATCTCAGCGCTGAGGAGGCCGTCGGAGACGCGTACAACAAAGCTATCGCTGCCGTGGTAGTCGGGCGCAGGGGTGTAGGCGATAGCCATGCTCGTGCCGGTGCCGCTGGCCTCGGCGCTGCCATGTGTGGCCGGTGTGGCAATGCTCCAGGTGAGCGTGGAGTTTTCGCTGTCACTCGCATTGAGCGTGAGGCTGAAGGGGGTGGGGTTGCCATTCTCACTCATCGTCACGCTGGCACTCGGTCCCTCGCTGATGACGGGAGAGTTATTGTACGGTGTCAAGGTGAGTGTGTGCCATCCCATGGTGGAGATAGTAGCAACGTTGTTCAGCGCAGTGGGCACGTTTGTCTGGCCTCGCGAATTGTCACCCCATGCGACAACGGTGCCATTGGCCTTGCGTGCCACACTGTACTCACCCCCGGCAGCAATGGCGACGACGTTATTCAAACCGGGTGGTAGCGTCACTTGCCCCTTCGCAGTGTCGCCCCATGCGACAACGGTGCCATCGGCTTTGAGTGCCATACTATGATGCCCGCCAGCGGAAATGGCAATGACATTGGTGAGATCGGTGGGAACGACTGTCTGACCCTTCTGGTTGTAGCCCCATGCGACAACGGTGCCATCGGCTTTGAGCGCCATGCTGTGAAACCACCCGGCGCTAATGGCGACGACATTGGTGAGATCCGCAGGCACGTTCGTCTGGCCAAAACCAGTGTCACCCCATGCGACGACGGTGCCATCGGCTTTGAGCGCCATGCTGTGATTGGATCCAGCAGCAATGGCGACAGCATTGGTGAGATCGGCGGGCACGTCCGTCTCGCCATAAGCAGTGTAACCCCATGCGACGACGTGACCATTAGCCGTGAGCGCCATGTTATGCCCCCACCCGGCAGCAATGGCGACGTTGTTCGAGCTAAACGGTACATTCAGTTCGCCCCACCCACTGCGGCCCCATGCAACAAGCGTGCCGTCGGCCTTGAGCACCAAGCTGTGATTCCCTCCGGCAGCAATGGCAATAACGTTGCTTAACCCGGCGGGCACGTTCGTTTGGCCAGACCCATTGGAACCCCATGCGATTGTGGTGTTATGCGCCATAAGTACCAGATTGTGTCTGCCCCCGGCAGCGATGGCAACGACGTTGCTCAGATCGGTGGGTATGGTCGTCTGGCCATATTCAGTGGAACCCCATGCAACGACAGTGCCGTCTGCGGTGAGCGCCAAACTGTGAAGTTCTCCGGCGGCGATAGCAACGACGTTGCTCAACCCAGTGGGCACATCCCTCTGGCCAAAGCTATTGCCACCCCATGCAACAACGGTGCCGTCGGCTTTCAGCGCCATACTATGAACCCCTCCAGCAGCGATGGCAACGACGTTGTTCAAGCCAGTGGGTATGGTCGTCTGGCCAAAATAATCATCGCCCCATGCGACGACGGTACCGTCTGCGGTGAGCGCCATGCTGTGCTTCCATCCGGCAGCGATAGCGACGATGTTGGTGAGATCAGTGGGCACATCCGTCTGATCATACCAATCATCACCCCATGCAACAACAGTGCCGTCGGCTTTCAGCGCCATATTGTGGGTGCCTCCAGCGGCAATAGCGACAACGTTGGTGAGATTGGCAGGCACGTTCGTCTGATAATACGAATTGTCGCCCCATGCAACAACAGTACCGTCGGCTTTCAGCGCCATGCTGTGAAGATCTCCGGCGGAAACAGCGACAACGTTGCGTAAGGTGATAGGTACTGTCAATTGGCGGTCACTATTATCGCCCCATGCAACAACAGTGCCATCGGCTTTGAGCGCCAAGTTGTGGAGCCATCCGGTGGCGATAGCGACAATACTGGTGAGATCGCCGGGTACGTTCGTCTGTCCATATTGATTGTTGCCCCATGCGACAACAGAACCAACGCCCCGCGCCTCAGCGACGGGAGGAGCGGGCGGCGCAAGGGTGATGAGCAGGGTCAGGAGGATGAGTAGGGCAAGACCGGCAATCCGAATATGACGAGCAAGCAAAGGCATCGTGAAAGACCTCTTTTCATATAGATGCTTATTCCATGGTACCATCACTGCAAATCATATCATTGAAATCAGATATTTGAAAACACAAACAATCATATACAGTGGAAATTCGGGGCGATGCAGCCCTTCCCTGAAGATGATACTGGGGATATTTTGGTGGCGCAGTCGCCAAAATATTCCCAAAAGATCTCCGGGGAGGGTGGGAGTTAGGATGGGCGTAGCGACGCAAGATAGTGCGTTGTGAAGCCCTCAAAGCCCCATCAGT
>NZ_GL501404.1:2607314-2612352 GCF_000152145.1 Oscillochloris trichoides DG-6
GGGGCGTCGGCAATTCTGCCGACGCCCCTGGTGTGTTTGCGTTGGTGAAGGTGCGGGGGCGGCTGCGCCACTCCGTAGAATTTTTTCGCGTATGTTGGGGGTTTTTGCATTACCCCTCCAAAACCGTAACTAACCGGAATCAGGTTAGCACTCACACCGCCTCCGTGCTCTCCCCGCCGCCTGGGATGGGCCGCTGAACCGCTGTGGCCACCAGCGCGTCGATATCGATCGGGCTCGCCCCGGTCGTAAACTCGTAGCGCCCGTAGAAGTTGATGTGCTGCCAGGCCACCGGCGACACGTGGGCCAGCTGCGCCGCCCCAACCGTGTCGCCGGCCGCCAGCTTCGCTTCGAGGATGCGCGACAGGATGGCTGAGTTGTAGTAGATGATGCAGTTCGTCAGCAGCCGATTGCACTCGCTCCAGAGCACCTGCTCCTCCGCCGTCCGGTAGCGCAGTTTCCCGAAGTTCGCGTGCGCGACCGCCCGGCGCAGCTGGTGGTAGTTCTCGCCCCGGTTCAGCGCCCGCTGTACGAACTGCCGTAGTGGCGGTGAGTCGATGTACCGCAGCAGATAGCGGCTGAGGAAGATGTGATCGTACTCCTGTAGCGCCTGGCAGGTCTTGTTCCGCCGCGCGTAGGCGTTCAGCTTGCGCACAATGATGCTCTGGGCCGTCGTCTTCAACGCCAGCGAGGCGAAGATCCGCCGCAGGTTCTCCCACTCGTCGATGATCAGCTCGGTCTTCAGCTTGCGGATCGGCCGCAGCAACAGATCCGCGTAGGCGCGCGGGTGCTGGAAGCCGTACAACCCTTTCTCAACCTTCTCCGGGAAGTTGCGGTAGCGGGGTGCAAACTGGAAGCCGAAGACATGGAGCAGGGCGAAGTTGACCTGATTGGTCCCATGCGTATCGGTGGAGTGGATCGCCGGCTGGAGCGTCGTCGTGTTGTTCAGCAGCAGGTCCAGCACGTAGTAGCTCTCGTGATCGTGGGCGCCGATGATCTGGGCGTTGACCGGCACGTTGCCGACCAGGAGCGTGTTGGCGACCACCCCGGTGTTCAGGCCGAAGTACTTCCAGGACGAGCGGGCGTTGAAGGTCGGGATGGCTGTCTCGAACTTCTGTCCGTCGCTACTGGAGTGGCGCTGCCCGCCGAGGTTGTAGACGGCGGTGATCGGCAGGGCCGCGATGGCGTTGCTGACGCGGTCGTTGGCCGCCTTGAGCGTCTCGGGGCTGAGGTAGTTCTCCGAGGCTCGTGCCAGAATGTGCGTGCTGATGTCGGAAATGCTGCCCATGCGGCCCAGGCCCATATTCATGCCCCAGGCCACCACTAGGGCCCGCAGCACCGCCGGCGAGATCCCCGCCTCGCTGTAGCGCCCGAGCAGGTGGCTGAAGGCGTCGAGCATCTGACAGCCCTCGTCCGCGAAGGCCAGCACCCGGCTCAGGTCGACCTGGGGGATCGCGTCGAAGATCGGGTGGTTCATCGGCTCGCTGCTGCGCGGGTAGGGCAGCGTCCAGCGCGTGCGCCCCCCCTGCTGCCGGACAGTAATGTGGGTGTTGGAGCCATCGGCGATGCGGGCGTTGACCTCCTGAATAAGCGCCTCCAGCTCGGCCTCCTGCTCCGCCAGCTGCTCGCGGATCGGACGGTCGAGAACGATGCGGCCGCTGGCGGTGAGGAGCCCGGCATTGGCCTGCCACTGTTCATCGCTGAGCAGGTCGTCCTCGAAGCTGCGGAACTGCACACTGCGGTGGCAGACGACATCGCCAGCCTCCACGCCGTTGCGCACGCGCTGGTAGGCGAGAAACTCGTAGCGGCCAGGGATGAGCCGCTTGCGGTCGCCGGGCTCCTGGCTGTAGAGGTAGCGCTTCTGGCGCACCGGGAGAAAGCGGCTTGGGAACGCCTCCGGCTTGCACTGCCCCAGCGATGTGCCGGCCCCCAGGGTGGCGGTGATGAAGCGGACGGCCTCCAGGAGCGGGGCGTCGACACGGGTGGCGCTGAGATCGGCGGCCTGGATGAGCGGGCGAAGGGTGGGCTCGGAGAGGGGCTCCCACGCGACCTCTGCGGCCGTGGGGAAGTGGCGGCCCAGGATGGCAGCGACATCATCGGCGACCTCGGCGAAGGTGAAGGCGAAGAAGAGCTGTCTGGCCTTGAAGTAGCCAAGCTGGAGGATGAAACCCACCTGTGAGGCCAGCGAGCGAAGGTCAGCGCAGGCAGCCTGCTCAGCCTCAGTGAGGCTGAAGTAGTGTTGTTGCTCGTCGGGAGTGAAGCTGGGGCGGGCGTAGAGGGCCGCAACCTCGTGGGGTTCAAGGATATGCAGCCGCCTGGGCTCCGTGGTCCCGGAGGTCTCGGTCTCCATCCGGTCTTCTCCCGCGGCCGCCCGCGGGCATGAGCCCACCTCCAGCACCCTGAGCGGGCCGTGCTACTCGGTCAAAAGGTTTCAATGTAGGAAGCGGCGACGGGCTCGGGCGGGTTGGTATAGCGCTGAATGTAGCGCTGGGAGCGGTGGCCGAGGCGGCGCTCCAGCTCGTAGGAGTCCGCGCCGGTAGTGCGGGCGAGCTGGAAGGCGAAGGTGTGGCGGAGGTCATGGGGGCGCGGATGGGGCGTGGGGTGCTGGAGCCGGCTTCCCAACCGCTGCGCTGATCCAGATCTGCGGCTCGCCGCTGAGACCAAAGCATAGGGCGATGAACCTGCGCGGGATCGGGCGGAAGCATCGACAACCTCCTCCTCACAACTGATAGGCCGAAGTCTACCATGGGGTGAGGGAAGTTATTCTTTTATGAGCCCTAAGTGAGGGAAGGGTCTCTGCTGACAATATACGAGTGACTCAGCACAAGCAGTATATCACTGACTGTAACGCACAATAACTACTTTGAGTGTACTATCTATAGTTGCCAGGGCCTCAATCATGACTTTCTCTGCTACTGCTAATGGGATTTTCCCCGATCCCGTACCAAGCAAAGGAAAAGCAAGAGATTCAATATTGATTTGCCCTGCAAGATTAACCGCATTCTTGACAGCATTTTGAATAATAATTGTTGAGCTTTTCCATCTAATATCAACGCTTGCAACATGTATAATAGCACGATAAGGGAGGCGTCCGGCGGAGGTATAAGTCGCGGCACCTAGTTGGATGGCTCCTTTTTTGCTCAGTTCGCAAAACGGTTGTATGCCGCCTTGTCTCTTAATGGCGCCTGACACGCCATGTGGCACTAATAACCACCAGGGAATAATATTGCGATTCCATGGATTAACAATAGCTTCGGTCTTTTGCTCAAGTAGATTACCATCTACAATAGTCAAATCCATATCCTTAATCTCCATAAAAACCAAGCGAGCGTAATGACAATTCTAGCAAGCCCACCAGGTTTGGGTAATGGTTCAACTGCGCATGATGGGTCAGTCCGAGCGCAGCGAGGAATCCCGACAGGCACGCTTCGCTGCGCTCAGCGTGACATTCGGGCTTCAGCCTCTACCCAAATTTGCAAACAAATATCTCCATCCGTTGCACTGAGTAGATTCTCAGTCCGCTGCATTACCAATGCCCGCGACGCTTAGCCTCTTCTATTCGTGTACTAGTCTCTTGATATCGACGTGTGATCATAGAATCGGGAAACGCCCATCCAACAACACGATTTACTATACCACTCAGGTATCTATACTCTAAAAAGGCAAACCCCAAGATTACCACCAGTATAACCGTAAACCTTATCACCTTCCATATTAGAAGGAATTTCCAGATCACCACAGCAGCAATACCACTAACAACAAGAAAAACCGCGATATTGGCGACAAGGTAGGTATTGGGATGAGCGAATCTGATATTTGGTTCTCTCTTCATATCAATCCCTTGGCTTTCGTGCGTCGTCGCGGCGGATCTTGTGGTCAAGATAGAGCTAACTTTTCCCCACGTTCCGGTACAGTGTATCTGCCTTGAACGCGATGCCTTCCATCCGCTCGAGAGATACGGCCGGATCTCACCGAGCCGTTTACAGCCGAGACCCAACTTACGCGATAAGCGAGCCGTCGACTCGCCTTTGTTCACGCCGTAACGTATCCACATCACGGTCGCGGGGCGCTGGCGTGTCCCCGCAAAGACGGTATTGATCACCAGGGGATGCGGTCAAGACAGTACTGCGAATGACCTTACCCTGGCGCATCAATATGCGGGAAAGCCGGAATGGCAACAATACCAAATTGACCACAACCGTCACCAGAGTGTCGTAGTCGTTACAAGTGCGACAGCGGGATGGGTATGATGGAAAGGCTGCTCCCGAAAGAACCGCCGCTCTGAACTGCCACAATGCAGACCGATCCACCCGTTGGGATACACTAGCCTACGCTCACCCATTGACATACCCGCTATCTATAATAAGAGGACCATTTTTCAAGCTAGTGAAATGAAATACAAAATCATCCGAAGGATTGACGCCTGCACGAAATTGTCTCATAAGACTATAGGCTTCACTTGCGTTATAGCCCTGAAGGCGGAGTGCTTTATACTCCAGGTATGCAGGAGAGCGGGCAGTCAGCGGTGTATGTATTGAAGCTGATTCGGGGATGGTACTAGGTAGATCAGGAAGAAGCCCAGCAAGGCCAGTGTAAAAATTAGGAACTCCAAAAGCTCCAGGTGCAGCCATAAACGAGGCAGCATACGGGTCACCACCCAATGCCTGGCGCCACGTTTGAATGATCCCCGCCGATTCAAGAGTTAAACCGACTGCTCCCGCTGTACCGGGGTACGCCACCGCCATCGCTCCGAGTGTCGGCCCGAAGATCTCGGCACCAGCCACCAGCCCAGCGGCCATGCCAGCGGCGGTGTTGTTAGGGGCCGGGACCGATGAGATTACGAGGAGCGTACTAACAGAGTGTAGCCAGAGGAGGAACAGGATGACGAGGATAGTGCTTGTAAGGAAACGAATTAATGTATTGCGTTCACAGAAATACATGCGTGATATTAATAAAAATTCAAAGGCACATGTGAAAAACAGAAACACTCGCCAAAACAAGGTTAATTAATCACTTAATGCCTCTAATTTACCAAGTATCA
>NZ_GL501404.1:2613298-2615842 GCF_000152145.1 Oscillochloris trichoides DG-6
GCATTCTTGCTTGCGGGTAAAGTAGGAGATTCTGCTGTAGCGTCTCGAAGTAATTCAACACAAGTATTCCGGAATTCGCGGCAAAATCTCTGCATATCAAAGGTATAACACCACTCTTCGCCTTCACTCAGCGAAATCTCACCTCTTCCTTGATTTAATCCAATAATTATTGAAGGGACATTTGTACCGCGCAGAGCGAAGCGCAGTGAATGTCGCAAACGATAGCCATAGAGCGCACCAAACCACTGATCTTCTTCATTCTCTGAGAGAAACTCATCACGAGCTTGCATCCTCTCAAGAGCCTGTGCAAGGCTTTCGCCCACTTTGGGGGCCTGTCTTTGAATAAAGAGAACTTCACTTAAAAGATGATGCTGTACTTTCACAAACCACTCAGCAACTACTAAAATATCCCATTCCCATTCTAAAAGCGATATGGGATTGTGAGAAAGTTCAGGCTGCAAGTATAAGTGCAACTTGCCCCACATCTCTAAATGTGCCTGAGGCTCATCCTGATAGGGATGGGGGCTTCGTTGGATTTGTACCGTAAGTTGGTTGAGCGTCATAGACTCATCCTTCGATAAGTTGTTCATCTGCAGGGCTTTTCGTGACACCCATAGGCCGTTCTACTTTACTTCCCCTTTCGAAGTCGATTATACTCTGCCCTTGAGATCTTGCCACTCGCGAGTAACTCCTTCAGAACACTTGGAGGTGCCTCGGTGCCTGATACTGGGTATCCATGATATCCACCTTGATTATCAGGTTGAAACTCATAGATTTTCCCATTATGGTATCCGTAAATTTGGCGTCCTCCAGGTAGACCTTGATTTAAGACTTCTTGCGCTACATCATCACTCAAATCCATCTCTGTTCCCCAACCACCCGGCTTATGCTTCCGAGTGGGGCTATATTTTCGCCCACACCCCTCATTATGCACCAGCCACCCTTCGTCGCCAACGAAGAAGGTGTGGGCACCGGCCACGGTGAGATTGTACATCGTCTGGGGCTGGCGCTCAAGGGCCGCGTCCTGCACGGCACCGTAGCTGCCGTCGGCGCGGCGCACGGCCATGCCTGGCTGCAGGTCGCCAGCCTTGACCCAGCCGCGCAGCAGGACGAGGAAGGGGTGATCGGGGGTGGTCTCCAGCGTCTCGCCGTCGATGGTCAGCTGGAGCTGGAGCGCGTCGCTATGGGAGATCACCGCAGTGACGGTGTACGCTCCAGTACTGCCCGTCGCCTCGTTGTAGGCCAGCACCAGGTCGCCGACCCGGATCGCGCTGATCGGCTGCTCGCCGTCAGGCGTCTGCACCGGGGTATCGGCGGCGAAGCTGTTCCATGTAGGCTACTGACTCATTGATTGTGTTTCTGATATGTAGAATATAATTGATATGCCTCTGCACGGGCAGCTGTGCTTATGAGAGTATCGCCCTGTAAGTCTTGTTCACTTATATCATCTCCACTATAAACAAATCCGTACAGGCTTGCACTCAATGCTGCTGGCGATGTAGTAATTGTACTGTGAAGTATTACTCTTTTTACGCCGCCATCACGCAGAAAAAGATGTGCTTCGATATTCCGAGGAAATATTTTTGGAGCCGAAATGATATGTCCCGCAATTATCCGTTGAGGATGCGAGAAAAGCGCGGTGGGCCGAATAACAATGGGTGGACTCATTGATACATCTCCCGTGATTTGATAAGCCACTCCACATCAGCATCCGAAATTCCAAGTAAACGTTGATGGCGAATCATGAAACCTTTGACGTGGCGCTCATATTCTGCCACAGTCATACGATCCATGATACCTAATCGGGCCTGAGTTCCATGCAGAAACTCCTCAAGTACCTCTATCTTACGAGGGTCAAGACGCAACGAGATACTTGGTCCATCACTTGAAGCATTCGCCTTAAAGTAGTCAAGAAGACGCTGAGTTTCGGAGTCTTGGAAGATCTGACGCCCTTTACGAGTAACAGCATCAAGAAGAGATTGACTTGCGAGCTCTTCCCCTCGCGAGCCAACACTGAACGCAACTCTGCGTCTCTGTAGGCTCCCCTCTCCTTCTAGGTCGTCCAGGCCAAGGCGGCCCTCACCACCGAGCGCCCCGCCGACCCCCAGCCCAACCGCCACCGACATCGCCCCGAAGTAGCCGTCGGCCAGCTGGTTCGGGTCGCCGGTGGCCATGCCGCACCACAGGGTGCGCGCCATGTCGAAGGGCGAGCGCAGCAGATCCCGCGTCGCCCCCGCCGGGTCCTGCAGGAAATGATTGGCAGCATTGAGGTACGCCAGCGGGTTGAGCATGTCCAGCCCGGCGTAGAGCATGTTCTGCGCCAGCCGGTCCGCGAATTGGTAGAAGCGGTCGCCGCCATTCTGGCGGTTCACAAAGAAGTCGGCATAGTCCTGCGCCCCACACATCGCGCCGCCGGCGATCGGGATGAGGTAGCAGGGGTCAAAGCCGCTCGGGTCAACCCAGGTGAAGGGGTTGTTCGCCGCGTAGACGTAACGGTTCAGCGACTGCGGCCGGCTCTGGTAACCCTCGAAGCGGTCGCGCTGC
>NZ_GL501404.1:2616122-2622615 GCF_000152145.1 Oscillochloris trichoides DG-6
TGACCGTCGCGGCCCCCGGGCCGCCAGGGATGGCCGGGTAGGCCGCCCTGGCGCCAGCTGAGCGTCCCGCGCCGCAGCTGGACGCCGCTGTCCTGCGCGGTGATGTCGAGGACGAGCGCGTCGCGCCAGCTGGGCGCGGCCAGCGCGGAAACTGGGATGCGCGCGGAGACGTCCGAGGTCGGGGAGGGAGCGATCAGCAGGAGCGCGCCGACGGAGTGCAGCCAGAGCAGGAGCAGGATGGCGAGGGTGGCGGTTATGAGGGTGCGTGGCAAGGTGCTACGTGGGCGAAGATAAGCCTCGTGTGTCATTAATGGGAGTGAATTACAAATGCGGGAATATAACTTTTCGAATCAATAATCATAACTGTGTTCTTCTAGTGATTATAGCAATCTTATGGAGGTCGTACATGCCTGCCCGCTGAGCTATCTGCGTTCCGTACCAAGAAGCGGCAACCAGAAAAGGGGTTTCACAACCCTGGCAGGATTACTATAGAACAAAATGATGTGTCGTTCCGAGCGAAGCGAGGAATCTGGCCATCCTGCGGCTGGCAGACCCTTCGCTTGTGCTCAGGGTGACATTCGAGATAGCGCCACCACCCAAGATGACTCACAAAAGTTTTACGGTCTTATACGGGCTCTAATATCGCTTAGCGCCTTTGACGCCCGAACGCTGATCCGGCGGCCCTCGAAGTCCATCCCATTATCTTTCTCTTCAACTAATTGAAGAACCGGTATCACCTGAGCGTCCCCTATATTTCCTAATGCGACAACTGCCATATAACGAGTATCATCATCAGGATCGTTTAGCAACACCTGAATCAGGGGTTCTATAGCTCGTTCATCGCCATAATCTGCCAATGCGCCGCAAATATACCAGCGCCACGCTTCCTCTGTGTCAGTTAGTAATGGGATAATGAGATCAACGCCGCGATTCGGGTTAAAACCCATCAGCATCTTAATGGCACAATCGCGTACTTCTAAGTCGGGATCACGAAGTAAGCTGTCAAATAAATTAAAAACCCTATCCTGATCTACAGAATTCAAATGTTGTACAATTTTTAGTTGCATGTTCTTGTCTGACCAGGAACTACATAGCTTTAATAAATCTTCTCTGGTCAAGAATCCTGTACTCGAATTATATCCTTGTTCACTCATACTTACCTCTGTGTTTTAAAAGCTGTCCAATATCCCAAAGCTCGGAATCCACCACTCGCACGGGATTTCTTACACGGTGTCGGCTGGCCTAGAAAGCCTGCCGTCGGGCACCAATCTGACACCGTGATTGAGCACGTGTACATTAGGCCCTCAATTTGGCCTTCCGTGAGGATGACTGCCGGGTGTCGGTGGGCAAAGGCACCGAGAATATCGCCATGCTGTGCCATACAGCGATATCTCCTCCAACAACTCCGCACCGCTAAACGTCCGAAGCTGAGCCTGAAGCAGCAGCGCTTCCGTACTGCCCTCGATACGACCTACCTGCTCCAACTGCTCATCGGCCCACCACCGTCTACTGCTGAAGCCTAAACTGCATTGGAAGGTGATGACAATGCAGAACGGTAGTGGATCAAGCTCGAATGTCACGTTGAGCGGAGCGAAGATACGGTATTGATTGTCAAGAGCCAATGTGTGCGAGCGAGGCCGGACGCCTTCGGCGACCGGATGCGACCTGCCCACACCCGGCCCGTTGCGATGCATGCCCGACCACAGCCGATTACGGCTGTACCACGGCGGTGTGGACAGCTCGCATCCGGTGTTGATCTCGGGCAGGTCGCACCGCTACGCGTTCCCAGCACCCATTCGGATGCCCGCTCCATGGCCGTTCGGGTCAAAATCATGTTCCTTGGTTACCACCGCCCAGGCGATCCGTACCAGCTTGCGGGCCACCGCACACCTGGCCACCTTCATCGGCTTACCTGCCGCCCGCAACCGCGTATACATCGCCCTGAGGAGGGGATTATGTTGGGTACCACTCAAGGTTGCCAGGTAGAGCGCGGTGCGCAAGCGGCGGTTCCCGGTATGCCCAATACTCGCCCGTTTCTGCACGCTCGTCCCCGACCGATAGGCATTGGGGGTCAGGCCAGCGTAGGCTGCCGCCGCATCGGCGCTTGGGCAGAGCGTGAAATTCAGCGTCAGCGTGATCAGCCAGCTGGCCGTCAACAGCCCGACGCCGGGGATGCTTTGCAGGCGCTCCGCTGCCGCCGCCCAGGTCGCTTCCTACGCCAGAGCCGGGGCGATCTCCGCTTCCAGGGTGGCGATTTCATCGGTCAGCGTCGTGATCAGATTCTCCAGCCGTGTGCGAACGCTGGCGACCACCACGGGCTGCTGCACCAGCGCGTGCAGCTGGTTCTTGAACTGCTGGCGTACCTGCATCAAATCATCGCGCTGACCAAGGCGCTGCACCAACTCGTGGTAGACGGCGGGGGGCGGTTCCCACGCGGACGGTTGCAGCAAGGCGGCCAGGCGCATGAGCATGTGGGCATCAATGGGGTCGGTCTTGACCCGCTTGAGCAAGGCCTTGGCAAAGGCATGGGCCGGATTGATCACCGCAATCGCGTAGCCGGCGGCATGCAAGGTGGTCGCGAGGGTCATCCAATAGCTGCCGGTCGCTTCCATGACCACCAGGGTCTGCGCGGGCACCACCCCGGTGGCCGCGAGCTGCGTCTGGAAGTGGCGCATCCCGGTCGGGGTCTGGTCGAAGGTCATGGGGCGGGATGGGGTATCGTCAAGCAACTGCCAGGCTGCGGTCGCCGTGGCGGCGGCAATATCCACCCCGACAAAGAGGGCGTAGGACGGGTTCGGGGACGGGTGCATCATACACCTCCTGGGGCACGATTCAGACGGTTCGTCACTAGGGCAGGCGCGCGTTGGCCTCGTGATACGTGGTCGCTGCCACTCGATACGGTTCAACGTGGCGTCTGCCCGGAGTGGTGGGGGTACATTCTTCGCTTCGTAGTCAGTGCCATCAGCGTCCCGACTACCTCACCACCACCCGGGACGGTTATACATACAGTATACGAGCGTCCCGGTGTCAAGCGACGCTCTTTATTCGCACCTCATGACAATTACAACTTTCCCCTCGCGGGTGGTCAGGACGCCGCCGGTTGCGGTGGCGTGGGGGTGGCTTTCTGGGCGCTGGCCGCACGGGCCCGGTAGCTCTCCAGGCCCATCATGTCCAGGATCACCGAGTGGTGGACCACCCGATCAATCGCGGCCATGGTGGTCATGGGGTCCTGGAAGATGCGATCCCACTCCGAGAAGACCAGGTTGGTGGTCAGGATCACGCTGCGCCGCTCGTAGCGCTCGGCTAAAAACGTGAATAGCACCTCCATCTCGTCCCGGCTGTGCTGCACATAGCCGATGTCGTCGAGGATCACGCAGGCGAAGCGGTCGAGGCGGGCCAGCCAATCAATCGGGGGCGTCCGCCCGTACCGGCTTGGCGCGTCCGAAAGGCCTTGCGCACCACATTGATGTAGGTCGACAGGCCATCGCTGACGAACAGCAGCGGCCCCCACTGCGCACAGGCGGCCACCAGGGCGACCAGGCGCCCAATCAGTTCACGATCTCGGTGGGCGCTCACTGCGCCACCCAGCCACAGCCGCGTGCTGACCATCATTGCCATCGCCATCCACACCACCCCCGCCTGAGTCTTGACGTGGATCTCATCGGCTTGCACCTGCACGAGGTCGCGCGGCTGCACGACCTCGGCATGATGGACGGCTTCGGCATGGGTGCCTGCCGCGTCGACCCATTCGCGCACCGTCTGCGCTTGGAAGCCAAAGGCTCGCTCAATCGCGGGAATAGGGCATCCATGGCTGACCAAGGTCACCATTTGGGTGATCGTCTCCTCATTGGTGCGCCGACGATAGCTATATATTTGAATCTTTATTATTTCTGGCTTTCCAATGACAAGAAAACCATTGTTATCATTCTTGTAATCGCCTTCCATTCTTGATTGGTCAAGCTTGGGAAATCTAATCGTATGGATTCAGGAATATCGATTCCTTCCATCGTATTAGCTATTTCCGAAAGCAATATCGGCTTTCCTTTTACTTTAAGTCCATATCCATCTTCAATCTGCAAAGCATGTTCTCCAACAAAGCCGTACTCAACATGATCATAGCAATTCAGGTTGTCAGGTGTCTCAGATCCCACAGCCAAAAACACTTGCATAATCTCCTCACTAAAGTCCTCTACTCGCTCTTCCTTTTGAGCAAAATCAGGAAATGATAGGATTTTCCGTGGTAGCTCAGAGATATGCATCACCTGCCTCCAACTATTAGGGGCAGGTGATGTCTGATTGGTGTTGTCATTCCATCACCTGCCCTCACTATCATCGACTCAACGGATCTTCTTGATAATTACCCGAATGACCCGAGCATTAAACTCGTCTAGCCAGCCTACAGGTATAGCATACCTATCCGGCTCGTTATCGGGCTTGATTTCAAACCCTTGATCCCTGACCCACTGACGAGTTCCTGGTTTGGTCTCGAAAACCATCTGATGTGTATAGTTATTTTTGTCACCTAGAGTCCGCGGATTGACCTTGCCGGGATCAGCAATCCATTTAGGCTGCCGATTATGCGGATATGGGCGCGGAACAAGTCCACCTGCATCACGTGAAGCTGAGGCTTCTGCAGCGCTACCAAACCGTTCGAACTTATCGCATTTGGCATTATGCACCAGCCACCCTTCCTCCCCAACGAAGAAGGTGTGGGCACCGGCCACGGTGAGATTGTACATCGTCTGAGGCTGGCGCTCAAGGGCCACGGCCTGCACGGCACCGTAGGAGCCGTCGGCGCGGCGCACCGCCATCCCCGGCTGCAGGTCGCTGGCCGCGACCCAGCCACGCAGCAGGACGTAGAAGGGGTGCTCAGGGGTGGTCTCCAGCGTCTCGCCGTCGATGGTCAGCCGCACCTGGAGCGCGTCGCTATGGGAGATCACCGCCGTGACAGTGTACGCGCCGGTACTGCCGGTGGCCTCGTCGTAGGCCAGCACCATATCGCCAACCTGGATATCGCTGATCGGCTTCTCGCCGTCAGGCGTCTGCACCGGCGTGTCGGCGGCAAAGCTGTTAGCCCCAACCAGGCAGTCCCCCGCGCCGGCATCCCAGGCCTTGCGCCAGGAGCTCCCTGACTCCTCCAGGTCGTCCGGGCTGAGACGCCCGCGAGCGCCCGATGTCTCGAAGTCATCGGCGCCGAGCCGCGCCCCGCCGACCCCCAGCCCAACCGCCACCGACATCGCCCCGAAGTAGCCATCGGCCAGCTGGTTCGGGTCGCCGGTCGCCATGCCGCACCACAGGTTCCCCAGCGCGTCGAAGGGCGAGCGCAGCAGGTCGCGGGTCGCCCTTTGGCCTCTCAGAGGGTAGTTGGATAACGCTCGACTTACGGCATTAGAACAGGCTAAACCCGTGAATCTTGCGGTGGACAAAAACGAGAGCCGTTTGCCGCATCAGAATGCGCCAGCCTGAGCATTACCCAACTACCCTCTCAGGAAAAGGACAGTTTTATGGTGCCTCTTCTGCTGCAAGAACCAATGCTGTGAAGGCTAGGTAGGTTTCTTCAGCATCAGTATCCAGTTGCCCGGTATCGCCCAGCCAATCGAGATACAGTGCATTGGTTAAAGGCAAAACCATTTCCTTGAGAAGACTCAACTCTTGACTTGATGCAGCCTTTAGTTTAGCTGCACGATAGCCATCGTCATTGATACCCCATGTCTCAGCAAGTGGGATAAGATGTTGAAATTGCTCAGGAACATGTAAAGGGTCAACTGGCATCAACCCCCTCCTGTAAGGCTACGGCGAAAATCATCAAATTGGCTCCAGTATTCTTGTCTAACTGACAAAGGAACATTCGCAGCATCAAACATTTGCTCTGATAACTGCATCATTTGCTCCTCTGTGATATTACCCCAAGAAAACCCCCTTTGTTCTCTGGTGATCTTGGCTCTCCAGGCGTTGTATACCGCTCGCGTTCGATTATGATCTGCCCTGGGCATCAGAATAGCAGGGGCTGAGTCAGCGTCGTATCTGCTCCCATATACTGCCTTCATCCATGCAGACATGACTCCATGATGCGATTCACTCCCGGTTCTTGGTGATGGCATTTTGCCATGTGGGCCTACCTTGTAGCCCCCAATATCAACGGAACACCCGGCATTATGCACGACCCACCCTTCCTCCCCGACGAAGAAGGTGTGGGCACCGGCCACGGTGAGATTGTACATCGTCTGGGTCACGCGCTCAAGGGCCACGGCCTGCACGGCACCGTAGGAGCCGTCGGCGCGGCGCACCGCCATCCCCGGCTGCAGGTCGCTGGCCGCGACCCAGCCACGCAGCAGGACGTAGAAGGGGTGCTCAGGGGTGGTCTCCAGCGTCGCGTCGGCGAGGTCGCCTGTGGACTACATAATTTCCGACTCCGACTGTTTCCCTACCAACCCTTAACTTAAATCGGAGTAATCTTTATTGCACTACTTAAATTGGCAATAAGCCTTCTGTT
>NZ_GL501404.1:2623557-2624259 GCF_000152145.1 Oscillochloris trichoides DG-6
GGTATGATATTAAATTTCTTGGGGGGTGGCCAGAGTTACTTAGACCAATAAAGCCGCCCCATGTGAAAGATTTTCTTAGATACTCTACAAAATACAATCCATGTGGTTCATTTAGTAAAAATCCATCGATAGACGAGCTTGGTAGCGCAATCTTATAGGATTCTCCGCCGCTAAGGTTCGATTTATGATAATAGTCAGGTGAAATATTGATCCCATATAGACCAACATTCTCTTTACCATGCTCCTTACACCACTCATGCCACTGTTGAAGGTCAAAAACCGCCAGATCTACCGGAAATACAAAAAGAGGATCCGTAAGTGCCTTTAATGGGAGCTCAGTATGCTGTCCTAGAAGATTGATAGAGCCGACTGTCTGGTAAAAAATCTTTAAAGACAAAGGCAACAACCCTATTTCCGCTTCAACTGCTTGTAGCTCGCTCTCAGGAGCTACTCTCTTAGCAACTCCAGGTGCTACCATCCAACTGTCGTCAAAAACGTAACCGATGCCACGTAACTTATCATATATTATTTGGGTATTCATTTTCACTCTTCTCATGGTCTCTTGTATTACCATAAGTATAACACTGTAATCGACTTTCTTTTCATCATTGGCCTCCTCGAGTAGGAACAATTCATTCCAAACCCTCTCGCACTCTCCTGCCAAATAGTGTTCAAATAATGTTTTCATCTAACCTCCTATTC
>NZ_GL501404.1:2625311-2626568 GCF_000152145.1 Oscillochloris trichoides DG-6
AAAGGGCTAACGGGTATAGCACCCACATTTGCGATTTCTTGTGCACAAAACGGACAAATGGGCCTTGATGCAGCTACTTCTAATGGTGTCATGTTGTTATCCCTTGCGAACCCTAATGCCGATACTTCGGCATGGCCGCGATATCCATTTACAGGTATCTCGTCTGAGTGGAGGGCGTTTCGGATTTCAGTTGGCAAGTATGGTTCGCTCGACGCAACGAGGTATTTGATCTCTCCATTACTGCCTATTACCTTTACAACCGCTGTAGTTCTCATCTTCACAGCAATAAAGTGCTGTTTAGCATGAAGCTCTAGTGTGCGATCATGTAGAGGGCCACACGCATTATGCACCAGCCACCCTTCGTCGCCAACGAAGAAGGTGTGGGCACCGGCCACGGTGAGATTGTACATCGTCTGGGGCTGGCGCTCAAGGGCCACGTCCTGCACGGCACCGTAGCTGCCGTCGGCGCGGCGCACGGCCATGCCTGGCTGCAGGTCGCCAGCCTTGACCCAGCCGCGCAGCAGGACGAGGAAGGGGTGATCGGGGGTGGTCTCCAGCGTCTCGCCGTCGATGGTCAGCCGGAGCTGGAGCGCGTCGCTATGGGAGATCACCGCGGTGACGGTGTACGCGCCGGTGCTGCCGGTGGCCTCGTTAAAGGCCAGCACCATATCGCCAACCTGGATATCGCTGATCGGCTTCTCGCCGTCAGGCGTCTGCACCGGTGTGTCGGCGGCGAAGCTATTGGCGCGGCAGACATCGTCGACGACCGTCGCTGGCCCATGCAGGTCATCGGCGCCGAGCCGTGCCCCGCCGACCCCCAGCCCAACCGCCACCGACATCGCCCCGAAGTAGCCGTCGGCCAGCTGGTTCGGGTCGCCGGTGGCCATGCCGCACCACAGGGTGCGCGCCATGTCGAAGGGCGAGCGCAGCAGATCGCGGGTCGCCCCGGCCGGGTCCTGCAGGAACTGATTGGCGGCATTGAGGTACGCCAGCGGGTTGAGCATGTCCAGCCCGGCGTAGAGCATGTTGTGCGCCAGCCGGTCCGCGAACTGGTAGAAGCGGTCGCCGCCATTCTGGCGGTTCACAAAGAAGTCGGCATAGTCCTGCGCCCCACACATCGCGCCCCCGGCGATCGGGATGAGGTAGCAGGGGTCAAAGCCGCTCGGGTCAACCCAGGTGAAGGGGTTGTTCGCCGCGTAGACATAACGGTTCAGCGACTGCGGCCGGCTCTGGTAACCCTCGAAGCGGTCGCGCTGT
>NZ_GL501404.1:2627051-2650030 GCF_000152145.1 Oscillochloris trichoides DG-6
CGTAGCGCACGGTGGTGCCGTCCGAGCGGATCGCCCCGAGCACCTGCACCAGCGACGCCTGCTCGTCGAGTACATAGTCGGTGGTCAGCACCCCAATGCTCTCGCGCACCAGGTTGCCGCGGCCATCGTAGCTGTAGTCGGTGGTCACCCCGTCACGCACGGTCTGGCGCAGGCGGTTGGCCGCGTCGTAGCTATAGCTGGTCGTCCCGTCGCTAGTCAGGTTGCCGTTGGCGTCATAGCTGTAGCCTGGGTTGGTCAGCAGGTCGCTGGCGTCGTAGCCGTAGTTGACCGTCGCGGCCCCCGGGACGCCGGGGATCGCCGGGTAGCTCACGCCCACCAGCCGATCAAGCGGGTCGTACTGCGCCGTGGTGGTCAGCACGCTCGTCCCCGCCAGGCCGATCTCGCTCAGGGAGGTGCGATTACTATTCCGGTCGAGGGTGTAGCTCAGATCGAGCAGCGTGGCACTGTTGCGCGTGTGTCCAAGGCCAATGAGGCGGCTGGCCGAGTCGTAGCGGTAGGCTGTCTCCACCCCGTTGCCCCGCGTCTCGCTCGCCAGCAGATCGGTGCTGCGGTAGGTGTAGCTCGTCGGCGTCCCGCCCCACGGTGTGAGCGTCTCCGGCCGGCCGATCGCGTCATAGCCCAGCGCCACCGACCCCTGGCCCCAGTAGTCGATCGCGCTCACCTGGCTGGTGCCGGTGTAGCTGTAGGTCACCGTCCGGCTGTCGCGGGTGCGCGCCTGTAGGCGGTTGAGCACATCATAGGTGTAGGCCGTCGTGCCCACCCCGTCGATCATGGAGGTGAGGTTGCTGGCCTCGTCATAGCCGAAGGTCACATCGCCGACCCCGGTCGGGTAGTCGACCCCGACCATGCGCTGGTCATCATCGTAGTGGTAGGTGGTGACCCGATTGGCGAAGTCGGTGGCCGTGTCGAGCGTCCCGTCCGCGTTGAAGGCCCAGGCCTGCGTCTGGCCGTCGCGGGTCAGGCTGGTGCGCCGGCCGAGCGCGTCAACGCCATAGCTGGTGGTCACCGTCCGCGGGTCGACCATGCTGCGCAGGCGGCCCAGGTTGTCGTAGGAGTAGGTCCAGGTCTGGCTCTCGGCATCGGCGGTCTGCGCGAGCAGGCCGAGCGTGTTATAGCTGTAGCGCGTGACATAGCCCCGAGGGTTTACCACCGCGCGCAGATTCCAGGTGTCGCTGCTCCCTGGCGCCCGATAGCGATAGGACGTGACCAGGTTTTCGCCAGCGGGATCGACCCGCTCCTCCAGGATGCGACCGAGCGGGTCGTAGAGATACTGCGTCGTGAGACTCTCGCCCGCCACATTCGCCCCGATGGTGCGGCGCAGCATGCGGTCGAGGGCGTCATACGCATACGTTACCGTGTTACTCAGGGCGTTCGTCTCGGTCAGCACCCGGCCGAAGCTATCGTAGGCGATCGTCTGGACCGCGTCGCGCGGGTCGGTCACCTGAACCACGCGGTTATTGACATCGTAGGCGTAGGTGGTGGTCAGCGACAGCGCGGGCGAGCCGGAAATCGCCGTGGTGCCGGCAATCATCTGGTGCAGCCGCCCGAGCGAATCGTAGACATAGTCGGTCGTGCTGCCGCGCGGGTCAGTGACCCGGGTGGGGCTACCATCATTGTTATAGACGGTTGTCTGCACGCGCCCACCAGGCGAGCGTTGCTCGGCAAGCCAGCCCTGCGGCGTGTAGGTCATCACCGTCGTATGACCAAGCGGGTCCGTTCCCGCCTGCAGGTCGCCGGCCAAGGTATAGGTGAAGGTCGTCGTCTGGCTCAGCGGGTTGGTCTGCGTGCCGACCGCGTAGGCCCCATTCGGGCCGACCGGAACGTAGGTCGCGGTGGTCACCAGATCGAGGCCGCCCACATCCTCGGTCACCCGGGTCAGGTTATCGGCCAGATCGTAGGTGTAGGCGGTCACGACATTGCGCCCGAGGGGGTCGAGGGTCACCGTAGGCTGGTGTAGGGCGCCTGCATGCCCCAGCGCGGATCGGGCGATTGGGTGACCCTGGTGACAACCCCGCGGGTGTCGGTGATGACACTTGTGCCGTCCGGGAACTGGACGGAGGTCGCCTGTGCGCCATTGGGCGCGATGGTGACGCGCTCCTGGGGCTGGTTATCGCCCCAGCGCACCACGGTCGTGGTTGTGTCGTTGAGCGCATTCGTAAGCGTGACCGTATAGCCATCCGTCGCGGAGATGCGGTCAATCGCGCTATAGCCGCCGACCGGATTCTCGTCCCTAGTCAGCCGGCCCAGATCGTCGTAGGAGAAGGTCGACACACCCTGGCGCGGGCTGGTCATGCGGGTGAGCAGCCCGTCGTCATAAGTGAACGAGGTGGTCTCGTTGGCCGGATTGGTGATCGCCTCCAGGTAGCCCTGGGTGATCGTGAGCGCAGTACGCTGGCCATAGGGGGCAACGATCGCGGTAGCCCGGCCGTCCGCTGCGCGCTCGATCTGGGTGGTCAGGCCATTGCGGTCGACGACCCCGACCAGATTCCCGGCGCTATCATACGTAAAGCTATAGATCGGGTCGCCGGTGATCGCGTCGCGCGTTTCAAGGTGCCGTCCGGCGGCATTAAAGAGATACAGCTCGCGGCCATCATCCGATGGGAGGGTAAGTTCAGTCCCAGCAGAGTCGGGCAAACGGCTGCGCACCTCACGTACCCGGTGGTTTCCCGCGTCTGCAATGTACAGCGTCTCATCGGGTGCGACCGCCAGACCGCCAGGTGAAGAGAGCAGTACCGACGTTGCCGCTCCAAGATCACCGCCAAACCCACCAACACCACGCCCAGCTACCGTGGTAACCACACCATTGAAAAACCGTTTCACCTGATGGTTGGCACGAGTGGCAAAATAGATGACACCATCGCGGTCGATGACAATGCCACTCGGACTGGGGATAGCCGTGAGCATCGTATCTGCGTAGCCGCCTTGTGAGAGACGGAGCAGGCGATTGTTGCCCGTATCAGTAACGTATAGGCCGCCCGTTGGATCAATAGCCATATCCCGCGGGCTACGAAGCATCATGTTTGGCCCGTAACTGAAGTTACCGTTTATACCCGCACTTCCAGTTCCGAGAATAGTCGTAATGATGCCATCAGGCCCCACCTGCCGGACGCGATGGTGGCCAGTGTCAGCAATATAGAGGCTGCCATCGCTCCCCAATACCAGGCCTACTGGTGTATTCAGCACCGCCGAAGATGCGGGGCCTCCATCACCAACATCGGGATCGATCGGTGAGCCACCGCCAACAAGCGTATGAATAACCCCGGTCGCGTCGACCCACCGGATACGGTTGTTGCCGGCATCGGCGATATAGAACCCACCGCCAGCGATCGGTAAGACATCGGTAGGGCTATTCAGCAGCCCGCTGAGTGCATCGGTCTCATCCCCGAGATCGCAGGGTCCGCTGTAGCCGCTGCAGAAGTTGCCGCCGGCCATAATATCAATAGTGCTACTCCCAGAGATCGCACCGTTGAGCGCCTGTACTCGGCGGATACTATTGTTGCCCGTATCGGCAATATAGAGATTGCCTTCAGCATCAAAGGCAATCCCCGAAGGGCCATTGAGTGCAGCGGCACTTGCCGCCCCGCCGTCTCCGTATGAGTCATAGTCGCCGGTGCCGACAACCGTGGTAATCGTGCTTGCCCCGGTGCTCAGACCGCTCCCGGCGGCGATACGGCGGATCCGGTTATTCCCCGAGTCGGCAATATAGAGGTTGCCAGCACTATCAAAGGCGAGGTCGGTAGGATACGCGAGGTTGGCGCTACTGGCCGGACCGTTATCGCCGCTATAGCCAGCACCAGCATAGCCACCCGACCCCGTCCCTGCGATCGTCGTGATGATCCCGGTGGAGGGGGCGATGCGCCACACCCGATGGTTGCCGGTATCGGCGATATAGGTAGCGCCGTCGGGGCCTACAGCCACGCCGCCAGGGCTATCGAGCGGCACCTTCGTCGCAGCCTGACCATCCCCTGGCTGACTGGTCGGCGGGCCGCCACCGGCGCGCGTGGCTACAATGCGCTGGACAGCGGTGCCTTGTGCAGATACTTGTGTTCCATCGCCGCGCTCAAGCAACCTTTCCTGAGGATCATAGCTGTGATGAACTCCAGGTTCGCCCAGTTGTTCGCATCCTTACTGACAATGGCGACGACCCGCCCGTTCTCCGCAGCGACCCAGGCAGCAGCCTCACGATCGTAGTAGCCGCTTGGTGCGATGCTGCCCACCGGGAAGCCGATAAAGTTTTCTACATAGTGCCAGATTGGCCGGTCGAACTGAACCTTTGTAGCGCCTGCCGCGATCGCCTCATCGACGCTCAACTCGACCGCATAGGTGTAGCCGCTGTAGGCAGGCAACTCGCCCGGCATCGCATCCGGCCCTGAGTCGCCGACGGTATATTCAGTAGAACGAACCGTCAGAGTCGTCAGATCCTGTACGTTGCCGTTTGGCAGCACCATCGTCGCGGTCGTACCGGCGGGGAAGAGTAGAGTCGATCGCCGACTGCCATCCGCGTCGGTCTCGGCGCTCCCGCGCACCATCAGTGGATCACTGCTGCCATCGAGTGTGATTGTGGTGGAGGCCGTATCAAGCGCGGTGAGTACCACATCCGGAAGCCAGGCGTAATCGCGCCAGGGGGCGTCAATCGTGCGCTGAACCGGCAGGAACCCGCTACGACTGTACACCAGCGTCAGCGCGCCGCCACCGTTCACCGCAAGATCGAACATCCCGTCGGCGCGGGTCTTGGTGCTTCCGAACTCGGGGTGGTCGAGAACGGTGATGCTCACACCCGAGAGCGGGGTACCTGAGGCATTGGTCACAAGCCCACGCAGCACTGCGGCGCGACGCGGTTCAATCGTGCCGTCGATCACGCCTGTCTGGATCGGATTGGGGCCAGTGTAGAGGAACGCGGTGTCGCGGGCGATATCGGAAGGCAGCGTGGGATCAATGGGGGAGGCCACCACGCTCGGATCATCCGGGAGGTTGTCTTCTGTTGCCAGCGTGACACCTAACGCCATACTGGGAGACGACTCATTTCCTGCGGCGTCGCGCGCCCGCACGCTAAAGCTATAGCTTGCCCCGGCCTGCAGCCCGCGAATGATGAACGCCCGTAGCGTTGTCGTCCCAAGCTCCTGGCCGCTCGCGTAGATGGCGTAGGAGTCGATAGGCGACAGTTCGGTGGCCGCGATCGTTCAGGATGACCGACGCCTCCTGATCGGCCTCGAACACCGTCGGCCAGTAGATACTCGGGTCGACGTTGTTCTTCTTTTGCAGCTGCTCGTCGACAATTTCAAAGCCAATCGTGCCACCTTCCCACAGACTGCCTAGCGCACCATCCGCACGGTTGAAGTCATCCAGCAGCGATGAAGGATGAAAGATGGGGAGCGCCTCCACCGGCGCGACACGAAACTGATCGAAGGCAAAGGTGATCGGGTCTGCCGCAGCGGAGGTGTGGGTGGCCGAAATACCCATATAGCTAAGCGGTGAGGTGGTTGACGATCCATCGTGATCGACACCGCTGAACCAACTGGCGGGCAGCGTGATCGGGCTGGCCCCAGTAACCACCGGCTGCACGTCGCCGCCATCCAGCTGGTAGCTCCCGACCACCCGACCGGTGGCCGGGTCGAGGGTCAGGGTCAGCGTCATCGTCTGGCTACTGATCGCGGCGATCGGCTCGGAGTCCAGCTCATCCACCACATCCCCGTCTACCTCGTAGACCAGATCGATCACAGCGGAGTCACCGCTGTCTTTCATGACGACCAGATTGACGTAGTTATCCTCATCGAGGCCGAACCAGATTCCGGCTTGCTGGTAGTTGTCGCCATTGCTGCCGACCAGATCGGGGGCGACGATCATGGTGGCGATCTGGGTCGTAGTGGTCAACGTGACGCCCACCCCCAGCGCATTCACCTGGGCGTTGCTATCGGTGTAGAGCTCGCCGCGGGTGGTTGTGAGATCAAGAGTGCCCGCAGTAGTATCGACGGCGAGCAGAGACGGCTCGTAGCCCGGAGCGTCGCTGTAGGTTGGCGTCGTGATCGGGTCGGACGGCGGCACCGCCATGGTGAAGCCCGTGCCAAGCCCGTTCGCGTCCGCCAGCGTTTGCATCCCACGTCAGGCTGAACGGCAAATCAACCGGGACTGCCGCGCAGGGCAGCAGGGAGATCGGCGCGCACGCTGACGCCTGGAGATTCGGCATGGGAGCAGCAGGACTCGCATAGGCCCGGGGTGCCGTCGGCGGGAGGAGGCTACTCAGGAGGCTGAACAGCAGGACGACCGACCAGGACCGCAGGTGCGTATAGCGCGGCGCATAGAAGCTCCAGAAAGAAAGAGTACCGTCAGTGCATGGAGATCAGCCTACAGCACATCTTTCCACGTATCCATGAAGACAAACAACGGGCAAAATCCGAGACCAATAGTACCACATATTCAGCGTATTGATGGCAGGAAAAACTGACCATTGATGATCAATTGTGTTAAGCGTGCGTTAAGTCAGGTTAGGCACGCCGATCTGTGGTGAACCGCGTACAAGGTAATCGCTCCCGGTCGGCACCCATAGAGCCTTCCCTTGCCGTGCCGGCTCGACGCGGTCGTGGTCAGCGCCCGCATCGACGCGGACCGCCTACGCTGACTCGTCGTTCTGCGCCGAACGAGTCCCGTGAGATGCTTTCCCGTACGTGATATGCGACATCGGTTCCGATCCGGAGTAAGGGCGGTGAAAGGCGGTGATTCTGTGCTAAGAATTCTCGACGAACCCTAATTGCGTCGGTCGTTGGCGGAGTATTAGGTTGGATACGAATCGCGCTTCAAGGCTTCCAGACGAGAAATGTACTTCAATGGCCGTAGCGGAACGTTTCCTGGAAAAAGGACGATCACCCCACGTCCTGATGCTCAGGCGCTCGCGCTGCCATCTGGTGCGCACCGACGTCCTCGGCAGTGTGCGTCAGATCCTCAACAACGCCGGTGCATCCCTCGCCGCGGCCAGCGATGACCGTGGGGTATGCCCGTCTGAGGAATAGGCGCTGATGTACACGTCATCGGTTAGTTACGGTTTTGGAGGGGTAATGCAAAAACCCCCATGTTGGCGGCTGCGCCGCCAACATACGCGAAAAAAGCAGATCTGGGGCGTAGCCCCAAAACCCAATGCTACCCGATCTCTTTGCGTAACCGCTCCAGCCCAGCATCAATATCCGCGAAGCCCTGTTGCAGATCGCTCAACTGGCCGCGCTGGGCGCGCACAAAGCGCGTGAAGGGTGCGTTGCGCTCGTGAACCTGGTTGATCGAGCGCTCGACTTCACGTTCAAATTGGGCCATCACGCTGCTACGTAACTGCTGACGTAGCTCTCCCACCCGGTCGCGCAGTGCCTTCTTGGCCTGACGGCGCTTGGCAGGTAGCAACGCGAACCCGCCCGCCGCCACCAGCGTCGCCGCCATAATCCCGGTGACATCCAACAGCGCGGTGTGGAAGAGGGCCACCAACAGGGTTCCCAAGCCCACCGCCCCCACCTCGGCCAGCGCGGTGGCCGCCACCGAAGCCCGCACATCATCGGCGAGGATCTGCGATTCTATCTCTTTGTCGTAGCTGGCCACCACTTCGCTCGCTGCTCGCCCCACCGTCTCCAACATGGTGCGCCGGTTGTAGTCGAAGTTGCCACCCACCGAACCGATGATCTTATTGCTATGCTGCGAGGCGCGCCGTTTGATGTACTCGTCGTTACTCTGTTGCAGGCGCAAATTCTTCTCGACCATCCAGTCAATCAACGTGTGCATCTTCTGGTCAATCTGCTCGCTCACATTGCCCACCACCTCACGCTCAAAGGCGGCGCGTAGCAGATCACCGCGCATCAGGTCGCGCAGGCGGCTGATACGGATATGCTCCTCAAAGAAGTAGTCGCCACGATCCACCAGATCGCGCAGAATTACATCAATCTCATTGAGGTAGTACTGCACATCATTCTTCAGATCCTCGCGGTAGAGCGTCATCTGCTGTTCGATATTCTCGATGGTGACGAGATCTTCGCGCAGGGTTTCGAGCAGACCTTCGGTGGCTTGCAGGTACTTCGATGAGAGACGTTGCGCGACACCGAGCGGCGAGAGCAGCTTGAGGCGTACCCGCGTCTCCTCATCCAGATGATCAACGACATACTCCTCAACCGCACTGAAGCGGCTGTTGGCCCAAAGCGCCTCGCCCTCCTCGCCGCCAGTGCTGCGCGAACGCAGCGCCTCACGCGCCGAGACCGGGAAGATGTCGGGGGTGATCCCCAGCAGGTCACGCGCATTCTCCCGAATAAAGTGTAAGACCTGTTCCAACTCCGGCGGGCTGAGAATATCAATCTTGTTCAGAATGATGACAATCTTCTTGCCCCACTCTTTAATCAGTGCCAGAAAGTTGCGCTCACTCTCGGTGAAGGGGCGATCTGCGGAAGTCGCAAAGAGCACAATGTCGGCACGTGGAATAAACTCGCGTGTCAGTTGCTCATGCTGGCGGATCACCGCATTAGTGCCGGGGGTATCCACGATATTGAGCTGGCGCAGCACATCCGCCGGGTAGGTATGCACGCGCAGGCCATTGGTGCGCAACTCGCTCGCCACCTCTTCCCCGTACTGCAAGAGCGTAATCGTATCGGTCGTCGGCGTCACCCCTTCGGGCAGCACCTGGGTGCCCAAGAGAGCATTCAGGAAACTCGACTTGCCCGCATTAAACTCCCCGGCCACCACAATCAGGAACAACTCATCAAGATGCTCCAAGATGTCGTTAAGGGTGCGCACATCACTGGGATCAGTATCAGCACCAAAGCGCTCAAAGGCAGCCCGCAGGCGCATGATCAACCCACGCAACTCATTGAGCAACTCTTCCTGCTGGTCGGTGATCAGGCGTTTACGCTGAAAGAGGCCGCTTGTGAACATCATAGTACGCCTCGGCAATCAGAGAGAGCAGATTATCCACCCATGTGATCTAGAACACACACCCCCTGCGCAGAAGGTGTTATACTCTGCATATCTCCTTCTCCTCTCTTCGTGGGGGGTGGTATCTGCGGATGCCACCCCCTGCGAATTGAGCCTAGATCCCAGATCGGGTCAGCACCACGCTCACCGCTGCGGCAATGAGAGCCAACCCGATCAGCGCATAGGTAACCGCTGCCCACACATCGCGCCCCACCATGCGTGGTTGCGCCCGTCCAGGCAGTTCAATACGTTGCCCACGCCAATAGGTTACGCGTCCACCGCCACCGCCAATCCGGCCCCATCCAGCCGCACGCCACGCCAACACCAACAAGGCCCCACCGCTCAGCGCCAAGGTGAGCATGGTAACGGGCCATGGGAGCGTGCGTCCATTCGCCAGAATGACGAGGACGACGATTATGATGATGATCCATCGGTTGAAGGAGAGATTCTGCATACGGGCTGTATCATAACATACTGGCTTGCGCGGTGGATACATGCCCGGAGGGGGGGGCGCATGGCTTCGACAGGCTCAGCCAGCGCCAGTGGTGCGGTGGCTGAGCCTGTCGAAGCCACCGCACCTAATGATACACACTCATCCGTGAGGGAAAGGCATTCGGCATGGGCACCGTCTGAAGAGCTGCCAAGACAATGGGCAGCAACTCCTTGAGGTCAATCGGTTTGGCCGCGTAGTAACTCACCCCCAAATCGCGCATCTTAGTGCGCAGGCCGGGCGTATCATAGGCGGTGAGCACGAGGATCGGCGTGGTTGGGCGAAACGCATGCATCGCCCGCACGAGCGCACTCGCCGAGCCACTCCCCGCGCCCGGATCGACGATCAGCAGATCAACATTGCCGTGGGCACAGGCTAACCACGCCGCATTAGGAGAAGATGCGACCGTGACGGTATAGTTCTCTCCAAGGAGTGTCTGGAGACCCCGCTGGGTGATCAGCGCCGCTGCCGGGTCATCGTCGCAGATTTGGATCTGCCAGGGTGGCATGGCTGAATCCTTCATGCAGGTGGACAAAAGGTGTCCAAGCATTATCCTACCAGCCTGTGCCGCTCTAGGGAGAGGGGAGGTCACAACTTTATGTGATAAAGCGATAACCAGCTTATGTACTCAGATTTGTGGGTAAGAGAATACTAAAGGTTGATCCTTGGCATACCTCGCTCTCAACCAGAATGCGCCCATTATGTTGGCTGATAATATGGGCACTAATCGCAAGGCCCAGCCCGGTGCCATGGGTTTTGGTGGTATAGAATGGCTCGAAGAGGTGGGGGAGGTGTTCGGGGGGAATGCCAGCCCCCGTGTCGCAGATGTCAATCTCTATCGTTGTTGGAGCCTCGTGGCGCGCCTGGAGCATGCGCGTGCGTACCCGCAGATCGCCACCATCGGGCATGGCATCACACGCATTCAGAATGATATTCAAAAAGACCTGCCGTAGTTGATCGGCATGGGCGATAATCGCGGGAATATCGCTGCCAAGTTCGGTGACAGCATTGATATGGCTGTGGCGCAGGTGCGTCTGCACCAGTTCCAGCGTCTCACGCAGCAAGACATTAATGCTGGTGCTGGCCAACTCAGCCCGCGTCGGGCGGTAGAAGTCGCGCATACGGGTAATGATGCGCGCAATCCGCCCCAGCTCCTGCTGCGCGATGGTGAGGAAGGCGCGTTGTGGGTCATCTGCGGCCAGATCCTGTTCAACCAGATAGAGGCTATTGCGCGCCGCATAGAGCGGGTTGTTGATCTCGTGGGCTACCGAGGCCGAGAGTTCGCCCACGGCGGCCAGTTTGGCACTCTGGAGCAGTTGGGCCTGGGCCGTATTGAGGCGCGCTTCGGCTTCGGCATGCAGCGATTGGGTCAGTGCCAGATCGCGTTGTAGGGCCGCAGCGCGGGTGCGCTGGTTCAGTTCATCAATCGAGACCGCCGCCAGATCGGCGAGGGCCTGGATGAAGGGAATGTCGCGGGGATGGTAGAGATGCGCGTGAACCCCACCATAGAGCACGATAGCCCCGAAGCGTTGGCTGTCTACCCGTAATGGAGCGATGAGCGCACTCTGGGGCGGCCACTCGCGCATGCTGTGGCGTAGCTCAGCGAGATGCTCCGGCTCCAGATCATTCAGGGCCAACTCCAACTCTGGGCCAACTAGCAACATTGCGCGGGGGGAAAGGATCGCCTTGCCCGCCAAGCCCTGCATGGGGTGGGTGATGAGCATGTTGGGCTTGTCGCTCGCACGCAACACCAACGTATTCCGCTCATGATCAACTAAAAAGAAATGGGTGGCACTCGTCCCTGGAAAGAGCGTCGCTGTCTCACGGATGATCAGTCTTACCACCGTGTCCACATCGCGGCTGTTGGGCAGCGCCGCCGAGAGTGAGAGAATGACGCTCAAGCGCGCATTCAGATCGAGCGCCCGTGCCATCTGAAGCGCAGCCTCGCGCTCAACCGTCTCGGCCTGGGTTTGGACGGTGTGCAGGCGTTGTTCAAGCTCGGCAACCCGGCGGCGCAGATCTTCTAGTTCACCCATAATTGCTCTCAACCGGGCTACATTGACACCCCAAAGCCGTGCATGCTATGATGAACCCATCGAAACTATTCATCACTATAGTGCGTTTTTTCTTGGAGCGCAAACGGCATGAGTGACTCGGCGAATATCCTGGTGGTTGATGATGAACAAAATATCCGGCTGACGTTGAGTGCTCTCTTGCGCCGCTCTGGGTATACAATTACCACCGCGTCCAATGGTGAAGAGGCAGTATCGCTCTTTCAGACACAAAGCTTTGATCTGATGTTGGTTGATCTCCAGATGCCGGGGATCAGTGGCATTCAGGTGGTCGAAGCATTGCGTAACCGGGGCCTCGATACCGAGGTGATCGTCCTGACTGGCCACGGTTCGCTTGAGTCGGCGATTGAGGGCATCCATCATGGCATCTTCGACTATATGTTGAAGACGAGTGATCCAGCCCAGATTGTCGAACGGGTGGCAGCGGCGCTTGCCGAACGTGCCAAACGCCAGCGCCAGAGTACCCTCATCAGCACCATAGGCCAAGCGGCCAAGGAATTGGTCGGTGATAGCCTCGCGCTCATCACCGATGCGCCTGCATCGCCGCCCTCCACCACCACGCCGGTCACCTCTGGCCACGAGCGGGTGGTGATTATTGGCCAGTTGCAACTCGATACCTGGCACCAGACGGCGACGCTCAGTGAGCGCTCGCTCAATCTGACCCCTACCGAGTTTCGGCTGTTGCTCTGCTTGGCCGAACATTCCGGCCAGATGCTCTCCTATACCCAGTTGGTGCGCTGCGCTCAGGGCTATGAGACGAGTGAGTTGGAAGCAGGTGAACTGATTAAACCCCACATCCACCACCTGCGCCAGAAGATCGAACCCGATCCCAGTACGCCGCGCTACCTGCTCAATGTGCGCGGGAAGGGGTACATCCTCCAAATTGATTAAGGTTGAACTATGGCTAGCGAACTGCTCTACTTCAATGGCGTGAACGGCAGCCGTGGCACCTATGGTCGTCAACCGATCACAGCGGATCAGCTCTCCGCACTGATCCGGGGCGAAGATCCGAAACCCGAAAACCTTGATCCCGATCCTGAACAACTTCAGGAACTCCAACGCCGGGCCACCCAGGTGCGCACCGGCAATTTTGGGGTTAAAGAGGGTGTCAGTGAGCGTGACTTGGCCCAGACAGGGTGGGGAGTCATCTTCGCGGCTGGCCCCCAGTCGGCTCCCATCCGCGAGGCTCTCAGTGAGTTGTTGGCGTGGCGTAAAGCCCAGGCCGGAGAACGCTATCGGGAGTGTAGCGGCGCACTGGGTTATCGCCCGAACGAGAGCAAGGCCGATTTCTTGCGCCGCCAGGGTGCAGCGACCTCTGGCCCAGTAGACCCGGATAAGTTCCCCTATTACCTACTGCTCGTGGGTAGCCCCGAAGAGATTCCCTTCCGTTTTCAGTATCAGATTGATGTCCAATACGCGGTCGGGCGCATCCACTTTGAAACACTCGATGAGTATGCGCGCTATGCACGAAGTGTGGTAGCCTCCGAACGCGGTGAGGTGAAGTTGCCCCGCAAGGCGGTCTTCTTTGGCGTGCGTAACCGTGACGATGCCGCCACGACCCGCGCTGCTGATGAGTTGGTCGTGCCGCTCTCACAGGAGATTCGCAAGAATCCGCGTGCTGATGAGTGGGCAATTGAGACGATCATTGGCGATGCGGCCAAGAAGGATCGCCTGCGCCGCTTGCTCGGTGGTGAGGAGACGCCTGCGCTACTCTTTACCGCGAGCCACGGGGTAGAGTTTGATCACGGGGATGTGCATCAGGTGCCCCACCAAGGGGCGATCTTGTGTCAGGATTGGCCAGGCCCGCGCCTCTGGCGTGGGCCGATCCCGCAGGAATTCTACCTCGCGGGCGATGATCTTGACTCGCGGGCACGCCTGCTCGGTACGGTCGCCTTCTGTTTTGCCTGCTTTGGCGCTGGTACTCCGCGTAACGATGATTTCCCACATCAGAAGGGTATCCAGAGCGCTATCGCCCCCCACGCCTTCATCTCGCGCCTGCCCCAGCAGATGCTGGGGCATCCCAACGGTGGGGCGCTGGCCGTCATTGGGCATGTCGAACGCGCATGGACCTTCTCGTTTAGCGATGCCCGTGGTGGTCGCCAGATCGAGACCTTCAGCAGCGCCATGCGCCGCATGATGCTCGATGGTGCCCCTGTCGGCTGGGCGTTGGAGTTCTTCAACAATCGCTATGCCGAACTGGCCTCGGTGCTGACCGAAGACTTGGAGAATGCACATTGGGGCGGGAGTGTTGATCCCTTTGAACTCTCCACCAAGTGGACCGAGCATAACGACTCGCGCAGCTATGTGGTGATCGGCGATCCGGCGGTGCGCCTGCCCCTCGCCGATGTGGGGGCAGCCCCGCCACCTGCCGAGCGGGTGACGATCCCGGTCGTGACGGCACCGAAGCCCGCGCCCACCCCGGTGGCTCCAGCCACCCCAGTAACTCCAGCCACCCCGGTGGCTCCGGCAGTACCGAGTGTGCCCGGCATCCCCGGTTTGGGGACTCAGCCTGCCATGCCTACCGGCATGACCGACGAATCGGGGGCGAGCTTTGGCCTGTTTGGTTCGGGCGAGAAGAAAGAGGGCGAGAAGGGCGCGGTGAGCGAGGTGGTGCAGAAGTTGACCGCCTCGATCCAGGAGTTTGCCGAACGTATCGGTGAGACCCTCAAGCGCACGATTGAAGATGCCTCGCATCTTGAGGTCGAGACCTATGTCGCCGATGATCTCACCACGGTCAACTACCGCAGCGGCGATTTCAATGGTGCCCAGTTGCGCGCCGTTACGCGCATGTCGCTCGATGGGGATACCCAGGTGATGGTACCGCGCCGCGAGGGCCAGATTGATGAGGAACTCTGGGCCATCCATCTGAGTATGGTGCAGCAGGCGCAGGCCAATCGCGCCGAGATGATCCGTACCATTGCTAATGCGGCCGCAGGCTTGCTGGGGGCACTCAAGTAGATCCGTGGTGGAACAATAACCATGGCCATCTTCGAGGTAATCGATCCTGTCCTGGGAGCCACCACACCACCCGGCCCATGGGTGATGCGGCCTGCGCCACCCGTCTCGTTCAGTGTTGCCGCCGCCCCGGAAGAGGCTGGGCCGGTCTGGCGGGTCAATCTGCCCGCCGATCTGCAAGCCGCCCAGGTGGTGTTGGACGATGCGGGGCGTAGCCTGCATGCCCAAGAGGTGGCCTTGAGTAGCGCCACTGCCCGCCTTCAGCGGCTGGCGCGTGGTGGGGCGAGTTTCTCCACGCGCATGCCCGCGCCAGAGGCGGAGTTGCTGGGGTTGATGATGGAGGCACGTGCCGCCGAGAGCGGGGCTGCCAGTTTTGGCCTGCGCGAGTCGGCAATGGCGGGCTGGCAAGAGGCTGAAGAACGCTTCCAAGCCTTCGCGAACCAAATCCAAACCACCCTCACCACCTATGCAGTGGTCGAGACGACTATCGAGCAGGTCTTGATTGGGCGTTCGCGGGTCGATCTGAGCGGGGGCATCCAATCGCTCTTCCGTGACGATTTCCAACCCGATGAGATTGAACTGCATCGGAAGACACTCAGTGTCGCCCTAGCTTCGCGGGCTGCGCTGTTGCGCACCTTCATCACGGTATTGCGCGGTGCCACAATTGTGGCAACCATGTTTAGTTCGCCGGTGGGCGCAATTAGTGCGCTACCGGCTGCGTGGAAGTTTGTTGATCAGTTGCTCGATGATATGCGGGCAACTGCCTAAGGGGCATAACCCCAAACCAAAGATTTTCGGGGGCGGCTGCGCCGCCCCACACCCCCACCCGGCGAAATATCGCCCCTAGAACAAAGGAGCAATCCGTCATGGCTACCGAACTTGAGAACTCGATCCGTGCTGCCGCCGAGAAGGTCGCCCGTTATATCGAAGACGCCGCTGAGATGGAGGTCAAGACCTACTACGTGCTAGTGACGGCACGTGAGAATCCCAACCTAGAGACCGAGCGCCCCGGTGCGTATACTGTCGTCAAGCTCGATGGCGATAGCAAGACGATTGTCCCCATGCGCGAGGCCCGCGAGGGTGGCTTGGAGATTGATGGCCCACTCTTTGCCATTCACGAGCGCAATGTGAATACGGCCACCGAGTACCGTTCACGGGTACTCAGTTCGCTGGTGGGCTTGTTGCAGCAGCGCAGTGGAAGGTAGCTCATGACCAGCCCAGAACTACCGCCTCGGTTACGCGAGATCGTCGAGGAGTTTCAACAGTGTGACCGCGACGAGAAGCTGGAGCTGTTACTGGAGTTTGCGGATCGTTTACCGCCACTGCCGGAGATGCTTCAGGGCCATGCCCACATGCAGCAGGTGCATGAGTGTATGAGTCCAGTCTTTGTCTATGCGGAACGAGAAGGCGCGGGGGTACGCTTCTCTGTAGACGTGCCCCCCGAAGCCCCCACGACACGCGGCTACGCGGTACTACTGGCCGAGGGGCTGCATGGGGCGACGCCCGATCAGGTGGTGGCTATCCCCGCCGATTTCTTCTACGCGATGGGTTTGCAGCAGGTACTTAGCCCGCAACGCCTGAATGGAATCAGCGCGATTCTAGCGTATATGAAGAGGCTAGTGCTGAAGTTGGGGTAGTAAACCATACCAACCGCAGAGGACGCAGAGGTACGCAGAGGGATCGGTTTCGAGATACCTGCGTTGCAAACCAATAGACACCTACGGTTTTTCCTCTGCGCTCCTCTGCGTTCTCTGCGGTCAAAAACCAGAGATCAATAGGATTATCCATCCAACTCGGCGACCACCGCTGCGGTTGCCGCCAACAACTCACTCCCACCTAGCAGCGCCAGCGTCGGAGCGGCCCATTCCAACGTGCGCAGGGTCTCCTCGCGGCCACCACGGGTGGCTTGGAGCGCCTCGGCCAAGGCCGCCACAGCCTGAACGGGGTTGCTCGGTGCGTAGGTGTGGGCCAAGGCCGCTCCGGCACGGGCGCGGGCCGCCGGGCGATGGATGCGACGGATCAGATCGGCAGCAGCATCGAGATGACCCGCCTCGGCCAGCGCAATGGCGATACCCGCCAAATAGCGCCCCCGCGCCTCGCTACTCGCCAGCCGCGCTATGTATGCTGGATCTAGGGCAACCTGGCTCTGTCCGGCTGCCACCAACAAGGGCGCGATCAGCGTCATTGCCCGTGCGCGCTCGCTGGCCATCTCGATCTCCCCCGCTTGGGCCAAAGCTGCCACTGGTTCACCCGATCTGGCCCGTTCTATCGCCAGATCTGCCGCACTGTGCGACCGCTGATCGTCCGCACTCATGCTGTGAACCAGGAGCCAACTCTCTTCCCAACACCCTGTAGCGGCCAAGATGCGCGCAATCTCATCCTTAGCCCAATCGCGCTCATCGTCATCATCAAGCTGGGCCAAGATCTGCTGTGCAGCGGGGTAGTCGCCACCCTGGGTAATCGCCACCGCCACCTTGGCCAAGGCACGGTCACGCTCCTCACCTTCGGGAAGTTGGGTGGTAATCTTCAGTGCCGCCTCGCGCCGCCCGATGAGCGCGTGCGCCGCTGCCAGCGCGGCCAAGAGCGGAGCACGATCATCGCCAGTGAGGCGGTGAATATCATTGGTGGCTCGCTCCAACGCCAGCATCGCCACTAAACCATCCAGCGTCACCCGCAGATCGAGCAGCGCCGCCACGCGGCTCTCTACCGTGCTGATCTGCTCGGCAGCGGCCAGGGCATCGCCATCCTTCTGGGCCATCGCCAAGGCATGCGCGAGGCGCGCCAAGCCGCGATCTCGCTGCCCCGGACTAGGCAGGGCTTCGATGCGTGCCAGTGCGGCGCGATCATCATGACGCGCAAGATCGCAGGCCAGCTCAATCTCCGCCCAAGCCCGCACCGTCTCCAGGCTAATCTCCTCCAAGATCATGCTGCCGCGCTGATCCCCAGCGCGGGCCAGCGCCACCCCCACCTCGGCGCGTGCCCAGGCCCCCATACTCTCGTGCAACACCCCGTAGGCGACGCGGCGCGCCTGCCCCAGATCACCAGCGGCGATCAGGTGCCGTGTGACCTGCGTCTCGACCATGGCGCGCCGCTCTAGGTGTTCGATACGTTCGGCGATCTGTAGCGCCACCGTAATCGCCCCCAGATTGAGCGCCGCCTGGGCGAGAGCCACAAAGAGTTGCTCGCGCTGTTCGCGCCAGGTGGGCGAGGTTGGGTTGGCCTCCAGATCGAGGGCGCGTGAGAGCAGCCGCATCGCCGAAGTACGCATACGCGCTGCGTAGCAGGTCTCCCCCAAACGGCGCAGGATCTGGGCTTTGTCCATACCATCGGGCAAACGCTCCACCAACTCCGTCACCCGTTTGAGCGCCGCATCGCGGCTACCCTGCTCGATCCCGTGGGTAAGCGCCGCCACCGCACTATCAGCATCGAGGCTGCGGGCGCGCGTGGCCAGAATCCCGGTGAGCGCCGCAGCCCGAATCAGGCGCAAGATCGGGCCATCAGCGGCGGCTCGCAATTCCCAAGTTGCATCGCGCTGCGCATCGGCGAGCGAGGCCAAACGCGAATGGTTGCGCACCCACTCGCGGGAGGTGACTTGGGCCAGCCGGGTGGCGCGGTGCGCCTGCGGGCCAAGCGCGGCGTGGCGCGCCAGATTACGCGCCAAGTAGCGCAGCCCCGGCGTCGCCTGATTGGTGGGGCGGCTCAGGTGGTGCAGTGCCAACGCCGCGAGGCTGCCATGGGCTGTATGCAAATCACCCCCAACCAGATTGGCAATCAGGGGCGACAGAGCCGGATGGGCCAGACTGGCCAGGAACAACGGCCCCTCGCTGCTGGCCTGCATCGTGAGGTCAACCAACTCCAAGCTCTCCCACGCACTCAGTAGCGGCTCCGGGTCATTCTGCACCAATTCGGCGATCACCGGCAGGGGCAGCGGCTCGGCAGCGGCGGCCAACAGCGCAGCTACGTGCTGGGCGCTGGCATCCAAACCTTGCCACCAGTGGCCCAGTAAACCATTTAGGCCCAGCGGTGGGTTATGCAGATCCATCAGCCCAGCCTCATGCCAACGCAGCATCAGGCGCAGATAGAGCAAGTTACCTTGAGCCATACGTGGATCAAGATCCGTGTCGGCAACAATCTGGACGGCCAGTGTCGCAGTGTCGGGCGCATCGGCGGGGAGCGCGAGGCGCAGACGTGGCTGGGTAGGCAGTGGAGTGCCGGGGACACAACCGAGTACGAGCGTGAGGCCGGGTGGAATCTCGCTGGGAATAAGTGCGGGAAAGGGCGTTGCGGGCGGCGCATGCGGATTGGGCAGATCGATCAGCAGCACCAGCGGCTGTTCGGCAGTGGCCACCGCCTCAGTCAACAAGCGTTCCAGCGCGATAGGATCAGTTAGGGCGGCGGGGTCAATCAAGGGCAAACCGGGACGCCAGAGGGCAATGATCTGCGCATAGAGCGCCGCCAAGCCCTGCGGGTCAGCATCAGCCAGCCAGAGGGGGAAGGGATACCGCGCTGCGAGTGCCACCAGCAGACTCGTAACCCCGGTTCCGGGTGCGCCTTCAACCACCACCAACCCCCCGGCGGGATCGCTACAGGCTTGGTGTAGGTGATCGAGTAGTTCAGGGCGGGGCAGTGCGTGGGCGAGTGTGGCAACGGCGCGTGCCGCTTGACGCTGAAGCGCGGGTGCAACCTCAGCATGAAGCGCGGGGAAGGCTTCAAGTGCGGCGAAGGCTTGCGGCAGATGGTTTGTCATTATGGGCATCCCGTAGGGACATGGGCAAACCCCTTGGGGCTATGCCCCAAACCCCAGTTTTTGCGATTGTTTGGCGGCGTAGCCGCCAAACAATCGCAAAAAAGATCTTCGGGGGTGGCAAAGCCACCCCCGAAGCCCCACCGAAGGTGGCTCTTACTTGATCTCGACCGTGGCACCGGCCTCGGCCAGCTTGGCCTTAGCAGCCTCAGCATCTTCCTTGCTGACGGCCTCCTTGACCGGCTTGGGAGCAGCCTCGACCAGATCCTTGGCCTCCTTGAGACCCAGGCTGGTCAGCTCGCGCACCACCTTGATGACGGCGATCTTGTTGGCACCGACATCCTTGAGGATAACGTCGAACTCGGTCTTCTCCTCAACCGGAGCCGCAGCCTCAGCGGCAGCCGCAGCGGGGGCCGCAAAGCCGCCCATCATCATCGGAGCAGCCGCAGTGACGCCCCACTTGTCTTCCATGGTCTTCTTCAGCTCGACCAACTCAAGGACGTTCAGGGTCTCGATGGACTCAATAATCGCCGCAATCTTCTCGCTCGACATTACGATACACTCCTTAAAAAGAACCTATAGTATGAATGAAAAACCATCAACCAGCACGAACATGATCAGCAACTAGGCCGCGTCGCTGGCCGGCTGCAACTGATCGATGCGTGCCTGAAGGGTGTAGACCACATTGGAAATGGCGGCATTGAGCACACCAACCACACCAGAGACGGGGGCCGAGATCCCACCGAGTACCTGGGCCAGAGCCTCTTCGCGGGTGGGCAGCTTGGTAACATTCTCCAAGCCATTGGCCGGAATGGGGCTGTTCCCCAACAGACCACCGCGCACCACAAAGGGCTTGGCCGTCTTGGTGCTGGCATCGAGCAGCACCTTGGCCACCTTGGCGACATTGTCATAGGCAAACGTCACCGCCGTGGGGCCTTCGAGGAACGGCTCAATCGCCTCGCGCCCAGCATTGCGGGCGGCCAGGCGCAGCAGGGTGTTCTTGGCGACCACCATCTCGGCACCGTTCTCACGCAGCTTGGTGCGCAGCGCCGTCAACTCGGCAACCGTGAATCCCCGGTAATCGGCGACCACTGCGAGCTGCATGCGCTCCATCTTGTCGCTCAGTTCATCAACAATCTCAACTTTACGCTGTGTTGGCATCGTATTCACCTCCTCTCTTGGTTGGAATAGATCAAAAAAGCCACCGTGTCAGCCAGACACCGTGGCGAAGAAAGACACACATGCAAGAGCGGATTGACTCCGCGACATCACATCTGTGCAACCTCGGCTGGCGGCCTGCTGGCCATTAAGGGGTGCCCGTGCAACCCACCGTGCTGTCTGGGGTGGCTATATGTTTTTGAGCCGTGCGGATTATACCATATCTTTTTCTCGTAGTGTGCCACTACGAGAAAAAGAGACTTTTCGGGGGCCGTAGGCCCCCGCACCCCCGCTGCGGCAACAGAGGCTTTTCGGGGGCCGTAGGCCCCCGCACCTCCACCGCAGGTGGGTTTAGTTCAGGGCCAAGCCCTGGGCAAGACTCGGATTGAGCGGAATTCCCGGCCCCATGGTGCTGGTGAGCGTCACCGTGCGGATGTAGGTACCCTTGGCACCACTCGGCTTGGCTGCCTTAACCGCATCCATCAGCGCCACGAAGTTCTCGGCGATCTGCTGCGGGGTGAAGCTGACCTTGCCGATAGCCACGTGCAGAATACCAGTCTTATCGTTACGGAACTCAACACGGCCACCGCGTACTTCGCGGATGGTGCGCGGCAGCTCCTCGGCGGGAACGATGGTACCGCTCTTGGGGTTGGGCATCAAGCCACGCGGACCGAGCTTACGCCCGATGCGCCCGACCTTACCCATCATATCGGGGCTGGCAATTGCCACATCGAAGTCGAAGAAATTCTCCTTATCAATGCGGGCAATCAGGTCATCACTACCGGCAAAATCGGCACCGGCATCGAGGGCGGCCTGAATAGCCTCACCCTGCGCGAAGACCAACACACGTACCGTCTTACCGGTACCGTGGGGCAGAGCCACCGTGGTGCGGATATTCTGATCGGCGTGGCGCGGATCGATCCCCAGGCGCAGGTGAACCTCAATCGTGGCATCAAAGCCGACGAAGGAGGTCTCCTTCACCAGATTGATCGCCTCTTCGGGGCTATAGAGCTGGTTCTGATCGACCTTTGCGGCTGCCGCGAGATACTTCTTACCGTGCTTCGGCATTGCAGAGATTCCTTTCGTGGTCAGACGGGCCTCAGGCCCTCCCACAGGGTCAGACGCCCCAGTGGGGGCGTACTGCTAATCAACAATTTTAATGCCCATGCTGCGGGCGGTACCGGCGATAATCTTCTCGGCCCCTTCAACATCCAGGGCGTTCATATCGGGCAGCTTCTGCTGGGCGATCTGGCGCAACTGGGCGCGGGTGATCTGGCCCGCCGTGGTGCGGTTGGGGGTTCCCGAACCCTTGGAGGCACCGGCAGCCTTGCGCAGCAGATCAGCAGCAGGCGGGGTGAGCAACTTGACCTGGAAGGAGCGATCAGAGTAGATCGTAATCTCGACCGGCACGATACTGCCAGCCTGCGACGAACTCTTCTCGTTATACTCCTTCACAAAGCCCATGATGTTAATACCGTACTGGCCCAGGGCGGGGCCGACGGGCGGGGCCGGAGTGGCCTTTCCAGCCGGAAGCTGGAGCTTAACAACCGCGACGAGTTTCTTTGCCACAACGATACTCCTCTGTAGTGGAGTGGGGGCGTTTGCCCGCTCCTCCCTCGCCACACCGTTCGGCTTCGTCAAACCGGCGGCGAGGTGCCAGACATACGTGTGGGGGCCAAGCGGCCCCCAGCATACCGCAAACGAAGCTTGCGGGTAGAACCTAATCCACGAGCCGTGTTACCTGGAGGAAGTCCAGTTCCACCGGCGCTTCACGCCCAAAGAACGAAACCAGGACGCGCACGCGGCCGCGCTCGTGATCAATGGCATCAACAATACCCTCGAAATCGGTGAATGGCCCATCGGTGATCTTGACGGCCTGGCCCTTCTGGTAGCTGACGCGCACCTTGGGAGCCTCACCCTCCATCTGCTTAAGGATCGTCTTAACCTCGTCATCCTCAAGCGGAGTAGGCCGATTGCCATGGCCGACGAAGCTGGTCACTCCCGGCGTATTACGCACCACATACCAAGAGTCATCGGTCATGTGCATCTGTACCAGCACATAGCCAGGGTAGATCTTCTTGTTGACGGTGCGGCGCTGGCCGTTCTTGATCTCGATCTCCTCCTCGGTCGGGACGATCACACGGAAGATCTGGTTACGCATCTCCATCGAGTCGATGCGATGCTCCAGATTCTGCTTCACCTTGTTCTCGTAGCCGGAGTATGTGTGAATCACGTACCAGCGGCGTTCCTCGGAGTTCTCGGTGCTCTCTTTTTTTTCTTCCTCTGCCAAGGCAGCCCTCACATCACTAGCTCTTAACTCAGAAGCGACACGAGCTGCGTGTACAGGAACAGGAAGATCGAATCGCCAATAAAGAGAATCAGGCCAATAGTCACAGAGATGGCGATGACGACGACCGTCAAACGAGTCGTCTCTTCACGGTCAGGCCAAACCACCTTCCGCAATTCACTACGTGTCTCACGGACGATGCGACCAACCGCATTTTCCTGCTGCTCTAGCTCTTTTTCTTTGGCCACGGCCATTCTATTCCCTTAGTCGAACGTGAAGCGGCTACGCAGGGTTTGGCACCCTGCGTAGCCTCGGCTTCGA
>NZ_GL501404.1:2651236-2676233 GCF_000152145.1 Oscillochloris trichoides DG-6
AAACTCGTGTCTCCTTACGGGAAAGCGCAATAAAACGCGCCGCTCGTGCCGACAAAATCGGCACGAGCAACCGGGCGAGGCAATGCGATCACCCCGCCATCTACACATCTGGAGCCTACGACGGGACTTGAACCCGTGACCTCGTCTTTACCAAAGACGTGCTCTACCAACTGAGCTACGTAGGCATGTTCGTGGCAAGAATTAACAGACAATCTCGGTGTACCCATGATGTGTCTGTTAATTCCTACACTCCTTGGTGGGCCGGGCAGGATTCGAACCTGCGAAGGCGCAAGCCAACAGATTTACAGTCTGCCCCGTTTGACCGCTTCGGTACCGACCCAGGCACCTATGGAGCCGACGCAGGGAATTGAACCCTGAACCTACGGTTTACAAAACCGTTGCTCTGCCAATTGAGCTACGCCGGCGTGTCCACACACTCGTTACCGGGTTGTGTGAACTCAGCCCGCGTATTCTAGCATAGGCTTCTAGTTCTTGCAAATTTGGTAGGATAGGCTACCTTCGGTGGGGTTTGGGGGCGGTGCAGTCGCCAAACAACACCAAACATTAAGGAGTCAATCGTATGCTCACGCCACTCGCCGATCTCGTAGCGTTGCGCAGCACGATGCGCAGCCAAGGGCTACGGATGGTGCTGACCAATGGGGTTTTTGATCTGTTACATGCCGGGCATGTCGCCTATCTTCAGCAGGCCCGTGCCCTAGGTGATTGTCTAGTGGTGGCGCTGAATAGCGATGCCTCGGTGCAGGCGATCAAGGGGCCATTACGCCCGCTCACGCCCCAAGCCGACCGTGCGGCATTGCTGGCGGCGCTGCGTGCTGTGGATTATGTGACGCTCTTTGCCGAGCCAACTGCCGAGCATGTAGTGGAACTCTTACGCCCAGAGGTGTATGTGAAGGGTGGCGATTATGCCCAGGATGATCAGGCGACGCCCGATCTAGCACGCTTGCCAGAGGCGCGGGTGGCGCTGGGCTATGGGGCCGAGGTGCGTCTGTTGCCATACGCGGCGGGGCGATCAACGAGTGAGTTGATTCGCTTGATTGTGAGCCGCTATCGCTAATTAGTTTTTGTCTCTGGTTGTGGCGGCGAGGCCGCCACAACCAGAGACAAAAGGGATTTTGTGGGGGCCTATGGCCCCCGCAAGCCCCATACCATCTAGAAGAAGAACTTGGCGATCTTGAGGATGCCCTGGCTCCAGGGGACGCGGTGCGAGACCCCCGTAGACCCCTTGAAGTCGGCTTCATGGGCAATGTACCACTGGTAGTTGCGGATCAGCGCGTCTTTGTTGGAGTACTTGGGCGCAAAGCCCAGGATGCGCTCGGCCTTCTCCACTGAGACGAATGAGTCTTCGGTGACGGTGCCGTAGGCCCACTTGTAGACCGGCGAGAGCTTGAGGGCTTCGAGAACTTTGAGCGCTAGTACCATCGGGGCGCTGGGGAAGGTGATGATCTTCTTGCCCTTGCCCGCGTAGGTCAGCACGGACTGGAAGTCCTCTTTGATCGTGGTGAAGTCCTTGGCTCCGATGTTGAAGGTATCGTTTACCTTGGCCACGTCCTGGGTAGCGCAGCGGTAGATCGCGTCGCACAGGTCTTCTACATCGAGCAGCTGGTAGCGATTCTTGCCGTTACCGGGCAGCGGGAAGTTCTTACCATCCTTGGCCCAGTCGTAGAGTAGGGCGAAGATGCCCAGCCGCTCCGGCCCAATGAAGGATTTGGGGCGCACAATCGGCACGCACATGCCGCGCTGGCGGTACTCCAGACACACCTCTTCGGCCTTCACCTTGGCCTGACCGTAGGGGCCAACCCCATCCATCTTGTCGGTTTCGAGCAGTGGGTGGTGATCGGGGATGCCATAGACGGCGGTGGAGGAGACATGTACCACCCGCTCGACCTTGTGCTCTAGAGCGGATTGGAGCACGTTGCGGGTACCGTCAATGTCGGTGGAGAAGATGTCTTCTGGCTTGTAGAGCGGCAGCGCGGCGGCTGTGTGAACAACAATATCCACCCCCTGCATGGCCCGGTCAACCGCAGCCCGGTCGCGGATGTCGCCGATCTGCGCATCTACCCGGTTACGTTCAGGGTAGTCGAAGGTGGCAATATCGAGGCTGCGCACGGTATGGCCGCGTTCAAGCAGGTAGCGCACGAGGTTAATACCAAGAAACCCCGCGCCACCAGTGATCAAGAAGGTTTTTTGCATGGTTGATTGATATGGAGGTGTGGTCACGCTGGACACGCACCGCTAGAGATGCCTATTCACTCTGCTGGAGGATGGCCCGCACGAGGCCACCACGGGCTATTATACCCAACAATCGTTGTTCGCTATCTACGACGGGGAGGCTCTCGTGGCCTAGCTCAAGCAGGCGCTGTGCCGCCTGGCTGATCGGCATCTCCGGGCGCACGGTAGGAGGATCGGGCTGCACGAAGGCATCAATCGGTTGCTGCGGGCTGAGTTTGAACGCCCCCGGCTGCGGGGTGTGCAGCGCGGCCATCAGAGCGGCGCGTACTTCTGTGTTCAGTTGCGGTAAGACGCCACCCAGATCGAGTGTGCCCCGCAGTGTGCCAGCACTATCGGTGATCAGAATGCGCCGCGAGGGCTTGGCCACCAGTTGTTCCAGCGCCAAGCCTAATGTTTGCCCCAAACTCAGTTGGGGGGTAAGCGTCTGCATGACCATGGCCACCGTGGTGGGTGGCTCGGCGGCGGTGACGTTGCTACTCGCGGGCGGTTCCTGTTCGACCACAACCCGCAACACATCCTCTTGGCCGATGATCCCGACCACTTTGCCCTCACGATCAACCACCGGCACATGCGGGTAGCCCCATTCGACCATCGTCACCAGGGCTTGCGGTAGGCTGGTGAAGATCGAGACACTACGCGGTTCGGCACTCATCACTTCGCGCAGGGGGCGATTGATACGCGGGGCCACGAGGGTGTCACGCTCATCAGGAGTGAGGTGGCCAAAGAGATTAAGCGGGAGGCGCAGCCCCAGCCGCCAGGCCAGTTCTTGTTCCGAGAGCAACCCGACCAGACGGCCCTCTTCATCGCTGATCGGCAAGGCCGAGAGGCGGTGCTTGATCAGCAATGCAAGCGCGGTACTGACATTGGCCTCGCTGGCGGCAGTGGGAGCCGGTTTGCGCATCACATCGCCCACCGTGCGGTCGCCCTTGAGCGGGCCACTGTCGCGCAGCACAGCGCGGTAGATCGGCACATCCTCAATGGTGACGAGGCTCTGGGTGAGCAACTCGTCAATCAGTGGCAGGAGCCGAGCCACCCGATCCCGACGGTCAATCCACTCCACCACCACCGACTGGTGCTGATCGGGGCGCTCGATCTTACCGGGGCGCACCCGCTGGCCGGGGCCAAACCCGGCCAATCCTTGCAACACAGTAGCCCCGGTGGCCCCAATCGTGCGCAGGTGATCGAGAATGGCGATATAGCGCGGGCGACCCTCCCAGGCGTCATCCTGGCTTAGATAGATACGGACTCGTTGGGCGATCTCTGGTGTTGGCATATAGTGTGCCTCTGGATCTGCTCTCTTAAAGCAAATTATACATTGACTCTAGCTTGCTAAAGTGCGATAATTCGTTTCCAGGCAACTACTACCACGCTACGTATACAGCCTGCGCGTGCGCAGGCTCTTTTCGTCTCTCCCACAGAGCAGCGGAGGATGGCGTATGGATACGAATCCCCACGTTTCGGCACTCTTCGAGCTTCAAAGTCGGCTGATGAGTCTCAAGTTGCTGCCGCGTACCGGCTGGCTTCAGCGCGGTATGCGCGATGTTGAGAGCATCGCCGAGCATACCTTCGCGGTGGCTTCGCTGGCAATGCTGATCGGTGATCAACAACCAGGGCTTGATCGCGGGCGCTTGTTGGCAATTGCGTTGTTGCATGATCTTGCCGAGGCATTGATTGGCGATCTGCCCGCTTCGGCGCGGCGCTTGTTTGGGGCCACTGCCAAGCGCGAGGCGGAACGGCGGGCGATGCTCGAACTCTTTGCTGGGTTGCCCCAGTCTGATGAGTACCTGGCGTTGTGGGATGAGTATTGTGCCGGGGCTTCGCAGGAGGCGCGGCTGGTGAAGGCGTTGGATCATTTAGAGATGCTGGCCCAGGCGCTGGCTTATGAGCGCGCCGGGAGTAGGGCGCTGCATGAGTTTTGGGAGGATGAAGGAGCGTTGGTAGATGAATTTCCCCTTGTACGCGCCTTGACCGACCGCCTCTATGCGGAACGGAACAAGTTGGATGTGGGGACACGCTTCCAAATGGCGAGTGGCTGATACTCTCAGATCGGCTCTAGACGTTGGCCCGCTGCCGCATCAAGATCAAGGATCGGTTCGACTGCCTGGACTTCCTTGATCACAAAATGGCGCGCCGAGCGCAGATCGGCCAAGGTCTGCGCTGCCTGTTCGGTGGCGCGTAGAATACGTTCGAGACTCGAACGCACCTCCGGGTCGTGCAGTTCTTCTTGCAGCAACTGGGTCTCGCCCATAATGACGGTGAGGTGCTGGCTGATGTGGTGGGCAGCGGCGCGGGCAGTGGCGCGCATGGCCTCTTCGTGGGCACGCAGTAGCTCGATCTCGCGCGCCGATTGGCGCAGCCGGTAGTGTTCAACCGCCCGCCGGATGGCGTTGCGTAGCAGGTTATTGTTGATCGGCTTGGTGAGGAAGTCGAAGGCCCCCAGGCGCAGCGCCTTAATCGCCGTACCCATCGAGTCGTTGGCGGTCGTGACGATGACCAACGGGCGGTCGGGTGATTGATTAATCTCGTTCAGCACATCAAAGCCGCTGCCATCGGGCAAGCCCAGATCGAGCAGCACCACAATCGGGTGTTCGCGTTCGAGCAGGGTATGCGCTTCGGCAACACTGCGGGCGACCAAGAGGGTGTAGCCCTCACGGCGCAGCATGGCACTCAACGAGACTTGGAGTACCAGATCGTCTTCGATCAGCATCAGATGTTCTGGCATGCCTCACCTAACCTAGACGTTGACATTGTGGACAGAAGAAGGTGCTGCGCTGGCCCACCACGATGCGGTTGATCGCGGTACTACAACGTTCACAGGGCTGGGCGGCGCGATCATAGACATGGAAATGTTCTTGATTGTGGCCCGCTTCACCATAGCTGTTGCGGTAGTTGCGCAATGAACTGCCCTGGTTCTGGATGGCGGTGTGTAACACCTGTTGGATCGCGGCGTGAAGTGCGGGGACGTGTTGCGCCGGTGTCTGATTGGCAGGCAAGAGCGGGTGCAACTGGGCGATCCAGAGGGCTTCGTTGGCGTAAATGTTGCCTAGACCGGCAATAAAGCCCTGATCGAGCAGCAGCGGTTTGAGTTTGGTACGCCGCTGGGCCAGAAGCGCGGCCAGATGGCTACTAGTGAAGTGGCTATCCAGCGGTTCGGGGCCATAAGCCGCATCGAGATGCGCTATGCCCGCCGGATCAAGCAGGCGCAGCCGCCCAAACTTCCGTGCATCGGTGAAGAAGATACGCCGCCCATCGTCCAAGCCCAGCACCAGATGGGTATGTTGATCCACAGGTTGGGCTGGCCCGTAGACTATCAGGTTGCCCGACATGCGCAGGTGTACGGCGAGTGTCCAGCCCGCATCGAGCTGAATGAGCAGCCACTTGGCACGCCGCCCCACCCCCAGGATCGTGCGCCCGATGAGCAGGGCGCAAAAATCGGGCAGATCGGGCGTCTCGACCATGCGTTCCCAGTCGAGTTTCTCTAGCATCACGATCTTTCGCCCCACCACCTGCGCAGCGAGTGAACGGGCCACGATCTCTACTTCAGGCAGTTCGGGCATAGGAGATCCACCTCACGCACGCCATTCGGCCTCGCCATTCGCCCAGTACTCTTTCTTCCAGATCGGAGCCACTTCCTTGATGCGATCCATCATGTAGGCGGCAGCAGCAAATGCCGCCTCGCGGTGGGGCGCAGCCACCACCACCAGCACTGCGGTCTCACCGATATTAAGCCGCCCGATGCGATGGTGAATCGCTACCCGCCCGATGGGCCAGCGCTGATGGGCCTCACCCGCTAATTGTACCAGCACAGCGGTGGCCATATCAGTATATGCCTCATAGTTCAGGTATGCTGTTGCCCGCCCTTCGCTATGATTACGCACGACGCCCGCAAAGGTTACGACTGCGCCATCTTCGGCGGTTTGCGCGTAGGCAACTAGGGGCGCAGGCTCAATCGCTTCCATGCAGATCCGAAAGGGCGAGAAGGGTGCCCCGCCACTTACTGGCGGGATGAATGCTACCTCATCACCTTCACCCAATATCCGCTCTGGTTCGGCAAATTCCTGATTCACCGCATAGAGCAGCCGCCCGGTATATGGCTCTAGTTGTGGATATTCAGCTACCAACGTGTGCCAGAGTTGCGCCAGAGTCGTTCCGGGTTCAAGTTGACGGGCCTGGCTCGTCTGGCCAACAATGTCGCGGTGGCCAGCAAAGAACCGAATCTGCACAGTTATCATAATTTAGAAGCCTGCACTGAGACCGCCATCAGCGGTGTAGACGCTACCAGTAATGAAGCTGGCGCGTGGACTAGCGAGGAAGAGAATGAGGTCGGCGATCTCTTCGGGGCTACCCAGGCGGCCCAGCGGTTGACGGGCGGCCCAGGTTTGGAGGAGCTCGTCGGGGTTAGCCCGTCGTTCGTGGCGGGCAGCGGCACGTAGCATGGGGGTATCAATCATCCCCGGACAGACACAATTGACCCGAATACCCTCGCTGGCATAATCGAGGGCCATTTCGCGGCTCAACGCCACCACCCCGCCTTGGCTGGCGGTATAGGCGGCCCAGCCGGTCTCACCGCGCAGGGCGTGGAGCGCCGCCACATTGATGATCACCCCACCACCATGGCGGCGCAGTTCGGGGAGGACAGCGCGGGCCATCAGGTAGACCCCAGTGAGGTTGACGCTGATCATCCGATTCCAGAGATCCAAGGGGGTACTCTCGACGCTGCCAGCGATCTGGAGCGTGGCGCTATTGATCAGCAGATCGATCCCTCCAAAGGTGGCAACCGTCTCAGCGGCCACACGGGCCGCATCGGCTTCATTAGCAACATCGGCGGCGAGGGCCAGTGCCCGCCCGCCCCACGAGGTAACACCTTCGGCGACGGCCTGGACACTGGCCGCATCGGCATCCACCACCACCACAGCGGCACCTTCGCGGGCCAAGGCCAAGGCCGTTGCACGCCCAACGCCCTGGGCCGCTCCCGTAATGATAGCCACCTTACTCTGGAACTCCATAACTGCTCCTACAATCGAATCTCCATCCCCTCAAACGCGGCCTGTGTATTAGGGAAGAGTTGCTGGGCTTCGGCTTCTAAACGGGCCACCTGCGCATCATCGTAGCGCGGTTCATGGTGGAAGAGTACCAGACGGTGGGCATTGGCCAAGCGCGCCACCGCACAGGCCATCTGGGGGGTACTGTGGCCCCAGCCCTGTTTGCTCAGATAGTCTTCGGCGGTGTATTGCGCATCATGAATAATCAGATCGGTATTGCGGGCAAAATTGACCAGACGCTGATCAATATCCACATAGCCCTCGGTATCGCTGGCAAAGACAACCGAACGTCCGCGCCATTCGATACGATAGATATAGACGCCACTGCGCGGGTGGGCATAGCTCTTGAGGATGCGCACCCGCAGGGTATGCGGGCCAATACTGAACGCATCGCGGTAGACATTCAGGATCTGCGGTTCGGTATTGACGCCATCTATCAGGATCGTGTCGGTTTCGCGCAGGCTGCGCACCACCTTAAGCGAGGGGAGTTCGTGCAGGCTAACCGGGAAACTAGGTGGGAGAACCGCGTGATTGAGCGTCTCTTCGAGATCCTGTTCAAAGGTACGCGGCCCCAGGATGTAGAGGACGCTGGTACCCAAATAGGCTGGCGGGAAGTAGGGAAAGCCCTGGGTATGATCGTGGTGCATGTGGGTAAGGAGCAGAGTCGCACGGATCGGCATACCGCCCTGCTCCTTCGCCCGCCGCATCAGATCGTAGCCCAGGTTAATGATCCCCGTTCCGGCATCCAAGATCAGGGTATGCGGGCCAGCCTGCACCTCCACACAAGTCGTGTTGCCCCCGAAGCGCAGCGTACTTGGGCCAGGCACCGGGAAACTTCCACGTGTGCCCCAGAAACGGACCAGAAAACGATCATCATCCTTCATCCGGGGCCTCTTCTGGATCAGTTCCTAGATATAACCACGCAGCAACTCGATCAACAACCTGACCCCCACCCCAGTCGCGCCTTTGGCCTGATAGGGCCGCATAGGCCGCTCGACCCAGGCAGTACCGGCAATATCGAGGTGCATCCAGGGCCACTCGCCCACAAAGGCCGCGAGGAACCCACCGGCGGTGATCGCACCACCATAGCGCCCGCCGGTATTCTTGAGATCGGCGATGTCACTCTTCATCACATCGCGGTACTCATCCCAGAGCGGCAACTGCCAAACCCGCTCGCCCGATGCTTCCCCGGCCGCAATCAGGCGCTCGGCCAAAGGCTGGCTGGTGCCCATGATGCCGGTGGCGAAGCCACCCAGCGCCACCATCATCGCGCCGGTGAGCGTGGCCAGATCAATGATCGCCGTGGGCTGGTAGCGCTGGGCATAGAAGAGGCCATCGGCCAGCACGATGCGCCCTTCGGCGTCGGTGTTGAGTACCTCAATCGTCTTGCCGCTCAGGGTCTTGACGATATCGCCCGGCTTATAGGCGGTGGAACTGGGCATATTCTCGGCAGAACAGATGATACCGACCACATGCAGCGGCAGCTTGAGTTCGCCAACGGCCTGCATGGTACCGAGCACTGCTGCCGCACCGCCCATATCCATCTTCATATCATCCATCTTCTCGGCGGGTTTGATACTAATCCCGCCGGTGTCGAAGGTGATACCCTTGCCCACCAGACAGATCGTGGGCACGCCCTCGGCGGCCTGCCCGTGCTCCAAGACGATAAAGCGCGGCTCCTGAGCCGAGCCTTGGCCCACCGCAAGGATGCCGTGGAAGCCCTGTTCAGTCAGTTGGGCTTTGTCGAGGACGGTGGCCTGGAAGCCGTAGCGCTGGGCCAGATCGAGGGCCACTTCACCCAGCACCGTGGGGGTGATCGCATTCCCCGGCCCATTGGCCAGATCGCGGGCCAGTGTGACGCCCGCTGCCACCGCCTGCCCCACGGCCACCCCGGTCTGCACCGTTTCAGGCTCAGCCGCCACCAGGAGCGTCGCGCTGGTCACAGTTGTTGGCGCATGATTGTCGGTCTTGTAGCGCAGATAGCGATAGGTTCCCAACTCAGCCCCTTCGGCAAAGGCTTGGCCGATCTGGGCAGGGGAGAGATTCAGGCTGTTAGGCAGCGCCAGGGTAAAACTGGCCAGCTTGAGTTCCTGGGTCTTCTGGGCAGCGAGGGCAGCGGCACGGCGGAGCGCATCGGCATCTAGCGCATCGGCTTTACCCAGGCCCAGCAGCAACAGACGCCGGGCGACAAGAGCGCCACGCGGGTAGAGCAGCACGGTTTGGCCGGACTTGGCACTGAAATCATCGGCTTCCAACAACCCGGCCACCTCGGCAGGCAACGGCTGCCCCTCGATCTGCGCGAGCACGACCAGATCGCCCGTTTCACGTCCAATATCCCCCATCCGAACTGAGATCTGCATGGTTATTCTCTCACTATGCAAAGGCCCGGTTGCCGCTGAACGCATCTGTCCCCATATTCTACGCCCCGCCCTATTGGTGCGTCAAACGCAGTTGACAGATCCGACAATCTCGGCTATACTCACGCCTCGTGAACGGGCCTCTAGCTCAATGGTAGAGCAGTTGACTCTTAATCAATTGGTTCAGGGTTCGAGTCCCTGGGGGCCCACCAATACTTACGCCGCGTCAGATCTGACGCGGCGTTTTGTGTATATGAGCATAGAACACCCAAGATCGGAGTCAGCGTATGCTCCTCCCCACCGCCGCCGACCTTGAGGTACGTCTGGTTCGCACGTCCAATGAGCAGTATGTGGCCACTACGGTGCTGGATCTGCCGGAGCATGATACTCCGCATGGCGTGAGTAATGTGCCTGTGCAGATCAACTATGATGCGCTGCGTAAACACAACCTCGATGATACCGCCTATGGCCGCGCACTCGCCACGATGCTCTTTGCTGATCCGCGTTTGCGTGATGCGCTGACGGCTGCCCGCTCTGCCGCCCAAGCGCAGGATCTCCACTTGCGGCTGCGGTTGCAACTCGATCCCGACGATGATGCGCTCCATGCCCTCCACTGGGAGCGGCTCTGCGATCCCCAGGGCGATCATCTTGGCCTGAGCGAACGGGTGCGCCTCTCGCGCTCGGTCATCAGCGCGGATGCGACGCGCTACCCGCTGGTGACCCGCCGGGCCGTGCGGGCGCTGGTGGTTGCGGCAGCGCCGCTGGATTCACGCTATTCTCTGGCGGCCTTCGATGCCACAGCGGTGGCAGCGGCTACCGCCGCTGCGCTGCACCCGGCCCAGGTGGAGACGCTCGATCCTCATGCTGGCCCGGTGACGCTGGATCGCCTCGCCGAGGCGCTGCGCGAGCAGCCCGATATGCTCTGTTTGGTCTGCCATGGGGCGATTGCCAAAGCGGAACCGCTGCTCTACCTGGAGGATGCACAGGGGCAGGCCGACCCGGTGACGGCGACGCGCTTGTTGGAGATGCTGGGGGCGCTGGGCGGGCTGCCGCGCCTGCTGGTGCTGCTCGCCTGCGATGGGGCCAGCGATGCCAGCTATACGGCACTCTCCGCCCTGGGGCCACGTCTGGCGCGGGCCGGTATCCCGGCGGTACTGGCGATGCAGGGCAAGATCGCGATCACCTCGGCGCTCACCTTCCTCACCAGTATGATCACCGAACTGCACCGCCACGGCCAGATTGATCGGGCGGTCGCGGCGGCGCGGGCCGGGGTGCGTAGCACATCCGATTGGTGGCGTCCGGCGCTCTTTATGCGCCTGATCTCCGGCCAGCTCTGGCTGCCCGATCCCCACGAGGAGCCGATCTTCTATGAGACCGCGCCGCCCTTCCCGCTGCCCGATCTCTTTCCGCCTGCCGAGACGCTGATCGGGCGCGGTGGCGATCTGGTCGAGTTGTGCAACCTCTTCGTGCAGGCGCGCCGCGAACGTAAGGGCCAAGTGGCCTTCATCACCGGGCAACCGGGCTACGGGCGGGCGGCGCTGGCGCGTGCGGTGGGTCTGTATGCTGAAGAGCAGGGCGCGGCGCACTTGACACTGCGCTTCTGGCCGGATGCGCGCCTGAACGAGTGGCAACGCGATGCGCTCTGGGCCGAGGACCAACTGTGCGACTCGCAGGTGCCCGCGCTGGAGCCGCAGGTAGCTGCCGCGTGGCCCCAAGCCGCCGCTGCGGGCGGTGCGGCATGGGTGCGCCTGGTTGCTCAGATCGCGGCCCTGCTTGGTCACCTGCCCACCCCTGCCAGCGAGCGTGTGCCGGATAGCCCGCTCGCCCTAGCGGCGCTCCTGCGCAGCGTGGCCAAACGCAGCGCATTCAGCCTGAGTATTGAGCAGGTGGACTATGCCCCGGCTCCCTGGCCTGACCTGCTGCGCTACCTGCTACCCGAACTGCGCCGCGACTGGCCCGCGCTCCTCATCCTCACCGCCGACGCCGAGCAGGAGCCGAGTACACTGCCCCGCGATTGGCGCAGCGAAGCCCTGGAATGGGCACTCGACCTTGCCGAGCAGCACGCAGCCGATCTGCGCTGGCTCGGGCCAGTGGATGTGGCCGCTGTCGCCGACTATATCGCCCCGGCAGCCCCCGGCATTGCGCGCCGCCTGCACGAACTGGGCGAGAGTTGCCCCAGCATGATCGAGAGCATCTGGGACGAATGGAAGGAGCAGGGCGCAGTTGTCTGGGAGAGCAAGAACGAAGCGTGGGTAGCCGACCCGCAGGCATCCCTGGTCTACGGGCGGCTGCGCGACCAGGCGCATACTTGGCTGGCGGCCCTGCGCACCTCCGAGCCCCCCGACAGCATCAGCGACGCGCTGGCGAGCAAGATCCTGGCCTGTGCCGCCCTAGAAGGCCGCGCCTTCACCGCCCAAGCTGTGGCGCTGGCCCTAGATCTGGACGCTGCGCGTGTGCTGGACTTCTGTGACAGCCTGATCGGTGATGACGAGCATCCAGGCTTGCTGGAAGAGGTCGGCTATATCGTCATCACCGGGCGTCATCTCAACCAATGCCCGAACGTCTACCGCTTCAGCTACCTCTACCTCTGGTGGGTCTGGCGCGACTACGGCCCAGCGCCAGCCGAGCGCACGGCACTCCAAGCGCGGTTAGCGGCGGCCTTGGAACAGAGCTACCACCCCGGCGAAGATCGCATCGCCGCAACGCTCATCCAACTCTATACCGCAGCGGGCATGGCCAACAAAGCCGCACCCTACCGCCAGCGGGCGGTGCGCACGGTTGATCGCATCGTGCTGCACTGCCAAGTCGAGAGCCTCGCCGCACTACCGCAACGCAGCCCGATGGATGATGTGCGCCTGTATGAGCTACGTATGCAACTGAGTGAGCGCATCCATGAGGAGACCGGGCGCTATGATGAGGCACTACGCATTGACCAGGCGGCGCTAGAGCAGGCACTAGCCTGGGGTGATCGCGAGCGTGAGGCGCGGAGCCGCCACTGGGTGGGGGTGCGTTACACCTTCCTTGGCCAACCCGCCCGCGCCCTGCCGGAGCTTACCCAGGCGCTGAAGATCCGCCAAACGCTGCTGGGGCCACGCCACCACAGTACGGCGACCACCCTGTACGCACTTGGCCGGGTTCATTTGCAACAGAGCGACTACCCGGCTGCCAAGCAGTACCTGCAACAGGCGCTAGAGATCGAGCAAGCGGTGCTGGGGCCGCAGCACCCGAGTACGGCGCTCACCCTGCACGAACTTGGCCGGGTTCGTTATGGACAGGGCAACTACCCGGCTGCCGAGACGTACCTGCAACAGGCATTGGCAATCCTCCAAGCAGTGCGGGGGCCGCAGCATCCGAGTACGGCGAGCACCCTGCACGCACTTGGCCATGTTCATTTGCAACAGAGCGACTACCCGGCTGCTGAGAAGTACCTGCAGCAGGCGCTAGAGATCCATCAAGCGGTGCTGGGGCCGCAGCACCCCGATACGGCGGCCACCCTGCACGCACTTGGCCATGTTCATTTGCAACAGAGCGACTACCCGGCTGCCGAGGCGTACCTGCAACAGGCATTGGCAATCCTCCAAGCAGTGCTGGGGCCGCAGCACCCGAGTACGGCGGCTAACCTGCAAACACTTGGCCATGTTCATTTGAAGCAGGGCGACTACCCGGCTGCCGAGGCATACCTGCAACAGGCGCTGGCGATCTTCCAAGCGGTGCTGGGGGCGCAGCACCCGAGTACGGCGCTCACCCTGCGCAATCTTGCCTTTGTGCAAGCCAAGCGGCGCGGGCAGGGCGGTGAGGGAGGGTAGGCAACGTCGCGGTTGCCCCCACCCCAACGTGCCCGCGATGGGGGCAACATGTAGGGGCGCATCGCGATGCGCCCGACTCGTGAGCGGCGCATCCCGTGGGCTTCGTCACGACGCGCCCCTACGCGGTATTCCTTCACCGAATGCTGATGCGGCTGCGCCCCAAGGAAGTTGCCCATCCTCTAGCATAGTCGGAACTAGTCGGTTGACAATAGAATATAAAAATGAGATAATTGTCAACTAGAAATATACTCCTGAGCGAGAGGAAAACCGCCATGCTTAGCCAGCAACTCCGACACCTGCGTCTAGCGCGTGGCCTATCACTCGAAGCATTAGCGCAGCAGATGGGTGGCCTCGTGACCAAGCAGGCGCTCTCCAAGTACGAACAGGGGAAGGCGCACCCTAGCCCGCTGGTTTTGAATCGAATCGCCGCAGCCCTAGGGGTCAAAGTGGCCGATCTGGTGCAAGCCTCGGATCTGAACGTTTCCTTTATCGCCTACCGACGGCGCTCAGATCTTGGCAAACGTCAGCAGGAGCAAGTCCAAAGCCTTGTACGAGAAGCGATCTGGCAGCGCTTACGTCTCCAGCGCCTGATCGGCTTTGTGGATACAGAGCAACTACCGATCCAGAGCTTCAGGATTGAATCACTTGAAGATGCCGAACAAGCCGCCGAAACTATGCGCGAGCGTTGGCAGTTAGGTAGCGCACCGATTGCCAATGTCACCGCAGTTCTTGAGGATCACACGGTTCAGGTGGTTATGCTCGATGCGGATGAGGCATTCGATGGGATTGCTGCGGTTGCCCATGATGCTGAGGCGCGTATTCATGCGGCGACGGTTGTGACCCGACGCGGGGTGCCTGGTGAACGACAACGCTTGAATCTGTGCCATGAGCTTGGGCATCTTGTCCTGGCTCCATCTGAGGGCGTAGATGAGGAGAAGGCCGCATTTCGTTTCGGCGCGGCATTTTTAGCACCAGCCCAGGCAGTTGTTGATCACATTGGCACGCGGCGCGCCTTCATCCAACCACAGGAACTGCTTCTCCTCAAACGCTATTTTGGGATGAGTACCCAAGCATTGCTCTACCGCCTGCGTACCCTCGGTATCATTACGGAGTCGTACTACCGAAGTTGGTGTATTGACATCAACCGCATGGGTTGGAAGCGCCACGAACCAGAGGCATTACCACCCGAAGAACCTACTTGGTTGTGCCGCACGGTGCTGCGGGCAGCATCGGAAGAACTGATGACCACCGGTGAGGCACAGTGCATCCTGGGTACAACCCCGGTCTCCAAGCCCGCAGCGTCGCTGATCAACCGCCGCGCATTGATGCAACTCCCCCTCGAAGAACGTCGCCGCTTGATGGCCGAGCAAGCCGCTGCGATGGCCGATGATGATGGGAATGCGCAGGATTCTGAGCGTGAGCTTTGGCAGGGAGGCGACATCATTGAACAATGACATCGTGACACCACGCCGTGGGGCTATTTGGCTTGTCAACTTTAATCCAACACTGGGCGCGGAGATCAAGAAGATCCGCCCTGCCGTTGTTGTAAGCTCGGATGCAGTTGGTAGGCTGCCGATCAAACTGGTGGCACCCCTGACCGATTGGAAGGATCGCTACACGGCGAACCTCTGGCACATCAGGCTTGATCCCGATCAGGCGAATAACCTCGAAAAACCATCGGCGGTAGACGTACTCCAACTGCGAGGGATGGATCTTCAACGCTTCGTCCGCCCGGTTGGCCGTGTCTCCGCCGCTATGATGGAAGAGATCGCCGCTGCTATCGCCGCCGTTGTTGAGTACCAGTGAATTTAGCGGCCACTCTGTGCGAACGCGGTGCATTCCACGAATGAGCAACGGTACACTGGGTGCGTAGGTCTCTTCAAAACTGCCGCTTAGAAACGCGACCATCTCCGGGTTCAAGATACACCAGGTTGAGCCTGTATCCATTTGATGTAGCCCTAACCGATTTCACCTTACTTGACGAATCGCCCGCCTAAAGCTATCATACCCCCTAACCCAGAGAACCCCAAGTGAAGACGCAACGGCAACGATGCCCTGCTGCCCTCTCTGCGAATGTCCTACCTTTCGTAGAATCAGGATTCCACGCACGATGCTCACCGAGCGCAGCGCAACCGATATTGGGCGGCCCCCGTTCACCAGTTACCAACTCGACTTGGCCTATGACGAGATGTTCACGCCACTGGGCCAGGTGCGCGAGCATTACCGCATGCTCTATGATCGCCTGCGTGAGTTGAGTACGGCTGAGTTGATCGCCCGTCAGCGCTATGCTGATGCGGCCTTTCTCAACCAGGGTATCACCTTCACGGTGTATGGTGAAGAGGCCGGTACTGAACGTATCTTCCCCTATGATCTCCTGCCACGTATTATTACGGCGGCTGAATGGCAGGTGATCGAGCGCGGTTTGACCCAGCGCATCACCGCGCTGAATCTCTTCCTGCACGATATTTACCACGAGGGTAAGATCTTTAAGGATGGGATCATTCCCAAAGAGTTGATCTATACCTGTCATCATTATCGCCGCGAGATGCGCAACGTGAAGGTGCCGCGTCAGAGCTATATTTCGGTGGTAGGTACCGATCTGATCCGTCTGCCCGATAGTAGCTTCGCGGTGTTGGAAGATAATCTGCGTGTGCCGAGTGGGGTGAGTTATATGCTCACCAACCGCGCCGTGATGAAGCGCGCCTTTCCGCGTATCTTCGCCAATTATGGCGTGCGCCCGATTGATGATTATGGTAAGGCGCTGCTCACCACGCTGCGCTCGCTTGCGCCCGCCCATCGCCCCGACCCCACCATTGCCCTGCTTACCCCCGGTGTCTACAATTCGGCCTACTTTGAGCATACCTTCCTGGCACGTACCATGGGTATCGAGTTGGTCGAAGGGCGCGACCTGATCTGCCACGATAATATCGTCTATATGCGCACCACAGCCGGTCTGCGCCGGGTGGATGTCATCTACCGCCGGATTGATGACGATTTCATTGACCCGCTGGCCTTCCGCCCCGACTCGATCCTGGGCGTACCCGGCCTGCTCAATGCCTACCGCTCTGGGAATGTGGCCCTCGCCAATGCGATTGGTACCGGCGTGGCCGATGATAAGGCGGTCTATGCCTATGTGCCGGCTATCATCCGTTATTACCTGGGCGAAGATCCGATCCTGCACAATGTCGAGACCTACCTGTGCGACCGGGCCGACCAGCGGGCGTTTGTGTTGGAACACCTAGAGGATCTGGTTGTCAAGGCGGTGGGCGAATCGGGTGGCTATGGCATGTTGATCGGCCCGCACAGTACCCGCGAACAGCGCGAGACCTTCCGCGATCTGATCCTGGCCAATCCACGTAACTACATTGCCCAACCCACCCTGAGCCTCTCGCGAGCACCCTGCTTTATTGAGGAGCAGGTTGAACCGCGCCATATTGATCTGCGGCCCTACATCCTTAATGGTGAGACGGTAACAATTGTGCCGGGTGGCCTCACCCGTGTGGCGCTGCGGCGCGGCTCGCTCGTTGTCAATTCGTCACAAGGCGGGGGCAGTAAAGATACCTGGGTCTTATCTGAGTAGAGGAGGGTGCCGATGTTATCGCGTGTTGCCGACAGCCTCTACTGGATGAGCCGCTACCTGGAGCGTGCCGAGCATACGGCACGCCTGATCGCGGTGGGGCTGAATATGATGCTCGATCAGGCTCCCCACGCCACGAGCCTGCGTTGGGAGCGCCTGCTGGCCTCGCTGCGCGCCTACCCGCCGCCGAGTGGTTCGGGTGATGCCTACGCGATTGCCAGTATGCTTACCTTTGAGACCAGTAACGAAGGCTCGATTGCCGCCTGCATCGCTGCTGCCCGTGAAAATGCGCGTCAGGTGCGCGAGCAGATTAGCTCCGAGATGTGGGAGCAGGTGAACCGGCTCTACCTGGATGTGCGCCGCAGCAGTATCGAGGCGATCTGGCAGGGGGAGCCGCTGGAGTTCTACCACGATGTGAAACAGGGTGCCCACCTCTTCCAAGGCATTACCGATGCTACCATGACCCATGGTGAGGGCTGGCACTTTATTCAGGTTGGGCGCTACCTCGAACGGGCCAGCCTGACAGCGGCGCTGATTGATCAACACTTCCGCCCCTACCTCGAAGCCCCGATTGATGCCCCTTTATCACTCGATTATATTGATTGGGTGGGGTTATTGAAGTGTTGCACTGCATTCGAGGCGTACTGTAAGGTGTATACTGCTGATGTACAGGCCGAGAGCGTGGCCGAGTTTCTCTTGCTGAATGCCGAAGGCCCGCGCTCGGTACGGTTCGCCGCTGATCGTATTCAGCGCTCGATGCAGGCGATTGCGCAATCTACCGGTACGCGCAGTGCGGGGCGTGCCGAACGACTCGCTGGTCGTCTGCGGGCTTCCCTGGACTATGGTCAGGTTGATGAGATCATCGCTGAGAGTATGCACAGTTACCTGGATGGTATTCAGCGCCAATGCGGAGCCATCCATGGCGCGATCTACCAGGCATATATCTCCTACCCGGTGGATACTGCGCTTACTTCCTGAGTAGGAGGGTCTTGGAGGGCAACCCCCAAACCTCTCTTCCAATATGTACTATTCCATCCTGCACAAGACTCGCTTCCGCTATAGCGCCCCGATCAGTGAGAGTCTGACTGAGACCCGTATGCGCCCTCTGAGTGAGGGCTTTCAGCGTTGCCTCAAGTTTAACCTCACCACCAGCCCCAATGCGACGATCCACCACTACCAGGATGCCTACGCAAATGCGGTGCAGCACTTCGATATTCCCGGTCAGCATCGTCAGTTGACGATTACTGCCGAGGCGATAGTGGCCTTTACCGAGCCGCCCCGCTTACCGCGCAGCCTTAGCCCTGAAGCCTGGAACCTGCTTGATGATCTGGTGGCCGAGCAGGATGTCTGGGATTTCCTGGCCCCCAGCCACTTCGCTCGCCCTTCGCCACTGCTCAACACGCTGGCCGAGCAACTCGATGTGCGTCGCCGGGGCGACCCACTTTCGCTCTTGTTCGAGATTGCTGGACGTATGTACCGCACCTTCGCCTACGCCCCACAAACCACCAGCGTCGACTCGCCCATTGATCAGGCACTCGCTAACCGCAAGGGGGTGTGCCAGGACTTCGCGCATATTATGATCGCCCTAGTGCGCCCCCTGGGTATCCCCTGCCGCTATGTGAGTGGCTACCTCTTCCACCGCGCCGAGGATCATGATCGTTCTGAAAGCGATGCCACCCATGCCTGGGTCGAGGCGTTGTTGCCGGGGTTGGGCTGGATCGGCTTCGACCCCACCAACAATCTGTTGGCGCGAGATCGCCACATCCGGGTGGCGGTGGGCCGCGATTATGCCGATGTGCCGCCCACAAAGGGCGTGCATCGCGGGCGCGCCGAGAGTACCCTGGAGGTGGGGGTGAAGGTGTTACCCACCGAAGTCCTCAACATCCCCGATACTGACCTGCTGCCGCCAGTGCCTGCGCCAACCGTGGCCGAGATCGAGTTGGAACAGCAGCAGCAACAACAGCAGCAGCAGTAGGTTTGATCTACCGCAGAGGACGCAGAGGTACGCAGAGGAAAAATATCGGAGTACCTCCCCTCTGCGTCCTCTGCGGCTAAAAACCGCCCCTACCCGATCTGATACATCGCCCCATACTTCTTGCGCAGGTAGGTCATATACGGGCCAATATCGAGCGGCCCGCCGGTAGCACGGCGCACCAACTCGTCAGTGGTGAACTTGCTGCCATGCACGTAGATCTGCTGCTGCAACCAGCTATGCAGCGTACCAAACTGGCCCTGGCTGATCTCGGCCTCAATCGTGGGGTGGGCTGCGCAAGCTGCGGCAAAGAACTGCGCACTCAGGATGTTGCCCAACGTATAGCCCTGGAAGACTCCGCCGATTGGCCCACCAAACCAGTGGACATCTTGCAGCACGCCGTTGCTGTCATTGGGTGGCGTAATGCCCAGATCCTCACGGTAGCGCGTGTTCCACGCCTCTGGCAGATCCTTCACCTCTAGGCTGCCCTCTAGCATGGCCAGTTCCAGATCGAAGCGGATCATCACGTGCAGGTTGTAGGTCACTTCGTCCGAATCGGTGCGAATGAGCGAGCGCTGCACCTTGTTGATCGCCCGGTAGAAGGTGTCGAGCGACGTATCGGCAAGTTGGGTGGGGAAGGCGGCCTGCAACTGCGGGTAGTAGAATTCCCACATGCCGAGCGAGCGCCCCACCAGGTTTTCCCACAGGCGCGATTGGCTCTCGTGGACACCCGCCGAAGTGCCGTTGGCCAGTGGGGTACCCTCGAAGCTGCGGTTGATGCCCTGTTCATACATGGCATGGCCCGACTCGTGCAGCGTACTAAAAAGGCCATCACTCAGATCATGCTCGTTATAGCGCGTGGTGATGCGCACATCCCCCAACGAGAACTTGGTCATGAAGGGGTGGTGGGTGAGATCCTGGCGACCCCGGCTAAAATCGTAGCCAAAGGCGCGGATGATCTGCTCGCCAAACGCCCGCTGCTGTTCAGCCGGGTAGTGGCGGTGCAAACAGACATCATTGGCGGGAGTCTGCGCGGTAATCGCCTGTACCAGTGGCACCAGTTCAGATCGCAACTGGGCAAAGATGGCCCGCACCGACTCGGCACGCATGCCATAGTCGCTCATATCAATCAGCGGGTCGGCGATGTGCTGGTAGCCGGGGAAACAGTTGGCAATCTGGCGGCTCAGATCGAGGGTACGTTCGAGCAGCGGGCGTACAGCGGCAAAATCATTTGCCGGGCGGGCACGTGTCCATGCATCGTAGCTGGCCGCACTATGCTCCAGCATCTCGCCCACCAGTGCTTCAGGGATGCGCACCTGCTGCTCGTAGGTGCGCCGCGCCACACGGATCAGTGCCGCGTCATCCGCGTCAGCTTCGAGGCTCTCCGCGTAGGGTTGCAGATCCTCCAGCAAGGCCCCGATCTCCTCGGCGGTGGCCTTCTGGTGGGTTAGCCGCCCGATGGTCGCCATCTGCCGCCCGCGTGCCTCGGCACCGCCAGAGGGCATATAGGTGCTCTGATCCCAACTTAAGAGCGCTCCGACCATTTGCAGGTCGAAGACTTCGGCCAGACGCTGTTTCAGTTCTTGTAGCTGCTGCTCCATACTAGCCCTCCTAGCGCTGATGATTCATGATTTCCAACCGCCCCGCCGCTGCGCGTAGGGTCTCCAACTTCTTAGCAAAACAGAAGCGTACCAGCAAGGGCAGATCGTCATGATTGGCATAGAAGGGCGAAAGCGGAATCGCCGCCACCCCCACCTCGCTCGTCAACCAGCGGCAGAAGTCACGATCTGTAGCGCAATCGGTCTGGCTGATGTCGGCCAGCATGAAGTAACTGCCCTCAACCGGCAAGGGCGGCAAGCCGACATCATGCAACACCTGGCGCAACACCTCGCGCCGCTCCAGATATTCCACCCGCAACTGCTCGTAGTACCCGCGTTCCGCCGCATGCTCCAAGCCCACCGCTACCGCCGCCTGCAAGGGCGTCGCGCTGGCAAACGTAATCCACTGGTGCGCCGAACGCAGTGCCGCACTCAGATCGGGCGCAGCCACCACATAACCAATCTTCCACCCGGTTAAGCTGAAGGTCTTCCCCGTGCTGTTGATCGTCAACGTGCGTTCCCACATCCCCGGCAGGGTGGCGATGGGGATGTGCGTGCGGCCATCAAAGATGATCTGATCATACACCTCGTCGGCGATCACCAGGACATCATGCTCAATACAGAGCGCAGCGATCTGGGCCAACTCAGCCGGGGTAAAGACCTTGCCGGTCGGGTTGTGCGGGCTATTGAGGAAGAGCAGCCGTGTGCGGGGCGAGAAGGCAGCCGCCAGTTCGGCGGGATCAAAGTGCCACGTCTGCGGGCCAGCCGGGTGGGGCGGACGCATACGCACATAACGCGGGACACCCCCGGCCATCACCACATCCGGCACATAGGCGTCGTAGAAGGGTTCAAAGATAATTACCTCATCGCCCGGATTGATCAGGGCTTGGGTGGCGGCAAAGAGCGCCTCGGTTGCTCCACTGGTGATCGTCACCTCGTGGGCCGGATCAAGCGCACGCCAACCGTTTGCCTGCCATGTGGCTGCAATCGCCTCGCGCAAGCGTGGCAGACCGAGGTAGGGCGCGTATTGGTTGAGATCGGCATTGATCGCCTCAATCGCGGCGACCTTGAGCCACTCTGGCCCAGCAAAGTCGGGGAAACCCTGACCGAGATTGACCGCTGCGTGCTGGATGGCCAGCGCACTCACCTCAGCAAAGATCGAGGTACCGAAACTGCGCACGCGCTCGGCGGCGTGGATGGTGGCCATAACTGCTCCCGTCCATAATGCAAGCATTCGATGATCTTGAACTATGGTACCACAGAGCGAGAATGGTATAATAGTGCTGAATCGTCATGCGTTGTATAACAAACGACTCTTTGCAGGGGCACTCCCTACGGGGCAGACTACCATGCCCCCGATCCCATTGCCGAAGCCTTTGGGATTGCATGTTTCCCATCGTGCTTTCGTCTGCGTGTGATTCTCTCGCCTGTACCGTTCCTACTCGACGTTCTGTAGCATCTTGCGCACCCGTCAGGCATTGCACCATACTGCACAGGGTCAATGAGTCTTGACGACTTCGCACTACCGATGGAACTGCTACGGTCATCATTTTACCTGCCACCCGATTGCGTGGCAGAACCGCCAATGATTGTTCATGTGCAACACCACAGCAATGCTGTGATAGTGTTAGTATAGTACGTTTGTGTGCATTATTCAAGTGACAATCATGTACGCATGCGCAGCATAACACAAGGAATCACTATGGGTTCAGTGAACTGTTTCTATACCGCTTGAGTGTGTGGCCTGAACCATCTCCTTCCCCGCGAAGACGACCAACAGGAGGTACACCGATGCAGATGTTTCTCGGTGATTGGCTGCGTCGTCGGGCGCTGCTAACGCCGGAGAAGGTCGCTCTGCGCGACGCAGAGGCCGATCTGGCCCCGATAACCTATCGGGAGTGGGACGCACGCGCCGGACGGACGGCGAACTATCTGCGAAGTTTGGGCGTGGCACGTGGTGACCGAGTAGCGGTACTGGCCTTCAATTCCCTGACTTATTTAGATGTCTGGTTTGCCTGTGCGAAGTTAGGCGCGATCATGCAGCCGCTCAACTATCGCCTGACGGCAGAGGAGTTGCATACACTCATCGCCGATGCAACCCCAATGGTGTTGCTCTCTGGGGCTGAGTTTGCCGACGTAGTCGCCCAACTCCACCACTATCCATCATCGGTACAGCACTGGGTTGATCTGGAGCCGGGGCTGGTGCTGGCGCGCCAATCCTTCCCGGCGGAGATCGCGCCACTCGAACTGAACCGCGATGACCCGTGGGTGATCTGTTACACCGGCGGGACGACCGGCACTCCCAAGGGGGCCGTGCTCACCCATGGCAGCATCGCGGCCAATGCGGTCAATACGGTGGCCAGTTGGGGCCTCACCCCGGACGATGTGGCCATCCTCAATGCCCCGCTCTTCCACACCGGCGGGCTGAATGTCTTTACTGCCCCACTCGTGCTGATCGGCGGCTGCTCGATTGTCTGCAAAGGTTTTGAGGTCAATCAGGTCTTCGATCTGATTGCCCACGCCGGGGTAACGATCCACTTTGGCGTACCAACCATGTTCATTGCCATGCAGCAGCATCCGCGCTGGGCCGAGGCCGATTTCTCGCGCCTCAAGCTGCTGATCAGTGGTGGTGCGCCATGCCCGCTGCCGGTCTTCGAGGCGTTCTGGCGGCGCGGCTTGGACTTCAAGACCGGCTATGGTCTCACCGAAGCTGGCCCCAACACCTTCTGGTTGCCCAGCGCCGATGTGCAGCGCAAACCGGGTGCGGTGGGTTTTCCGCTCTTCTTTGTGGATGTGCGGGTGGCCGATCCCAGCGGGTGCGAACTCGGCCCCAATGAAGTTGGCGAACTCCTCATCCGGGGGCCACACGTCTGCAAGGGCTACTGGGGCCGCCCCGATGAGACGGCCCGCACCATCGTGGATGGCTGGCTCCACACCGGCGATCTGGCGCTGCGCGATGCCGAAGGCTACTACACGATTGTCGGGCGGCTCAAGGATGTGATCATCTCTGGCGGCGAGAACATCTACCCAGCAGAGGTGGAGAGTGTCCTTTCTGGGCATCCGGCAGTGGCCGAAGTGGCCCTGATCGCCGCTCCCGACCCACATTGGGGCGAGGTGGGCTGGGCCGTGGTAGTCACACGCCCCCAGATCACGCTCGACCCGGATGATCTGCTCGCCTACGCCGGGGAGCATCTGGCCCGTTTCAAGTTGCCCAAACGCATCATTCTGGCAACGGGCTTGCCCAAAACAGCGGCGGGAAAGTTGGATAAACAGGCGCTGGTTCAGATCTACATCCACGCAAAGGAGGCGGCATGAGTAGTATCCCCCTACTCCCCGGTATCAGTTCGCAGATGGTGGCCACACCCCGGCTAACGATTCATGTCCGTAGCAGTGGCCCTACAACTGGCACCCCGGTACTCTTCATCCACGGCAATAACTCCTGCGCGACCTTCTGGGAAGAGACGATGCTGGCGCTGCCCTCCGGCTTTCGCGCCCTCGCCCCCGATCTGCGCGGCTATGGCGATACCGAGTTCCAGCCGATTGACGCCACGCGTGGCTGCCGTGATTGGGTGGATGATCTCCTCGGCCTGATGGATACGCTCGCTGTGGAGCGCTTCCACGTCGTTGGCCACTCACTAGGTGGTTCGGTCTGCTGGACGCTGCTGGCCACCGCCCCCGAACGGCTGCTCAGTCTGACTCTGGCAGCACCGGGTTCACCCTACGGGTTTGGTGGCACCAAGGATGTAGACGGTACGCCGTGTTGGCCCGACTATGCCGGATCGGGGGCGGGGTTGGTGAATGCCGAGTTTGCGCGCCGCGAAGGTGCGGGGGATCGGAGTGAGGATGAGCCAAAGACGGCTCCACGGGTGATCATGAACACCTACTATTGGAAGCCGCCCTTCCGCCCTGCGCGTGAGGAAGAACTGCTCTCCGGGCTACTCAGCATCAAGGTGCGCCCCGACAACCACCCCGGCGATAAGGTGGCGAGTGAACATTGGCCCGGCATCGCGCCGGGGCGCTTCGGCCCCAACAACGCCCTGTCACCCAAGTATGTGGGTGATAGTGTCGAACGTATCCTAGCCGCAGCGAACAAGCCGCCCATCCTGTGGGTACGCGGAGCCAACGATCAGATCGTGAGCGATGCCAGTTTGTTTGAAATCGGAACGCTGGGGCAACTCGGTGTCGTTCCGGGTTGGCCCGGCGCAGATGCGTTCCCACCCCAGCCGATGCTGAGTCAGACCCGGCGCGTTCTTGAACGCTATGCGGCGGCGGGCGGAACCTTCCGTGAACTGGTGCTGGCCGAGTGTGGGCATACGCCCTATCTGGAGCATCCAGAGGAGTTTAATCGGGCATTGCATAGCATGTTAGGAAGTTAGGGTATGGGCAACGTCCGTA
>NZ_GL501404.1:2676422-2708969 GCF_000152145.1 Oscillochloris trichoides DG-6
GGAACGATATGCCAAGAACTTTGCACATGCCCTGGCCGGTGTTACCTTCGCGCTAGACAGATACGCCGCAAGCGCGTACAATCGCTAAGGTGTTCCAATCCAGCCCGCAACTCTTGAGCGTACATCCTAGGGTACGTAGAAAGTAGCAGATACAATGGTTCGTCTGGAGAGCGAGATCCTCTTCACGCCTATCCCGCAACGGATCGCCCGCTTACGCGAGTTGGCCTACAACCTCTGGTGGGCATGGCATCCTGAGGCCCAGGATCTCTACCGTGAGCTTGACCCCGATCTGTGGGAGTTGGACTATCACAACCCGGTTGATGTCCTGCGTGATGTCCGTCAAACCAAGTTGGAGGAGGCGGCTCTTAATCCTGCCTACCTGAAGAAGTTCGATGCTGTGCTGCGCGACTTCGACGCCTATATGGGCACCCAGCAGACGTGGTTCAACCAGCATTTCCCACAGGCCACCCAGGCCCAGATCGCCTACTTCAGTGCCGAGTTTGGTATTCACGAGTCGCTGCCGATCTATTCGGGCGGCTTGGGTATCCTCTCCGGCGACCACGTCAAAGAGGCGAGTGACATGGGGTTGCCGTTCGTTGCGGTAGGTTTCATCTATCCGCAGGGCTACTTCCGCCAGCGCCTCGACCATAGCGGTTGGCAGTTTGCCGAATATAACAAGCTCAACTTCGCCGATGTGCCAGCCATCCCTGCGCTCGACCCCGATGGGCGTGAGGTGGTCATTGAGGTCGAGCTACCGGGGCGCACGATCTACGCCAAGGTCTACAAGTTCCAGGTTGGGCGCGTCTCGCTCTTGTTGATGGACACCGACATCCATCCCAACAGCCCGCAGGATCGTGAACTCTCGGCGCGCCTCTATGGCGGCGATCAGGAGATGCGTGTCTCGCAAGAACTGGTGCTCGGCATTGGTGGCGTGCGCGCCCTGCGCCGCCTGGGCTACAAGCCGAATGTCTGGCACATGAACGAAGGCCACTCGGCTTTCCTCGTCCTCGAACTGTGCCGCGAGTTGGTGGTGGAGGGGAAGAGTTTTGCCGATGCCATGGCCCAGGTGAAGAAGCACTGCGTCTTCACCACCCATACCCCCGTACCCGCCGGAAATGATGCCTTCCCGCTCTCGCTGATCGAGAAGTTCTTCTGGAACTACTGGCCACAACTCAACCTGACTCGTGACGAGTTCATGGCGATTGCGCTACAAGATCAGTCGTGGGGGCCAACCTTCGCCATGACGGCGCTGGCGCTACGTCTCTCCGACTACCACAACGGCGTGAGCCAGTTGCACGGCCATGTAGCACGCGGCATGTGGCAGTGGCTCTACCCCGGCAAGAGCCAGGATGAAGTGCCGATTGTGGGCATCACCAACGGGGTTCACTCGGCCTCATGGTTGGCTCCGAGCATCCGCCAGCTCTTCAACTCCTACCTGGGGAAGAACTGGGAAGATAACCTGGACGACGCCGAGATGTGGAAGAAGGTCTATCAGATCCCTGACGAGGTATTGTGGAATACCCGCCAAGCCTTGAAGAAGGATCTGATCGAGTTCTCGCGCAGTCGGCTCATCCAGTACTACCGTCGCCTCGGACAGCCCGCCACGGTCTGGCCGGTGCTGGAGGAGGGCATCCTGACGATTGGCTTTGCGCGCCGCTTTGCCACCTACAAGCGCGCCACACTCATCTTCAAGGATCTTGAGCGCCTAAAGGCCATTCTCAACAACCCCAGCCGCCCGGTACAGATCATCTTCGCCGGGAAGGCACATCCCAAGGACGATCCGGGCAAGCACTTCATCCAGCATGTCTACCAGTTGGCCATGCAGCCAGGGCTGGCCGGGCGGATCATCTTCCTGGAGGAGTACGACATGGCCGTGGGGCGAGCGCTCACCCAGGGGGTGGACGTGTGGCTCAACAACCCGCGCCGCCCGCACGAGGCCAGCGGTACCAGCGGGATGAAGGCCAGCCTGAACGGTGCCCCCAACTGCTCGATCCTCGATGGCTGGTGGCCCGAAGCCTTCAATGGCAAGAACGGCTGGGCAATTGGTGACGAGCGCGAGTATAGCAACCAGGATCAGCAGGATTGGGACGATGCCCAGTCGCTCTACCACATCCTCGAACACGAGATCGCGCCGCGTTTCTACGAGAACCGCAACGAGGCTGGGGTACCAGTGGCCTGGGTACAGACCTGCAAGGAGGCGATGGCGACCTGTGCGCCGCAGTTTAGCTTCCGCCGCATGCTGGCTGAGTATGTGCAACGGCTCTATATGCCGGCTGCGCAGAGTTAAGTTTCTAGAGCTTCCGGAAAGCTTCAGCTTCCCGGAAGCTAGATCCCCCCTATGTTCCCCTTCGTTGATCTCTACCTACCCCTACGCACCCACTTTGGCCCGCTCCACGGCCCAGAGGCCCAGTTGCCCTGGTGGCCAATCTTCGGCCCAGACCGCGCCTTTGAGATCCTCGTCGGAGCAGTCGTGGTGCAACAGACCCGCTGGGAGGTGGTCGAGGCAGCCATGCAGCGCCTCATCGCGGCGGAGATGCTCAATCCACCCGCCCTAGCCCACGCCGACCCGGCGGCGATTGTGGCCCACATCCGGCCCGCTGCCTTCTACAGCCAAAAAGCAGAAGGGCTACGCCAGATTGCGCAGCACCTCTGCACCCACTACGCAGGCTCTATGGCACAGATGCTGGCTCAACCCACCGCAACCCTACGCCCCGAACTACTCGCACTCCCCCGCATTGGCCCCGAAACCTGCGACGTGGTGCTGCTCTACGCCGGGGCGCACCCCATCTTCGTGATTGACGAGTATACCCGCCGTCTCTTCGAGCGCATCTGGCCGCAGCCACACGCAGCCAAACCGATCTGGCGCACCCCCTACGAGAAGCTGCGCACCCTGATTGAAGATCAGATTCAGGCACCGATCATCCACGGGATGGAGCGCCGCGACTTCTACGCCGACTTCCACGCCCAGATCAACGAGGTGTGCGTGCGCTACTGCCGCAGCCGCCCGCGCTGCGACGGCCCCCCAGCACGTCGCATCTACAGTGTGCAGGCCGGGCGCGAAAGCTACTTAGCTAGTGATGCGGCATGTCCGCTGCGCGAGATGTGCGGGTGGTATAAAAATCAAAAAGGAACCTGCTAATGCCAAACGAACAACAACACCCTCCCGTGAACCACATCCTACACGGGAGTTGCATTGACCTATTACCAAGCCTACCAGAAAAGTGTGTTGATCTGATATTTGCCGATCCACCCTACAATCTACAACTCCAGAACGAACTCATCCGCCCCAACCAAACCGTGGTTGATGCCGTTACAGATACTTGGGATCAGTTTGCTGATTTTGCCGCCTATGATCACTTCACTGAGCAGTGGCTTTCTGCGTGCCGTCGCGTCCTCAAAGACGACGGAACCATCTGGGTGATTGGGTCGTACCACAATATCTTTCGGGTAGGCAAGATCATGATGGATTTAGGCTATTGGATACTCAATGATGTGATTTGGCATAAAACCAACCCGATGCCCAATTTCCGAGGAACGCGCTTCCAAAATGCTACCGAAACAATGATCTGGGCCAAAAAATCACGCGAACAGAAGAAGTATACGTTTCACTATCAGGCAATGAAGAACTTTAACGATGACAAGCAGATGCAGAATGTCTGGTATATCCCATTATGTACGGGCGCAGAGCGGATCAAGATTGATGGCAAGAAAGCCCATTCGACCCAAAAGCCCGAAGCCCTGCTCTATCGTGTGCTGGTAGCTTCGAGCAATCCAGGCGATATGGTGCTTGATCCCTTTTTCGGTTCAGGAACCACTGGTGCTGTGGCGAAAAGACTGCAACGTAACTATATTGGGATCGAACGATCCGCTGAGTATGTCGAGATTGCCCGCCAACGGATCGCGGCGATCTCCGCTACGTGCTTGGAGCATGGTGAACTGCTAACAAGATCGAAGCGTAATGCCCCGCGCATCAGTTTTGGTCAACTTCTTGAAGCGCAGTACATCAGTGTTGGGCAGCCGATCTTTTCCCAAGACCGCGCCGTAACCGCAATTGTCAAAGCCGACGCGCAGCTTATCTGTAACGACCAGACGGGTTCCATCCACAAAATAGCCGCCAGCGTGCAGAATAGAGCAGCCGCTAATGGCTGGGAGTACTGGTACTATGAAGATGCGGCTGGCAATCTGGTGAGTATTGATGAACTGCGGGAGCGGTATCGACACGAAAATCATGTAAATTAAAAAGTAGAATATGTCACAATATTCATCCTCTGCGTACCTCTGTATCCTCTGCGGTTGATCTGGTTTACCGCAGAGGATACAGAGGTACGCAGAGGGAGGATGAATATCTATGCCCCCACTTGACTCCATCATCAATGTCGCCTCGGTACCCCAGCGTAGCCCCTTCCGCTACCCCGGCGGCAAGACGTGGCTCACCCCCCGGATTCGGGCCTGGTTGGCCAGCCGCCCGCAGCGCCCCGCCGAGTTCCTGGAGCCGTTTGTAGGTGGTGGTAGTGTCAGTCTGTGTGTGGCCTTTGAGGGACTCGCCGACCAGATCACCATGGTGGAACGCGACCCCCACGTCGCAGCGGTCTGGCAGACGATCCTCTCCGATTCGGCCCCGGAGTTGGCCGAGCGGTTGGTGCGCTTCGAGCTTACCCCGGCCAACCTCGAAGCCGCCCTGATGTCTCCCGCTACCTCGCCCGCCGATCTGGCCTTCCAGACCATCCTGCGCAACCGCATCAACCGGGGCGGCATCTTGGCGGCGGGGGCGGGCCGCATCAGGCATGGCGAGCACGGCAAGGGCATCGCCTCGCGCTGGTACCCGCAGACACTCCAGCACCGCATTCTGGCTATCTATGCCCTGCGCCAGCGTATCCGCTTTCTTGAGGCGGATGGCATGGCGATCCTGCACGACTACGCCCAACGCGCCGATGTCGCCATCTTTCTCGATCCACCCTACACCGCTGCGGGCAAGCGCGCTGGTCAGCGCCTCTACACCTACGCCGATGTTGATCACCACGCACTCTTTGCCTGCGCGGCCCAACTACGCGGCGATCTGCTGATGACCTACGACCAGAGTCCTGAGATTGCGGATCTTGCTGCCCACCACCACCTGCAAACCCGCCTCGTGGCAATGAAGAGTACCCACCACGCCCAGATGCGCGAATTGTTGATCGGGCGCGATCTGGCCTGGTTGGAGTGATACGCAGCTACTCCCCGGCACTAAAGAACGCCCGCAGGTGCTGGTAACACACCCCCGGCTGCTCGGCCATCGGCACATGGCCACAGGCATCAATCAAGGCCAGCGCCGCCCCCGGCAAGGCCGCAGCCAACGCAGTCGCACTTGCAGGCGGGAAGATCGGGTCTTGGCGGCCACTCAGCACCAGCGTAGGCATAGTGGCCCTCGGTAACGCCCGCCCAACAGCCGGATCGCCCTGGCTGGCCGCGCCCTCCATGGAGGCCAGCGCATCCATCGCCACCAGATCGGCAATCCCGATACTGAGCAGATCAGGATCGGGGAGCTGGTGAATCATCGGTTTGGCTAGCAACGACGGCAGCGGCGGGGTCGTCCATGCCATTTCACGCCAGGGCCGCGAGATCGTCTGCCAGGGCCGCCACGCTAAGAGCCAGGGTGCCCAGAGCGCTACGGTCAGGCTGAGTTGCATACTCAAGCCACTATGGTAGACGCTCTCGTGCGGGGTGCGCGGTAGCCCAAAGCTGACTAGGGCTAGTTGGCGGATGCGCTGTGGGCGGTGCGCTGCCACCAGCAAAGCAATCGCGCCACCCAAGGAGTGGCCTGCGAGTTTGAGCGACTCAAAGCCCAGGGCGTCAATAAATTCTAAGACGGTGGTGGCTAAGCCGCGTAAGCCGCCGCTCCCCACCTTGGGTGGCGATTCGCCAAACCCCGGCATGTCGGGGGCATACAGGGTATGGTTGTTGGCCAACACGGCAAATGCGCCCAACCAGTGGCGCGAGGAGCCGCCCCAGCCATGAAGGAGCAACAAGGGTGGGCCTGATCCATACGTGCGGTAGACGATCCGTCCAGAGGGGAGGTCAATATGGTGCAGGGAGGGGATGTCCATAAATGTACTGCTACTCCTTATCAGGGCGTGACCATGCAGGAGTGCAGTGCTGCATTATTGCCCCGACACTGGGTTGGTATGCAGGTATTATAGATGGCTTTAGCCGTACTGAATAGGGGGATGCATGTCCCCTCAATAGCATACACAATCTTCTACGGACACAAATCCCCCACCGCCCCCCCAAGCTGATTGATCTCCTCGGCACTCAGGTTACGTCCGGCACTACGGCATGCCCGCTCAATCAGCACACTTGGATCGAGTGGCCAGATGATCGCGGTGGCATCAAGAGCGCCCGAAATCACCCACTTTCCATCACGGCTGAAGGCGACGGTCTTCGCGTCGGCAGTATGCCCACGCAACACCAAGGGATCGCCACCGGGGAGATCGGGCATCCATACCCGCACCGTATCATCGTTGGAGGCACTGGCCATCGTCTGGCCATCGGCGCTAAACGCCAACCCGATAATCCAGTCGGTGTGCCCGCTATAGATACGCGGGTTACGGTCTGGCCCGTTCAGATCCCAGAGGTAGATCTTGGCCTCGAAGCCCGCCGCCGCCAGTTGGCCGGGATGCCCAGGGCGGAAGGCCACTGCATAGATCCCGCCTACCTGGAGCCGCTGCGGTTCAGCCTGAAGATTCTGCATGTCCCAGATCTGGATCTCGCCACTGTCACCAGCGATGGCGACATAACGCCCATCTTCACTAAAGCTGATGCTCTGTAAGGCTTTGGGGCTAGGCGTAAAGGCCGTTGCCACCTCGGTTAGTGCGCCAGTCGTCAACAACTGGCTGATCTCCCACAGATGGAAGCGACCATCATAGCCAACCGAGGCTAGGTAGCGCCCATCGGGGCTGAAGGCGAGCGCCGTGGCTACCCGATCTGGATGCGCATCTATGGTTTGGAGCGGCTCTTCGGGTTGCTCTACCTGCCAGATACGGATCTTGCCATCTTCATTGGCACTCGCTACCAACCGGCCATCGGGGCTGAAAGCGATCCACCAGATCGAACTGGTGCTGGCCAACTTCGCTCGCAACGCGACCTGATCGCCCTGGACTTCCCACAGAGCGACCGTCTTGTCTATACTGCCCGTCGCCATCCAGCGGCCATCCGGGCTAGCCGCCACCGCAGAGACTTCGCGGTTATGTTCGTAGATGATCGTCGTCGCCTGGGGATGGCTGATATTCCAATGCCGCAGGCTTCCATCACGGCCAATCGTGACCACCTGGTTGCTTCCAGGGATGAACCGCGCATCCAACACCCAGCCTTCGTGTCCACGCAGAATCAGCGGATTCTTTTTGGTGTTGAAGGGTATCCAGATCTGGGCAGTATTATCATTGCTACTACTCATAATCTGGCGGCTATCCGGGCTAAAATGAAGCCCCGTAATCAGGCTGGTATGCTCGCGGTAGGTGAAGGCTCCGCTGCGGTTATCCAAGTTACTCACCACCACATGGCTATCGCTACTGCCACTGGCAATCGTGCGCCCATCGGGGCTATAGGCGATCACCGTAATCTGCTCATCATGGCGGTGTAGGAATTTACGTGAAGGTGCCGAGCCACTCGCAAAGGTCATCGTATCTACCTGCCCGTTCAGGTAGCCAATGGCGATCTGATCACCACTAGGACTGATGGCGAGGGCGGTTACATCCTGGGCAATGCCGATAAACTCGCTGGGAGCGCGGTTCAGATCTGCGGTTGACCACAGAAAGCTACGCCCAGTGCTATCACCCACCCCAAACGTGGCCCCATCCTGGCTAAAGCTGATCGCGCTGATGCTGCCGATGTCGGCAGGAAGTTGGATGCTGCGCGTCTGACCATCATCACCCCAGAGAAGCAGATCGCCAGCATTGCTGATCGCCGCAATCAGGCTACCATCGGGGCTAAGTGCCAGATTACTCAGGATCGTGTTGAGGGCGATGCTTCGGCGTACTTCACGCCCGGCGGGACCAATGGCTTGCAGCACGATCTGGTTCTGCCCCGCATCACCTTCATGGTAGATGGCGATCAGGGAACCATCGGTGTTCAGTGTGGCAATGTTGGGACTAGTAGCCAACGGCTCAGGTTCCCCACCGATGGTGGTGAGGAGTTGCTGAAGAGCCTCTTCACCATCAGCGATGCTGTTACTCTCCAACTGGTATGAGGCGAGAGCCTGTAGCAAACTGCGCTGCGGGCGGATGCTGCCATCCACCAACGCGGCACTGGCAAGTTGACTCACCCGCGCCTTCTGTTCGGCATTCACGGCCAGAACCGCCAATACTCCGGCCACAATACTGACCAGCGTGGCCACCACGGCCAAGCCACGGATCAGCCGATTGTTGCGCCGTTCGCGCTGCATGATCGCCCGCACCGCTCGGCAACGTGCAAGGAACTCCTGCTCCACCCGATTGACCGCATCTGGATTGTCGGTTGCCCAGGCTTCAGCCGCAGCCAGATCGTGGTCGCGGAAGAGCAGGCCATCCTGGCGACCTTCGTGCTCCCAGAGTTCGGCCTGCCGCTGAAGGGGACTGAGGTTCGCAGTCCGCCAAGCGACATTATCGGCCTGCACCGGCCCAATCAGGCGGTCGTGGGCCAATTCATACCAGATCGCCCCCCGGATCTGCTCGCCGCGCACCAAGTGGCTATCAACCAGCGCGGCAATGGCCCGATTGGGCAAGCCGCCACTCTGCTCTGGCTCACGCAACACCTGGCCGCGCAGCCCCTGGCTGGTGATCAGCTTGCTGTCACACCAATCGCGCACCTGGCGCTCATTCACCTGCGCCGCCGTAGCCGCCTCGGCTACCCGTTCGGCATAGTAGGCACGTAGGGCACTCGTCACATCACCGATCTTGGCCACATCCTGGATGCAGATCTCGAAGTCATCGGCGGGCAAGTTGACCCACAAGCGGTAGCAGACCACCTGAAGTTGTACGGGTTCCACATACAGGCCCATCTCTTCACTGGTACTACCATCGCTACGCTGCACCCGCACCATGCGCAGGTCATCAATCAGCTTCTGGGCCGCATCCTTGAGGAAGGTGACACCCTGACTGCGGGCGGGTTGCTGGATGGCCGCCAATGCGGCCTCGGCTTCCAGCAGATCAAGGCGCATGCGCTGGGCCAGGCGGGTGGGGATCTCGCGCAGGAAGGGATCGAGTTGGGCGATGTAGTCCTCGCGCATAGAGAAGAGCGCCCAGCGCTGCTGCTTGCGCAGCGCAATGCCCAGTTGTTGGAAGAATTCTAGTTTGGCGGGCCGGTCGTTGGGCACCACCGCCAGCGCTTCTTCAAACTGATCGAAGATGAGGATGATGCCATCCTGCGCCGGATCGCTGATACGCTCCAGATAGGCATCGAGACTCAACTTGGCCAACTCAGCGAGGGGAATCTGGGCCTCGGCTGGGCGTTGCCCCTCGATAGAGAGCATGGTACTGAGCAAGTAGCGATTCACCTGCGGCAGATCAGCGGGCGGCTCGGCCCCCACGCGGATGGGCGGGAGCACCTGAAAGCCCTCCTCACGCAAACTGGGAACGAGCGCCGCTTGAACCAGCGAGGTCTTACCCGCCCCTGAGGGCGAATAGAGCAACACAATGCGTTCAGCGATCAACAGATTGCGTAAACGGCGCAACTCACGGTCACGCCCATACAGGCGCTCGCCAGTGGCAAATGAACGTGGCCCAATATACGGGTTCTGGCGCATAAAAAATCCTGCTACCGCGATCACAGACGCGAGGCGAGGTCACGAATAAAGTCTTCAGACGATCCCCAATAGATACTGATGTCTTCGCCCTGGAAGTAGCTCTCCAGGTAACTACGAGCGCGTTCGGGTTCAATCGTGCGCCCCTCTTCGGGATCAATCTGCGCGGCAACATGGGTATACTTGCGCCGCCGTCCACCGCCCTGATCGCGCATAAAACTGCGGAAGAGAATGCGGAAGATCCAGTCATCCACGCGGAAACCGAGGAAGAGCATGGCCGTATCGGTGAGGGCGCGCCGCACCGCATCGGGGATGAGTTCCCGGTTACTCGTCACACCAATCAGGTAGTTGAAGTAGTCATCTTCGGTAAGCACGAGCGAGTCGGGTTCATCGAGAATACCGAAGAGGTGGTAGACCAGCGGATGTTCGGGGTCGGGTTCCTCATCATACGCATCCTGCGACTGCTCAATATACTCATTCCAGGGGCAGAGGGCGGTACGTGGTTCAACCCCGGCATCGCGCAGCGCCTCTTCGAGCAGCGTATCAGCATTGGTGGTGATGTAGAGCGGCAACTTGAGCTTGGCCAGCACCCGATGCGGTTCGGCTTCATCGTTGCTGCGTAGCGCCTTACCCACAATCGTGATCAGATCGTTGAGTGGAGCCTTCTCTTTACCTGGGCCGATCAGCGTACTATTCTGGCGCAACAACTCGCGCCGGATCGAATCAGCAAGCTCATCGCGCAAAAACTGGTCATCCTGATTCACCGCGATATACTGGGCCACCTGGGGCAGATCCTCACGCTCGTGGGGCGCGAGTGGGAAAGTATACTCATCGGCCCAGCGCTGCGCGATCTCCCGCGAAGAACCAAGAATCGTCTCAGTCAAGCCCGGCCCCAGAATGGGGGTACAGCGCCCCGACTTAATCCCGCGCACCAAGGCAGGCCACTTCTGGAAATTGGCCTTATCGTCGGCAAAACCGGGCACATACCAGATACGCCCGCTCTTCAGGCGCATGATCAACACCGGCATCCATGAGTCTTGGCGGTGGCTCACCGCACTCCGCGCCACCGCCATCGCCCGATCAATCTGGCCATCGCGCATCAATTCGCGGAAGAAGGCCGGCATAAAGGCGGCATTGGTCTCCATACTGATCTGGCCCTGCATGGCCAGCACCGCCGGAATACCCGCTTCGGCCAGACGTGGCCCAATCGCCAGCAACGCCTCCTGCCCCGCGCCGGTACCTGCACTCTGGCACGAGGCCAGCACGATCAGGCGCGGGCGCTGACGCAGTTCGCGCAACCGCGTCACCAACTCCACCCCAGAGACACGGGCAATCTGGTTCTGCGCATCCTCCAACCAGAGCAGCGGTTCGCCGTTGACCAATGAGCCATGACAGACCAAGTAGAGGATGTCCATCCCATTGCGCAACTGATTGAGAATACTATCCAGATTGGCACTCCCCGGCGTTGCCAGGAGGGTTGAGGGCATACCACTCAGGCCACTCAAAGCGCGAGATTGCTCAGCGGCCACATCCACCGCCCCCATACGGAAGCGTTCCAGACCTTGCGGATTGGCAATCGCAATCAGGGCACGCAGATCGCCACGTGGGCGCAACTTGACTGGACGCCAGTCACTACTTGTCAGGTAGCGCGAGAAGAGCAGTTGTTCATTCGTCAGCAGGGGCGTATCATCCGCCGGATCGCGCAGCGTCTCCCAGCGCACGCCATGCAACTCCGCTGCATTGGCACTAATTGCCAAGCGCACCCGCAGCGGCGCATCCAGGCTGGCAGCGGCGCTACGCGCCTGCTCAAACGCCCGCCGCAGCGCCTCATCGGCAAAGAGTTGCTGCGCCAGATAGCGCCCATACCCGATAGGATCAGTATTCAGGGCTAATAACTGAGCCGCATCAATCTCTATCGGCTGGGCCTCATCGCGCATCAGGCGAATATCGGTATCGCTATCGGGCTGATTAAAACGCAGATCAATCCCATAACGACCATCGGGGCGGCGGTTGAGACCAAGTTCGAGATCTGCGAAGGCAGCCATCGGCGTAATCCTCAACATAGTGCATAGTATGTTGAGGGTTAGTATAACAGACGGTGAACGCCTTGTAGGGGCGCGTCGTGACGCGCCCCATACGCATGCGGCTTCGCCGCCAAAACACCACAAAAATTGGGGCTTGGGGCTGCGCCCCAAGGACTTTGCCCATGCCCTGTGGCGTATAGTCCATGCCCTGGAAGTTCACACGTATCTGCATGCTATAATGGCATGATTGACATATACTACCTAACTCTAACCTACGGGGTCGCCTATGCACCGCTCGGCACGCTTGATCACGATCTTGTTCGTCTTGGCAACACTCTTTGCCATGCCCCACATACCTACCGCTGCTGCCCAGGGCGAGCCATTCGCCTTCTTCCCCCAAACCGGGCACAACATCGGCATGGAAGTGAAGCGCTTCTTTGACGCCAATGGCGGCATTGATGTCTTTGGCCTGCCACTCACCGAGGTGATCGTTGATAGTAGCGGCATGCAGGTGCAATACTTTGAGCGTGCCCGCTTTGAGCTACGCCCCAACAATTCCGCCGGGCCAACCCTGAGCCTCTCGCGGTTGGGCGCGATGATCACCGCAGGGCGCACGGAACCAGCCTTCAATTGGTTGGCTGCGTCGCCCGATCCCAGCCGTACCTTCTTCCCCGAATCGGGGCATACCCTGGGCGGAGCCTTCGGTTGGTATTGGCAATCGCGTGGCGGCTTGCCAGTCTATGGCTACCCCATCTCCGAGGAGTTCGAGGAGTGGAATCCTGAGGATGGCCAGGTCTACCTCGTCCAATACTTCGAGCGCGCCCGCTTCGAGTACCACCCTGAATATGCCGGTACGGCCTACGAGGTGCAATTGGGGATGCTCGGCAAACAGTGGCTGGCAGGTGATCCGCTTGCGGTCGCCGCGACTGCCCCTGCCACCCCCATGGTGCTGCTCGGTGAGGCCACAACTGGCTTCTCATCCTCGGCCAGCGAGCGCATCACCAACATTACTCGTGCCACCGAGATGATCACCGGCTATGTTGTTCCGCAGGGCGTTGAATTCTCTTTTGTGAATGTCGGTGACTTCTCCGAGGCCAATGGCTTTGTGGATGGCTACGCGATTGTCGGCGGGCGGCTAGAGAAGGTGATCGGCGGTGGCTTGTGCCAAGTTTCCACCACCCTCTTCCGCGCCGTCTCTAACGCGGGCCTCCAGATCACCCGCCGGGTAGGGCATAGCCACATCGTCAACTTCTACGAGAATATCCTCGGCTTCGATGCAACCATCTATACCCCCACCACCGACTTCCGCTGGCGCAACGATAGCCCCGCCACCGTCTATGTGATCGGCACCGTCAATCGCAACACCTCGCGCCTAACCTTCCAGATCTGGGGCAATAGCGATGGCCGCCGCGTCACCTACGATGGCCCCCATACCAAGAATTGGACCAAACCGGGTGCGCCGGTGTGGCAGTATGATAAGACCTTGCCCAAGGGGGCAGTGCGCCAGTTGGTACACGGACGCTCTGGGGTTGATGTCAACTACTATCGCATCATTACCTTCCCTGATGGCACGGTGCGCCGAACCAACTATGTCACGCGCTACACCCCCTGGGAAGACTTCTATATCTATGGCCCTGGTGTCACCCCACCCGATGGTGCCGTAGTTATTCCACCACGCTCATAGGACGCACCAACCTAAGGAGATTTTCGCTTGGGGCTACGCCCCAAAGCCCCGCTTATGAATACCACGCTCTATCCACTGCTCACCACGCCCCAGATCGTCTCGCCGATCTGGGGCGGCACGCGCCTCGCGCCATGGCTCGATCTGCCCCCGCCCCACCCCGATCAGATCGGTGAGATCTGGCTGATCTACGACCAGAACCGCGTCACGAATGGCCCGCTCGCGGGCCAGAGTCTGGCCGAATTGGCCCGTAGCTATGGGACAACGTTGGTTGGTGAACGCAGCTTTGCCCGCTATGGTGCCGATTTCCCACTGCTGGCCAAGTTTATCGATTCGGCGGCGCGTCTCTCCATCCAGGTGCATCCCGATGATGCCTACGCCCATCGCCACGAGGCCGCTTCGGGCTTCCACGGCAAAACCGAAGCCTGGTACATCCTTGATGCGGCCCCCGGTGCCGACATTACCTATGGCATGCGCCAAACCTGCGACCGGGAGACGTTCGCGAGCGCAGTCCATACGGGAACCCTAGAGGATCTCCTCGAACGTGTCCCGGTGACTCCCGGCGATATGATTCTGGTACCCGCTGGAACGATTCACGCCATCAATGCCGGGTTACTCATCTTCGAGATCCAGGAGCGCTCCGATCTCACCTACCGTGTCTACGACTATAACCGCCGCGATGCCAAGACGGGCCAACTGCGTGAATTGCATCTCGATAAGGCACTCGATGTCTGTACCTTTGGCCCCGCCCGCCACGCCAAGTTGCCCCACCTCAACCTCGCCCCCGGACGCGACCTCCTCGTGGCCTGCCCCTACTTCGCCCTCGAACGCTGGCAGTTGGCCGGGCATGCCAATCTGGAGTACCAGGGGAGTTTCGAGATCCTGACCATGATCGAAGGTGCGTGTAGCCTGATCTGGGCACATGGTGAATTACCGTTGCGCCATGGCGATGCCGTCGTGATCCCTGATTCACTCAAACACTGTAGCTTGGTTGGCAATGCGACACTTATGCGCGTCTATGTCCCCGATCTGACTAGCCTGATGGCAACCCTGCGCCGTGCTGGCCATAGCGAAGCTCACCTCAGCACCACGATCCCCACCCTCTGAACCATGAAGAACACCTACCGCTTCTTTGTTGCCCCTGAACTACTCACTACTGAGTTCGTGCGCCTAGAGGATGCCGAGTTGGTTCACCAACTCGGCCGTGTACTGCGCCTCGCTGCGGGTACACAGATCATGCTCCTCGATGGCCAGGGCAACCAGTACACCCTGGAACTTACCGGCGTCAGTCGGACATGCGTCACAGGCCGGGTACTCAGCACTGGCCCCGCCCCCGATCCAGCCTACGATCTGACCCTGTATGTGGCCCTCATACGCCCCGAACGCTTCGAGTGGGTTTTGCAGAAGGGCACAGAACTGGGGGTACGCCGCTTTGTGCCGGTACACTTCAGCCGCTGCCTGCCCAACGAGCGCACGGATGGGCGCAAGACTGAACGTTGGCAACGCATCATCCGCGAGGCGGCCGAGCAGGCATGGCGCGGGCGGTTGCCCGAACTAGCCGCCCCCCTCAGCTTTGCCGCCGCCTGCACCGCAGTGGCAGCCACTCAATACACCTACATCCTCTGGGAAGGCAGCGCCCCGCCCCTACGCGAGCACCTCGCCCCCAGTGCCGCCACAGCCAGTTACGCCATTCTCTCCGGCCCCGAAGGTGGCATCACCCCTGATGAAATCGCCCTCGCCACCCAGCACGGCATCATGCCCGTCTCCCTTGGGCCACACATCCTGCGCGCCGAAACTGCACCCATCATGGCTGCCGCCGTCCTCTGTTATGCGTTTGCACCCTAAGCAGATCCTGAAAATCATTATCAGGTTCTGCTACACGCCTGAGTTGGATCTGAAATCTTTCTCAAACCGCGCATAATTGCCATGTTTTGGGCATAGCCAGAAAACGAACACTGCCTGTATACAATCAAAAACTATTTACAGATGTACCAGGTCAAATCTCTGTTTTGCCCTTTTATAACGGGATAAAACAGAAAAGCTATTGACAACACCGCCTGAATATATTACTATGTCGTCACCTTTCTGCTAAGAAGGGGCGGTTCATCAACCGCGTTACAGGGACACAAAGTGAGGTGGACTGCTCCATGATTGAGCTTAACCGTAATCAGCCGCCTGTGCATCTGCGTACCGATCTTGATGATCTACAAAGTCGCGCTGCGCACCATCGGGATCGCCATAAACAGAGCTTCCAACCGCTCGCGGATCTGCATCGTACCCTGGCTATGGCGTTGCGTTCCCCCGGTTCCTGGTTCGCCAAACTTCCGACCCGCTTTCTGCTCCATACCGTCGTCGTCTTGACGGTTCCTCTGGCGCTTCTCCTAAGCCAGATCCCCCTACGTCCTGCCACTCCCGCCGATTCTACGGCGCTCACTATGCAAGATACCCTGAGCAGCAATGTACCGCTCAGCCTTGATACATCAAGCACGCTCACCCATGTTGGCGATCCGCCCCTGGATGAGACTGAGGCTTTGCCGGTACCACTCTCGCTCAGTTCGCGCAGCGAGCTGCTCGCCCCCATGGTGGTTCCCGCTATGATCTCTGGTGATGTAGTCAGAATGCGTAACGGCCCTGGCCTCGCCTATGATGAGATCAACCGCATTACCGGCGGGAGTAACGTTGAAGTTATTGGTCGTCACGAAGAGTGGCTCCAGGTACGCCAAGCCGACGATGCGACAATCTATTGGGTTGCTGCGGAGTTGGTGGATATTCCCGAAGCCGTAATCTATACCCTGAATGTCGTCCCCAGCGAACAGATCCCTCCCCCGCCACCACCCAAGATCGGTGTGGTGATCGAAGAGGGCCTCAATCTGCGTGACGGCCCCGGCACCAACTATGTCAGTATGGCACGTATGTCGGCTGGCCAAGAGTTGACTCTTGTGCAACAGTATCAGGGCTGGTTCTTGGTTGAATATGGCACCCAGTATGGCTGGGTCACCCGCGACTTCCTCACTATCGTAGATGGCGTTGTCGAGCGCGTGCCGGTCGCCCAGACGATCCCCGATCCCAACCCGCCACTCGTCGGCACGGTATTGGAGAACGCGGTCAACATGCGCAAAGGCCCCGGCTCGGCCTATGATCGGGTCGCTTCGATCAATGCTGGTGCCCAGGTGACCCTGCTCGGCAAGTATAAGGACTGGTTCAAGGTGGAGTTGAGCGACGGCACCAAAGCCTGGATCTTCTCCGATCTGATGAAGATCTCGCCCATGGCCGTGCGCCGCGTCCCCGTCACCACCAACTTCCCGGCGCTGCCCACCCGCGCCACCACGACCCGTGGCACCGGCGGCTCCGGCGGCGGCCCGGTCAATGTCGCCGCCAGTGGCGATGTGGCCAGCTATGCCGTGCAGTTCATCGGTTCGCGCTACGTCTGGGGTGGCAGCAGCCCACGCGGCTTCGATTGCAGTGGTCTGACCAGCTACGTTTACCGCCAGTTTGGGGTCGGCTTACCCCACAGTGCTGCGGCTCAGTTCAGCACCCGCTACGGCGCGATGATCGGTAGTATGGGCAGCCTCGCTCCCGGCGACCTGATGTTCTTCGCTGGCACCGGCGGGCGGCGCGGTATCTCGCACGTTGCGATCTACATCGGTGGCGGTCAGATGCTCCACGCCATGACGCCCAGCTATGGCGTGCAGGTCTCTGGCATCTGGAATAGCTACTGGCAGAACCACTTTGTGGGTGCCATCCGCCCCTATCGTTAGGAAATAACGACATTGGGGCTACGCCCCAAACCCCAATGTTATGGTGGTATTTGGTGGCATAGCCACCAAATACCACCATAACATTTTCAGGGGCGGCTTTGCTGCCCCTGCCCCCCCAGGGCATGTGCAAAGTCCGATTCCCCCCTCCTAACCCGCCCCCGTTGGGGGGAGGAATCGGCTCCCGCCCCCAGCGGGGGCGGGTTGGGGTGGGGGCAACAACGACTTTGCACATGCCCTGCCTGCCCCCCCTTCCCCATTTGCCGAAAGCGCCAATCCCTCGTAGAATCATCCTAGCTTGCCCCTGATTGGTTATACATAAGGACTCTCTCCATGAAAGGTCTTGTCCTCAGCGGCGGTAAAGGTACCCGCCTGCGCCCAATTACCTATACCAGCGCCAAGCAGTTGGTGCCGGTAGCCAATAAGCCGGTGCTCTTCCGCGTGATTGAGGCCATCCGCGATGCCGGAATTGATGATATTGGGATTGTGATCGGCGATACCGGCGATGAGATCCGTTCGGCGGTTGGGAACGGTAAACGCTGGGGGGTGCGCATTACCTATATTCCCCAGGAGACCCCCGCCGGGTTGGCCCACGCGGTAAAAATTAGCCGCGACTTCCTCGGTGATGAGCGCTTCGTCATGTTCCTGGGCGATAACTGTATCCAGGGCGGGATTAGCCCCCTCATTCAGCAGTTCGGCCAGAGCGATTTCAATGCCCAGATCGTGCTCAAACAAGTCTCCGACCCGCGCTCCTTTGGGGTGGCCGAGCTAGACGATAATGGCCGCATTACCCGCCTCGTCGAGAAGCCGCGTGAGCCTCTCAGCGATCTGGCCCTGGTGGGAATCTATATGTTCGACCACCATATCTGGGAGGCGGTGCATGCGATCCGACCCTCGCCGCGTGGCGAACTGGAGATCACCGATGCCATCCAGTGGCTGGTTAGCAATGGCTATCTGGTCTACCCCTACATCCACGAGGGTTGGTGGATTGACACCGGGAAGAAGGATGATATGCTCGAAGCCAACCGCCTTATTCTGGAAGAGATGAGCGGTTCGGTGCAGGGCTATGTGGATCGTGACTCGCAGATTATTGGTAAGGTGATTATCGAGCCGGGTGCCGAGATCATCAATAGCACCATCCGTGGCCCGGCAATCATCGGCGAGAAGACGCGCATCCTCAATTCCTATGTTGGCCCCTTCACCTCGATCTATCACAGCTGTCTGATTGAAGATAGCGAGATCGAGCATAGTATCATGCTCGAACATAGCGCCGTGCGTGGGCTGCCCCACCGCCTTGAGGATAGCCTGATCGGGCGCAATGTGGAGGTCGCCCGTAGCCCGCTCAAGCCCAAAGCCTACCGCTTAATGTTGGGCGATAATAGCAGCGTTGGGGTGTTGTAGGAGCAAAGGTGATTCGCCATGTCTGAACTCAAAGATAAACTCGTCCTCGTCGTTGATGACGAGCCGCGCATGATCAACTTCATGCGGCTCAACCTTGAGCTTGAGGGCATGCGCGTGGCAACCGCAGCAAACGGACGCGAGGCGCTAGATCGTGCCCGTGATGATATGCCCGATGTGATTCTGCTCGATGTGATGATGCCGGTGATGGATGGCTTTGAGGCCCTGCGCCGCCTGCGCCAATTCTCGCAAGTACCGATCCTCATGCTCACCGCCAAGGACGAAGAGGAAGATCGCGTGCGCGGCCTCGAATTGGGTGCCGATGACTATATCGGGAAGCCCTTTAGCCACCGTGAACTGATCAGCCGCATTCGTGCGGTTCTGCGCCGCCACTACACCGCTCCGCCCGTGCCCCAAACCTTGGTGCAGGTGGATGAGCGCCTCAGCATTGACTTCGCCCGCCGCGAGGTACTCGTCTCCGGCGAACGTGTCAACCTGCGCCCTACCGAGTATCGCCTACTCTACCACCTCGTCCAGAACGCGGGCTACGTCCAAACCCACGAGATGCTGCTGACCAAGGTCTGGGGGCCAGAGTACCGTGAAGAGAGCCACTACCTGCGCCTCTATATCACCTACCTGCGCCAGAAGATCGAACAAGACCCGGCCAACCCCAAGTATATTCTCACCGAGCGGGGCGTCGGCTACCGCTTTGTGGATTTTAAGAAGGAGATCCATTGATGCGGCACGTCCGCGCTCTGATGCTCGGTATTGCGCTGATTGCGCTGGTGGTATCTTGCGCCGGTTATCTCTTCCTGGGTGAGCTACGCGCTCCAGCGGCGACCCAGGGTGAGCCGGTGGAATTTACGGTTGACTCTGGCGAAACCACCGCCGACATCGCTACTCGTCTCAGCGCCGCTCGTCTCATTCGCCAACCCGCGCTCTTCACCCTCCTTACCCGTCTACGTGGCCTAGATGGTCAACTCCAGAGCGGGCGTTACATCCTTAGCCCGACCATGACGATGAGCGAGATCCTGATTGCCCTCCAGACAGGTAAACTCAAGGAGCTTCAGGTCACTATTCCCGAAGGCTTACGCCTAGAGGAGATCGCTGATCTGGTTGCTCAGACTGGGGTGGTGAGTGCCGAGGAGTTTTTGCGTGCTGCCCGCGATGGTGATCGCTTCCGCGATCAGTACTTTTTGTTGAGTAGTATGCCGCCTGGGGCAACTCTTGAGGGCTACCTCTTCCCCGATACCTACCAGATCGCCCAGGATGCCAGCCCTGACGCGATCATTAGCCGCATGCTCGACCGCTTCAGTGAGCAGTACAGCAGCATTGAACGCAGTGTGCGCGTCCCAGGGGTTTCGGTACACCAAGTGGTGACGATGGCCTCGATTGTGCAGCGCGAGGCCGCCCTGATTGATGAGATGCCGACGATCAGTGCGGTCTTCTGGAACCGTATGCGGCCGGAGTATGCCAGCGATTTTGCTGGTGGCCAACTCGGTGCCGATCCGACTGTACAGTATGCCCTCGGCTATAGTGCCGCAGAGGGGCGCTGGTGGCGCAAAACCCTCACCCTGAGCGATTTACAGATTGACAGCCCCTACAACACCCGCCGCTATGCCGGTTTGCCACCCGGCCCCATTGCGGCCCCTGGCCTCGATGCACTGCTCGCGGCTGCCCAACCTGATGAATCGGTGCCCTACCTCTTCTTCGTCGCTAGTTGTGCCAAAGACGGCTCACATCAGTTCGCCCAGACCATCGAGGAGTTCCGCCGCTACGAGGCCGAGTACCTGAACTGTCAATAATCATGCAGATCATCCTCATTGGCGACCCGGTCGCCCACAGCCGATCTCCGGCCATGCAGAATGCCGCGCTGGCCCACTTGGGGCTGCACCAGCACCATTACCGTGCCGTGCATACCCCGCTGGCGGATCTCGCGGCGCGCCTGAACGACCTGCGCCACCCCGATTATTTGGGCGCGAATGTCACGCTGCCGCATAAACAGGCGGTCATCCCCTACTTGGATGAACTTGAACCCAGTGCCGCCCAGATCGGTGCGGTCAATACCATCTACAAGGATGCCAGCGGACGCCTCATCGGGGCCAACACCGATGCCCCTGGCCTACTCGGTGATCTGGCCGAGGCGGGGTTGAAGCTTGAGGGCCAACACGCGGTATTGCTGGGTGCCAGCGGGGCTGCACGTGCGGCCGCCTTTGCCCTAGCCGGGGCCAAGTTGGCACAACTGAGTATCGTCAACCGCAGCCTTGAGCGAGCCACCGAACTAGTAGCCAGCCTACAGGCGGCATGCTCCAGCCTGCCCACCCTGCATGCTCTGGCGCTCAACGATGCTGCGCTGCCCAGTCTGATTTCTACCTGCCACCTGCTGATCAATGCCACCTCGCTGGGCTGGCACGGCGACGAGACGCCCCTGGCCGATGTGCCGGTTGGCCCGCACACCTTCGTCTACGACATGGTCTACCGCCAAACCCAGCTACTACGCGAGGCTGCTGCACGCGGCGCAACCACCCGCGACGGAGCCGGGATGCTGGTACACCAAGGCGCACTCGCGCTCACCCGCTGGGTCGGGCAACCCGCGCCGCTGGCGGTCATGTGGGCGGCGTTTCGGGCGGCATGAGTTGCAACAGCGAGGCCGCACCCGTCGTTTAATAGGGTGGTGCTACCATGCGCCTACAATGACAGGCGATGGGTAACAACCTGCTAAGGTGTGTGTATGCTGATGTGGCCTGCAATCATGATCCTCGGCCTCTGCCTCGGCACGTTCCTCAACGTGCTGATCATCCGTATCCCTCGTGAACGCCAGATACTCGGCTGGCCACGCTGTACCCGCACGGGTGCGCCGCTCGTTTGGTGGCAACTGCTCCCCGTAGTCGGCTGGTTGGTTCAGCGCGGGCGCGCCGCCGATGGCCGCCGCCTCCACTGGATCTACCCCTTCGTCGAGATCCTTACGGCCATCGCGCTGCTGCGCATCTATCAGTTCCACGGGTTGGGCAGCGATTTCTTCTACCTGACCTTCATTTGTGCTATCCTGATCCTCACCGGGGTGATTGACTGGCTCCACCGCTGGATCTACACCTTCGTCATCCTCGGTGCGGCCCTCGTGGCACTGATCGTTGGCCCCCTAGTGGGTATGGACTGGCGCAACGTCCTGCTGGGCGCACTGATCGGCGGGATCATGTTCCTGTTGCTCTTCGTGCTGGCTAAATTCATCTTCCCTGGCCACGCCGCACCCTTTGGCCTGGGCGATGTCTATCTGGCCATCTTCATCGGTGCGTCAGTCGGGGTGATCAATCTGACAGCGGCGATCATTCCGGGCATGCTGATCGCCGGAGTAGTCGCTGCCGGAATCATCATTATGCGCCGCATGGGGCGACCTACCCCCGACTATATCGCTTATGGCAGTTACCTCTGTTTGGGTACCCTCCTCTTCATTATTAGTGGTGGCTTGGCTGGGTAGCCAGCAGGAGTGAAGTATGAGTGACGATCTCACCGGGCGCACGATGGGCCGCTACCAAGTGCTAGAGCGTCTGGGGCGGGGTGGTATGGCCGAAGTCTACCGCGCCTACCAACCGACGCTGGATCGCTTTGTGGCCCTCAAGGTGATCTATCCGCACCTCGCCAGCGATCCCGATCTGCTCGAACGCTTCGGACGCGAGGCGCGTGCCGTCGCTGCGCTGCACCACCCCAATATCGTCCAGGTTCACGATTTTGATGTCCACGAAGGCACCGCCTTCATGGCCATGGAATTTGTCAGCGGCCCCACCCTCAAGGCCGCCATCCAGAGTCTGCACCGACGCGGAAAGTTGCTCCCCATCCCCGTGGTCGGCCAGATCATCGGCCAACTCGCCGATGCCCTTGGCTATGCCCACGAACAGCGCGTCATCCACCGCGATGTCAAGCCCGCCAATGTGCTCATCCGGCGGCGTGGCGCCGCCGATGCGGCACTGAATGACGCGGATATTGATGCACTGTTGCTCAACCTTACACCCACCAGCGTGGTACTGACCGACTTTGGGGTAGCGCGGATCATCAAAGATTCAGTTGAACACACCGCCGCTGGCACCATCCTGGGTTCGCCAGCCTACATGTCGCCCGAACAGGGCCGGGGCGAGCGAGTTGATGCGCGTTCCGACATCTATTCGCTCGGCATTGTGCTGTATGAATTGCTGATCGGGCAGGTGCCCTTCGATGCCGACACCCCCTTCGCCATCGTCATGAAGCACAGCACCGCCGCGTTACCGCCACCGCGAAGCTTGCGCCCCGATCTGCCCATCAAGATCGAGCAAGTCTTACTTAAAGCCTTGGCCAAAGATCCTGCCCAGCGCTTTCAGGATGCTGCCGCCTTTGGGGCTGCGCTACGCGAGGCAACCGCAAGCCTAGCCAACCAAGCCCCGCAGAGCCTCGTCTCGATGCAGGCCGTCACCGACCCCGACGCCATCTCGCGTTCCCGCGAGACGCGGGTGCTAGAGATGACCAGTGCCGCTAGTGCGCCCACACCCTTACCAACTCTACCCAGCGCCGCGCCCAGCCTCACCAAGAAGCGTTCGTGTCTGCGCAAATCGGCAATTATGATCGGCGTACTGAGTACCCTCGCCGTTCTGGTGGTAGGGGCCTTCATCGCCGGTGGTATGATGGTCTTTCGCGGCCTCAACGAAGCCGGAGCGCTCGTTGTTCCAACCGAACTGAGTATGCAGGCCACGGCTGCGGCGGCAGAGGGCGACATTCTGCCGATCACGCCACGCCCACCCGATCCCAACGATCCGTTAGCCAACGGGCTGCGCGCCTGCTCCGCGCCGGGCTGCCCCGGAGGTAATGCCGATGAAGCGCTGCGCATCTATACCGCAGCACTCGACCGCAATCCCGACAACCCGGCCCTGTTAGCCGCACGTGCCCAACTCTACATCTGGTGGGATGTCTACACCTATACCGAACAGGCCCGCGCCGACATTGAAGCGGCGCTGGCGCTCGATCCTCAGCACGCCCCGGCCTATGTGGCGCGTGCCGAACTGATCGCCATGACCACCGAGGATGATCAGTCCCACCGTCAGGCATTGCAGGATCTTGATCGGGCGATAGAACTTGATCCTAACCTAATGGCCGCCTACATCGCCCACGCCCGTCTGCTCACCTCGGCTCCCGACTTCTATGACACGGTCTCCAAGAGTCGCCAGCGGGTGATCAGCGACACCAGCACAGTGCTTGCGCGGGAACCAAACAACATCAGCGCCCTCAACCTACGCGCCGAGGCCAACTACACCGAATCGCGCTACGACGAGGCGCTCGGTGACACCAACACCGTGCTCAAGCTCGATCCACGCAACTTCGAGGCGCTTCTGCGGCGTGCTCGGCTCAACCGCTACGCCTTCCAGAACCCGCAAGCAGCGCTGGCCGATTTTACCGCCGCGATTGGCGTTGACCCCAACCAGACCGAAGCACGTGAGGGGCGAGCGGCCATGCTGATCCAGATGGGCAACTACCCCTTAGCCTTAGAAGATGCCGAAGCGATGATCGAGATGAGTGAGGATGACCCATTCGTCTCCACCTTCCGTGGCTTTATCTTCCTGCATCTAGATCGCCCCGCCGAGGCACTCGAAGACTTCAGTGAAGCCCTAGAGGCCGAGGCCGACAACATCGAGGCGCGTTATGGGCGCGGATTGGCCCTGCTGGCCCAACAGCAAGCCGAAGCCGCCCTACCCGATCTTGAAGCCGCCCGTGAGCACCAAGACGGCCTGGGCTACATTAACGATGTCTTCTACCAAAGCCACCCCAGCGCCGAATTAAGCCTCGCCCGCGCCTACATGCAGCTTGGGCGCATGGCCGACGCACAACCGCTAATCAACGCCAGCATCGAGCAAAGCCCCGACTGGTACCTCCCCTACCTGATCCGTGCCCGCTACCACCGCGCCACTGGCGACATCGCCGCTGCCCGCGACGATCTACGCGAAGCCATCGAGTATGCCCAGACCCCCGCCGAGCGAGCCGCGATAGAGGCCGAGCAGCGCCGCGAACCGTAGAGGGGGCTGCTTTCGGTTAAGGATGGGCTTCGTTGTAATGAAGCCCATCCGCTATACCTCTGGTTCTTCCTCTGCGTTCCTCTGCGTCCTCTGCGGTCAACAACCAGAGCACAAGCGGTTCTACCCCACCCGTAACAACGCCCCCTGCTCACTCAGGCTCCAGCGTGTGCCATCAGTCGCACGCACCCCCACACTGCGCCAGCGGCTGGGCATGGGGCGGGGTAGCGCCAGCATGCCACCACTGGGCGTATCCATCAGTGTAAAGCTGAGTTGCGCATTCGCCGCCCCACTCACCTTGACATGAACTAACCAACACCCGTTCCACTCGCGGTAGAAGTCGTACACAATCTCCACTTCACCAACCATCTCAGTCAAGACATCGCGGATCAGTGTGCGTGCCATCGGTGCGCGGCGGCGCAGATCGGTAAGGGGCGTAGGAAGCGGTTCTGACATGAGTTTCTCTCTAGACTAAGAATCGGAATGATCTACTCGGTAGATCCGCACCTCATATCCTGCATCATTGAAAAACTGAACAAGTTCAAATCGTTCATATTCAAAGAGATTATCATATTGCCTAATCTCATCCTTATATCGTTCTGGATCAAGATAAAATCTTCCATACATCCCATGTCCAAATACAAGGTAGTCTATCTTTTGTTCAACATACCACTGCGGTTCATGATTAATCATAACACCAACAGGAACCACAAAGAATGCATCAGGATCAACAAATGGCGTATAGGCTTCTAGAGCAATTTTCGATCCAACAGGTAAGTTCTGTTCAATCCATGCCATAGATGTCATACGACTATCTACAGTTGTTATTCGCACACCGTCTTCATACGTTCTCATTATTGGCTGAACAAGACCAATCACAGCCAAAAGAGCAAATAAACCTATTACAATCCTATTACCAAGAAAATTTCGCAGTATATAAACAATAAAAGAAGCAGACAAAACAAACAACATCGGAGTTAAAGGAAGAAATGTACGATCATTACGCACAGTAAACGAAACAATAAAAATAAAATGCACTATCGGAAAAACAGCCAAAAGAAGAGTATTTTTTGAGCGCGTATACAAACCACGCGTAATCTCTAATAATGCAAAGAGATATATCAAGCCAGCCGTTCCCCATGCATAGGTCAGATACCAAACAAGACTATTGCCCTCCATGCCCGGATGCCCGGTTGCGTAGTGATCAACCTCAAACAAGGTATCTTCAAGAAACTTTTTGTAATCGAGTACTGCAAACGGAGTTGTTGCAAGAAAGGCAATAGGGACAAGAAATAATGTATAATATATACGAATATCTGTTATTCCCTTTGTAAATTCTGATCGCAAGAAATGCGCACAGATTGGAACAATAACAATGAGTACGCCTGGATACTTTGATGAAATAGTCAGCCCCGTGGCTATGCCTGCGATAATATAGTCAAGTGTTTTACCCTCTTCATAGAGCCGCAGTGAAGCCCAAACAACGACCGTCATAAAGAATACTTGAAAAGCATTCTCGGTAATTTCACGACTGAGCATCACATGCGTTGGTGAAACAGCCAAAAATAGAGCGGCCAATAGGCCAACAGATGTTTTTTTGCTCAGGCGCTGGCCAATACTAAAAATGAAGGGGATTGTTGCCGAGGAAAAAGCAACCGACAAGAGCCTTGCCATAAGAACATACGTCGGAAATGGCGCATAACCAACTCCCATAGTTAGAATTATCGGATATAGTATATCATCTGGAGCTTGAAATACGCCCAAAATCTTCCCTACCTGATAATAAGGAATATACAACAAAGCATTAAGATAAATAAAGAAGGTCGGCTTCTTAAAATAGTGCGGATTAAAATCACCAGTCTTAAACATTTTCTGAGCAATTGAAATTTTATTACCCTCATCTGCATGGTACAATTGTGGCAACCCAAAATCCACACCCCACACCCTAATTGATACAGCCAATACAACCAATACAAAGACAAGAATTGCAGTCTTATTGATATATTTCATCATAAAACAACCAAGTTTATGCGGTATACGCACAAAGACAAAGAATTGAGACCCACATTATACCATACATTCTTGTACGTCTTTGACCCTAGCCCCTCGCACACCAAAAAACGGCTGCCTGCTGGCAGCCGTGCAAGAGGGGGTGAACCTGGTTAGCTTCGGAATGTCTGCGAGAAGGCTCTAGCGCTAACCATGATCTATCTGTGACAAATTGTACCAACAAGAGTTACACACGAGATCAGCCTTGCGGCGGATGTGCAGTGGGGAAAATTTCCCACGTCCCGTTATGGACTCAACGGCCCCAACAACATCGCGCTCACCCAACCGACCGTACCCTCCGCCACCCGATCCGGGACACATTGATCAGTGGCCCGCAGCACTCGCAGGCGATACCAGCGCGCCCCGTTGGCCAACGTCTGCTCCTCCAACACCTCCACCTGATCATTCACACAGACTTGGCCCAGCACCGTCTCGGCGGCCACGCGTGGCTCACGGCGCAGATTACCGCCATTGATCACCGTTGCACGGCCCAGAATAGGCTCGGCAGGCAGTGTTGGTGTCGGTGTCTCCACAACCGTAGCCGAAGTAGGTGTGATCGTCGGAGTCATTGCGCGTGCAGTACGGGTTGCAATTGCCGCCGCAGTCGTCGTTTCCGCCCTGCGCAACGCCGCCGCCGCCGTCTCTTGCGCCGATCCACGCCCATAATTCCAGGCAAAGAAACCCGCCCCACCCAGAATACCTAACGCCAACATGATCAGCAGGATATTGGCAAATGCCTGTAGGGGGCCGCCCCGCCGGGGTGCCCCAGGCCGAAAGTGGCGATCCCAATCGCGTGGGTCTATCTTTGGTGGCACACAACCTCCTCAATTATTCACCCGGCTGACCCAGCCGATAGGCCAAGACGGTTTGACGTTCTCCTGTGGGCGCAAAACCAAACCAACGATAGAGGCGCTGGGCATGCTCATTATAGGCTTGCGTATTCAACGTAATCATCGTTGCCCCTTGGCCAGCGGCATAAGCAACCACCGAGGCCAACAGCCGCACCCCAATCTGCGCACCTTGGTGCCCCGGTTCAACCGCAATGCGCACCAGATGCAGCAAGCGCCCGACAAAGTGGCTGGTGGCATAGGCATAGCCAACCGCCTGCCCCTCCAACTCGGCGATCAGAAAGAGTGGCCCCTGGATAATCGCCGGGGCCAAGATCAGATCGTCCTTACGCCACTGCGGTTCAAAGCAGAGGCGATCAATATGCAATACGGCCTCAAGATCACTACTCTGCGCTGGGCGAATATGCACGGCTGGATGGCCCAGATCGGGGATGTGCAGATCGCGCTTCTCATAGACCACCACCTCGGTTGCTTGCTGGTAACCGAGGGCCAGCAAGGCCGGGATGAGCCAAATATCACTCGCTTCATCTCCAGCATAATAGATGGTATCAAGATGCTGTTGAGCAAGACTAGCATGCAAGAAGGGCAAGAGCAACGTCAGTGCCGCCTGCAAGCCAACACCATCGGCCAGGGCCAAGCCACGCAGCCAACATGTCTGTTCGGCAGGCCAGTGGATGAGCACCACCCCTAGCAGATCCTCGTCTACACTCAAGACGGCCCCATAACCTGCGACAAGCAGGCTCTCCAACTCGGATACCGAGACACCATAATAGCGATACGCACCATCACGAAACAGCCGCGAGATCTTGGTCAGATCCTCGGCACGCACGAGGCGGAGCTGGGCACGGCTCAAATTTGGTGGTTTGCGAAAGAGCCACATAATCGTGGTATGATAGCGCCGTGAGTACGGCATTGCGTGGGTGAATGCTGGCTCTATTGTACCGCATGAGCATGCCGCAACACATGATCCGATCCTACGTTCACTCCCAACTCAGCCGCTTTTTTGGCCTGAATATCACCCAAGTTGCGCCACTGCTCTATGTGGGTGGCGAATTTCGCGCCAACCAATGGCCGCAGATTGCAGCCATGGGCATTCGGGCTGTGCTCAATCTCCAAGCCGAACGGGTGGATCAGTTTGAAGGTACCCCACCAGAACGGAAACTTCATCTGCTCATCCCCGATTTCCACCCACCCACCTTCAGAGAGTTTGATACCGGAGTAGCCTTTATTGCCGCCGCGCATGCCGATCACCTGCCTGTCTTTGTGCATTGCCATGCCGGGGTGGGGCGTGCGCCCTTGATGGCCGCTGCCTACCTCGTGGCTGTTCACAATTTTTCAACGCGTAACGCCCTCACCCTCATTCGCCGGGCACGCCCGATCATCGCTCCCAACCCGCGCCAGGTGATACGCTTGCGAGAATATGAATTTCGTCTGCGCTCATGAATATCTTCACGCGAGTGCGTTCACATCAGCACTGGATTGGCGCTGGCCTCTTCTTGCTCATGGGCCTACTAGCCTGGCTCATCAGCCATACGCTCCATGTGCAACCGAGCTTTATTGGCGGATTCCGTGAATGGGCAGGTGCCTTTCTCGCCGCCACTTGGCTCTTCATCCTCCCCGGCTGGGCCATACTACGCCTCTGGGATGGAGCGCAACGCCTAACCCTGCCAGAACAGGCCGGATTGGCAATTGGGCTTGGATTAGCCATCTACCCCCTCTTTCTGCTCTTTACCGATCTGGTTGGCCTGCACTTAGGCCCCCTCAATGCGTGGCTCCCGCCCTTGCTCACACTTCCACTGCTTGCTTGGAAGCTGAAGCACCAACCCCTCAGCCAACTAGATGGTTGGCGCGCACAAGAGCGCAATGGCAACCTCTGGCCCAATCTAGCCCTACTGATCGTCATCAGTGCGGTTATTTTGGTACGTTGCCTCCCGGCACATAGCATCAGCATCCCCTTCTGGGCCGACTCATTGCACCATACCATGATCACCCAACTGATTCTTGATCATGGTGGCCTCTTTACTTCCTGGCATCCCTATGCCGAACTCAAAACCCTGACCTACCATTTTGGCTTTCATAGCCAAGCAGCGGTATTCACATGGATCATAGGGGCCGAAACCCCGCGTGCCGTAGTACTCTTCGGGCAAATCGCCAACATTGCTGCCGTCTTTGCCCTCTACCCCTGGGCGCTGCGGCTTGGGCAGACACGTTGGGCCGGGGTGGCAGCCATCTTCTTCGCCGGCTTTATGGCGGCTATGCCCATGTACTATGTCAACTGGGGACGCTACACCCAGTTGGTCGGGCAAGTGGTGATGCCCGCAGCTCTGTATATTACCTGGGAGCTACTCACCAGTGCTGAACGCCGCCCCAAGATGCTCATGCTGCTCAGTATCCTCAGCCTCGCTGGGATGGTGCTGACCCACTACCGTATTGCGATCTTTGCAGTTGCCTTCTTCCCCGCTTTTATCATTGTTGAAGGTATACGCCACCCCTGGCGTCAGTGGGTTGGACGCGGGATGTTGCTGGGAATAGGTGTAGGGTTGGTTGTTCTACCCTGGTTTATCCGGCTGCTAGAGGGTTACTTAGTTGGTATTATCGTATCCATCATTATGACCACTGCGAAAACCGCAGGTCGCTCACAGATGACCGATCAGGTTAATTCGATTATTCATATCAGCTTTTTTCTGCCGCTCTTAATGTGGTATGCCATGCCAATTAGTATAATCTGGGCAATTTGGCAGCGTAGGCATACCATCAATCTCGTGGCTTTCTGGTGGGTCTTTGTGACCCTCGCCGTCAACCCGCAATGGTTACGACTTCCTGGAGCCGGCACACTTACCAACTTTGCCCTTGTGATCGCCGCCTATATTCCCGCCGCGCTGCTCGGAGGCGTTGTTGTTAGTTGGTTAGTCAATCGTCTGCGGCATCCGATCCTGCAACTGTTCATACTATTAAGCATGGTGGGTGGTATCTGGTGGGGATGGGACGCACGCATCCAAAACGTTGGTGCTGAATCTACCAGTTATGTGACGACGGCTGATATTGAGGCTGCTAAGTGGATTGATGCACATCTCCCCGCAGATGCACACCTCTTAGTCAATGGCTACTACCTTAATGAAGCCTCAGTGATTGGCACTGATGCAGGTTGGTGGCTACCCCTACTCGCCCATCGCCAAACAACCCTACCACCACTACTCTATGTCTCTGAAGAGGGGCCATGGCCCAACTACCGCGATACGGTCAACCAAGTCTACGCGGCGCTCTACACTGAGGGCATCAACGCACCTAGCACCATGGCCTTACTGCGAGAGCGAGGGGTCACCCACATCTACCTTGGTGCGCACCAAGGGCGTGTGGGCTACACCGGGTCACTGCATACCTTAGACCCGGATCTGCTGCTGGCCAACCCCGCACTGCGCCCGGTCTATCATGAAGGGGCGGTATGGGTATTTGAGGTTCTCTGATAAAAGAACCCGTCTAGAAACGAAAACCCCCGACGTGTGTCGGGGGTTTTCGTTTCCTAATAACGCACTATCAGGGGAAGCCCGCTAAGATACGTCCAACATCAACCGATTGTCCGGCCTCAACCGTGATGATGACATCCTTGGTTTGATCATTCGCATAGCGAGTGAGGTACTGATTGAGCGGTGCTTGTACCACGATCCCATAACGGCCAGGCGGGACGTCACTAAAAGCAAATCCCCCCTCGATATCAGGATCAATGAAAGGATCGGTGGATTTATCGAAACTCACCGCATCCATTTCTTGGTTATCAGTAGGAATCAATCGTGACAAATAGATCATTACGCCATCATAAAGAGGCTCATTTGTCATTTGATTATATAAATAGCCATGAACAACCCCCGTTGTTGCATTAGGGGTAGGGACAGGTTCTGGCGAACGACCAACCGATGTTGGATCAAGTTCAGGAAAAGGGTAGGCTGGATCTCGATGAGTTTCTGGAGATGGATTAGGGTAGGGGTAGGGGTAGGTGCTATGTTCTGAAGTCGCTTGGCTTGAAGGTACTAAAGGAGGTTGTTGCGAAGAGCTACAAGCAACCAACGCACCTAACAGGAAAAGGATTGAGATCCAGCGCAATCCATTCGCTACGCTGTGCATATTTTCCCTTTCACATGCATTCTTCCTCTCCATAAGCAGAATGCTCAAGGAGAGGAAGAACTTAGAAGGAGCGATTAGTAGTTGACACCCACATAGGTCTTGAAATCATCGCCTGCGGTTGTTGAAGGATTGAGCTGGTTAACCACACAAACGATGTTCGATGGTGGGTTTGTCGTTACCTTGGCGCTACCAACATAACGACTACTGAAACTACCTTGAAGAACGTTCACTGATCCATTGGATGGAATCAGACTGCTAGTAACAAATGGCGTCGGATTGAAGCCATTGTTAATAACATTAGGCGAGTAGGTAACAGTGATTTCGGTGTCTACACTACCGATATTTGTACACTGAAACCCTGAAGAGACGTTACTATTCTTAGCCATCAACAGCGGCAAACTCACCTGAGGAGTAGCAGTATTCTCATCCAGACCCTCGTAGGCGGAACCGTTTGCTGAAGAAGCCTGATTCACCACCACCACGACCTGCTGATTCGTAGCCCGGGTTTGGATACGTGCCGAACCGACATAACGCTGTGCCGTGTTGCTTGAGAGAAGGAGAATAACTTGGCTCTTGCCCGCATCAATCGTGTAGGTTTGGGGCGTTGGCACGTACCCATTATTGATCAAGTTGGCCCCGAAGGTCACGTCTACTATCGCAGTGACATCTCCGACGTTCTGGATAGAGATACCACTCCCCGTCATGGGTGTACCATTGGCCTGCTGAATAAGGGGGATTATAACCTTATCAGAGCCTTTTGGAAATCCACTGTAGGCAAACATATTCTGTTGGCCAGCAGTAGTACCTACTTGGTTTACAACCGCTGCAACTGGCTGTGTACTTTCAATGATTGCCGAACCAAGGAACTTTGAACCAAGATTGGCATCAAGTTG
>NZ_GL501404.1:2709142-2744095 GCF_000152145.1 Oscillochloris trichoides DG-6
ATGCGCGACTCACCCGCCCCAATGGTTTGCCATTCTGTTGTGTAGGTAGTTCCTGCACTTCCAGCAGTAAAATGCACCCGGACATTCGCGTTCGAACTACCTGTATTCTGCACAGCAAACCATGTGTTATAGCTGCCGTTATTGCGCATGATCAACGGTAGATTGACTTTAAGTCCCCCTTCGCGCAGACCATTAACAGCCTCACTATAGAAGGGTTTACCTGCGACACCCGAATTGCCCAAGATATTGACAATCGCTGCTACTGGTTGGTTGGATTCAATAATCGCTGAACCAGTGAAAGGTGCTGTTACCTTGGGAATAGGGAAATAGGTTCGGCTAGCATTGGCTGCAAGAGGGTAGGTGTTCGGATCTTGAGCATCATAGCTAATCGTTGCGACGAGACCGCCATTGGGTTGGTAGAACTTAATTGTGAGGCTTGCCGATTGATCAGTTAAGTTCTGAACCTGGAAACCTGTTGTCCATACAACACCATTCTGCGCATGAGATGTGCGTACAGGAATGATTCCAAACGATACGACCATGAGCAGACCGACAAGCAATCCAATAATTTTGAACCTGTGTACCATGATGATGCCTTCCTTACGAGTTGCCCAGGATATTGATCCAAGCCTTGGTATCCAACCCTATGATACTTGGCATTCTATCATAAGGACAATACCCCATTAGAATGGTTTTCGTGCTCATTTTGGGTACAAAATCAGGTATCACCCAAAAGTATTATCTCAATGAGAACAGCACTAATCATCTCGACTACACACAAACACTAGTAAATCACCTATATTTGGTGGAACAAATTTTCCAATAATCATACGAATAAGAGTATGAGGACGACGTAACACCAACTTAAAATCATGGAGTGTATGAGGTGCAGGGCGTTCTAATACAAGCACCTTGTGTGTATGTAGACCCTGTGATTTTAGAAGTTTTTCCCAGGAGCCACGGGTTGCATAGCGTTGAAGTGGCTGACCGTCATCAAACACCTCGCCATGTTTAAGAACATGCCAAACATTCCCGAAAATACCGTAAGCATTGGGAAGTAAGACTAAGGCTTTACCACCAGGCCGTAGTACACGCACCATCTCAGAGACAGCTTCCTCAGGATCAAAGTAATGTTCAAGGCTCCCAATATTGGTCACAACATCAAAACTACCGTTGGCAAAAGGTAATTTCTGGGCATTTGCAGTGAGAGCCGAGATCGATTCATGAAATCGAGAGTACGACTTCTGAACAGCCGCAATCGAGAAATCAATCCCTAACGCATCATAACCTGCTTTCTGAGCAAAATTCAGAAAGTCACCTTCTCCGCATGATATATCTAGAAGTTTTGCTGGGGGCGGAGCATAGTGCAACAACCGTTTTAAAAACCACAGGTAATGCGAATCACGCTGAACTAATTTATCATTATTGTATAAATCATCATACGCAGACTGTTCATCTGTTTCAGTAGGTGTATGGCGAATTTCGATAGGATACCAGGACATATCAACCTCGCTTATATCTTGAGAATACAAGTGCCCAAAAAAATTCATGGGCCGTAATCCAGACTCTAATAAGTACCACAACGATCAATGCTACTGATAATGGCATAATAAGCGTAAGGAGTGCGGTCATACTTATATCACTTAGGCCAAGACTTACTGGCACTAAGAAACTAAAAAAACCGACCAATCCTGTGAACGTCCAAATCTGTATAACTACAGGAAGTATACTCCATTCTAACGAATAGAGTGAATGTATCATAAAGAACAGAATAAATCCGCCCATTAACCAAAGTAAAACGTATAAGAAAAAGACAGAAAGAATAGCATTTCTACTCAAAGAATATCTAATAGGTTCTTTCCCCCAACGTATCAATACATAATTAACTCCTTTAGTAATCAGCGAAGGTTGAGTTATCAAGATAATCCCAATAAGAGTAGTAATAATTACTGGAATTAGTGGGATATTTCCATTCACTATAGAGGTAAAGGGGAACATAAGAATAATTAAGATCCCGCCTGACACCACTTGAAGAATCTGTTCCCACAACATTCCTGTTAGAGTCAAGCGACGGGCCAATCCCACCTTCTCATAGAGCATGACGCGACTAGCTACAAAAGGTACGGCTGTTGGTAAACGGCGAGCCATCCAAGAATAAATATAATACTGAACATGTATTTTCCATGAAATTCTCACATTTAATGCGTACATAATAGAGATCCAAGAAAATATTGCCAAAAATAAAGCCAATGTATATGACAAACTGCTCATCATTAAATGCAACCAATTAAATTGCCAGCCATAATTTTTTAGATTCGACCAATCCCGAATAACCACCCACGCTGCAATTAACAGACTCAGCGTAATCAAGCAAGCAAGAACCAGTCGGTGCCACTTTGGTTGCTGAAGGACGTGCAATCCGTTTTTTAAAGTATTTTTAATTGATATCATAAAGATTTCACAGCAATTGTTGTAATTGAACCTTTATTAAACTTTCGATCAACAAGCCATGTTATTGGGAATAATATCGCTCGCACTATGATATTATCAAGCAAACGCAGGGCAATTTTAAATTTCCATCCTGTATATTGATGCTGACGCAGCCAAAACTTCCAGCTTTGCATAAATACGTGGTACGTCCCTCCTAGTGAAGCGGACTCTATAATACTAAAACCCGCACGGCTCAACATTTGCTCTATTGTTCTATCATCGGGAATAAAAAGATGGCGAGGTTGTTCCAATCCTCCCCAGTAACGACCACAAAATTGGGCCTCCCATGATGATAAGTTAGGTACACGGATAATACAAACCCCATCTGGCGACAATAGTTCGCGAATATACGCGAGACTCGCCAACGGATCATGCAGATGTTCTAGTACATCCCATAGCGTGATAACATCAAATTTCTGTCCTACCAATGGTGCCTGCTCAAGCATTCCCGTATAGACATGTAGCCCAAATAGATACCGTGCTTGTTCCGCAGCTTGTGGTGACAGTTCTACACCTATTTTCTGCCAAGAATCATCACCAGCCGCTAAAAAGACACCAGTTGCACAGCCTATATCTAATATACGTCGCTTTCCTATTCGTTTTGGAGCATGGCGAAGAACAAAATTCCACCTTTTTTTAATTCCATACAGGTGGAGAATTTTTTGCAAAAGATTTGGATTACTCCAAGGTGGTGAAATATAGATATTATATTCGGGTGGGTAGTAATAACCAATTGATTCGCGGGTTGGTCGAGGATTTTGATACAACAACCCGCACTCAGCGCACTCCACCAACACAAATAAACCAGGAATACCCAACAAAGAATCAGGTATTGTATAGCGAGTTATGGATTTATCAGAATCACACAACGGACACTTTATACTTTCCATGTGATGTACGACCTCTATTTTATTCATATACATATCCTCTTTGATGGCTGTCTTCTACATATTCATTATATCGCTATACACACGTAGCACGGTCGCATACTCCTGTTGGGGTGAAAAATATTTGAGTACGCGGGGACGACATTGACTGGCTAATTGATGCCGCAATGCGGGATTATCGAGAAGTTCACGAATCGCGGAGGCTAATGCATGTGCATCGCGGGATGGTACAAGGCGTCCACATTCACCCACAACTTCTGGTAGTGCGCCCGCAGTAGTGGCAACCACAGGGGTTTCACACGCCAGTGACTCCAGTGCTGGGATGCCAAAGCCTTCGAGTAGTGAGGGCAACACGACTAGATCGGCGAGTGAGTAATAGGCCGCTAGATCCTCATCAGCCACAAAACCCACTTCACACACACGCTCCCATGCGGCACCAGCCGCAGCCATCACTTTTTCACGATATCCAGGTTCCCATTTGCCAACCAAGACTAAGCGCACATCGGATGGTAGTTCATGTAGTGCTGTGGCAAGGTACTCAATACCCTTACGAGGGGTAGAAAATCCCACATACAACAGGATACGATAACCTTCTAGGCCAAGTCGTTGGCGTAGGGCAGACACAACCTCTTCTGGTTGGGCCTGAAATCGCTCAAGATTCGTCGTCTCGTGGTTAATGATTATTTTAGCAAGATCAATATCAAACTGATCGGCAAATGCTTTGGCTGTGGTTGCACTAACCGAAATCAATGCTGTCGCATGTTGGATACTGGGACGTTCCATAATATATATTGCGGCTGAATAATAAAGCCAACGGAATATGAGATTATACCACGATGACGCATACGGACGCCCATTATCAGCAATTAGACGCTGGAGGAAAGATTGGTGCAGCGTCGCAATATATGGGCCACGGTAGGCCCATGCAAAATGTAATTCTAGGAAGTGAATAACATCAAAGGGCTGTTTGCGGTGTAAGTATTGTAAGCGTCGGGTTGCGCGCAGGCTATATCCAATCCAATCTGAACGACCAATAGCTACTCGTTCTACCTGAACTTGTCCAACTCGTGCTTGGGCCGGAGTATCTGCACGACGAGCAGCGATGACGGTAACATCATGCCCATCAGCAACAAGTTTCGAGGCTAATAGATCGGCATGGGTAGCCAAGCTTGATGCCCGTACTGGCGGGAAATCGAGGCTAACCAGACAGACACGCATGGGATTGAGCCTCCTGGATGATGTCATTGAGTATAGTTCCAATGCGTACAATACTGTAGCGTTCAGCCAAATGCATGTAGCCACCTAGGGCAATCTTCTCGCGCAGATCCCGGTTAGCACGCAGGGTCAGGATGGCGTCGGCGATGGATTGCGGATCGGCCAACCGACACATGTAGACATGCTCACCATGGGTGAAGATCTCGGCGTTGGCTGGGTTGTCGCCCACAATGGTTGGTCGGGCCATGCCTAAAAACTGATAGGTCTTGGTGGCAATCACGTTCTGCGCTTTGGTCTCGTCTGAGAAGTGCCCACCTAAGCAGATTGATGCCTGGGCAATAAAATCGGGTAGTTGGTGGTAGGGCACCCAACCGAGAAAGCCGATGTTGTTGCACTGTAACGATTCAGCAAGCCCGCGAATCTCATTGAAACGCATTCCGCCACCAACGATCTGAAAGATGATGTCTGGTTCATGCTCAAGCAATTTGGCTGCCTGCACAATGTGCTCAATGCCTTGTAGGGGTAAGAATGAACCATAGTAGAAGACTTTGAAGGGGTGTTCGGGTGGCGGTGGGCGTGGAATGAAGAGTTCCTCATCGTAGCCTAAGTATAGAACTCGAAATTTTGTCGCTGGTAGGCGGTAAAGTTTGATGAAGTACTCAATATGAGCACGCGTATCTAAGACAACAATGTCCGCAATTTGACATGCAAGACGATCCATCCAGAACACGAATCGCCCAATAAGCGATTCTGGTGCAAATATCTTGCGATCATGACAAAGAGTGTTATACGTAGAAAGGTAGGCGTCAAAAATAATAGGCTTACGAGTCAAAAAACGCATCAAAAAGATCAGAAGATAGCCGTAGAAGCCAACAAAAACAATATCATACGCTTTTCGATGGAAGAGGATTTTGAAAAGGAGGCGAACATGGCGTACAATATAGCCCTTGCCACTATCGGTGATCGCAGTTACCTCAGCGTGCTGGTGAAGTGCTTTGAGGATTATCTGGTTTCGTACATATTCAGGCTCACGCCCACAGACAAACAGCACGCGCATACACCCTCCTGCGCGGCCCATTATAGGCTAGCTCTCAAGGAAAGGCAAACCCCGGTGTCTGCTCTTGCCCCAACAATAGCGCTCGATCTGCTCTATGTTGTCGTTCTTAACTGGAATCTACCTGCTGATACCATCGCCTGTGTGCGTTCGCTTCAGGCCGAGTTACCCACTACAGCACAGATCTTGATCGTTGATAACCATTCCTCTGATGACTCGGTAGCTCAGTTTCGGGCTGCCTTTGCCGATACGGTTCATGTCTTGGTTACTCCAGCCAATCTGGGGTTTGCAGGCGGTATGAATGCTGGGATTCGAGCAGCGTTGGATGCTGGTGCGGATGCCGTTCTGCTGCTTAATAATGATACCGTGGTCGATTCAGCAATGCTTGCCGAGTTGCTGCACGCCGCTCATGCTCGGCCTCAAGCGGGAGTGTTAGGGCCAGCTATCTTCTATTATGATCATCCCACTCGCATCTGGCAGCTTGGCTCGCGTGAGTACCCACTTTTGCCTATCCCAATGAATCTGGGAATGCGTGATCTGCACCACGCTGCTGGCCGCCCTTTTCGGCTCGATTATGTGACTGGCTGTGCCATGTTCGTTCGCCGTCACGTCTTTGAGCAAGTGGGGTTGCTCGATACGAGTTATGTCATGTACTATGAGGATGCCGATTTTTGCCGCCGAGTACGTCAGGCGGGTTACGAAATCTGGTGTGTACCGCAGGCACGCATGTGGCATCGCGTCTCATTGAGCGCGGGAATGGTCAAACCAGCTAGTCGTTACGCCTGGGCATGGGGACGGGCGCGTTTTTACCGTCAGCATCCGCATGGGGTGGTACCAGGGCTGGGTTTTGTCTACTTGCTCATGAGTACCCTCATCAAGAGTGTTGGTGATCTGTTGCGTGGCGATCACCAACTCACTGCGCTACTGTGGCGCGGAACCTTTGATGGCTATGCCCTACGCCCGGTGCATGGCCCCGTACCCGGCCAAGCCGAAGTTCCCGGTTAGTAGTTAGTGCCGGTCGCGGGGACAAAAATGGTGTAGAGTACGCGATACTCTTGCACCTGCCCCTGGGGGGTAATAAAGTAGATACTCCCACCGAGCATACTGCTCGTATGCGCTATGTCAGCGTTATCGGGAAGGCTGACGCTATGCCAGGCATCAGCGCTCTGATTATATTGAAAACTCTGATGTTGCGCAGGATCAAAGACGAGCATAGCACTGATAGTCGTATGTACGCTGGGTGTCGCAATTGCCTGGGGTAGTGGTGTCATGCTGATCCACCGTGCTTGGCGACCTGATGCTTCCAAGACGATGCTTTCGCGCAACCCCACCGACCCGTCACTCCCGCCCACCACGTAGATCTGCCCGGCCACCACCGTCGCCCCGGCGTCCTGGCGCGGGCTGGGTAGGGTTGGCCCCGTGCTCCATGCGTCGCGCTGCGGATCGTAGATGTAGACCTCGCTGCGTACCTGGGTACCGTCCCAGCCCCCGATCAGGTAGAGTTGCCCTTCCCAGGCCACCAGTGCATAGTTGCTGCGGGGGCCAGGCAGGGCCGCACCAGTGTGCCAGCGCTGTTCACGCGGGTCGAAGATCTCTAAAATGTCGCGCACTTGGCCGCTGGCATCAATCCCGCCCGGTACATAGATGTTGCCGCGCAGTACCGCCGCCCCAATGTGGCTCACCGCCGTTGGTTTGTTGCTCAACGAAACCCACAGGTTGTTCTCTGGGTCAAAGCGGTCAATTGCCGCACTGGGCTGGCCATCAATACTGCCCCCGATGACATACAGTTTGCGATCTATATCGTATGCGGTGATGGCAAAGGCAGCGCGGGGCTGGGGCATTGGCGCACGGCTAAACCAGCGCTGATCGGGATCGTTGCTCGATACGGTGCTGGGCGTCAGTACTGGAGTTGGTGACTCCACTGGCTCCGCTTTGGCCCAGAGGAGGCCCCCACTGATCACCACAACCAAGAGCACCAACGCACCAACGAGACGTGGCCACAGCATGCGTGGCGCACTGACGGGCAGGCTAGGATGGTTGGCTGGTATAGACGCAGGGTTGGGCGGAGAATCTCCGGGATCGACGATCTCGGCTACGGTTTCTGGCTCCACAGTAGGAGCAGGTGGTTCATCCTGAGGCGTATCTATCAGTACCGAATCATTGTTGGCGGGGCTAGGCGCAAAGCGCTCTGGAACAACGAATCCATGGTTGATCGCATAGATCGTTGCTTCGGTACGCGACATAACTCCAGTTTTACTGAAGATGTTGCGTACATGCACCTTGACCGTGTTGACGCTGATATTGAGTTGTTGCGCGATCTGCTGGTTGCTCGCACCAGTAGCAACCAGTTTGAGAATCTCGCGTTCACGCTCGCTGATGGGGTTCTCGTTGCTCATACTGGTCGAGTTTCTGCGTCTGCGCCGCAGCCGGATCATAACATGGCACTTGGGTATGGGCAAGCCGAGAAGATCTGCCAAAAAATTGTAACCACTCGTTTACTACATCCCAACTAGTAGAATCGGCTCTGGTTGGCACCCTTCATACGCACCCTGGGAAGGTTCTTTTTCAGCCTTGTACTCCTAGGGAGGTGTTGTATAATGACTAGTCCAACCCTCAAAACGCGCCCTATTTACGAGATCGTTGCAATGAAGCAGTGTACGCATCCGTGTTCAGTTGTCGCGCATAACCATACCAGTATCGAGCGGCTGCGTGCCCACTTGATCGAAGGGCACCAGTGTCTCGATGCGTGGTTAGCGTTGAGCGATCTGGTCAATGATCCGCGTCAACGCCGTGATTGCTTGGAACGGGCCGCAGTACTCGCTCCTGAGAATGAACAGATCCAGATGGCCTATCTTCAGGCCCAGTTGGTGGTTGAGCCGGGTGATGTGGCAGCCCAACGCCGCATGGCCGAGATTCGTACCATGCAACTGATCGCCGATGTGAAAACGCTTCACTTCCACGAGCGCCCCAAGGCACGCCTGATTGGAGATATTTTGGTTGAGATTGGGGCGATCTCTAGCCAAGAACTTCAAGAGGTGTTGCGTTACCAGAAGAGTGGCAGTGTTATTTCAGCGGATCGGCGGGTTGGGCAGATTCTGCTTCAACGTGGCCTGATTACCCCTAGCAAGTTGGCCAAAGCCTTGATTATGCAGCAACAAGAGCGTAGTCAACTGCGCATTGCACCTCAGGTGTTGGGCGAATATCTTGTGGAGCAGAACTATATTACTCCTGAGCAGTTGGAACTGGCCCTCGCTGAACAATTACGTCTTGACCAGCGCGGCCAACGCCTGAGCCTAGGCCAGATCCTGGTGCGCCTGACGATGGTCACACAGAAGCAGATTGAAGAAGCTGTGGATGATCAGCAGCGCGCGTTCTGGTCGAAGTTTGGCTATTGATCAGATGTGCAAAAAGAGGTCATGCCATGGACACATCGGCATGGTATAATCTCATGGGAACGGCCGCGACACCTAGTTTGAGGTAACACGATGCCGATGTATGAGTATGGCTGCCAATCGTGCAACAGCCGCTTTGATCGCTTGCGCCGTATGGATCAGGATGATACCGGCATAACCTGCCCGGTTTGTGATAGTGATGATGTGCAACGCCTGATTTCGGTGTTTGCCTCGTATTCACGCGATACGTCCATTGGAGCCTTGGTCGAGTCGGGTTCAACATCGGGCACGAGTTGTGGTAAAGGGTGCCCCGGTTGTAGCTGTGGCCCAAGGAGCTAGTGTATGCGCGTCCTGATTCTCACAGCGGGCCTAGGCACACGTCTGCGCCCACACACCTATAGTAAACCCAAGCCGCTGCTGAGTGTGGCGGGTAAGCCAGTCCTGGCGCATATTATTGATGATCTGCTCGATGTGCAGATAGACGAGCTGATCTGTGTCACTGGGTATTTAGGTGATCAGATCGAGCGCTATGTGCGCGAGCAGTATACGATGCCGATGCGCTTCTTGGTGCAGACCGAGATGCGCGGTCAGGCTGATGCGGTCTATCTGGCTAAGGATGTGCAAGGCCCCATGCTGGTCGTCTTTGGGGATGGCCTGGTGGGGATTGATAAAGAACATCTCAATGCGCACCCTGAAGCGGGGGTGATCTACTGCCAAGAGGTGGAAGATCCGAGCCGCTTTGGGGTGGCTGTGGTTGAAGGTGAGCGGATTACCCGGCTGGTTGAGAAGCCAACTACGCCCGTCTCCAACCTCGCAGTGGTCGGGTTCTACTATGTGCCAGAGGCCCAACGTCTGATGGAAGCGATCAGTTATATGATGGAGCATCAGATTCAGACCAAGGGCGAGTACTATCTGGCTGACGCGCTCCAGATCATGATTGATCGGGGCGAGCGTTTCCGCGCCGAGGTGGTGCCCATGTGGCGTGACTGTGGCACCTTCGAAGCGCTGCTCGATACCAACCGCTACCTGTTGGCCCATGGCCATAGCCGCAGTGAGCCGGTGGTGCAGAGCATGATCATCCCGCCGGTGCATCTGGGGCCGGGGGTGCAGGTCGAACATGCGGTGATCGGGCCGAATGTGTCGCTTGGTGCGGGCGCGGTAGTGCGCAACGCCGTTATTAGCGACTCGATCATCAATGCCGGAACAACGGTAAATGGAGTAGTGTTGACCGGGAGCGTGGTTGGTGAAAAGGCCAACGTGACCGGTACGGTGTATGAACTCAATATTGGTGATGCAGCCACTATATCTCTTTAGGTGAACCTATGATCGCCTACAACTTCCGCGCTGGCGGCAGTGTTGCCTCCAGCCAGGCCGGTGCGGGCCAGGGGAAGTCGGCATCTACCCCAGCCACTGCCTACCGCTCGATCCGCCACGGTTATCGGGTTGCTCAGGCCAAGGCCAATGAGCAGGATCTGCTTGATCATGTGTGTGGGGCGTTGGGTGGCGCGTTTCCGCGCCAGTTGATCACCAGTTACTATGTCTCGCTCAAAACCAATCCATTGGTGGTTCTGACTGGCCCTGAGGGAGCCGGTAAGGCTGCGCTGGTGACGGGGTTTACCTCGGCGCTGGTGGGGGTGGAGAGTGAGCAGTTTGTCACGATTGGCTCGAATAGTTGGACAGAACAGAGCGGTCAACAGAGTTATTATCAGGGGGTTCACGAGCGCCTCGGTTCGTTGCACTTCCTTGAGACGTTGCATGATGCAGCAAACCCGGCCAACCTTGGCAAGCTCTATATGGTGTTGCTGCGTGGCCTGACGCTCGATGAACTACGCCACTATACCCGCGATCTGCTCCAGATTGATGCTAATGGTGAGCGTCGCTTGGCTCTGCCGGGCCTTGCGCCCGCGCAGCGTCCCGTTCTGCCGCCCAACATCTTTATTACTGCGACCATTCATGGGCCGCGTATGCTGAGCGAAGCCGACCGTGAAGTATTGCGGCTGGCGGGCCAGATCGCGTTTGGCCCCGGTAGCCCCGATCTCGGCCCGTTACCGATGATGCCGCCACCAGCGGTGGGCTTACAGCGCATTATGCTGGCTTCGGCAGGCAATAGTCCGGCTGATGCGCGTGAACGCCTAGGTGCCATCCTTGGCCAGCGTGATTTGCGCCGCTTGGGGCCGTCGGCGACACTGGCGCGCCGCTTGCCCAATGCGGCAGCCCTCGTGCGCCAGTTGGCAGATACGATCATTGCTTATGTGGCCAATAGCTTCGATGGTGATGGCCGTGGCCTCTTCGACCCGCATGATGCGCGTCGCAATGCGCAGATCGCCTATGATGATCAGATGACGCAGCGGGCGCTGGATCGCATGCTGCCCGTTCGCCCCCGCCGGGGCCGCATTACGCCATTTTCGTCGTTGGTGGTGTAAAATCGCCCTTGACACCCCACATAAAACTCGCTATAGTACCTACTGTCGGCACATTCAACACATGCCTTTTAGGCACGAAGGAGGTGATGCCCATGAGCAATAGTCGTAAGCGTCTGGGTATCACCACTGGTGAGACCCGTTAAGGTTCGTCACCACTGGTGATACCCGCTCCCATTTCAGAGGCCCCTGCCTTATGGCAGGGGCCTTTGACATGCGCGTGTTGGCTGCGGTACTATGCACGTAACCGGGCGTGGCACTGGTCACGCACCAATCTCGCATCCTGCATCAACGCTAGGCAAAGGAGCTAAGCGATGGGCGATTCAGCAGCGGAGACCTCGGCGGGGCCAACGCCCCTGGCAACTTTAGCCACCTTCTTGACTGCCGACGGATGGCGTCCGCAACGGATCGTGGGGCGACGAGCGTTTGCTCTGACCTATGTGGGCGAGAATGGGAATCTTACCTGTTTAGCTGAACTGCGTACTGAAGCCCAACAACTGATCTGCTATGCCCTAGCACCCTTGGTGGTGCCACCAGCAATGCTGGCAACAGTGGCGGAGTTTCTGACACGCGCCAATTATGGTACCTACATTGGCAACTTCGAGTTAGACTATCGGAGCGGGGAAGTGCGCTGTAAGTCAAGTATTGACTTTGAGGGTGAGATCCTCACCGAGCGCCTGATTCGGAATACCATCTACCCCGCAGTTCGACTGATGGACACCTACCTCCCCGGCCTCGTGCGCGTGATCACCAAAGGGGTTGCCCCGCGAGAGGCCATCAACGAGATTGAGCAGTCATGATCAGTGCCGAACACTTGGGCCGCCGCTTTGGCCCTTATGTCTACCCCGTTGAGCGGGAGCGCATTTCTCAGTTGGCCGCCGCAGTGGGTGAGTTGCACCCGATCTACCATGATCGCGCTGCTGCGCAGTCCGCCGGGTTGCCCGATCTCCCCGCACCACCGACTCTGGCCACCTGCTATGGCCTGTGGGCCAATGTGGCCCTACTGCACGAACTGGCCGAAATCCATGCGCTCCTGCCGCGCATGCTGCACGGTGAACAACACTACACCTACCACACCCCGGTCTATGCCGGGGATACGCTCACCGCTACGTCCGAGATTACGAGTATTGTACATAAGCACGGCCAAACTGGCCCCTTCGACCTGCTGACCCTCGAAACGCAGTTGGTGAACCAGCATGGTGCGTTGGCGATCACGGATCGTCTTGTGGCGGTGGTGCGCCCTGCGTATGCACCGCTATACCTCCCGCCGCTGCAACCGCCCCAGTATAGCGCGGCAACCCCGCTCCCAGGGGCAACGGTGCTGCCGCCAGTGACCGAGGTTGCGCCGGGTGTGGCTCTGCCCACCTTCCATGCGCCACCGCTCTTAGCCGAAGATATGCTGCGCTATGCGGCGGCTTCCCTCGACTACAACCCGCTGCATACCGATGCCGAATATGCGCATTCACTCGGTATGGAGGGGGTGATCGCCCACGGCATGTTGGTGATGGGACAAATGGCGCGCCTCGCTACTGCCCTGGGCGGGCCATTAGGGCTGCGCAGCTTCAATGTGCGCTTCCTTGGCCCCACCCATCCCGGTGATACGCTCGGCTTTGGGGGGATGATCAGTGCGGTGGATAGCGCGGCCTCCCCGCAACGGGTCGAGGCTGAACTGTGGGCCATGACCTCTGATGCGACCCCGCGTGCGCGGGGGGTGGTGCAGGTGGCGCTGGCGGAGTAAGGATTGGGGTTCGGGGTGCATCGCGCATTGCTTACCAGGGCATGTGCAAAGTTCTCAGCACATCTTCCCCAGCCCGTAAACGGGCGGGCTAGCACCGGGCGAAGGCCGCCTGCGCGGCCTAGAGCCAGCCCGCGCAGGCGGGCTTTGCGTCGTGTAGCCCGCCCGTTTACGGGCTGGGTACGAAACTTGTGACCCTGCCGCCGGGCCGTCGCTACGGATCAAGTCATAGAATTTTGGTACAATAGGCACTGCTCGTCAACTATATGCGGGTCATAGCCTGAAGGAACGCCAAACTTCTATGGAAGAGATCTTTACCACCTCAAACCTGCTCGCCCTACTTACGCTGACGGTTCTGGAGATTGTTCTTGGCGTTGATAATGTCATCTTCATCAGTATTCTCGCTGGTAAACTCCCGGTAGAACAACAAGCCAAGGCTCGCCAGATGGGCCTGGGATTAGCACTCATCACCCGTATTCTGCTGCTGCTCTCGATTAGCTGGATCGCCAGTTTGACCAAGCCGCTCTTTGAGATTATGCACCACGAGTTTTCGGGGCGAAGTCTGATCCTCCTTGCAGGTGGACTCTTCCTGATCTACAAGGCGACCCACGAGATCCACGAGAAGTTGGAGGGCGAAGAGAGCCATGCCGAGACGAGTGGCAAAGCCTCGTTCTCCTCGGTCATCATCCAGATTATGTTGCTGGATATTGTCTTCTCGCTCGATTCGGTGATTACCGCCGTGGGTATGGCCGATGCGCTCTGGGTCATGATCACCGCCGTGATCATCGCGGTGGGCATTATGCTGCTCCTCGCTGGCCCGCTGAGCGAGTTCGTCAATCGGCACCCCACCGTGAAGATGCTGGCGCTGAGCTTCTTGCTGTTGATTGGCTTCTCGTTGGTGGCCGAGAGCCTGGAATTGCACATCCCCAAGGGCTACATCTACTTCGCCATGGGCTTCTCGGTGCTAGTAGAGGTGCTCAACCTCCAGATAAAGTCCAAGAGTCGCAATCCAGTGCAACTGCGCGGGCCAGCCGTGCCGGAAAATCTGACTCAGGGGCATTAATCTCCGTTGATAGGGAGTATTGATCTGGCTGACCAGCCGTGCTGCCTGCCACGCTCAGGCCAAGCACTCTTGTTGCAGCGGCTGGTCAGCAGGTACGGGTGTTGTGGATCAAGGCGGGGGTGGTGGGATGAGGTTATGGTTCTGGAATTTCAAGATCACGGCAAATTTTGCGTGCGGTGATCTCATTGATTTCTCGATGTCGAGGAATAGTTGAACGTTTGCCCGTTAGCGGAAGCCAATAGATGCTATGTGCGCCACCTTCCCGCTTGAGAACACAGCCATAACGTTCGAGATGACGAATGAGATCGGTACGTTTCATCTATGCCGCCAATGGTAAAACTTCGCGCTCAATGACCTCTTGCCCTACTAGTTCGGACTCGGTCTCAGCGCGTAGATCCTCTAACATCATTTCCAGTGCATCCCGTAGATTTATACGCGCCTCTTCCATCGTTACTGCTTGGGTATTGACACCGGGCATCTCGGCAATCCATGCAGCAATCCATTCTCCTTGACGCACATAGACAGCTGTCAGATTCATTGAAGATCTCCTTCTCTCTCTTTGGTTGAACCTGTTAGGTGCGGCGGTTTCTGAAGCATCAGGGTAGCACACATCTATTCTAGCACGCTCTCCAGCGGACATCCACGCCCAAGATTCATACACAACTCTAACACGCCGCTAGTGTGCGACATGCGTAAACCCTGTACACTAGGGCAAGGAAGAACGCGCTAGGCATACGCCCTAGTTGCATTGAAGAAACAACGCACATACCTGCGAGGAGGAGATAATGGCTAAGATTGTTGGTATTGACTTGGGAACGACCAACTCGTGCGTGGCGGTTATGGAGGGCGGCGATGCCGTCGTCATTCCCAACGCCGAGGGCAATCGTACCACTCCGTCGGTCATCGCCTTTGCTAAGAATGGTGAGCGTCTGGTCGGCCAGACCGCCAAGCGCCAGGCGACGATCAACCCGGAAAATACGCTCTATTCGGTCAAGCGCTTCATTGGGCGCGATTATGACGATACGATCAGTGAGCGCGAGATTGTGCCGTTTAAGGTAGCCAAGGGCGCGCGCGCTGATGTGCGCATTGCCGTCCCACAGACGGGCAAGGACTATGCGCCGCAGGAGATCTCGGCCATGGTGCTTCAGAAGCTCAAGGCCGATGCTGAAGCCTACCTGGGTGAGCCGGTGACGCAAGCGGTGATCACGGTGCCAGCCTACTTCAACGATGCTCAGCGGCAGGCCACCAAGGACGCCGGGAAGATCGCGGGCCTGGAGGTGCTGCGCATCATCAATGAGCCGACCGCTGCCGCCCTGGCGTATGGCTTGGACAAGAAGAAGGACGAGACGATCCTGGTCTTCGACTTGGGTGGTGGTACCTTCGATGTCTCGGTACTCGAAGTGGGCGATGGAGTGGTTGAAGTACGCGCCACCAACGGCGATACCCACCTGGGCGGTGATGACTACGATGCGGCGATTGTGGACTGGATCGTAGATGAGTTCCGCAAGGATCAGGGGATTGATCTGGGCAAGGATCGTCAGGCGCTCCAGCGGCTCAAGGAGGCGGCAGAGAAGGCCAAGATGGAACTGTCGAGCGTGAGCGAGACGGAGATCAACCTGCCCTTCATCACCGCTGATGCGAGTGGCCCCAAGCACTTGGCGATGCGCCTCAGCCGCGCCAAGTTCGAGCAACTGACGGCGGCGCTCACCGAGCGGCTGCGCGGGCCGGTGCTTCAGGCACTCAAGGATGCGGGCCTCAAGGCCAGCGACATCCAGGAGGTGGTGCTGGTGGGTGGCTCGACGCGTATGCCAGTAGTGCAGGAGTTGGTACGCAAGCTAATCGGCAAGGAACCGAACAAGAGCGTCAACCCCGATGAGGTCGTGGCGGTCGGTGCGGCCATTCAGGCCGGTGTGCTGGGTGGCGATGTCAAGGGCGTGGTACTGCTCGATGTCACCCCGCTCTCGTTGGGTGTCGAGACTCTCGGTGGGGTGATGACGAAGCTGATTGATCGCAACACCACCATCCCGACCCAGAAGAGCGAGATCTTCAGCACCGCTGCCGACGGTCAGACAGCGGTGGACATCCACATCCTCCAGGGCGAGCGCGAGATGGCTGGCGACAACATGACTCTGGGGCGCTTCCGGCTGGAGGGTATCCCAGCGGCACCGCGTGGCGTACCGCAGATTGAAGTCACCTTCGACATTGACGCCAACGGCATCCTGCACGTCTCGGCCAAGGACAAGGCCACCGGCAAGGAGCAGCGCATCACCATTACGGCCAGCACCAACCTGAACAAGGACGAGGTGGAGCGGATGGTGCGCGATGCCCAGGCGCATGCCGAGGAGGACAAGGCGCGCCGCGAGATGGTCGAACTAAAGAACCAGGCCGATAGCCTCGCCTACCAGAGCGAGAAGAGCCTGGCCGACCTGGGCGACAAGGTGGACAGCATCGAGAAGGGGCGCGTCGAGGGGCTGATCAAGGATCTGCGCGAGGCGGTAGTGCAGGAGAACCGCGAGCGGATCGAGGGGCTGACCAACCAGTTGCAACAGGCGATGTATGCGATTTCGCAGAGCGCCTACAGCGAAGGTGCGCCCCACAGTGCCGCTGGCAGCGCCAAGAAGGATGACGGTGTCGTCGAGGGCGAGTACACGGTCGAGTAGATCGCATATATGGTGCTGTTTGGCGGCTTTGCCGCCAAACAGCACCATATATGATTTTCCAAAGTTGCGCATAATGCCGCACTATGGTAAGATTTTCCCCGGCTCGATGGGCAGGTCGCATAGTCCGGTCTAGTGCGCGGCACTGGAAATGCCGTACAGCAGCAATGCTGTCGAGGGTTCGAATCCCTCCCTGCCCGCCACATCTCCCCTCTCTCCCTTCTTTCCCCTATATATTCTACGCAGCACCAAAGAGCCGCCGCTGAAACCAGAAGGCCACATGCACCAACCCGATCATCACGGGAACCTCAACCAGCGGCCCAATCACCGCCGCAAAGGCCGCGCCTGAGTTGATGCCGAAAACCGCCACTGCCACGGCAATTGCAAGTTCAAAATTGTTACTCGCTGCGGTAAAGGCGAGGGTGGTTGTTTTGCTGTAGTCGGCCCCAATGCGATGACCTAACCAGAAGCTGATCAGGAACATGACCACAAAGTAGATCAGCAAGGGGATGGCGATGCGCACGACATCCAAAGGAATCTGGACGATTAACTCGCCTTTTAGGCTGAACATAAGCACGATGGTGAAGAGGAGTGCGATCAGGGTGATCGGGCTGATGCGCGGGATGAAGACCTGCGTATACCAGTCTTCGCCTTTGATGCGTAGCAGGATGAACCGGCTCAGGAATCCAGCGAACATCGGGATACCCAGGTAGATGAAGACACTCTGGGCGATCTCGCTCATGCGTATGGAGACTAAGCTGCCGCTCAGGCCAAAGAGTGGCGGAAGTAGGGTAATGAAGATCCATGCGTAGAGGCTATAGAAGAGTACCTGAAAGATACTGTTAAATGCCACAATCCCCGCTGCATACTCGGTGTCACCCTTGGCAAGCTCGTTCCAGACGATCACCATAGCGATGCAGCGAGCAAGGCCGATCAGGATCAGTCCGATCATATACTCCGGGTAGTCACGGAGGAAGGTGATGGCCAACACGAACATCAGGATCGGCCCGATCACCCAATTCTGGATGAGGGAGAGGCCTAGAACCCGTTTGTTGCGCAACACCTCGCCAAGTTCTTCATACTTGACTTTGGCAAAGGGCGGGTACATCATCAACACAAGGCCGATGGCAATCGGGATGTTGGTGGTACCGACCTGAAATTGGTTGATAAAGCCTTCAACTTGGGGGATGAAGAAACCTAGCCCCACGCCAAGGGCCATGGCTAGAAAGATCCATAGGGTGAGAAAACGATCTAGGATCGAGAGCCGCTGTGCGATCCCAGAGGTCTGATTGGTTACCATCACGATTTTCCCTCTTCACATCACCAGATTAAACAAGTACCCGATCCCAATGATGCCTAGCCCCACCACCCCTACAAAGGTGGCGATCAGACGTGGCTTGAGTACGCGGCGCAGGATGATCAGTTCGGGTAGGCTCAGTGCCACCACCGCCATCATAAAGGCGAGGACGGTGCCGAGGGCTGCGCCCTTGGCCATGAGGGCTTGGACGACCGGGATGACTCCGGCGGCGTTGGAGTAGAGTGGAATACCGAGCACTACTGCCACTGGCACCGACCACCAAGCATCGGAACCCATCACCCCGGCCAGGGCGTCCTGGGGCACATAACCATGAATCCCCGCGCCGACGGCAATGCCGAGCACCACATAGAGCCACACCTTGCCCACGATCTCGCGGGTGCTCGCCCACGCCTGGGTGAAGCGGTCATCCCAGGTGAGGTGTGCTTCGGCGATACTGCCCCCGCCGCCCTTGATCTGCCAGACAAAGTCTTCGACGTGCTGCTCCATCTTGAGGCGGCCAATCACCATACCGGCCACCACGGCTACACTCAACCCAGCCACCAAGTAGAGCAACGCCACCTGCCAGCCAAACATGCCCATGAGCATCACCAGGGCCACCTCGTTGACCATTGGGGCGGCGATGAGGAAGGAGAAGGTGACACCTAGCGGGATGCCCGATTCGACAAAACCGATGAAGAGCGGTACCGCCGAGCAGGAGCAGAAGGGGGTGATGGTGCCTAGCCCTGCCGCCAGGAGATTGCCCACGCCTTCACGCCGCCCACCAAGCAGGGCGCGAGCGCGTTCGGCACTGAAGAAGGAGCGCACGGTGGTGATTAGGAAGATCATGCCGCTGAGGAGCAGCAGGATCTTGGGGACATCGTAGAGGAAGAAGGCCAACGACTCGCCCAAGTGCGAGCCATGTTCGAGGCCGAAGAGTCCATAGGTAAGCCATTCGGCCAGCGGTTGGATCAGGTTGTAGGCGAGCAGCCAGAATAGTGCGGCGGTACTGACGATCCACCAGACACGCTGGTTCGACTGGGGTTGGGTGGTGAGAGATTGGGCCATGGGTAGCTCCCCTGAAGTGGGTTTGGGGCGGCTATGCCGCCCCAAATTTGTATGTGTGGTGCTTTAAAACCACCACACATACAGTAATCCTAAACTCCTGGCTTGAGCCAGCCGAAGATTTCGGACTCGCTGGGGATACGCCCCGCCGCGACGAGCGTATCATCCACAACTAGCCCCGGCGTGCGCATGATGTTCCAGCGCATCATCTGGGCGTAGTCGGTTACTTTTTCCACCTCAACCTGAAGGCTGTGGTCGGCAACCACTTTATGGACTAAGGCTTCCAGCCGCTTACAGTTGGCACATCCTGAACCGAGGACTTTGACGTTGCGCATGGTAGAGACATCCTTATTCGTTGGTACATTTCGGGCAGACACAGTCATTAGCGCGAGGAATCGGAGCCGGTATGGGGATCTGGTTGATTGTGCGGGCTGCATCGAGCAGGGTGTAGATCTCTGGGCGCACCACGCGGTAGTAGATATTCATGCCATCGCGCCGGTCGCTGATGATCTCTGCGCTACGCAAGAGGGCGAGTTGTTGTGAGATGTAGGCTTGGCGCTTGCCCAGATGGGCCTCAAGGTGGCAGACACACTGCTCACCATCGCGCAAAAGATCGAGGATGGCAATGCGGATCGGGTGGGCCAGTACCTTGAAGGTGCTGGCGATGAGGTTTTGGGGCGAAGCCGTGGTGGACATGGATGGCCTCGTGGTTGGCGATCTTGGCGGTACTATATCTCTTTTTTTGAATATGGTCAAGGAAGGGCGGGATTCTGCTATACTGAACCTGTGCATACACCCGCCCTAACAAGAAGGAGCTACCCATGAGCATGACAATTGTCCAACTCATCCAGGAGAAGACTGGTATTAGTGAGGAGCAGGCCCAGGGTGCGTTGAATACGGTGCTGGGTTTCCTCAAAGAGAAGTTGCCGGAGCCGCTCGCGGCCCAGATTGATGGCTTGGTGAGCAGTGATGTCAGTGCCGCTTCTACGGTGATTGATAGCGTCACCAGTACCCTCGGCGGCCTCTTCGGCAAGAAGGAGTAACCCACGCCGATCTTCTTCTGGGAGCGCAATATGGTGTGCTCCCAGGTTGTTGAAAACGGAGCAGACTTTATGGCTATCGTCGGCGTCATTCTGCTTATCGTCGGGGTGATCTGCTTCTTCGTGGCGCGCTCCAAGGCCAATGCGCTCCACGCGATGAATGCAGCCGATACCTATACCGCCCAACTGCTGGCCGAGGTTCACCGTAAAATTACGAGTACGTTGGGCGGGAATGGCTGGGCGCAGCCGTGTGAGATCGAGGGGATTATTGAATGCGATTCACCGCTCAAAGGCCCGATCTCTGGCCAGCCCTGCGTGGCCTATTACTATACCCAGTCGCGTGAGTATGAGGAGCGCGTCACTTCAACCGACTCGGATGGCAAGCGCGAGACGACGGTTGAGCGCCGCAGTGAGCAACTGCGCAGTGAGGATCGCCGCATTAAGTTCTATGTGCGTGATGAGACCGGCAAGACGCTGGTGATGCCTGAGGGGGCTGATCTCGATCTGCTGGAGACGGGCAATCGTTTTGATCAGGATGAAAAGCCCTGGACGGGTGCGACCCGCACGCTCGGTCAGTCGCATGTTGAGCAGAGTCTGGCGGTGGGGACGAAGGTCTATCTCCTGGGCTGCGCGGTGGATCGGGAGGGATCGGTGGCGGTGGGGAAGCATCCCAAGGACTCGAAGCACCGCTTTATGATCAGCCGCAAGAGTGAGCAGGAGTTGGCCAACTCGGCGGCGTTCTGGTCGCGTAATCTCTACTATGCGGCGGCGGCATCGGGCGGGTTGGGGTTGATCTTGGTGGTCTTGGGGATGCTGGGTTGAGTTTTTGGTTGTTTTTTGGCGGCTGCGCCGCCAAAAAACAACCAAAAACGATCTTAGGGATGGTGCAGCACAACATTCTCCAGCACCAACTGGGGGTTGCCATTCTCGCGGAGTTGCTGGGCGCAGGTACCGATGCGCTGCACAAAGCTATGGATGATCGGGAGACTGTGGCGGGCGGCGATCTTGTTCAGTTCGTGGCGGCGATCTATGTTGACGACGCTCGCGTCACAGCCGGTGGCGACGAGGAGTACATCGCGCCACCAGCCCTGCCACAGTTCGAGCCAGCCAAAGACGCTCTCCTGTTCACCGTTGCGGTACTCCTTGGCGCGCTGTTCGGCCCAGCGTAGCCCCGCTGCACGGCCATGGCCATCAAGGGCTAGGAGCGCATCGAGTTGCTCTTGGCGCGCCGTGATGCGTTCTGGGTTGGCGATGGCGTCGAGTGCCCAGCCGATGCGCCCGTAGCTCCACGCAGCCAGCATCTCGGCCTCTGCGGCGACGATGTGGCGGGCAATGAGGGCATCAGCTACCTGACGGCGCGGGAGGGGGCGGAGGCGCAGCACGCGGCAACGCGAGACAATCGTGGGGAGCAGGTCGGTGCTGTTGGCCACCAGAATGATCGTCGCGTAGTCGGGCGGCTCCTCCAATGTCTTGAGCATGGCGTTGGATGACTCCTCATTTAGCCGCTCGGCGTCGTGGAGGATGAGGACGCGGCGGCGCGCCTCGTAGGGGCGCAGGCTGATGTCGCGCTGCCACTCGCGGATGGTGGCGATCTTCAACTCCTTCTGGCGTGCTGCTTCGTCGGCCTTGAGCGCCGCACCTTGGCTGGCCATCCCCGCAATGCGCACGTCGGGGTGGTTGCCACGCGCAATGCGCCGACACGAACGGCACTCCTGGCAGGGTACGCCTGGTGTCACCTCGCAGTTGAGCGCTTGGGCCATTTGCAGCGCGAGTAGCGCCTTGCCTAGCCCGGCTGGCCCACTGAAGAGATAGGCATGGGCATCAGTGCCCGCCTGGATACTGTGTTGCAGTTGGTGGACGGCCCACGCGTGGCCGGTGATTGTCCAGGGCATAGTGGGGTTACATCTTCCGTAGCACCAGCACCGAATTGACGCCGCCAAAGCCGAACGAGTTGGAGATTGCCACCTGGATCGTGGCCGGACGGGCCACATTGGGTACATAGTCCAGATCGCAGGCGGGATCGGGATGCTCCAGATTGATCGTCGGCGGGATCAGGCTGTGGCGCATGGCCAGGATCGTCGCGGCGGCCTCGACTGCGCCCGCAGCGCCGGTGAGGTGGCCGATCATAGACTTGTTGGAACTGATCGGCACGCTATAGGCATATTCGCCAAAGACCTGCTTGATCGCCTTGGTTTCGGCCAGATCGCCCGCTGGGGTAGAAGTGGCATGGGCATTGATATAGTCCACCTGCTGCGGGTTGATCTTGGCGCGTTGCAATGCCCGACGCATCGCCCGGATCGCCCCGCCACCCTCCGGGTCGGGTGCGGTGACGTGGTAGGCATCGGCGTGGGCGGCATAGCTGAGGATCTCGGCCAGGATGGGGGCACCCCGGCGGCGGGCGCTAGAGAGGCGTTCGAGAACCAGAACTCCGGCCCCTTCAGCCGAAACAAAGCCATCGCGCAGTTGATCGAAGGGCCGCGAGGCGCGGCAGGGATCAGCGTTAAAGCCGGTGCTCAGCGCGCGAATGACCGAGAAGGAGCCTAGGCTGAGCGCACTGATGGGGGCCTCGGCCCCACCGGCCAGCATCACCTCGGCATCGCCGCGCCGGATGACCTCGGCGGCTTCGCCCAGCGCCTGCGAACTGGCGGCGCATGCGGTACTGATGGCCGAGATGTAGCCGCGCAGCCCTAACTGGATCGCTACTTGGCTAGAGGGCATATTCGGCACCGCCGACGGGATGAAGAAGGGGCTGATCTTCAGCGGGCCGCGCTGCATCATCGTGATCACGGCCTGCTCAACATCGGGCATCGAGATGGTGCTAGAGGCGATCAGGCTGCCGATCTCATCGCGGTTGCCCGCGTCTATCCGCAAGCCCGCCGCATCTACCGCCATGCGTGCCGCTGCCACCGCAAACTGGCTGGCCCGCGACATGCGGCGCGCCTCGCGCAGATCCATAAATGCCTGGGGCATAAAATCGGGTACCTGGGCCGCCACCTGGCACGGAAAGTTACTCGGATCGAAGTGGGTAATCCGCCCCACCGCGCTACAGCCACTCGCCAAGCCCTCCCAGAAGCACTCGATCCCCACCCCAAAGGGCGAGACGATGCCCATGCCTGTCACCACAATGCGGTTATCTTCGTTCTGCTCGCAGGGGATACTGGGTTGGGGCGCAGCGATGGGCGTCTCCTCTAGCACTTCGGCGAGGAGCATATTAATCTGGGCCTCAAGATCGGCCTCGCTGGCGTACTGAAAGAGCGCCTGCAATTGGGCACGCAGAGTCATTCGCTGGTTGGGCGCTGTGCGGGCCATAACTCTCTCTCACCTTGTGGTAGGGGTAGGTTTGATAGGCGATTATAGCACGCGGGATGGGGGCGGCGCAAAAGGAGTGGAGCATGCTATAATCCCGATGTGCGCCAACGTCCTTCACCCCCCCATTTTATCCGCCGCCCGCAACCACGTCGGGAGGGCCACTTCCGTCAACGCTACCCGCTGCTTGCCTTTGTGCTGCGCCTCTTTCTGGCTGGTTTCAAACTCACATTGCTGGCGGCGCTGTTGCTGCTGGCAGGTGGAATGTGGCTCTACTACCGCTATGGCAGCGACCTGCCCGACCCGCAGCAGATCCGCGAGTATCGCAACTTCGAGACGACCCGCATCTATGCGCGGGATGGCACGACGCTGCTCTACGAGTTGGTTGGCCCCGATGCGGGTATCCGCACGCCGGTGCCCTTCGAGCAGATTCCGCTCATACTGCGGCAAGCAACGGTGGCGGTGGAGGATGCCGGGTTCTATGAGAATCCCGGTGTCGATCTGCGCGGGATTGTGCGTGCCGCATGGCAGAACTATCAGAGCGGTGAGATTGTTAGCGGAGCAAGTACGATTACGCAGCAGTTGGTACGCTCGATCCTGCTCGATTCGACTGAACGCAACGAGCGCAGTTATGAGCGCAAGCTGCGCGAGGCGATTCTGGCCTATCGAGTCAGCCGTGAGTATAGTAAAGATCAGATCCTTACGCTCTATCTGAATGAGATCTACTATGGGGCGCAAGCCTATGGGGTCGAGGCCGCCGCGCAAGCCTACTTCGGTAAGCATGTTTGGGAACTGAGCGCCGCCGAGGCTACTCTGATCGCTGGGTTGCCCCAATCGCCAAGCAGCTATAACCCCTTTGAGAATATGCCCGCTGCGAAGGCGCGCCAACGCGTCACGCTCAATCTGATGGTGGAGGCGGGCTATCTCACGCCCGCGCAGGCCGAAGAGATCGCTGCTACCCCGATCACCCTTACCCCGCCCCAGACGAATCTGCTCGCCCCGCACTTCGCGTTCTATGTGCGCGACCTCCTGGAACGCCGCTATGGCCCCGATCTGCTCTACCGCGCAGGGCTGCGCGTGGTGACGAGTCTCGATCTGACATGGCAGAACACGGCCCAACAGGTGGCCCAGCAGCGCGTCGCCGATCTGCGTGATCGCAATGCCTCCAATGCCGGGGTGATTATGCTGACGCCCGATGGCCAGATTCTAGCCATGGTGGGCAGCGTAGACTACAACGCCCCTGATGGTCAGGTCAATGTCACCCTGGCGCGCCGCCAACCCGGTTCGGCGCTCAAGCCCTTCGTCTATGTGCTGGCGCTGCAACGCGGCTGGACTCCCGCAACGGTGATTTGGGATACGCCGAGTGAATGGCGTACCCCGGATGGGATGGTGTATGCCCCGCGCAACTATGATGACAAGTTCCACGGCCCGCTCAGCCTGCGGATGAGTCTGGCCAACTCGCTCAATATCCCAGCCGTTAAGGCGTTGGAATTTGTGGGTGTGGGCAACTTTATTGAGTTTATGAGCCGCTTGGGTATCACGACCTTTGATGATCCGAGTCGTTATGGGCTGGCGATGGCGCTGGGCAGTAACGAGGTGCGTCTGCTCGAACTGACCGGGGCCTACAATGGGTTGCGCAACGCTGGCCATGCCACCCCGCCCGTGGCCATCCTCAGGGTGACGAATAGCCGGGGCGCGGTGCTTGAACGCTGGACACCCCAACATGGCCCGGCCCTACTTGGGCCATCCAGTGAAGCGCTTGCCTACCTCATCTCCAACATTCTGAGCGACAACCAGGCGCGCTGGTTCATGTTCGGGCGCAACAATGTCCTCGAACTCCCCGATATGATCGTCGCAGCCAAGACCGGCACCAGTAACGATTGGCGCGACTCGTGGGCGTTAGGCTACACCAGCGAGGTGACGGTTGGGGTCTGGGTGGGCAACAATGATAGTTCGCCCATGGCCGAAGTGGCCGGATCGAATGGAGCCGGGCTGATCTGGCGCGATCTGATGCTGGCCTACCATCAGGGGCGACCGACCCAGCCCTTCAACCGCCCGCCCAATGTTGAAGAGGCACTCGTCTGTGCCGATACTGGTGGGCGTGCGGGTGAGGCATGCCCGCACCCGATCACGGAGCTTTTTGTCGCCGGAACCGCCCCAACCAATGAGGATGTGGTCTACCAGATGGTGCGAGTGGGTGGGGATGGCACATGCCTGGCGCAGCCCTACACCCCGGCGGATCAGGTACGCGAAGTACAGTATGCGATCTACCCGCCTGAGTTCCGCGAGTGGGCAGCGCGGAACGTGCCGCAACCCCCCACCAAGCCCTGTCCTCCGCCACTCGACCCGACCCAGACGGTGGCGCTGCTCAACCCCATCGGCACGAACGGGCGGGTGGGTGGAGGGCAAGCGTTTATCAGTGGCACCGCACGCGGCCCCTTCAGCCTCGAATACGGGGCAGGCAGCAACCCGGAGGTATGGAAACCGATCAGCCAAGGAGCCACCCCGGTTGAGAACGGCCTATTGGGAGTCTGGTCGCTGGGTGGCTTACCCCCCGGCATCTACAGCCTGCGCCTGCGGGTGCTGGCCCCTAGCGGGGCCACGGTAAGTGCGCAACAGATTGTGCAGGTGGAGTAGTGCCGTTACCGATACGCCCCTACCGTAGCTGCAAAGCCATCCAGATCCATCGCCCCATAGATGCGCAGACGCGGCAGGGTGTAGGGGTCATCCTGTGGCCCCTCCTGGATGGTCGTGGTCGCACTGGTATAGCCCGCATCCCGCGTAATCGTGGCGATGTCGGGGTTGAAGCGCCCCGCCGGGTAGCAGAAACTCCGCACCGGCACGCCAACCTCGGCGGCGATCTCCTGGCCTGCACGGGCGATCTGATCCACTTGTTCATAATAACTGAGCGTCGTCAGATCGAGGTGACTAATGCTATGCGCCCCGATCTCCATGCCCGCCTGCGCCAGTGCCCGAATCTCATCCCAACCCATATACGCCTCTTGGCCAACAAAGCCGCGCACAATATAGAAGGTCGCCACTGCCCCATACTGCTGCAACAGAGGCAAAGCATCCGTATAGGCATCGAGATGGCCATCATCGAAGGTAAGCGCCACTGCATGGGCCGGGCATGGCACCTCGCCACGCATACAGGCGGCGAGGGTCGAGACGGTGATTGTCGCATAGCCCTGGGACTGCAACCAGGCCAGTTGGGCCGCCAATTGATCATGCGTCACCGACAAGTCATAGCCCAACGGATCAAGGTTGGCATCAACCGTGCGCACATAGTGGTACATGAGAATAGGCACATAGGGGCGCTGGCCGGGTGGCGCGGGCGCGTAGGCCGGTGTGGGTGGGGCTGGGATGGGGCTAGGTGGTACGTCGGTTTGGGCCAGCGTCATCCCGGCCAAGCCCGCCAACGCAGTGGCGGAGGCAGGATGAAGCGGCAGCGACGGGCGCTGGGTTGTCAGCATAATTGCGGCCAACAGCACCCCCAATACACCAACAGGAAAAAGAACCCGCATAGCTGAACACTCCCCCCGTTCTCGCGTATAATACCGATACCGGCCGCCCCACAGTGCGGGCGTTGCCAGAGCCTCAGCAAAGGAGCGCCTGATGCGCCAGCAACCTCTGCGCGAGCGGCTTGAGCAGATGCGAGCCGAACTCGCCGCCGCCGCCGCCGCTGATCCCAACAACCCCACCCTGCAAAGCCTTCACGAACAGACCATGGCTGCCATTGCCGAGGTTGAGGCTCCAGGTGATACCGTCCTTGATACCGAGTTCCAGCGTGGCCTACCCGCTGTGATCAAGGAGTTCGAGGCTTCGCATCCCCACCTCACGCTGGCGATGATGCGCGTGATGGACGTACTGAATGGCATGGGGCTGTAGGCTCAATCCGCCACGGCCAAACCCAGGATCTCGCGGGCTGCCCCGATCACAAACAGCGATCCCGTCACACAGATGAGATCGTTGGGGGTAGCCAGCGCCTGGGCCTGCAACAACGCATCCCCAATATCGGGCACCAGATCAATACTCCCACGTAGATAGGGCTGCGCTATTGTCGCTACCCGATCAAGATCCATCGCTCTGGGATGGACTGAACGGGTGATCACCAGCGCCGCTGCATGCGGCACCAGCGCCGCCACAATCCCCTCAATATCCTTGTCGCGTGAAGTACCTAGCACCAGAATCAAGCGCTCAAAGGTCAGTTCGGCACGCAGCGCCACCATCAGTTTCTGGGCCGAATCGCCATTGTGCGCCCCATCCAACAGGATGCACGGACGCCCCGGCAGCACCTCGAAGCGCCCCGGCCACTGGGCAGTGGCTAACCCCTGGGCCATCGCGGCGTCGGAGATGGGGAAGCCGCGCTGCGCCAGGAGCATCGCCGCACCCAGCGCGAGCCGGGCATTCTCGTGCTGGAACATGCCGCGCAACTGCCCCGGTGCGGGACGGGTGGGGTAGGGGCTAAGTGTCTGCGGGCCACGCAGCCCCGCTTCTTCCGCCACATACAGATCCGTACCCACCTCTTCGGCCTCGCGCACCAGCACTGCCGCCGCACCCGGACGTTGCGGCACCGTCACCACCGGGACGCCCGGCTTCATGATCCCGGCCTTGTTGTCGGCAATTTCGGCCAGCGTGGCACCGAGAATCGCCATGTGGTCATAGCTGATCGAACTGATCAACGAAACTACCGGGGTCAGGACATTGGTGGCATCGAAGCGCCCACCTAGACCCACCTCAACCACCGCGAGATCTACTTGGCGCTCGGCGAAGTAGCACAACCCCAAGGCCAAGGTCACATCGAACGTCGTGGGTGGCCCGTAGGGCTGTGGGTCAAAGCGATCAATCAAGGGCCGCAGGTGGGCCGTCAGGCGGATCAGATCGGCCTGACTAATCATCTCGCGGTTGATCTGGATACGCTCGCGGTAGGAACTCAGGTGCGGCGAGGTCCAGAGACCCACACGCAGCCCCGCCGCCCGCAGGATGGCCTCCAGCATGGCGCAACTACTCCCCTTGCCCTTGGTTCCCGCCACCACCACCGTGGTCACATGGTGGTGCGGATCACCGAGGGTGTGGAGCAGAGCGCGTACCCGTTCGAGGTTGAGTTCAGCATCGGCAATGCTGGTAGCCGGTTTGCGTAACGGGTCAATGAAGCGGTAAATATAGTTGATGGCGTCTTGGTAGGTTTCGATTGGCATACTGGTTGCGCGGCTTTCATGGCTGGTTGGTTGGGGGGCATCATAACATGGGGCAAACCCTTGCACGTTTGTTCGTTCTTGGATATACTCTACACTAGAACTGTGACCCACGGGAGGGAACGTTATGGGCCTCGATCTGACCACCCTCAGCCAGCAGGTACGCCAAATGAGCAGCACCACTGCCCAGGGTGCTGCCGCCAATACGGCCCGCATCTCGCGGGTTGTGGCGCGTTACAGTGAAGAGGCGGGCAAAGAGCAGCATTGGGCCGCAGCGGTCAATCTGAGCCGCGAGGCGTTTAGTTGGTTGCTGGCACGCCCAGTCGAGCCACTCGACACCGCCCGCGATCTGTCAGAGGTGCCCAGCAACTACGCGCTGGTGGCCAGTGATGGCTCGCAGATCGATCTGGATCGCCACGGCAGCGCCGCCTACTACCTGATCAACATCGGGCGCGTCTTTCTGCGCTACGGTGAGCAGCCCCTGGCGCGCCTCAGTTCGGCCCCCATGCTCTACTACCGCGACGAAGATCTCTACCTGGGTGATGGGATCAATCGGGTGGCGATTGAGGGCAACTACCTGAGTGCGCGCCGCGATGTGGACGAAGGGGTGGCCCTGGTGGCGCTCGCCGATGAGTTCCTCACCGACGATCTGCCTGCGTTGGCGCTCCAGGATGGCACGCTCATCCGCTGGACGCTGGCTGGGGCCGAGCGTTTCGTGCAGACCCACTTTCTGCAACGCTACCTCGATTATCTCAACACCATGCGCCAACGCAACATCCCGGTGGCCTCGTACATCAGCCGCCCGCGCTCCCCCGAACTGGTGGGGGTTATTCGGCTCATGTTCTGCCCCGATGTGGATGTGGCCGCCGGACGCGGGGCGGTGTGTGCCAAGTGTAGCGCCATTGATGCCACCGGGATGCCGCCGTGCGCCCCCTGCGAACGCCTCGTGGACGCGGATGTGCTGGCGGCCCAACTGCGCGAAGGTCAACGTGGCCCGTTGTGCATCTCGATGAGCCGCATTAATATCGAGTCCTACGGCGAGCATCTCATCCACTTCTTCTATATGCGCATCGGGCGCGAACTAGCGCGCATCGAGATTCCGCGTTGGGTAGCCCAAGATCCCGATCAGGTTGACTTGGTGCATGCCCTGGTCTATGATCAGGCTGCACGCGGCCAGGGCTACCCGGTGGCACTCGAACGCGCCCACGAACAGGCGGTAGTGCGCAGCGCAGATCGGCGCACCTTCCAGCGCATGCTCGAAAGTAGCCTCTACCGCGCCGAAGCAGCGGTCGGGATGTCGGCCAAGCAAGAGAGTAAGTCCTTTGTGAAGGGGTAGCGATGATGCAACGCATCGGTGAAGTGATCGAGTCCTCGACGACCCGCTTTACCGCCGGGGTCTACACGCTCCTGCAAGCTCCGACGGTCGGTACCCTCGTGCGCGCCCAGACAACGACCAGCGACCTCGCGGTGTATGGGCTGGTCTACGAGATCCGCACCGTGAGCCGCGAACCGGGCGGGCGGGCGGTGATGCGCGGGCGTACCTACAGTGGGCGCGAGCTCTACGACGCCGAGATCTATCAGGCGCATCCCGATCTCTCGGAGGTACTTCAGACCGAGTTCGCGGCACTGACGGTCGGTTTTCGCCATGGCGAACGCTGCTACCAGTATCTGCCGCCGCATCCACCACCCGTTCACTACAGTGTCTATCCATGCGATGACGCCGAACTCGTGGCATTTTGTGCTACCAGCGACTTCTTCCGTACCCTGCTCTTCAGCCCGCAGATCCCCGGCGAGGATGTCCTGGCCACCCTCATCCGCAACGTGGCCCAGGCCCACCCCGATGGCCACGCCTACCTGATCTGGGCCGGGCGCGAGTTGGCGAGCCTGCTCAATGATGATTATGAGCGCCTGATTGCGATGCTGCGGAAGATTAGGCCGTAGGGGGAGGCTTCGCCCCAGCCCCCCCACAATTCTGGGTGAATTGAAAAAATTCGCCCAGAATCTGTGTAACCTTCCCTAATTACGGTGCATCTTATGTGCGAAGGACGAAATCAACCTTTGCACGTCAGGAGAAAAACCGTATGTTCGCTCGCTGGTTTGGTCTACGCAAGAATCTTGGCACCCGCTACAATCCATTCTATTTTCTCGCCGCACTCGGCAATGGTGGTATGGCCGTCGCCTTTTTTATCTGGCTCAACTTCCTGATTCCGCACCCAAAAACTCCGATTGTCACCTTTGATAGTATTGCTGCATTCATGGCCAAAGCCTCGCTCGTCTCACAGGGGTTAACCCTCGTGGCCATGGCGATGATCATCTTTTTTGCGGTGCGCCACCTGCGCAGCTTGGTCTGGAACATCCGCGAGTTTGGCCACTACCGCAAGACATCGGCCTTCATCACACTCAACGAGACCAATGCCTCGGTCGGCCTGATGGCACGTCCGCTCACCTTTGCGATGACGGTAAACGTGCTCTTCGTCGTCGGCGCGATCTTTGTGCCGGGGCTGTGGAACATCGTTGAGTACCTCTTCCCCTTCTCACTAACGGCCTTTATTGCGATTGGCATCTTCGCCATCCGCACCTTCCTGAGCTTCTTTGGGCGCGCCGTCGCAACCGGCTTCTTCGATTGCACGCGCAATAACCACCTCGGCCAGCTCCAGTCGGTGATGGCCTTCGTGATGGTTGGCGTGGGCGCGGCGGCTCCAGCGGCGATGAGCAGCGTCAAGCTCACCGTGGCGGTCAGCATCTTCACCTCGATCTTCTTCCTGAGTGCGGCAGTGCTGCTGGCCTTCATCGTGGTGGCGCTTGGTTTCCGTGGGATGCTGGAGCATGGCTTGGCCGTTGAAGCCGCGCCCAGCCTGTGGGTGCTCATCCCGGTGCTGACTCTGTTCGGTATCGCGATCATTCGTATCAACCACGGCCTGCACAGCGCCTTCGAGGCCCACACCGAGCCGTACCAGAACTTCATCTTTACCAGCATCATCCTCGGCCTCCAGATCTTCATCGGGGTCTTCGGCTACTCGGTGATGAATCGCGTCAACTATCTGCGCACCTACCTGTGGGGCGAGGGCCGCAGCCCTGGCAGCTACGCTCTGATCTGCCCCGCCGTAGCTCTCTTCGTCTTCGGGATGTTCTTCATCCATAATGGCCTGGTGCAGAATGGCCTGATCGAGAAGTACTCGCTGGTTCACTATGCCAGCATCCTGCCCTTCGCCATCGTGCAGGTGATTGGTATCGTGGCGATGTTCCGCCTCGATGCGAAGCTCATTCGCCCCGACACCTCCGCCAATAAGGCCGGTGAGCCTGCCCACGATGAGGTGCAGACCACCAGCACCGACATCGCTACGGCCTAACTGTAGTATGGGAAGGGTTGGGCGGATTCGCCGCCCCCGAAGATATTTTTTTGTGGTGTTTTGGCGGCGAAGCCGCCAAAACACCACAAAAAATGGGGCTTGGGGCGCAGCCCCAAAGAATTTGCACATGCCCTGCCTACCCATACATCACGTTTGACATCTCCCCGCCAACCTCCTACCATACCAGTACGCGATGACTCCACTTGGTGCAGGAGGTACCCCGATGCCCGACGATCTCTTCACTGGTCTGAACCCCGCCCAGCAACGCGCTGTCCAAGCCGTAGATGGGCCGGTGTTGGTGCTGGCTGGGCCGGGCAGTGGCAAAACCCGTGTGTTGACCCATCGCGTCGCCTATCTGATCCGTGCGTTGCAGGTAGACCCGTACCAGATCCTGGCGGTGACGTTTACCAATAAGGCTGCGCGTGAGATGAAGCAGCGCCTCGTGCATCTGGTGGGTGAAGAGGCGGCCTACGCGCTGACGGTCGGGACGTTCCATAGCCTGTGTGCGCGCTTTTTGCGCCGCGATAGTGTCCATCTGGGGCGTGAGCGCGATTTTGTCATCTATGATGGCGATGACCAGGAGCGCCTGATGCGCCGCGTGGTGCGCGAACTCAACCTGGATGAGAAGAAGTATGCGCCACGCGCCATGCTGGCCCGTATCTCTAGCGCCAAGAACGAACTGGTTGGCCCCGCCGAGTATGCCCGTCTGAACCGCACCTATCTGGATGAGATCGTTGCGCGCTGTTACGAGCGCTACCAACAGTTACTGCGCCAGAGTAACGCCCTCGATTTTGATGATCTGCTGGTGGAGATGGTGCATCTCTTTGAGCAGCATCCGGCGGTGTTGGGGCATTATCAGCGCCGCTACGCCTACCTGCTGGTGGATGAGTATCAGGATACCAACCGCGCTCAGTATACGCTGGTGAAGCAACTTGCCGCTCAGCGCCATAATCTCTTCGCGGTTGGCGATAATGACCAGAGCATCTACGGGTGGCGCGGTGCCGACATCCGCAATATCCTCCAGTTTGAACAGGATTACCCCGATGCCCAGGTGATTCTGCTGGAGCAGAATTACCGCAGTACCCAAGCCATTCTCGATACTGCCCAGGCGGTGATCGCCGGTGGTGGCAAGCAGAAGCACCGCAAAAACCTGTGGACCGATAATGGGAGTGGCACCAAGGTGAGTCTGCACGAGGGCTACGATCAGGATGCCGAGGCCAGTTTTGTCGCCGACGAGATTGCGCGCCTAGTGGCGAGTGGCGAGGTGAGTTATGGCGATTGTGCGGTGATGTACCGCGTCAATGCCCAATCCCGCGCACTCGAAGAGGCATTCATCCAACACGGGCTGCGCTACCAGATCATCGGCGGCACGCGCTTCTATGATCGCAAAGAGATCAGGGACGTTTTGGCCTACCTGCGCCTCACCGCCAACCCCTACGATAATGTCGCCCTGACGCGGGTGCTCAACTGGCCGCCGCGTGGCATCGGCGAGCGCAGCGAAGCCGAACTGACTCGTTGGGCTAACGAGTTGGGCGTGCCGCTCTACCAAGCCCTGCGCGAGATTGAAGTTGGCACCAGCCCCTTTGCGGCACGTGCGCGCAGCGCACTGCTCGGCTTTCTGGCCAACATCGATCAGATCCTCACCATGCGCAACAGTCTGCCCCTGACGGATCTCTTTGATGCCATGATGATCTGCCTTGAGGTGCGCGAGACGCTGCTCAAGGAGTATGATTCCGAAGAGGCCGAAGATCGCTGGCGTAACGTGCAGGAGTTACGCAACGTCATGAACGAGTATAACCATTTGCCGCTAGAATCCCAGCTATCCACTTTTTTGGAAGAGGTAGCGCTGGTGGCCGAGGTAGACAAACTCGAAGACAAGGCCGATGCCGTCACCTGCATTACGCTGCACCAAGCCAAAGGGCTGGAGTACCCGGTTGTCTTTCTGGTCGGGTTGGAAGAGGGTTTGTTACCCCACAGTCGCTCGCTCAACGAGCGCGAGCAGGTCGAAGAGGAGCGGCGGCTGCTCTATGTTGGTATGACCAGGGCACGCCAGCGGCTCTACCTCTGCTACGCCTTCCGCCGCGCTACCTTCGGGCGCAGCAACATCACCACCCGCACGCGTTTCTTAGCCGACATCCCCAAGGAGTTGTTGGCGCAGACGAAGCAGCAGCGCAAAACCACGGCCCCACCCGCCCAGAGCAGCATGTTCACGGCGCGCAGCACCATTGCTGGCCCGCCCCCCAAGACGGCTGCGCGTCCACCACGCCCCGCCGCCCCCAGCAGCCCCACCTTTGCGCCGGGGCAACACGTCCACCACCCCACCTTTGGTGACGGGGTGGTGGTGAGTAGCCGCCTGATCGAAAACGATGAAGAGGTGACAGTCAAGTTCGCCGACAAAGAGCGCCGCTTATTGGCCAGTTTTGCCAAGCTGGAACACCTCACTGGATAACTGTTCGCACTGCTCCTAGCTTCCAGTTGAGTTTTGGGCGTTCCGACGAGCAATCCATCGTCGGGTAAAAAGCTCATGGTCACGTGGCGCACTGGTTCGGCGGAAGGGGCCAACCTGAGAGCCAGCACAGGCAAGTGCAGCAACAGGCCACACACCAACCTTCGTTCTCGAAAGAGGACAAGGGATGGGGCGGCATCCCTTTGAAGCCCAAGCGTTTACGCTTGGGAGCCGTAACACTGTTGTGGCTTGTTTTCCCACCACTCGGGATGAATAGCCGCATATATTCCGACACACAAAGCGATCCCACTAGCAATAGCTCCAAAAAAGAGAACTGGGTTGTG
>NZ_GL501404.1:2745020-2746471 GCF_000152145.1 Oscillochloris trichoides DG-6
GTAGTCTTGCTTGACTCACTAGAACTTCCCGCTACTTGTCTATCGAGTAGCGCATGCTGGCGAGCACCTGGCCCGTCGGGTCGCTCAGCAGGTTGCCGTTGGCGTCGTACTGCACCGGCAGGCCGTTCAGGTTGGCTGCGTCGTAGGTCGCGCTCTGGCTTAATGTGGTGCCACCGGGGGTAATTGGTATTAGTTGGGCATGTCCGGGGGGTGATAAAAAAACGACCAACCGCTTATAATAACTACACCCATTGCAAAGGCGATAATTATAAATGTGACGAGTGTACCAGAAAAAATGCTTTGAATGACACCAGATAAAGCGATACCAAGAATACTGCAAATGATGGCTATTTTGTATTTTTCGGCACTACTGTTTTGTGTCTGTAAAATTTGATCCCTACTCCATTCATTAACAAACCACTGGCAGGCGACTAAACCCAAAGCAATACCGGTTATACAACCTAATATTGTAATCGGAGAAGAAGGAGAGTCTATAACGAAAATAGTAACAATAGTGGAGAACAAAATGAACAAAAAAACCGAAATTAACTTCCTTTGAGTTTTTGATTGTAGCATAATATTTCCTCTCAAACATGGCGTATCTGTCGGTGACAAGGTAAATGTGACGCGTTCTTGTTCACAGTTCACTCCCGATCGATAGATACGGAGGTCTACCGCTCAGGAGGAGCCATGATACTCATATCTTCAAGAATGACTAGTTAGCTCCAAAGTATTCCAACAAGTGACTCCTCACTGACTTTCCGCTACCTGGTAATGGTCTATCCCATGCAGCACTAACAATAGTTGCTCCAGCAAGAGATACAGCACCCACTGCAAAGGCAGAGGCCGTTGTCGGCAGCAGTGCAGCTAAGCTGACTCCTGCGGCTCCAGCGAGCGTGCTCAAACCAAAGCTTGTTAAAGCACGAATAGTAATTTGACGGGGCGAGAGACAGCGCTGACCAAAAATGTCAGAGCCGAGTTGCGATAATAATCCTAATCCACCACCTAGTAATGAGGAACCCGTTAAACCTAACCCTGGGATCCCATTACCTTTAGATGCAAGTAAGCCTAGATTCCACTGGGTACGGTAGGGCATACGGTCTAGAATGTGTTTAGTGAATGATTTGTTCTGTTCCAGGGCTTCTAAGCCAGCCTGGCTAATCCAAGGAGGAGTTGCTCTTGCCTTTGAGAACTCCTGCGTTAGTCCTCCAAATGCAATCGGGGCACTTATACCCATTCCTACTAACCAATGAGATAAAGCATCCCAATTGGAAGCATCTGACATTGAAGTACATCCACAAGGAATACTATTCCACCATTCACTATTTGGCCCACTACTCATAGCATTATCGAAGGCCAGTGCAGTTACACCTAGTCCAGTGCCTACTAATAGTGCCATTCCGATTGCTGGTACCCAAGCAATATGACCGCTTGGATCAACCAGGTTGACC
>NZ_GL501404.1:2747629-2748276 GCF_000152145.1 Oscillochloris trichoides DG-6
ACCTGATGTAATACCCGCTGCTGCTTGCCATCCTGCCCCGTAGCCAGCACTTCGTACATAACTCCCTACAGCCGTACCAAACCCTCCAGCTAAGTACGTTAGACCTCCTGCAAGCAATGCACGGTTAAATTTGTCACGCCTTGACAAGCACAATGAATTATCCCCTATCAACTGCACAACAACATCTACCCCCACTCCGAATACGAGCATGCCGTCTAACTTTAAAGACATTGTACCGGAGGTTCCTCTTACCCCCTCTCCAATTCCAAAGTTTGGCCGAACTTGAACCCGAACCTGACGCCCCTTTGTCATAGCCTCAAGTTCACTTCGGGCTGCTTGCGAATTGTATCTTGCGATTTCATCCTCAAGAACCGCAATACGTTGAGGAGTAATATTTCCTTTATTGCCAGGCACTAGTGTTTCTGTTGTATCTTTACCTAAACCCATAGCATATCCTACGCCAAGTGCACTACCTGGAATAAGGCCCGGTATAACCCCTAGAAGAGTTGGAGAAGTGACAGGTGCACAATTGCATTCCGGCCTATCATTCCACCAAGTCTTCCAGTCAGGCCGTTGATTAGCAATCCCATCGGCAAGTAGCGACAATGCAAACCCCGATCCTGCCGCAACTGCTAACCGGGCAAGTA
>NZ_GL501404.1:2749229-2750926 GCF_000152145.1 Oscillochloris trichoides DG-6
AGCGTCGTAGCGGTAGCCCACACTGCCACCGAGCGACAGCGTCACGGTCAGTGGTCGGCTCGCCTGGTCGTAGGCGAAGGTTGTTGTCCCGCTCGCGTCGGTCATCGTCGTCATGCGCCCGGCCGCATCGTAGCCGTAGCCAATGCTCAGGTGTGGCGCTGTCACCGAGGATCGCTGGCCGGTGGGGGTGTAGCCGTAGTTCACGGCGGTTCCGTCGGCCTTCTCCCAGCGCGTCAGCAGTCCGCGGGCGTCGTAGATGTAGCCCATCGTTCGGTTCAGCGGGTCGGTGAGGCTGGTCAGGCGGTTGAGCGGGTCGTAGCCGAAGGTCGTGACGTGGTTGCGCGGGTCGGTGACCGTGATCGGTCGCCCCAGCAGGCCGTAGTCGATTCAGTGGTCACCAGGAACACTACGAATCACGCGGCTCTCGCTTCTTATTGTGCCCATACCAGATTGGCGCAATAAGGAGTGAGAGCAATGCGTAGGTAAGGAATACAATGCCAAAGCTCATCCCTCCAACGAGCACGATGCCAACGGTTGGTGTGTTACGAAAAAAAATATTGAATATTCCGGGCGCGATGATCACAAACATGAGCGCCATCTTCATCATCTGCGAAGAGGCTGGGACTTGTTTATCAGTTGGTCCGTAGTTAATTGCATCCCATTGGGGATATATCAACCAGGATATCCCGCCTCCAATCCCGATTCCAACAAGCATACTGATGAGCATCGCGCGACTGAAGGGTTCTTCAATCAGAATCTGGAATATGATACCAACCTGAATGCAAATAAAGGCAAGTATAGTTAGGCTTCCTCGAAGACGTTTTCCATCATACATATCAATTAGCTTCACTCTCGTACTTGTGTGTACATAACCGCATTATGGACGTATTTGGTGCCGCAGGAATTTGCGTCCATAAGCCCTATGGATATTGTAACTCCGAGCGCCATCTTGGCAGTATGCCATAATTACTAATTCCGAAACCAATACCGGCGCTGATTGTTGCAGCAGCAGCCGTAACAAGAAAACCTGTTCCAAAGAACGGTGCTAATGCAGGCATAAGAACCGTAAAAGCAACCGCACCACCAATTCCGGCAAGAACTCCCGTTAAACCAGAGACCGCCATATTATGAAGACGCTGCCCGCCAGTTAGACACTTGGATAGATCAAGGACACCTTGCAACCCTGCATCAATAATAAAGGCACCGCCAAGCGCTCCCCCTAATCCAAGCGGCCCCCGTTTGATCATAGGTGTCGGATTGGCGCGTGCCAGAGAGCTTTGTCCATTACCATACCCAATCCGCTGTTGGCCACCAAGCACCTGCTCAATCGAATCGATGGTGTATGGGCCTGAGCGAATAACTTGCCGATATGGTACGTGCGGTTTTCCTTCTGGGCGAACACCGATCGTGAGATAGCCCTGATCGTGTCGTGTTGGAGCGGTGAGATTGCTCCACATTACCGCAACTGCCCCGCCTACCCCTAAAGAGGACGTGCTGTTAAGAAGCGGTTCCCCATCGGTGCACGGGCACTGATGCGCTGATTCATTCCACCAATCGCCGCGTTGCGGTATCGTCAACCAGTGATTCACGCGGTTTGCGGTCTGCTGTGACCACTGCCCTGCGACACCGGCCCCACGACTGATCTGCTCACTCCACGCACGGAAGAATTCGCGAAGAGGTGGTTGCTGCCCGAAGTG
>NZ_GL501406.1 GCF_000152145.1 Oscillochloris trichoides DG-6
ACCCGTCGTACCTTACCAACTGATGCACTGCGAATGCATAAAGACATCACCGTCGGCCCACCGCGCGCGAGCGCCGTGGACGCAGGCGGAGGGAAGACACCATGAGCACACGACGGATGCCATGGCGCAACGTGCCGATGAAGGACGGGGCACCGCTCCGATATGCTGCGGGGAGTCGCACGCAGGCTGTGATCCGCAGATCTCCGAATGGGGCAACCCACCGCTTCGGCGGTACCACGTAAGTGGAGGGCACCCGGCCAACTGAAACATCTCAGTAGCCGGAGGAAGAGAGAACGACACCCGTAGTAGTGGCGAACGAACCGGGTAAGAGCCTAAACCAGGCCGGTGTCAAGGGGCCACCGTTGCCGGTCTGGGGTTGTAGGGCCGAACACGGATACTGGCCGGTATCCACGTTTTCCTGAGTCAGCAGGCGAAGCGGTCTGGAAAGCCGCACCAGAGCGCGTGAGAGTCGCGTAGCCGCTGACGACCGAGACGGGTTCGGTACCTGAGTACGTCCGGGCACGAAGAACCTGGGCGGAAGCCAGGGGGACCACCCTCTAAGGCAAGCTACACGTTGCGACCGATAGCGAACAGTACCGTGAGGGAACGGTGAAAAGTACCCCGGTGAGGGGAGTGAAAGAGACCCTGAAATCGTGTGCTTGCATGCCGTGGGAGGGCTAGGGCGTAAGTCAAGCCTGACCGCGTGCCTTTTGGAGTATGATCCGGCGAGTTACCTTCGGTGGCGCGGTTAAGGCAGAAACAGCTGGAGCCGCAGGGAAACCGAGTCTTCACGGGCGACATCGTCGCCGGAGGTAGACGCGAAACCATGTGAGCTACCCATGGTCAGGCTGAAGCGTCCCTAACAGGACGTGGAGGGCCGCACCGGTGTGGGTTACAAACCGCTCGGATGAACTGTGGGTAGGGGTGAAATGCCAATCGAACATGGAGATAGCTCGTTCTCCCCGAAATGTATTGAGGTACAGCCGCGGCTTAGTCGCCGTCGGAGGTAGAGCACTGTTGTTGTGCGGGGGCTTCACCGCTTACCAAGCGACGGCAAACTGCGAATACCGACGCGCGAGCACCGCGAGTGAGACGGCGAGTGCGAATATCCGTCGTCGAGAGGGAAACAGCCCAGACCGCCAGCTAAGGCCCCCAAATCACTACTCAGTGGGAAAGGTTGTGGTGCCGCGCAGACAACCAGGAGGTTGGCTTAGAAGCAGCCACCCTTAAAAGAGTGCGTAATAGCTCACTGGTCGAGTAGCGCTGCGCCGATGCTTCACCGGGGCAAAGTAGTGTGCCGACGCTGCGGGAGGAGTGATCCTCGGTAGGGGAGCGTCGTTGGGGCAGAGAAGCCAGAACGGAAGTCCTGGTGGAGCGCCAACGAGTGCGAATGCCGGAATGAGTAACAGAGAAGTGGGGTCGCAACCCCCACCACCGCAAGCCCAAGGGTTCCGCCGCACGGGTACACCGCGGCGGGTGAGTCGGGCCTAAGGCGTAGCCGAAGGGCGAAGCCGATGGACAATCGGTTGATATTCCGATACCGTGTTCTGGTCGTTTGACCAATGCCGAATGCTGGGGGGGAGTCGCCGCGGCGAGACGAGCGCCGTGTAAGCCGGTAGGGAGCGTTGGGAGGCAAATCCCCTGACGCGCTGACCGAGAGGCAATGCCGAGGCCACGGAGGAATCCACGGCCAAGGGCGAGGCACCTGGACAGCCGAGAAAGGTCGGCTCGGGAGACCAGACATGACCGTACCGCAAACCGACACAGGTGGGCTGGTCGAGGAGACCAAGGTGAACGAGTGATCCCTAGTTAAGGAACTCGGCAAATTGACCCCGTACCTTCGGAAGAAGGGGTGCTGCGTGTAGTGTGAAGCCCCTCGCGGGTGGAGCACGAGGCAGCCGCAGGGTCCAGGCCCGGGCGACTGGATAACAGAACCACAGCTCCCTGCTCAAAGCGCAAGCTGACGTATAGGGGGTGATGCCTGCCCAGTGCCGGAAGGTTAAGGGGAGGGGTGCAAGCTCCGAACCGAAGCCCCGGTAAACGGCGGCTGTAACTATAACAGTCCTAAGGTAGCGAAATTCCTTGTCGGGTAAGTTCCGACCCGCACGAAAGGCATCACGATCTGGGCACTGTCTCAACTAGGGGCTCGGTGAAATTGCAGTGGCCGTGAAGATGCGGCCAACTCAGAGCGGGACAAAAAGACCCCGTGGAGCTTTACTACAACTTGCCATCGGATAGATCGCTGCGATGCGTAGGATAGGTGGGAGGCAGAGAACCGGCCCTCGCGGGGGTCGGGGAGCCACTGGTGAAATACCACTCTTCGTTGCGGTCCATCCTCACCCGCAGGCCGCGGGGACGGTGGCTGGTGGGTAGTTTGACTGGGGCGGTCGCCTCCCAAAAGGTAACGGAGGCGCACAAAGGTACCCTCACGTGGGATGGCCATCCACGAGCGCGTGCAACGGCACAAGGGTGCTTGACTGCGAGACAGACAGGTCGAGCAGGGACGAAAGTCGGTCGTAGTGATCCCACAGTGCTGTGTGGAAAGGCTGTGGCTTAACGGACAAAAGCTACCCCGGGGATAACAGGCTCAGACCGCCCAAGAGTTCATATCGACGGCGGAGCGTGGCACCTCGATGTCGGCTCGTCGCATCCTGGGGCTGGAGTAGGTCCCAAGGGTTGGGCTGTTCGCCCATTAAAGCGGCACGCGAGCTGGGTTCAGAACGTCGTGAGACAGTTCGGTCTCTATCCGCTCTGAGCGCTTAGAGTATTGCGAGGGGCTGGCCCTAGTACGAGAGGACCGGGCTGGACGAACCGCTGGTGGAGGAGTTGTGGGGCGTCCTGCAGGCTCCGTAGCTATGTTCGGAAACAAGAACCGCTGAAAGCATCTAAGTGGGAAATGTGCCTCAAGATGAGTACTCTCGCAGCTATAGGCTGGTAAGACTCCCAGGAGATGACTGGGGTACGCAGCGAGCACTGGACGCGTCGCGAGGCGTGGAGGTGACTCGAGTGCAGAGTCGAGGGCTTCCCTCCCCCGGCGTGTGCGGCGCACACGAGGGGTGGGTCTGAGCAAACGCAGGGCATCAGTTGGTACGGTAGGACGGTTCAGCCAATGAACCGCTCACTGTATACCAGTGGGTGTGTGGTTAGCGCGGTGGTCCCACCCCGTCCCATCCCGAACCGGGTCGTGAAACACCGCAGCGCCGATCCTACTGGCGGGGAACCCGCTGGGAACCTAGGTCCACGCACCCTCACCA